>CAVYKD010000001.1:0-1030786 GCA_963769035.1 uncultured Solirubrobacterales bacterium
CGAGTGCGGTCAGCTGATCCTCGCCGATCGCCTCGAGCGTCGATTTGCTGGTCAGCTCGAGGACCGCGGCGAGATCGCTGAACTGGTAGGCCTGCCACCACTCGAGCAGCGCCCGCTCCGGGCTGCCCTTCTTCTGCTCGAGGATCTCGCCGTCCCTGACGATGGTCGGCGGAAAGACCCTGACGACGTCGGCGGCGCCGTAGCCGTTCGTGCTCTCGGCCGGGTCGTAGCCACCTGTACTGGCCGTGGTCACGGTCGTCGTCAGCGGCTCGGCGCCATCCTCGGAGGCGCGGCCGAGGGCGAAGCCGCCGCCGCCCGCGAGCAACAGTGCCAGGAGCGAGATCGAGGCGAGACGAACGGCCTTCGAGCGCGTCAAGTGCGTGCGTCCTCCTGACTTTCCGCCAACGTCGAGCGCGGCAGTATATCCCCGCCCTCCCCACCGCGGGGGGCGGGGATGCCGGTGTCACGGCCACCAACCCCGCCGGGCGCGGCGGTCGTCCGCGAACACCTGCCGCCGGGCCGAGACTAAATTGTTGATAAAGTCACTCAACAATACGCTAGGCTGTCCGATAGATACGCCAAGCTCGTCGAGTTCGGAACGCGGCGGGAATGCGACGAGGAGGCCCACGTTGAAGAACACCGAGAGGATCGACGCCGGTGAGGAGCGCTCGGAGAGGTCGGTGTGGATCTGCCCCGAGTGCTTCGACGCCTACAAGCGCCAGACCCCCGATGGCGTCTGCCCGAACCCTGGACACGCCGCGGTGAAGCTGATCGCGGTCGAGGTCCGCGAGCTGCCGAGCGTCGAGACCGAGCTCTCGGTGATCGCCGCCGAGCAGCGCAAGCCGATGGCGCACGCGCGCCGGCGGGCGCACCGGCGCGGCCGCCCCGACCTCGGTCGCAAGCCCGAAGCCGCCTAGCCGAACCCGCCCAACCGCGATCTCGCCGGCCGGCTGATCACGCCGGCTGAAGTTCGGGGTTGCGATCCGCCTCGAAAGCGGCGAGTATGCAGCCGTGAGCACGGGGGAGCAGGTGACGACGGTCGATTCGATCCTCGCGCCGTCCGGCTCGGCCTCCGCCGAACCGCTTGGGATCCCCAGCCCGACAGCGCGCCCGCTGCGCGCCGGCCTCGGGTCGAGCGCCCTCACCCGGCGAAACCTGCTCGCGCTCGCGGCGCTCGCCGCGGCGGCGCGAGTGCTCCCGTTCGGCACGACTCCCGCAGCGGGCGGGCGCAGCGCGTTCGAACGCGCGAGCTACGCGCCACTCGTCGGGCAGCGCCTCACCCTGCGGGGCGCGGGCGCTCCGGCCCTCGGGGTGAGGCTGGTGGAGCTCGGCGATCTCGCGGGAGCGGGCGCGGGCGGCGGCTTCTCGCTGCTGCTTCACGGCCCGCGCTCGCCTCGCCTCGAGCAGGGGATGTACGAGCTTCGCCACCCGACGCTCAGCCACGCCCCTCTCCTGGTCGTTCCCGCGGGGAGCGGCCGCCGGGGCCAGGACTACGAAGTGATCATCAACAGCGCCGCGCCGAGCGCGGCCAGGAGGTAATCGATGGCGGAGCCTTTCATCGGCCAGGTCACCCTGTTCGCGGGCAACTTCGCCCCGCGCGGCTGGGCGTTCTGCAGCGGCCAGCTGCTCGCGATCTCCCAGAACCAGGCGCTGTTCTCGATTCTCGGCACCTTCTACGGGGGCGACGGGCGGACGACCTTCGCCCTGCCAGATCTCCGCGGCCGGGTCCCGGTGCACCCCGGGCAGGGCCCGGGCCTCGCCAACCGGACGCTCGGCGAGCGCGGGGGCGCCGAGCAGGTCAGCCTCTCCACCGATCAGATCCCCGCCCACGCCCACAACTTCCGGGCGACCACGAACGCCGCCGACTCGACCACCCCGGCGGGCAAGATACTCGCCTCGGGGCCGACCGCGTACGGCAGCGGCGCCAACACCCAGCTCAGCAACAACGTGATCCGCAACACCGGCGGCGGCTCCCCCCACGACAACATGCAGCCTTGGCTCGGGCTCAACTACATCATCGCGATCACGGGCATCTACCCCTCGCGGAACTGAGCTCGGCCCTGGCGGAGCCGCTGGCGCTCCGCCGCGCGCTGCCCGGCGACGAGGCCTTCCTCCGCGGGCTGTTGGCCGAGCCCGGGGCGGCTGCGCCGGACCTCGCCGACCCGGCCCTGGAGGAGCTGCTCGCCTTCCAGTACGAGGCCCGCGGCCGTGACCTCGAGGCTCGCTTTCCCGGTCGCCGAGGACCTGATCGTGCTCGAGGCCGACGAGCCGATCGGGCGGATCTGGATCGACGCCGCCCCGAGCGGCTGGCGAATCCTCGACCTCGCGCTGATCGCGACCCGGCGTGGCGCCGGGATCGCCGGCGCGATCCTGCGGACGCTGCTCGCGGCCGCGGACGAGCGCCGGCGCGAGGTCGCCCTCAGCGTCGAGCGCTCGAATGAAGGCGCGATCCGCCTCTACCGGCGGCTGGGATTCTTCGAGAAGGGCGGGGACGACGCCGTGCACCTCTCGATGCTCCGTCGCCCCGGCCGGCGCTAGAGCTCACCGCGCGCCCCGCTCGAGCTGTTCTTCGAGCCAGGCGTCGACGACGCAATCGACGACCAGGTGGACGCGCGGCGATCGCCCGCGGTTGGCGACGCTGTGGGGGAGGTTCAGGTCGAGATACCAGGCCTCGCCGGGGAGCATCTCCCGGCGAGCGCCCTCGTGCATGAACTCGACCTCGGGCCCGCTTGTGATCGGCACGTGGATCCGCACCTCGCCGTCCTCGTAGCCGAGCCTGTAGTCGGTGTGCTCGCGGATCGCCGCCCCGGGGCCGAGGCGCAGCAGCCGCGCCGCCAGCAACGGGCATCGAAAGCGCGCCAGCGCCGCCTCGAGCGCCGGGCTGTGCTCGAGCAGCGCCGTCGGCGCGTACTCCCCCTGCGCGGTCGGATCCGGATACAGGCGACCGCTCTCGCCTCCGACCGAGCGCAGCGCGACGCCGCTCCAATCGCCGCTGTAGTACGCGGTGTTGAAATGCGGAACCCACTCGTCCTCGGCGAGCGCGCCGGCCTCGAGCGCCAGGGCCGCGGCGTCGAACTCGATCGGCAGCCGGATCGCGCTCAGCACGGCACGCCCCGCTGAGCCGCCCGCGCCGCTTCGAGCCGGGTGAACGGCTCCTCGGCCCAGCTCTCCGCGGCGGCGCGAGCCGAGGCGGGCGGCGCCTCGGTCCGCGGCTCGTACGGCAGTCCTGGCCGCTTCGAGTCGAAGTCCGCCGCCTCGATCACCCGGGCGAGCTCGCGCGGGCCCGGGCTCGCTCCAAACGCGGGCAGGAGGCGCTCGGCCACCGCGCCGGGAAGCTCCTCGTAGGCGAGCAGCAGGCAACCCCGATCGAGGCGCCGGGCGGCGGCGTCGAGGATCGCACCGGTCACCCGCGCGCAGTACTCGGGCGCCCCCATCGCCCTCGCCTCGGCCTCGTCGAGGCCGAAGAGCTCGGTGGGCAGCTCGCCGGGAACCGTGTGCATTCCCCGCTCGCGCAGGTGCGAGGCAACGATCTCGGCGGGGGCGCGATAGAGGAACACCCAGGGCACCTGCGGGTAGAGCTCGCGCAGCAGGTCGAGGTCGAACACGGCCCAGCTGTCGAGCTTGACGAACAGCCGCGAGGTATCCCCGGCCGCGGCGAGCTCCGCGTCGAGGAGGGCTCGCACGGCGTCGCCGTCGCGGTCCCTGAGCGCCTCGTCGATCGCCGGCGACTCCGAGATCACCGCGGTCCGATCGAGCTCGCCGAGCATCCGCGCGAGCAGCGTCGAGCCGCAGCGCGAGGCATGAAGGACGAAGGCGCTCGGCGATCGCGGGCTCAGGCGGTGAAGCCCCCGTCGACGCGAAGCTCCTGCCCGCTGACGTAGCCGGAGGCGTCGGAGGCAAGGAAGAGCAGCGGACCGGAGAGGTCGTCGAGCTCGGCCATCCGCCGCAGGGGCACCCGATCGGAGTACTTGCGGACGAACTCCGGGTCCTGCCCGCCGGCGACGCCGCCGGGGGAGAGCGCGTTCACCCTCACCCCGGCAGGGCCCCAGAGCCGGGCGAAGTAGGCGGTCAGCGAGATCACCCCGGCCTTCGAGGCGCCATACGCGGGCGGCTTTAGGAACGGCGGATCGACCTCGAGGTGATCGTAGAAGCTCGGGTCCGGGGCTCGTGAGGCGTACAGCGAGCCGATGTTGACGATCGACCCCGAGCCGCGGTCTCGCATCGGGGCGCCGAACGCCTGGGTGACGTTGAAGGTTCCGGCGAGGTTCACCGCGAGCGTCGCCTCGAAGTCCGCGAGCGCGACGTCCTCGATCGCGGCCGTGCGGCTGGCGGCGTCCGGCGGCTGGTCGATGCCGGCGTTGTTGACCAGCACCTCCACCGGCCCGGAGGCGCTGCTGATCCGCTCCGCCGCCGCGTCAACCGCATCGCGGCTGGTGATGTCCGCGGCCTCGAGTGGGAAGCCGAGCTCCTCCGGATCGCCGCTGAGATCGATGCCCGTGACCCTCGCGCCCGCGCCCTCGAGCGTGGCGACCCAGAAGCGGCCCAGCCGCCCCGCGGCGCCCGTGACTACCGCGACCCGGTCCTCGAGCGGCCGCTCAGCCGCCATCGCCGGCGCTGCCCGCGCCGACCCGCTCGCCACCGTTCGCGGCCGCCGCGTCATCGGCCCGGACGAAGCGCTCCCCGTGCGGCTCGTCCTCGCAGAGCTCGAACGAGAAAGCCTGCTCCTCGGCGACCGGGTAGCGCAGGCGCCGCCCGATCAGGCGGTCGAGCTCCGAGGGCGGAATCCCGTCGCCGGGCGACTTCGCGTGCACGTCCGCCTCGCAGAGCACGTGATCGGCGGGCAGGTCCCTCGCCGCGACCAGCTTCTTGCCCATCTTCTTCGCCGGCTCGGTCTCGGTCTGGTAGACCCGCTTCGCGCCGTCGCCGAGGGCGACGCGCATCCGGCGCAGGTCGCGGACCAGCTTCTCCATCCCCTGCGGCTCGAGCGAGAACGCCTGGTCGGTGCCCTTCATCGCGCGGTTGAGCGTGAAGTGCTTCTCGACGATCCGCGCGCCGAGCACGTAGGCGGCGACCGACATCGCGATCCCCGAGTCGTGGCCGGAGAAGCCGACGACCGTGTCGGGCATCTCGTTGCGATAGGTCTCGATCACCTTGAGGTCGATCTGGTCCCACTCGGGCGGGTAGCTCGCCGTGCACTGCAGGAAGGCGATCTCGGAGTTGATCTCGGAGACCAGCTCGTAAGCGGCCCGCACGTCCTCGATCCGGGCCGCACCGGTCGAGATCACGACCGGCTTGCCGATCCCGGCGACGTGGCGCAGCAACGGGTGGTTGGTCAGGTCCGCCGAGGCGATCTTGTAGGCGGCGATGTCGATCTCGGCGAGGAAGTCGGCGCTCGGTACGTCGAACGCGGTCGACATGAACACCACGCCGAGCTCGTCGGCGAGCTGCTTCAGCTCGAGGTACTCCTCACGACCGAACTCGAGCGCCTCGCGATGCTCACCGTAGGTGGAGCCGTAGCTGTTCTCGTGATCGTAGGGGCGGTTGTAGTAATCGCGGGTGTAGAGCGTTCGGTTGTCGCGCTTCTGCAGCTTGACCGCGTCCGCGCCGCACTCCGCCGCCGTCTCGAACATCTCGATCGCCTGATCGAGCGATCCCTGGTGGTTGTGGCCGATCTCCGCGATCACGAAGCAGTCGCTCGTATCCGAGATCTCCCGCTCCCCGATCCGCAGCGCGCGTCCATTCGCCTCAGTCAATGCTCACACCCTCGCTAAGCCGTAGATTGAAAAACCGACGCTGTCACCCTAGCCAAGATCGGCCGCGAACCGCAAGTGAGAGAGTAATCAAACCGTTGACGCGCACTCCGTCCGGGCACGGCCGGCTGCGTGTGCTCCACATATACAAGGACGTCGCGCCGGCGGTGGTAGGTGGAGTCGAGAAGCAGATCGACACCATCCGGCGCGCGATGCCGGAGGTGGTCACCGACGTGGTCGTCTGCTCGCGCGCCGCGCGTACGCGGGTCGAGCGCACGGCCCATGGGCTCGAGATCCGGGTGGCCGAGCTCGGCCCGCGCTGGCTCTCGACCCCGGTGGCGCCGACCATGCCGAGGTGGGTCGGCCGGCTGCCCGCCGACGTGATCCACCTCCACATGCCGAACCCGACCGGTGAGCTGGCGCTGCTGCTTGCCCGGCGCGGTCGACCGCTGATCGCCAGCTACCACGCCGACATCGTTCGCCAGGCGCGCTTCGAGCGCGCCTACCGCCCGCTCGCGCAGGCCTGCCTGAGGCGCTCCGCGGCGATCGTCGTCGGCAGCAGCGCGCTCGCCGAGAGCTCGCCGGCGCTTGGCGAGCACCGCCCGAAGGTGCGCGTGATCCGCCACCCGGTCGATCTCGAGCGCTTCAGCCCCGAGGCGGTCCCCGCCGAGCGCAGCGAGGAGGTCCGGCGCCGCTACCGCGGCCCGCTGGTGCTCGCGGTCGGGCGGCTCGTCTACTACAAGGGCTATGAGCACCTGATCGAGGCGGCCCGCGGGCTCGAGGCGACGCTGGTGATCGTCGGCGACGGCCCCGAGCGCGAGCGGCTGGAGCGGCTCGCGGCCGGACTCGACAACGTCCACCTGACCGGGCGCCTCGGCGAGGACGAGCTCGCCGCGCACCTCGCCGCGGCCGACTGCTTCGCGATGAGCTCGACCTCGCGCGCGGAGTCGTTCGGGATCGCGGTCGCCGAGGCGCAGGCGATGGGCCTGCCGGCCGTCGTCGCCGACACCGGCGCCGGGACCGCGGAGGCAATCGAGGACGGCGTCACCGGCCTGCTCGTCGCGCCCGGCGACGCGGCGGCGCTGCGCGGCGCGCTCGAGCGGCTGCTCGGGGACCGCGCCGCCCGCGAGGCGATGGGCGCCGCCGCGCGCCGGCGCGCGTTCGCCCGCCACGGCGCCGAGGGACCGATGCGCGAGCTGCGCGAGCTCTACGCGGAGGTCGCTGCCGACGGCGGCTGAGCGCCCGAGCTCGCGAGCGCGGCCTCGATCGCCACCGCCGTCGCCTCCCCCGCCCGGTCCCAGCCGAGCGTCGCGGAGCGCCTGCGTCCCTCCGCGGCCATCCGGGCCCGCCTGGCGGGGTCGCCGGCGAGCGCCGCAACCGCGTCGGCAAGCGCGCGGGGGTCACCCGGGGGCACGTAGAGCGGCACCTCACCGGCCCACTCGCGCAACTCGGGGAGATCGGACGCGATCACCGGGCAGCCGCGCGCCATCGCCTCCGCGACCGGGAGCCCGAACCCCTCCATCCGCGACGGATAGACGAGCGCGAGCGCCCCGTCGTAGAGGGCGACGAGGCGCTCGTCGGCGGGATCGGCGATCGCCTCGACGCCCGGGCCCTCGAGCAGATCGGCGACGGCGCGCTCGGCGCCCCAGCCGGGCCCGCCCACGAGCCGCAGGGCGGGCCGGTCGCGCCCCTCCGCGAGCAGCCGCAGCGCCTCGGCGAGGGTGTCGAGGCCCTTGCGCGCCTCCCAGCGCCCGACGAAGAGCAGATATCCCCCATCCCCGGCGCCGACCGCGCCAGCGGGCGCCCGGAAGGCCTCGCCGACGCCCCAGGGACAGACGCTGAGCTTGCCCTCGGCGAGCCCGAAGCGCTCGACCGCGAGCTCCGCGGTCCGCCCCGTCGGACAGAGGATCCGGGTCGCCCGCCGCGCCGAGCGACCGATCGCGTGGCTCGCGTAGAGCGCGTTCAACCGCCCCCGGTAGAGCTCCGGACGCAGGGCGAAGACGAGGTCGTGGAGCGTGATCACCGAGGGCCCGCGCCAGCGCGAGGGCAACACCGAGCCGGGCGAGAACCAGACGTCCGGCGCCGGGTGCGCCGCGCCCGCGGCGAGCGTCAGCCAGCCGATCCGGCCGGGCGCCGAGCCGGTGGGCCAGCGGGTGGGGCGGAGATCGAGCCCGGGCCCGGGCTCGATCAGCTCGGGGCGATTCGAGTGCGCCGTCCAGCGCCACCGCGGGCGAGCGCGGCGAAGCGCGGCGAGGATCTCGAGCCCGTAGCGTCCGAGCCCGCTGCGCTCCATCCCCGGGCGGTCGAGGACCCGCAGGTCGATTGCGACCCGCGGCGCGCCGCGCTCAGACGAACTGGTTGAAGCCACGCGGGAAGAGCGACTTCGCCTCTCGAAACGCCTCGACCGCGGCCTCGGCGTCGCCGTTTCGGGCCTCGAGCCGCGAGAGCACCAGCCACATCCGCCAGTTCGTCGGCTCCCGCTCGGTCGCCTCGCGCGCGGCCGCAACCGCCTCGCCGAACCGGCCGAGGCGCTCGAGCACGACCGCCTCCTGGATCCTCGGGGTGGCGGCGTAGGGCTCCGCGTCGATCGCGTCGCGGGCGTCGGCGAGCGCGCTCTCGTAGTCGCCCTCGGCGGCGTGCTCGCGGCTCTGCTCGACCGAGGCGGCGGAGGCGAGCGGCAGGGAGATGCCCACCAGCGCGAGCAGGCAGAGCCCGACCCCGCCGAGGCGCGAGAGCCATCCCGGCCCGCGCGTCGCCGCCGGCTCGGGCGCGAGCGCGCCCTCGGTGCGCGCCGGCACGCTCGCGACGGCGACCAGCGCCATGAAGACCACCGGCAACGCGGCCAGCTCCCAGACCCAGTCGACCAGCGCGGCGGCGGCGAAGACGAAGCACCCGGCGGCGGCCGCGGCGACCTCGGGGCGCACGCCGGGCGCCGCCCGCCAGGCGCGAAGCGCGCCGGTGACGAGCGCGAACGCGGTGAAGGCGAGGACGAGCAGGAAGCCGACCAGGCCGAGCTCGGCGAGCGTCTCGAGGTAGAGCGAGTGCGCGTTGCGGACGAAGATCGCCGCGTCGGCATCGCCGCCGCGGGCCCACCAGAACTCGAACGTCCCCGGGCCGATGCCGAGCAGCGGCTCGGTCTCGAAGGCGTCGATCGAGGACTGCCAGTACTGGTAGCGGCCGCGAGCGCTGACGTCGAGCACCTGCTCGCCGCGACTGGCGTCATTCGGGTCGAGTCCCTCGGCCGCGGTGAACGAGTCCCAGCGGTCGGAGAGCTCTCCCGGCACTCCGGCCGCGACCGCCCCGACCGCGCCGACGAGGACGACCGCCGCGGCCGCCCACCCGAGCGCCCGGCGGCTGATCCGCGGAGGCGCGGGGGCCGTGCGCCCGCGGACGGCGCGGGCGAGCGCGAGCTGGGCGAGCACCGCCACGGCGCAGACGATCAGCGAGATCACCAGCATCTCGTCTCCCTCGCGCAGGGCCTCGGCACTCTCGAGGCCGCGGTCGAGCGCCTCGCGCCCCGAGGCGGCGAGGATCAGCGCCCCGCCGCCGGCGAGTCCGATCGCGAGCGCCCCGAGGGTCTTGAGCCGCTCATCGGTGAGCACGAGGAAGGCCGCGACCGCGATCAGCCCGAGCGGCAGCGCCAGGCTCGATCCGGTCAGCCAGAGCACCAGGCAGGCGATCGGGAGCATTGCCACGGCGAGACCCCGGCCGAGCGCAGTGATGCCCGAGGCGGCGGCGCGAAGGAGCAGCGGCAGGGCGAGCCCGGCCATCACCGCGAGGCCGCTCGAGTAGTTGAGCGGGTAGGCGAGCCGGCGCTCGAGCTCGATGTCGGGAATGAAGCTGCCGACGTCCTGCTCGGGAAACCAGGAGGGCTCGAGCCGCGAGAGCAGCGCCAACCCGACCACGATCGCGACGCCGGCGGTGGCGCCGTTGAGAAGCTGTCGGCCGCGCCCGGCGGCGGCGAGAACGACGGCGAGCCCGAGCACCCCGAGATAGGTGAGCACCCGGGCGAGCTCGATCGCGCTGCGCTCGTCGCTCTCGCTCCAGGCGAGCGAGAGCGCCGTCCACAGGACCAGCCCGCCGAGCAGCGCGCCGAGCACCTTCGCGTTTCGCGGTATCGACGGGACCCCGACCGCGCCGACGAGCACCGCGACCAGCAGGGCCCACCAGACGACCATCCCGACCTCGCCGCGGACGATCGTGTCGTAGCCGCCGTTGCGAAGCGACAGAAGGACGATCAGCAGCGCCGGGACGAGCCAGGCGACCAAGGCCGCCGCCCGGGCGGCCGGATCGCCTTCGCTCACGGCGTGGGTTCGCGGTTCGTCCATTCTCAGAGTCTCTCCAGCCCGCTCCGCGCCGGAACCGCGAGCTGGCTCAGCCGCGCGCTCCTTCACGGAGCGGGGTCCCCCCGAGCCTCAGCGCGTCGCTCACCCGAGCGAGCGCCGTCGAAGCAGCAGGAAAGCCAGCCCGGCGAGCGCAATCGAGCCGAGCAGGATCGGCGTCCCGGCGCCGAGCCCCGACTCGCTCCCGCCGCCGAAGGAGCTCAGCAGGCCCGCGACCACCGAGCCGAGCGAGAAGCCGGCGGAGGAATCGGGCACGGCGTCGGCGGTCGGCTCGCCGGAGCCGGAGCCGGAGCCGGAGCCGCCACCCGAGCCGCCGCTGCCCGAGCCGCCACCGCCGCCCGAGCCGTCCTCGTCGGAGGGAGCCGTCTGGTTGGCGAGCTGCGCTGCCGCGGCGCCGTCGGCGCCGAGGGCATCGAGCGCCTGCTGAGTCGAGGCCGGCACCGCCGCTTGAGCGGAGCCGTTCGATCCGGACCCGCCGCCCGAACCACCGCCTCCGCCGACCTGGGTGTTGCCGCAGTCCCCGGGGATCGTCTCGACGTACTGGTCGATCTCCGAGTTCGTCGAGGGCACGGTGTTCGAACATGAGGCGGCGTGCGCGTCAGCCGAGCCGAGCCCGACGGTGAGCGCTGCGGCGAGAACGAGGATGGATTTGATCTGCTTGCTCATCGTCTCTCCATACGCCCGCTCGGCGCCGGGCCTGACACATTTTCCAGGAGTCCGGCCGCGGATTCGGGGTATCCGCGAGGGAACTTAGCCGATCCTCACAGCTCGACCGCGGCAGGCCGAGGGGGTCCCCGCCCGTGCGGTAACGCGAGCCTGCAATGGATTCGTAATCTCGCAGATGAGACACCCGTACCACCGCGAGTGTTCGTTGGTAATACTGTGTTGGCAATCAACTACATGGCGATGAGGGTGGATTCGATGACCGACGCGATCACGCAGGCCAGGGCAACCATTGAGGCTCGTCTCGGTGAGTTGAGGGAAGAGACGAGCCGGCTCGAGGAAGCGCTGGCGGCGCTCGATCGTGCCGGCGGTGAGCGGCGCGGCGGCGGGTCGAGCTCCCCGCGGCGAGGCGGGCGCTCATCGTCGAAGCGCGCCCCGCGTGGGTTTCGGCAGGGGCAGTTCATCAAGACGGTGGAGTCGACGCCGGGCGCACGCCCGTCGGAGATCGCCCGGGCGATGGGGATCAGGCCGCAGCAGGTCCACGCCCTGGCCCGCAAGCTGCTCGAGGGAGGCCTGATCGTCAAGCAGGGCTCGGGTTACGCGGCAGCACCTGCCGCCAAGGGTTCGTCGAAGAGCACCAAGGATTCTCCGAAGGCTGAGGCGGTGGCGAGCGGCGGCTGAGGCGCTCGCCCCTGAGAAACACCGCCCGGATCCTCGCGCTGGCCGCGCTGAGCGCCGGCCTCGGCGCCTGCGGCTCCGGCGATGGTGAGCGCGGCCGGGAGGTCGGTGAGGGTGAGGCGACCCTGGCGATCGCCGCGAAGCCGGATGCGCTCGACCCGGCGCTGTCGGCGGCGCCCGCCGCTCGGGAGCCTCTGGCCGCCGTCTACACGCCGCTGCTCACCTACCGCCACGAGCCCGGAGCCGAGGGCTCGGAGCTGATCCCCGGTCTTGCCGCGGAGCTCCCGGTGGTCTCCGAGGGCGGCGCGACCTACTCGCTGCGGCTGCGCACCGGCCTCGAGTACTCCGACGGCAGCGCGGTTCTCGCCAGCGACTTCGAGCATGCGATCGCCCGGGTTCTCAGCCTCGACTCGCCCGGGGCGCCCTTCTATCTCGGCATCGCCGGTGCGCGCCGATACCTGCGCGAGGGCGGCTCGAACGGCGAGATCGAGGGGATCTCGGCCGACGACCGAAGCGGGGAGATCGAGATCGAGCTGCGCGCGCCCGACGCCACCTTCGCGAACGCCCTGGCGCTCAGCTACGCGGCGCTCGTTCCAGGCTCGACTCCGTTCGCGGATCAGAGCTCCGATCCGCCTCCGGGTGTCGGGCCCTACGAGATCGCCGCGCTGAAGCCCGGCGGAGGGATGGTCCTCGCCCGGGTGCCCGGGTTCGACGAGCTCGACATCCCCGACCTGCCGACCGGCAACCTGGCGCGGATCACGATCCTCGTCCGGCCGGACCTCGCCGCCGCCGCCGAGGACGTGCTCGAAGGCGAGCTCGACTTCCTGCAGAGCGTGCCTGCCGGCGATCTGCGCGGGCGGATCCGCGAGCAGGCCGCAGAGCGCCTCATCGAGAGCGACTCCGGCGGCGTAGCGTTGCTGTGGCTGAACGCGCGGGAGCCGCCGTTCGACGACGAACGGGTGCGCCGGGCGGCCGGCCTCGGGATCGATCGGCCCGCGATCGCGAGGCTTCTCGGCGCGGCGTCGCCTCCCGGCTGCAACCTTCTCCCGGCGACCGTCGCCGGCTTCGAGGCCATCGAACCCTGCCCCTACGGCGACCCGGCGGCGCCCCCCGATCTCGATCGCGCCCGCTCGCTGGTCGCCGAGGCGGGCGCCGCGGGGGCCTCGGTGCGAATCTGGGGCCGTCGCGGCGGGCTCGAGGAGCGGATCGCCGTCGCGACCGCTTCACAGCTGAGCGCGATCGGCCTCGACGCGAGGCCGAGGCTGCTCGGAGGTGCCGGCTACGCCGCGAGGCTCGAGGCCGTCGGAGCGCAGGCCGTGGCGCTGATGCTGATCCCCGAGGTCCCGCACCCCGCCGCGTTCCTCGGCGGCTTCTCCGGCGAGGCGACCGCGGGCCACGAGGGCGCTCGGCTTCCGGCACTCGCCGATCGCGAGCTGAGCGCGGCGATCGACGCGCTCAGGCGCGAGCCCGACCTCGGCGCCGGGCGCGCCGTGTGGGCCGAGGTGGATCGGGCGCTGGTCGAGCGCGCCTACGCCGTCCCGCTCGGGAACCCGGCCGCGACGACCTTGCTCTCCGAGCGGCTCGACCCGGGCTGCGCCGAGCCGCACCCTGTCTTCGGGCACGACTACGC
Organism: uncultured Solirubrobacterales bacterium; assembly: GCA_963769035.1. GTDB lineage: Bacteria > Actinomycetota > Thermoleophilia > Solirubrobacterales > 70-9 > WHSW01. The sequence continues at coordinate 13,065 of CAVYKD010000001.1, forward strand.
GCGCTTCTGCCTCGCCGAGTGAGGGCCGGCCGGCGGGGTCAGTCCGGGCGCCGGCTCGGAGACCCGGCGACTCTGATGATCTCGGTCGGTGTCGGCTCCTCGAGCTCACGGCCGTCGACCTTGATCCGGATCTCGGCCGAGCCGAGGCGGATCAGGTCGCCGTCCTCGACCCGGGTGCCCTCGAAGATGCGCCGATCGTTGACGTAGGTGCCATTGGCGGAGTCGAGGTCGGTGACGACGACGGTGTGGCCGTCCTGGCGCACGGTGGCATGGCGACGCGAGACGGTCGCCTCGGAGAGCAGCAGGTCGGCCTGCTCACCGCGGCCGATCACCAGCTCGTGGACGATCGGGTGCGCGGCGGTGTCCGAGTCACCTGGAAGTAGATACGCGGTGGGCATGTCGCCATCCATTCTACGAACGCGCGTTCGTTCCTGCGAGATCCGCGACGCGCAGCCGCTCGGTGAGCCCCTCGAGCGCCTCGGCGGAGCGCGCCGAGGTGCCCGCGAGGCTGACGAACCCGTGCAGAAGATCGGGGGCGAGGATGACCTCGACGTCATTGCCCGCCGAGCGCAGGCGCTCGGCGTAGGCGAGCCCCTCGTCGCGAAGCGGGTCGAACCCGGCGAGCAGCAGGAGCGCCGGCGGCAGCCCGGCCAGATCGGGTGCGCGAAGCGGAGAGTGCCGGGCGTCGGCGTCGAGCGGGTCGACGCCGGGCAGGTAGAGCGCCCGCCAACGCTCGAGCTTCTCCCTGGTGAGCAGAAAGCCCTCACCGAAGAGCTCGTGCGAGCGGCGCTCGCCGAAGGGCTCCACCCACGGGAAGATCAGGACCTGGCGGGCCGGCGCGGGCCCGCCGGCCTCGCGGGCGAGGATCGCCACCGCGGCGGCGAGCCCGCCCCCGGCGCTGTCGCCGGCGACCGAGATCCGCTCCGGGTCGGCGCCGAAGAGCGCCGGGTCGCCCGCGACGTGCAGGAAGGCGGCGAGGGCGTCGTCGACCGCGGCGGGGAACGGAGCCTCGGGAGCACGGCGATAGGCCACCGAGAGGACCCGGCTCGCTGCGTTGCCGGCGATGAACCGGCAGGCCTGATCGTGGGTGTCGAGGTCGCCGAGGACGTAGCCGCCGCCGTGGAAGTAGACGATCAGCGCGTCGGCACCCCGCTCGCCCAGCGGCACGTAGAGGCGCGCACGGAGCTCGCCGGCCGGACCGGGCAGGAGGCGCTCCTCGACCCGGCCGACCTCGATCGCCGCGCCGCGAACGAGCCGCTCGCCGCGTGCGAGCTGATCGCGCTCGGCGGCCACCGAGGCCGGAGTCCGATCGAGGCGAAGCAGGCGGGTGGCGCGGACCAGCGCCCGCTGATCGGCGGCGAGCACCTGTCCGTCGAGCTCGATCGGCCTGCCCGCGAGTACCCGGTTGAGCGAGTCGGGCGCTGCGGCGCGCAGGCGTCCCATGGCGAGCTCGGCTCTCTCCCTCAGCGACACCAGCGCGAGTCTAGGACGGCTCGATCCAGAGCCGCGACGTGCTCGACAACAACCTCAAGGGCGTCGACATCGACGAGTCCACCCTGTCCAACATCGGCGGCATCACCTGGACGACGCTCGACGGCACCGAGTCGGTGACGACCATGTCGGTCTCGACGAGCATCTGGGACCGCAGGGTGGCCGTCCGCGCCGGCCACGATGAGGCCACGGAGGAGAGGTTCCTCGTCACCGCCTGGTGCCTCGGCTAGCGCGCCGAGCCAACGCCTACCAAGCCCGGAACGAGACTCGAACTCGTGACCCCCTCCTTACCATGGAGGTGCTCTACCAACTGAGCTATCCGGGCGGGATCGCTCAGCCTAGCGAGTCGGCAACCGCGCGCGCGAAGGCGTCGACGTCGTCCGGGAGGGTGTCCCAGGCGCACATCCAGCGGACCACGTTCTCGGTCTCGTCCCAGACGTAGAAGGGGTGGTCGTAGGGCCACTGTGCGAGCAGCCGGTCGATCGCGGTGCGGGGCAGGCGGGCGAAGACGCCGTTGGCCTCCACCGGGTGGACGATCTCGAGGCCGTCGATCCCGCCGACCGCCTCGGCGAGCCGGCGGGCCATCGCGTTCGCGTGCCGGGCGCCCTCGAGCCACAGCTCGCCGCCGTAGAGGGCCTCGAACTGGGCCGAGATGAAGCGCATCTTCGAGGCCAGCTGCATCCCCTGCTTGCGCAGGAAGCGGAAGTCCTCGGCGAGCTCCGCGCGCAGGAAGACGACCGCCTCGCCGAGCACCAGGCCGTTCTTGGTTCCCCCGAGCGAGACCAGGTCGACGCCGGCGTCGGTGGTGAACGCGCCAAGCGGCAGGTCCAGATGCGCGGCCGCGTTGGAGAGCCGGGCGCCGTCGACGTGCAGGAGCATCTCGCGCTCGTGGGCGGCGGCGGCGAGCGCGGCGATCTCCTGCGGCGTGTAGACGGTGCCGAGCTCGGTCGACTGCGAGATCGAGACGAGGCGCGGCTGCGCTTGGTGCTCGTCGCCGCGCCGCGCGTCCCAGGCGCCGATCGAGGCGCGGGTCGAGCTTTCCGTGGCGCTGCTCGCAGGTCAGCAGCTTGACCCCCGCGATCCGCTCCGGCGCCCCGCACTCGTCGACGTGCAGGTGCGAGGTCTCGGTGCAGATCACCGCCTCGTGGGGCCGGGTCACGGCATCGATCGCGAGCACGTTGGCGGCGGTGCCGTTGAAGACGAAGAACGCCTCGGCGCGCTCGCCGAAGTGACGGCGGAGCACCGCGTGGGCGCGCTCGGTCTAGGCGTCGTCGCCGTAGGCGGTCGCGTGCCCGTGGTTCGCGGCGACGATCGCCTCGAGCACCTCGGGATGGGCCCCGGCGTGGTTGTCGGAGGCGAACCCGCGCCCGGCGCTCGGACCGCTCACCGCAGCGGGTGGAGCGGCAGGCGCTTGCCGTTCATCTTCGCGGCGGAGTCCGAGCAGAGCAGATGGATCGCCGCGGCGATGTCCTCGACGGAGGTGAAGGTCGCGAACGGCTTGTCGGGGCTCTGCTCGCGCATCGCCGGGGTGAGGATCGCGTTGACGACGAGTATGTTCGCGGTCGCGCTCGCCTCCCCCTTCCGGAACGAGTCGGCGAGCGCCAGCGTCCAGGTCTCGGCCGCCGCCTTCGTCGCCCCGTAGGCGGCGTTGGTTCCGTCCGGGTTCTGCGCCTGGGCCGAGGAGACGAGCACGAAGCGGCCGTGCTCGGACGCCGCGAGCGGCTCGTAGAACGCCCTGGTCGTGTGGATCACGGTGCGCACGAGCAGGTCGTGAAGGAGCTCGTAATCGCCGAGATCGAAGCTGGCGAGCGGCTCGCCGCCCTTCCAGCCGCCGACCAGGTGAAGCAGGCCGTCGACCCCGCCGAAGCGCTCCTCGACCGCCTTCGCCCAGCCGACCGCGGCGGGCTCGGAGAGCAGGTCGACGACCTGGGCGTCGATGCGATCCTCGCCGAGCGAGAGCTCCGCGGCGAGCGAGTCGAGGCGGTCCTGGTCGCGATCGGTCAACGCCAGCGTCGCCCCGGCCTCGGCGAGCCGATGGGCGACAGCGGGGCCGAGCCCGCCGCCGGCGCCGGCGATCGCGATCACGCGTCCTTCGAGCTCGGCCATCAGCGCTCGAGCCTACGCGAAGCGCTGGCCGAGGACCTTGCGCTCGAGCCGTTTGGATCTCGCCATCTGGCGACCAGGCCCGCGACGGCGATCGCCGCCGCTCCGCCGAGGCAGCCGAAGAAGATGTCCTCGGCGGAGTCGCGGCCGTTCGGCTGCAGGGCGGTGCTGAAGACCGTGTCGCCGGCGTACTCGGCGAGCTCCCAGGCGACGGTCGTCGCGCCGACGACCAGCAGCGCGACGATCCCCCAATCGGGCCAGCGGAGGCGCGAGCGCAGGGTCGCGGCGAGCGCTCCCCCGACCAGCAGGCCGCCGCCGAGATGGGCGATCGCGCTGGTCTTGCGGGAGCTCGCCGGCGGGTCGATCCAGGCGAGCCAGAGGAGCACGATCAGCCCGGCCGTCACCGCAAGCAGCACCCTGTCCCCGATCCCGACGATCCGCCCGCCGACGACCCCGGCGAGGCAGATCATGCACATCACCGCGGCGGCACCGTTGCGGTTGGCGGCGAAGGCGAGGCCGGCGGCGCTGATCGCGGCGAAGGCGAGCATGAAGGCGAGATCGTCGCGGCTGCGGCTGCGGAGCTCCATCTGCAGAGGGTAGGCGCGCGGGCCATAAGCCCGGCTAAGGATCGCCGGGCCGCCTAGGACGCCGCGCCGCCGTTCAGCGCGGGCTCGAGCTTCGGCTTCAGCTGGGTGTAGAAGAGGCTCAGCGGGAACTCGTCGTCGCGGACCAGGTCGACCAGCTGCTTCGGCTCGGAGACCTCCGGGAGCTCGCGGTTCGACTTCACCCAGACCGAGGTCTCGGCGGGCGGGACGAACTCAGCGACGAGGTCGTGGGCAGCGATCCACTGGCCGAGCTTGGAGCGGTCGATGCCCGAGTGATAGAGGTCATGGACCCGCTCGCGCAGCGCGAGCACGCCCTCGGCGAGCCGGTCCCACTCGATTCTCAGCCGGTTGTCGGTCCAGTGCAGGTACCCGCGGCGGTGCAGGAAGGCGAACAGCAGCTGACCGCCGAGGCCGTCGTAGTTGCGGACCCGGCTACCGGTCACGGGGAAGCGGAAGAGGCGGTCGAAGAGGATCGCGTACTGGACGTGGCGGGCGAAGGCGAAGCCGTCGCGCTCGAGCTCGACCGCCTCGGCGAAGGCGGTCAGGTCGCAGCGCAGCTCCTCGAGCGAGTACATCCAGTAGGGCGAGCGCTGGCGGATCATGAACGGATCGAAGGGGAGGTCGCCGCGCATGTGGGTGCGGTCGTGGATCAGGTCCCAGAGCATGTAGGCCTCGCGGGAGAGCTCGGGCGAGGCCAGCAGGCAGGCGGCGTCGGGGGGCAGGTTCAGCCTCAGGACGTCGGCGGCCGCGCCGCAGACCCGGCGGAAGCGCTCGGCCTCGCGGTCGCAGAAGATCGCGCCGAAGTGGTAGTCGGCGGGCTTCTCGTGAGTGGAGAAGGTCTCCGGGAAGAGGACCGCGCACTCCGAGTCGTAGCCCGAGGTGCGATCGACGAAGGTGACCGGGAGGAACTTCGGGTTGTCGTAGCGGGTGCGCTCGAGCTCGTCGATCCACTCCGGCCACGGAACCTGGACGATCAGCGCCTCGAAGCAGGTGTCGGGCGAGCCGTTCTGCTTGTACATCGGAAAGACGACGAGGTGCTCGATCGCGTCGCGGCGATCGCGCTCGGGGCGAAACGCCTCGATCGAGCGGTCGAACCCGGGCTTGCCGAAGCCCTCGTCGACCCAGGCGAGCAGGTCGCCGACGAGCGCGTCGATGTACTCGCCCTGATGAGGGAAGCGCGGCTTCAGCGCCTGCGCCGACTCGGCGATCGTGCCGACCAGCCTGCGGGCGCTCTCGGCGTCCCCGGTGGCCTCGTCGAGCGAGCCGTCCGCGGCCTGCATCCCGCGCAGCTCCTCGACCGCCGCCTTGAGCGCGATCCAGCTCGGGTCGCTCACGGCGCCGGAGGCCGGCGAGTCCGCGGTGGCGGCGAAGGCGGGCTCGGAGACCCAGTAGACGAGGTTCAGCCAGAGCGAGACATGCGAGAGCTCATCGATGCAGTCGTCGCCGAAGAGGTCGGAGTCGGCGAGCACGGCGACCCGGCCGGCCCCGTGGGTCGTGGTCGCGGCGAGCGGCGCGTTCGGGACCGAGGCGGTCGGGTGAGTGCGCGCGATCACGCTGGCGCCGTTCGCGGTGGCGAGCGTCCCGGCGCGGTAGAAGCAGGCGGCGTCGACGCGGGCGAGAAGGTCGGCGCCGGCGACGGCGCGGTCACCGGCGAGGTGATCGCCGAGCGAGGCGAGCACCCAGGAGGGCGCGTCTCCGTGGTGGTGCTCGTAGTCCTGGACGGTCGCCGTCTCGATCTCGATCCCGAAGCGGGCGAGCAGCTCGTTGAGGTTGTTGCCGTACTTCTCCTGCTCGGTCTCGCCGAGGACGATCAGGCCACCACCGGCGGCGACGAAGCTCTCGATCGAGTCGATCTCCTCGGCGCTGAAGCGCGGCGAGCCACCGCCGACCGTCGCCTCCCACTTCGGGTCGGAGGGATGGGCGATGACGAGGACGGCGCCGGTGCCGAGCGCCTCTGCCGAAAGCGGCCCGCCCTCGTGGACCGCGACCTCGAACTCGCGCTCGGCGAGCGCCGCGGCCGCGCGCGCGAGCGACGCGTCGCCGGGGTGCGCGGGCTGCACGCGGGCGGCGACGTCGGGGCGCACCGTCCACGCCTCGGAATGGGCCTCGTCGAAGAGGACCGTGGCCAGCTTCGGGCGATCGTTCATCGCCGAGGACGTTAGCGGGCCGATGTTGGCCGTTCAATGCCAATCGACTGCGCGTTTGCGTCAGAATCCTGCGAATGGACGCCACAGATAGACAGATTCTTTCGCTGCTGATCGAGGACGGCCGCAGGACCTATGACGACATCGCCGCGCGGGTGAAGCTCTCCGCCCCCTCGGTTAAGCGCCGCGTCGACCGGCTGAGGGCGGAGGGGGCCTTGCGCCGGTTCACGGCGGTGGTCGACCACGCCGCGCTCGGCTGGCAGACCGAGGCGCTGGTCGAGCTCTTCTACCGCCCAGGAACGACGCTGGACGAGGTCGCCGCGACGCTGCGCGAGCATCCGGAGGTCACCGAGGCGTGGAGCGTCACCGGCGAGGCCGACGCGATCGCGCGGGTGCGAACCGCGGACAACGCCGACCTCGAGCGTCTGATCATCGACCTGCAGCGAAACGGGATGGTCGAGCGCACCCGCTCGCAGGTCGTGCTCAGCAGGCTGGTGGTGCACGGCGCCGATTAGCGCCGCCGCCCGCAGAGATCAGCTCGGATCGGTGCTCGAGGGCTGGGGGCGCTCGGCAACGCGGCGCAGCGCCGACTCGCGGTCGGCGTGCAGCAGGAACTCCTTGACCCTGTCGTCCTCGACCCGCGCCAGCCAGGTCGCGTCGCGACGACTCGTCTCGCCGTCCTGCTCGGTGCGCAGGACGCCCTCGGCGAGCACGTACCCGCCGCCGAGGTCCTCGAGCCGCGCGGACTCGATCACCAGCGCCTCGTAGGAGTCCTTGACCGCGATCAGTCGCCGCAGGACCGCATCGAGGCCCTCCCGGACGACCCCCGGCTCGACGATCGCCGAATCGAACCGGTAGTCGGCGCTGATCCCGCGGATGATCGCCACGTAGTCCTCGCGGTTGAAGGCGTCGATCATCCGATCGACGAGATCGACGGCCGGCTCGCTCCGCCCGGGCGCGGCGAGCGAGGCCAGCGCATCGTGCTCGGTGCGGAAGTAGACGATTGCGTTGACCCGGCCGTTGCGGACGTGATGAAGCCAGAAGCCCGGATTGGCCCGGTGCTCCCCGTTTGGCAGCACCTGGTGCTCGACCCCCTCCAGGAGGACGAACTCGGGCGCCACCGGGCGAACCGCGAGCAGCTCGAGGCGACGGCTCTCGAACATCCTCGCCGCGTCGCTGATCCAGTTGCTGAGACCGGTCGAGCCCACGTAGATCTGCCCGGTCGAGAGGCGGGCGAAGAAGTTCTCGGCGAGCAGCGCCACGACGCAGCGGAAATCGCGTTTCTCGATCGCGTCGGCGAGCTCGACGACGACGTCCGTGTCGGAGCTGGGCATTTGCGCGAACCTCTCACATCGAGGCGGCGATGTCGAGGGTCGAGCGGTGAGCTCTCAGCGTCCGGTCGAGCTCCGCGGTCGAGCAGCAGGGTGGGCGACTGCCACCCGCTCCAGGACAACGCGACCGATGCCGACCGCGTGAGCCTGCATCCGATCGCCGGCACGCAGCCCGGCCTGCTCGAACGGGGTGCTCGGGATCGTCACCTGGTGCTTGGTGGAGATGGTGGTGCGCCGGTGGCGCAGCGCACGCGCGCCGCTTCGGGAGCCGCCGTCCGGGCCACCCGATGGGGGAGGTGGGAATCGAACCCACTCAGCACTAGGCACCGATTTTACAGACCGGCCCGACTCTCCAACTTCGGCGCTCCCCCGAGCGAGTTGCGATTCTAGAGGCGGCCCGATCCGAAGCGGGGAGCCGGACTCGATCTCGAAATCGGAGTACTTCGGACCACCCAGGGTCAGCCCTGAGGAGCACTCGAGGGCTGAAGTCGGGATCAACCAGCGCCTGCCGTCGCCCACGAGGACGAAGAGGAGATCGCAGCGAGCCGGGTCGAAGTACTTCACCGAGCCAGACCAACTGCGGTTCCCGCCCCGCGTCGCGATCGCCACCTTCCAGCGGCCGGCGCGATCCGCCCGCGCGCACGTCTTCACCTCGATGCGAAGCGGCTCGCCGGCCAGCGATGCGATCAGGTCGACGTCCGGGCTGTGGCCGATCGGAATGAAGACGCTGGCTCCGCGAGAGACCAGCCACTCGATCGCGGAGAGCTCACCGAGATCGCCCTGAACGCGGGGCGGAAGCGTCGTTCTCTCCACCCCGCGAGCGTAGTTCGCGGGCGCGGTCGATACTCAGGCAGACCGAGGAGAATGCGCCGCGAATGAGCGCCGAGGAACTCCTCGCCGCCTCGGGAAGCGGCGGTGCCCCGTCCGCCGACGACGCGGCTTGCGCCGCTCCGGTGGCGTCCGGGGACCCGCGATCCGCGGCCGAGGTCGTTCCCGCCGCCGACCCCTGAGCCGCGAAGGCTTGGGGGGTGTGCGCCGCGCCTCATGACGCCGCGCCACACCGGTCGAGCTAGTCGCGGGTGACGGTGTCCTTCACCTTGTCCGCGGCGTCGCCGACCTTGTCCTTGACCGTCCCGGCGGCCTGGTCGACCTTGCCCTCGTTCTTGAGGTCGTCGTCGCCGGTCAGGTTCCCGGCCGCTTCCTTGACCCGGCCCTTGGCGTCGTCGGTGTTCGCGGGCGTCTTGTCGTCGCTCATCGATTCCTCTCGGTTGGTTGACTCCTTCACAGGGCACGTTCCCGGTCGGGATGCCGGGAAACGCAACCGCCGCCGCCCGAGCGGGTTAGCTTGCCGGGGGACCGGTCAGCTCAGCAGGCACCGGCCAACCCGCCACGCACCAGCGCAGGCACTTGAGACCGCTCGCAGGCAGATCCACCGACACCCGGCCGCGCACGGCGGCTCTCGCCGCGGCGCTGACCGCCTGCCTGATCGTGCTCGCCGGAGGCGCGGGCGACCCCGCCGTCGCCGGCCCGCCCGAGCGCCCCAACGTCGTCGTGATCATGACCGACGACCAGAACCTCGCGCAGATGACACCCGAGTACATGCCGAAGACGATGCGGCTGCTCGGCGGCAGGGGCTCGACCCGGTTCACGCGCAGCTTCGTCTCGAGCCCGCTCTGCTGCCCCTCGCGCGCCGGAACGCTGACCGGCGCCTACCCCCACAACAACGGCGTCCACGACAACACCCCTGGATACGGGGCGCTGATCGAGAAGGACCAGACCCTGTTCACATGGCTGCAGGCCGCCGGCTACCGCACCGGCCACATCGGGCGCTTCCTGCTCAACTACGACTCGTTCTCGATGGCTTCGCCGAACCCGGGCGCGCCGCCGCCCGCCGCGCCGCCCGCGCCTCCCGGGGTCGATTACTGGTTCGGCTACGCGACCGGCTACACCTTCTACTTCTCCGCCCCCTTCTCGGACAACGGCGTGCCGCTGCGCACTGCGGCGGACCGCTCCGGGTACGTGACCAGGGTGATCAGCCGGCGGGCGCGGGAGTTCGTGCGGGCCTCGGCGCCCTCGCCCGACCCGTTCTTCCTCTGGGTGGCCCAGCTCGCGCCGCACACCTCCAACGCCCCACCGCGCGGGCCGTGCAGCTCGGGCGCCGCTGCGGTCGAGGCCGGCACCTACCGCGCCTACCGGGACGAGCCCCTGCCCCAGCCACCCTCCTTCGGCGAGCGGGCCAACCGCGACAAGCCGACCTGGATCCGCTCGCGCCCACCGCTTCGCCGCCGCGCCGTGAAGGCGCTGACCAAGGCCTGGCGCTGCTCGCTCGCCTCGCTGACCAGCGTCGACCGCGGGGTCGCCCATCTCGTCCGAGAGCTCAAGCGCAGCGGCGAGCTCGACAACACGGCGATCTTCTTCACCTCCGACAACGGCTACCTCTACGGGGAGCACCGGGTCGTGCTCGAGAAGATCTACCCGTACGAGGAGAGCTGGCGAGTTCCGCTGCTCTCGCGCCTGCCGAGCGCGCACACCGGCGGCGGGCCCGCGCCCCGGTTCGTCAAGCAGAACGTCACCAACCTCGACCTGACCGCGACGATCCTCGACCTCGCGGACGCCGGCCCCTGCAATCAGCAGGGCGAGTGCCGGCGGATCGACGGCCGCTCCTTACTGCCGCTGCTCGGCGCCCCGGGCCCGCGATGGCCGGCCGACCGGGCCGTTCTCGCCGAGATCGGCAACGGCCTCTGCGGCACCCTGCCGGTGCGCGGGCTGAAGAACTACTACGACGCGATTCGCACCCGGCGCTTCAGCTACGTCGAGATCAATCGCGTCAACCCCCGGACCGGCGAGTGCGATCGCCCCGAGTACGAGCTCTACGACCTGCGCAGCGACCCGTACCAGCTCAAGAACGCCGCCGTCAACCCCGCCTCGAAGACCCCCCCGGGAATCCAGGTGGAGCTTGCCGAGCGCCTGCACACCCTCGCCCGCTGCACCGGCGCCGGCGGACGCGACGCGCCGGTGACCGACGCCGACGGCGTGGAGCTGCCGCTCTGCGAATGAGCCGCGGGCGCAGATCGCTCGCGCCGGCGCGCGGCCTCGCCGCCGGGGTTCTCGCCACCGCCCTGGCCTCGGTCGGCGGGCCCGCCACCGCCGGCGCGGCGAGCGCCGACGGGCGCCCGAACGTGGTCGTCGTGATGACCGACGACCAGACCGTCGCCCAGCTCTCGAAGCGAACGATGCCGGCGACAACGGCCGCCTTCGCGAGCGGCACGACCTTCACCAACAGCTTCGTCTCCTCGCCGCTCTGCTGCCCCTCGCGGGCGGGCTTCTTGACGGGCGCCTACGCGCACAACAACGGCGTCTACGACAACACGCCCGGCTACCCGGCACTCGCCGACAAGCGCCAGACGCTGTTCACCTGGTTGCAGGCGAGCGGCTACCGCACCGGTCACGTCGGCCGCTATCTGCTCAATTACCCCGACCCGCTCGAGAACCTCGGGGGCGCCCTCGGACCACCCGGAGTCGACGACTGGTTCGGCTACATCGATCAGCCGACCTACTACTACAACGGCCGTTTCTCCAACAACGGCTTCGTCGCCCGGGCCGGCTTCGACCCCGTGCGCGGCTACTCGACCGCCGTGATCAACCGCGAGGCCGGCAACTTCATCGCCGAGAGCTCGCGCCAGGCGAAGCCGTTCTTCCTCTCCGTCGCCCACCTCGCCCCTCACACCGTCAACTCCGAGCGGGTCGGGGCCTGTGGCTCCGGCACGCCGGTCGCCTCCCCGGGCACCTACGAGCGCTTCGCCCGAGCGCGCCTGCCGCGCCCACCCTCCTTCGACGAGCGGAGGATCACCGACAAGCCCGCCTGGGTGCGCTCGCGCCGCCGCCTCAGCTCCGAGAAGCGGGCTCTGCTGCGCCGCGGCTGGCGCTGCGCGCTCGCCTCGCTGACCGACGTCGACCGCGGTGTCGCCGGGCTGGTCGAGCAGCTGCGGGCGCTCGGCGAGCTCGACAACACGGCGATCTTCTTCACCTCCGACAACGGGCTCGCCTTCGGCGAGCACCGGCTCGTCCAGCAGAAGGCCTACCCCTACGACGAGATCCTCCGGGTCCCGCTGCTCGCGCTCGTCCCCGATGCCTACCTGCCGGCCGGCTCGCGCCCCGCGGAGGTCTCGCAGCCGGTCACCAACCTCGACCTGAGCGCGACGATCCTCGAGCTCGCCCGCACCCCGCCCTGCACCAGCGCCGGCTGTCGCGGGATCGACGGGCGCTCGCTGATCTCGCTGCTCGGCGGCGAGCTCGGCGGCTGGCCGCGGCGCCGCGGCGTGCTCGCGGAGATCGGCAACCCCTCCTGCGCGCGCGATCCGGCCGCCGCCAACGGTCTCGCCAACTTCTACTCGGCGATCCGCACCCCGGCGTTCCTCTACGTCGAGCTGAACCACGTCGACGCCGTCACCGGACTCTGCGATCGGCGTGAGTACGAGCTCTACAACATGCGCCGCGATCCCTCCCAGCTCAGGAACATCGCGCGCGACCCGGCGCGCTCGCGAGCGTCGAAGACGCAGCGCCGCCTCGCGGCCCGCCTCGCGGCGCTGCGAAACTGCGCCGGGGTCGCTGAGCGCGACCGCGGTCTCGCCGGCCGGCCCTTCTGCGAGTGAGCGCGGCGCCAACGCCGCAGCTCAGCCGGGACAGCTCAGGCGAGCTCGCGCAGCCGCTGCGCCTCGGGCAGCTGCTTGAGCTTCTTCAGCGTGTTGTTCTCGATCTGGCGGATCCGCTCGCGGGTCACGCCGAAGGCGCGGCCGACCTCCTCGAGGGTCAGCGGCTCGCGACCGTGCAGGCCGTAGCGAAGCTCGATCACCTGGCGCTCGCGCTCGGGGAGCGCGTCGAGCGCCCGCTGGACGTCCTCGCGCTGAAGGTTCTCGGTCGCCGCCTCGAACGGCTCCTCGGACTGATCGTCGGCGACGAAGTCGCCGAGCTCGGACTCGTCCTCGTCGCCGATCGGCTTCTCGAGCGAGACCGGCATCTGCGCGACCCGCAGGATGTCGCGCACCTCGCGGACGGTGATCTCGAGCTCCGCGGCGATCTCCTCCGGCTCCGGCTCGCGCCCGAGGCTCTGGACGAGCTGGCGCTCGACGTGGGCGACGCGGTTCAGCTTCTCGACCATGTGGACCGGGATCCGGATCGTCCGCGCCTTGTCGGCGATCGCCCGGGTCACCGCCTGGCGGATCCACCAGGTCGCGTACGTCGAGAACTTGTAGCCGCGGCGGTAGTCGAACTTCTCGACCGCCCGGATCAGCCCGAGCGAGCCCTCCTGGATCAGGTCGAGGAAGCTGAGCCCGCGGCCGAGATACCCCTTCGCGATCGAGACGACCAGACGCAGGTTCGCCTCGACCATGTGCCGCTTCGCGATCATGTCGCCGCGCTCGATCCGCTTCGCAAGCGCGACCTCCTGCGCGGCGGTGAGCAGCTCGACCCGGCCGATCGAGCGCAGGTAGAGGCGCAGCGAGTCGAGGCTCGGCTCGACGGTGAGGTCGAGCTCGGGCTGCTTCTCGGCGGTCGGCCGGCCTCGCCCTTCGCCTCCTTGTAGGCGCTGACCCCGTCCTCCGCGATCACGTCGACGCCGTGCTCGACCAGGTGGGCGTGCAGCCGCTGACCTGCTCCTTGTTGACCTCGACCTCCTCGAGCGTGCCCGAGATCTCCTCGAAGGTCAGATAGCCGCGCTCGCGGCCCTGGGCGATCAGGACCCGGAGCTCTTCCGAGTCGGGAAGCGATGGCTCACCGCCGCCACCGACTACTCCCTCGGCGCTGCCCGCATCGGCGGGCTCACTCTCACCCTCCACGAAAAGATCGCCCTTCCCAGCCTCCTGGCTGACCCCTTGATTCTTTGTATCAGGCGGCGCGAAGTATACGCCCTGCTCGCGGCGCCGCCCGGACCGCCAGCCGCCTGGATCAGCGGTTTCCCGCGCCCTGGACCCGTGCTTTCGTACCCTTTGGCCATGGCGACGACAGAGACCGGCGGCATCGCGGCCTCGACCCCCGACGTCCAGGCCGGCCGCCCCGCAACCGAGGTCAGCCTCTCCCGGGTCGGCGTCCCCGGCGTCGAGAAGGTGATCACGGTCGGGGTCGACCCGAGCGCCGGCGGGAACGGTGCCGAGGCCTCCGGCCGCCTCTTCTTCGCCGAGCTCGAGTGCTTCGTCGACCTCAACCCGCGGCAGGCCGGGGTCCACATGTCCCGATTCGAGGAGATCGTCAACGAGGCGATCGACGGGGTCGTGCTGCGCGAGACGCTTCGCGCCGAGGAGCTCGCCGCGCACATCGCCGAGCAGGTCCGCGAGCGGCAGAGCGGGCTGCGCGCCGAGGTCACGATCGCGGCCCGCTACCCGGAGACCGTCGAGACCCCCGACACGGGGCTGCCGACGCAGGAGATCTACACGCTGTTCGGCACCGCGGTCGCCTCCGAGCGCGGCACCCGGACGCTCACCGGCGTCGAGGCCCAGGGGATGACCGCCTGCCCGTGCGCCCAGGAGATGCTCAGCTCGCGCGCGCGCGAGCGGCTCCTCGCCGACGGCTTCTCGGACGAGGAGATCGAGCGGATCCTCGACGCGGTCCCCGTCGCCACCCACAACCAGCGCGGGATCGGCTCGCTGCACATCGGCCGCCCCGAGAACGCCGACGTCGAGGTCGACGCCCGCGAGCTGCTGCGCATCGTCGAGTCCTCGATGAGCTCGGAGATCTACGAGCTGATGAAGCGCTCGGACGAGGCCGACGTCGTCGAGAAGGCCCACGCCAGCCGCGCTTCGTCGAGGACGTCGTCCGCGAGATGATCCGCCAGGTCGCCGAGCGCTACCCCGAGCTCGCCGACGGGGGCTTCGTGCTCGCCCGCCAGGAGAACCTCGAGACGATCCACCGCCACAACGTCGTCGCCGAGCGCTCCGGCGAGCTCGCCGAGGTGCTCGCCGAGCTCGGCTCGGGCGCGCACTCGCCTCACCACACCACGATCCGGGAGTGGCTCGAGGCGCCCGCAGCGCCCTAGCCGGCGATCAGGAGCTTTCGCCTTCGATCGCGGGCCGCTTGCCGGCGGCGCTCTGCGCTGCCGAGTGCTGCTCGATACGCCGGCGCATCCCGAAGAAGTAGTCGGCGCCGGAGATCACCGTGACCGCCACCGCGATGTAGAGCAGGACGTCAACCCAGGTCGGCGTCGGATCGAAGGCGATCAGCGCCAGGATCGCGGCGATCTGAAGGCCGGTCTTGAGCTTCCCGAGCCAGCTCGCGGCGATCACGACCCCGCGCTCGGCGGCGAGCCCGCGCAGGCCGGTGACCGCGAGCTCGCGGGCGATGATCACCATCGCCACCCAGGCCGCCAGCCGGTCGAGCGAGACGAGCGAGATCAGCGCGGCGATCACGAGCAGCTTGTCGGCGAGCGGGTCCATCAGCTTGCCGAAGGTCGTCACCTGCTGGCGACGCCTGGCGATATACCCGTCCAGGCCGTCGGTGAGCGCCGCCACCGCGAACACGATCGCCGCGATCACGTCGCCGTCAGGGGTCTCGTCGAGAAGCGCGACGACGAGCACCGGGACGGCGACGATGCGCAGGATGGTGAGCACGTTCGGAACGTTCACCGGGAACATCGCGGCCCAGTATGGCGAGCGCCCGACGGGCGACCGGCCGCAGCGCGCCGGGCGAACGGGGCGCGGGCGCCCCGCGACGCGAATCGCCGCGCTCAGGCCACGGCCGCGAGCTCGCGCGCCCTGGCGAGGACGGAGTCGAGCATCGGCTCGGTGAGCCTGCCGGTGAACGTGTTCTGCTGCGAGACGTGGTAGCTGGCGAGCAGCGTGTAGGGGCCGACCGGGGCCTCGGCGCCATGGGCGAAGCGGGGCTTCGGTCGCGGCGGCGGATGGCCGATCGCGGTGAGCGCCCGCAGGGCGCCGTCCCAAGCGAAGGCGCCGAGCGTGAGCAGCACACGGGCGCGCCCGAGCAGCTCCAGCTCGCGCTCGAAGTAGGGCAGGCAGCGGTCACGCTCGCCCGGCGAGGGCCTGTTCTGCGGCGGCGCGCAGCGGACGATCGCGCTGATGTAGGCATCGCGCAGGCGCAGGCCGTCGCCGGGGCGCTCGGAGTGCGGACGGCTTGCGTATCCGGCGCGGTGGAGCGCCCGATAGAGCCACTCGCCGGAGCGATCGCCGGTGAACATCCGCCCGGTGCGGTTCGCTCCATGCGCTGCCGGGGCGAGCCCGACGACGACGAGCGTGGCCCCGGGATCGCCGAAGCCCGGGAGCGGCCGCGCCCAGTAGCTCTCGCCTCGGTGGCGGCGCGGCGGCGAGGCGGCGACCTCGGCTCGCCAGGCGACCAGCCGCGGGCAGGCGGCGCAGGACGAGATCCGCGCGGCGAGTCGATCCAGGTCGGCGGCGCTCGAGTCGATTGGCTCCATCGCGCCCCAAGCTACGCGGCGGGCGGTGCGCTTGCACGCGCCACCGGCTCGGTAGGGTGCCGCGGATGAACGGGTCCTCCGCCGCCGCGTCGGCGATTCACCGGCGCGACTTCCTCGCCCTCGGCGGCGTCGCCGTGGCCGGGGTCGCGATCGCCGGCTGCGGAGAGGGCGTCGAGGCGCCGAGCGCGTCCCGAGACGTCGAGCTGCTCAGCGGGGCGCTGGTCGGCGAGGAGAACGCGACGACCGCCCTGCAGCGCGCGGAGGCCGAGGTCGGCGCCGGCGAGACGGCCCTGGTGAAGGCGCTGCGCGAGCAGGCGAGCGGGCAGGCTGCGGAGCTTCAGGACGCGGTCGCCGAGCTCGGCGACGCCCCCGCCGCCGGTGACTTCGGCGTCGAGGGCAGCGGTCGCGACGGCGCCCTTCGGGCGGCGCTCGAGGCCACGAACGCGGCCGTCGCCGCATACCGGCTCGGCGCCGGCCAGTTCTCTGAGGAGAAGCTGAAGCGCTCGGCGCTGGAGTGGATCAGCGCAGGCGCGGTCCGCCTCGCGGCGATCCGCGAGCTGCTCGGCGAGCAGCCCGCCCCGGAGCCGTTCGTCACCGGGCTCGACGAGAAGCCGCTCTCGAACCCTGACCGCGAGGGCGACGCCGAAGCCGAGAGCACGACGACGGAGACGACCGAGACGACCACCACGACGAGCCCGACCACGACCGTCGAGGAGTCACCGTGAGCGCGGCGATCTCCCGGCGCGACGCGCTTCGCCGGGCCGCCCTCACGACCGGCGCGCTGACGACGGCGGGGCTGCTCGCGCCGGCGCTCGCGCGCGCGCAGAGCGACGACGAGGTGGCGCTTCGTGACTTCCTCGCCGAGGCGATTGGGCTCTCGCAGATCGCGCTGCTGGCCTACGCCAACGCGCTCGATCAGCCCACTGTCAAGGACGCGCTGCGGACCGAGCTCGAGCGGCTCCGAGACCAGGACCAGGCGCACGCGAACGCGTTGCGGAAGGCGCTCGACTCGCTCGGCTACGACCCGCCGGACGCGCCCGACTCTCCCGACGACGCGGGCGTGTTCGACGACGTCGAGGGCATCGACGGGGAGACCGCCACCGAGCTCAAGGAGCGGCTCGCCGAGCTCGGCGACGTCGCCGGGGCGAACGAGCGCATCGACGCGATCGTCGCGCTCGAGCGGGCGCAGATCGACTTCTACGCCGCCAGCGCACCCGGGCTGCCCGGCGAGGACCTGGCGATCACCTCGGCGGAGATCGTCGGCTCGCTCTCCCAGCACGTCCTCGCGCTCGAGGTGAGGCGCGGCGCCGACCCGGCCGAGCTCGTCTCGGGGTTCGCGGGCGGTCGGGGCTCGCCGAGCGCGCCTACTTCGGCGCGCTGACGCCCGCGATCGAGTCGCCGATGCGACGTCCGGCCACGAACATCAGCATCCAGCTCAGCATCGCCACGGTCGGCGAGAGGAACGCGATCGGGATCGAGGCGCCGAAGACGATCGCGACGGCGAGGTTCGCCGGCCCGGCGAGGCGAACCTCCAGGTGTCGAGCCGCCGACTTGATCAGATCCTGCCGGTAGACGTAGTAGGTCTGCGAGACGAAGAAGAGCGCGACCACGGTCAGGTTGGCGGCGTAGATCGCCACCGCGACCGACTCGTCGCTGTAGTTGCCGAGCAGCTCGGTGCTGAACGGAAGCAGGGCGATGAAGGCCAGGTAGAAGAGGTTGAGCGCGATCAGCCGGCCGTCGAAGCGGGCGACCGCCCCGTAGAAGCGGTGGTGGGAGAGCCAGAGCCGGGCGAGGACCGCGAAGGAGAGGAAGTAGGCGAAGAACTGGTCGCCGCGCTCGGAGAGGAGCTCGCCGACGTCGCCGTTCGGCGGGATCTCGAGGCTGAGGACGAGCAGCGTGATCGCGATCGAGAAGACGCCGTCGGTGAAGGCGACGACCCGGCCGAACTCGACCTCGGCGTCGTCGCGGCTGTGAACGGACTGATGCTCGGCCACCGAGACACATACGGCCGCGCGGGGCGAAATCCTCCCGGCGCCGGCGCGCATCCATGCGTCGCGGGTCGCCGCGCTCTACGCTGACCGTCGTGGCCGCGACCACCGCAGAGCTCCGCAAGCTCGCGATCGTCCCCGCCTACAACGAGGGGGAGATGGTCGGTCGCGTCGTGCGTGAGATCCATCGCCAGGCACCCGGCTTCGACGTGCTCGTTGTCGACGACGGCTCGACCGACTCGACCGCGGCGCTCGCCGAGCAGCACGGCGCGACGGTGATCCGCCACCCCTACAACCTCGGCATCGGCGGCGCGGTCCAGTCCGGCTACAAGTACGCGCTTCGCCACGATTACGACGTCGCCGTGCAGGTGGACGGCGACGGCCAGCACAAGCCCGAGTACCTGCCGGAGATGGTCGCCGCCCTGCACACCTCCGGAGGCGAGGCGGACATGGTCTACGGCAGCCGCTTTCTCGGCGACCCCGGCTACAGGGTGCCGCTCGCCCGCCGCGCGGGGAACCTGATCTTCTCGGTCGTGCTCAGCGTCCTCACCCGGCAGAAGATCACCGACCCGACCTCGGGCTTCCGGATGACCAACCGCCGCGGGATCGAGCTCTTCGCGCGGGACTACCCGCACGACTATCCCGAGGTGGAGGCGCTGCTGATGCTGCACTCCAACCACCTGCGGATCCACGAGGTGCAGGTGCGGATGAACGCCCGCGGCTTCGGGCAGAGCTCGATCGACTACCCGCGAAGCGCCTATTACATGGTCAAGGTGATGCTGGCGCTGTTCGTCGGCCTTTCCCGCCGCCGCCCGACCCCGGTCGAGGCCGAGGGCGAGGACGTGCACGGGATCTCGCCGCCGGCCGAGCCGGCGGCGAACAGCGCCCGGTCGATCGCCGAGGGCGAGAGGGCGCGGGGTTGAGCGCCGCCGGCGCACGCGCCGGGCGCGTCGCCGCGCTTGCCGGGGCGCTGAGCATGCTGGCCTTCGCGGCGCCATCCGGCGCGGCGACGGTCGAGGTGACCACGACCGAGCAGACCGGCGCCGGCTCGCTCGGGCTCGCGATTCTCGAGGCATCTCCCGGCGACACCCTCGTCCTCGGCCCCGGCGAGTACACGCTCGTCAACGGCGACTACCTGATCGCCAAGGAGCTCACCCTGCGCGGCGCAGGCGCCGAGCGGACGACGATCGTCCCGAGCGGCGGCGGCGAGGCACTCGACCCGGAGGGCGGGGCCACCGTGATCGGCGCGAGCGTCGCCGAGCCGCTCCAGGGCTCCGAGGTGAGCGACGGCTCGGGCACGAAGATCGAGACCAAGGCGCAGATCATCGCCCTGCTCGGCACGATCGCGTTCTTCCTGCTGATCCTCGACCTGGTCCGCCGCCGGCGCCTGGTCGAGCGCTACGCGCTGCTTTGGATGTCGGTCGCGATCGTCCTCTTGGTGCTCGCGGTCTGGACCGACGGCCTCGATGTACTCGCAGACGCGATGGGCATCGCCGAGCCCGCGAACGCGATCTTCCTGCTCTCGCTGGGCTCCGCGTTCCTGCTCCTGCTCAACTTCTCGGTCGCGACCTCGCGGCTGTCGGAGGAGACCAAGATCCTCGCCCAGGAG
Organism: uncultured Solirubrobacterales bacterium; assembly: GCA_963769035.1. Lineage (GTDB taxonomy): Bacteria > Actinomycetota > Thermoleophilia > Solirubrobacterales > 70-9 > WHSW01. The sequence goes on from CAVYKD010000001.1 coordinate 32,755, forward strand.
ACCGGCCGGCTCGAGCAGGAGCTGCGCGCCGCCCGGGGAGAGGGCGCGGCGCCGCGAAACGGCGAGGGCCCCTCAGCGGCTTCCGAGCAGGCGCCTGGCGAGCGACCAGTAGAGCCCCAGGGCGGCGCCTAGCGCCCTCGACTCGCCGGCCCGGCCGAGGTAGGCCGAATCGAGCCCGGCGGTGAGCGCCGCGGCGAACTCGCCGGCCGAGACCTGCCGGCGGGCCTGGATCGCGCGCCGCTCGCCGAGCAGCCGGGGCAACCCGCGCCAGACATCGAGCCAGGCGCGCAGCTTCTCGCGCGACCATCCCCCGGAGATCGCGACCGCCAGCAGCGCCAGCTCGGTGGCGAGCAGCGCCGGCGCGATCAGGGCGAGCACCGCGGCGGGGTAGGTGCGGATCAGCGTCGCCCAGCGGTTGCGCTCGAGGTAGCGCCACTTGCTCGGGCCCTTCGCGAACTCGTAGTCGTGGTCGACCCGGGCCGCGGACTCGACCCCGAGGGTTCCACCGGCAAGGCGAAGGCGCAGCGAGAGGTCGACGTCCTCGTGGTAGAGGAAGAACCGATCGGCAAGGCCCCCCGCGTCGAGGTAGACGGAGCGCTCGAGCGCCAGGCAGGCGCCGGAGACGAACGCGGGATCCTCGAGCGCGAGCGGCTCGTCGGCGGGGAGGTCGCCGATCGGCGTGCCCGCGTCGCCGGCCCAGGCGATCCCGGTGAAGTGGACCACCCCACCGCGGGTGTTGACCGTACGGCCGTGCTCGGCGGTGACGAGGGCCTGCCAGGCGCTCCACCGGCGGCCCTCGACGAGCGGGCGCTCGATCGCCTCGCGCCAGCCCGGCTGAGGGACCGCGTCGGGGTTGAGCAGCACCAGAAGCTCGCCGCGGGCGAGCTCGGCGCCGCGGTTGCAGGCCGCCGCGAAGCCGATGTTCTCACCCGTCTCGATCACCCGCGCGCGGGGCGCGAGCCGCCGAGCCTCGGCCGCGCTCCCGTCGGAGGAGGCGTTGTCGAGGACGATCAACTCGTCGCGCTCGCGCAGCTGGGCGACGAGCGCCGGCAGCGTCGCGCCGAGAGCGTCGCTCGAGTTGAAGCTGACGATGAGGACGGAGAGGCTCGGCATCGCGGCGGGACTCTATGGATCGCGTGGGTGGGCGAGCCCTTGGGCGGACTCCCGCTGACCTACGATTGTGGCGATGAAGCATCTGCTGCGCCCGATCTTCGACCGCGTGATCATCAAGGAGCTCGAGCCCGACCGGGTCCGCAGTTCCGGGCTCGTGGTCCCGCCCGGCAGCCACGAGCCGCCGCCCCAGCACGGCATCGTGCTCGCGATCGGGCCCGGGCTCGACTGGTGGGAGGGCGCGGGGGTGAAGATGCCGGTGGTGCCGGGCGACCACGTCGTCTTCCCCGCCTCCGCCGGCGCCTGGGTCGAGGTCGACGAGGAGAAGCTGCTCGTCTGCAGGGTCGGCGAGCTGCTCGGCGTGCTCGAGGAGATCCCCGACGAGAGCGCGCTCCAGCGCGACATCCGCGGCTAGGGGACTGCGGCGCGCCCTGCCGAGCGAAGCCGGCGAGCGGATTCGAACCGCTGACCCCTTCATTACGAGTGAAGTGCTCTACCAACTGAGCTACGCCGGCGCGATCCGCGGATTCTAGAAGCCGGCGGACCGGCCCCGCCCGGCGTGGCGCGGGGCGGGCGGCGCCGTGCCCGCTCATGGGCGCGCTCCACCGAGCCCCAGGCGGATCTTACATTGACAACTATCAGTTCGATTGGTATATATCTATGCGATGACCGTCGACCTCGAGCTCGCCCCGAAGCGCAAGCGCCCCAAGGGCGAGCCCTGCTGCGAGCCGCTCGTCCACCCCGAGATCGAGCGCCGGCAGGCCGCGCGCCTCGCCGAGGTCGCGAAGGCGCTCGGCGACCCGGTGCGGATGCAGCTCGTCGACGTGCTCCGTCACCACGCGGGCAAGGTCTGCGTCTGCGAGCTCGTGCCGCTCTTCGAGCTCTCCCAGCCGACGATCTCCCATCACCTGAAGAAGCTTCGCGAAGCGGGAATCGTCGCTTCCGAGCGCGAGGGCCTGTGGGCCTACTACTACGTCAAACCGCAAGCACTGGAGGAACTGCGCACATGGCTGAGCTGAACACGATCGAGCCCGTACAAGAGAGCTGCTGCTCGGAGTCGGCTCAGGCGAGCTGCTGCGAGCCCGACGCGAAGGCCGGGTGCTGCGGCGAGGCACACGGAGCCGGCTGCGGATGCTCCGCCGCAACGACGACGCCGCGGGAGGAGGACGTCCGCGAGGTTGTGCGCGAGCGCTACGCCGCGGCCGCCCTCGCCGCGGGAGGCGGGTCGGCCTCGTGCTGCGGCGCGGCGACCCCGCTCAGCGACGAGCAGCGCGACGCTTTCGGCTCGGGCCTCTACGACGGCGACGAGCGCCGGGAGGTTCCCGACGCCGCGCGGCTCGCCTCGCTCGGCTGCGGCAATCCGACCGCGGTGGCCGACCTCCACGAGGGCGAGACCGTGCTCGACCTCGGCTCGGGAGGCGGCCTCGACGTGCTGCTCTCGGCCCGGCGAGTCGGCCCGGCCGGGATCGCCTACGGGCTCGACATGACCGACGAGATGCTCGAGCTGGCGCGGCGAAACCAGCGCGAAGCCGGGGTCGAGAACGTCGAGTTCCTCAAGGGCACGATCGAGCGGGTGCCGCTGCCCGACGACTCAGTCGACGTGATCATCTCGAACTGCGTGATCAACCTCTCGACCGAGAAGCCACAGGTGCTTCGCGAGGCCGCGCGGGTACTGCGACCCGGGGGGAGGTTCGCGGTCACCGACGTGATCGCCGATCCGGGGATGGACGAGGCGACGCGACGCGACATGGAGCAGTGGACCGGCTGCATCGCCGGGGCGCTCACCCGCGAGGAGTTCGAGCGCGAGCTGGTCGCGGCGGGCTTCGAGTCGGTCGAGATCCGCGAGACGCACCGCGTCCACGCGCAGGCCGCCTCGGCGATCATCCGGGCTCGCCGGGCCGATCAGCCCTCGGCGAGCTTGTAGCCGACTCCGCGGACCGTGAGCACCAGCTTCGGGTCCTGGGGATCGACCTCGACCTTCTGGCGCAGATTCGAGATGTGGACGTCGCACGCGCGCACGTCGCCGGAGAACTCCGACTGCCAGAGCTCCTCCATGATCTCGAGCCGGCTGAACACCTGACCCGGGCGCTCGGCGAGCAGGCGCAGCACCTGGAACTCGGAGCGGGTCAGGTTGACCGGCTCGCCGCGGATCGCGACCAGGTGCCGGGCGAGGTCGATCCGCACCCCGCCGGCCTCGATCGTCTTCGCCTCGCTGACCGAGCTCGAGCGGTCGAGCTCGCGGCGGCGTAGCTGGGCGCGCACGCGCCCGATCAGCTCGCGGACCGAGAACGGCTTGGTGACGTAGTCGTCGGCCCCGACCTCGAGCCCGACCACCTTGTCGACCTCGGCGTCCTTGGCGGTGAGCAGGATGATCGGCACCGGGCTGCGGGCGCGAACGTCCCGGCAGATGTCGAGGCCGCTGCGGCCGGGCATCATGATGTCGAGGATCAGCAGGTCGAACTCGGGGGGACCGTTTCGGAGCTTGCCGTCCGCGTCCTCGCCGTCGACGGCGAGGGTGACCTCGAAGCCCTCCTGGCTGAGCGCGTACCCGACCGCATCCCTGACGGAGGGCTCATCGTCGGCGATCAGGATCCGGCTCATCGTCGCTCACGCTACCGGGGTCGGCGCCGGCTTGGCGGCTCGCAGGCGCACCCAGAAGGTGCTTCCCTCGCCCTCCACCGAGTCGACGCCGATCTCGCCTCCCATGACGTCGACCATCCGGCGCGCGATCGAGAGGCCGAGACCGAAACCCTCCTGCTCGAGCGACCCCGATCCCCGGTAGAAGCGCTCGAAGATCCGGTCGACCTCCTCCGGAGCAATCCCGCTTCCGGTGTCGGCGACCTCGATCACCACCTCCCCGTCCTCACCCTGGCCGCGGCGCGCCGAGCGGATCGCCACCTTGCCCGGCGCCTCGGTGTTCTTGAACGCGTTGGTCAGCAGGCCGATCAGCACCTGTCGCAGCAGCACCCGGTCGCCCTTGGCGACCAGATCGTGCGCGACATCGACCTCGACGGTGATCCCGGACGGCGCCGCGACCGCCTCGGCGGCTTCGTCGACGACGATGCCGACGTCGAGAGCCTCGGTGCCACCCTCGCCGACCGCCTCCATCCGCGCCAGGGTCAGCAGCGACTCGGTCAGCCGGCTGATCCGTTCGGAGTCCTCCGAGAGCCGGGAGAGGAAGTGGTCGCGGGCGTCGGGATCGTCCTTGGCACCGGCCCTCAGGACCTCGATCGCCCCGGAGATCCCGGCGATCGGGTTGCGCAGCTCGTGGGCCGCGTTGGAGACGAAGTCGCGCTCGGCGACCTCGCGCCGAAGCTCCTCGGTGCGATCGCGAACGACCGCCAGCACGGCATCCTCGGCCGGCAGGCTGCGGGCGTTCAGCGAGTAGACCCGCTCGCCGACCCGCAGCGCGTCGTGCTCGACGACGCTGCGACGGGCGGCGCGCCGAAACCACGGCAGCAGCGGCCCGATCGCCTTGCCGTCGGCGGCGATCAGGTCGTGCGCGGCGGCGTTGGAGAAACGAACCTCACCGTCGGGCCGGACGACCATGACCGCGTCGCTCAGCGCCTCGAGGATCGCCGAGAGGCGGTCGCGCTCCTCGCGAAGCGCGCCGAAGGTCTCGCGCAGCGCCCCGCGCATCCGCTCGAGCGCGCGTCCGAGATCGGTGATCTCGTCGCGCCCGCCGGTCCCCTGAAGCGGCTCCTCGAGCCCGCCGGCGGAGATCCTCGCGGCGCTCTCGGCGAGCCGCTTGATCCGCGTGGTGATCGCGCTCGCGATCAGGAAGCTGACCAGGAGCGCGACCAGGACGGCGATCCCGACCGCGGCGAGCCGGTTTCCGCGGCCCTCCTCGATCGCCGCGGTGACCTCGGGCGCCGGCACCGAGCGGACGATGAGCGCGCCCGCGATCGTGCCCTTGCGGAAGATCGGGATGCCCACGATGGTCACTCCGCCGGAGAGCTCCTCTATGTAGCGGCTGCCGATCAGCGCCGACTGAACCGCGCGGCGGGCGTCGGGGACGTCGAACAGCGAGTTCCCCTCGGCCTCCTTCGGGCTGATCAGGCTCGCGTTCTCGTCGAACACCCAGGCGGCGAAGCCCCGGCTCGGCCACCCCGGCGAGGGTCGCGGCGGTCTGCTGCTGCGGGCGCCTGCCGATCGCGTCCGCGAGCCCGACGCTGCGGCCGACGGCGAGCTCGGTGAGCTCCTCGTCGGCGGCCTGGCGGCCCGTGTCGCCAACGAGCAGGTAGGCGATCCCGGCGGTGATGACCGCCACCGCGGCGAAGGCGAAGGCCAGATAGAGGCGGACCCCGAAGGGCCGGCGCCTGACCGAGCGGTATCCAAGCGAGGGCATCGGCGCTGATTATCGCCTTCGGGGCGAGCGGCCCGCGCTAACCGGCGAGCAGGAACTCGAGCCGGTAGCTGAGCGCCTCGAGCGCGAGCGTCTCGTTGACGTTCACGCCGCAGGCGCCGGCGCGTATCCATGACCAGCTCCGCGCCGCGCCGAGCGCGGCGCGCGTCGAGGCCGGCGCCGACGCGCTCGAGCTCGCCGCGGCGGTCGGCGTGCAGGATCGAGCTCGGCGGCTCCGTCGGCGATCGCGGCGAGGTCGCGAAGCCAGGCCGCGATCAGCGCCAGGCCCCAGGTCGAGGGTTGCCGTGCGGGCGCGCGCGCGCGCGCGCGGCGAGCCGCGTCCTCGGCCTCGCGAGCGCGCCGGCGAGCGGCCGGCCCGGTTCGCTCGGCGGCGTCCTCGGCGAGCTCCTCGGCGTGGCGCCGGACGGCGGCGGCGGCGGCCTCGGCGGCCTCCTCGGCGGCGTCGGTCAGGCTGCTCCACGGCGCCCCGGTGAGCCTTCCCGCCGCGGCGGCCGCGAGCAGCGCCTCGATCGCCGGCGCGAAGCGAGCGGCCCTGCTCGCCGATCAGGAAGCGCGCCGCCTCGATGTCGCCGCCGCGAAAGCCGCGCGGCCGCGCGGCGCTCCTCCGCCGACTCGCCGAGCCCGGCGAGGCCGGCCTCGACCCGCTCGGGAGGCGGTCGATCGAAGCGGACGAGCACGCAGCGCGAGCGCACGGTCTCGAGCAGCGCCTCGGGCTCGGCGCTGATCAGGAGCAGGTGGGCGAACGGCGCCGGCTCCTCGAGCGTCTTCAGAAGCGCGTTCTGACTCTCCTCGGCCATCGCGTCGGCGGCCTCGATCACGAAGGCTCGGCGATCGCTCTCGAACGGGCGGTAGGCGGCGGCGGCGATCACCCGCTCGCGGACCTCCTCGACCAGGTGCTGCGCGCCGGGCGGGCGCAGCCAGGCGAGATCCGGGTGCGGAGAGGGGTCGGCGACGGCCCGGCGGCGCGCGTCCACGGGATCCGGCGCGCCCTCGGCGAGCAGCTCGCCGACCAGCGCCCGGGCGGCCGCCCGCTTGCCCGATCCGGGCGGCCCGGCGAGCAGGTAGGCGTGCGAGGGCGCCGCGGCGGCGGCCGCGAGCGCGAGGCGCGCGGCCGGCTGGTCGCTCGGTGGCGGCGAGCGATCGGCGCCGGAGCGCCCGGCGCGGCGCTCATCGCCGCCCCTCGACCGCGCCGAGCACCCGCTCGTGGACCTGCTCGGCGGTGCCGAGCCCGTCGATCGACCACGATCCGCTCCGGATTGCGGGCCGCGATCTCGTCGTAGGCGCCCGCGACCTCCCGCTGAAACTCGAGCCCCGCGCGACTCGAAGCGATCGTCCCGTCCTCCTCGCCCTCCTCGACCCGCCGGCGGCCACGGCGGCGCGCCTCCTCGGGCTCGATCCGGATCAGCAGGGTGAGGTCGGGACGCAGGGTCCGACGATCAGCGAGTTCATTCGCTCGATCTGCTCGGCGCCGAGCTCGAAGGCGGACCCCTCCTCGCCGGGGCGGCCGAGCAACGCCGCTCCGAGCGCCGCGCCCTGGTAGGCGACGGTCGAGTCGATGTAGCGATCGCAGACGACCTCCCTCCCGAGGCCGATCGCGGGAGCGATCACCGAGGCGGCGAGCTGCGCGCGCGCGGCGGCGAACAGCAGCAGCTCGGCGCCGATCGTGAGCTCGAGGTCGGGCGTACTTGAGGATCTCGCGGATCCGCTCGCCCAGCGCGGTCCCGCCGGGCTCGCGCAGCAGCACGGTGTCGGGGCCGAGGCCCTCGGCGAGCAGCGCCGCCTGGGTCGACTTGCCCGAGCGGTCGATGCCCTCGAAGGTGATGAACACGCGGCCTCGCCCGCTTTCCGCAGCTTGCCCTAGCTCGACGAGCGGGCGCGCTTCGTCCGGGCCGTCGTCGGCGCCGGCTTCTTCGGCCGCGGGCGCGCGCGCGACTTCTTCGCGGGCTTCTTCGCCGGCTTCTCGCCGTCGGCGCTCGGCTCGGCGCTCGCCTTCGCCGCCGCGGCGCGCTCCTTCGCCGCCTCGCGCTCGGCGCGCTTCTCGCGCATCTCGACCATCGTCGGGCAGTCGTCGTTGAGGCAGAGCTTCCAGGGGCGGCCCGGGCCGCGCTTCTTCACCGTCAGCCGCGGGCGCTCGCCGCAGATCGAGCAACGCTCCTCGAGCCGCCAGAGCTCGAAGAAGCGGCCCGGCAGCGGGCCGGAGACCTTGCAGGAGTCCGGCGAGTCGGGATCGTCGCGGTTCCAGCCCTCGCAGCCGTACATCCGCTTGCCGCCCTTCAGGTCGATGATCCGCAGGCGGTTGGGCTCGCCGTTCTCGCGCTTTCTCCCCTGTTCCTCGCAGACCTTGCAGGGGCCGAGGAACTTGTCCTCGTCCATCCCGGCCCAGATCTGCTTGGCGAGGTCCTCGCGCTTCTCCTCGAGGTCGGTGGTGGTCGAGTGGAGCATCTCGCGACTGATCCTCACGACCTCGCCCTTGGTGATCTCCCCCGCGGCGATCCTGTCCATGTCGGCCTCGAGCTCGGCGGTCATCTCCGGGGTCGCCATCCGCGGCACGTAGTGGTGGAAGGCCTTGTAGAGCGCGATCCCGGTCTCCGAGGGCGCCGGCGGGTTCGCGTAGACGTAGCCGCGGTCGTAGAGCTTCTGGATGATCTCGGCGCGGGTCGCCTTGGTGCCGAGGCCGCGCTCCTCCATCAACTCGATCAGCTTGCCCTGGCTGATCCTCGCCGGGGGCTGGGTCTCCTTGTCGACCAGCCACGGCTCGCCGTCGAGCGCCAGCCTCTGGCCCTGCTCGAGCTTCGGGATCTCCTCGTCGGAGGAGCGCGCGTAGGTGTAGATCGCGGCGTAGCCGGGATCGACGACGACCGAGCCGCGGACGAAGTACATCTCCGAGCCCGCCTCGATGTCGGCGCGGGTCGACTCGGTGATCATCGGCGGCGAGAAGGTGGCGAGGAAGCGGCGCACGACAAGCTCGTACACACGCCGCTTGGGGCCCTCGAGGGCCCCCGGGTAGAGCGCCTGGGTCGGGTAGATCGGCGGGTGGTCGGTGGTCTCCTTCTTGCCCCGGGTCGGGCTCAGCGGCCCGTCGAGGAGCCCCTTCGCGGCCGAGAACTCGGGGATCCGAACCAGCGAGGCGACCAGCTCCTTGGTGTTCAGCGAGGCCGGGTAGACCGTGTTGTCGGTGCGCGGGTAGGAGATGAACCCGTCCATGTAGAGGTCCTCGGCGATCCGCATCGCCGCCGCCGGCGTGATCCCGAGGCGCGAGGAGGCGTCGGTGGTGAAGGCGGTGGTGTTGAACGGGGTCGGCGGCTTGCGGGTGTTGCGCCTCGAGGAGACCTCCTTGACGGTTCCCGGGCTCGCGGTCGCCTTGAGCGCCGCGTCGGCCTCGCCCTTCTCCCAGAACTTGTCGGTCGCGTGATGGGCCTCGAAGGTCCCGTCGGGATGCTCGAACCTCGCGAACAGCTCCCAGTAGGGCTTGGCCACGTGCGCGCGGCGCTCGAGCTCGCGCTCGACGATCAGCGCCAGGGTCGGGCTCTGAACGCGGCCCACGGAGAGGAAGTTGGAGCCGAAGCGGCGGGTCGCGAGCGAGACGGCACGGGTCAGCGTGGCGCCCCAGATCAGGTCGATGTCCTGGCGCGCTGCGCCGGCGTAGGCGAGGTCGTAGGAGAGCTCGTCGAGGTTGGAGAAGGCGCGCTCGATCTCCTCCTTGGTCAGCGCCGAGTAGCGCGCCCGCTTGATCGGCGGGCGCCCGTCCAGCCCGGTCCGCGGCTCGTAGCTATCGGCCCCGATCATCGCCGGGTTGACCTCGAGCACCTGGTGCAGCGCCTCGAGGCCGATCAGCTCGCCCTCGCGGTCGAAGTCGGTCGCGAGGACGACGTCGGCGGCATCCTTGGCCAGCTTGCGGATCGCCTTGACGACGTTCTTGTCGGTCGGCTCGGCGATCAGCTCGGCGTCGATCAGCTCGTGCAGGTCGGTCTCCTGCCAGTTCGAGTACCCCTCCGGAAAGGCGACTCCCATCACATGGCCCTTGAGGCCGACGGCGGTCTGCTCGCCCTCGGAATCGCTCCAGGTGTAGAAGGGAACCTTGTAGGTGGCGTCCGCCTTCGCGGCGCCGCCGCTGAGGATGTCGGCGATCTTCTTCGCCGAATTGTTCTTCTCGGTGATGACCAGGCGCATTTCGGCGCGAGAGTAGCAGGGGGTCCCAACGGGCTTTCCGGGCTGACGCGCCGCGCCCGAAGGGCGCGCCATCGCCGCCGGCCGCTCCCGCGGGCGCTCTTCGCCGGGCCCCGGCGCCTATTCTCGGCGGCGGTGATCGACCGCGAGCCCGCACTGGTGATCTTCGACTGCGACGGCGTCCTCGTCGACTCCGAGCCGATCTCCTGCCGGGTGATGGCGGAGGCGCTGAGGGAGGTCGGGCTGCCCTCGAGCACCGAGGACTGCATGCGCGAGTACATGGGCCGCTCGTGGTCGGACTCGCTGCGGATGATCGAGCGGAGGCTGGGCGAGCCGCTGCCCGAGGGGTTCAGCGAGGGCTTCCGCGCGCGCCGCGATTCGGCGCTCGCCGCCGAGGTCACCGCCGTCGACGGGATCGCCGAGGCGCTCGAGCGGATCGAGCAGGACCTCTGCGTCGCCTCGAGCGGCTCGCCGGAGAAGATCCGCTTGACGCTCGGGACCACCGGGCTGCTCGCGCGCTTCGAGGGCCGGATCTACAGCGCCGAGCAGGTCGAGCGCGGCAAGCCCCACCCCGACCTCTTTCTCCATGCCGCCGGCGAGCTCGGCTACGAGCCGGGCGAGTGCGCCGTGGTCGAGGACACCGTTGTCGGGGTAGAGGCAGCGCGCGGCGCCGGGATGCTCGCCCTCGGCTACAGCGCCCTCGTCCCGGCGGAGCTGCTCGCCCGCGCCGGAGCTCGCCCCTTCGCCTCGATGGCGGAGCTTCCCGGCCTGCTCGAGGCATCCGGCCGGGGCCGAGCGGTCACTAACCTCTAGGCGGATGCCGGCACAGTCTTATCCGGGCAAGGAGTGCGTCTGCCAGTACCGCAGGGGAATCTGCGATCAGAGCTGCGTGCGGGGGATGCTGGAGACGCCGTTCTACATCGCCTGCCTGCGCCTCGAGGGCCGAAGCTGTCTCGTCGTCGGCGCCGGCGACATCGCGCTCGAGAAGGTCGAGGGGCTGCTCGCCTGCGACGCCGACGTCCTCGTCATCGCCCCCGAGGCGACCAACGCGGAGATCGAGCGGCTCGCCGCGGAGGGCTCGATCTCCTTCGAGCGCCGCGAGTTCCGCGACGCGGACCTCGAGCGCCGCTTCATCGCGATCGCCGCGACCGACGACACCGACGTGAACATCGCCGTCTACGAGGGCGCCGAGCGGCGCGCGATGCTGGTCAACGTCGTCGACGTACCCTCGCTCTGCAACTTCATCCTCCCGGCGATCGTCCGCTCCGGCCCGCTTGCGATCGCGATCTCGACCGCGGGGGCCTCGCCGGCGCTCGCCAAGCGGATCAAGCGGGAGATCGCCGAGAGCTTCGGCGACGCCTACGCCGAGCTCGCGGTGCTGCTCAACGAGGCCCGCGGCTGGGCCAAGGGCAACCTGCCGACCTACCAGGACCGCAAGACGTTCTTCGAGGGGATCGTCAACGGCGACCCGGACCCGATCGAGCTGCTGCGCGCGGGCCGCGCCGGCGACGTGCGCGACCTGATCGAGGCGGCGAAGCGCTCCCAGGCCGCGGCGCCGGCCCGGTAGACGCGGGCCGTCGCGATCGAGGCTCAGGCGCGGATCCGGGGCTTGCGCCCGCTTGAGCGCGGGCCAAACGGGGTATGACGGGACCATGGAGCTCCGGCAACTCGGCGACAGCGACCTTCAGGTCTCCGAGATCTCACTCGGCTCCTGGCTCACCTACTCGGGCGGGGTCGAGCGCGAGCAGGCGGGGGCCTGCACCAGGGCCGCGTTCGAGGCCGGGATCAACTTCTTCGACACCGCGAACGTCTACGGGACCGGAGCCGCGGAGGAGGTCTGGGGGGAGATCCTCGCCGACTACGAGCGCGACTCCTACATCCTCGCGACGAAGCTCTACTTCCCGATGTCGGAGAGCGACGGCGGGCTCTCGCGCGCCGAGGTCGCGAAGCAGATCGACGCCTCGCTGACCCGGCTTCGCACCGACCACGTCGACCTCTACCAGTGTCACCGCTTCGACACCGAGGTCCCGATCGAGGAGACGATGGAGGCGCTCAGCGAGGTCGTCCGCGCCGGCAAGGCCCGCTATCTCGGCTTCAGCGAGTGGACACCCGAGCAGATCCGCGCCGGGCTCGAGGTCGCCGGCGCCGAGAAGTTCGTCTCCTCGCAGCCTCAGTACAACGCGGTCTGGCGCGCTCCCGAGGCCGAGGTCTTCGAGATCTGCGCCGAGAACGGGATCTCGCAGATCGTCTGGTCGCCGCTCGCCCAGGGAGCGCTGACGGGCAAGTACACGCCCGGCGAGGCGCCACCGCCCGACTCGCGAGCCGCGAGCGAGGAGATGGGCTCGGCGATCGAGCGCTACATGGACGACGACGTGCTCGAGGCGATCCAGCGGCTGGCGCCGATCGCCGAGGACAACGATCTGACGATGGCCCAGCTCGCGCTTGCCTGGACCCTCCGTCGACCCGAGCTCGCCTCGGCGATCATCGGTGCCTCACGGGCCGACCAGGTGCACGCGAACGCGGCCGTGGCCGGGGTGAAGCTCTCCGCGGACGCGATCGCGGCGATCGACGAGGCGCTCGCCGAGGTCGCGATCACCGAGCCGAGGCTCGCCGGATTCGCCCGCGAGGGCGTCATCCACCGCTAGCGCTCCCGAGCGGCGCTCCGAGCCTCGCGGGTCCGCGGGTCGCGAGTGGGCTCAGCCCGCGGCCTTCGCGGCGAGCTGGCCGCAGGCCGCGTCGATGTCCCGACCGCGGGTGAGCCGAACCGTCGCCGGGACCCCGCCGCGGACGAGCTCGGCCCGGAAGCCCTCGATCGCCGCCCGCTCCGAGCCGGTGTAGATCCCGCCGGTCGGGTTGTAGGGGATCAGGTTGACCTTGAAGGCCTCGCGCGGGGAGAGCACCGATGCCAGCCGACGGGCCTGCTCGCGGCGGTCGTTCACGCCCGCCAGCATCAGGTACTCGATGTAGATCGTCTTGCCGCGTGCCCGCCGCCAGCCCCGGCAGGCCTCGAGCACGTCGGCGAGCGGGTAGCGGTCGTTGACCGGCATCAGCTCGGAGCGCAGCTCGTCGTCGGGGGCGTGCAGCGAGAGCGCCAGGCGCACCCGCGGCCCCTCGCGGGTGAGACGCTCGATCCCCGGGATCCAGCCGACGGTCGAGATCGTCGTGTGCGAGGTGGCGACGCCGATCTCGGGCAGTCGCTCGCAGACGGCGAGCACCGCGTCGAGGTTCATCATCGGCTCGCCCATGCCCATGAAGACGGCGTGGTTGACCGGCTCGATGCGGCGGAAGTGAAGCGCCTGATCGACGATCTCCGAGGCGCTCAGGTTGCGGCCGAACTTCATCGCGCCGGTGGCGCAGAAGGTGCAGGTCAGCGGACAGCCGGACTGGCTCGAGAGGCAGAGCGAGCGACGGCCGTCGCGGTAGCGCATCAGCACGGCCTCGACGGCGCGACCGTCGGCGGTCGCGAACAACGCCTTCTCGGTCCCGTCGACGGACTTGGCGCTGCGCTCGTGGGTGAGGCTCGAGAGCGGTACCTCGGCCTCGAGGCGCTCGCGAAGCTGCGCGGGCAGGTTGCTCATCTCGGCATACGCGGACGCGCCGCGCGCCGCCCACTCCCAGACCTGGGCCGTGCGGTAGGGAGGCTCGCCGGCGGCGGCGAGCGTGCGCTCGAGCAGCTCGAGGTCCATGGCCCGAGTGTGACAGCGGCGCCCGGTCGTTCGGGCGGCGAGAGTCAGGCCGGCAGCGCGAACAGGGCGATCGCGGCGAAGTGCGCCGCGGCCGCGGCGATCACGAGGATGTGGAAGATCTCGTGGTAGCCGAATACGGCCGGGCTCGGGTCGGGCCGCTGGGCCGCGTAGACGACGGCCCCGGTCACGTAGAGGAGGCCGCCCGCGGCGATCAGCAGGCCGGCGACGATCCCGGTCTCGGCGATGATCGCCGGGAAGCCGATCGCGCTGATCAACCCGACCGCGACGTAGACGATCGCCGAGACCCACTTCGGGGACGACGTCCACAGCAGCTCGACCAGCGTCCCGGCGAGCGCGCCGCCCCAGACCGCGATCAGCAGCGCGGTCGAGAGCGGGGGCTCGAGGATGAGGATGGCGAACGGCGTCACCGTGCCCGCGATCAGCACGAAGATCATCGTGTGGTCGAGCCGGCGCATCCAGGCACGCGAGCTCGGCCGCTTCCAGTCGACCCGGTGGTAGAGGGCGCTGACCCCGAACAGGGCGGAGAGGCTGACCGCGTAGACCGCGATCGCCAGCCGGGCCTCGGTGCCCCTGGCCGCGACGATCAGGGCCGCGCCGAGAACCAGCGAGACGAAGAACGCGTACTCGTGCGAGACGCCGCGCAGCCGCGGCTTCACCTTCGCGATCCGCTCGACGGCCACCGCTCGCGCGTCGGCGACCTTGCCGGCGGCCGCGTCGCGGGCGTCGGCGACCCGCTCGGAGGCGGTCTCGCGGGCGTCGGCCATCGCCTCGCGGGCGTCGGCGACCCGCTCGACCGCGCCGGCCTTGGCCCCGGCGACCCGCTCGGAGGCGGCCTCGCGAGCGTCGGCCATTCTCCCGGCGGCGGACTCCCTCGCTTCGTTGAATCGCTCGCCCGGAGTCATCTCGACCTCGCCAAAGCGTATCCAAGCCCCTCCCCCGGGCCGCAGCTCCACCCACCCCCAAACGGCCGCACCGCTGGTCACTGGGCGACCCTCCGCTGTGGCTCAGTGACCAGCGATCGCGGCGTTGTTTGGGGGGACGCTGTATCTAGTGGGTCTGCGGTGGGAGGAGAACACTAGGCCCGGTAGAATTGGTGGGCATGGAATGTCCTCGATGCGCGATGGCCAGCAGGGTGCTGGAGAGCCGGCGGGCGGAGGCCGGCGCGGCGATACGGCGACGCCGCGAGTGCTCCGCCTGCGGGTATCGCTTCACCACCTTCGAGCGCCGGGCGCCCGAGCCGCTCGCGGTGCGAAAGCGCGACGGCGGGCGCCAGCGCTTCGAGCGGACGAAGCTGCGGGCGGCGCTGCTGCGCTCGACCCACAAGCGACAGGTGGCCGCCGAGCAGGTCGAGGCGCTGGTCGACCGGGTCGAGCGCACGATCGCGAGCGAGGGCGGCGAGCTGCCGGCGGCGCGGATCGGCGAGCTCTGCCTCGAGGGGCTGCGCGAGCTCGACCACGGCGCCTACCTGCAGTTCCTCGGGACCCTGCCCTCCGAGGCGGCCGCGGCGGCGGCGGAGAAGCCGGAGTTTGCGGCGTCGTCGTCGGGCGGTTCCGTCCGCACGGCCGGGCAGAGTGCATCGTTACCCGTTGGGACGGACTTGGAGTAGGAGCATAAGGAGAGAGAGATGCCGGAAAGCGCTGCAAATACCGTAAATCGAGGCGAGGGCGGCCTGGTCGTCGACCGCCGCTGGACGACGCCGGGCATCCACCCCTTCGACGAGGTCGAGTGGGAGCTCCGCGACGCCCTGATCGGCGATCCCTCCAACCCGGCGTTCGAGCAGCGCGGCGTCGAGTTCCCCAGGGCCTGGTCGCAGAACTCGACCAACATCGTCGCCCAGAAGTACTTCCGCGGCCGCCTCGGCAGCGATGAGCGCGAGAGCTCGGTCAAGCAGATGATCGGCCGCGTCGCCGGGACGATCGCCGCATGGGGCCGCGAGGGTGGCTACTTCGCCTCCGAGGAGGACGGCGACGCCTTCGAGATGGAGCTGACCCACATCCTCCTGCACCAGAAGGCCGCCTTCAACAGCCCGGTGTGGTTCAACGTCGGCTTCGAGGAGCGGCCCCAGTGCTCCGCCTGCTTCATCCTCTCCGTCGAGGACACGATGGAGTCGATCCTCGATTGGAACACCAAGGAAGGCCAGATCTTCCGCGGCGGCTCGGGCTCCGGGATAAATCTCTCCAACATCCGCGGCTCCGTCGAGCATCTCTCCAAGGGCGGCCTCGCCTCCGGGCCGGTCTCCTTCATGCGCGGCGCCGACGCCTGGGCCGGGACGATCAAGTCCGGCGGCAAGACCCGGCGCGCGGCGAAGATGGTCGTCCTCGACATCGACCATCCGGACATCGAGGACTTCGTCTGGTGCAAGGCCAACGAGGAGAAGAAGGCAGCCGCGCTTCGCGACGCCGGCTTCGACATGTCGATCGACGGCGAGGGCTTCACCTCGATCCAGTACCAGAACGCCAACAACTCGGTGCGCGTCACCGACGAGTTCATGCACGCGGTCGCGGCGGAGTCCGATTGGGACCTGATCGCCCGTAAGGACGGTCGGCCGACGAGGACGCTGCCCGCTCGCGACCTTCTCGACCAGATCGCCGATGCCGCGTGGCAGTGCGCCGATCCGGGGATCCAGTACGACACCACGATCAACCGCTGGCACACCTGCCCGGAGTCGGGGCGGATCAACGCCTCGAACCCGTGCTCGGAGTACATGCACGTCGACGATTCGGCCTGCAACCTCGCCTCGCTCAACCTGATGAAGTTCCGCCGCGAGGACGGCAGCTTCGACACCGCCGAGTTCGAGCACGCCGTCGATGTCGTCTTCCTCGCCCAGGAGATCGTCGTCAGCCCGTCCAGCTACCCGACCGAGAAGATCGGCGAGAACGCCCGCGCCTTCCGCCAGCTCGGGCTCGGCTACGCGAACCTCGGAGCGCTGCTGATGAGCGACGGGGTTCCCTACGACTCCGACGAGGGTCGCAACATCGCCGCCGCGATCACCGCGCTGATGACCGGCCGCGGCTATCGCAAGTCCGCCGAGATCGCCGCCGCGGTCGGCCCCTACGAGGAGTACGAGCGCAACCGCGAGCCCCACAACGCGGTCATGCGGATGCACCGCGACGCGTCCTACGAGATCGACGGAACCGGGATCAAGGGCGAGCTGCTCGCCGCCTCCCAGCGCTCCTGGGACGAGGCGGTCGAGCTCGGCGAGGCGCACGGGTATCGCAACGCCCAGGCGACCGTGCTCGCGCCCACAGGGACGATCTCGTTCCTGATGGACTGCGACACGACCGGGATCGAGCCGGACTTCTCGCTGGTCAAGTTCAAGGAGCTGGTCGGCGGCGGGCAGATGACGATCGTCAACCGGACGGTGCCGATGGCGCTCGAGACGCTCGGCTACTCGGCGACCGAGGTCGATCAGATCGAGGCCTACATCAACGACAAGGGCACGATCGTCGGCGCCCCCGGGCTCAAGGACGAGCACCTGCCGGTGTTCGACGTCGCCGTCGGCGAGCGGGCGATCTCGCACGCCGGCCACATCAAGATGATGGCGGCGGCTCAGCCGTTCCTCTCCGGGGCGATCTCGAAGACGGTCAACCTGCCGCAGACCGCCTCGGTCGACGACATCGCCGAGGCCTACACGATGGGCTGGGAGCTGGGCCTGAAGGCGCTGGCGATCTACCGTGACGGCTCGAAGACGGCGCAGGCGCTTCGTACCGACGCGCAGGAGGGCGCCGACGAGGACGCCGCCGCGACCGCGAAGCCCGAGCGGCGCAAGATGCCGCGCGAGCGCCAGTCGATCACCCACAAGTTCTCGATCGCCGGTCACGAGGGCTACATCACCGCCGGCAAGTACGACGACGGCACCGTCGGCGAGATCTTCCTCACCGACATCGGCAAGGAGGGCTCGACCCTGCGGGGGATGATGAACGCGTTCGCGACCGCGATCTCGATCGGGCTCCAGTACGGGGTGCCGCTCGAGGTGTTCGTGAAGAAGTTCAGCTACATGCGCTTCGACCCCGAGGGGATCACCGGCAACCCGGAGATCCCGTTCGCGAAGTCGATGCCGGACTACATCATGCGCTGGCTGGCGAGCCGCTTCATCGAGGACCTCGACGAGCTCGAGGACCTCGGCATCCTCACCAAGGAGGTGCGGGCGCGCAAGGAGGCACAGCTGGCGATCTTCACCGACGACACCGCGGCGCCTGCCAACGGCGGCAACGGCCACGGCTCGCCGGAGGCGAAGGCCCCGAACGGCGCGGCGAAGCCCGCGGCGGCGGCGCTCACCGACACCCCGCCGGTGATCCCGGCGCGGGTCTCCGGCGCCGGCGACCTCGGCCCGGCCTGCGATCAGTGCGGCGGGATGATGCAGCGCACCGGCTCCTGTTACACCTGCTCGAGCTGCGGCAACAACACCGGCTGCGGCTGAGGCGCGCGGGCGCACGCCGCGCCCGCGCGGAGCACGCCGAGATGGCGGTTGTGGGTGCCATGCACCCGCAAGTGCCACCTCGGCGCGGGTAGCATCGCCTCGATGTCGCCGCCGGAAGACCCACCGCCCTCGGAGCCGTCCGGGTACGAGGTCGTCGGCCGTGGCCGCGAGGGCGGCGCCGGGCAGCCGGCCGGCGGTGGTGGCGACCGCCCCGGCGGCGGTGGGGGCGGGGGCGAGCCGCCACCCGAGCACCCGGGCGCGCCCGCGCCGCCACCGGGCGAGCCGGGCGGGGGCGCGGGGATGTCGATGCGAACGAAGGCGGCGCTGGTCGCGCTCAGCGCGCTGGCGGCGGGCCTGGGAATCGCGCTCGCGCTGATCGTCGCCGACCCGCCGACCGAGGAGATCGTCGTCACCGACCGCGAGACCTCGACGACCACCTCGACCGAGACGCCGACGACGACCACGACGGTCGTCACCACCACCCGGCCGCCGAGGACCACGACCACCACCCGGACCACGGCGACCGTCACCGAGACCGTGACCGAGGAGCCGACGACGAGCACGGTCACCGAGACCGTCACCGAGCAGAGCCCGTAATCGCCACCCGAGCGCGCGACAGGATCTCCGCCGCGGAAGCCCGCCGAGTCGCGCTCGGCGCCCAGGGATTCGCCGAACCGCGCCCCGCCGGCAACCCGGGTGGCTGGGATCTGCGGCGCGTGCTGGCCCGGGTCGGACTGCTGCAGATCGACTCCGTCAACGTCCTCGCCCGGGCTCACTACCTGCCCGCGTTCAGCCGCCTCGGGGCGTATGAGACCGAGCGGCTCGACCGGCTCTCCCAGCGAGCGCCGCGGCGGCTGTTCGAGTACTGGGGTCACGAGGCGTCGCTGCTTCCGGTCGAGCTTCACCCGCTGCTGCGCTGGCGGATGGCGCGCGCCGAGAGCCTCGCCTGGGGCGGGATGAGAAGGATCCAATCCGAGCGCCCGGATCTCGTCGCCGCGGTGCTGGCCGAGGTGCGCGAGCGCGGGCCCCTGGCGGCCTCCGAGCTGAGCGAGGCCCGCCCGCGCCGCTCGGGCCCGTGGTGGGACTGGTCGGACTCCAAGCGGGCGCTCGAGTGGCTCTTCTGGTCCGGCGAGCTCACCTCGGCGAGACGACGGCGCTTCGAACGCCTCTACGACGTTCCCGAGCGGGTGATCCCGCGGCCCATCCTCGAGACCGCCACCCCCGCCCCCGCCGACGCCCAGCGCGAGCTGCTCAGAATCGCCTCACGCTCGCTCGGGGTCGCTGCCGAGCGCGACCTCCGCGACTACTTCCGCCTGCCGACCGCCGAGACGAAGGAGCGAATCGCCGAGCTCCTCGAGGCCGGCGAGCTCCTCGAGGTCGATGTCGAGGGCTGGGGCCGCACCCCCGGATACCTCGCTCGCGGGGCGCGGATCCCGCGGCGGATCGACGCGGCCGCGCTGATCGGGCCGTTCGACTCACTGATCTGGGAGCGCAGCCGGGTGGAGCGGATCTTCGGATTCCGCTACCGGCTCGAGATCTACGTGCCGGAGCCAAAGCGCGTCCACGGCTACTACGTGTTGCCGTTCCTGCTCGGCGACCGGCTCGTGGCTCGCGTCGACCTCAAGTCCGACCGCGCCGCCGGCGTCCTTCGGGTCCGCCGGCTTCACCTCGAGCCGGGCGCTCCCGACGCGACCCGGGAGGCGCTCGAGGCTGAGCTCGCGCGGCTCTCGGGATGGCTCGGGCTCGGCGCCGTCGCCGGGGCCCGCGCCGCCGCCGCCGAGGGAGCGCGTAACCGGCGGCTCGTTTCCGGTTAGATACGCGTCCCCGGGCGAAGTCTTCGTGCCCTGAGGTGGCTTCTGCAAGCTGCTTGCATTAGCAACTATTTTCGCTATACTTTCTGAAGCCAGGGGTATAGGGGGACGACCGTAGGACCTTAAGGAGGCCCAATCTTGCCTCGAGCCAGAGGAGGCGCTGCCGACCAGCGCCAAGACAACCGCCGCCACCGCGGCGAGCACAACGACAAGGCACAGCTTACGACCGGCGCGCGCACCCGCGCCCGCGATGCCGAGGCGCGCGCCCGCGCGCTCGATCAGCACGCGGTCGCCGAGTCGACTACCGACAGCATGCAGCTGTTCATCAACCAGGCGATGAAGTACCCGCTGCTGACCAAGGCGGAGGAGATCGACCTCGCCCAGCGGATCGAGAAGGGCGATCTGGCCGCGAAGGAGCGGCTGATCAACTCCAACCTGCGCCTGGTGATCAAGTTCGCGCGCCGCTACCAGGGCCACGGCCTCGCCATGGGCGACCTCGTCCAGGAGGCGATGCTGGGGCTGATCCGCGCCGCCGAGAAGTTCGACTGGCGCCGCGGCTACAAGTTCTCGACCTACGCGGTGCTCTGGATCAAGCAGTCGATCCAGCGCGGGCTCGACAACACGGGCCGCGCCGTGCGGATCCCGGCGCACATCGCCCAGCGCGAGCGCACCGTCAACCGGATCACCACCGAGCTCGCCACCCAGCTCGATCGCGAGCCGACCGACGCCGAGGTCGCGGCGAAGGCCGAGCTCCCGCTCGACGAGGTGATGGCGATGCGCGATCTGACCAGGGTCACCACCAGCCTCGACACGCCGGTGGGCGAGGGCGACACGACCTTCGGCGAGCTCCATGCCGAGTCGACCGAGGACCTCGAGGACGAGGTCGTCGAGCGCGAGCAGGAGGTCGCCGTGAGCTCAGCGCTCTCGCGCCTCCCGGAGAAGGAGCGGGTGATCATCCAGGCCCGGTTCGGCACCGGTGGCCGGCCGGCGAAGTCGCTCCGCGACGCCGCCCGCGAGGCCGGTGTCACCCAAAAGCACGCGCAGCAGCTCGAGCAGAGCGCGCTGCGCCGCCTCTCGGTCGACGAGAACCTCGCCGGCTGGCGCGCGGCCTAAGCACCGCCGCCGACCGGGCGTCGGAGCGGACCCGCGGGCAACGTCGCCCGCGGGGTCTCGGCCGCCTTCAGCACTCCCCCGGGGGGCAGAGATCGTCGCGGTTGACGGCAGGCCCCGGGAGCGCCGGCGCCCGCCGAGCCGCTTCGCTATTCTCACTTCAGAAAATGAAGTAGCTTCCAATCCGTAAGCGAAGGAACCTGAGCATGCAGCTTCCCCTCGTTCCCCTCGACGACTCCATCCTCTTCCCCGGCATGAGCGCGACGGTCGCCGCCGATGTCGGCGACGCCGAGCGTGTCTTCGTGCTCCTGCGCGCCGACGGCGAGTACGGCCGCGTCGGCACCGTCGCCGAGGTCTCCGACAAGGGCCGTCTGCCGGGCGGCATCGAGGCGGTGACGCTCACCGGCCTGCATCGCGCGACCGCCGGCGTCGCCTCCTCCGGCGCCGAGCGGCGCCTGCTGATCGAGGTCGAGGAGATCCGCGAGGGCGACCCCGGCGGACGAGCGCACCCGCGAGCTCGAGCGTGAGTACCGCGCCGTGGTCGAGGAGATCCTCGAGCTGCGCGGCGACGACGGCCGCGATCGCGGCCTTCCTGCGCTCGGTCGAGCGACCCCGGGCCGCTCGCCGACACCTCCGGCTACAGCCCCGACATCTCGCTCGCCGACAAGCAGCGGCTGCTCGAGACCCTCGACGTCACCGAGCGGCTCGAGCTCGCGCTCGAGCTGCAGCGCGAGCGCCTGGCCGAGCTCCAGGTCCGCGCGCGGATCCGCGACGACGTCGAGTCCGGCGCCCAGGCCCAGCAGCGCGAGTACTTCCTGCGCAAGCAGATGGAGTCGATCCGCAAGGAGCTCGGCGACGACGACGCCTCCGTCGCGCGAGGAGTACGAGCGCAAGATCGCCGAGTCGAAGATGCCCGAACCGGTCCGCGAGCAGGCTCAGCGCGAGCTCGGCCGGCTCGAGCGGATGGGCGATGCGAGCGGCGAGTCGTCGATGATCCGCACCTACCTCGACTCGCTGCTCGGCGTCCCGTGGGGCGAGCGCTCCGAGGAGCGGCTCGACCCCGTTCACGCCCGCGAGGTGCTCGACGCCGACCACGCCGGGCTCGAGGACGTCAAGGACCGGATCACCGAGTACATCGCGGTCCGCGCCTGCGCAAGCGAGCGCGGCCTCTCCGAGGAGGGCCGCGGCGCCGGCGCGATCCTCACCCTGATCGGGCCGCCCGGCACCGGCAAGACCTCGATCGGCGAGTCGATCGCCCGCGCCACCGGGCGCGAGTTCGTCCGCATGTCGCTCGGCGGCGATCCGCGACGAGGCCGAGATCCGCGGCCACCGGCGCACCTACATCGGCGCGCTCCCGGGCGGCTCGTGCGCGCGCTCAAGGACGCGAGACGATCAACCCGGTGATCATGCTCGACGAGGTCGACAAGGTCGGCGCCGATTGGCGCGGTGACCCGAGCGCGGCACTGCTCGAGGTGCTCGACCCGGCCCAGAATCACTCCTTCCGCGACCACTACCTCGACGTCGAGCTCGATCTCTCCGAGGTCCTCTTCATCGCCACGGCGAACGTCGCCGAGACGATCCCGGGGCCGCTGCTCGACCGCATGGAGGTGGTCCGCTTCGACGGCTACACGACCGACGAGAAGGTCGCGATCGCCCACGGCTACCTGTGGCCGCGCCAGATCGAGCGCAACGGCCTGCGCGCCGAAGAGGTCGACGATCGCCGACGAGCTGCTGCGCGAGATCGTCACCGAGTACACCCGCGAGGCGGGCGTGCGCAGTCTCGAGCGCGAGCTCGGCAAGCTGCTGCGAAAGACGGCGACCCGGATCGCCTCGGAGCAGGGCGAGCGGCGCCGGTGCGGATCGAGCGCGAGGCCGTTCGCGAGGCGCTCGGGCGCCAGCGCTTCTTCCAGGAGGCGGCCGAGCGCACCGCGGTCCCGGGCGTCGCCACCGGGCCTCTCGGTCACCGGCGCCGGCGGCGACGTGCTCTTCATCGAGACGACCACGATGCCCGGCAAGGAGGGCTTCGTGCTCACCGGCCAGCTCGGCGACGTGATGAAGGAGTCGGCGCGGATCGCGCTCTCCTACGTCCGCGGCCACGCCGAGGAGCTCGGGCTCGCCGAGCGGCGCGTTCACCGACCGCGAGTTCCACATCCACGTGCCCGCCGGCGCGATCCCCAAGGACGGGCCGAGCGCCGGGATCACGATGACGACCGCGCTGGTCTCCCTGCTCACCGGCCGCCCGGTCAAGCACACGGTCGGCATGACCGGCGAGGTCACGCTCCAGGGCACGGGTGCTGCCGATCGGCGGGCTGAAGCAGAAGGTGCTCGCGGCGCACGCGGCCGGGCTCACCGACGTGGTCATCCCGGAGCGCAACCGCGGCGACCTCGACGAGGTACCGGAGGAGGTTCGCGAGGCGATGGCCTTCCACCCGGTGCTCTCGATCGACGAGGTGCTCGAGCTGGCGCTCGAGCCGGTTGCCGGGCCCCACGAGGCCCTTCCCGCCTAGCCGCAGCCGGGTTTTCTCCGCCGCCGGATCCCCGATCGGCAAGCGGAATCGGCCCTCTTCAGCCTGCCCAGTTGGGCCACCGGCGCGCAGCTCACCGGGGCTCGCCGTGTTCCAGGTCATTGCACGAGCCGCGAGGCCGGGGGGCTTCGCGTCGACATGTATCCGACTAGAAAGGTGGGACCAAGAGATGAGCAAGCTGAGATGGCTGCGCCCGAGCCCGGGCACGGTTCTGGGAACGACCGCCGTGGTGTTCGCGCTCTCCGGGGTCGCGGTCGCGGCCGAGGGGAAGATCCACACGGCGACATCGCCAAGCGCGCGGTGACCGGGTCGAAGATCGCCTCCGACTCGATCAAGGGCGGCAAGATCCAGGACGGGAAGATCAAGGCCAAGCACCTCGCTCCCGGCGTGATCCCCGATGTGCCCGAGCAGGCCTACGGCCGTGTTGACAAGCAGGGGGCCACGGTTGCCCCGGCCGCCGGTTCCGTCGGGATCGAGGGCGTCACCTCCGGCGGCGCTGGAGTGATCTGCTACGACCTCGCGTTCACCCCGGTCTCGGGCTCGGCGACGCTCGCCCAGGGCGGGCCGGCCGACCGGCCCGGCGCCACGGTCGAGATGACGGTCGGCCCGCAGGCGGGCTGCCCGGCGCCGTACACCGACGCCGCCACCGAGACCCGGGCGCTGAGCGCCGCGACCCCGGTCAACCAGCCGCTCGACGAGGCCGCCGACCGCGACCTCTACGTCGAGTTCATCCGCTAGCAGGCACGACCCGAGGCACGCCGCGGCCGGCGGCCGTCCGGCCGCGGCGCCTCGTGCCCTCGCCACGAGGCGAGGTGGGCCCTAGGGGTTTTCCACGGATGGAGTGCGCGCGGAAACGCCGATGGAGCGGCTCCCGGCGGAGCGTAGATTCAGTGCGCGATGCCGGCGGTGCAGACTCCCCAGCCCCCGTTCGAGAGCTCCGAGTGGGCCGAGGAGCTTCACGAGCAGACCCTGCAGACGCTCCTCGCGGTGCGCATGATGCTGGCCACCGGGCTGCGCGCCGAGGGCCAGCCGCGGCTCGAGCAGATGGCCTCGCAGGCGCACGATCATCTCGGCACCGAGATCGTCCGGCTGCGCTTGCTCGTCGCGCGGATCAGAGGGGCCGCCACCGCCACACCCGGCGCTCCCTGAGCCGCCGCCCGAGAGCGGCTCAATCGTCGAGCAGGCCACGCTTGATCGCGTGGCGGACCATCTCCGAGCGCTTCGAGATCCGCAGCTTCTGCTGGATGTGGGCACGGTGCGACTCGACCGTGCGCACGCTCAGATAGAGCTGTTCGGCGATCTCCTGATTGGTGTGGCCGAGGGCGATCAGCTTCAGCACCTCGGTCTCGCGCCCGGAGAGCCCGTCGGTGGCCTCGACGACCTCCGCCGCCAGTCGGGCGCCGAGCTCGGGCTGCATGTAGGTCTCCCCGTCGGCGGCACGCCTGACCGCGGCGACGAGCTGATCCTCCGCGGCCTCCTTGAGCACGTAGCCGAGCACCCCGCTCTGCATCGCCTGGCGCGCCAGAGCGGGCTCCGCCTGCATCGTCAGGATCACGATCGCGGTCTCCGGCGAGGCCTCGCGGATCTCGGGGACTGCGTTCGTGCTCGGCCCGCCGGGCATGTTCAGATCGAGCAGCAGCACGTCGGGCCTGTGGCCGAGGACGAAGCGGGTCGCAGAGCCCACGTCGCCGGCCTCGGCGACCACCTCGAAGTCGGCCTCGGCGTCGAGCAGGAGGCGGAGCGCGCTGCGGACGACGGCGTGGTCGTCGGCGAGGACGATCGTTATCGAGTCGCCTGACACGAGGGGAGACTAATGCCCCGTTCCCGCCCCAGGCGCGAATTGGCGCGATCCCGGCCCGCCCCGAGATCCCGCCGACCGACCGCGGGCTAGCGCTCGCGGACGAGCAGGGTCTGCAGGGCGCGGCCGATCGGCCCCTGACGATCTCGCAGGGCCGAGTCGGAAAGCCCGAGACCGCTGGGCTCGGGCGTCGTGCGCGCGTCGAGCATCACCCAATCGCCGACCGGGAGGCGGTGCAGGTGGACGGTGAGGTCCACGTTGATGAACAGATAGCGCGCCCAGGGGAGAGTCGCGCTCGCCCCGTTGCCGGTGTCGGCGGCGACCAGGACGCGCTCGAGCGGCGAGGGCGACTCGCCCGCGACAAGCGGCACCTGCATCCGCATCCACACCTTCGCGGGCCCCGGGTCGAGGAACCGGCCCGCCGCGAAGCGGTACTCCATCGCGCTGTGGTAGCCGACCTCGGAACCGGTCGGGAAGAACTCCTCCACGGCCGAGTCCTCCGGCGAGAGCACCTCGGAGGCCTCGCCGCCGGCGATCGCCTCGGGCGGGATCGGGACCTCCTCCGCGGCGATCCGCCAGCCGCGAGCGCGGATCAGGACCTCCCCGCCCTCGTCGGCGAGCTCGGCGGAGACCATCTGCACGCGCCGGCCGGGACGCTCGATCCGGGCGCTCACGCTGAGCGGCGCGATCGGCACCGGCCGCAGGATCTCGAAGGTGACCCGTCCGACTCGCCAGTCCGGCGCGGGCTCGCCCTCGGAGCCCGGCGGGCTCGCCGGCAGCCGCTCCAGGGCACGCCCGATCAGCGCCGCAGGGGGGCCCGCGTGCTGGGCTCCGGGATCCCAGGGCCCGCGGGTGAGCTCGGTCGCCTCGAAGCCCTCGGCGGTCTCGAGATAGAAGGCCCCTTTCACGGCGCGCACTCTACGCGCCGGGCCGGGCCATCTACGCTGGCGTAACGAAACACGTGCCCTTTTCGACCAACCGATGTGACGAGAAGAAAGGCGGAGCGCCAGACGATGGAGAAGCTTGAGAAGAGCGAGGCGGAGTGGCGCGAGCAGCTCTCCCCCGAGGAGTACGAGGTGCTTCGCGAGCACGGCACCGAACGGGCGTTCACCGGCGCCCTCTGGGACAACAAGGACGACGGCGTCTATCGCTGCAAGGGCTGCGGACAGGAGCTGTTCAGCTCGGAGACGAAGTTCGACTCGGGCACCGGGTGGCCGAGCTTCTTCGACCCGATGGACTCCGACGTGGTCGAGACGCGGCCCGACAACAGCCTCTTCATGCGCCGCACCGAGGTCGTCTGCAAGCGCTGCGGCGGTCACCTCGGCCACCTCTTCGACGACGGCCCGAACCCCACCGGCCTGCGCTACTGCATCAACTCCTGCTCGCTCGACTTCGACTCAGGCGAGTAGCCACGCGCTCGGCGCGGCCCGCCGGCCGAGGCCGGGCGGACCGCGCCGATGCGGCGGCTGGCTTCAGGACTGCGCCTGGACCGTCTTCGAGGTCGCGCCCTTGCACCCGGGGCTCCGCGAGACGCGGGCGTAGTAGGCGCCGGTGCGGATGCCGGGGTTGCCGGTGTCCCACGATCCGTCGGGCCCGGTCGTGTCGGTGAGGATCGCCTGGCCGGTCGAGGCGTTGTGGACCGTGACCTTGCGCTCGTCGAGGCAGAAGGACTTCGAGCTCTTGACGTAGCCGTGGAAGCCGCCGCCCTCGGCCTTGATCGTGATCTTCGCCTTCGGGGCCTTCGGGGCCGCCTCGGCCGCACCGGCGACGCCGGCGACGGCGGTGAGCGAGATGGCGAGGGCGCTGAGGGCGACGCGGATCTTGTTCTTGGGGTTCATTTCGTCTCCTTGGATGGTTTGGTTGCTGCGACCTCGCCATCGTCGGTGAGGATCGGCCCGCAAACCAGCCGACCAAGGGTGGAATCGACTCACCCCCCGGGGTGGTCTCAGCCGCCGGCGCCGATCAGCGCCGGCGCGCCCGCCGCGGCGAGGGCGGCGGGCAGGGCGACCGAGCCGTCGCCGCGCTGCCCGTTCTCGAGCAGGGCGATCAGCGTCCGCCCGACCGCGACCGCGGTCCCGTTGAGCGTGTGCAGGTGCCGCGGCGGGGCCTCCGGCCCGGGGCGGTAGCGGGCGCTCAGCCGGCGCGCCTGGAAGTCGGTGGTGTTCGAGCACGAGGTCAGCTCGCGGTAGCGCTGCTCGCTCGGGATCCAGGCCTCGCAATCGAACTTGCGCGCCGCCGGGGCGCCGAGGTCGCCGACGGCGATGTCGACGACCCGGTAGGGCAGCTCGAGCGCCTGCAGGATCGACTCCTCGATCGCGAGGATCCGCTCGTGCTCGGCGGCCGAGTCCTCGGGCTCGACGAACGAGAACATCTCGACCTTGTCGAACTGGTGCACGCGGAAGATCCCGCGGGTGTCGCGGCCGGCCGCGCCGGCCTCGCGCCGAAAGCAGGTCGAGATCCCGCCGTAGCGGCGGGGAACCTCCTCGGCGGCGAGGATCTGGTCGGCGTGCAGGGCCGCCAGCGAGACCTCGGAGGTGCCGACGAGGAAGAGCTCGTCGCGCTCGACCTCGTAGATCATCTCGCGCTCGCCGGGGAAGTAGCCGGTGCCGTGGAGAGCGCTCTCGCGGACGAGGACCGGTGGCACGACCGGCTCGAAGCCCTCCTCGCGGATCCGCTCGACGGCGAAGCGGATCAGCGCCGAGCTCGACCATCACCAGGTCGCCGAGCAGGTAGGCGAAGCGCGAGCCCGATGCCTCGCCGCCTTCTCGATCTCGATCCAGCCGTGCGCGGCGGCGAGCTCGAGGTGGTCCTGGACCGCAAAGTCGAAGCTCCGCGGCTCGCCGACCTCGCGCAGGGTGAGCGCATCCTCCTCGCCGCCGTCGGGAGCCTCGGGGTCGGGGAGGTTGGGGAGCGTCGCGGCGAGCTCGTCGCGGCGGCGCTCGACCTCCTCGAGCTCGCCCGAGAGCCGTTTGACCTCGCCGGAGATCGTCTTCATCCGCTCGATCACCTCGCCGGCGTCCTCGCCGGCGCGCTTGCGCCCGGCGATCTCCTCGGAGGCCTCGTTCTGGATCGCCCGCCGCGACTCCACCTCGGGTAGCAGCTCGCGCCGGCGCGCGTCGAGCGCGATCAGCTGGTCGAGCGCCTCGGCGGCGTCGCGACGCGCAAGCGCCGCGCGGAACGGGGCCGGGTCCTCGCGGATCGCTCGCAGGTCGAGCACGCGGGCGCGCCTCGGCGCGCTCAGGAACCGCCGGCGGGCGGCTCGCTCTCGGGGGTGGCCTCGGCGGCGTCCTGCTCGGCCACCGACGCCTCCTCGCTCGAGTCGCCGGGGTTCACCGGGCGGTCGATCTCGCCGCCGGCGTACTCGGCGACGAAGTCGGCGACCGCCTCCGCCTCATCGCCGACGACGATGTTCTGCGGCATGATCGCGCCCGAGAAGCCGCCGTTGCGGATCGCGTAGAGGACGTCCTCGGAGCTCTCGATCGCGCTGGTCGAGGTTCGGGCCCTGGTTTCGCAGCGCCCGGTTCGCGGAGCCCTCGGAGCCCGCCGCCTCGAGCGTGTGACAGCCCGAGCAGCGCTCCGCGAAGAGCACCGCTCCGTCGTAGTTGGAATCGTCCTCGGAGAGGGCGATCCCCTCGGTGCCGCACGCGCCGAGGGCGAGCGCGGCGATCAGGGCCGCTGCCGTTGCGAGGAGAGGACGCATCGCGGCGGCATCATACTTTCCGGCTGCGCCACCCGATGCCCCCTTGCGCGCCCGAGCGAGATCTCGACTTTGCCGACACCCACCAGCGACGAGTTCCGCGACCGCGATGGCGGCGATCCCGACCGCGGTCACGGTGGTCGCCGCGATCGGCGAGGAGGGCGCCGCCGGAGCGACCGCGAACGCCGTCGCCTCGCTCTCGCTCGAGCCGCCGCTGATGCTCGTCTGCCTCGACCGCGGCTCGCGCACGCTCGCCGCCGTGCGGGCCTCGGGACGGTTCTCGGTCAACGTCCTCGCCGATGGCGACGAGCGGCTGGCGCGCGCCTTCGCCACCAAGGCCCCGCACCCGGAGAAGTGGGCGAGCGTCGAGTGGGAGCCGGCCGAGGGGATGCCACGGCTCGATCGCGCCCACACCTGGATCGGCTGCGAGCTGCGGGACCTGCTCGACGGCGGTGACCACGTGATCGTCACCGGCGCCGTGCTCGAGCTGGCGGTCAGCGAGAGCGCCGCGCCACTGGTCTTCCTCGAAGGCGACTATCGCGCCCTCGGCTGACCGGCCGAGCTAGTGGTGCGCCCGGCGGCGCTCGATCGGCACCGGCAGGCCGTGGCGCTCGCACCACTCGATCAGCTCGCGGCGGGCGAGCTCGCCGGGGTTGGCGGTCTCGCGCGGCTCGAGCCGCGGCGCGGGCCGCTCGGCGGAGACCGCCGGTCGCTTCAGGTTGCCTTCGTTCATTCCAATCACGAGAACAGCGCCGAGCCCCGGGAGTCGCGGCGTTGTCCCCATATCGGCAGATCCACCGCGGAGCGCGAGCGGTCCTGCCGCGCCGGCCTAGAAGAGCCCGCCGCTCGTTCCCGCGGCCCGCAGCGCGAGGAAGAGCGACGAGCAGAGCCGAGACCGCCATGATCCCGGTCTCGCGGCGGACGATCGCGAGGGCGATCAGGCGCTGGCGCTGCCTGGGCAGCGCGTCGAAGTCGAGGCCCTCGAGCTCGCGCCCGGCGGCGCCGGCGCGGACCGCCTCGGCGAGCAGGGAGACCACCAGCGGCAGCAGGCCGTAGACGTAGTGGAGTCCGTCGGGCGCCTCCCTGCCGACCAGCAGGAGCAGGGTTCCGGCGAGCACCTGGATCACGACCGCCACCTGCGCGGTGCGCAGCGCGTACCAGAAACCGACCGCCGGCCGGTTGCGGAGCCATGCCGCGGCGCCCCAGGCTCCGGCGACGAGGTTGGTGAGCAACACCGCGATCCCGCCGATCAGATGGATCGTCGCGATCATCGGGGCCACTCGAAAGCAGCGGAGTTCGGCTCTGTAATGCGGAAAATCACGATGTAACGGGAGAGCACAAAGTCAATAGACTCGGGCCGCGTGCTCCGCTCCTACCTGCCAATTCTCGTCTTCGTCGGCCTCGGGATCACGGTCGGGTCGGTCTTCGCGCTGCTCAACGGGCTGATCGGCCGCAAGGCGACAGGTCGGTCGATCAAGTCCGACCCCTACGAGTGCGGGCTGCCGAGCGAGGTCTCGCGGACCTTCCGCTTCGGGATCAGCTTCTACATGATCGCGATGCTGTTCATCCTCTTCGACATCGAGGTCGTCTTCCTCTATCCCGTCGGCGTGATCCTCAACTCGGCCGATTCGGTCTTCGTGCTCGTCGAGGTGCTGATCTTCGTCGTCCTGCTGCTGGTCGCGCTTGTCTACGTCTGGCGGAGGGGGGCACTCGATTGGAAGTGAGGCGCGAGAAGCTGCGGGGGCTCTCGCCGCTCACCGAGCCGGGGTCGCCCGAACATCTGCGGGTGCGCCAGCTCCGCGCCCGCGACCTGCTGCGCGGCGACCTCGCCGACGACGACCTCGAGGAGCACGTGGCGCAGTCGGTGCACACCGACCGGCTCGAGGATCTGCTCAACTGGGCGCGCGCCAACTCGATGCTTCCCGATGACCTTCGGCCTCGCCTGCTGCGCGATGGAGATGATCGCCGTCGTCGGATCGCCGCGCAACGACCTCGCCCGCTTCGGCGCCGAGGCGCTGCGCGCCTCGCCGCGCCAGGCCGACCTGATCATCCTCTCGGGCCGGGTCTCGATCAAGATGGCGCCGGTCGTCCGCCGCCTCTACGACCAGATGCTCGAGCCGAAGTGGGCGATCTCGATGGGCGCCTGCTCCTCCTCCGGCGGCATGTTCGCCAACTACGCCGTCGTCCAGGGCGCCGACAAGTTCATGCCGATCGACGTCCACGTCCCCGGCTGCCCGCCGCGCCCGGAGGCGCTGATGTACGGCTTCAACAAGCTCCAGCGGAAGATCCAGGGCAATCCCGACCTGGGCTGGCGCCGGCGCTACAACGCCGACGGCACCGAGGAGTGGGCGCGCGACGACGTGATCGCCGGGCAGCCCTCGCAGGCGGCCGAGGCCGCCTACGCCGCGCCCGGCAGGCGGTCGCGCGGACATCCGAGAGCCCGGGCCCGACGGCGCCGAGGGCGGTCCCGGCGAGCTGCGGGGTACCGGAGTCAGCAGGGGCCCGGGAGGGACGAGTAGATGCCTGACGCACCCGGCCTCGAGCTGATCGCGCTCGAGATCGCCGACGCGCACGAAGGCGCCGTTCTCGGCACCTACTACGAGCACGACCAGGCGTGCCTGATCGTCGATCCCGAGCAGGTCCTCGCGGTGCTCGAGCTGGCTCCGCGAGACGCCCGGTCCAGGAGTACAGGTTCCTCGCCAGCGTCCACGGCGTCGACTACCTGCCGGCCGAGCCGCGCTTCGGCGTCCACTACGAGCTGCTCAACCGCGACCGGGTCGAGCGGATCCGGGTGCGCGCCGCGCTCGCCGACCCGGCGGCGGCGAACGGGCACGCGCACGCCTTCGGCGACGCGCCGCTGCCGGAGATCGAGTCCTGCGTCGAGCTCTTCCCGACCGCCGAGTTCCAGGAGCGCGAGGTCTACGACTTCTTCGGGATCGTCTTCCGCGGCCACCCCGACCTGCGCCGGATCCTGCTGCCCGAGGACTACGTCGGCTGGCCGCAGCGCCGCGACTTCCCGGTCGGCGGCGAGCCGGTCATCTTCACCCACAACGAGCGCCAGGTCCCTGGCTGGTACCGGTAGCGATGAGCGACCTGCACGAGCACGGCTCCTCACCGGCGACCGGTGGCGACGTGATCGCCGCCACCAGCGCGACCGTGATCGGCGTCTCGCCGATCGAGCGGACCGAGGCCGGCGAGGAGATCGACCCCGAGCACGAGCTGCTGACGATCAACATGGGCCCGCACCACCCGGCGACCCACGGCGTGCTGCGCCTGCTCGTCAGCCTCGAGGGCGAGTACGTCGTCGACCTGAAGCCGGTCATCGGCTACGTCCACACCGGGATCGAGAAGTCGTGCGAGGACAAGAGCTACTGGAAGGTGATCCCGTTCGTCGAGCGGATGGACTACGTCTCCTACTTCTTCAACATGGAGGCCTACTGCGGCGCGGTCGAGAAGCTGCTCGAGCTCGAGATCCCGCCGCGGGCCAAGTACCTGCGGACGCTCTTCCTCGAGCTCAACCGGATCCACTCGCACCTGATCTGGCTCGGCACCTCGGCGCTCGACCTCGGCGCGGTCTCGATGCTCTGGTACTGGTTCCGCGAGCGCGACGCGATCGTCGACCTGTTCGAGATGTCGAGCGGGCAGCGGATGCACACCCGCTACTTCCAGGTCGGCGGCGTCTTCGAGGACATCCCGGTCGGCTTCGAGGAGAAGGTGCGCGCGTTCTGCGACGAGATGCCGACCCGGATCGACCAGTACGAGGCGCTGCTCGACCGCAACGAGATCTTCCTGCAGCGCACCAAGGGCATCGGGATCGTCTCGCGCGAGCGGCTGCTCGAGCTCGGCGTCACCGGGCCGCTGCTGCGCGCCGCCGGCGAGCCCTGGGACCTGCGCAAGGCCGACCCCTACCTCGCCTACGCCGACCTCGACTTCAAGATCCCGGTCGGCACGGTCGGCGACGGCTACGACCGCTACCGGGTGCGGATGCAGGAGATGCGCGAGTCGGTGCGGATCATCGAGCAGTGCCTCGACGGCCTGCCCGAGGGCCCGTGGATCGCCGACGACCGCAAGGTCGTGCTGCCGCCGCGCGACGAGCTCTCGACCTCGATGGAGGCGCTGATCCACCACTTCAAGCTCGTCACCGAGGGCTTCCGCGTGCCGCCGGGCGAGGTCTACTACCCGATCGAGTCGCCGCGCGGCGAGCTCGGCTGCTTCGTCCTCGCCGACGGCTCGGCGAAGCCGGCGCGGGTCCACTTCCGCGACCCCTCCTTCGTCAACCTCCAGTCGCTGCGCGACATGTGCGTCGGCGGCTACGTCGCCGACCTGATCCAGAACCTCGCGATGCTCGACCCGATCCTCGGAGGGATCGACCGGTGATGAACCAGCCGGAGCACCTGCTTCGACCCACCGACGACCTCACGGCGCAGGAGCGCCGCGAGCTGATCGCGTCGATGCGCCCGCAGGACGCCGAGGGCGTGCCCGAGCTGCACGAGGTCGAGATCCCGGCCGAGCTCCGCGAGCAGATCGAGACCGCGATGAGCCGCTACCCGCAGCTGCGCTCGGCCTCGATCCCGGCGCTCTGGGCGGTCCAGCGCCACTACGGCTGGTGCACGCCCGGCGGAATCCGCCAGGCCGCCGCGGTGATGGGCGTCACGCCCGGCCTACCTGCAGTCGGTCGCGAGCTTCTACGACCTCTTCGGACCGCTCCGATCGGCCGCCACCGGGTGCTCGTCTGCACCAACATCTCCTGCTGGATGCGCGGCGCCGACGAGCTGCTCGAGCGCTTCTGCGAGGCCGGCGGAGTCGATCCGAGAAGGCGGGCCACGGCGGCGCCACCTCGGAGGACGGCGAGCTCTTCGTCAGCGGCTTCGAGTGCCTCGGCGCCTGCGACATCGCGCCGATGGCCTCGATCGACGAGCGCTACTACGGCCCGCTCGACGGCGACGACGTGCTCGCGGCGGTCGAGCAGCTTCGCGCCGGCGAGGAGCTCCTGCCGGGCAAGGCGATGGCCGAGAGGCCGGCCGCCGGCGGTCCCGAGCCCGAGCCCGACCCGCGCGTCGCGGAGGCCGAGCGTGGCTGAGACGCGGCTCCTCTTCCGCCACATCGACGACCCCGAGCTGGCGACCATCGACGGCTATCGGCGCCGTGGCGGCTACGGGCGCTCGAGCGCGCCTTCCGCGAGCTCGAGCCGCACGAGCTGCTCTCCGCGCTCGAGGAGTCGGGGCTGCGCGGTCGCGGCGGCGCCGGGTTCTCGATGGGCAAGAAGGGCTCGCTTCCTGCCGCGCGGCGAGATGGAGAAGTACCTCTGCTGCAACGCCGACGAGTCCGAGCCCGGGGCGTTCAAGGACCGCGAGCTGATGCAGAAGAACCCGCACCAGCTGATCGAGGGCTTCGCGATCGCCGCCCGCGCCGTCGGCGCCACCTACGCCTTCATCTTCATCCGCGGCGAGTACTGGGAGATCGCCGACATCCTCGACGCGCGGTCGCCGAGGCCTACGAGGCGGGCTATCTGGGCAAGGACGTGCTCGGGACGAGCTCGCGGGTCGAGCTCGTCGTCCACCGCGGCGCCGGCGCCTACATCTGCGGCGAGGAGACGGCGCTGCTCGACGCGCTCGAGGGCAAGCGGGGCAACCCGCGCCTGAAGCCGCCCTTCCCCGCGATCCAGGGCCTCTACGGCGGTCCGACGCTGATCAACAACGTCGAGACGCTCTCGAACGTGCCCCATATCGTCAACAACGGCGCGGACTGGTTCAAGGGCTTCGGCACCGAGCAGTCGCCGGGAACGAAGGTCGTCTCGGTCTCGGGCTGCGTCAGGCGCCCGGGCAACTACGAGATCGAGCTCGGGATCCCCGCGCGGGAGATCATCTACGGCCTCGCCGGCGGCCCGGGCGAGGGCCGCCGGGTGAAGGCCTGGTTCCCCGGCGGATCGTCCTCGCCGGTGCTGACCGAGGCCGAGCTCGACCTCCCCTACACGCTTCGAGGCGATCGCCGAGGCCGGCTCGATGCTCGGCTCGGGCTCGATCATCGTCGCCGACGACACCGTCTCGATCCCGCGGCTGGCGCTGCGGACCGCGCGCTTCTACCACCACGAATCCTGCGGCAAGTGCACCCCCTGCCGCGAGGGGACCAACTGGACCGTGAAGATGCTCGAGCGGATCGCCCGCGGCGAGGCGACCCCGATCGACCTCGAGATCATCAGCTCGGTTCAGGAGAACATCATCGGCAACTGCCTCTGCGTGCTCGGCGACTCGATGGCGATGCCGGTCGGCTCGATGGTCGCGAAGTTCCGCGGCGAGTTCGAGGAGCAGATGCGAAGCGCGCGTGGCCGGCCGCTCCGCCGCTGGAGGGCCACGACGGCGTTCCCGGCCGAGGCGCCCGTGCTCGCGCAGGCGAGGGGCAATGGCTGAGCGGCCCCCGGTGACGATCGTCGTCGACGGCGTCGAGATCGAGGCCCCCGACGGCACGATGCTCGTCGACGCCGCGAAGACGGGCGACGTCGAGATCCCGGTCTTCTGTTACGAGCCGAAGCTCGGCGGCCCGGTCGGCGCCTGCCGGATGTGCCTGGTCGAGATCGAGGGGATCCCGAAGCTGCAGACCGCCTGCTCGACCCCGATCCGCGACGGGATGGTCGTCTACACGCGCACCGACCAGGTGATCGAGGCGCAGAACGCGGTCGTCGAGTTCCTGCTCGTCAACCACCCGCTCGACTGCCCCGTCTGCGACAAGGGCGGCGAGTGCCCGCTGCAGGACATCGCGATGGGCTGGGGGCCGGGGCGCAGCCGGGTCACCGACCCGAAGCGCCACTTCCAGAAGCCGATCCCGCTCTCGCCGCTGGTGCGCGATCGATCGCGAGCGCTGCATCCTCTGCTACCGCTGCGTGCGCTTCAGCCAGGAGGTCGCCGAGGACGAGCAGCTGCAGCTGCTCGAGCGCGGCGACCGAGTCGTACGTCGGCACCTTCGACGACCGCCCCTACATCGCCCCCTTCCACGGCAACATCATCGAGCTCTGCCCGGTCGGCGCGCTGACCTCGGAGGCCTACCGCTTCCGGGCCCGGCCCTGGGACATCGAGGACGGCGGCTCGATCTGCACGCTCTGCCCGAGCCAGTGCAACGTCAAGTTCACCGTCCGCGACGAGCGCGTCCAGCGGGTGCTCGCCCGCGACAACGACGCAGGTCGACGACGGCTGGCTCTGCGACAAGGGCCGCTTCGGCTTCCAGATGATCAACTCCGGCGAGCGGATCACCGCGCCGCGCGGCGGCGGCGCGAGCCCGGCTGGGCGGGCACGCTGGCCGCCGCGGCCGAGCGGCTGCGCAGCGCCGGCTCGCGCACCGCGGTGATCGTCGGCGGCGCAGACCTCGAACGAGGAGGGCTACCTGGCGCAGCGGATCGTCCGCGGCGCGCTCGGCTCCGCCGACGTCGCCTCGACCGACCCGCTCGATGCCGACTCGCTGCGCGGCGCTCTCGGCGCCTGAGCTCAGCGCGGCCACGGCGGCGATCGACGAGGCCGAGGCGATGCTGCTGATCGGCGCCGACCCGCTCAACGAGATGCCGATCCTCGACCTGCGCATCCGCAAGGCGGTCCGGCACTCGAACGCTGCGGCTGGCGATCGCCTCCGAGCGCCCGACCGCGCTCGACGGCGGCGCCG
The DNA here is from genome assembly GCA_963769035.1 of uncultured Solirubrobacterales bacterium. Lineage (GTDB taxonomy): Bacteria > Actinomycetota > Thermoleophilia > Solirubrobacterales > 70-9 > WHSW01. Next base: position 69,113 of record CAVYKD010000001.1, read on the forward strand.
AGGAGACGGCCCGCTACGCCCCCGGCGAGGCCGCGGCGCTCCTCGAGGCGCTCGCGGCCGAGCTCGGCCCCGACCCGACGCCCGAGGGCCCGTTCCGCGCCGACGCCGAGCGGCTGGCCGGCGAGCTGCGCCCCGGCCGGACGATCGTGATCTGGGGCGAGCGGATCGGCCGCGGCGCGGACGGCCGCCGCCGCGCTCGACGCGCTTCGCAACGTGCGCCGCGCTGCTCGCTGCGAGGCCGACGGCGCCGGCCTGATCGCGGTCCCCGGACGGCGCCAACGCCCGCGGCCTCCGCGAGGTCGGCGCGCTTCGCGGCGCCGGCCCCGGCTTCGGCGGCCGCCGAGCGCGGCCGCGACCTCGACGAGATCAAGGCGGCGCTCGCCGACGGCGAGCTCGACGCCGTCGTCCTCGTCGCACGCCGATCCGGTCCGCGACCTCCCCGACGGCCCCGGCTGGGCGCAAGGCGCTCGAACCGGGCCCGCACCGTGGTCTCGATCTCGATGTTCGACGACGCCTCGACCGACGCCGCCGACATCGTCCTCCCGGCCGAGGCCTACGCCGAGAAGGAGGGCACGGTCACCCATCCGGACGGCCGCCTGCAGCGCCTGCGCCCCGCGGTCCCGCGGCCCGACCACGGTGCGCCCGGTCTGGCAGGTCCTGGCCGAGCTCTCGGCGCTGCTCGGCGACGAGACCGGGATCGACTCGGCCGCCGAGGCGCTCGAGGCGATCGCCGCCGAGGTCCCCTTCTACGCCGGGATCACCGCCGACGAGATCGGCGGCACCGGGGTTCGCTGGCAGGAGCGCGAGGCCGCCGGCGGGTGGCCCGAGCGGGCTGAGCCTGCGCAGGACCGAGCCGCCGCGAGCGCCGTCGGGGCGCCCGATGACCGGGCGCCGGAGCGCGCCGGCGAGGCGGGGGCGCTGAGGCTCGGCACCTACCGGGATCTCTGGGCGGACGAGGTGACCGAGCGAAACGCCGCGCTGCGATTCCTGCGCCCCGAGCAGCGGGTCGAGCTGGCTCCCGCCGACGCCGAGCGCCTCGGGGTCTGCCAGGGCGACGAGGTCGAGGTGCGCTCGAACGGCGCCGCGGTGAGGGCGCGGGCGACGATCCGCGAGCGGATGCGACCCGGAGCCGCGTTCCTGATCGAGGGCGACCGGCGAGCGAGAACGCGAACCGGCTCAGCGAGCGGCGGGGCGATCGAGATCGCGCCGATCAGGCCCGCCGACACGCTCGAGGTGCTTGCCTCCGGACCACCGCGACCCGCCGGCCGCGGCGGCGGCGCCAACGATCCGGGCGCCTGATGCTCTCCGCTCGCCGAGGTCGGCTTCGCCGAGGCGACCTGGATCATGATCGTCAAGTCGATCCTGATCTTCCTCGGCGTCTTCCTGATCGTGCCGGTGCTGACCGTGGTCGAGCGCAAGCTGATCGGCCGCTTCCAGCACCGCTACGGCCCGAACCGGGTCGGGCCGCGTGGGAATGATGCAGCCGCTCGCCGACATCCTCAAGCTCGCCGGCAAGGAGAAGTTCCGCCCCGACGCCGCGGTCCCGTTGCTGTTCGCGATCGGGCCGGCGCTGGTGATCTTCTCGGCGATCACGACCCTCGCGATCATCCCGTTCGGCGACGTCAAGGACGGCGTCGGCTTCTACGGGATCGACGTCTCGATCGGCGTCCTCTACTTCTTCGCCTTCGGCTCGATCTCCTTCTACGGCCTGCTGCTCGCCGGCTGGTCGTCGGGCTCGAAGTACAGCTTCCTCGGCGCGATGCGCTCGGCCGCGCAGCTGATCTCCTACGAGATCTCGATGGGCCTGTCGCTGCTCGGCGTGATCATGATGGCCGGCTCGCTCTCGCTCGTCTCGATCGTCGAGGCGCAGGACGAGGTCTGGTTCATCGTCCCGCAGTTCGTCGGCTTCCTGATCTTCATGGTCGCCGGCTTCGCCGAGACCAACCGGGCGCCGTTCGACCTGCCCGAGGCCGACGCCGAGCTCGTCCAGGGCTACCAGACCGAGTACGGCGGCATGCGCTTCGGCTCCTTCCTGCTCGCCGAGTACCTGGAGATGTTCGTCGTCTCCGGGATCGCGGTCGCGTTCTTCCTCGGCGGCTGGATGGGCCCCGGCCCGGGCTGGCTCGACCCGATCTGGATGGTCGCCAAGATCCTGACCCTGGTCTTGTTCTTCATCTGGGTGCGCGCGACGCTGCCGCGCCTGCGCTACGACCAGCTGATGAGCCTCGGCTGGAAGGTGCTGCTGCCGCTGGCGACGCTCAACGTGCTCGTCACTGCGATCCTGGTGGTGGCTCACGATGAGCGAACCGCGAGTTCCCCTATCTCGAAGGACGATCGACGTCGTCGCCGGTCCAGCGCGGCCCCGAGCCGGGCGGCGCCGGCGGCGCCTACCGCGCCTTCGGCGAGACGCTGCGCGGCCTGAAGACGACGATGGCGCGGCTGATCGAGGGCCCGATCACGATCCAGTACCCGGAGGAGAAGACGCCGGTCTACCCGCGCTTCCGCGGCCGCCACAAGCTGCACCAGTTCGAGGACACCGGGCTCGAGAAGTGCGTCGGCTGCTCGCTCTGCGCCGCCGCCTGCCCGGCCGACTGCATCCGCGTCGTCGCCGCCGAGAACGACCCCGACGACCGCGTCTCGGCCGGCGAGCGCTACGCCGCGGTCTACGAGATCAACCTCGGCGCGCTGCATCTTCTGCGGCTACTGCGAGGTCGCCTGCCCGTTCGACGCGATCACGATGGGCCACGACTACGAGATGGCCGACTACAACCGCGGCGACCTGATCTTCACCAAGGAGATGCTGCTCGCCGAGCCGCTCGAGCGCACCCCGCTGCGCCGCGAGGGCGAGTAGCGCCGCCCGGCCGACCCCCGGCGCGCGTCGCCGGACCGCGCGGGCTCGAACGTGAGCGTCGATTGGCGAGGTCGGCGGTGCGCAGCGCTGAGGTGAGGATGAAGCGGCTGCTCGCGATCGCCGGGATCTGCGCGTCGCTCGGCCTCGCCGCCTGTGGCGAGGACGAGGGCGAGAGCGCGGCCGACGGTCGAGCCCGCCGCCGCGAGTGCCGAGCCGCAGACGCCCGGATGCCGCGCAGGCCGGCGACGAGCCGGCCGAGAAGCCCGAGCGCTCCTCGGGCTCGGCGCGGGGAGCCCGCCGAGCGCCAGCGGTCAGGATCACCACCGGGGAGTCGCAGATCGGGACGATCCTCTTCGACGGCGACCAGCGGGCGATCTACCTGTTCGACAAGGAGAGCTCGAAGAGGAGCGAGTGCTACGGCGCCTGCGCGGCCGCCTGGCCTCCCGTGCTGACCAAGGGCGACCCGGAGGCCAAGGGCGGCCTGGACGCGAGCCTGCTCGGCACGACCGAGCGCGATGACGGCTCCACGCAGGTCACCTTCGGCGGCCACCCCCTCTACTACTACGTCGACGATCCGCCCGGCGAGGTGCTCTGCCACAACGTCGAGGAGTTCGGCGGGCTCTGGCTGGTCCTCGAGCCCGGCGGCGGCCCGGTCCTCTGACCGCGACCCCGCCGACGGCGGGGTTTGTCCTGACGCCGATCGTGGTACCTGCGATTCGAGGTGTCAAACCCCTGCGGCGTCGCAGGTGAAGAGGAGTGGTGATGGGACGGAAGCGGATGTGGCTCGTGTTGGCGGCCCTGGTCGTGTGGCTGGGACTTCCGGCAACCGCCTCGGCGGATCACCCGATGAGCGGGACCGCCGACTTCGGCTCGGGATCCGGCCTCGGGCTTCGCGGCGATCTGAGCGGCGATCTCGAGCTGTTCACGCCGCCCTCGCCGACCGCCCTCGCCGGTGAGCAGGACACCGCCGGCCTGCGCTCCGGCAGCGGCCTCGGCGCCGCCGACGACACCAGCGGCGACTTCCACTCCGCCAACTTCGAGAAGCTCGGGCGCTCGCCGATCGAGATCGGGGACGGCGAGCTCGCGCAGGGCTCCGACCTCGCCTTCCGCGGCAACCTGATGATCGCGGGCGCCTACGAGGGAGTCGGCTTCTTCCGCATCGGCAGCGACGCCGCGCCTCGCCAGCTCTCCTTCCTCGACTGCCCCGGCTCCCAGGGCGACGTCACGGTGCTCGGCAAGACGCTGTTCGTCTCGGTCGACAGCCGCGGCTCCAACTCGAAGCAGTCGGCGAGCTGCAACAGCACCGCGACGACCGAGCGCCCGAGCTCGACCGGTCGGGAGGGCATCCGCGTCGTCGACATCTCCGACGTTCGCAACCCTCGCCAGATCGCCTTCGTCGAGACCGAGTGCGGTTCGCACACCCAGACGCTGATTCCCGGCAATCGGACCTCCTACCTGTACGTCGACTCCTACCCGCTCGGCCCGGACGCCGAGTGCACCGAGGCGAACCACCCGGAGGGCGAGTTCTCGGTGATCGAGATCCCGAACGACGACCCGGCCCGCGCGCGCGTGGCGGCCGTCCCCGACATCCTTCCGCCGACGGTCACTCCCGACACCGTCGGCTGTCACGACACCGGCGTGATGCCGGCGAAGGATCTCGCGGTCGCCTCCTGCCTCGGCGCCTGGGCGGTGCTCGACATCTCCGACCCGGTCTCCCCGAAGACCCTCGGGGTGGTGCAGAACCCGCTGATCGAGCTCGACCACTCGGCTCAGCTCACCTGGGACGGCAAGTACGCGGTGATCGGCGACGAGCACGCGGGCGCCGCCGGAGGCGGTGGATGCTCGACCGACCAGTCGAGCCCGGTCGGAGCGATGTGGTACTACGACATCACCGACCCCGCCAACCCGGTGCTCGAGGGCAGCTACTCGCTTCCCCGCGTCCCGCCCGTGGACAGCGCCGAGGAGGCCGAGCGCTTCCGCTGCACCACCCACAACTACTCGCTGCCGCCGATGGTCGACGGGAGCTACGTGGCGGTCTCGCCCTATTACTCCGGCGGACTCTCCGTGGTGGACTTCAGCGACCCGGCGCAGCCGAGGGAGCTCGGCTACTACCTGCCCCAGGTCGAGGGCGCCAACCCCGACATGTGGTCGGGCTACTGGTACCGCGGGAGGATCTACACCAACGAGCACGCCTCGAAGCTCGGGGTCAGCGTGTTCGCGATGGACGGGCTCGGCACCGACCGGGTCGAGGACCTCGGCCCGGTGATGAACCCGCAGACTCAGGTGCTTCGCTAGCGCCGGCGAGTCTCGCCGGGCGCGGCCGCGGGCGGGCGGCGGCGGCGGAGCGCCCCGCCGGGCCGCCGAATCGCTCGTAACCAACCGCTCGGGCAGCCCCAAGCGGCGCGGGTCGGTTGGCCCCGGCTTGACTAGAGTGGCAGCCGATGGAGCAAGTCGCCTTCTTCGTCGGCGCGATCGGGGCCCTGGGCGGCGCCGTCGCGGTGATCGCGCTGCGCAACCCGTTCTACCGCGTGCTCGCCCTGATCGTTCACCTGATCTCGCTCGCCGGGCTCTTTCTGGTGCTCTACGCCGAGTTCATCGCGGCCGCCCAGATCGTCGTCTACGCCGGCGCGGTGATGGTCCTCTACCTGTTCGTGGCCGCCTACGTCGGCGGCGGTCGAGGAGCCGCTCTGGGAGCTCGATTCCCGGTCAGCGCCTGCTGGCCCCGCTGCTCGCCGGGGCGCTCTTCATCGAGATCTCCGTCGCGGTCGTCGGCACCGGGCTCTCGTCGATCGAGTCGGAGGGCCCGACCCTCGAGGCGGGCTTCGGCTCCCCCGCCGAGATCGGCCGGTTGCTGCTCGAGCGCTTCCTGATCGTCTTCGAGGCGGCCTCGCTGCTGCTGCTGATCGCGGCCGTCGGCGCGCTCGTGCTGGCCGGGCGCAAGGCCGAGCGCGACCGCGGCCCCGAGGTGGCCTCCTAGCATGGACATCACCTGGTACCTCGTCCTCTCCGCGCTGCTCTTCGCCACCGGCGCGGGCGGGGTGCTTCTGCGGCGCTCGCCCCTCGTGATCCTGCTCTGCCTCGAGCTGATGCTGAACGCGGGCAATCTCGCGCTGGTCGCGTTCGCGCGCTCGATCGGCACCGAGGACGGGCAGGTGTTCGCGCTCGTCGTCATGGTCGTCGCCGCCTGCGAGGTCGTCGTCGGGCTCGGCCTGATCGTCGCCATGTTCCGCCGCCGCATCCCGCTCGACGTCGACGAGATCAGGAGCGCTGCGGGGGTGAGCCGCCGACCGATTTCGCCTGGATCGTGCTCGTCCTCCCGCTCGCCGGGAGCATGGTGATCGCGTTCGGACACGCGGGTGCTCTCCGCGCGCGCCGCCGGGCTGGATCGGCACGGCCGCGATCGGCGCCGCCTTCCTCGCCTCGATCGGGGCGCTGCTGGCGCTGCTCGACCACCCCGTCGAGGAGCGCCAGCTCACCTCCACCCTCTACGAGTACGCCGTCCGGCGGGCTCGAGATCCCGCTTCGAGATCCTCGTCGACCCGCTCTCGGTCTTCATGTGTCTCGTCGTCACCGGGGTCTCGACCCTGATCCACCTCTACTCCTACGCCTACATGGACGGCGACGCCGGCTACCGCCGCTTCTTCAGCTACCTGAACTTCTTCGTCTTCTCGATGCTGCTGCTGGTGCTCGCCGGGAACTTCGTCTTCCTGATCGTCGGCTGGGCGTTCGTCGGCTTCGCCTCCTACGCGCTGATCTCCTACTGGTACCGGCGCGAGACCGCGACCAAGGCGGGGATGAAGGCCTTCGTGATCAACGTGATCGGCGACATCGGGCTCGTCCTCGCCGCCTTCTTCGTCTTCCGCGAGCTCGGCACGTTCGAGCTACCTGGAGAGCTTCGAGGCGGCCCGGGAGACGTTCTCGGTCAACGAGGGCGTGGTGATCGCGATCTGCCTGCTGCTCTGCGTCGGCGCGTTTGCGAAGTCGGCCCAGCTCCCGCTCCACACCTGGCTTCCCGACGCGATGGAGGGCCCGACCCCGGTCTCGGCGCTGATCCACGCGGCGACCATGGTCACCGCCGGGGTCTACCTGATCGCGCGCATGTGGCCGTACTTCGAGCTCGCCCCCACGGCGGCCGACATCGCCGCCTTCGTCGGCCTCGCCACCCTGCTGGTCGCCGGGACGATCGCGCTCGCGGTCACCGACCTGAAGCGGATCATCGCCTACTCGACGATGTCCCAGATCGGCTACATGATCATGGGCGTCTCGATCGGCGCCTACACCGCCGGGCTCTTCCACCTGATGACCCACGCCTTCTTCAAGGCGCTGCTGTTCATGGCGGCGGGATCGATCATCGCCGCGATGGCGAACAACCAGAACATCGACCGGATGAGCGGCTTTCGCAGGGCGATGCCGCTGACCTCGCTGCTCCTGATCGTCGGCGCGCTCGCGCTCGCCGGCTTTCCCGGCACCTCCGGGTTCTTCTCCAAGGACGAGATCATGGCGTTCGCCGCCGACCGCGGCGGGCTCTACTGGGTGTTCGCGATCGGCGGCTATGTCGGCGCCCTGCTTACCGCCTTCTACGCGTTCCGGATCGGCTTCCGGGTGGTCGCCGGCGAGCCCTGCGAGGAGGCTCGGGCGGTGCAGAGCGGGCACCTGGCCCACGGTGAGCCGGTCAACCCGGCGACCGGCGTCGGCGAGGACTACGACGTCGGCTTCCCCGGCGAGGAGCACCACATCGCCGAGTGGGCGCGTCCGATGGCGATCGCGATGAGCGTCCTCGGCGTGCTCGCGATCGGCGGCGGCTGGATCCAGATCCCGGCCGTCGACCACCTGCTGGAGAGCTTCTTCGCCGGCACCTTCGAGGAGTCGGCGCTCTTTCACATCGTCCCCTCGGCCGGCGACGCCTGGCTCGGCCTGGCGCTCGGGGCGCTGATCTCGATCACCGGGGTCGGCGCCGCCTACTACTGCTACGTCGCGCGCCCCGGCGTGACCCTGAGGCTGATCGAGCGCTTCCCGAGGACGCACGCCTTCCTGCTCAACAAGTGGTACTTCGACGAGCTCCTCGACGCGCTCGTCTACCGGCCGGTGATCGCCTGCGGGCGGTTCGCGAACGCGGTCTTCGAGCGGTTCGTCGTCAACGGCATCGTCGAGGGCGCGACCGGGATAGTCCGCGGCGCCGGAGCGACGGTGCGGGGCGCCCAGTCGGGCTTCGTGCGCGCCTATGCGCTGCTGCTGATCGGCGGCTTCGCCGCGCTCGGGATCTACTTCCTGGTGGTCTCGAGCTGATGCTGAGCGTGCTGCTCTTCGCCCCGCTGGTCGCCGGCGTGCTGCTGCTGCTCGCGCCGCGGGCGGCCGCGCGCTGGATAGCGCTGCTCGGCTCGCTGGTCGCGCTCGGGCTCGCGATCGCGGTGCTCGGCGACTACGGAGTGGGCTCCGCGGGCCTGGCCCACGTCGTCGACGAGAGCTGGATCCCCGATCTCGGCGTGCGCTTCCAGCTCGGCGTCGACGGGATCAGCCTCTTCCTCGTCGTGATCACCGCCCTGCTGTGGGTCGGCGCCGTTCTCTTCTCGGCGCTTCGCGGCTACCCCGAGGACGGTCGCTCCCGCTTCTACTTCTTCCTGCTCGCCGTCGGCGAGACCGCGGCGCTCGGGGCGTTCATGGCCCAGGACCTCCTGCTCTTCGTCCTCTTCTTCGATCTGATGCTGGTGCCGTTCTTCTTCCTCGTCGGCGCCTTCGGCGGCGAGAACCGGATCGCGGCGACGACGAAGATGCTCGTCTACACGCTCGTCGGCTCGTTGCTGATGCTGGTCGCCGCGATCGCCACCGCGATCCTCGTCTCCCAGCAGACCGGCAACGAGCTCAGCTTCTCGATCGCCTACCTGCGCGAGCACGTGCTCGCCGGAGGAAGCCAGGAGTGGATCTTCTGCTTCTTCGCCTTCGCCTTCCTGGTCAAGATGCCGGCCTTCCCGATCCACGGCTGGATGCCCGACGCCTATCGGGCGGCGCCGCTGCCGGTGCTGGCGCTGCTCTCCGGGGTGCTCTCGAAGGTGGGCGCCTACGGCTTCCTGCGGGTCGCCTTCCCGATCTTCCCCGACGCGACCGCGACGTTCCAGGAGGCGATCCTGGTGATCGGCGTCGCCTCGATCCTCTACGGCTCGGTGATGGCGTTCACGCAGAACAACATCCGCCTCATCGCCGGCTACTCCTCGGTGGCCCAGCTCGGCTTCATCACCGTCGGCCTGCTCGCCCTCGAGGGCGGGGCGGCTAACGGAGCGGTGCTGCAGATGGTCAACCATGCCCTGGTCACGGTGGCGCTGTTCATCGTCGTCGCCGTCCTCTACGAGCGCTTCGGGACCGACGACCTTCGCGAGATGGGCGGGATGGCGATGCGAGCGCCGATCCTCGCGGCGCTCTTCCTGGTGGTCACGCTGGCGACCCTGGCGATGCCCGGATCGGCCAACTTCATCGGCGAGTTCTACATCCTCAACGGGCTCTTCGAGACCAAGATCGCCTTCGCCTTCGTCGCCTCGGCCGGGATCGCGCTGGCGGCCTTCTACGCGCTTCGTCTCTATCAGCGGACGATGCACAACCGGCTGGCCGAGCTCGATCGGCTCGCGCGAGATCACGCTGCGCGAGGGCGCGGTGCTCGCTCCGCTGGTCGCCTGCATCGTCGCGCTCGCCCTCTATCCCGGGCTGGTCCTCGAGCGCGGTGAGGCCTCGGTGGACGAGCGCGTCGACGCGGTGCTCGCGGCCCGCGACTGCGCCGGGCCGCAGGCGGTCGCCGAGGCCGAGCTGTCGCCGGGCGCCGGGCCCTGCGCAGCGGAGAGGCTGGCCGCGCGCCGATGACGTTCACCCCCCCTGAGATCGACTACGCCGGCGTCTCGCCGATCATCGCCCTCACCGTCGGGCTGGTGGCCACCCTGCTCGCGGGCCTCGTCCCATCCGGCCGCCGCCAGCGGGTGCTCGTCTCGCTGTTCGGGTTCGCCTCGCTCGGCGCCGCCGCCGGGCTGTGCATCTGGCAGGCGGGAGAGCAGAAGGACCTGGTCGCGAACGCGCTCCGCCTCGACGACCTCGGCCTCGCCGCGAGCCTGATCGCGATCGGCTCGGCGGCCTTCTGCATCCCGCTCTCCTGGCGCGAGCAGGCATACGACCGGCCGATCGGCGCCAGCGGGCACGGCGAGTTCCAGGCGCTGCTGATCTGCTCGGTGCTCGGCATGCTCCTGATCGCGATGGCGCAGAGCCTGATCGTCTTCTTCATCGCGCTCGAGCTGCTCTCGATTCCGCTCTACGTCCTCTGCGGCTCGGCCCTGCGGCGTCGCGAGTCGCTCGAGTCCGGGCTCAAGTACCTGATCATCGGCTCGCTCGGCTCGGCGACCCTGCTCTACGGGCTCGCCTTCATCTACGGCGCCTCCGGCTCGACCGAGTTCGACGCGATCGCGAGCGCGATCGGCGGCGACGTCGCCGACGACCCGCTGCTGCTGATCGGGATCGCGCTCGCCGCCGCCGGGCTCGCCTTCAAGCTCTCGATCGCCCCGTTTCACCAGTGGACCCCCGACGTCTACGAGGGCGCGCCGACCCCGGTGACCGCGTTCATGGCGGTGGCGACGAAGGCCGCCGTGTTCGTCGCCGTGCTGCGGCTCTTCGAGGTCGCCCTCGGCCCCGCCCTCGAGAGCTGGCAGCCCGCCCTGGCGGCGCTTGCGGCGGTCTCGATCGTCGTCGGCAACGCGGGCGCCCTCGGCCAGGACTCGCTCAAGCGCCTGCTCGGTTACTCGGGCGTGGCTCAGGCGGGCTACATGCTCGTCGCCGTGGTCGCCGCGAGCGCGGCCGGGGCGAGCGCGCTCGTCTTCTATCTCGCGGTCTACGCGCTCGCGAACCTGCCGGCGTTCGCGGTGATCGCGATCCGCGAGCGCGAGACCCCGTTCGGCGACTCGATCCGGGGCCTCGAGGGCCTCGGCCGCGAGCGCCCCGCGCTGGCGGCGGCGATGACCGTCTCGATGCTCGCGCTCGCCGGCCTCCCGGGCACCGCCGGGTTCATCGGCAAGCTGTTCCTGATCGAGGCGGCGGCCGACGCCGACTACACCTGGCTCGGCGTGATGATCGCGATCGGGACGATGATCTCGCTCGCCTACTACCTGCGCGTCTGCGCGGCGATCTGGATGCGCCCCGCCGCCGAGCGCCCGCCGCGAGCGTCGGGGATGCCGGCTATCGCCGGCGCCTCCCAGGAGGCCCCTCCGGCGACGGGGCTCCCCGGCGCACCCGGCACGCGCTGCCGGGTGATCGTCGGCCTCGCCCTGCTGGCGACGGCGGCGACCGTCTTCTTCGGGATCGTCCCCTCGCCGCTGATCGAGTGGGCCGCGAACGCCGGCGAGGCGATCGGATCGCTGGTCTAGATGAGCTTCGACCCGGTGAAGAGCTACGGCGAGGCGCTCGAGGCGTGGAACCGGCGCGACCTGGTCTGGATCCTCGAGCAGGCCGCGGAGGACTTCGAGTTCCACACCGCGGGGCTGTTCCCGGGCGTCGAGCCCGTCTACCGCGGCCGCCAGGGCATGGTCGAGTTCTGGACCACCTTCATCGAGCAGCCGTGGGCGCTCTTCCGCCTCGACGTCGAGGCGCTCGAGCCCGCGGGCGAGGACCGGGTGCTGGCGCTGATCACGTTCCACGGGATCGGCCGCGAGGGCGGCGAGCAGACGCTGCGCTACGCGCACCTGGCCACCTTCGCGGGCGAGGAGGTCGCGCGGATCGACGCCTTCGCCGACTGGGACGAGGCCCGCCGCGCGGCCGCCGACGACGCCTGACGCCGCCTCGCAAGCGGCTCCTGGGCTCTGTGGCCCAGTTCGCAGACCCCCTTGACCTGGGCGAAGATCCGCGTATAGGATCGGCTCGAGGTCGGATCAAACAGGCGGGTGAGCGTTGCGCTCAGCCCAATGGAGGGAGTAGGACATGGGTCCAGTCGGGACGCGTAGCAGGATTCGCCGCACGAGGATGCTGGCGGCGACGATCGCCACGATCGGAGCGGGGATGCTGGGCGCAGCCCCTGCGAGCGCAGCTCCCGACAACCTCGGCACCGAGTTCTGGCTTGGCTTCCCCGGCAACTTCTCCGGCGGCAGCGAGAAGACCCTGTTCATCACCGGCCCGGAGGCGGCCAGCGGCAACGTCGAGATCCCCGGGCTGGCGTTCTCGCAGGCGTTCACCGTCACCCCCGGTACCGTCACCTCGGTGCCGCTGCCGGCCGACGCCGACCTCCAGGTCCAGGAGGGGATCGAGGCGAAGGGGATCCACGTGACCGCCGACCGCGAGGTCACCGTCTACGGCCTCAACCGGCAGTCCGCGACGACCGACGCCTACCTCGGCCTCCCAATCGACGTGCTCGGCACCGACAACATCGTGCTCGGGATCGGCACCGGCCTCGGCGGCACCTCCGAGTTCGCGGTCGCGGCGAGCCAGGACGCGACCACGGTGACGATCACCCCGACGGTCGATGGCTTCGGCGGGCGCACCGCCGGCGTTCCGTACAACATCAGCCTGAACCGCGGCGACGCCTACCAGCTGCGCGCGCTGACCGCCCAGACCGACCTCAGCGGGACGACGGTGACGTCCGACAAGCCGATCTCGCTCTACGGCGGCCACCAGTGCGCCAACATCCCCGACCAGAACTTCTTCGCCTGCGACCACATCGTCGAGCAGATGCCGCCGACGAGCACATGGGGGCGCTCGTTCGGGACCGTGCCGCTGAAGACGCGAACCGGCGGCGACACCTTCCGGATGGTCGCCTCCGAGGACGGCACCGACGTGCAGGTGAACGGAGCGACGGTCGCGACCCTGAACCGCGGCCAGGTCCACCAGCAGATCATCGACGGAAACTCGACGATCACCTCGAACAAGCCGATCCTGGTCGGCCAGTACTCGAACTCGACCACGTTCGACAACGCGCCGAACGCGGATCCGTTCGAGATGCTGATCCCGCCGCTCGAGCAGTTCCTCGCCGGCTACACGGTCTCGACGCCGGCGAGCGGCTTCACCACGAACGTGATCAACGTTGTCGCCCCGGATGCGGCGATCGGCAGCGTCGCGGTCGACGGGGCCGCAGTGCCGGCTTCGGACTTCAGCCCGATCGGCTCGACCGGGTTCTCCGGCGCCCAGGTGGACGTCGCGCTCGGCGCCCACAACGTCACCGGGACACAGCCGTTCGGCGTCTTCTCCTACGGCTTCGGCTCGTTCGACTCCTACGGCTACGCCGGCGGGCAGTCGTTCGCGGCGATCGCCAGCGTCGTCTCGATCAGCGTCGAGCCGCCGACGGCGCGGCATCTGGTCAACACCGAGCAGTGCGTGACCGCGACGCCGAAGGACGCGAATGGGGTCGGCGTGCCCGGCGTGCGCGTCGACTTCGAGGTCACCGGGGCGAATCCCGGCAGCGGGTTCACCGTCGCCGACGCGGCCGGCAAGGCGAGGTTCTGCTACACGGGCAAGAACCTCGGCGAGGACACGATCACCGCGTCGGTCGGCCAGCTCAAGGGCCAGGCGAAGAAGACCTGGCTGCTCACGCTCGGCGTCTGCCGCGGCAAGGAGGTCACGATCGACGGCACCAAGGGCGACGACGTGATCACCGGGACCCCCGAGGCCGACGTGATCTCCGGCGACGCCGGCGACGACAAGATCAAGGGCCTCGAGGGCGACGACGTGATCTGCGGCCGCGGCGGCAAGGACAAGATCAGCGGCGACGAGGGCAAGGACCAGCTGCTCGGCGGCAAGAAGAACGACAAGGTCAAGGGCGGCGACGGCAACGACTTCGTCCGCGGTCAGACCGGCCGTGACAAGCTGACCGGCGGTGACGGCAACGACAAGCTGGTCGCCAACAAGGGCGCCGACAAGCTGAAGGGCAACGCCGGCAACGACAAGCTGAAGGCGAGCAACGGCAACGACAAGCTCTTCGGCGGGCCCGGCAACGACCGGCTCGACGGCGGCAAGGGCGACAACCGCTGCTTCCCCGGAAGCGGAAACAACAAGCTCCGCAACTGCGACTGAGCCGCAGCGCGGAGGAACGATCGGGCCGGCGGCCGCCGTCGCCGGTCCGACCGCGGCCGCTCTAGCCGATCGCGTGCTCCAGCACGTCTCGCTCGAGCTGCCCGCCGAGAAGGTCGATGCCGCCACCGAGTTCTTCGCGCTGATCGGCTTCACGCGGGTCGAGCCGCCCGCGGAGATCGCCGGCTACGTCACCTGGGTCGAGCGCGCCGGAACCCAGTTCCACCTGATCCGGGTCGAGGACGGCGCGCAGACCGTGCCGCCGCTCGGCCATGCCGCGGTAGTGGTCGAGGACTTCGAGGCGGCGCTCGCGCGGCTTCGCGATGCCGGCCACCAGGTCGAGGAGTCGCGGCGACTGTGGGGCGCGCCACGGGCCTTCGCGGTGATCCCCGGCGGCCACCGGCTCGAGCTGATGGCCTCGGCTCCGCCCGCGTCGAGTTGAGCAGGCTGAGAGGCGGGCCGAGAGCGCGCACCTGATCGGGCTTCGTGGCAGCGGCGAAGCGGCCTCGGCCTGCCACTCGCGATCGCCCCCGAGCCCGCTCGGCACGGAGCGTGCCGCCGGGGCTCCGCCTCACCGCCGCGAGTCGATCTAGGATGGCCGCTCGTGCGCTACCCGGTCGAGTCATTCACCAGCGGCGAGCAAGCCCTGCTCGAGCCGCACTTCACCAACCTCGACCGGCCCGTGTTCGCGCTCGTCAACCTTCCCGAGACGGTCAAGGGCGCGATGTTCGCGCGCTATTCCCGCTATCCCGGCACGCTGCGCCGCCTCTACCTCGACGAGTTCTCCGGCGAGCTGCCCGAGGGCGCGCGCCCGTTCGACGGGGCCGAGGGCGACCGCGCCGCCGGCCTCTACGAGCGGATCTTCGTCGGCTACGGTGACGATTCGATCGCCCAGGTGGGCGGCGCCCACGTCGCGTTCGAATGGGTCTCGAACGTGCTCACGAAGCTGCTCCAGCGTGGCCGCCTGGCCGCGTACCTGGAGCAGTCCACCCGCTACATCGCCTACGACCGCCCGATCGAGGGGCTCGGGGGCTACCGCTACTACTCCGACGAGCAGCTCGGCCGCGAGTACCGCGCGGCGATGGACGAGCTCTTCGCGATCTACTCACGGAGCCTCGAGACCACGACCGCATGGGCGGCCGAGCGCTGGCCACGCGCCGAGGACCAGCCCGAGGGCGCCTGGCGCGGCTCGATCCGGGCGAAGGCGCTCGACCTGCTCCGCGGCCTGCTCCCGGCGGCGACGCTCAGCCACGTCGGCATGTACGGCTCCGGCCAGGCCTACGAGGGGCTGCTGCTGCGGCTCGCGGCCTCGCCGCTGCCCGAGGCCCGGCGGTGCGGGGAGATGCTGCTCGCCGAGCTCAAGCAGGTGATCCCGAGCTTCGTCGCCAGGGTCGAGCGGCCCGAGCGCGGCGGCGATTGGATCGGCCATCTCGAGGAGCGCCGCGAGGCGACCGAGCGCGCGGTGGCGAGGCTCGGCCTCGACCGCGCGCGGCGGCGACCCGTTGCCCTCGGTCGACCTCGTTCACGTCGACGGCACCGAGGAGGACCTGCTCGCCGCCTGCCTGTTCGAGTCGGCGGCGGTCTCCGAGACGCGAGATCCGCCACCGAATCGGAGCGCTCGACCCGATCGAGCGCGCCGAGCTGATCGGCGAGCTCGCCGGGGAGCGGCGAAACCGCCGCCACCGCCCGGGACGCGGCTGGGAGGCGGTTCGCTACCGCTTCGAGATCGTCTCCGACTACGGCGGCTTCCGCGACCTGCAGCGCCACCGGATGCTGACCTGCCAGTGGCAGCGGCTCGGCCCCGACCTCGGCGCCGGGGTGCCCGAGGAGGTACGACGAGGCCGGCGTCGGCGACGAGTACCGCGCGGGCGCTCGAGCTCTCACACGCGGAGTTCGACCGGCTCGAGGGCGCAGGGCTCGCCGAGGCGGCTCCCTACGCGCTCTGCCTCGGCTACCGGATCCGCTACGTGCTCGACCTGAACGCGCGCGAGGCGATGCACGTCTGCGAGCTTCGCTCGGGTCGCGAGGGTCACCCGACCTACCGCGCGGTCGCCCAGGCGATGCACGAGGCGATCGAGGGCGTGCATCCGGCGGTCGCCAAGGCGATGGTCCACGTCGACTCCTCGACCGAACCCCGGCTCGAGCGAATCATGAGCGAGATCCGCACACACCGAAAGCGCACCGGCGTCGCCCAGCTCGACCCTCCGCCCGGCGTCTCCTCCCTGGGCTAGCGGGCCCGCTCGCGAGCTCCTCGCCGCGCGGCCAGAGCCACGCCGGCGCGGGCTAGGGGATCCGCTTCTTGACCTCGCAGCCGATCGCGCGGTCGCGGCCGCGGCCGCCGTCGCAGACGTCGCGGCCCGGGCCGCCGGCGAGCAGGTCGTTGCCGCCCCCGCCGCGCAGGCGGTCGTTGCCGGGCCCGCCGAACAGCCGATCGGCGGCGCCCCCACCGCAGAGCGCGTCGTTGCCGGCCTTGCCCGCCGCCCGGTCGGCGCCCGCGAGCAGGCGGAACCCGTCCGTCGCCTCGGTCCCCGAGAAGCTGTCCGCCCCGCCGCCGCCGAGGTTGGTCACCGCGGTTCCCGCGCACAGCAGCGGGGTGCCGCCGGCGCGCAGGTAGAGCTCCTCGGCGGCGTCGCCGAAGTATGGGCCGTAGAGGCGATCGGACTCGAACTGGTAGCCGTAGCTCGTCACCGAGTTGACGAAGCTGTCCTCGATCACCCAGCCGCCACCGCTGGAGCCGCCGGTCATGTCGCAGTCGATCTGAAGCGTCTCCGGACCGCCGGGGGCGCTCGGGCTGTCGTCCGCGGTTCGCGGCGAGCGGCACCGGAACAGCCGCTCGCCGTCGAAGTCCGGCGGCAGGAGGAACGTGTTCGGGTCCTCGGCCGGGTACCCGTAGGCGTCGAAGACCTGGTTGCGCGGCTGGTTGAAGGCGATCCCGCGGGCGCCGAGGACATCCTGGACCCCCCGCCCCTGCGCGTCGCGGGCGAGCACTGCGGCGCCGATGTCGACGCGGACGTTGGCGGCCGACTCCCAGCCCGAGGTGGTCATCAGGGTCCTCGCCGGCCAAGTGCCGTAGGGCCGCTGGCCGTCGCGGTAGCCCGGCACGATCGCCCAGTTGCTCGCGAAGCCGCCGCCGACGTCGGCGCCGTGGACGCAGTGACCGGCCGTCCAGGCGAGCGTGTGCGAGGGCGAGCTGACGACCGTCCCCGAGCAGACGTAGTCGAGCCCGTCGAGGGTGAAGAAGACCTTCCCGTACATCCGCCGTTCGGCGCTCGCGCTCTCCGCCGAGAGGTCGGTGGCGGACCGGGGCGCGGCGACGCCGGCCCGCGGGCGGCCGACCTCGACCGCCCCCGCAGGGCTCGGCCCGACGTAGCTCGGCGGGCCGGCCGAGGCCGCGGGCCCGCTCGCCTGCGCCGGGCGCGGCGCCACCTCCGCGGGAATCGCCTCGCGCATCCGCTCGGCCGTCCAGTACTCGCGCACCTGGGCCGGTCGCTGGAGGACCTCCGCGGCGCGCACCTCGGAGGGCGATGCGGCGACCGTCCCGCTCGCAGCGGCGAGCGGGCTCGCGGCAAGCGCGAGCAGGCCGACGACGATGGAGGTTCCCCGCCTCGTGCGCATCCAGATCAATGTAGAGAGCCGCCCCCGCGGGCGCGCCGGCGTTGGGGCCGCGGAGGGGCGACTCAGCCGCGTCGCTTGCGCTTCTTGCGCCTCGCCCGCTCGCGGCGGGCGGAGTGATCCTTGCGCTCGGGCTCGCTGGCGAACAGCTCGGTGGCGTCGCCCTCGACCACCTCCGCGTCGGCGCGAGGCGCCGCGGCCGGCGAGTCCTGTCGCGCGCCCGGCGCGGGCCAGGGAATCGCCTCACCGGCCTCCCAGGCGGGGGGCCTGCCCTTGGGCACCCTGTCGAGGATCGTGAAGCCGAGCCATGCGAACCAGATCGCCAGGGCGAGCAGCGAGAACTGCGGGGCGATCAGCAGAAGCGATGCGCCGAAGGCCATTCCGAGGGTGGCGAAGAAGCGGGTAAGCAGTCCGACCCGGAGCGCCTGCAGCGGCACGTAGACCATCGCGACGAGGACACCGAGGACGGCCGGGAAGAAGAGGCTCGCGCCGACGCTCGCCAGGCTCGACTCGTCGGCGAGGTCGCCGAGCAGGTTGTAGATGTCGCCTCCGCGGCCGGCCTGGGCGACGAAGTCGTCGGCGATCTGGGTCTGGGCGACGTTCGAGACCGCCACCCAGGCTGCGAACAGGATCGGCCCGAGAAAGACGAACCCGACCATCGCGGGGCTGACCTTGGGCGAGCGCGCCTGGGCCGCGCGGAACAGGTAGAGAAGCGGCGGCAGGTAGAGCAGAAAGGCGATCGCGCGCAGCACGGTGGCTCCGAGCAGCTGGCCGGAGTCCGCGTCGGCGGCGGAAAGGCGCTCCGTGGCGAGCGTGAAGTCGAACACCGAGGCCGAGTTCTCGAGCGAGGTCGAGGCGATGTAGAGCGGCACGATCGCGATCGCGCAGAGGCCGGCCAGCCTCTGCCAGCGGCGCTCGCGCTCGAGGATCTGGCTGCGGTTCATCCGGCGCTCGCGCAGCCCTACTCGCCGGCCGGCGGCAGTCGCCTGGGTCGGTGCGAGCGCAGGTCGAAGGCCTCGCTGGGCGCGCGGATCGGGATGTAGTCGTCCTCACGGCCCGCCACGCGCGAGACGCGCTCGCCGAGCGCGAGGACGAGGTCGAGAACCGGGGCGGCGAGGGCTATCGCGCCCTCGAAGCGGGTGCGGGTCCGCTGCTGCTCGGGAGTCGGGGCGGGCATCGCACGGAACCGTACCGGGTGCGGTCGGTGATCTACCCTGCGCACCATGCCCTCCGCGCAGGCAAGCCCGCTCGCCGATCCCGACGGCGCCGCTTCCGGCGCCCGCCCGAGCGCCCGCGAGCGCCCCTGCCCGCTTTGCGGACGGCCGCTCTATCCGTGGATCGCGCTGCCGAGACGCGAGGCCGAGGCGAGCGTCGGCCTGCCGCTGTCCGAGCCCCCCGGGGCCGAGCGGATCCTCGAGCGCTGCGAAGGCTGCGGCTGCGCGCTCGAGCAGGGCGTCGAGATCGACGCCGCGAGCGAGTGGGCGGCGCTGAGGAGCGGCCCGGACACGGTCCGGATGCCCAACCGGGCCAGCCTGCAGGCGGCGATCGGGGTCCAGGGCTGGGCCGCGCTGCCGGAGGCTCCGGGCGACCTCCTGCTCACCCCGAGGAGCCTCTCGCTGCTCGCCGAGAAGGCCGGGCGAGAGATCGGTGCGCTTCGCACCCCGCCCTCCGGCCGCGCCCAGGTGTGGATGTGGCAGACGCTGCTCAACGGGCTCACCTTCCACCCGAACTTCCTCCGCCGAGTCCGGGCCGGCCGCCTGCGGCCATCGAACGCCCGCAACCGCCTCGCGTTCGCCGCCGACTCGGTGGTCACCGCCCTCGCCGGCCCGCTCGCGCTCCTCGTCTCGGCGCCGCTCGAGCTGCTCGCGGCGCTCTTTCGCCGGGGCGGCGAGATCGAGGCGACGGTGATCGGCGGGGGCGAATGAGCCTCCGAGCCCACATCGCCGGGCTCGTCCTGCTCTCGGCGATGGCGCTGCTCTGCGCGGCGCCCGCCGGGGCCGCCGGGGCTCGTGTTGCGGTACGGGTCCTCGACGCGACCTGTTTCGGGCCCTGTACGGCGGAGGGCGAGCGCAGGCCCTACGCCGGCCCGGGCAGGGTGATCGTCAAGCGGACCCGCGGCGGCCGCAGGGTCGCCCGCGAGGGCCTCGAGGACGGGCTGGCCAGGGCCGTCCTGGCGCCCGGCTCCTACCGGGTGCGGGTCAAGATCGCCGACCCCTGCTGGGGCGAGGACGCGAAGCGGGTATCGATCAAGGCCGGCGAGCGCGAGCGAGTACGGCTCGTGGTCGCCAACGACTGCATTCGCTGAGCGCCCCCGGCGTCGGGCGAGCTAGCTCGAGGCCCGCCAGCCGCGCTTGAGCAGCGGCAGCAGCAGCGCCCGCGGCGAGTGCTGGGCGGTGAGCGCCCCGGCGCGGTTGAGCAGGCCGGGGACGACGACGCGCTTGCCCGCCGCCAGGCCGTCCACGGCATCGCGAGCGACGGTCTCGACCGCGGTCCAGAACGGCCCGGGGAGCTTCTCCTCCCAGCCGACCCCGGCGACCTCGGCGAACTCGGTCTGCACCGGGCCCGGGCACAGGGCGGTCACGACGACCCCCTTCCCCGCGAGCTCGGAGTGGGTCGCCTCGCTGAGGTTGAGGACGAACGCCTTCGAGGCGGAGTAGGTCGCGGATCCCGGGATCGGCTGGAAGGCGGCGGTCGAGGCGACGTTGAGGATCGCGCCCTCGCCGCGCTCCGCCATCGCCGGCGAGTAGCGCGCCTGGATGTCGAGCAGGGCCTCGCAGTTGAGCCGCACCATCGCCATCAGCCGCTCGCGCTCGACGCGGTGAAGCGGGCCGCTGTCGCCGAAGCCGGCGTTGTTGACGAGCACCGATACGTCGCGGCCGAGCCCCGCTACCGCGGCCTCCATCGCATCGCGGCCGCCCTCGGTGCCGAGGTCGGCCGCGACCACCTCGGCGTGCACCTGGTGGGCCGAGGCGATCTCGGCGGCGAGCTCCCGAAGCCGGCCCTCGCGACGGGCGACGAGGGTCACCCCGTGACCGCGCGAGGCGAGCTCGCGGGCGATCTCGCTGCCGATCCCCGAGGAGGCCCCGGTGACGAGCGCGGTCGAGGACTCGGTCGGCGTCGGCAGGCCCATGGCGGCAACCCTAGCCCACCGCCGCCCCGTGCCGAGGTGGCGGTTGTGGGTGCATGACACCCGAATCTGCCACCTCGGCTCCGGGGGCATCGGCGTATGATCGGGAGCGTGGAAGGTGGCGATCCCTTTGGGCTGTTCGGCGACCCGGACGAGCTTCGCGCCCGGCTCGCGGATATGGCCGAGCAGATGCAGGGCGCTCAGCGCGTCGCCTGGGCCGACAACGCGATCAAGCTCGCCGTCGACATGACCGTGGCCGCGATCAACCGCCTCGACCTCGCCGGCGGCAGCGACGAGCAGGCCGTGCAGGTCCGCGACGCGATCCGGATCGTCTTCCCGGAGGCGGTCACCCTCGTGCGCGAGGCGCGCGAGGGCCTTTCCTGAGCGGGCGCCCGGCGCCGGCTCGTCTTCGGCGCGACTGACTCACCACAATCGCTCGCCCCGGCTCGCCACCGGCCGGCCGCCGGTGCCTAGGTTCGGCGCGTGTCCTCACGCGGATCGGCGACGGTCGAGCATGCCGGCCTCTCCCTGATGGTCGCGCTGCTCGCGATCGCGGCGATCGCCGCGCTCGCGTCGGGCCCGCCCGGGGCGGGAGGAGATCTCGGCCTCACGCTCGCGCGCAAGCTGCGCTGCGCTGCGCAGGGCCCCGGGCCCTGCTGGCAAGACCCGCTGACGGAGGCCTACGGGCGCTCGCTCGCCGGGGCCGTGCGCGCGCTCGCGCCGCACCCCGATCCCGATCCCCGGGCCCGCCCGCGAGCCGCTGCTCCCGGTCGACTTCCGCCGCTGTCGAAGCGCCGGCTGCGCGGCTCCGGGAGAGAGCCGCGGGCTGACCGCCGCGAACCGGCGGGTCACCGCGTTCACCGCCGTTGCCCCCGCGCGCGGCGGCCAGGCGATCAGCTATTGGGAGTACCGGCCGCGGATCGGCTGGAGGGAGCGACGAGTCGAGGTGGCCGACGAGCGGGTCGCCGAGCTCGCGCCGACGCCGCTGCTCGAGGAGCAGGTGCCGGCCCTGGTCGCGCTCGAGACGCTTCCCGGCGCGAACCACTTCGAGTTCGCGGCCGGCGAGGAGCCGCCGTGGCGCTGGCGGATCGAACGGCGCTGAGCTCCCGTCCGGCGCTCACCAGTTGGCGTCGTGGTGCTCCATCACGCCGAAGCCGGAGGCGAGCTCGAGGCCGCCGGGAAGCGTCCCCGAGAAGGTCCCGAAGGGCTGGCGGTAGCTGTAGTTGACGAACGCGCGCCGCTCCTCCTTGGCGCGCTCGCACTCGGCGGCGAACTCGAGGCGGCCGTCGGCGTGCGCGATCGCGCTCAGGCCGTCGAACTCCACCGGGCCGGGCTCGCTGGGCTCGCCGTCGACCCAGACCGCGCGCTCAGATTGCTCGGTGCGGGTCGTTGATCCCGCTGACCAGGTTCCAGCCGACGGCGCGCCCGTCGGCGGCCTCGCCGACCCCCGCCGACCAGCTCCACACGGTGTGGTGCGGGTGGTAGCCGGCCGACTCGTCCTCGACCCCGCGGGCCTCGGTTCGAATCCGCCGCTCGCCGATGCGGATGTCGCACTCGACCGGGACCAGGCGCTTGCGCGTCCAGCAGAAGTTCTCGCCCTCCCCGCTCGGGCAGATGCTCTCCACCCATCGCCCCTCACCGGCACGCAGGAACCCCCGCACGGGCAGTTCGTCGCGCGCCGGTGCCTCGATCCGCACGACGGTGCCGCCGCGCTCGGGAGCCCAGTCGATCCGGCCCTTTCCCTCGGCGTCCGCGGCCTCGCTCCAGACCTCGCCGCGCGCGATCGGCGCGATCGTCCTGGTGCGCTCGTGCAGCTCGCCGCGCTCGCGATCCCAGACCGCCCAGAAGGTCTGACCGATCGGTCCCACCTGCACCCGCGCCGCGCAGAGCAGCAGCTCGTCGGAGAACGCCCCGAGGTAGCGCCAGCGCTTTCGCCAGGAGCCGTCGCGGCGGATCGGCATCGATCGGGTGGCAGCGCCAGCTCCGGGCGGCCGGGGCCCGGGCCTCGCCAGGGGAGGGAGTCGATCGTGCTCGCCATCGAGTCTGCAGCGGCGATTGTGGCGAACGGCTACTCGATCGTGCAGATCGGGTCGCCGGCGTTGATCGCCGCTCCCTCTTTGACGGCCAGCTCGGTGACCTTGCCGGCGCGGTGGGCGGTGATCTCGTTCTCCATCTTCATCGCCTCGATCACGCAGATCAGGGCGCCCTCCTCGACCTCGGCGCCCTGCTCGACGACGACCTTGAAGATCGAGCCCTGCAGCGGCGCGGCGAGGCGTTGGGCCGCTGACGAGCCGCCGCCGCCGGAGCCGAGCGCTCGCGCTTCGGCGGACGCGGCCGGCCGCCGGAGCCGGCCGCCGTTGGCGGGCGCGGGCGCGCCGATCACCTTGACCGAGTGAAGCCGGCCGTCGACCTCGACCTTGTACTCGCGCTCGAGCGGCTCGCCGTCGTCGTCATCCGCGGACCCGCTCGCGGGCTGGGCCGCGGAGGCCTCGGGCTGCGTCTGCTTCAGCCACTTGCGTGTCCTCGGTCAGGTCGCGGCAGGTCTCGCCCCTCGCCCACTGCTCGGTCGAGAGGATCGCCTTGTGGAACGGGATCAGGGTGGTCAGCGGCTCGATCTCGTACTCGCCGAGCGCGCGCAGCATCCGCGCCGTCGCCCGCTCGCGGTCGACGTCCCAGGTGATCAGCTTCGCGACCATCGGGTCGTAGATCGGGGTCACCTCGCCGCCGGCCTCGAGGCCGGAGTCGACCCGGACCCCGGGACCGGCGGGCTCGATGTAGTGCTCGATCCTGCCCGGCGCCGGGGCGAAGTTCTTGTGCGCGGCCTCGGCGTTGATCCGGCACTCGATCGAATGGCCGCGCATCTGGACGTCGTCCTGGCCGACCGAGAGCGGCTCGCCGGCGGCGATCCGGATCTGCTCGCGGACGATGTCGATCCCGGTGACCATCTCGGTGACGCAGTGCTCGACCTGGACGCGGGTGTTCATCTCGAGGAAGAAGTAGTCCTCGCCGACCTGCATCCCCTCGATCGTGCCGGCGCCGCGGTAGTCGACCGCGAGCGCCGCGTCGGTCGCGATCTTGCCGATCCGCTCGCGCATCTCCTCGTCGACGTGCGGGCCCGGGGGCCTCCTCGATCAGCTTCTGGTGGCGGCGCTGAATCGAGCAATCGCGCTCGCCGAGGTGGATCACGTTGCCGTGCGAGTCGGCGAGCACCTGGACCTCGACGTGGCGCGGGTCCTCGAGGTAGCGCTCGAGGTAGACCCGGTCGTCGGAGAAGAACTTCTCGCCCTCGCGTGCGGCGCCCTCGAATGCCTCGGCGAGCTCGTCCTCGCCGTCAGGGCGACCCGGAAGCCCTTGCCACCGCCGCCGCCCGCGGCCTTGCAGGCGACCGGGTAGCCGATCTCGGCGGCCGTCTTGCGGGCCGCCTCGACGTCGGGCGAGGGCTCGGTGGAGCCGGGCACGATCGGGACACCGGCCTCCTGCATGATCTCGCGGGCGCGCGTCTTCGAGCCCATCGCCTCGATCGCCGCGGCGGGCGGACCGATGAAGACCAGGCCGGCCTGCTCGAGCGCGTTCGCGAAGGCCGCGTTCTCGGCCAGGAACCCGTAGCCGGGGTGGACCGCCTCGGCACCGGACGTCTTGGCGACCTCGATCAGCTTCTCGATGTTGAGGTAGCTCTCGGCGGGCACGGCGGGGCCGAGCAGGTAGGCCTCGTCGGCGATCCGGACGTGCGGGGTCTCGCGGTCGGCCTCCGAGTAGACGCCGACGGAGGTGATCCCCATCTCCTGCAGGGTTCGCATCACCCGGATCGCGATCTCGCCGCGGTTCGCGACCAGGACCTTCTCGAACATCGTGCCGGGAAGCTACAAGGTCGGACGCGCGAGGCGGAGTGTGACGAATCGCGCGTAACCATGACATGAAATGGTGTTACATCGGATAGTGTCATCGCGGTCACCGCCCGCGAGAGCCAATCCTGAGGAGGACCCCTTGCTTTCAGCCGTCTCCAGCGACAGCGCCCCGGCAGGCGGCGCCGCGATCGCCGAGGTCATGCTCGCCAGCGGCGGAGCGTTGATCGCGACGATCGCGCTGCTCGCCCTTGGCTACGCCCATCGCGCCGGGCGCACCGACCTCCTGCGCCGCCTCTCCACCTTCGCCGCCAAGGACACCGGCCTCGCGACCTGGGCCGCGCTGCCCTCGATCATCGCCGCCGTCTCCCTGCTCGTCGCCGTCGTCGGCATGTACTGGGACATCTCCCTGCACATCGACGACGGCCGCGACGCCGGACCGCTGGCCAACCCCGCGCACTACCTGATCCTCTTCGGCCTCTACGGGATCTTCACCGCCGGCTTCCTCGCGATCGTGCTCCCCGAGGGCAGGCCGAGCCGGGCCGCGGTGCGGATCACGCGCGACTGGTACGCCCCGCTCGGCGGGGTGGCGATGATCGCCTCCTCGGCCTTCGCGCTGATCGGGTTTCCCGCTCGACGACGTCTGGCATCGGATCTTCGGCCAGGACGTCACCCTGTGGGGGCCGACGCACCTGATGCTGATCGGCGGGGCCGGCCTGACCCTGATCGGCAGCTGCATCCTCGTCGTCGAGGGACGCGTCCCGACGGCCGGCGAGCACACCTGGCGCACCCGGCTGGCCCACGGCCGGCGGATCTTCGCCTTCGGCGGTCTGCTGATCGGCCTCTCGACGTTCCAGGCCGAGTTCGACTTCGGGGTGCCGCAGTTCTCGCTCGCGCTCGAGCCCGTGATGCTCGCCTTCGCCGCCGGGGTCGCCCTCGTCGGAGCGCGGATCTGGATCGGTCCAGGCGCGGCGCTCGGCGCGGCGCTCTTCTTCATCGCGATCCGCGGCGCCCTGGCGCTGCTCGTCGGCCCCGGGCTCGGGGAGACGACCCCGCACTTCCCCCTCTACCTCGCCGAGGCGCTCTCGATCGAGCTGCTCGCGCTCGTGGTGGCGACCCGGCGGCCCTACGTGTTCGGAGCGATCGGCGGGCTCTCCATCGGGACCGTCGGCTTCGCGGCCGAGTACGGCTGGTCGCACCTGTGGATGCCGGTGCCCTGGCCGGAGGGCCTGGTGGCGGACGTCCTTCCGGCCGTTCTCGTCACCGCCGTCGGCGCCGGGCTGATCGGGGCCTTCATGGCGAGCGCGCTGCTCGCCGCCGAGGGGGGCTCGCGAGCCGCCCCCGCCTCGGCCCCGCCGATGCCCTCCATCGCCCCGGCGGCGGCCGGCCTGGTCGCGATCGCGCTCGTCGTCGGACTCAACGTCGGCGCCAGCGCGCCGGAGGGGCTTCGCGGTGAGGTCACCCTGAGCGAGGTCGGTGCGCCGCCGAAGCGAACCGTCGACGCCGAGGTCCGGATCGTTCCGGCGGCCGCGGCCGACGATGCCCGCTGGCTCACCGCGACCGCCTGGCAGGGCGGCGAGAAGCTCGTCGTCGACCACCTCGAGGAGGTCGGGCCCGGGCTCTACCGCACGACCGAACCGCTGCCCGTCCACGGGACCTGGAAGACGCTGATCCGCCTGCACAAAGACGACGCGCTGCTCGGTCTGCCGATCTTCATGCCCGAGGACGAGGCGATCCCCGCCGAGGCCGTGCCCGCCCCGCAGGGGACGTTCGTCCGCCCGCTGGTCGACGAGACCGAGATCCTCCAGCGCGAGCTCAAGGCCGACGTCCCGACCTCGCTCGCCCTGCTCGGCTACTCGATCGTCGGCTCGATCGTGCTCGCGCTGATCGTGCTGCTCGGCTGGGTCCTGGTCCGGCTGGGTCGCGGCGGCGACTCGCACGGCCCGACCGTGCCCACGGCGACGGCGGAGACCGGGAGCGCGGGCGGTCGCCGGGTCGGCTCGCGCGAGGCGACCGCCTAGCGAGGCCCGCGGCTCGCGCGCCGGTCAGTCGAAGCGGATGACCTGCTCGCGGCCCGGGCCGACGCCCACGAGGCGGATCGGCACGCCGGTGCTGTCCGCGATCGCGTCGAGGTAGTCGCGCGCCGCCTGCGGTAGGTCCGCGGGAGCGCGGGCGTCGCTGATCTCCTCCTCCCACCCGGGCAGCTCCTCGTACTCGGGCGCCGCCGAGTGGAGGATCGACTGGTGGTAGGGGAACTCCTCGAAGACCGCGTCATCGGCGCCGCGATAGCGGACCGCGACCCGCAGCGGGTCGAGCCCCGAGAGCACGTCGAGCTTGGTGATCGCCAGCGCCGAGAGGCGGTTGAGCCGGGCCGCGTAGCGCAGCGCGACCAGGTCGAGCCAGCCGCAGCGGCGCTCGCGCCCCGTGGTCGTCCCGTACTCGTGGCCGCGGTCGCGCAGGTGGGCGCCGACCTCGTCGTCGAGCTCGGTCGGAAACGGGCCGGCGCCGACCCGGGTCGTGTAGGCCTTGCAGACACCCCAGACCGAGTCGATGTCGGCCGGGCCGACCCCGGCGCCGACGCAGGCCGATCCGGCGACCGGGTTCGACGAGGTCACGAACGGATAGGTGCCGTGGTCGAGGTCGAGCAGCGTCGCCTGGGCGCCCTCGAAGAGGACCTGCTCGCCGGCGTCGAGGGCGTCCCAGCACAGCCGCGAGGTGTCGGCGATGTGCGGCTCGAGCCGATGGCCGAAGCGCAGGTACTCCTCGGTCATCGCGTGCAGGTCGAGCCGGGGGTCGCGCGCGTAGGGGCGCAGCATCTGCTTCTTCGGCTCCAGCGCGGCGGCGATCTTCTTGCGCAGGATCTTCGCGTCGAGCAGGTCCTGGACCCGGATCCCGAGCCGCGCCGACTTGTCGGCGTAGCAGGGGCCGATGCCGCGCTTCGTGGTCCCGATCTCGAGCTTGCCGAGCTTCGCCTCGCCGGCGGTGTCGAGCAGCACGTGGTAGGGCATGATCAGGTGCGCGTTCGCCGAGACGCGCAGCGAGCCGACGTCGACGCCGCGCTTCCTCAGGCCGTCGAGCTCCTCGATCAGGACCGACGGGATCGATGACGACCCCGTTGCCGATCACGCAGGTCAGGTCGCGGGTAGAGGATCCCGGAGGGGATCAGGTGGAACTTGAACTCCTCACCGTCGCGGACGATCGTGTGGCCGGCGTTGTTGCCGCCCTGGAAGCGGACGACCACGGAGGCGCGCTCGGCGAGCAGGTCGACGACCTTGCCCTTGCCCTCGTCGCCCCATTGGGTCCCGATGATCACTGTTCCCGGCACGGCGGGTGATTATGGCGGTGACGCCGCCCGGGGCGGCGCTCAGGCGACGCGGAAGCGGCGATCCTCGCCGAAGAGGGGCAGCGGATCGCCGCAGATCTCGACCAGCCGCGAGACCGTGCGCTTGCCGATCTGATCCTCGAGCTGCTCGTGAGCGAGGTCCGTGGTCACGACCATCGAGCGCTGCGACGCGTAGCGCTCGTCGACGATCGCGAACAGCTGCTCGAGCACCCAGTCGCTCTGCTTGGTCGCCCCGAGATCGTCGATGTGAAGCAGATCGACCGAGGTCAGGCGGCGGAAGAACTCCGAGTAGCTGAGCTCGTTGGCGGCGTCGTCGTAGGTCCGGCGGATCCGGGTCAGCAGGGTGGGCAGCGAGTAGACGGCGGCCGACCAGCCGCGCTCGAGCGCCGACTTCGAGATCAGCATCGCGAGGGTCGTCTTCCCGGTCCCGACGTCGCCCGTGAGCCAGAGGCCGCGGCCGGCGGGGATGTTCTCGTCGAAGTTCTCGATGAACTCGCGCACCGCACGGACCACGGTCCGCGACTCCGGCGCGCGCGCCATCTCGGAGATCGGCGGGCGCTCGAAGCTGACGCCCTCGTACTTCGGGGGCAGCGCCGCCTTCACCCCCCTCATCCGCGCCTGGGCGATGCGCCGTTCCCGGCACTCGCAGGGCCGCGCCATGTCGTCCTCGTCGACGATCCATCCGCCGCCGTCGCAGACGCCCAGCGGACAGGCGGTCGGCAACCGCTCGACCCGGGCGCTCATCGGCCGCGCTCGCTTCGCGGCCTCATCCGTCGACCACGTCGACGAAGGCCTCGTCGTCGCCGTCGCCGTCGACGGCCGGCGGCGGGGCGATCCCGCGCTCGTTGCGATCCACCCGCGAGAGGCTCTTGAAGGAGGCGAACTTGTCCTGGAAGGCGAGTTGGATCGTGTCGATCGGGCCGTTTCGGTTCTTGCGGACGATCAGCTCCGCGATCCCCTCGAGGCGGGCCCGCTCCTCCTCGTCGACCGACTCGTCGAAGTTCTTGTAGTAGTCCTCGCGGTAGATGAAGCAGACCATGTCGGCGTCCTGCTCGAGGTTGCCGGACTCGCGCAGGTCGGAGAGGATCGGGCGCTTGTCCTTGCCGGTGCGCTGCTCGGGCGCGCGCGAGAGCTGCGAGAGCGCGATCACCGGCACCTTGAGCTCGCGGGCGAGGATCTTGAGCCCGCGGCTCATCTGGCCGACCTGCTCGACCCGGTTGGCGCGGGTGTCCTCGGGGCGCATCAGCTGGATGTAGTCGATGATGATCAGTGCCAGCCCGCCGTTGCCGTTGGCCATCTCCTGGGCGTGCAGGCGCCTCGCCTTCGCCCTCAGATCGAGCATCGAGAGGTCCGAGGACTCGTCGATCCAGAGCGACGCCTGGTCGATCTCATTGCACACCTTGAGCACCTGGGACCACTCGCGCTCGGAGACCTTGCCCTTGCGCAGCTTGTCCGAAGGGATCCGGGCGCGCTTCGCGATCAACCGCTGGGCGAGCTCGGTGTCGGACATCTCGAGCGAGAAGAAGGCGACCGGGCGCTTCTCCTTGATCGAGACGTGCTCGGCGATGTTGGCCACGAGACCCGACTTGCCCATCCCGGGGCGGGCGGCGAGGATGATCAGGTTGCCGGGCTGGAAGCCACCGGTGATCGCGTCGAGGTCGACGAAGCCCGAGCGCGTCCCGGAGACCTCGACCCGCCCGCTGGCGAGGTCGTCGAGCCGCTTCACCTCGCGGTCGAGGATCTCGCCGAGCACCCTGAAGTCCTCGGCCTGCTGCTCGTGGGCGACCTCGAAGAGCAGCTTCTCGGCCTTCTCGGCGAGCTCCCGCGGCTCGGCCTCGCGATTGTGGACCGAGCTCTGGATCTCCTGCGAGGCGCGCAGGAGCTTTCGCAGCAGGGCGTTCTGCTGGACGATCCGCGCGTAGTGCCCGGCGTTGCCCGGTGCGGGCACGGTCGAGGCGAGCTCGGCGACGGCGTCCGCCCCGCCGGCCTCCTCGAGCTCGCCGGTCTGGCGCAGGAGCTCGGAGACGGTGAGCGCGTCGATAGGGTCGCGGCGCTCGTCGAGCTTGCGGATCGCCCTGAAGATGATCCGGTGACGCTCGCGGTAGAAGTCCTCCGCGGCCAGTCGGACATCGACCATCACCGGGTTGAAGGCCGCCTGGGAGACCATCAGCGCGCCGAGCACCGATTCCTCGGCCTCGAGGTTCTGGGGTGGGACGTAGGTCTCTGTCGCGGCCATCGCTTCGGTTCGCTCTCCAATTAGAGGGGGCTCGGCGGCGGAAATCGCCCCGGCCCGCTCAGCGTCCGAGCAAAGCACACCGCCGGTGATCGCGCCGCCGGCATTTCCGCATACGGCGCGTGTTTTTCGAGCGCTGCCGCCGGGCGGCCGCTACTTGGCTTCGGCGACGATCGTCTTCACCTTGGCGCCGTCCCGCCGGAGATCTCGACCTCGACCATGTAGGTGCCGATCTCGCGGATCGGGTCCTCGAGGCGGATCTTCTTGCGGTCGACCTTGAGGCCGCGCGCCTGGGCGATCGCCTCGGCGATCTCCGCGTGGTGACCGAGCCGTAGAGCTTGCCGTCCTCGCCCGCGCGGTGCTGGATCGTCAGCACGGTCTTCGAGAGCAGCGCGGCCGTCTCGCCGGCGCGCTCCTCGGCCTCGCGGGCCGCCCGCTCGGCGTTCTCGCGGCGCCGCTGGGCGTCCTCGAGCGAAGCCTTGGTCGCCGGCTGGGCGAGCTTCCGGGGCTGCAGGTAGTTGCGCAGGTAGCCGGGCGAGACGTCGACCGCGTCTCCGGCGCTGCCGAGGTCCTCGACGTCCTTGAGCAGGATCGCCTGCGCCATCCTCGCGGCCTAGCGCTCGCCGACGTAGGGAAGCAGGGCGAGCTCCCGGGCGCGGCGAATCGCGAGCCCGAGCTGCTGCTGGTGGCGGCGCGAGAGCCCGGTGACCCGGCGCGAGCGGATCTTGCCGCGATCGGACATGAAGCGGCGCAGCGTGTTCAGGTCCTTGTAGTCGATGTTCTCGACCGTGATCCGGGTGTACTTGCGCGGGCGGAAGCGATCGTTCAGGCGGCCGCGACGCCGTCCCGCGCCGGCCCGCCGGCGCCGCCCGAGGAACCGCTCTGCGGCGGCGGCTGGCGCTGCTTGCGGGCCACTAGGACCGCGCTCCGTGGATCTCGAAAAGGGCTGTCATATCGCGCAAACGCGCCGCCATGGGCGACGCGGATTGCGCATGATAGCGACCGCGCGCCGCGAATCAGGGCTCGAGGGCGCGCGCCCTCAAACCCGGCGCGGCCCGCCCACCGGCGGGCCCCGGCGATCGCCCGGCTAGAACGGGATGTCGTCGTCGGCCGCGCCGACGCCGCCGGCCGCCGGACTCGAGAAGTCCGACGTGTCGGCCGGGACGTCGGAGGTGGGAGCCGAGAAGCCATCGCCGTTGCCCGGCCGGGCTGGCCGGCGCCGTCGCGGCTGCCGAGGAACTGCACGAGTCGGCGATGATCTCGACCGCCTGGCGCTTGCCCGAGCCGTCCTTCGTCTCCCACTCGCGCCAGTCGAGCCGGCCCTCGACGGCCACGGGGCGGCCCTTGGCCAGGTAGGTGGCGCAGTTCTCGCCCTGCGCGCCGAAGACGGTGACGTCGAAGTAGTTGGGCTTGTCGACCCAGTTGCCGCTGCCGTCCTTGCGGCGCGAGTTGACGGCGACTCGGAGCTCGCAGACGGCCATACCGCTGCCGGTGCTTCGGAGCTCAGGATCGCGGGTCAGGTTGCCGGTGATCACCACCACGTTGACGTTCGACGCTGCCACTGAAATCACTTACCTCTCTGGATTGCTTTCTTCCGCCAGTGTAAGTAAGCGACCGGCGCGTTCTCTCCCCCGGCGGGAGCGAAAGGCGGAAGGTGCGGGTTTCTTCGCGCGCTCAGCCGGTGGGCTGCTCGGGATCCGCGGGGCCCTCGGGGGCCGGCGCGGACTGCGGCGGGGCCTCGGGGGCCGGGGCGGCGGGTGCCTCCGCCGGGGCGGCGGGTGCCTCGCCGGGGGTGCGGGTGCCTCCGCCGGGGGTGCGGGTGCCTCCGCCGGGGGTGCGGGTGCGGCCGGTTGCTCGGGCGCAGCTGTGGGCTCGGCGGCGGGAGCCGCGGGCGGCTCGACAGCGGCAGGGGCCGGCTCGGCCGCGGGAGCCGCGGGTTGAGCGGGAGCCGCCGCGGGAGCCGAGGGGGCGGCCGGCGGGGGGCTCGCGGACCGCTCATCGCGACGCGAGCCTCCTGGGCCCCGGGAGGGGGCCGAGGCGGCCAGGGAGACGGGCGGCGGGGGCTCGATCAGCGGATCGTCGGGATCGACCTTGAAGATCCGAAATCGCAGCACGCCGTCGGCGATCTTCAGGTTGTGGTCGAGCTCGTCGAGGAGCGGCGCATCGGTCTCGAAGCGGAAGAACCGGTAGTCGGCCTCGTTGCGCTGCTCGATCTCGTAGGCCATCTTGCGAACGCCCCAGCCTTCTCGCCTTGAGCGCGCCGCTTGCCCTCGATGCGCGGACGCGACCTCGCCGGCGCTCTGGTCGCGCCTCGTCGGCGGCCTCGGGGTCGAGCATCAGGACTAGTTCGTATTGACGCGTGCTGTATCGGCGACGCGTACGTATGAGCGCCCGCGCGACCCCCAAGATGGCCGGGGCGAGCGGCCCGGACACGGGCCTGCGGAGGAGTGAAGCGGCCGCGTGCGGATTCACCGGATCAACGTGAGCACGGCTCGCCGGCGCGATCGCTGCGCCGTGGTCGTCGTGGCGGCGATCGCTGCCCGGGCCTGCTCGGCCGCGCCCGCCCGCGCGCCGCTGCCCGGTGACGTCGGGTTGCGCGGTGGGAGCCGGGAAGTGCCGGCCGAGGCGCCGCGAGGGGTTCGGAGCGCCCCGCGGCGACCCGGGGCGCCCCGTGGGCGCGGCGCGCGTGAGCGCGCCCGAGACGACGCCCCGCGCCCGCAACCTCGGCGCGCCGAGGCGGACGACCATGCGGCCGACGTCAGGCCGCGGGGCGGTCGGGCGGCGGAGGCGGAGCGCGCGAGGGTCGCCACCGAGCCTGCGCGGGTCCCACCGCCTCCCCCGGTCCCCCCGGTGGCCGCGGCGCCGGCGCCCGGCGCCACAGCGGGCCCCGCGCCACCTCGACCGGCGGCGGAGATCACCCCCGAGGGCCGCCCGGCGGCGGAGATCGAGTTCGGCTTCGAGCCTTGAGCCTCGGGGAGCGCGCGGTCGCTGGGCGCGGGAGCCGACCGCTCAGCCGCTCGCCGCGCGCTTCGCGTCGATGTCGGCGATCTGCTCGTCGATCCAGTCGCCGGGGTCACGCTCGCGCGATGATCTCCTGCAGGCGCTCGGCGCGCAGGGCTCGCTCCTCGGCGCTCATCGTCAGCGCGCGGTGGATCGCGTCGGCCTGCTCCTGGATGTCGAAGGGGTTGACGCTCAGAGCGCGCAGTCGCCGAGCTCCTCGTGGGCGCCGGTGTTCTCGGAGAGCATCACGACGCCGTCGCGGGTGTTGACCGCCGGCGCCTCCTTGGCGACCAGGTTCATGCCGTCGAAGAGCGCAGTTGACCATCAGCAGGTCGAAGT
Source organism: uncultured Solirubrobacterales bacterium (assembly GCA_963769035.1). Lineage (GTDB taxonomy): Bacteria > Actinomycetota > Thermoleophilia > Solirubrobacterales > 70-9 > WHSW01. The sequence continues at coordinate 102,479 of CAVYKD010000001.1, forward strand.
GCTTGTAGCGGGCGACGGCCTCGGGGAAGTTCTCGTAGATCCGCAGGTCGATCGGCATCCAGTCGGTGGTGCCGTGGCGGTGGTTGACGACGGCGACCAGCGCCTCGATCCGCTCGAGGTACTCGGCGTACTCGGGAACGTCCTGGCGCGAGGGCTGCAGGTGGGCGATGAAGGTGACCTGCTCACGGAACTCGGGGTGCTGCTGGAGGAAGGTGTCGAAGGCGGTGAAGCCGCGAAGGACGTTCTTCGAGAGGTCGGCGCGGTCGACGCGGATGATCAGGTGGTCGCGGCGGCGGCGCAGGAGCTCGCGCTCGTAGTCGCGCGACCTCCTCGGAGGCGGCCGCCCGGTCGAGGCGGTCGGCGTCGATCGCGAGCGGGTAGGCGCGCACCCAGGTCTCGCGACCGCCGTGGAGGACGGCGCCGCGCTCGTAGTCGACCTCGGCCTCCATCAGCTCGCGGCAGCAGTGCAGGAAGTTGCGGCAGTAGGCGGAGGTGTGGAAGCCGATGATGTCGTTGGCGAGCATCCCGCGGTAGATCTGCTCGCGCCAGCGGGCCGGCAGGATCCGCCAGGAGTCCGGCTGCGACCACGGGATGTGGACGAAGTGCTGAAGGAAGACGTCCGGCCGCGCGCGCGCGGATCAGGGCCGGGCAGGTGTAGAGGTGGTAGTCGTGGAGCATCACCAGCGGGCTCTCCTCGTCGGCGATCATCCGCAGGACCGCCTCGGCGATGTCGCGGTTGACGACCTTGTAGCCCTCTCCCAGGCGTCGAGCTCCTCCTGGCGGATGTCCGGGGCGTTCGAGAGGTCCCAGAGATAGTGCTGGATGAACCAGAGGATCGGGTTCGCGATCACGTTGTAGAAGCGGTCGTAGGCCTCCGCGTCGGACTCGACCAGGCAGACGTCGTAGGAGACCGCCGTCGAGCTCGAGATCGATCGGCTCGCCGCCGGCCTCGCGGGCGACCGCGACGTCCTCGTCGCTCATCGCCGAGGCGATCCAGAGCGCCCTGCGGTGGTCGACCAGGCCGGTGAGCGCGGTGACCAGGCCGCCGCCTCCGCGGCGGACCGACCCGCTCGCCGTCCTCGTCGCGCTCGAACTGGGCCGGGCCGCGGTTCGAGACGATTACGAGGGACTGCTCTGACTTGGACAAGACAGGCTGAGAGTAGCCGCGGCGGACGCGCCCCGGCGGACCGGCCTACGCCTCGAGCTCGGTGAACAGAGCGAGCCAGTCGCGCAGCAGCCGCGGCGTGAGGAAGTGCTCGCGGGCGTGCTCCTTGCCGGCGCGCCCGATCCGCTTCGCGAGCTCCGGGTCCTCGAGGATCTCGATCGTCCGCTGCGCCGCCTCCTCGGGCGAGTCGACGAGGAACCCGGAGACGCCGTCGTCGATCTGCAGCGGGATCCCGCCGACGTTTCCGCCGATCGTCGGGCGCCCCTTCCACTGCGCCTCGGTGACCGTCAGGCCGAAGCCCTCGCGGGTCGACTTCTGCATGCAGACATCGGCCTGCGACTGGAACGCGTTGACCTCGATCGCGCCGACGTTGTTGAGGTTGTTGAGGATCTTGATGTCGGGGTCGCCGTCGGCGTGGCGGAAGGTCCGGTGGAAGAAGTCCCAGCCCTCGGGGTCGTCCGTCGCCATCGAGCCGACCAGCGCCAGCTGGGCGTCGGGGATCCGCTCGCGAACCATCCGGTAGGAGTCGATCACGCCGATCGGGTCCTTCCAGGGATCGAACCGCGAGACCTGGCAGATCAGCGGACGCTCGGTGTCGATCCCGAACTGCTCGCAGACGAACGCGGCGTCCTCGGGCGAGAGCGCCATGTTCTTCGGCGAGAGCGGATCGATCGCCGGCGGGTAGAGCTTCAGCAGCCCGGCGTCGAGGCCGTCGGGAACGTACTCCTGGCGGTGCCAGACGCTCGCGTCGTAGTCGGTGAGAAGCGGCTGCAGGCGCCCGAGGGTGACGGGGTTCGGCGTCGAGAGGTCGATGTGGCAGCGCCAGATCCAGCGATTCGCCTTCTCGCGCGCGTTCTGCATCAGCCCGGCCGGCTGGGGGTCGTGGACGATGATCACGTCCCAATCGCCCTCGAGCCCCTGCGCGTTCATGTGGTTGTAGGCCTGGAAGACCTCCCACTGCTGTTCGCTGACCGCCTCGGGATCGCCCTGAAGCGAGTTGTGCATCAGCTTGGTGACGTTGAAGAACTCCTCCTGGCCGAGGATCACGTGCCAGTGGGCGTCGAGGCCGACATCCCGCATCAGCGGGACCATCGTGTAGAGGATCTCCGAGACGCCGCCGCCGAAGGCGGTCGCCGAGACGTGCAGGACGCGCCTGCCGCGCAGCGGCTCGGCGAGCTCGCTCGATCCGGTCGAGCAGGCCGGGCCCGAGGATGTGGGTGTAGTCGGCGAGCGACTTCTGACCGACGGGGACTTCCTGTAGCACGGCGGGCAGGCTAGCTGGCCGAGCCCGCGCGACGCGGCACGAACGCCCACGATCCCACCCGAAGCGCCGGCTCGGCGCCGCGCGCGGCCAAGACCCGACGGTCCCCCGGGGCGAGCTACCCGTCCGGGCGCTGGCCGAGCGTCACTTCGATCTGCTGCTTCTCGCCGTCGCGGATGACGTCGAGCGAGACCTCCTCGCCCGGGTCGAGTCGGGAGATGATCCGCGGCAGATCGGAGCCGCTCGCGATCGGATCGCCGTCGACGCCGGTGATCACGTCGCCGCCGGCGGGCACGCGGACGCCCTGGAACCTGACCTCCTCGCCGCCGCCGCGCAGCCCGGCCTCGTCGGCGGGGCCGCCGGGGACGACGTCGACGAGCAGCGCGCCGGTGTCGGCGTCGAGGTCCGAGCTCGTCGGCGAGCTGCGGGTAGAGCTCCTGGGTCTCGACTCCGATGTAGGCGTAGTCGACCGTCCCGTCGTCGCGCAGCTGCTCGATCGAGCGCTCGGCGAGGTCGATCGGGACCGCGAAGCCGACGCCCTCGTTGCCCCCCGAGGAGGTGCTGGATCTGCTGGTTGATCCCGACGACCTCGCCCGGCGGCGTCGAGCAGCGGGCCGCCCGAGTTGCCGGGGTTGATCGAGGCGTCGGTCTGGATCGCGCCCTCGATCTGGAACTGGGTCAAGCGACCGGAATCGAGCGGTCGAGGCGGAGACGATGCCGACCGAGAGCGACTGCTCCTGGCCGAAGGGACTGCCGATCGCGGCGACCGGCTCTCCGACCTCGACGTCGTTCTCGGAGCCGAGCGCGATCGGCTGCAGGTCGAGGCCCTCCGGATCGACCTTGAGCAGGGCGACGTCGGCGAACGGGTCGAAGCCGACGATCTCGGCCTCGACCTGATTTCGGTCGGTGAACTGGACGTAGACCTCACGCGCCTGGCGCAGCGGCTTCCCCCACCGCCGCCGGCAGCCTCCGCGTCGGTGACGACGTGCGCGTTGGTGAGGATCTCTCCGTCCTCGGAGATCACGAAGCCCGACCCCTGTCCGCCTCCCCCGCCGCCGCCGAAGATGCTCGACGAGGCGCTCGGGCCGAAGAACGACTTCACCGTGACCACGCCGGGCGCGGCGTCGAGGTAGAGCGCCTGCGAGTCGAAGACGCCCTCGCCCCCGGTAATAGCCACCGGCCTGGCCTCGCCGGAATCGCCGTCCGCACCCGACTCGACCGTCTCGGTGACCGTCGCCATCCCACCGCCGTCGTCGCCGCAACCACCGAGGAGCAGCGCGAGCGCCGCCACGGCGAGCGCGCTCAGCAGGCGCGGGCTCAACGCGACCCACCGACGGGCTCGGCGGGCAGGAGGAGCTCGAACTCGGTGCGCCCGCGGCGCGAGCGCAGCTCGATCGAGCCGCTCATCCGCTCCGCCAGCTCGCGGGCGATCGCGAGCCCGAGGCCCGATCCCGAGACGTCGTCGCCGGTGAAGAAGCGCTCGAAGACCCGCTCGCGCGAGCGCGGCTCGATCCCGGGCCCGTCGTCGATGACGACGAGGCCCGCCGATCCGTTCTCAATTTGAGCCCCTACCGAGATCGCGGTTCCCTCCGGCGTATGCGTGAGCGCGTTGTCGATCAGGATACGCATGATCTGCGCGACCCTTTCGGGATCGGCGCTGGCGAGGACCCCGGAGCGCTCGCCGACGCTGAGCGAGCCGCCGTGACCCGCGACCGCCGGCCCGAACTCGGCGGCGACCCGCCGGGCGCATTCGCCGAGATCGACCGGCTCGCGGCGAATCTGCAGCGCGTCGGCGTCGAGCTTCGAGAGATCGAGGAGGTCTACGGTGAGCTTGGTCAGCCGCTCGACCTGCTCGCGCATCGTGCGCACGAACTCGGCCCGCGCCTCCGGGTCCGGGTCCTCGTCCTCGAGCAGCTCGACGAACCCCGCGAGGGAGAAGATCGGCGTGCGCAGCTCGTGAGAGGCGTTGGCGATGAACTCCTTGCGCGCGCTGTCCAGGTTCGCGAGCCGCTTCTGCATCTCGTTGAAGGTCATCGCGAGCTGGCCGACCTCGTCGTTGGAGTCCACTGGAATCGGCGAGGAGAAGTCCCCGTCGGCGACCTTCTCGGCGGCCTCCTCGAGGCGGCGGAGCCGGCGGGCGTGCGCCCGGGCGACCAACCACCCGGCGCCGAGCGCCGCGAGCAGGGCGATCATCCCCGCGATCACGATCTGGCGCCTGATCAGCGCGACGTTCGCGTCGACGTCGCCCAGGTCGGTCGAGAACACGGCGACCCAGCTGGGGGCACCATCGCGTCCGATCAGCGGGATCGCGGTCTCCCCGACCGGCGCTCCGGAGACCCGCTCGACCGCGCTTGCGCTCCGTGCCCGCGCGGCGACCGCGGTCGCCGCGGCGGGGTAGTCGGGGAGCACGGCGTTGCGCTCGAACTCCGAATCCCCGACCACGAACGCGGGCTCCGGCCCGGTCGGGCCCTCGCGAACCCCGAGCAGGGTCAGGCGCGATTCGGTGCGGCTGGCGATCGCGCGGATCAGCTCTCGCAGCTCGCGCTCGTCGTAACCGGCGCGCATCGCCCCCTCGAGGCGGTCGACCTGCTCGCTGCCGACCTGCTCGAGCTGGCGCAGCTTCTCGGCGGTGAGGCTCGAGCGCAGCTGCGGGACGACGTAGAGGTAGATGAAGCCGACCGCCGCCGCGACGATCACGAAGAAGAGCAGCGCGAGCCGGTTCCTAACCGAGTTCATCTTTGAACCGGTAACCGACCCCACGCACGGTGAACAGGTACTCGGGCCGGCGGGGGTCGCTCTCGAGCTTCTCGCGCAGGTGGCGGATGTGGACGTCGATCGTGCGCGGGTCGCGGTATGCGGAGTCGCCCCAGACGTGCTCGAGCAGGCTCTCGCGGGTGAAGACCCGACCCGGCGCGCCGACCAGCGCCGAGAGGATCTCGAACTCGACGTAGGTCAGCTGCGCGGCCTCGCCACGCGCGCTCACCCGGCGGCGCTCGAAATCGATCCGCAGCTCCCCCGCGACGATCGGCTCGCCGGCGCTGGGGCGGCTGCGAAGCATCTCGGAACGGCGCAGCGCCGCCTTCACCCGGCTGCGGAACTCGCGGACGGAGAAGGGCTTGGTGATGTAGTCGTCGGCGCCCATCTCGAGACCGAGCACCTTGTCGATCTCGTCGTCCTTGGCGGTCAGCATGATGATCGGGACCTGGCTGCGACTGCGCAGGCGCCGGCAGACCTCGATCCCGTCGAGCTTCGGAAGCATGATGTCGAGGACGACGAGGTCGAAGCGCTGCTCGGAGAAGCGCGTGAGCGCCTCGCGGCCGTCGTGGGCGGAGACGACCTCGTAGCCCTCCTTGCGCAGCGGGTAGGTGAGCAGGGTCTGCACCGAGTGCTCGTCGTCGACCAGCAGGATCCGCGGTGATCCCTCGCCGGCCTGGGGCTCTCGTGCAACTTGCATCTGCAGGGAAAGCGTAATCGGGGATGCCGGCTTCGCCGGTCGGCAGTATGCAGGGCGATGACCACGTCACGGGAGGCCCGGCTCACGAACCCCCGTCTTCTGCGCCTCGCGTACGTGCCCGCGCTGCTGGCGCTGGTCCTGGTGATGTTCTCCCTGGAAGGGGTCCCGGCGGCGATCGAGCCGGTCACTCCGACGGGCACCTTCGACGGCGAGGCCGCCGCGCGAGCCGCCCGCGAGATCGCACGGCTCGGCGCGCGCCCGCCCGGCAGCGCGGCCGACGGCGAGGCCGCCGACCTGGTCAGGCGCTCGTTCAACCAGGCGCCCGCCGGCGCCGTCTCCGAGCAGACCTTCGAGGCCGAGGTAGACGGAGAGGCGACGACGCTGCGAAACGTCCTCGTCACCCTTCCCGGCGACGGCTCCGGGCTTGTCGTGATCGCCGCCGACCGAAGCTCGAACGGGCCCGGGGAGGCGACGAGCGCGGCCGCGGGCGGGGTGCTCACGGAGCTTGCCAGGGCGCTCGGAGTCGGCCACAGGAGCACCTACCTGCTCGCCTCGACGACCGGCGGGGCGCACGGGCTGGAGGCGTTGCTCGCCGGGCTCTCGGAGCCCGAGCTGGTCGACTCGGTGATCGTCATCGAGCAGCCGGGCGCGGAGGAGCCGCGCGCTCCCTACGCGGTGACCAGCTCGCTCGACACCGCGAGCGGACCGTTGCAGCTTCGCGAGACCGCCGAGGGCGTGATCGAGACCCAGGCCGGGATCGTCTCGCCCGGGCAGTCGGCGTTCGGACAGCTCGCCAGGCTCGCCTTTCCCTCCGGGATCGGCGGCCAGGCCGCGCTGATCAGCGACGGCTACGAGGCGATCGCGATCAGCTCGCACGGCGAGCGCCGGCTCGGCGACGACCAACCGGCCTCCGCGGAGACGATCGACGCCTTCGGCCGCTCCGCCTTCTCGCTGCTCGACGCGATCGATCTCGCCGGATCCCTCGAGCCTGGCCGGGACACCTACATCGAGTCCGGCGAGAACCTGATCCCCGGCTGGACCCTCGCCGCCCTCGCGCTGGCGCTGCTCCTGCCCGGGCTCCTCGCCTCGATCGACGGCTGCGCCCGGGCCTCGCGGCGCGGCGCGCGCCTCGTGGCGGCGCTCCTGTGGGCGGGCGCCCGATGCCTGCCCTTCGTCGGCGCGCTCGCGGCGCTCTACGGGCTCGCGCTCGGCGGGCTGATCCCGCGACCCGGCTTCCCGTTCGATCCGGCGTCGTTCGAGCCGGGCGCGCGCTCCTCGATCGCCTTCGGGCTGATCGCGCTCGCGCTCGCGCTCAGCGCCTACCTGCTGCGGCGGCTCGGGGTCACCGGGAGGACGGCCCCGCCGGGCAGCATCGCGGCCGCCGGCCTGATCATCGCGCTCGCCACGCTCGCTCTCTGGCTCGCGAACCCCTACCTGGCCCTGCTGGCGGCGCCGGCCGCCAACGTCTGGGTGCTCGCCGACGCCCCGGCGACCCGGCGACGCGCCGCGCTGGTCCTCACGGCGGTGGTGGCCTCGCTGATCCCGCCGGCGGCCGCGCTCGGCTCGGTCTCTGGCGCCCTGGAGCTCGGCGGGAACGCGCCCTGGATCTTCACCCTGATGCTCGCCGACGGCCAGATCCCGTTCGCCGCAACGCTCGCGGGGGCGGTGATCGCGGGCGGCCTGATCGGCGCGCTCGCGCTCGCCCTCGGAGGGGGTGGCCGAATGCCGGCCGCCCCGGGCGCCGGCGAACGGGACCCCGCCGGAGCGTCGGGCGAAGCGGCGATCCCGGCCTCGAGCTGAGGGGTCGCCCTCAGGCGCGCCCTCAGGGCGGGCACCCGCCCGCTCGTACGAGTGTCCGCGCCGACGGAGGGTCGATCACCAGGTGCGCGCGGGCCGACGATAGAGGAGCGCAAGCTCGCGACGGTCACCGGGGGTCAGCGCCGGCGGCGAGTACCCGACCGGGAGCACCCAGGGAGCATGAAAGGGCTGAGGAGGTTGAAACGGGAGATCGCGCTGAACCGCTACGACGTCGACGCCGACGCGGTCGCCGAGGCGATCCTGCGGACGATGCGGCTGATCAGGCGGGGTCGCTCGGCGCTCGGCGAGCGCCGAGCTGGTCAAATCCCGAAGCCGGGCTCAGCGAGCCGTCCTCCCGGCGAAGCTCGACACCCTCCCCGTCCCCGACCTCCCCGATGACGCTGAGCCGAACCCCCGCGGTGGCGGCAGCCGCCTCGAATCGCTCGGGCGCGATCGCGGCGAGCAGCTCGTAATCCTCGCCCCCGCCGAGGAGAGGCTCGAGCGGATCGATCCCGGCCGCGGCGGCGAGCTCGGCGAGGCCGTCGGCCCGTGGCACCGAAGCCGTGTCGACCGCGAGCGAGACGCCCGAGGCGCTCGCCAGGTGCCGCGCGTCGCCGGCGAGGCCGTCGCTGATGTCGATCATCGCGCTCGCTCCGCAGGCCGCCAGCGCTCGCCCGGCGGCGAGACGCGGCTCGGGCTCCATCTGGCGGGCGCGCATCGCCTCCGCGCGCGCTTCCCCGACCGCTCTCGCGAGCTCGGGTCGCTCGAGCAGGAGGAGGCCCGCGGCCGCCCCGCCAAGCTCGCCGGTGAGCGCGAGCAGGTCCCCGGGGCGGGCGCCGGAACGGGAGACGAGGTCGCTCGCGCTCGGGGCTGTACCGACCACGGTGAGCGCGCAGAACAGCACCGGCGAGCGGGTGACGTCCCCGCCCGCGATCGCGACCCCGTGCGCGGCCGCGGTGGCGGCGAAGCCCTCGGCGAGCTCGAGCGCGCGCGGCTCGTAGGCCTCCGGGAGGCCGAGCTGGATGTACGCCTCGGACGCCTCCGCGCCCATCGCCGCCAGATCGGAGAGCGCCGCGGCGAGGCCCTTGTGGGCGACCGCGCGCAGCGTGAACGGCGGGATCTGGAAGTGGACCCCCTCGACGACCGCGTCGACGCTGACCGCGTCCGCTCCGGGCCGCTCGACGATCGCCGCGTCGTCGCCCGCGCCCAGGGTGAGTCCCCGGGAGCGGTCGGGAACCCCCGCGGCGCGGAGGCGCTCGCGGATCGCCCCGATCAGCTCGAACTCGCCCAGGGCTCGCCTCCTCGGACCGATCGGCTCAGGGGCTGACGCCGCCGGGGTCGGGGCCGCCCCCGCCGCCGCCGCCGCCCCCGCCGCCGTTGTTGGTCGGCGGAGCAGGGGCGGGCTCCTGACCGGCGCCCGGCGCGTAGAGGTCCGGGTCGTAGTTGGAATCGCCGCCCGTGTCGGGGTCGGCCGACTCGTCCGTGGTGGTCTCGTCGGCCGAGTCCGTGCCGCCGGTCGCGTCGGGGTCGCTCGAGTCGTAATCGGGCGAGACCGTCTGGTCGCAGTAGAAGCCCGAGAGGTCGGCGGGGTCCTGCGGGGTCGGGAAGTCGTCGCAGCTGCTGTCGATCGCCTCGACCATGAAGTCGTGCCAGATCGGCGCCGAGAGGTCGGCGCCGTAGCCGGGCAGCGGGACGCGCATGTCCGGGTTGCCGGTCCAGACCGCGGTCGAGATCTGCGGCGTGTAGCCGACGAACCAGGCGTCCGACTGCAGCTCGGTGGTGCCGGTCTTGCCGGCCGCCGGACAGGGGATGTCGCAGCAGGTGGCGGTGCCGTAGTCGAGCGTCCCGTTCATCACGTCGGCGACCTCGTAGGCGACGCCGTCGCTGATCACGCGCGTCCGTCGGGAGGTCCGGCTCGTCGACCTCGCCGTCGGGGAACTCGACCTTGCGGATCGCGGTCGGGTCGTGGTGGACGCCCCCGTTGGCGAGCGTCGCGTAGGCGTTCGACATCTCGAGCACCGTGCAGCACTCGGCGGTGCCGCCGAGCGCCTCGGCGTAGTAGCCCTCGAGCGGCGAGGTGATGCCGATCTCCTTCGCCATCTCGGCGAAGTTGTCCGGCCCGACGTCGATGCCGAGCTGGGCGTAGACGGTGTTGACCGAGTTCGCGGTCGCGTCGCGCAGGTTCATCGATCCGCTGCCGCCGCCGCTGACGGTCCAGCTCGCCGTAGGCGTCCGGGTTCAGCGTGATCGTGCTCGGCGCCGGGTAGTAGGTCGAGTCCGGGTCGATCCCCTGGTCGACGGCGGTCGGTCAGCACGAACGGCTTGAACGACGAGCCCGGCTGGCGGTCGCCCTGGGCGGCGAGGTTGAACTGGCTGGCGTCGTAGGTGTCGGAGGAGGCCATCGCGAGGATCTCGCCGGTCTCGGTGTCGGTCGAGACGAGCGCGTTCGGCCGCGCCGACGATCGGGGTGGCGGCGATCGCCTGCGCGGGCCGACCTCCTGAAGGTCGCGGGTCGAGCGTCGTGTAGACCTTGAGCCCGCCCTGGCGGACGGTCTTGAGGCCGTACTCGTCGATCAGCTCCTGCTGGACGAAGTCGAAGAAGTACTGCTCGCTCGCGGGTCTCGTAGCGGTACCCGCGCTCGAGCCCGAGGCCCGTCGACTCCCACTTCGCCGGCCTCCTCGGCGGTGATGTAGCCCTCGCCGGCCATCGCGTTCGAGCACCTGGTTGCGGCGCTCCTTCGCGCCCTTCGGGTTGAGGAACGGGTTGTAGTCGGACGGCGCCTGCGGCAGCCCGGCGAGCAGCGCCGCCTCGCCGACGTTCGATCTCGGCGACGGACTTGTTGAAGAAGACCTGCGAGGCGGCCTCGACGCCGACCGCGGTGCGGCCGTCGGTGGTCCCGTAGGAGGCGGTGTTCAGGTACTGCTCGAGGATCTCGTCCTTGGTGTACGCCGTCCTCGTACTCGCGCGCCATCTCCGCCTCGACGATCTTGCGCTCGATCGTGTCCTCGGGGTCCTCGATGTAGAGGTTGCGGACGAGCTGCTGGGTGATCGTCGAGGCGCCCTGCCTGACCTCGCCGGCCTCGACGTTCTCGACCGCGGCGCGGACGATCGCCGCGTAGTCGACGCCGTCGTGCTCGTAGAAGTTCTCGTCCTCGATCGCGATCGTCGCCTCGCTGAAGGATGTCGGGCATCTGTCTCGAGCTCGACCGGCTGGCGCAGGACGTCGGACTGCACGTAGCCGAGGCTGGTGCCGTCGGCGTCGAAGACCTGCGAGTTCGCCCCGCTGTCGGCGGGCTTGAGGGTGTCGATCGAGGGCGCCGACGCGGCGACGTCGAGGACCCAGATCGCGGCGCTGGCGAGTCCGATCCCGATGATCGAGGCCACGACCGCGAATCCGAGCAGGACCTTCCTGCCGACCGAGCCCTGCGACGACCTCTTGCGTCTGCGTGCTCGAGCGCTCATCTAAGTCGCCGAAAAGAGTACCTGGGCGCCGACGCCGGCCCGGCGATCGGCTGGGCGAAGGCTCGCAGTCAGGCCGGCCCGTCGAGCAGCCCGGCCTCGCGCAGCGCCCGATGGGCGCGCTCGCGCAGCGCCGCCTCCTCGCCGGCCTGGCGCGTGGCCGCGAACCGGCGCGGCCCGTGGACGTCGATCCGGACCCCCTCGGTGGTCATCTCGGCGACGTCGACCGCGGACGGCTCGAGCGGCTCGAGCGCGGCTGCGGGCGGCCGCGAGGTCGGCCCCGGGCGGCACCCACAGCGAGGCGACCGAGGGGCGCCGTGGTCGCCGGTCGAGTGGTTGACGACTACGCCGGTCACCACCTGCTCGTTCGGGACGATCACAAGGCGCCCGTCGCCGGTGTCGATGAAGGTGTAGGAGAGGGTCAGGTCGTCGACGCGGCCGGTCTCCTCGCCGATCGTGACCCGATCGCCGATCCGGATCGGCTGGGAGATCGGCGAGGACGATCCCGGCGAGCGGGTTCGCGAGCACCTGGCGCGCGGCGATGCCGAGGATCAGCCCGAGGACGGCGCTCGAGGCGAGCAGGCCGGTGGCGAGCTTGTTGAGCTTGGTGAACTGGCTCAGCGCGAGCGCGAGCCCGATCAGGACGATGGTCACGAAGACCAGCCGCCGGACCACCCGCAGGCGGGTCTGCGAGGCGCGGGAGACTCCGCTTGTCGCCGAGCCTCGAGGTCAGCCGGCCGGCCCGGCCGATCACGAGCCGGTCGATCGCGAAGGCGATCGCGAAGGCGACGAGCACGGTGATCGGGCGGTCGACCCAGTCGCCGTTCGACTCCCAGAAGGTCTTCTCCATGAACACGATCCTGCCAACCTTGCGTCCTCGATGACCACTCGGGCGGTATTCCTCGACGCGCTCGGCACGCTGGTCGAGCTCGAGCCGCCGTGGACTCGATCTCGCGCCGCGCGCTCGGGCGAGATGAGCGATGAGCGCGATCGAGCGCGCCTTCCGGGCCGAGATGGCCTACTACCGCGAGCACGCCGAGCGCGGGAGCGACCCGGGGTCGCTGGCGCTGCTGCGCGCCGACTGCGCCGAGCTGCTCAGCGAGGCGCTCGGGCAGGAGGTCGGCGTCGAGACGATGATGGCGGCGATCCGCTTTCGCCCGTACGCCGACGCCGGCCCCGGCGCTCCGCGGGCTCCGCCGCCGGGAGCTGACGCTGGTCTGCGTCTCGAACTGGGACGTCTCGCTCGTCCGGCGTGCTCGCCGCGCCGCGGCTCGCCGAGCTGCTCGACGGGGTCGTCACCTCGGCCGAGCGTGGGCGCCCGCAAGCCGGACCCGGAGATCTTCCGCGCCGCGCTCTCGGCTGGCGGGCTGCAGCCCCGAGGAGGCACTCCACGTCGGCGACACGCCCGGCGAGGACGTCGCCGGCGCCCGGGCCGCGGCGATCCCGGCGCTGCTGATCCGGCGTGGCGGCGAGGGTCTGGCCGAAGGCGACTGCAGGGGCCGGATCGCCTCGCTCGCCGAGATCGTGGACCATCTGCGCCCGTGAACGAGTCGCCGCCAAGCTCTCGCCCCCCCGAGCCCGGCCGCTTTCGAGCAGCCGACCGCGCCCGAGCGCGAGAGCGCCGCGGGCCCCTGGGGACCCGGCGGCGCGCTCGGTGGGGTCGCGATGGCCCTCCTGCTCGTCGTCTTCGGGACGATCCCCGTGTTCGCGCTCGCCGGCGAGGACGGGCTCGACGCGACGATCGGCTCGCAGCTCGTGCTCGAGGGCGCCTTCCTCGGCGCCGCGATCTACTTCGCCACCCGCGGCGGGATCGCGCTGGCGGCGGCCCTCGGGAGGCTCGGGTTGCGCCGCCCCAGGGTCCCCTGGCTCGGCGTCACCGCGCTCACCTTCTTCGCCTACCTCGTCTTCGCGGTGCTCTTCAGCCAGCTCATCGCCGATCCCGAGCAGGTCGATGTCGCCGACCAGCTCGGCTTCGACCAGAGCACGCTCGGCGCGATCTCGGCCGCGTTCCTGATCGTGATGCTCGCCCCGCTGGCGGAGGAGGTCTTCTTTCGCGGGCTCTTCTTCGGCGGCCTTCGGGCCCGGCTCTCCTTCCCGGCCGCGGCGCTGATCTCGGGAGCGTTCTTCGGCTCGATCCATCTGGTCGGCGGCAACTGGGCCGTCGCGGTCCAGCTCGCGGTCCTCGGCGTCGGGCTCGCATACCTGTACGAGCGCACCGGCTCGCTGTGGGCGCCGATCAGCCTGCACACGGTCAACAACGCGCTCGCCTTCCTCGTGCTCGTCAGCAGCTAGCGCGCCCGGTCGCCGAGCGCGACGATCCGGGTCCTGCGCGTGCGACAATCGGGCCGTGAAAAATCTCTCCCATGTCGCCATCGGGGGTTTGGCGACCGCCGCCCTGATCCTGTTTCCGCTCGAGGCCCTCGCCGAGGACTCCGTGCCCACCGCGACGCTCGAGCCGTCGAGCGCGGCCCCGCTCGACCGTGACGCCGGGAGCGGCGAGGCGCCCGCGGCGGCGCCGGCGAAGCTGCGATTGAAGTTGAAGGGGCTGAAGGGGGGCGACGTCCGGGTGGGCGACCGGGTCAGCGTGATCGGCACGGTGCGCCCGTTCGTGCCCGGTCAGCGGGTCGAGGTGAGGCTCGGCAACCGCGGCGACACCGTGTTCAAGAGGACCCCGTTCGTTCGCCGGGTGAAGGGCAGGGGCTTCGGCCGGCTCACGCTGCGCTCGAAGCCGATCGTGGACTCGGGCAAGTACCGGGTGCGGGCCCGAAAGGCCGCCACGCCGGGCCAGTCCGGCGCCACCGCGAAGTCGAAGAAGTTCGGGGTCAGCTACCCGGACGTCGACCCGGGCGACCGCGGGCCCGAGATCTCGCTGTTCAACAAGCTGCTTCGCGAGGCCGGCTACTACGACACCGACGGGCACAGGTACGGCTCGCACACCGAGCGCGCGGTGATGGCGTTTCGCAAGGTCAACGGCATGGCGCGCAACTTCAACGCCGACGCGAAGATCTTCGCGATGCTGGCCGCGGGCAAGGGCGGGTTCAAGGTTCGAGACCCCGGGCTCGGCAGGCACGTCGAGGTCGATATCTCCAGGCAGGTGATGGCGCTGATCGACGACGGCGAGCCGAAGTACGTCTTCCACGTCTCGACCGGAGCGCCCGCGACCCCGTCCGATCGCGGCAAGTTCACCTTCTACCGGAAGGACCCCGGGTTCAACTCGATCGGGATGTACTACTCGGTCTACTACAACCGCGGCGAGGCCACCCACGGCTACCACTCGGTGCCCACCTACAACGCCAGCCACGGCTGCATCCGAAACCCGATTCCCGACTCGGTCTTCATCTACAACTGGATCCACCTCGGCGAGACGATGTATGTCTACGACTGAGCCGATCCCGCCGCTCAGCAACTAGTTGTCCGCAGCCCGGCAGATCCTGGTCGAGGAGCTGCGCGAGCATGCGCTCGTGATCGGCGAGGTGACGCTCTCGAGCGGCAGGACGGCCTCCTACTACGTCGATGCCAAGCGGGCCCTCCTGCGAGCCCCGGCCTATCGCGCCGCGGGGGAGCTGATCGCCGGCACCGCGAACGAGCTCGGCGCCGCGGCCGTCGGCGGGATGACGATGGGAGCCGATCCGCTCGCCTGCGCCGCGATCGGCGACCCGGCCGGGAGCGAGCTGGTCGCCTTCTTCGTCCGCAAGCAGCGCAAGGAGCACGGCCTCGAGCGATGGGTGGAGGGGCCGCCGCTCGCCCCCGGTACCCGTTGCCTGGTGGTCGAGGACGTGGTCACCACCGGCGGCTCGACCGTGCGGGCGATCGAGCGGATCCTCGACGAAGGGCTCGCGATCGCCGGCGTCGTCTCCGTCCTCGATCGGCTTGCCGGCGGCGGCGCCGCGATCGAGGCAGCCGCCGGCGCCCCCTACCGGGCGCTGACGACGATCGACGACGTCTACCCCGGCCGGCCCGAGTCCTAGCCCGCGCCCCTGGCTCCGCGCGCCGCGCGGACCGCCGGCCGAGCCGAGCTCATCGGCCCCCGGGCGGGCGGCTTCTCAGCGAGGCGACGACCCGGTGGGCGAGCTCCCGCGACTTTGCGGACTCCGGGCCCGCCTTGGCGGCGACCAGCACCGTGAAGGCGACCACCCCCTCTCGGCGCAGAGAGATCAGCTCGACCCGCTGAGCGACCCCGCCGCGCGCGCTGACGCCGCGCGCCGTGGCCGAGCTGCCCTCGTAGCGGTGCGGGTAGCGGCGCGCTCGGCCCGGTGAGAGCGGCCGCCTGTAGCCGGGCACCGCGGCGAGCGCCCGGCGGGCGAACTCGTCCGGATCGAAGCCGAGGGCCTCGTCGGTGCGGTCGGGGCTCACCTGGATCGAGACCAGGCGATCGCGCGAGCGGATCAGGGTCGAGGCGCCGACGTCGCGGGCCACCCATCCGGGCGGTAGCCCGATCACGAAGCCGCCCGCCCTGCTGACATAGGGGCGCCAATCCGAGGACAGCTCGGGCGGCTTGTCGGCGCGCTCCGCCGGCCGCGGCGGAGGCGATGGCCCGTCGGAGCCACCGCAGCCGCCCAGCGCGGCGAGGATCCCAAGCGCGGCGAGCAGGCCGCGCCGGCGGGTCACGACCCCGCGTCGGGCGGCCGGCGCCTGGTGCGCTGGTTGATCCGCCGCAGCGGGTGGACGACCCGGTTGACGTCCTCGAGCTGCGGCTCGACCCTGGCGATCGACTCCTTCATCTCGCCGACGTCACCCGACATCGCCTCGACCCCGGCGCGCATCCGGCTGACCTCGGCGTTGAGCGTGTCGACCCGGCCCTCGATCCCCTGCAGGGTGGTCAGCAGCTTCGGGAGCACCGCCATCCCCTCGGCGATCGCGCGGATGTCGCCGAGCACGCCGCCGATCAGCCGCGGCAACTCGAGCGGATGTGAGGCGGCGCGCCGCTCGAGCGCGGCCTCCGGGACGGTCCGCGATTCGGTTGGCTCCTCGGTCATCGGGATCTCCTTCGCAACGAGTAGACGGTGATGTCCTTCGGCACGCCCTTGGCCCGGAAGAGGAGCTTGCGCCGGGTCTGGAACGCCTCGCTCTCGATCTCCGAGAGCGCCCGGTCGGAGACGAGCAGCTCGCCGGCCGAGGCCTCGTCGGACACCCGGGAGGCGATGTTGACGTCGACCCCGAAGAGGTCCTCGCCGAGGTGCTTCGGCCTCCCGACGTGCATCCCGGCGCGCATGCGGGGACGGTATCCCTCGGCCTCGACGGACTCGAGGCGGTCGAGGGCCTCGAAGACGGCGGCGGCGCCCTCGGCGGGGTCGTGGAAGGCGGCCATCATCCCATCGCCGAGCCGCTTGACCACGATCCCCTCATGGGCGCGAACCGGGGGCTCGATCGCCTCGCCGACGTCGCGCAGCAACGCGACCGCGAGGTCGTCGCCGACCCGCATCGCCCAGTCGGAGAAGCCGACGAGATCGGTGAACACGATCGCGACATCGTCGGATCCCGGTTTGCGGCCGGCCGTCACCGCGACCGCCTCCCAGACCTGCAGCGCGGAGAGCCCGGCCTCCTTGAAGACGCCGGGGCGCTCGGCGGCGAGCTCGCCGAGGCGCCGTCCGACCTGGCTGCGCGAGCTCGAGCCCCCGGTCGAGAGCGGGTCGCCGTAGCGGCTGTCGCCGGGCAGGAGCTCGCGGGCAAGCTTGAGCGCCGTCATCAGCCCGAGCCCCCGCAGGCGCTCGTCCTCGCTCTTCTCGCCCGCCTCGCCGCCGGGAGAGTCCTCGCCGGCCCGGGGCCGCTCGGCTCGGTCGCGATCCGGGTCCGGCTCGCTCGGGTCCTCCATCAACCTGGATTACACCACCTCGCCCGGAACCGTTACATGGGCAGATGTAGAGATCGGCGCGGCGAGCGGCGCGGCGAGGGCTCGAGAGCGCCCCGGGTAGGAGTCGAACCTACGGCCTACCGCTTAGGAGGCGGTCGCTCTATCCACTGAGCTACCGGGGCCGGGCGGGAGTCTAGGTCGGCTCGCCGATCGAGCTCAGCCGCGGCGTCTCGGCCCTGAAGCGCTCGGCGGCGCCGAGGTCGAAATCGCCGTGATCGGAGCCCAGCCCGCCGGCGACGATCGCCGCCACCGCGCAGCCGAGGCTGGCCGCCTCGTCGCGGTCGCGACCAAGGGAGAGGCCGCGCAGAAAGCCAGCCGAGAACGCGTCGCCGCAACCGGTGGTATCGACGACCTCGGTGGCGAACGCCGCGACCCGCCGGTCACCCGTCTCGTCGACGATCAACGCCCCGTCCGCGCCGCAGGTCGCGACGACGCAGCCGGCGCCGCGTTCGCGCAGCGCCTCGCAGCCCGCCGCCAGCTCGCTCTCGCCGGTGAGCGCGAGCACCTGCTCGTCGTTGGGCAGCAGGTAGTCGAGATGAGGCAGGGCCGCGGCGATCCACTCGAGCAGCCCCGGCTCGCCGGGCGCGAGCACGTCGGCGGAGGTGGCGATCCCGGCCTGCGTGGCGCGGGCGAGGATCTCCGCAGAGGCCTCGCCACCGAGGAACTCGGGACCGCCGAGATGCAGGTGGGTCGCGCCGGAGAGCTCCTCCCAGCGCACGTCGGCGGGCCCGTAGGTTGCGTTCGCGCCGACGACGTGGAAGGCCGGCCGCTCGCCGGAGGCGCGGATCGGGAGCACGCTCGCCGAGGTCTGCACGCCGGATCGGCGGACGAGCTGGGTGGTCTCGACCCCGCCGCGCTCGAGCAGCGAGGTGAGCATCTCGCCGACCGCGTCGTCGCCGATCGCGCCTGCGCTCAGCACCTCGGCGCCGAGCTTCGCGAGGGTCAGCGCGGTGCCGCCCGCCGAGCCGGCGGCGGTGATCCGGATCTCGTCGACGAGGGCGCCGCCCTGCCCCTCGGGGATCGCCTCGACCGGGCGGACCAGCACGTCGAGCACGTGCACGCCCATGGCCACCGCTCGCATCGGCTCGCTCATCCGCCCTCCGCCGCCGGTCTCACCGCTCCGTAGCCACGCTCGAGCACCGCCGCGACGACGGCCTGCTGCTGCTCGAGGTCGAGCGCGCGGGGGGTGCCGAGCCTGGCCGCCTGCGCGTAGATCCCGCAGGCCCATTCGAGCAGCAGCGAGCGCTCCACCGCCCCGTCGAGGTCGTCGGCGAAGGCGATCGCCCCATGGTTGGCCATCAGCGCGGCGGTCTTCCCGTCGAGCGCGCCGAGCACCGATTCGGCGAGCTCGGCGGTCCCGAAGGTCGCATACGGAGCCACCCGGACGCTGCCGCCGAGCGTGAGCATCGCGTAGTGGATGCAGGGGAGCTCGTCGAGAACGCAGGCGAGCGCGGTCGAGAGCGGCGCGTGGGTATGGACGACGGCTCCGGCGCCGAAGCGCTCGAAGACGGCGAGGTGGAGGCCGAGCTCGGACGTCGGCTCGAGCTCGCCCGCGACCAGCTCCCCCGTCCGATCGACGACGCTGACCTGCTCGGGCTCGATCTCGGCGAGGGTCGCGCCGGTGGGCGTGATCGCGATCAGGTCCCCGGCGGCGGCGCTGAGGTTCCCCGCCGTCCCGATCACCAGGCCCTCGTCGGCGAGCCGGCGGCAGGCGGAGGCGATCGCGGAGCGCTCTGCCGCAAGCGCGCTCACCGGCGAGCGTCCCCGGCGAAGGCGGCGCGGCGAGTCGATCGCTCCTTCATCGAGGGGATGCTATTCCGGCGCGGCGAGCCGGAGCCGCCGACGCTCCGAAGCTGCCATCATCGCCCCCTCGATGGGCGGTCGGCCGACAGCGGAGGGGGTCTCGCGACGAGGCCTGCTCGGCGGCGCCGCCACCGCGACCGCGGGCGCGGCGCTCGGCGGCCTGCCCAGCGCCCGGGCGAGGCCGAAGCGCCGGCTCAAGCGCCGGGCCGACGTGGTCGTCGTCGGCGCCGGGTTCGCGGGCCTGACCGCCGCGCGCGAGATCGAGCGCAAGGGGCACTCGGCGATCGTCTCGAGGCCCGCGACCGGGTCGGCGGCCGGGCGCTCAACGCCGACATCGGCGACGGCGAGGTCACCGAGCGCGGCGGCACCTTCGTCGGCCCGACCCAGGATCGGATCCTGGCGCTCGCCGAGAAGCTCGGCGTCGGCACCTTCCCGACCTACAACGAGGGCGAGAACGTCTACATCACCTCCGGCGCAGCGCCTGCGCTACTCCGACACCGGCGTCACCGGCACCGCGCCGCCGGACCCGGTCGATCCTTCCCGACCTCGCGCTCGTCGTCAGCGATCTCAACGACACGTCCACCCGGGTCCCGGTCGACGCGCCCTGGGAGGCGGCCGGAGCCGCCGAGCTCGACGCGCAGACGCTCGCGGCCTACATCGAGCAGAACAGCGCCACCCCGCAGTTCCGCGAGCTGGTCCCGATCGCGACGCGGCCGATCTTCGGCGCCGAGCCGCGCGAGCTCTCGCTGCTCTTCGTCCTCTTCTACATCGCCGCGTCGGGCAACGAGCGCAACGTCGGGCACCTTCGAGCGCAACTTCAACACCCGCGGCGGCGCCCAGGAGTCACGCTTCGTCGGCGGCTCGCAGGAGATCTGCTTCCGGGTCGCGAAGGGGCTCGGCCGTCGCGTGATCCTGCGCTCGCCGGTGCGGCGGATCGTGCAGACCAAGCGCGGCGTCACCGTGCACTCGCGCCGGGTCACGGTCAAGGCGAAGCGGGCGATCGTCGCGATCCCGCCGGTCCTGACCGGCCGGATCGACTACGAGCCGGGCCTGCCGAGCGAGCGCGATCGAGCTCGTCGAGCGGCTCCCCCAGGGCTACCTGACCAAGGCCACGGTCGTCTACGAGAAGCCGTTCTGGCGCGATCAGGGCCTGACCGGCCAGGTGCTCGCCACCGCGGGGCCGATGAACGCGACCTTCGACGACTCGCCCGAGGACGGCAGCACGGGCGTCATCTTCGGCTTCATCGGCGGCGATTCGGGCCGCGGCTTCTCGAAGCTCCCCCGCCGGGCCCGCCGCGACGCCGTCGTCGCCGAGCTCGTCGACTTCTTCGGCCCCGAGGCGGCGAGCCCCGAGCGCTACATCGAGACCGCCTGGACAGAACGAGACCGTACAGCCGCGGTTGCCCGGTGGCGATCCCCGCGCCCGGCGCCTGACAGCGCGCTACGGGCCCGCGCTGCGAGCGCCGGTCGGGCGGATCCACTGGGCCGGCACCGAGACCTCGAACTACTGGAACGGCTACATGGACGGCGCGGTGCGCTCCGGCGAGCGCGCCGCGACCGAGGTCCTCGACCTCCTATGAGCCGGCGACGGGCGGCGGCGGCGTTGCTCGCGCTCGGCGCGGTCTGCTCCCTCGGCGCCTCGGCGAGCGGAGCCGAGGCGCTCGCGAGCGCTTCGAGACCCGCGTGCTCGGCCTGATCGCGAACGCCGGGCTTCCCGGCCCACGCCTACGTCGCGCCGACGAAGCGCGTCTACGAGGGCACCTACACGAACCCCGGCGGCGACTCGGTGCCCTCGCGGGTGTTCGAGTTCGCCAAGCAGGGCGCCCTGCTGCGCTCTTGGACCGTCAGGGGCCAGGACTCTGAGCGAGGACCACGGCGTCCAGGTCGCGACCAGCGACGCGCGCGAGCGCCTGGTGCTGCTCGACAAGGCGCCCGCCCGGGTGCTGCTGCTCAACCTCCGCAAGGGCAAGCAGCTCGAGTACGCCAGCTTTCCCGCCGCGGCGACCCCGAACTACGCGGCCTGGGGACCGGCGCGGCGAGCTCTACGTCACCGACTACACCCACCGCCGTGCTCTGGCGGATCCCGCCGGGCGGCGGCATGGCCGAGCCGTGGCTCGAGGACCCCCGCCTCGAGGGCGAGGGGTTCGGCAGCACCGGGCTGGAGCTGAGCGCCGATCGACGCCACCTGCTGCTCGCGACCCAGAGCTCGGCCGGCGGTGGCGACGGCAACCCGGCCACCGGCAAGCTGTACGAGATCGACGATCGCCTCCGGCGGCGGGCCCGGGGCGATCCGGACCCTCTGGGAGAGCCAGCCGCTGGACGCGCCCGACGGGTTCGCGATCGCCGAGAGTGGGCGGATCTACATGTCGCTGCTGCTCGCCAACCAGATCGCCGTGATCGAGCCCGACGGCGCGGAGGTCGAGCGCTTTCCGGAGGGCTCGCTCGGGCGAGAACGGCTCCTCGATCCCCTTCGACAACCCCTCGAGCGCCGCCTTCCTCGGCCGCCGGCTGATGATCGCCAACCAGAGCTACCTCAACGGCGACCCCCGTCACCAGGCGGTTCTCGATGTCTTCGTCGGTGAGCCTGGGCTGCCGGAGATGATTCCGAAGCGCGCCGGGCTGAAGCCCGCGAAGCGTCGCCCGGCGAGCGCTCAGGCCTCGTCGTCCGGCTCGTCGTAGAGCGACTCCGCGGCGACCTCGTTGACCCGGCGGTCCCAGAGCCGCACGGTGACGTAGAGGTCGTCGCCGAAGCCGTGGATCGCATCGACGGCGACGAGGGTGAACCGGCCCTCGTCGACCGGCGCCTGGTCGAGCAGCTCGCCGTCGAGCTCCGCGGTCGCCGCAACCGCGCCGCGCACCAGCGGTAGGCCCCAGATCAGGGTGACGTCGCCACCGCGGCCGCCGTCGGTCCGCCACTGGCCGAGCACGTCGTCGTTGAGGTCGATCTGCCACTCCGGGTTCTCCTCGGCGGTGACGTCGGTGAAGTCGGCGCTCGCGATGAGGTCCTCGGGGGCATCGTCGCCCTCGGGGGTGACGAAGGAGACCTAGCCGAAGTACTCGGCGACGGCGGCGTCGTCCTCGCGCGTCTGCGCGCGCCCGGTGACCGGGACGTAGGTGCGCCCGCCCCAGGAGCGGTCCGGGAACCAGCTCAGGGTCTCGAGGTCCACGGCGGCCCCCGCCTCGGCGACGTAGGGCTCGCAGGCCCCGGCGAAGCGCTCGGCAAGCCGGTCCGCCCAGCGCCCGTAGGGCCTTTCCCTGCTGGGCGGCGTCGGCGATGTGACGGGGAAACGGTCGCGGGCTCGGCGGCATCAGGTCGCGGAGCCTAGCGAGTCGCGGGGGCGCCCCGGACGAGCCTTCGCGGCCACGATCGGGGGCGAGGGGCCCGCCTAGCGCAGTGCGTCGCGCAGGTCGGCGGCCGCGCGCTCGGGCGGGTAGACGTTGATCTCGACCCCCGTGCCGAGCTCGAAGCCGGCGCGGATCGTCAGCCGCGGGAGCGATGTCGATGTGCCAGCAGAACTCCTCGGTTCCCCGCGGGGCGGTGCGAACCCAGAGGTTGAGCTGCGGCACCGCGCCGAGCGCCCCGCCGAGCGCCCGCAGGGCGGTGGCGAGCATCGCGGCGCCGCCCTCGGAGTCCTCGAAGCGCGGCGAGGGCTTACGGGGCACGATGCGCAGCTCGAAGGGCGAGCGCGAGGCCCACGGGCAGAGCAGGAGCGCCTCGTCGTCGACGGCCACGAGGCGCTCGCGGCGGCGGATCTCCTCGACGCCGACGTCCTCGAGCAAGCGCGAGCCCATCGTGCGCTCGTGGTAGGCGACCGAGCGCTCGCGCTCGCGGGCGATCGCCGCGGGGACGAAGCCGAGCGCGTAGAGCTGCGCGTGGCTGTGCTCGAGCGAGGCGCCCGCCAGCGGGCCCTCGTTGACGATCAGGTGGACGTAGGAGGCCTCGGCGTGAACGCGCATCCGCTCGCGCCATCCGTCGAGCGCGATCGCGAGCTGCTCGGGCGGGAGCTCGGCGAGCGAGACGGCGTGCCCGGGGCAGCTGACCAGGACCTCGTGCGAGCCGCCGGCGGGCTGGGATCGAAACAGGTCGGAGTCGAGCTGGCGCGTGGAGGCGCCGAGCGGGTCGATCGAGCTCGGAGGCCGCGCTCGCGCGGCGGGGCCGCGGGCGCCGTCGGGGTCGCCGAGCACCGGATAGAGGTTCGGGACCGAGCGCACCCGCCAGCCCGGGGTGTCCGGGCCGCCCGCGCCGGGGCGATCGGCCCAGACCTCGGGCGGAGTGCGCTCCTCGCGGCCCTCGCAGAACGGGCAGCTCTCCGCCGCGTCGGGACGCGCCTCGGCGGGGCTCGGCGAGAAGGCGTCCGGGCGCTCGGCGCGGCCGGGAGCGAGGATCGCCCGCAGCCCGGTGAGCTGGTCGATGCGGACCTCGGGCTCAGGAGGGTGAGGGCGGCAACGGATCGGCCGGCGGGGGGTCGTAGTCCTCGATCTGCTCGACGTCGACCTCGGGTACCTCCGGCGGCGGGCCCTCCGGCGCGGGCACGCTCGCGTGCGCGTGCGGCTCGAGCAGGGGCTTGCAGCAGGTCGATCGGCAGCGGGAAGACGATCGTCGTGTTCTTGTTGACGCCGATCTCGACCAGCGTCTGCAGGTAGCGCAGCTGCAGGGTCGCCGGGTTCGTGGCTGATGATGTTCGGCCGCCTGGGAGAGCTTCGCCGAGGCCTGGAACTCGCCGTCGGCGGCGATGATCTTCGCGCGGCGCTCGCGCTCGGCCTCGGCCTGGCGGGCGATCGCGCGCTGCATCTCGGCGGGCATCTCGACGTCCTTGACCTCGACCGTCGAGACCTTGACGCCCCAGGGCTCGGTCTGCTCGTCGATGATCTGCTGGAGCTCGCTGTTGAGCCGCTCGCGCTCGGCGAGCAGCGCGTCGAGCTCGGCCTTGCCGAGCACCGAGCGCAGCGTCGTCTGCGAGATCTGCGAGGTCGCGAGCAGGTAGTTCTCGACCTCGGTGATCGCCTTGTTCGGGTCGACCACGCGGAAGTAGGCGACGGCGTTGACGCGCACCGTGACGTTGTCCTGGGTGATCACCTCCTGCGGCGGGACGTTGAGGGTCACCGTCCGCAGGTCGACCCTGACCATCTGGTCGATGATCGGGATCAGCAGGATCAGGCCGGGCCCCTTCTGGGCGATCAGGCGGCCGAGCCGGAAGATGACGCCGCGCTCGTACTCGCGCAGGATCCGGATCGCCGAGGCGAGGAGGAAGACGATGAAGACGGCGATGACGCCGATCACGATCAGGCCTGCTTGCACGGCTACTCCTCTTGGTCTCGCTCCGTCGGCACCATCCGGACGGTCAGGGTCAGCCCGTCGACCGACTCGACTCGCACTCTAGCGCCGCGCTCGCGTGCGCGGTCGGCGTCGGCCTCGGCGGCGCCCTCGGCCAGCCGCGCCTGCCAGAGGGCGCCCTGGACGAAGACCTGCCCGACGGGCTCGAGCGGACGGCGGACATCCCCCTCGGCGCCGACCAGCTCCTCCCAGCCGGTGAGCACCGGGCGCTTGCGGGCCGCGAGCGCGCGCGTCGCGGCGAAGGCGACGAAGCCGCCGAGCAGCACGGCGACCGTGATCACCGCCGGCGCCGAGACCTCGAGCCCGGCCTCGCCGGTGTCGAAGAGCAGCAGGCCGGAGCCTGCGAGCGCGCCGACGCCGAGCACGCCGATGATCCCGTGCGTCGGAGCCTGGGTCTCGACGAGGATCAGGATCACCCCGATCACGAGCAGGGCGACGCCGGCGGCGGTGAGCGGAAGCTGGGCCGAGCCGAAGCCGCCGAGAAGCAGCGAGACCACACCGATCGTGCCGGGGAGGATCGCGCCCGGGCTGAAGAACTCGATCGCGATCCCGACGAACCCGATCAGCAGCAGCAGGTAGGCCGACGGTCGGGTTGACGAGCAGCTGCAGCAGCTCGTAGGCGAGCGGCATCTCGCGCTCCTCGACCGCCAGCCCCGCGGTCGTCAGCGTCGGCGCTCTTCGGCCCGGCGACCTCGAAGCCGTCGAGCTGGCCGATCAGCTCCTGCTCGCTTGCCGCGACAAGGTCGATCGCGCCGCCCTCGAGCGCCTCCTCGGCGGTGAAGTTCGTCGGCCTCGGTGACCATCCGCTCGGCGAGCGCGCCGTTTCGCCCGTGGCTCTCCGCGAGCGCGCGGATGAAGGCAGCGGCGTCGTTCTCGATCTTCCTGCCGAGGGTGCCGCCGATGTCCTCGCCCGGTCGACGGTGACCGCGCTCGCCGAGCCGATGTTGGTCTGCGGCGCCATCGCCGCGACGTCGGCCGCCTCGGTGATGAAGGCGCCCGCGGAGGCGGCGCGGGCGCCGTCGGGCGAGACGTAGACGACGACCGGCATCGGCGCCGCGATGATGTCGCGGATGATCTCCCGCATCGAGGACTCGAGCCCACCCGGCGTGTCGAGCCGGATCACGACCAGCGGGGCCCCATCGTCGGTCGGCGTCGGCGAGCGCCGACCCGATCCACGCCTCGGTCGCCGGATCGATCGTGCCGGTGAACTCGATCGAGGGGATCGAGCCGGAGCCCTGGCCGGCCGCGCCGGGGGCGAGCGCGAGCAGCGCTCCGGCGACGAGCAGGTACAACGGGAGCCGAACGCGCAGGGGCACCCCTGCATTATCCGCGCTCAGCGAGCGTGCTTGTCGATGTCCTCCGCGAGCTCCGCCTCCGAGCCGTAGCCGCCGTAGCGGATGTAGGCGATCTCGCCGGCGGAGTCGTAGAAGACGGTGGCCGGGAACTGGCGCAGCGCCGAGCGAGTCGGCGATCTCGCTGTCGGGGTCCGAGAAGCTCGGATACGGCAGCGGCAGCTGCTCGAGGAAGCTCTGAGCCGCGGCGGCCGAATCGTCCGAATCAACCCCGAGGAACGCGACCTCGGCGGCCGTTCTCGATCGCCTGGGACTGGAAGAAGGGAAACTCGAAGCGGCACGGCCCGCACCACGAGGCCCACTTGTTGACCACGACCGGTGTGCCCTCGAGCTTCGCGATCTGCGCCCTGTAGGCCCCGACTCCGCCCTCGAGGAGGGCGTCGCCGCGAGCGTAGATCGCGGCGAGCCGCGGCGGGGCGCCGTCGAGGGCCTCCGAGAACTCCTCGGCGCTCGCCGCCGAGGACGGGTTGGCGCTGCCGGGGTCGGGGCCGTCGGCCGCCTCGCCGCAGGCCGCGAGGCCGATCGAGGCGCTCAGCGCGATCGCGGCCAGCGCCGGGCGAAATCTCGATCTGGAGGGGTTGTCGAAGCGCATCCGCTGCCGAGTGTGGTCTAATTGAGGGAGGGTCCCGCAGGTCGGACCGCGGGGTTGTCCCGACCGGAGGGGAGTTTCGGTCAGGGGCCTGCCTCTCCCGAGCTTACTTCGCTCGCCGTCCGTGAGCCGGATCAGTTGGCGAGCGCGGGCCCACCCTTTTCCCATGGCCAATCCCACTGACGTTGCCGCGAGCGCGGCGAGCGCGCTCGCCGAATCGGACCTCGACAGGGTGCGCGAGTTCACCCGTGAGCCGATCCTGCTCGAGGGCGAGACGATCGACGATCTGACCCCCGGCACCGCGCGCCGGCGGGCGGTCGACGACGCGCTGACCGAGCTCGAGGACGGCGCCGAGGCGCCGACCTTCGACTGGCGCCAGGACTACTCGCTGCTGCTCGGGCTCGAGCGGGTGCTCTCCGAGGACAGGCCGGAGCTGCTCGACGGCGCGACGCTCAACGAGCACCAGGTCGACGCGCTCTCCGGGACCCTCGCCGCGATCACCGCCGAGCTCGAGCGAGCCGGGAAGGAACGGCAACGGCGAGCCGCGGCGAAACGGGCGCGCCAACGGCGCCCCGAGCGCGAGCGAGGACGAGGACGAGGACGAGGACGCGCCCGCGGCGGTCGATCAGAACGGACGAGGCCGAGCCCGACGAGGCCGAGGAGGACGAAGCAGCCGAGCCGGAGGAGCTCGGCGAGGACGAGGAGCCCCAGGACTGGGAGGAGCCGGAGGACGGACGAGGAGGACCTCGTCGCCGAGGCGCCCGAGGACCCGGGGCGCGAGCCGGCGCTTCTGGTTCGAGCACGCGACCGGCGCCGGCAAGACGGTCGCCGCGGTCGGCTTCGTCGAGGCCTCGCGCACCGGCGGCATCCTGATCCTCACCCACCGCCGCAACCTCGTCGATCAGTTCATCGGCGAGATCTCCGACCGCGGCTACAAGGACCGGCTCTCGCCGCCGCTGCTCGAGCGGCAAGGACCGCCCCAACGGACCGGTCACGGTCGAGACCTACCAGTGGTTCGTTCGCAACGCCGGCAGGGTCTCGGACGCCTACTCGATCGTGATCTGCGACGAGGCGCACACCGCGCTCGGCGAGAAGACGAGCGCCTGCATCCGGCGCTGGACCGGGCCGGTCTTCATCGGCATGACCGCGACCGGCGCGCTGATCGCCCGTCACGTCGCCGACCTCTTCCCGACCCAGACCTCGCGCTTCGACCTCGCCCAGGCCGCCCGCCGCGGCGTGATCGCGCCGCTGCGCTGCATCCGGATCCCGCCCGGGCCCGGGGTGCGGACGATCGCCAACGTGCCGCTTCGCCGCGGCGAGGTCGATCAGGACTTCGACCAGGAGGAGCTCGCCGCGCTGCTCGACCAGGAGCCCTTCAACGTCGCGGTCGCCGACCTCTACCAGTCGCGCTTCCGCCGCGTGCCCGGCGTCGTCTACACGGCCGGGGTCAAGCACGCCAACAACGTCGCCAAGGCCTTCCGCAACGTCGACATCAACGCGCGGGCCGTCTCCGGGCGAGACCCCGAAGCGCGAGCTCGCCGAGATCCTCGCCGCCTTCGAGCGCGGCGAGGTCGACGTGCTCTGCAACGCGATGCTGCTCGCCGAGGGCTGGAACTCGCCCCGGGCGACGATCTGCATGCACCTCGCCCCGACCGCCTCGCGGCGGGTCTACCAGCAGCGCGTCGGCCGCGTCACCCGCCGCAACCCCGGCAAGGAGGCCGGCCTCGTGATCGACTTCGTCCACCCGGCCACCACCCACGACGAGAACGTCGTCACGCTGCACAGCCTGCTCGACCGCGACGTCTACCGCGGCGGCGCGATCGTCGTCGGCCCGGTGCGCCGCGGACGCGGCCGCCGGGTCCGGGTCGAGCGCCGGGTCGTCCCGGTCTCCTCGGATCCCGAGCGCCGCCTCGCGGTGCTCGAGCGCGAGCTCTGGCGGATCGCTGTCGAGAACCTGAACTACTCCGAGCAGCACGCCTGGGCGGCGCTCGCGGGCGCTCGCGTGACGCCGAACAACTGGCGCCGCGCGAAGGCGATGATCCAGCACGACCAGGCGAAGGAGCTGCGCCGGCGCTTCCTGCTCACCTGCCTGCAGCGCAACCGCAACCACCAGCTGCGCCTGAAGGCGCTGACCGAGATCGCGGTGCTGCGCGACGCCGAGCCCTTCGACGACGCGGTCGAGGTCGTCGCCACCTGGCCGCGCGACGAGCGCCGCGCCGGGGCCAAGGTGCTCCTGCAGGCGCTCGCCGAGCGGCGCATCGGCCGCCGCGACCAGGCCCAGGCCTGGGTCTGGCGGCTCGCCGAGGTGACCCGCGACGTCCACGAGGAGTACGCGGTGCAGCGCTGGCCGGAGACCAAGCGCCTGCTCGGCCTGTTCGTCAACTCCTCGGGTCGCGCCCACGGGCGCAACGCCCGCCGGATCGTCCACGCCGCGCGCCAGCAGGACCGCCGGCTCGCGGTCGCGCTGCTCGCCGCCGCCGTCGCCCATACGCCCGAGGCCGAGGAGGTGCTGCGCGGCGCGCGGATGCGGATGGCGCGGAAGCCGTCGGCGGTCGCCCGCGAGCTGCTGCGCAACTTCCCCAGGGGCAAGCGCCGGCGCCGGCGCAAGAGCGGCGATGGCAACTCCGGCTCGAGCTCAGGCTCCGGCGCGCGCACGGCGCAGCGCGAGCGCCTCGACGACGGGCCCGCCGCCGAGGAGCCGCTCGAGCAGGAGGAGGAGCTCGAGGAGGGTGCCGAGGAGGCCGAGGACCAGGCGGACGAAACCGACGCCGCGGACGAGACGCCGACGCCGACGCCGCGGACGAGACCGAGGACGCCGCGGACGAAATCGACGAGGACGCGGAGCCCGACGGCGATCCTCCCAAGCCCCCGACGTAGGCGCGCGCTCAGTCGATCTGGACGCTGATCTCGCCGGAGCCGAGCGAGACCCGATCGCCGCCCTCGAGCTCGACCAGCAGGTTGCCGTCCTCGGC
Source organism: uncultured Solirubrobacterales bacterium (assembly GCA_963769035.1). Taxonomy (GTDB): domain Bacteria; phylum Actinomycetota; class Thermoleophilia; order Solirubrobacterales; family 70-9; genus WHSW01. The sequence continues at coordinate 131,518 of CAVYKD010000001.1, forward strand.
GATCCCGGCGGCGATTCCCGCGCCCTCGGCCCAGCGGACCGAGCGGCCGCGGAGCGCGTCGCGCTCCCGGAAGGCCGCGACCGTTTGCGCGCGGGACGCCGCGCTCCAGCGCTCGAGGCGCTCGCAGAGCGCCCTCCGCACCTCAGCGACGCTCGAGCCGGCGCCGATCGAGGTCGCAGGCCAGCGCAGGTCGGCCGGGAACTCGTCGGCCTCGATCGCGACGTTGATCCCGACGCCGATCACGGCCCACTCGGGGGGGCGCGCCTCGATCAGGACGCCGGCGAGCTTTCGCTCCTCCAGCCAGACGTCGTTCGGCCACTTGACCCGGCAGCGGACCGGCGCGCAGGCCTCGGCCGCCTCGCAGACCGCGACCGCAGCGGCCAGCGGAAGCAGCGCGTTCTCCGCCCGCAGCGGCCGCAGGATCGCCGAGAGCAGCAGCGCCCTGCCGGCCGGCGCCGACCAGACGCGTCCGTGGCGGCCGCGGCCCGGCGCTCTGCGAGTCGGCGGTGACGATCGTGCCGCTCGGGGCGCCGGCCACCGCGAGCTCGCGGGCGCGGTCGTTGGTCGAGCCGATCCGCCGGGCGTGATGGTGGGGCCGGCCGAAGCTCATCCGAACCACAGCACGACGCGATCGCCGGCGCCGATCCGCAGCCGCTCCGCCGCGCTCGCCAGGTTGACCGCGATCGCGAGGTGGCCGAAGGCGTCGATGTGGACGAGCGTTCTTCCCTCGGGCACGTCGGCGAAGGCGCGGGCGACGACCGCCTCCTCGCTGGTCTCGCCGGCCTCGATCGTGACCCGCCGGCCGAGCTCGATGCCGGCCTCGCCGAGCTGCCCGGGCGCGAGCGAGAGGATCGCGTTGCCGAAGCGATCGACCCGACCGACGGTGGCGCTCAGCCGCCGGCCGGGCTCGATCTCGGCCCCCGGGAGCTCGAGCGCGATCAGCTCGGCCGGGTCGAGCGGCTCGCCGAGCTCGGCGAGGCTCGCCCCGCCCGCGAGCGCCGCCGCGACGGGCGAGAACAGGTCGCGCCCGTCGAAGGTCGCCGAGGCGCTCTCGAGGCGCGACCGGGGAGCTCGAGATGTCGGCCGCCTCGAGCGCGCCGCCGAACCGGGCGAGGGCCGGGAGAGCAGACCGTTGTCGGGGCCGACCAGCAGCCGGCCCTCGTCCCGGGTCCGCACGGCGACGCCGCGGCGCTCCGAGCCGACCCCGGGATCGACGATCGCGACGTGGACGCCGGCGGGGGCGTAGGGCAGGGCGCTCGCGAGCACGTTGGCGCCCTCGGCGACGTTGTGAGGAGAGATCCCGTGGCTGAGATCGATGACGAGCGCGTCCGGGGCGAGCCGCGCGATCACGGCCCGGCAGACGCCCGCGAACTCGTCTTCGAGCCCGTAATCGGTGAGCAGGGTGATCGGCAGCGTCGGCACCACCGGGCCAATCTATCCCCGAGGCCGACGGCGACGGAGCCGCACCTCCCGGCGTCACCGCGGATCGCGCAGGGCGGCGGCGGAACGCGCCTCAGCGGCGAAGAGCGTCGAGCGCGGCGAGGTCGAGCAGCGCGGCGGGCGAGCGGCCGCGCCTCGAGGCGGCCGAGGGCCGGCTCGCCGGGAGGGCCCGCGACGCCGCGAACGGATCCCTGAAGACGTGCCTCTCGCAGCGCGAGAGCACGTCCGATCGGTCGACGACCACGAACGTGTCGCGGCCGGGGCCGCAGTCGATCTGGTCGCTGCCGCCACCGATCCCGTAGACGATGTCGCTGCCGGCGCCGGCGGCGAGCAGGTCGGCGCCGCCGTCGCCCTGGAGGAAGTCCGTCTCCGCGGTACCCGAGAGGATGTCGGCGCCGCCGCCGCCGACGAGGCCCGCCCCGGTGGGCGTTCCGCCGCTGCCGTCGCGCGGAGCCGAGGTCGCCGAGAGCAGGTCGCCGCCGGCGGCGCCGAAGAGGATCGTCCTGCCGCGCGGGAGGAAGACGTCCGCGTCGGGCACCGCCTCGGTCGCGTTGACGTTGACCGTTTCGCCCGCGCCGTAGGGGGAGAGGATCATCTTGTCGGGGTCGCTGGTCCCCGAGACCACGACCCTGGAGCGCTTGCCGAGATCGGCGAAGACCTCGATCTCCGACGTCCCGTCGCGCTCGTCGGTGTAGCCGGGCCCGAGCAGGCCGCGGCGCAGGTCGATCGCGAGCTCCGGCCTGCGCACGGCCTTGCCGGCGCGAACGAGGATGTAGTCGGTGTTGCGGACGGTCGGGGCCCCTCCCTTGCAGGCGGTCGGTGAGGCGTCCGGGCCGCCGAGGACGAGGATCAGGTCTCCGTTTCGGACCACGTAGGCCTGGCCCTCCGCCGATCGCTTCGCCGCCGCGCTCGCCTTCGGACCGCTCCCCTTCCGCGCGGGCGTGCGCTTCACGGTGACCGCGAGGATGTGCTGATCGGCGACATAGACGCACCCGGCGGCGGCTCGCTCGGCCGTGGCCAGCTTCGCGCCGGCCTCGGAGGGGCCGCCGATTGCCAGCGCGAGCAGCGCCAGGGCGAGCGTGGTCCCTACCTGCCTGCCCGCGGGCTCACTCATCCCGGGCTTCAACACCGCCCGGCCCCGAACGATGCTGTGCGGCCGCATCGGCCAGCAGGGCGTCGACGAGCCCCGCGGGCTCGTGGCGCTCCGCCTCGACCGCGACCGCCAGCCCGGCGGCGCGCGCCGCCGCGCTGGTGACCGGCCCGATCGAGACGATCCGCGCCGCCGAGGGAAAGCGCTCGCCGAGCGCCTCGGTCAGGTTGGTCACGGTCGAGGCCGAGGTGAAGGTGACGTAGTCGGCCCCCTGCGCCGCCTCGACGGCCGCGGCACTCGGCCGCTCGCGGACGGTCTCGTAGAGGGCGATGTCGTCGACCTCGGCCCCGCGCTCGCGCAGCGCCCGCGGCAGCACGTCGCGCGCGCTCGCGGCGCGGGCGAGCAGCACAGGGCGGCCGCGCACCTCGACCGCTTCGAGCGCCTCTACCAGCGCCTCGGCGACGAAGCGCTCCGGGACGATGTCGGCGATCAGGCCGCGATCGGCGAGCGCCCTCGCGGTCCCGGGGCCGATCGCGGCCACGGTCGCGCCGGAGAGCGCCCGGGCGTCGCGACCCTGCGCCGCCATCGCCTCGAACAGCAGGCCGACGGCGTTCGCGCTGGTCAGGCAGACGAGCGCGTAGCTGTGCAGGCTGGCGACGGCCTCGGCGACCTCGGCCGAGTCGATCCTCGGCTCGATCCTGATCGCGGGCAACTCGACCACCTCGGCACCGAGGGCGCGCAGGGTGGCGGCGAGGCCGCTGGCCTGCGCGCGCGCCCGGGTGACCACCACCCGCCGCGCGTGCAGCGGCCGGCGCTCGAGCCAGGCGATCCGCTCGCGGCGAGCCGCGACCGCGCCGAAGAGGAGGATCGCCGGAGCTCGGATCCCGGCCGCTGCCGATGCCCCAGGGAGCTCGGCGAGGGTCGAGACGACGGTCCGCTGGTCGGGCCAGGTGCCGCGCTCGATCGCCGCCGCCGGCTCGCCCGGATCGCGGCCCGCCGCCGCGAGGCGCTCGCTGATCAGCGGCAGGTTCCTCACCCCCATGTAGAGGACCAGGGTGCCCGGGAAACCGCGCCAGCGCCTCCCAGTCGATCGCCGTCTCAGGCTTCTCGGGGTCCTCGTGCCCGGTCACGAACGCGACCGCCGAGGCGTCGTCTCGGTAGGTGACCGGAATGCCGGCATACGCGGGGGCCGCGATCCCCGCGGTCACGCCCGGCACGACCTCGAACGCGATCCCCGCGTCGGCGAGCTCCTCGGCCTCCTCGCCTCCGCGTCCGAAGACGAACGGGTCGCCGCCCTTCAGCCTGACGACGCTGCGCCCCGCGGCGGCGTGCTCGACGATCAGCTCGCCGATCCGCTCCTGGGTCGATCGCCTCGCGGCCTGGCTCCTTGCCGACGTAGATCAGCTCGGCGTTCGCCCGCGCGCCCGTCGAGCGCACCCGCGGGGATCAGCCGGTCGTAGAGGATCACCTCGGCGCGAGCCGATCAGCTCGAGCGCCCGTGCCGTCATCAGGCCGCGGTCGCCGGGGCCGGCGCCGACCAGATAGGCGACGCCGGGCCGGGCCGGACCGTCTGCGCGCGCTCCGCTCACCACTCGAACCCTACGCGGGCCGCTCACGCGCGCGAGCGCTCGAGGATCTCGCCGACGCCCGCGGCGAGCATCCGCTCCGCGAGCGCCTCGCCGAGCGCCGCCGGGCTCTCCGGGGACGCCGGCGAGCCGGTCCCGGACCCAGGCGCTGCCGTCGGCGAGCCCGCCGAAGCCCTCGAGGACGAGCTCGCGGCCCTCGAAGCGGGCCGAGACCCCGACCGGGCTCTCGCAATCGGCGCCGAGCAAGCGCACCGATGCGCGCTCTGCGGTGAGCGCAGCGAGCGCCCCGCGGTCGGAGATCCGCGCGGCGGCCGCGGAGGCCGCCGCGTCGCCCTCGCGGGCCTCGAGCGCCAGGCAGCCCTGTCCCGGCCGCCGGAGTCATCTCGGCGAGCGAGAATCGGAACGAGATCTCCGCCGTCCGCCCGAGCCGGGCGAGTCCGGCGGCCGCGAGCACGATCGCCGTCGTACTCCCCGTCGGCGAGCTTCGCCGAGCCGGGTGTCGACGTTGCCGCGAAGCGCGACTGATCTCGAGGTCGGGGCGGAGCGCCAGCAGCTGCGAGCGCCGGCGCAGGCTGGAGGTGCCGACCCGCGCGCCCGCTGGCAAGCTCCGCCGGGGAGCCGGCGGAGCCGATCAGGGCGTCGCTCGGGTCCTCCCGCCCGGGCACGCCCACCAGCACCAGGCCGTCGGCAAGCTCGCCCGGAAGGTCCTTCGCCGAGTGCACGCCGAGGTCCACCTCCCCCGCGAGCAGGGCCCGCTCGACCCCGCGGACCCAGCGCGCCTTGTCGGCCACGTCGGGCTCCTCGTTTCGCACCACGACGATCTCGGCGCCCCCGAGCGCCTCGGCGACGATCTCCGCCTGCGCGAGCGCGAGCGCGCTGCCGCGCGTTCCCAGCCTCAGCACCGGCAGCGCCGGTTCACCGCCCGGCGGCGCTGGCGGCGACGCTCTCGCAGGTCGGCTACCTCGGCCTCGCCGTCCTCGATCGCCTCGGCGTGTCCGTCGAGCACGAACAGCTCGCGCATCGCGGCGACGAGCGCGTACGCGCCCTCCTCGCCCGCGGAGCGCTTCAGCCTCAGCGTCGGCTCGTGAAGGATCCGCGAGGCGATCGCCCGGGCGGCGGCGCGCAGCCGCTCGCGGTCGGCCTCGCTGAGCGACTCCCAGCGCGATTCGTTCTCGGCGAGCACCGCGTCGACGACCCGGTCGGCGCGCTCGCGCAGCGCGGCGATCGTCGGCAGCACGTCCTGGGCCGAGAACCAGCGCTCGAAGCGGCCGAGCTCGGCGCGGATGATGCGCCTCGGCGAGCCGGGCCTCGGACTCGCGGCCGGAGACGTTGCGCTCGACCAGCGCCTGCAGGTCGTCCATGTCGTAGAGGCTGACCCCGGCGATCTCGCGGCACTGCGGGTGGATGTCGCGCGGGACGGCGAGGTCGATCAGGAGCAGCGGCTTTCCGTCGCGCGGCCCATGACCTCGCCGACGCTCTCGCGGTCGAGGACGCTGTGCGGTGAGCCGGTCGAGGAGACGACGATGTCGGCGCCGCTCATCTCCTCGGGAAGGTCCTCGAAGCGGACCGCGCGGCCGCCGAAGCGGTCGGCGAGCCCGATCGCGCGGTCGTAGTGGCGGTTGGCGATGAAGATCGCCTGCACCCCCTTGGCGGCGAGCGCCCGCGCGGTCAGCTCGGCCGTCTCCCCGGCGCCGACGACGAGCACGCGGCGGCGCTCGAGCTCTCCGAGGGTCCGCTGGGCGAGCTCGACCGCGACCGAGGGGATCGACATCGAGCGCTCCGAGATCCCGGTCTCGCTGCGCGCCCGCTTGCCGGCGGCGAGCGCGGCGCGAAAGACGCGGTTGAGCATCGGGCCGGTCGCGCCCCTCGACCAGGGCGAGCTCGTAGGAGCGCTTCACCTGTCCCTGGATCTCGGCCTCGCCGATGATCATCGAGTCGAGCCCGGCGGTGACCCGGAAGAGATGATCGACCGCCTCGGTGCCGCGCAGCGAGTAGAGGTGTCCGACCAGCGCGGTCGGCTGCGTCTCGGCCTCGCGCGAGAGCAGCCCGAGCGACACCGCCTCGGCGCCGACCGGATCGGCGGAGAAGACGTAGATCTCGGTGCGGTTGCAGGTCGAGATCGCCACCGCCTCGGCGATCTCGTCGCGCTGGACGAGCTCTCCGAGGACGCCGACGGCCCGTCCCTCGGTGAGCGCCAGTCGCTCGCGGAGCTCGAGCGGCGCGGTCTTGTGCGAGACCCCGAGCGCGAGCAGCTCAGCCACCGCGTCGCTCCTCGGCGAGCTCGGCCAGCTCGCCCAGCTCGCGATCGATCCGGGCGATCCGCGCGGACATGATCGCGACGTAGATCAAGAGCAGGGCGAGGAAGACCACGTAGGCGCCGGCGACGTACTTGCCGGCCTCCTCGAGCGGGAGGGCCGGGGCGCCGGCGAGCATCACGCGCCCTCCGGCGCGCGGTGGGCGACCGGGGCGATCCGCGAGCTCGCGGCGGCGCCGGCGCCGCCCTCGAGCGAGCGCCGCAGGCGGCCGAGTCGGGCTCGGGTCGATCTTCGCCGCCAGCTCGAAGCGCACAAGGGTCCGCCAGAGAAGCGCCATCCCGGCGAAGCAGACGAGGAACCCGATCCACATCTTCCCGGTCAGCCCGCCCTCGGCGGTCGCGAACACGCGCGGGTGCACCAGGGTCTCGGCGAGGCGCACGGCGATGAAGTTGAGCGGCACGAAGGCGCCCGCGGTGATCGCGAACACCGACGCGTAGCGCGCCTGGCGCTCGCGGTCCTCGATCGCGTAGCGCAGCGGGTAGTAGGTGCAGTAGAGGAGGAAGACGATCAGGAAGCTGACCAGGGTGGGCTCGTCCCACACCCACCACTCGCCCCACGAGGCGCGGGCCCAGATCGCCCCGGTGATCAGAACCGCGACCCCGAAGATCACCGAGATGTGGATCGAGACGTAGGAGCGCACGTCCCACTTCGCCTCGCCCGTTCGCAGGTGCATGATCGCCTGGAGCGCGGCGATCACGAAGCCGGCGAGGGCGATGATCGCCATCGGCACGTGAAGGAAGAAGATCTTGTAGACGAAGCCCTGATCGGCCTCGTTCGGCACCCAGAAGAAGACCAGCGCGAACCCCGCGGTGAGGGTCGCCGCGCACAGCGCGGGCAGCAGTCTCGGTGCCTTGAAGCTCATCGTTGTCGCGTCGCGTCAGTCTTCGATCAGGTACTCGTAGACGGCGTAGCCGACCGCGACGAACACTAGATCGTAGAGAGCCAGCAGCGCCGCCCATCTGCCGAACTCGTCGAACGCAGGGCCGCCTGCGGCGAGCAGCGGCTCGGCCGCGCCCGGCGGCGCCGATCATCACCGGAATCAGCAACGGCAGGAGGAGCAGCGGCGCGATCAGGTCGCGGGCGCGCGAGTTGACCGCGATCGAGCTGACCAGCGCCCCGATCACGGCGAGGCCGAGGTTCGCCAGCAGGAGGATCGGGACCAGGGCGAGCAGGCCGGTTCCGGCGCCGAAGAAGATCGCGAACACCGGCAGCGCGATCAGCTCGAGCGCCGCCAGGTAGATCAGGAGGATCGCGACCTTCGCCGCGAACAACGCCGTCGCGTCGACCGGGGCGAGCCGGATCACGTCGAATCCGCCCTGCTCGCGTTCGGCGACGAAGACGCGGTTGATCGCCAGGATCGCGGCGAACAGGATCGTCGCGAGGAGGACGCCGGCGGCGAGGTCGCCCTCCAGCCGGGTGCGGTCGAGGCCGAAGCGGAAGAGGACGAAGGTCGTGGTCGCGAACAGCGCCATCGCCGGGATCGACTCGAGCGTGCGCAGCTCGGTGCGCACGTCCTTCGCGAGGATCGCCCTGAACGCCCTCACCGGACCTCTCCCCCGTACAGCGAGCGCGCCTCGGCGGCGCTGAGCGCGCTCGCGGCGGCGCTCGCCGCCGCGGTCCCGTCGGCGCGCAGCGCGAGCACCCGGTCGGCCCGCTCGAGCCCGCGCTCGACCTCGTGGGTGACGATCACCCTGGTCGCGGCACGGTCGGCGGACAGCATCGCCTCGACGATCTCGGCGCCGGCGAGGTCGAGGTGGGAGCGCGGCTCGTCGAGCAGCAGCAGCTCGGGGCGGTGAAGGAGCGCGCGACAGGCGCTCGCCCGCTGCAGCATCCCGGCGGAGAGGTTTCGAACCAGCTCGTCGCCGCGGCGGCCGAGCCCCGCCTGGCCGAGCAGCTCGCCGATTCGCTCGGCGGGCTCGGGGACGCGGTGCAGACGGGCGTTGAAGGCGAGGTTCTCGCGGATCGAGAGCTCGCGGTAGAGCAGCGGCTCGTGGCCGAGGTAGCCGATCCGCCCGCGCGCCCTCCACGCCTCGCGCGGCAGCTCGGCGCCGAGCACCTCGACGGACCCCGCGCTCGGGCGCAGCAGGGTCGCGAGGATCCGCAGCAGGGTGCTCTTGCCGGCGCCGTTCGGGCCGAGCACGACCAGCGTCTGCTCGGCGGCCAGCTCGAGGTCGATCTCGCCGAGCACCGGGAACTCGCCGTAGTCGCGGCGCAGGCAGCGGAGCGAGATCGCCGGCGATCCGGCGCGGCCCCCCGCCGGCCGAGCTTCTTCAGGCGCCCCTTCCACGCCCCGCAGTGTCGCGGTTCGCGTCCCGCGACGGTCGGCTGCGCGCCTCTCCACCTCCTGCGGTGGGATTGTGCGCAGCCGCCGGGGCGTCCGATCGCCTCAGGCTCGCCTGCGAACCGTCCGGCGCGCCACCTTGGCGAGCGGGCCGAGGCCGTCGCGCAGGCCACTCAGCCGGGCTGCCCCGCGCCCGTAGAGGAGCCGCGCCGAGGAGCGCAGCGCCGCGCCCGAGGTCCTCGTCGTAGGGCTGCCACCAGAAGTTGCGGGTGAGGCCGGGCTCCCAGGCGACGAGCTTGACGTTGCAGCACTCGTAAAGGCCGAACTTGGAGTGCGAGCGTCCGACGCCGGAGTCCTTGATCCCGCCCCAGGAGCACTGGCACCGCGCCGTGCGAGTAGGAGTGGTCGTTGATCCAGACCATCCCCGACTCGATCCTCCGCGCGATCCGCTCGCCCTTCGCCCGGTCCGTCGTCCACACCGACGCGCCGAGGCCGAAGTTCGAGTCGTTGGCGCGCTCGAGCGCCTCCTGCTCGCTCGCGACGACGACGATCGGGAGCGACCGGGCCGAAGATCTCCTCGCGCATCATCCGCATCTCGTCGCTCGACCCCGGCGAGCACGGTCGGGGCGATGAAGCGGCCGCTGAGGCCGTCGAGCTCGACGCGGGCCCCCGGTGAGCCGCTCGGCGCCGCGACGCGAGCGCGTCGTCGACGAGCTCGGTGACGAGGTCGGCCTGCTCGGCGGAGACCATCGGCCCGATCTCGGTCTCCCAGTCGAGCGGGTCGCCGACGGTGAGCCGCTCGGTCTCGCGGCGAACCCCGGCGAGGAACTCGTCGGCCACCGACTCGACCACGTAGGTTCGCTCGATCCCCGAGCAGGTCTGCCCGGCGTTCGCGAACGCGCCCCAGACGCAGCCCGAGACCGCGTTCGCGAGGTCGGCGTCGGCGCAGACGATCTGCGGATCCTTGCCCCCGAGCTCGAGCACCGAGCCCTTCAGCAGCCCCGCGCAGAGTCTCGCCGACCCGCCGGCCGACCTCGACCGAGCCGGTGAAGAAGATCTTCGCGGTCGAGGCCTCGCAGAGCGCCTGGCCGACCGGGCCGCCCGCCGTGGACGGTGCGCACCAGCCCCCGGGGAAGGCCGCCGTCCTCGAAGACGCGCTGGATCCGCTCGCCGAGCAGCGGGGTGAGGCTCGCGGGCTTCAGCACGACGCCGTTGCCGGCGATCAGCGCGATCGCGATCTCGCCGAACGGGATCGACCAGGGGTAGTTCCAGGGCGCGATCACGCCGACGACGCCGAGCGGCTCGTAGGAGAAGAAGCTCCGCTTCGGCTTCAGGAAGGCCTGCGGGATGAGCGATCCGCTCGTCGGCAAGGATCTTCGGGGCCGCGTCGGCGCACCAGTGGAGCGCGTCGATCGTCGGCAGGAGCTCCATCGTGTAGCTCTCCGCGATCGGCTTGCCCTGCTCGCGCGTGAGCAGCTCGGCGACCTCCTCGAGCTGCTCGAGCAGGACGTCGGCGGCGCGGCGCAGTAGCGCGCCGCGATCGGCGAGCGTGAGCTGCGCCCAGAACGGCTGCACCTCGGCGACCTCGTCGACGACCCCCTGCACCTGCTCGGGCGCGATCGTCTCGACCGACCCGATCAGCTCGCCGGTGGCCGGGTTGAAGGATTCGAGTCGCCCCATCCGCCGGGGCGATTCTACGCCGCGGGCGCTCAGCGCTCGCCGGAGCGGCGACTTCGGATCCGCTCGAGCCGCTCGCCGAGCTCGGCCTCGAAGCCGCGCGCCGTTGGCTCGTAGAAGCGCTCGCCGCGGAGCTCCTCGGGGAGCAGCGGCTGGGCCGCGATCGCGTCGGGCTCGTCGTGGGGGTAGACGTAGCCCTCGCCGCGGCCGAGGCTCCTCGCGCCGGGGTAGTGCGCGTCGCGCAGGTGGTCGGGCGGGAGCTTGGCCCCGTGCTCGCGGACGTGGCGCTGCGCCTCGGCGATCGCCTTGATCGCGGCGTTCGACTTCGGGGCGAGGGCGAGATAGGCGACCGCCTGGGAGAGGTTGAGCGCGCATTCGGGGAGGCCGACGCGGTCGACGGCCTGGCCGGCGGCGGTCGCCACCAGCAGCGCCTGCGGGTCGGCGTTGCCGACGTCCTCGGCGGCGAGGATGACGATCCGGCGGGCGATGAAGCGAGGGTCCTCGCCGCCGTCGAGCATCGCCGCCAGGTAGTAGACGGAGGCGTCGGGATCGGAGCCGCGGATCGCCTTGATCAGCGCCGAGGCGTAGTCGTAGTGGCGGTCGCCCTGCTTGTCGAAGATGACCGCCTTGCGCTGCAGCGCGTCCTCGGCGGTCGCCAGGTCGATCGGATGATCCCCGGCGCGTGCGGCCTCGACCGCTCGCTCGAGCGCCCCGAGCGCGGTCCTCGCGTCACCGCCCGAGCGCTCGGCGAGCAGGGCGAGCGCGTCCTCGTCGATCTCCGCCGCCGCGGCGAGCCCGCGCTCGGGATCGGCGAGGGCGCGGCGGATCAGCTCCGCGACCTGCTCGGGGCCGAGCGCGCGCAGCTCGTAGATCTGGGCGCGGGAGAGCAACGCGGAGTTGACCTCGAAGTAGGGGTTCTCGGTCGTCGCCCCGATCAGGGTCACCAGCCCCTCCTCGACGGCGGGCAGCAGCGCGTCCTGCTGGGCCTTGTTGAACCGGTGGATCTCGTCGAGGAAGAGGATCGTCGGCTGCGCGGCGCCACGCCGGCGCGCGCGGGCTCGCTCGATCACCGCGCGGACCTCGGCCTTGCCCGCGTTCACGGCCGACTCCTCCTCGAAGGCGCCGTGGGCCGCCTGGGCGACGATCCGCGCCAGCGTCGTCTTGCCCGTCCCGGGTGGGCCGTAGAGGATCATCGAGTGCGGCTCGCCGGTCTCGATCGCGACCCGCAGGGTGGACCCCGGGCCGAGGAGGTGCTCCTGGCCGGCGAGCTCGGAGAGGCCGCGCGGGCGCATCCGCACGGCGAGCGGCGCGTCGCGGGCCGGCACCTCGCTGCGGCGGGCGCGATCATCGCCGGTGTCGAAGAGCTGCTCCATCGCGCTGGTCGCGGCCAAGTATGAGCGGGGCGCCGGAGCCACCGGCCCGGGGCGGGTACGCTGACCGGCATGGGTGAGGAAAGCGCGGTGATGGTCCCGGGCCTCGGCGCCGAGGCGGTCGAGCTGCTCGGCGAGCTGATCCGCTTCGACACCGTCAACCCGCCGGGCAACGAGCAGGCCGCTCAGGAGATGCTCGCCCAGCGCTTCTCCGAGGCCGGCTTCGAGTGCGAGCTCCTCGCCGCCGAGCCCGGCCGCCCGAACCTGATCGCGAGGCTCTCCGGCGAGGCCGAGGGCGAGACGCTCTGCCTGCTCGGGCACGTCGACACCGTGCCCGCCGAGGCGAGCGAGTGGAGCTTCGATCCCTGGGCCGGAGACGTCGTAGAGGGCATGGTCCGCGGCCGCGGAGCCCAGGACATGAAGGGCCAGGTCGCGGCCGAGGTCGCCGCGGCAACCGCGCTCGCGCGCGACGGCTGGCGACCGGCCCGCGGCGAGCTGATCGTCGTCGTCACCGCCGACGAGGAGGGCGGGGCTGCGGCCGGCGCGGAGTGGCTGTGCGCCGAGCACCCCGAGAAGGTCCGCGCCGACCACGTCGTCAACGAGGGCGGGGGGCCGGCCTTCGAGGTCGGCGGCAGGCGCTTCTACAGCCTCTGCGTCGGCGAGAAGGGCGTCTGCCGGTTCAACCTCCGCGCCCGCGGCGTAGCCGGCCATGGCTCGATCCCGGGGATCGGCGAGAACGCGCTCTTGAAGCTCGCCCCGGCGCTCGCCCGGCTCGCCGCGCAGCCCGCGGCCGAGGCCACCCCCGAGGGCGTCGAGTTCATCTCCACGGTCCTCGGCGAGCCGCTTGCGCACGCCGGCCCGGCCGAGATCGACTCGGCGATCGAGCGGCTGCGCTCGCTCGCACCCGAGATCGCGACCTACATGGCCGAGCCCATGGTCCGGGTTACGACGGTGCCGACGATGGCGCGCGCCTCGGAGAAGGCGAACGTGATCCCCTCGCTGGCCGAGTCACTGGTCGATTGCCGGGTCCCGCCCGGGCTCGGACCCGCCGACGTCCGCGAGCGGGTCACCCCGCTGCTCGGGGAGCACGCCGACTCGGTCGAGATCGAGTTCGTCGACGAGACCGTCGGCAACCGCTCGCCCTCGCGCTCGCCGCTCGCCGACGCGATCGGCGAGTGGCTCGCCGCGAGCGATCCCGGCGCCACCCTGGTGCCGGTGGTGATGAGCGGCTTCTCCGACAGCCACTGGTTTCGCAAGGCCTTCAGCTCCGCGGTCGTCTACGGCTTCTGCCCCCAGCGCGTGATCGGCGAGATCGACTCGAAGCCGCTCGTCCACGGCGCCGACGAGCTCGCCTCGGTCGACGACGTCGAGCTCGCCGCCTCCTTCTACGCCGACCTCTCGCGGAGGCTGCTCGGGTGAGCGAGCTCCCCGAGCCGACGGAGCTCGACGCGGGCCCGGCCTCGAGCAACGGCGCAAGCGCGAACGGCGCGTCGCGGAGCGCCGAGGAGCCGCTTCGACTCGGCGGGATGGCCCTGCGCAACGGCCTGCTGATCCACGGGCCGACCTCGTGGGCCGTCGCCGCCCGCTCCGCGACCGGCGAGGTCGAGGTCGCCTCGGGGGCGAAGCCGTCGCTCGCCCGCGGCCGGCTCGCGACCACGCCGATGCTTCGCGGCCCGCTGCGGCTCGCCGAGGCGCTCCTCGTCGTCCCGCTCGCACGGGCCCGGCTGCGCTCCGCCAGGCTCCCCTTCGAGGACCCCACGGTGCTCGCCGCGATGGCCGGCTCGATGGCCCTCTCGAACGCGATGCGCAGGCTCCATGCCCCATCGGTCGCCCGCGAGACCGCGATCGCCCTGCTCGGCGCGCTGCCGGCGATCGCCGCGCTTCGCGATCGCGACCTCGCCGCGTATCACGGCGCCGAGCACAAGTCGATCGGCGGCTACGAGAGCGGCACCGACCCGCTCGAGTTCCCGAAGGAGCACGGCCGCTGCGGCTCGAACCTGATCGGGCCGATGCTCGCCCTCTCGGTCACCGGCCAGGTGGTGGTCGAGAGGCTCTTCGAGGACCCGGGGCCGGTTCCGCGCGCGCTGGCCGCCCTCGTCGGAACCGGGGCCGCGGTCGAGCTCTTCGCCTACGCCGAGAAGCACCCCGACTCGCTTCCCGCGAGGGCGGTGCACGGACCCGGTCACGAGATCCAACGGCTGGTCTCGACCCGGGAGCCGACGGCGGCGCAGATGGAGGTCGGGCTGGCCGCTCTCGCCGAGGTGCTACGGGTCGAGGGCGTTGCTGCCGATAGCGGTTAGGCAGGTCCCTCCACGCCCCTTTCCCGATGACGATCTCCTCCCTCCTAGGTCTCGATCTCCACTGGGACCTCTACACCCTGAGCACGCTGCTGATGCTCGTGTTCATGGGGCTGATCGCGTTCTTCGTCATCCGCACCTTCCGGCTGATGCCGAAGACGAAGCCGCAGGAGATCTCGGCGAAGTCGAAGACCGCCGTGACCTGGGAGGACGTCGCGGGAGTGGACGAGACCAAGGACGAGCTTCGCGAGGTGGTCGACTTCCTCTCCGACCCGAAGCGCTTCAAGCAGCTCGGCGCGACCGTTCCGAAGGGAATCCTCCTTCACGGCCCGCCCGGGACGGGCAAGACGCTGCTCGCCAAGGCGGTCGCGCAGGAGTCCGGGGCGAACTTCTTCAGCCAGTCGGCGTCCTCGTTTGTCGAGATGTTCGCCGGCCTCGGCGCCGCCCGGATCCGGCGCCTCTTCCGCGAGGCGCGCGACAACGCGCCGGCGATCATCTTCATCGACGAGCTCGACGCTGTCGGCGCGCAGCGCGGCTCCGACGTCTCCGGCGAGCGCGACCAGACGCTGAACCAGCTGCTGGTCGAGATGGACGGCTTCAACTCGCGCGACAACGTCGTCGTGATGGCCGCCTCGAACCTGCTCGAGAAGCTCGACCGGGCGCTCCTGCGCCCGGGCCGCTTCGACCGCCAGGTCTTCGTCCCGCCGCCCGACATGGCCGGCCGCAAGCAGATCCTCGCGGTGCACACCCGCAACAAGCCGCTCGGCCAGGACGTCGACCTCGAGCGGGTCGCCCGCCATGCCGCCGGGCTGACCGGCGCCGATCTCGCCAACCTCGCCAACGAGGCCGCGATCATGGCTGGGCGCGCCAAGCGTGACTTCATCGCCCAGGCGGACTTCGAGAACGCCTTCGAGCGGGTGATCGCAGGGCTGCAGTCGCGCAAGATCATCACCGACAGCGAGAAGCGCGTGGTCGCCTGGCACGAGGCCGGGCACGCGCTCGTCTCCGAGCTGTTGCCGACCGTCGACAAGGTGCAGAAGGTCTCGATCGTCCCGCGCGGCAAGGCGCTCGGCTACACCCTCAACCTCCCCCAGGAGGATCGCTACCTGAAGTCGCGCGAGGAGCTGATCGACTACATGAAGGTGCTGCTCGCCGGACGGGTCTCCGAGCAGATCACCTTCGGCAGGATCACCACCGGCGCCTCCGACGACCTCAAGCGGGTCAGCGCGATCGCCCGCTCGATGGTCTACGAGTACGCGATGGGAACCACGATCCGCGCCCACCACCTGCCCGCGGACGACTTCACCTCCTCGGAGGCGCTGCGGCGCACCCGCGACGAGGAGGTCGGGGCGATCGCCGACGAGGCATACCGCGGCGCCCACCGGCTGCTCGCCGACCATCGCGACCTGCTCGACCTGATCGCCGAGCGCCTGCTCGCCAACGAGGTGATCGAGCGCGAGGAGATCCAGCGGATCATGGCCGCGAGCCGCGAGAGCCCGGAGCGCCCGACCGAGCCGCTCGACGCCTCGGCGGGGATGCCGGCTGAGGCGATCGCGAGCGAGCCCCCGCCCCCGGACGCCGGGTAGGCGCCGGGGGCCGGGAGCGGTTCTCAGCGCCTCAGCGCGTCGCCAGGTCGGCGCGGTAGTCGAGCCCGTAGGGCTCCAGCTCGGCGCCGCGCCGCGCCGTCGTCCTCGCCGACGCCGTCGCCAGCGGGTTCGGCTCGCTGACGAAGTGCAGCGAGGAGTGCGCGACCGCGTCGGACATCTGGTCGAGCGAGGTCGCGCCGTTGCCGGTCAGCCCGGGGACTCCCGAGCCCGAGCCGAAGACGGAGTCGAACGTGTCGCAGGCCTCGTGGTAGCAGGGGTCGTACTGCTCCCCGGCCACGCCCCCGTAGACGGCGGCCTGCTCGGGGGTCTTGATCCCCTCGGCACCGCTGAACAGCCCGCCGGCCGGGATGCCCTGGGCGATGAAGGGGCCGTAGTCGGAGCGCCCGCTGAACGCCGTCGGGGCCGCCGGCAGGCCCTGGGAGGCGAAGTAGTCGAGGAACACCTGCTCGATCACGTCCGAGCCGGGAGGCGCCCCCCCGGGAGGCGGCGGGGTCTGATCGGTGTTCCCGTCGTAGACGAAGCGCACGAAGTTCGGCGAGGCGAGCATGTCGAAGTTGAGGTTCAACATGATCTCGGCCCGCTCGCTCGGGCTCAGCTGGGCGACGTAGGCCGTCGAGCCGATCAGCCCGGCCTCCTCGGCGCCCCAGAGCCCGAGGCGCAGCCGGTGCCGCGGCTGGAACCGGGTCTTGGCGTCGGCGAGCTCCTGCTCGGCGGCCGCCCGGGCATCGCCCGCGGCGCCGCGGTCCCGCCTCGCCCGCTTCAGCCGCTTGCGCGCCTTTGCGCGCTTGGCCTTCGCCGTGCGCAGCTTCGCCCTCGCCCGCTGCTCGGCCTTGCCGCCGCCGGCGTCCGCGAGCGCCCTCTTGGCGCGAGCGACCCTCGCCCTGGCCCGCTTCAGCTTCGACTTGCGGCCGGCGACCTTGCGGCCGGCCTTCTCGTGCTCGCCCCGTGCCCTGTCGAGCTTCGCCGCGGCGTCCGCCACGGCGAGGTCGGTGCGCTCCTTGAGCTCGCCGATCTCCTCGGCCAGCTCGATGATCGCGGAGGTGCCGGAGCCGTTGTCGTTGATACCGGGACCCACGTCGACCGAGTCGAGGTGGCCGCCGACGACGACGGTCTTCGACGGATCGCCCCACGTGCTGTCGGCGATCACGTTGTCGTTCGAGTTCGCCGTGGTGGTCGCGTCGACGACGAGCCGCGCGGTCGGGTCCTCGCCGGCCTGGAAGGAGTTGTAGAGCTCCTCGCCGACGGCGAAGCGCGCGAACACGGCCGGGACCGGGTAGTAACTGGGCGCGGTGGTGAACAGGGGTGCGGTGCGGCCCGGCTGGCCCTCGTTGAAGAGGATCACCCCGACCGCCCCGGCATCGGCGGCGTTCGTGAGCTTCTGGACGAACGTGCAGGTGCCGCGCTGGATCAGCGAGATCGCCCCGCTGGTCGCGGCCGGGAAGTCGGCGGGCTCGCAGCCGCTGTTCGAGGTGTTCGGCGGGCCCGGCGGAACGACGATGTCGTTCGTCGGCACGACCGGGGCGCTGGCGTCGCCGGCGGCCGAGAACTGGAAGGTGATGAAGTCGACCGAGTCGCTGTTGCTGTCGTCGGCGTCGCCTGGGACGTAGACGGTGGGGTTCGGGGTCAGCTGCGAGAGCTGCGGCGGCGAGTTCTCTTCCCAGATCGGGAAGTTGAACGGCTCACGGCTGACCTCGAAGCCGGCGTCGCGAAGCCGGCGCGCGGCGTAGCTCACCGACTGCTCGTAGCCGACCGTTGACGCCGCGCGAGTTCCCTGGTTGGCGTTCGCGATCGTCTGCAGCTTCTGCTCGTGCTCGCGCAGGCCCTCGAGCGTGATCTGCTCGCGAAGCTCGGCCGACTGCTGCGGCGTGATCGCCTTGGCCGCGGGGGCGAGCGCGCAACCCGCTGCGATCGCGGCGAGTGCGACGAATCCTCTCCTCACTGTGTCTCCCTCATCGAAGCGGAGGCTTCTGGCCTCCTGCGTGTGACCGCGCCCTTTTTGGGGCGTGGCCCTGAACCGCCGGGCGGGCAGGCTCGCACGCTGGCCGACCCTGCCGCTCGGCTGCGAGCGCGGTACCCGTCCGCGGAGATCGCGAAACCCGGTCGAGCCGGTCAGCGCAGTGAGCCGAGGGCGCGGCGAATCGCGGCCCTCGAGCTGCCCGCGGCGCTGACGCCGGCGGCGCTCACCGAGCCGCCGCGGGTCCGGTAGACGTAGCGGACGCCTCCCCGCGCGCGGCGGGCGTATTCCTGGCGGCCGACGCGCTCAGCGCCCGCGAGCTCGGCGGCGTCATCGCCGACGGCGACGCCGCCGGCCCTGTGCCCGCGGGCGTCGGAGACGATCGTGCCGAGCTTGCCGCGGCGGGTGAAGACCGCCAGCACCTCGGCGTCGCGGTTGCGCTTGCCGGCGGCGCAGTAGCGGTAAACGCGACCGACGCGGCGAAGCGGCTGGCCGGCCCGGATCAGCGCCCGCTTCGCCGAGTCGCCGAGCCTGAGCTTGCCGAGGCCGGCGGCGGTGAGCTTCGCCCGCTTCGGCCGGCACCGCTCGGCGGGCACGCCCTCGGCGCGCTCCCACATCTGCAGATAGGCCTCGGGGCCGCGAGTGAGGTCGCGGACGATCCTCTCGCCGGCCTGCATCCGCAGGTCCTCGACCCAATCCGGGTAGAGGCCGTAGTGCGCGACGCCGTCGACGTTGATGTCGAAGGTGCGCTCGCCGGTCACCTGGCGGGTGAAGGTGGTCTTGCCGTCGAAGCTCTTGAACGGGTACTCGACCGGGTTCTCGCCGTCGCGGGGCCCGCCCTGGGCGCCGAAGCCGTTCATGTCGGCTCCCCAGCCGAAGCCGAAGTAGTAGCCGGGCTGGCGCATCTTGCGCAGCTTCCGCCACTGCTTCACGAAGTTCTCGGAGGAGCCCGCATAGGGGGTGACCACGCCGCCGGCCCGGTAGGTCCGCTCGTAGGCCTCGTTGTCGCCCCAGCTGTGCGAGGAGATGATCCCGGAGTAGCCGGCGGCCTCGACCTGGGCGAGCACCTGGCTGCGGGCGAGCACGCTCAGGTGGTCGGGGTCGATGATCATGTTCTTCTTGATCATCCGCTTGACCAGGTAGGAGCCGAGGTCGCTGAGCCCGCGCGTGTTGCAGAGCGGCGTATCGGCATAGAGCGGGGCGCTGCCCGGCGGCAGCAGGGCGAGCAGGCCCTGGCCGATCAGGTCGTCGCGGGCGAACCCGGGGATCGTCGTCGGGTGACGGTCCTCGGTCTCCCCGGTGCAGGTCTCGAGGTCCCAGAACTGACCGGTGTCGTGGAAGTTCCCGACGTTGACGAGCACCCCCGTTGTTCCGCCGTCGCCGGCGACCCCGCCGAACGCGTTGTCGAACTTGTTGACCAGCTCGAGATCGCGCACGCCGAGCCTGTAGACCTCGTCGAGCTGGCGGTCGACCTGCTCGCGGTCGCAGGTCGGCGCCCCGCCTCGCAGGCCGCAATCGAACAGCTTCGAGACCTCGATCCCGAGGACGACGGCGAGCTTGCCCCTGTTCGCGACCCGGCGCGCCTGGTAGGGGTTGGTGACGATCCGGAACCAGCCCTTGCCGGGCCCGCCCTCCTGGGCGTCGATGTAGTCCTCGAGCTCGTAGATGTCCCTGATCTCGCCGCCGCACCGCCTGCATCTCGTTGCAGTCGTACTTGCGCAGCGGGTAGATCTGGCAGAGCGCGATGTTGTCGACCATCAGGTTGACGAACACCCGCTGGCCGCCCCGCCAGGCGCGCTCGAGCCACTTGTAGTACGAGGTCTCGTGGGTCAGCGAGTGGTGCGATGGCCAATCCTTGAACGTCGGCCAGCCGACCGGGTCGTGAAAGCCGGCCGGGTTGCCGTAGCTGGCGGTGTTCTCGAGGATCGCCCCGCCGCCGTTGGCCGGGTAGTGATCGGGGCAGTCGACCAGGGCCGCGGTGATCCCGTATGGGTGCCACGGCCGCCCGCAGTGCGCCGCGCCGCCGAGGAACTCGAAGGCCATCATGTGCATGTGGGCGTCGAGATAGCCCCGGGTCTCGCCGTAGGGGGTCGGCCCGGTGTGGGGCCTGCCCTTGGCGTTGATCTCGGCCTCCGGGTAGACCGCGCAGCCCTTCGCCTCGGCGAAGCTGAACTCGCCGGCCGGGCCCTGGCCGAGCGCCGGGCCGGAGAGGGCGAGTCCCTTTCCGGTGCCGAGGTTGGTCAGCGTGAAGGTGCCCGTCGAGGCCGGCTCGACCTCCCACTCCGCGTCGGCGCTCGGCTCCGTGTCGGCGCCGATCCCGCCCCCCGAGGTGGCGGCGAGGAAGTCTCCCGCCCGGCCGTAGAGCAGGTAGCGCCCGAGGCCGGTGGCCTGCATCCGGAAAGGCTCGGCCGCGCCGGCGGCCGACGGGCCGTAGCCATCGCCGGCCTTCCCGATCAGCTGGCCTCCGGAGGAGAGCGCGAAGCAGCCATGGACGAGCGAGTAGCGATTGGCGTCCGAGGGCGCCCGGGCGACGGCGGCGGCCGGAAGCAGCGCCGCGGCGAGACAGGCGGCTGCGACGGTCCCGGTTGCGGCCCACCCGCGAGAGGCTCTCGAGATCACGGCGGGCAAGATAGACCTCCTCGCCGCAGGACGCGCCGATCAGCCGCGTGCGGGTCGATCGCCCGCTCTCGCGGGCGGTTCGCCCCACTAGACTGCGGCGCCATGTTCGGGCTGATCGACCACGTAGGGATCGCCGTCGCCGACCTCGACGCCGCGCTGGCGCTCTACGAGGGAACCTTCGGGATGCCCGTCGCCCATCGCGAGACGGTCGAGGAGCAGGGGGTCGAGGCGGTGCTGCTCGACGTCGGTGAGGGCCACATCGAGCTTCTGCGCCCGCTCGGGCCCGACACCCCGGTCGGGAAGTTCCTCGAGCGCAAAGGTCCGGGCCTGCACCACGTCGCCTACCGGGTCGAGGACATCGACGCCACGCTCGCCGATCTCGCCTCCGGCGGGATCGAGCTGATCGACGCCGAGGCGCGGGTCGGGATCCGCGGAAGCCGGGTCGCGTTCGTGCACCCGAGGTCGACCGGGTCGGTGCTGACAGAGATCGTCGAACCCGCGGAGGGACACTGAATGGCTGATGAGCAGACACGGGTCGAGATCGGCTTCGGGATCGGGCAGGTGCTCTCGGTGAAGCTGACCGAGAAGGAGCTCGGCGAGCTCCGCAAGGCGGTCGAGGCCGGCAGCGGCTGGTTCGACCTGAAGACGCAGGAGGGCTCGGTCGCGCTCAATCTCGCCACCGTCGTCTTTCTCCGCGTGAACGACTCCTCGCACACGATCGGCTTCTCGAGCTAGCGCCGCTCCGCGGCCGTCGCCCGGCGGCGGCACGCCGGACCCTCACTACCCCTAGGGGGTATTCTGGTATTCTCGCGCGATGCTCCGCAGGTCGATCGTCGCAACCGCCGCCGCGGTGCTCGCCGCGGCCCTCTGGTGGCGGCGGAACCCGTCGGCCTGCCCGTACGGGCAGCGCTTCTGGGTCGAGGTCCCGCACCCGTTCATCACCCCCGAGCGGCTTCGCGAGACGCTCGAGCCTTCCCCAGGGGAGCGGATCCTCGAGATCGGGGTCGGCACGGGCTACTACTCGCTGGACATCGCCAGATGGGTCTCGCCGGGCGGGACGGTCGAGCTGTTCGACCTGCAGCAGGAGATGCTCGACCACACGCTCGGCCGAGCCGCCGCGGACGGGCTGGAGAACCTCGTCGCCACCCAGGGCGACGCCCGCGAGCTTCCCTACGCGGATCGCAGCGTCGACGCGGTCGTCCTGATCACGACCCTCGGCGAGATCCCCGACCAGGACCGCGCCCTCGCCGAGATCGCGCGGGTGCTGCGCCCCGGAGGCAGGCTGGTCGTCGGCGAGCTCTTCGGCGACCCGCACTACAACTCGCCCGCCGCCGTGCGCCGCCGCGCCGCGGCGGCCGGGCTGCGCTTCGAGCGGCGCGGCGGGCGCGCCTACGGCTACTTCGCCCGCTTCTCCGCCTGAGCGCCGCCGACCGGGTGTTGGCGGGACGCCGGCGCGGGTAGGCGGGCCTCCCATGCCCCGCGTACGCAGAGTCGATTGCGCCTCCCCCGGCATCCGCCGCGTCCGCCGCGGCCGGGGCTTCTCCTATGAGGAGGAGAGCGGCGAGCGGATCGAGGACCGCGAGGTGCTCGACCGGATCGGCGACCTCGCGATCCCGCCCGCCTGGCAGGACGTCTGGATCTGCTCGCATCCCCGCGGGCACATTCAGGCCACCGGCCAGGATGCCCGCGGGCGCAAGCAGTACCTCTACCACCCCGACTGGCGGGCCAACCGCGACCGGGAGAAGTTCGCGGGGATGGAGCGCTTCGCGAAGGCGCTGCCGGCGATGCGCGAGCGCACCGGCGCCGATCTGGCCCGCCGTGGTCTCGTCCGCGAGCGCGTGCTCGCCTGCTCGGTGCGGCTGCTCGATCTCGGCTTCTTCCGGATCGGCAGCGAGCGATATGCGGCCGAGAACGAGACCTTCGGGCTCGCGACCCTGCGCAAGAGGCACCTCACGATCGAGCGGGGGCAGGCGATCTTCCGCTACACCGCGAAGGGCTCGAAGGACCACCGCCAGGTGATCGAGGACCGGCTGATCGTCCCGACGCTGCGCTCGCTGAAGCAGCGCGACGGGGGCGGCCATGAGCTGCTCGCCTTCAAGCGCTCGGGCGCCTGGGTGGACGTCAAGGCCGCCGACATCAACGAGTACCTGAAGGAGGCGATGGGCGGCGACTACACCGCGAAGGACTTCAGGACCTGGAACGCGACCGTCCTCGCCGCGGTCGAGCTGGCCCAGAACGGTCGTGCGGCGAAGACGAAGACGGCGCGCAAGCGGGCCGCCGCCGCGGCGACGAAGCGGGTCGCCGAGTACCTGTCGAACACGCCGGCCGTCTGTCGAAGCGCCTACATCGACCCGCGCGTCTTCGACCGCTTCGACTCCGGCGAGACCATCTACCGGGCGATGCGCCAGATCGTCGCCAACAGCGACCCGAGCGCGTTCCCCGAGCGCGAGCGGATCGAGCGCGCCGTCCTCCGTCTGCTCGGCTGAGCGCGCCGCGGCGCGGCCGATCGCCGCGGACGCCGCCGTGACCTCCGCCCAGGCTCAGCCGCCGAGCGCGCCCCAGAGGCTCTCCTCGGATTCGAGCACCCGCGCCGCCGCTGCGGCGATCGGCTCCCAGAGCTCGGGCTCGGGCGTCCCGACCTCGCTGGCGGCGAGCAGGAGGGCGGCGAGCTCGCTCCAGCGGGCGGCGGCGAGCTCGGCGAGCGCCGCCTCGCCTCGCCCGAGCTCGGCGAGGAAGCGCGAGTACATCAGCCGGAAGGCGCCGCCGCCGGTGCCGCGGCGCTCGATCACCTGGTAACAGAAGCGCGCCGACCACCGCCAGTCCTCGATCGCGCCCGGCCACTCGCCGACCTCGGCGGCGAAGCGGCGAAGCGCCGGCAGCCCCTCGTACTCGCCCAGCTGCGGCTCGAGCATCTGGCGGACGTTCCGGGCGATCGCCGCGGGCGCCGCGTGGCGCGGATCGACCAGCTCGGCTCCGGGCGTCAGCGCGACCATGTGGCCGGCGAGGGGGAAGATCGGATGCTCGCCATGGCGGGCCTCGGCGAGGTTCTCGAGCCGGGTGGTCTGCAGTTCCTCGAAGCCGGTGTCGGAGAGGTAGGCGACCTCCTCGTCATAGCCGGCGAGGACGACCGCGTGGCCCGGGAAGTGCGCCGAGCGGCCGTAATGGTCGAGGTAATAGAGGTCGGTGAGCAGGAGTGGCGGGCGGCCATCCTCGACCGCCGCCCTCGCGGCTGACCACGAGGCGGTCGCGCTCTCGAAGCTGGTGAGCTCGAACGGCGCGCCGGTGAGCTCGAGGAACTGATCCTCGAGGCGGGCGACGCGCCCGTTGGTGAGCCGCGACGGCGACTGTCCGTCGAGGTGCAGGTAGTAGAAGCAGACCCCGGCGCCGAGGCCGAGCACCATCTCCTCGGAGAGCTCGATCCCGTGGTGGGCGAGCAGGTTGCGAAGCGCGGTCGAGCCGCAGTGGTTGCCCGGCCGGTGCCGGTAGCCCTCGATCATCCTGGCGCCCGAGGCCGCTTCCATCGCCGGGCGATTCTGGCGGATCAGCCGGGCGCTGCGGTGGCGCGCAGGCGCAGGTACTCGGCGCGGGCCGCGAAGGAGGCGCTCATCTCCTCGGTCAGCTCCTCGAGGAACTCCTCGCGATAGGTCGAGTCGGTGAGCATCGCGACGGCGAAGTAGAAGCCCGAGAACGCGGCGAGCCCACCGGCGACACGCAGCAGCTCCTCGGTGATCTGCAGCTCGGTGGCGCCGAGCGAGAACGAGATCAGCGCGTTTCCGGGGGTGTCCATCCACTCGGTCCGCAGCGCCTCATCGACGGCGAGCATCCCGAAGAGGACGAAGAACAGGCCGACGGTGAGGCTGACGAAGAGGACCTGGACGGCCTGGCTGACGAAGAGGACGAGGCCGACGTTGACGCTCTGGGCGCGCGAGAGCCGCGGGCCCTCGGCGACCTCGCGCTCGAGCCGCTTCGCCTCGCGGGGAACGCGCACGACCAGGAAGGCCGACCCGAGCAGGACGAAGAGGGCGACGACCGCGGCGAAGTCGAAGTCGCCCATCTTGCCGAACATGTCCCACATCTCCTCGGTCGTGAACGAGAGCAGGGCGAAGATCGCGAGCAACGGCACGGCCTTGGCGAGCAGCCCGAGCGAGGAGCGCAGCTGGCCCGCGAGGCGGCCGAGGACCCAGCGCATGATCGCCAGCAGCCCGTAGACGAAGATCGCGTAGATCAGCCCCAGGATCGCGAGGTTGACGGCGACGGTCGCGGCGAAGCTGCCCACCTGGCCGCCGAAGATCAGCGGGAGCAGCGCGGGAAGGATCACGAAGGCGGCGAGCTCGCTCTTTCCGACGCGCGCCGGGACCGCGGTGAACCGGCGGCCGGCGATCAGGTTGAGGGCGCCGAAGCCGAGCCCGATCACGACGACCCCGCCGAGCACGGCGAGCAGGTTCTGCCACCAGCTCCAATCGAGCTGGCCGGCGCCGAGCAGCTCGGCGAGGAAGATCAGGCCGAGCAGCGGCGCGGCGCGGGTGAAGACGTCCGTCGAGGCCGAGAAGCCCTCGACGAACATCGGCAGCCCGGCGCGGCGGAAGCGCCGCTCGTATCCGGCAATCGATTGATCCACACCCATGCGGCGCATTCTCGCGCCGTTTCGCCGCCTCCCGCGCCGGGTAGACGCTCGCCGCGATGACGATTGCGGTGATCATTGGCGTGTGCATCGTCCTTGCGGTGCTCGCCTTCCTGCTCCCCCGGCTCTCCCGGCATCCTCAGCGCGGGGTGGACAAGACGCTCTCCGGAGGGCAGAGCGCCGCATCGAGCCTGCCTGGCAAGATCGGCGAATGGCTTTCGAAGCCGTTCTCACACTCGCGGCGCGCGACCAACAGGAGCGCCCAGAAGGGGCGCGAGACGCGCTCGAAGCTGCCGGGCTGATCCGGTGATCAAGCTGGCCCTGCTGGCCAACCCGGACTCGGGGTCCGGGGCGGCCGACGATGTCGAGGAGCTCCTGCGCGCCCGGGGCGCCGATGTGGAGCGCTTCGGTCTCGACGAGGTCGGGGCGGCGATCGAGTCCGCGCCGGGGCGCCTGGTCGTCGCCGGAGGCGACGGATCGATCGGCTGCGCCGCCTCGGCCGCGGCCGAGGCCGGCGTTCCGCTCGCGGTCGTCGCCGTCGGCACCGCGAACGACTTCGCGCGCGCGCTCGCGCTTCCCGAGGACCTCGAGAGCGCCTGCCAGCTCGCCGTCGCGGGCGGCCGAACCCGCCGCCTCGAGCTCGGGCGGATGAACGACCGCCCGTTCGTCAACGTCGCCAGCGCCGGGCTGCCGCCGGCGGCCGCGCGCCGAGCGCACGGCCTCAAGGCGGTCCTCGGTCCGCTGGCCTACGCCGTCGGCGCGCTGCGCGCGGCGCTCACCGCGAAGCCGATCGACTGCCGGGTGAGCTGCGACGGCGAGCAGATCTTCGCCGGCGAGGCCTGGCAGGTGACGGTCGCCTGCACAGGCGCCTTCGGCGGCGGCTCGGCGGTCGAGGCCGACCCCAGCGACGGCCTGCTCGACGCGGTCGTGCTCGAGGCGGGGACGCGGCTGGCGCTCGTCGCCCGCGGGTACGGGTTGCGCCGAGGCCGGGTCGAGCGCCAGCGGGGGGTCCGCACCTGCCGTGGCCGCGAGGTGACCGTCAGCGTGGCGGGCGACGAGCTCGCGAGCGGGTTCAACGTCGATGGCGAGGTGGTCGAGCGGGACTCGGCGAGGTTCACGGTCGACCCGGCGGCCTTCGAGGTCGTGGTCGGATGATCTCGGCCCCGGCCCCCTGGCAGCGGTGGCGGGTCCGCGGACCGCGGCTCGAGCGGCGGCGGCCGGCGCGCGAGCACTGGCGCCGCTACGGCCTCGGGGCGTCGGTCGGCGCCGCGGCGATCGGCTGGTACGCGGCCGAGAGCCTGCGCCACCGCCGCGAGGGGGCGTTCGGCTACAACCTCGACACCGAGCTCGACGTCGCGGAGCCGGAGTTCCTGCGGGCCGCGGAGGCGCTCACCGGAGCGCCGATCAGCGAGGGCAACGAGGCCGAGCTGCTGATCAACGGCGATCGGATCTTTCCGGCGATGCTGGAGACGATCCGATCCGCCGAACAGACCCTGAACCTGCAGACCTACGTCTACTGGCGGGGGGAGATCGCCGGCGAGGTCGCCGAGGCGATCTGCGAGCGGGCTCGCTCAGGGGTCCGCTGCAAGATCATCCTCGACGCGCTCGGGGCCGTCCAGATGGAGCGCTCGCAGATCCGCGAGATGCGCGACGCGGGCGCCCGGGTGATCCTCTTTCGCCCGCCGAAGCCCTACGCGGTCAAGCGGCTCTCCAACCGCACCCACCGCCGGGTGCTCGTCGTCGACGGCCGGGTCGGGATGACCGGAGGGGTCGGCATCGCCGAGGAGTGGACCGGCGACGCCGAGGACCCCGACCACTGGCGCGACACCCATGTCCGGGTACGCGGCCCGGTGGTGCGCGGATTCCAGGGGACGTTCGCCGAGAACTGGCTCGAGGCCACCGGCGAGGTGCTCGCCGGGGATCCCTACCTGCCCAACCTCGAGCCGCTCGCGGACGGAGTGCCGATGCAGCTCGTCCGCTCCTCGGCGACCGTCGGCGATACGAACGCCGAGGCGCTCTACTACCTCGCGATCGCCTCGGCTCAGCGCTCGATCGACCTCACCGCCGCCTACTTCGTGCCCCGGCCCGCGTTCACCGACGCGCTCTGCTCGGCCGCCGAGCGCGGCACGCGGGTGCGGATCGTCGTCCCGGGCCCGCACATCGACAAGGGCTTCGTCAGGATCGCCGGCCGCGCCGCCTACGAGCGCCTGGTCAGGTGCGGGGTCGAGCTCTACGAGTACCAGCCGACGATGCTGCACGCCAAGACGCTCGTCGTCGACGGCTCGTGGTCGTCGGTGGGAACGGTGAACTTCGACAACCGCTCGTTCCAGCTCCACGACGAGGTCACGCTCTGCGTCTGGAGCGAGGGCTTCGCGGCCGAGCTGATCGAGGTGTTCGAGCGCGACGTCGAGCGCTCGGAGCGGATCGAGCCCGGCCGCTGGGACGAGCGGGGCGTCCTGCAGCGTGCGGCGGAGCGGGCCACCACGGTGATCCGCCGCGAGCTCTGAGGCCCCTGCCGGGGTGCGGGCCGGCGCGGCGGCCGTATCCTGCGGCCCCGTGTCCGTGAGCAACCGATCACGACGGGGCCGGCGCGCCCGGGTCTCGCTGCCCGGGCGGCGGGTGCCGCGCCGCAACCCGCTGCTCGCCGCGCTCGGCGACGCCGACCAGGCGGTGCTCCGCCTGCTGCGCACCCGCGGCCACGCCGAGCCGGTGGAGACGATGATGCGGGC
This sequence comes from uncultured Solirubrobacterales bacterium, assembly GCA_963769035.1. Classification (GTDB taxonomy): domain Bacteria; phylum Actinomycetota; class Thermoleophilia; order Solirubrobacterales; family 70-9; genus WHSW01. The sequence continues at coordinate 159,104 of CAVYKD010000001.1, forward strand.
GATCGGGATGTGTGGCGAGTACGCCGCCGTCTGGTCGCTCGCGGGCGCGGTCGGCGCCTCGATCGACGCCAAGCGCCGCCGCCAGTGGCTCAGGGGCGCCGTCGTCGGACCGGCCGCCGTCGGCCTCAACTACGCGGTCAAGGTCGCGGTCGGTCGCGAGCGGCCGCTGATCGAGGACCATCCGGCGCTGGCCCGGGCGCCCTCGAAGCTCTCCTTCCCCTCGGCGCACGCGACCTCGTCGGTCGCCGCGGCGACCGCGCTCGGGCGGGTCGAGCCGCGGGCGCGGCCGGCGCTGTTCACGCTCGCCGCCGCGATCTGCGTCGGGCGCCCCTACCTCGGCATGCACTACCCCTCCGACGTGCTCGCCGGAGCCGCGCTCGGCGCTCGCGCTCGGGCTGATCGTCCCCGGCCTCGGCGACCAGCCGACCGAGGAGCGCCTGTTCGAGCTCGCCGTCGACGCCAACGAGCGCGCCCGGGTTGACGGCCGGGCGCCGGCGGCGCCCGCCGCGTGAAGGTCGGGATCGTCGGCCTGCCGAACGCCGGCAAGTCGACCCTCTTCAACGCGCTCACCCGCGGCCGGGGCCGAGACCGGCGACTACGCGTTCACGACGATCGACCCGAACGTCGCGATCGTCCCCGTGCCCGACGAGCGGCTCGAAGCGGTCGCGAGGACCGTCGGCTCGAGCTCGATCGTCAACGAGACGATCGAGTTCCACGACATCGCCGGCCTCGTCCCGGGCGCCTCGAAGGGCGAGGGGCTCGGCAACCAGTTCCTCGCCGCGATCCGCGAGACCGACGCGATCTGCCACGTCGTGCGCGCGCACGTCGAGTGGCGGCGTCCCCCACCCCGAGGGTCGAGTCGACCCGCTCGAGCGACATCGAGCTGATCGAGACCGAGCTGCTTGCCGCCGATCTCGAGCAGGCCGAGCGCCGGCTCGAGCGGGTGGTCAAGCAGGCGCGCTCGGGCGACAAGGAGGCGATCGCCGAGCAGGCCTGGCTGGAGCGCGTGGTCGACGCGCTCGGCGCCGGAACGCCGGTGCGCGAGGTGCCGGTCCCCGACGCCGCGAAGGACGCCCCGCAGCGGCTCTTCGCGCTCACCTCGAAGCCGATCCTCTACGTCGCCAACGTCGACGAGGGCGTCGAGGAGGTGCCCGAGGCGATCGCCGCCCACGCCCGCGCGGCCGGCGCCGTTGCGGTGCCGATCTCGGCCCGGATCGAGGTCGAGCTCGGCGACCTCGACGACGAGGCCGAGGCGGCCGAGATGCGCGCCGAGCTCGGCATCTCGGAGTCCGGCCTGGCGCGGCTGATCCGCGCCGCCTTCGAGCTGCTCGACCTGATCGTCTTCTTCACCGCCGGCGAGGACAAGGAGGCCTGGGCACGGAGCGTCCGCCGCGGCTCGACCGCCTGGCAGGCGGCGGCGAAGATCCACTCCGACATCCAGGACGCGTTCGTCCGCGCCGAGGTGGTCGGCTGGAGCGACCTCGTCGAGGCCGGCGGCTACGCGCCCGCGCGGGATCGGGGCCTGCTGCGCACCGAGGGCCGCGACTACGTGGTCGCCGACGGCGACGTGATCACGATCAAGGTCTGAGCGATCAGCCCTGCCGGCCGTAGAGCTCGGCGACCATGAAGGCGAGGTCGAGCGCCTGGCGGCGGTTGAGCCGCGGGTCGCAGGCGGTCTCGTAGCGCTGGTGCAGGTCGGACTCGGCGACCCCGTGGCCGCCGCCGATGCATTCGGTCACGTCGTCGGCGGTGAACTCGACGTGGATCCCGCCGGGATGGGTTCCGAGCCGGCGGTGGACCTCGAAGAAGCCCGCCACCTCGTCCAGGACATGGTCCACCCGGCGGGTCTTGTGCCCGCTAGGAGCCTCGAAGGTGTTGCCGTGCATCGGATCGCAGATCCACACGACCGGGGAGCCGTGCCGGGTGACGCCCTCCACCAGCGGCGGAAGGGCCTCCCTGACCCTGGGGGCGCCCAGCCTGGTGATCAGCGAGAGCCTGCCCGGCTCGCGATCGGGGTTCAGGCGCTCGATCAGCGCGATCGCCTCCTCTGCCGTGGCCGCCGGGCCCAGCTTGACCGCGACCGGGTTGCGGATCCGGCGGCAGAGCTCGACGTGCGCGCCGTCCGGGTCACGGGTGCGCTCGCCGATCCAGACCAGGTGCGCGGACGCGTCGTAAGGCAGTCCGGTGCGGCTGTCGATACGGGTCAGCGCCCGCTCGTACTCGAGCAGGAGCGCCTCGTGGCTGGAGTAGAACTCGACCCCGTGGAGCTCCTCGGGATCGACGCCGCAGGCGTTCATGAACGAGAGCGCGCGGTCGATCTCGCCGGCGAGCTGCTCGTAGCGGCGCCCTGCCGGGCTCTGCGAGACGAAGTCCTTGTTCCAGGCGTGCGCCTGGTGAAGGTCGGCGTAGCCACCGCTCGCAAACGACCTGCAGAGGTTGAGGGTGAGCGCCGAGTGGTGGTAGGCCAGCAGCATCCGCTCGGGATCGGGCCGGCGCGAGCGCGCGGTGAACTCGAGGCCGTTGACCGCATCGCCACGGTAGGCGGGAAGCTCGACCCCCTCGCGCGACTCGGTCGGCTGCGATCGCGGCTTCGCGAACTGCCCCGCCATCCTGCCGATCTTGACCACGGGGACGCTCGCCGCATAGGTGAGCACGAGCGCCATCTGCAGGAGCGTCTCGAGCCTGCTCCGCACGGCGTCCGCCGTCGAGGAGGCGAAGGTCTCCGCGCAGTCGCCCCCCTGAAGGACGAACGCCTCCCCGCGGGCCGCGGCCGCGAGGCGCTCGGTGAGCTGGTCGCACTCGCCGGCGAAGATCAGCGGCGGCTGAGCGGCGAGCTCGGCGGCGACCCTCAGCACCTGGTCGGGGTCGGGCCAGTCCGGCTGCTGGGCGGCGGGCAGCGCCCGCCAGGCGTCGAGGTCGGCGGGCCTGATCGGCGCGGAGCTCACGCGGCCAAGGCTAGCCCTGTTCGATTGCGGCGCGGCGCAGCGCCGAGCCGCGGCCGCGCACGGCGGCTGCCGGACGTGGGGGATACTTCCGCGATGGCGGGAGATGTGGTCGACGTGGTTCGCCGCTGGTTCGCCGCGCTCGAGCGGGGCGACCCGGCGCCCGAGATGTGCGATCCGGACATCGAGATCGTCAACTGGGCCGAGGCGCCGAGCCCGGGGCCGTACTTCGGACACGACGGGCTGCGCCAATGGTGGGCCGATATCGCTGATTCCTTCGAGGGCGTGCGGGTCGAGCTGACGGCGGTCGATGCGCTCGACGGCGAGCGCGCCGTGACCGCCCAGCGGCTGGTCGGCACCTTCCGGCTGACCGGGATCGAGCTCGACGTCCCGTGGGGCTCGGTGATCAGCGTCCGCGACGGGAGGATCCTCGCGGCCACCGGCTACAGCTCGCCGGCGCGGGCGAGGCGCGCGGCCGGGCTCGAGTAGCGCCGCCCGAGGCGGCGTGCGTCAGCCGAGGCCGAGGCGCGCGCGCAGGCCGAGGTCGGCCAGCGAGGCGAAGGTCTCGTCCGCGTGCTCGAGCGCGATCCCCTCGAGCGAGGGGATCCCGATCACGCTCAGGCCCGCGGCAACGCCGGCGCTGACACCGGTCGGCGAGTCCTCGAGCGCGACGACATCCGGCCCCGGCTCGATCCCGAGCCGCCGCGCGCACTCCAGGTAGGGGTCGGGCGCCGGCTTCGGGGCGGGCACCTCGTGACCGCTGACCACGGCGTCGAAGTGCTCGGTCATCCCGACGAGCTCGAGCGCGAGGTCGATGAAGTGCGGGGGCGAGTTCGAGACCAGGCCGAGGGGAACGCCGCGCTCGCGCAGCGACTCGATCAGCTCCCTCGCTCCCGCCATCGTCGTGACGCCCCGGCCGAGCTCCGCGAAGACGAGTGCGTCGAGCTCGGCGATCAGCTCGGCCTCGCGACCGGGCTCGCCGAGATAACGAGCGAGGATCTGCCCGTTGACGTGAGCGGGTGTGCCGACGAGCTCCTGCTTATGCGCGAGCGTGAACTCGACGCCGCGGCGGGCGAACAGGTCCCGCTCGGCCCGCGTCCAGACGGACTCCGTGTCGAGCAGGAGCCCGTCGTTGTCGAAGAGCGCGGCGGCCGGGAGTCCCAAGGAGCGGGCGATGCTAGCGGCGAGCGGGCTAGCGGCGACCGGGAGCGAGCAGCCGCTCGCCCAGCGCCGAGACGGTCACGTGGATCGCGCCGGGCTCGACCGCGTAGTCGATCAGCGCCAGCGCGCTGAGCCGGTCGAGGACGTGCTGGAAGGCCTGCGCCTGAGCGCCGGAGGCGTACTTGCGCAGGACGTCGAACGACCATCCCGTGGTGTGCAGCGAGTACTCGGCGGTCGCCTCGGGGTTGCTGGCGACGAGCAGGTCCTGGTAGCTGCGGTCGCGGACCGCGCTGGTGATCCGCAGCGGCGACGCCTCGCCGCTTTGATCCTCGACCAGCCTGGCGATGTAGCTGAGCGTCGCCAGCGCCTCGGGCCGCAGCGCCATGTAGAGCGAGCGCTCCTGGTCCAGCCTGCCGGCGAGCTCGCCGAGGTCCTTGTGCGGGATCCAGCCGAGCTCCCGGGCGTCGGGGAGCGGGACGAGCTCGCCGTCGCGAAGGGCGTCCTCGATCTCCGTGGGATCGTCGTAGACGTCGGTCGCCTCCTCGGGGTGGAAGACCTCCTCGAGCGTCGCCTTCGAGTTCGCCAGTCGCGCGGTCTCGGAGAGCCCCTCGCGGTCCTCGCGGTAGCGCCGCATGATCTCCTCGGAGGCCCGGACCTTCCACAGGTAGTCGGCGGAGTCATCGCTGAAGCCCGCCAGCAGCCGGTAGGCCTCGGCGTGGCGCTGCGGCGTCGAGTCGAAGTAGAGCTGGGCGAAGGAGAGGTCGGCGTCGGCCACGAGGGCGCCGATCGGGCGCGCGTCGTCGGCGCCGAGGTAGGCGCGGATCACGCTCTCGAGGTTGCCGATCCCCATGTGGTAGCTCTCGACACCGAGGTCCTCGACGCCGAAGCGCTCGGTCGCGATCTCGAGGTAGGTCGCGGCGCCCTCGATCGCAAGCTCCGGACTGAAGCGCTCGTCGATCGCCGCGCGCTCGGCGCGAAGGCGCTCGGCCTGGGCCGGGCTCTTCGCCTTCCCGAGCCGCTTGGTGAGCTCGATCGAGCGCGCCAGGTCGACCTTCATGCCGAGCAGCTCGGTCGCGGTCGAGGGGATGATCTGCGCGAGCCCGGAGGCGGCCTCGGGAGTGGGGCCGGCGCTGACCTCGGGACGCCCCGCCGACTCGAGGAAGATCACCGCCTCGAGCACGTCCGGATCGACCCCGTGGCGGCCCGCGGCGCCCTCGATCTCCTCGCGGAACGCCGCCGTCCGCTCGGCCGAGGCGATCACGCCACCGGGGCTGAGCTCGTAGATCACGTGCGAGGTGCCGAGCGCGGCGCCGCGCTCGAGATCCTCGCGGCGCTCGGGTCGCCACGCGAACGGATCCGCACCCGGCGCCGCCGCGGCGCCGGCGAGCTCGGCGTCGGTCCGGGCGATCCCCGTCGAGCCGCTCGAGATCGAGCGGCTCGCGCTTGCCGAGCCCCAGCGCGAGCGCGAGCGCCGCGAGCGCGGCGCCGGCAAGCAGCAGCAGCGCCACGCCGCCGACGGCGCGAGCGGCGACTTCCCCGCGCGCTTGGCGCCCGTCGTGCATCGGCGGGCATCTTAGGAGGAGGGCCTGAAGCGCGGCTGAACCGGGGGGCGCACTGTCCACTTGCCCCGGAAAGTGATTTGATTAGCGCATGAGAGCATGGATGCTCCGGTCCCGCCCCGTCCTGTCCACAGCCGCCGCCGCCCTGATCGCGCTCACCGCGCCCGCGGCCGCCGGCGCCAAGGCGAAGGGCTTCGAGCTCGGCGTAACCGCCGGCGAGGTCACCTCGAGCTCGGCGATGCTCTGGGGAAAGGCGAAGAAGCCGGGCAAGGTGCTCGTCCAGCTGACGCGCAGGGGCGGTTTCGACAGGTGCACCCCGCGCAACGCGGCGTACAGGACGAAGGCCAAGCGCTCCAACGATTCCACCGTGCAGGTCACCGCCCGCAAGCTCAGTTCGCGGACCAGCTACAGGTTCCGCTTCTGCACCGCTCGGGGCGCCCGCTCCGACGTCGGCAAGTTCACCACCGCTCCGCCGGCGAAGCGCGCGAAGACGGTCTCCTTCGGGCTCGCCGGCGACCAGGACGCGCGTCCGCTCCCCGGCGGCGGCCCGCCCTACTGGAACAACTTCGAGATCTGGAACGCGATCCGCGCCCAGCGCAACGACTTCAACGTCCTGCTCGGCGACACGATCTACTCGGACACCGAGGTGCCCGGCTACACGCTGAACGACGTCGCCCTCTCGGTGAAGGAGAAGCAGGCGGCCTACGCCGCCAACCTCGCGATGAAGCCCTGGGCGAAGGCGCGCGGCTCGGCGGCCTACTACGGATCATGGGACGACCACGAGTTCGTCAACGACTTCGCGCGCGGGGAGGACAGTTCTCCTCCGCCGTCGCCGTCGGGCGAGTGAACATCGACGGCGAGAAGCTCTACAAGCGCGGGGTCGAGGCCTACCGCGACTACACCCCCGTGGGCTACCGAAGCGGACCGGCATCTACCGCTCGGTCCGCTGGGGCAGGAACCTCGAGATCTTCTTCCTCGACGATCGCTCGTTCCGCTCGAACGGCTCCGACTACCAGGGGACCTGCGACAACCCGGCCGGCAGCGGCAACCCGGACCTCGCGCCGACCGCGCCGCAGAGCACCCGGGCCGTCGTTCGCCGGGATCGCCCCGGCAGCTCAACAACCCGGTGCCACCCGGCTGCCTGGCGTCGATCAACGATCCGAGCCGGACGATGCTCGGGGCGGCGCAGCTGGCGAAGTTCAAGCGCGAGATCGCGAAGTCGAAGGCGACCTTCAAGGTGATCTTCAGCCAGGTGCCGATCCAGCAGTACTACGCGCTCCCCTACGACCGCTGGGAGGGCTACGCCGCGGAGCGCGAGGCCCTGCTCGCGCTTCCTCCAGGATAGGGTCGACAACGCCGTCTTCCTGAGCACCGACGTGCACGCGAACCTCGTCAACGAGGCGTGCTTCTGCACCCTCGGCGACGGCTGCCGCGGGACTCGGGACTGCTCGAAGCGACCACCGGGCCGATCGCGACCGCGAGGTACTCGAGCGAGATCGAGGGCGCGCTCGGCAACCCCAGCGGCGGGGCGCTGATCCACGACCGTTCTTCAAGCCCGCGCCGCCGAGCGGCGTCGGGATGCAGTGCGCCGCGATGGACCAGTTCAGCTACGCGGAGGTCGAGGTCGCGAAGCGGGCGCTGACGATCGACCTGCTCGACTCCGCGACGGCCGGTCCGCGACACCGGCGACAGCGCGACCCGGGTGGCGCCGCCCTGCGCGCGGATCGTGATCCCGGCTCCAGAGCTCCGCTCGGGCCGTCGCTCGCATAGGTTGGGCGCGGTGCGAACCGAGGCACGCTTTCCCGGCGTCGGCGACCGGCGCCGGCCACTACGAGAGCTTCTACATCAAGGCGACCCGCCCCGGCGGCGGCGCCGGCGCTCTGGATCCGGCACACGTCCACCAGCGACCGGGCGAGCCACGAACCGGCTCGGTCTGGTTCACCCACTTCGACGCCGAGGGCCGCCGGCCCGCGGGCGACCAAGCTGACGTCGGCGGGGCCGAGGTCGAGCGCCCCCAGCGGCGCCTACATCAAGGTCGACGGGGCGCTGCTCGAGCCGGGCCGAGCGCGCGGCGGCGTCACGACGGAGGCGATGGAGCTCGCCTGGGATCTGCGCTACTCCGCGAGGCTCCCGCGTTCCGCCACCTGCCCCGCGAGTTCCTCTACCGCGCCCCGCTGCCGAAGACGAAGCTGCTCTCGCCCTACCCGAACGCCCGCTACGAGGGCTCGGTGACGATCGACGGCGAGACGATCTCGCGTCGACGGCTGGCCCGGGATGGTCGGCCACAACTGGGGCGCCGAGCACGCCGAGCGCTGGATCTGGATCCAGGCGAACGAGCTTCGCCGCGGCGGGCGAGTGCTACTTCGACGCCGGCTTCGGCCGGATCAAGGTCGGCCCGCTCGACGACGCCGTGGATCGCCAACGCCGTGCTCGAGCTCGACGGCGAGCGCCATCGCCTCGGTGGGCTCGAGCGGATTCGATCGACGAAGATCGACGAGACGCCGACCGAGCGGCCCGCGTTCGAGCTCACCGGCAAGGACGATCCGCGTCCGCGGCAGCGTCCGGTCGGAGCCGCGCAACTTCGTCGGCTGGATCTACGCCGACCCGGCCGGCCCCGAGCACAACACGGTCAACTGCTCGATCTCCGACCTCGAGCTGCGAGGTCGAGCGAAGGGCCGGCCGCCAGCTCGCCTCGAATGCGTCGGCGGCGGCCGCCTACGAGCTCGGGATGCGCGAGACCGATCACGGCGTCCCGCTGCAGCCCTACGGCGACGGCTGAGCTGCTCGCCGCGCTTCGAGACTTCGCCCAGGTCGAGCGCCCAGGTCCGAGCCGCGCTCGCAGGGTGTCGCCGGTGACCGTCGTGCTTCCCGACGAGCCGACCACCCGGGCGCGGACGATCCGCGGCGAGCCTGCCGGTCTTGAGGATCTCGATCCGCTGCAGCCTGCCCGAGAACAGGCCGGTGAGCTCGGACTCCATCTCCGCGTCGGAGAGGCGCTCGCGTCCAGCGTGTGAAGCGGCGAGGCGTCGTCGTAGGGGTCCTTGACGGACTTCAGGTAGGGCAACGGGGCTACCGCCCGAGAAGCCGAACTCGGAGTTCTCGGTCTGGCCGCCCGAGGTCGAGAAGTAGTAGGTGATCGCGGTCTCGCCCCGTACTTGACGACCTCGCCCGCGGTCGCCGAGACCGCTCTGTTGGTCTGCGGCGTCTCCGAGTCGCGCCCGCCGTAGACCTGGCTGCGGGTGTCGCGTAGTGATCGAAGCGGCGCCGCTGCGCTCGGTCGCGAGCGCCGTAGCAGCGGGCGACGACGGCCTGGGCGCGCAGCGCCTGCTGCGGCCACGACGCGGGCACCTCGTTCGGGACCACGCCCCTGACGTAGTCGTCGAGGCCGAGCTGGTTGATGACCAGCAGGCTGCCGCCGGAGGCCGCTCGGGCGACGAGGGCTGCCGCGGTAGCGCCCGAGGCCGCCGATCTTCAGCTTCCGCCGCCGCCTTGCCCTCGCCGCCGCAGCCCTCGAGCTTCCGGCCGTCGGCGGCGCGCAGCTCGACGCCGCCGCCCGCGGCGGCGAAGGTAGTAGCGCTTCGCCGGGTCGAGACGGCGCGCCGCAGGCTCGCGAGGCGCCGCGGAAGGCGATCGATCCCTGGCCCGATCCGAGCAGCACGCGGACGTTGGCACCGCCTCTCCCGGCCCAGCTTGGTGTTCGCGTAGTAGTGGCGGAGGATCTGCCCGGTAGCTCTTGCCGTGCTCGGCGAGCCCGTAGGCGCTCCGTACTGGCTCAGGCCGACGCCGTGACCGAAGCCCCGGCCGTCGACTTCGCCACGACGGCGTCGGCGCGCGCCGGCGGGCGAGCAGGATCGCGAGCGCCGCGGCGGCGAGCGCGGCGGCTCTCCAGGATCGCTTCGGGATGCATCGTCGACGGTCCCCACCGGCCAGCAGGCTAGACGATCGATCGAAGCGCCCGGCCGGGCTTGGTCCATCCTGCAAGCGGGTAGTCGATCGCCGCCGCGTATACGCTGCCGATGCGCACTCGAAAGGAAGGTGGCATGACCGATTCAAACGTCGCCGGCAACGAGCAGCGGTCGTCGAGTCGGCCCCGAAGCAGCTCTGATCGGCGGCGAGTGGCGGGACGCCGCCGGCGGCGAGACCTTCGCGGTCGAGGACCCGTCGACCGGCGAGACGCTCTGCGAGGTCGCCGACGCGACCCCCGACGACGCCAGGGCGGCGCTCGACGCCGCCGTCGCGGCGCAGGCCGACTGGGCCGCCTGCCTCGCCGAACGAGCGCTCGGAGATCCTCCACGCGCCTTCATGGCGCTGAACGACCGCAGCCGACGAGCTGGCGCATGCTGATGACGCTCGAGATGGGCAAGGCGGTCGCCGAGTCGAAGGCCGAGATCACCTACGCGGCGGAGTTCTTCCGCTGGTTCGCCGGCGAGGCGCTGCGCATCGACGGCTACTACAAGGCCGCCGGCAACGGCGCCTCCCGCGTGCTGGTCATGCGCCAGCCGATCGGCCCCTGCTACTTCATCACCCCGTGGAACTTCCCGACCGCGATGGGCACCCGCAAGATCGGCCCGGCGATCGCCGCCGGCTGCACGATGGTGATCAAGCCGGCGCAGCAGACGCCGCTCTCGATGCTCGCGCTCGCCGAGCTGCTCAGGGAGTGCGGCCTGCCCCGACGGCGTGCTCAACGTGGTCACGAGCACCTCGTCGGGCGACGTCTCCGAGCCGATCATCGCCGACCCGCGGCTGCGAAAGCTCTCCTTCACCGGCTCGACCGAGGTCGGCAGGAAGCTGATCGAGCAGTCGGCCGAGAACGTGCTCAAGGTCTCGATGGAGCTCGGCGGCAACGCCCCCTTCCTGGTCTTCGACGACGCCGACGTCGACGCCGCGGTCGAGGGCGCGATGATCGCGAAGATGCGCAACGTCGGCGAGGCCTGCACGTCGGCCAACCGCTTTCACGTCCACGAGTCGGTCGCCGAGGAGTTCGCCGAGAAGCTGGCCGAGCGGATGGAGCTCGCTGAAGATCGGCCGCGGCATCGAGGAGGGCATCGACGTCGGCCCGCTGATCGACGCCGACCAGCGCGACAAGGTCGCCGAGCTGGTCGACGACGCGGTCGCCAAGGGCGCCACCTGCCTGACGGCGGCGAGCGGATCGACGGCGCCGGCTACTTCTACGAGCCGACGGTGCTCGCCGACGTCCCCGACGACGCGCGCCTGCTGCAGCGAGGAGATCTTCGGCCCGGTCGCCCCGGTCAAGACCTTCGCGGGCGAGGAGGAGGCGATCGCCGCCGCCAACGACACCGAGTACGGGCTCGTCGCCTACGTCTACACCAACGACCTGAAGCGCGCGCTGCGCGTCTGCGAGGCGCTCGAGACCGGGATGATCGGCCTCAACCAGGGGATGGTCTCCAACGCCGGCGCGCCGTTCGGCGGCGTCAAGCAGTCTGGCGTCGGCCGCGAGGGCGGCAACGAGGGCATCGACGAGTACCTCGAGACGAAGTACGTCGCGGTCAACGCCTGAGCGCGCGCCCGGGCGCGTCGGGTCCGCTTATCCGGCGAGTTCGGACCCGGGCTCGTAGTCCGGGAAGAGCGCGCCGAGCAGCGGCGCGAAGCGCTCGAAGCGCTCGATCTCGCAGCCGTTCGCCCGGGTGAGCTCCGCCTCGACCGGCTCGCCTCGCAGCGTGCCGCTGAGCCTGAGCACGTCGGCCCCGCCGTAGATCTCGGTGCACGCGGTGTTCGCCGGGACCGGCGCCGCGGGATCGCCCGGCAGCCGCTCGAGCGCCTCGCAGGCTCCCCGGGGTGCGCTCGCGGCGGGGCAGGTGAGCTCGGCGCGCAGCGCGGGCTCGGCTCCGTCACCGTCGGGGTCGACGCTGATCGCCAGCTCGCTCGCGGGAGCGCCCGGGGCCGGGCTCGGCGGCTCCTCGTCTCCGCATCCGGCGAGCATCGCCACGGCGAGCAGGGCGGACGCGAGCAGCGCGGGCGAGGGCATCGCCCGAGACCTTAGATCAGCGCCGGGCTAACGCCGCAGGATGCTGCTGAGCAGCCCGGGGGACTCGCGCCTCTTCTGCAGGTAGCACTGGTGGTACTCCTCGGCGCGCCAGAAGGGGCCCGCATCCTCGATCGCGGTGACGATCGGAGCGCGGAAGCGCGCCTGCTCGCGCTCGAGCACCGCGCGCGCCGTCTCGGCCTGCTCGGGCGAGTGGGTGAAGATCACCGAGCGGTACTGGTGGCCGACGTCCGGGCCCTGGCGGTTGAGCTGAGTCGGGTCGTGGATCTGGAAGTACCTGCGGACGAGCTCCTCATAGGAGACTCGGCCGGGGTCGAACTCGACCTGGGTGACCTCGACGTGGCCGGTGTCGCCGGAGCAGACCTGCTCATAGGTCGGGTTGTCGACGTGCCCGCCCTCGTAGCCGACGAGCGCGTCGACGACTCCGTCGAGGGCGCGGAAGTTCTCCTCGACCTGCCAGAAGCAGCCGGCGCCGAAGGTGGCGAGCTCCCTCGCCGCGGAGGCGTCGGGGGCGTGGGCGGTGCTTGGATCGCTGTTCTCAGTCATGTCCCTCAGTCACCTCGGTGCGCGTTTCGTTACCCGTGCGGCCGGGCCATCGAGACGAAGTCGAGGGCCTCCTCGAGCACCGCCTCGTCGACGCCGCGCTCGATCGCGACCTCGCGAACCGTGCGGTTCGACCCCGCCGCCTCCTTGACGATCTCGGCCGCCTTGTCGTAGCCGATGTGCGGGTTCAGCGCGGTCGCGACCTGGAGCGTCGACTCCGCGTGGCGCTGGAGCATCTCCTCGTTCGCCTCGATCCCCGCCACGCACTTCTCGTCGAGCAGCCTCGCCGCGGCGGCGAGCAGCTTGATCGAGTCGAGCAGGTTGCGGGCGATCAGCGGCACCCGGACGTTGAGCTCGAACTGGCCCTGTGTCCCGGCGATCGAGATCGCCGCGTCGTTGCCGATCACCTGGTCGCCGACCTGGATCACGACCTCGGGGATCACCGGGTTGACCTTGCCGGGCATGATCGAGGAGCCCTTCTGGAGCTCGGGAAGACGGATCTCGGCGAGGCCGGCGCGCGGCCCGGAGCCCATCAGCGCCAGGTCGCTGCCGATCTTGATCATCGAGACCGCGACGACCTTGAGCGCGCCGGAGAGCTCGACCAGTGCGTCGCGGTTCGCCTGCGCCTCGAAGCGGTCCTCGGGCGCGGCGATCTCGAGGCCGGTCGCCTCGGCGAGCAGCGCGCGGACGCGCTCGGCGAAATCCGCGTGGGTGTTGATCCCGGTCCCGGTCGCGGTGCCGCCGAGCGGGATCTGCCCGACTCGCCCGAGGGTGTCGCGGACGCGCTCGGCACCGAGACGGATCTGCGCCGCGAAGCCGGCGAACTCCTGGCCGAGGGTCACCGGCACGGCATCCATCAGATGGGTGCGGCCCGACTTGACGTGGTCGGAGAACTCGTCGGCCTTCGCCGCCAGGGTCGACGCGAGCGCGTCGAGCGCGGGGAGCAGGTCCTGGCTGACCTCGCCGAGGGCCGCGAGGTGCACCGCCGAGGGGAAGACGTCGTTCGAGGACTGGCCCATGTTGACGTGGTCGTTGGGATGCGCCCCGTCGCCGGCGAGGTTCGCGATCACCTCGTTCGCGTTCATGTTCGAAGAGGTGCCCGAGCCCGTCTGGAAGACGTCGACCGGAAACTGCGAGTCGTGCTCGCCGTCGGCGACCTGCGTCGCCCGCGGCGGCGATCCGCTCGGCGATGTCGGGATCGAGCTTGCCGAGCTCGGCGTTGACGCGGGCCGCGGCCGCCTTCAGCCGACCCAGCCAGTGGACGACCGGCGCGGGGATCGGGTGGCCCGAAACCGGGAAGTTCGCGACCGCCTTGTCGGTCTCGCCGCCCCAGAGCTGCTCGCTCACGTCCGTTGCCATCGGTTCCTTTCGTCGTAAGACCGCTTCGATCCAGGCTATCGGCTGGACTGCGGCCGGTGGCGCTCGCGATAGGCCCGCGCCTTGGCCCGGTTCCCGCAGATCCCCATCTCGCACCAGGTCCCGGAGCGGTTGCGGGAATGGTCGTAGAAAGCCCAGTGGCAGTCCTCGGCCGGGCATACCTTGAGCCGTCGCCAGCTGCCCTCCTCGAGGGCCTCGTGGATCCGGGCGAGCAGGGCGGCGACGGCCGCCTCGACGCCCTCGCCCCGGGCGACCAGCTCCGAGCCGTCGGCGTCGAAGCGCAGGCCGATCGCCGCCTGCCCGCAGTGGCGGTTGAGCTCCTCGAGCGCCCCCTCCGGGGCCCGCTCGCCGTGATTGTTGGCGAGCAGCATCTCGCGCAGCGCCTCCCGGATCGCGATCAGGTGCCGCCGGTCATCCTCGCTCGGCGTCTCGCCGAGCGGAGCGAGGTCCGCCTCGGCAAGCCAATCGGCGGCCGACTCGACGCTCTCGAGCCGGTCCGTCCCCTCCTCGATGTCGAGGGTGTTGACGAAGCCCCGGACCGCCTCGAGGCCGCCGGGGGCGGACTGCTCCTCCTCGGCCGTCTGCTCGATCCAGCTCATCGGTGCTCCTGGTCGGGTCTCTCGGCGCCCATGTGAGCGCCCTCACAGATCATAACCGATCAACCTGCTTAGCTAGTTAGCAGATAACTGGTCTTCTCCCAACACCGGTTATACCCCCACCCGCCACCAGGAGGAATCATGCAGACCACTCTCTACGCACTCGCATTGGAAGCCCACCGCTCCGAGTTGAGGCGCCGCGCCGATCGTCACCGCACGCCGATCGCCCCGCGCGGCCGCTTCGGGATCCTGCGCCGCAGGCAGGCGAGCTGAGCAAGGCCCCACGCGGGCGCGCTCAGCCGCCTTCCTGGCCGGCGGCGTAGCCAAGCCCGAAGGCGCGCTCGAAGCTCGCCCCGAAAGGCCTTCCGTCGCTCGTGTAGCGCGCGGATGAGTCGAGGCGCAGCGTCAGGTCCTGGTGGATTCCGGAGGTGCCCGCCGCGGCCCTCTGAACCGCTCCAACGAGGTAGCCGAGCCGAACCGTCGCCGGACCCGCCGGCCGCCGCCGGGCCTCGCGGTTGAGCACCGTCGCCGCCTCGATGACCGCGCTGCCCACCTGCGCCAGGGGCCCGGGCTGCTGGTCGGCGACGAGGCAGTCGCTGATCGGGGTCTCGCCCGCGAGCCTGACGGCTTCGGGGGCGTTCCTCAGCGCCGCCAGGTAGGCGGACGCCGGGGCGAGGCAGGCGGTCGGGGTCCGCGGCGGCTCGCTCGAGCCGCAACCGGCGCCGGCGAGCGCCGCCACCCCCGCCGCAAGGATCAGGATCCGGCGCACGGGCCCATCCTAGAGCGGCGCGAGCGCCGGTCATCCGGCGAGGCGCTCCTAGAATCAGCCGCCGATGCCCGGCTTTCGCCCCGTCGATCCGAAGCAGTCGTTTCCCGCGCTGGAGCAGCGCGTGCTCGAGGGCTGGCGCGAGGGCGGGGTCTTCGCGCGCCAGCTCGAGCAGCGCCGCGCCGAGGGCGCGCCGGTGTGGAGCTTCTACGAGGGGCCGCCGACGGCGAACGGGCTGCCGGGCTCCCATCACGTGCTCTCGCGCGTGTTCAAGGACGTGTATCCGCGCTACCGCGCGATGCGCGGCGCCTACGTGCCGCGCAAGGCCGGCTGGGACTGCCACGGCCTGCCGGTCGAGCTCGAGGTCGAGAAGGAGCTCGGGATCTCCTCGAAGGCCGAGATCGAGGCCTACGGGATCGCGGAGTTCAACGCCCGTTGCCGCGAGTCGGTCTTCCGCTACGTCGAGGAGTGGAACCGGCTGACCGAGCGGATCGGCTTCTGGATCGACCTCGACGATCCCTACATCACCCTGACCGACGACTACATCGAGTCCGTGTGGTGGTCGCTCCGGCAGATCTGGGACCAGGGCCGCCTCTACGAGGGTCACAAGGTGGTCCCCTACTGCCCCCGCTGCGGCACCGCGCTCTCCTCGCACGAGGTCGCGCTCGGCTACCGCGACGTGATCGACCCCTCGGTGTACGTGAAGCTTCCGATCACCGAGGTCCCGCCCTCGAACTCGATCCCCGAGAGCCCGCTGCAGCCCGGCGACAACCTGCTGGTCTGGACGACCACCCCGTGGACGCTGATCTCGCACGCCGCCGTCGCCGCCGGGGCGGAGATCGAGTACCTGCGCGTGCGGGTGGGCGACGAGGTCTACGTGGTCGCCAGGGACCTGCTCGAGCGCGTCTTTCCCGGGGCCGGGGCCGACCCGGCCGCCCCCGGACGCGAAGCGGAGGAGGCAGAGCCGGCGGCTGACCCGGCCGCCCCCGGACGCGAAGCGGAGGAGGCAGAGCCGGCGGCTGACCCGGCCGCCCCCGGACGCGAAGCGGAGGAGGCGGCCGGAACGTTGGAAGTCCTCGCCCACCTGCCCGGCGCGGCGCTCGAGGGGATCCGCTACGAGGCCCCGTTCGAGTACCTGCGCGGCGAGGACTTCGGGCCGCTCGGTCACTCCGTCCTCATCGGCGACTTCGTCACCACCGAGGACGGCACCGGCCTCGTTCACACCGCGCTCGCCTTCGGCGAGGACGACTTCCGGCTCGGCGAGCGCCATGGGATGACCCTGCAGAACCCGGTCCGGCCCGACGGCACCTACGACGAGCGGGTCCCCGACTTCCAGGGCAGGCTCGTCTTCGAGCACAACCCGGAGATCGTCGCCGCGCTCGAGCGCCGCGGCCGGCTCCTGCGCGCCGAGGACTACGAGCACGCCTACCCGCACTGCTGGCGCTGCGGGACGGCGCTGCTCTATTACGCGAAGTCGAGCTGGTACATCCGCACGACCGACGTCCGCGATCGGATGCTCGAGGAGAACGAGAAGATCGGCTGGCATCCCGAGCACGTCAAGCACGGGCGCTTCGGCAAGTGGCTCGAGGGCAACGTCGATTGGGCGCTTTCGCGCGAGCGCTACTGGGGGACCCCGCTGCCGGTCTGGCGCTGCGAGTCGGAGGGGTGCGAGCAGCTCTTCTGCGCCGGATCGATCGGCGATCTACGCGAACGCGGGGGCGAGGTCCCGGGGGACCTCCACCGGCCCCACATCGACGATGTCGTGCTCGAGTGCGCCGATTGCGGCGGCCCGATGCGACGCGTGCCCGAGGTGATCGACACGTGGTACGACTCGGGCTCGATGCCGTTCGCCCAGTTCCACTACCCGTTCGAGGGTGAGGACGAGTTCGCGAGCCGCTTCCCGGCCGACTACATCTGCGAGGCGCAGGACCAGACGCGCGGCTGGTTCTACTCGCAGCTGGCGATCTCGACCCTGATCTTCGACCAGGCGAGTTTCCGCAACTGCGTATGCCTCGGGCTGATCCTCGACCCGGAGGGCCAGAAGATGTCGAAGAGCCGGGGCAACGTGGTCGATCCCTGGGAGGTGATCGGCCGCCACGGCGCGGACGCGCTCCGCTGGTACTACCTGACGGCGAAGTACCCCTGGGACGGCTACCGCTTCTCGGCCGAGACCGTCGGCGAGTCGGTCCGCCAGTTCATGCTCACCCTCTGGAACACCTACTCGTTCTGGGTCCTGTTCGCGAACGCGAACGACCTCGATCCGCGCTCGCTGCCCCCGGGCCCGGAGCCGAGCACCGACCTCGACCGCTGGGCGCTCTCGCGCCTTCAGGGGACGATCTCGGCGGTGACCGAGGCGATGGACGACTACGACTGCACGGCCGCGGGCCGGGCGATCGCCGCCTACGTCGAGGAGCTCTCGAACTGGTACGTGCGGCTCTCGCGGCGGCGCTTCTGGGACGGTGAGCCCGGGGCCTTCTCGACCCTGCGTCACTGCCTGATCGAGACCGCGAGGCTGCTCGCGCCGTTCACGCCGTTCCTCGCCGAGGACCTCTACGCCAACCTGGTCGCCGGAGACGAGGGCGAGTTCGGGGAGCTCCCCGACTCGGTCCATCTGAGCGATTTCCCGGCCCCACAGCCGGAGCTCGCAGACGGCGAGCTCGAGGCGGGCGTGGAGGCGACCATGCGGGCGATCGAGCTCGGCCGCGCGGCTCGCGCTCAGGCGCGGATCAAGGTTCGCCAGCCGCTACGCCGGGCCGTGATCGTCGCCACCGCGCTCGAGCGCGCCGAGATCGAGCGGCTCTCCGAGCTGGTCGCGTCGGAGCTGAACGTGAAGCAGCTCGAGTTCGTCTCCGAGGAGGGCGAGCTGCTCACCTACGAGGCGAAGCCGAACTTCCGCACCCTCGGCCCGCGCTTCGGAGCGGCGATGCCGAAGGTCGCGGCGGCGATCGCGGCGCTCGACCCCGAGCACGTCGCCGCGGCGGTGAAGGGCGGGCGGCGGATCGGCGTCAACATCGACGGGCAGGAGCATCCGCTCGAGCCCGGCGACTTCAACCTGGTGATGCGACCGCTCGAGGGCTACGAGGTCGAGGCGGAGGCCGGCCGGGCGGTGGCGCTCGAGCTCGAGGTCGACGACGAGCTGCGCCGCGAGGGCATCGCGCGCGAGATCGTGCATGCGGTCCAGGGCGCTCGCAAGGACGCCGGCCTCGACGTGACCGACCGGATCTCGCTCACGCTCGGCGGCGACGAGGAGCTGATCGAGGCGGCCCGCGACCACCGTGGGTACATAGCCGGCGAGACGCTGGCGAGCGCGCTCGCCCTCGATCACGCCGAGGACGCGCGGACCGTCGAGATCGACGGGCGCGAGCTCCGGGTCGCGCTCGAGCCGGTCGCCTAGACGAGCGCCGGGTCGAGCTCGGCCTCGAGCCTGCGCCGCGGCAGGGCGCCGACGATCCGCTTCGCCTCGGCGCCGTCCTTGAACAGGATCATCGTCGGGATCGAGAGGACCTCGTAGCGTGCCGCGGTCTGCTGGTTGTCGTCGACGTTGAGGCTGAGGATCGTGAACTCCTCCGAGCGCTCGGCCGCCAGCTCCTCGAGGATCGGATGGACGACCCGGCAGGGACCGCACCACGGGGCCCAGAAGTCGACCAGAACCGGCAGGTCGGAATCGAGCACTTCGGCCTGGAAGTTCGCGTCGGTCACGTCTGGAAGCTTGCCTGTCACCTTCGTCTCCTAGTCGGGGCCACGTCGGGCCCAGCGTTTGTATCGGATCGCGAGCGCCGGCGCTCCGGTCTCGTCGTGCTCCACACACTATACAAAGTGAAGTGCGGCTCCCGATCCAGGTGCTGCGAGCCGGCGCGCGGGTCTAGATTCCCGCAGATGCGAAACGCCGAGATCGCCGACGCGCTCGCCGAGCTCGGCACCCTCTACGAGCTCGACGGGGCGGTCCGCTACCGCGTACCTCGCCTACAAGGAGGCGGCCCGGGTGATCCGCCAGAGCCCGGTCTCGGTCGCCGAGCTGGCGCGAGCGGGAAAGGTGACCGAGCTGCCCGGGATCGGCGACACGCTCGCGGCGAAGATCCTCGCGCTGCTCGACGACGGTGAGATCCCGGCGACCGCGAAGCTGAAGCGAGAAGTTCCCGCTCGGCCTGGTCGAGGTCACTCGGCTGCCCGGAGTCGGCGCGAAGACCGCGCGACAGCTCTTCGACGAGCTCGGCGTGAGCGGCCTCGAGGACCTGCGCGCAGCCGCCGAGGCGAGCAGATCCGCGCCGTCAAGGGGCTCGGCGACGAAGGTCGAGGACAACGTGCTCGCGGCGCTCGAGCGGCTCGGCGAGGAGGGTCCGAAGGAGCGGCTGCTGCTCTCCGACGTGCTCGACGTCGCCGAGGAGCTGGCCGAGGCGCTGCGAGCCGATCCGGCCTGCGAGCGGGTCGACGATCGCCGGCTCGGCTCGGCGCCGGGCCGAGACCTGCAAGGACATCGACCTGATCGCCACCGCGACCGACCCGGCGGCGCTCGCGAAGGCGCTCGCGGCGCACCCGCTGGCCGCGCAGGCCGGATCCGCCGGCGAGGCGGGCGCTCGGATCGTGACCCACAACGGGATCGGCGTCGACCTGAGGATCGTCGCTCCCGATGCCTACGGCAACCTGCTTCAGCACTTCACCGGCTCGAAGGCGCACAACGTCGAGCTGCGCGAGCGGGCGCTCAAGCTCGGCCTGTCGGTCTCCGAGCACGGGATCACCGAGATCGAGAGCGGCGACGTCGACCCGCTGCGAGAGCGAGGCCGAGGTCTACGAGCGCCTCGGCCTCGCCTACATCGAGCCCGAGCTGCGGGAGGGCAGGGGCGAGATCGCGGCGGCCGCGGCGGGCGAGCTGCCGGAGCTGGTCGAGCTCGGCCGACATCCGCGGCGACCTCCACTGCCACACCACGCTCTCCGACGGCCGCAACTCGCTCGAGGAGATGGCCGAGGCGGCGCGCGGGCGCGGCTACGGCTACCTCGCGATGACCGACCACTCGGCGAGTCACGGGTTCGGCGACCACGTCACCCCGGACGCGCTGCTCGAGCGGGTAGCCGAGATCGCGGAGCTCAACGAGCGCTACAAGGGCAAGCGGTTCCGGGTGCTCGCCGGGATCGGAGGTCAACATCCGCACCGACGGCTCGCCCGACTACGAGGACGAGGTGCTCGCGGAGCTCGACTGGGTGATCGCCTCGGTCCACACCTCGTTCCGGATCTCGCGCGAGAAGATGACCGACGCGGGTGCTGACCGCGATCGAGCATCCCCTGGTCGACTGCATCGGCCACCTCACCGGGCGGTTGATCGGCAGGCGCGAGCCGTACGACATCGACGTCGAGCCAGGATCTTCGAGGCGGCGGCGGCGAACGGGACGATGCTCGAGATCAACGGCAACCCGAACCGCCGCGACCTCTCCGAGCAGCACGCGCGGCTCGCGGCCGAGGCCGGGGTGTGGATCTGCGTCAACACGGACGCGCACGGCACCGAGACGCTCGAGAACATCCACTACGGGATCGCCACCGCGCGGCGGGGCTGGCTGAGTGCCGCTCAGATCGCCAACACCCGGAGCTGGAGCCGGTTCGCGAAGCTCCGCAAGCGCACCCGCGCCTGAGCTCGGGCGGCGAGAGCGGCGGCGAGAGACCGGGGTTGCGCTGCGGCCGCTGGCGTGAGAGGTTCTCCTCGAGCGGTCCAACGCAGAAGGGGCGATAGCCATGAGCAACGCAAACTACGACGCGATCGTCGTCGGCGCGCGCTGCGCGGGGTCGCCGACGGCGATGCTGCTCGCCCGCAAGGGCCACCGGGTGCTGCTGGTCGACAAGGCGACGTTCCCGAGCGACACGATGTCGACCCACCTCGTCCATCCGCCGGGCGTCGCCGCGCTCGCAGCGCTGGGGCCTGCTCGAGCGCCTCGAGGCGACCGGCTGCCCGCCGGTCGAGAGCTACTCCTTCGACTTCGGGCCGGTGACGATCTCCGGCTCCCCGCAGCCGATCGACGGGATCGCTCACGGCTACTGCCCGCGCCGCACGGTCCTCGACCAGCTGCTGGTCGACGCGGCGGTCGAGGCCGGCGCCGAGCTGCGCGAGGGCTTCACCGTCGACGAGATCCTCGCCGACGGACGGCACGGTGACCGGCATCCGCGGCCACGAGCGGGGCGGGGCGGCGCGTGACCGAGCGCGCCCGCGTCGTGATCGGCGCCGACGGCAAGCACTCGCTGGTGGCGAAGACGGTCAAGCCCGAGCAGTACGACGAGCGGCCGTCGCGCCAGGCGATGTACTACGCCTACTGGAGCGACCTGCCGGTCGAGCGGCTTCGACGACCACGATCCGGGCCGAGGACCGCCGCGGCTGGGCGGCGGTGCCCACCCACGACGACCTCACCGTGCGTGCCGTTCGGCTGGCCGGTCGAGGAGTTCCAGGCGAACCGCGAGCGACATCGAGGGCAACTTCTTCGCGGCCGCTGGACCTCGCCCCGGAGTTCGCCGAGCGCGTGCGCGCGGCGACGCGGGAGTCGAAGTTCGTCGGCTCGGCCGAGCTGCCGGGCTACTTCCGCAAGCCGTACGGCCCCGGCTGGGCGCTGCTCGGCGACGCCGGCTACCACAAGAACCCGATCACCGCGATGGGCATCAACGACGCCTTCCGCGACGCCGAGCTGGTCGCCGGCGCGCTCGACGACGCGTTCGCCGGGCGACGCGCCGTTCGAGGAGGGGATGAGCGAGTACCAGCAGACCCGCGACCGACGAGGCGATGCCCGATCTACGAGTTCACCGACGACTTCGCCCAGCTGCAGCCGCCGCCGCCGGAGATGCAGCAGCTGTTCGGCGCGATGCACGGCAACCAGGAGGCGATGGACGGCTTCGTCAGCGTCCAGGCGGCGACGCTCGCCGGCGCCGGAGTTCTTCGCGCCCGAGAACATCGGGCGGATCATGGCCGAGGCGCAGGCCGCCTAGGCGCCGCGCACCCGGCGACCGGCCGGCGCGGCCGGGGCCTCGCCAGCGCCGCGCCGAGCTAGGCTCGGGAGGTGGCGTTCACGACCCTCGAAGCGCGCGAGCAGATCCTCGACGACCTCGCCGCGGCAACCGGGCGGATCGAGCTTGCGTCGATCTGCCTGACCGAGGCCTACGAGCGGCTCGATGTCGGCACCGCGGATCGTCTCGAGGACGAGCTCTACCGCCCGCTGCAGCGGGCGCTCGGGCGCGCGAAGCGCACCCACTCCGGCTTCGCGGAGCGGGTCGGACTTGCCGGGCGCGAGCGCGGGCCCGAACCCGAGCCGCCGAGCCTGCGACGCGAGAGCGTCCGGGCGATCATCGAGCGGGCCGTCGCGGCCGGCGCCGAGGCGGGACGGCGGATCGGCGAGCTCCAGGACTCGATGCTGCCGATCGAGGCCGGCGACGCCGAGCTGCGCGCCGGCCTCGCCGAGGTCCGCGAGCTGCTCGTGGTCCTGAGCGATCGCGCACCGCGCTTCCTGCGCACGCTGGGTCGATAGCCGGCCACGCGCGGGAGGGGCCGACGGGGGGATGCCGCGGCAGGCCCGCCCGGCAGTGGTTTGCTAGGCTAATTAGCAATGGTAAGTAGTTCTCCGGCGATCACCGACACCGCGGCCCGGCTGCGCTTGGCGATCGTGCGGACGGCCCGCCGGCTTCGACAGGAGGCCGCCGGCGCGGAGGGCGAGGACTCGCTCAGCCCGAGCCTCAGCGCCGCTCTGGCGACGATCGGCGTGCACGGCCCGCTGACCCCGAGCGAGCTCGCCGATCGCGAGCGGGTGAAGCGCCCGACCGTGACCCGGATCATCGCCAGCCTCGAGGACGCCGGCCTGATCGAGCGGACGGCCGATCCGGCCGATCGGCGCGCATGCCTGCTGAGCGCGACCGGCGAGGGCCGGGCTCTCCTCAAGCGCCTGCGCGGCCGCAAGACCGCCTACGTCGCGAGGCGCCTCGCGAGGCTCGACCCCGACGAGCGGGCCACCCTCGAGCGGGCCGCCGGGATCCTGGAGCGGATGCTCGACGACGAGGGGACCCGTTGAGCGCCGCGCTGCGCCGCTCGCTGAGCTCGCTCGAGGTCCCGAACTACCGCCGCTACTTCGGCGGCCAGATCGTCTCGCTGAGCGGCAACTGGATGCAGATGGTCGCCGAGATGTGGCTGATCCTCGAGCTCACCGGCAGCGGCGTGGCGGTTGGGGTCACCGCGGCGCTCCAGTTCCTGCCGATCCTGCTCTTCGGCGCCTGGGGCGGGGTGCTTGCCGATCGCTTTCCGAAGCGCACGCTGCTGACCGTCACCCAGGCCGCGATGGCGCTCCCGGCGCTCGCGCTCTGGGGGCTGACCGCAGGCGGGACGATCGAGCCCTGGATGGTCTTCGGCCTCGTCTTCGTCCGCGGCGCGATCAACTCGGTCGACAACCCCACCCGGCAGAGCTTCGTGATCGAGATGGTCGGCCCGGACCGCGTCGTCAACGCGGTCAGCCTGAACAGCGTGCTGATCCACTCGGCGCGGATCTTCGGCCCGGCCGGCGCGGGCCTGCTGATCGCGACCGTCGGCGTCGCCTCCTGCTTCCTGCTCAACGCCGCCACCTTCGCCGCGATGCTCGTCGCGCTGCGCTCGATGGACCCGGACCGGCTCGGTGTCGCGCCCCGGCCGGACCGCGGTTCCGGCGGCGTCGGGGCGGCGGTCCGCTACGTGCGCTCGCAGCCTTCGCTCGCGATCCCGCTGGTGATGATGGCGGTGATCGGGACGCTCGCGTTCAACTTCCAGGTGCTGCTGCCGCTGCTCGCGCGGTTCACGTTCGACGGAGGGCCGGCCGCCTACTCCGCGCTCGCCGTCTCGATGGCCGTCGGCTCGATCGGCGGTGCGCTTGCCTTCGGGGCCCGCGGAAGAGCGGGTGAACGGCTGATCGTCGGCTCCGCCGCCGCCTTCGGCGTCCTCGCGCTGATCGTCGCCGCGGCGCCGACCCTGCCGCTGGCGATGGCGGCCTTCGTGCCGCTCGGCGCCGTCAGCGTGACCTTCGCCGCGGGGATCAACTCGAACCTGCAGCTCGACTCCGCGCCGCAGATGCGCGGACGCGTGGTCGCGCTCTACTCGGTCGTCTTCCTCGGCTCGACCCCGATCGGCGGGCCGATCGTCGGCTGGCTCTCGGAGCTCGCCGGAGCCCGCGCGGGGCTCGTCCTCGCCGGCCTCGCCGCGCTCGGCGCTTCGCTCTTCGGCTCGGTCGCCTACGCGCGCAGCCGGGGCGAGAACCAGTGGCGGGCGCTCGGGGCGACCGGCGAGGGCCGCCTATCCGGCGCGGGCCGGTGGGGGCGGCGGCGGCTTCGCCGATGGGGCGCGATCGCGGTAGAGGCCCGGCGTGCGGATCAGCTTCACCGGCTCGAGGCCCGAGGAGGGCTCGACGTAGAAGCGGACGCCGTCGCGGTCCTCGATCCCGACGACGGCCGCCTCGCGGCGGCGCCAGAGCAGCGCGACCAGGATCGCGTAGCCGGCGCCGATCGCCGCCACCTGAGGCCAGAACCATCCGGCGATGCCCGCGGCGAGCCCGAAGGCGCCGATCGGCCAGAGGCGCCCGAAGGCGATCCTCGCCGGGGAGTCGGGCGGCAGGCTGGTCGAGGTGCGCGCCGCCGCCAGCGCCCGGGCCATCTCCTCGCCGGCTCGCGCCGCGTGGCCGAGCGCCAGCCCCACCACGCTCGCGAGCAGCCACCACGCTCCGGCGACGATGAGTGCCAGCGCGTCGCCGTCGCGATTCGCGACCGCGACGCTGACCGCGCCCAGCGCGGTGGCGACGCCGGCGACGGTTAGGACGGTCACCCGCAGCAGATCGCAGAACAGCACCGGAGCCTCGATCAACCCTGCCGGGGGCCGCCGGCGAGAACCCTCAGGACCCAGGCGAAGCCGGCGGTGCCGGCGACGATCCCGTCGCTCTCGTCCCAGAGGCGGTCCGGGGCCTCCTCCGAGGCGACGCCGAGGCAGATTGCCCGCTCGAGCCGCCGGTCGCCGACCAGCTCCCGCAGGCCGCGAAACGCGTCGAGGTCGGTGAGGTCGTCGCCTCCAAAGAGCGCCCGGCGGGCGGCGCCGGCGACCAGTCGCTTCGCCACGGTCCCCTTGTCGACGCCGGGCAGTGGCCGCAGCTCGAGAACCTTGCGCCCCCAGTGCGGAATCAGGCCGGCGCGCTCGGCCTCGCCCGCGATCTCCCGCGCCCGGGCCTCGGCGTCGGGCTCGCTCTCGGCGCCGCGCCAGTGGAACGCCTGAATCGCGCCCTTGTCCTCGATCCTCAGCCCGAGCTGGGCGAGATCGAGCGCCGGCAGCGAGCGCACGAAGCCGAGCGCCGCCGAGGCGCGGTCGCCGAGCGCCGGGTCGAAGCGAACCGCGCTCTCGCCGGGCTCGAGCAGCTCGAGGCCGTGGTTGCCCGCGTAGGTGATCTCCTCGACCCCGACGATCAGCCGGGCCTCGAGCGCGGGGCGCCCGGTGACGCAGGCGACCAGGCCGTAGCGTCGTCCGACCTCGCGCAAGGCCTCGCGGGTGGGCTCGGGGACGGAGGCGGCGGCCGGGTCGCCGACGATCGGCGCGAGGGTGCCGTCGACATCGCAGAGGATCGCGCTCGAGGCCGGCTGCTCGCGGAGCGGATCGAGCAGCTCGGCGAGCACCGCGGAGGGGGTGGTGTTCACGCTGCGGGCTCGGGGGGGCGGGTCATCCTCGCCGTAGTATCGCCCGCGTGCGCACGGACAGGGTGCTGAAGCTGGTTGTCACCGCGACGGCGGCCGGGTTGTTCAGCGGGTTGTTCGGCGTCGGCGGCGGGACCGTTCTGGTTCCGCTGCTGATCCTCTGGTTCGGCTACGGCGATCGCGAGGCGACGGGGACCAGCCTGGCCGCGATCGCGGTGATCGCCCTGCTGGCCACGATCGGTCAGGGGGCCCACGGCAACGTCGACCTCGGCGCGGCGCTGCTGGTGGGCGCTCCCGCGGTCGCCGGCGTGATCAACGGCACCGCGCTCCAGCAACGACTCCCCGAGCGCGCGGTCTCGCTCCTGTTCGCGGCACTGCTGGTCGCCCTGGCGATCGAGCTCCTGGTCCCCTGATGGAGTACCTGGCCGCGGCGCTGCTCGGGTACGCGGGAGGGATGGTCGGCGGCCTGCTCGGCGTCGGCGGCGGCATCCTCTTCGTCCCGGCGATCGCGATCTTCCTCGGCGAGCCGCTGATCCGCGCCGAGTCGACCTCCCTGCTGGCCATCGTCCCGGTGGCGCTGGTCGGCACGTGGAGCCAGCGCCGCTACGGCAACGTCCGCCTGCGAGACGGGCTCGCGATCGGAGCGCTCTCCCCGCTCGGCGTGCTGGCGGGCGTGCTGGTCGCCAATCACGTCTCCGAACGAATCCTCGAGGTCTCCTTCGCGGCCCTGGTCCTGTTCGTCGCCGCCCGGCTGGCGCTCCGCGGCGGGGCGCGTCCCGGGGCCGCGGCGCCTCCCGGCTGAGCAGCGAGCTAGGCGCCGCCGTGCTCGAGCGCGCCCTTGACGGAGGCGTCGAGCGCGTTCAGGCGATAGAGCGCGAGCGCCTCGGGCGAGCCGAACCCCGCCCGCGCCGCGCCGGCGCCGCGGCCGCGCTCACGAGCGGCCGCCGGCCCTCGTAGGACCGTGATGGGTGAGCACGCAGTTGAGCAGCGCGCAGCGCGGCGCTCGGCCGGCAGCGAGCCCGAGCAGCGGCCCCGACGATCTCGGCGCCGATCGCGAGGTGGCCGAGCAGTCGCCCCTCCTCGCTGAGCCTCGAACTCGGCGCCGTAGGTGAACTCGCGGGTCTTGCCGACGTCGTGGAGCAGGGCCGCCGCCATCAGCAGGTCGGAGTCGAGCCGCGGGTGCAGCTGGCAGATCTCGCCGACGAGCGTCCCGACCGCGACCGTGTGCTCGATCAGGCCGCCGAGGTAGGCGTGGTGGCCGGACCGCGTGCAGGGAGCCCGCCGGAAGGCCTCGGCCGTCTGGCCCGCCGAACAGCACGACGCTCGACGACCTCGCGCAGCGGCGGGTCGTGGACCTCGCGGGTCAGGTGCTCGAGGAAGCCCTCGAGCTCCTCGACCGCGCGGTAGGCGGCGGGCAGGAACTCCGCCGGGTCGAGCTCGCCGGCTCGAGCCGGGTGACGTCGTCGATCTCGGCGACGAGCTCGCCGCGAAAGCGCTCGACCCTGCCGCGAACGGCGATCGGCGTCGCCGGGGTCGAAGCGCAGGCCGATCCGGTCGACGTCGCGGAAGACCCGCGCGGGCATCACGCCGGTGCGGTCGCGCAGCTCGCAGGGAGAGGTACGCGGACCCGTTGCGCGCGGTCAGGCGGTCCTTGCGACAGGCACGCGTAGCGGCCCTCGAAGCGCTGCCCGGCGCGCAGCTCGGCGACGGGGGCGTGAATCTGCGCGAGCGCGGCCTCCACCGGCGATTCTGACTCGCCGACGCGGACCGATCCGGCCTCGGCGGACCGGATGCGCCACGCGGTAGGCTCGGCGGCAGTGGACGCACTTGATCTGGGAGGGGGAGCCTGCCGCAGCTTCGCTCGCCGGTGCTGGTCGCGGCGTTCGCCGGCTGGAACGACGCGGCGAGCTCGGCCACGACGGCGCTCGAGGCGGTCGCGAGCGCGCTCGACGCCGAGCCGGTCGCCCAGATCGACCCGGAGGAGTTCTTCGACTTCCAGGTCGACCCGGCCGACGATCCGGCTCGAGCGAGGGCCAGACCCGCGAGGTCGACTGGCCGCGAGAACACGCTGCTCGCCGCGCGGGCGCCGACGGCGCCGAGCGCGACCTGGTGCTGGTCGCGGGCACCGAGCCGAACCTGCGCTGGCGCACCTTCGCGGAGGCCGTGATCGAGGCCGCCGAGCGACTCGGGGTCGAGATGGTCGTGACGCTCGGCGCGCTGCTCGCCGACGTCGCCCACACGCGGCCGGTGCCGATCACCGGCCTCGCCTCCGACCCGGAGCTGGTCGAGCGCGCTCGACCTCGAGCCGCTCGAGCTACGAGGGCCCGACCGGGATCGTCGGCGTCCTCCACGACGCCTGCCGCCGGCGCGGGCTCGACTCGGCGAGCCTCTGGGCGGCGGTGCCCCACTACGTCGCCGCGGTCCCGAACCCGAAGGCGGCGCTGGCGCTGCTGCGCCGGCTCGAGGGGTTCACCGGGGTCGCGGTCGAGGCCTCCGAGCTCGAGGAGGAGATGGGCCGCTTCGAGGACCAGGTCGACCGCGCGGTCGCCGCCAACCCCGAGATCGAGGAGCTGGTCCAGCGGCTCGAGGCCGAGCAGGCCGACGAGCTCGACCGCGCTCGGCGAGGACATCCCCTCCGGCGACACGATCGCCCAGGACTTCCAGCGCTTCCTGCGCCAGCGCTCCGACGAGCACGCCGCGCCCCGACCTAGCGCGCTCGCCTCAGGCCTCCGAGGCCGGGCAGATCAGCCGGAAGTCGCACCACGCGCAGATCTCGTGGCGAGGGCCGCGGCTCGAAGTCCTGGCTCGGAGATCCCCTCGCCGACCTCGAGCACCGTGCGCTCGACCCGCTCGGTGTCGTCGGGCTCGGCGGGCACGCCGACCTTCTCGTCGGCGAGCACGTACCAGTAGCTGCCGGTGGCTCGGCCTCGACCTCCCAGGCCTCGCGGGCGCCGAGCCGGTAGAGCGCGAGCTGGACGTCGCCGCGCGAGCTTCGGGCTCGGCCCGGGTCGCCGGTCTTGTAGTCGATCAGCTCGTAGCCGCCCGTCGGGGAGGCGATCGACCCGGTCGACCCGGCCGCGGAGCTGGTGCTGGCCGATCTCGAAGGCGAAGTTGCGCTCCAGCCAGACCGGGCTCGACTCCGAGCGCGCGTGGCGCTCGTGGTAGCGGGCGCAGCGCGGCGACCGCGCGGTCGCGGTACTGGAGCTCGTCGTCGGACGCGCCGAACCCCGACCGCCGCCAGCCGGCCTCGAAGAGCGCGCAGCAGCCGCTCGAGCCCGCCGGGCCGTCGCCGCCGCGCGCCGCGCAGCTCCTCGGCGTGGAAGCGCTCGAGCACCTGGTGGATCAGGATCCCGAAGCGCTGGTTGATCGTCGGCTCCTGGGGGATCGCCGAAGACGCGCGCGAACTTGTACTTCAGCGGGCAGGTCCGGTAGAGGTCGATGTCGGAGGCCGAGAGGCCGAGCCCGTCGCCGCGGCGCGGCAGGAACTGCCTCCAGCGAGGGCTCGTCGCGCGCGGCGATCAGCCCGCGGCGGCGCGTCGCGCTCGCGCTCCTCGCCGAGCAGGTAGGCGTCGAGCGCCGAGGCGTCGAGCGCGGCGCGCTGCTCGGGCGACGCGACCCGGCCGAGCAGCTCGTTGATCGCGTCGATCGCCTCCGCGCGCCGGCTCGCCGCCGGGACGCTGGATCAGCGCCGCCAGCTTGACCAGCTCGAGGAAGCGGGCGACCGCCGGTTGACGTCGTCGGCGGTGTCGAGGCGCATCTCCGAGAGCGCCGAGCCGGCCCGCCAGGACGCCTCGAGCACCTCGTCGCGGAGCATCCGGTAGGTGGAGTGCAGGCCCTCGGCCGGCCCGAAGAGCTCCTCCTCGTGCAGCTCCTCGGCGCCGCCGCGGCGGGCCGAGCGTGCCTCCGCATAGATGCGCGATGGCGTCCGCCGCCCTGCTCGGCGCGCTCCGGCCAGGCGAGAACCAGCGCGTCGCGGGCGCGGGTGATCGCCACGTCGGCGAGCATCCGCGCCGCCGCCGGCGTGAGCTCCTCGCCGGGCGCGGGCAGCGGCTCGCGATCGAGGCCCTCGGGGATCCAGCGGTCCTCCCAGGGCCGCGCCGGCGCACCGCCCCGCTGCTCAGGCCGAGCAGATAGACATGGTCGAACTCGAGGCCCTTGACCTGCTCGGGCTCGGCGACCACGACCGCGCCCGGCGGCCGGAGCCGGTCGGCATCCTCGGCGCCGAGTCCCCGGCGTCGGCGACGGCGATCAGGTGGCGGACGAAGTCGCGGATCGAGCCGCGCGGCTCGCGCCGCGCCCAGTCGGCGGCGAGCTCGGCGAGGCGCGAGAGGTTGACGCAGCCGCTCCGCGGCCTCCGGGCTGCGCCGCGAACAGCCGCTGGCGGCGCAGGCCGACCGCTCGATCAGCCGGCGGACGAAGACGTCGGCGCGCATCTCGTCGATCGCCCGCGCGGCGGCGCTGTGCAGGCGCAGGAAGGCCTGGATCCGGTCGCGGGCCTCGGGCGGAAGCTGCGGGCTCTCGAGCGCCGCCTCGAGCGCCGAGACCATGTCGAGCTTGCGCCGCCGGGCGATCGTCGTGCACCGCGCCAGGTCGACCGAGCGCAGCTCGACCGGCGGCCGGGTCAGCGCCCGGACCACCGCGGCGCGTCGGCCGGGTCGGCGAGCATCCGCAGCCAGGCGAGCACGTCGCGGACCTCGGGGCGCTGCGAAGAAGGCGGCGTCGCCGGCGAAGCGGAACGGGACGCTGCGCTCCTCGAGCGCCGCGGCGACCAGTCGCGCCTCCCGCCAGCCGGAGCCGACGACGACGCAGATCTGCTCGGGCCGGACCTCGCCGGCGGCGAGCAGGTGCTCGATCTCGCGGGCGACCGCCTGCGCCTGGGCGCGCTCGTTCTCGCAGCGCCAGAAGCGGTCACGGTGCGCGGCTCGCGCAGGCGGCGCCGGGAGCTCGACCGTCGGCCGCCGCCGGCCGAGGTCGCGCGAAAGGCCGCGAGCGCGCGGCCTCGCCGGCGCCGCGAAAGCGCCGCACCGCCTGCGTCGGGATCGCAGGCGGCGGCGACGTTGCCGTCGCGCCGACCAGCGCGTCGAGCACCGCGCGATGGGCGAGGCCGGCGTCCTCGAGCTCGTCGACGAGCAGGTGGCGAAGCCTTGCGCCGAGCTCGGCGGCGACGTCGGCGCGGTCGCGAAGCAGCTTCGCCAGCTCGAGCACGAGGTCGCCGCCGTCGAGGCAGCCGGCCTCGCGGAGGATCCGGTCGTGGCTCGCGTAGAGCGTCGGCGAACTCGATCTCGCGCTCGGCCTGCTCGCGCTCGGCGGCGTTGACGGCGGCCCGCTCGGCTGCGACCGCGCTGCTCGCGCAGGGCCGGGGCGGCGACGGCCTCGGCCTTGAGCAGCATCGATCCGGCGCAGCAGGCGGGCCAGCAGGCCGGCGGGGTTGCCGCGGATCTCGTGACGGCGCAGCGGCAGCTCGATCGAGGCGGTCGAGCAGGATCGCCAGCCGGTCGGCCGGGGCGACGGTCGCGAAGAACGGATCGAGCCCGGCCTCGACCGGGTACTCGCGCAGCAGCCGCTCGGCGACCTCCTCCCAGGTTTCGATCCAGAGCTCGTCGTGGGGGCGCGCGACGAGCCCCTCGGCCCGCTCGCGAAGCGTCGCCCGCGCCGCCCGCGAGCGGCTCAGGAGGAGCACGTGCTCGGGCCGCTCCCCGCCCTCGACCAGAGCCTCGAGGCGCAGCGCCAGCGCCTCGGTGCGGCCGGAACCGGCCGGGCCGGTGACGAGCAGCGGGCCGCCGCGATGCGCGGCGACGCGGAGCTGCGCCTCGGTCGGCCGGGCTCCCCGTCTGCTCTCGGCTCCATCGCCGACACGCTAGCGCCGCGACGCCGGGGCCGGTAGGGCTCCGACGAGCATCTAGAGTGCCCGCGTGAGCGCGGGCGAGGACAGCCAGCCGGCGCCGGCCGAGTGGCTGGCGGCGTTCAGACGCATCGTCGACGCCCACAAGGAGCTGTTCGCCGAGGGCGCGGGGATCGAGGCGAGGACCGTCTACGACGGGGTCGGCGAGGGCGGCGATCGCAGCCTCGTCGATCGACCGCAAGGCCGAGGACATCGTCTTCGCCGAGCTCGAGCGGCTGCACGCCAGGGAGCCAGCTTCACCGCGATCTCCGAGGAGCGCGGCGAGGTCGTGTTCGGCGACGGCGGCTCGCCGGTTCGAGTCGTCATCGACCCGATCGACGGCTCGCTCAACGCCCGTCGCACGATCCCCTCGCACTCGCTCTCGATCGCGGTCGCCGACGGCGACTCGATGGCCGACGTCGAGCTCGGGTTCGTCCACGACTTCGGCGCCGACGAGGAGTTCTGGGCGGAGCGCCACCGCGGCGCCAGGCTCGAACGGCGAGCCGATCCCCGCTCGCGGACCCGGCTACGGGCTCGAGGTCGTCGGGCTCGAGGGCGCCAAGCCGGAGCTGATCGCGCCGATGGTCGAGCGCCTCGCCGGGAAGGCCTACCGCGCCCGGGCGGTCGGCTCGCTCGCGATCACGATCTCCTACGTCGCTGCGGCGCGCTTCGACGGGATGCTGAGCCCGCGGTCATGCCGCTCGGTCGATGTCGCCGCCGCGCAGCTGATCGCCCGCGAGGCCGGAGCCTGCGTGGCGTTCGACCGGCTCACGCTCGCCGAGGCTCATCTCGGTCTGGACGCGCGCTACGAGATCGCCGCGGGGCTGGACGAGGAGATCCTCGGCACCCTGCTCGGCGTCCTGCGCGACTCGATCGCGGCGCCCTCCTGAGCGGGCCGGGCGCTGGTCGACTGGGGCCTCGCCGAGCGAACCGCGGCGACGCTCGCCGGTGGGGACGCGGGCGGCGTGGACGGATATCGGCCCGAGGAGGTCGCGCGCGCCTGCGAGCTGGCGATCGCCGAGGCGTCGGGCTCTCCGGCCTCGCGGTGCCCGCGCGGCCGCCGCTCGCCGAGCTGGTCGATCGCCGGGAGTGGGCGGCGAGCGCGCTCGGCACCCTCGCCGCCGCGTTCGCGTCGCTGGAGGCGCGGTTGGCCGGCGAGCTCTCGCTGCCCTGGCCGCTCGGCGCCGCGGCGCGCCGGGCCATCGGCCTCGGGGCGGGAGCTGAGGCCGGGATCGTCGCCGGCTACGCGGCTCAGCGAGTGCTCGGCCAGTACGACTTCTCGCTCTTCGGCGAGGAGCGGGCGGCGCGGCTGCTCTTCGTCGCGCCGAACATCGACCTGGCGCGCTCCGACCTCCGCGCCGACCGCGAGCTGTTCCTGCGCTGGATCGCCCTCCACGAGACCACCCACGTGCTGCAGTTCGAGAGCGTCCCGTGGCTCGCCCCGCACCTGCGCCGGCTGGCGGGCGAGCTGCTCGAGGCGGCCGGCTCTGGCATCGACCCGGCCCGCCTCGGATCGCTGGTCGGGCGCCTCGCGCGCGAGCCCCGGGCGCTCGTGCGCTCGCTGCTTCGCGGCGAGCTCACCCGCCTGCTCGCCGATCCACCGGCCCTCGCGGTCCTCGATCGCCTGCAGGCGACGATGTCGGTGATCGAGGGTCACGCCGAGCACGTCATGGACGTCGGCGCCGGCAGGGACCCTCGGCTGGCGGCGCTCAGGCGCCGGCTCGAGGAGCGCCGCGCCCGACGCGGCGGGCTCGGTGAGCTGGTCTCGCGGCTGCTCGGCTTCGAGCTCAAGCTTCGCCAGTACGAGCTCGGCAAGCGGTTCTGGGACGCGATCGCCGAGCGGCTCGGCGAGCGCGCGCCGGCGCTGGTGTGGAGCGGCCCGGCAATGCTTCCCGACCTCGCCGAGCTCGAGCGTCCCGAGCTCTGGCTCGAGCGGGTCGCCGCGCCTGAGCCCATTCGCGAAGCACCCCTGTAGGCCCTCGGCCCGGCGTTCGGCGTAACCGCGGGCCGCCCGGGGTTAGAACACCTGTTCGCATCATTTGATAGGCTGAATGTCCTTAGAAGTAAGGAACTTAGCCCGAGACCCCACCCGAGGAGGGTTCACCCCACATGGCCACCAACGCCAAGACCACCACCCGCAAGTCCCCCGCGAAGCCGAAGACCGCGGCCGCGAAGCCGAAGACGAGCACCGCGAAGCAGCCCACGCCCGTCGAGTACGTGCTGCAGACCGCCGAGCGGACCGTTGACGTTCCCGTCGGCGTCGCGCTCATCGTCCGCGATCGCGTCAGCGAGGCGATCGAGCCGTGGACGAAGGAGAGCTCCCGCGAGCGCGAGCTGAAGAGCCTCCGCACCCAGGTCACCCGCGAGCTCAACAAGTTCGAGCGCCGCGGCGGCCAGGCTCGTCGCAAGACCAGCCAGCGGGTCCGTCAGACGCGCAACCGCGTCGAGCGCGAGCTCAAGGCCCGTCGCCGCGACGTCGAGCGCACCGTGAAGCAGAACCGCACCAAGGTCGAGAAGACGGTGAAGACCAACCGCACCAAGGTCGAGAAGGCCGTCAACGAGAACCGCGCGAAGGCCGAGCAGCAGCTCAAGAAGGCGCAGAGCGTCGTCCAGGAGCGCGTCCCGGCCATCTCGTAGCTCGGATCGCTTAGCCCGGTCGCCCTTCGAGAGGTTGCGGCGCCCGGAGAGACTGTCGGCCCCATCTCTCGCGGGCAGACATACAGCAACCTCTCCTCCCCGACCGGCCGGCGCTTGCGCCGGCCGGTCGTTTTCTTGACCGGCCGGCCGCGGCCCGGCGCACCGAACCGGTCGGCTCGCTCGGCGGCGCACGGGGCTCTCCTAGAATGGGGGCGATGAGCCTTCCCACCACCGAACAGGTCACCGAGGCGCTGCGCGCGGTCATCGACCCCGAGCTGCGCCGCTCGATCGTCGATCTCGGCATGGTGCGCTCGATCGATGTTCAGGAGAGCGGCAAGGTCGAGGTGGTCGTCTCGCTGACCACGGCGGGCTGCCCGATCCGAAACCACTTCCAGCAGGCGGTCGCCTCGAACGTGGCCGCGCTCGACGGGGTCACCGAGGTCGGCGTCGGCTTCGACGTGCTCTCAGACGAGGAGAAGGGCCGCCTTCAGCAGGCGCTCGGACGGCCGGGCGGGCTTCCCGAGGGCGCGCTCGCCCAGGTCAAGAACGTGATCTGCATCGCCTCCGGTAAGGGCGGCGTCGGCAAGTCGACCCTGACCGCGAATCTCGCCGCCGCGCTCGCCGCCGACGGCCGTTCCGCCGGGGCCCTCGACGCGGATGTCTACGGCTACTCGATCCCGAGGATGCTCGGGGTCGATCGCAAGCCCGACGTGAACGGCGAGCGGAAGATCCTCCCCCTCGACGGCCCCGCCGGGGTCAAGGTGATGTCGATCGGCTTCTTCTTGGAGAGCAACGCCGCGGTCGTCTGGCGCGGACCGATGCTCCACAAGGCGATCCAGCAGTTCCTCGAGGATGTCGCCTGGGGCGAGCTCGACTACCTGCTGCTCGACCTCCCGCCGGGCACCGGCGACGTCTCGATGACGCTCGCGCAGCTTCTGCCGCAGGCGAAGATCGTCGTCGTCACCACCCCGCAGCCCGCGGCCCAATCGGTCGCCCGCCGCGCCGCCGAGATGGCCTCCAAGGTGGATCTCGAGCTGCTCGGCGTGATCGAGAACATGTCCGGCTTCACCACCCCCGACGGCCAGCGGTTCACGATCTTCGGCGAGGGTGGCGGCGAGCTCCTCGCCGACGAGCTCGACGTCCCGCTGCTCGGCAAGGTCCCGCTCGCCGAGGACCTTCGCGAGCACGCCGACAGCGGCGAGCCGCTGGTGCTCTCGAACCCCGACGCACCCGCCTCGCAGGCGATCCGGCAGGCCGCCCGCGGCATCGTCGCGGCCACCCCGCAGGCGCTTCCGGTGATGCAGGCCGAGTCGCCGGCCGCCCCCGCGCTCGCGCCGATCAGCGGCACCGAGCTTCCCGTCGTCTCCGCCTAGGGCCGCGGTCGTGGACAGCCGGCTCGTCATCAACCGAGCCTGGTGGGACGAGCGGGTCCCGCTGCACCTCGCCTCCGAGTTCTACGACGTCGATCGATTTCTGGCCGGTGGATCGACGCTGCGCCCGTTCGAGGTCGAGGAGGCCGGCAACGTCGCAGGCAAGCGCCTCGTTCACCTCCAGTGCCACTTCGGGCTCGACGCGCTCTCGTGGGCGCGCGCCGGCGCCTCGGTCGTCGGGCTGGACTTCTCGGCCCCGGCCGTCGACGCGGCCAACGCGCTCGCCGGCGAGACGGGGCTCGACGCGCGCTTCGTCCGGGCTGACGTCCACGAGGCGCCGGCCGCACTCGCCGGAGAGCGGTTCGACATCGTCTACACCGGGCTCGGGGCGCTCAACTGGCTGCCCGATCTCTCCCGGTGGGCGGCGGTGGTCGCAGAGCTGCTGAAGCCGGGCGGCTTTCTCTACCTGAGCGAGTTCCATCCGCTCACCTGGATCTTCGCCGACGATGGGCTGACGGTCGAGCTGGATTACTTCCACGATCCCGGCGGGACCGTCTTCGACGAGGGCGCCGGCAGCTACGCCGACCCCGACGCCCAAACCGGGCAGAACGAAACCCGCGAGTGGGCCCACCCGCTGGCCGACGTGCTCAGCGCGGTGCTCGAGGCGGGGCTCGCACTCGAGCTGTTTCACGAGCACGACTACACGCTCTTTCCGCGCTTCCCGGACATGGTCGCCGACCGTGAGCTGCTCGGCGCAGGCGTCGTCTACCGCCAGCCCGAGGGCCGGCCCAGGCTGCCGCTGATGTACTCGCTGCGAGCGCGGCGGGCGGCTAGCTCTTGAAGTACTCGGCGTTGATCTCGGTGTACTTCGCCCACTCCGCCGGGAGCTGGTCCTCGGCGAAGCAGGCGTCGACCGGGCAGGCCTCGACGCAGGCATCGCAGTCGATGCACTCGTCGGGGTCGATGTAGAGCTGCTCGACACCCTCGTAGTCGGGCTCGTCGGGCGTCGGATGGATGCAGTCGACGGGGCAGACCTCGACGCAAGAGTTGTCCTTCTGGCCGATGCACGGCTCGGCGATCACGTAGGCCAAGGTCTTTCCTTTCTCGTCGTCCGCGAGTCGGTTCGCGGTCGTCCGCCAACCGTTCGCCGGCCGAGCGGAGCCGAGCGATTCTGAGAGTGCGGGAATGATCTTCGGTCGACCGGCGCGACCGGAACGGTCGGCCGGGCGCTGCTGCCGAGGCTGCTCGAGCGCGGCGACGAGGTCCGGGTGATGGTCCGCGATCCGCGCGGCCTCGGCCGGCTCCGGGTCGAGGTGCGGCTCGTTCTCGGCGACCTCACCGAGCTCTCGGACCCTCGCCTGGTCCGCCAGGCGCTGCGCGGGGTCGACACCGTGGTCCATCTCGCCGCCGCGATCCGCGACCAGCGCGCACGCGAGGGTCGAGGAGCTCAACGGGCTCGCCACCGCCCGGCTGCTGACGGCCGCGGAGCGAGTCGCAGGTCGAGCGCTTCGTCTTCTTCTCCGCCCTGAACGCGAGCGAGTTCCAGCGCACCCGCTTCTTTCGGGCCAAGGCGCTCGCCGAGCGGGCGGTGGCCGGCTCGTCGCTCGCAGACGACGGTCTTCGCGCCCTCGATCGTCTACGACCGCGACGATCCCTGGGTGACGATCCAGCGGCGACTCGCCCTGCTGCCGGCGATCCCGATCTCCGGCGACGGCCGAGCCGAGTTCCAGCCGATCTGGGCCGGCGACGTCGGCCGACTGCACGATCGCCGCGCTCGGCGCGAATGCCGGGGGGCTCAGGGCGCGCTACGAGCTCGCCGGGCCCGAGCGGCTCACCTACGACCAGATCGCACGGCTGATCGCGAGCGGCCACGGGCCGCGAGCGGCCGCTCGTCCACGTCCCGCTCGGGTTCGTGCGGGCCGGGCTCAACGGCCTGCGCCGGGCGGTCGGCGACTCGGTCTTCGCGACCTGGGAGGAGGCGGAGCTGATGGAGGTACCGATGACCACCACGCGCGGCGACGCGGACGCCCGCGAGCTCGGGGTCGAGCCGCGCCGGATGGCGGCGGTGCTCCGCTAGCCCGGCGGGCCGCTCAGCAGCAGCCGTAGCGCTCGCAGCAGGGGAGGTCCGGGTTCGCGCAGGCGCACAGGTGGTTGGGGTCGGGACCCCCGAAGCAGCACTTCCCGCCGACCGAGTTGCAGTTCGCGCACTCGTCGACCGCCGGCGAGCCGGGCGGGGGCGGTGCTCCCTCGCTTCCCGGGACCGTCTGACAGGCGCCGGCGCGACGGGCGAACGAGGAAGCCCGGCCGCTCGAGATCGAGCCGAACCTGGGGAAGCAGGCCTGGCCCTGCGGCGGGGGCGGGCTCTGGCACGGCCCGGTGTAGCAGTCGTAGACCTTGCGGATGTTGACCGCGGTGTTGCCGATGTTGCACGTCCAGTAGAAGAGGCCGAGGGCCGGCGTCAGCGGGGGGATCAACGACGCGACGCCCACCCGCGCGCACTTCCGCGCCCGAAAGAGCGCGTCACCCGCGGCAGCGTTGAGGCAGTCCCCGCACGCTCCCGCCCGGGCTGCGGGTGGGCTCACGCCGGTCGCGATTGCCGCCAGCGGGGTTGTCGCAAGCGCCCCCACGGCGGCGCGCTTGAGCGCCGTCCGCCGCGTGAACGGGCTCCCGTCGGCGAGCTCGACCGCCGCATCGTCGAACCAGTGGCTCACTTCGGCAGGCCCTTGATCCGCTTCTTGATCCGCTTCGCCGCCGCGGTGAACTGCTTGCCGGAGGTCTCGACGGCGACGATCTGCTCGACCGAGAACGTCGTGTTCATCGCCAGCGTGAACTGAGCCAGCGACGAGTCGACGTCGGCGAGGTCGGCGAGCAGGGCCCGCTTCGTCTTGCCGCCTCCCTTCACCCGCGCGACCTTCGCCGCGACGACCCGGTAGCGCGCCCGAATCGTCCCGAGCGCGACCAGCGTGCGCTCGTTCGTCGCCACTCCGCCGGTCTGCGTCGGCGCCAGGTCGGTGTCGACGACCTTCATCGCCTCGGTGAGCCTCCTGTCGCGCTTCTCGAAGATCCGGCGGAGCTCCCTGTCCGCGCTCATCGCCCGCCTCCCGCGTTGACGACGAGCTCGTTCGCCGGCTGCCACCACGACGTGATCAGCTCCTCGATCGCTTCTTGGCCGGACACGGCCTCGCTCGCGACACGTCCGCCGGCGTCGACCACCAGGGCCGTGGGCACCGCCGCGACGCCACAGAGATCGGCGACCTCGTGCGCCTCCTGAAGCAGGACGGTCGCCGGCGTGTGTCCGTTGAGGCGGGTTCGCTCGTCGGCCGGGTCGCCCCGGCTGATCAGGACGAGCTCGATCGGGTGCCGGCGCTCCTCGCCCAGCTCGTCGAGCCGCACGAGCAGCGGGCCGCACGCCGCGCAGGCGGGGTCGGAGAAGACGAGAGCGATCGGCTCGCCGGGCGCGAGCAGCTCGTCGAGCGAGCGTGGCTCCCCATCGAGATCGGGAAGCTCGAACCCCGGCACGGGCTCGCCGAGCTCGAGCGCGGGCTGCCTCGCCGTCGCGCTCTGGTCCGCGAGGTTGCGCTCGAGCACCGAGACCCGCGCGACGAGGCGCCCGTTCTGGCGAAACAGATGCCAGGAGAACCAGGCCTGAACGCCGAGCACGGTGATCAGCGCGACGATGCCCGAGCCGGCCACGAGCTGCGCGGCGGAGGCTCCGCCGAACGTCTCGGCGAAGCCGTCTCCACCGCCGCCGAGTGCGACGGTGGTGGCGATCGCCGCGAGGATCGCGTTGCGGACGAACGTGTGGCGGCCGACCGGCTTCGAGCTCACCTGCCCGAAGCAATTGCACTCGGGGCGCTCGCCGCGCCGCAGCGCCACCGCAGCTCCGAGGCTGAACAGCGCCAGCAGGCCCGCGGCCGCGAGCGCGCCGGCGCTCGCCGTCGGCGTCGCGATCAGCAGCGCCGCGACGACGGCCTCGGTCAATGCGAGCGCGATTGCCGCGCCGACGAGTGACCGCTCGGGGACGCCGAAGCTCCGCAGCGTCGCCCTGACGCCGGCGAGGTCGGCGAGCTTCGCCCCCGCCGCGACGGCGAAGGTGAGCCCGAGGCCGAGTCGGGCGATCAGCAGTGCAGTTCCCACGCTCTTGCCCCTCGGACGCCCACTGCGCCGACCCTATTCCGGGCCCGGCCGAGTTGTCAATCCCAGGGACGCCGGGAGCTGCGAAGCTCGCCCTTTCATCCGACGTTCATCCGGGCGGCGGACCCTTCGGAGGCTCGATGCGAGTACTTGTCGTCGAAGACGAAGCGAAGATGGCGGGGCTGATCCGCCGCGGACTGATGGGCGAGGGGATGGCCGTCGACATCGCCGCCCGCGGTGAGGACGCCCTCTGGCGTGCCGAGGCGACGGAGTACGACGCGATCGTCCTCGACGTGATGCTGCCAGGGATCGACGGCTTCGAGGTCTGCCGGCGGCTGCGCGCGGCGGGCGTCTGGGCCCCGGTGCTGATGCTGACGGCGCGCGATGCCGTCCGCGACCGGGTCACCGGGCTCGATCGCGGCGCCGACGACTACCTGACCAAGCCGTTCTCGTTCGCCGAGCTGCTCGCCCGCCTGCGGGCGCTCGCGCGGCGTGGGAGCCCGGAGCGGCCGACCGAGCTGACCGCCGGCGACCTGCGCCTCGATCCGGCGGGCAGGCGCGCCTGGCGCGGCGAGGCGGAGATCGGGCTCTCCGCGAAGGAGTTCGCGCTGCTCGAGACCTTCATGCGCCACCCGGGCGCGGTGCTCTCGCGCTTTCAGCTGATCGAGGCTGCCTGGGACTACGAGTACGAGAATCGATCGAACGTCGTCGACGCCTACGTCAAGCTGCTGCGGCGCAAGATCGACAGGCCGTTCGGGGTCGAGTCGATCGAGACCGTCAGGGGCAGCGGCTACAGGCTGCGCGAGGACGGCGGGCGATGAGCCGGGTGCCGATCCGTGTCCGGGTGGCGCTTGCGTTCGCCGCCGTGATGGGCACCGTCCTGATCGCCGCCGGCGCGTTCCTGCACGTCCAGCTCGCATCCGACCTGAACGAGTCGATCGACACCGGGTTGCGCACGCGCGCGGTCGAGGTGGCCGCGCTCGCGGGCCGGGGCGCCGGCGGCGGGCTGGGCTCGGCGCGGCAGGGTTCGCTGATCGAGCAGGACGAGACCCTGGCTCAGGTCCTCGCCCCGGACGGACGGGTGATCGACTCGACCGTCCAGCTCGGCGGCACGCCCGTGCTCGACCCCGGCCAGGTCGAGCAGGCCGCCTCCGAGCCGCGCTTCTTCGAGGTCGACGGCCTGCCGGGGCTCGAGGCGAGCGCCCGGGTGCTCGCGATCCCCGCGCAGGCGCGCAGCGGCCCGGTGGTCGTGGTCGTCGGGGCATCGCTTGGCGATCGCGACGAGGCGCTGGCCGAGCTGCGCCGCCTCTTCGTGATCGGCGGGCCGATCGGGCTGCTGGTCGGCTGCCTGGCCGGATACTGGGTCGCCGGAACGGCGCTGCGACCCGTCGAGGAGATGCGTGCCCGCGCTCGCGAGATCTCCAGCCATGATCTCGGCGAGCGGCTCCCGGTGCCGCCCGCCGACGACGAGCTCCGCCGGCTGGGCGAGACGCTCAACCAGATGCTCGGGCGCCTCGAGGAGGGGCTGGAGCGCGAGCGCCGCTTCGTCGACGACGCGAGTCACGAGCTGCGGACCCCGCTCGCACTGCACAAGACCGAGCTCGAGCTGGCCCTCCGCCACGATGCCGGCGAGCCGGAGCTGCGCGCCGCGATCGCCTCCTCGATCGAGGAGGTCGATCGCCTGATCGGCCTCTCGGAGGCGCTGCTGATCGTCGCCCGCAGCGGCGACGAGGGGGGCGAGCTGAGGCTCGAGCGGCTCGATTGCGGCGAGCTCCTGGGCACGATCGCCGAGCGCTTCCGGGCCCGCGCGAGCGAGGCCTCGCGGCGGCTCGCGGTCGACCCCGGGGAGGTCACCGAGCTGCGCGGGGATCGCCTTGGCCTCGAGCAGGCGCTCACCGGGATGGTCGACAACGCGCTTCGCCACGGCGCGGGCACGGTGCGGCTTTGGGCTCGGGGGGCCGGCGCGACGGTCGAGCTCCACGTGAGCGACGAGGGCGAGGGGCTTCCCCCCGGGTTCGCGGCCCACGCCTTCGAGCGCTTCGCCAGGGCGGACGCCGCGAGGACCCGCGGCGGCTTCGGCCTCGGCCTCGCGATCGTCGAGTCGATCGCCCGCGCCCACGGAGGGCGCGCCGCGCTCGCCGCCGCTGACGGCGGGGGGGCCGACGTCTGGATCGAGCTACCGTCGCCGGTCGATGGCGGCGGATAGAGACGAATGCCCGGGGTGCCTCGCCGTCCTCCCGGTCGCGGACGGGCCCGTTCATCCCTACATCGGCTCCTCCGCCGCGTGCTGGGCGCGCTACGGGATCGTGCTGGCGCGCGAGTACGGGGACCCCGACCTCTTCGCGGTTCATCAGCTCACCGTCGACGCATACGCGGCCCAGCACCCGGGGCTTCCCGAGCGGCGGTCGATCCAATCCGTGGCGCTTCACCTGATGACCCTGGCGATCAGCCTGGACGGGCGGCTCGAGGCCGGCGACGGTCCGGGGCTCCACCGGCGAATGGTCTCCGCCGCGGGGTACCGCTGGCTTGAGCCGCCGTCGATGGAGGGCCGGATGACGATCCTCGACGTGCTCGCCACCGAGACGCCGCGGGAGCACCGCCAGGCGGTCCGCGCGTGGGCGCAGGACGTCTGGATGGCGTGGAGCGACCACCATGGGGTCGTCCGGCTGTGGATCGAGCGGAGCCTCGAGGGCTAGGCGGCTCGCCCACCCCGACCGGTGCGGTGAGCGGGCGGGCCGAGAACGCGAAGAGGCCCGGGCGCGATGCCCGGGCCTCTCACAGACGCCTTCCGAACCGGGCCGCTGGCCCGGACGGAGGTCCTTACATCATCCCGCCCATGTCGGGCATGCCGCCGGGCATCCCGCCGCCGCCGTCCTTCTCGGGCGGCTCGGCGACGATCGCCTCGGTGGTGAGGATGTTCTTGGCGATCGAGGCCGCGTTCTGCAGCGCCGAGCGGGTGACCATCGTCGGGTCGATGACGCCGGCCTTGATCAGGTCGCCGTACTCGCCGGTCTCGGCGTTCAGGCCCTCGCCGGGCTTCATCGCCTGGATCTTGTTGACCACGACCGAGCCCTCGAGCCCGGAGTTCTGGGCGATCTGGCGGATCGGCTCCTCGAGCGAGCGGCGGATGATCTCCGCGCCCGTGGCCTCGTCGGCCTCGAGCCCCTTGGCGTCGATCGAGCTGACCGCGTTCAGCAGCGCGACTCCGCCGCCGGGCACGATGCCCTCCTCGAGCGCGGCGCGGGTGGCCTGCAGCGCGTCCTCGACGCGGTGCTTCTTCTCCTTCATCTCGGTCTCGGTGGCAGCGCCGACCTTGACGACCGCGACGCCGCCGGCGAGCTTCGCGAGCCGCTCCTGGAGCTTCTCGCGATCGAAATCGGAGTCGGTGTTCTCGATCTCGGAGCGGATCTGGTTGATCCGGCCCTCGATCGCCGTCTTGTCACCGGCACCGTCGATGATCGTCGAGGTGTCCTTGGAGACGACGACGCGACGGGCGTGGCCGAGCTGCGAGACCTGGGTGTTCTCGAGCTTCAGGCCCATCTCCTCGGTGATCACCTCGCCACCGGTGAGGATCGCGATGTCCTCGAGCATCCGCTTGCGGCGGTCGCCGAACCCGGGGGCCTTGACCGCGACGCCGGTGAAGGTGCCGCGGAGCTTGTTGACGACCAGGGTCGCGAGGGACTCGCCCTCGACGTCCTCGGCGATGATCACCAGCGGCTTGCCGCGCCTGCATGACTGCCTCGAGCACCGGCAGCATGTCGCGGACGGAGCCGATCTTCTGGTTGGCGATCAGGATGTACGGATCCTCGAGCACCGCCTCCATCCGGTCCTGGTCGGTGACCATGTAGGGCGAGATGTAGCCCTTGTCGAACTGCATGCCCTCGGTGAACTCGAGCTCCATGCCGAAGGTCTGGCCCTCTTCGACGTTGACCACGCCGTCCTTGCCGACCTTCTCGATCGCGTCGGCGATGATGTTGCCGATCTCCTCGTCGGCGGCCGAGATCGCCGCGACGCGGGCGATCTGCTCCTTGCCGCCGACCTCCTTCGACTGCTTGTCGCGCAGGTTGTCGACGACCTGGTCGACGGCCTTCTCGATGCCGCGGCGCAGGGCGAGCGGGTTGGCGCCGGCGGCGACGTTCTTGAGGCCCGTGGCGGACGATCGTCTGGGCGAGCAGGGTCGCCGTCGTGGTGCCGTCGCCGGCAACGTCGTTGGTCGCCGTGGCGACCTCGCGAACGAGCTGCGCGCCCTGGTTCTCGAAGACGTCCTCGATCTCGATCTCGCGGGCGATCGTCACGCCGTCGTTGGTGATCGTCGGCGCGCCGAACTTCTTGTCGAGCACGACGTAGCGGCCCTTCGGGCCGAGCGTCACCTTGACCGCGTTGGCGACGGCGTCGACGCCGGCCTGCAGGGCGCCGCGCGCCTCCTCTTCGTACTTCAGCTCCTTGTGAGCCATTCTTCATTCCTCCTAAAGGTTGTCTGTCGGTTCTGTTTCGGGTCCGGTGCTCTAGACGACCTTGGCGAGGACGTCCGACTCGCGCAGGACCAGCAGGTCCTCGCCGTCGACCTTGATCTCGGTTCCTCCGTACTTGCTGTAGAGGACCTCGTCGCCCTCGGCGACGTCGAGCGGGATCCGCTTCTCGCCGTCCTCGTCCCAGGCGCCGTCACCAACGGCGACGACCTTGCCCTTCTGGGGCTTCTCCTTGGCGGTGTCGGGAAGGACGATGCCGCTGGCGGTCGTCTCCTCCTCCTCGATCGCCTTGACGATCAGGCGGTCGCCGAGGGGCTTCAGGTTCATTCCTCTG
Source organism: uncultured Solirubrobacterales bacterium (assembly GCA_963769035.1). GTDB lineage: Bacteria > Actinomycetota > Thermoleophilia > Solirubrobacterales > 70-9 > WHSW01. Next base: position 203,531 of record CAVYKD010000001.1, read on the forward strand.
TACCTCCATTATCCGCTTGGTTTACGAAGTCTTCGCCACTTGTCTGGCACTCTGCTTCTGAGAGTGCCAAGGGCGCGGCCTCAGTGTAGCGAGAACCGCTCGCGGCATCGATCTCAGTCCGGCTGACTCAGATCGGAACGCAACGGCGGACGTCGGCTACTCGCAGGCGAGCAACCGGCAACCGAGCAGCTCGGCGATCCCGGTCGCGCCGTTTCGCATCACCCAGTCGTGATTCGAGGCGAAGGCGGGACGGAGCAGGGGGGCGAGCGCGTTCATCCAGCGCTTCGTCGTCGCCACGTTCCACTCGTAGAGGACGGCGGTCAGCTCGCCCTGCTCGAACAGCCGCCAGCGCCCACGGCCGGAAAGCTCGCCGGAGGCCTCGACCTCGATCAGCGACGGCCGCTCGACCACGATCGCGCCGAGCCTCGAAGCTGAGCTCGTAGGGAAGCCGCGAGCGCCAGGTGACCCGCGAATGCGCGCCGATCCCGTCGTCGCCGCCGGGGTCGATCTCGTGCACGTCCTCCACCCCTCGCCACCACGAGGGCCACGCGCGCTGGTCGAAGATCGCCTCCCAGACCGGCTCGCGCGGGGAGTCGAGCAACCAGGTGGTGAGGAACCGGTAGTGGCGCGGCACGCCTCCGGACCGCCGCTCGCTCAGTTGCGGGAGAGCTCGCTGCCGAAGCCGGCCGGCGGCTCGTGAACGCGCGAGAAGCGGACCACCGTGACCGTTTCCTCGAGGGTCGATCTCGCGGCCGTAGATCTGGCGCATGAAGCCGAGCGTCTCCTCCAGGCGGCGGAACTCCGGGTTGTCGTGCTCGATGTCGCGCGGCGAGAGCTCGTTCGCGCGCTTCACCTCGACGTCGTCGATGACCGCGGTGAAGATCTTCTCGCGGGGGCTGTGCTGGTGGCCGATCGTGACCCAGAGGAGCTGGCCGCGCTCGTACTTGCTCGACTTGTCGCCGAGTCGGATCGTCGCCGTCTTGCGCCCGCGCTTGAGCTGATCGACGAACGCGGGGGAGAAGAAGTTGAGGACGTAGAAACCGCGGGACATGCGGCGCCCACCATATCGCGAGCCGATCGACCGGCCCGGCGCCGCCGGCTCAGCGCTCGGGTAGCCCTCCTCGCCGAGCAGCGGCACGAACCGGCAGGGCGCGATCGGGCGTGACCCGAGCGCCCCGGCCTCGATCTCGAAGACGGTCAGCATGTCCGCCCGGCGCTCGGCCACCGGCATCACCAGGCGCCCGCCGTCGGCCAGCTGCGCGAGCAGGCTCTGCGGCGGCGAGGGGCCGTGGCGTGGACCGCGATCGCCTCGAACGGGGCGTCGTCGGGCGCGCCACGGCTGCCGTCGCCGACCCGGAGCTCGACGTTGGCGAGCCCGAGCTCCGTGAGGCGCTCGGCGGCCGCCTCGGTGAGCTCGGGGAAGCGCTCGATGCTGATCACCCGAGCGCAGAGGCGGCTGAGCACGGCGGTCGAGTAGCCCGAGCCGGTCCCGACCTCGAGCACCCGCTCGCCGCCGTGAGCGCGAGCGCCTGGCAGATCGCCGCGACGACCCACGGCTGGGAGATCGTCTGACCGCGCGCGGTCGGCAGGGCTCCGTCGTCATAGGCGCGATCGCGGAGGGATGCCTCGACGAAGCGCTCGCGCGGCACCGCGGCCATCGCCGCGAGCACGCGCTCGTCGGTGATCTCCCGATCGCGCAGCTGGCGCTCGACCATCGCGGCGCGCTGCTCGGCAAAGCCATTCACCCATCACATTCTGGCGCGGGGCAGAGGCGGGCCTGGCGGGCGGCGTTAGAAGATGTAGGCGCGCAGGCGTCGTGGCTCGAGCACGGTGACGCGGCCGCGGCCGACCGCGACCACGCCGGCGCGCTCGAGGGTCGCCAGGAAGCGGCTGACGCTCTCGCGGGAAGTGCCGGCGAGCTGTGCGAGGTCGGCCTGGGTCATCCGCACCGTCACCCCCGGCGTCTCCGGGGTGATCTCCTCCGCGATCAGCTGCGAGAGCACCCCCGCGACCCGGCTCGGCACGGTCTGGAAGGACTGGCGCGCAACGCGCTCGTTGGTCTCGCGCAGTCGCCGCGTGATCGCGACGATCAGCTTCGCGGCGATGTCGCCGTGCGACGCAACCACCCGCCGGACGTCGCCGCGCGGGAAGGCCGAGCAGCTCGCAGTCGGTGATCGCCTCGACGCTTGCCGAGCGGGTGCCGCCGTCGAGCATCGCGAGCTCGCCGAAGATGTCCCCGGGGCCGAGTGTCGCCAGCGCGATCGCGCGCCCGTCGGAGTGCTCGCGGGTCACCCGCAGGTCGCCCAGCCGGACGATGTAGCAGGCATCGGAGGTGTCGCCCTCGTGAAAGACGCGGACGCCCTTGGGGAACGTGCGCGGGCTGGCCACGTCGGCTATCCGCGCCAGCTCATCCGCCGAGAGCTCGGAGAACAGGGGCACGCGTGCGAGTAGCTCTAGGGACTCCTCCCGCATGCGGTGAAACCTATCGCTCCCGGGAGATCCGAACGCGCGCCGCGTCCGGGTCACAGGGGCGAGCGCCACCGCGCGCGAGCGCGCGATGAGGGCTCGCCGATGTATGGACTCGGCGGTGATGCGTGGATAGGATCGGGCCGTCTCGCTATCCGACCGGGAAAGGTGGTTTGAGGGGATGAGCTTCCGAGGGAAGATGGGCCGGCTCGCCGGCTCGCTCGTCGGGTTCGCGGCGATTGCGGGGCTGCTCGCCGGAGCGCCGGCGGGCACGGCGCGCGGCTGCGACGAAGGCGAGACCACGTTCTCGTTCGACCTGCCCGACGGCGTCAAGGTCAAGCCCACCCGCGGCGCGGTCAAGCGCGGGCCGGCGAAGATCAAGATGATCAACTGCGGCGGCAACTTCGACACCGCGACGGGCGGCGGCTCGGTGGTGTTGATCGGCGGCGTCAACTTCAAGCACGGGGGGAACCGCGGGCCCACCGGGGACTACCGCCTGCGCTACGGCGGCGTCGGCAAGGTGCGCGCCCGGGTGGTCGGACGGCCGGCGAACATCGCGAAGATCGTCAAGGCCGGCGAGGAGTCGAGCGGCGGGGCGTTCCATGCCTTCGGCGACCTGAAGCTGACGACGAAGGGCGCGAAGCTCCTCAACCGCGCGGTCGAGTCGGACGGCGGCCCGTGGAAGGCCGGCTACATCGGCACCGTCGATTCCGAGATCCCGCTCTCCAACTAGCAACACGCCTGACAACGGCGCTCGGGCTGCGGCGCGCTCAGCGCTGGCAGCTCGGGCACCAGTAGGCGGTCCGGTTGTCGTCGCCCTGCCCGCGGGAGCGAATCGGACCGTGGCAGCTCGGGCAGCCGCGGCGATTGGCGCGATAGATCGCCCGCGGCCGCCGGCCCTCGGCGAGCGAGAGCTTCATCACCTCGACGTTGGCGCGAACGACCAGCCTGAGCTCATCCGGGTCGAGCTGGTCGACCCGGCGCCAGGGATCGATCCTGGCCCGGAACAGGCCCTCGTTTCGGATCGCGTTGCCGATCCCCGCGATGATCTCCTGATCGAGCAGCGCCTCGCCGATCTCGCGCCCGGCGCCGAGACGCCGCAGCCGCGCCAGCGCGGCCTCCAGCGAGAACTGCGGGCGCAGCGGATCGGGGCCGAGCCGGCGAAGCGTTGGATCGCCCCGCAGCCGTGACTCGCTGATCAGCCGGAGGATCTTGCCGCCGCTCTGGCTCGCCACCGCGCGGCCGGAGGCGAGACGCAGCCACGGCTTGCCGTAGGGCAGCCGGCCATCGCTCTCGGTGCGCCAGCGGCCGTTCATGCCGAGGTGGCTGTGGATCGCGACGTCGCCCGAGAAGTGTGCGACGAGGTGCTTCCCGAACGCCTCGGCGCCGAGCAGCGTGCGCCCGGCGAGCTCCTCGGCGCGGTTGTGGATCGGAGAGCGCGGGCTGGGAGCGTCGGCAAGCTCGATCACCCGCCCGGCGAGGGCGATGTCGATGCGCCTGGCGGCGCGGTGGATCGTGTCGCCCTCGGGCACCCGCCTTCGCCTCCCGCTCAGGCGGAGACGACCAGCCGCCGCGGCTGGCGGGAGAAGCCGGCGGCGATGATCTGCTCCTCGAGCCCGGAGCCGATCACCGGGTCGCCGTCGACCCGCTCGATCCCGAGCTTCGGCATCCGCCCGCGCTCCACCGCGTCGACGAGCTGGGCGATCGCCTCGACCAGCGGCTCCCCGTCGAGCTCGATCAGGCGGACGATGCCCTTGCCGCCGCGCTCGACGTAGAGCACCGGGCTACCGTCGCGCAGCAGGACGAAGGCGCCCGGGGTGCGGGCCGGGCGCCGGCCCTCGGCGCGCCTTGGCCAGGCGAGGGCGGCGCCGTAGGGCTGCGCCGGGTCGGTGGCGGCCAGCAGCAGGTACTCGCCGTCGGCACGCGGAAGGCCGCGCAGGCGCTCGACCGCCCCGGCGAGCGCGAACTGCGCGCCGCCGAGGCCCTCGACGAAGTAGCCGCGACGGGCGGTGCCGAGCATCTCGAGGTTCGAGAGCTCCGCGTAGAGGGTCGAGAAGCCGCCGGGGATTCCCTCGGCGAGGACGGTCTCGCGGGTGACGATCCCGTAGCGCTCGAGCATCAGCTCGGCCTGGGCGCGCAGCCTCGGCCCCTGTGCCGGAGCGCCGCGAAGGAGCGCCTCGGTCAGCGACCAGCGGCCCTGGACCGCCTCGCTCGCCGGCCCGCGCCGCGCCGAGAAGCGCCGCGCCTGCCGGCGCGAGGACGGCTTCACCGCGCGCAGGCTGCGCGCCCGCAGCGGCGCGAAGGCGTCGTTGGTGACCTCGCCCGACCAGGCGAGGTCCCAGAGCGCCGCGTGGAGCTCCTCGGGCTCGCCCTCGAGCTCGGCCACGAGGTCGAGCCAGAACGATGGAGCGCTCGCGAGCCGCTCGCGGATCGCGTCGTGGAGGTCGCCCTCGACGCGCTCGAGCTTCGCGTTCGCCGGCGGCGGCCCGGCGAGGCGGACGTCCTCGCGGAAGTAGAGCGCGACCCTGCCGGTGCGCGCGAGCGGCCCGGCGCCGATCCAGACGATCTCGCCGCTGGTGGTGAGCTGGTCGAGCCAGGCCGGGCTGTAGGCGCCGAGGCGACGCGGCAGCACGTCGCGCTCCCAGACCTCCGGGGTGAGCGCGACGCCCTGCAGCGGCACCAGCGCCTCGCGCAGCCGGTCGGGGCCCGCGCCGGCCGGCGCGGTGGGCGTCGACGTTCTGCCAGGCGGGCAGGAAGCGGGCGAGCTCGGCCTGGTCGACGGCCTCGACCTCCTGGCGCAGCGCCGCGAGGCTCGCCCGTCGCACCCGGCGCAGGACGTCGGCGTCGCACCACTCGCGCTCGCTGCCGCCTGGCAGCAGCTCGCCGCGGACGAGGTCGCCCGCGCGCTCGAGCTCTCGCAGCGCCGGGGTCAGGTCGACCCCGTAGCGGGCTGTGATCATCGCGCTCGGGAACGGGCCGTGGGTGCGCGCGTAGCGGCGAACCAGGGCGAGCATCGCGTCGGGCTGATCCTCGAGGAACGCGTCCGGGAGCCCGCCCGGCGGCGGGACCCCGAGCGCGTCGCGGTAGAGGCCGGCGTCCTCGGCGGCGATCCAGCGCTCCTCGCCGGCGATCCGCACCTCGACCGCGCGCCGCTCGCGGGCGAGCTTGTCGAGCATCGAGCGTGCCGAGAAGCCCTCGGCGGTGCGCTCCTCGGCCTCCTCCAGGCTCAGGTCGCCGAGCCGGCGAAGGATCTGCTGAAGCGCGTCGCGGTCCTTGGCGAGCACGTCGGGGTGCGGAGCTGGAGGAAGCGCTCGACGTCCTCGAGCGCCTCCGGGTCGATCAGCTCGCGCAGCTCCTCGGCGCCGAGCAGCTCGGAGAGCAGGTCGCGGTCGAGCGCCAGCGCGGCGGCGCGGCGCTCGGCGTTCGGCGTGTCGCCCTCGTACATGTAGGTGGCGACGTAGTCGAAGAGCAGCGATGAGGCGAACGGCGAGGCGGTCTGCGTCTCGACCTCGACCAGCGTGATCCGGCGCGCCTGCAGGTCGCGCAGGAGGTCGGTCAGCGCCGGCAGGTCGAGGACGTCGCGAAGGCACTCGCGGTAGGTCTCGAGGATCACCGGGAAGCGCGGGAAGTCCTTGGCGACCTCGAGCAGGCTCTGCGCCTTCAGCCGCTGCTGCCAGAGCGGCGTGCGCTTGCCCGGGTAGGCGCGCGGGATCAGCAGGCTGCGGGCGGCGTTCTCGCGGAAGCGGGCGCCGAACAGCGCCGAGCCGCCGAGCTCGCGGACGACCAGGTCCTCGACCTCGTCGGGCTCGAGCAGGACCAGGTCGGCGTCGGGCGGCTCGTCGGCGTCGGGCAGGTGGACGACGATCCCGTCGTCGGACCAGATCGCGTCGGCCTCGAGATCGTGCTCGTCGCGGATCCGCGCCGCCACCGCCAGCCCCCAGGCCGCGTGGACGCGACCGCCGAACGGCGAGAGGACGCAGAGGCGCCAGTCGCCGATCTCGTCGCGGAAGTGCTCGACCACGATCGTCTCGTCGGAGGGCACGACCCGGGTCGCGGCCTGCTGCTCGCGCAGGTAGGCGACCAGGTTCTCGGCGGCTCGCTCGTCGAGGTCGTAGTCGCGGGCCAGCGAGCTCGGCGTCCGCCGTGACCGCCTCGCGCGCGAAGGCGCCGATCGCCCGGCCGAGCTCGGCGGGCCGGCCGACCCCGTCGCCGCGCCAGAACGGGACCGCCCCCGGCACGCCGGGCGCCGGGGTGACGATCACCCGGTCGCGGGTGATCTCCTCGATCCGCCAGGTCGTCGCGCCGAGCAGGAAGGTCTGGCCGGCGCGGGCCTCGTAGACCATCTCCTCGTCGAGCTCGCCGACCCGGCGGCCGTCCGGCAGGTGGACCCCGTAGAGGCCGCGGTCGGGAATCGTGCCGGCGTTGGTGACCGCGAGCTGGCGAGCTCCCTTGCGCCCGCGCATGGTGCCCGCGGTGCGGTCCCAGACGATCCGCGGGCGCAGCTCGGCGAACCGCTCCGACGGGTAGCGGCCGTCGAGCATGTCGAGCACGTTCTCGAGCTGCTCGCGGGAGAGCTCCTTGAACGGCTCGGTCGCGTTGACGAGCTGCTCGATCTCGTCGACCCGCCATTCGTCGTCGGCGACCATCGAGACCATGTGCTGGGCGAGCACGTCGAGCGGGTTGCGGGGGATCACCGTCTCCTCGATCTCGCCCTCGCGCATCCGCTTGGCGACGACCGCGCACTCGAGCAGGTCGGCGCGGAACTTGGGGAAGATCCGGCCCTTCGAGGTCTCGCCGAGCTCGTGGCCGGCGCGGCCGACGCGCTGGAGGCCGCGGGTGACCGACTTCGGCGACTCGACCTGGATCACCAGGTCGACGGCGCCCATGTCGATGCCGAGCTCGAGCGAGGAGGTCGCGACCAGGCAGGGGAGCTTGCCCGACTTGAGCAGCTCCTCGATCACGATCCGCTCCTCGTGGGCGAGCGAGCCGTGGTGGGCCCGGGCGATCTCCTCCTCTCCCGCCCGGGCAGCGTCAGGCCCCGGAGCCGCGCCGCCCGTCGAGTGGCCCGCCTGCTCGGTGGCGGGGAGCTCCTGCTCGGGGACCTCGTTGTGGAGCTCGTTGAGCCGCTTGGCGAGCCGCTCGGCGCCGCGGCGGTTGTTGACGAAGACGATCGTCGAGGTGTGCTCGCGGACCAGCTTCGAGCAGCTCGCGGGTAGATCGCCGGCCAGATCGAGCGGGAGTTGACCGCCGGGTCCAGAGCCCCCTCGATCGGGCCCGGGTCGATTCGATCCGGCGAGGCCTCGAGACCGCTCGCGCCCTCCGCGGTGCGAGCCGGGTCCGCCGGCGAGGCGGGGTCGGCCTGCGACCCGGGCGCCGCGGTGGCCGAGCCGCCCGGGTCGGCCATGTCCTCGACCGGGACGACGATCTCCAGGTCGAGCTCCTTGCGGACGCCGGCGTTCGACGATCTCGCACTCGCGGCTTCGGCCCGACGAGGAACTGCCGCGATCCGCTCGAGCGGCCGCTGCGTCGCCGAGAGCCCGATCCGCTGCGGGTCGTCGCCGCCCTCGTCGCGGACCAGCTTCGAGAGGCGCTCCAGCGTCAGCGCCAGGTGGGCGCCGCGCTTGGACTGGGCGACGGCGTGGATCTCGTCGACGATCACCGCCTCGACCCCGGTGAGGATCTCGCGGGCCTGCGAGGTGAGCATCAGGTAGAGCGACTCCGGGGTGGTGATCAGGATGTCCGGGCGGCCTTCGCCGCATCGCCTGCCGCTCGCGCTGCGGGGTGTCGCCGGTGCGCAGCCCGACCGAGATATCGGCGCCGATCCCCGCCAGCGGCGCCCGCAGGTTGCGCTCGACGTCGTAGGAGAGCGCCTTCAGCGGCGAGATGTAGACGATCTGCACCCCGCTGCCGAGCTCGCTCGGGCGGCGGGCGAGCGTGTCGATCCCCCAGAGGAAGGCGGCCAGCGTCTTGCCCGACCCGGTCGGAGCGCAGATCAGCGTGTTCGCGCCCGACGCGATCGCCGGCCAGCCCGCCGCCTGAGCGGGCGTCGGGCCCTCGAAGGACGCCTCGAACCAGCGGCGCGTGCGCTCGCTGAACCCGCTCAGGGGTGATTCTGCGGTCCCGTTCTCGCCCATGCTCAACCCATCGATGATACGGGCACGCCTACCGGCGCTCCGGCTCAGAAGGGAAGCTCGGCGGCGATCTCGGCGAGCCGCGGCGCGCTGCGGTCGCGCTCGGAGATCCGCGGGCTCGTCGAGCGGCCAGTCGACGCCGACGTCGGGGTCGTCCCAGGCGATCCCGGCCTCGGTCGCCGGGTCGTAGAGGCTCGAGAGCTTGTAGAGGACGTCGGCCGACTCGCTGAGCACGCAGAAGCCGTGCGCGAAGCCGACCGGGACGAAGAGCTGGCGGTGGCTGTCGTCGTCGAGCTCGTGGCCCTCCCACTGGCCGAAGGTCGGGGAGTCGCGGCGCAGGTCGACGGCGACGTCCCAGATCGCCCCCGCGGACGCAGCGAACGAGCTTCGCCTGGCCGGGGACGAGCTGGAAGTGGAGGCCGCGCAGGATCCCCTGCGACGGAGCGCGAGTGGTTGTCCTGGACGAACTCGACGTCGATCCCGGCCTCGGCCCAGCGCGGCGCGCTGAAGGTCTCGACCAGGAAGCCGCGCTCGTCGCCGTGGACCTCGGGCTCGACCAGGACCAGGCCGTCGAGCTTGGTCTCGAGCACGCGCAGGGTCATTCCTGCGCCGCCCCTCCGGGGGACTCGATCTCGCGCCGTACTGGCGCTCGTAGTACTCGCGGTACTCGCCCGAGCGGATCGGCCCCCACCACGGCTCGTTGTCGCGATACCAGGCGACGGTGCGCTCGATGCCCTCGTCGAAGCCGACCTCGGGCCGCCAGCCGAGCGCCGGTCGTTCGCTCGGCCGAGAGCGAGTAGCGCCGGTCGTGCCCGAGCCGGTCGCGGACGTGGTTGATCAGCGACTCGTCGCGGCCGGTGAGCTCGAGGATCCGGCGGACGACGTCGATGTTCGCCAGCTCGTCGGGGCCGCCGACGTTGTAGACCTCGCCCGCCTCGCCGCGCTCGAGCACGATCGTCGATCGCGGTCGCGAAGTCCTCGACGTAGAGCCAGTTGCGGACCTGCATGCCCGTCGCCGTAGACCGGCAGCGGATCGCCGGCGAGGGCGTTCAGGATGCACAGCGGGATCAGCTTCTCGGGGTACTGGCGCGGGCCGTAGTTGTTCGAGGCGCGGACGATCAGCGCAGTCGGCGCCGTAGGTCTGGCGGAAGGCGCTCGACGATCAGGTCGCCGCCCGCCTTCGAGGCCGAGTAGGGCGAGGAGGGGTCGAGCGGCGAGCTCTCGGTGAAGGATCCCTCCTCGATCGAGCCGTAGACCTCGTCGGTCGAGATCTGCAGGTGACGGATCCCGGCGTCGCGCGCGGCCTCGAGGAGGACGAAGGTGCCGAAGACGTCGGTCTGGATGAACTCGCCCGGGGTCTCGATCGAGCGGTCGACGTGCGATCTCGGCGGCGAAGTTGACGACCGCGTCGCAGCCGTCGATCGCCGCCTTTACGGCGTCGCGGTCGGCGATGTCGGCCTCGATCAGCTCGACGCCGGTCGAGGCCCTGGAGGTTCTCGCGACGACCGGCGTAGGTGAGCTTGTCGAGCACGCGCACGGAGCCGTCGGGCCTCGACTCGAGGCGGCGGCGGACGAAGGCCGAGCCGATGAAACCGGCGCCGCCGGTGACCAGGATCGGGGCGCTCACGCGGCGCTTCTCACCCGGCGCTCGCTCGAGGTACTCGCTCAGGCCGCGCCGCCAGTGCGGCAGCACGATCGGCATCGCGGCGCTCGCTGCCGAGCACCGAGCGCGCCGGCCGCGGGGCCGGGCGGGCGAGCATCTCGGTCGTCCCCGCCATCACCCGGCACTCGACCCCCTCCTGGTCGAAGATCTCCTGGGCGAACTCGTACCAGGAGCACGAGCCCGCGGCGGCGATGTGGTGGATCCCGTAGTCCTCGGACTCGAGCAGGAGGGCGAGCCCGTCGGCGAGGTGACGGGTGTAGGTCGGCGCAGCCGACCTGGTCGGTGACGACGAGCACCTCGGGCTGCTCGCCCGCGAGGCGCAGCATCGTCTCGACGAAGTTCGGCCCGTCGGTGCCGAAGAGCCAGGACGAGCGGACGATGCTGGTGACGGGGGTTGGCGATCGCGACCGAGGTCTCGCCGGCCAGCTTGGAGCGCCCGTAGGCCGAGATCGGCTCGGTCACGTCCGATTCGACGTAGGGCTCGCGCTTGCTGCCGTCGAAGACGTAGTCGCTGGAGACGTAGAGGATCTTCGCGCCGTGCTCGGCCGCCGCGCGTCGACGAGCACCGCCGCGCCGTCGTCGTTGACGAGCATCGCGGCCGCCTCGTCGTCCTCGGCTCCGTCGACGTCGGTGTAGGCGGCGCAGTTGACCACCGCGTCGGGGCGGATCTCCTCGAGCGCGTCCTCGACGGCCGCCCGGCTGGTGACGTCGAGGTCGGCCCGCGCGAGAGCGCGATGACCTCGTGGCCGGCGGCGCGCCGAGCGCGTCGACCGTCGGTGCCGAGCATCCCGCCCGCCCCGGCGACCAGCACCCTCATGGGATCGCGCATCTCGGAGTTGTCGCCGACGATCATCCGCAGGGCCTTGCGGCATCTCCGTCGCCGCGCAGGACGCTGACGTTGCGACCGAGCAGGCTCGCCTCGATGCGGGTCTCGAGGTCGACGACCCGCGCGCCGGCGAGCAGGATCGAGTGCTCGACCTCGGAGCCGAGCGACCTCGCAACGCCTCGCCGATCGAGGTGTAGGGGCCGATGTAGGAGTCGACGATCCTCGCGCCGGCGCCGATCACCGCCGGGCCGCGAACGACCGAGCGCTCGAGCCTCGCGCCCGGCTCGATCACGACCGCGGCCCTCGAGCCGCGCCTCGACCAGCTCGCCGTCGACGCTGCGCTCGATCTCCTCGAGCACGAGCCGGTTCGCCTCGAGCATGTCGGCGAGCTGGCCGGTGTCCTTCCACCAGCCGCTGACGGTGTGGCTCTCGACCTTGCGGCCGTCGTCGATCAGATGCTGGATCGCGTCGGTGATCTCGAGCTCGCCGCGCCCGGAGGGCTCGATCGCGCGGGCCGCTGCGAGGATCGCCGGGGTGAACATGTAGACGCCGACCAGCGCCAGGTCGCTCGGCGGATCCTCGGGCTTCTCGACCAGGCGGACGACCGAGCCGCCGTCGAGCTCGGCGACGCCGTAGTGCCACGGGTCCGCGACCTGGGTGAGCAGGATCAGCGCCTCGGGCTCGTGCTCGCGGAACGCGCTCGACCAGGTCGCTGATCCCGTCGCGCAGCAGGTTGTCGCCGAGGTACATGACGAACGGGGACTCGCCGAGGAACTCCTCGGCGGTGAGGACCGCGTGCGCGAGCCCGAGCGGCTCGGCCTGCGCGATGTAGGTGACCCGGGCGCCGAAGCGCGAGCCGTCGCCGACGGCCGCGCGGATCTCGTCGCCGGTCTCGGGCGCGATGATGATCCCGATCTCGGTGATCCCGGCCTCGACCAGCGCCTCGATGCCCGTAGAAGAGCACGGGCTTGTTGGCGACCGGGACCAGCTGCTTCGCCGAGGTGTGCGTGATCGGGCGCAGGCGGGTGCCTGCGCCGCCGGAGAGGATCAGTCCCTTGAGGTCGGCCATCACGGCGCTCAGGCTAGTGGTCAGAGCGCAGATCACGCCGCTCATGCGGCCGTCCGCGCTCTCGATCTCGGACGCTAGTAGGTGCCGCCGAGCTTGCGGTGGTCCCAGCTCGCGGCGCGAACCGCCTCGAAGCGGATCGCGACCCGCTTCGCGGCCTGTGCCTGAAGCGCGGCCGCGGCGTCCCCTTCGATCGAGTCGATTCCGTCCGCGTAGCGGATCGTCAGCTCCTTGGCGAACTCGAAGACGTGACTCGGGATCGCGGATCGATCTCGGCATCCGTCTCGAGCTGAACGCCGCGGAGCTCGGAATACTCGTCACCGGTCTCGACCAGGAGCGTCGCTCGCGGGTCGCGCTCGAGGTTGCGGACCTTCTGCGACTTCGCGTAGGTCCACACCCAGACCTCGCGCGGCGGGCCGTCCGCGAGCGGGCTGGAGACGGGCTCGCGCAGGGTGAACCACATCGGCATCGAGTGCGGCCACCCGCGAGGGCCGAGCGAGGAGATCACGACGACTCGCTCGGCGTCCAGGAGCTCGAGCTGCTCGGCCGGCGTGAGAACGATCTGGTCGCGGCGACTCACCCGCTCACCATATTCAGCGCGGGCGCAGGGTGAGCGTGCGCCCACGGGCCCTCGCCGGCCATCGGCTGCATCTCGCCGGCGGCCCAGCGCGCGCTGCAGGTCGTCGTAGTGGGGGCTGGCGACGTGTCCCGGACTGGCCGGTGAACGACTGCCAGCGCGAGCGCTCGGGGTTCGCCGGGTCGGCGACCATTCGCCAGCTCGGCGCCCAGATCGCGGCGAACGGATCGTTCGGGTCGTAGCCGATCTGGCAGACGGTCTCCTGGGCGCCGCCGACCTCGAGGGTGCGGTTGAAGATCCGCGCGAGCAGCGGGTTGGCCTCGCCGAGCGCGTGCGGGAAGTGCAGCGCGTGCGCCCCTGCCCCAGCGCCAGCCGGCTCGGATCCGGGCCGAAGCGGGCCTCGAGGTCGTCGAGCGCGCCACGCAGCGAGTCGCGGCGCGAGCTCGTCCCAGTCGCCTCCGATCAGCGCCGGATCGGCCTCCTCCCAGAGCGTCAGCAGGTGCGACTGCCAGCGCCACGGCGAGCGTCGACGTGGGTCGTGAAGCCGTTCTCGGCGCGATCGAGCCAGCGCTCGGCGAGGTCGCGGTCGCCGATCGCGGCACGGGCGACCTCGCGGGCGAAGCGGAGCGTGAACTGCTGGTAGATCGTCGCCGCGATCGAGTCCGGGGTCATCCGCCCGTCCCAGCTGCGCAGGCGCTCGATCGCGCCGTCTCGCGCTGGCCGCGGCCGGTGCAGGCGGACGAGGCGCCGCGCGGTCTCGAGCCCCGGGAGTGAGAGCAGGTCGGTCTGGAGCTCCTGGAAGCGAGTCGAGGTCTGTGGCGCTCGCCGGCGGCGAGCACGTCCTCGATGCGCCGTGCCCGGTAGCCGTCGAGCCAGTCGCTGGTGATGTGGTGCGGGATAGTCGTCGCCGGCGATCCGGTTGTTCGCGGTGAGCACGTAGCCGACCTCGGGATCGATCGAAGCTCCGGCATCTCCTCGTAGGGGATCCAGCCGTCCCACTCGTACTCGGCGCTCCAGCCCGGCTTCGGCAGGTCGGGGCAGTTCCCGCGCCTGGTCGGGACGCGGCCGATGCACTTGTAGCCGATCGAGCCGTGGCGGTCGGCCCAGACCAGGTTCGAGACCGGCGCCCGGTGAGGCTCGAGCGAGGCGACCAGCTCGGCGCCGCTGGTGGCCGCGAACACCCCGAGGCTCGCCTCGGTGACGCAGGGACCGTCCAGGCCCGCCCAGCGAAGCGCCAGCGGCTCGTCGTCATCGGCGCCGAGCGCCTCGTTGACGATCGGGCCGTGGTGGGTGGCACGAATCGTCGAGGCGCTCGGGCTCGGCGCGGCCCTTGACCACGATCTCCTCCTCGAGGACCTCGAGCGGGCGCCACTCGCCGTCGTACTCGTAGCGAGTCGCCGTCGATCCGCTCGACGAAGACATCCATGGTGTCGGCGATCACGTTCGTCAGCGACCAGGCGACGTCGTTGTTCTGACCGAAGGCGATCCCCAGCCGCCCCGGGAACGAGGCGCCGCGGCAGAAGCGCTCCCCGACCTCGAGGCCGAGCTGGTAGGTGATCCCCGGCATGCTCGGCGACAGGTGAGGGTCGCCCGCGAGCAGGGCGCCGCCGGTCGCAGAGCGCGACGGCGCGACGGCCCAGTTGTTCGACCCGGTCGCCTCCGGGGCGAAGCCGAGCAGCTCGCGGACGGCGTCGATCTGGGCGACCATCCCGGCGCCGTCACCTCGCCAGGGCTCGCCGGGGGTGAGCGCGACGGGGTTGCCCTCCGGGTAGGTGGGATCGAGCCGGGCGGCGAGCTCCGGGCCGAGCTCGCGGACGAGGTCGGCGCGCAGCAGCTCGCGCTCCCAGTTGGTCGAGAGCCCGAAGGCGAGCAGCTTGGTGACGGTCAGGGTGTCCGCCGGCCGCCAGGGCTCGAAGCCGAGCCGCAGCAGCTGAAACTCGACCGGCAGGGCGCGGAGGGTGGCCGCCGCGTTGACCCCTGAGCAGTAGGCGGCGAGCGCGTCCGAGCGGGCCGGCAAGCGCCGCCTCCTCGCGCAGCGCGACCCGGCGAAGGCCGAGCGTGCGCAGGAACCTATCCGTCTTCAGGGCCTCGTCGCCGGCGATCTCGGCCAGCCGGCCGGAGGCGAAGCGGCGGTAGAGGTCGAGCTGCCAGAGGCGGTCCTGGCCGTGACAGAAGCCCTGCCCGAACCAGGCGTCGCGCTCACTCGTCGCGCGCACGTGGGCGACGCCCCACCGATCGCGGCGGATCTCGACCTCGGCGTCGAGGCCATCGACGCGCAGCGAGCCGCTCGTCTGCGGCAGCGGGCGGCGGAACAGGCGGTGATACAGGCCGGCGCCGAGCGCGCCGATGAGGACTGCGCCGAAGCCGGCGCCCCGTAGAGCGGAAGGTGCGGCCACGGCTCAGACTCTAGTTGCGACGGCGCCCCCGGCGGGCCCGCCGGGGCCTGCCGCCGATCGCGGCTAGTCGGTCAGCCCGCCGAGCTTGTGGCCCTCGGCCGCAAGCTTCTCGAGGTGCGCCCGCATCGCGATCGCGGCCGCCGGCAGCAGCGGCTCGGGAACGTCGTCCCAGACCGCGGCGAGCAGCGCGGCCCGCGAGCGCTCTCCGGCGTCGAGGGCGGCGACGAGGCGGCGCTCGCGCGAGCGCCGGTGCTCGATGTACTCGGCGATCTTCGCCGCCGGCTCGGTGATCCAGGGGCCGTGCCCCGGGGCGAGCAGTCGAGGCGTCGAGCTCGGCGAGCCGCTCGAGCGAGCGCATGTAGTCGGCCAGCGAGCCGCCGCCGGCGCGGGGCGGGACGATCGTCGAGCCCTCGCCGAGGATCAGGTCGCCGCAGAAGCAGACCCCCCGCGCACGAAGCAGACGTGGTCGGCGGCGTGGCCGGGGATGGGAGCACGGTGAAGCCCGCGACCCGGCGGAGCTCGGGATCGGTCTCAGGGGCGGCGAGCGCCCGAAGCGCCTCGCCGGGCGCCGCGCTCAGCGCGGCGCTCAGCGCCGCGGCCTCGTCACCGGCCCCGGCCGAGCCCCACAGCACCGGCGCTCCGAGAGCGTCGATCGCGTCGCTGTGGTCGGAGTGCCCGTGGGTCAGGAGGACGCCGCCGATCTCCCCGGCGCCCGCCGCGACCCGGATCGCCTCGATGTGGTCATCGTCGTCCGGCCCGGGATCGATCACGTACGTCCCGTCCTCGGCGCGGACCACGTAGGTGTTGGTGCCCGCGAGGGTCATCGGCCCCGGATTCGGGGCGAGCACGCGAAGGATCTCCGGGTGGCCGGGGCGCCGCGCTCGGCGATCAGCGGGCGCCCGCTGCCGCATCAGGTGACGACCTTGAGCGACCGCCTCGCGGGCGTCCTCGGGCTCGAGGACGACGAGGTCGCCGACGCCCTTGAGGATCTCGCGCGCGAGCCAGTCGCTGCGAGCCGTAGGGGAGCTCGACCACGACCGCGCCGTCGGAGAGCTCCTCGACCACGGTCCGCTCCTCGCGCAGCCAGCGAGCACGCTCGGGCGAGACCCAGACGCGGGCGACACCGGCGCGTCGCCACCTCGCCGTGGACCAGCCACTCCTGCTCGGCGAGCATCTCCTCGACCCCCGGGCGCGGCTCGAACTCTCGCTCGGTGATCGTCGCCTCCTTGATCCGGTCGAGCCGGAAGTGGCGGAGTCGTCGAGCCGAGCCAGGTCGTAAGCAGCCGAGGTACCAGCCCTCGGGACCGTTGACGAGCTGGTAGGGCTCGACCTCGCGCGTCGGAGAACTCGTCCTCGTTCTCCTTGTAGTACTGGATCTCGAGCAGGCGCCGGGCGCGGATCGCGTCGTTGACGGTGCGCACGACCTCGGAGTCGTCGCGCCCGGGCGCGATCTCGAGCCCCTCCTGCGGAGGGGTCGTGGCCGAGCGCAGCGACGATCTTCTTGCGCGCGGTCAGCAGGCCCGGTCTGCGGCAGGTGGTCGCCGAAGAGGTCGATCGCGGCGACCAGCGCCTTCGCCTCGAGCGGCAGCAGCCGGGCGGGCCGCGCGAAGTTGTCGCCGTAGGTCTCGGGGTCGACCTCGATCTCGTCGCCGACGATCTCGGCGTAGAGGACGTAGGTGCCGCCGCCGAAGTTGACGACGTTGAGCACGTCGATGTCCTCGCGAAGCTCGTCGTCGGAGATGTTGAGCTCGTCGATGACCTCGCCGCGTCGGCAGGCTGCCCTCGCTCGCGCGCGGCCCCGATCAGCAGCCCGGCGAGGGTGACCAGGCGGGCGAAGCGCTCGGGCCGGATCACCGACTCGGAGCGGCCGTTCGAGGAGCTGCGAGCGCGCTCGCGGGCCACGCTCGGCGAGCGGCCGCCGCACGGTGTCGGCGACCTCGAACTCGCCGCGTGGCGGTCGCGCGAGCAGCTCGCGGCGCTTCTGCGCCTCCTCGGCGCAGCTCGCCGGGCTCGAGCAGCTGGGCGTTGTCTCGCCAGGCAGAGCACCCAGGAGATCAGCTGCCGCGGCGGAGGCGTAGTCGGTCTCGAAGATCATCCCGCGGCCCTTGCACGCCGTCGGCCTTGCGCGGCCCGGCGGAACGTCGCCGTACGTGCCGAAGTCGCGCTCGACCAGCCATGCGATCCGCTCGCGGAGGAAGATCCGAGGCGCGTGCCGCCGATCTCGCCCATCTGCCAGTCGGCCCGCTGCGCGTAGTCGCGGCGGTCGAAGTCCTCGGGGGACGAGAAGTCGTGCTCGGCCTTGGTCGCGTAGGAGACCTTGCCGCGGATCCGCGAGAGCCGGAAGACGCGGACCTCGTCGCGCTCGTGCGAGTAGCCGATCAGATAGAACTGGCCCGTCGCGGAAGACGAGGTGGTACGGGTTCGACCTTGCGGTTCGGAGGTCTCGTCGCGCTGCATCGTGTAGTAGCGAGAACTCGATCGTCTTGCGGCGCGAGATCGCGGTCTCGATCTTCGCCAGCCGCTGCGAGAGCTCGCGGCCGCCGGCCGAGGCCGAGATCTTGACGTCGATCGGCGCCTGCTCGCCCTCGACGCAGCGGGCTCGGCCGGCCCCAGGAGACCTGCTGGAGCGCGAGCCGCAGCGGCTCGGCGTAGGCGAACTCGCCGTCGAGCAGGCTGAGCGCGGTGCGCAGCGCGGCGAGCTCGCGAGTCGGTGAACTCGATCGCGGCGCAGGTAGTAGTTCTCCGGCGGCAGCGCGTAGAGCTCGGCCTCGAAGAACGCCCTCGCCGGGCTTGTCGACCTGGAGCGAGATCCCGAGGCTCTCGAGCTCGGCCCGGTCGGCGTAGAAGCGACGCGCGAACGCGTCCTCGTTCATCGAGCTGTAGCCCTCGACCTCGCGCTTGATCTCGAGCGCCGAGACCGGACGGCGGTTGCGCCATCAGGAACGAGATCAGCGAGAGCTGGCGGATCAGCTTTTCGGTGTCCTTGGCCATCGGTTGACCAGCGAGCATATTGGGGGTTTCCCGAGCGCTCGGCGAGCCGTCGCGCAAACTGCGCGGTTTTGCCTGCCGCCGGTGGCGGGCGTGACGCTTGCGGGTGCGGCGCGAGGCGGCGGAGGGCCGATTAGGCTGCAGGGCCGAGGAGGACTCTCATGCTCGGCGCGGGAACGATCATCAACCCGATCATCAAGATCGTGACCACGGTCGCGATTCTTGCCGCGGTCGGAATCTTCATCGTCAAGCCGGTGCTCGACACCACCGAGGAGATCTCGGGGAGCGTCAACGAGAACATCCGCCAGGCCCAGCAGGCGGGGCAGCAGGCGAGCCAGGCCGCGCAACTCGGCGCGGCGAGGTCGCGTGCGCGCTCCTACATCGCCAGCCTCGCCTCGCAGTGGCCGGCCGCCGCCCGCGAGGTCCGGGCCTGCGCTCAGGGTGCCGGCGAGCTGCCGGCGCTGGAGCGCTGCGTCAACTTCGCCGCCCGGCTGGTGACGCGCGTGCAGTCGAGCCGGAGCTTCGCGCTCTCCTACGCCGAGAGCCTCGCTCTGCAGGGCAACTCGGCGGCGGCCGCCCAGATCGAGCGCTGCGTCAAGGAGGCGGCGTTCGAGACCGCGGCGATGCGCCGCTGCAGGAACCTGGCCGACCGGCTCCTGTTCGGCTAGTCGCGGAGCTCACCCCTTCCGCCCTCGGCTGGGTTAGGCTGCGGAGACCGCGCCGCTCGCGGGGGGACTGGGATGCTTGGCGCCGCGACGATAATCAACCCGATCATGAAGCTGGTGACGACGGTCGCGATCCTCGCGGCGGTCTACTTCTTCGTGATCAAGCCGACGCTCGAGACCACCGAGAGCATCTCGGGCAGCGTCAACGACTCGATCGAGGGAGCGTTCGGCCAGACCGACCGGCAGGTGCAGCGGGCTCTCCGTCGCGCCAACCGCAGCGCCGGGTCCGCGGGGCTCTCGATCAGCGGGTCCGATCTCTCGCCCGAGCAGGCGAGCCGGCTGCTCGAGTGCATCCAGGACGCCGCCGGGGACGTCGCCGCGATGCAGGCCTGCGCGCCCTAGCTCAGGCGGCGCGATCGCGCCCGAAGTAGGCGGCCGAGTCGATCCCGCGATCGAACCTCGACCACGGCTGGCCCTCGGGCAGCTCGCGCTCGATGCGGTCGAAGCTGCCCAGCGTCCCGCCGAGGTTGTCCATCGCGTGCACCAGCGTCGCCTCGCGCGTCGCGGGAACGACCGGCGAGCCGTTCTCGAGCTTGCCGTGGTGCGAGAGGATGATGTGCAGCACGGCCTTGGCCAGCTCAGGCTCGAAGCCGTCGATCGACTCGATGATGCGGCGCACCAGGTAGTAGCCCAGCGGGATCTCGCCGATCAGGCGGCCGGCATCGGTGAGGTCGATCGCGAGCGGGTCGTCGTTGTAGGCCTCGATCTTGCCGAGATCGTGGAGCAGGGCTCCGGTCACCGCGACGTCGCGATCGATTCCCGGGAAACGCGGCCGCGGAGGCGCTGACCGCCTGTGCGACCGAGACCGTGTGATCGAGCAGGCCGTGCGGATAGGCCTGGTGGTAGTACTTCGCCGCGGGTGCGACACGGAAGCGCTCCCAGATCTTCGAATCCTCGCCGAAGATCCGCTCGAGCAGCTCGCTCAGATGCGGGTTCTGGATCGTCGCGAGCAGCTCGCGCAGGCCCGCCTCGAGATGCTCGAGGGAGACCGGCGGGCCCTCGGCGAGATCCTCGTGCTCGTACTCGGACGGCCGGGCGGCCCGAATCGACCTGATCGTGATCTTCGATCCGTACTGCGGGTGGATCGAGAAGCGTCCCTCGATGAAGACGACGGCGCCCGGAGCGCAGGAGTCGAAGAGCTCGTCGAAGCCCTCCCAGGCGATGGCCTCGCACGACCCGGTGCGGTCGGAGACGACGAGGCGCAGGTAGTCCTCGCCGTTCTTCTTCGTCCGGCGCTCGCGCTCGCGGACCGCGAACGCCGCCTCGATCGAGTCTCCCTCGGCGAGGTCGCGGATGAAGCTCCGCATCAACGTCATCGACGCCGGCGCGGCATTCGAGCGGCGCTTGCAGGGCTTCTATGCCTCGCTGATTGGTCATCTCATCCAAAAGTAGTCAGAGGCCCGGACGGTCTCCGTCTCTCCCCTTCTCGGGGTTGAGGTCGTCGCCGGGGCGCCGACCCTGACGACGGCGGGCCGCTCGGCGCGGCTCAGCTCGGCGGCGGAGGCGAGTAGTGCGGCCCCCGCTCGCGCTCGGCGGGGTCGAGCGGTACCGGCTCCCCGGGCGGGTAGGGCACCGCCGCGGCCGCGGCGGTGCGCTCGAGCTCGGCGGCGAACTGGGCGCCGAGAAGGATCGCCTGATTGGTCAGCCACAGCCAGATCAGGAAGATCACGATCCCGGCGAGGCTGCCGTAGGTATTGGCATAGGAGCCGAAGTTGGTGACGTAGAGGTTGAAGCCCGCGGAGGCGACGAGCCAGAGCCCGGTCGCGAGGACGCTGCCCGGGACCATCCAGCGCAGGCCCTGGTGACGGGCATCCGGTGAGACCGCGTAGAGCAGCGCGATCACGGTGGCGACGACGGCGAACAGCAGCGGCCAGCGGACGATCGACCAGGCGGCGAGCGCCGAGTCGCCGATCCCGAGCTCGGCGCCGATCGCATCGGCAAGCGGGCCGCTGAGAACGACGACGAAGAGGATCGCGATGATCACGACGACCATCGCCAGGGTGATCAGGAGCTGCAGGGGCCGCAGCTTGTAGAAGGGCCGCTCCTCCTCGGCGGCGAAGATCTCGTTGCTCGCGCGGATGAAGGCGCCGATGTAGCCCGAGGCCGAGTAGAGCGCGATCGCCGCGCCGAGGCCGAGCGCGACGCCGGCCCCGCTCGAGCTCCGCACGATGTTCTCCAGCGGCGAGCGCAGGGTGTCGACCGCCGAGGCCTCGCCGAGGTCGCCGATGATCCGCAGCAGGGCGTCGACCGTGCCCTGGTTGCCCAGCACGCCGAGCAGCGATACGAGCACGATCAGGGCCGGGAAGACGGCCAGCACCGAGTAGTAGGTGAGTCCGGCGGCGCGGTCGCCCAGGTTGTTCTCCCCATACGCCTTCGCGGCGTCGCGCAGGGCGTGCCACCAGGCGTGCCTCGTCAGGTCGGTCGGGCCCGCGATCGAGCCGGCTCGATCGTCCCCGCTCGGCTTCGACATCCTTTCCGTCACCGCGACCGAGAATCTACCCGGGCGCGGCCGCGGCAACCGCGCGGGAGCGCTCGCGGCGCGCCGCGGCGCGGCTCGGAACCTCACCGCACCCATGGCGGCCTCGCATGTTCAGCGTCCCGGGGAGATCGGCCGGCGCGCTAGCCTTACCGGCCGCGGCGAGATAGCTCAGTTGGTAGAGCACACGACTGAAAATCGTGGTGTCGCCGGTTCGATTCCGGCTCTCGCCATCCATCCGGGCTCGGCCGGGATCGACCCGGCGACCGGGCTCGCCCGGCTCCGTGTTTGTCCGCACAACCATCCGCGGAGACGGGAGCGCTTCCGCTCGGTCGGCGGAGCGAGAAGCTAGGGGCGCGCGTCGCGGCCGAGCGCGGTCAGGACCCCGTCCATCAGCTCGAGCGCGCCGGCCTTGTGCAGCGGCTCGTTGAGGTTGCCGCACTTCGGGCTCTGGACGCAGGAGGGGCAGCCCGACTCGCAGGGGCACTCGCCGATCAGGCGCGCGGCGTCGCCGACCAGGCGCTCGAACTCGTCGTAGCCGCGCCGCGCGATCCCGACCCCGCCGGGGTGGCCGTCGTAGATGAAGATCGTCGGCCTGCCGGTCTGGAAGTGGACGTTGGTCGAGAGGCCGCCGATGTCCCAGCGGTCGCACATCGCGATCAGCGGCAGCACCGCGATCTGGCTGTGCTCGGACGCGTGCAGGGCGCCGAGCAGCACCTCCGGCGGGATCGCCGCCAGGCCGGCGATCGGTCGCCGAGCACGTACCAGAGGGCCTGGGTGAGGAAGTTCTGCTCGGGCAGGTCGAGCGCGACAGGTCGATCACCTCGTGGTCGGCGAGGCGCTTGCGCTGGTAGGCGATCACCTGCTCGGTGACCGAGACCTCGCCGAAGTTGAGCTCGACCGCGCCATCGCCGGGCGACCCGATCGCCCGCCTGACGTCGATCTCCTCGATGAAGACCTCGGTCTCCTTCTTCGGCTGCGTGTACCAGTCGCCGTCGAAGGCCTCGACGATCGCGCGGCGGTCGTCGATGTCGAGCTCGCGGACCTCGTAGGAGCGGCCGAGGTGCAGGTAGATCGCGCCGGGATGGACCGTCGTGAAGGCGCGCTCGGCCTCGACCGTGCCGATCATCTCGCCCGAGGCCGAGTCGACGACCGCGACCGAGTCGGCCGAGGCCGAGCGCAGCGAGATCTCGCCGGCCGCGAAGCCCGGCCCGCGCGGCAGGTAGCGGCCGTCGGCGCCGCGCGCAGCCTCCCGCGCCGACCAGGCGCGTCGGCGCGCTCGCGCCAGCCCTCGCCGAGGATCTCGTCGTCTGCGCCCCGGCTGGGCCGCGCGCCGAGCGGGGCCTCGTAGGCGGCGGCGATCAGGTGCGCGGTCTGGATCTGCTCGTTCGCGTGGTCGAGGATCGCCGCCTCGACCGGCCGCTCGAGGAACTCGTCGGGGTGGCGGCAGAAGAACTGGTCGAGCGCGTCCTGGCCGGCGATGTAGATGGCGAGCCCGCTCGCGCCGCCGCCCGGCCCGCCCCCACATCTGGCGCAGGCTGGCGACGGTGCCCGGGAAGGTGACGCAGATCGCCGCGTCGAGCTCGCCGATGTCGATGCCGAGCTCGAGCGCGTCGGTGGCGACGACGGCGAGCAGCTCGCCGCCGGCGAGGTCGGCCTCGATCTCGCGCCGCTGCTGCGGCGTGTAGCCGGCGCGGTAGGGCGCGATCCGCGCCGCCAGGCTCCGGCTCGCCGCAGCTGCTTCGAGGCGCATCCGGGCGAAGCTTCTGGATCAGCTCGATCCCGCGCGCGATCGCAGGAAGCAGATCGTCCGCACGCCGTTGGCGACCAGCTCGGCGAGCAGGTCGGCGGCCTCGGAGAGCGCCGAGCGCCGCGCTCGGTCGCTTCGTCGATCAGCGGCGGGTTCCACATCGCGATCCTCGCGCCGCGCCCGCGGCGCGCCGTCGTCGTCGATCAGCTCGAACGGAGCGCCCGACCAGCCGCTCGGCGAGCTCGACCGGGTTGGCGATCGTCGCCGAGGCCAGGATGAAGCGCGGCTCGGCGCCGTAGAGCGCGCGCGACCCGGCGCAGGCGGCGCAGCACGTTGGCGACGTGCGAGCCGAAGACGCCGCGGTAGGTGTGGGCCTCGTCGACGACGACCCAGCTCGAGGTTGGCGAGGAAGTCGCCCCAGCCCTTGTGGTGGGCGAGGATGCCGACGTGGAGCATGTCGGGGTTGGTCAGGACCAGGTTCGCGCGGCGGCGGATCGCCGGGCGCTCCTCGCGCGGCGTGTCGCCGTCGTAGATCGCCTGGCGCAGGTCCGGCGGGCGCAGCTGGGCCAGCTTGCGCGCCTGGTCCTGGGCGAGCGCCTTGGTCGGGTAGAGGTAGAGCGCGCGCGTCTTCGGGTCGGCGGCGATCGCGTCGAGCACCGGCAGGTTGAAGCGAGAGCGACTTGCCCGAGGCGGTGCCGCTGGTGACGATCACGTTCGCCGCTGCGGCGGTCTCGCAGCGCCTCGACCTGGTGGGAGTAGAGCGGCTGATCCCGGCCTCGGCCGAGCGCGACGGCGAGGCCCGGGGTCGAAGCGCGGCGGGCAGCTCGGCGAGCTCGGGCGTCGTCGCGGCGCGTCGGCGCTCGTCGCGACCAGGCGGTCGTCGATCTGCCCGGCCTCGAGCGGCGCTCCCAGCGCGAGCGGCGGCGCGGCGCCGAGATCGACGATCTCAGCCACGCGCTCGGCGCCGAGCGCAGGTCGGCGATCGCGGCGGCGACCCGCATCGCGTCGAGCGCGCTCGGCGTCGTGGAGGCGGAGGATCTCGGCCCCGGCGGCGACCGCGAGCGCCGTCGCGGCGAGCGTCGCCGCACTCGCGCTCGCTCGGCGGCGCAGGCGCTCCTCCCAGGAGCCCGGCGAGCACCGCGCCGAGGAAGTCCTTGCGCGAGAGCGACACGAAGATCGGCCGGCCGAGCTCGCGCAGCTCGCCGAGCCGGCGCAGGATCTCGAGGTCGTCGTCGGTCGCCGAGGTCGAAGTCGAGGCCGGGGTCGATCGACGATCTGCTCCGCGTCGACGCCCGGCCGCGACCGCGGCTCGATCCGCTCGGCGAACCAGCCCTTGAGGTGCGTCGACGACGTCGTCGTAGCGCGGCGGCGCGCGGTCGACCCGCGGCGGTCCCTCGATGTGCATCAGCACGTAGCCGCAGCCGCGCTCGGCGACCAGCTCGAACATCTCCGGGTCGGCGCCGCCGGAGATGTCGTTGATCGCCGCGCGCGCCGGCGTCGAGGCGCGGCGCGCGCCACCTCGGCCGAGAAGGTGTCGGCGAGATCGGCACGTCGCCGCTCGGCGACCAGGCCCTCGATCGCCGGGAGCGAGGCCGCGTCGGCCTCCTCGGCGGCGGCACCGGCGGCCCGCTGCGGGCGGCGACCGCGCCGACGTCGAGCATGTCGAAGCCGGCCTCGAGCCAGCGCGAGCCCGTCGGCGACCGCCTGCTCGGGAGTGCCGCTGCGCGCGCCCGCGAACATCGAGTCGTCGGTGACGTTGACGATCCCCGCCGCGCACGGCGGCGGGAAGCTCAGTCGTGCGCGCCCGAGAGGCGCCAGCTGCGGGACTCGGGCATCGACGGCTACGGTACCGCCGTGCCGCTGCGCTGCCGTCTACACCGACCTCGACGGGACCCTGCTCGGGAAGCTCGGGTCGCCTCTTCCGCGACGCCGAGGGCAACTTCTCGCTGCAGCCAGGCGCGGGCGCTCGAGGCCTGCCACCGGGCCGGGGTCGAGGTCGTGATCATGTCCGGCCGCCGCGAGGCGCCAGGTCCACTCCGACGCCCGGCTGATGGGCCAGAGCTCCTACATCTACGAGGCCGGCTGCGCGATGGTGATCGACGGCGAGCGCACCCTCCTGACCGGCGAGTGGCGTCCCGACGAGGACGGGACGCCCGCCGAGCGGATCGTCGCCGCCGGCATCCCCGACCTGCTCTTCGAGCGCTTCGCCGGGCCGGCTCGAGTGGCACTCGCCCTGGCACACCGGCCGCGAGCTCTCGCTGCTGTTGCGCGGCAAGGTCGACGTCGCCGAGGCCAACGAGCTGATCGCGCGCGCGCGGCCACGACGACCTGCGCTTCCTCGACAACGGCGCGATCGGCCGGCCGATGGACGGCGTCGAGGGCCGCACCCACGCCTACCACCTGGTTCCCGGCGGGGCGAGCAAGGCGAAGGGCCGTCGCCGCCCACATGCGCGCCCGCGGCTACGCCCCCGAGGAGTGCATCGCGGTCGGCGACTCGATCGAGGACCTCGAGTGCGCCGGTGCCGTCGGGCCGCTTCTTCGTCGTCGCCAACGGCCCGGCGCGCGACGCGGCCCTGCGCGCGGCGCTGGCGCGCTTCGCCAACGTGACGGTCACCGAGGGCGCGATGGGCGACGGCTTCTACGAGGCGGTCGTCTCGACCCTCGCCGAGCGCCGCTGAGGCCGGCGGATCACAGGACGCTGAGCTGCAGGAGCAGGCCGCAGATGCCGGCTCCCAGCACCACCCAGAGCACGGTCAGCCTGCCATGGAAGCGGTTGAGGGCGACGAACGCGAGCAGCGCGATCGCCGCGCTCGGCACGTCGATCACCGCGGTGTCGAGGATCTCGACGACGACCGCGGCGATCAGCCCGATCACCGCCGCCGCGATCCCGAGCAGGAAGGGGCGGATCCGCGCGTTCTCGGCGAGCGCGACGAGCTGCCGGTGAAAGAAGGTCGGGAACGCGAAGGCGGGCAGGAAGATCCCCAGCGTGAGCAGGAGGGCGCCGGTCAGCCCGCCGGCGAGGTAACCCACGAAGGTGCCGATGATCACCAGCGGTGCCGGCAGGATCCCGCCGATCGCGATCCCGTCGATGAACTGCGACTCGGTCAGCCAGCCTTGGCCGATGACCGCGCTGTCGTGAAGGAACGGGATCACCGTGAAGGCCCCGCCGAAGGTGACCAGCCCCGCCTTCAGGCCCTCGAGCAGGATCTCGCCGCCCAAGGAGGCCGTGATCGCCCCAGACGCGAGGCCGAGCGCCAGCGGCACTGCCGAGACGCATTGCGCCCGGTGAACCCAACGGCCGGCGTTCGTCCACAGCTCGTACGCGATCGCCACCGCCGAGCAGCACGAGCACGAAGGTGGCGTCGAGGAGTCAGCGTCAGCGCGAAGCCGGCCGCGGCGATCACGCCGAGAGGGACATCGGTGATGAACGAGCCGCTGAGCCGGACGACGGCGCGCGCCACGATCGCCCCGACTGCGGCGTTGAGCCCGTAGAAGAGCTCATCGAGGCTCGCGGCGAGGTCGGTCTCGACGTAGAGCGCCGAGAGGATGAGCATGAGGACGAGCCCCGGCAACATGAAGCCGAGCCCGGCGGCGAGGCCGCCCAGCTTGCCGGCGCGCGTCCGCCCGAAGTAGACGCAGAGCTCATGTGCCTCGGGCCCCGGGAGCACCTGGTAGACGGCGAGGGTCCGCTTGAACGTCTCCTCGGCAACCCATTCGCGCTCGTCGACGTACTCGCGCTTGAGCGCCGCTATCTGGGCGGCGGGCCCACCCCAGGCCAGCGCGCCGAAGCGAAGAAAGCCCACGAACACCCTGAAGGGTGATTCCCGCGGCGTGGCAACGACACCCCCCGGCGCGCTCCCCGCGCTCACCGTGGCCTCAGTCCGGCCGCGGGGCGGCGCTGCGCCCGCGCACCCGCGCGAGCAGCCGATCGGTGAGCCGCGGGGCGAGGCCGTTCAGCCCAAGCGCGCGGACCGCGCGCGGCACGTAGACGTTCGCGCGTGTCGGACTCGACCGCCGCGAGCGACCATCGCGAGCCACCGTTCGCCGGATCCATCTCGGCGTCGCCCGCGCGCCAATCGGGCATCGCATCCAGCTCGTGCGCGTGCAGCTCGGTCTCGACCTCGCCCGGGAAGACGGTGGTCACGCGAGACGCCGGTCCCGGAGAGCTCGTGGCGCAGCGCCTCGGCGAAGCCCCGGTCATAGCGCCTTGGTCGCTCCGTAGACGGCGGCCCAGGGAAAGGCGCGAATCCCGGCGCCGGAGGAGGTGATCACCAGTGGCCGGCGGCGGCGATCGAGCATCGGGTCGAAGCGCGGCGTGAACCAGGTACAGTGGTGCCGAGCACGTTGATCCGCGATCATCTCCTCGGCGCGCTCGGTCGGCACGTCCGCGAACGGCCCGTAGTGCGCGATGCCCGCGTTGGCGGCGAACAGGTCGAGGCCGCCTGCTGAGCCTGGTGAAGCGCTCGACCGCTCGCTCGACCTCGCTCCGGCGGCGACGTCGGCGGGGAGCACCACCGGTTCCCCCGGCAGCTCGGATGCGAGCTGCTCCAGCCGTTCGCGGCCGCGCGCGAGCAGTCCGACGACCGCGCCCCGCGCGGCGAGCTCGACGGCGAGCGCCCGGCCGATCCCGGCGGAGGCTCCGGTGACGATCGCGCGGGTGCCGGGCTCGATTCGCATCGGCGGGAATCCTCGCACGCCGGGCCTCGACGGGCGGCGGCCGGGTCCCCGAGCGATCTCCCGCGGTGATCTAGACTCGCCGGCGATGGCACAGGAGCACGCCACCGTCGCCGAGGAGGAGTACCTCCAGATCATGTTCTGGCTCGAGGAGGCGGGACTGCCGATCACCGGCGCGAACATCGCCCGGGCGATGCAGCTCTCACCGCCGACCGTTCACGAGATGATCGGCCGGCTCGAGCGCGACGGCTACGTCAGCCGCGCCGAGGACAAGTCGCTCGGCTTCACCGACGAGGGTCGCGATCACGCGCGAGGCGATCGTCCGCCGCCACCGGCTGATCGAGCGCTTTCTCACCGACGTGCTCGGGATCCCCTGGGACGAGGTCCACGAGGAGGCCGAGCGGCTCGAGCACGCGATGTCGCCGGTGCTCGAGGAGCGGATGCTCGCCGCGATCGGCGACGCCACGACCTGCCCTCACGGGCACCCGATCGTCGAGGGGGCGCGCGAACGGGGCGTCCTGCTGGCCGACGTCGAGCCCGGAGCGGAGGTCGTCGTGCTTCGCTTCGAGAACGAGGCCGAGGAGCTCCTCCATTACCTCAAGGACGCCGGGCTCAACCCCGGCCTCGGCGGCAAGATCGAGAGCTCAGGGGCCGAGGAGGTCGTGGTCAGCTCCGAGCACGGCGAGCACACCGTCTCTCGCAGCGTCGCCGAGACGGTCTCGGTGCGCGCCGATCCGGCGCCCGAGCCACGCGCGCCGCTGCCCGAGGCCCTGGTTCTCTCGAGCGACCGCTACGGTCGCTGAGCCCGGCGGCCGGGCGAAGGCCGGGCGCAGCCGGCCCCCGCGCCCGCTCGGCTAGCTCTCGCCGCAGATCTGCCGCAGCCGCCGGTAGAGCGTCTGGTCCTGGTGGCGGATCGAGAACTCGCGTCGGCGCACGCTCGCCTCGTGCTCGCGAACCGCGGCGGCGAGCGCCGCGAAGCGCCGTTCGGCGAGATTGCGCTCGCCGAGCGGGTCGAGCTTCCTGCTGCCTTCGATGATCTGGACCGGGGTCATCTCTTCTCCACTTCTCGCGGTTGCCCGCTGATCGTCCTCCGTGACCACCACCTTGTCGTGGTGATCACCTGGTGAACGATCCGGCCCGGTCGTAAACCTCGGATCAGGAATTGCGTCGCGCGGCCTCAGGCCGCTGCCGAGGTGCGCACCGACTCGAGCGCCCGCGCGAGCCGCTCGACGCCCTCGGCGATCCGCTCGACCGGGACACTCGCGAACGAGAGCCGCAGGCTGGACTCGCCGCCTTCGAGCAGGAAGTCCGGTCCGGCGACGAAGGCGACCCCCTGCTCGCTCGCGGCGCTCAGCGCGGCGACCGCGTCGAAGCCGGAGGGCAGGTCGATCCAGAGGAAGTAGCCGCCCGCCGGGACGACGAACTCGGCCTCGGGGAGCCGCTCGCGCAGCGCCTCGACGAGCGCGTCGCGGCGGGCGGCAAGCGCCGCGTTGACGGTCTCGATGTTCTCGGCGAGCGCGCCCGAGCGACAGAGCTCGAGGACGATCGACTCGGCAAGCATGTTCGGCGAGATGTAGTGCTCGGACCCGCGCTTGGCGAGCTTCTTGATCTGCTCGGTCGGGGCCGGCGAGGTAGCCGACCCGGACGCCCGGGCTGACCGTCTTCGAGAACGAGGAGGCGTGGATCACCCGGTCCGCGCGGTCGAGCGAGAGCATCGTCGGAGGCGGCTGCTCGTCGAAGGCGATCAGCCGGTACGGATCGTCCTCGAAGATCCAGAAGCCGTGCTCGGCGGCGAGCGCGACGAGGCGCTCGCGCTTCTCGGCGGAGAGCGTGCAGCCGGCCGGGTTGTGGAAGTTCGGGATCACGTGGGCGAGCTTCACCGGGCCGCCGGCAAGCGCACGCTCGAGCGCCGAGACGTCGATCCCGTCCTCCTCGAGCGCGACCGGGACGAGCTCCGCCCCGCTCCTCCCGAGCAGCAACAGGGTTCGGTCGTAGGACGGCTGCTCGACGATCACGCGATCGCCCGGCTCGATCATGTAGCGGAAGATCAGCGCCGCGGCCTCCATCGAGCCGTTGGTGATCATCACCCGCTCGGAGTCGATCCCGTGGAGCTCCTCGGCGACCCATGCGCAGAGGCCGGGATGCCCGACCCCGGTGCCGTAGGAGAGCGCTCGCTCCCAGTCCTCGGCAAGGGCGGCGGCGGCGGCGGCGCGCACCGCCTCCTTCGGGAGGATGTCGGCGCTGGGCGCGCCGCGCGCGAAGCTGATCACGTCGCCGGCCATCGGGATCCGAGCCTAGCGAACGAGGCCGAGATCGCTCGAGTGGGTGCATAACACCCACAACTGCCACCTCGGCCCGTGGTGGCGGGGCTCGCTCGGGTCGCCGCGGCTCGCCGGGTGGCGGCGCTCGCTTGGGCGGCGCGGGCGCCCGTGGTGGCGGCGCTCGTTCGGGCTAGAGGGCGTTGATCGCCTCGACGGCGAGCCGGGCGGTCTCGGTCGGGCTCTTGCCGACCCGGACGCCCTTGGCCTCGAGCGCCTGCTTCTTCGCCTCCGCGGTTCCCGAGGAGCCGGAGATGATCGCGCCGGCATGGCCCATCTGCTTGCCGGGCGGGGCGGTGAAGCCCGCGATGTATGCGACCACCGGCTTGCTCACCGACTCGGCGATGAACTCGGCGGCGCGCTCCTCGGCGTCGCCGCCGATCTCGCCGACCATGACGATCATCTCGGTCTCGTCGTCGGCCTCGAACAGGGTGAGGATGTCGATGAAGTCGGAGCCGACGATGGGGTCGCCGCCGATCCCGACGATCGAGGAGTTGCCCATTCCCGCCTGCTTGAGCTCGTTGCCGATCTGGTAGGTCAGGGTCCCCGACTTCGAGACGACGCCGATCGAGCCGGCGTCGAAGAACTGCGCCGGGATGATCCCGACGTTCGCCTTCGCCGGGGAGAGGATGCCGGGGCAGTTCGGGCCGACCAGACGAACTCCGGCCTCCCTCGCCTTCCAGTACACCCGCATCATCTCGAGCACCGGAATCCCCTCGGTGATCGCGATCACCGTGCCGATTCCGGCGTCGATCGCCTCCTCGATGGCGGCCGCGGCGAAGCGGGCCGGGACGAAGATCATCGAGGTGTTGGCGCCGCGCTCCTCGACCGCCTCGGCGATCGTGTCGAACACCGGCACCCCGTCGACATCCTGGCCACCCTTGCCCGGCGTGACCCCGGCGACCAGGTCGGTGCCGTAATCGCGGTTGCGGAGCCCGTGGAAGGTCCCCTCGCGGCCGGTCAGGCCGGAAACGGCGAGCTTGGTCTCCTCGGTGACGATGATTGCCATCTCTTCAGCCCTCAGCCGTTCGCCAGCTCGACGACCCGCTCGGCGGCGTCGAGCATCGTCGTCTCGTTGTGGAGGTTCTCGAGGCCGGAGTCGGCCAGCAGCGCCAGCCCCTCTTCGGAGTTGGTGCCGTCGAGGCGGACGACGACCGGCATCGTGATCCCGATCTGCCTCGAGGCCTCGATGATCCCCTTCGCGATCTCGTCGCAGCGGGTGATCCCCCCGAAGATGTTGAACAGGATCGCGGTGACGTTCTCGTCGGAGGTGATCACCTCGAGCGCGTCGACGATCGCCTCGGCCTTCGAGCCGCCGCCCGCGTCGAGGAAGTTCGCCGGCTTGCCGCCGGCCTGCGCGACGACGTCGAGCGTCGACATGCACAGGCCCGCGCCGTTACCGAGGATGCCGATGTTGCCGCCGAGCTTGACGTAGGTCAGCCCCTTCTCCTTGGCCATCGCCTCCTGCGGGTCATCGGCGGCCTGGCCGCTGAGCTCGGCGAGCTCGGGGTGGCGGTACAGCGCGTTGCCGTCGATCGTCACCTTCGAGTCGAGCGCGACAACCTCGCGGTCGGCGGTGACGATCAGCGGGTTGATCTCGATCAGGGTGGCGTCCTCGGCGGCGACGACCTCGGCCAGCTTCAGCAGTGTCTCCCCGACGGCCGCGGTGACGTCCTCGTCGATCCCGGCCTCGACCGCGATCTCCTCGGCCAGCTCGGCGGTGAGGCCGGACTCGGGCTCGATGTGCCGCTTGACGAGCGCGTCCGGATCGGACTCGGCCACCTCCTCGACGTCCATCCCGCCCATCCGCGAGACGATCGCGAGCAGCTTCTTCTCGGAGCGGTCGAGGATGATCGAGGCGTAGTACTCGGCGGCGATCTCCGACGCCTCCTCGACCCAGAGGTCGTTGACGGTGAAGCCGCGGATGTCCATCCCCAGGATCGCCGCGGAGTGCGCCTGCGCCTCGCCCTCGTCCTTGGCGACCTTGATTCCGCCGGCCTTGCCGCGCCCGCCGATCGCCACCTGTGCCTTGACCACGCACGGAAACCCGATCTCGCCCGCGGCCGCGACCGCCTGCTCGACGGTGGTCGCGTGCTTGCCGCGCGGAACAGGGACTCCGTGCTTGGCAAAGAGCTGCTTGCCTTGGTATTCGAGAAGGTCCATGGGAGATCTTCGCCCGCGGACGCTCGTCCGGTGGCTGCGGCAGCGTATCCGACCGGCTCGCGCAGCGCCGGGCGACGGTTACTCGATCGGGATCAGCCATAATGCCGCGCCCCATGGCCCTTCCGAAGCTCAAAGACATCACCTGGGTGACCACAGATTGCTACGGGACCCTGGTCGATTGGGAGCGCGGGCTGGCGGACGCCTTCAAGAAGGAGGCCCAGCGCGACGGCTTCTCCTTCGACGAGGAGTCGTTCATCAAGCGGTTCCTCGAGGTCCAGGCGGAGATCATGAGCGGCTCCTACGAGCTCTACGCCGAGGTGCTGCGCCGGGCGGCGGTCAAGGTCGCCGGTGAGGTCGGCTGGGAGCTCGAGCCCTCGCGGGCGCAGTTCGTCCCCGATTCGGTCGCCCGCTGGGTTCCGTTCCGCGAGGCCAACGCGGCCATGGACCGGCTCGGCAAGCGCTACCAGCTCGGGATCGTCTCGAACATCGACGACAAGCTGCTCGGCGTCTCGCGCCGCCACCTTCGCACCGAGCTCGATCTCGTCGTCACGGCGCAGCAGGTGCGCAGCTACAAGCCCGACCCGGCCCACTTCAAGGAGGCGGCGAGGCGGATCGGCGGGAAGAAGGGCTGGCTCCACATCGCCTCCGGCTACGAGGCGGACGTCGCCCCGCTGCTGAAGATGAACGTTCCGGTGATCTGGGTGAACCGCCACGGCGAGAAGCTCGAGGGACGAAAGAAGCCGAGCGCGGAGGTCAAGACCTTCCGCGACGCGGCGAAGAAGCTCGGTGCCGGCGGCTGAGGCGGGTCGCCCCGCCGCCGAATCGACGCCGCACCCTCCACCGGACGCGGACCCCGCTGACGAGGCGATGGTCGCAAGGGCGCGCAGGCGCTTCGCCGGCGAGCGCTCGAGGCTCGGCCGGCGGCGGCGGCGGGCCGCGCGCGCCGGCGCGCTGCCCAACCTGATCGTCATCGGGGGCCTGAAGTGCGGCACGACGAGCCTTCATCACTACCTCGCGCTGCACCCCGAGATCGCGATGTCGCGGCCCAAGGAGCTCAACTTCTTCGTCGCCGAGCTCAACTGGGAGCTCGGCCCCGAGTGGTACTCGAGCCACTTCGACCGCGGCGCGCCCGTTCGCGGCGAGACCTCGCCGCACTACACGAACCTGCCGCGCTTCGAGGGCGTTGCCGAGCGGATGAGCGCGACGCTCGCCGACGACTCCCGGCTCGTCTACATGGTCCGCGATCCGCTGGAGCGGATCCTCTCCCATTACCTGCACAACCTCGGCGCGGGATACGAGACCCGCTCGCTCGAGCGCGCGCTCGCCGGCGACGGTGGCTCCTACGTGGCCCGCTCGCGATACGCGATGCAGCTCGCTCCCTACCTGGAGCGGTTCGCCCCCGAGCGGATCCTGATCCTCGACAACGGCGACCTCGCCCGCGAGCGCGACGCGACCGTCCGCCGGGTGTTCGAGTTCTGCGGCGTCGATCCCTCCTACACCTCGCCGCACTTCGATCGCGAGTGGGAGACGGGCGGTGCACGCGCAAAGCAGGACGGGGGCGGCTTCAGGCTGATGGACAGGGCGGTCCGCATGCCGGGACTGCGCGCCCTCGATCGCAACTTCGACCGCCTTCCCGAGCGCCTGCGCTGGCTCGTCGAGCGGGTCGTCCATGACCCGGGGTCGGGAGCGGCCGAGAAGCCCGAGCCGTCGGCCGAGCTGCGCTCGCGGCTCGAGTCGCTGCTCGCCGAGGACGTCGCC
Source organism: uncultured Solirubrobacterales bacterium (assembly GCA_963769035.1). Lineage (GTDB taxonomy): Bacteria > Actinomycetota > Thermoleophilia > Solirubrobacterales > 70-9 > WHSW01. Next base: position 237,508 of record CAVYKD010000001.1, read on the forward strand.
GAGCTCGAGCGGATCTCCGGCCGCCGCTTCGGCTGGGCCGGCTAGGTCCGCCGGCGCCGACCGCCCGGAGGAAACGCGGTCGCGTCGCGGCGTGAGATGAAACGCATTGCCGCCTCGGCCGACTGATTGATCGCAACAACACCACCCGACAATGGGGGAAGCGGAAATGCGATCCACGATCAGCGGCCATCTGCGAAACAACGTCGTCGCCTACGTCGCACTGTTCCTGGTGCTCACCGGTGGAACGGCGCAGGCCCTCGACGGCACGAACACCGTGTTCAGCGATGACATCGCCGACGGTGAGGTGAAGACGGCCGATGTGGCCCGCGGCACCGTGACCTCGCCGAAGATTCACGACGGCGAGGTGCTGACCGCGGACCTGGCGGTCAACGCGGTGACCGGTGATCGGGTGGCTGACGGCTCGCTGGCCGGGGGCGACCTCGCCGATCGGTCGATCAGCGGTCAGAAGATCGGGGTCGAGACGCTGGCCGGGGTGAACGTCAACGACGGCTCGCTGTTCGGCGCCGACATCGCCAACGAGTCCCTGGGCGCCAGCGACATCGCCGCGGGCGCGATCGGCTCGAGCGAGATCGCCTCGGGAGCGGTCGGCTCCAGCGACCTCGCGCCCGGGGCATTCCAGCCGACCGACATCGCCCCGAAGTCGGCGTCCGATCCGCGCTTCGAGATCCCTCCGAACGCGATTCAGAGCGACGAGGTCAGCGCCAACGCCCTCACCGGAGCCGACGTCAACGAGGCGACCCTCGACACCCCGGAGGCCGCCTACTCGCGGACCGACGGGACGACGACGCTCCCCAGCGACGGCAGCGAGCGGATCGTCGCAGCACGGGTCGTCGAGCCCGGCAGCTACGTGGTCCTCGCCAAGGCGTCGCTGAGCAGTGCCGGCGGCGAGTTCGCCACCTGCCGGCTGAGGGCGGTACGTCCGGGGCTCACCGAGAACCTCGACACGGCGATCAATCCGACGGTGAAGCCCTCGTTCGGGCTGCCGGGAGCATGGGAGGGAGTGTCGATGCTCGGCCTGGTCTCCTACTCGGGCGCCAACATCGAGCTTCACTTCCTCTGCAAGGGAGAGGGCGTGAGGCTCGACCACACCCGCCTGGTGGCGCTCAAGGTCAACCGGCTCGTGGGAGTCGACAGCCCCTGAGCCGGCGAGAGGCAGATCGCTCCGGCTAGCGCGAGGAGCGCATCTCGGTGAACACCGCCGTGCGGCCGTCCTCCTGCTCGTCGATCGCCCGCTGCTCGTCGGCGATCACGTGCGAGACCGCGTTGATCAGGGCCAGGTGCGTGAAGGCCTGCGGGAAGTTGCCGAGGTGCAGGTGGCTGACCGCGTCGATCTCCTCGGCATAGAGGTTGAGCGGCCCGGCCAGCGACAGCAGGCGCTCGCAGAGCGCCTTCGCGCGCGCCGCCTCGCCGATCTCCGAGAGCGCCGCAACGAGCCAGAACGAGCAGATCAGGAAGGTCCCCTCCTCCCCACGCAGGCCGTCCTCGGTCTCCTCGACCCGGTAGCGCAGGACGAGGCTGTGCTCGGTGAGCTCGTCGGCGATCGCGAGCACGCTGGCACGGATCACCGGATGGTCGGGCTCGAGGAAGCGGACCAGCGGCGCGAGCAGGTTCGAGGCGTCGAGCGCATCGGTGTCGTAGTGCTGGCGCAGGACGCCCCGCTCGGAGACCCCGCGCGAGAGGATCTCCTTCTTGATCTCCTCGGCGGTGGCCCGCCAGCGCGCCGACAGCTCGCCGTCGCCGCGGCGGAGCGCCAGCCGCGCGCCCCGATCGAGCGCCACCCAGCACATCAGCTTCGAGGAGACGTAGTGCTTCGGTTCCCCGCGCGCCTCCCAGATCCCCTGGTCGGGCTCGCGCCATGCCTCGCTCGCGCGCTCGACCTGGTCGGCGACGATCGGCCAGGCGCGCTCGGGGACCGGTCGGTTCGCCTTCGAATGGATGTAGAGCGAGTCGACCAGAGCGCCGTAGACGTCGTTCTGGCGCTGGTCGAAGGCGCCGTTGCCGATCCGCACCGGCTGCGCGCCGCCGTATCCCGAGAGGTGATCGAGAGTCGACTCGGTGAGCTCGCGCTCGCCGCCGATCCCGTACATGATCTGCAGCCGGCTGCCGTGCTCGCGGCAGATCTCGCCGATGAAGCGGGCGAAGTCGTCGGCCTCGGCGTCGAGGCCGAGCACGTGGAGAGCCCAGAGGGTGAAGGTGGCGTCGCGGATCCAGCTGTAGCGGTAGTCCCAGTTGCGCTCGCCCCCGGGCGACTCGGGAAGCGATGTGGTCGGGGCCGCGATCAGCGCCCCCGTCGGCGCGTAGGTGAGGCCCTTGAGCACGAGCGCCGAGCGCTGCAGGTGGATCCGCCAGGGGTGGTCGGGGAAGGTGCCGTGGGCGAGCCACCGGCGCCAGTACTCGCTCGTGAACTCGATCCTCGCGAGCGCGTCGGCCGCGTCTTGCGGAAGCTGCGGCTCGGCGCCCCAGTTGAGCGCGCAGAAGCAGCGCTCGCGCTCTCGCAGGGTGTGACGAGCCTCGAGCCGATCGCCCTCGACGCCGAGATTGAGATCGCTGACGAGCGTCAGGGCGGGCTGCATCCCGGGAACCGAGGCCGTGCGCAGATCGTCGGCAAGCTCCCACACGGCGGTGCTCCGCCCGTAATCGGGCGCCGGGTGACAGCTCATCGTCAGGTCGACCTCGCCCTGGACGCATTCGGCAACGCGGACCAGCAGACGCTCGCCGTCGTTGTCGGGCGGCGGGCGGCGGTGCGGATCGTCGCTGCGCTGCCGCCATGGCGCGATCGTCATCGCGTCGCGAACCACGAGCCAGCCGGTCGCGGTGGCCCAGGTGGTCTCGAGGACGTTGGTTCCCGGCTCGTAGCGGCGCGCGACCGGAACGGTCTCCCGAGGCCCCAGCCGGAAGCGCCCGGCGCCGCGATCGAGGAGTGCCGCGAACACGCTCGGCGAGTCGAAGCGAGGCAGGCAGAGCCACTCGACCGCGCCGTCGGGCGCCACCAGAGCGCCGCTGTGGCAGTCGGAGAGAAAGCCGTAGTCGGCGATCCGGGGAAACCCCCCTCGGCCTGGATCCATCTCCCTTTCCTACCATGAGCGCGATGCGGATCGCGGTCTCGGCAGACGAACGGGTGGGGATCGCCGGCTTGCTGGTCGAGGAGCTCCGTCGTCGCGGCCACGAGCCGCTCGCCCACGGAGCGCTCGCCGAGCGGGAGCGCTCCGACTGGGCGTGGGCCTCGGAGGCGGCGGCGCGCGAGCTCGCCGCCGGCAGCGCCGAGCAGGCAATCGTCTGCTGCTGGACCGGGACCGGCGCCTCGATCGCCGCCAACAAGGTCGCCGGCGTCCGCGCCGCGCTCTGTACCGACGCTGCGACGGCCTCCGGGGCGCGACGCTGGAACGACGCCAACTGCCTCGCGCTGAGCCTCCGCAGCACCTCGGAGGCCGAGCTCGGCGAGATCCTCGACGCCTGGTTCGCCGAGGCCCCAAGCGACACGCCGGAGGACCGCGCCAACGTCGGCCACCTCGGCGAGATCGAGAGCGCCTGAGTCCGATGCGCCGGCTGTTTCCCGACCCGGGCGAGGCCTCTCCGCTCGAACAGGCCGCGGAGCTCGACCTCGCCGGGCTCGCCGGCCGAGAGCGCCCGTACGTGGTCAGCAACTTCGCCCTCTCGCTCGACGGCAGGACGACGATCGACGGGCGCTCGGGGAAGATCGGCAGCGACAGCGACACCGCGATGCTGGTCGCGCTGAGGACCCGCGTCGACGCGGTGATGATCGGAGCCGGGACGATGCGCGCCGAGCGCTACGGCCGCGTGATCGCCGACCCGGCGAAGCGCGAGCGCCGCGAGCGCGAGGGGCTGCCCCACGACCCGTTGATGGTGATCGTCTCCGGGCGGCTCGACCTGCCCTGGGATGCGCCCCTGTTCACCGAGGGCTGGGGCCGGGTATTGATCGCGACGAGCTCGGCCGATTCGCCGCCCGAGACCGCAACCCCGGTACGCCTGCTTCGCCAGCCCGAGGGCATCGATCTGGGGGCGCTCCTCACCCACTTGCGGGAAGAGCGGGGCGTCCGCTCGCTGCTCTGCGAGGGCGGGGCGCACCTGCATGCCCAGCTGATCGACGGCGAACTCCTCGACGAGCTCTTCGTCACCCACGCGCCGAAGCTCGCCGGGGGCGAAGGGCCCGGCCTCGCGAGCGGGCTGCTCGAGCGCGAGCGCGACCTCGAGCTCGCCTGGCTCCTTCATGACCCTGCGAGCGGCGAGCTGTTCGCCCGCTACCGCGTCGGCCAAGGCTGATCGGGCGACCCGCCCACGCGGACGGGCGCGCTCGGCGGCATGCGGGCGATGGCGGCGCCCTAGAGCGGCTCGTACTCGCGGAGCGGCTGGGCCAGCGGCGGGGCCAGGTACTCGCCGGTCGGATCGGGGATCAGGCCCGCTTCCTCGGAGCTGCGCTCGCCCCGGCGAAGGATCCTCAGCGCGAGGATGGTCGCGCCGAGAACGGCTGCCGCGCCGAGGCTGAGCTGGACGCTGACCATTCCCTCGCGCGACCAGTAGACGTCGTCGAGCTCGAGCAGCAGGGCGGCCTCGTCGAAGGTCATCCCGATCCCCGCCCCGAACGGGAACGCCAGCGCCTCCTCGTACTGCTTGCTGGCGCTGATCAGGCCCGCTCCGCCCGAGGTGAAGGCGAGCAGGATGCCGGGGACGAAGTGGTGGACGTGACGGCCGCGAACCTTGACATCGCCGAGCGGCCACCAGCCGTTGCGGATCCCCCAGGTCGAGAGCCGCATGAGCGCGAAGCCGCCGCTGAACCCGGTGAGGATGTTGAAGAGGACGGCCTCGCCGCGCGGAGTCTCCGAGTAGCCCTCGCGTGCGACGGTGACGGTGTCGTGGGTGGCCTGTCCGGCGGCGCCGAGCGCGTGCTCGGCGGACTCGAGCACGCCACCCGCGTGCCCCGGCTCAGCGGCGCGGCGGCGCACCATGCGGACGAACTGGCCGCCGAGAACCGTCCCGGCCGTCGCGATCGCGCTGACCGCAAGCCCCACGGTGAGCCGGTCGGCGCCGGCGGGCGAGCGGCGCAGGAGCCTAGAGGCGGACAAGGTTGGCCGCCTCGATTCCGCGGGTGACCCCCCGGAAATCGAGCACGACCGGAGCTTCGGCCAGTACCCGGGGGACGTCGAGCTCCGGATGCGCGGTGAGGATGCAGGCGATGTCCGCGGCCCCGAGCGCCTCGTCGAGCGGCATCGATTCGAGCCCCGACTCACCGAGCGAGGGCACGTGCGGGTCGTGATAGCTGACCTCGCCGCCGAGCTCGCGAAGCAGGGAGATGATGCGCAGCGCGGGCGACTCGCGCGTGTCGCCGACGCCGGCCTTGTAGGAGACGCCGAGGATGAGGATGCGCGATCCCCGCACCGCCCTGCCGACGTCGTTCAGCGTCCGGGTGATCTTCTCGACGCAGAAGTGGGGCTGCTGCTGGTTGACCTTGCCGGCGAGCTCGACGAACTCCGCGGGGAAGTCGTACTCACGAGCCTTGAAGGCGAGATAGAAGGGATCGACCGGAAGGCAGTGCCCGCCCATCCCCGGCCCCGGCTCGAAGCGCATGAACCCGAACGGTTTCGTCGCCGCGGCGTCAACGACCTCCCAGATGTCGATGCCCATCCGGTCGCAGAGGATCGCGAGCTCGTTGACGAAGGCGATGTTCACCGAGCGGAAGATGTTCTCGAGCAGCTTCGTCATCTCTGCCGCCTCGGGGGTCGAGACGGCGACCACCTCGTCGCAGATCCGCGCGTAGAGCTCGCGGGCCCGCTCGGTGCAGGCTTCGGTCAGCCCGCCGACGACCTTCGGGGTCGTTCGGATCGTGTAGTCGGTCCGCCCCGGATCGATTCGCTCGGGCGAGAAGGCGACGTTGAAGTCGCCGCCGCCGGCGAGGCCGGACTCCTCGAGGATCGGCAGGAGCCGATCGCGGGTCGTCCCCGGGTAGGTGGTCGACTCGAGCACCACCAGCTGGCCCTCGCGGAGGATCGGCGAAAGCGAGCGGCCGGCCTCGATGATGTAGCTGAGGTCGGGCTCGCGCTGGTTGGCGAGCGGCGTCGGCACGCAGATCAGGATCGCCTCGCAAGAGCTCAGCCGCGTCGCGTCGGTGGTCGCCACCAGCCTCTCCGCGAGCGCGGCGATCCGCTCGTCGGCGACGTCCTCCACCCGGCTGCGGCCCTCGTTGAGCGCCGCGACGACGCCGGAATCGACATCGACTCCGACGACCTCGTCCCCCGCCTCGGCAAAGGCGACCGCCAGCGGCAGCCCCACGTAGCCGAGCCCGATGATCCCGACCTGCATCCGGGGCAGTCTAATGGCGCCCAGGGGCGGCTCCCGCCCGTCCGCCGGCGAGCGTCAGTCGCCTGTGAGGATCGCGATCAGGCGCCCGTTGACGCTTGGCGCCTCGCGCGCGGCCGGTCGGGCGCGAACCGCCAGACCGAGCTTCAGCGCGGTGATCGCGGCCGCGAGGGCGCCGTCGGAGTCGTCGAGAACGAGCGCGACGGGCGCCTGGGCGTCACTCAGGCGTCGCTCCGCGGCCAGGAACCCCTCGTGGAGGCCCTCGTTTGTGCCTGCGAACTCGATCTCCGACGGGTCGATTTCCCGGACCAATCTGGTCGACAATATGGACGGAAGACTAAACCTTTCGTCTCCGGGTACCGATAGAGTCGTAGATGATGAAGCGGATCCTCGCTCCCTGGTCGATCGGCGTACACGCCGCCCGCCACCTTGCCTGGTACGTGAGCTACCAGGTCTCCGGCGAGACCCGGCCGCGCTAGCGGCCGCAGCGTTTCGTCCCGCGCCCGGCTCCATGGCGGCCAAGTGCCGTCGGTGCGCGCCGCCTTCACCCTCGCCGCCGTCGCTCGTGCCCACCGCGGCCGGCGCGCGCCGCCCGCACTCGGCGCAGCTCGCCGACGTCGTGATCGGCGTCGTCTATCGCCGGCCGCGGGCTCGCCAGGGCGCTGGCCTCGAGCTCTAGCTCGACCGGATCCCCATCCCGGCCGCGTTCGACCCGCCAGGCGCCGGCATTCGCGGCGCCGCGCACCGCTCCGGCGACGCGACCGCCACGAATGAGCAGGCCGGCCCCGTCGTCCACTCCCCACCCGGGGAGCCCGCGCTCGCGGACGGCGCGCAGCAGGCGCTCCCGGCGATCCGGGTCGCGGTGATAGTGGACGCTGAGCATGCCCGAGATCACCCCCAGGCCCCCGACCAGCGAGGCGCGCCCGAGCGAGCGGGTCACCCCGTGGGAGAACCAGCACATCGCGCCGGCGCTCTGCCCCGCGATCACGATGCCGCGCTCCCACGCCTCGACCAGCAGCCGGTCGATCCCGTGAGCCCTCCAGATCGCCAGTAGGTTGACCATGCTGCCGCCGCCGACATAGATCAGGTCCTGGGCGAGCAGGTGCTCGCGGACGCTCACCCGCTCGTGCTCGAGTCGGAACAGCGACAGATGGGACAGCGCCGCCGACTCGTCCCACGCCGAGGAGCGAAAGGCGGCGATCTGATCGGTGGCGTCGCCGCTCGCGGTCGGGATCAGGCAGACCCGCGGCGCCGCCGGCGCCAGGGTCGCCATGTAGCCGACGATCGCCTCGTTGCCGTGGCGGCGGTTGAACTCGTGCCCGCCGAGGGCGAGGATCACGCGGCTCTGCGGCGGCACGACCTCGCGCGCCGTCCTCGCGGTGATGCTCGTGTCCTCGGCGGGATCTGCTGAGCTCACGCGAGCGCCGCGATCGCCCGCGACCCGACCAGAGGCGCGACATCCCCATCGCCGAGAAAGCGGGTCGCCAGCCGGGTGGTGAGGATCATGTCGCGATCGCACTCGATCCGGTACGCGCGCGCGCAGCGTCGGGAGGCGACGACCTGGACGACCTCGGGGCCGACGAAGTGAAGTGCCGCGCCGTCGTCGGCGGCGTATGCCGGGGCCATTCCCTCGCGCAGCCAGGCGTCGAGGGCCCGGCGCCGCAGCGGCTCGCTCGAGTAGTGGACGGTGTTCGAGAACGGCAGCAGGCCGAGGCCGCGTACCCGATCCGGGGGGCCCCCGTGGAAGGTGCTCACCCCGTCCTCGAACCAGCACAGCGACCCGGCGGAGAGGCCGCAGAGGATCACGCCGGCCTCCCAGGCCTCGCGGAGGATCTCGTCGATCCCGTGTGCCCTCCAGACGCCGAGCAGGCTGCGGACGCTGCCCCCGCCGACGTAGATCAGGTCCTGGGCGAGCAGGTGCTCGCGGGGGTCGGCCGCCGCCTTCTCGCGGCGGAACAGCGAGAGGTGGCTGGGCTCGCACCGAGCCGCGGAGAAGTGGCGGTAGAAGCGGACGATGTAGTGGTCGGCATCGCCGCTCGCGCTGGGCAGGAAGCAGACGCGCGGACGCGCCTTGCCGGTCAGCCCGAGGACGAACTCGTCGAGCAGCGGGTTGCCGGGCTCCATCGAGAACCCGCCGCCGCCGAAGGTGACGATCTGGCCCATAGCTCCTCCTCCGCGGGTTGCCGCGTTCGCCGGTCAGAGGGCGATTGTGCGGCAGCCGCGCCCGCGCGTGTTTGTCCAGCCGTCGAAACCTCGCCCGGCGCGGCTCGACATCCGGTCCCTCCCGACCCGTGCTCAGGCGGCAGGAAGCGTGCGCGGAAGCGTGACGGTGAAGGTCGAGCCGCGAGCGAGCTCGCTCTCGAGCTCGAGCCGTCCGCCGAGCAACGTCGCCAGCCGGCGCGAGAGCGGCAGCCCGAGGCCGGTTCCCCGCCGGCGCCCGACCTGGGCGCCCTCGACCTGGGCGAACTCCTCGAAGACCGTTTCGAGCTCGGCCTCGGGGATCCCGATTCCCGTATCGGCCACCGCGAAGCTCACCTCGTCGCGGCGCTCGTCGTAGGAGGCGGCGATCGAGACCTCCCCGGCATCGGTGAACTTGAGCGCGTTGCCGACCAGGTTGCGGAGGATCTGAGTCAGCAGCTGGCCGTCGGTGCGGATCTCGGGGATCACCCCGCCCGCCTCGACGACGATCGTGACGGCCTCGCTCTCGCGCAGCGCGCGGCCGACCGCATGGAGCATCCCGAGCAGCTCGGAGACATCGACCGGCTCGGCCACCGGGGCTCCCGCACCGGTCGCCGCCGCCTTCGCGAGCTCGAGCTGGTCATCGACGATCCGGAGGGCGTCGCTGACGCAGCGATAGGCGTCCGCGGCATCCTGTCGCGCGTCGTCGTCGAGGCCGTACTCGGCATCGGCTCCAGGGAGCCCGGCGAGATCCTCGAGCATGAGCTGCGCCGCGGTGAGCGGGTTGCGGACCTCGTGGGAGAGCGTGTGCAGCATCCGCTCGCGCTGCTCGGAGGCCTCGCGCAGATCGGCGGTGCGCTCGCGGACCCGCTCCTCGAGCTGCGACCAGACGCCGACGTTCTCGAGGGCGACCGCGGTCGAGTCGGCAAGCGCCTGGATCAGGTCGAGCTCCTCCTCGCTCGCGAGGTGGTGCTCGGCCCAGTAGCAGCCGATCGCGCCCAGCGGATCCCGCGAGCGGATCGGGACCATGGCGAGGCTCTTCACGAAGGTCGGCTTGTAGGCATCGTGGGGGATCCGCTCATCCGAGTAGATGTCCTCGATCGCCACCGAACGCGAGTTCAGCATCACCCAGCCGGAGATGCAGCTCTCGAGCGGGAAGCGATGGCCCTTCCACAACGGCTCGATCGCGTCCTCGTCGGCGTAGAAGCAGTTCGGCCCGTCGCGGAGCACGAAGGTGGCGCCGTCGGCGCCGCTGAGGCGGCGCGCCGCGGCGCGGACGATCGCCTGCACCTGCGCGAGCTCACGGGCGAGGGAGAGCCTCTGGATCGCCTCGACGAGCACCTCGACCGGTCCATCGATCGGCCGTGGTTCCGCAATCTCGAGCTTGCTCATCACCTGAGCCTTCCGGTTCTTCGCATCACCCACGAGCAAGGGCTGTGAGCGGCCTGTGCTCATGCTAACGCCGCACCGCGTGCGGGGCGCCGGCGAACCGGCGGGCGGCTGCCACCGCCCGCGCTGCGCAGCGGGCCTCTCGCTGGCGTCGGATCGTCGCCAGCGGGTACCGGCCGAGCAAGGACGGCAACCCCGAAAGGCACGACCCCCGAGACAGCATCGTGGAGCTGACGATGACGCTCACTCGCAGACCCGACGCCGCCGCGCAGGCGCGCGCCGAGATCGTGCGGCTCGGGCGACTGATCTCACCGGAGCTGCGCCGCGATCTGCTCGTGGTCGTCAGCGAGCTCGTCGCCAACTCGGTCAAGTTCGGCCCGGACGAGCGGATCAGGGTCTCGCTGCGCCTCCGCCCGGATGGAACCCTGTTCGGGGAGGTCTCGGACGGGGGCTGCGACGGAGTGGCGCTCGATCGCGAGCGGCCGCCTGAGCTCGGCGGGATGGGTTTGCGGATCGTCGATGCCCTTTCGCGCACCTGGGGGGTGCGCCCGCGCTCGAGCAGCGTCTGGTTCGAGCTCGGCCTCTCCGGCGCGCACCTATGAGCGCCGGTAGGGATCGACGTAGACGTCGTCGATCCTCCACGAGCCACCGGCGCCTTGCGGAGTGAACTCGAAGGCGACCGGGGTGCGCTCACCGGGGAGCAGCGGCAGCAGGTTGGCCAGCACCGGGAACGGCAGCGTCGGCTGCCAGCCGGCCGACGATGCGACCGAGCCGATCGAGAGCGAGCGGGCCGTTCCGGCCGCATCCTCGAAGTGCACCTTGATCCCCAGAGTGGAGTCTGGAGCTCCGGAGTTGCGGGCGAAGAAGCGCAGGGTGGGGTGCTCGAGGCCGACGCAGATCGTTGCGCTCGTCGCCGAGCTTCCGCTCGGCAGGCTCAGCGAGCTCGAGTCCGAGGCGCCGTGAACGTTGTAGGGCTCGTTCCCGGCGACGATCACCGCGCCCCCGAGTGTCCATCCCGCGGCCCCGTCCTCGAACGAGCCTCCGTTCGGCATCGTGTAGTGGGCCGGGTCGAGCCACGGCGCGAACGGCTGGGAGAGCGCCTGAGCGTCGCAGTCGGGGGCATCGGCCACCAGCGTGCCGGCGTGGGCGCTGGGCGTGGCGAGGGCCAGGGCGGCGAGCGCGAGAGCTGGCGCGTAGCGACGGAGCTTCGGCGATCTGGACACGTTGATTCCTCCCGTTGTGTGGCTATCGCTGCAGACAGTCCCTCGGTCCGCCCCCGGCCTTCCTGAATGGGACATCCGTCCACTAAAGGAATCGGCGCTAAGGGCCGATGGGTACCAACCGGGCCACCCGCAGGCTCGAGACACGATCTCCATGAAGGCAATTGCCCCCGATACGGCGGACAGCGATCCTCTGCTGCAGCGTCTGATCGTCGAGTCGCGGGAGCAGCTCCCGCGCCGGATGCTCGCCCGCGAGCGGCTGGTCGAGCCGCTCGGCGCCGCCGCGTTCGTCGCCGCGGCGAGCGCGCTGGCGCTCCTCGGGCCGAGCGGGGCGCCGCTCGACCCGGCGCTCGCGCTGGCGCTCGTCGGCCTCTACTCGCTCGCGACGCGGGTCGAGTTCCAGATCGGCTCGGGATGGACCGACGGCACCCAGGTCGTCTTCGTCGCGATGCTGCTGCTGCTGCCGACCGCCTCGGTTCCGTTGCTCGTCGCCCTCGGACTGCTGCTCGGCCGCGTGCCGGAGTACCTCAACGGCGAGGTCCACCCGGCCCGGGCGGCGCTTCGAGTGTGCGATGCCTGGTACTCGATCTGGCCCACGCTGGTGCTCCTGCTCGCCGGCGCAACCGCGCCCGAGTGGGCGGACTGGCCGATCTATCTGCTCGCGCTCGGAGCCCAGTTCTCACTCGATCTGCTGACGACGGCAGCGCGGGTCTCCTTCGAGCTTCAGGTGCCGCCACGGGTGATCGTCGATGAGCTCCGAGTGATCTACCTCTCGGACGCGCTGCTCTCGCCGATCGGCCTGCTGATCGCGTTCGCGGCGGTCGAGCAACCGCCTGTCGTGCTCTGCGCGCTCCCGGTGCTGGCGCTGCTCGCCGTGTTCGGCCATGAGCGGCAGGCGCGGCTCACGAACGCGGGCGCGCTGGCCGACGCCTACCGCGGCACCGCCCACCTGCTCGGCGAGGTCCTCACGGACAGCGACGCCTACACGGGCGCCCACAGCCGTAGCGTCGTCGTCCTCTGTCACCAGGTCGGCGGCGAGATGGGCCTCGACGAGGGCGAGATGCGCGATCTCGAGTTCGGCGCCCTGCTTCACGACGTCGGCAAGATGGCCGTCCCCTCGGAGATTCTCAACAAGCCGGGCAAGCTGACCGCGGACGAATTCCGGGTGATGCGCACCCACGCCGACGCCGGCGCGGCGATGCTCGAGCGGATCGGCGGCGTGCTCGAGGAGGTCGGGGCGGTGGTCCGCACCCACCACGAATGGTACGACGGCAGCGGCTACCCACGGGGGCTGAGCGGAGACGAGATCCCGATCGCCGCGCGGATCATCTCGGCGTGCGATGCCTTCAACGCGATGGTCACCGATCGTCCCTACCGCGAGGCGCTCTCCGTCGAGGCCGCGACCGCAGAGCTTCGCGACAACGCCGGGACGCAGTTCGATCCCCAGGTCGTCGAGACGCTGATCGCTCTTCTCGAGCGCGGCGGTGCACTCGGGGCCGAGCCGGAGGCGACTCGGCGAACCGCGGTAACCGCGGGCTCCGCCGGCTGATCGCTCGCGAGCTCCGAGCGCCCACCCGGTTCGATGCGGGCGCCGCTCGGAAGGCGGCTCGGCGCCTCAGTAGCCGACGCCGGTCTTGACCTTGCTGGCGCTCGCGCTCGCTGGCGCCGCCCTTCTTCGCGAGCGTCGTCGCAGGCCTCGGCGATGTCGTCGGCGAGCGTGTCGACCAGCGCGCGGCTGAGCGTCTCCTTGACCAGCGCGCGCATGCATCTTCACGTTCTCGGCGTTCGGCGGCATCGTGTAGGCCGGCAGCATCCAGCCGCGCTCGGCGGAGAGCTGCCAGGCGATGTCGAACTCGTCGTAGCGGCGCTCGCTCGGCGAGGTCGGAAGGCGACCAGCGGCAGCTGCTCGCGCGTCGTCGCCGATCAGCTCGAAGCGGCCGATGTCGCGTCGAGGTCGCTCGGCGAGCGCGCTGCGCGTTCTGCTGCATCGTGCTCCATCACGTAGCGTGTAGCCCTCGTGGCCGAGGCGGACGAAGTTGTAGTACTGCGCCAGCACCATCGCCGCGCCGGTCGAGAAGTTCAGCGTGAAGGTCGCGTCGGTCTTGCCGAGGTAGTTCTCGTAGAAGACGAGGTCCTCGGCGAGGTCGGACTTCTCGCGGAAGATCAGCCAGCCGATCCCCGGGTAGACGAGCCCGAACTTGTGCCCGGAGACGTTGATCGAGCGCACCTGCTCGAGGCGGAAGTCCCACTCGGAGTCCGGGTAGAGGAACGGCCAGACGAAGCCGCCGCTGGCGCCGTCGACGTGCAGCGGCACGTCGAGGCCCCTTGTCGTTCTTGACGTCGACGCAGCAGCTGCGTTGATGCCGACGATGTCGTCGCGCGTGGCCGGTGAACGTCGTGCCGAGCACGGCGGCGACGCCGATCGTGTTCTCGTCGAGGTGCGGCTCCACGTCCTCGGGGCCGATCGTGTACTTGTCGGCCTGCAGCGGGACGATCCGCGGCTCGACGTCGAAGTAGCGGCAGAACTTCTCCCAGACGACGTGGACGTCGCCGCCGAAGACGAGGTTCGGCCTGTCGATCGGCCTTGCCCGCGGCCTCGCGGCGCTCGCGCCACTTCCACTTCAGCGAGAGCGCGCCGAGCATGATCGCCTCCGAGGAGCCCTGGGTGCGGCGCGCCGGTGGTCTCGCCGGGGGCGTTGAAGAGGTCGGCGAGCATCCGGATGCAGCGCTGCTCGATCTCGGCGGTGCTGCGGGTACTCGGCGTGGTCGATGAAGTTGCGGTGCAGGTTCTCGGCGATGATCCGCTGCGCCTCGGGCTCCATCCAGGTGGTGACGAAGGTGGCGAGGTTGCGCTCCGGGATGCCGTCGAGGACCAGCTCCTCGTCGATCAGCCGCATCGCCTCGATCGGGTCCATCCCGCCGGCGGGCAGCTCATCGTCCGGTGCGTCCTCGAGTAGGAATCGGTTCCCGAAGAGCTTGCGCGGGTCTCCCGGCTTGGCGTCGGCCATCGCCATCCACCGTATCGCTCCCGGCGCCGCGGAAAGGATCACGCCACCCAAGACGACCGGAACGGAATGACACCGGTGTGCCGCCGGTAAGTTGCTGGGGGCGTGGAGGATCTGCTGCGAGTGATCGTCGTGCTCGGCCTAGTCGCCGGCAACGCGTTCTTCGTCATCGGCGAGTACTCGATCATTACCGCCCGCCGCGCCTCGATCGCTCCGCTCGCCAGGCGCGGCAGCGGGCGAGCGGCGGCGGCCCTGCGCCTGATGGACGACCCGGTGCGGGTGATCTCCACAGTCCAGGTCGGGATAACGTCGATCGGGATCCTCACCGGCGCCATCGGCGAGCCGCTCGTCAGCGACCTGCTCGGCGGGGGGCTGCCGCCCTGGCTCAGCTTCCTGATCGCCTTCGGCGTGGTCACCTACCTGACCGTCGTTCTCGGTGAGCTGGTGCCGAAGGCGCTGACCCTGCATGGCGCGGAGCGCCTCGCGCTCCTCGTGGCGCGCCCTGTCGAGCTGGTCGGCGTGGTGCTCCGCCCCGTGGTGTGGCTGCTGCAGGAGTCGGCACGGCTGCTGCTGCGGCCATTCGGAATCCGGGAGGTGATCGCCGGCGAGACCATCCGCACCCCGGACGAGCTGCGCGCGATCGTGGACGAGGCCGAGGACCTCGGCGTGATTCCACGCGCCCAGGAGGAGCTGATCTACAACGTGTTCGACTTCGCCAGTCGAGAGGCGGCCGACGTGATGGTCCCGACGGCCGAGGTGGCCTGGATCGACGCCGGCGTCTCCGCGGCGCAGGCACTCGAGCGGCTGGCGGAGATCCCGCACCGGCGCGTCCCGGTGGGGGAGGGCACGCTGGACCGTCTGGTCGGCATCCTCCACGCGCACGACGTGCTGCGGGCGTCTCGTGAGACACCGGCCGTAACCGCGCGAGAGCTGGCCCGCCCGACGCTGATCGTGCCCGAGACGAAGGACCTCGGGGCGCTCCTGCGAGAGCTTCGCGAGCAGCGCAAGGAGATGGCGGTCGTGGTCGGCGAGTACGGGAGGACGAGTGGGATCGTGACGCTGGAGGACATCGTCGAGGAGATCGTCGGCGAAATCCAGAGCGAGTACGACCTGCCCGACGCGGGGGTGCGCGCCGTCGGCGAGGGCGCGGTCGAGGTTGCCGGCTCGATCTCGATCGACGACTTCCAGGAGGCGACCGGGGCGAGGTTGCCCCAGACGGACGCCCGCACGCTCGCGGGACTCGTCTTCGAATCGCTGGGGCGCGGAGCGCATGAAGGAGACACCGTCGAGCTCCCGGCCGTGACGCTTCACGTGGAGGAGATCGACGGGGCTCGAATCGCGCGGGTCCGGGTGGAGCTGAGCCCGTCCGACGAGAGGTGACGACACCGCAGGTTGCGCTGGAATCTGCGCGATCGGCACGGGTTAGTCTGTTCACATGGGCACGGATCAGCCCACGACAAAGCGGGAGCCCGCGATCAACCTGGCCACCGTCATCTGCGGGGTCGATGCCTCACGGCAGAGCGCCGAGGCCGCGCGGCAGGCTGTTGCCGTCGCCGACGAGGGCGCGCGCCTCTACGCGACCGCCGTCTGGGATCCGAGGCTTGCGATCCATGCCGGGGTCCATGCGTCCGAGGTCGTCGTGGACCTTCGACGAGAGGCGCTGGAGGCGCTCGGGCGGAGCCTGGAGGACCTGCCGAGCCTGCAGCCGATCCTGATCCGCGGCAACGACGTCGCCGGGCTGCTCGCCGCCGCAACCAACCTCGAGGCCGATCTGATCGCCGTCGCCTCCCACGGCAGCTCTCGCCCGGCGGGCATCGCCTTCGGCTCCGTGGCGACGGCGATGGTCCACCACGCGCCCTGCTGCGTGCTCGTCGCGCGCGACCCCGCGGAGGCGGGGCCATTTCCGCGCGTCGTCCTGCACGCCGGCGACGGCTCGCCCGACTCGATCGAGGCAGCTCGGCTGGCGGGCAGGATCGCCGCCAGGCACGGCGCCACCGCGGTTACGCTCCACGTGCGCGACGCAGCCGACCCCGGCACCGGGGTCGCCGAGCAGGCGGTGTCGATCATCGAGGCCTCCGGCAGCGAACCGGTGATCGAGGTGGCGGACGGGCCGGCCCACCGGCGGATCGTCGAGGTCGCGAGCCGGATCGGTGCCTCGCTCATCCTCCTCGGCAGCCGCGGGCTGACGGGAGTGAAGGCGCTCGGCAGCGTCAGCGAGCGGGTCGCGCACCGCGCCCCGTGTTCGGTCCTGGTCGCGAGGCGCCCGGTGCCGCCGGTCGTGGAGCAGGTCGCCGGGGCCGGATCCCGCGCCTCTCTCGCCTGAGCGGATGGGCCGTGCAGGGATCGAACCTGCGACCTTGAGATTAAGAGTCTCCTGCTCTACCAGCTGAGCTAACGGCCCGGGGCGCCGAAATGGTAGCGATGGCTCGCCGGAGCGCGGCGCTCAGACGACCCGGTCGGGCGGCTCGCGGCCCTCGAGCACGGCGAGGACGTTGCGGGCGACGGTGAGGGCCATCGCGTCGCGGGCCCGGGTCGTCGCCGAGCCGACGTGCGGGAGCAGGACGGCGTTCGGCGCCGCGAGCAGCTCGGGCGGCACCTCGGGCTCCTCCTCGAACACGTCGAGGCCGGCGGCGGCGATCTCGCCGTCGCGAAGCGCGGCGGCGAGCGCCCGCGAATCGACGAGGCTGCCCCGCGCGGTGTTGACGAGGATCGCGCTCGCCTTCATCGCCGAGAGCTCGGCCGCGCCGATCATCCGCCGCGTCCCTGCCCCGCCCGGCGCGTGCAGGCTGACGACGTCCGCGCTCGCCAGCGCGTCCTCGAGGCTCGGCGCGCTCGGCGCCGAGGGCCGCCTCAGCCTCAGGCTTCGCCGAGCGGGCGACGTAGATCAGCCTGCCGGCGAGCGGGCGGGCGAGCTCGGCATAGCGCTGCCCGATCCGCCCGAGGCCGACGACGGCAAAGGCGGCGCCGCTCAGCTCGGCGCCGAGGTACTCGCCGGGGTTCCAGCCCTTCCAGCCGCCGGCTCGAAGCTCGCGCTCGAGCTCCCCGGTCCGCCGGGCCGCCGCGAGCGTGAGGGCGAGCGCCAGCTCGGCGGTCGCGTTCGTGAGCACCCCGGGCGTGTTCGTCACCGCGACGCCGCGCTCGCGGCAGGCGTCGAGGTCGATGTTGTCGTGGCCGACGGCGAAGTTCGCGACCAGGGCGAGCTCGGGCCCGGCGGCCTGGAGCAGCTCCCCGTCGACGAGAACGGTCGGGTCGGCGACTATCGCCGTCGCCCCCGGAGCGAGCTCGAGCAGGAGGCGGCGATCGGCGTTCGGCCCGCCGACGCGCAGCTCCGCCGCGGCCTCGAGCGGCTGCCTCCCCGCCGGCAGCAGCACCCGGGAGATCAGCACGATCGGCTTCATCGCCGCGAGGGGCTCAGGGGGCGGGGGGCGGTGCCGAGCTTCCCGCCCCGCCGCCGAGGGCGCCGAAGGGATCGGTGAGCTGCGCCTCGCCGGCGTCCTTGCCGCCCTGCGCGGCGGCCTTGTCGGCGAGCTTCTTCTGCTCGCGGGCCTGCTCGGCGATCCGGCTGAGGCTCTTCTCGATCGCCTCGCGGTCGCCGGCGTCGGCCGTCGCCACCGCCTGCCTCGCGGCGGCGTCTCCGGCGGCGAACCGGAAGTCGGCGTAGAGGAAGTAGGCGAGCTGGCCGTAGGCCGAGGTGGTCTTCTGCCCCTCGGCCACCACCCGCTGAGCCTCGGCCGCGCCGCCGGCGTCGAGCAGCAGCCGGTAGGCCTGGACGGCGCTGGCGGCCGCCGCGGCGTTGGTCCGCTGGGGGTCGAGCTCCAGATAGTCCTGCCAGGCCGAGGCCGCCTTCTCGAGATCGGAGCGCGATCCCTCGGTGATCGTCGTCTGCCCGGTCTGCGGGTCGGTTTGAACCCCGGTCGCCGTGGCCGAGAGCGTGTAGTAGCGGACCAGGTCGAGCAGCGCCTGCTGGTCCTCGGGGTCGGTCTCGAGCTTCGCCTCGGCGTCCTCGATCTGCTCCTCATACTGCGTGTTCGAGGAGTGGCTCGAGTCGCCGCCGATGCCGAGCGCGTCGAGGATCCCGCCGCCGCCGGTCTCGCCGCCGATCCCGAAGCCGAGGAAGCCGACGACGAAGATCAGCGCGAGGACGCTGAACACGATCTGGACGACGCGGCGGCGCTTGCCGCTTCGGAGGTCGAAGATCATCGGCCGGAGAGGTTAGATGGTCGCGGCGCGCACGCGCACCGTCTCGAGCCCTAGCCGGTCTCGCCGGTGGAGAGATCGCTTCGCACCGATTCCTCCGGGGCGTTGCCGAAGCGCTTCGCGATCACGATGCTTGACTCGTAGAGGGCGAGCAGGGGAATCATGATCAGGAACATGCTCACCGGGTCGCCGCCGGGCGCGGCGGCCGAGACCACGGCGATGCCGAAGATCGCGTAGCGGCGGTTCTTCGAGAAGAAGGCGGGCTCGACTATGCCCAAGCGGGTCAGCGAGAGCATCACGATCGGGATCTGAAAGAGCAGCCCCATCGCCAGCTCGGTGAGCCCGAAGAAGCTGTAGTACTCGCGCGCTCGAACCTGGATGTCGAACTGGGCGTCGTTGAAGTTGAGCAGGAAGTTGATCGCCACCGGCATGACAACGAAGTAGGCGAAGAGGATCCCGGCGATGAACAGGACCGGCATCGCGAGCAGGAACGGCAGGATCACCCGCCGCTCGCGGTCCGAGAAGGCCGGGAGCACGAACGCGTAGAGCTGGTAGATGATCACCGGCAGGGCGAGGATGAAGGCCCCGTAGCCCGAGATCTCGACGGTGACGAAGAAGGGCTCGGTCGGGCTGAAGGTCGTCGGCACCTGGTCGCCCGGCAGCGCGGCGTTCGCGATGTCGAGCAGGAGCTGGTTCTGCCAGAAGCAGAGCGCAAACGCTACGCCCAGCGCCGAGATCGAGACGATCAGCCGATTGCGGAGCTCGTCGAGGTGCTCCACCAGCGTCAGCCGGTCGTCGAAGCTCGCCGCCTGGGGCAGGCGGGCCATCGCCGTCGCCGTCCCTTCCGCTCAGCCGCGCTTGTCGGCTACGACTTCGCCCTCGAGCGGCTCGGCGTCGGCCGCGGGCTGCGGCTGAGCCGCTGAGGCCTCGAGCTTCGCCCGCTCGGCGCGGTCGTCCTCGTCGTCATCGTCATCGTCGTGACTGCCCGAGATCGAGTCCTTGAACTCGCGCATCCCGCGGCCGAGAGAGGAGCCGAGCTCGGGTAGGCGCTTGGGCCCGAAGACGAGCAGGGCGATAACGAGAACGATTGCAATCTGCCAGACACTGAAATCCATCGTGTAAGAGGTTACTCCGCGCGGCCGCGGGTGGATCACCGCGAGGGCAAAGAAGACTCGCCGACGCCGGCCGTCTGCTCCTTGAAGTGCTTGCTCAGCATCGTCACCTGCCCCTGGTAGTTGGAGCCGAGATCGCGGCCGTAGAGCACGTCCGGTGTGGCCGCGAGCCGCTCGAAGCCGAGCTTGCAGATCGGCTGGCGGTGCTCGACCATGAACGGGACGTCGCGGGCGCGCACCTCGAGCGCCGCGCGCGAGCCGTGGCGCTCGCCGACCGGGTCGTAGCCGAAGCCGGGGTCGAAGAAGCCCGCGTAGTGGGTGCGGAGCTCGCCCGCGGTCGGGTCGTAGGCCATCATCTCGGCGGCGTAGTCCGGCGGGATGCAACAGCCCTCGGCGGAGAGCAGCAGGTAGAAGATCTCCGGCTCGAGCACGATCCGCGACCCCGCCTCGGGATAGACGGGCTCCCAGAAGTCGCTCCAGCGGTACTTGCGGATGGCGGCGAGGTCGATCGGCAGGCTGTTCTTCTTCGCCCGGTAGCCGACGACGCGGTCGGCGGGCCCGGCGGCCAGGTCGACGCTGAGGAAGAGGCCGTCGGAGATCGCCAGCTCCGACTCGCGCAGCGGGATGGGAGTCCAGGTACAGGAGCGGGAACTGCTGGTGCAGAGCGACCAGCCCCTCGTCGTCGAGTCGGGCGTCGCCGCCGGAGAGGCGGAGCTGATTGAGCGCCAGGCCTCCGCGGACGTGGACGGCGAAGGAGCGCGGCACGACCTCGAGGTAGAGCTTGCCCCGGTAGCCGGCCGGGATCTCGTCGAAGCGGTGGTTGCGGTCGGTGATCACCCGGGTGAAGACGTCGAGGCGCCCGGTCGAGCTCTTCGGGTTGGTCCGCGCGCGCACCTGCGGCGGGCAGGGTCGAGCTCCTCGCGCAGCGGGATCAGGTAGGGGCGGTCGCGCTCGAGGGTGCCGCCGTCGCGCAGGTCGATGCGCTGGAAGGCGAGATCCTCGGCCTTCGCCTCGACCGTCGATCTCGCGGTCGGGGAGGAAGCTGCAGCGCAACGCCAGCGCGTAGTCGCCGAGGTGGAGGTCGACGCTCGCCGGCTGGACCGCATCGGGCCGGATCCGGTACTCGCCGGAGGTGATCCACTCGCGCGCGATCGCCTCGCGCAGGTGCTGGGAGGCGAAAACGCGTGGGAGCGCCTCGAGGGAGCCCGGCTCGGCGGCCGTCTCTGTCTGCTCCACGTCGCGCACCCCCCTGATTCTGGCGAGAGGGACGGATGCCGGGCGCCCTCGCACCCGCAAGCTTCTCGCTAATTGCGCGCGTCGCTCTCGCGCGCACGGAGGGCCCGCGGCTAAAGGAAGCGGCGCGGGCCGCCGATATCCCGAGCGTAATGACCGAGCCGAACCAGACAAGGACGGGGCCTCGCAGGCTGAGCGCCGCGAGCTTCCTCGTCCGGCGCGAGCGGCCGGAGCGCAACGGGCCGATCGAGCTGCACGTCTGCCCGCTCTGCTCCTCCGAGCTCGTCTATCCCGAGGACTGGTCCTCGGCGCCGAACCGCCGCTGGAACGTCAGCCTGCGCTGCCCCGATTGCGAGTGGCACGGGGTGGGCGTCTTCGAGCAGTCCGTGGTCGATCGCTTCGACGAGGCGCTCGACCGCGGCACCGGAGCGCTCCTCGACGATCTCGGCCTGCTCACCCGGGTGAACATGGAGGAGGAGATCGACCTCTTCGCGGCCGCGCTGTGGGCCGACAGGATCCTCCCCGAGGACTTCTAGCCGCCGCGACGCCGTCCCGGACGCGCGCTGCCGAGCGCGTCGCTCAGCTGTAGCGCTCGACGACGCCGTCGGCGACCAGGTCGAGCAGCTCGCGTCGCTCGTCGTCGAGATCGGCGCCATCGAGTGCCCGCTTCGCCTCCGCGACCCGCGCCCGGGCATCGGCTCGGACCTCGTCGAGGGCGCCCGTCGCGGCGATCCGGTCGCAGACGGCCTCCGCGCCGGCCGGGTCGAGGGCGCGCAGGTCGACCTCGGCGAGCCCCGGATCGCGGTCGCGGGCGAGGATCAGCGGCAGGGTCACGGTGCCGTCGAGCAGGTCGGTGCCGCGCGCCTTGCCGGTTCGCTCGGCCGGGCCGGCGACGTCGAGGACGTCGTCGAGCAGCTGGAAGGCGAGGCCGATCTCGGTCCCGAAGCGCCGCAGCGCGGCCGCGTCCCGGCTCGCCCGGTCGGCGCCGATCACGCAGGCGCACTCGAACAGCGCGGCGGTCTTCAGCCGGCAGCGGTCGAGGTAGCGCTCGGCGGTGATCGAGAGGTCGAAGGCGTCCTGGCGCTGGGCGAGCTCGCCGCGCGCGAGGGCGACCGAGGCGCCGGCGAGCAGCTCGACCCGGTGCGGGCTCTCGCCGTCGCCGGAGAGCTCGGCGAAGGCTCGCGAGAAGAGCAGGTCGCCGACGGCCGGTGGCGGTCTCGCGCCCGGCGCTGGCGACGACGGTCGGCAGCCCGCGCCGCAGCGGCGCGGCGTCGAGCACGTCGTCGTGGACGAGGGTCGCCATGTGGACGAGCTCGATCGCGGTCGCGGCGCGGATCGCGCCCTCGCCCGCGCCGGGCCCGGCGCAGAGCAGGACGAGCATCGGCCGCAGCCGCTTGCCCCCGGCGGCGAGCGTCGCGCCCGCGTCCTCGGCCAGCAGCCCGCCGTGCTCGCCGACGCAGCTCGACGAGGCGCTCCTCGACCTCGGCCAGGCGCGCCGGCAGCCAGCCTGCGCCGCCGTCGATGACCTCGGTGACCGGCGGCGGGACGGCCGAGCGCGGCATCACGGCTGCCCGGCGCGACCGCCGAGTGGATCGCGATGATGCCGCCGGCGAGGACGGCGCAGCGGATGCGCTCGAGGCCGGCGCCGTCCATCATCGCCGGCCGAGCCCCTCGCGGCGGCGGGAAGCGCTTCACCGACTCGGGCAGGTAGCTGTAGGCCTCGCGATCGCCGGCGAGCGTGCCCGAGCACCGGCACGATGCGGTCGAACCAGAGCGAGAAGAAGGTCGAGAGCGGCGGCCGCTGCGGCTGCGTGATCTCGAGGATCACGAGGCGCCCGCCGGGCTTCAGCACCCGCGTCATCTCGGCGACGCCGCGCGTCGAGGTCGGCGAGGTTGCGGACGCCGAAGCCGACCGTGACCGCGTCGAAGCTCGTCGTCGTCGTAGGGCAGCTCGAGCGCGTCGGCCCACTCGAAGTCGACCGCGCAGTCGCCGCTGCCGTCGGCGGCCTTCTCGCGCGCGAGGTCGAGCATCCGCTCGGAGAAGTCGGAGCCGACCACGTGCCCTCCGGGCCCGACCCGGCCGGCGAGCTCGAGCGCCAGGTCGCCGGTGCCGCAGCAGACGTCGAGCGCGGAGTCGCCCGGCCCGAGCTCGGCGCGGTCGACCGCGCGCTCGCGCCAGCGGTGGTGCAGGCCGGCGGTCATCGCCGAGTTCATCAGGTCGTAGACGCCGGCGATCCGGTCGAACATTCCGCGGACCTGGCCGGCGAACTCGGCCTGCTCGCCGTCGCTTTGCGGGGAGGCGTCGATCAGGTCCCTGCGCTTCGCGGCCGTCTCAGTCGCGACCGGCGGTGACGCCGGCCGGCGCTCATTGCAGCGAGGCGAGGAACTCGACCAGGCTGTCGAACTTCTCCGGCGGGAGGCCGCCGTACGACGGGCATGATCCCCGGGCCGATCTCGACAGGGAGCGCGCGATCGCCGGCGCGGGCAGCTTCGAGCCGATCTCGGTCAGCTCCGGCCCGAGGCCGCCGTTGCCGTTCTCGCCGAACTTGTGGCAGGCGAGGCAGCCGGACTGGGCCGCGACCTCCTTGCCGGCCTCGTACTCGGGCGCGACCTCGAGCTCGATCTCGGTCGGCGAGCCGGCCTCGGCGCCGAGGAAGGTGAGGAAGGCCATCGCGATGATGGTCAGGATGCCGGCGATGGTCGCGATCGGCCGCTTGCTCGGGTTGCGCTCGGGGTTGCGGTCGTAGAACGGCAGCAGCAGCAGCAGGACCATGCAGATCGTCGGGATGCCGATCGTCGCGATCGGGACGCAGCTCCGGCGGCTTGATCACGCGCAGCAGCTCGAAGAGGAAGAAGAAGTACCACTCGGGCCGCGGCACGTAGGTGGTCGTGGTCGGGTCGGCCTTCGGGCCCTGCTCGGCGCCGAGGAAGAGCGACATCACGATGATCACGACGACGACGATCAGCGACCATCACCGAGTCCTTCACGATCGCGTAGGGGAAGAAGGGCTTGCCCTTCTTCTTCAGCACCTCGTACTCGCGGAGGTACTCCTCTTTCTCGGCGGCGTTCATCCCTCACCCCGTCGCGGCGCGGGTCGTCGCCGACCTTCTTCTCGCGCAGCGCCTTCGGCTGCGGTCGGCCTGCAGCCACGGCGGCGCCGTGGTGCCGAGCTTGACGACGAGGTAGAGGTGGGCGCCGATCAGGGCGATGATCGCCCGGGCACGAGCAGCATGTGGATCGCGTAGAAGCGCGGCAGCGTGGTCGCGCCGAACTCGGGGCCGGCGCGCAGGAAGTCGGCGAGGTAGGGGCCGACGATCGGGCCGGTGCCGTTGATGTTGATGCCGACGATCGTCGCCCAGTAGGAGCGCTGGTCGAACGGCAGCAGGTAGCCGGTGAGGCCCATGACCATGGTCAGGATCAGCAGCACGACGCCGATCACCCAGTTGAGCTCGCGCGGGTACTTGTAGGCGCCGAAGAAGAAGGTCCGGCCCATGTGGAGGAAGATCAGGATGATCATCACCGAGGCGCCCCACTTGTGCATGCCGCGGACGAACTCGCCGAGGAAGACGTCGTTGGTCAGGTGGGTGATCGAGTCGTAGGCCTCGGTCGGCGAGGGCGTGTAGTACATCGCCAGGAAGACGCCGGTGAGCGCCTGCACGACGAAGGCGAACAGCGTCGCCGAGCCGAGCGTGTAGAACCAGTTGGTGCCCTTCGGGCACCTTGCGGCAGCAGCATCCCGGTGAGGAAGCCGGTCGCGCCGGTGCGCTCGTCGACCCAGCCGACGACGTCGATCGGCGCCTCCTTGGCTTCGTCGAGGACGTCGGCGCCGGCTGGCCGCCGGTCCTTCGCGGTGGCCGCCGTTGGCGCCGTCGCCGGGCTTGCCGCGGCTTGCGCAGTCGGCGGGAGCGGCTGCTTGGGCATGGCTCGGGACCATCGATCTCGCATCAGGGGGCCGGCGGCGGTCGAGGGACGCGGCGGGTAGAGGTACTCCCAGATGCCGCCGGTGAACTCACCGGGGTCGCGGGCGCGGACCGGCTCGAGCTGGGAGGTGACGCTGAAGCGCGGGCCGATCTCGACGCTGCGCCGTCGGTGACCCGGGTCTGGAAGCGGTCGAGCGGGCGCACCGGCGGGCCGCCGATGACCTTGCCCTCGAAGTCGTAGACGCCGCCGTGGCAGGGGCAGATGAAGTTGCCGGCGGCCTCGACGAAGCGGACCGGGCAGCCGAGGTGGGCGCAGCGGGTCGAGATCGCGATGTACTCGTCGGGATCCTCGTCGAGCTCGCTCGCTGCCCTGGCGCACGTAGACGGTCGTCTTGCCGGCCTCGCCGATGTCCGTCGACGATCGTGATCACCGCCTGGCTGTAGGTGTCGGCGGCGAAGTCGTCGATCGTGCCGACCGCCTCCCAGCGCTCCTCGGGCCTTGTCGAAGATCGGCGCGACGGCGAAGCCGACCGCCGGCAGCACGACGGCGGCGCCCGCGACGCCGCCGAGCGCCTGGCCGGCGACGGCGAAGACCGTGCGACGGGTCATCGACTCGCCCTCGAAGTAGCCGGCGGGCTTCGGGCTTGTGCGGGTCGGTCCCCGCGGATTGGTCTCTTGTCCGCCGTGTCAGCCAAGTCAGGAAAGCCGCTCGAGCGCGGAAGCCTATCGCGTCGGCGGCCTCGGCCAGCCGCTCGCCGAGCTCTGCCGATCGCCGCCGCCGCGCTCGGCGGCGACCGAGCAGCGCCTCGGCGTCGCTCGAGCCGCCGCGCACGCGGCGATCGCTCGGCCCGTGCTCGTGCGCTCGGGCCCGCGCCGATCGCCGTCGCGACCGCGAGCCAGAGCGCGCCGCCTCGGCGCTGCGCCGCGCCGGCTCGCGCTCGCCGCGTGGAGCTGGGCGGCGAGGCTGATCAGGTCGGCAGAGCTCGCGCGACGGCCTCGAGGTCGCCGAGCGCCGCGAGGCGCTCGAGGCCGAGCGCGTAGAGGTAGTCGCCGGCGAGCAGCGCCAGGTCGGGGTCGGCGCCGTCGAGCGATCCGCGGCTCGCCCGTAGTGGCAGCAGGTAGCCCTCGCGGACCGCCTCGACCACGAGCGCGTACTCGCCGCGGCGCCGCGCGGCCCGCGGGCCCGGCCGCGGCCAGCGCGCCCGAGCGACGGGGCTCGCGTACAGGCGGATCGGCGACCAGCTCGGCAGATCACCGACTCGCTCGTCGCGAAGCTCGCGCGGCGAGGTCCGAGCGAGGACGCCGCCGGTGCGGCGCTCACCGCGAGCGCCTCGGCGAAGGCCTCGGCCGCGGCGGCCAGCGTCCGGTCGATCGCGGCCTCGTCGTGGGCGAGCGAGACGAACCAGGCCTCGAACTGCGACGGCGGCGGGTAGACGCCGCGCTCGAGCATCGCCCGGCAGAAGCGCGCGTAGGCCTCGAGGTCGCAGGCCGTCGCGCCGGCGAAGTCGCCGACCGGCTCGGCGCTGAAGAAGAGCGGTGACCAGGCCGGGAACGGACGCGACCTGGACCGGCGCGCCCGGCCGCGGCCTCGCGGAGGCCCGCCGGCGAGCCGCTCGGTGAGCTCGCCGAGCCGCGCGTACGCCGCGGCGTCGAGCTGCGCCAGCGTCGCCAGGCCGGCGGCGATCGCGAGCGGGTTCCCCGAGAGCGTTCCCGCCTGGTAGACGTCGCCGGCCGGGGCGATCCGTCTCCATCAGCTCGCGGCGGGCCGCCGTAGGCGGCCGCCGGCAGGCCGCCGCCGATCACCTTGCCCATCACCGTCAGGTCGGCGCTCGACGCCGAGCAGCTCCTGGGCGCCGCCGCGGGCGACGCGGAAGCCGGAGATCACCTCGTCGAAGACGAGCAGCGCGCCGGTCTCGGTCGGCGAGCTCGCGCAGCAGCTCGAGGAAGCCGGCTCGCGGCGGGACGACGCCCATGTTCGCGGCGATCGGCTCGGCGAGGATCGCCGCGGCGTCGTGCTCGGCGAGCGCGCCGCTCGACCGCCTCGGGGTCGTTCCAGGGGACGATCGACGGTGCTCGGCGGCCTGCGCCGGCGGTGACGCCGGGGCTCGGCCGGGATCGCCTGCGTCGCCAGGCCGGAGCCGGCCTCGGCGAGCAGCCCGTCGACGTGGCCGTGGTAGGCGCCGGCGAACTTGACCAGCTTCTCGCGGCCGGTCGCGGCCCGGGCCAGGCGGATCGCGCTCATCGCCGCCTCGGTCCCGGAGCTGGTCATCCGCACCATCTCGACCGAGGCGAACGCGGTCGGCGATCTCCTCGGCGAGCTCGACCTCGGCCTCGGTCGGCGGCGCCGAAGCTGGTGCCTCGCCGGCGGCCGTCGGCGACCGCCGCGATCACCGCGCGGGTCGGCGTGGCCGAGGATCAGCGGGCCCCAGGAGCAGACCCAGTCGATGTAGCGGTTGCCGTCGACGTCGATCAGCTCGCAGCCCTCGCCGCGCTCGATGAAGATCGGGTCGCGGCCGATCGAGCCCATCGCCCGGACCGGCGAGTTGACGCCGCCGGGCAGCACGCTCCAGAGCCGCGCGGTCGTAGAGCGCCGCCGAGCCCCGGGTGTCTAGCGCGTGCGCCGCTTCCCACTCGGCGTAGTCGTCGGTGAAGTAGTGCAGGCGGATCTTCTTGTACTCGGTCGAGGAGTAGAGGGTCGCGCGATCCTCGCCGTGCAGGTCGTGCTCGTCGGCGATCGCGTCGAGGATCGCGTCGCACTCCTCCTTCGAGCGGCCGTGGGCCATCGTGAAGACGCTAGTACGGCCAGTCCTCGTAGGTCGGGCGCTCGTAGCAGTGCGAGATCCCGCGGACCGCGGCCATCCGCGCGCCGACCTCGACGATCTTCTCCTCCGGGACCTTCCAGACGCCCATCCCGTTGGCCGAGAAGCCGGCGCGGCGGTGGAAGAGGATCGCGGCGACGCGGCGCAGGATCTTGCGCTCGACCATCCCTCGAGGTGCGCGAGGAGCTCGTCGGTCGAGATCCCGACCTCGGCCGCGGCCTCGTCGTAGGGGCGCTCGATCGCCGGCCATCGGGCCCTGCAGCGCGCGGATCACGGCGATGTCGGTGTCGTCGTAGGGCTGCGCCTCGAGCTCGCGCGGGGTCGCGGCCTCGGCGACGCGCGGCGAGCGCCTCGGTGCCGCCTCTCCATCTCCAGGTTCATGTTGATCTTGAACAGCTTCAGCGTCGGCAGCTGGCGGATCGACTCGGCGCCGGTCAGCTCCTGCAGCGCGGTCGAGCGTGCCCTGCAGGCCGAGCTCGCGAGTCCGGCGGGGTGGCGATCGTGAACCAGAGGTTGAACTCGTGGGTCCGCAGGTAGTTGTGCGAGACGCCCGGGATGCGAGTTGATGATCTTGGCCGCGCGCTGCGGGTTCTCGGCATCGACCTTGGCGGCGACCAGCATCGAGCCGTAGCCGAGGGCGCGGGTGTCGAAGATCGGGGTGATCTCGCGGATGATCCGGCCGTCGAGCAGGCGCTGGGTGCGCTCGAGCGTCTCGCTCGACCGTGAGCTCGGCCTCGCGCGGCGATCGCGGCGAACGGCTCCGCGTCGAGCGGGAAGCGCGACTGCAGCAGGTTCATCAGCCGCTTGTCGGTCGTCGTCGAGCGGGATCGCCGCGCCGTCCTTGCGGGAGCGCACCTTCGACTGCGCACCTTCGGCTGGCGGGCCGGTGCTCACTGAGCCAGCCATCCGGCGGCACTCCTTCGCGTAGTAGGTGATGATCATGTCGGCCCCGGCCCGCCGGATCGCGGTCAGCGACTCGAGCGCCGCCGCGCGCTCGTCGATCCAGCCGTTGCGCGGCGGCGGCCTTCAGCATCGAGTACTCGCCGGAGACGTGGTAGGCGGCGACCGGCGCGCCGGTGTCGTCCTTGACCCGGCGGATGACGTCGAGGTAGGGGAGCGCCGGCTTGACCATGAGCACGTCGGCGCCCTCCTCGAGGTCGAGCTGCGCCTCGCGGACCGCCTCGCGCGCGTTGGCCGGATCCATCTGGTAGCCGCGGCGGTCGCCGAACTCGGGGGTCGAGTCGGCGGCCTCGCGGAACGGCCCGTAGAAGGCCGAGGCGTACTTGGCCGCGTAGGCGATGATCGGCGATGTCCGAGAAGCCCTCCTCGTCGAGCTGGTGGCGGATCGCGCCGATCCGCCCGTCCATCATGTCGCTCGGCGCGACCACGTCGGCGCCGGCCTCGGCGTGGGAGATCGCGGTCTTGGCGAGCAGCTCGATCGTGAGGTCGTTGTCGACCTCGCCGTCGCGGACGAACCCGCAGTGGCCGTGCGAGGTGTACTCGCAGAGGCAGACGTCGGTGATCACCACGAGGTCGGGGTGCGGCCTCCTTGAGCGCCCGGACCGCCATCTGGACGACGCCCTCGTCGTCGTAGGCGCCCGAGCCGACCTCGTCCTTGCCGGCGGGAATCCCGAACAGCATCACGGCCGGCACGCCTCGGCGGCGCAGCTCGGCGGCCTCGGCGACCAGCTCGGAGATCGAGAGGCGCTCGACCCCGGGCATCGATCTCGACGGGCTCGCGCACGCCCTCGCCGGCGATCGACGAACAGCGGCTGGATCAGGTGCACGCGGCGAGAGCTCCGTCTCGCGGACGAGGTCGCGCAGCACGCTGCGTCCGGCGCAGGCGGCGCAGGCGTGTGGCGGGAAAGCTCATCACGGGTCGATTCTAGGAGCCGGGCGGGCTCAGAAACGGCGCCGGGTCGCGCTTCGCGATCGAGGGCCGCTCAGGCGAACCGCCGAGGGCGAGCCGCGCGAGCGCGGCGTAGGCCACCGCAGGTCGCCGCAGGTGCAGCAGCGCGACGGCGACGGTCCGGCCGGCGGCGTCGAGCGCGCCGGTGATCGCGTCGAGCGCGGGCGCGAACGGGAACAGCGCCCGTGACGATCGCTGATCACGTCGAAGACCGCGCCGCTGACCGTCCCGCTCGGGACCAGCGAGAGGAAGGCGATCGGCAGGGAGAGCATGAAGGCGAGCAGGGAGCTCGCCCGCACCTCGCGGGCGGCGGCCCCGATCGCGGCGCCGAACGCGGCGAAGGCGGCGCCGCCGCGCGAGCATCGCCGGCGACGATCAGCGGGAGCGCGCTCCCACTCGATCGAGACGAACGAGCGCCAGCGCCGACGAGCATCAGCAGCGTCACCGCCACGCGAGACGACGACGCCGAGGGCGATCTTCTCGGCGAGCAGGCCGGAGCGGACCGACCAGGCCACGGGTGAGGCGGGCGAAGGCGTTCTCCTCGCGCTCGAGCGCGAGCGAGCCGGCGACGAGCAGGACGGTCACGAACATCAGGGTCACGGTCGCGGCGACGGCGATCGCGAAGGTGTCGAGCGCGGAGACATCGCCGGCGACGACCTCCTTCTCGACGGCGATCGGCTCCGCCACCGCGCCGAGCAGGGGCGTCGGCGAAGTCGAGGTTCTCGCCGCGCGAGCTCGGCGAACTCGATCACCTGCTCGAGCGCCGGCGCGGCGGTGGAGCCCCGGGGGAGCTGTCCGGCCACCGCGTCGAGGATCTCGGCTGACTTGCGTCGAGGCCGAGCACGTCGAGATCGCCGACCAGCGGCAGGCTGAACTCGCCGCCGTCGATCAGCAGGTCGAGATAGCCCGCCGCCTCCTGGGAGATCCGCTGGGAGAGGATCAGGTTCGCCTCGGTGATCAGCGGCCTGGATCCGGTCGTCGACGAGCTGCGCCTTGACCGGGTCGTCCTCGTTGACGAGCACCTCGACGATCGGCTGCTGCGGGTTCAGGCTCGCCAGCGAGCGCAGCTTGTCGAGCAGGTCGTCGGGCAGGATCAGCGCCGCCGAGGACGTCGCCGGACTCGACCTTCGCTCCGCCTCCTCGCGGAGGACGACATCGACGCACTCGACCCGCTGACAGAGCTCCTCGCGAGCCAGGCCGCGATCGATTCCCCCGCCCGACTCCGAGCCGATCGAAAGCCCTCGAGCTCGTCGGCCGGGACCTCGTTGAGGAACGCGACTCGTCGGCTTGTCGGGTCGTCGCCGGAGAGCGCGAAGCCGATCAGCACGCGCGATCGCGATCGGGTAGGCGATCGAGCAGCGCGATGATCAGCGGCGAGCGCCGCAGGATCTGCAGGTCCTTGAGCAGCAGCCAGCGCATCGGTGAGCTGCTAGTGGCCCCGCTCGCGGAGGAAGGCGACGAAGGCGGCCTCGAAGTCGCGCCCGCCGGCGAGCTCGGCGCGGCGCGTGGAGCTCGTCGGCGGTGCCGTCGAAGACCCCCTCGCCGTCGGCGAGCACGAGCAGGCGGTCGCCGTAGCGCTCGGCCTCCTCGATGTGGTGGGTCGAGAAGATCACCGTGGTGCCGCCGCCCGCGAGGCCGCAGGACGAACTCCCAGAGGCGCTCGCGCTGGCGCGGATCGAGGCCGGTGCTCGGCTCGTCGAGGAGCAGGACGGCCGGCGCGGCGAGCAGGCCGATCGCGATGTTGATCCGCTGCTGGTTGCCGCCCGAGAGCGTCCCCACCTGGTCGTCCGCGCGCTCGGCGAGCCCTGTCTGCTCGAGCATCTGCTCGACGCGTCGCGTCGACGTCGGCGACCGCCCTCGAGCCGGGCGAACAGGCGGCAGGTTCTCGCGCGACGGTGAGCCGCCGGTAGAGCGCCGCCTGCTGCGGAACCCAGCCGACCTCGCCGCCGGAACCTCGATCGAGCCGGCGTCGGGCTCGCGGATCCCGGCGAGGATCGAGAGCAGCGTCGTCTTGCCGGCGCCGTTCGGGCCGATCACCGCGAGCAGCTCGCCCGCGCGGCGCGGTCGAAGCGAGACGCTCGCGGAGCGCCGCTCGGCCGCCGAAGCTCTTCGTGAGGCCGCGCACCTCGATCACCGAGGCGGCGGTGGGGCGGCAGCGCTCCCGGGCAGAACGCTAGCGGGTGCGCGAGCGCCGGGGGCGAATAGGCTGGGCGATGCGGGTCCTCTTCATCGGCGACGTCGTCGGCAAGCCCGGGCGCGCCGGCCTCGCGCCGGACGATGCCGTCGCTGCGCGAGCGCCACTCGCCGGACCTGGTGATCGTCAACGGCGAGAACGCCGCCGGCGGGCTCGGGATCACCGCCGAAGACCGCCGACGAGCTCTTCGCCGCCGGCGCCGACGTGATCACGCTCGGCAACCACGCCTACCGCCATCGCGAGGTCTTCTCGTATCTCGACACTCCGAGCGCGTCATCCGCCCGGCGAACTTCATGTCCGGGCAACCCGGGCCGCGGCCACATCATCGTCGAGGCAGCGGGAATGCGGATCGCGGTGGTCAACCTGATCGGCCAGGTCGACCTGCGCGCCGCGCGCTCGCCGTTCTCCGGAGGCCGAGATGCTGCTCGACCGGCTGGACGGCGAGGCCGACGCCGTCTTCGTCGACTTCCACGCCGAGGTGACCAGCGAGAAGGTCGCGATGGGCTGGCACCTCGACGGCCGCGCCGCGGCGGTCGTCGGCACCCACACCCATGTCCCGACCGCCGACGCGCGGGTGCTTCCCGAAGGGCACGGCGTTCATCTGCCGACGTCGGCATGACCGGCTCGCGGGCGAGCGTCATCGGCGTCCAGTGCGAGCAGGCGCTCGAGGGCGTTCCGGACCCAGATGCCGGTGCGGTTCGACACCGCCGAGGAGGACGTCTGGGTGAACGCCGTCGTGGTCGAGATCGGCGAGGACGGTCTCGCCCGCTCGATCGAGCAGGTGCTCGTCCCCGCCGCCGACTAGGCGGGGGCGCTCGGCGGCGGCGCCTCGGTGTCGGGCGGCCAGTCGTCGCGCGGCTCGCTGATCGCAAGCGCGACCAGCAGCGGTCCGGCGAACCAGGGGATGTAGAGGTAGAACCAGTGCTCGGCGGCGAGCTCGACCGCGATCATCACCGCGGCCGCGAGCGCCGAGACCTGGGCGAGCGAACGCCGGCGAGGGACGAAGGCGACGACCAGCGCCAGCAGCGCGGCGAGCGCGAGCACGCTCGTCTGCAGCCACCCGACGCCGTCGATCTGGCCCCAGACGCTGAACGGCGAGGTCGCGGCCGGCTGGCTGCTCGATCGTGCGCTCGCAGAACGACGCCGAGGCCCGGGTCGATCGCCGGGTGGGCGAGCAGGAGGGCGAGCGCCGCGAGGAAGGCGGCGGCGAACAACGCCGCCGGGCGCAGGCCGCGGAGCCGCGACCCCCCATCGGCCGGACGGGAGAGCGGCCGCGTCGCCACCTGCGAACAGCGGGGCGAGCACCAGGGGCGCGAACTTCGTCAGCGACGCGAAGGCGAGCAGGGCGCCGCGCGCGAGCGGGCGCGGCGAACACGCCAGGGCCACGACCAGCAGGCGGCGAACAGCGCGTCGTTCGTGTTCGATTGCGAGCGCGAAGGCCGTGTACGGGATAGGCGAGCCCAGCCGAAGGCGAGCACGGCCCCGAGCTCGCGGCCGCTGCGACCCGGCCGCAGCCGGAGGCCGAGCACAGAGCAGGCCGAGCGACCGTCGAGCAGGTCGAAGACGATCGCCGCGGCGTGGGCCGCCGGCGAGCTCGTCCCACTCGCCCGCTCCACGGCAGGACCTGCTCGAAGGGCACGTAGGCGTAGTAGTTGACCGGACCGTAGGTGTCGCCGAAGCGGTTGTCCTCGGGAAAGTCGCCCTCGCCGTACAGAGGCTGCCCGTCGGTGATCCGGTCGGCGCCGATCACACCCGCGTAGCCGACGTCGATCACGCCCGAGTCGACGATGTTGAGCGTCGACCCGGAAGCCGAGCAGGAAGACGACGGCGATCGCCAGCCAGCGCGTCGGGCAGGCTCGGGCGCAACCCCTCGCCTCCGCGGAAGCCGATCCACAGCATCCGCGCCAGCAGGTAGACGAGCACCGGGTAGACGAGCGGCACCGAGACGCCGATCTCGCCGCGGTTGAAGAAGTAGTGGGAGACCCGAAGCCGAGACGCATCACCAGCAGGTCGAGGTGGGCGATCCGCCACGGCCGGCGCCAAGTCGAGCAGGCCGAGCAGGAAGAGCGACGCAGAGCGGGATCCAGACCCAGGGCGCGTTCAGCTTGCGGCCGAACGCGCCCTCGTAGCCGCGGGCCATCGTCCAGCCGACCTGGTCGCCGGTCCAGACCTCCTCGATCCGGCCGCTCCGCCGTCGACCATGACCTGCACCACCTGCTCGGTCGCCTCGACCAGAACCCGACCTCCCAGGTGCCCTCGTCGTTCGACTGGACGACGGTCGCAAGCCGGCCTCTGCGGGCGCTCTGCTCGGCGACCTCCGGCACCTCGGTGGCGATCTCGACGGCGTCCGCGGCGCTGACCGAGAAGCTCTCCGGGGCGGGTGGCAGGTACCCGGGAGGGATCGGTGGCTGGGCGGTCGATCCCGCGGTCTCGCCGTGCGCGAGCGCCACCGCCGGCAGCGCGGGCACGAGAAGCACGACCAGGACGATGATCGGGACGGGGCGCGCGGCTCGCGCGGCGCGCTCGGTCTAGGCGAACGTCCACAGCTTGTTGCCGATGAAGTTCACCGGCATCGCGAGCGCGACCGCCAGCGCCTGCGCCGGGAGCTCGCCGAGGCCCGCGGCCGAGATCAGGAGCTCGAGGATCGCCAGGTTGACGGCGAGGCCGACGACGCTGACCGTGATGAACCGGGCCGCCTGGAAGCCCGCGTGGCCGTGCCTGGCCGAGAAGGTCCAGATCGCGGTTCCAGAAGAAGTTGTTGGTGACCGCGACGCAGAAGGCGCCGATCGCGGCCGGGATGTGGTGCAGGGAGCCGTCGGGCCGGTGAGCAGCGCGAACACGAGCAGGTTGACCACGTACCCCGAGCCGCCGACGAGCCCGAACTTGAACAGCTGGATCCAGTTGTCGGGCTTGGCCGTGCCGAGATGTATCCGGCGAAGCAGGCGCCAGACCCAGTCCGAGCTCCGGCTGAGCAGCCGGTTCTCGGGCTCCGCGAGCCGCTCCCCCGTGGAGTCCGCCCCGCTCATCGCGATCGGCCCCCGACCGCCGCCCTCGGCTTCGCGAGCGCTCCCGGGGCCCCCTCGTCCAGTGCGAAGTGCGCGTGCACGAGCCCGGCGACGTCGCGGAGCGCCCACTGGCCCGGGGCCGCGGGCGGGGTGCCGTCGATGCCGCAGACGAGCAGCGGGCCGAGCGAGTCGGCCGCGTGCAGCGAGCCGTGGCTTCCACCGCGGCGTGGGTCATCCCGCCCCAGTCGACGAACTCGTAGCCGAGCTTCGCCGAGACCATGATGTCGGCGCCGTGGGGTGCGGAGAGGGCCGACCAGACGCGCGCCAGCGCGTCCGGGTACTCGGGGCTCGACGAGGCGGCCGGCGCTGAGCTCGGCGGCGAGCGCGCCCGGATCGCCGTCGAGGTCCCAGCGGGCGCCACGCTCGTCGGCGACCTCTCCCCCGGGCCGGAAGCGCAGCTCCGCGCCGGCGCGTTCGAGCACCGCCCAGCCCGCCTCCGTGGGGCGGCCGGGCTCGGCGCGGGTGATCGGCTCTCCGTCGGCGTCGGCAAGCCAGGTGAACAGATCGACTCCCTCGAGGTCGCGCAGTCGCGAGCGCACCCCGTCGTGGGCGGAGCGCGCTCGCCTTCCCTCGCCGAGAACGTAGACGCCGGCCGCGCGGGCGATCGGGCTGACCGCGAGCTCGGCGCGCTCGGGCTCGGGGGCGTTGGGCTCGAGCACCCGCCACTCATCGGCCAGCGTCTCGATCAGCGGCAGGGGGGTCTCGACGCCGCTCTGGGCATGGTCGGCGAGGACGATCACCGCGTGCTCGGCCAGGAAGGCATCGGTCCCGCCGGCCGCGTCGACGAGTGCGCCGAACGCCTCGTCGGCGCGCCCGATCGACTCGAGCTGCGCGTCGGGGCCGAACTTGTGCGAGTGGTAGTCGTTGTCGGGCAGCGAGAACAGCAGGAAGTCGTAGAGGTCGTCGGCGACCAGCTCGCGGCCGACGCAGGCCGAGTACTCGTCGCGGGTCCCGGGGCGGGCCAGGGTGGGCTTGCAGGGCACCCGCCGGCTCGAGTAGAGCTCGCCGTAGAAGAGCTCGTCCGGCCCCCAGGTCGCGTGCCGGAAGCTGGCGGCGAGGGCGACCCGGCGAAGCAGCCCCTCGAGCCCAAGCTCGTGGCGCGTCCTGCCGCGGTAGATCAGGAACGGCGTGCAGGCCGTTCGCAGGCCGCCGTCGCCGAGTCGCTCGAACAGCGTCTCCACCTCGTCGGAGAGGTGGGCCATGTTCATGTTGTAGACGATGTCGTAGAGGGTGCGGAAGAGGCCGAAGGCGCGGGTCGCCTCGAACGAGCTGCCGTACTCGACGTAGCGCCGCTCGGCGCGGTGGTACCAGTTGCTGCCGCTGATCCAGTGGCCGTCGGCGGCCGACGCCGGTGACGATCTCGGAGCAGCACACCGGGGTCACCGAGGGAAACGGCGCGACGCAGTCCTCGAAGAGCTCACCGCGCTCGAGCAGGGCCGCGAAGTGCGGCGCGAGGCCTTCCCGCGCGGCGCGGAGAAGCATGTCCGTGCGCAGCGAATCGACGACGCAGAGGACGAGCTTTCGTCGGCTCGACCGGCTCACCGAAGTGTTCTGAGGCCCTCGTACTTGCGCGCCGCACGCTTTCGACGCGCGAGCGCAAGCCAGCCGATGGCGGCGAGGGCGATCAGGGCGAGCGGCCCGAAGAGCAGCGACAACCCGGCGAGGGCGAGGCCCGCGAGGGCGATCAGCAGGCCGCTCGCATCAGCCTCGCCGGCGCGCGAGGCGGCGCCCTCGGCGACGTCACGCGTGACGCCGAAGGCGAACGCGGCCGCCAGGGCGCCGACCGGCCAGCCCGGCCACGCGGGGTGGTCCTCGCCGCTCAGCGAGAGGCCGAAGAGCGCCGCGCCGGCGAGCAGGGCGAGGGTCATGAGCAGCGCCCCGACCGTGCCGCGACGCCCGAAGGCGCCGGCGACGATTCCCGCTGCGAGCGCCAGCCCGAGGCCCTGGCAGGCTGCGACGAAGAGGTCCATCGCGGGGAGGCTAGAGGTTCGGGTGACGAGCGCGGGAGCGCTGCGCCGCTCAGCCGAAGCGCTGCGCCCTGCCCCTGCAGCCGGCGAGCTTGACCCGGACCGGGCCGTCGGTCTCGACCGCGAGCTTCGCCCTGCAGCTGAGCCGGGCGCGCTCGGCGTCGATCACGACCCTGCGCAGGTTCTCGACCGTGAGCTCGAGCCGGTCCTCGCGCGGCGTGGCGACGGTCTCGGGGCGGCCGCGGCCGCGCTCCGCGTAGGCGAGCGTGCCGAGGTTGCCCGGCGGCAGCGACCCGGCGCCGGCGCCGCCCGGCGGAACCGGCCCCTCGGAGCGGCCGAAGCCCTCCGAGAGCGCGTCCACCGAGCCGAGCGGCGCCTCCCCGCTCGCGTCGCGCAGCCGCAGGCGCGAGAGCCAGTAGGCGCGGTCGGCGACGGTCAGCCGGTCGGCGAAGTCCATCGTCGGGTTGACCACGTAGGTGACTCGGGCGGGATTGCGCGGCGCCCGCTTGGCGCCGAGGAAATCCGCCGCGGGGCCGAAGGAGTCGTTCGAGGCGAGCGCGAAGTGGTCGGCCCCGGGAAAGGCGTAGAACGCGTAGGGATAGCCGAGCTCGTCGAAGGTCGCCGCCTGCGCGGCGGCGCCGGCGAACGGCACCAGCTCGTCGAGGACCCCATTCCAGATCATCACGGGGACATGGCGAAGCGAGGCGAGCATCCGGTTCGTGTTCGATCCCGCGCCGCCGCTGGGCGGTGAGGGCGGCAGCCAGACGCCATACCCGGGCGGCCCGACCGTGGGCTGCGCCGCGGCGAACAAATCCGGATACTGCGTGGCGAGCTTGTAGGTCCCGTAGCCGCCCATCGAGTAGCCACCGATCGCTGTCATTCGCGGATCGAGCCGGAAGTGCCGGGCGACGTCGGCCCAGACCTCGAAGGTGTCGGCGCCGGCGGCGCCGTAGTACCAGCCGTCGGTGCCGCGGCCCGACGGCGTGATCACGATCGAGCCGGGTCCGCGCTCGCCGAACTGCGACTGGTTGTTCGAGGCGGCGAACTGGTTGTAGTTGGCGCCGAGCGAGTGCAGCAGCAGGGTGAGCGGGTAGCCGCGCTCGGGCCTGGGCCGCTCGGGCACGTAGATCGAGTAGGGGAGCAGGCGGCCGAGCAACTGGCTTGAGCAGTCGGCGGCCTCGAGGCAGTCCTTCGCCCAGTCGGCGCCCTGGCCGAACGAGAACCGGCTCGAGAGGATCCTGTCCATCGGCCCGCTCTCCGGAGTCCCGCCGGGCTCGCCGAGCATCTCGTCGCGCTTGCCGCGGCGGAGCTTGCGGAAGTCGACCGTGGCCGAGAAGGCCGAGATGTCGCCCTCGGCCAGCGCGGCCGCCTGGGCGTCGTCGCGCCACCACTTCGGGTCGGCGAAGATCGCGGCGGTGTCGGCGATGTCGGGAAACGGCTCCTCGTAGCGGAATGCGACGTTGAAGAAGGCGGCGGGATCGGTGAGGTTGCCGGCGCCCCCCGGGGTGCTCGCGTCCGCGTTGTCGGACGGGACCAGGTAGCCCCCGCGGGCGGCGTCCCAGAGCCCGCTGCCCGCCGCCATCCGGATCTTCCGCCTTCCGGGATCCCACGCGCGCCGTGAGATCCGCACCTCGATCTGATGGCGGCGGCGAGAGACCTTGACCCGCGGAGCCGGCGTGATCGCGGCGCCGCCGGCGGCGTCGAGCAACTCGGCCTCGTTGCCGTGGACGGTGAGGAAGAGCTCCGCCGGGGCGCTGACGTTGGCCCCGTGCGGGAACGGCTGAGGGCCCGCCGACTCGCCGATCGCGACCGTCGTCCCGACCAGGTCGGGATCGGTCATCGAGTTGTAGGAGAGTCGCAGCGCGGTTCGCTTCGCCAGAGGCTTCACGCGCAGCTCGAGCAGATCGGCGGCGTTCTGAGCGTAGGCGGGGTCGGTCGGATAGCTGATGGTGCCGTTGAAGCGGGCGAAGGTCGCGCTCGACTTCGGGTCGGCGGAGGAGAAGCTCCCCTTCGCCCCGGTGTCGTCGTAGATGTAGTCCTGATAGAGGAACTCGCCGTCCCGGTAGGCGCTCGCTCCCGAGATCAGGATCGGCGGCGCCTCCCAGATCCCCCGGTTCTTGAGCTGCGGTGCCGTTCGGGGCTTCGCGTGGAGGATCTGGGGCCCGGCGCTCTTCGGCAGCGAGGAGCGGCCGGCCAGGGCGGCCGGCGGGGCGAGCATGAGGGCGAGGGCGAGGGCCGAAAGGAGCTGGACCGGGCGGCTGGGCATTGCTCGAATCTACCCAGCCACCGGCCGCGGCGTCCCACCCTCCCCCGCGCGGCTTGCGACACACTTGTCCCGATGGCCGATCTGCCAAAGCCCGGCCCGCCGCAGCACTCGGGCGAAGGGGCCCCGCCGCACCGGCGCGCGCACACCACCGCGCGGGATCTCGAGCGCTACGCGGGGCTGTTCGCGGCCAGGACGCGGGTGATGCGCTCCTCGGCGATGCGCGACCTGATGGAGATCACCGCGCGGCCCGAGGTGATCTCGCTCGCCGGTGGCCTTCCGGACACCGCCACCTTCCCGCCGGCGAGCTTCGCCGCGCAGATGACCCGGATCGCGCAGGAGTCCTCCGCGGAGGCCCTGCAGTACGGGCCGACCGAGGGCTTCGAGGAGACCAAGCGCTGCATCAGCGCGGTGATGGCGGCCGAGGGGATGGACCCCGACCTCGACGACCTGATCGTCACCACCGGCGGCCAGCAGGCGATCGACCTCGTCGCCAAGACGCTGATCGACCCCGGCGACGTCGTGATCGCGGAGGCGCCGACCTACCCCGGCGCGGTGCCCGTGTTCTGCTCGTACGAGGCCGAGACGCTGCCAGGTCGCCGTCGACGGCGAGGGCATGCGGATCGACGAGCTCGAGGGGCTGCTCGACGATCTCGCCGCCGAGGGCCGCAGGCCGAAGTTCATCTACACCGTGCCGAGCTTCCAGAACCCGTCGGGGGTGTCGATGTCGGCCGGCGCGACGGCGGCCGGCTGGTCGAGCTGGCCCGCGAGCGCGAGCTGCTCGTCCTCGAGGACAACCCCTACGGGCTGCTGCGCTACGAGGGCGAGCCGCTCGACCCGCTGCTTCAAGCTCGAGGGCGGCGACTACGTGCTCTACCTCGGCACCTTCTCCAAGATCCTCTCGCCGGGGATCCGGCTGGGCTGGCTCTGCGCGCCTCCGCCGGTGATGGAGAAGATCGTGCTCGGCAAGCAGGCCTCCGACCTGTGCACCTCGACGCTCGCCCAGTACTTCGTCCGCGAGTACTTCGCCGAGGATCGCTGGCGCGAGTACATCGACACCCTGCGCGGGATCTATCGCGAGCGGCGCGACGCGATGCTCGCCGCGCTGGACCGCTTCTTTCCCGCCGAGGCGAGCTGGTCGCACCCCGAGGGCGGGCTCTTCTGCTGGGTGACGCTGCCCGAGTACATCGACACAAC
Source organism: uncultured Solirubrobacterales bacterium (assembly GCA_963769035.1). Taxonomy (GTDB): domain Bacteria; phylum Actinomycetota; class Thermoleophilia; order Solirubrobacterales; family 70-9; genus WHSW01. Next base: position 277,510 of record CAVYKD010000001.1, read on the forward strand.
CGACCTGCTGGCGAAGGCGCTGCGCGAGAACGTCGCCTTCGTGCCCGGTGCCGCCGCCTACGCGGACGGCCGCGGCCGCAACTCGATGCGGCTCAACTTCTCGGCCTCCCAGCCGGCGGAGATCGAGGAGGGGATCCGCCGGATCGGCGCCGTGGTCGCCGAGCAGGTCGAGCTCTACGGGGCGATCACCGCGACCCACGAGCTGCCCACGAGTCCGGGCCCGGGCCCGGACCTCCCGCCACCCTCCTCCGCTTCGCCCCCCGGGGCGGCCGACCCGGCCGCGGGCTCGGTGGTCCCGTTTCGTCGCGGGAGCGGTCGATGAGGGTGGCGATCCTGAAGGGCGGTCGCGGGCTCGAGCGCCAGGTCTCGCTGCGCTCCGGGGCCCGGGTCGAGGACGCGCTCCACGGGCTCGGGCACGAGGTGATCGCGATCGACGTCGGCGCCGGCCTGGTCGCGACCCTGAAGTCGGAGCGCCCCGACGCGGCGTTCGTCGCCCTGCACGGGCCCGGCGGCGAGGACGGGACCGTCCAGGAGCTGCTCGAGATCCTCGGCATCCCCTATACCGGCCCGGGCGTGCGGGCCTGCATCCGCTCGATCGACAAGGTCGCCGCGAAGCACGAGCTCCGCGCCGCGGGGATCCCGACGCCGGACTGGGCGGCGTTCAGCGCGCTCGCCTTCCGCGAGCTCGGCGCGGCCGAGACGCTCGAGGAGATCGGCGCCTCGCTCGGCTTCCCGCTGGTGATCAAGCCGGCTGCCGGCGGCTCGTCGCTCGGCGTCCGCTTCGCGGCGACGCTCGAGGAGGTCCCCGAAGCGCTGGTCGCGGCCTTCTCCTATGACGATCGCGTCCTCCTCGAGCGGCACGTCGAGGGGCGCGAGATCGCGGTCTCGCTGATCAACGGGATCGCGCTCCCCGCCGTCGAGGTGCGCCCGCACGACGAGGACCGTTTCAACTACGAGGCCCGCTATGAGATCGGGCGCACCGAGTACGTCTGTCCGGCGCCCCTCGGAGCCGCCGAGGGCGCCGTGCTCGATGCCGCCCTGCGGACCTGGGACGTGCTCGGTTTCGACGGCTTCGCTCGCGTCGACCTGATCCTGGCGCCGGAGGGGCCGCAGGTGCTCGAGGCGAACGCGGTGCCCGGCCTCACCGACACCTCCCTGCTGCCGATGGCGGCGGAGGCGGCCGGCCTCGGCTTCGAGCAGCTCGTGCAGAGGGTGCTCGAGCTCACGGCCGAGCGGCGCGGCCCCGCTCGGAATCGGCTGAGCCCTCTCAGCGGAGGCGGAGGCCGGAGGGCTGCGGGCTGCGCCGTCTGCGAACGGAGCTCAGGAGTCGCCGGTGGCGAAGTCCTCGGGCGAGACGTCGTCGAGGAAGTCCTTGAAGCGCTCGACGACCTCCTCCTGATCCTCGACCTCATGCTCGAACTCGATCGAGGACTCGTCGATCACTTCCTCGGCCGCGAAGATCGGCGCCTGGCAGCGGACCGCCAGCGCGATCGCGTCGGAGGGGCGTGAGTCGATCTCGATCTCGGAGCCGTTGACCGAGATCGTGATCGAGGCGTAGAAGGTGTTGTCGCGCAGCTCGGTGACCGAGACCCGCTCGCACTTCGCCTCGAGCTGCTCGAGCAGGTCGTTGAGCAGGTCGTGCGTCATCGGCCGCGGCGTCTGGGCCCCCTGCAGCTTCATCAGGATCGCGGCCGCCTCGGGGTGTCCGATCCAGATCGGCAGGAAGCGGTTGCCGTCAACGGTCTTCAGCAGAACGATCGGTTGCTTGCCGACCATGTCGAAGCTGACGCCGTAGATCTGCATCTGCTGCATTCGCTCATTCCGTTCCGCGGTGGTCCGAGGTCGCTTACCCGTCGGCAGTCCGATTATAGGTGCGCTTCACGGGCGCCCCCGGGCGGGTGACGGATCGGTTCGGCAGGCGCGGCCGGTGCTCGATCACAGACGTGCTTCGACCTGGTCCAGACCGCGGCCGATCGACCGGTTCAGGGTTGCGGCGACCACGCCGGCGAGGCCGGGCACCCTCGCCTCGAGGCCGATTCTGTAGTCGAGATGCGACCCGCCGGAGGGCAGGCCGGAGAACTGCATGACGCCGTAGTGGTTGCGCATCGGGCTTCCGCGCGTGATCCTGTACTCGATTCGCTCGTTCGGCACGACGGCGGTGATCGTCTCCTCGAACGGAATCAGGCCGCCGAAGCTGAGGCGGCGGATCGAGCCGACTCCGTTGCGCTCGGTGTCGCCGTGGCGGAGCCGCTCGACCCGCGCCGGGGCGAACAGGACGCCGAGGTTCTCGTGCTCGGAGAGATATTCGAAGACCCGTTCGACCGGGGCGGAGAAGTCGCGCTCGACGTGGACGCTCGCCATTCGCGGCCGGACTCTATACGCGTCCGCGCCCTGAACGGCGGCGGGCCAGTGGGCGATCCTGGATTCGAACCAGGGACCTCGTCCTTATCAGAGACGCGCTCTAACCAACTGAGCTAATCGCCCGCGGCGGCTCATTCTAGGAAACGCTTCTAGGCTTCCCTCGGATGAGCCGACCTCGCCCCGACATGCCGGCGCTTCGCAGGGCCGACCTCGACCCGGATCCGTTCGCCCAGTTCGCCGCCTGGTTCGCGCTCGCCGAGGGCGAGGTCCCGCTGCCAGACGCGATGACCCTGGCGACGGTCGACGACGATGGCAGGCCCGATGCCCGGATGGTGCTGCTCAAGGGACACGGCCCCGACGGATTTCGCTTCTACACCAACTACGAGTCGGTCAAGGCCGCTCAGCTCGACGGCGCCGGACACGCGGCGGCTGTCGTCTACTGGCGCGAGCTCGATCGCCAGGTTCGCGCTCGTGGCGCCGTCGAGCGGCTCGAGGGCCGGGAGTCCGACGCCTACTTCGCGAGCCGCACGCCCGAGTCGCAGCTCGGCGCCTGGGCGTCGCCGCAGTCGACCCCGATCGGCTCCCGCGACCAGCTCGACGCGCTCGTCGACGAGCAGGCCGTCCGCTTCGCCGGCGCCGAGTCGGTGCCGAGGCCGGCGCACTGGGGCGGCTACCGGCTGGTGCCGGAGACGATCGAGTTCTGGCAGGGGCAGGTCGGGCGCCTCCACGACCGCTTTCGCTACTCCCGCTCGGACCGGGGCTGGCTGATCGAGCGGCTCGCGCCCTAGGCGACGGCGGAGCTCGCCCGCCGAGAGCTCCGCCCGCGGCTCAGCGGTCGTTCGCGGCGCGGGCGAACGCGAGCAGCGCGTCCATGTCCTCGAAGCGGAGCTCGGCGCGGATGCCCCGCTTCGCGGCGCTCACCTTCACGCCGTGGCCGAGCGCCTTCTCGAGCGTCTCCTCGGCCCGCTCGAGCATCGCCTGCTGGTCGGGGTGGGGCAGCACCCGCGCGCTCGGCCGCCTCTCCTTGGCCCGGCGCTCGGTCTCGCGGACCGACCATCCGTGGCGAGCGGCGGCCTCGGCGAGCTCGGCGCGGCGGCCGGCCTCCTTGGCCTGAAGGATGGCGCGGCCGTGGCCCTCGCTGAGCTCGCCGAGCTCGAGCAGCTCGAGCGCCGAGTCGGGCAGGTCGAGGAGACGGACGAGGTTCGAGATCGCCACCCGGCTGCGGCCGATCCGCCTGCCGAGCTCCTCCTTGCTGAGGCCGAGCTCCTCGACCAGCGCCGCGCAGGCGCGCGCCTCGTCAACCGGGTTGAGATCCTCGCGGGCGACGTTCTCGATCAGCGCGGTCTGCATCCGGTGCGCCGCCTGCTCATCGCGGACGATCGCCGGGATCCGCTCGAGGCCCGCCTCGCGAGCCGCGCGGGTGCGGCGCTCGCCCGCGATCACCTCGTAGCGCCCGTCGCTGAGCGGCCGGACGACGATCGGCTGGATCACCCCCGCGTCGGCGATCGACTGCGCCAGCGCGGAGATCGTCTCGGGATCGAAGCTCCGCCGCGGCTGCTCCGGATTCGCGCGGATCAGCTCGAGCGGGATCTCGCGGAAGTCGGCGTCGTCGCTCGCGGTCTCCGGCAGGATCGCGGCAAGGCCCCGTCCGATCCCGCGACGCTGGCTCATGCCGCCACCGCCACGCCCTCGCGCGCATCGCGGTCGGCGAGCTCCGTCGCGAGCCGGCGGTAGGCCTCGGCGCCACGCGAGCCGGGGGCGTGCGCGGTCACCGGGATCCCGTAGCTAGGCGCCTCGGCGAGGCGGACGCTGCGCGGGATCACCGTATCGAACACCTGTTCGGGTAGGTGGCGGCGCAGCTCCGCCTCGACGTCGTGCGCGAGCCGGGTTCGCTCGTCGTACATCGTCACCAGGACGCCGGCCAGCAGGAGCCTCGGGTTGAGGTTGCGGCGGATCATCTCCAGGGTGTCGAGGAACTGCACGAGGCCCTCGAGCGCAAGGTACTCGGCCTGCACCGGGACGATCACGCGATCCGCCGCGGTGAGGGCGTTCACGGTCACGGGGCCGAGCGAAGGCGGGCAGTCGAGGAGGGTCAGCCCGAACCGCTCGCGCACCGGGCCAAGCCCGTCGCGCAGGCGCCGCTCGAAGCCCTCCACCCTGGGCAGCTCGACCGAGGCCCCGGCGAGGTCGCGGTTGGCGGGCACGATCCAGAGGTTGTCGGGCCCGGCGGGCCGGGTCGCGGCCGCGAGCTCGGTCTCGCCGGCGAGGACCTCGTACGCCGAGGGGGTCAGGTCGCGGTCGTGGCCGAGAGCGACGGTCGCGTTGCACTGCGGATCGAGGTCGACCAGCAGCACCTGGCGCCCGCCCGCCCCGGCGCAGGCGGCGAGGTTGACCGCGGTGGTCGTCTTGCCCACCCCGCCCTTCTGGTTTGCGATCGCGTAGACGGCGCCCATCCAGAGCCGAGGGTAGTGGTAGCCGAGGCGGCGCCGAGCGCGAACGTCCGCAACCAGCGGGGTTATCGCGCGCGAGAGGCAATTTGGCGCCAACTCGGCTCGGTTTCACGTGAAACGGGGGCTACGCCGCGCCGAAGGGCCGCTTCTTCGCGATCCCCGGGCGGCGCGGCAGCGACTCGGGAGTGGGGCCGGTCTTTCGGATCGTGTGCAGGTGACGGTGCTCGGAGCCCGCGTACGGGCCGACCCAGCGAACCTCCTGCGGCTCCATCGCGAGTCGCCGGGCGGCGCGAGCGAGCTCCTCCTCCTCCTCGTCGTCGCGACGACCCTTCCAGGCGACCAGGAGGCCGCCGTCGCGAAGCAGCGGGGACGCCAGCTCGGCGAGCGTGGCGAGGCGGGCGACCGCGCGGGCGGTGACCACGTCGTAGGCCTCACGGCCTCCCTCGGGCGCGGCCTCGCGCGCCCATTCCTCCGAGCGGGCGCGGACCGGGTTGGCGTTCTCGAGCCCCGCGGCCAGCGCCGCCCGGGCGATGAAGTCGCACTTGCGGCCGACCGATTCGATCAGGTCCACCGCGGTGCCGGGGAGCGCCGCGGCGAGAACCAGCCCCGGGAACCCGGCCCCGGCACCGAGATCGGCCAGCCGGCGAGGGCTGCCCAGCAACTCGAGGCCACTGAGCGAGTCGGCGACGTGAACACGCCACGCCTGCTCCGGCCGGCGGACCGAGCTCAGCGAGGCGCGGTCCGCGGCGAGCAGCTCGATCACCGGGGTCAGGCGCTCACGCAGCTCGGGCGGGATCTCCGCCGCGGCGCCGGCCCTGGGCCGCTCGCTCAATCGCCGACGAGCGGGGCGACGATCACGCAGCGCTCGGGCTCCTCGCCCTCGCTGAACGTCTCCAGGCCCGGACGGTCCTTGAGGTGATCGTGCACAGCCTTTCGCTCGGTCGCGCTCATCGGCTCGAGCTCGATCTCCTTGCCGCTCTCGAGCGCCCGCGCGGCGGCTCGGTCGGCCTGGCCCTCGACCGCCTCCCGGCGGCGGTCGCGATAGCCGGCGGCGTCGACGGTGACCCGCTTTCGCTCGCCGAGGCCGCGAAACGCTATCCGGTAGCAGAGCATCTGCACGGCGTCGATCGTCTGCCCTCGCCGCCCGATCAACACCCCGAGGTCCTCGCCCTCGATCCGCCCGGTGATCCCGGCCTCGTCCTCGGCGACCTCGATCCGCGCCTCCAGGTCGAGCGCGTCGACGAGCTCCTCGAGCACGGCCTCGACCCGGCCCGGCGGATCCTCGGGAAGGTCGAACGCGTCGAGCTGCTCGGATTCGCCGCTCAAGCCCGTGCCCGCTTCTTCTTCTTCCTCGGCGGCGGCGGTGGCGGCCGTCGCGCGGCGATCTCCTCCTGGGTCGGCGGCACCGGCGCGGGCCAGAACGCCTGCACGACCGCCTGCTGGCCGAGGGTCCAGACGTTGGTCGAGATCCAGTAGACCGCGAGGCCCGCCGGGAAGGTGGCGACGAACGGCGCGAACACCAGCGGCAGCGCGAACATGATGATCTTCTGGTTTCTGTCCTGGACCCGCGAGGACATCACCAAACCGGCGCCGAGCTGGGTGCCGACGAAGAGGATGATGAGCACCGCGAGCTCGACCCCGGTCGCCTTCTCGGTCAGGTTCGGGATGAAGAGGAAGTCGAACGGCGGGTCGTTGAGGATGTCGGCCTTGAACGAGTCGCTGTTGAGCAGCTGGTAGAGCGCCAGGAAGACCGGGAGCTGCAGGAGCAACGGCCAGCACGAGGCCAGCGGGTTGATCTTGTTCTCCTTGTAGAACGCCATCATCTCGCGCTGGAGGCGCTCCTTGTCGTCCTTGTAGCGCTCCTGGATCGCCTTGAGCTCCGGGGCGTGCGCCTGCAGGTGGCGCATCGAGCGGATCTGCTTCAGGGAGAGCGGCAGGATCAGCAGCCGGGTGACGAAGGTCAGGCCGACGATCGAGAGCCCCCAGCCGAAGCCCACGTCCTGGTGCAGGAAGACGATCACGGCCTCGGCGGCGTCGATCAGCGGCTGAAGGATGTTCGCGAGCGGGAGCAGCACGTTCATGCCGCCGCCCCGTGCTCGTGATGTGAGCAGGACCGCGGAGCGCGGAAGAATCGCCGGTCGGAGAGCTCGTCCACGCCGCCGTCGCTCCACGGGTTGCAGCGCGCCAGCCGATAGGCGGCAAGCACCGAGCCGCGAAGGATGCCGAGCTCACGGACCGCCTCGACGGCGTAGTGGGAGCAGCTCGGGTAGTACTTGCAGCGCTGGGGGAGCGCCGGCGAGATCAGCGTCTGATAGGCCCGGATCGGGAACAGGAAGACGGCTCGAAGCCAGGCCAGGGGTCGGTGAGGCCGTTTCACGTTTTACGCCGCTCCGTCGCCGGCGAGGCCGGCCTGGTCGAACAGCTCACGCAGCGCCTCGGCGACCCCACCCGTTCCCTCACGCTCGACCAAAGCTGCAGAGTCGGGACGGGCAACGAGCACGAAGTCGTGGTCGCCCGGGAGCGTCGTCTCGGTTGCCCAGAAGGCCTCCCGCAGCGCCCGCTTGACCGCCGTTCGCGAGGCGGCTCCGCCGACCTTCCTTCCAACCGAGATCCCCAGCCGAACGCCGTCCTCCGCGCTCTCGGCGCGCGGAAAGGCGTAGAGGACGAGGAAGCGGTTGGCGTGCGAGCGCCCATCCCGAAAGACGCGGTCGAAGTCGCCGCTTCGTGAGAGGCGACCGCGCTTGCGCCGTTCCGCCACGCCATCCCTACGGCGTGAGCCGCTTACGGCCCTTGGCCCGGCGGCGCCGGACGACGTCGCGGCCCGAGCGGGTCCGCATTCGGGCCCGGAAACCGTGCGTCTTCGCACGCTTGCGCTTCTTCGGTTGCCAGGTCCGTTTCATGAGGACGCGCCAGTATAGGGGCAGACCGCTTTCAGGCCACCGATCACCGCTTCGATCTCGTTCCTCCGTATTTGCGGGGTGCCGGACCCGCGCCGTGCGCGGCCCGGGGTATGGTCGCCCGTCGTGCACGAGCAGCCCGCCGACGACCTGAAGATCCTCTGGCAGGGGGTCCGCGACGAGCTCGCGGCGTCCCTGCCGAGCGCCACCCGCGAGCTCTGGCTCGATCCGATGCGGGTCGTTTCCGCGCGCGGCTCGACCCTGCTCGTCGCCGCTCCCAGATCGGTACGAGCCTGGGTCGAGCGCCGCTACACATCCACGCTCGTCGACGCGCTCCGCCGCCAGGGAGGCGGCCTCACGTCGGTGGAGTTCGTCGACGCCGATGCGCCCCGCGACGAGTCGTCCGGCCCACCAGCCTCCACCCCGCGCTCGCTGCCCCTGAACCCGGCCCAGACCTTCGAGCGCTTCGTCATCGGCCCGGGGAACCGGCTCGCCCACGCCGCGGCCCTTGCCGTGGCGGAGCTTCCCGGAGAGGCCTACAACCCGCTCTTCCTGCACGGACCACCCGGCCTGGGCAAGACCCACCTCGTCGCCGCGATCCACGGGTACCTGAGCCGCAACCACCCCGACCTGGTCGTCCACCACACAACCGCGGAGCGGTTCACCACGGAGTTCGTCACCGCCCTGCGACGCAGCGGCCCCGACGCCTTCAAGGCCCGCTACCGCGAGCTCGACGCGCTGCTGATCGACGACGTCGAGTTCCTCGAGGGCAAGCCGCAGACCGCGGAGGAGTTCTTCCACACCTTCAACGCGCTGCACTCGGCCGGAAAGCAGCTCGTCCTCTCCAGCGACCGGCCGCCGCAGTCGCTCTCGCGCCTCGCCGAGCGCCTTCGCGATCGCTTCGCCTGGGGCCTCACCGTCGAGATCGAGCCGCCCGACCTGCGCACGAGGATCGCCGTGCTGTGGCGCCTCGCCTCCGAGCGCGCGGGGGAGCTCCCCGAGCCCGCGGTGCTGAACGAGATCGCGACCCGCGTGCCCGGCAACGTCCGGGTTCTCGAGGGCGCGATGACGCGAGTCCTCGCGCTCTCCTCGCTGTTGCGCGAGCCGCTCTCGACCCAGATCGTCGGCCGCGCTCTCGGCGAGGCCCCGGCGGCGGCGGCGTCCCCGCGCCCCGCGCCGAGCCTCGAGCAGATCCAGGAGGCGGTCTGCGCCGTCGAGGGCATCTCCCGCGAGCAGCTGCTTTCGCCGCGGCGCTCGGCGAAGATCGCCCGGGCACGACAGCTCGCGATGTTCATCGCCCGCGAGCTGACCGCGCTCTCCCTGGTCGAGATCGCTCGCGGGTTCGATCGCGACCACACCACGGTCCTGCACGCGATCCGCGCCGTCACCGAGCGCACGAGCGCCGATCCGGCGACAAGCGGTGCGATCCACAGGGTCCACACCGCCCTGGGGACGGCTGTAGCGGGGCCCCTCGCCGGCGCCGGCGAGGCCGGCGCGATCCCCGTCGATCCACAGCTCTGAATCGCCCGATCCCACCGTCGATGCACACCGCCGCGCTTATCCACGACTATCCACCGATCTAATACATCTGATCCAAGTAGGAAGATGATCGACCCGAAATGAAGCTAACCGTTGAACGCGACTCCCTCTTCTCCGCCCTGCAGCTCGTCGGCCGCGCGGTCTCGAGCCGTGCAACCCTGCCGTCGCTGGGAGGAGTTCTCCTCAGCGCGTCGAATGGATCCCTGACACTCCGGGCGACCGACATGGAGCTCGGCCTGACCAAGACCCTCGCCGAGATCGAGCTCGCCGAGGAGGGCTCGACCCTGCTGCCCGGACGGCTGCTCTCGGACGTCGTTCGGAGCCTGCCCGCGGGCAAGGTGGCGTTCGAGCTGCGCGGCGAGCAGCGCGATGTCGAGCTCGCCGCGGGCGGGGCCCGCTTTCACCTCCGCACCCTGCCCGCCGAGGACTTCCCGCGCCTGCCCGAGCTCGACGGCGAGGCGGTGAAGCTGCCGGCCAGGCCGCTCGCCGAGACGATCGACCTCGTCGCCAGGGCGGCATCGCGCGACGAGGTACGCCCGATCCTCACCGGGGTGCTCGTCCAGGCGGAGGGCGAGCGCCTGACCATGGTCGCTACCGACTCCTATCGGCTCAGCGTCAAGCACGCCAGCCTCGAGACGCCGCTCAGCGAGCCGCTCGAGGCCAACGTGCCCGCGCGGGCGCTCCGTGAGCTCGCCCGGATCATCTCCGCCGAGGGGGCCGACGAGGTCGAGATCGCGATGCCGAGAAATCAGGCGATCTTCCGCACCGCCGGAGTCACCCTCTCCTCGCGGCTGATCGAGGGGCAGTTCCCGAGCTGGCGGCAGCTGATCCCCGAGACCTTCGAGCACGAGGTCCGGCTGCCACGGGAGGAGTTCCTCGAGATCACCCGCCGGATCAGCCAGCTCGCCCAGCGAAACGCGCCGCTGCGGCTGGCGTTCGCGGAGGGCGAGCTCACCGTCGCGGCCGAGACACCCGACATCGGCGACGCCAGCGAGGGCATGCCCGCTCCCTACAGCGGCGAGCCCCTCGAGATCGCCTTCAACCCGCAGTTCCTGGTCGAGGGGGTCGAGAGCGTCGGCTCGGAGGAGGTCGCCCTGCAGCTCTCCTCACCGTTGCGCCCCGGGCTGCTGCGCCCCGTCGACGGCGATGACTTCAGCTATCTGGTGATGCCGATCCGCCTCAATCAATGAGCTCTCGCCCGCCTCGCCGAGGGCCGGCGGGTCGGCGCGACGACGGCTGACGCCGTGGTCGTCACCTCGCTCAGCACCCGCGGGGTTCGCAACCTCGCCGACGCCAGGACGGTGCTCGGCCCGGGCATAAACCTCGTCTGGGGGCCGAACGGAGCCGGCAAGACGAACCTGCTCGAGGCCCTCTACTCGGCGCTGACCGGCCGCTCGTGCCGGACCCGCGACGACCGCGAGACGATCGCCTTCGGCGGCTCGCTCGCCCGGGTCGAGGCCGACCTCGAGACGGGCGGGCACACGCGACGCTTTCTCGCCTCGGTGAGCCGGTCCGAGGGGCGCCGCCACCTACTCGACGGCTCTGCGGTCACCCCCGAGAGCGCGGGCTTGCGACCGGCCGTGGCCGTGTTCATGCCCGACCGGCTCGCCCTGGTGAAGGGCCCGCCCTCGCAACGCCGCGCACACCTCGACGGCTTCGCGGCCGCGCTCTGGCCATCGCGCGAGCCCGTCCGCCGCCGCTACTCGCGGGCACTCGCCCAGCGCAACGCGCTGCTCGGCCGAATCCGCGCCGGCCGCGCCGACTCGAGCTCGCTGGACGCCTGGGACGCCGAACTGGCGGCCGCCGGGGTCGAGTTGATCGCCAACCGAGCCGAGGCGGCGGAGCGGCTCGCCGAGCCGTTCACCGACGCCGCCCGCGGCCTCGGGCTCCCCGGCGAGGCGGCGGTTCACTACCGGCCGCGCAGCGAGGCGGCGAGCGCCGCCGAGCTCGTCGCGGAGCTCGGCGCCCGCCGCGAGAGCGATGTCGCGCGCGGCTACTCGGGCTGGGGCCCCCATCTCGACGAGCTCGCCTTCGAGGCGGACGGCCGCTCGGTTCGCCGCTACGCGTCGCAGGGTCAGCAGCGGATCGCCCTGCTCGCGCTGCTGTTCGCCGAGCGCAGCGCCCTGCTCGCCGACGGCCGGCCACCGCCGCTGATGCTGCTCGACGACGTCACCTCCGAGCTCGACGGCGACCGGCGCGCCCTGCTGGTCGAGCGACTCGCCGAGGGGGCGGGCCAGTCGCTGATCACCGCGACCGAGCCCGAGCACCTCCCGGCGCGGTCCGCCAGGACCGAGATCGCCCTGCGCGAGGGCCGCGCACTCGCGGCCGCCGGGCCGAGCCGGGACCGGGCGGCGTGAGCCCCGGCAGCGATCCGCGCACGATCGCCGACGCCGTCCGCGCCGTCCGCGACTCGGTCCAGCCGCAGACGCTCCTCGCCGCCGTCGAGTTGGTCTGGGCGGACGCGGTGGGGGAGACGATCGCCGCCAATGCGCGCCCGGTGGCCGAGCGCGGCGGCGTGGTGACGATCGCCTGCGCGGCGGCGACCTGGGCGCAGGAGCTCGATCTGCTCCGCGGGGAGCTGCTCGAGCGGATCGGGGCGCGAATCGATCACGACGGAGCCCTCGATTTCCGCTTTGTCGTCGGCGAGGGTCGGTATTCCGATCCGCCTTAGACCGCGATTTGCAGGACTTTTTGGCTTCTCCGCGCGCTTTTCCGGGGTCCTCGACTGCTATCCTTATGTGAAGTTGGAAGGCAGCCCCGAGCCGTCCAGCCTCACCGTTCGCGTGAGTTGGCCGCCCGGGGTTTCTCTTGACATGACTTCGACCGAAGGGCCTCATTCGTGGCATCCAAGGCGGGCGCCGGTGGCGCACCCGTGACCGACGAGCAGAACGACTCCGGGGAGTACACCTCCGGCAACATCACCGTCCTGCGCGGTCTCGACGCGGTGCGCAAGCGGCCGGGCATGTACATCGGCTCGACCGGGCCGCGCGGGCTTCACCACCTCGTCTACGAGGTGGTCGACAACTCGGTCGACGAGGCGCTGGCCGGCCACTGCGACCGAGATCGAGCTCACGATCCACCCCGACAACAGCGTCACGGTGATCGACAACGGGCGCGGCATCCCCGTCGACGAGCTGCCGGAGGAGAAGCGGCCCGCGGCCGAGGTCGTGCTGACCGTCCTCCACGCCGGCGGCAAGTTCGGCGACGGCGGCGGCTACAAGGTCTCCGGCGGCCTGCACGGCGTCGGCGTCTCGGTCGTCAACGCGCTCTCCGAGCGCCTTCATCTCGAGATCCATCGCGACGGCCACGTCTGGAGCAGGACTACGAGCGCGGCAAGCCGCAGGGCGAGCTGACCAAGGGCGAGAAGTCGACCCGGACCGGCACCACGATCACCTTCCTGCCCGACGATGAGATCTTCGAGACGCTCGACTTCGACTTCCAGACGCTGACCGAGCGGATGCGCGAGACCGCCTTCCTCACCCGCGGCCTCGAGATCGAGCTGATCGACGAGCGCGGCGCGGGCGAGAAGGAGACGTTCCAGTACGAGGGCGGGATCGTCGACTTCGTCGCCCACCTGAACGAGAACAAGGACCCGCTGCACCGCAAGATGGTGTTCTTCGAGGGCGAGAGCGACGACGGCGCGGTCGAGGTCGCGATGCAGTGGAACGCCTCCTACCAGGAGTCGATCTTCTCGTTCGCCAACAACATCAACACCCACGAGGGCGGCACGCACCTCTCCGGCTTCCGCTCCGCGCTGACCCGGACGCTGAACGCGTACGCCCGCAGCAAGGGCGTGCTGAAGGAGAAGGACGACGAACCTCTCCGGCGAGGACGTCCGCGAGGGCCTGACCGCGGTGATCTCGGTGAAGCTCGCCGACCCCCAGTTCGAGGGCCAGACGAAGACCAAGCTCGGCAACCCGCCGATCGAGGGCCTGGTCAAGGAGGTGGTCAACCGCAAGCTCGGCGAGTTCCTCGAGGAGAACCCGAGCGAGGCGCAGCCGGATCATCGTCAAGGCGGTCGACGCGGCCCGCGCCCGCGACGCGGCCCGCAAGGCGCGCGACCTGACCCGGCGCAAGTCGGCGCTCGAGAACTCGACCCTGCCGGGCAAGCTCGCCGACTGCACCGTCAAGGACCCCCGCGACGCCGAGCTGTTCATCGTCGAGGGCGACTCGGCCGGCGGCTCCGCGAAGCAGGCCCGCGACCGCAACACGCAGGCCGTGCTGCCGCTGCGCGGCAAGATCATCAACGTCGAGAAGAGCCGGATCGACAAGGTCCTCGCCAACAACGAGATCCAGGCGCTGATCACGGCGATCGGCACCGGCGTCCACGACGAGTTCAACATCGAGGACGCCCGGTACCACAAGATCATCCTGGCGACCGACGCCGACGTCGACGGCGCCCACATCCGCACGCTCGTGCTCACCTTCCTCTACCGCCAGATGCCGGAGCTGATCGACGCCGGCTTCGTCTACATCGCGAAGCCGCCGCTCTACCGCGTGAAGAACGGCAAGCAGGAGATCTACGTCGAGAAGGAGTCCGAGCTCGAGGAGCTGCTGCTGCGCGACAAGCTCGAGGAGTTCGAGATCATCGACGCCGAGGGGAAGACGAGCAAGCTCACCGCGGCCCGCTGGCAGCGCTTCAACCGGCGCTTCAAGGAGTACGAGGGCTGGTCCGACTCGCTCCAGGCCGAGTTCGGCCACGAGGTCGTCGAGCTTCCTCGCCGAGTCGCAGATCCTCGACGCCGGGGTCGCCAGCGCTCGACGCGGTGAAGCGATCTGATCGAGGCGGACGACCCCGAGGACGAGCCCTTCATCACCGAGCTGGTCTCCGCCCCCGACGCGGAGCTCGTCGTCAAGGCGACGCACCGCCGCAGCGGCCTGGCGCGGATCCACAAGCTGCCGCGGGCGCTGTTCGCCTGCAACGACTACCGCCAGCTGGTCGAGGTGCACGCCGACCTGCTCAAGCAGGTCGGCCGGCCGCCGTTCGTCGTCACGCTCGGCGACCGACGACCGCGACGCCGACTCGTTCGAGACGCTGCGCCGCGCGGTGCTCGAGCTCGCCCGCGCACGGGGTCACGCTGCAGCGCTTCAAGGGCCTCGGCGAGATGAACCCCGACCAGCTGCGCGAGACGACGATGGACCCGGCCAGCCGGACGCTTGCCCGGGTGACGATCGAGGACGCGACCGCTGGCCGAGCAGATCTTCACCGACCTGATGGGCGACAAGGTCGAGCCGCGCAAGATCTTCATCGAGCGGCACGCGAAGGAGGTGCGGTTCCTCGATGTCTGAGGGGACGAGGCTGGACGCTCGATGCCCTGACCGGGCAACATCGAGGAGCGCGAGCTGACGACGGAGATGCGCTCGTCGTACCTCGACTACGCGATGAGCGTGATCGTCGGCCGGGCGCTGCCCGACGTCCGCGACGGGCTGAAGCCGGTGCACCGCCGCGTGCTCTACGCGATGCACGACCTCGGCCTGCAGCCGAACCGGCCCTACCGCAAGTGCGCCTTCATCGTCGGCGAGGTGATGGGCAAGTACCACCCCCACGGCGACTCGGCGATCTACGACACGCTCGTCCGGATGGCGCAGGACTTCTCGCTGCGCTACCCGCTCGTCGACGGTCAGGGCAACTTCGGCTCGATCGACGAGGACGCGCCCGCCGCGATGCGCTACACCGAGGCCCGCCTGGCCCGCTCGCGACCGAGATGCTGCGCGACATCGACGCGGACACCGTCGACTTCGGCCCGAACTACGACGAGTCGCCAGCGAGCCGCTGGTGCTGCCGGCGCGGTTTCCCGAACCTGCTGGTCAACGGCGCCGCCGGGATCGCGGTCGGAATGGCGACCA
This sequence comes from uncultured Solirubrobacterales bacterium, assembly GCA_963769035.1. GTDB lineage: Bacteria > Actinomycetota > Thermoleophilia > Solirubrobacterales > 70-9 > WHSW01. The sequence continues at coordinate 292,604 of CAVYKD010000001.1, forward strand.
ACATCCCGCCGCACAACCTCCGCGAGGTCATCGGCGCGGTCAAGGCCTACATCGACGACCCCGAGATCGACCTCGAGGGCCTGATGGAGCACGTCAAGGGCCCGGACTTCCCCGGCGGCGGAATGATGAGCGGCGAGCGGCATCCGCGACGCCTACGCCTCCGGGCCGCGGCAGCATCCAGGTCCGCGCCCGGGCCCATGTCGAGCCGCTGAGCGGCGGCAAGGAGGCGATCATCGTCACCGAGCTCCCGTTCATGGTCAAGAAGGGCGGCGAGGGCGGCCTGATCACGAAGATCGCCGACCTGGTCCGCGACAAGAAGATCACCGGGATCTCCGATCTGCGCGACGAGACCGACCGCTCCGGGATGCGCCTCGTGATCGAGCTCAAGCGCGGCGGCGACCCGGCGAAGGTCGTGCTCAACCAGCTCTACAAGCACACCCCGATGCAGACCACCTTCGGCGTCAACATGGTCGCGCTCGTCGACGGCGTCCCGCGGACGCTGCTCGCTCAAGGAGGTGATCCACCACTACGTCGCTCCACCAGCGCGACGTCGTCACCCGCCGCACCCAGTACGAGCTCGCGCCGCGCCGAGGCGCGCGCGCACATCCTCGAGGGGCTGCTGGTCGCGCTCGACAACCTCGACGCGGTGATCGAGCTGATCCGCGCGTCCGACGACCCCGACATCGCTCGCGACGGCCTGATCGACAAGTTCGAGCTCTCCCACGAGCAGGCGCAGGCGATCCTCGACATGCGCCTGCAGCGCCTGACCGCGCTCGAGTCCGACAAGGTCCGCGCCGAGCACGCCGAGCTGGTCGAGCTGATCGCCGAGCTGCGCGCGATCCTCGGCGACCCGGCCCGGGTCGACGCCCTGGTCGTCGAGGAGATCTCGACGAGATCGACGAGCGCTACGGCGACGAGCGGCGCACCGAGATCGCCCACTTCGAGGGCGACGTCAACATCGAGGACATGATCGCCGACCAGCAGATGGTGATCTCGCTGACGCACTCCGGCTACGTCAAGCGCCTGCCGCTGATCACCTACCGCCAGCAGCGTCGCGGCGGCGTCGGGGTGATGGGGATGAACATGAAGGAGGACGACTACATCGAGCACCTCCACATCTGCTCGACCCACGACTACCTGCTGTTCTTCACCAACCGCGGCAAGGTCTACCGGCTCAAGGTCTACGAGCTGCCGGAGGGCTCGCGAACGGCGAAGGGCCGCGCGCTTGTCAACGTCCTGCCGCTGCGCGACGGCGAGCAGGTGATGGCGGTGATCCCGACCCGCGACTTCACGGAGAACAAGTACCTCGCCTTCGCGACCGCCAAGGGGCTGGTCAAGAAGACCGAGTTCATCGCCTACAACACGCCGATTCGCGCCGACGGGATCATCGCGATCAAGGTTCGCGACGGCGACGAGCTCGTCCAGGTGCGCTCGACCTCCGGCGACGACGACCTCCTGCTGGTCTCGAAGTCCGGGCACGCCTCGCGCTTCAGCGAGTCTCGGTGCGGCCGATGGGCCGCGACACCTCCGGCGTCAAGGGGATGAACGTGAGCGGCAAGATCGCGGGCAAGGAGAACCGCGTGCTGGCGATGGACGTCGCGCGCGACGACTCCGAGCTCTTCGTCGTCACCGAGAACGGCTACGGCAAGCGCACCCAGGTCTCCGAGTACCCGGTCAAGGGCCGCGGGACGAAGGGCGTGCTGACGATCAAGCTGATCGAGAAGAAGGGCGGCCTCGCCGGCGCGATGATCGTCCGCGAGCACCAGGACCTGCTGTTCATCTCCCAGAACGGAATGGTCCAGCGCACCAACGCCGGTGGGATCTCGCAGATGGGCCGCGCGACCCAGGGCGTGCGGGTGATGAACATCAAGGACGACGACCGGGTCAGCGCCGTCGCGCTCGTGGTCGAGTCCTCCGCCGACGTCGCCGACGAGGCGGAGGCGGTCGCGGCGGCGGCGGCGGACGGCGCCGCGCCGGCGAGCGACGAGACCGACCCCGCGTAAGGGGTCCGCCGGAGCCGGGCTCGGCTCAGGCGAGCTCGGGCTCGAGGCCGCCGAGCCCCGCGATCCCCTCGCTCGCCGCCGGCTCGCGCTCGAAGCGGCGCTGCAGGCGCGCGTAGGCGAGCAAACCGAGCACCGCGGGAACGCCGAGCTGGAAGGCGCGGTAGCCGAGCACCGCGACCGCGGCGACGCCTACGGGCGTCCCGAGCGCGCCGAAGGCGAGGATCAATCCGCCGTCGGTTCCACCGACCCCGCCCGGAACCGGGACGAGCCCGCCGAGCTGGCCGATCGCGTAGGCGAGCAGGAAGACGCCCAGCGACGGCGCTCCGCCTCCGAAGGCGGCGAACACCGCGGCGAGGGCGAGCACGTCGAGGGCCATGTATCCGATCGCGCCGCCGATCACCAGCGCCCGCCGAGCCCCGAGCAGGCCCAGCGCGTCGCGAACTCCCCCGGCGAGGTAGCCGCGTCCGCGGACCAGCGCCAGGCGGAGGCGCCCGGGGCCGACCACCACCGTCGCGCTCGGCGAGAAGGCGGGGAGAGAGCGCGATCCCGGCCAGCGCCAGCGCCGCGACCAGCGCAGGCACCAGGGCCACCGCGAGGGAGACCTCGCCGGCGAGGAACCCCGTCGCGAGGCCGAGCCCGGCGACCACCACGGCGAGGAAGTTGACCGAGCTGGTGATCAGGAAGAAGGCGACGGTTCGGCGGCCGATCCGCTCGGCGGGCATGCCGATCCTGCCGAAGCGCCCAGGCCCCGAGGGCGAGCCCGCCGGCGCCGCCGGTCGGCAGCAGCACGTTGGCCGCCTGCTCGGCCATCCCGACCTCGTAGCTGAACCTCCACGAGAGGCGCCGCGAGAAGACACCGCGAAAGGCCGCCACGAAGGCCAGGCAGGAGCCGACCTCGAGGATCCCGCCGAGGCCGACCAACCACGGGTCGGCTCCCGTCAGCCGGGCGCGCAGCTCCCCGAGGCCGGGGAGCGCGAACAGCGCGCCGACGATCAGCACTGCGAGGATGCCGAGCTCGACGAGCCGGCGCGCACCGCGGGAGCCGCCGAGCCCGGGCTCGGCGGCGCCGCTGCGCTCGCGGGCGTCCTGATCCATGTTCAGAGGGTCTCCGATGGGTGGCTCCTGTTACGTGAGACTGCTCACGAGGCCCATACTCATCGCGCGACGGCCGCCTGCCATCGCGGGCCACCCCTAGACCCCACCCCAGGGTTTCGTCGATCGCGCTCGTACCGCGAGGCCGGCCTGCGCTTGTGCTTCAATCGCAGGTACCAGAGAAAGGAGGTGGTCCTAAGTTGATTGACAGTTCTTTCGGGACTCTGGAGGTGCAGGGCCGCTGAGCGGTCGTGTGACCCGCTCGGCGGAATCCCCCCCGAGCGCCGGTGAGTCGGGAAGGCCGCGAAGGGTCCCGCGTGGCCGCACAAGTTCCCGAATCGCTCGAATCGCACCTTGGAAGGGCCGCCTCGTCGAGGGCGGCCCTTCCGCCTTTCCGGGGGCCGGCGTCCAGGCCCGCCGGGCCACGACGCAGCCGGCCATCAACCCGGCGGCGGGATCGTCGTCAGGCCGCCGCCGCCCGCCGCCGCTCACGCGAGCCGAGGTAGGGCTCCCAGGCGAGCGGGATCCGCGGGCTGGCGATCCGGATGAACACGGTCGGGCCGGGCGCGGTCGGACGACGGGCCGGATGCATCGAGATCTCCCGCGGCAGGCGGTTTCCCTTCTTGCGGTTGCAGGGGGCGCACGAGGCGACGATGTTCTCCCACTCCGAGCCGCCGCCGCGGCTGCGCGGAATCACATGGTCGACGGTCAGCCCGCCGGCCTCGCTGCCGCAGTACTGGCAGGTATAGGCATCGCGCGCGAGCACGGCCTTGCGGGTGATCTTGCGCCGGTGCACGTCTCGAGGGATGCGCACGTAGCGCATCAGCCGGATCACGCACGGCCGCTCGACCTCGAGCCGCTCGGAGTGCAGCACCCCCTCGCCGCGCTCGATCAGCTCGGCACGTGATTTCAGCAGCAGCACGGTCGCCCGCCGGATGGTGCAGACGTTGATCGGCTCGTAGCTGGCGTTGAGGACGAGGACCCGCGTGCCCACCGATCGGAGCCGTCCTCTGACCCTCGCGGCGCCGAGCGCCCCGTTTCCGCTTGCTACCTCGGGGTCAGCGAGGTCCTCCATGGTGGCGGGATTGTAAACCGACCCCCGGGCAGCCGATCCGGCGCCCGGGGCGCAGCGAGGTCTCAATCACCTGGGATCCCGGACGATTCGACCGGATAGCTGCCCAGCACCCGGACCGTCTCGGCCTTGCCGCGAAGCGCCGCGATCGCGGCGGCGACGTCGTCGTCGCCCGCCGCCCCGTCGAGATCGACGAAGAACATGTAGCGCCCGAGCTCGCGTCGGAGCGGCCGCGACTCGATCCGGTTGAGGTTGACCGCGCGGCTCGAGAACTCCATCAGCGCCTCGACCAGGGCGCCGGGATGATCGGCCCCCAGCTCCGAGAAGCAGAGAGAGGTCTTCCAGCGGCCCGAGCCCGCGGGGACGACGCCGCGCCGAGCGATCCAGATGAAGCGGGTGACGTTCTCGGCGCTGTCCTCGACACCCTCGCGGAGCACGACGCCGTCGTAGATGCGGGCCGCCGAGGCGCTTCCCAGCGCCGCCCACGGCTCGGCGGACTCGCTCACCTCGCGCACCGCCTCGGCGGTGCTCGCGGCCGCTCGCACGCTCGCGCCCGGCAGCTCGTCGCGAATGAACCGGGCGCACTGCGCGAGCGGCTGAGGATGGGAGATCACCGCCGAGACCTCGGCCAGCTCGAGCCCGCGGGCGGCGATCAGGCTCATCCGGATCGGCTCGTCGTGCTCGCCGACGATCGTCACCTCAGGGCCGTCGAAGGCGAGCGCGTCGAGGGTGGCGCGAACCGATCCCTCGGTCGAGTTCTCGAGCGGCAGCAGTGCGCGATCGACGCTCCCGGCGGCGACCGCCTCGACCGCGGCGAGCACCGTGGGCTGCGGCACGGCCTCGATCTCGCGGGAGCCGGCGGCGGCGTGCAGGGCGTCGGCGCTGAAGGTCCCGGGTGGCCCGAGGTAGGCGACTCTCATCGGAGCGAAGCTAGCGTCCGCCGCCCCCGGCCGGGCGGAGCGCCATCAGTTGAACGTGACCGTGTAGGTGAGGCTGTTGTTGTCGAGGATCGTCTCGCACGGAACCGGCTGGGCCTTGACCTCCAGGCTGAGCGGGGTGTCGGTCGGTGGATCGGCGCTGAAGCTCACCGAAGCCGAGGCGATCTGACCGGGCTCGATCCGCGAGATCACCCCCTCGCCGTCGATCACTCCGGTCGGGCCCGCAAGCTCGGCGGAGACCGCGACGTCGACCTCGTCCGCCTCGCCGCCATTGGAGATCTCGACCTTGAGATCGAGTCCGTCGCCGAGGTCCGCCGTGTTCTCGCTGCCGGCGACGAGCGGCGTCTTGTCGATCGAGACCCCGACGAGCTCGAGGCCGTGCAGCCCGCTGCACTGGCCCGAATCGGCCGCGAACGAGCTCAGGATCAGGGTGAGCTCGTCGTCGTCGAGCCAGCGGTTGACGGGCTCGGGGAGGAAGTTGCTGTCCTCGAGCTCGAGCGGGATCTCCTGCTCCGAGAAGACCGAGGCGATCTCGGCGAACGCCCGCGAGTAGAGGACGTCGCCGGCGAGCAGCAGGCGCATGTCCTCGGCGATCGTGTCGATCGCCTCCTGCCGTCCCTCGGCTCCGAGCGCGGCCGGGATCGCGTCGGCGATTCCGGCGAGCGCGTCGCGGCGCAGCTCATAGGACTTGATCAGGTCGTCCTGGGCTCCCGCGAGCTCGTCCGGGGTGTCGAGCGTCTCGACCCGGTCGAGCAGGCCCTCGGCGGTGCCGCGATCCGCGGCGATCGCCGCCTGGAGGTTGAGCGGAGAGCTCTTCTTCGGGGGCGTCACCAGGCGGTTGAAGAACTCGAGCGAGAGCTGGTTGGTCTGGGTGACGATCGAGGTCAGGTCGGAGGCGTAGTTCTCGAAGCCGCGCTCCTTGCGGTTGTCGAGGCAGGCCTTGATCCCGAAGATGACGATGAAGAGGAAGACGACAGCGACGCCGAGCGCGATCAGCCTGCGAACGACGATCGGCCGCGGCTCGGCCGCCCCGCCGCCCCGCGGGGGTCGCCCTCGAGGGGCCGGGTCGGGCTCGTCGTCGTCGAGGTAGGCCACGCTTCTAACACCGGGGGAGATCGGCTCCGCGCAAGTATGAACCCTGCTGCGGAGGCCAACTTGCCACCCTCCGGGCGGAAGGAGACCCAACCGCCGCGACGAAGCCACTCCCTTGGTGGTCGACGAACTGGTGATGGACCGTTTCCGGATGCTCGAGCGGCTCGGCTCGGGCGGGATGGGGACGGTCTACAAGGCCTTCGACGAGCGGCTGCAGCGAAACGTCGCGGTCAAGGTGATCGAGGCGGGAGAGCCGGCGCGGGTGATCCGCGAGGCCCAGGCCGGGGCGCGACTGAACCATCCGGGGATCGTCACCCTCTACGAGCTCGGCGAGTATCAGGGTCGCGCTCTGCTGGTCAGCGAGCTGGTCAGCGGCGACACGCTCGCGACCCTTCGCGACGCCGGCCTGCTCAGCGACGCAGACCTCGGAGAGTTCGCCCGCGACCTCGCCGAGGCGCTCGCGCACGCTCATGCCCGCGGTGTGGTCCATCGTGATGTCAAGCCCCAGAACGTGATGGTCCGCGAGGACGAGGCGGCGACCGCAGCGCGCCAAGTTGATGGACTTCGGGATCGCGAGCCTCGCCGAGGCTCCGACCCTGACCGCCGCGGGCGAGGTCCTCGGCACGCTCGCCTACATGTCTCCCGAGCAGGCCGAGGGCGAGCCGGCGGGGCCGGAGTCCGACGTCTACTCGCTGGCCCTGACCGTGTACGAGTGCCTCGCCGGCGAGAACCCCGTCGCAGCGGCGACCCCCGCGGCCACGGCGCGCCGGATCGGCCTGCCGATCTCCTCGCTTCGCGAGGAGCGCCCCGACCTGCCCGAGGGCCTGATAGACGTCATCGACGCCTGCCTGGAACCGGATCCGCGGCTGCGCCCGTGCGCGACGGAGCTCGCCGAGTGCCTCGACGCCGAGCTCGACGCGCTCGATCCGGAGCGGCCCATTCCGCCGCCGGCCGGCATGCGCCGCCCCGCGAGATCCGGCCCCGGGCTCGCCGGCATCGGCATCGGGCGTATCGCGACGCTCACCCTCGCCGTGGCCGCGCTCGTCGCGCTCGCCGGGCCTCTCGCGGCCGGCGGGACCGCACTCGTCCTCGCCGCCCTGACCCTGCCTCTGCTCCTGATCGGCGTTTCGGCGCCGTCGCTGCTCGCCCCGCTCGCTCCGATTCTCGGCTATCTCGGCGCGGGCCCCGCCGCCGCCGCGCTCGGCGCGGCGGAGCGAACCCCGCTGTCACGGGCCGTTCTCGGCGCGGCCTCGTGGTTCTGGCTCGCCGGCATCGGCCTCGCCCTCGGCACGGGCCCGGATCTCGGCATCGGCGCTCCGGCGCCCTCCGGGTGGGCAGCCGACCCCTCGCTTGCGGTGGACACGGTGCTCATTCCGCAGTTCGACCCGGGCGCGCTCCTCGGCGCGCTCCTCTTCGCGCTTGCGGCCGTCGCGCTCGGCTGGGTTCTGAGCGCCCGCCATGTCGCGATCGCGCTCCTCGGCGCGCTCCTGTGGGCGGCTGCGCTCGAGGCCGCGCTGGAGCTGGTCGCGGGCGGCGCGTTGGCCGGCCGGCCGGCGCTCGTCGTCGCCACCGCGGCCGTGGCCGTCGCGATCGAGTTCCGGGTCGGCCGAGTCAGGCCCTCGCCGCCGCAGCTCGCGGCACGGCGCGAGGAGGGTGAGCTCTCCGCCGCTCGGCTTTCCGGCCACCCGGCCTGAGCGGGGCTGGACGGCCGTCGCCACCGCACCCTCGGGCGCGCGGCGCTTGGCCATCGACCAACTAGGATTTAGCGCTCGCATGAACCCGTAGGGGCGCGTCGCGTCGTGCCCCGGACCGCGAGAGAGCGAGAGCCCATCAGCGTCCTGCGCAACCTGGAGCAGCGGATCGAAAGCCTCGTCGAGGGGGTGTTCAGCCGTGCCTTCTCCTCGCAGGTCCAGCCGGTCGAGGTCGCCCGCAAGCTCGCCAAGGAGATGGACGCCCACCGCACCGCCTCGGTCTCGCGTGTCTACGTGCCGAACGAGTACACGGTTTGGCTCTCGGCCGAGGACAAGCAGCGGCTCGAGGGCTACGAGCGCTCGCTCGAGCAGGAGCTCGCCGGATACCTGCTCGAGCACGCCCGCCGCCACGACTACGCGCTGCTGACCCGACCGAACGTCATCCTCGACTCCGACGACCGCCTGCGCCTCGGCGAGTTCGGGATCCAGACCCGGCTGGTGAAGCCGCCCGCGCGGCAGGGTGAGTCACCGGAGCAGGGCGAGCAGGGCCACACGATGGTCTACAGCGTGCCGCCGAAACAGACGAAGTCGAAGCGCCGCCCGTCCGCCCATCTCACCGAGACCAAGGCGATCGTCTCGCTGGACGATCGCCGGTACGTGCTCGACGGGCCGATAGCCGTGCTCGGCCGCTCCCGCGAGGCGGACTGCGTGCTCAACGATCCGAACGTCTCTCGCCGCCACGCCGAGCTGCGGCGGCAGTCCTCGGGCGACTGGCAGATCGTCGACCTCGGCTCGACCAACGGGGTCAAGGTGAACGGCCGCCAGGTCGACTCATCGCGGCTCGCCCCCGGCGACGAGGTCATCCTCGGAACGATCCGGTTCAGCTTCGACATCGAGCACTAGATGGACACCGACCCGATCGCAGTCGCGCTCAAGTTCGGCTTCCTCGCCGTCCTCTACCTGTTCCTGCTCTGGGTCTCGCGCAGCGCCCTCAAGGAGCTGCGCACGACAGCCGCGCCGGCGCCGGAGGCGACCGGGTTCCACGACCTGCCCGGCCCGGGCGGCCGCTCCGCCCCGACGGACGCCTTCCTGGTCGTCGTCCGCGGCGGCGGGATCGATCCGGGAGAGCGCTTCGACCTCTTCGGCGGGCTCTCGATCGGCCGCTCCCCGGACGCCGACGTGCGAATCGAGGATCGCTTCGCCTCCGGGATCCACGCCCGCCTTTACTCGCGCGGCGCGGCCTACTTCGTCGAGGACCTGGGGTCGACCAACGGCACGTTCCTGAACGGGGCCGTCCTCGAGGGCGAGGCCGAGCTCTCGGATCTCGACGAGATCAAGATCGGCGACACCGAGTTCCGCTTCGAGTTGCAGGTCCCGGAGTAATCCCATGCTCCGCGTGGTCGAGCAGGCCTTCCGGACCGACACCGGCCGGCAGCGGACAGCGAACGAGGACTCCCTGTTCGTGCGCGCGCCGCTCTTCGCGGTCGCCGACGGCATGGGCGGCGCCCAGGCCGGCGAGGTCGCCTCCCGAATCGCCGCCGAGTCGTTCGAGCCCGCCGTCCGTTCGGAGGAGCCCCCGGAGACCTTCCTGCGCTCGATCGCCGAGGCGGCCAACCGCCAGATCCACAGCCTCGCGCAGGAGGATTCCTCGCGTCGGGCATGGGGACGACGCTGACCGCCGCGCTGGTCGACGGCGACGAGGTCAGCTTCGCCCACGTCGGCGACAGCCGCGCCTACCTCTTCCGCGACGACGAGCTGAAGCTGCTCACCTCGGACCACTCGCTGGTCGAGGAGCTGCGCCGCCAGGGCCGGCTGACCGAGGCACAGGCCGCAGACCATCCGCAGCGCTCGATCATCACCCGAGCGCTCGGGCCGGAGTCGCGAGTCGAGATCGACACGCTCACCTTCAGCGCCCGCCCCGGCGACGTCTTCCTGCTCTGCTCGGACGGGCTGACGACGATGGTCAAGGACGCCCAGATCGCCGAGATCATCGCCGGCTCGGCGAACCTGGTCGAGGCGACCACCCGGCTGGTCCACGCGGCGAACGACGCGGGCGGCCGCGACAACATCACCGTGGTCGCCTTCCGGGTCGCGGACGCGGCCGACGTCTCCGCCGAGGAGGGAGCGACCCTGATCGGCCCGAGCGCCGATGAGGCCGGGCTCAGCGGCCCCGAGGTCCGCGCCGCCGCCGCGCGCGGCGATGGGGCGCGCGATCGCCGCGCCCAGCCGCCGCGCAGGAGGCGTATGAGGACCGCGGCGAAGCTGCTCGCCGTCGCCCTCGTGATCGGCGCCGTCGCCGCGGGCGCCTGGCTCGGCGCCCGGCAGGTCTACTTCCTCGGCACCGACGAGGGTGGGCGGCTGAGCCTCTACCGGGGCCTGCCCTACGACCTGCCGTTCGGGGTCGAGCTCTACACCGAGGTCTACTCGATCCCGGTCCAGGTCGGCTCGCTCCCGGAGGAGCGCCGCGAGAGCGCGATCAACCACGAGCTTCGTGGCCGCGACGACGCCGTCTCGCTGCTCGACGATCTCGAGGCGGCCGCCGCCGCCGCCGCGCCGCCCTCCCCCGACCCTCAAGGGGGCGGCGGTGGGGGCGCCGGGTCGTCCGGCGGCGCGACGGACTCGGCCGGAGAGCAGGGGGGGTCCGGGGACTCGGGCGGCAGGTCGCAGGGGTCGGGCTCCGCGAGCGGTGGAGACGGCCAGGGCGCCGCGGGCTCCGGCGGGTAGCTCCCTGTGAACCGCGGAATCTCCGCCCGCAACAGGGAGCTGCTCGCGCTGATCCCGGTGGCGCTGCTGGTCACCGCCGGCTTCGCGGCGGTGTTCATCACCCGCAAGGCGGAGATCAGCGACGTCAGCCTCATCTACGGCGGCTACTTCCTGGCCCTCTGTCTCGCCGCGCACGTCTTCCTGCGCTTCCGCCTGCCGCACGCGGACCCGTACCTGTTTCCCGCTCTGCGCCCTTCTCGCCGCGGTCGGGCTGGTGATGATCTACCGCATCGACGACGCGCTCGCCTTCAACCAGGCCTCGGTCTTCGTCCTCGGCCTGGCGCTCTTCTGCCTCACCATCCTGCTGCTGCGCGACTACCACGTGCTCGAGCGCTACCGCTACGTGATCGCCACCGCGGGGATCCTGCTGCTGCTCGCGACCGTTCATCACCCGCAACACCATCAACGGCGCCTACCTCTCGATCGACGCCGGGCCCATCTCCTTCCAGCCGGCCGAGCTGGCGAAGATCTGCATCGTCGTCTTTCTCGCCAGCTACCTGCGCCGAGAAGCGCGAGCTGCTCTCGGTCGCCGCCCGCCGGGTCGCCGGGCTGACGATCCCGCCGCTCAAGCACTTCGGGCCGCTGCTCGTGGTCTGGGGGGCGGCGATGCTGATGCTCGTCTTCATCCGCGACCTCGGCAGCTCGCTGATGTTCTTCGGCGCCTTCCTGGCGCTGCTCTACGTCGCCACCGGCCGCCTCTCCTACGTGCTCGTCGGGCTGGCGATGTTCGCCCTCGGTGCGTTCGTGCTCGGCAACAACATCTCCCACGTCCATGACCGCTTCGAGATCTGGCTCGATCCGTTCGCCCGCAACGCGCCCGCCGGAGCGGGCCAGGTCCAGCAGTCGCTGTTCGCGCAGGCCGACGGCGGGCTCTTCGGCCAGGGGCTCGGCGATTCGCTGCTCAAGCTCCCGGGGCCGTTCGCGCCCGACTGCGCGGTCGACTTCCCGGAGTGCGGCTCGATCCTGCCCGCCCCCCATACCGACTTCATCTACGCGGTGATCACGATGGAGCTCGGCCTCTTCGGGGCCTGCGGGGTGATCCTGATCTACGCGCTGATCGCGGCCCGCGGCTTCAAGACCGCGGTGATGGCCCCGGACGGGTTCTCGAAGCTGCTCGCCGCCGGCCTGACGGCGGTCTTCGCGCTGCAGGCGTTCGTGATCATCGGCGGCGTCACCAGGGTGATCCCGCTGACCGGCGTGACCCTGCCGTTCGTCTCCTTCGGCGGCAGCTCGGTGGTCGCGAACATGATCCTGCTGGCGCTGTTGCTGTTGATCTCCGACCGTGCGAGGCGTCCGCCCGGGGAGCCGCTGCACCCATGAACAAGCCGATCGTCCGCATCTACGTGGTGATCCTGGCGCTGTTCACGACGCTGATCTACTTCACGTCGAAGTGGGCGGTCTTCGACGCCGAGGAGCTCGAGGGCAAGAACGAGAACCGCCGCCCCTGATCGAGGAGCAGCAGATTCCGCGCGGATCGATCTCGACCGCCGACGGGGTCCTGATCGCCGAGAGCGTCCCCGCGGGGGGCGGCAAGAAGCCGGTCTACGTCCGCACCTACCCGGAGGGCTCGCTCTTCGGCAACCCGGTCGGCTACAACTTCGTCGACCTCGGCCGGACCGGGATCGAGCTCTCCGAGAACGACCTGCTGATCGGCGAGAAGAACGAGTTCGCCTCGATCCTCGACCAGCTCCGCGACCAGCAGCCGGCGGGCAACGACATCACGCTGACGATCGACTCCGATGCCCAGCGGGTCGCGACAGAGGCTCTTCGCAGCGCGGTCGCGGCGAACGGCCTGGCCGAGTTCGGGCTCGGTGGAGCGGTGGTCGCGATCGAGCCCTCGACCGGGGCGGTCAGGGCGATGGCCTCGGTGCCGGGGTACGACCCGAACGCGGTCAACCGCCCCGGCGAGTTCAAGCGACTCAACCAGGCGCCGGATGCGCCGCTGTTCAACCGGGCCACCCAGGGCACCTATCCGCCGGGCTCGACGATGAAGGTCGTGACCGCCGCCGCCGCCCTCGACTCCGGCGAGATCACGCCGGAGACCGTCGCTCAACGCCGACTCGCCGAAGCAGATCGGGGGAGTCGAGCTGCAGAACTCCGGCGGTGCGAGCTTCGGTGAGATCTCCGCCTCGGATGCGCTGACCAACTCGGTCAACACCTACTGGGCGCAGGTCGGCGAGGAGCTCGGCAACGACCGCTACTTCGAGTACATGAAGCGCTTCGGCTTTCTCAAGGATCCCGAGCTCGACTTCCCGGGCAATCAGATGGCGCCGAGCGGCGTCTACTCCGAGGGCGAGCTGCTCGGGCCCTCGGACGCGATCGACATCGGTCGGGTCGCGATCGGCCAGGAGCGCCTGCTGGCGACGCCGCTGCAGATGGCCGAGGTCGCGGCCACGGTCGCCAACGGCGGCAGGCTGATGACGCCGACCTTCCTCCAGCAGGCCAAGGATCCCGACGGGCGGACCATCGAGGAGCTCGATCCCGACGAGCAGACCGAGGTGATCAGCGAGGAGACCGCGCAGCAGATGACCGCGATGATGACCGGCGTCACCCAGGAGGGAACGGCCTCCGCCTGAGCGTCGCCGGGGTCGAGTTCGCCGGCAAGACCGGGACGGCGGAGATCGACGTCGAGAGCCGCCTCAACCAGCCCTGGTTCATCGGCTTCGCGCCGGCCGAGGACCCGCAGATCGCGGTCGCGGCGACGATCGAGAGTTGCACCGGCTGCTTCGGCGGCGACGTCGCCGGCCCGATCGCCACCGAGGTGATGGAGAGCCTCCTCGATGGCTGAGCGGCGCTGCTGATGGGGCTGGAGGCGGGACAGCGGATCGACGGCCGCTACCGGCTCAAGGCGAAGCTCGGCTCGGGCGGCATGGCCGACGTCTGGCTCGCCGACGACGTCGAGCTCCAGCGCGACGTCGCGCTCAAGTTCCTGCACGAGCGCTTCGCCCAGGACGCCGCGTTCGTCGAGCGCTTCCGCCGCGAGGCGTAGGCCGCCGCCGGGCTCCAGCATCCGAACGTCGTCGGCGTCTACGACCGCGGCGAGGATTCGGGACGGCACTGCATCGCGATGGAGTACGTCGAGGGGGCGATGCTCAAGGACCTGATCGGCCGCGGCCTCTCGGTCGGCGAGGCGGTCGAGATCGTCCGCCAGGTGCTCGCGGGCGCGAAGTTCGCCCACGCGCGCGGAATCGTCCACCGCGACCTCAAGCCGCAGAACGTGCTGGTCGACAACGAGGGCCGCGCCCGGGTCACCGACTTCGGGATCGCCCGGGCCGGCGCCTCGGAGATCACCCAGACGGGCTCGGTCCTCGGCACCGCCCAGTACCTCTCTCCCGAGCAGGCCCAGGGCCTCGAGATCACCGCCGCTTCGGACCTCTACTCGATCGGGGTGATCCTCTACGAGGCGCTGACCGGCCGGGTCCCGTTCGACGCCGAGAGCGCGGTCGCGGTGGCGCTCAAGCAGGTCTCGGAGCGGCCGCGTCCACCCTCGGAGCTGAATCCGCGGGTGCCGCGCTCGCTCGACGCCGTCGTGCTGAAGGCGCTCGCGAAGGACCCCGGCAATCGCCACGCCTCGGCAGCGGACTTCCTCGCCGCGCTCGACCAGGCCGAGGCGGATCCCTCCGGCTCCGCGCTCGGCGACACGCTGGCCCACGACAGGCTCGGCGCCCCGGCCGCCGGGGCCGCGGGCGCAGCGCTCGGCGCTGCGGCCTCGCAGCCGCCCGGCCCGCAGGCGGGCGCCGCGGAGGCTCCCGAGGCCACCGAGGGCCGGCGCCTGCTCACCCGCCGGCGCGCGATCGCGCTGGGCGCCCTCGCGCTCGCCCTAGCCGGCCTCGCGGCGTTCGCCCTCACACGGCCCGAGCGGGTCAACGTCCCGAAGGTGACCGAGCAGGACATCGAGGTGGCCCGGCCCGCGCTCGAGCAGCGCGGCTTCGAGGTCACGGAGGCTCCCGTCGGCGTCTGTGCGCCCGAGAACACGGTGATCGAGCAGGACCCCCCGGCTGGGACCGAGGTCGACGAGGGATCCGAGGTGACGCTCACGGTCAGCACCGGCAGCACGGTCGCCGTGCCCAAGCTGCGCGACGAGACGCTCGCGGACGCGCGGAAGCGACTCGGCGAGCTCGACCTGCTCGTCGACACCCGCGAGCAGGGCTCGAAGGATGTCGATGCCGGCCGAGTGATCACGAGCGAGCCCGCGCCCGGAAGCGAGGTGCCCTGCGAGTCCGCGGTCACGCTGGTGGTCTCGAAGGGCCGAAACCTGGTCACGCTCGACGATTTCACCGGCCAGTCCCAGGAGGTGGCGCAGTCGGCGCTCCGCCGCAAGGGCCTGATCCCAGATGTCGACACCCGCGACGACGACGCGCCCGAGGGCACCGTGATCGGCCAGGATCCCGGGCCGGGCTCGCGGGTTCCCCGAGGTGAGCGGATCACGCTGATCGTCTCCACCGGCGCGGGCTCGGTGATCGTGCCCGATGTCGTCGGCCAGCCCAGGGAAACCGCCGCCGACCGGCTCACGGGCGCCGGCCTCAACGTCGACATCGTCGAGCAGGAGGTCAGCGAGCGCTCCGAGGACGATCGGGTCCTCGACCAGGCCCCCGCCGCGGGTTCTCGCCTGCGCTCCGGCGATCGGGTGACGATCTTCGTCGGCGTGCTCGTCGAGCCGGAGCCGACCACGACGACGACCACGACGACGCTGCCGGAGCCGGACAGCCAGCTCGGCGAGAACTCGGGCACACGGCCGCGCAGCGGTGGTGGGCGATGAGGGTCGCGGTGATCCGCGGCGGACGCTCCTCCGAGCACGAGGTCTCGCTGCGCTCGGGGGCCTCGGTCGGCGCAGGGGCTGCGCGACGCGGGCCATGAGGTCGATCGACGTCGCTGATCGAGCGCGACGGGCGCTGGCTCGCCGACGGCGTCCGAGGTCGAGCTGCGCGCCGCGGGCGGGCTGCTCGACGCCGAGGTGGCCTTCCCCGTCCTGCACGGGCCCTTCGGCGAGGACGGCACCGTCCAGGGGCTGCTCGAGTACGCTCGACATCGCCTACGCCGGCCCGAGCGTGCTCGCGGCGGCGGTGACGATCGACAAGCTCGTCTGCAAGCGGCTGCTCGCCTTCCACGGGCTCCCCCAGGTCGAGTTCTGCGAGGTCGGCGAGCCGGGACTGGCGCGAGCGGGCCGCGGCGATGCGCCTGCCGCTCTGGGTGAAGCCGTCGCGGCTCGGCTCGAGCGTCGGCATCTCCAGGGTCGCATCGCCCGAGGCCGAGCTCGACGCGGCGATCGCCGCCGCCCGGCGCCACGACCCGCGGGTGATCATCGAGGCCGACGCCGGCGGCCGCGAGGTCGAGTGCTCGGTGATCGGCAACTCGAGCCTCGGCGAGGGCCACGATACGGTCGAGACGTCGCTTCCCGGCGCGATCGTCACCGAGGCGAAGCGAGTGGTACGACTTCGAGGCGAAGTACGAGCAGGGCGGGATGGAGCTCGTCGTCCCGGCCCCGATCGGCGAGGAGGCCGTGGCGGCGCGTCCGCGAGCTCGCCGCCGACGGTCTTCCGGGCATGCGGCTGCACCGGCCTCGCGCGCTGCGACTTCTTCGTCGGCGAGGACGGCGAGGTGCTGGTCAACGAGCTCAACACGATCCCGGGCTTCACCGAGACGAGCGTCTTCGGAAGCTCTTCGAGGCGAGCGGCGATCCCCTACCCCGAGCTCTGCGACCGGCTGGTCCAGCCTCGCGCTCGAGCGCACGCCGGCGCGAGCGCGGCTTCCAGTTCTGAGGCCGGCGGGTCCGCCGCCAGCTCGCCAATCATGGCTCTCAGCGGGCGATCGTGTCGCGGGGCCTGAGGCCGATCAGCTGGATGTCGGACACCTCGGGCCGGAAGCGGTCATCGTCGGACGCCGGCGCCAGGACCGTGAACCAGAGCAGGAAGTACTGGCTCGGCTCCGTCGGCTCGAGCGGGATCGTGCTCTCCGTGTCGCCGTTCGCGAGCGTCCCGATCGGTCCATCCCACTCCTCGAGCGAGTCCGGCGGCCCGGAGGTCGCCGAGTAGACCTCGGCCGCCCAGCCCGGCTCCGGCGGTGACCACCGAGAGCGAGACCGGCTCGACCGGCTCCGCGGTCTCCGACGTAGATCGCCCACACCGTCCTTGAGCCCGCCGAAGTCGGCGGTGTCGTAGTGCTCGCCGACCCAGCCGGTCTGCTCGTTGCCGTTGTCGATCGCGAACCCGGCCTCCTCGGGATGCTCCGCCTGGTCGCCGGGGGGCGGATCGAAGTCGGACGCCTCGGCGAGCTCGATCGACCCCGCCGGCGCTCGTCGTCTCGCCGCCGTCACCGCCGCCGCGCGTCTTCGCCTCCTCGCCGCCGATCAGCCCGGCGATCACGAGCGCGACCGCGACCGCGCCGAGCACCAGCAGGACCCCGATCACCGAGACGTTGCGCGAGTTGAGCAGGCGGCGCTCACGCCGCTGGACCGAATCGAGGACGGTCGTCGCCTCGCCGGTCGAGCGTCCGGCGCGCGAGACCTCGACCTCGAGCGCGGCCTCGAGGTCGGCGAGGATCGTCGCCATGTCGGCGTAGCGGTGCTTCGGCGTCCTTCGCGGTCGCCCGCTCGACCACCGCGGCGAGCGCCGCGGAGATCTCGGGCCGCACGCTTCTGCACGTCGGCATCGGCTCGTTGACGTGCTTCATCGCGACGCCGACCTGGGTCTCGGCCTTGAACGGGACGTCGCCGGTGAGCATCTCGAAGAGCACGATCGCCGAGCGAGTAGACGTCGGAGCGCGGCGTCGACCTCCTGGCCCATCGCCTGCTCGGGGGAGACGTAGTCGGTCGTGCCGAGGACGCGGCCGGTCTGCGGTCAGGCCATGCCTGCTCGAGCGAGCGGGCGATCCCGAAGTCGGTCACCTTGGCGCGGCCCGTCGGAGTCGATCAGGACGTTCTGCGGCTTGACGTCGCGGTGGACGAGCCGGCGCGGCGTGGGCGGCGCGCGAGGCCCGCGGCCGATCTCGATCGCGTAGGCGGCCGCCTCGTCGAGCGGCAGCCGCCCTGCGCGGATCGATGCGCTTCTTCAGCGTCTCGCCCTCGACGTACTCGAAGACGATGTAGGGCTGGCCGCCGTCCTCGCCGGCGTCGATCACCGCGACCAGGTTCGGGTGCGAGAGCCTGCGCGACCGCGCGCGCCTCGCGGCGGAACCGCTCGAGCTGGTCGGGCTGATCGGAGATCTCGCGGTGCAGGACCTTCGACGGCGACCTAGCGCTCGAGCGTCTCGTCGCGTGCGCGAGGTAGACGGTGGACATCCCGCCGCTGCCGAGCTTCGACTCGAGCCGGTAGCGGCCGGAGAGCACCGTGCCGGTGAGCGCACCCGGTGGTCCTCTGGTCGCCTCGCTCATCGTCGCTCTATTTTCAACCTTGCGGCCGCCGCGTGTACTCCGGGGTCGGTCCGCCTGCGAGCATGACCGTCGAGCTCCGCGTACGTACACCGATCCCGCCTGCGAGTGGTCGTGGGCCACCGAGCCGAAGCTGAGGCGGCTGATCTGGGAGTTCGGCTCCGAGGTCGCGATTCGCCCGGTGATGTCGGGCCTCGCGCGTAGCTTCGAAGCCGCCGATCATCGAGCAGGGAGCTTGGCAAACTGGCTCGAGACGGCGGCGCGGGGCGGGATGCCCTGCGATCCGCGCCTCTGGCTCGAGAATCCGCTCTCCTCCAGCTACCCGGCGTGCCAGGGGTGCTCGCCGCGGCCGAGCAGGGCCCGGACGCGCGGCTCGCGTACCTGCGCCGGCTTCGCGAGGGGCTCCTCTGCGAGCGCAAGCGGCTCGACCACGCCGAGGCGCTGATCGCCGAGGCGGCGCCCGCCGGCCTCGACCGGGCGCGCTTCGAGATCGATCTGCGCTCGAACGCGAGCGTCGAGGCGTTCGGGAACGATCTCGAGGAGGTGCGGTCGCCCTCGGAGGCCGCCGTCGCCGCGGGAGCCACGGTCGATCTCGAGGGCGGGCTGCGGCGCCTCCCGATGCCCAGCGCGGCCTTCGCCGGCCCCGACGGCCTGCGCCACGAGATCCTCGGGTGGCGACCCTACGACGAGTACCGCGCGGCGGCGATCGCCGCGGGAGCGGCGCCGGCGAGCGATCGCCGCCCGGAGCCGCTCGAGGTGATCGAGCGCTTCGGCCGGGTCGCGACGCGCGAGCTCGAGGAGATCTGCGGGCGCCCGCGCCCGCCGCTCGAGGCCGAGCTCTGGGCGCTCGCCCGCGAATGGCGGCTGCGGCCGGTGACCGTGCTCACCGGGACGCTCTGGGAGCTCGCCTGAATCCGCCCGATCGCCTGCCGTGAGAGGCTGGGGGCATGACGATCACGACCGAGACCACCCAGCTGCTCAATCCGGCCCGCTTCGACGCGAGAGAGTTCGACCCCGCGACGCGTCGGCTCTTCCGGGCCACGATCGACTGGTTCGAGGCGAAGGGCAAGGTCAGGCTCATGGAGGAGACGTTCTCCGACGCCTGGTACGCCGACTTCATCGAGTTCCTCGCCGAGGAGAGGGCGCT
The DNA here is from genome assembly GCA_963769035.1 of uncultured Solirubrobacterales bacterium. GTDB lineage: Bacteria > Actinomycetota > Thermoleophilia > Solirubrobacterales > 70-9 > WHSW01. Next base: position 311,768 of record CAVYKD010000001.1, read on the forward strand.
GGCGACCCTCCTGACCCCGCGCGGCGAGGCGGGCGAGGACCCCGACAAGCGCTGGGACACCTCCCGAAACGCGGTCTTCAACGAGATCCTCGGCTTCTACGGGCTGCCGTACTGGTACGCCTGGCAGGTCACCATCCTCGGCCTCGGCCCGATCTGGCAGAGCGGCAACGAGGTCGCCCGCCGCCGCGCCGCCGAGCTGCTCGAGGGCGGCGCCGTCTTCGCCTTCGGCCTCTCCGAGCGCGAGCACGGCGCCGACATCTACTCCACCGACATGCTGCTGACTCCCGACGGCGAGGACGGCTTCCGGGCCAGCGGCGGCAAGTACTACATCGGCAACGGCAACGTCGCCGGGATGGTCTCCGTGTTCGGACGCCGTACCGACGTCGAGGGACCCGAGGGCTACGTCTTCTTCGCAGCCGACAGCCAGCATCCCGCCTACACGCTGATCGGCAACGTCGTGCGCTCGCAGATGTACGTCAGCGCGTTCGAGCTCGACGAGTACCCGGTGCGCCCCGAGGACGTCCTGCACACCGGCGTCGCGGCCTTCGAGGCGGCGCTGAACACGATCAACGTCGGCAAGTTCAACCTCGGCTTCTGCTCGATCGGGCTCGCCGAGCACTGCTTCTACGAGACCGTCACGCAGGCCGAGGGCCGGGTCCTGTTCGGCAAGCGCGTCACCGAGTTCGGGCAGATCCGGCGGATCCTCTCCGAGGCCTACGCGCGGCTGCTCGCCGCCAAGCTCTTCGCCCGCCGCGCCGTCGACTACGTGCGCAGCGCCAGCCGCGAGGACCGGCGCTACCTGCTCTACACCCCGATCACGAAGATGCAGGTGACGATGGAGGGCGAGCGCATCGTTCGACTGCTCGCCGAGGTGATCTCCGCGAAGGGGTTCGAGCGGGGCTCCTACTTCGAGGGCGCGAAGAGCATCGTCGACGGCCTGCCGAAGCTCGAGGGCACGGTGCATGTCAACCGGGCGCTGCTGCTGAAGTTCCTGCCCAACTACCTGTTCGGAAGCGAGCAGCTCGCCCCGCCCGAGAAGCGTCTCGACGACGCCGACGACGAGTTCCTCTTCAACCAGGGCCCGACCCGCGGCCTCGGCAAGATCACCTTCCCGGACTGGCGCCCGAGCTTCGACGAGTTCGCCTCCGTCCCGAACGTCGGGATCTTCCGCGAGCAGGCCGAGATGCTGGTCACCCTGCCCGAGCGCGCTCCGCTGAGCTCCGAGCAGATGACCGCCGACCTCGACTTCCAGCAGTCGCTCTCGCAGCTGTTCACCCTCGTCCCGTACGCCCAGCTCATCCTCGAGCAGTCGCGGCTCGAGGGCACGCCCGAGGAGATCGTCGACCTCCTCTTCGAGACCCTCGTCCGCGACTTCACCGCGACCGCGATCGAGCTTCACGGCAAGGCGTCCTCGACCCCCGCGCAGCAGGAGTGGGCGCTCGAGGCCGTCAGGAAGCCCGCGACCGACGAGGGGCGGGCCGAGCGGGTCTACGCCGAGGTGCGGGCGCTCGCCGGCGCCTACGTGATGCCCGACTGAGCCGCGGCCGCGGCCGGGCTCGGCGGCCGCTCGCGGGCCCGGACGACCTCGACCAGCTCGGGATCGGCCGACTCCGGCGACCCGGAGTCGAAGGGCGGGTCCGGGTCGTACTCGATCGCGAGCTGGATCTCCCTGGCGACCTCCTCGCCGGCGCTTCGCGCGACGAGGGTGAGCGCCATGTCGATCCCGGCCGAGACGCCCGCGGCGGTCACCACCCGGCCCTCGATCACGATCCGCTCCTCCGCCGGCTCGGCTCCGTAGAGCCGCAGCAGGTCGCGGTAGGCCCAGTGGGTCGTGGCGCGCCGTCCCTCGAGCAGGCCCGCGGCCCCGAGGACGAGGGCGCCGGTGCACACCGATGTCGTCCAGGTCGAGTGGTCGTGCGCCTCGCGGATCCAGCCGAGCACCTCCTCGTCGGCAAGCAGCCGCCGGTTCCCCTCGCCGCCGGGGATCAGCAGCAGGTCGGGGTGGGGGAGATCGCCGATCGAGGCGTCGATGCCGATCGAGAGCGATCCGAAGTCGCTGCGCACCGCCCCCCGCCCGGGTGCGACGAAGGTGAGCTCGGCTCCGGGCATCCGGGAGAGGACCTCGTAGGGGCCGATGGCGTCGAGGGCGGTGAACTTGTCGAAAAGGAGGATCGCGATCTTCATGGAGGGATCGTGAGCCACCGGCGCCATTCGCACAAGTGGCAGAAATGACCATTTGCGCTAGATTCCTGCCATGCCGGAAGGCCGTGAGGGATGCCACCGAGTCGTCGCGCTCTGCTTCGCCGACGTCGTCGCCTTCGACCTCGCGGTCGCCGCCGAGGTCTTCGCCCTCGCTCACGATCGCCGCGGCCGGCCGCTGTACGGCTTCGAGGCCTGCGCGAGCGGGGCGCGAGCGGTGGCGACGACGAGCGGCTTCTCGATTGGCGGAGTCGCGGGCCTCGACGCGCTCGACCGAGCCGACACCGTCGTCCTCCCGGGCTACCGTGAGCTCGCCGATCCGCTCGACCCCGATCTCGCGGCCCGCCTCAACGGCGTGATCGAGCGCGGCGGCAGGGCGGTCTCGATCTGCACCGGCGCCTTCGCCCTCGGCCACGCGGGCCTGCTGGACGGCAGGCGCGCGACAACTCACTGGTTCGCCGCCGCGGAGCTGGCGAAGATGTTCCCGCTTTGCGAGGTCGAGCCGAACGCGCTCTACGTCGATGCCGCTCCCGTGCTCACCTCGGCCGGGCTCAGCGCCGGGATCGACCTCTGCCTGCACATCGTTCGCCGCGACCACGGCGAGGCGGTCGGCGGCGCGGTGGCTCGGGCGATGGTGGCCTCTCCGCACCGCCCGGGCGGGCAGGCGCAGTTCATCGACCGCCCGCTGCCACCGAGCGAGGGCTCGCTGGCCGAGGTGCGCGAATGGGCACTCGCGCGCCTCGCCGAGCCGCTCGACGTTGCCGCGATGGCCCGCAGGGCATCGATGAGCCCGCGAACCTTCGCCCGGCGATTCGTCGCCGAGACCGGCACGACGCCCCTGAGATGGCTTCATCGCGAGCGGGTCCTCGAGGCTCGGCGCCTGCTCGAGCGGACCGAGCTGCCGATCGAGCAGGTGGCGACCCGCGCCGGCTTCGGCTCGGCGCCCTCGCTGCGCGAGCACTTCCGGCGCGCCACGCAGACGACCCCGAGCGCCTACCGGCGGGCCTTCGGGCCGCACCGATCGGCCGCCGGCCGGCCCGCCTCTCCTACGGTTGCGAGCCCCGTCTGACGACCCCGGCCTCCGCGGTCGCGCGACCGATCAGCTTCGCTCCCGGGTAGTGGCCCCTCAGCAGCTCGAGCGCCGCCTCCTCGTCGGCTGCGGCGACGACGCAGGCGAAGCCGCAGCCCATGTTGAAGACCTCGTACATCTCCTCGTCGTCGACCTCGCCGAGCTCGGCGATCAGCTCGAAGATCGGCGGCGACCTCGAGCGGGTCGTCGATCGCGTAGCCGACCGGGGCGCTCGAGGCGGAGCAGGTTGTTGAGCCCGTCGCCGGTGATGTGGGCGAGGCCGTGCACGTCGACGCCGAGCCGAGCAGCTCGAGCACGGCCCGCACGTAGATCTCGGTCGGCTCGAGCAGGACGTCGCCGAGCGGCCGCCCGAGCCGCGTCGTCGTCGAGCGGGATCGCCGGCGAGCGCCTTGCGGGCGAGCGTGTAGCCGTTGGAGTGCAGGCCGGAGGAGGGCAGGCCGATCATCGCGTCGCCCGGCTCGATCCGCCCGCCGTCGACGATCGCGTCGAGCGCGACGATGCCGATCGCAGTGCCCGCCGAGCTCGCAGCCGTTGACGATCGTCGCCGACCTGGGCGATCTCGCCGCCGGGGATCTCGATCGCCGGCGAGCTCGGCACCGCGGCGCAGGCCCGGCCGATCTGCGCCGCAGATCACCGGGTCGGCGCGGCGGCAGAGGATGAAGTCGACCATCGCGATCGGCTCGGCGCCGACGCAGATCAGGTCGTTGACGTTCATCGCGATGCAGTCGATCCCGATCGTGTCGAAGCGCCCGAGCTGCTCGGCGACGACCATCTTCGTCCCGACGCCGTCGGTGCCGATCGCGATCCCGGTGCGCTCGTCGATGCGCAGCACGCTGGCGTAGTGGCCGGGCAAGCGACACCGCGCGCGAGGGCTTGCCGGTCTCGATCGGCTGCAGGCTGCGGACCAGCGCCTCGACGGCGCAGTCGGCGTCGCGCTGGCTGACCCCCGCCTGCGCGTAGGCGTCCTGGCTCACGCCGCCATTCAAGCGCACGCCCGCCGGTCGGCGAGCACTGCGAGCACCAGCCCGGCGAGCCCGAGCGCGGTAGGCCGCGTAGGGCCAGAGGGCGCGGTCGCGCTCGACCAGGCCGATCAGCGCCTGCGAGGCGAGCGTCGAGGCGAACGAGGCGGCGACGCCGGCGGCGAGCGAGCGCCGCAGCTCGCGGGGTCACGCCGCGCCGGCGCAGACGCACGCCCTTGAGCGCCACCGCGCCGACGATCACCGGCAGCGCGACGGTCCGCGAGAGCAGGTTCGCCTGCTCGCGGGTGAAGCCCCGCAGCCGCGCGGCGGTGAGGGTCGCGCCGTTGCGCGAGACGCCGGGGGCGAGCGCCGCCGCCTGGGCGAGGCCGAGCGCGAGCCCGTCGAGCGCCCTCGCCTCGCCGCGGCCGCGGTCCCGCGGGGCGCGGTCGGCGAGCGCCATCGCCAGCGCCCCGGCGAGCAGCCCCGCCGCGGTCGGCCCCGGGCCCCCGAGCCGCTCCTCGATCTGGCGCTCGAGCGGCAGCCCGGCGAGCGCCGGGGGGACGAAGGAGAGGGCGACAACCGCGGCGCGACGGCCGTCGAAGGCCCGCAGCTCGCTCGGCGATCATCCGCCGCTGGCCGATCAGCAGAGCGGCCGCGGCGCCGCCGTGGAGCGCGACCTCGAAGGTCTTGCGCGCCTCCGGGTCCGACCTCGTCCCAGTCCCAGCCGGCGAGCCAGGGCACGAGCGCGAGGTGGGCCGAGCTCGAGACCGGCAGCAGCTCGGTCGGGCCCTGGATCGCGCCGAGCACGAGAGCGCGGCCGACGCCCAGGCCGCCCGCGCCGGCGGCGTCGTGCCTCGGCGCAGACCCCCGGGTCGCGATCAGCTCGCCTCGACCGCGGCCTCGGCGCCGCCGTCCGAGTCGCCGCCCCGCGGCGACGGCGAATCAGGTAGTAGGCGAGCGCCGATCACGCGGCGGCCACCACCGCGTAGTCGAGGTAGTGGAGGTTGTCGCGCCACTGCTCCCAGTTGTCGCCGACCTCACGGCCGATCGAGCCCGAGCATCAGCACCCAGGGGATGCAGCCGAGCGGGTCAGGACCGTGAAGCGCCAGAACGGCATCCGCGCGACGCCGGCGGGCAGCGAGATGAAGGTCCGGACGATCGGCAGCATCCGCGAGACCAGCACGGTCGCGTCGCCGTAGCGCTCGAACCAGCGAGTCGGCCGCGCCGAGGTGCTTCGGGCTGATGTGGATCAACCGGTTCTTCTCGAGCAGCTCGACCCGCCCGTAGTAGCCGGCCGCCCAGGCGATCCAGGAGCCGACGACGTTGCCGAGCACGCCGGCGGCGACGATCCCGAACAGGGTCATGTCGCCCTCGGAGACCGTGAAGCCGGCGAACAGCATGATCGCCTCGCTCGGCACCGGGATGCAGGCGCTCTCGAGCAGCATCAGGAGGAAGACGCCGAGGACGCCGACCGCGTCGATGACGTCGGTCGCGACGTTGACGATCGGGTCGAGGATGAAATCGGTGATGGAGGCGCTGAGCGGGCTCATGCGGCCGCTCAGGTTAGAGAGGCGGCTCGGCGTGATGCCTCTAGACTCGCTCCGATGCGACGCCTGACCGCGCTCGACCCGGTCTTCAGGCACCGGGCGCTCCAGTTCGGGGCCGACGCGGTGCTCGCCGCGCTCGCCTTCTACCTCGCGTTCCGGCTCCGCTTCCTCGACCCGGGCGGCGATCCCGGACCGCTACGTCGAGATGCTGCTCGGCTCGATCGCCTTCGTCGCGATCGGCAAGGCGGTGATCTTCGAGCTCCTCGGCCTGCACCAGAAGTGGTGGCGCTACTTCAGCCTCGGCGATGTCTGGCCGATCTGCGCGCCGCTGGCGGTCGCGAGCGGGCTGATGCTGCTGGTCTTCGTGCTCGCGAAGCCGTTCCGGACAGCCTGCCGCGCTCGGTCGTCGATCCTCGACTTCATCTTCACGCTGCGCGCTGCTCGGCGGCGCCCGCGCTCGCCCGCCGCTCGATCGTCGAGCGCCCGCGAGCGCCGGGCGCGCGATCGCAGGCAGCGCTCGACGTGCTCGTCGTCGGCGCCGGCTCCGGCGGCCAGATGGTCGTCCGCGAGCTCCAGCTGAACCCGAACCTCGGCACCCGGGCGATCGGCTTCATCGACGACGACCCCGCGAAGCGCGCGATGCGCGCAGCCGGGCTCAGGGTCCTCGGGACGACCGACGAGATCGGCGCCGATCCTCGACAAGGTCGCGCCCGACGAGGTCGTGATCGCGATCCCCTCGGCGCCGGGCGCGCTGCGCGGCAAGGTCGTCGCCGCCTGCCGCGAGCGCGAGATCGCGGTCCGGACCCTGCCGACCGTCTTCGAGCTGCTGCGCGGCGGCGTCCAGCTCACCCGGCAGCTGCGCGAGGTCCAGGTCGAGGACGTGCTCGGCCGCGAGCCGGTGGTGATGGAGCTCGACCGGGTCGGCGCCTACCTGCGGGACAAGCGTCGTGCTGGTCACCGGCGCCGGCGGCTCGATCGGCTCCGAGCTCGTCCGCCAGATCGCCCGGGTCCGCCCGCGGCTGCTGGTGCTGCTCGACCACGCCGAGGACAACCTCTTCGAGATCGATCGCGAGATGATCGGCGACTGGCACTTCACCCGGGTCGAGTCGGTGCTCGCCGACTGCAAGGAGGGCGACCGGATGCTCGAGGTGATGCAGCGCTTCCAGCCCGACGTCGTCTTCCACGCCGCCGCCTACAAGCACGTGCCGCTGATGGAGGCGAACCCGCTCGAGGCGGTCCGCAACAACGCGATCGCGACCCGGGTGACCGCCGAGACCGCCGCGGCCGCCGGCGCGGAGCGCTTCGTCCTGATCTCGACCGACAAGGCGGTCAACCCGCGCACCGTGATGGGCGCGTCGAAGGCGATGGCGGAGTGGATCGTCGAGGCGACGGGCCAGCGGCACCCGCAGACGCGCTTCACGACCGTCCGCTTCGGCAACGTGCTCGGCTCCTCGGGCAGCGTCGTCCCGATCTTCCGCCGCCAGATCGAGCGCGGCGGGCCCGGTCACGGTCACCGACCCGGAGATGACCCGCTACTTCATGACGATCCCGGAGGCGGTCCAGCTGGTGATCCGGGCCGGCGATCTCGGCGGCTCCGGCGGGGAGGTCTTCGTGCTCGAGATGGGCGAGCCGGTGAAGATCGTCGACCTCGCCCGCAACATGATCCGGCTCGCCGGCTACGAGCCCGACACCGACATCGCGATCGAGTTCGTCGGCACGCGACCGGGCGAGAAGCTCCACGAGGAGCTGTTCAACGCCGACGAGCGCGCTCAGCCGACCTCGGCCGAGCGGATCGTGCGCGCGGTCCGCTCGGTGCCCCTCGATCCCGATTGGGTCGGGCGTACCGTCGATCACCTCGAATCCGTGGTCGCATCGGGTGACGAGGCCGGGCTCGCCGCGCAGGTGGTCGAGCTCGTCGCCGGCCAGCGGAGAACCGACCCGCTAGAGCTCGATCGGTAGCGGCGCGCACGCCGTGCCGGTTGTACGTCCGCGCCGACGGCGACCCTCCCCGGGGGGTCCGCGGCCCGGGCACCCAAACCAAGTGAGCAGAACCTAAGATGCCCGACCTACTCGATGATTGACCTGATCGAACGGATCGGGCCCTATCTCGGCATCGCCGCCTTCCTGGGCCTCGCGATCCTCGTCTTCCTGATCTTCCAGCAGGCGCGCGAGGTGCGCCGCCTACGGGAGTGGGCGGGGCGCGCCCCTGAGCGCGCCGGCGAGGCCGGCGAGGCGGTCGCCGCGGTGGCCGAGGCGCGCGGCGAGCAGGCGCCTGAGCCCGAGGCCCCGCCCGAGGAGCCCGGCCGGCTCGGGCGCCAGGCCGCCGTGCTGCGCGAGCGCTTCGGCGCGGCCTGGGCCGAGGTCGACCGGCGATCGCCGTTCGACCCGCGCTACTTCGTCGTCGTGATCGCCGCCGCGGTCCTCGCGGGCGCGATCGTCACCGGCGGGTTCGGGCTCTTCGGCGGCGAGTCCTCGGGCGGCGGAGGGGCCGGCAAGGGCGGCGTCCAGAAGGCCGAGAAGCCCGACAAGGTCGAGGTCTCGGTTCTCAACGGCACCCAGGACGACTCCGGCGCGGTCCCGATCGCCGGCGTCCAGGGCCTCGCCGGGGAGGTGGCCAAGCAGGTCGTGAAGCCGGCCGGCTTCGCGATCGGCGAGAAGACCGACGCCGCCTCGGGGTTCCCGGCCTCGGTGATCATGTTCGAGCCCGAGCAGGCGGGCGCCGAGGAGGCGGCCCAGGAGCTCGCCGACGCCGTCGAGGGCCAGCTCGGCCAGACAGCGGTGCAGCCGATCGTCGCCGCCGTCTCCGACCTCTCCGGCGGCGCGCCGGTCGTCCTCATCGTCGGCCAGGACGACTCGGCGGCCCTCGACATCCCGGCGCCGGGCTGACCCGGGCGGCCGAGGAGGCGCAGTTGGACTTCCAGGATCTGATCGAACGGGCGCCGTCGATCGTCTCGGTCCTCGCCGCGCTGGGCATCCTGCTGCTGCTGCCGCTGCTTCTCTCCCAGCGGCGCGATGTCCTTCGGCTCCGCGCCTGGCGGGAGCGCGATCCCGACTACGCCGCCGAGAGCGTCGCCGCCAGCGAGGCCAGCCTCGATCGCGCCGAGGCCGAGCTCGAGCTGCTCGCCGGCGACGAGGCCGAGGCCGGCGGTGCGACGGAGCCCGGCGCGACCCCGCCGGCGGGGGTGACCCCTGCGGCCGGGAGCACTCCCGCGGGATCGCTGCCCGCGGCGACCCGGGTCACCAGCGAGCGACCCGCGCTCGAGCGAGTGACGATGGAGCGCGCCGCGCTGCAGCCACACCCGCATTGGCGGCGCTTCGCCGCCCGTGCCACCCAGCCGCGCATCCTCGTCGTGCTCGGGATCGTGGCCCTGGTGCTGGCGATCGCCGGCATCTTCGCGTCCCAGGCGATCCTCGACGACGAGGGCGGTGGCAAGGGCCCGAGGGTGGCGAAGGTCGATCGCTCCGAGGTCACCGTCGCGGTTCTCAACGCCACCGCGGAGGCCGGCCTGGCGCAGAAGGTGGGCTCCGATCTGACGTCGAACCAGTATCTGCTCGGCACGGTGGGCGGAACCGGCACCCCCGAGCGGCGGACGCTGATTCGATTCGCCGACGGGGAGCGGGCCGCCGGCCGCCGGGTCGCTCGCGACCTCGGCGTGGAGCTCGACCGGCTCGAGCGGCTCGACCGCGAGACGCAGCTGCTCGCCGGCGAGGCCGACGTGGTCGTCGTGGTCGGCGAGGACCGGGCCAAGAAGTGAGCACGGGAGCGGGCGGGAGCGGCGCTTGAGCCGCCGCGTTGCGCTGGGCGCGGCGCTGTTCTTCGCGCTGCTCGTCGCGACGATGGCCGCGGCGGTGCTGGTCGTCCGCGCGCGGACCCCGGACCTGGTCCTCGAGGTGCTGCGGCCCGGGAGGTGCGCGGCGTTCTCGCCGGATCCGGCCGCGGGGCGCGGTGAGGTCCGGATCTCCTTCTTCGTGCGCCGATCGGACCCCGCGGCCTCGGTGGGGATCGTCGACTCGCGTGAGCGCGCGGTGCGCAGCCTCGACGCCGAGGTCGCGCTCGAGGCGGGCGAGCCGGTGAGCTACGCCTGGGACGGTCGCACCGATTCGGGCCGGGTCGCGAAGCCCGGCCGCTACCGGCTCGAGGTGGCGCTCCCCGCCAGCGACCGCTCAATGGTCTGGCCGCTGCGGATAACCCTCTATGAGGGCGATGGCCCGGCGCCCTTGCGAATCGGCCGCAGCGGGGGCTGCGTGGAGGCAACCCCCGCGCCACCCGTGCGCGGAGGGGAGCGGTGAGCGCCGCCCCGCTCGAGCTCGCCGGGATCCTGATCGGCTGCGGCGCGGCCGCGCTCGCCCTGGCGGCCAACGACACGCGGGTCCGCTCCGCGGCGATCATCATCGCCCTGCTCGCGGCGCCGCTGCTCGTCCTCGGGAACGTCTGGGACGAGCCGCGGGTCGTCGATCTCCGCGACAGCCCGGCCACCCTCATCGCCGGGCTCGGGATCGGCGCCCTCGCGCTGGCCGGGCTCACCGCGCCTCTTCCGGCGGCGCCGAGAGTGGCTTGCGCTCGCGGCGATCATCGCCCTTCCGGTGCGGGTGCCGATCGAGATCGGCGGCGACACCGCCAATCTCCTGATCCCGCTCTACCTGGTGATCTGCGCCGGCGCCCTCGTCCGCGTCCGTCGCTCGCCCGATCGCGAGCGCGGACTCCGGCCCGCCGCGGTTCCTGCGGCTGCTGCTGGCGGCCGGCCTGCTCGTCTACGCGTGCAGGCCGCCTACTCCGACGACGTCTCGAACGCGATCGAGAGCATCGGCTTCTTCCTGGTCCCGTTCGCGGTCCTCTTCGTGCTGCTCGCCGAGCTCGAGTGGACGCGCGGCGCTTGCTCGGCCGGGCGCTGGTCGCGGTGGGCGCCGTCGCCCTCGTCTGCGCCGCTGTCGCGATCGTCCAGTTCATCGTCCGCGACCTCTTCCTCAACGAGGAGCTCCTCGACGCCAACCAGCTGCACGTGTACTTCCGCGTCAACTCGATCTTCTTCGACCCGAACATCTTCGGCCGCTACCTCGCTCTGGCGATGATCGCGCTCGCGGCCTACATCGCCTGGGAGCGAGGGCGGCTCAGGCTTCTCGCCGCGACCGCGGGCTTCGCCGTCTGCCTGCTCGCGCTCGCGTTCAGCTACTCGATCTCGGGCTTCGCGGCGCTGCTCGCGGGCCTCGGGATGATCGCGATCCTGCGCTGGAGCTGGCGCGGGCTCGCGGCGGCGGCCGCCGTCGGGACCGTCGGCGCTGGCGGCGCTGGTGATCGCCGGCGGCACGCCGACGAGCGACATCGAGGACACCCGCTCGATCGACAGCGGCCGCGAGGACCTGCTCGCCGGTGGGCTCGAGCTGTTCGGCAACCGGCCGCTTCTCGGCTACGGCTCGGGCTCCTTCGGCCGCGCCTTCTACGACGAGATCGAGCCGGGCGCTCGGACCACGGTCTCGCACTCCGAGCCGGTCACGGTCGCCGCCGAGCAGGGCGTGATCGGCCTCGCCTTGTATCTCGGCGCTGCTCGGCGCGGCGCTGGCAACCCTGCTCGCGCCGCGTCGCCGGGATCGAACGGCCGGCGGACGCGCGATCGCGGCCTGCTTCGTCGCGATGCTGATCTCGAGCTTCGGCTACACCGGCTTCACCACCGATCCGGCCACCTGGGTGCTGCTCGCCGTCGGGCTCGCGCTCTGGCCTCGCCTCGAAGCCGGCTGAGCGATGCTCGGGTACCTGCGCCGACTTGCGACGACCGGCGCCGCGTACACGGCCTCGAGCATCGTCTCGAAGCTGATCGCGGTCTTTCTGCTGCCGATCTACACCGCCGTACCTGACGCCGGCCGACTACGGCGCCGCCGAGGTGATGCTCGACCGCGGTGATCGCCGGGAGCATCATCGTCCGCCTCGGGCGTGATCGAGGCGATCCTTCGCTTCTTCTACCTGCCGACGCTCGACTCCGTCTCCCGCGGCCGGCGCCCGGGACATCGCGATGGGCGCTCCGGCGCCGAGGGCGATGCCGGCCACGGCTGCAGGGGCGAGCTCTCGCGAGGAGGTCGTGCGCACCGGATTCGCGTCGCTGCTCTGGACCTCGACCGCGGCCGCGCTGATCGGCGTCGCGCTCGCCGAGCCGATCTCCGAGGCGCTGCTCGAGCGACCCGACGCGGGCCTCGCCCGGCTCGCGGTGCTCGGCCTCTGGACCCTGACGCTGTGGGAGTACGCGCTCACCCTGCTGCGGCTCGACGAGCGCGCCCGCGCCTACTTCTCGATCACCGTCGCTGAACGTCCTGGCGACGATCCCGGTCACCGTGTGGCTGGTCGCGGTCGAGGGTCTCGGTGCCGACGGGATCCTGCTCGGGAGCTTCGGCACCGGGGCGGTCTTCCTCGCCTGGCAGCTCGCTCGCGAGCGCCGCCGGCTCGGGCTCGTCCCGAACCGGCCGCTGCTGCGCCGGATGCTGCGCTTCGGCCTGCCGACGATGCCCGCCGAGCTCACCCTCTACTCGCTCAACTTCATCGACCGGATCCTGATCGTGCGGCTCGCCGGGCTGGCCGAGGCGGGCCTCTACGCGCTCGCGATCAAGTTCGCCCAGGGCCTCAACGTGATCGCCCGCGGCTTCCAGCTCGCCTTCCCGCCGCTCGCCTACTCGATCGCCGACGACGACGAGGCGCGCGCGCCTACAGCCTGATCGTCACCTGGTTCGCCGCCGTGTGCGCGTTCGGGGTCGCCGGCCTGTGGCTGCTCTCCCGACAGCTCGTCGACCTGCTCGCCGCGCCGGAGTACTTCGCCGCCCACGAGGCGATCGGGCTGCTTGCCAGCGCGGTCGCGCTCTACGCGCTCTACCTCGTCATGGTCGTGATCCTCGGCCGGACGGGGAGGACCGAGCGCAGCTTCCCGGCCACCCTTGCCGGCACGGTCGCGAACGTCGCCCTCAACCTGATCCTGATCCCGCCGCTCGGCATCGTCGGCGCGGCGATCGCACTGGTCGGCTCCTACCTGGTCGTCGTCGTGCTCATGTACGTGCTCACCCGCCGTCTCTTCCCGGTGCCCTACGAGTGGGGACGGCTGGCGCTGCTGCGTCGGCCTGACCGCGGCGCTTGATCGCCGGCGGCGAGCTGCTGCTGCCGGAGCGCGGGATCGAGGCCTGGCTCACCCGGGGCGCCGCCTGGCTCGCGCTGCCGGCGCTGCTCTGCGCGGTCGGGTTCCTGACCGAGCCCGAGCGGGCCGGCCTGCGGCGGATGCTGAACCCGGGCGCGGTTCGCGAGCGACTCGCCGCGCTCGCCGCCGGCACGCCTGCTGAGCGCGATCGGGGCGCCGAGAAGGAGCGCCCGCACCATCTCCCGCCCGAGACCTTCGAGCAGGCGCAGCGCGACACAGACCGCCTCTGACCCTCCGAGGACCGCTGGTCACTGAGCGACGCTCCGGTGTAGCTCAGTGACCAGCGGTGCGGTTGAAGGCCTCGGCGGCCTCGCGAAGGCCCTCGCCCGCCTGGGGATGGAGCGCCGCCCGGGCGTGGAGGAGGTAGCGGCGCGGGCTGTGGCCGGCGAGCACCATGGCGAGGAGCGCCCGCGGCAGGTAGCTCCAGGCGGCGAGGATCCGCGCCACGGCGGCGGTGAGCGGCCGGTGATGCTTTCGCATGTAGCGGTCGCGGCCGCGATGGAATTCGACGATCCGGCGCCGCTCGCCCTCGAGGTCGGCGGCGAGCTGCTCGTGGTGGACGGCCTGCGCGGCGGGCACGAGCAGGTTCCTCCAGCCGGCGTCGGCAAGGCGCTTCTCGAAGTCCGTCTCGTCGGAGTAGACGAAGAACTCGGGGTCGAGCCAGCCGACCTGCTCGGCGGCTCGGCGGCGGACCAGCATCGCCGCCGACTGGACCCAGCCCACCGCGGAGACCTCGAAGCCGTGACCCTGGGTGACCACGATCCGGTGCAGGAACAGCGCCGAGGCGAACGAGCTCAGCAGTCCCGGCAACCGCCACGCGCAGGGCTGCGGGCGCCCCTTCGGATCGAGCAGCTGGGCGCCCGCGCAGGCCGCCTGCGGGTCCGCCTCGAGCGCCGCGAGCAGCGCCGCGGTCGCGCCCGGGCGGAGCTCGGAGTCCTCGTTGAGCAGCAGGCAGAGCTCGCCCTGCGCCTCGCGGAGCAGGCGCGAGTCGTTCTCGGCCTTGCCGCGGCGGCGGCCCTCGGCGAACAGCCGCGCCCGGCCCTCGAAGGGCCTGGCACGCTCGATCCACGCGCCGACCGCGTCGGCGGAGCCGTCCTGAGAGGCGTTGTCGAGGACCAGCAGCTCGGCCTCGACCTCGGGCGGGTGGGTGCGCGAGATCGCCTCGAGGCAGGCGAGCAGATCCTCCCGGCCGTTCGTGTTGACAACGCAGTAGCTCAGCTTCACGGCAGAATCGTCGCGGAATGCGCGTCCAAGTAGTCGACCCGCCCGCGTACACGCCACCGTACGACCACGCGCTCTGCGCGGCGCTCGCCCGCGCGGGTGCCGAGGTGACCCTCGCGACCAGCCGCTTCGGCCATGGCCCGGTGCCGGCGCCGTCCGGCTATCGGGTGGAAGAGCTGTTCTACCCGCTCGCCGCCCGTCTCGGGGGCTCCCCGGGGGTCGCGGCGCGGGCCGTGAAGCTCGCCGGTCACGTTCCCGGCATGCTGCGCTGGCGCCGCCGCGCCCGCGAGGCCGAGATCTCGCACCTGCAGTGGCTGACCCTGCCCGGCATCGACGCGCGCCTGCTCCCCCGCGGGCCCCTGGTCTGGACGGTCCACGATCCGCCCCCGCATGGCCGCGCGGCGCGGGGCTGGGCCGCGGCGGCGCGGCGGATGGACGCCCTCGTCGCCCACTCCGGGCCCGGAGCGGACGCGATCATCGACCGGCTCGGGGTCGAGCCGGCGCGGGTGCGCGTGATCCCGCACGGCGCCTTCGAGCACCTGACCCGGCTCGAGCGCGAGCTCCCCCTGCCCGCCGAGCTCGCCGGCGCCGAGCGCCCGGTGATCCTCTGCTTCGGGCTGATCCGCCCGTACAAGGGGATCGACGTCCTGCTCGACGCGTTCCGGGAGATCGACGATGCCGAGCTGTGGATCGTCGGGCGGCCGATGATGGACATCGAGCCGTTCCGCGAGCTCGCCCGCAGCGCTCGGCCGAGCTCCCGGGTCCGCTTCGTCGACCGGTTCATCACCGACCCCGAGATCCCGGCGCTGTTTCGCCGCGCCGCCGTGGTCGTGCTGCCCTATCGCGAGGCGGACCAGTCCGGCGTCCTGTACACCGCGCTCGCCTTCGGCAAGGCCGTCGTCGCCACCGACGTCGGCGGCTTCCCCGAGGTCGCCGCTCACGGCGGCGCGATCCGTCTGGTTGGCGCGGGCGAGCCCGAGCCGCTCGCCGCGGCGCTCGCCGACGTGGTCGCAAACGGCCGCGAGCGTGAGCGCCTCGAGCGAGCGGCGAGCGCCGCCGCGCGGGGGCCGTACTCCTGGTCGCGGGCGGCGGCGGAGACCATCGACCTCTACCGATCCCTGCTCGGCGGCTGAGCGCCGCCGCGGCGGACCCGGCGCCCGGCCACCGATAATCCACGCTGATGGTCCTCCTCGAGATCACGTTCTGGGGCGCGCTCGCGCTGATCGCCTGGACCCACGCCGGCTATCCGGTCGTCCTCTGGCTGCTCGCCCGCCCGCGACGACGGGGCGCGCCGCCCGCGCCCGGCGCGCTCCCGAGCGTCTCCCTGATCGTCGCCGCGCACGACGAGGAGGCCGTGATCGCCGCGCGGGTCGCGAACGCGCGCGCGCTCGACTACCCGTCGCGAGCTGCTCGAGCTGATCGTCGCCTCCGACGGTTCGGGCGATCGCACCGCCGCGCTCGCGCGGGCCGCCGGCGCAGACCTCGTTCTCGAGCTGCCCCGCGCCGGCAAGGTCCCCGCCCAGAACGCCGCCGCCGAGCGCGCCCGCGGGGAGCTGCTCGCCTTCTCCGACGCGAACGCGCTCTGGCGCCCGGACGCGCTTCGCAGGCTCGCCGCGCGCTTCGCAGACCCCGCCGTGGGCTACGTCACCGGCCGAGCCGAGTTCACCGCGCCCGACCCGCCCGCGGATGCCGGCAGCCCGAACGAGGAGGGCGCCTACTGGCGGCTCGAGCTGCGCGTCCGCGAGCTCGAGTCGGCGCTCGCGGGCGTGACCGCCGGCAACGGCGCGATCTACGCGGTGCGGCGCAGCGCCTACATCCCGCTGGGTCCGGCGGGCAGCCACGACCTCTCCTTCCCGTTCATGCTCACCAAGCGCGGATGGCGCTGCGCCTATGAGCCCGCGGCGGTCGCCGAGGAGCGGATGGTGGCGACGATCGAGGGTGAGTTCGCCCGCAAGCGTCGGATGATGCGCGGCATCTGGGACGAGGTGGTCAGCGACGGGATGCTCTCCCCACGAGGGTATGGCCTCGCCTACGCCTGGCAGATCGCCAGCCATCGGGTGCTGCGCTACGCGACTCCGCTGTTTCACCTGGTGGCGCTCGCCGCCAACCTCGCGCTGCTCGGCGAGGGCGCCGTCTACGGGGTCACCCTGGCGGCGCAGGCGCTGCTGCTGCTCGCCGCGGCGCTCGCCGGAGCGCTGCCGGCGAGGCCGCTCCGGCTCGCCCGCTACTACGTGCTGACGACGAGCTCGATCGCGGCCGGGCTGTTCGACCGGGTTCGCCTCGGCACCCCGGGCGCCTGGGAGAAGGCCGAGGGGACGAGGTGAGCGCCGAGGCCCCCCGGGCCGCCGCGCGAGGCCTGCCCCGAGCCGCGGACCTCGCGATTGCGGCGCTCGCGCTGATGATCTCGGCGCCGGTCCTGTTGGTCGCGGCGGTCGCGATCAAGCTCGACTCGCGGGGGCCGGTGCTCTACCGGGCGACCCGCAGCGGCCTCGACAACCGGCCGTTCGAGCTGCTGAAGCTGCGCACGATGCACCCCGGCAACGACCCGGTCGGGGTCGGCACCCCGGTCCACGCCGGCGACGCCCGGGTCACCCGGGTCGGCCACGTCCTGCGCCGGTTCTCCCTCGACGAGCTTCCCAACCTGATCAACGTGCTGCGCGGTGAGATGGCGATCGTCGGCCCGCGGCCGACCCTGGCGGCGCAGGTCGAGGGCTACAGCGCCCGCCAGCGCCGCCGGCTCGATGTGAAGCCGGGGATCACCGGATGGGCACAGGTCAACGGCCGCGCCGGGATCCCCTGGGAGGAGCGGATCGAGCTCGACCTCTACTACGTCGAGCAGCGCGATCCTCGCCTCGATCTGGCCATCCTCGCGCGGACGGTGAAGCTGCTGCTCACCGGGCACGGGCTCTACGGCTAGGCGTCCACGGCCCGCCGTGAACGCCCTCGGCGCGCCGCGCGCCGGTAAGTTGGCGCCATGCCCGCCGCCGTAACCCTGCGCGACTTCCGTCCCGGCGACGCCGAGGCCGTCCGCCGCTGGTTCAACGACGAG
The DNA here is from genome assembly GCA_963769035.1 of uncultured Solirubrobacterales bacterium. Taxonomy (GTDB): domain Bacteria; phylum Actinomycetota; class Thermoleophilia; order Solirubrobacterales; family 70-9; genus WHSW01. Next base: position 329,002 of record CAVYKD010000001.1, read on the forward strand.
CGCGTCACCGCCGACCTCGTCGGCAGCCGCGACTCGTTCGGGCTCGAGGATGCGAACGGGTGGATCGAGCGCGCGATGGACGCGAGCCGCGATCGCAAGTGGGCGATCACGATCGACGACTCCGAGGCGGCGGTCGGCTTCGTCGCCCTCTTCGGGCTCGAGCGCCAGGTCGGGCCCGAGCTCGCGGTGCTCGTCGGCGAGCCGGAGGCGTGGGGGAAGGGGGTCGCGCGCGAGGCCGAGCGGCAGGCGTGCAACCGGGCGTTCTCCGAGTACGGCGCCCACCGCATCCACGCCGAGATCCCGGCATCGAATCGTGCCGCGCAGAAGGTCGTCACCTTTCTCGGCTTCCGCCACGAGGGCACGATGCGCGCCGCGATCCCCCGCGAGGGAGAGGCTGTGGACAACCAGATCTGGGGCCTTCTCCCCGCCGACTTCACGGGCTGGGACGACGCCGGTGGCTCCGGCGGCTAGCGTCGAGGAGGGGGCGTGAGCCGGCCGGCGGGCCTCGGGGTGGAGCTGATCGCCGACGCGGGCGCGCAGGCGGCGAGCGAAGAGGACCTCTTCCGCTGGCCCGCGTTCCTCGCCGCCGAGGGCACCACGCACACCCTTGCGATCGAGAGCCCGGGCCGGCGGACCTCGATCCCGCTGATCGTCCGCGAGATCGCCGGCGGAGGGCTCGACGCCGTCTCGCCCTACGCCTACCCCGGCGGCTCGGTCGAGGGCGAGGGAGCGCCGGCCGAGGCCGCCCTGGTCGATTGGCGGGCGAGTGGGCTGATCAGCCTCTTCCTGCGAGAGCGGCTCGAGCCCGTGCTCGGCGGGGCGGAGAGCAACTCGGCGGTTGCGATCTACGACCCGGGCCTGCCCCGGCGGATCCGCCCCAGGCTCGCCGGCCAGGTGCGAGCCGCCGAGCGCGACGGCTGGCGGGTCGAGCGGATCGCCGGGCCCCGCTCGTCACCGGCCGACCTCGAGGCCTTCACGGCCGCCTACGAGCAGACGATGCGTCGCACGGGTGCCGCCGAGCGCTACTTCTTCGGGCGCGAGTACTACGCCACCGCGCTCTCCTTCCCCGGGAGCTGGCTGCTGCTCGCCCGCTCGGCGCGAGGCGAGGCGGGGGCCGCCGCCATCGTCGCGCTGAGCGACGGCCACCTCCACTACTTCCTCGGCGGCACCGCCGAGTCGAGCCTCGGCTCCTCGCCGTTCAAGACCGTCGTCGTCGCGATGCTCGACCTCGCCGACGAGCTCGATCGGCCGCTCAACCTCGGCGGCGGCGTGCGCGCCGGCGACGGGCTCGAGCGCTTCAAGCGCGGCTTCGCGAACGCCGAGCGCCCGTCGTTTGTCCACCGGATCGTCGCCGACCCGGCCGCCTACGAGCGACTCTCGGGCGACCGCGCCACGGGCGGGTTCTTCCCCGCCTACCGCGCCTGAGCCGGCTTCGGCGTCACCCCGCCCGGGTCACCCGGCGCCGTCTCCGCCGGCGGCGCCGGGGCGGGCGGAGGGGCGCCGCCCTGCTGCGCGATCCGCTGGCGGGTCAGCCGCCGGATCTGGGCGAGCTGGCCGTAGAGGGCCTCGCCCGGGCAGGCCGTGAGGCCGACGTCGCGGTGGCCGATCACCCGGCGGAGCCGAACCCGCTCGCCAGCCTTGTAGCGGCTTGCCGCGCCGCCGGCCGAGGTCAGCCTGACCTTGCCCTTGGCCGGGAGCGCGTGCGCGGTCAGCTTCCAGGCCAGAAAGGAGACGATCGTCTCGAGCTCGGCCGGCTCGAGCCCGACGGAGGTGTGGGTGCCGATCGAGGCGATCCCGGCGGATCTAGCGTTGAAACCCTGGGCATGGGCGCCGATCACGGCCTTGCGGATGCCGCCGGCGCGCCCCGCATAGAGGGTCCCGAAGCGATCGACGAGGGCGTTGTAGCCGATGTCGTTCCAGCCGTTGGCATTGCGGTGATAGCGGCAGATCCCGAGCACGATCCCCGGGGCCTCGGCGGCCGTGTACCTCGCGGACGTGACCGTGTGGTGGACGGCCACCGTCTTGACCCGCCCATAGCTCGGCGCCTCCCGCGGCGCGCAGCCGCCGCTCTCGAGCGACGCCCCCCATTGTCCGCGGGTGACCATCGCAGGGCGGCTCGGCGCCGCGTCCGCGGAGGGGGTGAGCAGCGAGCCGGCCGCGACGAAGGCCGAGTTGACGCTCTCCCGGAACGCGGTCAGGGCCGAGCCGGCACGCGAGGAGGTCCCGGAGACGTTCACGTAGTGAAGCGTCCCGGAGGGCCGCCAGCCGCGGGCGCGAAGCTGAAGCTCGTCGGCGCCGCCGAAGTACACCGGGTTGCCGTCGGCGGCCTCCGTCCACTCGCTCCACTCGCCGCCGCTGGGGCGCCCGCGGAGCTCGAGCGGCCGGGTCTCGCCGGCGAGACCCGCGAGGTCGAATCGCCGCGGCGCCTCGATCACGGCCGTGCGGAAGCTGACCGGCCCCTCGCCGGCATGGGTCCCCTTGGCCGGCCGCGCGGCCGCCTTCGGCCCGACCCGCTCGAGGCCCTGAAGCGGCTGCTCGAAATCGACCGCTCCCGGCAGGTAGGGGTCGGTGGAGAGCGCCGGGGCGGCGGCGTAGAGGAGGACGCCGAGCACCGCGAGCAGCGGCAGGTGGCGGATTGATCGCTTCGCTCTCATCGTCATCTGAACACGCACACGAGCGCAGGGATTCGCCGTCGCTGCGCCGAAGCCTGTTGATCCGGGCGCATCACCCGCGCGGAGTGAGCCACTCAGAGTCGCAGATTTGCAGGGATTTCGCGGTCTCGGCGGGCCGCGCCGGGCGAGCTAGCCCGAGAGCTGGACCGGAAGCGGCTCCGGGCCGAGGCCGCGGTAGGTGGCCCGGAAGGCGCGGATCGCGTCGAGCGTCGCCCGGCCCTCGTACTCTTCGCAGCCGAGCATCTCGGTCCAGGCGGTCACGGCGACCTCGTAGGGCATCTCGGCGTTCGGGAAGAAGAGCATCCCCGCCGGGTCCTCGTCGAAGACGCCCTTGATCTCCAGCTGCTCGGCCTCGGAAAGCTCAGGCGAGTATTGGATCTCGATCCGGCCGTGCTCGAGCGAGTGGACGGTGTGCAGTGGGTCGGTCGCGGTGTAGGCGCCGTCGGCCTGCTGCTCGGGGTCGTGGTCTCCGGAGGTCGGCGGGCTGGTCTTGTAATCGGGGGGATCGGCTCCGCTTCGCAGGTGCGTGTTGCCCTCGTCGGGCAGATCGAGACGCAGATCGCAGTTCGCCTCCCGGGCCGCCGCCTCGAGGTCGCCCTGCTCCACCGGGGGCGGCGCGGTGCCGGCGCGGTCGTCGGGGGCGGCGTCGTTGAGGTAGCCGCTCGCGAGCTGGATGTGAGCCTGGTCGGGCAGCTCCTCCCCGTCGACCTGGCCGCTGCTGTCGCCGCCGCTACCGAGCACGATCACCAGCCCGACGATCACCGCAAGGCCGAGCGCGCCGGCGACGGCGTAGCCGAGCACCAGGCGCCGGCGCTCGGCCGATGCCTCCTTCTGCTCGGCCGCGAGCCGCTCCGCCCGCCTCCGTTCGCGTTCCTCCCTGCTACTCATGGACGCAGCAGGCTAGAGCAGATCCTTCAGGGGAGCTCAAGATGCCCGGCCGGCCGGGGCGGCGACGTCGGCGAGGTACGCCTCGCTGACGAACGAGGCCAGCTCGCCGTCGAGGCGCGCCGGGTTGAGCCGCCACTCGAGGATCGACTCGGCGTCGACCAGGCGTGCGCTCGGGAGCTCGCCGAGCAGCATGTCGGAGTCCGAGAACGGATGCAGTGGGTCGGCGGGATGGCCGACGATGAGGGTCGGCAACTCGATCCGGCGGCGCTCCTCGCGAGGCGGCGCGGTGCGACCGAGAGAGGATCCCGGAGAGCACCGCCTCGGAGACCTCCGGGTCGCGGCGCGCCCAGTCCAGCACGAGGTCGACGAGGAAGCGGCTGCGCGGGATCCGGCCGGTCAGCTCGGCGACTCCGCGCAGCAGCGGGCGTCCGACGCGCATCGCCAGCAGCGCCGGGAGGAAGATCAGCCCCGCCGCGACGAGCGCGTTGTCGAGCACCGGCATCTCGATGAACAACCCACGGGCGAGCTCGGGCGCGGCGGCTTGCCAGCTCCAGCGAGACGTTGGCGCCCAGCGAGGTGCCACCGATCGACCGGCCGGTCGAGCTCGAGGTGCTCGATCAGCGCCCCGACCTGGTCGGCGAAGGCGCTGCATCGCTGTATGCCGACATCTCGGTCGGCCGACCCGACTCACCGTGGCCGAGCAGGTCCACGGTGATCGACCCGGATGCCCCGAGCGCTCAGCTCCGGGCGCGAGGCGCGCGTACATGTGGCGGTTCATCAGCAGGCCGTGGACGAGCACGATCGTCCGCTCACCCTCGCCGTGGATCTCGTAGGCGATCGGCCCGCGGCTGGTAGGGAAAGTCTCCCGTGCGGGCCTGCGCTCACCGCGAGCGCTCCCACGGCCGCGAGGCGCGCAGCGCCGCGAGGACCGCTCGGGTCTCGGGAGCGCGGTTGAGCGCGTAGAAGTGGATCCCCGGCGCCCCGTGGGCGAGCAGCTCCTCGCACTGGCGCGCCGCGAAGGCGACCCCGAGCAGGCGCTCTGCCTCGACGTCGCCGCCGAGCTCCTCCATCGCCGCGCTCAGGTCCTCGGGCATCGAGGCGTCGCAGAGCTTGCAGATCCGCGCCACCTGGCCGAAGCTCGTGATCGGGATCGACCCCGGGGATGATCGGCACCGTGATCCCGGCGTGCGCGCGCGGCGGCGACGAAGTCGAAGTAGGCGCTGTTGTCGAAGAAGAGCTGGGTGATCAGGAACCGGGCGCCGGCGGTGACCTTGGTCTTCAGGTAGGCGAGGTCGCTCTCCGGGCTGTCCGCCTCGGGATGGACCTCGGGGAAGCACGCCCCGCCGATCGCGAAGTCGTGACGCTCGTTGATGAACTCGGTCAGCTCGGCCGCGCTCGAAGGGCCATCGGGGGGCGGCGTGAAGCCCATCGTCGCCGCGCGGCGGGTCGCCGCGCAGGGCGAGCACGTTCTCGATCCCCGATCGCGGCGAAGCGATCGAGGATCGTGGCGAGCCCGTCACGGGTCTCGCCGACGCACGACAGGTGGGCCATCACGTCGATCCCGTACTCGCTGTGGATCCGCTCGGCGACCTCGACGGTCCCGTCGCGGGTCGCGCCGCCGGCTCCGTAGGTGACCGAGACGTAATCCGGCTTCAGCGGCTCCAGCGCGGCAACCGTGCCGTAGAGCTGCGCGATCCCCTCGTCGGTCTTCGGCGGGAAGAACTCGATCGAGAAGACCGGTCGCTTGTTCGCGAGCACCTCGTCGACGCGCATGGCGTGATGGTAGAGAGAAGTGGGAGCAGCCCTCATCCGCGCCGCCGCGTCCGGCATCGCCGCCGCGTCCCGCGTTTCCGCCGGGCCCTCGCTATTCGCGGTGGACGATCTTCGCGGTCGCCTGCGCGGTCGGCTTGATCCCCACGTAGTCGATGTCGACCCGCGCCGGGCGGGTGACGCAGTAGGCGACCAGGTCGGCGACGTCCTCGGCGACGAGCGGCTCGATGCCGTCGTACACGCGGGAGGCGCGCTCGCTGTCGCCCTCGAAGCGCACCAGCGAGAACTCGGTCTCGACCAGCCCCGGCGCGATCTCGGTGACGCGGATGCCGTCCGCGAGCAGCTCCAGCCGGAGGGTCTGGGCGAGGGCGTGGACGGCGTGCTTCGCGGCGGTGTAGCCGCCGCCGCCCTCGTAGGCCTCGACCCCCGCGACCGAGCCGAGGATCACGATCTGCGCCTCGTCGCTGCGCCGCAATGCCGGCAGCAGCGCCTTGGTAACCCTCATCACCCCGGCGACGTTCGACTCCCACATCTCGCGCCAGCGCCCCTCGTCGGCCTCGGCGATCGGCTCGAGGCCGAGCGCCCCGCCGGCGCAGTGGACGATCACGTCGAGCTCGGTGAGCGAGCCGGCGAGCGTCGAGACCGAACCGGGGTCGGTGACGTCGAGGCGAAGCGCCCTGCCGCCGACCTCGGCGGCGAGCGCCTCGCAGCGCTCGAGGCGCCTCGCCGCGGCGACGGTCGCGAACCCCGCCCTCGCCAGCGCGCGCACGCTCGCCGCTCCGATCCCGCTGGATGCGCCGGTCACCAGGGCGGTGCGTTTGGGCGGCGGGTTCACGGCTGGACGCAGGCTAGAGCGCTTGGTACGGTTGCGCCGGGTCGACCGGGGGGTTGATCGTGTCGCTAGGCATACATATGCAGACGGACGCGAGATCTCAGCATGCCGCATCAGGGTTGGTCCCGGGGCTCGCCTCCGGTCTGCACGCGCTCGCTTCGGGGATGCTGTTCGCCGGAGCGGTGCTCGGGATTCCGGTCGCACTGCTCGCCGACAACCGGCCCCACTGGCTGGTGGCCGTGCTCTGCACCGTCGGGCTGGCTTCGGCCGTCGCCGTGTGGTTCGCCCCGCGCGCGGTCTGGACGCGGGCCGGGATCCACCTCGGGCTCGCCCTCGCCACCATCGAGGTCGCCGTCGCGGCGACCCTGTTCGACCCGGTCTTCGGCCTCTACACGGTGTTCGTCATCCTCTTCGCGGCGTTCGCCTTCTCGCGCTTCGCCGACGTGGTCCCGCACCTGGCGCTGACCGCGGCGGCGCTGCTCACCCCGGCGATCGCCAGCGACTCCCTGCACGATCGGGCGCTGATGTACGCGGTGATCGGGATCCCATCGCTCGCCCTGATCGCGGGAATGACCTTCTACCTCCAGTCCGAGCTGGTTCGCGCCCGGCTGGCGCAGGCGGAGCTTTCCGCGGCGACGCTCGAGATCGCGGAGCGCATCCACCGCGCCGCGGCCGGCTCGCAGCCCGCGGAGGGGAAGCTCGAGCGGACGGTGCCGGCTGGCGATGCCGTGCCGGCGGCCGAGGCCGAGGCGCCTCGGCCTCGGGCCGCCGCCCGGCCGCGCTGAGGAGCTTTGCCGAAATTGCGGCTTTCCGTCTCGCCGCGGCCCTTGCAATCTCCCGGCGGCGGTAATACGTTCTCGCTACAGCGATCCGGGAGAGAGAGGTAGCCGCCGAAGCCGAGCGGCGAGGCTCTCGAAGGAGACTCGCAAAGCTTCAGCAGGGCGAAGGCTACGCCCGCGGCAGGCAGCGTTGAGTCACCCCCGGGTCGCTTTTTCTTGCCCCGCTCGCCGCCCGGATCGAGGCTGCGTCCGGCGCGGCATCTAGCTTTTCGGCTGCGGCCCTCCTCCTCGGGATTGGGCCGCCGGCCCGCAGGACTGGCCTGCCGCCACGGGTCGCGCGTACGGGGCGCGCATCATCAGGGGAGCAGGCGCTGCGCGGTAACCCCGGCAGACCGGCAGCTAGCCCGCCCGCCTCCCCGCCGGCCGTGGGCCCGCGTCAACGGGCCAGGCCGGCGCGCCGTCGTACCATGGGCTCATGGAGGCCGTACCGGAGCTGGACCCGGTCGCCGTCGGAGAGATCGGCGAACGGCTTCAGGACAACATCAAGCAGGCGGTGAAGGTCGACGACGACGTCCTGCGCCATCTGCTGGTGGCGCTGTTCGCCGAGGGCCACGTGCTGATCGAGGACTATCCCGGGGTCGGCAAGACGGCGCTCGCGCGGGCGCTCTCCCGCTCGATCGCCGCCGAGTACGCGCGGGTGCAGTGCACCGCCGACCTGCTTCCGTCCGACATCGTCGGCACCAACGTCTTCGATCAGCGCGAGGCCCGCTTCGAGTTCCATCCGGGGCCGGTCTTCGCCAACGTGGTGCTCGTCGACGAGATCAATCGCAGCTCGCCGAAGACCCAGTCGGGCCTGCTCGAGTGCATGCAGGAGAGTCACGTGACGATCGACGGCCATCAGCACGAGCTGGCGCGGCCGTTCGTGGTGATCGCGACCCAGAACCCGGCCGAGTACGAGGGCACCTATCCACTTCCGGAGGCGCAGCTCGACCGATTCATGGTCCGGGTCTCGCTCGGCTACCCGAGCGCCGCCGAGGAGGCGAAGATGCTCGCCGAGCACGCGGCCCGCGATCGCGTCCACGACCTCGGGCCGGTATGCGAGGTCGCCACGGTCCGCGCGGCCCAGATGGCGGTCACCTCGGTGCACGGGAGTGCCGCGCTTCGCGGGTACGTGGTCGCGCTCGGCCAGGCAACCCGCGACGATCCTCGGATCGAGCTCGGCGCGAGCCCGCGGGCGGTGCTGATGCTGTTTCGCGCCGCCAAGGCCCTCGCGGCCCTGGAGGGCCGCGACCATGCTCTTCCCGACGACGTCCAGGCGCTCGCCGCGCCCGTGCTCGCCCACCGCCTCCTGCTGGCGCCCGGGGCGTCCGTGAGCGACGCGGAGGCCCTGATAGCCGAGACGCTCGAGCGAGTCCCCGCCCTCTAGATGGTTCGCGCGCCGACGGCCCTTCTGCTCGGCGTCTCCCTGATCGTCGCCGGAGCCGGCTTCGCCTCCCCGTCGATGACCGTCGCCGGGCTCGGCATGGGGGTGCTCGCGCTGGTGGCCGTGGGCTGGGTCGAGCTCGCGAGGCCGCGCCGCCTCGAGCGGGCCCGGGGGCCGGGGCAGATCGTCGAAGGCGAGCCCTACCCGCTCGAGCTGGTCGCCTCGGGCGGGCTCCTGCCCCTCCCTGGGGGAGAGCTCCGCGACCCGATCCTCGTGGAGCCACTCGCGGTCGGCCCGCGATGGGCGATGCATCACCGCGCGGAGATTGCGCTCGCCGGCCGCGGCCGAAGGCGGCTGGATCCCCCGGCGCTCGAGGTTCGCGACCCACTCGGGCTTCACGTCCGGACGGTCCGAGGCGCCGAGCCAGGCGAGCTGCTCGTGCTGCCGCGGATCGAGCCGGTGATCGCGCCCGGACGGGCCGGATCGGGGCGCAGGGGCGCCCTCGGCGGGGTCGAGGATGCGGTCGCGGCGAGGACCGCGCAGGAGCGCGGCCTCGAGCTGGAGGTCGACGGATTGCGACCGTACCGGGAGGGCACGCCGGGGTCCCGGATCCACTGGCCGGCCGTTGCGCGGACCGGCGAGCTGATCGAGCGCCGGCTGATCGCCGGCGGCGACTCGGCCCCCCTCGTGGTCCTCGACTCGGCGGATCCCGATGACCCCGCCTCGCTTGACGCGGCTGTGCGCGCCGCCGCCTCCCTCGCCTTCCATCTCGCCGGCGCGGGAGGCTGCGCCCTTCTTCTGCCCGGTGCGCGCCGGCCGATCGAGCTCGATCCGGAACGGCGCGGATGGCCGGCCGCGCACGCGCGACTTGCCGTGGTCGCGCCTGCCGCGGCACCACCGGCGCCACCGCGGGCGCTTCGCCGCGGCGCCGTCTTCTGGGTTGCGGCGCGGGCGCGCGCCCGCATGCCCGCCTCCCTGCGAACGCCGGCGGCGCCGGGCTATCTGGTCGTCCCGCTCACCGGGGAGCGCTCCGACGGTCAGGGCGCGACGGCCTTCACGGTCGCCGGCTGCGTCGGCGTCCCCGCCGGCGCCGGCGCCCGCGCAAGGAGCGCCGCTTGAGCTCGCCGGCGCCGGAGCTCTCGCGTCCCCAGAGACGGCTCGACGTCGAGCTGGCGCTGTTCGCCGCCCTCGCCGCCTTCGGGCTGCTTCAGTGGGTTCGCCTGTTCGACGACCCGCCGACCGCACGCCTCGCCGCCGCCCTCGCAATCCCCCTCGCCACGGCGATCGCGCTCAGGCTGCTCGCCCGCGCGGGGCTGCGGGCCGCGCCGAGGATCGCCGCCGCGCTCACGCTCGCTCTCCTCGCGCTCGCCGGGGCGCTCGTCGCGGTCGGTCTGCCGGTGCGACTGCTCGGCCCGGGCAACTGGCGCGAGCTCGGCGCCAATCTCGGTGAGGGCCTCGGCGGGATCGAGGACTCCGCACTTCCCTTCGGCGCCGAGCAGGTGTGGCCGCGGCTGACGCTGCTGCTGGTCGCCGCGCTGATCCTGGTGCTCGCCGCCGTCGCGGCCTTCTGGCCCGCCCACCGTCGCGCGGCGCCGCGCGCTCTCGGGCTTGTCCTGCTGGTCACGCTCTACGGCGTCGCGGTGACCCTCGACTCGCCGCGATCGGAGCTGCTGTGGGGCGTGCCGCTGCTGTTGCTCGCCGCGGCCTGGCTGTGGCTGCCGAGCTACGGCGCTCGACGCTGGCTCGCTCCTCTGGCGCTGACGGCGCTCGCGGGGAGCGTCGCCCTGCCGGCCGGCGCCGCGATCGACTCGGAGCGACCCTTGTTCGACTACAAGAGCTGGGATTGGTTCGCCGGGCCCCGTCAGGTGAGCTTCGACTGGAATCACTCCTACGGGCCGCTCGACTGGCCGCAGGTGGGAACGCCGCTGCTCTCGATCGAGACTCGGCGCCCGCTCTATTGGAAGACGAGCGTTCTCGACCGCTTCGACGGCTTCACCTGGCAGCGCGCCGGTGGCGACGATGCGCTCGCCGCCGCCGAGGTCGGGGCCCGTGCCGGCGAGCCGAGCCCGCGGCAACTGGCGCGCCGCCATCCGGAGTGGATCCACCGCGCGAGCGTCGAGGTGCTCGACCTGACCAGTCCGCTGCTGGTCGGCACCGGCGTCCCGCTCCGGCTCGAGGGCATCGAGGGCGCGCGCGTGTCCGTGGACGGGACCGCGGCGCTCGGCGACTCCGCACTCGGCAGCGGTGACCGCTACGGGCTCGAGGCGTACAGCCCGCAGCCCAGCCCGCGGCGATTGCGGGCCGCGCCGCAGCGCTACCCCCGCGGCGGGCACGCCGGCGCCACGCTGGTCGGCCTGCCGGCCGACGTTCCGGACGTCGGGCCCTCGGGGTTCTCCCCGGCAGAGGCGACCAGGGTGCCATCGTGGGGCCGGCCGCCGGGCGCCGCCCGGGAGCGGCTCCTCTCCTCGGAGTACGCGGCCACCTACCGCCTTGCCGAGCGTCTGACCGCCGCGGCGCCCAGCGTCTACGACGCCGTCGCGGCGGTCGAGGCCCACCTGCGCGAGGGCTACGACTACAGCCCGAGCGCGAAGCAGCACACCTACCCGCTCCCCGCGTTCCTCTTCGAGGAGCGCTCGGGCTACTGCCAGCACTTCGCGGGATCGATGGCGCTGATGCTTCGGATGTTGGGGATCCCGGCTCGGGTGGTCTCCGGCTTCGCCCCGGGCACCTACGAGGCGAGCAGCGACACCTATGTCGTTCGCGACACCGATGCCCACTCGTGGGTCGAGGTCTACTTCCGGAAGATCGGCTGGGTGACCTTCGATCCGACGCCATCGGTCGCTCCCGCGGCTGCGCAGACGCTCGATCGCGGCGGCCCGCTCGTCGTCCGCCGAGACGGCTCGGCCGCCGAGCGGGGAGCCGGACTGCGCGCCGACGTGGAGGCGGCGAGCGAGGGCGGCAGCGTGCCCGAGGGTCTTGGTGAGCCCGGCTCGCGCGGCCGTGCGCTCGCGCTCGCCGGGCTCGGCCTCGCGGTTGCGCTGCTCGCCGGCGGCGCCGGCCTCGCCGCTCACCGCCGGCGAAGGATGGCGGCCGACGAGGAGGGGATCCTGCGCGCCCGCGAGCTCACCATCGCCCTTCGCCGGCTCGGCTGGAGGCTCGCTCCCGACGCGACGCTGCACGCGATCGAGCGGCGGTTCGAGCGCGCCGGCCGAGCCGAGATCGCCGCCTACGCGGGCGCCCTGCGCCGCCATCGATTCGCCGCCTCGAGCGCCGCGCCCGGCACGACCGAGCGCCGCGCGCTTCGCCGCGCCCTCGCGCGCGGCGGTGGCCTGCGCGGCCGCCTGCGCGCCCTGCGCGCGGTGCCTCCCGGCGGCCCGGCGGCGGAGCGGCGATGAGAGATCGATCGCCGCTCGGCGGCATCCTCGAGGCCTGCCTCTACCACGACACGGGCGAGCGCGAGGCGGTCGAGCGCTTCTACGGCGAGACCCTCGGGCTGCCCCGCGTGGCCGGCTGGAAGGACGGCCTCGCCTTCCGTGCCGGAGCCGCGGTCCTGCTGCTCTTCGACCGCCAGCGCCTCGCCCTGCGCGAGGGCCCGATCGCCGCTCACGGCAGCACCGGGCCCGGGCACGCCTGCCTGCTCGCCGCACCGGAGGCCTACGAGGCCTGGAAGGCGGCGCTCTCCGATCGCGGGGTCGAGCCGACCCATGAGCAGGAATGGCCGAGCGGACGTCGCTCGATCTACTTCAGCGATCCGGCGGGAAACCTGCTCGAGATCGCCGACGGCGACCTCTGGCCCGAGGCGACCGCGCTCACCCCGGTGAGCCGAGCGCCGCGTCGGGATCCGGCTCGCTAGGTTGAGCGCCGATGACTTTCGGCGACGACGAACCGGCCATCGAGGTCGCGGGGCTGCGCAAGTCCTTCGGCGAGGTCGAGGCGCTCGCCCGGATCGATCTACGGGTTGAGCCGGGCACGGTGCTGGGCCTGCTGGGCCCCAACGGCGCCGGCAAGACCACCGCGGTCCGAATCCTGACCACGCTTCTGCCTCCCGACGCGGGCACGGCCCGGGTCGCCGGGCTCGATGTCGTCGCCGACGCGGCCGAGCTGCGCTCGCGGATCGGCCTCGCGGGTCAGTACGCCGCGGTCGACGAGAACCTGACCGGTGCCGAGAACCTGGAGATGGTCGGCCGCCTGTACCACTTCGATCGTCTCACCGCGCGCAGTCGGGCGGTCGAGCTGCTCGAGAGCTTCGGGCTCGCGGATGCCGCCGACCGGCTCGTCAAGACCTACTCCGGAGGGATGCGCCGCCGACTCGACCTCGGCGCGGCGCTGGTCGCACGACCGCCGGTGATCTTCCTCGACGAGCCGACGACCGGACTCGACCCGCGCAGCCGGATCGGCCTCTGGGAGGTGATCGAGCGCCGGGTCGCCGAGGGGACCACGGTCCTGCTGACGACCCAGTATCTCGACGAGGCAGACCGGCTCGCCGACCGGATCGCGGTGATCGACCACGGTCTGGTGATCGCCGAGGGCAGCTCCGATCAGCTCAAGGACCGCGTCGGCGGGGAGCGAATCGAGATCGTGCTCGAGGACGGATCGCAGCGCGAGCAGGCCATCACTGCGCTGAGCGCGCTCGCCGACGACTCGCCAGTTTGCGAAGGGGCAACGGTCAGCTTCTCGATTCGAGAGCATCGCGGCGCGATCGCCGAGGCCGTGCGCCGTCTCAACGACGCCGGGGTCGGGATCGACGACATGGCGATAAGGCGACCGACCCTCGACGACGTCTTCATGACCCTTACCGGGAGGCCTCCGGAGAGCGAGGAGGCCGAGGACCAGCAGCTCGGGGGGCAGGTCGCGTGAAGAGTCTGAGATTCGCCCTCGGCGACATGCTGATCCTCGCCGAGCGAAGCCTGCGGAGGATTCCTCGCCAGCCCGATCTGCTGACCGCGTACACCATCCAGCCCGTGATGTTCGTGCTGTTGTTCGTCTTCGTCTTCGGCGGCGCGATCGCGACTCCGGGCTACGACGACTACACGGATTTTCTGCTTCCCGGGATCATCGTCCAGACGATGGCGTTCGGCGGCTTCGCCACGGCTCTCGGCCTCACCGCCGATCTCAACGTCGGACTCGTCGACCGGTTCCGCTCGCTGCCGATGGCGCGCTCGGCGGTGCTCACCGGCCGCACTCTGGCCGATGTCGCCACCAATACGCTCTCGCTCGCGGTCATGGTCGCGGTCGGCTACGCGGTCGGGTTTCAGTTCAGCTCGTCGCCGATCGAGGTGCTCGGCGGGATCGCGCTGATGCTGCTGATCGGCTACGCGTTCTCCTGGGTGTTCGCCTACATCGGGCTGATCGTCTCCTCGCCGGAGTCGGCGAACGCGTTCGGCTTCATCGCGATCTTCCCACTCACCTTCGCCTCCTCGGCGTTCGTGCCGCCGGAGTCGATGCCGAAGGCGCTGCAGTACTTCGCCACGGAACTGAACCCGTTCTCGACCATGGTCGATGCCGCTCGCGCCCTCTTCATCGGCGGCCCCGCCGGCCACGACATCTGGGGCTCGGTGCTCTGGTGCATCGGGTTGATCGCGGTCTTCGGACTCCTCTCGGTGCGCCGCTACCGCCAAGCGGTTATCCGTTAGCGCGCGGGCAGGGCGGCGATCCTGACGGTGAGCGCGCGGCCGGGCAGTCGGGTCCTCGACGCCGTCGTCGTCGGCTCCGGCCCGAACGGGCTCGCGGCGGCGATCGTGCTGGCGAGCGCGGGCCGCGAGGTCCTGGTGGTCGAGGGCGCCGATGCGATCGGCGGCGGCTGTCGCTCCGAGGAGCTCACCCTGCCCGGGTTCGTCCACGACACCTGCTCCACCGTCCACGCCCTGGCGCTCGCCTCGCCGTACCTGAGCGAGCTGCCGCTGGCCGAGCAGGGGCTCGAGCTGGTCCACCCCGAGGCGCCGCTGGCTCATCCCCTCGACGACGGCTCGGCCGTCGTCCTGGAGCGCTCGGTCGAGCGGACCGCCGCCGGCCTCGGCGAGGATGGCGCGGCCTACAGGCGCCTGCTCGAGCCGCTCGTCGCCGACGCCGGGGCGCTGTTCGCGGACGTCCTCGCCCCGCTTCGCCCGCCGCGCCACCCGCTCGTTCTCGCCCGTTTCGCGCGCAGCGCGATCCGCTCGGCGAGCGGCCTCGCCCGCGCGCGCTTCGCGGGCGAGCGCGCTCGAGCCCTGCTGGCCGGCCTGAGCGCGCACTCGATGCTGTCGCTCGGCGCCCCGGCGAGCGCCGCCTTCGGGCTGGTGCTCGCGGCGAGCGCCCATCGGGTCGGCTGGCCGGTGGCCGGCGGCGGCTCGCAGCGGCTCGCCGACGCCCTCGCCTCACATCTGCGCTCGCTCGGCGGCGGGATCGAGACCGGTCGGGCGGTCCGCTCGCTCGACCAGCTGCCGGCGGCCGAGAGCACGCTTCTCGACGTGACCCCTCGCCAGCTGCTCGGGATCGCGGGCGGGAGGCTCCCGGGCGGGTACCGGCGCCGCCTCGGGCGCTATCGCTACGGACCGGGCGTGTTCAAGCTCGACTGGGCGCTCGACGGGCCGATCCCCTGGGCGGCGCCCGAGGTCGCGCGGGCGGGCACGGTCCACCTCGGCGGGACCCTGGACGAGATCGCCGCCTCGGAGGACGCCGCCGCCCACGGCCGCCACCACGAGCGCCCCTTCGTGTTGCTCGTGCAGCCGACCATGTTCGACCCCGCCAGGGCGCCCAGCGGCAAGCACACCGCCTGGGCCTACTGCCACGTTCCGCACGCCTCGGACCGGGAGATGAGCGCCGCGATCGAGGCCCAGGTCGAACGCTTCGCGCCCGGCTTCAAGGAGCTCGTCATCGGTCGCTCGGCGATCGGCCCCGCCGCGCTCGAGAGCCGCAACCCCAACTGCGTCGGCGGCGACATCAACGGCGGCGTCCAGGACCTGCGCCAGCTGTTCAGCCGTCCCGTCGCCCGCGCGGTGCCCTACACGACGCCGCTGCCGGGGCTCTACATCTGCTCGTCCTCGACCCCGCCGGGGGGCGGCGTCCACGGGATGTGCGGGTACTGGGCGGCGCGGGCGGCGCTGCGCCGGACTCGCCGTTAGCCTCGGCCCGTCGAGAGACCCGCGCGAGTCGTCCGCAGAGGCGGAGCGGCTGGCCGAGTTCCTCGCCTGACCGGCGCGCCGGACCCGCTCGTGGCCTACGATCTTCGTCGCGCCGGCGGAAGGTGCCCACCTCGATGGCCAGGCCGATCAGAACCCCCAGATTGCCCGCTCTCGCGCTCGCCGCCGCGCTGCTCGCCGGGCTGATCGCGCTCCTCGGCGCCGGCAGTCGCGACGCCGGCGCCCGCCTTCGCCTCCAAGGCGATGCCCGCCGACGCGGTGCTCGCCGACTCGAGCAGGGTGAAGAAGCCCGGCCGTCGCGAGGTGCTGCTGGTCGGCAACAACTGGGAGGGCACGGCCGACGTGTTGATCCCGCGCGGCAAGTACCGGCGGATCGCGCGGATCAACATCATTCCCGACATCGACGAGCGGATGGCCGAGATCTACACCGATCCGGTCCGGCTCGGCTACTTCCTCGCGATCCGCGAGGCCGTCGGCGAGGGCAACGACCAGTTCGTCGACGACATGTACACCTCGCAACGACGGCCGGCTGCTGATCGTCTCGCGGCCGAGCCTCCGCGACGTGGTCGCGCTCTCGACCTCGCCACACGGCGAGATCGTCTGGCGCTTCGTCGTCGACGGCCAGCGCTCCGACCACATGGCGATCTCGCCCGACGGCAAGCACGTCGCGGTCTCGGCCTCGACCGGCAACGTCGTCCACATCCTCGACGTCAAGACGGGCGAGGAGGTCGGGCGCTTCGAGTCCGGCGACTCGCCGCACGAGAACATCTACTCGGCCGACGGCAAGCCGATCTACCACGCGTCGATCGGGCTGGTCTACACGCCGGCCGACTACCCGGCCGCTCGACTCCACCAAGGGCGACCGCTACTTCCAGGTGGTCGACGCGAAGACCAACGAGATCGTCACCCGGGTCGACATGGGCGAGAAGCTCGCCGAGGCGGGCTACCCGGACATGAGCTCGGCGGTGCGGCCGATGGCGCTCACCCCCGACGAGCGCTTCGCCTACCTCCAGGTCTCCTTCTTCCACGGCTTCGTCGAGTACGACCTCGAGCACCAGGAGGTCACCCGGGTCGCCGAGCTGCCGATCTCCGAGGAGGCATCGAAGCTGACCCGCGAGCAGTACCTGCTCGACTCCGCCCACCACGGGATCGCGATCAGCGGCAACGGCAAGCGGCTCTGCGTCGCCGGGACGATGTCGGACTACGCGGCGATCGTCTCGCGCAAGGACCTTCGGCTACAAGCTGATCGAGGCCGGCGAGAAGCCCTACTGGTCGACGACCACCAAGGACGGCAAGCGCTGCTACGTCTCCTGGAGCGGCACCGACGCGATCTCGGTGATCTACTACAAGAAGCGCAAGGAGGTCGCCCGCGTCCAGGTCGGCGACCACCCGCAGCGGATCCGCACCGGGTTCGTCCGCAAGAGCTTCATCGCCGCGAACGGCTAGCCCGGCCCGTTCAGCGGGCCCCGCCTCTACGGCCGAGCGCGTGCACGCTGAACGCGCAGCGACCGCTCGCCGGATCGATCGACATCGCCGCGACGCCGGTCACCGACCCGGCACCGGTGTCGAGGAGACCGAACGAGCGCTCCCGCCCGGTGAACGAGTCGTCGCTGGCGAAGACGATCAGCTGAACGTCGAAGTCGACGAGCTCGACCGCCACGTCGTCCTGCACGAAGACCGCCCCGAAGCCGTCGGGGGCGCGCGGCTGCATGCCGCCGGTGAGCACTCCGCCGGACTGCTTGGTGCAGAAGCCGATGATGCTCACCTCGCCGATCTTCAGCAGCTCGCTCGACACGCCCGCGTTGTTCGCGGTCGTGTCGACAAGCGAGTCCGTTCCCGCCCGCAGGACGTCGACTCCGGCGAGCTTCCCCTCGGTGACGGCGTTCTCGCCGAGCTTGCCCTCGGTGACCGCCGCGGACTTGATGTCCTGCTGGGTGACGTTGCCGTCGCGGATGTCGGCGGTGCGCACCTCGCTGTTGACGATGTCGTCCGAGAAGACGGTGTTGGAGCCGTCCAGCGCGTACGCCGTGCCCCCGGTGAGCAGGAGCCCGAACGCGAGCGCCCCGAGCCACTGCTGCCGGAGCTGGCCGAACAGCCCGCGGATCATCCCTGAGCAACGCCGGTCGCCATCATCGGCGCGAGCCTCCCACGGCGACCGGTCGAATGCAAGCGGGCGGCGGCGCGTTCGGGCCGATCGCGCTCCCCGGCGCCTCGCTCAGCAGCTCACCGGCGCCGGGTCGAAGTAGTCGACCTGGGCAGGGTTGTCGGCGTCGGCGCCGCAGTCGATCACCAGGTCGGGGGAGCCGTCGATCGCGTTCAGGGTGTCGATCCCTGCGAGCCCGAACAGCTTGTCCTGGCCCGCGTGACCGTAGATGTAGTTGTCGAACTGGCTGCCGCTGAGGTTGTCGTCGCCGAGGCCGCCGCTCACGTTCTCGACGGTGGACGCGACGTTGTCGCGAAGCCCGGCCGGACCGTCCTCGGAGGAGCCGTCGTTGTTCGTCCCGGCCCCGATCGTGACCACGACGCCGATCGTGCGGGTCACGTAGGTGGCGAGGTCGACTCCCGGGCCGCCGATCAGCTGATCGCCGTCGAGGCCGCCGTCGAGGCTGTCGTCGCCCTCGCCTCCCTTGAGCACGTCGTCGCCGGAGCCACCGTCGAGGGTGTCGATGCCCTCGCCGCCGTTCACGGCGTCCTCGCCCGAGCCCGCGGTGAGCACGTCGTTGCCCTCCGCTCCCTTGAGCACGTCGTCGCCGGAGTCGCCCGTGAGGGTGTCGTTGGCATCGCCGCCGTCGAGGGTGTCCTCGCCCGAGCCGCCGGTGAGGTTGTCGTTTGCGTCCTCGCCGCGCAGGATGTCATCGCCGGAGTCGCCCTTGAGCGTGTCCTTGCCGGCGCCGCCGCGCAGTAGGTCGAAGCCGGGGCCGCCGATCAGGGTGTTGTCCTTGGAGTTGCCGCGCAGGGTGTCGTCGCCGAAGCCGCCGAGGAGCTTCTCGAAGTCGGCGCCGATGTTGTCGCGAGCGCCCGCCGGGCCGTCCTCGAGCCCGCCGTCGTCGGCGCCGCCGCCGATCGTCAGGTTGAGGTCGAGCTCGTGGGTGCCGTAGTGAGCGGTGTCCGAGCCATCGCCGCCGCAGAGCACGTCGGCGCCCTCGAGGCCCTTGACCGTGTCGCTTCCGCCGCCGGCGAAGATCACGTCGTCGCCGACGCTGCCGGTGATCGTCTCCGAGGCGTCGGTGCCCGCGATCGTCGCGGTGCGGCCCTGGCACGGCGGATTCGCCGAGCCCCAGTCGGGGGAGGCGTCCTCCGCCGCGTTGTTGGTCAGGTTCACCTGCCCGCTGCCGTCGGCGTTCATCGCGTAGATCTCGCCGTCGCCGTCGCGGCTGCTGGCGAAGGCGATGTTCTTGCCGTCGGGCGAGAAGCTGGGATCGGCGTCATACGACGTGTTGTTGGTCAGGTTCACCGGCCCCGTCCCGTCGGCGTTCATCACGTAGATCTCGCCGTCGCCGTCGCGGCTGCTGTAGAAGGCGATCCGCTTGCCGTCGGGCGAGAAGCTGGGGGAATGGTCGGACGCCGCGTTGTTGGTCAGGTTCGTCTGCCCGCTGCCGTCGGCGTTCATCGCGTAGATCTCGATGTCGCCGTCGCGGCTGCTGGCGAAGGCGACCTTCTTGCCGTCGGGCGAGAAGCTGGGTCCGAAGTCGATCGCCGCGTTGTTGGTCAGCCGCGTCTGCCCGGTGCCGTCGGCGTTCATCACGTAGATTTCGTAGTTGCCGTCGCGGTCGCTATAGAAGGCGATCCGCTCGCCGTCGGGCGAGAAGGTGGGGGCGTAGTCGACCGCCGAGTTGTTGGTCAGCCGCGTCTGCCCGGTGCCGTCGGCGTTCATCACGTAGATTTCGTAGTTGCCGTCGCGGTCGCTGGTAGAAGGCGATCCGCTCGCCGTCGGGCGAGAGGCTGGGGAGCGCGTCGCTCGGGGTGTTGCTGCTCAGGTTCGTCTGGTCGCTCCCCCCAGCGTTCATCGCGTAGATCTGCTCGAAACCGTCGCGGGTGCTGTCGAAGGCGATCTTGCCGTTCACGCCCGGGACCGCCGCGGCGGCCGGGGAGGCGAGCGCCGCCAGACCAAGCAGCGTCACGACCAATGTTGCCGCGGGCCCCCTCGCACAGTGTGTCCGGTTCTGGCCCTCGCCCCAAGTGCGCATGCACTTCTCCCTTGTCCCCCGCCCCCTTGTTGCGAGGCCCCCATCGGCCTCGCGGGAGAACCTACCGGGCGCGAAGCTCGCAAGTCAAGGCGAGCCGGACAACCGCTCCTCGCGCCGGGGTGCGGATCGAAGGGCCGACGACGACGAGCCGCGTCACGGCCGGTGCGTCCCCGACGAGGAGCCGATGGAGCTAGCCGGGATCGAACCGGCGACCTCCTGATTGCGAACCAGGCGCTCTCCCATCTGAGCTATAGCCCCGTGAGCCGCGCGCCGTGGGACCGGCGCGCACCGATCAGGATAGCCGCCGCGGGCGCCGCTCGCGGGTGCGGGGCTTGCACGCCCAGCGCTCAAGGAATGGCCGCCGGGGGGCCGATCTAAGCTGGTGCCAGTGAGCTTCCGGGGCCGACTCACGCTGTTCTTCGTGCTCATCGTGGTGATCCCGATGATCGCGATCGGCTTCCTGGTGGTCGAGGTCGCCGGGGACTCGGCGACCGGCAAGACCGACGCGGCGCTCTCCGAGGACCTCGATCTGGCCGCTCGCATCTACGACTCGCGGGTGATCGCGGCCCGCGAGGCCGGAACCGCGATCGCCGAGGACGCCGGCTTCCAGCGCGCGCTCTCCGCCGGCGACGGGCCGGCGACCCGTCGCGCCCTGCGGAGGCTTGCCGCGGCGCGCGGGGTGCGCGCCTACCGGCTGTCGGGCTCGGCCGGGCTCGCGGAGATCGGCTCGAGTCCCCGGGGCGACCTCTTCGCCGCGGCGACGATCAGGCTCGCCGGCGGCGTCGGCGGCGAGCTCTCGGTCTCGACCACCCTGCCCGAGGCCTACCTGCGGGCGGTCACCCGGGCGAGCGGCGAGGATGCGGCGCTGCTCACCGCCGACGGCGAGCTCGCGGCGTCGATCGAGATCGACGCGGGGGCGCTCCCGGCCGCGGGCGAGGCGGCGAGCTTCGATGGCTCCGCCGAGGAGCTCCGAATCGCAGTCGCCGACCTGCCCGGGCCCTCCGCGGCCCGAGTGGCTCTGATCGCACCGGTTCGATCTGAAGGGTTTCTCGCATCGGCGGCCGGCGTCGCGGTCGGGATCGCCGGCTTCATCCTCGTCGCGCTGTTCGCCGCGGCCCTCGTCTCACGCACGTTGCAGGGTCAGGTCGCGGCGATGCTCGACGCGGCTCGGCGGATCGGCAGGGGGGACTTCGGCGGCGAGGTCCCCGTGGTCGGACGTGACGAGATGGCAGCCCTCGCGGGCGAGTTCAACGAGATGCGCGATCGGCTTGCCGAGCAGGTCGAGCAGCTCAAGCGGCAGCGCACCGAGCTCGAGCGCTCGGTGGACCGGATCGGCGAGGCGTTCGCCTCGGGCCTCGACGTCAGCGCCCTGCTGCCGATTCTCACCGACACCGCGACCGCCGCCTGCGAGGCGGAGTACGCGGTCGTCGCGCTCAGCGGCGCCGTCGGTGGTGAGCATGAGACCAGGCCCGTGAGCGCCGCGCTTCGCGACACCGCGCTCGCCGCCGAGCGCGAGGCCCTGAGCGCCGGCGGTCTGGTCAAGCACGAGGACGGGGGCGGCTACGCGATCGCCGGGCGCCTTGGCCGGCTGGGCGAGGATCGCAGGCCGCTCGGGGTGATGACGATCGCCCGCGCGGGCCACGCCTTCACCCCCGAGCAGGAGAGCGTGTTCCTCTACCTGCTCGGGCAGGCAGCCGCCTCGGTCGAGAACGTCGCCCTCCACGAGCTCGTCAGCGAGCAGGCCGTGACCGACGAGCTGACCGGCCTGCCGAACAGCCGCGCGTTTCGCGAGGCGATCGACAACGAGGCCGCGCGAGCCGCGCGCTTCGGTCACCGGCTCTCGCTGCTGATTCTCGACATCGACCACTTCAAGCGGGTGAACGACACCTACGGGCACCCGCAGGGCGATGCGGTGCTGCGCGCGATCGGCGGGATCCTCGCCGCCGAGTCGCGGGCGATCGACACCTCGGCGCGCTACGGCGGGGAGGAGTTCGTGCTCGCGCTCCCCGAGACCGACAGCCAGGGCGCGCTCGAGGTCGCCGAGCGGATTCGCGCCCGGATCGAGGCCGAGCCGATCCCCGTGCTCGGCGACGACGACGGCGAGCGCGCGCTGAGCGTCACTGCAAGCTTCGGGGTGGCCACGATCCCCGACGGCGCCGCGGACGCGCAGACCCTGATCGCCGCGGCGGATGCGGCGCTCTACATCGCCAAGCGCGCGGGCAGGAACAGGGTCGAGCTGGCGGAGGGAAACGGCGGCGAACGGCGAACCGTCGCGCAGTAGGCTTCACTCTTCGCAGACTGGTCTGATGGGCATACTCGACGACGCGATCCGAGAGCATCTCGACCTGAAACGGCGCCTGGGCGCCGCTTCAGACGAACTTGAGCGCCTTGAGAAGGAGGCGTTCGGACCCCCCGCGCGCCCCGGCGATCCGGAGTTCTCGACCGGCGAGCACCCGGAGACGGGGACCGGTGAGCACGACCAGTCGGTGAGCGATCGCCCCGAGCAGCCGATCACGGGCGAGCACGCCGAGGCGCTGACCGGCGAGGACGGTGCGCTCTCCGCTCAGCAGGCCCCGGAGGAGCTCACGCCCCCGACCACCGGTGAGCCCGCTCCGTCCGACATCTTCGACGCGGCCGCGGAGCCCGTCGCCCCGCCCGAGCCCGCGGCGGCCCCCGAGAGCGCCGCCCCGCCGCCGCAGCCCGAGCCGGCGCCGCAGGACGCGCCGAGCACGGACGTCGCGGCGTCGGGCGCTGCGCCCCGGTCGCCCGAGCAGCCGGCCGGCGATATCGACGACGAGCTGGAGCTCGAGCTCGAGCTCGACCTCGACGAGCAGCTCGAGGAGGTCACCGATCTCGACGACGCGCCGCAGCCCGCTGTGCCCGCCGAGCCGGAGCCGCCGAGCGAGCCGGACGATGCGGTCGAGCACGAGGCTGAGCCGCCGATCGAGTCGCTCGACACGGTCGAGCACCGGTTCGAGCCGCCGATCGAGTCGCTCGACACGGTCGAGCATGATTTCGAGGAGGTGATCGAGGACGCCGAGGTGGTCGAGGACGAGCCCGCGGCGGATCGATCGCCGACATCCGCCGACGCCGACGCCGAGGAGGAGGAGGAGGCGGAGGACGTGCTCGAGGAGACGCCGGAGTTCCTTCGCGACGCTCCCGAGGACGACGAGCTCTGGTTCGAGCAGGGCGAGCCGAAGGACTTCGACTTCTAGCGAAGCGCCGCGGCGCTTCGCGCGTGCCGGCTAGTCCTGGACGTAGCCGCGGGCGCGGGCGGCTTCGACGACGCGTTCGATGCCGACGACGTAGGCCGCCTCGCGCAGGTCGAGACCCTCCTCGCGAGCCCGCTTGGAGACGTCGCGGTAGGAGCGGCGCATGATCGTCCCCAGCTTGTCGTTGACCTCGCGCTCCTCCCAGCTGAAGTGCTGGAGGTTCTGAACCCACTCGAAGTAGGAGGCCACCACGCCGCCGGCGTTCGCCATCACGTCCGGGATCACGTAGACGTTCTTGTCGCGGAGGATCTGGTCGGCGGCCGGGGTGGTCGGGCTGTTGGCGCCCTCCACGAGGACCTTGCAATCCATCCGATCGGCGTTGCCCTCGTGGATCATCCCGCCGAGCGCGGCCGGGATGAAGACGTCGCAGGGAACCGCGATCAGGTCGTCGGGATCGATCGCCTCGACGCCCTCGAACTCGGTGATCTGCCCCCCGGCGGAGATGTGGTCGTGGAGCTCGTTGGCGTCGATCCCCTCGTCGGAGCGGATCGCGCCGTGCGCGTCGGAGACCGCGACCATCGTGCCGCCGAGCTGCTGCAGGATCCGCGCCGCCCAGGAGCCGACGTTGCCGTAGCCCTGGACGACGAACGTCGTATCGGCGGGGCTGAGCCCGATCTGCGGCGCCGCCTCGCGGAACATGTAGACGCAGCCTCGGCCTGTCGCCGCCTCGCGCCCGCGCGAGCCCTCCAGCGAGATCGGCTTGCCGGTGACGATCGCGGGGGTGTGGCCGTGAAGCTTCCCGTACTCGTCCATGAGCCAGGCCATCGTCTGCGCGTTCGTGCCGACGTCGGGCGCGGGGATGTCGCGGGTCGGGCCGAGGACCTTCTCGATCTTGTCCATGAACGACCGGGCGATCCGCTGCTGCTCTGCGGGCTCGAGCGTGGAGGCCGGGCAGTTGACGCCGCCCTTCGCGCCGCCGAAGGGCACCCCGGCGACGGCCGTCTTCCAGGTCATCAGCGAGGCGAGCGCGCGGACCTCGTCGACATCGACCTCCGGATGGAAGCGGATCCCGCCCTTGTAGGGGCCGCGGGCTCCGTTGTGCTGGATCCGGTAGCCGGAGAAGACGTGGGTCTTGCCATCCGAGAGCTTGACCGGGATCTGGACCGTGACCTCGCGGTAGGGAGTCCAGAAGACGACCCGCAGGTCGTCGGCGAGCCCCATGTGGTCGGCCGCGAGGTCGAAGTAGTGGCGGACGATGTCGAGGTTCGAGACCTCGGCCTGCTGGCTCGGCTTGTGAGAATCGCTCGCGGGCGACTCGTCGGCGGCCTGCTCGACGGCCTCCGGCGACTTGTCGGTCTGCTCGCGTTCGCCAACCGCTGTGGTCTCGGTCTCGTCCATCCCTCTCCTTCAAGAAGCCGCGCTCAACCGCGATCCTTCCACAAAGCGCGCCGCGCGGAGGCATACAGGCTTCGTGGGGAGGATGGAGCCAGCGGGGCTCGAACCCGCGACCTCCGGCTTGCAAAGCCGGCGCTCTCCCAACTGAGCTATGGCCCCTGGCATCGATTCTAGGTCGATCGGGGCGCGGCGTTCCGCCACTCGCGTGTCGCGGGGCGGCAGCCCTGGGCGAATCGCCGCGGCGCGCCGGCGGCTCACTCCGGCGGGTTTCGCAGCGCGCCTATCAGCGCCAGGCCGAGCATCGCGACGATCCCCGCCGCCGACACGGTCAGCACGTCGACGCCGTCCTGGAGCGCGACGTAGATCGTCATCCCCGCGAACGCGCCGACGAAGATCAGTCCACCGAGAAGCAGCGCCGTGCGCAGGTCGGGATCCATCGCCTACGCCGCCCTCGCGGCCTCGACCCGGCGGCGGTCGGCGAAGGCCTTGATCGCGACGAGTCCGAAGACGAAGCCGGCGACGTGGGCCAGGTAGGCGATGTTGTCACCGCCGGCGAGGTCGGTGACCGCGGTCTGGCCGACCGCCGGCAGGAACTGGAGCACGAACCAGACGCCGAGCAGGAGCAGCGCGGGGATCTCGATCAGGGTGACGAAGAAGATCACGATCACGAGCGAGAGCACGCGTGCCCTCGGGTAGAGCAGCGCGTAGCCGCCCAGCACTCCGGCGACCGCCCCGCTCGCGCCGATCGTCGGCACGGTTGAGGCGGGATCGACGAGCGACTGCGCGTACACCGAGATCAGGCCGGCGAGCACATAGAAGAGCAGGAACCGTACCCGTCCCATCGAGTCCTCGATGTTGTTGCCGAAGATCCACAGGAAGAGCATGTTCCCGGCGAGGTGAAGGAGCCCGCCGTGCATGAACATGGCCGTGATCAGGGTCACCCACCAGGCCGCCTGGGCGAGCGGCACGGGCGCCGGGATCTCGCCGGCGGTGCCATCGCCGCCGCTGAGCGGCTGCCCCGCGACGCGCTCGGCCGCCGCCAGCTCCTTGCTGCCCTCGCAGACGATCTCGGGGCTCACCGCTCGTTGCCCCTGTGGCACGTAGCCGAGAAAGCAGCGCGACTGCGAGGGGTGGGTCACCCGCTGCGGGATCGCCCCGTACTCGACCGCGCTCTGGTCGATTCCCGAGACCAGCCCCGCGGGCTCGAGCTCGGCGTCGACCGGGAACTGCGTCTGCCATACGAAGACACCGATGTTGGCGGCGATCAGGAGCAGGGTGAGCAGCGGGAAGCGGCTCGTCGGGATGTTGTCCTTGAGCGGGATCAAGGGAGGCGGAGGCTAGAGCTGCGGCGGGTCGCTCAGGCCGCGCGGCGCTCGGCGACTTCGCGCGCCGACTCGTCCGCGTGGTAGGAGCTGCGGACCAGCGGCCCGGCGGCAACCGACTCGAAGCCGAGATCGAGCGCCGCCTCGCGCAGCGCCTCGAACTCGTCTGGATGCCAGTAGCGGACCACCGGGAGGTGGTTCTCGGTCGGGCGCAGGTACTGGCCGACGGTGAGGATCTGGACGTCGTGCTCACGCAGGATGGAGAAGGTCTCGACCATCTCCTCGAACTCCTCGCCGAGGCCGACCATCAACCCGGACTTGGTCACCACCCGCTCGCCGCCGAGCTCCTTCGCGAGCCGCAGCACGCGAGCCGAGCGCAGGAAGTCCGAGCCGCGACGGGCGCGCGGGTAGAGGCGCGGGACCGTCTCGACGTTGTGGTTGAAGACGTCGGGGCGCTCGGCGATCACCTTCGCCAGCGGCATCTCCTGGCCGCGGAAGTCGGGGGTGAGGATCTCGACCTTGCATCCGGGCGCCATCCGGCGGATCGAGCGAATCACGCCGACGAAGGCGCCGGCGCCGTAGTCGGGGAGGTCGTCGCGGTCCACCGAGGTGATCACCGCGTGGCGGAGGCCCATCTTGCTCGACCTGGGTTGCCACCCGCAGCGGCTCGAGCGGGTCGTTCCACGTCGGCACCCCGCTCTGCACGTTGCAGAAGCCGCAGCGCCGCGTGCAGACGTCGCCGAGGATCATGAAGGTCGCCGTGCCCCGCTCCCAGCACTCGCCGACGTTCGGGCACGCGGCCTCCTCGCAGACGGTGTGGAGGTTGTCCTCGGCGATCGACTTCTTCAGTCGCCGGTAGGTCTCCCCGCCCGGTGCCGGAACCTTCAGCCACGGCGGCTTGCGCTCGCGAAACGGCCGCCCCTCGATCCCGCTGGCCCCGCCGGGGTTTGCGCGAGAGCGGGTCACGTGGACGCGCTCGGCCGGTGCCGTCTCGGGCTTCGCTGCCATCGCGATCTACGTTACCGGGCGGCCTCGGGCTCGAGCCCGGCCTGGTCCTCGGCGACCTCGCGGCCGAGGACCTCCGCCAGCCGGGCGATCAGGGTGTCGCAGAACGCGCCGAGGTCCTGCTCGGCGCCGAGCTCGCGGGCGAGCGAGGTCATCCGCACGGCCT
Source organism: uncultured Solirubrobacterales bacterium (assembly GCA_963769035.1). Lineage (GTDB taxonomy): Bacteria > Actinomycetota > Thermoleophilia > Solirubrobacterales > 70-9 > WHSW01. The sequence continues at coordinate 355,771 of CAVYKD010000001.1, forward strand.
CGATCCCGCAGGGGACGATCCACTCGAACGGCTGCAGGTCGTTGTTGACGTTGATCGCCAGGCCGTGAGTGGTCACCCCGCGGTCGACGTGGATCCCGATCGAGCCGATCTTGCGCGCGTCGCCCGCGGGCGGTGGCTCGCTTCCGACCCAGACCCCGGTGAGCCCCTCGAGGAGGCCCGCGCGAACGCCCCGATCGCCGAGCGCCATGATCATCGCCCGCTCGAGCAGGCGCACGTACTCGTGGACGTCGTCGGGCTTGGCGAGCTCCGCGAGCGCCATGATCGGATAGACGACGACCTGGCCGATGCCCGTGGTAGGTGACCAGGCCGCCCCGGTCGGTCTCGACGACCTCGATTCCCTGCATCCGGTACCAGTCCTCGCCCATCGGCAGCTCCTCCGGCCGCGAGCGGCGCCCCTTCGTGTAGACGGGTGGGTGCTCGAGGCAGAGCAGGGTGTCGGCGATCGCTCCGCGCTGGCGCTCGCGCTCGAGCGACGCCTGCATCCGGCGCGCCTCCTCGTAGGGAACGACGCCGGCGCGGATCACCGACAGGACCGAGCTCATCAGGTCGAGTTTGGCACGGCCCCGCCGGCCAGCCGCTCACCGGCGAGCCGCCGCGCGGCGGCGAGCGGGGTGAGCCCGCCGCCGGCCGCGCTCGCGAGGATCTCTCCCATCGTCGTCTCGATCCCGAGCGCCTTGTCGTGCGTCCAGCCCTCGTCGTAGCCGTTGATCTCACGGACGCAGCTCATCAGCCCGCCGGCGTTGGCGATGAAGTCGGGCCCGTAGAGGATCCCGCGCTCGCTCAGCCGGTCCGCGAGCGAGTCGTCGGCAAGCTGGTTGTTGGCCGCTCCGCAGATGATCGAGGCGCCGATCGCGTCCACAGTGGCCTCGGAGATCACGCCACCGAGCGCGCAGGGCGCGAGCACGTCGCACTCGCCGACCAGCGCCACCTCGGGATCGACCCAGCGCGCGTCCAACCGCTCGGCGAGGGCGCGCTTCAGCGGGTCGACGTCGCTGACCGTGAGTCGCGCCCCGGCGTTCGCCAGCCGCATCGCCAACCGCCCGCCGACATGGCCGAGGCCGACGACGGAGACCTCGAGCCCCCGCAGGTCGCGATCGCCGCGCCGGTGCTCGACGCACGCCCGGATCCCCGCCTCGACGCCGATCGCCGTGAACGGGCTCGGATCGCCGACGCCGCCGGCCTCGAGCGGCAGCCCGACGACATGTTCGGTGCGCTCGGAGATCGTGGTCATGTCGCCGCTGCCCACGCCGACGTCCTCGGCGGTGATGTAGCGGCCCTCGAGCGAGGCGACCAGGTCGGCGAAGTCGAGCAGCATCTCGCGACGCAGCACCGGGCTCCGCGATCCCTCGCCGCTCGGCGGGCAGATCACCCCCTTGCCGCCGCCGAGGTCAAGTCCGGCCGCGGACGCCTTCAGCGTCATCCCGCGGGAGAGCCGCAGGACGTCGGCCACTGCGTCCCCATGCGCCTCGTAGCGCCAGAAGCGGAGCCCACCGAGGGCGGGGCCGAGCTGGGTCGAGTGGATCGCGACCGCGATCGTGGCGCCGCTTCGCGGCCCACGGCGCACCGCGAGCTCCTCGTGCTCGAAGGCGCCGTTGCCGTTGCCGTTCGGCAGGGCCGTCATCGTGCGCCTCCGTTCCGGGTCTCGAGCCGCGACTTGACCTCGCCGAGGAATCGGGCCGCGTCGGCGCCGTCGAGCGCGCGGTGATCCCAGGACATGCAGAGGTTCGTCATCGGGCGGATCGCGATCGAGTCGCCGTCCGGGCCCTCGACCACCACCGGCCGCTTGACGATCGCCTCGAGATCGAGGATCGCCACCTGGGGCTGGTTGATGATCGGCGTCGCCAGCACCGCGCCGAACTGACCCGGGTTGGTGATCGTGAACGTGCCCCCGTGGACGTCGTCGGGCTCGAGGCTCCGCGAGCGCGCTCGATCGGCGAGGTCCGCGATCGCCCCGGCGAGCCCCTCGACGCTGAGCCGCTGCGCCCCATGGATCACGGGGACGATCAGGCCCTCCTCGAGGGCGACCGCGATGCCGAGGTTGACGTCCTCGTGGTGAACGAGCTCGTCGCCCTCCACCGAGGCGTTCAGCACTGGGTACTTGGCGAGCGCCGCCACCGCCGCCTCGGCGACGAAGGCCAGGTAGGTGAGCCGGACGCCGCGCTTCGCGAGCGGCGCCTTGAGCGCCGCGCGCTCCCGGGCGACGGCGGACATGTCGGCCTCGACCACTGTCGTGCAGTGCGCCGCCGTGTGCCGGCTCTCGACCATGTGCCGCGCGATCGCGCGACGCATCGCCGACATCTGCTCGCGGTGCTCGGCCGTGGGAACGGCGCCGGGCGACCCGGGAAGTGACGCGGCGTTCGCGGCCCCGTTCGCGACCACGGGCTCGGGCCGGTAGGGCGACTCGCTGTGGAGGGTCGGCATCGGCCGCTCGTCGACCTCGCCCCCCTCGATCAGGTCGAGCAGGTCCTTCTTTCGCACCCTGCCGCCGACCCCGGTTCCGCTGACCGTGGCCAGGTCGATCCGGTGCTTGGCGGCGATCCGCTGAACCACCGGGGAGTAGAACCCTGAGCGGTCGGCCTCGTCGCCCTCGGCGGCCGCCGGCCGCTCGGGCGTCGCCGCGCTCACGCTCGCGCCGGCGGCGGGCGCCGGCTCGGCCGCGGACCCGATCTCGGCGATCGCGACGCCGACCTCGACCGTCTCACCCTCCTCGACGAGCAGGCGCGTGACCACGCCGCTCGCCGGCGCGGGGATCTCGACGTCGACCTTGTCGGTGGTCACATCGGCGATCGTCTCGTCGGCGGCGACCTCCTCGCCGGGCCGCTTTCGCCATTCGAGGATCGTCCCCTCGGAGACGGAGATCCCCATCTTCGGCATCAGGACCTCGACCGAGGCTCCGTTGCCGCCGGCTCCGTTGGCGGTCGGTGCGTCGGCGGTCTCAGTAGGCGAGGAGCTCACGGCAGGCCTCCTTCATCTGCTCGAGCTGCGGCAGCACGGCCTGCTCGAGGGGTGGGCTGAACGGGATCGGGACATCGGGGGCGGTCAGGCGGCGGACGGGGGCGTCGAGGTGCTCGAACGCCTCGGCGGCGATCAGCGCCGCCAGCTCGGCTCCGACGCCACACGACTGGGTCGCCTCGTGGGCGATCAGGACCTTGCCGGTCTTGAGCGCGCTCGCCAGCACCGTCTCGGTGTCGAGCGGGCATAGCGAGCGCAGGTCGATCACCTCGATGTCCTCGTCGAGCGCCTCGGCCGCATCGAGCGCGAGATGGACCGCCGAGCCGTAGGCGATCACGCTGAGCTCGCCGGGCTCGCCGGCCCTCGCGACCCGCGCCTCGCCGAGCTCGACGGTGTGCTCACCGTCCGGCACCTCTCCCTTGACGTAGCGGTAAAGGCCCTTGTGCTCGAGGAAGCAGACCGGGTTGGGATCGCGGATCGCGGCGGTCAGCAGCCCCTTCGCGTCCTCGGCGGTCGCCGGGGCGACGACCTTGAGACCGGGCGACTGCATGAACCACGCCTCCGGGTTCTGGGAGTGGAACGGCCCGCCCGAGAAGCCTCCGCCGGAGGGAAGCCGGACCACCATCGGAACGGCGACGCCCTGGCGGTAATGGAGCTTCGCGGCGACGTTGACGAGCTGGTCGAACCCGCATGAGATGAAGTCGGCGAACTGCATCTCGCAGACCGGCTTCAGCCCCTCGACAGCGGCTCCCACCGCCGTGCCGATGATCGCGTTCTCGGCGAGCGGCGTGTCGATCACCCGATCCGCTCCGAACTCCTCGTAGAAGCCGTCGGTCACCTTGAACGCTCCGCCGAACGCTCCGATGTCCTCGCCGAGGCAGATCACCGTCTCGTCGCGGCGCATCTCCTCGCGCAGGCCGTCTGAGATCGCCTCGAGGTAGGTGGTGCTCATGCCGCGCTCCGCTCCGCCGCAGCGGCGCTCCAGCGCGACCACGGCGCCTCGCCGTCGCCGAGCGCCCGCCACTCGTCGGCGAAGACGCCGTCGCGGGCGAGCGCGGGATCGGGCATCGGCGAGCTGAGCGCGATCCGGGCGCACTCGTCCATGTACTCGACGACCTCGGCGCGGATCCGCTCGACCTCCGCGGCCTCGACCTCGTACTCCTCGACGAGCCGCTTCGCGTAGCGCTCGATCGGATCGCGCTTCGCCCACTCCTCGTGGGTGCCGTCGGGGACGTAGCGCATGTCGTCGTGGGCGCCGTGGCCGTGCATCCGCATCGTCCGGCACTCGATCAGCGTCGGGCCGCCGCCGGAGCGGGCGCGCTCGGCGGCCTGGCGGGACGCCTCGAAGACAGCCTCGACGTCGTTGCCGTCGACCAGGACGCCGGGAAAGCCGTAGCCGGCGGCACGCTCGACCGGATCGACGGCGAACTCGAGCTCGTTCGGGGTCGAGTAGGCGAACCCGTTGTTCTCGAGGATGAAGACCACCGGGAGGTGCTGGACCGCGGCGAGGTTCATCGCCTCGTGCCACTGTCCGTTGGCCGTCGATCCCTCGCCGAAGTAGGTCATCGCCACCCGCGGCTCGTGGCGCAGCTTGAAGCTGAGCGCCAGCCCGCAGGCGACGAGTGCCATGTCGGGCAGCATCGAGACCATCCCCACGCAGCCGAGGTCGGGGTCTCCGAAGTGCAGGTTCCCGTCCTTGCCGCCGGTGACGCCGTCGGCGCGTCCCATGTAGTTGGCGAGGTAGCGGTCAGGGGTCAGGCCGCGGACGAAGTGGGCCCCGAGGTCGCGATGCAGGATGCACATCCGATCTCGAGGGCCGAGCACGAAGGAGGAGCCGACCGGGATCGCCTCCTGCCCACAGCCGTCGTAGAAGCTGCCGGGGATCTTCCCCTGGCGATAGAGGGTCACGCCGCGTTCCTCCGCGGCCCGCATCATCGCCATGAACCTGAGCAACTGCTTGCGATCCTCGGTGCTGAGGTGCTCGCTCTCGGGCGCGGGGTCGTCCCGGCGCAGGCTCAACTCGTCGCGCGATCGCTCGCGGACGACGACGCCATCGAGTGGCTTCATCTCTCTCCGTCCTTCGTGTCTGGCCGTGCCTCGGGATCTCCTCGGCTCCGGCCTGGTCCCACCGCTTCAGGATCTCCTCCGCGGCGCCTACTCAGACGACAGGCTCCAGGGGTTCCGCCCCGGTGCCCTATGTCAACTCGAACTGGCGATCCACCCTCGCGGATAGCTGATGCGGATCGCTACGCCAAGTGTATTCCCACTCGCGGCGATTTCAACCCGGCGAGCGACGCTCGGCATGGCGGCGGACCGCCCGCAGCATCGCCCGCGTGACCAGCACATGGCCCCGCGTGCCGATCACGAGCCGGCGATAGGCGGCGCCGCGGCGGCCCGGGAACACCGCTCGCGTCTCGGCGCTGAGCAGCACCGGCGCGCGCTCGAGCGGCGTCTCGCTGATCCGGAAGACCAGCGCGTAGCGCGAGAAGCGGTGCTCCCCCATCAGCGCCAGCACCGCGGGAGCCACCGATCGAGCGACGACGAAACCCGGGACGGTCGAGCCGATTCTCCCGGCCGGCCCGCTGCGGTCGGTGTAGAAGCAGCCGAGCGCCGTGGCGGTGCGCCTGCCGGCCCAGCCGCCCGTCGTGCCCGCGACCACATCGAGGACCGCCTCCCAGACGCGTTCGGGCGAGGCGCCGACCGCAACCGAGTTCTCGTCCACATAGGGAAGCGACTCGAGCGGCACGTCGATCAGCCGCTCCGGCATCGCGGGGCTCAGCTCGGCGGGGCTTCGAGAATGGTGCGAACGCGGGAGAGGAACGCGGCCGCGTCGGGCCAGGGAGCGATCCGGTTGTCGCAGGAGAGCCCGAGCTTGGTCCGCGGCCCGCAGGCCGGATCGCCGAGCGTCAGCACCGCCGCCTGCGAGGGGCTGATCACCGCCTGGGCGCCGCCGGCACCGGTCCCGCTGAGGTCGATCACCGTGAAGGTCGCGCCGGAGAGCTCCGGGGCGCTCAGCTCCCCGGAGCGGGCGCGGGCGGCCAGCGCTTCGATCTCGGCGGCGATCTCCTCGGCGGGCTTGCCGTCCGCGTCGAAGATCGTCGGCGAGAGCACCGAGCCCTGCGCGGCGACCGAGATCGCGACGTTGATCCGCGAATAGGTCTCCAGAGCGCCGTCGCGATAGGCGGAGTTGAGGAGCGGGCGCTCGCGGAGCGCTCGCGCGCAGGCGGCGACCGCGAGCGCACCGGGGCCGGCCCGGCCCGCGAGCGCCGAGCTCGGCACCTCGGCGTCGAGGTAGAGATGCGGGATCGTCGCCTTCGACTCGGCGACGCGCCGCGCGGCCGTCTGCTGAAGCTTGGTCAGCTCGGCCGGCTCGGCCGAGCCCTTTGCCGTCCGCTTCTCCATCGCGCGGAAGTTAGTCACTACCCCGCCGCGGCCGCCGCGGCGTCCTCGAGGCGGTCGTCGCCCCAGTAGACATCGCCCCCCGCGTACACGCTGGGGACCCCGCTCACGCCTCGCTCGCCGGCCTCGTCGGTCGCGTCGCGGAGCCTTCCCTTGATCGCGTCGCGGCCGACCGCCGCCTTCAGCGACCGCGGGTGAAGCTCGGAGGAGGCGGCGGCGATGAAGACGTTCTCCGGATCGCTGAGGTCGCGGCCCGCCGCAAACGCCTGGCGAAAGGCCGCGAGCGAGAACGAGGTGGTCCTGCCGATCTCCTTGGCGAAGGTGGCGGCGCGCATCGCGAAGAGGGTGTTGCCGGGGAAGGGGTCGGGCCAGCGGATCGCCGGCAGGCCGTACTCCTCGGCGCGGCGCTCGACCTCGCGGAGCCCCTGCTCGCGCCCCGGTCCGTTCGCCCACGAGTCGCGGCCGAAGCGCCTGAACAGGGCGCCGAGCAGGACCGGCTGCCATTCGGGCTGCTCGGCGCCGGCCTCCTCGAACACGGTCGTGATCCGCTCGGCGGCGAGGTAGGCGTAGGGCGAGCCCAGGTCGAAGTAGAAGGTCGCGCGCTGGGGCACGGCGCGTCCCTCAGGCGGTCTTCTTCACGTGCCAGCGGATCGTCGCCGTCGCGACCGTCTCGCCGGCGCCGTTCGCAAGCGCCACCTCGACCGGAAACGCGACCACGCCCTCCCGGTCGAGCGTCGAGAGCAGCTCGTCGATGCCGGGGAGCTCGGCGCGGGCGTCGATCGGGCCGCTCGCCAGCTTCGTGTACGCGATCTCGGCCTGCGCGGCCAGCGGGCGGATCTCGGCCATCCGCTCGGCGAAGCCGGCGACGAACGCGCCGCCGGAGGCGGCCTCCGCCGCGGCGAAGAGCCCGGCGGCGTGCTGCGAGCCGACGTGGTTGCTGAGGTGCTCGGCCTCGGGCAGCCTGACGACGCAGGAGCCCTCGCCCATCTCGACGATCTCGAGGCCGAGGTGGGAGTTGAACGGGACCGCCGCGGCCATCCCCTGCTTGAGCGCCTCGTAGTCCATCACTAGGCGTGCGTGGCCCAGCCGTCCACGGCCCGGGCGGCGTCGAGGACCGCCTCGGAGATCGTCGGATGCGCGTGGACGATCCGGGCGAGCTCCTGGTAGCCGCCCTCGAGCGCGATCGTGTCGACGAGCTCGGCGATCATGTCGCAGGCGCGGTTGCCGACGATGTGGGCGCCGAGGATCTCGCCGAACTCGGCGTCGGCGACGATCTTGACCATCCCGTCCCGATCGTCGTAGACGGCGGAGGCGCCGACGCCGCCGAGCTTGAACTTGCCGACCTTGATCTCGCGGCCGCTCTCCTTCGCCTCGGCCTCGGTCATGCCGACGCTCGCCACCTGGGGGTGGCAGAAGGTCGCGCCCGGGACGAGCTCGGGGTCCACTGGATGGGTCGCGGCGCCGGCGATCGTCTCGACCGCCACGACGCCCTCCTCGGAGGCCTTGTGCGCGAGCGCCGGTCCGCGGACGAGGTCGCCGATCGCGTACACCTTCGGGTTCGACGTCCGCTGGTACTCGTCGATCTCGATCTTCCCGGTCTCATCGCTCTTGATCCCGGCGGCGTCGAGCCCCAGCCCCTCGGTGTCGGGTCGCCGGCCGCCGGCGATCGCCAGGTAGTCGACCTCGATCTCACGCTCGCCGACCTTCGCCTTGACGGACTTCGAGCCCGCCGCGACGTCGGAGATCGGGGTGCCGGTGAGGATCTCGATTCCCTGCTTCTTGAAGGTGCGCTCGACCACCCGGGCCATGTCCTTGTCCTCGAGCGGCAGGATCTGCGGCAGCATCTCGACGAGCACCACCTCGGTCCCGTAGCGGACGTAGGCGGAGGCGATCTCCGAGCCGGAGGCGCCGGCGCCGACGACGGCGATCGACTTCGGCATCTCCGGCAGCGACCAGGCGCCCCAGGTGTCGACGATCCGCTCGCCGAACTCGACCCCGGGGATCGCCATCGCGACCGAGCCGGTTGCGAGCACGACCGCCCCCGCCTCGTAGGTGGTGCCGTCGACGACGACGTTGCCGTCGCCGTCGAGCGAGCCCTCGCCCTCGATCATCGTGACCTTGTTCTTGTCCCAGAGCATCTTCACGCCGCCGGAGAGCGTCTCCGAGACGCTCGCCCGGCGGGCGCCGAGCGCCTTCCAGTCGAGCGAGGCGCCCTTCGTGACCACGCCGAGCTCGGCGGAGTTCTGAGCGTGGTCGAGGATCTCGGCGGTGTGGAGCATCGTCTTCGCCGGGATGCAGGCGTAGTTGAGACAGCGCCCTCCGGGCTTGTCGCGCTCGACCACCGCGGTCTTCTTACCGAGTTGAGCGGCGCGGATCGCGGCCACGTAGCCGCCGGGTCCGCCGCCGATGACGATCACGTCGTAGGTATCTGGCATGGCCGCGACTCTATAGAACGCGCTTTTGGGTCAATCGACCGGGCGGCGCTGGGGCATCTGGATCCGGGCCATCGCCTTGATCATGAAGTAGAAGAGCGTGCCGGCCCCGGCGATCAGCACCGTCGTCCCGACCGCCGGAACGATCTCGGTCGCCTGGACCAGGCCGAGCGAGCCGAGCACGAGGACGAGGACGAGCAGCGTCTGAAAGCCGAGCACCGCCCAGTAGCGGGTCCTCCACATCCCGTAGCTCATCACGCCCATCAGGCCGGCGCTCGCGACCACCGAGAGCAACGGCGCCTTCGCCTCGCCCTGCTCGATCCCGTCCGAGCCGATCTTCGTCACCTCGACGCCCGCCAGCCAGCCGATCACGATCGAGACCGCGATCGCTCCCGAGATCAGCGCCCCGACGGTGACCACTCGCGGGCGCTCGTTCTCGGCGAGCGGCTCGAGCGCCTCGCGGGCGGCCTCGTTCTTGGCCGCGGTGCGCTCGGCGAGCCGCGCTCGCCTCTCCGCCTGCTCCTCGCGGCGCTCGACCGAGCGCTCCTTGCGCTTGCGCCGCTCGCTTCGCTTCCGCTCCCGGCTCGCCATGGCGCGGAGGCTAGATCACCGACGCCCGCCGTCGAGCGTCTCGCGCAGCTCGCGGGCGGCGCTCTCGGGGTCCTTCGCGTCGCGGATCGCGCGGACGACCACGACTCGCCGCGCTCCCGCGGCGACGACCTCGCCGAGGTTGGCGGCCTCGATGCCGCCGATCGCGAACCAGGGCGGCCCCTCGCCGGCGTGGCGCGAGGCGTGCTCGATCAGCTCGACGCCGGCGGCCGGGCGACCCTGCTTCGTCGGCGTCTCCCATACCGGCCCGGCGCTCACCTGGTCGGGCAGCGAGGCGCCGCGCGCGGCGAGCGCCGCGTCGAATTGCTCCGGCGAGTGGGTCGAGAGGCCGACGAGCGCCGCCGGGCCGGCACTCGTCCGCGCATCGGCGACGGGCGCGTCGTCCTGGCCGACGTGGACCCCGTCCGCGCCGCAGGCCTCGACCAGCGCCGCCTCGTCGTTGAGGAAGAAGAGCGCCCCGTGCTCGCGGGCGCTGCGGGCGAACGGCTCGGCGAACGCGACCAGCTCCTCGGCGCAGCGCGGCGCCTTCTCGCGCATCTGGATCACCTCGGCGCCGCCCGCGATCGCCGCCCCGAGCAGCTCGCCGGGGTCGCGGCCATGCGGCTGCGCCTCGCAGACGAAGTAGAGGCGGGCGGCGTCGAGGGCCCGCCGCCGGGCCGCCAGCAGGGCGTCCTCGTAGCTTTGGTGGAGCACCGCCTCGGCGACCAGCTCCTCCTCGAAGCGGACCATCCAGCCGCCGCGCGCCTCCACCTCGATCCCGCTGGCACGGCCGCGGACGCTCACCCGGGTGCCGATCGCCGCGAACTGCCGGCCCACGGCGCGAGCCCGCTCGGCTCTCCAGGCGATCCCGTCCCCCTCGGCCCAGGCGTCGCGGAAGGCCGCGATCGCTGCCGCCGCCTCGCGACGACCGGACGAGATCCCGCGCCACGGCGCCTCCGAGTTGCGTCGGTCGAGGACGAAGTCCTCGCTCGCGCCGCGCAGGGCCTGCTCGATCTCGCCCGCGCCGAGCGCGCTGAAGAACGTGCTCACCAGAGTTTCTCTCGCGGGGCCCACGCGGGGAGTATCGTGAACTCGACAACGGGAGCCCAACCCGTGGGCTGAGAGGGCGGCGACGGGCCGCCGACCGTCCGAACCTGATCCGGGTAATGCCGGTGCAGGGAGACAACGGTCGTCCGCCGCGAGAGAGGAGCAGTCGCCGGTGGAGAAGGCAAGCGAGCGCAGCGAAGAGGCGGACGTCGTCATCGTCGGCGCGGGCGTCATCGGCCTCGCCTGCGCCTGGCGGCTCGCCGAGCGCGGCGAGCGCGTCCTCGTGCTCGAGCGCGAGCGCCCGGGCGCGGGGGCCTCCGGGGTCGCCGCCGGGATGCTCGCCCCCGTCGGGGAGACCAGCTTCGGAGAGGATGCCCTGCTTGCGCTCAGGCTGCGCTCGCGGGCTCTTTGGCCTCGGTTCGCCGCCGAGCTCGCCGCCGCCTCGGGGCGCGAGGTCGGCATGGTCGAGTCCGGCGCCCTGCACGTGGCCCTCGATCGCGATGAGGCCGAGGCGCTTCGCCGCCGCTACGAGCTGATGATCTCGCTCGGGCTCGAGGCGCGGTGGCTGAGGGCGCGCGGGTGCCGTGAGCTCGAGCCGGGGCTGAGCCCGAACGTCAGCGCCGGCGTCTCGGCGCCGGGCGACGCGGCGATCGAGCCGCGACGGCTGGCCGGGGCGCTGCTCACCGCCGCAGGGCGCGCGGGGGCGGAGGTTCGCTCGGGAGCGACGGTCGAGGAGGTGGTGCTCGACGGCGGCGCCGTCGCGGGCGTTCGCACCGCCGAGGGCGCCGAGCACCCGGCGGCGAGCGTCGTGCTCGCCTGCGGCGCCTGGTCGGGCGCAAGGCGCCTGCTGCCCGAGGACCTCCGGCCTCCGGTGCGCCCGGTCAAGGGCCAGATCCTCACCCTGCTCGGGCCCGATGGACGGCCGCCCTGCGATCGCATCGTCGTCGGCGAGCGCGTGTACATGGTCCCGCGCCTCGACGGCAGCCTGGTCGTCGGCGCCACCGTCGAGGAGATGGGCTTCGATCGGCGGATCACCGCGGGCGGCGTCCACGAGCTCCTTCGCGAGGCCTACCGGGCGCTCCCAGAGATCGCCGAGATGGAGCTGACGGAGACGGTCGCGGGCCTGCGGCCGGGCACCCCCGACAACGCGCCGCTGATCGGCGCCACCGAGACACCCGGCCTGGTGCTCGCGACGGGTCACTTCCGCAACGGGATCCTGCTCGCCCCGCTCACCGCAGAGGCCGTGACGAGCGTCGTGCGCGGCGAGGAGCCGCCGGCGGAGATCGGTGTCGCCGATCCGTCGCGATTCGCCTCGGCGGTGCCGCGGTGAGGGTCGAGCTCAACGGGGTGCCGGTCGAGCTCGAGCCCGAGGCGACGGTCGCCGACGCGGTCGAGCGCGCCGGCGCCGGCGGAGGTTCGCGCGGGGTCGCGGTCGCGGTCGACGGCGAGGTCGTGCCCCGAAGCGCATGGGGAGCCACCGTGCTGGGCGCGGGCCAGCGGATCGAGGTCGTGGCGGCGGTGCAGGGTGGCTGATTCGCGGGGCACTCGCGAGGGCGCGAGCGAGGAGGTGGCCCGCGGGCCCGCAGGGTGGACGCTGGGCGGCCGGGAGTGGAGCTCGCGCCTGATCTGCGGCACCGGCGGCTTTCGCTCGCTCGAGCAGATGGAGCGGGCGCTCGAGGCATCCGGGACCGAGATCGTCACCGTCGCGCTGCGGCGGGTCGATCCGCTGGCCCGGGGCTCGGTGCTCGAGGTGATCGAGCGCCTCGGTCTCTTCTGCCTTCCGAACACGGCAGGCTGCTACACGGCCCGCGACGCGATCCGCACCGCGAAGCTCGCGCGCGAGGCCTTCGAGACCGACTGGGTGAAGCTCGAGGTGATCGGTGACGATCGCACCCTGCTTCCGGACGCGGTCGAGCTGGTCGAGGCCGCCGAGGCGCTGGTCGACGACGGGTTCACCGTGCTCCCCTACGCCAGCGACGACCCGATCCTCGCTCGCCGGCTCGAGGGCGCCGGCTGCGCCGCGGTGATGCCCCTGGGCTCGCCGATCGGCTCGGGCGCCGGGATCCGGAACCCCTACAACCTGCGGATCATCCTCGAGCGGGCGAGCGTCCCGGTGATCCTCGACGCCGGCATCGGCACCGCCTCGGACGCCGCGCTGGCGATGGAGCTCGGCTGCTCGGCGGTGCTGCTGGCGAGCGCGGTCTCGCGGGCCGCGGATCCGCAGCGGATGGCGATCGCGATGCGCCGCGCGGTCGAGGCGGGTTACGAGGCTCGCGCGGCCGGGCGGATCCCGCGCCGCCTCTACGCCGAGGCCTCGACGCCGGACGCCGGCCTGCCCGAGCTCGATTGAGCGCGGCTCAGCGCGAGCGGGCGGTCGTCCAGCGCAGGTGGCTGAGCGGCTCGAGCCGGCGGGCGCCGAGCGTCGGATACGGCCTAACCGAGGCCTTCTCGCCGTAGCCGGGCCGCGAGTAGTCGCAGACGCCGGTGGCGAAGATCTCACGGACCTCGGCAAGCTCCGCCGCGCTCAGGGCAACCCCGTAATCGGCCGGGTCAACCGGCTTGCGGCGGCACTTGAGAACGTCGTCGGCGAGCGGCTCGCCGGCGACGATCCGGGGCTCGGTCTTCGTCGGGAAGGCGATGTCGCAGGCACCCTCGCCGGCCTCCTGCGTCTCGGAGATGAACGCGCCGAGCGGCAGCGAGAACAACGGCGTCGCCCCGAGCAGGCCGGGTAGCAGCTGCAGGGTGATCCCGGTGGGGAGGACGAGGCCGTCGGGGATCTCGAGGCGGGCGCCGATGCTGCCGAGCATGCAGCGGTCCTCGGCGATCGCCGGCCTCGCGGCGGCGACGGTTGCCCCGCTTCGCCGCTCACCCGAGGCGTCGATCCGGTCGATCCAGAGGTCGATCGCGCCGAAGGCGTCGGCGGGGGTCGAGATCCCGCGCCAGATCGTCTGAGTTGCGGCCGACCCCTTCAGCGCGCGCAGGCGGGCGCGGATCTGGAAGGGGCGCACGACGTCGTGGATGTTCGCGATCGGAATCGGGTCGAGATAGGTGGCCAGGTCGATGATCGGCGTCCGCTCGAGCGGGCCGCGGCCGATGATCCCGCCGAGCGCGTACATCCGTCTCGCGAGGCTCTTCGACATCGACGAGCGCGCCGCGATCGGTCGCGAGTCGAGGTCGTAGCCGCCGATCTCGCGGTTCAGGTCGATGAACTGCTCGATGGTGATCGCGCCCGCGTTGAGCGCCCCGAGCCCGTACTGGACGCCGACGTTGTCATACGGGCGGCGCGCGAAGCCCGTCCGCCTATCGCTGCCCAGGAGGTTGACGAGAGCATCGGGCAGCGAGCAGCGGACGCCGTCGGGGTTGGTCTCGGCGTCGTAGCGGACCTCCCGCGGAACGATCCCGGCGCAACCCTCGTGCGGGTCGAGCAGCGGCAGGAAGGTCTCGCGCCAGCTCTCGCAGACCGTCTCGTTGAGGTGACCGGCGATCGCGGCCCGCTCGTCGTCGGAGTAGTCGACCGAGGAGCGCTCGAAGTAGCCGGTGAGCAGGCCGCAGTCGATCACCGTCATCGCGGTCGAGGGGATGTCGGTGAAGCTGGCGACGACGACCCCGCCGTCGATCAGGCCGGGGAAGTTCGAGGCGGCGTTGTAGGTCTGCAGCGCTCCGCCGGAGCCGCCGACGCCCAGGGTGCGCTCGATCGGGCCGTAGGCCTCGGCGATGTGCTCCTTGATCATCATCAGCGTCTCCGGGCTGACCGCCGGGTTGCAGAGGACGCCGAAGGTGGTCATCGTCGAGACCGAGACGGCGTCCCCGGCCTCGAGGCGGTCGGCGATCCCGTAGATGTTCTGGAAGACGTTGTCGGAGCTGACCGAGCCCGAGAGGCCGCCGAGGGCCTTGTCGGGCCCGCTGCGACCCTGGTGGTAGCCCGACCCGCAGGACTCTCCGAAGGCGTGGGTGAGCCCGCCGTTCCAGCTCGGCTCGAACGGCGCCTCGGCTCCGCGCGCCGCCGGGTCGTCGAGCACCGCGATCCGGGTCACCCCGCGGTTGATCGTCCCCGACTCGACCCGGACGACGAAGGGGACGCTCCGACCGTCGCTGGTGGACGCGGTGGCGACGTCGGAGGGGTAGCCGGAGTACGGATCCTCGAGCTCGTGGAAGGCGAGATCGGTGCGCGAGCGGTAGAACCACTGGTACCTGGTCGGCGCCGCGCAGACTCCCTTCTTCGAGGGGCCCAGTCCGGACTGCTCGGTCTCGCAGTAGAACGGCCGCTGGTGAGGTCCGGAGATCAGCGGGCCGGTGAGCGGATGGTTGACGACCCGGAGCCTCGCCCGCGGGTCGGCGCCGCGGCGGCGGGCGACCGCGGTGATCGTGTTCGGCCCGCGGCGCAGGCCGCCGATCAGCCGCAGCCGCTCCGCGGCCGAGGAGCCGATCTCGGCGCGCTCGGGGCTCGCGGGGACGCGCCTCGCGCGGCCTCCGTTGAGCCGGAGGACCAGCCGGTCGGAGCGGCGAAGCCCGCGGACGCCGATCAGGACCTGATCGCCGGTGACCGTGGCCGGCAGGGTCGAGACGGTGAGCAGCTCGATCTGCCCGCGCTCGAGCGGCGGCGTCGCGAGGGTGAAGAAGTCGGCCGTGGCATGGCGCTTCGCGGCACCGGCCTCCGCGGCGCCGGCCAGTGCCGCGAGGCAACAGGCGGCGCCGAGCAGAAGGCGACGTGCGAGGGGAGGGGGCGGCCCGGCGGACACTCGGCGGGAAGTTACCCGCGGCGCGGGGTTCCATGCGTCGCCTCGCCCGGAGGCGGGCCCGAGCAGCTCGACTCGACCCACGGCTGATCTAGACGGCTTCGAACGCCGCCTGACCCGGTGGCTCCTTCAGGCGGCCGGCGGTCAAACGGGGCCCTCGGTTCGCCATCATCCTCGGGCCCCCGTAGCTCAGCGGTCAGAGCGCCGGACTTTTAATCCGGGCGTCGCAAGGTTCGACTCCTGCCGGGGGTATCGCCGCGGCCCTTCCCGCCGAGCGGGGTATGACGGCGCTGGTCGCGGCGGCGCGCAGCGGATAGCCTCGGGCGATGGCCCTCGAGACCGAGGCGAGGCGGCCCGGAGCGCGCCCGCTCGCCGCTCGCCTCGCGCTCGCCGCTCGCCTCGCGCTCGCCGCCGCGCTCGCGCTCCCGATCGCCGCCTGCGGCCGGGGCGTGGAGACCGGAGAGGCCGGCGCGACGGCGCAGGCGCCGCCGAACATCCTCGTGGTCCTCACCGACGACCAGCCCACCGGGACGATCAAGCGGATGCCGGAGCTCTCCCGTGCGCCGGGCTTCCTCAGCTTCGGCGCCTACTACGACAACAACCCGCTGTGTTGTCCGACCCGGGCGACGCTGCTCACCGGCCTCCTCTCCCACCATCACCGGATCGAGACCAACCTCGTCGCACGGCGCTTCGACGACTCCCGCACCCTGGCGACCTCGCTCGACGCGGCCGGCTACGAGACCGGCCTGTTCGGCAAGTACCTGAACTCCTATCCGTGGTCGCGGCCCGGGAACTACGTGCCGCCCGGCTGGGACCGGTGGTCGGCGTTCACCCCGGACGCCTCCTACTACGACTACACGCTGGTCGGCGAGGATGGCCGCCGCCACTACGGGAGTGGCCCCAGGAGCTACTCCACCGACGTGCTCGCGGGCCAGGTGGATCGCTTCATCCGCACGGCGGACCGCCCCTACTTCGCCCTCTTCGCCCCGTACGCCCCGCACGCCCCGCGGACGCCCGCGCCACGCCACCGCAACGCGTTCGCCGACGCCAAGGTGAGCCTGGCGAAGAACTTCAACCGGGTCGCCGACGGCGCGCCGCGCTACTGGCGCGGCCTGCCGAAGCTCAGCCGGCGCGAGCAGAGGATCGCGACCAGGGATCAGTGGCGCTCCCTGCTCGCCGTCGACGAGGCGGTCGGGCGGTTCCTGCGAACGATCGAGCGTCAGGGCGAGGACGAGAGCACCGTGATCATCTTCGTCTCCGACAACGGCTACTCGCTCGGCTCGCACCGAAACCGGTTCAAGGACTGCGCCTACGAGGAGTGCATACACCTGCCGCTGATGGTCCGCTGGCCTGGCGTCACCACCGGGGGCACCAGCGACGCGCTCGTCGGCAGCGTCGACCTCGCCCCGACGATCGCCGAGATCGCCGGCGCCGCGCCGCCGCGCGAGCCCGACGGCGAGAGCCTGGTGCCGCTGCTTCGCGGCGAGGTCGAGACCCTGGAGCGGCCCGTTCTCCTGCGCCACGTTCGCTACCCGAAGGTCGCGCCGAGCTTCTGGGGGGTCCGCACCGAGCGCTGGACCTACGTGATCTACCCGCGCTCCGGCGAGCGCGAGCTCTACGACAACCTCGCCGACCCCGAGCAGCTCGACAACCGGGCCGGCGAGGCCGCCAACGCGTCGCTCGAGCGCCGCCTCGAAGCTCAGATCGCCGAGCTGCGCGGGAGCCGGTAGTCGCGGAGCTCGTCGAGCTCGACCCGCCCGCCGACCTCCGCCAGCTCGCCCCTGGGGCGGGCGTGGAGGACCGACCCCACACCCTGGCGGATCTCGATCTCGCGGCCGAGCTCCGCGACCAGCCGCATCGCCGCCGCGCCGGTCGCCTCGTCCTCGGGAATCCCCAGCTCGTCGACGAAGACCCGCGCCCGCACCAGGCCGAGCGCCTCGTCGATCCAGGCCCAGGCGGAGAGCATCGTCGCTCCCTCGGGCGCACCCTCGAGCGCCTCGACCTCCGCCGCCGAGGCCAGCTCGAGGAGCTCGAACGGCGGCGCCCACTCGGGCCTGCCGGCGATCCAGGTGTGGCCCCGGTCGAAGCGGACGGCGACCTCTCCGGCGGGCGGGCGCAGCGCGGCGACCGGTTCGCCCTCGCGGGCGAGCAGCCAGGCGGTGCCGACCAGCGGGTGCCCGGCGAGCTCCAGCTCGGTCCCGGGGGTGAAGATGCGCAGCTCGCCGGTCTCGCGGTCGTCGATGAAAACGGTCTCCGAGAAGCCGAGCTCGGCGGCGATCGGCTGGCGCTCCCTCTCGGCGATCGCGGCGCCGTCGAGAAAGACCCCGAGCGGGTTCCCGCCGCCGCCGTCGGGCGAGCAGAAGACGCGAAGGATGTGGAGCTCGGCCACGCTCAGTGGCGGAAGTGCCGGCGCCCGGTCATCACCATCGCGACCCCGGCGTCGTCGCACGCGGCGACGACCTCGCGGTCGCGCTTCGAGCCGCCCGGCTGGATGAAGCTGGTCGCGCCGACCTCGATCGCCCTCGCGGGACCGTCGGCGAACGGATAGAAGGCATCCGAGGCGACCGCGGAGCCGGCGAGCGTCGCGCCGGCCCGGTCCCCGAAGGCGTCCTGCGCCTTCTCGATCGCGATCCGGACCGAATCGACCCGGCTCATCTGGCCGGCGCCGATGCCGACCGTGGCGCCGTCCTTCGCGAACACGATCGCGTTCGAGCGCACGTGCTTGCAGATCCGCCAGGCGAACAGGAGGTCACGCCACTGCGCCTCGCTCGGCACCCGCTCGGTGGGCACGCTCATCGCCTCACGGGTCTCGGCGATCGCGTCGGCGTCCTGGACCAGCAGGCCGCCGCGGACTCGCTTCACATCGCGCTCGCGGGCCTCGTATCGCTCGTGCTGCTCGACCTCGAGGATCCGCATCGCCTCCTTCTGGGTCAGCACGCCCAGCGCGTCATCGTCGAAGCCCGGGGCCAGCAGGACCTCGACGAACTGCTGGTGAAGGCGCTCGGCGAGGCCGCGGTCCACCGGCCGGTTGAAGACGATCACCCCGCCGAACGCCGAGAGCGGGTCGCATGCGAACGCCTTCTCGTAGGCGAGGCCCGCGGTCTCGGCGACGGCGACCCCGCACGGGTTGTTGTGCTTGACGATCACGCAGGCCGGCTCCTCGAACTCGCCGAGCAGCGCGCGCGCCGAGTCGAGATCGAGCACGTTGTTGAACGAGAGCGCGCGGCCGTGCTGCTTGGCGACTCTGGCGAGAACGTGCCCGCGGCTCCCGGACTCGACGTAGAGCGCCGCCTTCTGGTGGGGGTTCTCCCCGTAGGAGAGCTCGAGGAACTTCTCATGAGCCATCACCCAGTGGCTGGGATAGGCCTCGTAGCGGGCTCCGAACCAGCGCGAGATCGCAGCGTCGTAGGCGGCGGTGTGGGCGAACGCCTCGTTCGCCAGCCAGTGGCGGGTCTCGACCGAGATCTCGCCGCCGGATTCGCGGAGCTCCTCGATCACCGCGTCGTAGCTCTCCGGGCGCACCACCACGGCGACCCCGTCGTGGTTCTTCGCCGCCGAGCGGATCATCGTCGGCCCGCCGATGTCGATGTTCTCGATCGCCTCGCTCTCCCCGACCCCCTGCCGGGCGATCGTCGCCTCGAACGGATAGAGGTTGACGCAGACCAGGTCGATCGGCTCGATCCCCTGCTCGTCGAGCGTCGCCATGTGGGCGGGATCGTCGCGCCGGGCGAGCAGGGCCGCGTGCAGCCGGGGGTGCAGGGTCTTCACCCGCCCGTCGAGGATCTCCTCCGAGCCGGTGAACTCGGCGACGTCGGTGACCTCGACTCCGGCCTCGCGGATCGCCGCCGCGGTGCCTCCGGTGGAGAGGATCTCGATCCCGAGCGCGGCCAGGCCGCGAGCGAACTCGGCGACGGCGGTCTTGTCCGAGACCGAGACGAGCGCCCTGCTCACCCTGATCGGCTGGCCGGAGGGCGGCGCGCCGCCCTCCGTGCCGGTGATCGACTCGATCTCCACCCAGCCGAGTCTATGCGCCCGGAGGCGCGGCGTGAGGCACCCGGCCGCGGCGCCTCAGGGGTCGATCTCGACCAGGCGCGGGTTGGCCTCGCTGATCCGGACCCGGCCGGCTGCGATCATCGCGATCGCCTGCGGATACAGGGCGTGCTCGGTCGCGTGGATCGCCCGCTCGAGCGCCGTCCGGTCGCGGTCGGGGGGCACCGGGACGGGCCGCTGGACGATGATCGGGCCCGAGTCGACCCCCTCGTCGACGAAGTGGACGGTCACGCCGGTGATCCGGACTCCATGCTCGAGCGCCTGGCCGATCGCGTCGAGGCCCGGGAACGAGGGCAGCAGCGCCGGGTGGACGTTGACGATCCGGTTCGTGAACCGCTCGATGAACCGCGCCGAGAGCAGCTGCATGTAGCCGGCGAGCACCACCAGGTCCACCCCGCGGGCGGTGAGCCACTCGGCGAGCGCGATGTCGCGCGCCTCTCGGTCGGAATACTCCGCAGCCGGGAACGCGGCCGTCTCGATTCCCGCCTCCCCGGCGCGCCCGAGCGCCCGGGCGCCGGGCTTGTCCGAGGCGACGCCGGCGAAGACGACCGAGCCATCGCCGTCGAAGTGGTCGATCAGCGCCTGCAGGTTCGTGCCCGCGCCCGAGGCGAGCACCGCGATCCGAAAGCTCGCCGAGGGGCCGCCCATCTCAGGCCGGCTCGAGCTTCGGGAACTTCCCGCCGGTCGAGACCAGCGTCCCCGCGTCGAGCAGCGCATCGACCCGCTCGAGGACGTCGTCGGCGCGCCAGTCGTTGTAGTCGCCGTAGCCGGGAAGCTCGTCGTAGCCGTACTTGATCACGACCTTGCTGCGCCCGCCGCGGAGGATCTCGACCGCGCGAGTGCGCCCGACCGACGGTACGGCCGACTCGACCAGAGCGAGGATCGCGGCGTCGAGATCGCCGACCTCGCCGCCGGGCTCGCCGCCGCGCGCGCGGCCGGGCGTGGGGCGGGCGGGGCGGATCGAGGCCGCGACCGTCTCCAGCGGTCCGTCGCAGACGTCGCAGCAGCGCCCCTCGGCGCGGGCGTCGCCGCGATCGCCGAAATGGGAGAGGATCGCCCGTCGCCGGCAGACGCCGCCCTCCACGAACCCCCAGACCTCGCGGTACTGGCGCCAGCGGTGCTCCTTCGCCTCCGCGTCCTCGACCTGGTTGATGAAGAACACGTGCAGGCCCTTGTCGCGGTTCTCGGCCAGCAGCACGCAGCGCGAGGGCAGGCCGTCGCGTCCTCCGCGTCCGGCCTCCTGGTAGTAGGCCTCGAGCGATGAGGGGACGACCTCGTGGATCACCGTCCGCACGTCGGCCTTGTCGACCCCCATCCCGAAGGCGTTGGTCGCCACGACCACCGGCGCCTCCCCGGACATGAACGAGCGCTGCGCCTCGGCGCGCTGCTCGCGCTCCATGCCCGCGTGGTAGGTGGGGATCCGCTGGCCGAGCTCGCGCGAGAGCCAGCTCGCGGTCTCGTCGGTCTTCTTGCGGGTCCCTGCGTAGACGATCGCGGGGAGCGCCCCCGGCTCGCGCAGCAGCGCCAGGGTGGCGGTCGCCTTGGCGCGGGCCGAGCCCACCGCGACGACGTCGTAGGAGAGGTTCGGCCGGTCGAAGCCGGTGGTGATCTTCACCGGGTCGCGGAGGCCGAGCCGCCGGGCGATGTCGAGCGCCACCCGGGGCGTCGCGGTCGCGGTCGCGGCGAAGATCGAGCGTGCGCCGAGCGCCGTCGCGACCTCGCCGAGCCGGAAGTACTCGGGACGGAAGTCGTGGCCCCACTGGCTCACGCAGTGAGCCTCGTCGACGACGAAGATGCCGATCTCGGCGGCGGCCAGCCGCTCGACGAAGCCCGGGGTCGAGAACCGCTCCGGTGCGACGTAGAGCATCGCCAGCTCACCGCGGATCGCGCGCGCGAGCGTCTCGCGATTCTCCGAGGCGTCGCGCTGCGCGTTGATCAGCCCGGCGCGCCCGGCAAGCCCGTCGACCTGGTCCTGCATCAGCGAGACCAGCGGGGAGACGACGACGCCGAGCCGCCGGTCCATCAGCGCCGGGAGTTGGTAGCAGACCGACTTTCCCGCTCCGGTCGGCATCACCAGGAGCACGTCACGGGAGTTGACGGCGGCCTCGACGGCCTCCTGCTGGCCGCGCCGAAAGGCGGGGTGGCCGAAGTGGGAGCGAAGCGCCGCCGCGAGATCGAGCGGGCCGCTCGGCGGCTCCGCCGCGCCTGCCCCGATGAGATCGAGCTGAGTCACCCGCTCAGCATCGACGATCCGGCGGCGTCCGCCCGCCCCCGCCGCTGCCCGCTCGTTCCGGCCACCTCAGCTCGCCGGGATGACGGCGAGCTCCTCGAGCGCGAACTTGCCGTCCGTCCTCGGCCTCGCCGAGCGGGTAGCTCGCCGGTGAAGCAGGCGTCGCAGTGGTCCTCGCGGGCGTGCCGACCGCCTCGTAGACGCCCTCGAGCGAGAGGTAGGCGAGCGAGTCGGCGCCGACCTCGGTCGGCGATCTCGTCGATGGTGCGGCTCGTGGGCGACCATCTCCTCGCGGGTGCGACATGTCGACCCCGTAGTGACACGGGATGGCGGATCGGTGGCGCCGAGATCCGCAGGTGGACCTCGCTCGGCGCCGGCGTCGCGCAGCATGCCGACGATCTGCCGGGTCGTGTTGCCGCGCACGATCGAGTCGTCGACGACGACGACGCGCTTGCCGGCGACGATCTCCGGCAGCGGGTTGAACTTCATCCGCAGGCCGTGCTTGCGCAGCTCCTGGCCGGGCTGGATGAAGGTCCGCGCGACGTAGCGGTTCTTGATCAGGCCGTCGTCCTTGGGCATGCCCGAGGCGCGCGCGAAGCCGGTGGCCGCCGGGTTGCCGGAGTCGGGGACCGAGATCACCAGGTCGGCGTCGACCGGCGCCTCGCGCGCAGAGGATCTCGCCCATCCGGCCGCGCACCTGCTGAAGCACGCGGCCCTCGAGCCGCGAGTCGGGGCGGGAGAAGTAGATGTGCTCGAAGACGCAGTGGGCGGTCCGGGTCGACGGGAACGACCTGGCGCATCTCGAGGCCCGTCGGCGGTGAGCGAGACCATCTCGCCGGGGCTGACCTCGCGCAGCAGCTTGGCGCCGATGATGTCGAAGGCGCAGCTCTCGGAGGCGACGACGAAGTGTCGTCGCTCGAGCCGGCCGAGCGACAGCGGCCGGACGCCGTGCGGGTCGCGGAAGGCGACGATCGCGTCGCTTGGTCATCACGACCGTCGAGTAGGCGCCCTCGAGTCGCGGCATCACGGCGGCGACCGCGTCCTCGATCGGTCGCGCCTCGTCGACGCGGAGAGCAGCGCCGCGATGATCTCGGAGTCGGAGGTGCCGCGGAAGCCGATCCCGCGCTCGCGCAGCTCGGCGTAGAGCTCGACCGCGTTGGTCAGGTTGCCGTTGTGGGCGAGCGCGACCTCGCGCCCGTCGTCGCGCCAGACCGGCTGGGTGTTCTCCCAGACGCCGCCGCCGGTCGTCGAGTAGCGGACGTGGCCGATCGCCATGTCGCCGTCGAGCGCCCGCAGCTTCTGCTCGTCGAAGACCTGCGAGACGAGCCCGAGTGTCGCGCAGGGTCGTGATGTGGCCGCCCTCGCAGGTCGCGATCCCGGCCGACTCCTGGCCGCGGTGCTGGAGCGCGTAGAGGGCGAAGTAGGCGAGGCGCGCGACGTCATGACCCGGCGCGTAGACGCCGAAGACCCCGCACTCGTCGCGCGGTCCGTCGCGCTCGTCGAGCGGCGACTGAAGCTCGGTCGGTCAGAGGAATCGCACCTCCGGGATCGAGCTTGGACAGGCCACGGAACAGGCCGAGCTCCTGCCCTGAGAAGGCTAGCAGCGAGCACGGACCCGGCCGCCGGTCAGGCGCCGCCGAGATCAGACGCCGAGCTCGGCGGGCCGCGAACGTGAGCGGCCGGCCCCGCCGGCGCCTGCTAGGTGGCCTCGACCCGGTCGCCGAGCGAGCGCCACGCGCTCTCCGCCTCGGCGAGGTCGAGCTCGAGCTCGCGCCTCGGCCGCGGCGATCCGCAGATCCGCTCGCCGCCGGCGCGTGCCGATGAGAAGCACGTCGACGTCGCCGGCAGCGGCGGCGATCGCCTCGAGCTCGCCTCGGTCGCCGGCGACGACGAAGCCGCCCGGCCCCTCGCCGAAGAGCGCACGTCCTCGGCCGCAGCCGCCGCGCGCCGACGATCAGGCCGTCGAGGTCGACCTCGAGCCCGACGCCGCCGGCGATCGCCATCTCGGCGAGCGCGCAGGCGAGGCCGCCGTCGCTGACGTCGTGGGCGGCCCGCGACGCGCGCCGTCGCGCACCGCCTCGCGGACGCCGCGATCGCCGCGGCGACGGCGGCGATCGTCGACGCTCGGGCAGCCCGGGTCCGAGCTCGCCGCGCAGCTTCGCCAGCTCCGAGCCCGCGAGCGACGGGCGGAAGGGGCCGACGAGCGCGATCGCGTCGCCGTCGGCGAGCGCGACGCCCGCGGCGACGCGCTCGGGGTCGGGCAGCTCGCCGACCATGCCGACGACCGGGGTCGGGTAGATCGGGCCGCGGTCGGTCTCGTTGTAGAGCGAGACGTTGCCGCCGACGACCGGGACGCCGAGCGCCGTTGCAGGCGTCGGCGAGGCCCTGGATCGAGCGGTCGAGCTGCCAGGCGACGGCCGGCTTCTCGGGGTTGCCGAAGTTGAGGCAGTTGGTCAGGCCGAGCGGCTCGGCGCCGACGCAGGCGAGGTTGCTGGGCGCACTCGAGCACGGCCTCGATCGTTCCCGCGTAGGGATCGCAGGCGACGCGGCGGCCGTTGCCGTCGATCGAGACCGCGATCGCGGTGCCGGTCTCGGCGAGCTGCAGCACCGCGGCGTCGGCCTGCTCCGGCCGGCGCACGGTGCGCGACTGACGATCGAGTCGTACTGCTCGAAGGCCCAGCGCTTCGAGGCGATCGTCGGCGAGCCGAGCAGCGCCAGCAGCGTCTCCGCCCGGGTCGTCCGCCTCCGAGCGTCGCCTCGTTGCCGTAGATCCAGCCCGCCGGGCTCGCCGGGCTCGAGGTCGTAGAGCGGGCACTCGTCGACGAGCAGCTGCGACCGGCATGTCGCCGACCTGACCTCGCCGCCGTCGAAGGATCCGGATCGCGGCCCGCCGTCGGTCACCTCGCCGATCACGGTGCCGTCCGGTCTCCCAGCTTCTCGCAGATCGCGAGCACCGCGTCGACGTCGCTCGGGCTCGACCACCGCGAGCATCCGCTCCTGCGACTCGGAGACCATCATCTCGAACGGCTCCAGGTCGGGCTTGCGCAGCGGCACCCTGGCGACGTCGATGTCGATCCCGACCCCGCCGGCCGACGCCATCTCGCTCGGCCGAGGAGGTGAGCCCGGCGGCGCCGAGGTCCTGGAGCGAGACGAGCAGGCCCTCGCTCGAGCAGCTCGAGGCAGCACTCCATGCACCTTCTTCTCCTCGAAGGGGTCGCCGATCTGGACGGTCGGCCGCTTCGTCGTCGCCCGTCCTCGAGCTCGGCCGAGGCGAGCACCGAGGCGCCGCCGATCCCGTCGCGGCCGGTCGAGGCGCCCATCAGCACGACCGCGTTGCCGACGCCCGGCCGCCGCCGCGCGGACCATCCGCTCGGTCGCGCGCGAGCCCGACGCACATCGCGTTGATCAGGCAGTTCTGCTCGTAGGCGGGCTCGAAGTAGATCTCGCCGCCGACCGTCGGCACGCCGATCGAGTTGCCGTAGTGGCCGATGCCGGCGACGACGTGCTCGAACAGGTAGCGCGAGCGCTCCGAGTCGAGCTCGCCGAAGCGCAGCGAGTCGAGGATCGCGATCGGCCGGGCGCCGAGCGCGAAGACGTCGCGCAGGATCCCGCCGACCCCGGTGGCGGCGCCCTGGAACGGCTCGACCGCGCTCGGGTGGTTGTGCGACTCGACCTTGAAGGCGACCGAGTAGCCGGCGCCGACGTCGACCGCGCCGGCGTTCTCGCCCGGGCCCATGACCACGCGCGGGCCCTCGGTCGGCAGCCGGCGCAGCAGCTTCTTGCGAGTGCTTGTAGGCGCAGTGCTCGGACCACAGCAGGCTGAACATCGCCAGCTCGACGTCGTTCGGCTCGCGCCCGAGCCGCTCGCCGATCAGCTCGAACTCGGAGTCGGTCAGCCCGAGCTCGCGGTGCTTGGCCACGCCGCTCACGGCGCCCGCCTCGGGGGAGCTCAAGGGCCGCTTTGACGGACGCCGCACATCAGGCCGCGCAGTATCGCGGTTCTGCAGGTCGTCCTTCACGCCGGCCGCCGACCGCACCAACGGAGGTCCGCTCGTGTTGAGATCAAGGTGATGGGGAGCCCGAACCCAGCGCGCCCAGCCGCGCCCAAGCTTGTCGTCTCGATCGCCGTGGTCGCGCTCGGCGCGGCGGCGTGGGCCGGGAGCGCGCTCGGAGGCGTGCTGCCGGTCACCCCGCCGCCGAAGGCCGAGCTCGCGACCACCGGCGACGACTCCGAGCTGCTGAACGGGATCCCGATCTCGAAGCGGCCGGCGACGCGCGAGCGGGTGGCGATGTCGCTCGGGCCCGAGGAGCTCGCGCCGTTCGCCGACGGCGATCGGATCCAGGTCAGCGGCGAGGTCCAGGTATCGACCACCTGCGTGAGGCGCGAGCCGCGCTGCTTCGGCCGCCCCTACGAGATCAACCCGGTGGTGGCGACGCGGATCGTGCTGGCCGCCGGGCCCGGGATCGCTGCCCCCTCCTTCGCGCTCTCGCCGACCCAGAAGAAGCTCTGCAAGCAGCGGCGGCCGAACCGAAACCACCACTGCACGCTCGCGATCCCGAATGTCGAGACGACGATCTCGAGCCTCGCCGAGCTGCCCTGCCCGAGCACCGGCTGCTACGTGAACCTGATCGTCGGCGCCTCGAGCAAGAAGGCGAAGCGCGGCAACAAGGTGGTGCTCGGCGCAGACCAGCCCGACGGCTCGGTGCTCAGGGACAAGGGACGCCTCAACGTGATCCAGTCGGCGGCGCCGGTCGCCGCGCCGGCGACGAGCGCGTCGAGCGAGCTCGTCAGCGGATCGGTGCCGCTCACCGAGGGCAAGGCCGAGAAGCGCCGGGTCGTCTACTCGGTGCCGGTCGAGGCTCCGAAGAAGGGCGAGCTGCTCAGCTTCGACTCGACCTTCGTCGCCGGGATCAGCTCGCTGCGCTTCAACACCTTCATCGGCTCGCGGACGATCATCGCCGACTCACCGACGGCGACGAAGTCCCGCGGCGTCGCGCGCAGGGCGGCGCTGCTCAAGGGGGCGGCGTCGGAGTCGAACGGCTTCAACTGCACCCTCGGCAGGTCCGGCTACTCGAACCCCTGCACGGTGGTCAAGGCGGGCGCGACGCGGATCATCCGCGACGCGGTCGATGAGACCGGCGCCCCGGCGACCGTCTACGTCAACGTGGTCGCCGCCGGCAAGCCGCTGCTCGCGGAGGCCGAACGGCTCAAGGGCTCGCCGGAGATCTCGCTCGCCCCCGGCAGCGGCCTCACCGTGCGGCGCTTCACGCCGCCGCCGGGCGCGGTTCGCTGAGCCGGCCGCCGCGCGCCTAGCCGGCGACCGGGTCCGGCCACGGGGTGCGGACGGCGTCCTTCTCCGCCGCCCGGGCCCGGCCTTCCTCGGTGGTCAGCTCGTAGCCGAGGATCGTCAGCATGTCGCCGGCGATCGCCTCGTACTCGACGATCTGCTCGGGGGTCATCCGCTCGCGCCACATCCCGATCCGGTCGGAGCGCGGCGGCTCCTTGGCCAGTCGGTGGCTGGCCAGCCGCGCCTCGGCGGGCTGGTTCGGGCGGTTCTTGCGCGGCAGCTCGCGAGCCTTCTCGGCGAGCCGGCCCTCCGCGCGCTCGTGGTAGTCGAGCATCACCGGGTCGAACTCGAGCTCGATGAACTCGCAGACCCTGCGCAGCACGCCCTCGGTGTCGGAGACGAGGTCCTCGAAGTGGATCTCCATGTAGTGCTTCGTCGTCCGCGCCATCTTCCGCGTCCGCCGGATCCGGTTGCGCCACAGCCGCGCCGACTGCTCGAAGGTCTCGGGCCCCCAGTTCATGCGCATGTGCGACAGCGAGACGTCGCGGCCGTCGCGGATGATGTGGATGAAGCGCGCCTCCGGCAGGACCCGCTCGATCCGGCGCATCTCCATGATGTAGCCGGGGGTCTTGTCGCCGTAGCGCGTCTTGCCCTCGCGGGCGGCGTAGAGCATGTAGAAGGTGCGGATCACGTCGGCGACGTTCGGCGGGTCGATCTGCTCGATGCGCGAGCGAAGCTCGTCGCCGTCGAGGTGGAAGTCACCCCACCGCTTGTGGTCGATGATCGTGTCCGCGTAGTCCTTGGCGGACTTCTTCGAGCGCTCCGCGGCCTTGATCACCTTCGGCACCCAGTGGGTCTCGCCCGGGATCGCGACCTCCGGATGGCTGTCGAGCATCAGCCGCAGCAGCGTCGTTCCAGAGCGAGTCACGCCGCACACGAACGGCGCCGGGCCCGGCGGCTCGATCTTCCCCCTGAGGCGTCGCCTCGCGAGGATGATCCCTGCCCTGCTGCGGTACTTGTCAAAGGTGCTCTGCGGCAACTTCAGTCCCCCTTCACGCTACTCGGTCGAATAATGAATCGATGCCGGCGACCGTGTGCTCCCAGCGCCGCTCGGTATCACGGACCCGGACCGCGCCGGCCGCGAGCCTGTCCCGCTCCTCGGGGTCGGCGAGCCGCTCGATCGCCGCGGCAAGCTCGGCGATGTCGGGATCGAGCGCCGGGATCCCCGACTTCGCGGTCCCGTTCGGTGTCCCGGAGACGAGCAGGCCGTTGACGTCGTCGTGGATCGCCTCGTTCATCGGCGGGGCGTCGTTGGTGATCGCCGGCATGCCCGAAGGCGATCGCCTCGTAGAGCGGCAGGCCGAGGCCCTCCCAGCGCGCCGGGGCGAGGACGACGTCGCAGGCGGCGACGTCGCGAAGGTGCTCGGCGGTGGGCTGATCGCCGATCCTGACCTCGATCCGCGGGTCGCGCGCGGCGGCCGGCCTCGGCGGGCTCGATCTGCTTGCGGCGCTCGACCTGCGCCTTGACGACCAGCCGCACCCGCTCGTCCTCAACCGAGGCGAACGCCTCGAGCACGGGCTCGAGCGGCTTGCGGTGACCGAGGAAGCCGCCCGGGAAGATGAAGCGCACCGGCGCGTCCGCCTCCGCGCCCCGGTTGAGGCGGCGGCGAGATCGCGAGCGCGGGCGACCTCGAGCAACTCCGGATGACAGCCCCAGGGTACGAACGGGCTCTCGATCCCGAGCTCGGCGTAGCGCGCCTGCTCGGCCCTGGTGAACGAGTAGATCACGTCGAAGGCCTCGAGGGCGCCGTCGACGTGCTCGCGGGCGAAGTGCTCCCAGACGAAGCGACCGATGGTGCGGACCCCACGCGCGTCGAAGCGCGGCCAGCTCCTCGAACTGGTAGTTCTGGTCGCAGAGGATCGCCTCGATCCCGTTCTCGGCGACCCAGCGCTCGTACTCGGCGCCGGGGACGTCGTAGGCGGACGCCTCGGTCACGCCGGGCTGGTCCCAGACGTCGTCTCGGTCGAGCGCGCCGGGGCGCGGCCCCCTCTCCTTCTTCGGTCGCGCGAGCACGAAGCTCTGGTGGCCGAGCTCGTCGATCGCCGAGCGCAGCTGGCGGCCGACCACGGGCTGCCCGCGGTTGAACCATTTCGTGACGACGCCTACGCGCACGGCTGAGGCCCGAGCTCGCGGCGCTCGGGTGGGCGGAGCGCACCGTCCGCGGCGGCGCTCATCCGAGCAGCTCCCGGAGGCCGTCCACCGTGTGGCTCCAGCGACGCTCGCCGTCGCGCAGCTCGATCGCGCCGCGGCCGAGGCGCTCGCGCTCCTCGTCGTCGCCGAGCCGCTCGATCGCGGCGGTCAGCTGATCGAAGTCCGGGTCGTAGGCGGGGATGCCGGAGCCGGCCTCGCCCCAGAGCACCGAGTCGACGACGATCCCGTTGACGCCGTCGGCGACGACCTCGTTCATCGGCGGCGAGTCGTTGGTGATCGTCGGCATCCCGAAGGCGAGCGCCTCGTAAAGCGGCAGGCCGAGGCCCTCCCAGCGCGAGGGCGAGAGGCATACGTCACAGCTCGCGAACTGGCGCATGTGCTCGCCGGTGGGGCGATCCTCGAGCTCGATCACGACCCGGCCGTCGCCGGCCGCGGCCCGCTCGAGCTTGCCCGCCTTGCGGTCCACCTGGCCGCGGACCAGCAGGCGCAGGCGCGGGTTCTCGGTGCGAACGAAGGCCTCGACGATCTCCGGGAAGGGCTTTCGCTTGCCCATGAACGAGCCCGGGACGACGAACCAGACCGGGCGCTCGCCCGGCGCTCCGCCGGCGCCGCCGACGGGGTCGGCGCTCGCGCGGTCGATCCCCTCGGCGAGGTCGATCAGCTCCGGGTGAACGCCCCAGCTCAGGTACGGGCTCTCGATCCCGAGCTCGGCGTAACGCGCCTGCTCGGCGCGCGTGAACGAGTAGATGACGTCGTACGCGCGCTGCGCCGGCGCGACCTGCTCGGGGGCGAAGCTCTCCCAGACGAAGCGACCGATCGTCCTGATCCCGCGCTCGCGAAGCGCGGCGATCTCCTCGAACTGGTCGTTCTGGTCACAGAGGACCGCGTCGAGGCCGTTGGCCGTCGCCCACTGCGAGTACTCGGCGGCGTCCGGGTCGGGTCCGCTCGCGTGGCTCACGCCCGGCTGGTCCCAGACCGGATCGGCGACCCGCTCCAGGTTCGCGCGCGGGCCCTTGCCGGGCTTCGCGAAGACGAAGGTCTCGTGCCCGAGCTCGTCGAGCGCCGAGCGGATCTGCCGCGAGACGACGGCCTGGCCGCTCGCGAACCACTTGGTCACGATCCCGACGCGCACTGCGAGGGCCTACGCCGCTTCGATCTGGGCGGTCGCCTGCGCGACCGCGTGCTCGCCGGTCGGATAGCCGAGCTCCTTGAGCAGGTCGCCGGCCTCCGCCTCGAACTCGGCGCGCTGCTCGGGGCTCATCTGGGTGCGCCAGCGCGCGACCCGGTCGGCGCTCGGCGGCTTCGTCGTCATCGCGTGCGTCTCCATCCGCCGCTCGACGCTGAGCTCCTTGGCCCTGGCCCTCCGCGGGCAGCGCCCGCGCCATCTCCTTGAGCCGGTCGGCCGAGCGCTCGTGGTAGCGCGATCATCGCGTCGTCCCAGGGCAGGTCGATGAACTCGGCGACGCGGCGCAGCACCGGCTCGGTGTCGAGGATCAGGTCCTCGTAGCGGATCTCGGTGTAGTAGCTGAGCGAGGGCGCATCCTCGCGCGCCTTGGTGATCTTCTTCTTCCAGCGCCGCGCCACGTCGCCGGCGGTGAGGTCGCGCACGGTCCGGTCGAGAACGCTGAGCGCGACGTCGCGGCCGTCGCGGATCACGTGGACGAAGCGCGCCTCGGGCAGGGCGCGCTGGATCAGCTTCATCTTCTGCACGTAGGTCGGCGTCTTCTCGCCCCAGCGCGGCTTGCCCTGCTCGGCCATGTAGGCCTCGTAGAAGGTGCGCACCGCGGCGCCGGGCTTGAGCTTCGGCAGCGCTCGCAGCCGGGCCAGCATCTCCTCGTCGCTGAAGCCGAAGTCGCCCCACTCGCGGGCGGACTTCATCGCCTCGAGAGCGCTCTCCGGGGTCGCGTCGGGCTCGCGCGCCGCCTTGATCAGGTCGGGGACGAAGTGGGTCTCGGGCGGGATCGTCAGGCGGGGGTGAGCGTCGAGCATCATCCGCAGGAGCGTCGTGCCGGAGCGGTTCATGCCGACGACGAAGACGGCGGGCTCGCGCCCGCCGTCGCGCCTGCCGCGCAGTGAGGGCAGCCGCATCAGCGCTCGCTCCCCTTCGAGCTCCGGCCGCCGGCGCGCTCGCCGGGGGCCTTCGACCCGGCCCATTCCTCGGGCGGGATCCAGCCGTCCTTCGGGGTCACCGTCTCGTAGCCGAGATCGTCGAGCAGATAGCCGGCGGCCTCCTCGAACTCGGCGTTGTCGGCCGGGTCCATCTCGGCCTTCCAGACGGCGACCCGGTCGGATTGCGGGGGCTTCGTGGTCAGCGCATGAGCGGCGAGCCGCTCGCCCGCCTCGCGCTCGGGGCGCCCCTTCTTCGCCGGCAGGGCGCCGGCCATCTCCTGGAGGCGCTCCTCGGCGCGCTCGTGGTAGCGCAGCATCACCGGGTCGAAGCTCGAGCTCGATCAGCTCGCAGACGCGGCGCAGGACCCCCTCTGTGTCGGTGATCATGTCCTCGTAGCGAACCTCGATGTAGTGCTCGACCTCCTGCGGCGTCGATCGCGCGCCTTGACGATTCGCTTGCGCCAGCGCCGCGCCATCTCGCGACCGGGGCAGCCCCTCCTTGCCGCGCTTGGCGATCCGCGCGTTCTGCGAGAGGCCGACGTCGCGGCCGTCGCGGATCACGTGGATGAAGCGCGCCTCGGGCAGCGTCTTCTGGAGCTTCTTCATCTTGCGGATGTAGTCGGGGGTCTTGTCGCCCCAGCGCGGCTTGTCGTGCTTGCTCGCGTAGAGCCCGTAGAAGGCTCGCATCGCGTCGGCGGTGTTGAACGGCTCGAGCGCCGCGAGGCGGGCGAGCAGCTCGTCCTCCTCGAGGCCGAAGTCGTTCCAGCGCCGGCGCTCGTCCTCGACGATCGCCCTGGTCGCGATCGCGGGCGTTGAAGCGCAGCTTCGCCAGACGCCTGGATCAAGGGGTTCAGGAAGTGGGTCTCCGGCGGGATCGCCAGCTCGGGGTGGGCGTCGAGCATCAGCCGCAGCAGCGTCGTCCCCGAGCGGCCGACGCCGACGACGAACGGTGCGGGGGCGACCGCCTCCGCGCGGCCGCGCAGGCGGCGGTTCCGCAGCATCCGGATCGAGTAATCAAGCGCCATGGCCCCGAGCAGTAAAGCGAACCGCGATCGAGTAGTGGGGTTGAGAAGGCACTTGCCGAGCCGCCGCGGCGGCTAGGTGTCGTAGCCGAGCTCGGCGAGCATGTCACCGGCGACCTGCTCGAACTCGGCGCGCTCGGCGGCGCTCATCCGCTCGCGCCAGCCACCGACTCGCTCGGCGCTCGGCGGCTGTCTGGCGAGCGCGTGCGAGGCGAGCCGCTCGGTGCCGCTGCCGCGCCTGGCGCCCGCCGTCGGCCTCGAGGTCGCCGCCGAGCTCGGCGAGCCGCTCCCCGGCCCGCTCGTGGTGGCTCAGCATCGCCGCGTCGAACTCGAGCTCGCAGAGCTCGCAGAGCTCGCGAAGGTGGCTCTCCGGTGCCGCGACGAGGTCCTCGTAGCGGAGCTCGACGTAGCGGCCCCGAAGCCTCCTGGCGTCGGCGCGCGCGGACTCGATCCGGCGCCTCCACAGGTTCGCGGTCTCGGCCATCGGCTTGCCCTCACCCATCCCGCGCCGCCGGCGCGAGAGCGCGACGTCACGTCCGTCGCGGATCAGGTGGATGAAGCGGGCCTCCGGGAGGGCCGCCGCGATCGGGCGCATCGCGCGCACGTAGGCGGGGGTCTTGTCGCCCCAGCGCGGCTTTCGCTGGCGCTCGGCGTAGAGGGAGTAGAAGGCGCGCAGCACGGCCCCCGCGTCGCTCCCCTCGAGCTCCGCGCCGCGCTCGCGGAGCGCCGCGGGATCGAGGCCGAAGTCGCCCCAGGCGCGCCCGCCGATGATCACCTCGGTGAGCGCGGCGGACCCGGCCCCCGCCTTGCTGCCGCGATCACCTCCGGGGCGAAGTGCGTCTCCGGCGGGATCGCGAGCTCGGGGTGGGCGTCGAGCATCAGCCGCAGGAGCGTCGTCCCCGAGCGGCCGACGCCGACGACGAACGGTGCGGGAGGCTCGCCGCGGCGCCCGCGGCGCAGCGGGCTCACGCCGAAACGGGCGTGCGAACCAGCGACTCGAACACCCGGAGCCCGTCGACCGAGCCGGTCAGCGGGTCGACGGCGTGCTCGGGGTGGGGCATCAGCCCGACGACGTTGCCGGCCTCGTTCGCGACCCCGGCAACGTCGCCGATCGAGCCATTCGGGTTCTGCCCGGTGGCGTAGCGAAAGACGATCTGCCGGCGTCGCTCGAGCTCGGCGAGCTGCTCGGCCGGCGCGAACCAGCGCCCGCTCATGTGCTTGACGGGGATCGAGAGCCGCTCGCCGGGCTCGCAGGCGCTGGTCGCCGAGGTCGCCGGGTTGACAACCTCGAGCTCGACCTGCCGGCAGAGGAAGCGCAGCCCGTCGTTGGCGAGCAGCGCCCCGGGCAGCAGACCGGCCTCGCAGAGGACCTGGAAGCCGTTGCAGATCCCGAGCACCGGCCGACCGCCGGCCGCGAACTCGGAGACGGCCTCCATCGCCGGGGCGAAGCGGGCGATCGCGCCGGCTCGAAGGTAGTCGCCGTAGGAGAAGCCGCCGGGGATCACGATCGCGTCGAGGTCGCCGAGGTCGGTCTCCTCGTGCCAGACGAGCCGCGCCTCGCCGACCCGCCGGCAGGCCTCGACCGCGTCCCGCTCGTCGCAGGAGCCGGGAAACTGGAGCACGCCGACCATCGCGCCCGGGATCAGGCCTCGTCGGGGCGGCTCGGGGCGGGTGCCGCCTCGCCGGCGGCCAGCTCGACCTCGTAGTCCTCGATCAGCGGGTTGGCGAGCAGCTTCTGGCAGAGCGCCTCGAGGTCGGCTCCGTTCTCGACCTCGAGCTCGACCATCCGGCCCACCCGCACCTCCGAGATGCCGGCGAAGCCGAGCGCCGGGAGCGCCCGCTCCACGGCCTTCCCCTGAGGGTCGAGGATCCCCCGCTTCGGCCTGATCAGGACTCGCGCCTTCACCGCAGTCAATCTATCGGGCGCCGCGGAGCGCTAACGCCGCCGCCGCCGCCGCGCCCTGGTGAGCAACCCGAAGAGCGGGGAGAGGCGGGGCGGCGGGGTCAGGTCGAGCTCGGTCCCGGGCGGCTCGAGCTCGAGGATCTCTCCGTAGCCCGCGCGGTCGAGCGCTCGCTCCATCCCGAGCAGCCGCGCCGCCCGCGCCCAGCGCGGGTCCTCGCCGAGGTGGAGGTCCTCGGCGGGGCGGACGTTGTTCTCGGCCCATTGGCCGACGGCGTCCGGGAGCGAACGGCCGAGCAGACCGTAGACGCGCTCGAGCTCGGCACGGGGGGCGGCGCGCAGGTCTTCGAGCCGGAGCTGAGCGAAGCGCTCGCCGAAGCAGCGCTCACCGTCGCTCGAGGCGCTCTCGAAGGCCGCCTTCCAGACCAGCAGCGGGCGAAGGAAGTCGGGGATGTCGAGCGGCAGCTCGGGTGTCCCGCCCCGCGCGATCAGCGTCTCGGAGATCCGCCGGCTCGACCAGAGCGGGCGCCCGGTCCGCGCGGTGAAGAACCGGTCGGCGTCGGGGTAGATGTCGGTGCGGCGTCGCCGGCCGAGCATCATCGAGGCGCAGACGGCGCGCGGATCGCGGATCAGGTGGACGACCGCGGCCTCGCCGTCGATCGCCGCGATCGCGGGTAGCTTGTGCTGCAGCCGGGTCTCCTTGACCGCGACCCGCGGCCCTTCCGCGAGCAGGAACCTGAGCAGGCCCGCCACGTGATCGGGAAGCCCGAGATCGAGCTCGAGCTCCGGCGCCCGCGGCCCACCCCAGTTGAACTGCTCGGCCGGCAGTCGGGGGAAGCGCTCGCGGCGGAAGCGCTCGCGAAGCGCCCTCGTCTCGGCGAAGACGTCCTCGGCCCGGGCGCCGCTGCCGCCGCCGATCGTCTCCGCGTCCTCGCGAAGCGGCTCGTAGAAGCGCACGAGCTCGCGGTCCTCGCCGAGCGCGTCGTAGAGGATCGTCGTTCCGGAGCGGCGCAGGCCAACGACGAACAGGTTCATGCGCTCAGCCTAGATCGCCGCGAGCGAGCTCAGTCGAGCTTGCGGCCGCTGATCCGCTCGTACGCCTCGACGTACTTCTCGCGGGTCCCGGCGACCACCTGCTCGGGCAGCTCGGGCGCGGGAGGACTGTGATCCCAGCCGGACCTGTCGAGCCAGTCGCGGACGTACTGCTTGTCGAACGAGGACTGGCCGCGGCCGGGCTCGTACTCGTCGGCGGGCCAGAATCGCGAGGAGTCCGGTGTGAGCACCTCGTCGCCGAGGACGATCTCGGCCCCGGGCGAGGAGCCGAACTCGAACTTCGTGTCGGCGATGATGATCCCGCGCTCGGCGGCATGATCGCGGGCGAAGGAGTAGAGCTCGAGGGTGATCCGGCGGAGCTCCTCGGCGAGCGCGCGGTCCCCGAGCAGCTCGACCGCGCGCTCGAAGTCGATGTTCTCGTCGTGATCGCCGACCTCGGCCTTGGTCGCCGGGGTGAAGATCGGCTCCGGCAGCTTGTCGGACTCGCGCAGGCCCTCGGGCAGCTCGATCCCGCAGACCGAGCCGGTTCGCTGGTACTCCTTCCAGCCGGAGCCGGTGATGTAGCCGCGGGCGACGCACTCGATCGGGAACATCTCCAGCCGGCGGACCCGCAGCGCCCTGCCGGCGACCTCGTCGGGAACATCCCGGGAGATGTAGTGGTTGGGGACGATTCCGGTCGTGCTCTCGAACCAGAACACGGACATCTCGGTCAGCACCCTGCCCTTGTCCGGGATCGCGGTCGGAAGGACCACGTCGTAGGCGGAGATCCGGTCGGAGGCGACCATGACGATCTCGCCGCCGTCGGCGTACATGTCGCGGACCTTGCCGGAGGCGATCAGGTCGAGATCGGCGAGGGCGCTCATCGGGTCCGATGCTAACGATGCCCGCGGCGATTTCGTCGGGAGGCCCAGATGGGCCGCCCGGCGCGCACCCGTGCGCCTCGCGGCTCATACCCCTGCCCGGTATATACTGGGGCAATGAGCGAACCAGAGGCGCCCGGCTACGTGGAGGACAAGGCGGCGCTGGAGCGCCGGCTCGCCCGGATCGAGGGCCAGGTGCGGGGCGTGCGCAGGATGATCGACGAGGAGGCCTACTGCGTCGACGTGCTCACCCAGATCAGCGCGATCGACAAGGCGCTCGACGGGGTCGCCCGGCAGCTGCTCGCCGATCACGCCAACCACTGCGTGCGCGGGGCGCTCGAGCGCGGCGGCGCGGATGCGGAGGCCAAGCTCGAGGAGCTGCTCGGCGCGGTCGAGCGCTACGCCCGCACCCGCTGAGGCCGAACCGCCGCCGGCGAGGCGGCGCGCTCAGCTCAGCCGGTCGAGGCGGGCGATCACCTCGGGCACGTGCTCGAGGTAGGCCGAGTGGTCGAAGACCGCGTCGAGGTCGAGGTTCGGGGCCTCCGCCGCGAGCAGCTCACGGAAGTGCGTCCCCGTGTCCCAGGCCCGCTGGGCCGCGCCCTGCACCAACCGGTAGGCCTCGTCGCGGGTCGTGCCCGACTCGATCAGCGCGGTCAGCGCGCGCTGACTGAACAGCGCGCCGTGGGTGAGCTCCGAGGTTCTCGCGCATCCGCTCGGCGTGGACGGTCATTCCGCCGACCAGCCTCGTCGCCAGGTGCTGCATGTAGTCGAGCAGGATCGTCGCGTCGGGGAGGATCACGCGCTCGGCGCCGGAGTGGGAGATGTCGCGCTCGTGCCAGAGGGCGACGTTCTCGACTCCCGCCTGGGAGTAGCCGCGCAGCACCCGCGCCAGCCCGCTGATCCGCTCGGCCGTGATCGGGTTGCGCTTGTGGGGCATCGCCGAGGAGCCCTTCTGCTTGCCCGACGCGAACGGCTCCTCGACCTCGCGCACCTCGGTGCGCTGGAGGTTGCGGATCTCCTGGGCGAAACGCTCGAGCCCGGCGCCGGCGAGCGCGATCGCCTGCAGCACCTCGGCGTGGCGGTCGCGGGGCACGACCTGGGTGGAGGCGTCCTCGGCCCGCAGCCCGACCCGCTCCATCACGGCGGCCTCGATCGCCGGCGGGATCGAGGCGTAGGTGCCGACCGCGCCGGAGAGCTTGCCGACAGCCGCCTGCTCGAAGGCGGCGCGCAGGCGGCGCAGGTTGCGATCGGCCTCGAAGGCGAATCCGGCGAGCCGGAGGCCGAAGGTGGTCGGCTCGGCGTGGATCGCCGTGCGTGCGCCCGACGCAGAGCGTCTCCGCGTGCTCGCGCGCGCCGGCGACCAGCGCGTCGCGGTAGGCGGCGGCACCCTCGACCAGGATCTCGCCGGCCTCGGCGAGCTGGAGCGCGAGCGCCGTGTCGAGCACGTCCGAGGAGGTGAGCCCGTAGTGGATCCAGCGCCCGTGTTCGCCCACCGAGGCGGCGACGACGTCGACGAACGCGGCGACGTCGTGGTTCGTCGTCCGCTCGCGCTCGAGCACCGCCTCGACCGTGAACGAGGCCCGCTCGCGGCGAGGCGGGCAGCCTCCTCGGGAACGCTCCCCGCCGCCGCCCAGGCCTCGGTCGCGGCGAGCTCGACCTCGAGCCAGCCACGCATGCGCCGCTCGTCGGTCCAGACGCCGCCGATCCGCTCGCGGGTGTAGCGCGCGATCACCGCGGGCTCTTCATCAGCAGTTGATGATCCGCGCCGCGAGGATGCCGGCGTTCTTGGCGCCGTCGATCGCCACGCAGGCGACCGGGACGCCGGGCGGCATCTGCACCGCCGAGAGCAGCGCGTCGAGGCCGCCGAGGCTCTTGCCGAGGATCGGGACGCCGATCACCGGCAGGTCGGTGTGGGCGGCGGCGACGCCGGGCAGCGCGGCCGACATCCCGGCCCCCGCGATCATCACCTTGAGGCCGCGCATTCGTGCGGCGTGGCAGTAGTCGCGCACCTTCTCGGGGTCGCGATGCGCGCTCATCACCCGAACCTCGTAGCGGATGCCCGCCTCCTGGAGCGCGTTCCCCGCGGGCTGCATCTTCTCCTTGTCGTTCTTCGAGCCCATGATGATCCCGACTAGGGGCGCGTCGACCTCGATCTCCTCGAACGCGGCCTCGACCTCGGGCATCGGCTCGAGCGGCGCCGAGCTCGCGCCGCTCCGCGGTCCCGGTCTCGGTGTCCGGCTTCTGAATTCCCACTTATCTCCTTCCGGTGACTTGTCGCTTCTTTAGATGCCGGCGAGCCGTTCGACGGCTCGCGCGGCGATGTCGGTGCGGATCTGCTTGCCCTCGAACTCGATCGTTGCGGCCGCTTCGTAGGCACGCTCGCGGGCGTCCGCGGGATCGGGGCCGAGCGCGGTCAGGTTGAGGACCCGCCCGCCCGCGGTGACGATCTCACCGTCGTTCCCGCGCGCCGTCCCGGCGTGAGTCACCTCGACCCGCTCCGTCGACCCGATCGAGGCCGGAGATCACGTCGCCCTTCGACGAGCTCGCCGGATAGCCGGCGGTGGCGAGGACGACCGTCACGGCCCAGTCGTCGGAGAAGCTCGCCTCGAGCCCGTCGAGGCCGCCGGGCTCTCGGGCGGCCCGGAAGAGCTCGAGCAGGTCGGACTCGAGCCGCGGCAGGACCGCCTGCGTCTCGGGGTCGCCGAAGCGGGTGTTGAACTCGAGCACCTTGGGCCCGTCGGCGGTCATCATCAGGCCGGCGTAGAGGACGCCGTGAAACGGGGTGCCGCGGCGGCCCATCAGCGACGACGATCGGGCGGTGGACGGCGTCGACGATCCGCTCGACGGTCGCCGCGTCGAACCCCGGGACCGGCGAGTAGCTGCCCATCCCGCCGGTGTTCGGGCCCTGCGTCGCCGTCGAAGATCCGCTTGTAGTCCTGAGCGGGCGCGAGCGGGACCACGTTCTCGCCGTCGCAGAGCGCGAGCAGCGAGAGCTCCTCGCCCGACCAGGCACTCCTCGAGCACGACGACGGTCTCGCCGAAGCGCCGCTCGACGAAGAAGACCTCGGCGGCCGCTCGGGCCTCGGCCTCGTCGGCGCAGATGATCACGCCCTTGCCGGCGGCGAGCCCGTCGGCCTTGAGGACCGCCGGGTAGGAGGCCCGCGCGAGCTGCTCGGTGGCTTCGGCGGCGGTGCGCAGGACGACGTGCGACGCCGTCGGCACCCCGGCCTCGGCCATCAGCTCCTTGGCGTGTGCCTTCGAGCCCTCGAGCCGGGCGGCCGCGGCGCTGGGCCCGAAAGCCGGCACCCCGGCGTCCTCGAGCGCGTCTACCAGCCCGTCGACCAGCGGCGCCTCGGGACCGACCACGACCAGGTCGCAGCGCTCCGACACGGCGGCCGCGACGATCCCCTCGACGATCCTCCGCGGCGACCTCGAGGACCCGGGCGTCGGCGGCGATCCCGGCGTTGCCGGGCGCGCAGAGCAGCTCCGGAGCGCCACCTCGCGCCAGCGCCCGTACGATCGCGTGCTCGCGCCCGCCTCCGCCAACGACGAGGACCCGCGCCACGTCAGGCGAGCTTGTCCGCCGGCGGCGTCAAAGCGACTGGGCGAACTCCTGGGCGTCGATTGCGGTCATCGTCTCGTTCATCACGGTGCCGCGCGAGCCCATCTCGATCGAGAGCTTCGCCATCGTCTTCTCGTCGGGCGCCTCGACGACGCTGACGAAGTCGTACTCGCCGAGGGTCGCCCACTGGCCGATGACCTTGACCCCGATCTGCTCGACCTCCTTGTTGACCTCGGCGACGCGCGAGGGGTTGTCCTTGATCGTCTTGACGCCATCTGAGGTCAGGCGGGTGAGCATGATGTAGGTCGGCACGTGGTCTCCTCCTCGTTGACTGACGAGTTCAAAGCGATAGTGGGATCATGCCCGAATCGAGGGACACAGGTTCACTGCCGCGATCTACGACCGGATGCTCGCCGGCTCGGAGGCCGCCGGGCTACGGGAGATGCGAGCCCGGCTGCTCGACGAGGCGCGGGGGAGGGTGCTCGAGATCGGTGGCGGCACCGGGCTCAACCTCGCCCGCTACCCCGGCGCCGTCGAGTCGCTGACCGTGATCGAGCCCGATCCGTTCATGGCCCGGCGTCTGCGAGAGCGCGCCGGCTCGCGCCTCGACTTCCCGGTCGAGGTCGTCGAGGCGCCGGCCGAGACGCTCCCGTTCGCCGACGCGGCCTTCGACACGGTCGTCTCCACGCTTGTCCTGTGCACCGTCGGTGATCCGGCAGCGGCGCTCGCGCAGGTGCGCCGGGTCCTGGCTCCCGGTGGGAGGCTGTTGGTGCTCGAGCATGTCCGCGAGCCGGAGGGCGGCCGGCTGGCGCGCTGGCAGGATCGGCTCGAGCGTCCCTGGGGCTGGATCGCCGCCGGCTGCCACCCGAACCGCGACACCGCCGCGACCCTGCGCGCCGCGGGCTTCGACACCGCCACGCTCGAGCGTGGCGAGTTTCCGCGAGGCGGTCCGCTGGTGAAGCCGGTCATCGCCGGCTCGCTGATCGCCCGCGGGTAGTCGCCGCGGATGCGCCGGCTCGTACCGCTCACGCTGCCCTCGTGGTCGCTCCCGCTCGTCGTCTTCGCGCTGATCGCGCCGAGCGTCGCCGCCTTCGCCCTCACCGGGCCGCAGCTCGGCCTCGCGGTCGGCGCTCTCACCGCCGCGACCGTCGTCTTCCTCGCCGGGGCGGCGCGCTATGACGTCGCAATCGAGGTCGCGGCGTCGAGCGACGATCGCTTCCGGATTCTGGTGATCACCGAACGGGCGCTCGACGATCCCGCGGCGCTGGAGGAGATCGGACGCCGCCTCGAGGCGGGCCGAGCGCTGCCGGGGCTCGGCGGCGAGGCCGAGGTGCTGGTGCTCGTCCCGGCTACCCAGTCGCGGCTGGCGCGGTGGGCCTCCGACCTCAAGGAGGCGCGTGAGCGGGCCGCCGGGGTGCTCGCGGTCTCGATGGCGGCGCTCGCGCGCGCCGGGATCGAGGCCGCCGGGCGGATCGGCGACGGCGACCCCGAGCAGGCCGCGGAGGATGAGCTCGCCGTGTTCGCCGCCAACGAGGTGGCCGTCGTCGACGTGGAGGGCGAGCACTCCGCCGCGCTCGAGGAGATCCGCCGGCGGCTCGACCGCCCGGTGCGGCGGCTCGAGCTCAGCGCGCCCGAGCCGCGCGATCCTCGATGAGGGCCGCGATCGAGTCGCGGCGGTAGTCGAAGATCCGCTCCAGATCGCGCTCGACGAGCGCACGGCGCGCGAGCTCGCCGAGCGCCCCTAGTCCGATGCGGTAGCGAACCCGATCGCGCATCACGGTGCCGCCCCCGGGCGCGCGCTCGAACTCGTGGGTGTGATGCCAGAGCGCGTACGGGCCACGCACCTGCTCGTCGACGAAGCGCCGCGGCGGCTCCCAGGCCGTGATCCTGGTCCGCCAGCGGATCGGCAGGCCGTGCAACTTCAGCCGGTACTCGATCAGGGCTCCCCGGCGCATCTCGATCGGGGCGGGCGTGACCACTCGAAAGCCGAGCCAGGGCGGGGTGATCGCCTCGAGGTTGAGGGCGTCGGCGAACAGCTCGAAGGTCGCCTCCGGGGCGAGCGGCAGCCGCTGCTCGCGCTCGAGCAGGTGCTCGGCGCTCAGGAGACCGCCTCGATCAGCCCCGAGTAGCCGGCCACTGTCCGCTCCCAGGCGAGCTCGCCACGGGCTGCGGCGACGCCGTCTTGAAGGCGGCGCAGCGCCCCGGGCTCGCGGCTCTGCTCGAGCGCCCTGGTGAGGTCGCGGACGCTGGGGACGTAGGCCGGGATCCCCGACTTCGCTCGTCCGCGCCGGCGCGAGCGCACCAGCAGCCCGTTGTCACCGTCGCGGATCACCTCGTTCATCGGCGGGTTGTCGTTCGTGATCACAGGCAGGCCGAGCGCCATCGACTCGTAGAGGTGGAGGCCGAGGCCCTCCCAACGGCTCGGCGCGACGCAGATGTCGCTGGCCGCGAAAAGGCTCAGGTGCCGGTCGGTCGGGAGGTCCTCGAGGATCACCTCGACCCGCCCGTCGCGCTCGGTCCCCTTGCGCAGGACGTCGAGCTCGCGCTCCACCTGCCCCTTGACGATCAGGCGGGCGTCCTCGCCATCGACGCGGCGAAATGCCCTGAGGATCTCGGGAAGCGGCTTGCGCCTGCTGAGAAAGCCCGCCGGATAGAAGAAGCTTCGGGCCCGCGCGGTGGGTGGCGCGAGCTCGCGGGTGTGGCCGAGCAGCTCGGGGTGGATCCCCCACGGGACCAGCGGGCTCTCGATTCCGAGCGAGTGATAGCGCTCCTGCTCGGCCGCGGTGAGCGAGTAGACGACGTCGAAGGCCCGCTTCGCCGGCTCCACGTCGGCGGGCGCGAACTGCTCCCAGACGAACCTGCCGACCGTGCGCACACCGCTCTCCCGCAGTGCGCCGATCGCCTCGAAGCCGTAGTTCTGATCGAAGAACGCGATCTCGAGCTCGTTCTCGGCGCCCCACGCGACCAGCTCCTCGGCCGGGATCCGGTAGGTGGAAGCGCGAGTCACCCGCTCCTGGGCCCAGACTCCGGTCTCGTCGACGAACGCCGGGCGGATGTTCTTCGCCCTTGTCGGACGGGCGAGCACGTAGGTCCGGTGGCCGAGCGCGTCGATCGCCGAGCGCAGCTGGCGCGCGACCACGCCCTGACCGCGGTTGAACCAGTAGGCGGAGATGCCGATTCGCATTACCGGCAGGGTAGGCAGCCGGCATCGGGCGCGCCGGCGCGGTTTGCAATCGGCGTCACCTGGGACGATCATGCGGTGACGTCGAGAAGCGGGGGCCGACCGATCAGCAGCCAAGCCGGCGAGTACCGAAAGAAGATCACCGCCCTGTTCGCCGACCTTGTCGGCTCCACCGGCCTCGCCGAGCGACTCGACGCGGAGGTGTTCCGCGAGCTGGTGCTGATCTTCCTCGAGCGGATGGCCGCGGTGGTCGAGGCCCACGGGGGAACGGTCGAGCATCTCGCCGGGGACGGGGTGATGGGCGTGTTCGGCGCCGAGCGCTCCCAGGGCGACGACGCGCTGCGCGCGGTCACCGCCGCCGACGCGATGCTGGCCGAGCTCGACGCCGTCAACGCCGAGGTCGCGCCGCGCGTCGGCGAGCGACTGCGCATGCGGATCGGCGTCAACACCGGCACGATCGTTGTCGGCCGCGAGGTTGCCGGTCGCCCGGTCAGCCTCGGCGACCCGATGAACGTCGCCGCCCGCCTTCAGGCTCACGCGGCGGAGGACGAGATCCTGGTCGGCGCCGAGACGCGGTCCCTGGTCGGCCAGGAGGTGCGCACGAAGCCGGCCGGGGAGCTCGAGCTCCGCGGCAGACGCGAGCCGATGGAGGCCCACCGGCTGCTCGCGATCGAGGACGGCCCGGCCGCGCTGCCGCTCTCGCGGCGACCGCTCGTCGGGCGCGGAAGGGAGATCGGGCTGCTCACCGTCGCCTTCGAGCGCGCGGCGGCGCGCGGCTCGAGCGAGTTCGTCTCGGTGCTCGGCGACGCCGGCGCCGGCAAGTCGCGCCTGGTCGCCGAGATCGCCGGCCGGTACCGCGAGCGGGCGACCCTGGTCGTCGGGCGCTGCCTCTCCTACGGCGAGGGGATCACCTACTGGTCGATCGCCGAGCTGATCCGGCGGGCCGCGGGTATCGGCGAGGACGATTCCGCTGACGCGCGCCGCGAGAAGCTGCTCGCGGTGGTTGCCGACGATCCCGAGGGGCCCGCGGTCGCCAGGCACCTGGCGCAGCTGATCGGCATCGACAGGGCCGCCGAGCCCGGGGAGCAGAGCCCCTGGGCGGTGCGGCGACTGATCGAGTGCGTGGCCGCGCGCGGCCCGGTGATCGTCGTCATCGACGATCTCCACTGGGGCGAGCCGAAGCTGCTCGATCTGGTGCTCGACGTCGCCCGGCGGGTCGAGGGTCCGGTGCTGGTCGTCTGCATGGCGCGCTTCGACCTGCTCGAGCGCCGCCCCGAGTGGGAGCGGCTCTGCCCGACGACGATCGCGCTGAAGCCCCTCTCGGCCGAGGAGACCGAGGCCCTGGTCGAGCGACTCACCGGCGAGGCGCTCCCGGCCGCGTTTCGCTCGCGGCTCGCCGAGCTCTCCGCCGGCAACCCGCT
Source organism: uncultured Solirubrobacterales bacterium (assembly GCA_963769035.1). Lineage (GTDB taxonomy): Bacteria > Actinomycetota > Thermoleophilia > Solirubrobacterales > 70-9 > WHSW01. The sequence goes on from CAVYKD010000001.1 coordinate 399,834, forward strand.
GTTCGTCGAGCAGGTCGTCCAGATGCTCGTCGACGAGGGCCGGCTCGAGCCCGCCGGGGAGGGGTGGAAGGCGATCGAGCGCGCCGCTGAGATCACCGTTCCGGCGACGATCGAGGCGATCCTCGCCGCGCGGGTCGACAACCTGAGCGGCGCCGAACGCGCCTGCGCCGAGTGCGCCGCGGTGATCGGGATGGAGTTCTGGGCCGAGCCGTTCGGCGAGTTGCTCGGCGAATCCGCCGAGCGACCGCTTCAGACCCTGCGGCGGAAGCTGGTGATCGAGCCGGTCCGCCGGCCGGGAGCTCGCGGGGACATGCTGCGCTTCCGCCATCTGCTGCTCCGCGACGCCGTCTACGAGTCGATCCCGAAGCGCCGCCGCGCCGAGCTCCACGAGCGGGTCGCCTCCTGGATGGAGAGATGGTTCGCCGATCGGATCGGCGAGGTCGAGGAGATCCTCGGCTACCACTTCGAGGCGGCCTCGCGCTACAGCGCCGGCCTGCTCGCGGGCGGGGAGCACGCGGGCAGGCTGGCCGCGCGCGCGGTCGAGCACCTGACGGCTGCGGCCCGCCGGGCCGCGGGACGCCAGGACGATCAGCAGGCGGCGGCGCTCTTCGGCAGGGTCGTCGCGCTGCTGGGCGAGGGCGATCCGACCAGGCTCGAGCCGCTGCTCGAGCTCGGCACGGCGCTGGTTCGCGGCGGCGACACCGACCGCGCCGAGGAGGTGCTCGCCGACTCACGCCGTGCCGCCGCGTCCGTCGGTGACCCGCGACTCGACGCCGAGGTGCGGATCCTCGAGGTCAACCTGCGCCGGATCACGAGCCCGCGGTGGTGGGCCGCGCACGGCCGATCCGAGGCCGTCGAGCTGACCAGGGCGTTCACCGAGCTCGGCGACGACTCCGGGGCGGCCAAGGCATGGCACCTGGTCGGCAAGGCGCACTCCGACCGCGGCGAGCAGGCGGCGGCGCAGGAGGCGTTCGAGCACGGTCTCGAGTACGCCCGCGGCGCCGGGGCGACCGGGATCGAGGCCTGGATCCGCTACTGGCTGCTGCAGGCCGCGGTCTTCGGCCCGACGCCGTGCCGCGACGTGCTCGAGCGCTGTCACGAGGACCTCAGCTGGGCTCGCGAGCACGGCAACCGCTCGCTCGAGGGCAGCGTGCTGACCCGTCGCGGCGAGATGCTCGCACGCTCCGGACACGTGCCCGCGGCCCAGGACGCGTTCGCCGAGGCGCGGCGGATCTTCGAGGCGCTCGGGCGCCCGGCGCACCTCGCCTACGTGCCGATCTCGACCGCGGCCGTCGAGCCGCTCGCATCCGACCCCCCCGGAGCCGAGGCTGAGCTGCGCTCGGCCTATGAGTTCTTCAAGGGTGTCGGTGCGGATCACATCCTCGCCACCGTCGCCCCGATGCTCGCCGCCGCCCTCGTCCCACAGGGCAAGGTCGCGGAGGCGGTCGCGCTCGCCGAGGAGGGGCGCCGGATAGCCGCGCCCGACGACCTGGACGGCCAGGTCAAGTGGAGGCTGGCGCACGCGGCGGCGCTGAGCGCCGGCGGGGATCACCCTGCCGCGGAGCGCATGGCCAGGGAGGCGGTCGCGCTCGCCGAGCGCACCGACAGCCTCCTCCTTCACGCCGACGCGCTGGGCGGGCTCGCAACGGCCCTGATCGAGGCCGGCGAGCCCGATGATGCCCGCGAGCCCGCGGCCTGCGCGGGGGAGCTATATGAGGCCAAGGGCGACATCGTCTCCGCCGCGCGCTGGGCGACGGCGCTCGAGAGCCTGAGCTCCGCGCCGCTCGAGTAGCGGCCTCAGCCGGGGGTGAGGCCGGCGGCCTCCCGGGCCTCGTGCTCGTCCAGGTAGGCGTCCATGCGCGCGTAGAGGCCGTTCTCGACTCGCCAGACATGGTGGATGACGAACTCGACCGCCTCCTCGCTCGCGCGGCCGCGCCCGCTCGCCCGCACCCGGGCGTAGATCAGCTCGTGCGAACCGGGCTCGAGCTCGAGCGGCTCGAACCTGAACTCGTCCCACAGCAGGGGAAAGCCGCGCATGAAGTGGACGAACTCCTCGCGGCTCGCGCAGCTCTTCGGGCCGGCGATCTCGCTGGCCTCGTTCCACTGAAAGCCCGGGGCGAGCCGGGCCGAGAGCGCCTCGACATCACCGGCGTTGAACTCCCGGTAGCCGGCCTCTGTTGCTTCGATCAGGTTGCTCACCGCCTCGATTATCGCGCCCGGCGAGCGGTTCTCCAAAGGGCGGCTAGGCGGTCGCGGGCTCGGACTCGGCCGCGGCGGCGCTCGGCTCGAAGCTGAGCTCGCCCTCCGCGGCGTCGACGAGGACGGTCTCGCCCTCGCCGAACTCGCCCTCGAGCAGCTTCAGGGCGAGCTTGTCGACCAGCTGACGCTGGATCACCCGCTTCAGCGGCCGGGCGCCGTAGGTCGGGTCGTAGCCGAGGTTGCCGAGCAGCGTCCGCGCTTCGTCGGTGAGCTCGATCTGGATCCCGCGCTCCTGCACCCGCCGGGCGAGCAGCCCGACCTGGAGCTCGACGATCCGGCTGATGTCCTCGCGGGAGAGGCGGTGGAAGATGACGGTGTCGTCGATCCGGTTGAGGAACTCCGGCTTGAAGGTCGCGGCGAGCACCTCCTCGATCTGCTCGCGGATGCTCTCGTCGACCATCGCGCCGGTGATCCGGTCGCTGCCGACGTTCGAGGTCATGATCAGGATCGTGTTGGCGAAGTTGACCGTGCGGCCCTGTCCGTCGGTGAGCCTGCCGTCGTCCATGATCTGCAGCAGGACGTTGAAGACGTCCGGGTGGGCCTTCTCGATCTCGTCGAGCAGGACGACGGCGTAGGGCCGGCGACGCACCGCCTCGGTCAGCTGCCCGCCCTCCTCGTAGCCGACGTATCCCGGCGGCGCTCCGACCAGCCGCGAGACCGAGTGCTTCTCCATGTACTCGGACATGTCGACGCGGACGATCGCCTGCTCGGAGTCGAACATGAACTCGGCCAGCGCCCTGGCGAGCTCGGTCTTGCCGACGCCCGTCGGGCCGAGGAAGAGGAACGATCCGATCGGGCGGTTCGGGTCGGACAGGCCGGCGCGCGAGCGGCGCAGCGCGTTGGCCACGGCCTCGACCGCCTCGACCTGGCCGATCACCCGCTCGTGGAGCCGTTCCTCCATCTGGATCAGCTTCTCGACCTCGCCCTCCATCAGCCGCGAGACGGGGATCCCGGTCCAGCGGCCGACGACCTCGGCGACGTCCTCCTCGGTGACGTCCTCGGTGAGCAGCGACCCGCCGGCCTCGTCGAGCTCGTGACTGCGCCGCTCCTGCTCGGCGACGGTCTCCTCGAGCTCGGGGATCTCGGAGTACTGCAGCCGCGCGGCGCGCTCGAGGTCGTTGTCCCGATTCGCCCGCTCCAGCTGGCCGCGGGCATCGTCGAGGCGCTCGATCGCCGCCTTGCGGGCCTCGATCGCCTCCTTCTCCGACTGCCACCGGGCCTTCAGCTCGGCGGCTCGCTCGCCGAGGTCGGCGAGCTCGGCCTCGATCGCCTCGAGCCGCGCCCGCGAGGCGTCGTCCTTCTCGCTCTTCAGCGCCTCCTGCTCGATCTTCAGCTGCAGGATCCGGCGGTCGACCTCGTCGATCTCGACCGGCGAGGACTCGATCTCCATCTTCAGCCGCGAGGCGGCCTCGTCGATCAGGTCGATCGCCTTGTCGGGGAGAAAGCGGTCGGCGATGTAGCGCTCCGAGAGCGTCGCCGCGGCAACGATCGCCGGGTCGGTGATCTTGACCCCGTGGTGGCGCTCGTAGCGCTCCTTGAGCCCGCGCAGGATCGCGATCGTGTCGCCGATGTCGGGCTCGCCGACGAGCACCGGCTGGAACCGCCGCTCGAGCGCGGCGTCCTTCTCGATGTGCTTGCGGTACTCGTCCAGCGTGGTCGCCCCGACCGCGCGGAGCTCCCCGCGGGCCAGCATCGGCTTCAGCAGGTTCGCCGCGTCCATCGCCCCCTCGGTGGCCCCGGCGCCGACGATCGTGTGCAGCTCGTCGATGAAGAGAATGATCTGGCCCTCGGCCTGCTGGACCTCGCTGAGCACGGCCTTGAGCCGCTCCTCGAACTCGCCGCGGTACTTCGAGCCGGCGACCAGGGCCCCGACGTCGAGCGCGATCACGCGCCGGTCGCGAAGCGACTCGGGAACGTCCGCGTTGACGATCCGCTGCGCGAGGCCCTCGACGATCGCGGTCTTGCCGACGCCGGGCTCGCCGATCAGGACCGGGTTGTTCTTCGTGCGCCGCGAGAGCACCTGGATCACGCGGCGGATCTCCTCGTCGCGTCCGATCACCGGGTCGAGCTTGCTGGCGCGCGCGTCGGCGGTGAGATCGCGGCCGAACTTCTCGAGCGCCTCGGCGATGTCCTCGGCGTTGGGCGAGGTGACCCGCGAGGGGCCCTGAGTCTCGATCACGGCGCGCGCGAGCGACTCGCGCTCGGGGAGGACGTCGGCGACCGGCGATGACTTGTCGGCGAGCGCGAGCAGCAGGTGGCCGGCGGTGATGTAGTCGTCGCCGAGCGCCGACATCTCGGTCTCGGCCCTTTGGATCGCCTGGACGAATGAGGAGGCCGGTCGGATCTCGGGGGACTCGTCGCCGGCGACGGTGGGAAGCGCGCCGAGCGCCCCGCGTGCCCGCTCGGTGATCGCCTGGACGTCGGCGGAGAGCTTGCGCAGCGCCGCCGGCGCGAATCCGTCCTCCTGCTCGAGCAGCGCGACCAGCAGGTGCGCGGGGGCGACCTCGGTGTTGCCGCGCTCGGCGGCGAGCCGCTGCGCGGTCTGGATCGCATCCTGGGCCTTGATCGTGAAGCGGTCTGCCTGCATCGCGGCCGAGTCTAGCAGGAGTCTGGCAAGAAATCTAAGTCGCCTAGACTAAGAAGCTGCAACAGGGGCAGATGCCTGCACGCCGTTGCCGGGGCGGTGAAGGTACGGTCTCGCGCGTGTGACGGGTGGCCGGCGGACAGGGTCAGATCTCGGCGAGCGCGATGGGCGGGCGCGACCGCTGCGCAAGCTCCTCGAGCTGGCGAACAGGCACCGCGGGCTGGTGGCGCTCGTCGGCCTGGCGCTCGTCCTGCGCGCCGGCACCTGGATCGCGTACCGGCCGATGCTGGTCGGGATCACCGACGTGTGGGGCTACATCTCGCTCGGCCTCGACCTCGACCTCGCGAAGCACTTCGTGCTCGCCCCGGACAGGCCCTTCGGCTACCCGCTGCTGCTCTGGATCCTCGACCGGCCCGCCGGGCTCGAGCCCGGATTGGTCACCGCGCTGCAGCATCTCCTCGGCCTGGCCGGAGGGGTGCTCGCCTACTGGTTCTTGATCCGGGTCGGGACGCGACGCTGGCTCGCCCTCGCGGCCACGGCTCTGATCCTGCTCGACACCTACGCGATCGCGCTCGAGCAGACGCTCATGCCCGAGGCCTGGTTCACCTTCGGCCTCATCGCCGCCGCCGTGCTCGCGGCCTCGGGAACGCCCTCGGCCTGGCGGCTGCTCGCCGCTGGGCTGATCCTGGGGGCGACGGCGGGCGTGCGGTTCGCGGCGCTGACGGCGATTCCGATCTGGTGCGCCTACCTGCTCTGGCGCTACCGCGCCCAGCCTCGGCGGCTCGCGGCGGGGCTCGCGGGGCTCGCGTTGCCGCTCGTCGCCTACCTCGCGATCCACTCGGCCGCGACCGGCGAGGTCGGCTTCGCGGATGCCTCGGGCACCTTCCTCTACGGTCGCGTCGCCTACCTGTCCGACTGCTCGAAGATGGACGTTCCGCCCGAGCAGCGCTTCCTCTGTCAGCCCGAGCAGGAGCGGGTCGACGACCCCGGCTTCTACATCTGGAACGAGCAGGGCTCGCCGGCCCGGGCTCGCTATCCCGGCTGGGCCGAGACCGCGGCCGAGCAATCGAGGATCGACGGCCTGCTCGGCGAGTTCGCGCGGGCGACCATCCGCTCCCGCCCGCTGGCCTACCTCGAGCTGGTCGCCCGCGACTTCTCGCGCTACTTCACCCCCGGTTCGGATCCCTACTACTCCGAGGGTGCGATCGAGCTTCCGGCGAGCCTGCCCCCGGACGCGGGCCCGCTCGCCGCATCCGTGCTGCCGGAGTACGTGAACGAGGCCCGGTACCCGGCGCCCGCCCTCGCCACCCTCCAGGAGGCGCTGCACACGCAGCGCTGGCTGCTCGGGCCGCTGGCCCTGCTCGCGATCCTCTCGCTCGCCCTGGCGCTTGCGCGCGCCGCCGCGGGCAGGGTCTCGCGCCAGCCACGCCGGCGGGAGACGTTCCTGTTCGCCGGGATGGCGCTGATCACGCTCGTCTCCGCCGCGGCGACGGCGCAGTTCGGGCTCCGCTACCTGGTCTCTGTGGCGCCCCTGCTGCTGATCGCCGGGGCGCTCGCAATCGAGGATCTCGCCGCCCTGCGCCGCAGGACCGAGCCCCCCAGGCCCCCCGAGCTGCTCGCTGACGCGCCCGGGGACGAGCGCGCGCTCGAGGCCTCAGCGATCGCTTAGCCGGCGGCTCAGCCAGGCTCCGGCCAGCGCCGCGAACCCGGCGCCGGCGACGCCGCGCAATCCTGCGCGCCGGACGTCCGCGTCCGACGAGCCGAGCGCGAGCGCGAAGGTGAGCGCGTCGCCGGCGTCGGCGAGAGCCACCGCGGCGCTCGCTCGGCGGAGCTCCACGGCGTCGTCGAGCGCGCTCAGCTGCCAGGCGCCGAGCACCAGGTCGCGACTCGCGGCGACTCGCGCCAGGGCCAGCTCCTTCGGCTCGAGCGAGCCGAAGCCGAGCCCTCGGGCGCTCGCGCGCGGGGCGAGCCACAGGCCGGCGCCGATCGCCAGCCGCCCCGCGGCGAGGCCGATCGCCGCCACCCGTGCTGGCCGGTCGTTCACGCGCCGCGGTCGCCGGGCTTGCGCTCGATCGGGATCGAGACCCGCGGCGGGTCGTAGGCGCCGTAGGGCACGAGCTCGGTGCGCAGAGACTCCCGCACCCGCTCCATCTCGGCGAGCATTCGCCGCTCGAGCTCGGCGGCGCGCTTTCGCATCTTCGCGATCTCGACCCGGGCGCGCTCGAGCTCGCGCTCGAGCGAGAGCACGGTCTCGACGCCGGCGAGGTTGAGGCCCTCCTCTGCGGTCATCTGCTGGATTCGCCGCAGCCGCTCGACGTCCTCGTGCGAGTAGAGCCGGGTGTTCTTCGGCGAGCGCTTCGGTCTGATCAGCCCGCGCGCCTCGTACATCCGCAGCGTCTGCGGGTGCATCTCGGCGAGCTCGGCCGCGACCGAGATCATGAAGACGCCGCGCCGGCGGTCGATCCCGTCGGGGAGAACCCCCTTCTGCTGCCCAGGCGTGCTCATCTCATTCGCCCTCCACTGTCGCCGATCGCGCGGACGCATCGCGCAGCAGCTGTGCCCGCGGATCGTGGTCGTTGATCGCGCTGGCGAAGTCCTCGAGGGCCCGTCGCTGGCTGGGCGTGAGGTCGGTCGGCATCTCGACCTCCAGCCGGTAGAGGATGTCGCCGCGCTGGCGGCTCCCGGGCCTCGGAGGTCCCTCGCCCCGCAGCCGCACCACCTTGCCGTGCTGGGTCCCGGCGGGAACGCGGATCCGCTTCGTCGCGTTCAGCACGGGAACCTCGACCGTCGCACCCTGGATCGCCTCGGCGACGGTGATCGGCACCCGGACCTCGAGGCTGCCGTCGTCGCGCTGGCGGAACACGGCCGAGGCGGCGACGCGGGTGACCACGTAGAGATCGCCCGGCGGCGCGCCGCGGACCCCGTCCTCGCCCTTGCCGGCGACCCGGATCCGCGTCCCGTTGCGCACGCCGGCGGGGATCCGCACCCGGTAGCGCTTGCGCTGCATCGTCAGCCCGGAGCCGTTGCAGCTCCCGCAGGGTTCGGGGATGACCTGCCCCGAGCCGCCGCACTGCGGGCAGGGCTGGCTGATCGAGAAGAACCCCTGGCTCTCGGAGTCGATCCCCCGCCCCTCGCAGCGCGGGCAGGTGATCGGCGAGGTTCCCGGCTTGGCGCCGGTTCCGCTGCAGGTCTTGCAGGTCGACTGCTTCGGCACGGTCACCGCGACCTCGGTCCCGTTCATCGCCTGCTCGAAGCCGAGGCTCACCTCCGTCTCGAGGTCACGACCGCGCACCGGCGCGCTCGCCCCGCCGCCTCGGCGGAAGACGCTGGAGAAGATGTCGCCGAGGTCCGAGAACCCGGGCCCGCCGGCCTGGCCGCCCCGGCCGAAGCCCCCGCCCGAGTCGTAGGCTCGCCGCTTCTCGGGGTCCGAGAGGGTGTCGTAGGCATGCTGGACGTCCTTGAAGCGCGCCTCCGCCGCGTCGTCACCCGGGTTGCGGTCGGGATGGTTCTCGCGCGCGAGCTTGCGGTAGGCCTTCTTGATCTCCTCCTCGGAGGCGCCCCGTCCGACGCCGAGGATCTCGTATGGATCGCGCGCCATCGCCCGAGCCTCCGGCCTACTCGCTGACCACGACACGAGCCGGTCGCAGGACCTGCCCGTCGAGGCGGTAGCCGCGATCGAGTACCTCGACGATCACCCCGGGCTCGACGCCGTCGGTCGCGGGAGCGGTCGAGAGCGCCTCGTGCCAGGCCGGGTCGAAGCGCTCCCCGACCGGGTCGTAGGCGCTCACCCCGGCTCGCTCGAGGGTCGCGACGAGCTGGTCGCGAACGAGGGAGACGCCCTTGGCGAGGCCGGCGGACGCGTCCGGATCGCTCTCCAGCGCCCGCTCGAGGCTGTCGACGACCGGGAGCAGATCGGTGGCGAGCTGCGCCCTGCCGCGCTTCGCCGCGTCGCTGACCTGCTGGGCCGAGCGCTTGCGGAAGTTCTCGAAGTCCGCCTTCGCCCGCCGGGCCAGGTCCAGGTACTCGTCGCGCTCGCGCCTGACGTCCGCGAGCAGCGCGTCGAAGTCGTCCTCGACGCGCTGCTCGTCCGTCGTCTCCTCGGCGCTCGCGGCGGCGGGGTCCTCTGTCCTCTCGGTCTCGTCCATCGCTAGGAGCGGTCCTCCTCGACCACCTCGGCGTCGACGACCTCCTCGTCCTCGCCCGCGGCGCCGTTCGTCGGCGCCCCGGCGTCGGGCGCCGGCTGATCGGCGGCGGCGGCCTGGTAGATCTGCTCCGAGACTCGGTGGAACGCCGCCTGCAGGGCCTCCGTCTTCGCCTTGATCTCGGCGACATCGTCGGAGTCGAGGCTCTGCCGGACCTCGGCGATCGCCTCGGTGATCTCGGCCTTGGTCGGCTCGTCGAGCTGGTCGCCCATCTCGTCGACCTGCTTCTCGGCCTGATAGGCGGCGTTCTCGGCGACGTTGCGCGCCTCGGCGAGCTCGCGCGGCGCAGGTCCTCGTCGGCGTGGGACTCGGCGTCCTTGATCATCTGCTCGACCTCGTTCTCGGAGAGCCCCGAGCCTCCCTTGATCTCGATCGTCTGCTCCTTGCCGGTTCCGAGGTCCTTCGCGGTGACGCTGACGATGCCGTTCGCGTCGATGTCGAAGGCGACCTCGATCTGCGGAACGCCGCGCGGCGCCGGCGGGATCCCGGTGAGCTGGAACTTGCCGAGCGACTTGTTGCCGCTGGCCATCTCGCGCTCGCCCTGGAGCACGTGCACCTCGACCGAGGGCTGGTTGTCGTCGGCGGTCGAGAAGATCTCCGACTTGCGGGTCGGGATCGTCGTGTTGCGCTCGATCAGCTTCGTCATCACGCCGCCCTTGGTCTCGATCCCGAGGGTCAGCGGGGTGACGTCGAGCAGGAGCACGTCCTTGACGTCGCCGGCGAGCACGCCCGCCTGGATCGCGGCGCCGATCGCGACGACCTCGTCGGGGTTGACGCCCTTGTGCGGATCCTTGCCGACCAGGTCCTCGACCTTCTCCTGAACGGCCGGCATCCGGGTCATCCCGCCGACCAGGATCACGTGGTCGATCGAGCCCTCGCCGGCGTCGGCCAGCGCCTGCTTGACGGGCGCGACGACGCGGTCGAGCAGGGCCGCGGTCAGCTCGTTCAGCTTCGCGCGGGTGAGCTTCATCTCGAGATGCTTGGGCTCGTTGTTGATCGCGGTGATGAACGGCAGGTTGATCTGCGTCTCCTGTGTCGGTCGAGAGCTCGATCTTCGCCTTCTCGGCCTGCTCGTAGAGCCGCTGCAGCGAGCGCTTGTCGTTGGAGACGTCGACGCCCTGGTCCTTCTTGAACTCGGCGACCAGCCACTCGACGATCGCCTTGTCCCAGTTGTCGCCGCCGAGGTGGTTGTCGCCGGCGGTCGACTTGACCTCGAAGACGCCGTCGCCGATCTCGAGCACCGAGACGTCGAACGTGCCGCCGCCGAGGTCGAAGACGAGGATCGTCTCGTCGGCCTCGTCCTTGTCGAGGCCGTAGGCGAGCGCGGCGGCCGTCGGCTCGTTGATGATCCGCTTGACCTCGAGGCCGGCGATCTTGCCGGCGTCCTTGGTCGCCTGGCGCTGGTCGTCGTTGAAGTACGCCGGCACCGTGATCACCGCGGAGTCGACGGTGTCGCCGAGCTTCGCCTCGGCGTCGGCCTTCAGCTTCTGCAGGATCATCGCCGAGATCTCGGGCGGCGAGTACTGCTCCGCGCGGACCTCGACGCGGACGTCGCCGTTCGGCCCGGCGTCGATCGCGTAGGGGACGATCGCCTCCTCCTCCTTGACCTCGTTGTACTTGCGGCCCATGAACCGCTTGATCGAGAAGATCGTGTTCTCCGGGTTCATCACCGCCTGGCGCTTGGCGACGGTGCCGACGAGGCGCTCGCCGGAGTCGGTGAAGCCGACGACCGACGGGGTGGTGCGCCCGCCCTCGGCGTTCTCGATGATCTCGGCTCGCCGCCCTCGAAGATCGCCATCGCCGAGTTGGTCGTTCCGAGATCGATTCCGATCGTCTTTGCCATGCAAGCTCCTTCTAGCCGTGGGAAAAGCGTTGATTGCTCAAGAGGATTACCAAGAAATCTGAGTGCAAAGGTAGCAGATGTACGCATCCGCCCGGGACCGCGCGGGAGCGCGAGTCGGCAGGTCGGCCGCGCCGGCCGCCCCGCGAGCACAGTCCAGCCCGGGCGCTGCGCCGGGCCGCTGGCTAGGGGCCGGCCTGGGCGGCGGCGCCCGCCGCGGGCGCACAGGTCTGCGGCGCGTCGGCGAGATCCTGGGCCGCGATGTCGACCGTCGGCCCCTTGCCGATCTGGCCTGCGTACGCGGCGACGAAGGCGGCGACCTCCTTCGCCTCCTCGCCGAGCAGGATCGCCTTCGGCATCCGGCCGCCGAGGCCGCAGGTGACCGCCTGCAGCACCCGGCTGTAGAGGCCCGAGAACTGCTCCGCGGTGTTGATCTGGCTGGGCACGAGGAGGTTGTCGAGGTTGGGGCCGACGACCCGTAGGTCCCCGCCGCGGCGAGCGTGTGGCAGGAGCCGCAGGTGCTCGAGAACAGATCCTTGGACTCGGTGTCGGCCGCGGCGACCTTGACCGTCGCGGCGTCGACGGCGCCCTCCTTGCCGAGCGCCACGAAGGGGATCACGAGCAGGCAGATCGCGGCGAAGAGGCCGAAGACGATGAAGGGGCGTTTGCTCATTGGCTGGGCGGCGGCGCCGACTCGCGGTGCGCGGGCGCGGATATTACCTGCGGTCCGTTCCCCGGGGCGACAGCGACCCGGCCGCAAGCGCCGCGGCCTCGCCCGAGCGGTAGGCCGGGCACATCCGCCGAAGCGCGCATTCGGCGCAGCGCGGCTTCGGCCGGCAGACACGGCGACCGTGGACGATCAGGTTCATGTGCAGCTCGTAGGCGTCCGCGGGGTCGGTGATCCGCAGCATCTCGTCGTGGGCCAGCTCGAAGGAGGCGCGGCGGGGAAACAGGCCGAGCCGCCCGCCGACCCGGTGGACGTGGGTGTCGACCGGGATCTCGGGACGGTCGTAGGTGAAGATCATCACGCAGGCGGCGGTCTTGCGGCCCACGCCGGGCAGTCCGAGCAGGAAGTCGATCGCCTCGTCGCGCCCGGCGCCCTCGATCCAGCCGAGCGTGGGTGCCGTCGCCGGCGGTGGGCAGGCGGCGCAGGACCTCCTGGATCCGCGGCGCCTTCGTCGGCGCAAGGCCGCCGGGCCGGATCGCCTCCTCGACCCGTTCGAGTGGCGCATCGCGCACCAGCTCCCAGCTCGGCAGCTCGGCGCGCAGCCGCTCGTAGGCGACGTCGCGGTTGCGGTCGTTCGTGTTCTGGGAGAGGATCGTCCGGACGAGCTCGGCGATCGGATCGCCGTGCGGGTCGTTCACCGGGCGCCCGTAGAGCTCGCGCAGGCGGTCGCGGATCGCGCGCACGCGGCGCCGGGTCGGTCGCCGCCACTCGCCGGCCCCGTCCGGCCCGGCCCTCGATCGCGCTCTTCGCTCCGCCATCACGCTCGCGGCGGAGCATAGGATCCACCGCCGGGGGCCGAGACGCGGCGCGGTCGGCAGGGCCGCCCAACGCCCGGGGCTGATCAACCCTCCGTTTACAATCCGCCCGCGTGCGGAAGCTCGCGTTCCCACCTGCAGGCGATGCTGCCACGAGGGGTGCTCGACGCCGGCTGGCAGTTTCTCCTCTTCTTCGCTCGTCTACAACGGCTACCAGGTCGTCCGCGGGATCACCGACGGCCGGCGCGAGCGTCGCGTTCGCCAACGCCGAGCGGATCATCGACCTCGAGCGCTCGCTCGGCACCTTCTTCGAGCCCGGCCTCCAGGCGACGCTGGTCGCGCAGCTCCCGCTGGCTCGTCGACTTCGCCAACTTCATGTACCTCAACTCGCACTTCGTGATCACGACCGGCTTCCTCGCCTGGCTCTACCTGTTCCGCAACGAGCACTTCTACTTCGTCCGCAACATGTTCATGGTCGCGATGCTGCTGGCGCTGATCGGCTACGCGCTCTACCCGACCGCGCCGCCGCGGCTTCTTCCCCGCCGAGGGCTTCATCGACACGATCGCGACCTTCACCGGCGTCGCCCAGGACTCGAAGACGGCATCGCTGCTCGTCAACCAGTACGCGGCGGTCCCGAGCATGCACATCGGCTTCTCGCTGATGATCGCGGATCACCGCGGCTTCGCTCTCGCGCCACGTCGCTCGCGCGAGCGCTCTGGGCCGCCTACCCGATGCTGGTCTTCTTCGTCATCGTCGTCACCGGCAACCACTTCTGGTTCGACGCGGCGGCGGGCGCCGCTCGTCGCCGCGGTCGCGCTGCTCGGCGCGCGCCAGCTCGCCAGGCTGCGCCCGGCCGCCTGGTCGTGGCCCGCGGAGGCCGCCGGCGGGGCCACCGCCTAGCCGGCTCGAGCGGGCTCCGAGCCGGCTCGCCGCCCCGCGATCGGCGCATCGAGCGCGATCCGCGGGGGCCTCGGTCGGGTACGGTGCGCGCCATCGCCGAGCCCCGTCCCCAGTCCAGAACCGCCGTCGCCTGGCGCGGATACGCCCGCGATCGCCTGATCGAGTCGCGGCTGACCCCGAACGCGATCTCGATGACCGGCCTGCTCCTGCAACGTCCCGGCCGCGATCCTGATCCTCGAGGGCCACTTCGTCGCTCGCCGGCGCTCGCCTTCATCGTCGGCTCGGTGATGGACACGCTCGACGGCCGCTACTCGCGGATGTCGGGCAAGGGGACGCTGTTCGGCGCCTTCCTCGACTCGACCCTCGACCGGGTCGAGGAGGGCGTCGTGCTCACCGCGATCGCCTGGCACTTCGCCGATCGCGGCGACGCGATCGCCGCGGCCGCCTGCGTCGTCACCGTGCTCGGCTCGCTGATGGTCTCCTACACGCGGGCCCGCGCCGAGGCGCTCGGGGTCGAGTGCAAGGTCGGGATCGCGACCCGGCCCGTGCGCGTGGTGATACTTTCGATCGGCCTGCTGTTCGGCGGCGGCGAGCTGATCAGCCGATTTCGATCTGCTCGCCGCGTCGATCTACGCTGATGGCCGGCCTGACCGCGTTCACGGTCGGCCAGCGCGTCTGGCACGTGCGCCGCGAGCTCAGGGCTCTCGAGGCGGCCGACGCCGCCGAGGTGTAACCAACCGGTGAATCGCGGGTAGTTCGCCATCCACCCGCCGCCGCCCCTTCAGCCCCAGGAGGATCCAGCCTTCATGAGTGAAACGAACGGCCACGCGACCAACGGCGCGATCGGCAGCACCCGGCCCGACGACGACGGCAAGGTCCGCGTCGCGATCGTCGGCGTCGGCAACTGCGCCAACAGCTTCATCCAGGGCGTCCAGTACTACAAGGACGCCGACCCCGCCGAGCAGGTCCCGGGTCTCATGCACGTCGATCTCGGCGGCTACCACGTCCGCGACATCGAGTTCGTCGCCGCCTTCGACATCGACTCCGAGAAGGTCGGCAAGGACCTCTCCGAGGCGATCTGGTCGGGCCAGAACGACACGATCAAGTTCGCCGAGGTCCCCGAGCCTCGGCATCAAGGTCGAGCGCGGGATGACCCACGACGGCCTCGGCAAGTACCTGAAGCAGAAGATCACCAAGGCCCCCGGCGAGACCGCCGACATCGTCGGCATCCTCAAGGAGACGAAGGCCGACGTGCTCGTCTGCTACCTCCCGGTCGGCTCCGAGCAGGCGACCAAGTGGTACGTCGAGCAGGCGCTCAAGGCCGGCGTCGGCTTCGTCAACTGCCTGCCGGTGTTCATCGCTCGCGAGGACTACTGGGACAAGCGCTTCGCCGAGGCCGGCCTGCCGATCATCGGCGACGACATCAAGTCGCAGGTCGGCGCGACGATCGTCCATCGCCAGCTCGCCCGGCTCTTCCACGAGCGCGGCGTCGAGCTGCAGCACACCTCGCAGCTCAACGTCGGCGGCAACATGGACTTCTTCAACATGCTCGAGCGCGAGCGTCTCGACTCGAAGAAGATCTCGAAGACGAACGCGGTCACCTCGGTGATGGGCACCGAGCTCGCCGAGCGCGACGTCCACGTCGGCCCCTCCGACTACGTGCCGTGGCTCACCGACCGCAAGTGGGCCCACATCCGCCTCGAGGGCAAGTCGTTCGGCGACGTGCCGCTGACCGTCGAGCTGAAGCTCGAGGTCTGGGACTCGCCGAACTCGGCCGGCGTCGTGATCGACGCGGTCCGGCTGATCAAGCTGGCGCTCAACAACGGCATCGCCGGTCAGCTCGACGGCCCGTCCTCGTACCTGATGAAGTCGCCGCACACCCAGCGCCCCGACGACGAGGCGCGGGAGCAGACCGAGGAGTTCATCGCCAAGTACGCGCGCCCGAGAGCGCCGGCGAGCGTGCCAAGGCCGCCGCCGAGGAGGCCAAGGCCGAGGTCTGAGCACCGCTCAGCCGGCCACCCTGGCCGGCTCGAAGGCCGCGCGAACCGCCGCGGTGTCGACGTGGCCGCGCAGTTCGCCGGCATCGACGACCTCGAACGCGAGCTAGCCGAGGTCGAGAAGGCCTCGGCGCAGGTCGAGCACCGCGACCGCTACCTCGCGCTCAGCCACGAGCTGCCGAGACAGCTGCTCGCCGCCCGCCGCGAGTGGGCCGAGGAGACGATTGCCGCGCTCGAGCGCGGCCCGTAGGGCGATCCTCGTCCTGCGCTCCCCGACGTCCCCCGATGGCCCGCCGAGATCGGGTGACGCCGGCGCCCGGGAACCCGTGACGATCGAGTAGAGGTCGTCGAAGTCGGCCACCCTCATCGCCAGCAGCTGACCGAGCTCGACGCTCGCCGGGTCCCCCGAGGGCGCGTGCGCCTGGGCGTCGAAGAGGAACCAGCCCGGGCCGATCAGCTTCTCGGCGTCGATCGCTCCGCTCGACTCCTCGTCCGCGGTGATGAACCCGGGAGCCTCGCTGCGAAACAGGCTCGGATCGAACTGCGCGAGGACTCCGAGGGCGCCGTCGGCGATCCGGTAGGCGACGATCCGCGCGAGCTGGGCGTTGTCGCCGGGGTCCTCCTGGATCAACAGGTTGCCGTGGGCGTCGATCGTCATGTTGTCGGGCTTGTTGAGGAACGGCGCCTCCGAGCCGTCGAGCAGCAGCTCGAGCGTCCCGCCGCGCTGTGGCCTCGCTCTCGACCGCGCCGCGCGATCCGCTCGGCCTATGCTCCTGCGGTGGCCGCGGACGCGCTCTCGATCCTTCAGGTCACCCCCCATCCTTGGGAGTCGGGCCACGAGGTGAACGAGCAGATCGCGAGCCTCGCGCGAGGGCTCGCCGATCGGGGGCATCGCGTCGCGATCCTCACCTCCTCCGAGTCGCGCGCGGCGGTGCGCGAGTCGCGGAAGCTGATCGAGGCGGCTCACGAGCGCCCGGCATCGCTGTTCGACCGAACGTGGAGCGGCCAGCGCGCCGGCGACGGGGGCCCTCCGGTGCTCGCGCTCGGGACCGGCATCTCGATGCCGCTGCGGACCCCGATCCCGGGCGGCGCCGCCGCCGGTTGACCTCGCGCGACGGCTCGAGGCGCTGCTCGGCGGGGTCGAGCTCGACATCGTCCACGTCCACGATCCGTTCGCGCCGAGCGCCTCGTCGGCGGCGCTTCGCCACTCGCGCTCGCTCAACGTCGGCAGCTTCCACGAGCCGACCGAGCGGATCCTCTCGACCCAGGTGGCGCGGCCGCTGGTCGAGATCTTCTTCGGCCGCCTCGACGCGCGCACCGTCTCCTCGCGGACGACCGGCGAGCCTGATCGAGCGGTTCTTCCCCGGCGACTACGAGCTGATCGAGCCCGGGCGCCGATCGCCGCGGAGCCCGGTGGCCGGCCGGGCGAGCGCGATCGCCCGCGAGCCGATGCGGATCGTCTACTGCGCCGACGAGGAGCGGGGCGCGCTGCGCCTCTTCCTGCGGGCCCTGCGCCGGCTGCCCGGCGACCTCGACTGGGAGGCGGTCGATCTGGGCCGCCGACCCGGCCGAGCGTCCGCCGCGTCGGGCGAACGCTCGCGCGAGCGGGTCCGCGTGCGTCGGCCCCGGCGACGGCCGCCGGCCGAGGCTGATCGCGGCGGCCGACGTGCTCTGCGCCTGCTCGGGCGGGCCGGACGCGGCCCCGGCGCTGATCCGCGAGGCGCTCGCCGCCGGGACGGTCCCGGTCGTCTCCCACATCGAGCTCTACGAGGAGCTGCTCGGCGACGGCGAGCTCGGCCTGCTGTTCCCGCCGGGCGACGCGCTCACGCTGGCGGGGCAGCTCGAGCGGCTCGCGGAGTCGCCGCGACCTGCGCGGCGCGGCTCGCCCGTCGCGCCCGGGAGGCCGTCGCCGCGCTCGCGACGGTCGCCGCCGAGCGCTTCGAGGCGATCTACCGGCGGCTCGCCGCGCGCCGCCACGACCCGCGGGGCAACCCGGAGGTGCGGCGGCGAATCGCGCGCCGGCGCGAGATCCACGTCGACCTGCACATGCACACCGACCACTCCCCCGATTGCGCGACCCCGGTCGAGACGCTGCTCGAGACGGCGCGCGAGCGCGGCCTCGGCGCGATCGCGATCACCGACCACAACGAGGTCTCGGGCGCGCTCGCGGCGCGCGAGATCGCCGACGAGGTCGGCGATCAAGGTGATCGTCGCCGAGGAGGTGAAGACCGCCGAGCAGGGCGAGGTGATCGGCCTCTTCCTCGAGGAGAAGATCGAGCGCGGGATGACGATGGCGCGAGACGATCGCCGAGATCCGGCGGCAGGGCGGGCTGGTCTACGTCCCGCATCCCGTTCGACCGGCTGCACTCGGTGCCCGACTACGAGCACCTGCTCGACATCGTCGAGGAGATCGACATCCTCGAGGTCTTCAACCCGCGGGTCGCGTTCACCGCGTTCAACGAGGAGGCCGAGCGGTTCGCCGCCAAGTACCGGATCGTCCCCGGCGCCGGGTCCGACAGCCACGTCGCCCAGGGCCTCGGCAGCGTGATGATCCGGCTGCACGACTTCGACGGCCCCGAGGAGTTCCTCGAGTCGATGCGCGAGCGCCGACATCGTCCGCAAGCACAAGAACCTCGTCTACGTGCAGACGCTGAAGTTGCTGCAGACCGGCGGCGGCCGCGGCGGCAAGCGCGTCAGCCGACCCGGGCGCGGCTCGCAGGCCGGCAAGAGCTGATGCACGGCGAGGCGCCGGAAGGAGGCCGAGCGGTGCCGTCAAAGAAGGCTCGCGGCCCCATCGGTGGGCCGCCCACCACCCATGCCCGCCACCGACGACGAGATCCAGGAGAAGTACCTCGAGCGCGCGATCCGCGAGCTCAACGACCTGACCCACGACTCCAGGAGTGCTCGCACTGCCCGCGCGGCAACCTGATGCCGGTGCTCGGCTCCGGCCATCCGCAGGCCGACATCATGCTGCTCAAGTACGCGCCGACCGCGGCCGAGATCGAGGAGGGCGTCGCCTTCTACGGCCGCTCCGGCAACGCGCTGATGAAGAGCTTCAAGCGGCTCGGGATCGACCCGCTCGTCGTCTACGGCACGCTCTGCGTGAAGTGCCCGATCGCCGACCCGGCGCTCGCCGCAGCCGAGTGCGTCGACCGGGTGTCGAGGAGATCGCGATCGTGCAGCCGCGCTGCATCGTCGTGATGGGCGAGCGCGCGCTCGAGACGCTCAACGAGCTGCGGCATCCCGCTGGCGCGAAGCGCTCGAGGCCGCGCCGGCGAGATCCAGACGCTGACGCCGACGATCGACGCGCTCTACGTCCCGGACATCGACGACTCGCTCGACTCCGAGGAGTCGAAGCGCGACTTCTGGGCCGCGTTCCGCGCGCTCGGCGAGTGGTACGCCGAGCTGCCGCCCTACTGAGCGGCGCGGCCACCTCGCCGGCGATCAGCCTCCGTCGGCAGCCGGCGCGGCGGCCTCGGCGAGCGCCAGCATCGGCCCTTCTCTGGCGCTCGCGAGCCCGCGGACCACGGTCGTCGAGCGCCTCGTAGGCGGCGAGCTCGCGCTGGGCGGCCGCGCCGTCGGCGGCTGCGACGCCGACCGTCCCCTCGGGCTCGCCGAGGCGGTCGAAGTGGTTGCGGTAGCCGTCGTGCAGGTCGCGGTAGAAGGACTCCTCCTTGGCCAGCCGGGCTCTCGGCGTCGGCGCCGACGGCGGTGCGGACGTAGCCGAAGACCGGCGGGGTCTCGCGGCCCGCCTCGCGCGGCGCCGCTCTCGACGTTCTCGCGCGCCCGGCGGCGAACGCCGGGCGTCATCCAGTTGAAGAAGGCGCCGTCGTACTCGGCGCCGGCGAGGGCGCACATCTTCGGGCCCATCGCGGCGAGCACGAGCCGGACGCCCGGGCAGCGCCTCGCGCAGCTCGGGGAGCGCGCTCGCGCATCGTCGTCAGCGGCTTCTTCGAGAAGCCGGCGCCGACGCCGATCCAGAGCGCTCCGCGGTCGAGCCCGAGTCGCTCGACGTGATCGGCGATCTCGGCGGGGGAGTGGCGGTCGAGCGCCATCACCGCGACGCCGAGCTCGAGCCCGGGCGCGGCCTCGGCGAACACCGCGAGGGTCTCGAGGCCGAGGGCCGCCGGGTGGTCGTTCGACCAGATCGAGCGCGTAGCCGAGCTCTGCGCAGCGCCCCGCGAGCGGCGCCGCGACCTCCGGGTCGAGGCCGGCCGCGACCCCGAAGGCCCGCTCAGCCATCCTCGGAGTGGTCCGTTGGCGCGCCGCCGCTCGGGCGCTCGAGCAGCGCGACGCACTCGATGTGCGGGGTCTGCGGGAACATGTCGACCGGCTTCACGCGGCGCAGCGTATAGCCCGCCTCGACCATCTGAGCGGCGTTCGGCGCCAGCGTCGTCGGGTTGCAGGAGACGTAGACGATCCGCTTCGCCTCGCACTCGATCACCCGGCGGACGATCTTCGCCGAGAGCCCGGCGCGCGGCGGGTCGATGACGACCACGTCGGGCTTGCCGGCCTCCTCGATCAGCGGGCGGATCCCGAGCCGGGCGTCGCGCCGCGAGGAAGTGGGCGTTCTCGATCCCGTTCTGCTCGGCGTTGACGCTCGGCGTCGACGATCGCGTCGCGCGACGCCCTCGATGCCCCAGACCTCGCCGGCCTCGGCGCGCCATCGAGAGGCCGATCGTGCCGATCCCGCAGAACAGGTCGAAGACGCGCTCGGTGCCGGTCGAGGCCGGCGAACTCGCGCGGCGATCGCGTAGAGCCGCTCGGCCATCTCGGTGTTGGTCTGCAGGAAGGCGTCGTGCGAGATCCGGAAGCGCAGGCCGCAGAGCTCCTCGGCGAGGTGCTCGTCGCCGAGCACGCCGGTCGGGCCGTCGGTGCCGCCCCCGGGCCCCTCGATCATCGTGTGCAGGTCGACCGGCGGCCGTGGCGATCTCGCCGGCCGAGGTGACGAGGCGGGTCTGGATCTGGCCGGTGCGCCGGCCCTCGCGGACGACGAGGTTGCGCAGCACGCCCGCGCTCGGCGCGGCGGTCGTAGGCTGGAGGAGCTCCCGGGTCCGCGCCCACTCGCGGATCGTCGTTGCGCGCCGCGTTGTTGGCCTCGGAGGCGAGCTGGCAGTCGCTCGACGTCGACGACCTCGGTCCCAGCGGCCGCGGCCGTGGAAGCCGAGCGCGACGCCCGCGTCGCCGCCCTCCGCCGAACGAGTACTCGAGCTTGTTGCGGTAGCGCCACTGCTCGACCGCCGGCTCGATCGGCTCGAGCTCGAAGCCGTCGAGCCGCCGATCCGCCGCAGCGCGTCGGCGACCTGCTCCTGCTTCTCGGCGAGCTGGCGCTCGTAGGGCAGGCCCTGCCAGGGGGCGCCCGGGCAGGGCTCGCCGCCGTGCACGCAGGTGTCGGGGATGCGGTCGGCGCTCGGCTCGAGCAGCTCGACCGCGCTCGCCTCGGCGAAGCGCTCTTCGACTTCGTCACGCGGGCCCGGACCCGGTCGCCGGGCAGCGCCGCCGGAGACGAAGACGACGAAGCCGTCGTGCCGTGCGCCACGCCGCGGCCGCCCTGGGCGAGCGAGTCGATCTCGAGCTCGAGCTCGTCGCCCGGACGGGGGCGGTCGGCGCGGGTCAGCTGGGCGGTCGGGCATCGCCGCCTGATGCTAGCGGCGAGCGTGCAGGACGAGCCGCTTCTCGATCTCGTCGAGGACGCCCTTGCGCGCCTTGCCGCTCTTCTCCTGGGTGCGCACCTTGCGCAGCTCGGCCTTGTTCAGGTCGCCGAGCCGCGCTTTCACCTGGGCCGCGGTGAGGTCGTCGTAGCCGGTGATCGGCGCCGTGCCGACGCCGGCGCGGCGCCGCAGCTTGTCGGCCTCGGCGAGCGCCGGCTCGGCCGCGTCGCGGGCGGCCTTGCCGACGCGCTCCGCCGCCTTGCTCGCCCGCTTGCGGGTCTTGGTGGTCCGCTCTCGACGTCCTTGCGAGCGGCCTTGGTGCGCGTCTCGAGCTCCTTGCGCGCCTGCTCGAGCAGCTTCTCCAGATCCCGGATCAGGTCGTCGGAGTGCTTGCGCCCGCGGCTGACCAGGTTGGAGACGAGCTCGTTGGCGTCGCCGCGGGTCATCCGGCCGCGCTCGACCGCGTCGTCGACGACCTCCTGGAGCCGCTCGCGGGACCGCGACGACGTTCGACTCGAGCGCGCCGACGCTGCGCTCGACCGCGTCGCGGAACGCCTGCGACGCTCTTGTCGGAGCGACCGGCCGCCGGGGTGCGCCGTCCCGAGCGGGCGCGCTTGCTCGCCGACTTGCGCGCCGTCGACCTGGTGGCGCCGGTCGCACTCGCGCCCGGCTTCTTCGCCGCGGCTCGCTTCGCCGCCGGCTTCTTGCGCGCGCCGCGCTTCGGCTTCGCACCTGGGGAACTGCTCGCCATCTGTCGCCTCCTGGCCTCGAGAAAGTGGGGTTGTCCCGCAACCTATCTCAACCTGAACGCGGCCTCCACCGGGGCGTGATCGGAAAGGCGGATTGCAAGACCGCCGCCGCCGGGCACCTCGCGCCGCTCGGGTGCCCACGCTCGCGGCGGCTCGGCGATCTCGAGCCCTCGGCTGAGCAGGTGGTCGAGCCCGTCCAGATCGGTCGCCCCGACGAGCGAGTGGCGGCGCTCGAGCTCGGCGATAGACCTCGCTCTCGCCCGGGCGCAGGTTGAGGTCGCCCCCGAAGAGGAGCGGCGCGCCGTCGGCCCACTCGCACGGCGCGGCCCGCGGCGAGCAGGACCTCCTCCTCGGCGAGCCCGCGCCGCGAGCGGCCGGCGCTCGCGTGCAGGTTCGCGACGCAGACGTTGCCACCGCCCGCAAGCTCGATCGCGGTGAACGCCATCGTCCGTCGCTCGGCCTCGTGCTCGGGGCGGAGCTCGAGCTCGCGGCGCTCGGCGATCCGTCCGGCGGCCCGGCGCACCAGGGTCAGGTTGGAGCCGCCCTCGTCGGAGGCGATCAGGTCGGGGTTCATCCGTGCGAGCAGGCCGCGGATCGCGCCGAGCGAGTTGCGCGAGGTGAGCACGAGATGGGGCTCGGCGGCGCAGGCCGGAGCGAGGTCGAGCGCCCAGCGCGGCGGGCACTCCTGGAGCAGGGCGACGTCCCATTCGGCTCACTGAGAGCAGGGCGCCGAACTCGTCGAAGAGGTCGCGGTTGACCTGGACGTGGGTCTCGTTGCGCTCGTCGAAGCGGAGGATTCGCGAGCGCCAGGTCTGAAGCGAGCGATCGGGCGGCGTGGTCACGACCGTGGAAGAGGTTCCAGGTGAGCACGCGCAGGGGCACGGCGCGAAGTATTCAGGGACAATGCCGCGCTTGACCGGGGGACCGCGACATTTTCTCACCGGCGAGGAGCTCTCCCCGGGGGAGCTGCGGGGCCTGCTCGAGCGCGCCGCCGAGCTCAAGCGCGGCCGCGAGCGCGGCGAGGGCGAGGCGGCACTCGAGCGCCGCACGGTCGCGCTCCTCTTCGAGCGGCCCTCGACCCGGACCCGGATCTCGTTCGAGGTCGGGGTCGCCGAGCTCGGCGGGCATCCACTGCCCCTTCGCGCCGACGAGCTGCAGCTCGGCCGCGGCGAGTCGATCGCCGACACGGCCCGGGTGCTCTCCCGCTTCGTGCACGCGATCGTGATCCGCTCGGGCTCCGATGACACGGTCGACGAGCTCGCCGCCGGCGCCGTCGATGCCGGTCGTCAACGCGCTCACCCCGCGGCACCATCCCTGCCAGGCGCTCGCCGACCTGCTGACTCTGCGCGAGCGCTTCGGCGCCCTCGAGGGGCTGCGCGTCGCCTACGTCGGCGACGGCAACAACGTCGCCCGGTCGCTGGCGCTGCTCGGCCGCGCCGCCGGGGTCGAGGTGCGTGTCGCGACGCCGCCGGGCTACGAGCTCGAGCACGGCCTCGCGGCGCTCGACACGAACGATCCCGCTCGAGGCGGCGAGCGGGGCCGATGCGCTCTACACGGACGTCTGGGTGAGCATGGGCGACGAGGCCGAGGCCGAGCGCAGGCGCCGCGACCTCGCCCCCTACCGCCTCGACGAGCGAGCTGCTGGCCGCGGCCGCGGAGCGCGCGATCGTCCTGCACTGCCTGCCGGCCCACCCCGGCGAGGAGATCACCGCCGAGGTCCTCTACGGCGAGCGCTCCGCGGTCTGGGACCAGGCCGAGAACCGCCTGCACGCGCAGAAGGCGCTGCTCGAGCACCTGCTCGCCTGAGCCGTCCGCCCCTAGACTGGGCGCATCCTCCGGCCCCGTGGTGTAACGGTCAGCACGTCAGGTTTTCAACCTGGTAGCGCGGGTTCGATTCCCGCCGGGGCTACTCACCCAGCCGCCGCCACCCTCGCCAGCTACCCTGACGCTCGCGATGGCGGACCTGAACCAGATGATCAGCCCGGAGGGCAAGGCGGCCGCCGAGGCCGAGCTCAAGGAGCTGATCGAGAAGCGCCGCCCGGAGATCGTCGACGCGATCAAGGTGGCCCGCGAGTTCGGCGATCTGAAGGAGAACGCCGAGTATCACGCGGCGCGCGAGTCGCAGTCGATGAACGAGGCCCGGATTCGCCAGCTCGAGCATCAGCTCGCCCACGCGGAGGTCGTCGAGCCGCCGACCGGCGGCACCGCCGGGGTCGGCTCGAAGGTGAGCTTTCGCGACGGGGCGAGCGGCAAGGTCTCCGAGATGACGCTCGTTCATCCGCTCGAGGCGTCGATGCCCGACGGCAAGCTCTCCGTCGAGAGCCCGGTCGGCCGGGCGCTGGTCGGCGCCTCGAAGGGGGCCAGGGTCGAGCTCAGCACGCCGCGCGGGGCCAAGCAGCTCGAGATCCTCGACGTTTCCTGAATCGCTCGCGGCGATGACGCCCCGGGCGCGAATCGACCTCGAGGGCTCCGACCCGGAGGAGATCTACGCCGCGGTCGCGGCCATGGACGAGGTGGAGTTCGAGGGCCTGATGGAGGACGCCGCGAGCCGCCCGCTGGTGATCGCTGCGATGGTCGACCACCTGGCGACCCTGTTCCGGCCCGAGAGCGCCGGCGATCTCGAGGCGGTGATCCACGTCAAGCTCTGGGACCGGCCGGACGGAGGGTATGACCACTTCGAGCTCGTGATCGCCGGCGGCGCCTGCGCGATCTCGGCGGTCCCCGACCACGAGCCGCGTCTCACCCTGAAGGTGCGCCCGGGCGACCTGCGCAAGCTGATCACCGGGGAGACCGGCCCTCGACGGCTGGCGCTGAAGGGTCGCCTCCGCGTGCTCGGCGACCTCGGGCTCGGGATGAAGCTGCCGGATCTCTTCCGGTTCGAGACCAGCTGACCGTCTAACTTGCGCCCGCATGCAACCTGAGATCGATCTCGGCCCACTCACCCTGCAGACCTTCGGGCTCATGTTCGCGCTCGCGTTCATCGCCGCCGGGGCGCTCGTCGGCAAGCGCCTGCAGGAGCTCGGCAAGCCCGTCGACTGGGCCTACGAGCTGATCTTCGCGGCCCTGATCGGGGGGATCGTCGGAGCGAAGATCGACTTCGTCATCCAGAACCCCTCCGGCGACCTGCTCGGCGACCTGTTCTCCGGCTCGGGCCTGGTCTGGTTCGGCGGCGGGATCGGCGGGGCGCTCGGCGTCCTGGCCTGGGCGCGCTGGCGCGGGATGCTCAACCTGACCCTGCTCGATGTCTGCGCGCCGGGCCTCGCGCTGGGGTACGCGATCGGGCGGATCGGCTGCCAGCTCTCCGGCGACGGCGACTACGGGATCCCCTGGGACGGGCCCTGGGCGATGGGTTACCCCGACGGCACGGTCCCGACCCCACCGGGGGTCGAGGTGCACCCGACCCCGATCTACGAGACGCTCGCGATGGTGGCGATCGCCTGGATCCTGTGGCGGAATCGCGACCGCTTCCAGGCCGGGGTGCTGTTCGCCTTCTATCTGGTCTTCGCGGGGCTCGAGCGCTTCCTGATCGAGTTCATCCGCCGAAACGACGACGCCCTGCTCGGGCTCACCCAGGCGCAGCTGATCAGTGTCGCGATGCTCCTCGTCGGGGTGCTCTGGATCGCGCGCAAGGCGAGCCGCGGCGAGCTCCTTCCGCACGACCGCGCGGCCGCGCGCCCTCGTTCGAGCGGCTGAGTCAGACGGAGCGCAGCATCCCGCCGTCGATCGGGATCGACGTGCCGGTGATGTAGGCGGCCCGCTCGGAGGCCAGGAAGGCGACCAGCTCGCCGTACTCGCCGGGCTCGCCGAGCCGCCGGGCGGGGACGTCCTTGGCCGCGTCGGCCTCCATCCGCTCGCGCCCACCCCAGTTCGCCGCCAGTCGATCGGTCGCGAAGCGCCCGGTGGCGACGTCGTTGACCGTGACCCCGTCGGCGGCGACCTCGCGCGCCAGCGTCTTGAAGAACCCGATCAGGGCTGGGCGATGGACGTTCGAGAGCGCCAAGCCGGGGATCGGCTCCCGGGTCGAGCTCGAGCCGACGTTGACGATCCGCCCCCATCCGCGCTCGCGCATGCCCGGCAGGGCGGCCTCGATCAGCACCCGGGGCGCGAGCACGAGGTTCTCGTACGCCTCGCGCCACCCATCCACACCGGCCTCGATCGCGGCGCCCACCGGCGGCCCGCCGGTGTTCGTGACCAGGATCTCGACCGGCCCGAGCTCGGCCTCGACCTCGCCGGGCAGCTCCGCGAGCCGCTCGAGGTCGGCGGTGTCGGCCTCGAAGACGCTGAGCTCTCCGCCGAGCTCGGTGGCGGTCCGCTCGAGCCGCTCTCGAGAGCGGCTCGCGATCGCCACCCGCGCGCCCTCGCGCGCGAGGGCTGCGGCAATCCCGCGACCGATGCCGCTGCTCGCGCCCATCACCAGGGCCACTCGCCCCTCGATGCCCAGATCCATTCGCGCAAGCTATCCCGAATCGCCGCTAGGGTGAGCGCAGGGATGCACGCCGGCGATGACCTCTACACGCGGATCGTCGGCGCCGCCAACGACATCTACGGCTCCCATCGCGGCAGCCGGGCGCTCCACTCCAAGGGCACGTGGTGCGAGGGCGCGTTCACCGCGGAGCCCGCCGCCGCTCGCCTCTCGCGCGCCTTTCACCTCAGCGGCGAGCCGATCACCGCCCTGGTGCGGTTCTCGAACGGCGGCGGGAAGCCCGACGCTCACGACGCGGCGCGCGATGCCCGCGGGATCGCGGTCAAGCTCCGCGGGGCCGGCGCCGAGACCGACCTGCTGTTCACGACGACGCCGAGCTTCGCCACGCGGACGCCGGAGGAGTTCCTCGAGCTGCTGAGTCTGCGCCGCCCCGACCCCGAGACCGGCAAGCCGGACATGGAGAAGCTCGGCGCCTGGCTCGGTGACCACCCCGAGGCGGGCCCGGCGATCGAGGCCGTCCTCGCCGGCGAGCCGCTCGCGAGCTTCGCCGAGATCAGCTACTTCTCACCGCACGCGTTCGCGCTGGTGAGCGCCGCGGGCGAGCGCACCTGGGTGCGCTGGTCGCTGGTTCCCGAGGCCGGCGAGCGCCGCCTCTCCGACGAGGAGGCCCGCGCCCGCGGCCGCGACCACCTGCACGAGGAGATCGCCGAGCGCTTGCGCGAGGCCCCGGTCGCCTTCGAGCTCCGGGCGCAGCTCGCGGGCGAGGGCGACTCGCTCGAGGACCCGACGGCGACCTGGCCGTCAGAGCGCGAGCAGCTCGCGGCCGGCAGGCTCGAGATCACCGCGACGATCGAGGATCCCGAGCACGACGGCCACATCGACGTCTTCGACCCGAACCGGCTCGTCGACGGGGTCGAGCCGTCGGCGGATCCGGTCCTGCGGGCGCGCCATCACGCCTACTCGGTCTCGGCCCTCAAGCGGCTCGGCTGAGCCGAACTTCCTCCCGGCGGTGATCCGCGCGCCCGGGGCGGGCGTAGGACGACCTATAAGGGAACCGGACCCCGGCTCCCGTAAGCACGACGATTGACCTCACGGGAGGCCTGACGATGAGTATTTCCCCCCCGAACGAGCGCAGCGCGCTGCGGCGCGTCGCTCGCGACCCGGTCTCGCGCCGGCGTTTCCTCGCGATCGGCGGCGGCACGACCGCTGCCGGCGCTCTGCTCGCCGCTTGCGGTGACGACGACGAGGAGACGACGACCGCGGCGACCACCGAGCAGGAGGACATGGCCTCGCAGTTCGGCGACGGCGATCTCGGGATCGTCAACTACGCGCTGACGCTCGAGTATCTCGAGGCCGCGTTCTACGCCGACGTGGCGAGGAGCGGGCTGTTCAAGGGCAACGACCTCGCCCTGATCGAGGGGATCGGGGCCGCCGAGCAGGAGCATGTCGATGCGCTCGCGGCCACCGCCAAGCAGCTCGGTGGACCGGTTGCCGAGGCGCCGAAGACGGAGTTCCCGCTCGATGACGCCGCCTCCGTGCTCGAGCTCGCGGCGACGGTCGAAAACCTCGGCGCCGCCGCCTACCTCGGTCAGGCCGGGGCGATCGAGAGCCCGGACATCCTCGCGGCCGCGCTCTCGATCCACTCGGTCGAGGGCCGGCACGCCGCCGTCCTCAACGTCCTCACCGGCCTGCCGCCGACCCCGGATGGCGCGTTCGCCAAGCCGGCCGACATGGCGACGGTGCTGGAGTCAGTCAAGCCGTTCATCACCGCCTAGCAGGGCGCGTGGCTGATCGAATCAAAGGAAAGGAACTCGTCATGAGTGACAGGATTCAGGTCGCTGCGGCCCCCGAGCTGGCAGCGATCGAAGTCGAGAGCATCGACCGGAGCTCGTTTCTGGTCAAGGGCGCGCTCGCCGTCGGAGCCGTCTACGGCGCCACCGCGGTGAGCCCGTTCATCCGCAGGGCGTTCGCACAGGGAGGGTCGAAGGGCGACCTCGAGATCCTCAACTTCGCCCTCACCCTCGAGTACCTCGAGGCGGCGTTCTACCAGCTCGGAGCCGACGTGAAGGGGCTTTCGAGCGAGGTCGCCGGCTACGTGAAGACGTTCGGCGACGAGGAGCAGGAGCACGTCGACGCGCTCACCGCGACGATCAAGGACCTCGGCGGCAAGCCCGTCAAGGCCCCTGGCGTCGATTTCGGCGACGCGTTCTCGAGCCCCGACGCGTTCATCAAGCTCGCGATCACGTTCGAGGACACCGGCGTCAGCGCCTACAACGGTGCCGGCCCGGCGCTCGAGAGCAAGGAGCTGCTGGCGACCGCGGGAGCGATCGTCCAGATCGAGGCGCGGCACGCGGCCGCGGTCCGGTTCGCGGCCGGCGAGGACCCCTCCCCGGAGGCGTTCGACCCGAGCCTGACGACCGACGAGGTGCTCGCCGCCGTCGGGCCCTTCGTGACGAGCTAACGCTCGGCCGAGGACCGATGCGAGCCGAGACGACCGAGCGCAGTGGCGGGGGACCCCGGAAGCGGGGTGCCCTCGCCCTCGCGCTCGCGCTCGGGCTCAGCTTGGCGGCGCTCCTCGGCGGCGCCGCGCTCGCCGGCTGCGGCGGCGGCGACTCGCCGTCCGCAACGGGCGCGGAGACGACCGAGGAGATGCCCTCCGGCGCGCCGGCAGAATCCGCCGTCGCGACCACGAAGGTCGAGATCTCCGACTTCCTCTACGACCCGGCGGCGATCACCGTCAAGGCCGGGGACACGGTCACCTGGACCAACAACGACCAGGCGCCGCACACCGCGACCGCCGACGACCAATCCTTCGACACCGGCGACCTGCAGAAGGGCGCCGAGGGCACCGCGACCTTCGAGAAGGCCGGTGAGTTCACCTACTACTGCCGCTTCCACGCGTTCATGAACGGCACCGTGGTGGTCGAGTAGCGACCGCCGGAGAGAGAGCCCATGCCACAGATCGGACCCACAGAGATCGCGATCGTCCTCGTCGTCGCCCTGCTGTTCTTCGGACCCTCGAAGCTCCCCGGCCTCGCTCGCTCGGCCGGCAAGGGCGTCCGCGAGCTCAAGGAGGGCCTCTCCGGAGCCGGCGAGAACGTCGCCTCCGAGGTTCGCGCCGACGAGCCCCACCGGGCCGAGGCCGGCGAGACCCTCTTGCGCGGCTGATGTCGCCACTCGCGTGCTCGAGGTGAATAGCTTGCGCGCGTCACTTTTCCGGGTATAGGCTGGCGCGCGGTCGCGTCGGCGGCCGAGCCACGGACGGGTCTCGTCCGAAGGGGGACCTCGGAGGGAAGACATATGTTGAGTAGACGCTTCAGGATCGCCGCCGCGGCGATCTGTGTGACCGCGGGGGCGATGCTCGCCGCGACAGCCGCATTCGCGGCGTTCCCGGGGGCGAACGGCAAGATCGCGTTCACGCATCATCCGAACGTCAGCGGCTCGAGCTCGGACATCTTCTCGATCGATCCGAACGGGGCGAACCGGACCCAGCTGACCAACACCGGCGATGACGATCACGACCCGAGCTATTCGGCCGACGGCGAGAGGATCGCCTTCTCGCGCTACCCGGCCGGCGGGCCGGGCGGCCAGATCTGGGTCATGAACGCGAACGGGACCGGCCCGGTGCAGCTGACTCCGGGGACGGCCACGGCGGAGGACTTCGGGCCGACCTTCTCGCCTGATGGCGGCAAGATCCTCTTCGCCCGCTCTGACGGATCCTCGACTCAGCTCTGGATCATGAACGCGGACGGCAGCGGACAGACCCAGCTCACGGTCGAGGGCCCGAACGGCGATCATGTGCACCCTGGGTCCTTCTCGCCGAACGGGGCGAAGATCGTCTTCACCCTCTTCGACGGCCTCGCCGGCACGCACTCGATCGCGACGATCAACCCGGATGGCAGCGGGCTGCAGAGGCTGACCTCGGGGCCGGACGATTTCGACCCCGACTTCTCGCCGAACGGCCTGCGGATCATCTTCGATCGAGACGACGCGGTCACGGTGATGAACGCCGACGGCACCGGGGTCGTCCGGCTGGCGACGCCGCTCTCGGGCGGCGGCGACTTCGGGCCGGCGTTCTCCCCTCAGGGAACCCAGTACGTGTTCGAGCGGGACGACTCGAGCTTCGCATTCAGCAACCTCGTGATCGGCGATGCGAGCGGACTCGACGTCGGGCTGACGCCGATCACTGCGAACACGACCGCGTACGACTACGCCGCGACCTGGCAGCCGCTCAACCCGCCGGCGTGCAACGTCGGCTCGAACCTGAAGGTGAAGCGCTACGGATCGGTGACGATCACCGCGACCTGCGCGAACGAGAACGCGACGCTCTATGCCGAGGGGACTGGCAAGGCGAAGCGGGTGGGCCGCGCGGTTGCCCGGAAGGCGAAGCGGTTCAAGATCCCGCCGGTCAGCGCGCTGATCCCCGCCGGCGCGCCGACCCCGGTCACGCTGAAGATCCCGAAGGGGGCCAGGAAGGCGCTGAAGAAGGCGGCGAAGGCCGGCAAGAAGGGCAAGGCGACGATCACGGCGTCGCTGGTCGACGATCTCGGCCAGGCGACGACGGACACCGTCAAGGTGACCTTCAAGGCGAAGCGGAAGCGCAGGTAGGAGCCGCCGCCGCGTCCGCGCGGGCATTCACGCAGGCGACCGGGGCCGCCTAGGCTCCGGTCGCCTCGCGCTTCACCTGCGAGCCGCCGACGATCGCGTCGGAGCCGTCGGCGAAGCCGGACCCACGCCTTGTTGCCGCCGTCGTAGTCGGGCGCCCAGAGGACGAGCGTCGCCTCGTCGCGCCGCTCGGCGTCGCCCGGGCCGATCGTCACCGGCTCGGCGGCCTCCTCGTCGAGGCCGCGCCAGATCCGCACGAACGGGTTGCTCTCCCACTCGTCGCCGATCGTCGTCGGCTCGCGGTGGCCGGGGTGCACCCGGGTCTCGGGCGGTAGCTTCATCAGCTTCTCCATCACCGACCCCCTGAGGTCCTCGAAGCCGGTCGCACCCGGGGCCCGCGTGCCGCCGACGGTTCCCTTGAAGAGGACGTCGGCGGAGAGCACGTCGGTTCCGTTGAAGCGCAGCGCGCAGTGATCCGCGCAGTGCCCCGGGGTGTGGATCACCTCGATCGCCAGGTCCCCGCTGGTGATCGTCTCGCCGTCCTCGAAGGTCACGTCGACCTTCTCGTCGATCAGCTCATCGGTGAGCCGGTGGGCGAGGATCGGCGCGTCGAAGCGATCGGCAAGCCTGCGGGCTCCGACGACGTGGTCGTAGTGGTGGTGGGTAAGCAACAGGTGGCTGATCTCGACGCCCTCGCGCTCGGCGAACTCGGCGAGCGGATCGGTGGCCGTGTTCGAGTCGACCAGCACCCCGCAGCCGCCCGGCTCGTCGACGATCAGGTACGCGTTCGAGAGGAACTCGGCGTGCTCGGCTCTGATCAGGATCATGCTTCCTCCGTCCCCTAGTTGAACTCGATGACCGAGCGGATGCCGTCCTGTGCCTCCATCAGCTCGAAGCCACGGTTGACCTCCTCGAGGCCGATCCGATGGGAGATGAACGGGTCCACGTCGATCTCGCCGGCAAGGTAGCGATCGACCAGCTTCGGCACCCCCTCGCGGCCCTTGACCCCCCCGAACGAGGAGCCGGCGACGCGCCTACCGGTGATCAGCAGGCGCGGGATCACGTCGAGGGTCTCGCCCCTTGCCGGCGACGCCGGCCATCGTCGCGAGGCCCCAGCCCATCCGCGCGGACTCGACCGCCTGGCGC
This sequence comes from uncultured Solirubrobacterales bacterium, assembly GCA_963769035.1. Lineage (GTDB taxonomy): Bacteria > Actinomycetota > Thermoleophilia > Solirubrobacterales > 70-9 > WHSW01. The sequence goes on from CAVYKD010000001.1 coordinate 431,673, forward strand.
ATCACCGCGACGTTGCCGGTCGCCTCGAAGGTGTAGTCGGCGCCGAAGCCGCCGGTCTCGGAGAGGACCCACTCGACGACGTCCTCGCCGCCGATCCGGGTCTCGGTCGCGCCCTGGCCGGTGGCGAGCGCGAGCCGATCCTCCGAGAGGTCGACGGCGATGATCCGCTCGGCGCCCTGAAGGCGGCAGCCGGCGACCGCGCCGAGGCCGACCATGCCGGCGCCGAAGATCACGCAGGTCGACCCCTCGCGGACCTTCGCCGTGTTGATCGCCGCACCGAGCCCGGTCGAGAGCCCGCAGGCGAACAGCGCGGCGCGGTCGAGCGGCGCCTCGGGGCTCACCCTGGCGAGCGCGATCTCCGGCATCACCGTGTACTCGGCGAAGGTCGAGGTGCCCATGAAGTGGCGAACCTCCTCACCGCCGCGGCTCAGCCGCGACGTCCCGTCGGGCATGTAGCCGCGGTTCTGCTGCTCGCGGATCGCCAGGCAGAGGTTGGTGCGCTCGTCGAGGCAGTGCGCGCACTCCCCGCACTGGGGGCTGAACAGGGTGACCACATGGTCGCCGGGGGCGACCATCGTCGCCTCCGGGCCCACCGCCTCGACCACCCCGGCGCCCTCATGCCCGAGCACGGCCGGGGCGTATCCGGATGGATCGACGCCCGAGGCCGTGTAGAGGTCGGTGTGGCAGACGCCGCAGGCGACCAGTCGCACCAGCGCCTCGCTCCCCCTCGGCTCCCCCAGCTCGACCTCCTGAACGACCAGCGGCTGGCCGAACTCCTCAAGCACCGCTGCGCGCATCTTCATCGTTGCCAACCTCTCGGATCGCCTGCGCTCCGATCGTATGCGGACGGGCTGGCAGGCGCCGCGTAACCCGCGTGCCGGGGGTAAGCTCGCTCGCGCATGAACCTTTCCCCGAGGCTGATAACCGCGCCGTTCTCACGGCTTTCGAGCGCCGCCGAGAACGCGCTCGAGGTGATGCGCTTCGGGGGGCTCGAGACCGGCGAGGAGTCCTCCCCCTACGAGGTCGTCGCCGAGGAGGTCAACTATCGGCTGCGTCGCTACTTCCCGGAGCCGGGAATCGAGGCGAGCGCCGTCCCGCACGTGCTGCTGGTGCCGCCGCTGATGCTCGCCGCGGACGTCTACGACGTCTCGCCCTCGACCAGCGCCGTCGCCGTCCTGCGCGAGCACGGCGTGCAGCCCTGGGTCGTTGACTTCGGCTCGCCCGAGCAGGAGGAGGGCGGCCTCGAGCGCAACCTCGCCGACCACGTGCTCGCCGTGGCCGACGCGGTCGCCAGGGTGCGCGAGGCCGGCGGCCAGGAGGTCAACCTCGCCGGCTACTCCCAGGGCGGGATGTTCGCCTACCAGACGGCCGCCTATCTGAGGACCGCGGGGATCGCGAGCGTGATCACCTTCGGCAGCCCGGTCGACATCCGCAGCGGGATCCCGCTGGGGATCCCCGAGGGGGTCGCCGCGCAGAGCGCCGAGCTGCTGGCGAGCGTGTTCGGACGGGTCGCCGTGCCTGCGTGGATGAGCCGCACCGGCTTTCGCATGCTCGACCCCGTGAAGTCGCTGCGCCAGCAGATCGACTTCGTCCTCCAGCTTCACGACCGCGAGGCGCTGCTGCCGCGCGAGCGCCAGCGGCGCTTCTTGCTCGGTGAGGGCTGGGTCGCCTGGCCGGGCCCCGCGCTGGCCGACTTCATGCGCCAGTTCGTCGCCCACAACCGGATGCTCGCCGGCGGGTTCACGGTCGAGGACCGCCTGGTGACGCTCGCCGACATCGACTGCCCGGTGCTCTCGTTCGTCGGAGAGGTCGACGAGATCGCGCCCGCCGACGGGGTTCGCGCGATCACCCGGGCGGCGCCGAACGCCGATGTCTACGAGGTCTCGCTGCGCGCCGGCCACTTCGGCCTCGTCGTCGGCTCCTCGGCGGCGAAGACGACCTGGCCGACGGTCGCCGGATGGGCCCATTGGTGCGCCGGGAAGGGCGAGCTACCGGACTCGGTTGCCCGCCCCGGTGAGGAGCCGGAGGTCGAGATCGAGCGCCACGACGGCCGGCTGCGCCTCGCCGCGGGCGCCGGCGCGGGAATCGCCCGCTCGCTGAGCGGGGCCGCCACGCGGACGCTGCGCGGCGCGACCGAGCTCTCTCGAGAGGCGGCGGTGAGCCTGCCGCGGCTGGTCCGCCTCGAGCGGATCAACCCCGACACGAGGGTCTCGCTCGGGCGGGTTCTCGACGAGGGCGCCGACGACGCCCCCGACGCCCCCTTCTTCCTCTACGAGGATCGCGCCTATGACCGGCGCTCGGTGAACACCCGGATCGACAACGTCGTCCGCGGGCTGATCTCCCTCGGCGTCCGCCAGGGCGAGCACGTCGGCGTGCTCATGGGGACGCGCCCGAGCGCGCTCGCCGTGGTCGCGGCGCTGAGCAGGCTCGGCGCGGTCGCGGTGATGCTGCGACCCGACGGCGACGCGGCGCGCGAGACCGAGCTCGGCGGGGTCGAGCGGATCGTCGCCGACCCCGAGAACGCCGAGCTCGCCACCTGGCTCGACCTCGGCGCGGTCCACACGTTCATCCTCGGCGGCGGCGGCGAGGTCCGCGACCTCGGCCTACCGCTGACCGACATGGAGCGGATCGATCCGGACGCGGTCGAGCTGCCCGCCTGGTACAAGCCGAATCCCGGGCGCGCCGACGACCTCGCGTTCGTCGTCTTCACCGGGCACGGCGAGCGCACCCGGGCGAGCCGGATCACCAACGGCCGCTGGGCGCTCTCCGCCTTCGGCACCGCCTCCGCGGCCGCGCTCACCTCGGCCGACACCGTCTACGGGATGACGCCGATCCACCATCCCTCGGCGATGCTGATGTCGATCGGCGGCGCGATCGCCGGCGGGGCGCGGCTGGCGATGGCCTCGTCCTTCGACCCGGCGACCTTCTGGGACGAGGTCCGCCGTTACGGGGTGACGGTGGCGAGCTACACCTGGACGCTGCTTCACGACCTCGCCGAGGCGCCGCCTGACCCGCGCGAGCGCCACCATCCGATCCGTCTGTTCATCGGCTCCGGGATGCCCCGCGGCCTCTGGCGCAGGGTCGAGCACCGCTTCGCCCCCGCCAGGGTGGTCGAGTTCTACGCCTCCACCGAGGGCGGGGCGATCATCGTCAACCTCGGCCGCGGCAAGCCGGGCGCGATGGGACGACCGCTCCCCGGCAGCGCCGAGCTGCGGATCGCGGCCTGGGACGCCGACCGGCGCCGGCTGGTGGTCGGCGGCGACGGGCTCGCCCGCGAGTGCGCCGTCAACGAGGTCGGCATGCTGCTCGCGCGCGCCGACGCGACCGCGACACAGAGCCCGCTGCGGGGGGTGTTCGAGTCGAACGACGCCTGGCTGGACACCGGCGACCTCTTCCGCCGCGACGAGGACGGCGACCTCTGGCTGGTCGACCACGAGCTGGCGATGATCCGCACCGCCGACGCGATCGTCCCGACGCGGCCGATCGTCGACGCGCTCGGGGATCTGCGGGCGGTGGATCTCTCGATCGCCTACGGCGTTCCGGCGAACGGCGGCGAGGTGGCGCTGGCGGCGCTCAGCCTGCGCGAGGGCAAGGAGCTCGACGGCGCGGACCTCGACGGCGCGCTCGCCACCCTGGCCCCGGAGCACCGCCCGAGCGTAATCCGCGTGGTCGACGAGATCCCGGTGACGACCTGGTACCGGCCGCTGAGCGGGCCGCTGCGCGATCAGGGTATCCCCGAGCCCGCCGACGGGCGGGCCTGGCGAATCGATCCGGCGAGCGGCAAGTACGAGCCGCTCACCGCCGCCGCGCGCGCGGCGCTGCTCGCTGCCTGACCCGCGGCGACCGTGCCGAGCGCGGCCCCGCGGGAAAGGAGCCGAGCCGCCGCCCGGGCGCCGACGCTACCGTTTCGCCGAGGGCGGTTAGCTCAGCTGGGAGAGCGCCTCGTTTACACCGAGGAGGCCGGGGGTTCGATCCCCTCACCGCCCATCCGCCGCGGCGATCGCGGCACCCGCTCAGCCTCGGCGACCGAGGCGCCCGGCGACCTCCCTGTCGCGGGGCGTCTGCGGTTCGCTTCCCGGCCTGGTTCCCCGTGCTCTAGGGCTGGGCGCGGTGGGCCGCCTCGCGCTCGGCCACCATCGCCGCGACGCGCGAGCGCACCTGCGCTCGCGAGAGCGGACGAGCGCGGACGCGCGTGGTCCCGGCCGTGCAGGCCGCCTGCACGTTGATCTGCGAGGTCGTCGCGTTGTCGAAGTTGTCGACGATCGCGTAATAGGCGTTGCCGGTGAACCCCATGTCGATCGTCGCCAGCCCGGCGACGAACTGCTCGCCGCCCCCGGTGATCGCCGTGCCGGGGGGACAGAACGCGGTGCCCGACCCGACCCCTCCTGCCGGCGTCACGATCGGCGACGACGCGTAGACCTGGAGCGTCCCGTGGGCGTGCTTCCTCTTGCCCGATGACTGGGTCGCCACCAAGCCGAACGCGATCACCGCACAGATCGCCAAGACGCAGTTTCGCTTGCTCATACGTACCTCCCCAAACCCTCGTTGTTCTCCGCCCAACCCTAACCGAGCTCTCGCGCTTCTCAGCACGGCCGGGCCGTCTTCGTCGAGACCGCCTGGCACGGCAACTTCGCCGTTGCGAGAATCGGCGCATGGGGCGGACCTCGAAAGCGCTTGCGACGCTCGCGCTCGCCGTGCTGGCGCTCTGCGGCGCGGCGGCGGCGGGCGCCGATCGCGTCCTCGTGATCGGCGACTCTCTCGGCGTGGGAACCGAGCCCTACCTCGACGACGCGCTCGGCGGCTCGCCGGTGAGCACCGACGCGAAGATCTCGCGGACGAGCGCCGAGGGGCTCGAGGCGCTCGCCGCGTCGATCGGTCCGCAGCACACGACCGTGGTGTTCGCGCTCGGGACCAACGACGATCCAGGAGCTCCCGAGCTGCTCGCCGAGCACCTCTCCGAGGCTCGCTCGCTCGCCGGCGGGCGGTGCATGGTCGTCGCGACGCTCGCGCGGCCGCCGCTGAACGGGGTCTCGGTCGAGGCGCTGAACGAGGCGATCGCCGCCTTCGCGAGCGCCGATCCGAACGTACGGGTGGCCGATTGGGCCGGCGCCGTGGCGGCCGATCCCGGCCTCCTGGTCGACGGGGTCCACGCCGACGCCGAGGGCTACGCGCTTCGCGCGGCGCTGCTCGCCGACGCGATTGCCGGGTGTGCCGGCGCGACCACGAGCCCCCCGCCGGGCGGATCGCGCGACGGATTCGGCGGCGACGGGATCCCGAACCCCGACCTCGATGCCCTCGCCGAGGGCCGTACCCGACCGCCGCTCGGGCGCGGGGCCGGGGCTGCCGAGCCCGAGCCGCTCAGCCGCCGCGACGCCTTCGAGATCCTCGCCGACGCCGTCTCGAGCCAGATCGCGATCGGGGCGCTCGGGTGACCGAGCGACCGCGAGTGAGGGTGGTTCGATGAGCCCCGACCGTCCGGCCGGGCCGCGGGCCACCTCGGCCCCCGAGCTCAAGGCCCAGATCGAGACCGAGCGCCTCGGCCGCCCGTTCTTCGTCTATCGCGACGCCGCCGGCGAGCAGCGGATCCTGGCGATCGAAGAGGACGCCGGCGAGCTCTGGATCGGACGCAGCGGCTCGGCCGACATCCGGCTCGACTTCGACGCCGAGGTCTCCGGCCTGCACGCCCAGATCGAGGTGATCGGCGCCGAGTGCACCCTGCTCGACGACGGCCTCTCGCGAAACGGCTCGTTCGTGAACGGCGAGCGGGTCGGCGGGCGGCGCAGGCTGCGCGACGGTGACGTTCTTCGCTTCGGCTCGACCGGGGTCCTCTATCGAGCGCCCTCGCAGTCGGTTGCCGAGGAGACGGTGCTCTCCGGCGACGCGCTCACCGCCGCCGGCGTCTCGCCGGCCCAGAAGCGGGTTCTGGTCGCGCTCTGCCGGCCGTTCAAGGGCGGCACCTCGTTCGCGACCCCGGCCACGAACGCCGAGATCGCCGCCGAGCTCCATCTCTCCGTTGACGCTGTCAAGACTCATCTGCGGGCGCTGTTCGAGAAGTTCGGGGTCGAGGACCTGGCGCAGAACCAGAAGCGGGTCGCGCTGGTCGAGCGGGCGCTGCAGAGCGGCCTCGTCAACGAACGAGAGCTCTGAGGCGCCCGCGCGGACGCCCCCTGGGCGCTCCGCCGCCGTTTTCACTCACGGGGCTCGGGTAGTCTCGCTGGCGATGGCGAAGCTGCTCTTCATCCCGGTCTCGATCGGCGGAAGCTTCGTCGCCGCGATGATCGCCAAGAAGGGTTTCGAGCTCGCCTGGGGGATGATCGACGATCAGGAGCCGCCCGAGCCCGCGACCCGCGAGACCAGCTGGCCGAAGCTGCTCGCCGCGCTCGCGATCGAGGGCGCCGTCTTCCGGGTGACCAAAGGCGCCGTCGATCATGTCTCGCGACGCGGCTTCCTCAACGCCACCGGGGTCTGGCCCGGAGAGCAGAGGCCCGACCCCGCCTGATCGGGCGCGGGCTTGCGCTCCGATCGAGGAGACTGGGGCCGATGAGCATCGCGCGGGAGCGGGTCGAGGCGCTCGCCGAGCGCGAGCGCTCGCGCTTCGCCGAGACCCACCCCGGCTCACGGGCGCTGCACGAGCGCGCCTCGCGATCGCTGCTCTCGGGCGTGCCGATGAACTGGATGACCCGCTGGCCGGGAGAGTTCCCGATCTTCTTCGACTCGGCGAGCGGAGCCGAGCTGACCGACGTGGACGGTCACGTGTACGCCGACCTCTGCCTCGGGGACACCGGCGCGATGAGCGGCCACTCCCCGCCGGCGACGGTGGAGGCGGTGCGCGATCGGATCGAGCGCGGGCTGACGGCGATGCTCCCGACCGAGGACGCGGCGGCGGTCGGGGAGGAGATGCGGCGCCGCTTCGGCCTCGCCAACTGGCAGTTCGCGCTCTCGGCCACCGACGCGAACCGGTTCGCGATCCGCCATGCCCGCCAGATCACCGGGCGGGCGAAGGTCCTCGTCCACAACCACTGCTACCACGGCACCGTCGATGAGACCGTCGCCGATCTGCAGGGGGGGCGCGTCCGCCCGCGCGCCGGCAGCGTCGGCCCGCCGGTGGATCCGAGTGAGACCACCCGCGTGGTCGAGATCAACGACCTCGACGCGCTCGAGCGCGAGCTCGCGCACGGCGACGTCGCCTGCGTCCTCGTCGAGCCGGCGCTGACGAACATCGGCATCGTCCTCGCCGAGCCCGGCTATCACGATGGCCTGCGCGAGCTCACCCGGCGGGCCGGGACCCTGCTCGTGATCGATGAGACGCACACTCTGTGCTGCGGCCCCGGCGGCTACACGGGGGCGCACGATCTCGAGCCCGACCTGCTCACGATCGGCAAACCGATCGGCGGCGGCATCCCGATCGGCGCCTACGGCTTTACGGCGGAGGTCGGCGAGCGGGTTCTCGCCGCGACGCAACCGGAGCTCGCCGACGTCGGCGGGGTCGGCGGCACGCTCGCTGGCAACGCGCTCTCGCTGGCGGCGGCGCGAGCGACCCTCGCGGAGGTGCTCACCGACGAGGCGTTCGCCCGGATGATCGCGCTCGGCGAGCGATTCGAGGCCGGCGTCGCCGGCGTGATCGCCGAGCATCGGGTGCCCTGGTCGGTGACCCGGCTCGGCTGCCGGGTCGAGTACATGTTCCGGGCGCGAGCGCCGCGCACCGGCGCCGAGGCGGCGGCGGCGATCGATCCGCGGCTCGACGCGCTCCTGCACCTCTACATGCTGAACCGCGGCGTCCTGCTGACGCCGTTTCACATGATGGCCCTGTTCTCGCCCGCGACCAGCGAGGCGCACGTCGATCGTCACACCGAGGCCTTCGCCGAGGCGGTCGGCGAGCTCACCGGCTAGGGCGGGCGGTCGCTCAGGCGGCCGCGGGCACCGCGCTCGCCTGGAGCAGCAGCTCGCTGACCCGGGCCGGGTCGTCCCAGGTGGGGGTGTGGCCGCATCCCTCGAGCACCAGGTAGCGGGCGCCGGGCGGCATCCGCTCGGGCCGCGGCGGGCGCAGCAGCCGGTCGCGATCTCCCCAGGCGATCGTCGCCGGCACCGTGACCAGATCCGCCCGCTCGAAGACGCCGGCGCGCATCTCGGCGTTGGCAGCCTCGTAGCCGCTCGAGTCCAGCCAATCGAGCACGAGCGCCCTTGCCTGTGCGGCGGAGAGCCGCTCCGGGCGGGCCATCGTCGTTCCGAGCAGCCGGGCGCGTGCGGTCGCCGAGCTCATCAGCGGGCCGAGCAGCGGTCGCAGGGCGCGGCCGACCCGTCGCGCGTCATAGCTTCGCGGCCCGAGCGGGGCGCGCCAGAGGCCGGCCGGAGAGATCGCGCAGACGCTCGCCGCGCGGCCGGCCTTGGCGATCTCGAGCGCCGCCCAGCCGCCGAGTGAGTTCCCGGCGATGTGCGGACGCTCGACGCCGAGCGCCGCGCATAGCTCGCTCACCGCGCGGCCGAGGTTCGCCGGCGTCGGCGCCTCGCCGCCGGCGAGCTCGGGCGAGCGCCCGAAGCCGGGCAGGTCGAGCGCGATCACGTCGCGGGCCTCGGCGAGGCGCGCGCGGACCGGGTCCCAGACCATGTGGCTGCCGCCGAGCCCGTGGATCAGGACGAGCGGCTCGCCGCTGCCGGCGCGCTCGTAGTAGACCTGCCCCTCCGGCCCGAGCATCAGCCGCGCCCGCGGCCGGTGGCGGGCTCGCCGGCGCGCCGGGCGCGCCCCCTCGGCCGGGCGAAGGGCCGCCGTGCCGACGGCTCGGAGCGGGCGTCGGCGGGCTCGCCGGCCCGGGGGCGGAAGCCCGGCTTCGCGATCAGGAACTGCAGGTCGCGGATCCGGCGCTCGCGGAAGCCGCCCTCCGAGAGGGCGAGGTAGATGTTCCAGAGGCGGCGAAAGCGCTCGTCGTAGGCGTCGCCGCGGAGCTGCGGCCAGGCCGCGTTGAAGCGCTCACGCCAGGCCGCCAGCGTCGGCGGGTAGTGCTCGGTTATGTCGTCGAGTCTCGTCGTGCGCATGTCGGTCTCACCTGCGAGCAGCTCGCCGATCAACCGCTCGGAGGGTAGGCAACCGCCAGGGAAGATGTGCTTGTTGGCAAAGCTTCGCGATGCCTTCTCGAGCTCGTAGGCGTCGTCGTCGATCACGATCGCCTGCAGGAACATCGCGCCGTCCCCGGCCAGCAGGCTCGAGCACTTCGCGAAGTAGGTCGGGAAGTACTGCCAGCCGACCGCCTCGATCATCTCCAGCGATACCAGCTTCGAGTACGTCCCGGTGAGGTCTCGGTAATCGCTCAGCAGGACCTCGACGCGATCGGAGAGCCCGGCCTGGCGTACCCGCTCGCCGGCGAGCGCGTGCTGCTCTGAGGAGATCGTCGTCGTCGTCACCCGGCAGCCGCGGGTCGCCGCCGCGTGGATCGCCATCGCTCCCCAGCCGGTGCCGATCTCGACCAGGTGATCGTCCGGGCCGAGATCGAGCTGCTCGCAGATTCGCTCGAGCCGGGCGAGCTGCGCCTCGTGCAGGGTCGCCTCCGGGCTCGGGAAGAGCGCGCACGAGTACATCATCGTCTCGTCGAGGAAGGCGGCGAAGAGGTCGTTGCCGAGGTCGTAGTGGGCGGAGATGTTCTCGCGCGCGCCATGGCGGGTGTTCCGCGGCACCAGGCTGGCGAGTCGCTGGGCGCGGCCGAGGGCGAAATGAAAGCGCCGGCGCCAGGCGTCGAGCGCGGGCAGGTTCCGGCAGGCGAGTCGCGCCAGGCCGACGAGGTCCTCGCTGGCCCACAGCCCCTCGACGTAGCCCTCGCCCCAGCCGGTCGAGCCGCGAAGCGTCCAGGCGTAGGCGCGCGGGTCGCGGACCTCGACCTCGACCGCGAGCTCCGCCAGCGGATCGCCGAAGTGGAATCGCCGGCCGCCCTCGAGCAGGGTCAGCCGGCCCCCCTTGATCCGGGAGAAGATCGCGAAGATCAGCCGTCGGGCGAGCTCGTCGCGGATCACGAGCGCTCCGGATGAGCGTGCCAGGGAGCGCCCTTGAGCCGCAGCCGAAGCGCCTGCCAGTAGATCTTCGCGACCACCTGTGCGGTCATCGCCGGGTAGCGGGCGAGCATTCGACTCGCGTTCGCCGGCGAGAGCTCGCGGCGCTCGAGCGAGAGCGTCGCGTCGAAGGTGCGCCGGCCCGCGCGGTGGCTTTCGATGTGCACCTGAACGTCGTCGCCGGGCACCGTCGTGCGCCACTCGTAGGTCTGGTCCATCCCCATCAACGGCGAGACGTGGAAGGACTTGCCGATCCGACCGGTGATCACCCGCGAGGAGCTCTCGTTGCCGATCACGTAGGAGTGGTGCTCGTTCCAGGGCGTGTTGGCGACGTCTGCGAGCACCGCGTCGACGCGCTCGCCGGAGTCGTCGAAGCAGAAGTGGAAGCTGACCGGGTTGAAGCCGTGCCCGAAGTAGCGCAGGTTGGTGAGCGTCCGCACCGGGCCCGTGGGTCGCAGCTCGCGCTCTGCCTCGATCAGGTCGAGCACACACTCGCGCAGCGGGCGCTCGGGCTCGCCGAGGTGGTCGCTGCGCCGAAAGCGCGCCGGCGCCGGACGCCGGGCCGACCACAGCGGCAGCGGGTCGAGGACCGCGGGGAGCTCGGCGAGGTCGAGGTAGGCCATGAAGATCGGGTACGCGAACTCGTGCTCGACCGGGTCGAAGCGGCGGTGGCGCACCCGGCCCTCATAGAGGGCGGAGGCGCTCACGCGACCAGCTCCAGCTCGGCGCTCACCGGGATCGAGTCGGCACGAAGCCGGGAGCAGGCGCGGTGGGCGCTCCAACAGCCGTCCTCGTGGAACCCCCAGCGCCAGTAGGCGCCGCAGAAGTGGATCCGGTCGACCCCGCTGATCTCGCTCCAGCGCCGTTGCGCGGCCACGCCGGCGTCGGTGATCTGGGGGTGGGAGTAGCTGACCGTCTCGAGCACAGCGTCGGGATCGATCTTCTCACGACGGTTGAGGGTGACGAAGTAATCGCGTTCGGCGTCGAGCCGCTGCAGGTTGTTCATCCAGTAGGTGACCTGCGTGCCGGCGGCCTCGGCCGCGCCGAGGTGGAAGTTCCAGGAGGCCCAGGCGCGCCTGCGCCTCGGCATCAGCGAGGCGTCCGTGTGAAGCACGGCCTCGTTGGCGCTGTAGGGAAGGGCGGAGAGGATCTCCCGCTCGCTCGCGCGCGGGCTCGCCAGCATCGCCAGCGCCTGGTCGGAGTGAACCGCGAGCACGACCTGATCGAAGAGCAGGGCCTCGCGACCATCGGCCTCGACGAGCACGCCCGCCGGGGTGCGCTCGACCCGGCGCACCGCGGCGGCGGCATGGACGCGGTTTCGAAGCGGTGCCACCAGGCGCTTGACGTACTCGTGCGAGCCCCCGGTGACGGTGCGCCACCGAGGGCGCCCGCGGAGCTGAAGCTGGCCGTGGTTCTCGAGGAACTCGGCGAGGAAGGCGAGCGGGAAGTCCCAGATCGCCTCGGGATCGGCCGACCACACGGCCGCGATCTCCGGGGCGATCGCCCGCTCGACGAACCAGCGCGAGTAGCCGCAGTCGCGCAGGAACTCGCCGACGCTCGGCCCGTCGTCCCGCCCGATCAGCGCGCGCGCGTCGCGATTGAAGCGCAGCTGGTCGCGGATCAGGGCCCAGAAGCGCGGGCGGAGCAGGTTCGAGCGCTGGGCGAACAGCCCGCGCGCCGTGTTGGCGAACTCGAACCCGCCGTCCTCGGTCGAGATCGACATCCCCATCTCGGCGTCCTGGGTGGCGACGCCGAGCTCGTCGAACAGCTCCGTGAGGCGCGGGTAGTTGCGGTCGTTGTGGACGATGAAGCCGGTGTCGATCCACAGCTCGCCCCGCGGGTCCTCGACCCGGATCGTGTTCGTGTGACCGCCGATCCTCGGCGCGGCCTCGAAGATGGTGATCTCGTGGTCGGGGTGGAGCAGGTGCGCGGCGGTCAGCCCGGCGATCCCGGTGCCGACGATCGCGATCTTCTCTCGTTCGATTTGCACGTCCTCACCTACGTCTCGTGGGCTGTTTCGGATCAGGCGTGGGTCGCCGGCAGCGGCCGAGGGCGGCTGCACTCCGATGAGCGGTTGCCCGGTTGGGGCGGTTCCGAACCTCCCTCGGCGCGAGCGAGCTCCGATCGCGTAGCCTCGCCGCCTGATGAGGGCTTGCCCGGCGATCCTCCTCACCCTGCTCGCGCTCGTCGGCGCCTCCCCCGCGAAGGCCGCCGAGCACCCCGCCTCCCAGCCGCCGTTCGGCGGCGAGCGGCCGCCGCCGCTGGTCGAGGCGCGCGCGCCGGGCGAGCGGCCGCCAGGCTTCGCGATCTCCGCCCACCAGGCGATCGACCTCGCCGAAGCGAACGCCACGGCTCGCGAGCAGCTGGCCGAGAGCGCGGGGGCGCGGCCGACCGCCTACGTGCGCGGCGATCGCTGGCAGGTCAGCTTCGTGGACGGCGGGGAGGAGGTGGCGCGGGTGATCCTCGACGGGCGCAGCGGCGCGGTCGAGGAGGCCCTCGGTGGCACCCAGGTGGGAACCCCGCTTGCGCGCGGCTATGGGGGAGCGGTCGCCCAGGCGGTGAACTCGCCCTGGATCTGGGTGCCGCTGTGCCTGCTCTTCGTGGCGCCGTTCTTCGACCCCCGAAACCCCTGGCGCCTGCTCCATCTCGACCTGCTCGTGCTGATCGCCCTCGGGCTCTCGCTGCTGTTCTTCAACCGCGCCGAGATCGGCGCCTCGGTCGCGCTCACCTACCCGGTGCTCGGCTACTTCCTGATCCGGATGCTGGTCGCCGGGATGTGGCCGCGCGTCAGACCCGGAGCGCTGATCCCGCGGGTCCGCGTGGAATGGCTGATCGCGGGCGCTCTCGCGCTCGCGCTCGCGCGGATCGCGCTCAACGTCGCCGACTCGCAGGTGATCGACATCGGCGTTGCCGGGGTCATCGGCGCCGATCGGATCGCCGGCGGCGCGCCGCTCTACGAGGGCGCGTTCTCACCCGGGATCGACCTGCGCGGCGACGTCTACGGGCCCGCCAACTACCTCTTCTACGTGCCCTTCGAGCTCGTCTTCGGCTGGGACGGGGTCTGGGACGGGGTCCCGGCCGCGCACGCCGCCGCGATCGCCTTCGACCTGCTCTGCGTCGTCGGGCTGGTCGCGCTCGGGCGGCGGCTGCGCGCCGGCGAGCCGGGGCGTGCGCTCGGCTGGGCGATGGGCTTCGCCTGGCTCGCCTGCCCGTGGACGCTCTACACGATGAACGCGAACGCCAACGACGCCCTCGTCGCCGCGCTCGGGATCGGCGCGCTGCTCGCGATCTCCTCCGCGCCGGCCCGCGGCGGCCTGGTCGCGCTCGCCGCGGCGGCGAAGTTCGGCTCGGCGGCGCTGGCGCCGCTGCTCGCCTTCGGGACCGGCGAGCGCCGCTGGCGCTCGGCGGCGCTGTTCTCGCTCGCCTTCGCCCTCGTCGCCCTCGCCTGCGCGCTTCCGTTCATCCCCGACGGCGGCCTGAGCGAGCTCTATGACCGCACGCTCGGTTACCAGGCCGCCCGCAACTCGCCGTTCAGCGTCTGGGGGCAGGCGCCCTCGCTCGAGTTCCTGCAGCCGGCCGTCCGGGTCGGCGCGGTCGCGCTCGCGCTCGGCGTCGCCTTCCACCCGCGCCGAAAGAGCGTCATCCAGATCGCGGCGCTCGCGGTCGCGGTGACGATCGCCGTGCAGCTCACCGCCGCGCACTGGTTCTACTTCTACGTGCTCTGGTTCCTGCCGTTCGCGCTCGTCGCGAGCTTCGCGACGCAGGAGCGGATCACGGGCCGAGATGGCGGTTGAGGGGGTTATGCACCCACAACTGCCGCCTCGGCGCCGGGCCTAGGCGATCCGCGTCGTCAGGCGGCCGAGCTGGGGCGAGCTGACGACCACCTCGTCGCCCGGCTTCAGCCAGACCGAGGGCTCGCGGGCCCCGCCGACCCCTGCCGGGGTGCCGGTGGCGACGAGGTCGCCGGGCTCGAGCGTCATCAGGCTGGAGAGGTAGGCGAGGAGCTCGGGGATCGAGAAGACGAGGTCCTCGGTGGTCGACTCCTGCATCCGCTCGCCGTTCAGATCGAGCGCGATCCCGATCGCGTCGGCGGCGCCGGCCTCGTCGCGGGTGACGATCGCCGGGCCACAGGGGGCGCCGCCGTCGAGCACCTTGCCCGGCATCCACTGCGGGGTCGCGAACTGGAGGTCGCGCGCCGAGAGGTCGTTGAACAGCGTGTAGCCGGCGATGTGCTCGAGCGCATCGGACTCGGCGACGTCGCGCGCCCGGGTGCCGACGACGAAGGCGACCTCGGCCTCGTAGTCGAGCTTCGCGGTCGAGGCGGGCACCTCGACGGTGGCGCCGTCCGGGCGCAGGGCGTTTCGGAACTTCGCGAAGAAGGTCGGGCTCGCGGGCGGCTCGAGCCGGGCCTCGGCGGCGTGGGCGCGGTAGTTGAGCCCGATCCCGATGATCTTCTCCGGGTCGGGGACCGGGGGAAGGAGGGTGATCTCGGCGAGCGGCGTCGCCTCGCCCGCCGGCGCCCTCGAGCTCCGCCAGGCGTCCCGAGCCGAGCAGCTCGCGCACCGTCGGGCCGCCGCCGCCGAGCGCGTCCCAGGCATCGACGACGCCGTCCTCTCGCAGCAGGCCGGCGCGGGCGCCGCGCCCGGAGCTGTAGGAGATCAGCCGCATCGAACCGGCAGGCTATGCCAACCACGGGCTCGGCCGTCGATCGGGCCCGGCTCGGCCGCGTCCCCGAGGGGGCGGGCAGGGCGCCGGCGACGGCGCCGAGCCGGCCGGCTTCCCTACAATCCCCGCCGCGGGCTCACCGGGACCCGCCCGTCAGGCGGCGCCGGCCGTCGCCGACCCACAGATCCCGGGGGCGTAGCTCAGTTGGTTAGAGCGCCGGCCTGTCACGCCGGAGGCCGCGGGTTCGAGTCCCGTCGCTCCCGTTCTTCGTCTGCCGCTTAGGCAAGCCATTTGCGGCTGATGATCCGAACCTCGCGCGGACGTGAATCGGCATCGGGTACCAACCGGCTCCCGATTTGTCGCCAAGAGCACTGCCCGTAACCTCGGGAGAACGGCTACTCAGCATGGGAAGCGACACATCCGCTGCGACCGCGCCCTACGGGAAAACACGGATGTGGCGACGCTGCGATCGGCTTAGGCTTATGGCGCATGCATAGGAACCGCGGAACGATGACGGCGGTCCTGACGGTTGCTGCCCTGTTGTTGCCCGTCTCGGTGCAAGCCGGAACGATCAACTACGACTTCGAGTGGGAGAGGACCCCCGACGCCGTCTACTTCATCGTCAAGAAGAAGGCCAACGGCAACGTCGCGCGGATCAAGGCCATCGACGTGATCCTCGAGTCGACCTGCCGCTACGAGAGCGACCCAGAGACCTTCGAGCAGCGAATAGGTCCGCCTCGGCCGTTGCGAATCGATGCCAAGGTCGGAACGGACAACCGCTTCTCTTACGCGGGCGACGGCGGCGTTTCGAACTGGGACATCGCTGTCTCAGGGAGGCTGAAGCGAAACGATACGAGGATCGCGGCGAGCTTCGGGTACACGAGCACCGATCCCACGGAAGGCACGATCTGCAGTCGCGCGCCGTTCAGCTTCAAGGCCGAGGCCTACTGATCTCAGAGAGCGTCGGCCGGCACGTCAAGAGCTCGATCGGCGGCGGCTTTGGCACCTAGGACTCGTTCAGGCACAACCCGACGCCGGACCGATTCCGCTGCAATCAAGCACCGCAGAAAGTTGCGCTTCGGACGAGAAGCACACGATCCAATCCGACCTGTACCGAGTTCGGTCGAGAGGCATGCCGCGTCGATCGAGAACACGCTTGCTCCCTCGCACCGTCAGGCGCTACTCCGACAGCCCGACGGCTTCGAGGGCCTTCTCCCATCCGAGAAAGAACTGAACGCGAGCGGCGTTACCGCCCTCCCGGAAGTCCCGATGCGTTGGATGCTCCAATGAATTCCCTCGAACTGTTCGGTCCAGGCGGCGGCAAGCTTCCGAATCCGTCGACGCCGTAGCAGGCGTCCCACCGGGCCGTTCGTCAAAGGGCGTAATGACTGCGTCGGGGTGGATGAAGTAGCTCATCCCGGGGAAACCCCTCCTGGTTCCACCCGTCGTTCGCTGCCCGGACCCGCGTGATGTTCTCCTCCGACATCGCCGCACAGGATCTCGCGAAAGTAACCGGCTCGCCGCGCACTCCTCCTCGTGCTCGGCGATCGCCCGCGCCATCTCCACGCGGGCGCGACGCTCGTCCAGGAAGCCATCGCGGACGCGCGCCCCCGGCGTTTCCGTCAGCCGCCGCTCCCGTCGGCCTCGAGCCACGCCGCGCCCGGCCGGCGCTTTCGCTGCCGATGCTTGGAGTCGCGCCACTTCGCCTCGTAGTGAGGCTCCCGGGCGACGTTCAGGCGGACGACCAGCGACCCCGTGGGAAGGCTCTCGCGGTACATCGCCGGGCAGCGGATCGCGGCCCTCGGCGGATCGGGTACCAAACCATCCTCGGCGAAGCTCGGTCACACACCCCTTGACCAAGCCATGTTCGTGCCTGCGGGACCGAAAAGCAGGCCATGTTTCCGGCCTGTCACGCCGGAGGCCGCGGGTTCGAGGCCCGTCGCTCCCGTTGCCCCGCTCCCGCGGCCTCGCGGCTTGCCGGCGGACGGGCTAGGCGGCGCCCACCTCGGCCCCCAGATCCCTGTTCTCCAGGACGAACTGGCTGGCGATGAAGGTCGCGCCCTGAGGATCGCGGACCACCGTCATCCGCACCCACGGCGCGTCCATCGGCTCGACCAGGACGGTTCCGCCCAGTTCCTTCGCCCGCGCCGCCGTCGCGTCCGCGTCGTCGACACCGAAGGTGACGCTCCAGTGGGCCGGGGTATCGGGCTGATCGTCGCCGATCGTCTCCAGGGCGGCGACCACGTCCTCGAAGCCGACCGGCCCGCCCATCTCGGCGAGGTTCTCGCGCAGCCCGGGGCTCGCCCTCCTCGAGGTGGTCGCCGTACCCGGGCAGGGTCCACATCAGGCCGCCGCCGAGGTCGAGCACCTCCCAGCCGAAGACCGCGCCGTAGAACCTCTTCGCCGCCTCGACATCACGCGTGCTGAGGCCGTTGAAGTTGACCGCGCCGCCTTCGTTGACGACCTGTGAGCCCCTGTGCTCCTTCGCCTGCCAGACGCAGAACGCCGCGCCCTCGGGGTCGGCGAGGACCGCCATCCGGCCGCTCTGCCCGACGTCGAAGGGCTCGATCAGCACGACCCCGCCGGCGCCCTTGGCCTTCGCCGCGGTCTCGTCGGCGCTCTCGACCCAGATGTACGTGTTCCAGCGCGCCGGCCCGGGGTCGCCCTCCTGCAGGCCGCTGATCGCCCCGGCGTCCAGGCCGCGGATGCGGCCGACCAGGTAGGCGGTGTCCGATCCCTCGGGCGCCACGCTCTCGAACTCCCAGCCGAACAGGCCACCGTAGAACCGGGCCCCCGCGTCGGGGTCCGGCTGGCTGGCGTCGACCCAGCAGGGCACGCCGGGGATGTATCCGTCTCGCTCTGGCATTTGATGCTCCCTCCAGTTGATTGGTTGACCGAGCGCTCGCACCCTATGACCTATTTAGGTCAGGATCTGTCCTCATTGTGGGGAATGATGTGAACCGATCGTGAGCGAGACCTCGAGCCGCCTCCTGGAGCTCCTCGCGCTGCTTCAGGGGCGGCGCGACTGGACGGGGGCCGAGCTCGCCGACCGGCTCGGGATCACGCGCCGAACCGTCCGCCGGGACATCGAGCGGCTGCGCGATCTCGGCTACCCGGTCGATTCGCTCGTCGGGCCGGCCGGGGGCTACCGGCTGCGGGCCGGGACCGCGATGCCGCCCCTGCTGCTCGATGACGACGAGGCGATCGCGATCGCCGTCGGGCTCCGTACCGCGGCACGGGCCTCGGTGACCGGCATCGAGGAGACCTCGGTCCGCGCGCTCGTCAAGCTCGAGCAGATCCTGCCCGCGCACCTGCGGCGCCGGGTCAGCGCGCTCGGCTCGGCGATGGTCGCCCCTCCGGCCGGCGGCCCGACGGTCGACCCCGAGCATCTGACCGTGATCGCCGCCGCCTGCCGCGACGCCGAGCGAATCCGCTTCGCCTATCGCAGCCGCGACGGCACCGACAGCCGGCGCGAGGTCGAGCCGTACGCGGTCGTCAACCTCGGTCGCCGCTGGTACCTCGCGGCATGGGACCGCCGCCGTGAGGATTGGCGGACCTTTCGCATCGACCGCATGCTGCGCCCCGCGGCCACTGGCGTTCGCTTCCAGGCCCGCCGGCTCCCGGCGCGCGACGCGGCCGCGTACGTCGAGGCGAGCATCAGCGGCGCCCCGCATCGCTACGAGGCTCGCGTGACCCTGGCGGTCTCGGCGGCGGAGCTGGAGCGGCGCGGAGTCCCTCTCTGGGGGGCGACGATCGAGCCGGTGGACGGACTGAGCTGCGTGTACCGCGCCGGCGACGACGACCTCGGGTGGCTGGCGATCAGGATCGCGATGCTCCGGGTCGACTTCGTCGTCGACGGCCCGGCGGAGCTGGCCGAGCACTTCCGCGAGCTGGCGGGGAGGCTGGATCGGGCGGCGGGCGGAGCCTCCTAGCGCCCGTTCGCGGACCGTGGTCCGTCCGAGCCTCAGGGTCCGGAGGCTCGCAGCTCGACGAGCGCGACGTCGTCATACGCCGTCGCCCAGACCGAGTCCCCGATCTGGACGACGTCGCCCCCGCTCGGCAGGTCGCGCGCCCCAACCGTCTCCACGATCCGCTGCGCGCTCGGATCGATCCGGCTCAAGAAGCGCCCCTCCTCGCGCACCCAGACGGCGTCGGGGGTGGCGAACACCGAGCCTCCGTACTGCGGGAACAGCTCGTAGACCGCAAGCACCTCGAGCGCCTCCGGATCGACCTGGGCGACGCCGCCGTCGAAGGCCACCCAGAGCTCGTCGCTCGCCGAACCGTTGGTGGCCCCGGCCAGCGCGAGCTCCCCGCTGATCTTCGCGGCCTCGGCATCGATGCGCAGGAGGCGGTCCTCGAGCGGGCACATCGCCCAGACCGTCTCGCCCGCTGCGGCCAGCTCGCTGCAGCGGCCACCGAGGTCGATCGTCGCCGCCGGCCTGTTCGTCCTCGGATCGATCGCGGCCAGCTCGTCTCCTGTCCCGGTCAGGATCCAGACCCGGTCGGCGGCGCTCACGAGTCGCCCCTGATCGGGCAGCTTGTCGATTCTGACCGTCGCGGCGACGGAGTTCGTCTCCGGGTCGATCCGCGCGACCGCGCCCTCGCGCGGGCACGACCAGATCGCCTCCGCGCTCGCGCCGATCCCCTGGCAGAGGTGACCTCCGGGCGCCCCGACGACGTCCTCCCCCGAGCCTCCGGGCCCGATCTGAGCGATGATCTCGGCGGTCTCGGGGTCAACCCGGGCGACGAAACCGTTGTCCCGCTTGACCCACAGCGACCCGAAGGCGAAGACGGTCCAGTCGGGACCGTCGGTGATCGTCAGCTGCTCCAGCAGGCGATCTGAGAGCTTCGCGCGCTTCGCGCCCGTTGCCGGGATCGGATCGGGAAGGGCCACCTGCTCCGCCGAGGCCGGCACGGTCGCGCCCGCGTCCGAGCTCCCACCGTCCGGGTTCTCATCGCTCGAGCACCCGGGCGCGATGATCACGGCGAGAGCGCTTGCCAGAGGGATGAAGCCGCGCAAGAGCATCGGCAAGGCCACCCTATCCCTCCCTCAGCCCCCCGCCAAGCGACCGGCGCGAGCGTTGCCGGGAGGCGGAGCGCTCGGTCTCCTCCGCTCCGTCTCCGGGCCGCGCGACCCTCTTCGCCTAGGCCTCGGCGGTCCGGAGGAGCGCCGCGCCCGCGACGGCGGCCGCGCCCGCGAGCACGACCGTGCCGGGTACCGATCGCTTCGGAAGGTCGCCGCGATCGGCGAGAGTCGCCGCGATGTCGGCGAGGTCGCTGGCGAGGAGCGCGGCGAGCCAGGGGCGGATCGGGCGCTCGCCCGCGCCGGCGACTCCGAGGCCCACCGAGATGAGGCCATCGCGGGCGGCGAGCGCGCGCGCCGCGACGCGGCCTCCACCGCGCTCGGCCGCGTCACCGAGCCACGGTCCGCCGACCTTCCCCGGCGCCGCGATCAGCGCCGCCGCATACGCGACTCGGCCGAGGGCGAATCCAATCGCCAGCCTGCGTGTGTTGTCCGCTGCGCTCATCGCCCCTTCGGCCCCCAACGGAAGCCGGTCTCCGAGGGCATCGGGTCCATCGGGCTCGTCGGCAGCCCCTTCGGCACCGCGGGGTCGTTGTAGCCCGAGGGCGCGGTGTCGTTGGGGCTCTGGGGATGAAACAGCGAGGCCAGGTACTGAATCTGGCCGCGTCCGCACTCGAGCTCGCCCTGGCCGCCGCCGTAGATGGTGATTCCCTCGCGCTCGCAGTGGGCGTAGATCGAGAGCAGTTCCTCGAGCGAACCGAATCGCGACGGCTTCGAGTTGATCGCCTTGACCGCTCGCTCCTTCACGTCGGCGAGCGAGTGCAACGGCGCGTCCCAGGTGACCCGGTCCATGTGCTCGGCGAGCACCGCGCGGGTCTCGTCGTTGAGGTCGGGGTCCTCGAGGTAGGCGCTCGGAAAGGCCTCGGCGACCGCCTCGTAGAGCTTCGGATCGGTGTCGACGTCGACGGGGGTGCCCGAGTACATGCCCTTCAGATCGAGCACCCGGACCGGCGCCAGCTCCTCGATCTCGGTGATCAGCTTCGCGCTCCAGTCGTTTTCGGGATCGAGCTTGAACTCGAGCTCGGGGTAGCGCGCGAGCCGCTTTCGCAGCGGCTCGGTCGTGGACTTCTTCGGGCCGTCGCCGAAGCCGCCGAGCCGGGTCGAGCAGACGAAGCGAAGCGGGGTGGGGTCGCGCTCGACCACCTCCCAGAAAGCGAGCCCGCTCTGGCGAAGCGCGAGATCGAGCGCCGCCGACTCGTACGCCCAGCGCCGGTAAAGGCGCGATGCCGGGTTCTCGGGCTCCGCGGTCGGGAACAGGTCGAGCTCGCCGAACAGCTTGCAGGCCTCGCCCAGGGTCGCCGGAGCGCTCAGGTCGAGCATCGGCCCGGCGTCGCGGTGGGCCATGTGGTCGAGAACCGCGTAGACGACGTCCTCACCCATCCCCTCCTCGCCGGCGCCGTGAAGGTGGATGACGGTCGAGGGCCGGGTGAAGTCCCCGTACTCGCGGTCGTGCGCGGTGAGCTTGTAGGACTCGATCTCGAGCGGCAGCTCCGAAAGTCTCTCCCAGGTACCCATCTCGGCGGCACCCTAGCGAGAGTGCGCCCGCGGAGCTACTCCTCGGCGACCGGGACGACGAGCACCGGCCGGCTGGAGACATGCAGCAGCTTGTGCGGGGTAGAGCCGAGGATCGCGCCCCGCAGCGGGTGCTCGCCGTGGGTGCCGACGACGATCGCCCTCGCGTCGTGCTGCTCGGCGAGGGAGAGCAGCGCCTCGACCGGGCGCTCGGCGATCAGCGCCAGCTCGGCGTCGACCCCGACCTGGGCAGCGCGCTCGATCGCCGCCGCGGTCGCGCGCTCGCCGAACTTTCGCACCTCCTCGCGGTGGGCGCCGTGCTCCTCGCCGTAGCCGCCGGGCTCGTAGCCGAAGGCGATCACGATCCGGTCGCCGGTGCTCCCCGAGAGCCCGATGGCGGCCTCGAGCGCCGCCCGCGCGCACTTCGAGTCGTCGTAGCCGACGATCAGGGCCCGAGCGCTCATCGCCCGTCGCCTCCGGCGTCGGCGGCCTCCTCGGAGAGCCCGATCGCCTCGACCTGCGCGACCTCGCCCGTCGCGACCGCGTGCGGCACGGCCTCGAACGGGGAGCGGGCGAAGAACGCCTTCGCGGCCGGCGGCCCGAAGAGCCGCCAGCCGACCATCAGCGCGACACCGAGGGCGACGAACACGATCGCGACCCCGAGCGGCATCCCGACGCCGAAAAGCTCGCTGCCCGAGTACGAGGCCGCCGGGTCGGCGAGCTGGCGGGCGGACTCGACGAGCAGGTAGCCGAGCATCGCGGCGCCGATGGACGGCGCGAGGCCGATGAAGACGAAGTTCTTCACCGAGGCGAGCAGCTCGGAGCGCCAGTAGATCGCGCAGGCGATGCCGGTGAGCCCGTAGTAGAAGGCGATCAGCAGCGAGAGCGCGGAGAGCGAGTCGAAGAGGAAGTTCTCCGAGAGCAGGCGCCCGGGGACGTACCACAGCGTCGCCAGCGCGCCGATGAAGATCGTCCCGAAGGCCGGGGTCAGGTAGCGCGGGTGGACCGAGGCGAAGCGCCTCGGCAGCGCGCCCGCCGCGGCCATCGAGAGCGAGGTGCGCGAGCCGGGGAGGATCGTCGTCTGCGCCGAGGAGATCCCGGAGACGATCACGGCGATGATCAGCAGCCTGCCGAGATCGTCTCCGAGCACCGCGTTGCCGGCGACCGCGAGCACGCGCGCGTTGTCGTCGAACCGGGCGATCCGGTCAAGGCCGAGATAGGCGATCAGCGCGTAGGCGACGGCGATGTAGGTGACGAGCAGGATGACCGTGCTCGCGAGCCCCGCGAGCCCGGGCGCGCGGCTCGAGTCCTCGCTCTCCTCGGAGAGGTTGACGGCGCTCTCCCAGCCCCAGTAGATGAAGACCGCGAGCAGGACCCCGGTGAGCAGCGCCGAGTACTCGACCCCGACCGGCGAGAGCCAGCCGATCTGCGGGTCGATCGAGGCCGCGGGGGCGTCTCCCGCGGCGAGCCTGGCGAAGGCGACGACCGCGAACAGGAGCAGGATCGCCACCTGGCCCAGAGTCATCACCCGCTGCAGGCGCGCCGAGATCTCGGTGCCGAGGACGCAGATCGTCGTCATCACGGCGATGATCCCGACCGCGACGACCACGTTCGCGAGGTCCGACTTGCGCAGCGAGTTGAGCTCGAACAGGTCGAAGAGGAAGAGCGCCGAGACGTCGGCGAGCGAGCCGATCACGAGGATCCCGGTGGTGCAGATCGCCCAACCGCCCATGAACCCCGCGTAGGGGCCGAGCGCGCGGGTCACCCAGGAGAACGTCGTGCCGCAGTCGGTGTCGACGCGGTTCATGAAGAAGAACGCCGCGGCGATGAAGAACATCGGCACGAACGAGACCAGCAGGACGCCTGGCGCCTTGACGCCGACGGCAACCACGATCGAGCCGATCACGGCCGCGAGCGAGTAGGCCGGCGCGGTCGAGGCGAGGCCGATCGAGAGGCCGTCGAAGAACCCGATCGCGTCCTTCTTCAGCCCCTTGTCGACGTGCTCGGCCGCCGCCGGGCGGGCGCCCTTCGCGTCCGCCGATACGCTCGCGCTCTCCACGCACTCCCTCCGTCGCTCGAGTCGCGGACTCTATGGCAGGGGGCGCGGGCGCACGCCGCTCGGGCTCAGCGGTGCTCGGGGTTGGGGAAGTCGAAGCGGCAGCCCGCGTCCCAGAGGGTCCGCTGGTTGCCGTGGGCGGGGATCCCGCCGGCGTCCTTGAGCATCCGCGCGAGGTGCAGCATGTTCCAGGTCGCGAACGTGGTGTTGCGGTTGGTGAAGTCGTTCTCGGGGCCGCCCGAGCCCTCGTCGAGGTAGCTCGGGCCGGGCCCGGCCTCGCCGATCCAGCCGGCGTCTGCCTGCGGCGGGATCGTGTAGCCGAGGTGCTGGAGCGAGTAGAGGGTGTTCATCGCGCAGTGCTTGACGCCGTCCTCGTTGCCGGTCACCAGGCAGCCGCCGACGCGCCCGTAGTAGGCGTACTGGCCCTCGTCGTTGAGCAGGTGCGAGTTGCCGTAGAGCCGCTCGATCACCTTGGTCGCGACCGAGGACTTCTCGCCGAGCCAGATCGGCATCCCGAGGACGAGGATGTCGGCGGCCATCACCCGCTCGAAGATCGCCGGCCACTCGTCGGCCTCCCAGCCGTGCTCGGTCATGTCCGGCCAGACGCCGGTGGCGATCTCGTGGTCGATCGCGCGGACCTGGTCGACCTCGACCCCGTTGGCGCGCATGATCTCCACGAGATGTCGATCAGGCCCTGGGTGTTCGAGGTCTCGGGGCCGCGCTTCAGGGTGCAGTTGATGAACATCGCGCGCAGGTCGGAGTAATCGACCTCGCTCTCCTCGTTCATCCGCCGCTGCCGCTCGTTCAGTCGCCCGTCGCTCATCCGCACACCCTTCTCTTGCCGCTGATACGACCGTTCTGTCAGCGGGCGCCGGCGTCCGTTACGCGCTCAGCAACCGTGGCAGCCGACCTGAAGCACCCAGACCGCCGTCTTGCCGCCGCCGCGCAGCCCGATACCGAGGTCCTCGAAGGCGCCGGTGAGCATCGTCTGGCGGTGTGGCGGCGAGTTCATCCAGGCCCGGAAGATCGCCTTGGCGGTGCCTCGGCGGCGCTTGCCGAGGGCGAGGTTCTCGCCCCACTTCCAGCTCCGCCCGCCGATGTAGCCGGTCTGATCGGCGCGCTGGTCGGCCGGCAGGCCGCAGGCGGTGTGGCTGAACCCGCAGCGCTTGACGTCGCGGGCCTTCATGCCCGCGGCGCGCTCGAGGCGCTTGTCGCTGCTCAGGCGGCGGATGCCGGCGCGGTCGCGAAGCTTCGAGATCAGGCAGCGCATCGCCTTCTCCTGGGCGCGCTGGGGCGCCTTGCGATCGACCCCGGCGCCGCACCCCTTGCCGTGCGTGGAGGAGCTTGCGCCGACCTCCTCGGCTCCGCTCGAAACACCAGCGACCACGGCGACGGACATGGCGAACGCCAGCCCCCCGCGGATAACCCTCTTCATTTCAGCCTTTCTTGTCTGAATCCGCGCCGGCCGCGATCGGCGCCGCAAGCACACTCGATATCCGGCTCGGCCTAAATCGAAACCGGCTCACCCATCCATGGGCCCCAAAGAGCGCCATCTCCGCTGCCCTTCCTGGCGTTACAAGCGCGCCGCGAACGGCGCGCAAAGGAGACGAGCGCTCCAACACCGTAGCGACCTCGCTTCGCGGCGGCGGCGGTCCGCCGAACTCGCGCCCGGGCGCGCCGCTCAGCTCTCGCCGCTCAGCACCCGCCCCGCCACCCTGCCGAAGACCTCGATCGCGACCCGCAGGTCGGCCTCGGCGGTGTCCTCCTCGGCCGCGTGGCTGAGGCCGGCCTTGGAGGGGCAGAAGACCATCGCCGAGGGGATCCGGCGCGAGACCTCGGCGGCGTCGTGAAGCGCGCCGCTGGTCAGCGGCTCGGCCGGCCCTCCGGCCGCCGCCGCCTCCTCGGCGGCGATCGCGACCAGCGCCGAATCGAAGGGGAGCGGCTCGATCCGCCAGATCGCCTCCTCGGTGAGCGCGCACTCTCGGGCGTCGGCGACCGCGCGCGCGCCCTCGCGCATCGCCGCATGCATCCCGGCGAGCGCCTCGGCGTCGCGGTGGCGAAGGTCGAAGCCGAGCTCGGCGATCCCGGGCACGGCGGTGGCGATCCCTGGGCGGAGCGCGAGCGTTCCGGTGGTCGCGACGCCGCCGCTCTCGGTTCCGATCCGTTCGATCGCGAGCGCCGTCTCGGCGGCGGCGAGGCCGGCGTCATGTCGGGAGGGCATCGGGGTCGTGCCGGCGTGCGCGGCCTGGCCGCGGAAGCGAAGCAGGCCGCGCTCGACGCCGGCGCAGCCCGCGACCGCGGCCACCGCGAGGCCGGCCTGCTCGAGCACCGGCCCCTGCTCGATGTGAAGCTCGAGGTAGGCGCTCAGCGACCCGGCCCTGGCGCCGGCATCGCGGGCGCGGGCGAGCTCGACCCCGTGGGCGGCCAGGACGTCGGCGATCGCGTCTCCCTCGCCGTCGCGGAGGGCGCGGACGACCTCGGGATCGAGCGTGCCCGAGAACGCCGAGCTGCCGAAGAGGCTGCGCCCGAATCGGGCGCCCTCCTCGTCGGCCCAATCGACCAGGGCGAGCGAGCGCGGCGGCCGCTCGCCGGACGCGGCCCAGGCGCGCAGCACGCCGAGGGCGGCGAGAACGCCGAGCGCCCCGTCGAGCCAGCCGCCGTCGGGCACCGAGTCGATATGGGAGCCGAGGGCGAGCGCCGGCGCGGCGGCGTCGCGCCCCTCGAGGCGGGCCCAGAGGTTCCCCGCCTCGTCCTGCTCGTGCTCGAGCCCGATCTCGGCGAGGAGCTCGCCGAGAAAGGCGCGAGCCTCGCGCCACGTCTCGGTCCAGCAGACCCGTTGCGCGCCACCGTCGTCGCCGGTTCGCCGGGCGAGCTCGCGCAGGTCGGCGAGCACGCGGTCGGCGTCGATCGCCGGTCCGCCGCTCACCCTGGCTCGCGACGGAGGGCCTGGGCGAGGCAGTGGGCGCCGCCGCCGCCGGCCGTGAACATCGAGAGATCGGGATCGAAGACCTCGAGCCCGAGGCCGCGCATCTGCTCGTTCAGGCGCTTCGAGGCGGCGGTCGAGATCACCCGCTCATCGCCGAGCGAGATCGCGTTGACGCCGAGGTTGAAGGCGTCGGCGAGCGAGACCTCGAGGATCTCGAAGCCCTTGCCGCGAAGCCAGGCGACCAACCCGCCCGAGGCCGCCTCGACGCAGACCGCGGCGAGCTTCGGAGCGAGGATCGAGACGAGCACGTCGATGTGAACGAACTGCCCCGGGATCGGTTCGATCCGCACCTCCCAGCCGTCCGCCTCCATCCACCCCGCGAGCTGGCGCGCGGCCTGGATCTGGGTGCGCTCCTCGCCGTTTCCGATCAGCAGGCAGCCGGGCTCGACGATGGTCACGTCGCCGCCCTCGATCGAGCCGGCGGTGATCATCTCGCGGATCGGGATCCCGTTCGCCTGGAGGAAGCGGATCACGGGCGCGTACTCCCCGCGGCGCCACCCCTGGGCCGGCTGGGTGACGATCGCCCCGCCCGGTACGCCGATGCTCGAGTCGCGCGCGAACACCTGGTAGGGAAGCGCCGGATCCGCCTCGAGGCGGTGGACCTCGACGCCCGCGGAGCGGTAGATCGAGACGAGCTCGCGATGCTGCGCCTGGGCGAGCTCGGAGTCGAAGACCGCGCCGCTTTCGAGCGTCGCCTTCGAGATCGCCGAGGTCGGCAGCCACCTGAAGTTCTCCGCCGGCCCGAGCAGGACGTCGAGCAGCCGGCCGGTCTCCGAGTCCGCGCCCCATGCGGTCATTCGATCACCACCCTTATCGTCTTCAGCGTGCGGTCACTGGCGCCGCGGACGAGCCCGCCGTGGGCGATCGAGTCGGCGATGTAGTCGAGCGTCTCCCGGGTCAGGCGCTCGCCCGGAAGCACGTTCGGGACTCCGGGGGGGTAGGCGGCCAGCGACTCCGCGGCGATCCGCCCGACCGCCGCAGAGAACGGGACCACCTCCTGGGCGGCTAGGAAGGCCTCCCTGGGGGTGCGCTCCATCGGGCCCCACGGCGGCGACTCCGCGAACGGCTCGCTCGGCACCTCCTCCTCCTCCCCGAGCCGCTCGATCGCCCGCCGGAGCGCCGCGACCAGCCTCGCCCCGGTCTCCGCGGCGCGCTCGCCGAGGCCGAACACCGCGACGACGACGTTCTCGGAGAACAGCTCGAGGTTGATGTCGTCCCGCTCGCGCATCAGGGTCGCGATCCGGTGGCCGGTCGCGCCGGTGGCGCGAACGTCGACGACCAGCCTGAATGGGTCGTAGGCGTGCACGCTGTGCGAGCCGACGAGCCGCTCGTCGAGCACCTCGAGCCCGGGGATCGCGCGGATCTGCGCGCGCAGCACGGCCAGCGAGGCGACCGACTCGGCGAGCAGCTCGGCGCCGTTGACGGCCGCCTGGCGGCGGGCGGAGTCCAGGGAAGCGGTCAACAGCGGGTTCGGACTGGTCGATTCGACGAGGGTCACCGCGCGATCGAGGATCGCCTCGTCGATGCGCCCCGACCCGGAAAGGTGCAGGATCGCCGACTGCGTGATCGAGCCGACGATCTTGTGGGTCGAGGAGAGCACCGCGTCGGCCCCGCAGGAGAGCGCGCTCGCCGGGAGCTTCTCCGAGAAGGTCATCTGCGCGCCCCAGGCCTCGTCGACCACCAGGGCGACGTCGCGTGCGTGCGCGACCTCGGCAAGCGCGGCGATGTCCGCCACCGCTCCGAAGTAGGTCGGCGAGACGACCATCGCGGCGACCGCCTCGGGCTCGGCGTCGAGGGCCTCGGCGAGCGCCTCGGGGGTGAGGCAGTGAGCGACGCCGAGGTCGGGGTCGATCGCCGGGGCGACGAAGCGCGGATGCAGGCCCGAGAGCACGAACCCGTCGATGGTCGAGGAGTGCACGTTTCGCTGTACGACGACCCGCTCGCCCGCCTGGGCGAGGGCGAGGCAGAGCGCGTGGTTGCCGCCCGAGCCACCGTTGACCAGGAACCAGCTCCGCTTCGCGCCCCAGGCTTCGGCGGCGAGCCGCTGGGCGAGCTGAAACGGCGTCCCTGCCGGATCCGGGCCGACGTCGATGCCCTCGATCCCGGCCGGGATGTCGAGGCAGAGCGCCGCCTCGCCGAGTGCCTCGCGAAGCGCCGGGTCGGCACCCGGCCCGCCCTTGTGGCCGGGTACGTGGAAGCGGCCGGGCTCGCGTGCGGCGTAGGCGCGAAGCGCGTCCAGATAGGGGGTCTGATCCTGATCCATGCCGATCAAGGTAACGGTCGATCCTCGCCCACTCGGCTCCGCCCCCGGGCCCCTGCTCGAACTACGGCGGATCAGCGCAGGCGGCGCAGCGCCCTCCGCAGCGCGCGGTCGCTCCTCGCCAGCCCCGGTTCCGCAATCGCGACCCAGCGCACCCGGCCCGCGGCCGCCCCGATGAGTACGCCGTGCCGGCCGCTCCGGCGCTCCACCTCGAGGACGCGGGCGCCGCCCAGGTGGATCCGCTTGCTCAGCTCGAGCCTGCGGAACGCCCGTCGCAGCCGGTCGCCGTGGGCGACCCCGTGAAACGAATGTCCGCGGGCCGAGCTCTGGATCAGCTCAACGTCGCCGGCGGCGCCGTAGCCGGCCCGAAGCCGCCCCTTGCCGACCAGGCACCAGCGGTCGGCGCGGGGGCCGCTCCAGCGCGGTGGCCCCAGTCGCTCGAGCACGCGCTCGCGCGCGATTCCGAGCCGCACCCGGCCGATCCGCCTGCCGACCAGCTCGCCGCCGGGCTCCACGCAGGATCGCGCGGACGGCTCGCCGGCGTAGACGAGCGCGCGCTCGCCGGGGGTGTCGACCCGGGCCGCGCACCCCGGATCAGGGCGGGTCTCCAGCTCGACGAGCACCCCGCCGCCACCCTCCTCGTCGAAGTAGGGGCGGTAGGCGGGAGGGACGTAGGGCGCCGCGCTCTGCGGCGCCCCGCCGATCCTGAAGTTGCGCACGCTCGCCCCGCCGATGCCCTTGGCGCGGTCGAAGAAGTAGTCGCCGTCCCAGTGCCAGAGCTCGGGCTCGGAGCCCTGGACGATCGAGCCCGTCCAATGGTCGCGCTGGAAGTAGAAGCACTTCTCGAGCGCGATCGCGATCCGGGACGGCTCCTGGAGGACGAAGTCGACGATCCCGAACCCGGTCACGTTCTGGTTCGTCTTGTCGAACTCGACGCAGAAGGGGTCGGCGTCCGGATCGGGGAAGTCGGTGCCGGCGCCGACGCTCTGAAGGGTGCAGCGGAATGGGTTCTCGCCCGCGAACGGGCCGACCGGCTCCGGGGAGACCTGCGCCGCGGCCGGCGCGGTCGCGAGGATCGCGCCGAGCAGCGCCAGCAACCCGGCCGTTCGAGTGCCTGCGATCACGGCGAGAAAGTAGCGCGAGCGGTGCCCCCGGGCGCCGTTCGGCGCCGGACGGTTCGGAGTTGCCCGGGGTCCGGGGCGCCGCTACCGTGGGCCCGATGGACGCGAGGGGCAGCGGGGGCGCCGCCGGCGAGCCGGGCCAGCATGGCTCGCAGGACCTCTCGCGCCGCCAGCTGCTCGTTCGCGCCGGTGAGCTCGGCCTCGCGGCCACGATCGCCGCCGCGGTGCCGTTCGCGGCGAGGATGGCGGCGCCTACGAGGGCGCTTGCCGACGCCCCGGCCGACGCGCTCATGCAGGCGTTCTTCGACACGATCATCCCCGGCAAGCCGGTCGCCGACCTGCGCACCGAGCTCGGGCACCCGATCGCGCCGGGCGCGATCGCCGGGGTCGACGGCGAGCACGGCGCCGTCTACACGGATGCGCTCCTGCTCGCCCGCGACCGGCGTATCGGCTTCTCGGCGCTCGAGCCCTTCTTCCTCGCCGACCTGGTCACCCGATCGCTTCGGGAGGGCGGCGATTTCGTCGCCTTCGACTATCCGTCCCGGGAGCGAGTCTGCATGGGGGCGCTCGACTTCTCGAATCCCGACCGGGTCGTCTGGGAGGCGGCCGCGGCGATTCCGTTCACCGCCTTCTGCGCCGCCGGAAACATCCCCGAGGCGACCGCGTCGAGCGCCGCCGGCTACGCGGTCATGGGCCACCCCGGCACCGCCCCCCACGGCTACAGGGACTACTCCTACCGCCGCCGGCTGAATCGGGGCCGGACCCGGAACGGGAACCTCCCCTGATGGCGGAGCGCGTCGATGTCTGCATCGTCGGCTCCGGGTTCGGCGGCTCGATCGCCGCCTACCGGCTGGCCGAGCTCTACCGCGCCGCCGAACAGGAGGCGAGCGTCGTCGTGCTCGAGCGCGGCCGCCGCTTCGGTCACACCGACTTCCGCCAGTCGATGGACGTCGGCCACCTCTCGGACGTCTACTCGCTGATCCAGGGCCAGGGCGCGCAGATCGTGATCGCGAACCTCGTCGGCGGCGGCTCGAACCTCTACCTCGCCGCGTCGCTGCGCGCCCCCACCGAGACCTTCGAGCGCACCGACGCCCACCCCGACGACGGTCCCCGCAGGCGGATGTGGCCGAGGCGGCTCAGCCGGGCCTCGCTGGATCGCTTCTACGCCCGCGCGGAGGCGGGCCTGCGGGTTCGCCAGCCCTCCTGGAAGGAGGTCTCGAAGTCGGGCGGGGTCTGGGCCGCGATGCTGCGCGAGGCCGGTCACAGCTGCGACCGGGTTCCGGTCGCGATCGACTTCGAGCGCTGCGTCGATGCGAAGTGGTGCTATACCGGCTGCGTCTTCGGGGCGAAGAACTCGCTGATCACCAACTACCTGCCCTCCGCCGAGCGCCGTGGAGTCGAGGTCCGCGAGCTCGTCCAGGTGAACCAGGTAGCCCCCTCGAGCGCCCGCCCGTACCGCTGGATCGTCCGCGGGGCGACGGTCGATCCCGAGACCAAGCAGCCGCTCGACCCGGTCGAGATCGAGTGCAAGGTCGCGATCCTCGCCGCGGGCGCGATGGGGACCACCCCGATCCTGATGCGCTCGCGACAGGACGGCGCCCTGCCGAGCGTCTCGCCGCACCTCGGCAAGCATCTCGGCGTCAACGGCGACCACGTCGCCGCGATCGAGGTCGACCGCAAGAAGGCGAAGCGGGTGCTCGGCCTGCCCGGCGGCTACCAGGACTTCCACAAGGGCAAGCCGATCACGACGATGAGCTACGACTTCTTCGTCGGCAAGCGTGGCAGCCGCTTCGACGGCACCCGCTTCACCCTTCAGGAGATCCTGCTCTCGCAGTTGACCAACTTCCTCTACGACGACGGCCGCGGCGACGGCAACGAGCCGACGTGGTGGGGGCGCGAGAAGAAGCGCTCGATCTCGACCTGGTCAAGCCATATCGAGATGCTGGCGATGGTCGAGGACACGAACGACGGCGAGTTCTACGCCGTCCCGCCGACGGGCAACGGGCACGTCCAGCCGAACGGTGGCCCCGTCGGGGTGGGCCTGTTCGGCTACTCGCTCTCCGAGCAGTCGCGACGGGTGCGAGCCGAGGCCGACGCCGCGATCCGCAAGATCTGCGAGCGCCGCGGGGTCGGCCGCTTCCTGAAGCTGGCCGAGACCCCCGGGGTGTACGCCTCGCACCCCCTTGGCGGCTGCCGAATGGCCGACACGCCGGCCTTCGGGGTCGTCGACGACGGATGCGAGGTCTTCGGTGCCGAGGGGCTGTATTGCATGGACTCCTCCGCGATCCCGACCAGCCTCGGCGTCAACCCGTCGCTGACGATCGCAGCCGTCTGCGAGCGGGCGGCGGCGAAGCTGGTCGCACGCGGATCGGATTTCGGCTTGCCCGAGCGGCCGGACCGACTCCGCCACCGGCCTCCCGGCGTGCGCGTCGGCGCGCACCTCGATCCCTGAGCCGAGACCGCGCCGTCGCGGTCCGCTGCTACCGTTCCAGCGTCCCCGTGGACGACGACGACCGACCTCGAAGTAGCAACTCACCTGCCGCCGGCGCAACGCAATGCGCGCCGGCCCGGCGTCGGTCGACGACGCTCCGATGACCGCGCTGTTCCTCTTTCTCCTCGTTCTGCTCGTGCTCGCCAACGGGTTCTTCGTCGCTGCCGAGTTCGCGCTCGTCCGGACCAGGATGGGACGGATCGAGGCGCTCGCCAAGCAGGGCGAGGCCGGCGCCGAGCAGGTGCTCGAGCAGCTCGAGAAGATCGACGAGTCGCTCGCGTCGTGCCAGTTCGGGATCACCCTCGCCTCGATCGGGATCGGCTTCCTGGGTGAGCCCGCGCTCGCCACCCTGATCGAGCCGCTGCTCGACGGTGCGGTCGGCCACGGGGTCGCCACCGCGATCGCGTTCGCGATCGCGTTCACGATCGCGACCTCGCTCCACATCACGATCGGCGAGCAGGTGCCGAAGATGCTGGCGATCAGCCGCGCCGAGCCCACGGCGCGGGCGCTCTCGCGGCCGCTCAACGTGTTCCGCTCGGCGAGCGCCCCGTTCACCTACCTGCTCAACAAGACCTCGAACGCGATCGTGCGCCTCTTCGGCGTCGATCCCACCGACCTGAACGAGAAGCACACGGCCGCCGACCTGCGCGAGATCATCCAGACCTCGGCGAAGGGAGGGATCCTCGACATCGGCGAGGCGGGAATGCTCGGCGGCGTCTTCCACCTGCACGAGCAGGAGGCGCGTGAGGTGATGACCCCGATCCCGGCGGTGGTCACCGTGAACGCGAACGAGGCCGTCGAGGAGGCGTTGCGCAGGTGCGTCAGCTCGGGTCACACGAGGCTGGTCGTGATCGAGGACGACAACCCCGACAAGGTCCGCGGCGTCGCCCACAACAACAGCCTCGTCAGGCTCTACATGAACGCGGGCGCGGACTCGACGATCGAGCCCGCGATCCGCGACGTCCCGGTGTTCCCCGAGACCAAGCCGCTCGACGACCTGCTGGCCGAGCTGCAGCGCCAGCGCAGCTCGCTCGGGATCGTCTCCGACGAGTACGGTCGCACGGTCGGCATCGTCACCATCGAGGACATCCTCGAGGAGGTCGTCGGTGAGATCGAGGACGAGACCGATGCCCGCGCGACCGCGCTGCGCCGGCTCACCGACGGCGATTGGTACGTGCGCGGACACGTCCCGCTCGGTGACCTCGAGGACGCCGGGATCGAGCTTCCGGTGGCCACCGACGCGTTCAACTCGATCGGCGGCTACGTGTTCTCGGAGCTCGGCCGGCTGCCGCGCCGCGGCGACAAGGTGCTCGCCGACGGCTACGAGCTGCGGGTCGAGTCGGTGCGCGACAACCGGATCGTCGCCGTCCGCATCCACCCGGTGACCGCCGAGCACCGGGCGCTGACCGCGGACGAGGGGGAGCGCGCCGAGTAGCGTGCGCCCCGCGGGCGCCCGCTTCCGTCCGCGGCCGGCCCTAGGTTCCGTTGATCTAGTCACCGACCCAGGGGTTGGACGATGTGGGTCATCAAGGTCACCGATAAGCAGCTCGAGGTGCTCCGCGCGATGCTTCGCTCAGAGGACGATCTCGGGCCCGCGCTACGGGGGGCGCTCGAGGCGATCGAGCTCGCGCGCTGGGACGAGCTCCCCGACGCCGAGCTCCCCTGGGGGAGCGTCGCCGACGAGGCTCGCCGCCAGGGGGTGAGCGAGGCCGAGGTGGTCTGGGACCTCTGCGGGCGCCACCGCGAGCCCGCCGCGCCTAGACGGCGCAGCGCCGCCTAGGCGGCGCCGTACTCGTAGAAGCCGCGGCCGCTCTTGCGGCCGAGCCTGCCGTCGGCGACGAGCGCGCGCAACCTCTGCGGGACCTCGTCGGACTCGCGGCCCGAGTCGGCGTGCAGCGATTCGCCGATCGCGATCGAGACGTCGAGGCCGACGAAGTCGAGCAGCCTCAGCGGACCCATCGGATGACCCGCCCCCAGGGTCATGCAGGCATCGACGTCGGCGGCCTCCATCTCGGTCGCCTCCATCAGCCGGACCGCCTCGAAGAGCAGTGGGAAGAGCAGCCGATTGACGACGAAGCCCGGCTGATCGGGGACCTCGACCGGGGTCTTGCCGATCGCCTCGCAGAAGCCCAGCGTGAGCTCGCGAAGCTCGGGGCGGGTCGCCGCCGGGAAGCAGACCTCGATCAGCTCCATCCGGGTGACCGGGTTGAAGACGTGCAGACCGAAGACGCGATCGGCGGCGCCGCTGCGCTCGGCAAGGTCTCCGATCGAAAGCGAGGAGGTCGTGGTCGCGAGCCCGGCGTCGGCGCTCACCGCGGCCAGTCGCGCGAGCAGCTCGCCCTTGCGCTCGGGGTCCTCGACGATCGCCTCGACGACCAGGTCGCGATCGCCGAGCTCGGCTGGATCGGTGGTCACCTTGATCCGCTCGGGGGCGCCGCCTTCGAGCTTCTTCGCCTGCGCCTGGGCCGCCTCTTCCGCGCGCCAGGCCGAGGCGTCGCTGCGGGCGAGCAGGCGGACCTCGCCGAGCACGGTCCCCGCTGCGGCGAGCCCGCAGGCGATCGCGCCGCTGCCGGCGACGCCGAGGCGCTCGAATCCGGCGGTCATCCGGCCTCTCGCTCGCCGCGCGCGAGGCTCGACGGCCACCAGGTCCGCGGGCCAAGCTCGAGCACGAGCGCCGGGACCAGAATCGAGCGGACGAGGAAGGTGTCGAGGAGGACTCCGAAGGCGACGACGAAGCCGAGCTCGGTGAGGAAGACCAGCGGCAGAACCGCGAGCGCCGAGAAGGTGCCGGCGAGCACGATCCCCGCCGAGGTGATCACGCCGCCGGTCACGGCGAGGCCGCGGAGGGTGCCGTCGCGGGTGCCGAACCTGAGCGTCTCCTCGCGCACCCGGGCCATCAGGAAGATGTTGTAGTCGACGCCGAGCGCCACCAGGAAGATGAACGCGAACAGCGGCAGCGAGGCGTCGGCCCCCGGGAAGCCGAAGATCACGTCGAAGATGACGAAGCCGACCCCCAGCGCGGCGAAGAAGGAGAGGATCACGGTCGCGATCAATAGCAGCGGAGCGATCACCGCACGCAGCAGGGCGAGCAGGATCAGGAAGACGACCGCGAGCGCGATCGGCGGGATCAGCCTGCTGTCGCGAGTTGCCGCCTCGCGGAGGTCGTACTCGATCGCGGTCGCGCCGCCGACCAGGGTCGCCTCGCCGCCGGCGCGTCGCGCCACCTCGCGCAGGCGAGTGACCTGGTCGAAGGCCTCGGTCGAGTATGGGTCCAGGGCGAGGGTCGCCTGCAGCAGCGTTCCCGGTGGGCCGGCGCCGACCTCGCGCACCGCCTCGATCACCGGCTCGCGGCCCAGCGCCGCGACGACCGCGACGACTCGCTTCGAGTCGGGGACGACGATCTCGGTGGGCGCCGTGGCCCCGGCCGGGAATGAGCGCTCGAGCAGCTCCTGGCCGGCGACCGAGTCGACGTCGTCGCGGAACTGGTTGCCCTGGGTGAGGCCGGTGTCGAAGTTGAGCCAGCCCAACGACATCGCCAGCAGGACCGCGACCGTCGCCACCCAGACCCGACGGGGGTGCCGCGCGATCGCGTCGCCGATCCGCCTCCACGCGCCGTGGGTCTCGTCGGCGGCCTCGTCGCCGAGGTGGGGAACGAAGGGCCAGAAGCACCAGCGCCCCCCGACGACGAGCACCGCGGGGAGGATCGTCAGCATCGAGATCATCGCGACCGCGATCCCGGTGGCGCCGATCGGGCCGAGCCCGGCTGTGCCCTGCACGTCGGCGATCGTCAGGCAGAGCAGGGCCGCGATCACGGTCGTGCCGGAGGCGACGATCGCGGGGCCGGCGCGCAGCAGGGCGACCTCCATGGCCTCGTGCCTGTCGTCGCGCTTGCGGAGCTCCTCGCGGTAGCGGGCGACCAGCAGCAGCGCGTAGTCGGTCCCGGCGCCGAAGACAAGCACCGGCAGGATTCCCGCCGACTGCCCGTTCACGGTCACCCCGATCTCGGTGAGCCCGTAGCCGACGGCGCGCGCCGCGATCTCGGCGAACCCGACGGCGAGCAGAGGAAAGAACCAGAAGATCGGGCTGCGGTAGACGACCAGCAGGAGGACGAAGACGACCAGCGCCGTCACCAGCAGCAGCGTCCCGTTGATCGAGTCGAAGACCTCGATCGCGTCGGCCGAGAAGCCGGCACCGCCGGTGACCGCGGCCTCGACGCCGTCGAGGTCACGTCCGTCGAGCCGGTCGCGAGCCTGGTTGACCGGGTCGGTGATCGTCTCGCCCTGGCCGTTGGCGCTGACGTTCGCCTGCAGGATGGCGGCGCTGCCGTCGGGCGAGAGCACCGGCTCCGAGTACTCGCTGGTTCGCGGCGGCAGGTCGGCGTTGAGCGCGCTGCGGTCGGAGAGGATCGCGGCGCGGTCGGCATCGGTGAGCCCGCCGTCGCGCCGGTAGATGATCACGATCGGCGCCTGCTCGGCTCCCTGGATCGCCTCCGAGGCGGCGAGCGCCTTCGTCGAGTCGGCCTCGCCGGGCAGAAACGAGGTCGACTCGTTCTCCTGGGCGTCGTCGAACTTCGCCGGCAGCTCGGCGGCCGAGATCGCGAAGATCGCGAGGATCATCGCGATCAGCACCGGCCACTTCGTGCGGCGGTGGGCCGGAAAGGTGATCAACCGCCGCCAGGCGCGGCCGGTTCCTGAATCGCTCATCTAGGCGCGCGAGTGTTCCAGAAACCCACCTCCGCCCACGGCTTCGCCGGCGGGCGCCCGGCGCGCGCTCATCGGCGGCGCAGCGCGCGCCGCGTCACGGCACAATCCCGGGAAGATGGCCGAGGTTCTCTATTACGCGGTCCCGTTCTTCATCCTTCTGCTCGTCCTCGAGTACCTCGCCTACCGGCACCTCGGCGAGGATCACAACGAGGGGCTGATCGGCTACGAGAGCCGTGACACCAGGACCAGCCTGACGATGGGGCTGGGCAACGTCGGGATCAACTTCGTCTGGAAGTTCGCCGTGCTCGCCCTCTACGCGGTGATCTACGAGCTGACCCCGCTCCGCCTCGACCCCGGTGACTGGTGGGTCTGGGTGCTGCTCTTCTTCGCCGACGATTTCTCCTACTACTGGTTCCATCGCGTCTCGCACGAGAGCCGGGCGTTCTGGGCGAGCCACGTCGTCCACCACTCGAGCGAGCACTACAACCTCTCGACGGCGCTGCGCCAGACCTGGGTGCCGATGACCTACCTGCCGTTCTGGCTCTGGCTCCCCGCGGTCGGCTTCGAGCCCTGGATGGTCCTGCTAGCTCAGGCGTGGTCGCTGATCTACCAGTTCTGGATCCACACCGAGCGGATACGCAAGCTGCCGCGGCCGCTCGAGGCGGTGTTCAACACGCCCTCGCACCACCGCGTCCATCACGGCACCAACGAGCAGTACCTGGACAGGAACTACGGCGGCATCCTGATCATCTGGGACCGCCTCTTCGGAAGTTACGAGCCCGAGGGCGAGCGGGTCCGCTACGGCCTCACCACCCAGCTGCGCACCTTCCGCCCGGTCCGCGTCGCCTTCCACGAGTACATCGCGATGTGGCACGACATCAAGCGGGCGAGCCGGCTTCGCGACAAGCTCGGCGTCGTCTTCCGCGGGCCGGGCTGGACGCCGCCGGGTGTCACAGAGTCGGAGGCGACCCGCGGCTGAGCCGGCGCCGCCGTGGTCGAGGTTCGGCGGCGCGCAGGGCGCCTACCCGATCACGCTCGCCGAGAAGCCGGGCTGAGCCGCGCCCGAGCGCTCGGGCTCAGCTAGAGTGAGTCTCGCCACGAAACTGACTTGAAGACGGAGGAAGCGATGGCCGGCAAC
Organism: uncultured Solirubrobacterales bacterium; assembly: GCA_963769035.1. Taxonomy (GTDB): domain Bacteria; phylum Actinomycetota; class Thermoleophilia; order Solirubrobacterales; family 70-9; genus WHSW01. The sequence goes on from CAVYKD010000001.1 coordinate 469,723, forward strand.
GGGAAGTTCTCAGGACGCGAGGTTGTGATCGTCGAAGCGGTGCGCACCCCGGTCGGGCGCGGCCACGAGGAGAAGGGCTACTACAAGGACGTCCACCCCTCGACCCTGCTGGCGAAGACCTACTCGGAGGTGATCGAGCGCGCGGGAATCGACGCCGCCGAGGTCGAGGACGTCGTCGCGGGCTGCGTCCAGCAGTTCGGCGAGCAGGCGATCAACATCGGCCGCAACGCCTGGCTCGAGGCCGGGCTGCCGATCGAGACCCCGGCGAGCACCGTCGACCGCCAGTGCGGCTCCGCCCAGCAGGCGATCAACTTCGGGGCGGCGCTCGTCGCCTCGGGCGTCCACGACGTCGTCATCGGCGGCGGGGTCGAGCACATGGGGCACATCTCCTTCGCCGACTCCTTCGAGGTCCAGAAGGAGCACGGGATGGCGTTCAGCCCGCAGCTGATGGAGCGCTACAACCTCGTCCCCCAGGGGATCTCGGCGGAGATGATCGCCGACCAGTGGGAGATCCCCCGCTCCGAGCTCGACGAGCTCGGCGTGCGCTCGCACCAGCGGGCCGCGAAGGCGACCGAGGAGGGGCGCTTCGAGCGTGAGATCGTCCCCTTCGAGGTGAACGGGGACACCTACACGACCGACCAGGGCATCCGCCCCGGCACCAACCTCGAGGCGCTCTCCCAGCTCAAGACGGTGTTCAAGGAGGACGGCAAGGTGACCGCGGGGAACGCCTCGCAGATCTCCGACGGGGCCGCCGCCGTGCTGCTGATGACGCGGGAGAAGGCCGACGCCCTGGGGCTCACGCCGCGAGCGCGGATCGTCGACCAGACCACCGTCGGCGTCGATCCGGTGATCATGCTGACCGGCCCGATCCCGGCAACCCGGAAGATCCTCGAGCGCAACGGGATGTCGATCGACGACATCGACCTGATCGAGATCAACGAGGCGTTCGCGTCCGTCGTCGCCGCCTGGCGCCGCGAGCTCGAGCCCGACATGGATCGGGTGAACGTCAACGGCGGAGCGATCGCCCTCGGCCATCCGCTCGGCTCGACCGGGGCGCGGCTGATGACGACCCTGCTGCACGAGATGGAGCGCGACGACAAGCAGACCGGCCTGGTGACGATGTGCTGCGGCGGCGGGCTCGGGACCGCGACGCTGATCGAACGCGTGTAGCCGTGGGGAGGGGGCGGTGAGCCGTCCGTCGAACCGCTCGCTTCGCGGCGCTTGATGTTCGCCGGACGCTTCCCCGCCCCCTCTCTTTCGCTTGCCCCCGCTCCGGCGTCCGCCGGCCGGGCACTTGTACTGGTGGCCATCGCCCTCGCGGTGCCGCTCGCCGGTTGTGGCGGGGAAGACGACGCGGGGACGGATTACGCGCCGGGCGTCTCGCAGCCGCCCTCGAAGGTCGAGTTCCTACGCGAGGCCGATCGGATCTGCTATTCGGCCGAGTCCCAGATCGAGGCGGCCGCCGACGACCTGCTCGCCGGCAACGGCGGGCCCTCTCCGGCAGAGGTCGAGCGGATCGCGCTCGCCGTGGCGGTGCCCGCGCTCAGGTCCGAGGTCCGCGCGATCAGGGCACTCGGAGCGCCGCCGGGCGACGAGCGCCAGGTCGAGGGCATCCTCGCGGCGACGGAGCGCGGGATCGCCGCGATCGAGGCGAACCCGCGCGCCCTCGCCGACGGCCCGCCGCGGGCGCTGCGCCAGGCCCAGCGCCTCGCCGAGGCCTACGGCTCGCAGCAGTGCGGCTTTTGAGCCGACCGGCGCCCAACGGATCGCACCGGGCGTAACGAACCCTTCGCCCGCGCGACCCAACCGCGGTGGAGATCTCCTTCGAGAACCTGCTGATCGTCGCCGCCGCCGGCTTCGCGGCCCCGTTCGCGCTCGGGCTGGCGCCGAGGGTTCGTCTGCCCGCCGTCGTCCTCGAGATCGTGATCGGGATCCTCATCGGCCCGGCGGTGCTCGGCTGGGTCGAGATCGACGAGCCCGTCGAGGTGATCGCCCTGATCGGCCTCGCCTTCCTGCTCTTCCTCGCCGGCCTCGAGATCGACCTCGGCGCCCTGCGCGGCCGCCTGTTGCGCTCGGCGTCGCTCGGGTTCGCGCTCTCGCTCGGGCTCGCCCTGCTCGCCGGGCTCGCGCTCGACCTCGCCGGAGTCGCCGACGAGCCGCTGCTGATCGCTGTGATCCTCGCCTCGACCTCGCTCGGAGTGATCATCCCGGTGCTCGCCGATCAGCGCGAGATCGCGACTCCGTTCGGGCAGCTCGTCCTCGCCGCCGCCTCGATTGCCGACTTCGCCTCGGTGCTCCTGCTCACCCTGCTGTTCTCGGGCGAGCCGAGCGGGATCGGCTCGAAGCTGGTCCTGATCGGGCTGTTCGTCGCGGTGATCGCCGCGGTCGCGGTGGCGATCTCGAGTACCGAGAGGCTGCGGCCCGTCTCCGCGGCGCTGCTCCGCCTCCAGGACACCAGCGCCCAGATCCGCGTCCGCGGCGCCTTCGTCCTGCTGATCGGGATGGTCGCGCTCGCCGAGCAGCTCGGGCTCGAGCTGATCCTCGGCGCGTTCGCCGCCGGCGCGATCCTCAACCACCTCGACATGGACGAGGCGATGACCCACCCCGAGCTCAAGGCGAAGCTCGCCGCGGTCGGCTACGGCGTCTTCATCCCGATCTTCTTCGTCGCCAGCGGCGTCAGCTTCGATCTCGAGGCCCTCTTCTCGTCGGGATCGGCGATTGCGGCGATCCCGGCGTTTCTCGCCGCGCTGCTCGTCGCTCGCGGCCTGCCGGCGCTGCTCTACCGCGCGCAGCTCCCGATCGAGAGGGTCGTCGCGGCCGGGCTGCTGCAGGCGACCTCGCTCCCCTTCATCGTCGCCGCCACGGCGATCGGCCGCGATCTGGGGATGATCGACGCCGCCACCTCGGCCGGGTTCATCGCCGCCGGGCTGGTATCGGTGCTGCTGTTCCCGTTGATCGCGCTGGGTCTGTTGCGGCGCTCGCCGGTGGCTGCGTAGGCGCCCTAGGTGGGCAGGCGCCCGCCGACGAACTGCACCATGCCGGCGAGGCGCTGGTGCACCCCGGCGAAGCCTCGAGCGGCCAGCGCGGTGGTGATCTCCTCGGGTTCGAAGACCTTCATCCCCGAGGTCCGCTCGAGCAGCGGCTTCAGCGGCCTCGCCGTGAACTGGCGCCGCACCGAGGTCATCAGCGCGATCCGCCCGCCCGGCGCCAGCACCCGGCGCATCTCGTCGAGGGCCGCAAACGGGTCGGCGAACAGGTGCAGCGCGGCGAAGCAGCAGACAGCGTCGAGGGACCCGTCGTTGAAGGGCAGGTCGGCGCTGTCGCCGCGAATCAGGACCAGGTTGTCGATCCCGGCGCGGCGGTTCTCCGAGGCGCCCCGCTCGAGCATGGTCCGCGAGGCGTCGATCCCGGCGACGAGGCCCTCCGGGCCGACGGCGCGCGCGAACTCGCGCGAGAAGTTGCCGGGGCCGCAGGCGACGTCCAGCACCCGCTCGCCCTCGCCCAGGCCGAGCAGGAGCCGGGCGATCCGGACCTCCTCGGCCATGCCCGGGCCGGTGACTCCCTTCGCCACCCGGCCGAGGGCGGGGCGCCAGTAGCGCTCGTAGATCGCCGGCACGAGCCGGGTCACCATCAGGTTCTGGGCCAGCCCGGTCGACTCGAGCTCCTCGCCGAGCAGGTCGAGGTAGCCGGCCTCGCTGAGCTCCACGGCGGCGTGCTCGTCGCGCAGTAGCTCGCGGAGCCGGGCGAGGGATGGGCTGAGGCTGGCGGTGGCCATGGTGCCGATCAGCCGCCCGCCGAGATCGAGCCGAAGCCGCGCGGCTCTCCGGAGTGCTGGGCAAGCTGCGTCAGCCGGGCGATCTCGCGCTCCCCGGCGAGCCTTGCCGGGTCGCCCTCGGCCAGCGGCCCGATCAGCTTCGCGATCCGGTTGCGGATCTGCAGCGCGAAGTGCGGCGTCGCCGGGCCGGCGAGCGCGCGGATGTCCTCGACGCTGATCACGCGTCCACCGAGGCGGTCTGGTCGTTCGCTTTCGCTCATCGCTCTTTGCTTTGCCGCTTCTTGTTCCCGGAGCCCGAGTCGCGGCCGGAGTCGCGCTGGCCGGGCTGGGACTCGACCGATCCGGGCGCCGGGCCCAGGGTCGTCGCGCCGCTGCCGGACCTTACCGGGGCGACCTCGGCGAGCTCATCGACCTGCGCCTGGAAGTCGATCGAGATCGCGGACGGGTCGCCGATCAGCCAGATGTGGTTGTAGAGCGCCCTCGTCGGGTCGTCCTCGTAGCCGGGCTTCAGGTCGAGCAGGTAGCCGCGCAGCGGGCTCGGCGGCTTCGCGGCGTCCTCGGTGACCAGCAGCGGGCCCCAGGTGCCGCTCGCCGAGAGCGGCGCGGCGATCGCGGCGTCCATCGGCCGCGAGGCGTTGGCGATCACGAAGCCATGGCCGGGGTCGTTGATGTTCCAGCCGAAGCTGCCGCTGCTGAAGCGGGCGAACTCGATCGCGTTCTCGGCCGCGTCCTCGCTGCCGACGCGCTCGACGCTGGCGGCGCTCTTCCTCAGCTCCTTGAGGACCTTCGCCGGGATCGCCTCCTGCGAGCCGAGGACGAAGACCGGGACGTTGTCGTGGCGGGCGAGCGCCTCGCTGGTCGCCTTCGGGACGCCGTCGTTGCCGACGAAGAGCACCGGATCGCCCGAGCGGGCTGCCCAGCCGGCGGCGGGCATCGCGGTCGCCGGCTCGGAGTCGGAGGTGATCAGCACATGCTCCGGCTCGCCGGCGAGCCGGGTGCGCAGCTTGTCGATCGCCGCGGCGATCTCCGCCGGGTCGGCTCCCTTCACCGCCTTGGCGTCGAAGCCGTCGGGGCGGACGGCGTCGCCGAGGACGAACAGCTGGCTGCCGCCGGTCTCGGGATCGCCGGCGGGGGCGAGCGAGCGGATCGCGGCTCTGGTCAGCTCAGGAAGCTCGCCCTCGTCGCTGAGCAGGATCGGCGCTCCGATCGGCGCCGCGACGAGCGATCCGGCGGCGAGCGCCGCCTGCCAGTCGTCCGCGTCGACGAGGGTTACCGCGCCCGGGCCGGCGACGCCCCCGGTGGAGGGATAGACGGCAAGCGCGACCGCCGCCGCGTCGGCGATCGGATCGTCGCCCGAGACGCGGGTGGTGTTCTTGGTCGCGAACGCGGGGAAGCCGAGGTCCTCGGTCTCCTCGGGCGCGGGAGCCTGAGGGATCACCACCGGCGGAGCGGGGGCGCCGATCAGCCGGGGCTCGCTCGAGTCCTCTCGGGTGAGCAGGAGGGCGCCGGCCCCCGCGCCGGCGAGGACGACGAGGAGCAGCGCGCCGATCAGCTTGTGGGTGGCGATCCAGTGGCCGACGTCGGCGAAGAAGTAGCGAGCCCGGGCGAACACGAGCATGGCAAGTTAGTGGGCCACCATGAAGCGTGAAGTCCTACTTCACGGATATGATCTCGCCCTGCGGTTGACTGACCAGTCAATCGGTTCTCGCGACCAACCCTTCGAGGAGGTTCGATCCCGTGGATTTCTCACTCAGCTCCGAGCAGCTCGAGTTCAAGGCCCGCTGCCGCCGCTTCTCCGAGCAGGTCATCCGGCCGATCGCCGCCGAGCACGACGCCGCGGAGTCGACCCCCTGGGAAGCGATCAGGGCGGCGCGCGAGCAGGGGCTGAGCGGGATCGAGCACCTGCAGCGGATGGGCGCCGACGCCGACGGTCAGCTCGGCGTGATCGGTGCCGAGGAGCTTCACTGGGGTTGCGCGGGGACCGCGCTCGCGATCAACGGCTCCGGCCTCGCGGCGGCCGGGATCGCGGCGTCGGGAACCCCCGAGCAGATCGCGACCTGGGTCCCCGAGTGCTTCGGGGTCGGCGAGGAGATCAAGCTCGGCGCCTACGCGGTCACCGAGGCCCAGGCGGGCTCCGACGTCCGCAGCATGCGCACGACGGCGAGGCGCGACGGCGACGAATGGGTCCTCAACGGGACCAAGGTCTTCATCACCAACGGCGGGATCGCCGACGTCCACGTCGTCGTCGCCACCGTGGACCCGGCCCTCGGCCATCGCGGTCAGGCCTCGTTCGTGGTCGCGAAGGGCACGCCGGGGCTCTCGCAGGGCAAGAAGGAGTCGAAGATCGGGATCCGCGCGTCGCATACCGCCGAGATCGTCCTCGACGACTGCCGGATCGGGGTCGAGAACCTGCTCGGCGGAACCGAGAAGCTGGAGCGAAAGCTCGCCCGGGCGCGCTCCGGCGAGTCCTCCGGCCGTGCCTCGAACGCGCTGGCGACCTTCGAGCTCACCCGGCCCCTCGTCGGCGCCTCGGCGCTCGGGATCGCCCAGGCCGCCTACGAGTGGACGCTCGGCTATCTCGACGACAGCATCCACCACGTCGATCCCTTCGAGTCGGTCTACGACGAGAGCTCGACCGCGGGCCGGCCGGCGCTCGAGCGCCAGTCCAACCAGCAGGTGCTGGCGCAGATCGCGACCGAGATCGAGGCGGCGAGGCTGCTCGTCCAGCGCGCGGCATGGATGGGGCGCAACGGCGTACCGCTGACCGGGGGGCAGGGTTCGATGTCGAAGCTGAAGTCGGGCCAGGTCGCGGTCTGGGTCACCCGGACCTGCATGGACCTGGTCGGCGCGGTCGCCGGATCGAGCGAGTGCCCGCTCGAGAAGTGGTTCCGCGACGCGAAGATCTACGAGCTCTTCGAGGGCACCGCCGAGATCCAGCGGCTGGTGATCTCGCGCATGCAGGCCGCCGAGTACCGCGAGCGCCTCTCGGCCGGCGCGGAGATCGCCGGCGCCGCGGTGCGCGCCGCCGGGGCCGCCGGGGCAACTCCAAAGCTCGCCACCGCCACCGCCACCGCCACCGCCACGACGCCTGAGCCACCACCGCCACCGCCCGAGCCGACGCCGAGCCCCGGGCGAGCTCCGCCACCCCGGGTCGAGACGGCAGTTGTGGGTGCATGACACCCACAACTGCCACTTCGGCCCGAGCGGCGCTCCGTTTCGTCGGCGGGCGGGGATGAAAACCCGCTTGCAGACCGGTTTGCAGGGGATCTTGCAGCGGCCCGCGCCGCCATTGTGCTGCTAGCCTGCCGGAGCTTCGCCGAGTCCATCCGCGCATAGCCGGGTGGAACGGGGGACCCACTCCCAAGGGGCGAATGGAGCGGATCGCACCGCTTCTAGCGCGAGAGCCATCTCGCGCGAGCCCGTCAGCTAACTCCGTAGGCGAACCGAAGCGATGACGGTCGAAAACCTGACTTCCACCACCGGCCGCCGGGCGCTGCTCGCTCTGCTTTCCGCCTGCCTGCTCGCGGGCCTGCTCGTCGCGGTCCGCGGCGCCGACGCCCAGGACCTGCAGTCGAAGCTCTCCGAGAAGCAGGAGGCGCTGAGCGAGGAGAGGGAGGAGAAGGAGGTGCTCTCCACCGAGATCGCCGCGTACTCGGATCGGATCTCGCGGCTGACCGCCGAGGTCGCCGTGCTCCGGAACCGGGAGGCGATCGTCCAGGCGCAGCTCGACAGGGTGCAGGCGCGCCTTCGCCGCGAGAAGGACGAGCTCGAGCGGCTCAAGGAGCACCTCGGCCGCTCGCTCAACGTTCTCCGCGGCCGGCTGATCTCGATCTTCCGCTCCGACGAGCCCGACGTGCTCACCGTGATCCTCGACTCGGACGGGTTCGACGATCTGATCAACCGCTACGAGTACCTGCGCCGGATCGAGGAGCGCGACGCGACGATCGTCGGTCGAGTGCGCTTCCTTCGCAACGGCACCCGCGACACGGTCGAGCAGGTCGAAGCCGATCGCGACGAGATCGCCGCGAAGGAGGCCGAGCTCGAGCGCACCCGGCTGCAGCTCGAGGCGCGCGAGGGCGAGCTCGACGCCGTCCGCGATCAGAAGGCGACCGCGCTCGACAACACCAAGCACCACATCGACCGGCTCGAGGGCGACATCGGTGACATCCAGGCGGACATCCAGGCACAGATCCAGGCCGCCAGCGAGACCTCGACCACGCCGCTGCCCGCGGGCCCGATTCAGGGCGGCGCAAACGGCGGGATGATCTGGCCGGTCAACGGCCCGGTCTCCTCCCCCTTCGGGCCCCGCTGGGGCCGGATGCACGAGGGGATCGACATCAGCGTCCCCGCGGGGACCCCGATCCGCGCCGCCCAGGCGGGGAACGTGATCCTCGCCGCCTACACCGGCGGTTACGGCAACTACACCTGCATCGATCATGGCGGCGGGCTCTCCACCTGCTACGCGCACCAGTCGAGCTACGCGACCAGCGTCGGCGCCAGCGTCGGCCAGGGCGAGGTGATCGGCTACATCGGCTGCACCGGGAGCTGCTTCGGTGACCACCTGCACTTCGAGGTGCGGGTGAACGGCGCGGCGGTCGACCCGCTCGGCTATCTGTAGGCGACCGACGAATCGCTAAAGGCGTCGGCCCCATCTGCCGATGGGCAGGGTGAGCCTGTCTGCCCGGTTGCCAGCGAGGATCGATCGGAGTTGAATAGGGGTTCGAGGGCATGGCTTCAATCGCGTCGACACCCACGCCGAGCAGAGCATCCACCTCCCGCGGTGCGCGCCATGTGAACCTGCGCGCCTTCCTCGCCGGCGGCGCGGCGACCACAGCACTGATCGCCGCGGCGATCGTGACCTTCGCCGCGCTCGCCGCCTACGTCGCCTTCAACGGCCTTCCGGTCGGCGGTGACGGCGCCGACCCGAGCGCCACCGTCCTGCTCGGTGCAAGCGGCCCGGGCGCTCCGGAGGTCGCGGCGAGCACCCTCGCGGCCGCACCGGCCGCGGTTGCCGCCGCACCGGCCGCGAGCGCCGTCCCCCGCGCCGGGCACTGGAGCCGGCACGGGCACCGGTCCCGGTGCGGCGCCGGCTCCCGGCGCCGGCTCACCGGCGAATCCCGGCGCGCCGGAGTCGATCGCGCCGCCGGCCGGCGGTGGAGGCGGCGGCGGCACGGGAGCCGGCGGTGGGGGACAGGCGAACCAGCCACAGGGCCCGCTCGGCGCCGCGGTCCAGGGGATCGACAGCACCGCCTCGAACCTCGGGGTCGATACCGGCCTCGGCGCGACGACCGGCGGGCTCACCGGCGCGCTCGACCAGGCGCTCCAGAACACGCTCAACGGCGCCGGCGGCCTGATCGGCAATCCCGAGCTCGGAAACCGCGTCGGCGCCACAGCGGGCAAGACCGCCGAGGTCCTGCTCGGTCCGGGCGGCGTCACCGACGCCCTGCTCGACTAGCTCCTCGGCCGGCCGGCCTGCGGCAGGTTGCGCCCAAGCCAGCGCAGGGCGAGCGCCTGCAGCTCGGCGTCGTGCTGAGCCGAGCGATGGTGTCCGCCGGGCAGCAGGATCAGCTTCCTCGGCTCGCCTGCGCGCTCGTGGAGCTCGGTCGAGAAGCCGTACGGGATCCGCTCGTCACCCTTGGCGTGGATCAGCAGAAGCGGCCGGCCGGCGAGCGCTCCCACGGCCTCACGGAGGTCGTGCTCGCCGAGCCACGCGTCGAGGTCCTCGCGCGAGCGCTCCGAGGCGCGGAAGTCGAGCGTGCCCTCGCGCAGGCCCCGGCGCAGGTGCTCCTCGCCGGCCGGGCAGATCGCGATCACGCCGGCCACCTGCGGCGCGACGGCTGCGCCGTGGATCGCGACGAAGCCGCCCATGCTCGAGCCGCGGACGCAGACCCGGTCGTCGTCGACGCCCGGCTGGTCAGCGAGCAACCGCACCATCCGGGCGACGTCGCCGATCGCCCGCGGGGACATCTCCTCGACCGCGTCGCCGTGACCGCGCTGGTCATAGCTGAGCGCTGCCCAGCCCGAGCCCGCGCAGAGCCGGGCGAAGTCGGCGTGGTTCTCCTTCCGCGAGCCCGCTCCGTGCAGGATCACCATCCCCGGCCACGGCGGCGCCTCCCGCGGCAGCCAGATCATGAACGGCCGCCCCTCGTGGGCCCCCTCGATGTCGGGGGTCTGCGGAGCTGGAAGCCACCGCCGGCTCATCGGATCGATTCTCCCGAGCTCACCGTCGCAGTTTGCACCAGCGGGCTGTGGCCGGCCGGAGTTAGGTCACAATCAATCGCCTGATGGCGGGAAGCGAGACGAAGAACAGCCGCTCCGCGAGCGATTCGCCGGCTCTCGGCTCCGTGTATCCGCTCGGCACGCGCGTCAACGAGGCGGGGCGCCTCGAGGTCGGCGGCTGCGACGTGGTCGAGCTCGCGCGCGAGTTCGGCACCCCCGCCTACATCTACGCCGAGGACGACATCCGCGCCCGCGCCCGCGCCTACCGGGACGCCTTCGCCGCGCGTACCGACGACTTCGAGGTCGTCTACGCGAGCAAGGCCGCGCCGGTCAGCGCGATCTACCGGCTGCTCGCCGAGGAGGGTCTCTCGGTGGACGTCGCCTCCGGCGGCGAGCTGCACACCGCGCTCGCCGCCGGGGTCGATCCGGTGACGATCCACATGCATGGCAACAACAAGACCCCGGCCGAGCTCCGCTACGCGGTCGAGTCGGCGGTCGGCTACGTGATCTGCGACTCGTTCGCGGAGATCGAGCGGCTCGACGCGATCTGCGGCGAGCTCGATCGCCGCCAGCGAGTCCTGGTCAGGGTCACCCCGGGGATCAAGCCGAGCACGCACTCGTTCGTGCAGACCGGCCAGCTCGACTCGAAGTTCGGCTTCGGGCTCGAGGACGGGCTCGCCGCGAGCGGGGTCGAGAGCGCGCTCGCCGCCGACCATCTCGAGCTCGTCGGCCTGCACGCGCACATCGGCTCGCAGATCTTCGAGCTCGAGCCCTACGTGCGCACGATCGAGGCGCTCGCGGCAATCGCCGACCCGGGATGGTGCCGGCTGCTCAACGTCGGCGGCGGGCTCGGGATCGCCTACACCGCCGAGGACGAGCCTCCCTCGATCGACGCCTACGTCGCGGTCAAGGTCGAGGGGGTCCGGCGCGTGTTCGGATCGTCGACGCGGATCCTCGTCGAGCCCGGTCGCTCGCTCGTCGGCAACGCCGGGATCACCGCGTACACGGTCGGGACGCTGAAGGAGATCCCGGGCGTTCGCACCTACGTCGCGGTCGATGGCGGCATGTCCGACAACCTGCGCCCGATGCTCTACGGCTCCCGGTACGAGGCGATCATCGCCGACCGCGCCGCCGAGCCGGGGCGGACGCTGGTAACGATCGCGGGCATGCACTGCGAGTCGAGCGACATGATCGTCCGCGACGCGAGGATCGCCGCGCCGCGAGCCGGCGACATCCTGGTCACCCCGGCGACCGGTGCCTACGGCCACGCGATGGCGAACAACTACAACGGCGTCCCGCGACCGCCGGTCGTCTTCTGCAGCGACGGCGAGGCGCGCCTGGTCGTCCGTCGCGAGACCTACGACGACCTGCTGGCGCGCGATGTCTGAGCCAGCCGCCACCCCCGTTGCTCCCGGATCGGAAGGGCGAGTGCCCGCCGCGATCGGGGTGCTCGGCCGCGGCACCGTCGGCTCGGCGTTCGTCGAGCAGCTCGAGCAGCGGGCGTTTCAGGTCGAGGCGATCTCGGGGCGCCGACCCGAGATCGCCGGGGTCCTGCGGCGATCGGAGGGCGACTTCGAGGCGATCCTCGCCGGCTCCGAGATCATCGTCGAGCTGATCGGCGGCACCGATCCGGCGCGGCGACTACGTGCTCGAGGCGCTCGCCGCCGGCAAGCACGTCGTCACGGCGAACAAGCAGCTGGTCGCCCAGCACGGCGACGAGCTCTTCGCGGCCGCTCGCGAGGCCGGCGTCCAGCTTCGCTTCGAGGCCGCGGTGGCCGGCGTCGTGCCGGTGATCCGGGTGATCCAGGAGAGCCTCGCCGCGACCGAGATCAGCAAGGTCTTCGGGATCGTCAACGGGACGACGAACTTCATCCTCACCGAGATGGCCTCGACCGGGGCCACCTACGAGGACGCGCTCGCCCGCGCCCAGGAGCTCGGCTACGCGGAGGCCGATCCGACCGAGGACGTCGGCGGCGCGGACGCCGCCGCGAAGATGGCGATCCTCGCGCGACTCGCCTTCGACACGCCGGTCAGGCTCGACGACGTCGCCTACGAGGGGATCGACCGCGATCCAGCCCCGACGACCTCGCCTACGCGAAGGAGCTCGGCCTCTCGCTGAAGCTGCTCGGGGTCGCCGAGCGCCGCGGCGAGGGCATCAGCGTCCGGGTCTTCCCCTGCTTCCTGCTACGCCGGGCATCCGCTGGCGCCGATCGAGGGGCCCTTCAACGCGGTCATGGTCGAGGCGCCGACGATCACCGAGATCACGATGTCGGGCCCCGGCGCCGGCGGGCCCGAGACCGCGACCGCGGTGCTCGGCGACGTCGTCTCGATCCTCTCCGGCGATGCGCCCGTCGACCAGCCACGGCTCGCCCTCGAGGTGGTCGCGGACGTGAGCTCGTCCTTCTACCTCCACCTCGAGGTCGCCGACCGCCCGCGCGTGCTCGCCCGGATCGCCGACGTCCTCGGGCACAACGAGATCTCGGTCCAGAGCGTCGTCCAGCGCGGTCTCGGCGACGACGCCCGGCTGGTGATGGTCGCTGCACGAGTGTCCCGAGAGGGCCTTCTACGCCGCCTACGCGGAGATCGCGGGGCTCGACTTCCTGCGCTCCGCGCCGCGCGCGATCCGGGTGATCGAGGAGGAGTTCAACTGAGCTCCCAGCCGCTCATCTAGGGTCCCCGCGATGCCGGTGCCCTGATCGAGCGCTATCGCGACTCGCTGCCGCTCGAGCCGGGCGATCCGGTCGTCAGCCTCAACGAGGGCTCGACGCCGCTGATCGAGGCGCCGGTCATCTCCGAGCGGGTCGGTGCTCGCGTGCTGGCTCAAGTTCGAGGGCGCGAACCCGACCGGCAGCTTCAAGGACCGCGGCATGACCGTCGCCGTGTCGCGCGCCAAGGGGCGCGGGTGCGGAGGCTGTGATCTGCGCCTCGACCGGGAACACCGCGGCCAGCGCCGCGGCCTACGCGGCGCGCGCCGGGATGCGCGGGGCGGTGATCGTCCCCGAGGGCAAGATCGCGATCGGCAAGCTCGCCCAGGCGCTGATCCACGGCGCCCGCGTGATCGCCCTGCGCGGAAACTTCGACGAGGCGCTCGAGATCGTCCGCGAGACTCGCCGCAGCGCCATCCGATCGAGCTCGTCAACTCGGTCAACCCGTACCGGATCGAGGGTCAGAAGACGGCCGCCTTCGAGGTCATCGACGAGCTCGGCGGGGCCCCGGACGCGCTCGCGATCCCGGTCGGCAACGCCGGCAACGTCACCGCCTGGTGGAAGGGCTTCAGGAGCGCGGCTGCGCGCCGCTCCTCTACGGCTTCCAGGCCGAAGGCGCCGCGCCGCTGGTCGGCGGCGCTCCGGTCGCCAACCCCGGAGACGGTCGCCTCGGCGATCCGGATCGGCAACCCGGCCCGCTGGGAGGAGGCGATGGCCGCGTTCACCGCCTCGCGCGGCCGGGTCGCCGCGGTCTCCGACGAGCAGATCCTCGACGCCTACCACCTGCTCGCCTCGGGCGAGGGCGTGTTCTGCGAGCCCGCCTCGGCGGCCTCGGTTGCCGGCATCCTCACCCACGGGCTGCCCGTCGTCTCCGGGGCGGAGCCGCCGCGAGAGCGTCGTCTGCGTGCTCACCGGCCACGGGCTCAAGGACCCCGACACGGCTCTCGGCAAGGCGCCCGCGGTGATCGGCTGCGACGTCGATCTCGCCGCGGTCGAGCGGGCCGTCTTCGGCTAGCCCGGGGCCGTCATGCGTCTGCGGGCGCGATCGGCTCTAATAGACGTATGAGGGCCTCGGAAGTCGCCCTCGCGGTGGGTTTCGCGCTCGCGTGCCTCATCGCCGGGTTGGCGATCAGCCATCTGCGCGCATCGGTGCGGCGACAGCGCCTGCTCTTCGAGAGCCTGCCGCAGATGGGGGTGGTCGTCTTCGATCGCGACCTGCGGGTTCGCTTCGCCGCCGGGCCGGTGGTCCGACAGGTGGGCTGGCAGCCGCTCGCGGTCGAGGGGAAGTCGTTGCTCGAGCTCTTTCCCCCGGCGCACGCCCAGGCCTTGGAGACCAACTTCAGGGCGGCGCTTCGCGGCGAGACCCGGTCCTTCGAGTACCACCCGCCGCTCTCGGGGCAGGACTACTGGATGCGGGTGGTCCCGATCACCGACGAGCGGGGGACCGTCGTGCGGGGGATGTCGGTCGCGCTCGACATCTCCGACCGCGATCAGATCACCCGCGAGCTCGGCGGCCGGGTCAAGGACGTCGACGCGGTCGCCGCGGCGACCAGGGCGCTGGCTCGCAGCGTCGACGCCGCAACCGCCCGCGGCGCGATCTGCGAGGCGGCCCGCGAGCTCGCCGAGGCGCCCGTGGCGGCGCTCTTCGAGCTCGGCCCCGACGGCTCCGGGTTGCGCGCCACCGCGGTCAGCGGCGCCGAGCTCGCCGGCTTCGATCTCTCGGTCGACTCCGAGTCGGGGGCGGCGCTCGCGTTCACCCGCGCCGAGGAGATCTTCGTCGGTGAGGGCGCGAGCCCAGCGGAGGCCGATCGCGAGTTCATGCTCCGCGCCGGGGTCTCCTCGGTGCTCTGGCACCCCGTGGTCCGCGACCGGGCTGCGATCGGGGTCCTGGCGATCGCCTGGCGGGAGCCGGTCCGCGGCGTCTCGCTGAGGCTCTCCGCGATGATCGACTTCCTCTGCGCCGAGGCGGCGGTCGCGATCGGCCGCGCCGACATGCTGCACCGGCTCCGTCACATGGCTCGCACGGACGAGCTCACGGGCCTGCCCAACCGCCGCTACTGGGAGCAGCAGCTCCCCCGCGAGCTGGCGCGCTCGGCCCGCGAGCGCCGGCCACTGTGCGTGGCGATGCTCGACCTCGACCGCTTCAAGGACTACAACGACCGCCGCGGCCACCAGGCGGGCGACCGGCTGCTGCGCGACGCCGCCGCCTCGTGGAGCATGGCGCTGCGCCCCTATGACGTGCTGGCCCGCCACGGCGGCGAGGAGTTCGCCCTGATGCTCCCGGGATGCGCGACCGAGCACGGGGTCAGCCTGGTCGAGCGACTGCGCTCGCTGACCCCGCAGGGCGAGTCCTGCTCGGCCGGCCTCGCCGAGTGGCGTCCGGGCGAGTCCGCCGAATCGCTGCTCGGGCGCGCGGACGCGGCGCTTTACAGCGCCAAGCGCGCCGGCCGCGACCGGGTGGTCGTCGCCCCGGACGGCTCGCAGGGCGCCGCCGCCGAGGCCTGAGTTCGGGCACGGTTTCGCGCCTAGATCGGGCGATCTCGCGCGCCACCGCCGATGCCCGGGCCGCGAGGATCGCGGCATCGAACCGATTGCCGCGATCCGCTTCGCCTCGAGCCTGCTGGCTCCGCCGCGCTGCGCGGTCTGCGGCCGGCCCGCGGAGGCTCGCGACCTGCTCTGTCCCCCGTGCGTCCGGCGGCTCGGCGAGCTGCGCGGCGGGAGCGCGCCCGCCCAGCCATGGACGGGGCCGATCGCCTGGGCGGCGCCGTACGAAGGGGTCGCCCGCGAGCTGGTCGCCGCGCTGAAGTTCCGAGGCCGCCCGGCCCTGGCCGCGCTCGCCGCGCGCGCCGTCGTTCTCGCGGGACGCGGCGCGCCGTGGGCCGAGCGGCCACCCGCTGCGATCGTCGCCGTTCCGGCCGCCCCGCTGCGGCTGCGCAGGCGCGGCTACGACCCCGGCGAGCTGATCGCCGCGGGGGTCGCGAAGCGGCTCGGGCTCCCGCTCGCCGGCTGCCTCGCCCGCGCCAGCGACCGGCGCCAGGTCGGACGCAGCCGATCCGAGCGGCTGAGCCGGCCGCCGCGGATCCGCGCCGCGGCGCCGGCGCCGCGGAGCGCGCTCCTGATCGACGATGTGCTGACCACCGGCGCGACGCTCGCCGCCGCCGCTCGTGCGCTTCGAGCGGCGGGATGCGAGCAGGTCGCAGCCGCGGTCTTCGCCCGATCGACGGGGCCGGCTTTACACGAGGCGTAACATTTCTCGCCCAGCGAGCACGAGAGGAGGCGTTGTGCGAATCGAGATCAGGGGTCGCAACCTGGAGGTCACAGAGGAGCTCCGCGAGCACGTGACCAAGCGCTTCGCGCGGACCGCGAAGCAGGTCTCGGAACTCGCCCAGCTCGAGGTCGAGCTGCGCGAGGAGCGCAACCCGGCGATCACGGACCGCTACGTCGCCGAGGCGAACCTCCACCTGAAGGGGGTCACCCTGCACGCCGAGGAGGCGACGCCCGAGATGCTGCACTCGATTCACGAGCTCTCCGAGGACGTCCGCCGCCAGGTCAAGCGCCACCGCGAGAAGCGCCGCGCCCGCGCGAAGACGAGACGGGCGATGGGCGGCCTGCGCGGGCCCGCGACCGGCTGAGGACGCGCGGCGGCGCGCGCTCAGCCGCCCGGATCACCGATCTCGGTCCACGGTACCCTCAGAAGGGATGGCCGGGAGAGGAATCATCGACAAGGCCCTCCGCCTCGGCGAGGGCCGCAAGTTCAAGGAGTACGAGAAGCGGGTCGAGACGATCAACCGCTTCGAGCCCGAGTTGGAGCTGCTCGACGACGCCGAGCTGCGCGAGCGCGCCGACGAGCTTCGCCGCCGCGCTCGCGAGGACGGCGAGTCGCTCGACGACCTGCTCCCGGAGGCGTTCGCGCTGGTCCGCGAGGCCGGCGAAGCGCTCGATCGGCCAGCGCCACTACGACGTGCAGCTGATCGGCGGCGATGGTCCTCCACTCCGGCGCGATCGCCGAGATGAGGACCGGCGAGGGCAAGACGCTGACCGGCACCGCCGCGGTGTTCCTCAACACGCTCGCCGGCGACGGCGTCCACGTCGTCACCGTCAACGACTACCTGGCCCGCCGCGACGCGCTGTGGATGAAGCCGATCTACGACGTGCTCGGGGTCTCGGTCGGCGTGATCCAGTCGGAGATGGATCCACCGCAGCGTCGTCAGATGTACGCGGCCGACGTCACCTACGGCACCAACTCCGAGTTCGGCTTCGACTACCTGCGCGACAACATGGCGGGGTCGCTCGAGGAGTGCGTCCAGCGCGGCCACGGCTTCGGCGATCGTCGACGAGGTCGACAACATCCTCATCGACGAGGCGCGGACGCCGTTGATCATCTCCGGGCGCCCCGAGCAGGCCGCCGACACCTACTACACCTTCGCCCGGCTCGCCAAGCAGATGGTCGGGGAGGAGATGAAGCCGAAGCTGAAGTCGCTGGGCGAGTCGCGCGACACCTCCGAGGCGAGCCACGACTACGAGTACGACGAGAAGCACAAGACGGTCGCCCCGACCGAGGTCGGGGTCGCGAAGGCCGAGAAGTTCCTCGGGGTCGAGAACCTCTACGTCTCCGAGCACGGCACGCTCGTCAACCACCTGATCCAGTCGCTCAAGGCCGAGTCGCTGTTCAAGCGCGACAACGACTACGCGGTGATCGACGGCGAGGTGAAGATCATCGACGAGTTCACCGGCCGGATCCTCGAGGGCAGGCGCTGGTCGGACGGCCTGCACCAGGCGGTCGAGGCGAAGGAGGGCGTGCGGATCCGCGAGGAGAACCAGACCCTGGCGACGATCACGCTGCAGAACTACTTCCGCCTCTACGAGAAGCTCTCCGGGATGACCGGGAACGGCGCTGACCGAGGCGAAGGAGTTCATGAAGATCTACGAGATCGCCGTGGTCGAGGTGCCGACCCACCGGCCGATGATCCGCGCCGATCACAACGACCTGATCTACAAGACCAAGGGCGGCAAGTGGAAGGCGGTCGTCAACGAGATCGCCGAACGCCACGAGACCGGCCAGCCGGTTCTCGTCGGGACGATCTCGGTCGAGGTCTCGGAGATGCTCTCCGCGGAGTTGAAGCGGGCGGGGATCGAGCACGCCGTGCTCAACGCCAAGCCCGAGTACGCGCAGCGCGAGGGCGAGACCGTCGCCCAGGCCGGGCGCAGGGGGGCGGTCACGATCGCCACCAACATGGCCGGCCGCGGCGTCGACATCAAGCTCGGCGGGGACCCGGAGCAGCTCGCGGTGGACGAGCTCCGCAAGCTCGGCGTCACGCCCGAGCACGAGAGCTGGGAGAGCGAGCTGGCCGAGCACACCGAGCGCTTCAAGGCCCAGACCAAGGCCGAGGGCGACGAGGTCCGCGAGCTCGGCGGGCTGTTCATCTGCGGCACCGAGCGCCACGAGTCGCGCCGGATCGACAACCAGCTGCGCGGCCGCTCCGGCCGCCAGGGCGACCCCGGCGAGTCGCGCTTCTTCCTCTCCGCCGAGGACGACCTGATCCGGCTGTTCGCGGGCGAGCGGATCTACAAGATCCTCGACCGCCTCGGCCCGGTCGACGAGGAGGGCGAGGAGTACCCGCTCGAGGCGAAGATGCTGACGCGGACGATCGAGAACGCGCAGAAGAAGGTCGAGCAGCAGAACTTCCTGATCCGCAAGCGGGTCCTCGAGTACGACGACGTGATGAACGAGCAGCGCCGGGTGATCTACAAGTACCGGCGCGAGATCCTCGAGGGCCGCGACATGTCCGACGTCGCCCACCAGGAGCTCGAGGAGGTCGTCGGACGGCTCGTCGACACGTACACGCCAGGCGAGATCTTCGAGGACTGGGACCTCGGCGGCCTCCAGGGCCACGCCGGCGGGCTCTGGCCGCTCGGCGTCGACGCTCGCCGAGCTCGATCCCCAGACGTCCAGTCGCGAGGAGCATCGCCGAGTTGCTCACCGAGGACGCGCTCGGCGCCTACGAGCGTCGCGAGGAGGAGTTCGGCGACGAGCTGATGCGCTACCTCGAGCGCCAGATCCTCCTGCAGATCATCGACAACCGCTGGCGCGAGCACCTCTACGAGATGGACTACCTGCGCGAGGGCATCCACCTGCGCGGCTTCGCCCAGATCGACCCGCTGGTCGCCTACAAGAACGAGGGCTACTCGATGTTCCAGGAGCTGATGGGCTCGATCTGGGAGGAGTTCACGCGGGTGATCTTCCACGTCGAGGTGAACATCGAGCCGGCGCAGCAGCCCAGCGTCTACGGCGAGCAGGCCGCGCCGCGCAACCTCGAGCTTCAGGGCGGGGGCGAGGAGCAGCCCTCCGCGCTTCGCCAGGCTCAGGCCGGGGCCGCAGCGGGCGGCGGCGCCGCCGCCGCCGCGGCGGCGGCGACCCAGGTCCCCGGTCAGACCTCGGGCAACGGCGGCGGTTCAGGCGTCAACCCGGCGACCGTGGTCAAGGCCGAAGAGGACAAGATCGGGCGCAACGACCCATGCTGGTGCGGCTCGGGCAAGAAGTACAAGAAGTGCCACGGGGCCTGAGCGCCTCCGCGAGCGCCGGGAGCAGATGAAGCTCACCGAGGGCTCGGATGGCCGGCCACGCTGCTGGTGGGGGACATCGACGCCCGACTACGAGACCTACCACGACCTCGAGTGGGGCCGCCCGATCACCGATGACCGCGGGATCTACGAGCGGCTCACCCTCGAGGCCTTTCAGTCCGGGCTGTCGTGGCTGACGATCCTGCGCAAGCGCGATCGGTTTCGCGCCGCCTTCGCGGGCTTCGAGTTCGAACGCGTCGCGGAGTTCGGTGAGCCTGAGATCGAGAGGCTGCTCGCCGACGCGGGGATCGTGCGCCACCGCGGCAAGATCGAGGCCGCGATCGCAAACGCCAGGGCGGCGCGCTCCCTGAGCGCCGGCGGCGAGTCGCTCGCCGAGCTCGCCTGGTCGTTTCGCCCCGAGCGCGAGCCCGCGCCGCCGAGCGGAGAGGAGCTCGCGGCCGCGACGCCCGAATCGAAGGCGCTCGCCAGGGAGCTGAAGGGGCGCGGGTTCCGCTTCGTCGGGCCGACGACCGCCTACTCGCTGATGCAGGCCGCCGGGATCGTCAACGACCACCTCGCCGGCTGCGCCGTGCGCGAGGAGGTCGAGGCGGAGCGACGAGCCGCCGGGGAGCGCCGTGAGCGGCGCCGCCGAGCCCCGGGCGGGCAACGCGGCCACCGTCCAGCGCCTGCTCGCGGCGCTGCGAGATCGCGACGGGGCCGCGACCGCGGCCGAGCTCGACCCCGAGATCGAGGCGCAGGGCGACAAGGGGCGCTTCAGCGGCATCGATGCCGTCGTCGGCTGGGCGAAGCCGAGCGACGACGGCCACCTCGTTTCGCGGGTCGAGGTTGACGACGTGCGCGAGATCGGCGAGCGCCATGTCGCCGTCGACGCACGCCGCCAGTGGCGCTGGAAGGAGGACGACGAGCTCGCCGACGAGGCCCGCTTCGGCGTGCTGTTCGAGCTCCGCGACGGCAGGATCCTGCGCTGGCGGCAGAACTTCACCTCGATCACCGAGGCGATCGAGGCGATCGAGGCCTGATCGCGCCCCTCCCGCGATCCGCGTCGTCGCGGCGCCTCTAAGCTTCGGCCCGTGGCCGAGACAACCTCCAACGAGGCCGTGGCGGCGCGCCTATCGCAGGCGCGCGAGGGTTTGACCCTGCTAGCGGACTACCTTTGACCCGGCCTCGCTCGAAGCGGAGATAGAGCGGCTCGAGGGCGAGATGCAGGCAGCCGGTTTCTGGGATGACCAGGAGCGGGCCGCGAAGACCTCGGCAGCCCACTCGCGCGCGCAGAAGCGGCTCGAGACCTTTCGCTCGCTCGCCGGCGACCTCGATGACCTCGACGAGCTCGCCGAGCTCTCCGCGGAGGACGCCGAGATCGCCGCCGAGCTCGACGGGCAGCTCGCCGGACTCGAGGCGCGCCTCGCCGAGCTCGAGGAGGCGCGGTTGTTCAGCGGCGAGTACGACGACGGAGACGCGGTGGTCACCGTGCGCTCCGGCGCGGGCGGGACCGATTCGCAGGACTGGGCCGAGATGCTGTTGCGGATGTACCTGCGCTGGTCCGAGCGCCGCGGCTTCGAGGTCGAGATCAAGGAGGCCTCGGAGGGCGAGGAGGCGGGGATCAAGTCGGCGACGTTCATCGCCAAGGGCGAGAACGCCTACGGGCTCTTCGCCGCCGAGCGCGGCGTCCACCGCCTGGTGAGGATCTCGCCGTTCGACGCGCAGTCGCGCCGCCACACCGCGTTCGCCCAGGTGGACGTCGCACCGCTCGCCGACGACGCCGTCGAGGTCGATCTCGACGAGGAGGACATCCGCGTCGACACCTACCGGGCCTCCGGCGCCGGTGGGCAGCACGTCAACAAGACCGATTCGGCGGTTCGCCTGACCCACCTTCCCACCGGGATCGTGGTCCAGTGCCAGAACGAGCGCTCCCAGCTGCAGAACCGCGCGACCGCGATGCGCCTTCTCCGCGCCCGGCTGCTCGAGGAGGAGGAGCGAAAGCGCGCCGAGGAGCTCGCCGCCGAGCGCGGCGAGCAGAAGGCGGCCGAGTGGGGGTCGCAGATCCGCAGCTACACCCTTCATCCCTCGACCCGGGTGAAGGACCATCGCACCGGCCACGAGGTCGGCGACGCGGCCCGGGTGCTCGACGGGGATCTCGACGGCTTCGTTCGCGAGTACCTGCTGCAGGCGGCGCGATGAGGCGGAGGCCGCCGGCCGACTCGCCGCCGAGAACGGCCGGCGGATGAGCGTCAGCATCGCCGTCGGCTACTGCGCCGACCCCGATCCGCGCGCGGCGTTCGACGACGCCGCGCGCCAGGCGGCGGCGGGCCTCGATGGCGACTGCGACCTCGCGGTCGTGTTCGCCGGCGGATCGCACATCGCCGCGCCCGAGCGCGTGCTCGAGGCGGTGCGAGCGGGCGCTCGAGCCCGAGCACCTGATCGGCTGCGGCGCCGGCGGCGTCGTCGTCACCGGCCGCGAGCTCGAGCAGGGCGACGGCGCCGTCGTCTGGGCCCTCTCGGCGCCCGACGGCGAGCTCGAGACCCATCACCTGCTCGCCGAGCCGCGGCCCGAGTTGGCGGAGGCGGACTCGCCGTTCTCGATCTCGGGCGTGCCCGGCCTCGCCGACGACGCGGAGGCGATGATCGTCCTCGCCGACCCGTACAGCGTTCCCCGCCGACGCGCTGCTCGCCCTGCTCAACTCCGAGCGCCCCGGTCTGCCGGTGCTCGGCGGCCTCGCCAGCGCCGGCGCGCCCGGGTCCGCCTGCCTTCTGCGCGACGGCGACGCGCTCGCGGCGGGCGCCGTCGCGGTCACCCTCGCGGGTGTCCCGGTGCTCCCGTGCGTCTCGCAGGGGGCCGAGCCGCTCGGGCCCGAGATGACGATCACCGGCGTGCGAGGGCAACGTGATCACCGAGCTCGCCTCGGTTCGGGCGATCGATCGGCTTCGCGAGGTGATCGCCGAGCTCGGCGATCGGCGAGCGGCGGCTCGCCGCATCGGGACTCCTGGTCGGGATCGTGATCGACGAGAACCAGCCCGACTACGAGCGCGGCGACTTCCTCGTCCGCCCGATCACCGGGGCGGATCGAGGACCGGGCGCGATCGCCGTCGGCGAGCGGGTCCGGGTCGGCCAGACCGTCCGCGTCCACGTCCGCGATCCCGAGGGCGCCGACGAGGATCTGCGCGCGGCCCTGCGGATGCAGTCGGCGGCCCTTCACGAGGATGGCGCCGCGGGCGCCCTGCTGTTCACCTGCAACGGCCGCGGGGAGCGGATGTTCGGCGTTCCCGACCACGACGCCGCGGCGCTCGAGGACGCCTTCGGCGCCCCGACCGCCGGCCTCTTCTGCGCCGGCGAGATCGGCCCGGTCGGCGGCCGCAACTTCCTCCACGGGTTCACCGCGACGATCGCGGTCTTTCCGCGCTCGTGAGCGAGTCGATCGAGACGCTGGTCGCACGGGCGCTCGCCGAGGACGTCGGCACGGGCGACGTCACCTCGCAGGCCACGGTCCCCGAGGGCGCGCAGGCCCGGGCGCGGATCGTCCAGAAGGCGCCCGGCGCGATCTTCGGGCTCGAGGTCGCCGGCGAGGTCTTCGCCCAGGCGGGGGCGACGAGCTTCGAGCCGCTGGTCGCGGAGGGGCGTTGGAACGACGCGGTCCCAGGCGACGTCGCGGTGGTCGCCGGCCCGGCGCGGGCGCTGCTCGCGGCCGAGCGCACGGCGCTCAACTTCCTCGGCCACCTCTCCGGGGTCGCGACGCTGACCGCGCGGCTTCGTCCGAGGCGGTCGCCGGCAGCGGCGACGACGATCCTCGACACGCGCAAGACGACCCCCGGCCTGCGCGCGCTCGAGAAGGCGGCGGTCGCTCGCCGGCGGCGGGGCGCAACCATCGCCTCGGGCTCTACGACGCCGTCCTGATCAAGGAGAACCACGCCGCGATCGCCGGCGGCGTCGCGCGCGCCGTCGAGCGCGCCCGCGAGGCGCGCCCCGAGCTCGCGATCGAGGTCGAGTGCCGCAACGCCCGACGAGGTCGCCGAGGCGCTCGCCGCCGGCGCCGACCGGCTGCTGCTCGACAACATGGACGAGGCCGGGTTGCGCGCCGCGGTCGCAGCCCGCGACCGCGAGCCGGCCGGCGCGCCGAGCTCGAGGCCTCGGGCGGCGTCACGCTCGCCAACGTCGCGCGAGATCGCCGCGACCGGAGTCGAGTTGATCTCGATCGGCGCCCTGACCCACTCCGCGCCCGAGCCTCGACCTCAGCCTGCTGCTCGAGAACGCCTGAAACCGGAAACGCAGGCTCTACCTCCCCCGCGCGCACGCGCCGGGGGAGACCGGGAGCGCCCCGCCTACTTGAGCAACCGCGAGAGCCGGCGGTCCTTGAGCACCCGGCCGCCGGTCTGCTCCGCCGGGCAGTAGTTCGTCTGGTGCTCGGCGAAGAAGACGGCCTCGATCGTCGTCCCGCAGCGCGGGCACGGCTCGCCCTCGCGGCGGTGGACCCGGAGCGGCATCGGCAGCTTGTCGGGCACGATCTCGCCGATCACCTCCTCGTAATGGTCGATCGCGTCGCCGAGCACGGCAGAGCGCCGCGCGCAGGCGCTCGATCTCCTCCTCGCTCGAGCTCGGAGCCCTTCTTGAACGGCGAGAGCCGCGCCTCCCAGAGGATCTCGTCGACCCACGAGCGGCCGATGCCGGCGATCGCGGCGCTGGTCGCGGAGCAGCGGATGGAGGTGGCGCGGCTCGGCGATCGCCGCGGTCAGCTCCGCGGTCGGCGGCGCGGGCCAGGCCTCCGGCCCGAGCGTGGCGACCATCTCGTCGCCGGCGAGCTCGCCGCTCGGCATCAGCTTCGCCCACGCTCGCTGCTTCGTCCCGAACTCGCGTAGCCGCAGCTCGCGCCCGTCGGCGAGTCGGATCAGGATCCGCGATCGCCGGTCCTTGAGCGAGGCGCGCTTCTCGAAGACCTGCAGCCGTCCGGCGGACATCAGGTGTACGAGCAGGCAGAGCCGCTCCGATCCCTCGCCGCCGCACTGCTGCGAGGCGGCCTCGCTCCCGGCACTTGGCGGGTCGATGCGGTCGAACTCGACCGTGAACATCTTGCCCACCCGGCCGACGCCGACGATCCGCATCCCGATGAGCGCTTCCACGCGTGGGCTGACCGTCTTCATCGCCACCATCCCGGGCGTCAGCACCGACTCGACCTCGGCGCCGGCGAGCGCCGATCCCAGTCTCCGCGCCGCGATCTCGACCTCGGGCAGCTCAGGCATCGAACCGACTAAACTAAATCAGGTCATTCGCCCGGTTTGAGGCTGGTCAGAGGACCGACACGGGCCGGCGAACATACGAAGGAAGGAAGGCACTCGATGCAGCAGCTGCCGACACTTCAATCGAACCCGAACCCGGAGCTCTCACGCGAGGAGATCGAGCGGATCGCGGCCGAGGTCCGCGCGCTCGCGGCGGAGCGAAACGCGGTCATCCTCGCCCACAACTACCAGGTGCCCGAGATCCAGGACGTCGCCGACTTCACCGGCGACTCGCTCCAGCTCTCGCGCCAGGCGGCCGCCACCGACGCCGAGGTGATCGCCTTCTGCGGCGTCCACTTCATGGCCGAGACCGCCTCGATCCTCTCGCCGGGCAAGACGGTGCTGATCCCCGATCTCGACGCCGGCTGCTCGCTCTCGGACTCGATCGACGCCGACCAGCTGCGCGCGTGGAAGGCCGAGCACCCCGGGGCCAAGGTGGTCATGTACGTGAACACCTCGGCCGAGGTCAAGGCCGAGACCGACTACTGCTGCACCTCCTCGAACGCGGTCAAGGTGGTCGAGCACATCTGGGCGCGAGCACGGGGCCGACCAGGAGATCCTCTTCGGGCCCGACATGTGGCTGGGCTCGTTCGTCGCCCGCGAGACCGGGCTCACCGAGGACCCCGAGCGCTACGCGCGCTTCCACGTCTGGGACGGCGAGTGCCACGTCCACGCGGGGATCCGTCCCGGCGACATCGAGCGCACCCGCGCCGAGCACCCGGGCGCCGAGTTCCTGATCCACCCCGAGTGCGGCTGCTCGACCCAGGCGCTCGAGTACGTCGCCTCGGGCGACATCCGCTCCGAGGGCGTCCACATGCTCTCCACCTCGGGCATGCTCGAGCACGTTCGCTCCCATCCCGACGGCGAGTTCATCGTCGCGACCGAGAACGGGATGCTCTACCCGTTGCAGCAGGTGGCCCCGGCGGCGAACCTGATCGAGGCGAACCGGATGGCGTTCTGCAGGTACATGAAGATGATCACGCTGCCGAAGCTGCGTGACTCGCTTCGCGAGATGAAGTTCGAGGTCAAGGTGCCGGACGGGATCGCCGCCCGGGCGAAGGTCCCGATCGAACGGATGGTCGCGATCGGCTGAATCGGCTAGGTTCGGTTCGATGCTCGAGCTCGTGCTGCGATTGGCGCTCGGGGGGATCCTGGCGGCCGGGGGAGCCGCGAAGCTGGCCAGCCCGGCATCGAGCCGCGCCGCCCTGAGCAGTTTCGGGGTGGTTGATCCGCGCGCGCAGGCCGGCCTCTGGGTGGCACTGATCGCCGCCGAGCTGGCCCTCGCGGCCGGCGTGATCGCGGGAGCCGAGAGCGCGGCGCTCGCGGCCGCGGCCCTGATGGCGCTGTTCGCGGCGACGATGGTCGGGGCGATCATGCGCGGCCGCGCCGGCGCTCCCTGCGCCTGCTTCGGGGTGCGCTCGACCGTCGGTTGGAGGGCGGTGGCGCGAAACCTGGCGCTCGCCGGCGCCTTCGCCTCCCTGCCGCTGCTGCCGCGCGCAGAGCTCAACACCGAGCAGTGGCTTGGCCTCGGCCTGGTCGTCGCGCTCCTGCTGTGTCTCGGACTGGCAATCGGGCTGGTCGCGCTCGCGCGCGAGGTGGGCATGCTGCGGCTGCGCCTGGGTCCCGACGGCGCGCTCGAGATCGAGTCGGAAGGCCCGCCCGTGGGAACCCGGGTGGCGATGCCCGACGGCCTCTCTCCGGGCCCCGACGGGGAGCTCGCGCTCGCCGTCTTCAGCTCCCCGGGATGCCGAGTCTGCGAGGCGATGAAGCCGGCGATCGCCGCGCTCGCCCGCGACCCCTCGGTCGACGTCGCTGAGTTTGCGGAGCACGCCGACGCCGCGATCTGGAAGCGGCTCGGGGTCCCGGGCAGCCCGTACGCGATCGCGCTCGAGCGCGACGGCACGGTGCTCGCCAAGGGCGCGTTCAGCAATCTCGCCCAGCTCGAGAGCGTGCTCGCGACGGCCGCCCGGCGACGCGGGGAGCGCAGCTCGATCGAGGCGCTCGGTGCCTGAGTCCGGTCGCTTCGAGCGAGCGCTCGACTCGCTTGCGGGAAGCTCCTCGAGGCGCGGCTTCCTCGCCCGCGTCGGCGGTGCGATGACCGCGATCACGGCCGGCGGGCTGGTCGCGCGCGCGGTCAGGCCGGGCGAGGCAGACGCCGACCACTTCTGCGGCCACACCTATACGACCGGCTCGTGTCCGCACCCGGCCGGGATGCCGCGGATCGACGCCCACGGCTATCCGCTGCGCGACTACGACGGCGCACCGGTCGACAACCTCGGCCGCCCGGTGAACGGGCGCGGCGAGCCGGTGAACGGCCGCGGTGAGACGCTGCGCGATCCGGACGGGCGCCCGCTGCCGCCGGCGCCGCGGACGAAGCTCTGCGACGAGACCGGGCGGACCCAGGGCTTCGAAACCAGTGTCGATGGCAGCTGGTACCGGTGCTGCGGCGGCAGCGTCCGCAAGCTCGTCGACTGCTGCTCGAACAACGAGCGGCGGATCAACGGCGACGCCGCGCTCGAGGGCTACTGCTATCGCGGCCGCACGGTCTTCTGCGTCATGTACTTCCAGACCAGGATCCCCTGCTGAGATCATGAGCGCGCTCGAGGTGACCCTGGTGACCGCGGCGCTGCTCGCCGGCGCCACCGGAACCTGGTCGCCGTGCGGCCTCTCGATGATCGAGACGATCGGGCCCGCCGGACATCGCGGCGGGCGCACGACGACGCTCGCCGCCTGCTCCACCTTCACCGTCGGCGCGCTGACCGGCGCGATCGCGACGTTCGGCTCGCTCGCCGCGCTCGGCGCGCTCGTCCACGGCGCCGGCGGCGCGCCGGCGTACGCGCTCGCCGCGGGGATTGCGCTCGGCGCCGCGGCGCTCGAGGCTCGCGGGGTCCCGATCGTCCCGCAGGTCCGCCGCCAGGTGCCCGAGCACTGGCGACGCCTGATGCCGATGCCGGTGGCCTCCGGCCTCTACGGGGTCCTGCTCGGCCTCGGGTTCACCACGTTCGTGCTCAGCTTTGGCGTCTTCGCCCTCGCCGGGATCTGCTTCGCGGTCGGCGAGCCCGCCACCGGTGCGCTGGTCGGCGTCGGCTTCGGGGCCGGCCGGGCCCTCCCGGTCGCCCTTCTCGCCCCGGTTGCGGATCGTCCCTCGGGGATCCGCGTCACCGGGCTGATGGCCGGCCGGCCGCAGATCCTGCGTGGCTTTCGGCTCGGAGACGCACTCGCGCTGAGCGCCTGCGCCGCCGCCCTGATCCTCACCGCCGCGGCCGGCGCCTCCAGGCTCGAGCGGCGCGCGGCGGCCGACCCCGCGCTTGCCGGCAGCGCGATCGTCTATCAGCTTCCCGATCGCAGTGGCGTGCTCGAGCGCGCGGGTGAGCGTGTCCCGCTCCCCGGGCGCGACCCCGCGATCGGGGGCGGTCGCGTCGCGGTGATCCGTGGCGACGAGATCGTCGTGCTGAGCGCGAGGGACCTCGGCGAGGTCGGCCGCATCCCGGCGCCGCGTGCCGACGCGGTGGCGATCTCCGGCACCTGGATCGCCTGGCGAGCGCGCACCGGCAGCCGCGACGTCCTGCGCGCCCGCCACCTCGCCGACGCGACCCGGCCCGGCCGACAGCGGACGCTGGACACGGCGCGCGGCTCCGCCCAGCTCGGGCGCCCCGGTCTCGACGCGAACCGCCTCGTGTACGCGCGCGCCAGCGGCGCCGCGAACCTGATCGTGCGGCGCATCCTCGGCGCGCGCGGCAAGACCACGCTCCTGCGCTCGCTCTCCGCCGGGCTCTCCAACCCGAGCATCCGTGGCGACCGGCTCCTCTACGTAAGAAGCAGCGCTCGCGGCGACCAGCTGCGACTGGCGCGGCTCGGCGGCCCCGGCGCGGGGCGGGTCCTGCTCTCAGGCGCGCCAAGCTCGATGTGGTCGACCGCCCTCGGCGCCGAGCGTGCCTACGTGACCCGGATCAGGGGCGACGCCCCGCGAGCGAAGGTTGTCTCGGTGAACCGCTGAGCCTTGCTCGCACGACCTCGACCGGCGCGCCGTGCTTCGGCGCCATCGTGATCCCACGCAGGACCACCGGGTCGAGTTCGCCGCGGACCGCCCGCAGCTCGACCTCGCGGACGACCACCCGCAGCACCTCCGCCATCTCGACGCGGGCCAGCGCCGCGCCGATGCAGCGGCGGATCCCGCCGCCGAACGGCAGCCAGGCGTATGACTCGACCCCGTCGTCGAGGAAGCGCTCGGGACGAAAGCGCTCCGGCTCCGGGTAGAGGTCCGGGCGCCGGTGGACGAGCGCGATCGCCGGATACACGCGGACTCCGGCGGGCAGATCCCAGCCCGCGATCGTCCGCGGCCTGGTCAGGGTGCGCTCGGCGGCGTCGATCACCGGCCGCACCCGCAGGGTCTCGGTGACCACCGCGTCGAGGTAGCGGTCGCCTTCATCGGAGCCGAGCTCGTCGCGCAGCCGCTCCAGCGCCGTCGGGTTGTGAAGCAGCAGGTCGATCGCGAAGGCGAGCCCGGTAGCGGTCGTCTCGTGCCCGGCCGCGAGCATCGTCATCAGCTCGTCGCGGAGCTCCACGTCGGAGAGCGGCTCGCCGTCCTCGTCGCGGGCGCGCAGGAGGAGCGAGAGCACGTCGGTCCGCTCGTCGAGGTCGGGCTCGGCCCGGCGGCGCCCGATCTCCTCGTAGAGGAGCGCGTCGGCGGCGGCCAGCCGGCCCCTCATCCGCTTCCACGGCCCGAGGCCGGCGAAGTCGCGACGCAACGCCGCCGGGAGCAGGAAGACCGTTCCCATGTCGAGCACCGCGAGCAGCGCCTCTCGCAGTCGCGCGATCCTCCCGGGCTCGGTGACGCCGAAGACGGCGCGGCTTATCACCTCGAAGGTGAGCGCGCGCATCCGCTCGCGGATCGGAAACTCGGCGCCAGCGCTCCAACGCGCGACCTCGGCCTCGGCGACCTCGGCGATCAGCTCGCGGAAGTTGTTCACCGCCGAGCCCTGGAAAGGAGGCAGGAGCAGCTTTCGCTGGCGCAGGTGCCGCGCTCCGTCGAGCACCAGCACCGAGTTCTCGCCGAGCACCGGCGAGAGCGGCGAGTTCGCCTCGCCGGCGAGCAGGTCGGACTGATCGCCCGTGAACATCTCGCGGATCGCAGACGGATCGCTGACATAGACGCCGGTGCCGAAGACGAGGAAGCGGACGGTGAAGGCATCGCCGTAGCGGCGCTGCCATCCGATCAGGGTGTCGAGCGGTCGCCTGACGAAGCGGGCGGTGTTGAGGGTCGCGGGCGAGCGGGGGCCGGGTGGGAGCGCCACGCGTCGGAGTATTCCGAAGCGGGTCACGCGCGGCTCCGCCGAGCCGGGCCGCCGCGCCCTGCGCGCGGCTCCGCCGACCTGGCCGCGGAGCCCGGCCCGGCGTCGCGGAGTCGATCTGGCTACGGCGGGCTAAGCGCCGAGGCCGGGACGTCGGCGATCCCGACCGCGCGGTAGAGGGTCGAGCTCGGCTTCGCGATCTTCCAAAGCCGGCCGCTGCGAACCAGGTAAATGACGTCGTCCTCGACCGATGGCTGGTCGCGATCGGCGAACCGGGCTATCACCGTTGCGACCGCGCGAGCGTCGTTGCGGCGGATCCTCGCCTTCACCCGGCCGACCCGGCCCCCCTCCCAGACGGGCCGACCCCGCGGGTCGCGGTAGCCGATCGAAGCCCGCAGCGAGGGTGCGCAGCCTCCCCTGCGGCGGGGCAGCTTCACCTCCGAGATCGTGCCGGGCGCGAGCAGCTCGCAGACCGCGCGGCCGTTGCGAGCATCGAGCGCGGCGATATAGGCGCGAACCGCCTCCTCGATCGCCGCCGCGCGCGCGCCGGCGCCGGGCTCACCGCCGGCCGCTCCCGCGCCGGCACCATCTGTCTCTGCCCCGGCGCCTCTCCCCGCTCCGCCGCCGTTGCCCGGGGGCGCCGGGGCCGCGGCCGTCTCGGTCGTGGTCGGCGGGGGCAGCTCGGCGAGGTCGGGCTCGGCCTTCTCGCAGCCCGCCACGGCGAGCGCGGCGGCGAGCAGAGTCGCCGCGATCCACCTTTCGAACCTGCCGTCCATCGCTCTCATTCTGCGGGTTCGCCGCCTAATGCGGCGACCGGGCCGACTTGACTCGCCGTCCTCTGCGGACTACGTTCTCCGCTGAGGCCGATGGGGGCCTCGCGATCAAGGGGGCGGGGGATGGGCGACTCGGTTGTCGGCGGGGTCTGCGCGAGGAGCGCACGCGGTAGGGCGATTGCCGGGTTCGGAATCGCGGTGGCGCTGTGCTTCTCCGCGAGCGCCGAGGCGGCGGTTCCGGGCGTCAACGGCAAGATCTCCTTCTACAGCCACCGCGACGGCAACCACGAGGTCTACGCGATGAACGCCTCCGGCTCGGCCCAGACGCGGCTGACCAACAACACGGCGAACGACGTGCTTCCCGCCTTCTCGCCCGACGGCAAGCGGATCGCGTTTGCCAGCGACGGCGAGGTCTACGCGATGAATGCCGACGGCACCGGGCAGACGAACCTGACCAACGACCCGGCGTTTGACTCCGATCCCGCCTTCTCACCCGACGGCAAGCGGATCGCCTTCTACAGCGGGCGCGACGGCAACCAGGAGATCTACGTGATGAACGCAGACGGCTCGGGGCAGACGCGGCTGACCAACAGCAACCCGGCGCTCGAAACCGATCCCGCCTTCAGCCCCGACGGGCGGAGGATCGCCTTTGAGAGCTACGAGGGCAACAGCACCGAGGTCTACGCGATGAACGCCGACGGGACGGGGCAGGTGAACCTGACCAACGACGCGGCCCTTGACGGCGGGCCGGTCTTCTCGCCCGACGGCAAGAAGATCGCCTTCTACAGCAACCGCGACGGCAACTGGGAGATCTACGTGATGAACGCCAACGGGTCGGGACAGACCCGGCTGACGAACAACGCGGCGCTCGACTCCGCTCCCAGCTTCTCCCCCGACGGCAAGAACATCGCCTTCGTCAGCAGCCGCGACGGCAACTTGGAGATCTACGCGATGAACGCCGACGGCACCGGGCAGACCCGGCTGACCAACAACGCGGCGTCCGACTACTCCCCCGACTGGGGCTCGGCCAACCCGCCCTGCCAGGGCCGCACCGCGACGATCGCGGGCACCGACGCCTCGGAGACGATCACCGGCAGCGTCGGCGACGACGTGATCTTCGCCGGCGGCGGCTCGGACACGGTCAAGGGCCTCGAGGGCGCCGACGTGCTCTGCGGCGGCGATGGCTCGGACACCGCTCACTACGGCACCCACGAGCTCGACCTCAACCTGACGATCGGCGGCGGCGCCGACGACGGCGGGCTCGAGGACGGCCCGGCGGGCGCTCGCGACAACATCGCCGCCGACTTCGAGAAGCTCCTCGGCGGCTTCGGCGACGACACCCTGCGCGGCAACTCCAAGGACAACAGCCTGATCGGCGGAGCGGGCGTCGACCTGCTGCGCGGCGGCGCCGGCAAGGACACGCTCAAGGGCGACTCCGGCGATGACATCCTGCGCGGCGAGGACGCAAACGACAACCTCGCCGGCGGCTCGGGCGAGGACACCCTCGACGGCGGCGACGCCAACGACACCCTCACGGGCGACTCCGGTGATGACCTGCTCAAGGGAGCGGAGGGCAACGACAGCCTCGACGGCGGCCTCGACGCCGATCAGCTGATCGGCGGCCCGGGAGTCGACCTCGCCACCTACGCCACCCGCACCCTGGCGGTCGTGGTCACGATCGGCGCCGGGACCAACAACGACGGCTCCTCCGAGGACGGCCCGGCCGGGCTTCGCGACAACGTCGACGCCACGGTCGAGAACCTCACCGGCGGCAAGGGCAACGACAGCCTCACCGCCAGCGCGCTCGACAACACCCTCGTCGGCGGGCTCGGCAAGGACAAGCTCTTCGGCCTCGCCGGGATCGACACCCTGAACGCCAACGACGGTGTCGCCGACCTGGTGATCGACTGCGGCGCCGACGCCGACAACCCGGCGATCCTCGACGGGCTCGACCCGGCGGCGGTGAGCTGCCCGTAGTGTCTTAGCGTTCGCTAACACTCTGCGCTAGCCTCCCGTCGCCCCGCGTCCGCGCGTCCGGGCAGCCCGCGCAGCGATCGTTGCAGGGCCGTCGGCGAGGCCGGCGTCACGCAGGAGTGGGCGGGATGCTGAAGAAAGAGGGCCGCGCATGCCACTACTTACCCGCAGATCAACCCGAGAGCGCCGCCGCGAGGCAGGCGACCATCCGCACCGCGAGGTGCGGCGCCGGCCCGCGCCACGACCGAGCGGCCAGCCGCCGATCATCGAGGTGAACGACGCGACGATCGTCTACCCGGGCGGACACGTCGCGATCGACCATCTCTCGGTGCAGATCGGCCGTGGCGAGTTCGCCTTCGTCGTCGGGCCGACCGGCTGCGGCAAATCGACCCTGATCAAGGCGCTGATCCGCGACGTCGAGCCGGCCGCCGGGTCGATCAAGATCGCCGGCAAGGACATCAACGAGATGCCACACGAGCGCACTCCCTACCTGCGCCGCCGGGTCGGCACCGTCTTCCAGGACTTCAAGCTGCTCCCCAACCGGACCGTCTACGACAACGTCGCCTACGCCCTGCAGGTGATCGGCGAGCCGCGATCGCAGATCCGCAAGAAGGTCCCCGAGATCCTCCGTCTCGTCGGCCTCCAGGCGAAGATCCACAGCTATCCCGACGAGCTCTCCGGCGGGGAGCAGCAGCGGGTGGCGATCGCCCGGGCATTCGTCAACCATCCGCCGCTCCTGCTCGCCGACGAGCCGACCGGGAACCTCGATCCGGTGACGTCGGTCGGGATCATGCAGCTTCTCTACCGGATCAACCGCACCGGCACGACCGTGCTCGTCGTCACCCACGACAGCGAGATGGTCGACAAGATGCGCCGGCGCGTGATCGCCCTCGAGGAGGGCCGCCTCGTCCGCGACGAGAACGCCGGCGGCTACCACGACGAGTCGACCCGCGAGTTCGCCGCGCGGATGCGCGCCGAGATGGGCCTCGGCCCCGAGGGCGAGACCAACCCCGGCGGCTACGAGACGATCGGCTTCTAGGCGGCGCTGATGGGCAGAGTCATCTTCTTCCTCTCCGAGGCCTTTCGCGCCCTGCGCCGCAGCGCCGCGCCGAGCATCGCCGCGATCGTGACGATCGTGATCACGACGCTGTTGCTCGGCGTCCTGGTCCCGGTTCTGCGCGCGAGCGAGTCGAAGGCACAGGACGTGCGCGAGCAGATCGATCTGCGCGTCTTCCTCTACGACGACGCCAGCCAGGGCGAGGTCGAGGCGCTCGAGAAGCGCCTGGCGGCGATTCCGCACGTGACCGGGGTCGAGTACTGCTCGAAGGAATGCGCGGTCTCCGAGCTTCAGGGCCGCGTCGACGGCGACCTGAAGGACTCGATCAAGGAGCTCAACTCGAACCCGCTGCCGCGCTCGTTCAATCTCGATCTCGACAACCCCGACAACCTCGAGCCGGTTCGCGCCGCGCTGCAGCCCCCCAACGCCTCCGGCAAGCCGACCCCGATCAGCCAGGCGATCGACCCCCCGATCGGCGAGTCGCGAGCCGAGGCGAAGGACATCCGCGAGGTCACCAGCGCGGTGAAGATCGTCCTCCTCGTGATCGCCGGTCTGCTCCTGATCGCCTCGCTGCTGCTGGTCGCGAACACGATCCGGCTCTCGATCTACGCGCGTCGCCGCGAGGTCGAGGTGATGCGACTGGTCGGCGCGACCAATTGGTTCATCCGCTGGCCGTTCATGATCGAGGGCGTGATCGTCGGCATATTCGGCGCGGGGATCGCGGTCGGCATACTCTGGCTGGGAAAGGTCACCATCGTGGACCCACTGGCCGACAACTTCGCACTCGTTGACAACCTCTCCACCACGGGCTTCGCGCCCCTGGTTGCGATGCTCGTCGGCGCGGCCGTGCTGGTTTCCGCGCTCGGCAGCGGCATCACCTTGCGCCGCTTCCTGCGGGTTTGAGCAGCGCCCTCCGGGGTCGCTTCGGCGCCGGGCTCGCGGCCGGGGCGGTTCTCGGGCTCGTGATCGCGGCGATCGCGGCTCTGGCGCTCGGTTTGATCGAGAGCGACGGAGAGGGCGCCGCGGTGGGCGAGGCGCGCGAGGTGATTCGCGGCAACTACTTCGAGCCGGTCTCCGACGAGCGCCTCGACGAGTTCTCGATCCGGGGCATGGTCGAGGACCTCAAGCAGCGCAGCGAGGACCGCTTCTCCCACTACTTCACCCCCGAGCAGCTGGAGGAGTTCGAGGCCTCGACCTCGGGCGAGTTCGAGGGGGTCGGGCTGACCGTCAACGAGGTAGGACAGGGGCTGCGAGTCGCCGCCGTGCTTCCGGACACTCCTGCGGAGGGTGCGGGCATCGAGGCCGGCGACCTGATCACCGGCGTGAACGGGAAGTCGATCGCCGGCCTCTCCTCGGACGTCTCGACCGCGCGGATCAAGGGCCCGGCGGGCACCGAGGTCGTCCTCACCGTGAGGTCGGGCCCGAAGGAGAAGGAGCGGCAGTTGACGCTCGAGCGCGCCTCGGTGCGGGTTCCGGCGGTCCGCGGGAGCCTGCGCTCGCTCGGTGACGGCGCCAAGGCGGCGTACGTGCAGTTCGCGACCTTCAGCGAGGGCGCCCACGGCGAGCTTCGCGACGAGGTCGAGCGCCTCTACCGCCGCGGCGCCGAGGCGCTCGTGCTCGACCTGCGCGGCAACGGCGGCGGCCTGCTGAACGAGGCGATCCTCGCCGCGTCGATCTTCGTCGAGGAGGGGACGATCGTCAGCGACGACCAGCCGCACGCAGGGAGACCGGGAGTACGAGGCCGTCGGCGGGGCCCTCGACCCGCGCCCGACCGTGGTTCTGGTCAACCGCGACTCCGCCTCGGCCTCGGAGATCCTCGCGGCCGCCCTCAAGGTCTACGACCTCGCGAGCGTGGTCGGAACCCGCACCTTCGGCAAGGGCACCTTCCAGGAGGTGATCCCGCTCGATGCCGGCGGGGCCCTCGATCTGACCATCGGCGAGTACCTGACCGCCGACGGCACGTCGATCCTCGGCGAGGGCGTCAAGCCGCAGGTGAGGGCCGAGGACGATCCCGAGACCGAGGGTCGCGACGAGGGGCTCGACGCGGCGCTCGCGGTGCTCTCCGAGGAGCTCGGATCGCCCGGCTCGGGCTGAGCCGGCCGCCCGCGTGAGCGCCCCGGCCCCCGAGCGCGGCCCCGCCCGCGGTGCTCGCGGCGACCCGCGCGGCGCGCGGTTCGTCGCCGTGATCGCCCGGCGAGGCAGGTTCTCGGTCGCCGAGCCGCTGTTCGAGCGCGGTGGACAGGTCGGCCTCGCCCGTGGCTCGAAGCGCGTCCGCGCCGGACGGATGGCGCTCGTCGAGGCGGACAGCCACCGGCGCCCGCGTGCTCGGAGAGCTCGGCGCTCCCGACGTCGCCGCCGACGTCGTCGAGGCGCTGATGCTCGAGCGCGGGATCGCCCGTGGCTTTCACCGCGGCATCGAGGGGGAGGCGGGCGAGTCGCGCGAGCGCCGCCCGCGGGATCGGCCCTCGCCGTCGCGACCTCACCGACCTCGACACCTTCACCGTCGATCCGGCGACGCGCGCGCGACTTCGACGACGCGGTCTCGGCGGAGCCGCGACGGCGA
The DNA here is from genome assembly GCA_963769035.1 of uncultured Solirubrobacterales bacterium. Lineage (GTDB taxonomy): Bacteria > Actinomycetota > Thermoleophilia > Solirubrobacterales > 70-9 > WHSW01. The sequence continues at coordinate 505,927 of CAVYKD010000001.1, forward strand.
CGGCGTCCGCCTCTGGATCCACATCGCCGACGTCGCCGCCTACGTCCGCCCCGGGTCGCGGCTCGACGCGCGAGGCGCTTCGACGGGCGACCAGCGTCTACGTGCCCGGGCTCGGTCGAGCCGATGCTGCCCGCGGTCTCTCAGCGCCGGCGAATGCAGCCTCTCCCCCGGCGTCGAGCGACTGCGCCGTCACCGCCGAGATCGTCCTCGACGCGAGCGCGGCGCCCGTCTCGGCGAGCTTCTACCGCAGCCGGATCCGCTCCGACGTGCGTCTCGACTACGACGAGCTCGACCGCATCTTCGCCGGCGCGCGAGCCGGCCCCGGAGTCGATCGCCGAGCCGCTCGCGGCTCGCCGCGCCGCGCCGCAGCGGCGCTCGCGGAGCGGCGGCCGTCGGCGGCGCTCGAGGTCACTTCCGCCGAGCCCGAGTTCGAGTTCGACGCCGAAGGCCACGTCGTCGCCGCCGACGCGCGATCGAGCAGACCGAGGCCCACCGGCTGATCGAGCAGCTGATGATCCTCACCAACGAGCGGGTCGCGCAGAGCTCTGCGAGCGCCGCGGCGTCGCCGACTCTCTACCGCGTCCACGAGCAGCCCGATCCGGACCGGGTCGAGGTGCTGTTCGCGAAGCTCGCCGCGCTCGACGTGCCGACACCGCCGCTTGCCGCAGCGAATCGGCGCCCGGCGAGGCGGCGGAGCTGGTCGCCGAGGCGAGCCGCGCTCGTCGCCGCGCGAGGCGGCGCGGCGCGGGCACGGCGCGGACGCCTTACGGCTCGCAGGTCCTGCGCGCGCTGAAGCAGGCCTACTACTCGGATCGGAACCTCGGCCACGCCGGCCTCGGCAGCCCGGCCTACGCTCACTTCACCTCGCCGATTCGCCGCTACCCGGACCTGATCGCCCATCGGGCCCTGCTCTCGCTGATCGGGGCCGGCGAGGAGCGCGCCGGAGCGCGGCGAGGTGCGCGAGGCGGCCCCATGGTGCTCCGAGCGCGAGCGCGACGCGATGGCGATCGAGCGCGACGCCGACAAGGTCTGCGCCGTCCTTCCTGCTCGAGCGCGAGCTCTTCGAGCGCGGCTGGAGCCGCGATTTCGACGGCGAGGTCTCCGGCGTGATCGGCGCCGGGGCGTTCGTCCGCTTCGCCGGCGAGCTCGGCGACGTCTACGAGGGCTTCGTCCCGGCGCGGCGGATCCGTGGCGAGCGCTTCGAGCTGAACGAGACCGAGACCGCCCTCGTCGGCCGCCGAAGACCGGGCGCGCGGTCCGCCTCGGCGACCCGCTGCGGGTCACGGGTCGAGCGGGTCGAGGCCGCCCGCGGCCGCGTCGACCTGCTCCCGCACGAGCGTGATCGGACGACGATAGATTGAGCGGCACGATGAGCGAAGAAGGTGCAAGCAAGAAAGGCGCGCCGGCCGGGCGACATCGCCACCAACCGCAAGGCGAGCCACAAGTTCGAGCTCGATCGAGAAGATCGAGGCCGGGATCGAGCTGCGTCGGAACCGAGGTCAAGTCGCTGCGCGAGGGCCAGGTCCAGATCGCCGACGCCTACGCGGCGATCGACGACGGCGAGGTCTGGCTGCGCGGCGTCCACATCCCGCCCTACGCGCCGGCCAACATCGAGAACCACGACCCCGACCGGCCGCGCAAGCTGCTCCTCCACCGCGGACGAGATCGAGCGCCTGATCGGGCGCCTGCAGCGCAAGGGCCAGACGCTGGTGCCGACCCGGATCTACTTCAAGGGCTCGAAGGCGAAGGTCGAGCTCGCCGTGGCCAAGGGCAAGGAGCAGCGCGATCGCCGCCGCGAGATCCGCGACCGCGACGTCCAGCGCGACATCGAACGCGAGCTCGCTCATCGAAACCGCTGAAACCCTTCGATAGCAGGCATTCGTGCGTCGGGGCCGAGCGGCTGGCGAACCGTTGAGGCGCATGCGACCATGCAGGGGCAATGCCCCTCTTCAGACGAGACAAGCCCCCCGAGCAGCCGAGCGTCCCGGCGGCCCCCGGGGGTTCGGAGGCAGACGCGCCGCAAAACGAGGCCGCGGGCGCGGCACCGAGCGGCGAGCCGGCGGCGGCAGCGTCGGTGCCCCCGCCCGGGGCGCCACCGCCCGCTCCGGCGAAGTCCGCTGAGGAGACCGCGCCACCATCGGCGCCGCCCAAGGCGCCACCCCCGGCCAGCGACGAGGAGGCGCGAGAGCTTCGCGCCGCCCAGCAGCGGCAGGCGAGCGCGGCGGCCTCGGAGGCCACGGCGTCCGCCCCGGGCTCGGCGCCCGCCGAGGGCAATGAGTCGTTCTGGGCGCGGCGGCGGCGAAAGCGCGCCGAGCGCGCCGCGAGCGATCCCCGCCGAGCGGCCGCCGAGGAGCGCAAGCGGGCGATCGAAGAGCGCCGCCGGCGCCGTGACGCGGAGCGGTCCGAGAAGGAGCGAGCGCGCGCCGCCCGCAAGGCGGCGAAGCGAGGCAAGGCCCACCCCGAGCCGCCCGCCGAGCCGGTGCCCCCGCCGGCGCCTCCCGCGCCCCCGGCGCGGCGCTTAGCCCCGGAGCCTCCCGCTCAGCCTCCGGCGGCGCCGACCCCGGTCGAGGGGCAGCCCGCGCAGCCTCCATCGCCCGCGCCCGCCGCGGCCCAGTCGATGTCGCCAGGGGCCGAGGCCGCGCTGCGTGCCGCCGCCGAGCGTGAGGCGCAGGCGCGTCTTGCCGAGGCCGAGCGCCGCGCAGCGACGTCGAATCCGATGCCCGAGGCGCCCACCGAGCCCGAGCCGCCCGACGAGCCCGATCCGCCCTCGGCGGACCCCGAGCGGTCGCCGGCTGAGCCGCATCCACCCCGCGGCGAGGCGCTGATCGCCGGACTCGCCGAGGCCGAGCGCGATCTCGAGCAGCGGCGCAGCGAGGAGGAGGAGCTCGCCCGCGAGCTCGAGGAGACCGAGCACAGGCTGGCCGAGAACCGCGAGCGCACCGCGAGCGCGCTCGAGCGCGCGGCCGAGCGGCTGAAGGAGATCGAGGAGCGCGCCGCCGCCGCCGAGGCCCGCGCCCGCCACGCCGAGCAGCTCGCCGAGGTGAAGCAGAAGGAGCTCGAGCGCACAGAGCGCCTGCGGAGCATGCTCGAGCGCATCGCCGAGGCCGAGCAGCGCGCCGGAGCCGCCCAGCGGCGCGCCCGCGAGGCGGTCGAGGCGGTCGCCGTTCCGCTGCCGGAGGTCGATCCCGACGAGATCTTCGCCGAGCACAAGCGCCAGCTCGCCGGTGCCGAGGCCGAGGCGGAGCCGGAGGGTGGGGACGCCGAGACGGAGACGGAGGCCGAGCCCACGGAAGAGGACGCGTCCGAGCCCGCCGCGGCGGCCGCGAGCGAACCGCGGCAGGAGCCCGGCTCGACTGTGGCGACGGCGCAGGCGACCGAGCCCGAGCCGAGGCCGGCCGAGCCCGCGCGAGCCGCGGACCCGGACGGCGAGCCGTCCGGCGAGCTCGAGCCGAAGGGCGGCGGGGCGGACGAGGAACAGGGATCCGAGGCCGGCGAGGACATCGCCTCGAAGGGCTCGCCCGCCGAGGCCGGCGAGCGGCTCGCGATCAACGACGCCAGCTACGAGGAGCTGCGGACCTCGGGCTCTCGGTGACCCAGACCGGGCGGGTGCTCGCCCACCGCGAGAAGGTCGGTGGCTTCAAGAGCCTCGACGACCTCGATTCGATCCCCGGTTTTCCGAAGGCCGCGCTCGACGAGTTCAAGTCACAGCTGCGGGTCTGATCCGCGCTCCCGCGCGGACGGCTCGGGCTAGAGCCCGTACTCCTCCAGCAGGTTGAGCCAGATCTCGTTGCGGGTCGGGAACGCCGGCACCGCGTGGAGGAGCGTCTCCAGCGGGACCTCGCCGACGACGGCGATCGTCGCTGCGTGAAGCATCTCGGCGATCTCGGGGCCGACGAAGCATGGCGCCGACGATCACCCGCCGGTCCTCGTCGATGACGAGGCGCGAGGTCCCCGCGGCGTTGCGGCCGCGAAAGCTCGCCCCGGCGTTCGCCGAGGTCGCGACGTCGACGGCGCGGGCGTCGATCCCGTCGCGTCCTCGCCGCCTCGAGGGTGCGACCGACCGCGGCGACCTCGGGGTCGGTGAAGACGACCCGCGGCGAGCCGACCTTGTCGCAGCTCGCCGCGACATCCTCGCCGAGGATGTGCTCGAGCGGCGATCCGCGCCTGGTACTTGCCCATGTGGGTGAGCAGGGCCCGGCCGTTGACGTCACCGACCGCGTAGAGCCACTCCGGAGCCGCCGACGCGAAGCTGATCGTCAACCTCGAGATAGCCGCCGCGCCTGGCTGACGCCCGGCCTTCTCGAGCGCGAGCTCGGCGGTCCGCGGCCGCCGCCCGACCGCGACCAGCAGCTCGTCGCCGCGCACCTCGTCGCCGCCCTCGAGCCGTCAGCGAGACCTGGCCGCCCTCGCCGCGGGCGGCGGCGATCGCCTTCGCCGAGGTTCGGACCTCGACGCCGCCGCCGCGAAGCGCCGCCTCGACCTCGGCGGCGGAAAGGCTCCTCGGTTCCGAGGATCCGCGGCGCCGCCTCGATCAGGACCATGCTCGAGCCGAGGCTCGCCCATGCCTGGGCCATCTCGACGCCGACCACCCCGCCGCCGAGGATCAGCAGGCGGCCGGGACCTCGCCGGCCGTCGTCGCCTCGCGGTTCGTCCATGGAGCCGCCTCGGCCAGCCCCTCTATCGGCGGCACCGCCGCGGCGGTGCCGGTGGCCATCACGACCGCCCTTCGCGCGCTCAGGGTCTCCGGGCCGACCGTCACGCTGCGCTCGCCGGCGAGCTCGGCCGCAGCCGCGGAGCAGCTCGATCCCGCGGCTCTCCAGCCAGGGAAGCTGGCCGGCGTCATCGAGATCGTGAATCACCTCGTCGCGCCTGCGCAGGACGATCCCCGGGTCGAGCTCGCCGCTGAGCATCTCGGCGGGCCCCGGGACGCGCTCCACCTCGTCGACGAGCGCGCCCGGGCGCAGCAGCGCCTTCGAGGGCATGCACGCGTAGTAGGAGCACTCGCCGCCGACGAGGTGCTGCTCCACCAGGGCGACGCTGCAGCCCGCCCTCGGCCGCCCGCCCGGCGCAGACCTCGCCGGCGGGTCCGCCGCCGATCACGATCACGTCGAACTCCCTGTCGCTCATCGAGCTCCTCCTCGCGCGGATCCTTCCCGAGCCTAACGTGGCGCGGGAGGCGGCGATCGGGTAGGAGTCGGGTGTGACCCGCAAGCGGCTCGAGAGCTACGAGGCCGAAGCGCTCGCTCGCCGACACCCCCGAGCCGGCAGCCGGCGGTCGGAGCGAGCCGCTCGGCGATCGGGCGACTCGCTTCGTCATCCAGGAGCACCATGCGACCCGCCTTCACTGGGACCTGCGCCTCGAGCACGATGGCGTGCTCGTTTCCTGGGCGCTGCCCCGCGGGATCCCGGAACGCCCGGACGAGAACCGGCTCGCGGTCCACACCGAGGATCATCCGCTCGCCTACCTCGATTTCCACGGCGTGATCCCGAAGGGCAACTACGGCGCCGGCGAGATGACGATCTGGGATGCCGGGACCTACGTCGCGGAGAAGTTCGAGGCGGACAAGATCGTGGTGCGCCTCGAGGGCGAGCGGGCGCGCGGGCGCTACGCGCTGTTTCGCACCCGCGGCGAGGACTGGATGATCCACCGCATGGATCCGCCCGAGGCCGGCCGCGAGCCGATGCCCGAATCGATCGAGCCGATGAAGGCGACCCTGGCGAAGCTTCCGGCCGACGAGGAGAACTGGGGTTTCGAGATCAAGTGGGACGGGGTCCGCGCGATCGCCTACTGCCCACCCGGCCACCTGCGCCTGGAGAGCCGCACCCGCCGCGAGATCACCGCCCAGTACCCGGAGATCGGCGCCCTCCCGGCCGAGCTCGGCGGGCGTGCGGCGGTGTTCGACGGGGAGCTGGTCGCGTTCGACGAGGAAGGCATGCCGAGCTTCCAGCTCCTGCAGAGGCGGATGCACGTCGGCTCGGCGAGCGAGGCGAGGCGGCGCGCCGGATCGACCCCGGTCGTCTACATGATCTTCGACCTGCTTCATCACGACGGCAGCACCCTGTTCTCGCTCACCTACGAGGAGCGGCGCGAGCGCCTCGAGGAGCTCGCGCTCGACGGGGTCGGCTGGCAGACCCCGAGCTATCACCGCGGCGACGGCACCGCCCTGCTCGCCGCGAGCCGCGAGCGTGGGCTCGAGGGGATCGTCGCGAAGCGGCTCGCGAGCCGCTACGCGCCGGGGCGGCGGGGCCGTGACTGGCTCAAGGTCAAGAACGTGCGCAGCCAGGAGATGGTGATCGGCGGATGGCTCCCGGGCAAGGGCAGGCGCGAGGCGGAGCTCGGCGCCCTGCTCGTCGGCCATTACGAGGATGGCGAGCTTCGCTACGCCGGCCGAGTCGGGACCGGCCTACGCGACCGCGATCTGAGCATGCTCCGGGTCGAGCTCGAGCGCCGCGCCACCGATCCGAGCCCGTTCAGCGGCCGGCAGCCGCCGAAGGCGGCCCGCTTCGCGGTTCCCGAGCTCGTCTGCGAGGTCGAGTTCGCGGAGTGGACCAGCGCGGGGACGCTTCGCCATCCCTCCTACAAGGGCCTGCGCGACGACAAGCCCGCCTCGGAGGTGATCCGTGAGCGCCCCGCCGCGATCTAGACGTCCGAGAGGCTCTTCTCGAGGAAGGTCTCGGAGACACCGACGGCGAGCAGCGCCGCGAGCCCGATGTAGACCGCCGCGACGAGCATCCGGGTGCGTCCCGGGATCGCGTGGTAGGCGCGCGACTCCGGCGTGTGGCGGCTCTGCCAGCGCTTCCAGCTCTCGTAGCCGCCGATCAGGAGAACGAGCAGCAGGATCGGGTTCGGGAAGGTGAAGGTGAGCGCGACCAGGATCGCGTAGCCGCCGAACCAGACCCAGGGAGAGAGCGCCGCCATCGCCCGGCCGCCGTCGAGCGGCAGGACCGGGAGGAGGTTGAAGAGGTTGATGAAGAAGCCGACGTAGGCGAGCGCCTGCCAGAACTCCTCGCCCGTGGCGAGCCAGATCCCGAGCGGGACCAGGGTCGCGAGCGATCCGAGCACCGGGCCGGCGAGACCGACGCGGGCCTCGGCGGCGGCGTCGTCCCCGAGCGACTTGGCGGCGACGACCGCGCCGAGGAAGGGGATGAACATCGGCGCCGACGCCTCGATTCCCTCGCGGCGCAGCTGGAACACGTGACCCATCTCGTGGACGAGCAGCAGGAGCACGAATCCGAGGGCGAACTTCCAGCCCCAGATCAGGGCGTAGGCCGCGATCGAGACCAGCATCGTCGCCGAGGTGGTGAAGATCTTGAGCTTCGGCAGCACCAGCAGCACCGCCTTCAGCTTCGTCGCCAGCAGGATCGCCGCGGCGCCGATCGGGCCGGCGAACCGCCTCAGTCGCTTGCGCCAATCGGCGCGTCCCGAGCCCGGCTGGATCGGCTCGAGATCGCGCTCGGGCGGCGCGGGCGGCGCCGGGAGCGGCTCGCCCCAGCCTCTGCTCGAAGTCTCGCTCATCTCACCCCCTGAGGATAGGGACGGCGTTCGCTCCGCCGGCGCGGCCTCCGGCGGGCGAGCGGGAAGAGGCCCAGCTCCGAGGTGCACGAGCTCAAGCTCGTCGCGAGGGGCCGGCGGGGCGTGGCCCTCCCGGTGGGAGGGCCACGCTTGGCAGTGGAGGCGGCCGGTACTGCCCCGGCGTCCGCAGAGAGGTCCCGATGTAGTCAACGAGCGTTCCCGTCGGAGTCGAATCTCGGCGTCCGGTTCGGTCGATCCGCGGGGCACGTCCCCGGCGCCACACCCTCCTGAAGTTTTCCCCCGACGGTCGAGGGTCCTACCCTCGGGGTGAGCCCGCTGATTGAAGCCGCTGACCGGGCCGCGGGCGAACCCGGGGCGACTCCCTCAAACCGCTAGTTAGGCGGCGAGGGCGAACTCATGCTTGGAGTCCGCAATTATGGTTTTCCGGGGATTTTTAGCGAGGCCAACCCGGGTCCTCGACTCGCAACACCGGGACGAATAGCTCCACGTCGAATCTGGTTCGCCCCCGGTTGTACGCGGGAGTTTAGCCGCCCGGCGCCCGCTGGACTAGCCTCCCGGCGATGAGACGGGCGCCGCTGGACCGAGCCGAGATCGCGGCCGCGGCGGCCGCGATCGCCTCCCGCGCCGAGCGTGAGCTCGAGGCGCTGGTCGCGGTCTCGAGCCCCTCCGGCGACGTCGCCGGCGCCGAGTCGGCGGTCGCGGTGGCCGCCGAGCTGCTCCCGGGAGGGGCCGCGGTCGAGCGAATCGAGTGCTCGAGCCCGGGCCACGCGCCCGACCTGCTCGCCCGCGTGCGCGGCGACGGCCGCGGACGAATCCTGCTCCTCGGCCACCTCGACACGGTCGTCGCCCACGAGGATCACCGGGCGCTCGCCCGCGACGGTGAGCGACTGACCGGCTCGGGCACGATCGACATGAAGGGCGGTGACGTGCTCGCGCTCGGCGTGCTGCGAGCCTTCGCCGCGATCCCGCGGAGCTTCGAGGAGATCGCGCTGCTCTTGGTCACCGACGAGGAGTGGCGCACCGGCCCGCTCGCGCACGCCCCGTCCTTCGCGGGCTTCGACGCCTGCCTGTGCTTCGAGGGCGGTGAGCTCGGCGACGGGGGCGAGGACGCGGTCGTGGTGCGGCGCAAGGCGGCGGCCACCGCACGGGTCCTCGCCACGGGTCGCGCCGCTCACTCCGGCGCGGCGCCCGAGCACGGGCGAAACGCGCTGCTCGCGCTCGGCGAGGCGGCGCGCCGGATCGCCGAGCTCAGCGATCCGGCCGGCCCGCGCAGGCTGACGGCGGTCCCGACCGTGATCCGAAGCGGCGATGCCTTCAACGTCGTCCCCGCGGCCGGCGAGCTCACCTGCGACCTTCGCGCCGACGGCCTGGCCGAGCTCGAGGCGGTGCTGGAGGCGATCCCCGCCGAGCACGGCGGGGTCGAGCTCTCGGCCGAGCTGGTCCGCCGCTGGCCCGGGATGGACACGCGCGAGGTGGCCAGGCCGGCGCTCGAGGCGGCGAGCGAGCTGCTCGGGCGGCCGGTGATCGCCGCCGAGCGCGGCGGCGCCAGCGACGCGAGCCACCTCGCCGTCCATGTGCCGCTGGCGATCGACGGCCTCGGACCGCTCGGCGGAATGGCACACAATCCGGGCGAGTACCTGGTCCGCGACTCGCTTGGGCGTCGCGCCGAGGTCGCTCTGGCGCTGACGGGCGCCGTGCTCGGCGGATTGCACCGTCCTTGATCGAGCCGCTCGGCGCCTGAGAGACTTCCGGCGATGGCGAAGCGGCGGCAGCGCAAGGAGCGGCGACGGCGCGAGCCGGTCGCGACCAGCGAGTACCGCGATGCGGAGGGCAACTCGCTGGTGCTCCGCGACGCGCTCAGCGCGGCGACGATCGAGAAGGTCTCGGGCTCCCTCGGCTCAGCCGCCGGCTCGCTCGAGGACGTCTGGCGACGGCGGACCGAGCTGCTCTTCGAGCGGCTCGCGGTGAGCTGGGAGATCGCGGGGCTGCCGATCGACGATCAGAAGATGCTGCTCGGCCGCTATCGGATGGCCGACGCCGAGACCCGCGAGTGGGTGCGCCGAACGATCGCGGGGCACCTCGAGGAGCACATTCCGCAGCTCGCCGCGGCCCTCTGATGACCGCGTCCGGCCCGTGGCCCTCGACGCCGCCTGCTGCGTGGCAGCGCGCCGCCTACGCGGATGCCGTGCGGGCCCCCTTCTGGCTCGAGCGCCTCGAGCGAGACGGGGGCCACGCGCCCTTGTGCGGCGAGAGCTCGGCGGACCTGGTGATCGTCGGCGCCGGCTTCACCGGCCTCTGGGCCGCTCTGCTCGCGAAGGTCGAGGACCCGAGCCGCGAGGTGGTCGTCCTCGAGGCGCGGGCGGTCGCCCACGGCGCCAGCGGGCGCAACGGCGGCTTCGCGATCGCCTCGCTGACCCATGGGCTCGAGAACGGGCTCGCCCGGTTCGCCGACGAGATCGATGCGCTCGAGCGGCTCGGCGCGGAGAACTTCGCCGGGCTGCTCGCCGACCTCGACCTGCATCGGATCGAATGCGATCTCGAGCTCGGCGGCGAGCTCACGGTCGCGCTCGAGCCGCACCAGGAGGGCTGGCTCGCCGAGTCGTTCGACCTGCACCGCGAGCGCGGCTACGACGTCGAGCTGCTCGATGGCGAGGCGATGCGGGCGGAGGTCCACTCGCCGCTCTTTCGCGGCGGCCTGTGGAATCGCACCGGGGCCGCGCTGCTCGACCCGGCAAAGCTCGCTCTCGGGCTGGCGCGGGCGGCGAGCGGGCTCGGCGTCCGCATCCACGAGCGGACCGAGGCGCTGGCGCTCGACCGCTCCGGTGACGCGGTCGCGGTCCGCTGCGAGGCGGGCACGGTCCGCGCTCCTCGCGTGCTGCTCGCGACCAGCGCCTACCGGCCGCTGCTGCGGCAGGTTCGCCGCTACCTCCTCCCGGTCTATGACTACGTGCTGGTCACCGAGCCGCTCGATCCTCGCCGGCTCGAGCAGATCGGCTGGCGCCGGCGCCAGGGCCTCAGCGACAGCGCGCAATCAGTTCCACTACTACCGGCTGACCGCGGACGGGCGGATCCTCTGGGGCGGCTACGACGCCGTCTACCGCTATGGCGGGCCGGTCGAGGACCGCCTCGACGATGACGAGCGGAGCTTCGCGGGCCTCTCGCAGCGCTTCTTCGCCACCTTCCCGCAGCTCGAGGGGGTCCGCTTCAGCCACCGGTGGGGCGGCGCGATCGACACCTGCAGCCGCTTCTCGGTCTTCTTCGGCACCGCACACGGGGGCCGGGTCGCGTTCGCGCCCGGCTACACCGGCCTCGGGGTGGCGGCGAGCCGCTTCGGCGCACGGGTCGGCCTCGACCTGCTCGACGGCCGCGAGAGCGAGGCCGGCAGGCTGCGCTACGTTCGCCGGCGGCCGGTGCCCTTCCCGCCGGAGCCGCTGCGAAGCGCCGTCGTCCAGCTGACCCGCAACCGCCTCGCCGCGGCCGATCGCAAGGCGGGAAGGCGCGGCCTCTGGCTGCGAACGCTCGACCGCCTCGGGCTCGGCTTCGACAGCTGATCGGGGGCGGCGCCCGCCCGCGCCCCTGCGCAGGCGGCGGCGAGTTCGTCAAAGTAGGAGCGATGGCGAGCACCGAACAAGAGCGGCCCGAGCGCGCCGGAGCGCTCAGGACCCTGGCCTCGACGGGAGTCGCGCTCGCCGAGCTGGTCCTCTGCCTCTCGCTGTTCGGGCCCCAGCCGCTCGCCTGGCTGTGGGTGGGATCTCAGGTCGACTTCGCGCTCGACTCGCTCTCCGGTGGGCTCGCGGTCGCGTTCGTCGGCTCGGTTGCCTCGATCGTGCTCACCGTCTGGGCCGGCAAGCGGCTCGAGCGCCTCTGGGGGGCGCTCCGCCCCGATGTCGCGGAGGGCGATCGAACCGGGCTCTTCGAGGCCACCTTCGTGATCAGCACCGTGCTCGCTGTGATCGGCTTCGCCTTCTGGTTCTTCGTGCTCGCGGGGCCGGGGCCGACGATCGCCCCCGATATCCAGTGATCGACCGCGGGCGCGTGGGTCGGCCCGCATTACCCCCGCCCCGGCGAGCCTACGCTCGCCCGGCCTCGAGCAGCCGGCGGAGGAAGCGCCGGGTCTCCGGCTCGGCGGGTCGCTCGAGCACCTGCTCGGGCGGGCCGACCTCGACCAGCCTGCCCTCGTGCAGGAAGCCGACGCGGTCGGCGACCTCGCGGGCGAAGCTCATCTCGTGGGTGGCGATGCAGCATCGTCACGCCCTCGGCCTTGAGGTCGCGGACCGCGGCGCAGCACCTCGCCGACGAGCTCGGGGTCGAGCGCGCTGGTGACCTCGTCGAGCAGCATCGCCCGCGGCCGCGCCGGCGAAGGCGCGGGCGATCGCGACCCGCTGCTGCTGGCCGCCGGAGAGGTCGGTCGGGCCGGTCGTCCTCGCGGCCGTCGAGGCCGAAGCGCTCGAGCAGCGCGCGCGCCTCGCGCTCGGCCTCGGCTCGCGGCCGACGCCGTGGGCGCGGGTGATGCCCGAGGATGACGTTCTCGAGCACGCTCAGGTGCGGGAAGAGGTTGTAGGCCTGGAAGACGAAGCCCGAGCCGGCGGCGGACGCGCGACCGGGTCGACCGAGGGGTCGGTGATCACCTCGCCGTCGAGGAAGATGTCGCCGTCGTCGATCTCCTCGAGCAGGTCGATGCAGCGCAGCAGCGTCGACTTGCCCGAGCCCGAGGCGCCGATCAGCGGCGACCGCCTCGTGCTCGTGCGACGGTCGAGGTCGATCCCGCGCAGCACCTCGCGCTCGCCGAAGGACTTGGTGACGCCGCGGATCTCGATCACCGGCGTGCCGGCTCACGCTCATCAGCGCGCTCTCCGGCCTGGCCGCCGCTCCCAGCGATCGAGCAGCCGCGCGAGCGGGATCGTGACGCCAGGTAGAGCAGCGCCGCGCGCGATCAGCGGCGTGTAGTTGAAGTCGGCCGCGGCTGCGATCTGGGCGTGCCGGAAGGCCTCGCCGGTGACGCCGAGGATCGCGATCAGCGCGACGTCCTTCTGCAGCGCGATGAAGTCGTTGAGCAGCGGCGGGCCGACCCGGCGCACCGCCTGGGGCAGGATCACGTGGCGCATCGCCTGGCTGCTCGGTCAGGCCGACGGCGAGCGCCGCGTCGCGCTGGCCGCGATGGACCGAGCGGAGGCCGGCGCGGTAGACCTCGGCGACGTAGGCGCCGTAGGAGAGGGTCGAGCGCGATCCCGCCGAGGACGACCGGCTCGGTCGGCAGCCAGGTCGAGCGCTCGAGCCCTCGACGTCTGGCCAGCGCCGGGACGCCGAAGCCGACCAGGTAGACGAGCAGGATCGTCGGGATGCCGCGGAAGACGTCGGTGTAGACGGTCGCGATCAGCCGCAGCGGGAACAGCGCCGGCGCCTGACGACGTCCGGACCAGCGCGACCAGCGAGGCCGAGCGATCAGGACCGCGACCTCGACGACCATGAAGACCCGGATGTCGAGCCAGAACGCCTCGAGGATGTCGGGGAAGGAGTCGGCGAACGACCTCCCCGTCGAAGAACGTCTCGCTGAACCGTCGGCCAGCCCGGGCTGGTCAGGACCAGCGCCGCGAGGCCGCCGAGGACGACGACGCGTCGAGACCGCCGCGATCGCCTGCCCGCGGCGGTCGCGCGCCGTCGCGCGGCCGCCCGCTCCGCTCGGCGGTCGCCGCCCGGCGGCGCGGGCCGCTCGGCGCCGCTACTCGAGCACCGGCGCCTTGGTCGCCGTCGCTCATCCAGCTGCTTCTCGATCTCGGCGAGCTCACCCGAGTCGAGTCGAGCTCGTCGACCGCGGCCGAGACGCAGTCGGTCAGCGGCGAGTCCTTCTCGAGCAGGGCGCCCCACTGGTCGCCGCCCGGCGCCGGGAACTGGCCGACGATGCTCGCCTCCGGGCACCTGGACGGCGGTCAGGTAGAAGGCGGTCGGCACGTCGACGACGACCGCGTCGACCTGGCCGTTCTTGAGCGCCGAGACGACGTCGTTGGAGGTGTCGAAGACCTGCGGCTCGCTCGCTCGGCTGCGATCGACGCCTCGACCGCGTCGAGGCTGGTGGTGCCGATCTGGACGCCGATCTTGGCGTCCGCGAGGTCGGCGAGCGAGGTCGCGTCGCCGCGCTCGGAGTCCTTGAGCGCGACGACCGCCTGATCGGCCTCGTAGTAGGGCGTCGAGAAGTCGACCTGCTCGGCGCGCTTCGGCGTGATCGAGATCTGGTTGACGTCGAAGTCGAAGTCCTTCGGCCCGGGCGCGAAGGAGGAGTTGAACGGACTCGACGACCCACTCGACCTCGTCCTCGGCGAAGCCGAGCTTGTCGGCGATCGCGTAGGCGACGGCGCTCTCGAAGCCCTTGCCGTTGGTCGGGTCGTCGTCCTCGAAGTAGGGCGGGAAGGCCGGGCTCGTCGGTGCCGACCGTCAGCGTCCCCGGCTTCAGCGTCTCGAGCGCGTCGGGCGTGCAGTCCTCGCGCGAGCGTGGCCTCGGCGCAGCGCGTCGAGCTCGCCGGAGTCGTCGTCGCCGCAGGCGGCGAGCGCGAGCGCGAGCGCGGCGAGCAGCGGGACGGGATCAGGGACGGCAGCGCAGGAGACCTCTGGAGCGACGGGACGCACCGGCGTGGCTATCCTAGGCGACGACCGCGGCTGCCGAGCAGTCCGTACCCGTCGCCCGGCGCGGTCGGCCGTCGTCAGCGGCCGTATGTGCATCACGGTGCCAGTCAGCTTCGTCCGGCGGCTCGGATCAGATCCGCACCGAGCCGACCGCCCGACGCCCACGCAGACCCCCTTCGATGAGCATCGCCGACCAAGCAATGGCGCTCCGGCCTCCGGGCCCTCAACCGCCTCGCCAGCCTCGAGCTGGTCGACCGCGTCGGCCTCCGCGAGCCGCGCCGAGCGGCTCATCTACCGCGCGACGCGAAGACGGCTTTCGCGCCGCCAACGCCGCCGGCCGCACCTTCGACGGCCGTGCCAGAAGCTGAGCTCGCCCGGCGCGCCAGCGCGCCGGCCAAGCGAGCCACGCTGCTTCGACCTCACCCCGACCGACGAGCAGCAGATGATGCAGCGAGGCCTTCGGCGACTTCGCGTCCGCAGAAGCTGCGCAAGGCCGCGCTCGCAGGCCGACGCGGCCTGCGCCGCGCCCGCAGGAGATCCTCGAGCCAGGCGAACGAGCTCGGGATCGACCATGCTCGGCGTGCCCGAGGAGCTCGGCGGCGCCTTCGAGGAGCGCTCCGCCGTCACCTCCGTGCTGGTCACCGAGGCGCTCGCCCACGGCGACATGGGCCTCGCCGTCGCCGTCCTCGCCCCCGCCGCGGTCAGCACCGCGATCGGCCTCTGGGGCGACGCCGACCAGCAGGCCACCTACCTGCCCGAGTTCACCGGCGAGAACGCCGCCCGCCGCTGCGCTCGCGGTGCTCGAGCCGCGGCGCGCTCTTCGACCCGTTCGACGCTGCGCGACGACGGCCCGCCGCGACGGCGACGACTTCGTCATCGACGGCGTCAAGGCGCTCGTCCCGCGCGCCGCCGACGCCGAGCTCTTCGTGATCGCCGCCGAGCTCGAGGACTCCGGCCCGGCGCTGTTCATCGTCGAGTCGACGACCGACGGCGTCCTCGCTCGAGGCCGAGCCCGCGATGGGCATCCGCGCCGCCGGCACCGGCGAGCTCAAGCTCGAGGCGGTTCGCGTGCCCGGCGCGGCGCGCTGCTCGCCGACGGCGCCGCCGAGGTCTACGCCGAGTGCATCCGCCTCGCGCCGGCTCGCCTGGTGCGCGCTCGCCGTCGGCACCGCCCAGGCCGCGCTCGACTACCTGATCCCCTACGTCAAGGAGCGCGATCGCCTTCGGCGAGCCGATCGCCCACCGCCAGGCCGTCGCCTTCAACATGTCGCCGACATCGCGATCGAGGTCGAGGGCATGCGCCTGGCGACCTACCGCGCCGCCGAGCCTCGCCGACCAGGGCAAGGACTTCGCCCGCGAGACGGCGATCGCCCGCCAGCTCTGCGCCGACAAGGGCATGCAGATCGGCTCCGACGGCGTCCAGCTGCTCGGCGGCCACGGCTACGTCAAGGAGTACCCGGTCGAGCGCTGGTACCGCGACCTGCGCGCCGCCGGCGTGATGGAGGGAGGCGCTGCTCGTCTAGAGCGGCGGGACCGATCACGATGATCAATCTCGAGATTCCGAAGAAGTTCGAGGCCGCTCGTCGGCGCAGGCGCACCAGGTCGCGACGCGAGGTCCTGCGCCCGATCTCGCGCAAGTACGACCTCGCCGAGCACGAGTACCCGAAGGAGCTCGACATGCTCGCCGCGCTGATCGACGGGCTCGAACGACGGCTGGCGAGGTCGAGCGGCGCCGGCGCCGGCCGGGCGTGCAGCCAGGCTCGACGAACGAGCGACGACGGCAACCGCAACGGCTCCAACATGGCCTCCGTGCTCGGCGATCATCGAGATGTGCTGGGGCGACGTCGGCCTGCTGCTGACGATGCCGCGCCAGGGCCTCGGCAACTCGGCGATCGCCGCGGTCGCCGACGACGAGCAGAAGGAGCGCTTCGCCGGCAAGTGGGCCGCGATGGCGATCACCGAGCCCGAGGCCGGCTCGGACTCGGCCGCGATCCGCACGACCGCCGATCCTCGACGGCGACGAGTACGTGCTCAACGGCGAGAAGATCTACGTCACCTCCGGCGAGCGCGCCGAGCTGGTCGTCGTCTGGGCCTCGCTCGACCGCGAGCAGGGCCGCGCCGCGATCAAGTCGTTCGTCGTCGAGCGCTCCAACCCGGGGCTGAAGCTCGACCGGCTCGAGCACAAGCTCGGGATCCGCGCCTCCGACACCGCCGCCTTCATCCTCGACGACTGCCGCGTGCCGAAGGAGGACCTGCTCGGCAGCCCCGAGATCGACACGAAGAAGGGCTTCGCCGGCGTCGATGCAGACGTTCGACAACACGCGCCCGCTGGTCGCCGGCGATGGCCGTCGGCGTCGCCCGGGCCTGCCTCGAGCGGACCCGGGAGCTGCTCGCCGAGGCCGGGGTCGAGATCGACTACGACCGCCCGGCGCACTCGCCAGAACGCCGCCGCGGCCGAGCTGCATCGAGCTCGAGGCCGACTACGAGGCCGCCCGCCTGCTGACGCTGGAGGCCGCCTGGATGGCCGACAACACGAAGCCGAACTCGCTGCACGCCTCCTACGCCAAGGCGAAGGCCGGCCGCACCGGCACCGACATCGCGCTGCGCTGCGTCGCGCTCTGCGGCTCCGCCGGCTACGGCGAGGACGAGCTGCTCGAGAAGTGGGCCCGCGACGCGAAGATCCTCGACATCTTCGAGGGCACCCAGCAGATCCAGCTGCTGATCATCGCCCGCCAGCTGCTCGGGCTGACCTCGGCCGAGCTGAAGTAGCCGCGTCAGCCAGGCGAACGCTGCGCCCGGCAGCTGATCCGCAGGAGTCGAAGAACTCATGAACGCAAACGACCCGCCCCGTCGCCATCCTCGGCGGCAACCGGATCCCGTTCGCCCGCTCGAACGGCGCCCTACGCGAAGGCCTCCAACCAGGACATGCTGACCGCGGCCCTCGACGGCCTGGTCGAGCGCGACCGGGCTCGCCGGCGAGCGCCTCGGCGAGGTCGCCGGCGGCGCCGTCGCTCAAGCACAGCCGCGACATCAACCTGACCCGCGAGTCCGTGCTCGGCTCGACGCTCGCCCCCGAGACGCCCGCCTACGACGTCGGCCAGGCCTGCGGCACCGGCCTCGAGACGACGATCCTCGCCGCCAACAAGATCGCGCTCGGCCAGGTCGACTCGGCGATCGCCGGCGGCGTCGACACCACCTCCGACGCGCCGATCGCGCTCAACGACGACCTCCGCGAGATCCTGCTCGAGGCGAACAACGCGCCGCTCGAACCGCCGACCGGCTCAAGGCGCTCGCCGAAGGTCCGCCCCGGCCAGATCGTCGCCCGACATCCCGCGCAACGCCGAGCCGCGCACCGGCCTCTCGATGGGCGAGCACACGGCGATCATGGCCAAGGAGTGGGGGATGACCCGCGACGAGCAGGACGAGCTCACCGTCGCCAGCCACCAGAACCTCGGCCGCCGCCTACGACGCGCGGCTTCATGGACGACCTGCGTCACCCCCTACCTCGGCCTCGAGCGCGACCAGAACCTGCGCCCCGACTCGACGCGTCGAGAAGCTCGCGCAAGCTGAAGCCCGGTCTTCGGCGGCGCCGACGGCACGATGACCGCCGCCAACTCGACCCCGCTCACCGACGGCGCCTCGGCGGTGCTGCTCGGCGAGCGAGGAGTGGGCGAGCCGAGCACGGCCTCGCGCCGCTCGCCCGCTTCGTCGACGCCGAGACCGCCGCGGTCGACTTCGTCGACAAGAAGGAGGGCCTGCTGATGGCGCCCGCCTACGCGGTGCCGCGGATGCTCGAGCGCAACGACCTCGACGCTCCAGGACTTCGACTTCTACGAGATCCACGAGGCCTTCGCCGCCCAGGTGCTCTGCACGCTGACGGCCTGGGAGGACCCGGTGTTCTGCAAGGAGCGCCTCGGCCTCGACGACGCCGCTCGGCTCGATCGACCGCGACGAAGATCAACGTCAAGGGCGGCTCGCTCGCCGCCGGTCATCCCTTCGCCGCGACCGGCGGCCGGATCGTCGCCGCGCTCGCCAAGGCAGCTCGAGGAGCGCGGCGGCGGGCGCGGCCTGATCTCGATCTGCGCCGCCGGCGGCCAGGGCGTCGTCGCGATCCTCGAAGCCTAGGAACCGGGACAGGAGCAGACGAATGCCGGACACGCTACATCGCAGCTCGTCAACAACCCGATCGGCGGCGTTCGTCGCCAAGAACGTCGGCCTGCCGCAGCCGGTCGAGCTCGACCGCTCTCGAGCCCGGCGGCGCCGCTGATCGACGGGCGAGGTGCTGCTCGGCGCCGCGCCCGGCGGGCGGCTCGGCGGCGCGATCGCCGAGCGTCGCTCGCGCGGGCCGACGTCGCGGTCGACACGCGGCTCGACGACGAGGTCCGCGCCGCGCTCGGCGACGCCGGCATCGACGCCGGCATCTGGAACCCGGAGGCACCCGCGGAGCAGCGCTTCAAGGGCGCTCGTCTTCGACGCCACCGGGATCGCGACTCGAGCGAGCAGCTGCGCGAGCTCTGGGCGCTTCTTCCACCCGACCGTCCGCCACCTGGCGCCGTCGCGGCCGCGTGATCGTCCTCGGCACGCCGCCCGAGGACTGCGCGGACGCCGCGCGAGGCGACCGCCCAGCGCGCGCTCGAGGGCTTCGTCCGCTCCGTCGGCAAGGAGGTGCGCTACGGGGCGACCGCCCAGCTCGTCTACGTCTCGCCCGGCGCCGAGGACCGGATCGACTCGACGCCTCCGCTTCTTCCTCTCGCCGCGCTCCGCCTACGTCTCCGGCCAGGTCGTCCGGATCGGCGACGGCCTCGAGCGGCCCCGGAGATCGACTGGGAGCGCCCGCTGCACGGCAAGGTCGCGCTCGTCACCGGCGCCTCGCGCGGCATCGGCGCGGCGATCGCCCGCACGCTCGCGCGCGACGGCGCCCACGTCGTCGGCCTCGACGTCCCGCCGCTGGCCGAGCGACCTCGAGGCGGTCATCGGCGAGATCGGCGGCTCGACGATCGTCGCCGACATCACCGACCGCGGAGGCCCCGAAGCTGATCGCGACGAGCTCGCGAAGAACGCACGGCGGCGTCGACATCGTCGTCCACAACGCCGGCGTCACCAAGGACAAGACGCTCGGGCGGATGGACGAGGAGCGCTGGACGCGTGCTGATGGACATCAACCTCTCCAGCGAGGAGCGGATCAACGACGCGCTGCTCGAGCGCGACCTGCTGAACGAGAACGGCGCGGATCGTCTGCGTCTCCTCGATCAGCGGGATCGCCGGCAACGCCGGGCAGACCAACTACGCGACCTCGAAGGCCGGCGTGATCGGGATGGTCGAGTCGATGGCGCCGGTCTTCGCCGAGCGCGGGGCGACGATCAACGCCGTCGCCCCCGGCTTCATCGAGACGCAGATGACCGCGGCGATGCCGATCGGCCACGCGCGAGGCGGGCCGGCGGATGAACTCGATGAGCCAGGGCGGGCTGCCGGTCGACGTCGCCGAGGCGATCGCCTGGTTCGCGAGCCCCGCCTCGACCGGGCTGAACGGCAACGTCGTCCGCGTCTGCGGCCAGCACCTGATCGGCGCCTGAGCGTCCGCCGGCTGAGAGCGCTCGCCCGCTCCGCGCTGGCGGGCTCTACGGCCGCGCCGCGCTCGGCGCCGTCCCCGGCGCCGGGCGCCTGCCGCTGCTCGCCGGCGGCGGCGGCGAGCTGCCCGAGCTCGAGCTCGAGCTCGACGCCGCTCAGCGGTCGACCCCGAGCGGCTCGCCGACTACTGCCGGGTCTGCGGCTTCACGCTGCGCGAGACGCTGCCGCCGACCTATCCGCACGTCCTCGCCTTCCCGCTGCAGATGCCGCTGATGACCGACGGCGGTTCCCGTTCCCGGCGCATCGGCCTCGTCCACGTCGACAACCGGATCACCCAGCACCGGCCGATCGAGCTCGGCGAGCCGCTCGTCCTGCGCGGTCCGCGGCGAGCGGGCTCGAGCCCCACCCGAAGGGCCGCACGTTCCCCTGATCACCGAGGCGCGCGCCGGCGGCGAGCTCGTCTGGGAGGGCGTGAGCACCATCCTGCGCCGCGGCTCCGGCTCCGGCGAGGCGGCGCCGAGCGGTCCCGATCTCGACGTCGCCGCGCTCGCCCTCGAGGCGAGTGGAGGCTGACGAGCGATCTCGGCCGTCGCTACGCGGCGGTCTCGGGCGACTCGAACCCGATCCACATGCTACGGGCTGACCGCGAAGGCGTTCGGGTTCCCCCGCGCGATCGCCCACGGGATGTGGACGAAGGCGCGCTGCCTCGCCCAGCTCGGCTCGAGGCTCCCCGAGGCGCTCACCGCCGAGGTCGCCTTCAAGCGCCCGATCCTGCTGCCGGCGACGGTCGAGTTCGCCAGCGACGCGGAGGGACCGGCAACGTCCTTCGGGGTGCGCAGCCGCTCCGGCGAGCCCCACCTGACCGGCGCCGCCATCCCGGCCTAGCTGAGCCACCCCGAAACCGCGGCGCCACCCGGGCCGAGGTGTCACTTGTGGGTGCTATGCACCCACAACCGCCATCTCGGCGTCGGTATCGGCGTGTCGGCCGGGGTCCGGGCGCCCGCGGGCAGGGGGGCTCGCCGGGGCGGCGCGGCGGCTCAGGCGGGCCACGCCGGCGGCGAGGCCGGCGATGAAGATCGCGTAGATCGCGAGGATCGCCGCGATCGACGCCGTCCACAGCCACCCCGGCACGTCGCCCTTGCTCTCGCGCAGGATGATCAACCCGTCGTCGAGGAAGGGGCGTGAGAACGCGGCCGGCGCGGGCAGCTCGGCGCCCGCGGAATCCCGGAGCTCGTCGGCCTGCCCGCGGTCGAACGAGGCCGGAAGGGTCGTCGCGGAGCCGGCGAGCGCGTCGTCGGCGGGCAGGCGGATCGGGACCGCGCCCCGGGCGCGGCCGTTCTGAAGGCGAAGGCCGGACTTCCAGGTGCCGTAGAGAGGGATCGGCTGGGTCGTCCGGTAGACGCCCTCGCCGACCCGCTCGAGCCGATCGACGATCCGCTCGGTCCCGGCGCCGCCCTGCCAGGCGAGCACGTAGAGCCAGTTCGCGCCCTCGCCGGCCCCGGCGGGCGAGATCGTCACCGTCGCCATCGCCTCGCGCTGCGGCGGACCGCTGACGTCGGTGAGCTCGAAGCTCGCGCTCGCCCGCGGCTGCTCGCGGATCCCGGCGTTGACGGCGAGCGCCACCAGCGCCGCGAAGGCGCCGACGCAGGCCGCGCGCGCGACCCGCCGCGGCGGCAGCTCGGCGCGCAGGCCGCTGGCCAGCAGCGAACCGAGCACCCCGCCGGCGGTTCCCGCGATCGCCGCAGAGAGCAGCCCCTCGGGCAGGAGCGCGGCGGTCCAGGGCAGCGGCATCACCAACTGCGACCAGGCGTACTCGCCGGCGAAGCCGACGGTTCCGCAGAGCGCTCCGGCGCCGAGCCCGAAGGCGATCGGGCGGGCGCGCGGCGTGACCCGCAGCGCGATCAGCTCGACCGACGCGGCGGCGGCGAGCATCAACGGCAGCGCCGCCGGCGAGCGGCCGGCGAGCACCGGGATCAGCGTCGCCAGCGAGCGCACGGCGAGGAAGATCACCCAGGCGCCGATCGCGCCGCCGCGGCCGGCCCACGAGCGGGCCGCCGAGAAGACGAAGGCGCCGAAGCCGGCGAGCAGGAGCGGCTGCCAGACCTGGCGGTACAGCGGCACGCCCCAGTCGTACTCGGCGAGAAACGCCTCGAAGCCGACGAGCATCCCGCCGAGCAGGGCGACCTTCTGAAACCCGCTCCAGAGCTTCGCCAGGCGCGAGCGCGGCGGACGGGCGCCGCGCCGGGCGCCCGCCTGGACGCCCTCGGCGACCAGGACCGCCATCCCGACGACCGACATCGTCGCCCCGCCGAGCAGCATGAAGTGGGTCGGCGACCAAAGGGTCACGTCCTGGCCGAAGATCCGGTGCCAGACGTCGTCGAGCGGGAGCGCCATCAGCCCGAACAGCGAGCAGCCGAGCAGCAGGGCCCCGCCGATCGGGACCCGCCAGCCCTGCCTGAGCCGCAGCCAGGCCGGGCCCGCGTCGCGCTCGGGGGCGAGCCCGACGCAGAGCAGGCCCGCGGCGAAGGTGCCGAAGAAGCCGATCAACATCGGGTAGTGACCGGGGTTGCCGAGCGGCCCCTCGTCGCGGCCGTAGTCGATGTGGTAGCCGATGTCCCAGTAGCCGCCGGCCATCGTGAGCAGCAGCGACGCGGCGGCGACGAACACCGGGAGCGCGACCCAGCCGGGCGCGCGGAAGACCCAGCCGGCGAGCGCGGCGGCATCGGCCAGCACCCGGATGCGACCGCGGCGGTGGGCGAGGATGAGCCAGACGAGCGCCGCCGTCCCACCCCAGTAGACGGCCGCGAGGATCGCGAGCTGGTCGAGCGGAGCGCCCCCGGCTCCGGCCGCCGCGATCGTTTGTACGCCCCCGTACATACGCTAACGTACATTGACCGAGATGAAGAAGGTTGTCAAGCCCGACCCGCAGACGGCGACTCGACCGCGGCGCAGGTACGCGACCCGGCTGCCGCGCGAGCAGCGCCGCGAGCAACTGCTCGACGCGGCGCTGAAGCTGATCGCCGAGCACGGCTTCGCCGGCGTCTCGATGGAGGCGATCGCCCGCGAGGCGGAGATCGCGAAGACCGTCGTCTACGAGGCCTTCGGCAACCTCGAGGATCTGCTCGGCGCGCTGCTCGAGCGCGAGCAGCGGCGCGTGCTCGAGGCGATCGTGGCCTCGGTGCCGCAGCTGCCGCTGAGCGGAGACCCGGCCGAGATCCTCGCGGGGAGCATCCGAACGGCGCTCGAGGCGGTCCGCGCCCATCCCGACACCTGGCGCCTGATCCTGCTGCCGGCCGACGGCACGCCGCCGTCGGTGCGCGCGGAGGTCAACCGCCACCGCGAGCGCCTGGTCGCCCAGGTCGAGCCGATGGCGGCCTGGGGGATCGAGCAGCTCGGGCTCGGCTCGCTCGATCCGGAGCTCGTCGCCCACACGCTCATCTCGGCCGCCGAGGACGCGGCCAGGCTGACCCTGACCCACCCGCGACGCTTCCCGCCCGAGCGGCTCGCGAGCTTTGCCACCGACCTGCTGACCGCGATCGCGAAATGACCACCCCTCCCAACCACCAGAGGAGCAGCCTTGCCACGTAGCTATGAGATCGAGAACCGCACCGTGCTGATCACCGGCGCGGCGCGCGGGATCGGCGCCGAGAGCGCCGTCCGCCTGCACGCCGCCGGCGCCAACGTGGCGCTGGTCGGGATCGAGCCCGCGCGCCTCGAGGCGCTCGCCGGGCGGCTCGGAGAGCGGGCCCTCTGGCACGAGGCGGACGTGACCGACGCCGAGGCCATGCGCGAGGCCGTCGCCCGCACCAAGGAGCGCTTCGGCGGCATCGATGTCTCGATCGCGAACGCCGGCGTCCACTGGACCGGCCCGGTGGCGAGCACCCCGCTGGAGACGCTCGAGCGCGAGCTCGAGATCAACCTGCTCGGCGTCGTGCGGACGGTTCACGCGGTGCTTCCGGAGATCATCGAGAGCCGCGGCTACGTGCTCAACATCGCCTCGCTGGCCGCGGCCGCGCACGCGCCGCTGATGTCCGCCTACTCGGCCTCGAAGGCCGGTGTCGAGGCGTTCACCAACAGCCTGCGCGCGGAGCTCGCGCCGACCGGGGCTCGCGCCGGCTGCGCCTACTTCGGGATCATCGAGACGGACATGGTCCGCGACGCGTTCGCCAACCGGACCGTCCAGCTGATGCTGCCCACGCTTCCCTGGTTCGCCCGGCGCCCGGCGCCGCTCTCGGCCGCGGTCGACGCGATCGAGGACGGCGTTCGCCGTCGCCGGGCTCGCGTGTGGGCCCCGCGCTTCGTCGGCCCGGCGCTGCTCGGGCGCGGGGCGCTCCAGCCGCTGACCGAGCTCAGGGTGCTGCGCAGCGCCCGGATGCGCGAGGCGATCGCCGCCGCCGATCCCGGCGCCGAGCGGGTCCGCGATGCGGGCGCTCCCGCCGAGCGCGACACCGCCGCGGTCGCCGAGTAGCGGCCGGCGCGGCGAGCGGCGCGCGCCGGCGACTCACGCCGCTCCATCCCGCGGCTCGGGCTCCGGCCAGAGGGTGAACGCGAGCGCCGCGAGGGCGACCCCGATCGCGGTTCCGAGCGCGCGCTCGTCGGCGGTCCGAAGCGCCGGCTCGCCGAGCCGGTCGGTGAGCACGACGACGAAGATCGTGATCGCCGCCGTGAACGCCGCGTACTCGATCGCGAGCAGCGCGTACGCGCAGCCCGCGGCGAGCGTCAGGACCGCCGCGGTGAGCACGATCGCCGATCCGAGCGCCTCGGCGAGCGCGGTCGCGATCAGCAGGCCGACGATCGTGCCGGCGACGCGCATCGGCACCCTGGTCAGGGTCTCGCCGCGGCTGGGGCGAAGGACGAAGAGGATCGTCAGCGGGATCCAGTACCCGTGCCGATCGAACCCGAGGACCCGGTAGATGGCGACCCCGAGAGCGAGCGCCGCGCCGAAGCGCAGCGCGTGGCGCAGCGCCGGTGAGCTCCACGTCAGGTTGCGCGCGAGGTCGAGCCGCGCGCCGCGGGCCGCCACGCCGAGGCTCACCGGATCTCGCCCGCGATCGCCGAGCGCGAAGGCGAGCAGCGACCAGGCGGCCTGCGCGAGGACGCCACCCGTCGCGACCGCGAACACCACCGCCGACTCGTCGCGCGCCACCTCGAAGCCCTGGGCGAGAACCAGCGCGAGCGCGCAGGTGAGCCCGGCCACCTGCAGGCGCACCGAGACCGCGACGCCGAACGCGCATGCGCTCGCGACCGCCGCCATCGCCACGATCGCGAGCGAGGTCGAGCCGCCCGAGAGCACCCCCAGCACCGCCGTCAGCCCGATCGCGGGAGCGCTCAGCAGCTGCCAGCGAGCGCGGACGATCGCGGGAGCGTCGAAGGCCAGGAACCCGCCGAGCAGGGCGCCGGTCGCCAGCCCTCCCGGGATCGGGCTCTCGTTGCCCACGAGCTCGAGCAGGATCGCCGCGCCGATCGGCACGGCGACCCAGAGGCCGCGCCGCAGCGCCGGACGCAGCTCGCCTCGAAGCCGCCAGCTCTCGGGCAGGCGCAGCGCCGAGCTTCGATCGACCGACCCCATCGGGCGATCATGACCGACGATCGCCTCGGTCTCCCGCCGGCCCGCCGGGGCCGCGCGGCTCAGGCGGTCGTTCGGGTCCCGTTCGCCCGGCGGGCGAGCCGCTCCGGCGTCTCGTCGTCGAAGCCGGCGAAGAAGCTCCCCACCTCGTCCACCAGTTGCGTCATCGAGCGCGCCGCGAAGAGGACCGGCTGGTACTTGGTGATGTCGTAATCGATCGTGCCCATCTCGTGGAAGTCGATCGGGCGGATCTCCATCTCGCGGAACTCGTCGATCTCGCCGTAGCTCGAGAGGATCCCGGCCCCGTAGGCGCGCAGCTCGCCCTCCTCCCAGACGACGCCGAACTCGATCGTGAACCAGAAGACGTCGGCGACGTACTGGACCGCCTCATCGGCCACGGCCCGCCTCGCCGCCTCCCCGGCGAGGCGGTTCAGCTCAGCGAACTGGGGATCCGCGAGCAGATTGCCGTGGCCGATCACCTCGTGGATCAGATCCGGCTCCGGCGTGTAGAGCGGCGCCGAGGGATGGCGGATGTACTGGGTCGAATGGAACTCGCTGTCGGCGAGGTTCCCGTAGAAGTCCTTGATCGGGACGATGCCCGCGGCGGGCACGTAGTGGAAGCCGGTCAGCGGCGAGAGCGAGGAGGTGACCTCGTCGAGCTGGGGGATCCGCTCGCGGGGAAGGTCGAGCGCCTCGACCGCGTCGCGGAACGCTCGGCACGCGTAGCGCTCGTGCTTCGGCGCGAGCTCGCGCTGGACGGTCCGCCAGACCTCCTGCTCGGCCTCGGTGTACTCGATTCGCGGCAGCGGCTCGCCGCTTCGCCACGCGAGCGCCGCGGCGGCGATCTCGTTGCGCCGTCGCTGGTAGTCGGGGTCGCTCTTGCCCGGGTGGTCGTCGGCGAGGTGGACCGTCACCGCGCCATCGTCGGCCTCGGTGACCGGCGAGTAGAGCTGTGCCTCCTCGAACACGGCGACCTCCTCAGCCCGTCGTCGACTCGGCGACCGGCGAGGGTGCCTGGTCGCGCCATGAGTAGGCGTAGCTCGGCTCGTCGAGCTCGCGGGCGAGCTCGGTCATTCGCAGCGGCTTGAAGGTGTCCCACATCACCGCGAGCTCCTCGGTCCGGCGCATCCCGAGCGACTTCTCGACCAGGCCCGGCTGCGGGCCGTGCGGGAGCCCGGAGGGGTGCACGGTGATCGAGCCCTGCTCGATCCCGCGGCGGCTCCCGAACTCGCCGGAGACGTAGAGGATGACCTCCTCGGACTGCAGGTTCGAGTGGTGGTAGGGGATCGGCACCGCCTGCGGGTCGTAATCGAGCTCGCGCGGGCAGAACGAGCAGATCACGAAGTTCGGGCCCTGGAAGGTCTGGTGCACGGGCGGGGGCAGGTGAAGCCGGCCGGTCCGCGGCTCGAAGTCGTGGACGTTGAAGGTGTAGGGATAGACGTAGCCGTCCCAGCCGACGACGTCGAGCGGGTGGTAGTCGAGCCGGTAGCGCTGCAGGCCGCCGCGCACCCGGACGAGGAGCTCGTGCTCGCCGCCCTCGCGGTGCGTCTCGAGCTCGGTGGGCGGATGGAAGTCGCGGTGCGAGAAGGGCGCCGACTCGAGCAGCTGTCCGTAGCGGTTGCGATAGCGGTTCGGGGTCTCGATCTCGCCCGGCGTGTGCAGCACCAGCCACCACTGCGGCCCGTCGTCGAGGCGGAAGCGGTAGGTGGTGCCGCGCGGGACGACGACGTAGTCGTGCTCGCGGAAGGGGAGCGAGCCATAGACCGTCTCCAGCGTCCCGGAGCCCTCGCAGACGAAGAAGACCTCGTCGCCCTCGCCGTCCCGGAAGAAGACCTCGGTCTCCTCGGTGGGCCGGCAGATCGAGACCTCGAGGTCGCCGTTCCACATCAGGCAGCGGCGGCCGGTGATCGGATCGCCGCCGGGCTCGACGCCGTCGCTCTCGAGGTGACGGTGGACGTGCGCGTCCGGAACCCACTCGCGATGCTCGATCGGGGTGAACTCCTCGGCGGCGGCGATCCGGCAGGGCGACTCGACGTGGTAGAGGATCGACTCGTTGCCGGAGAAGCCCTCGTAGCCCATCACCTCCTCGACCAGGAGTCGGCCGTTGGTGCGGAACTGCGTGTGCCGCTTCGCCGGGATCTCGCCGAGGCTGTGGTAGCGCATCCGCAGGCTCCCTTAGAGGTTCCCGCGCCGTTCCTGCTCGCGCTCGATCGCCTCGAACAGCGCCTTGAAGTTGCCCTCACCGAAGCCGCGGGCGCCGTGGCGCTCGATCACCTCGAAGAAGACGGTCGGGCGGTCACCGAGGTTCTGGGTGAAGATCTGCAGCAGGTAGCCCTCGTCGTCGCGGTCGGCGAGGATGCCGAGATCGCGCAGGTCGGCGACGTCCTCCTCGATCTCACCGATCCGCTCGGGCAGCTCGTCGTAGTAGCTCGCCGGCGTGGCGAGGAAGCGGACGCCGCGCTCGCGCAGCGCCCTCACGGTGGCGACGATGTCGGTGGTCGCGAGCGCGATGTGCTGGGCGCCGGGGCCGCCGTAGTACTCGAGGTACTCCTCGATCTGCGACTTGCGCTGCCCCTCGGCGGGCTCGTTGAGCGGGAACTTGACCCTGCCCTTGCCGTCGGCCATCACCTTGCTCATCAGCGCCGAGTACTCCGTCGAGATGTCGCGATCGGTGAAGTGGATCATCTCGGTCATCCCGAAGACCCGCTCGTAGTAGCCGACCCACTCGTCGAGCCGCCCGAGCTCGACGTTGCCGACCACGTGATCGATGCCGACGAACAGCCCGGCGTCGCCGGCGGGGTCATCGGCGGCGGCGAAGCCCGGAAGGAAGGCGCCCTCGTATCCGCCGCGCTCGACGAACGTGTGCAGAGTCTCGCCGTAGGTCGCGATCGTCGCCAGCTTCACGGTGCCGCCGGCATCGCTCTCCTCCCACGGCTCGCGGACGCCGACCGCGCCGTGCTCGATCGCGTAGCTGTAGGCGTGGGCGGCGTCGGGAACCGAGAGCGCGATCACCTTGACGCCGTCTCCGTGGGCGGCGACATGGGTCGCGATCTCGCTCGTCCCGAGCAGCGGCGCGGTGAGCACGAAGCGAACCCGTCCCTGCTCGAGCACGTAGGAGGTCCGGTCGCGCACCCCGGTCTCGAGGCCGGCGTAGGCGACCGGGCGGAAGCCGAGCGCGTTGGTGAACCAGAAGGCGGCCTGGCTTGCGTTGCCGACGTAGAGCTCGACGTGATCGACGCCCAGCAGCGGCATCTGGTCGGTGCTCGGCGCGGTCGGCTCGCTCAGCGTCTCGGTTCCCATCAGGTCCTCTCCTCGGCGTGGCAGGTCCCTGTTTATGATTCCGTGTTCGAGGTCGGCTTTCAATCGCGGATCGTTGCGCCGAGGCACCCCGAAGAGCTGAATTGGACGAAATAGACCATCAGATCATTGCGCTGATGCGCGAGAACGCCAGGCGCTCGTTTCAGGACATCGGTGAGCGGGTTGCGCTCTCGGCGCCGGCGGTCAAGCGCCGGGTGGACCGCCTCGAGGCCGACGGCGTGATTCGCGGCTACTCGGCGGCGATCGATCCGGCGTCGATCGGCTGGGGGACGCATGCGTTCGTCGAGCTCTTCTGCGAGGGCCGCATGTCGGGCGAGGAGGTGCGCGCGGCGCTCGACGGGCTCTCCGAGGTCGAGGCGGCCTACACGATCGCGGGCGCACCGAGCGCGATCATCCACCTGCGAGCCTCCGACACCGAGCACCTCGAGCGCACCCTGGAGCGCGTCCGCGAGACCCCGGGGGTGGTCCGCACCCAGACGCAGGTCGTGCTCTCGACGCTCTTCGACCGCCCGGTGCTCGAGCGCCCGCGCGACTGAGCGCTCGAGGGGCGCGCTCAGACGATCGGGGTCTCGAGCCGGCCGAGGTGCTCGGACTCGAGGGCGACCGTGTCGCCGGGCTCGAGCCAGCGCGGCTCGCCGCCCGCCGCCGGTACGAACGGCCCGAGCTCGAGCAGGCATCCCCCGGTGAGGGTTCCCGAGCCGAGCACGTCGCCGGGACGAAGGCGCGTGTCGCGGGCGGCGTGGGCGACGATCTCGGGCCAGCCGAAGTGCTGCGGGGAGGCGTCGCCCGCGGCGACCTCGAGGCCGTCGACGATCACCCGCGCCGCGATCTCGAGGCGGCCGTTCGAGTAGGGCAGCTCGTCGGGGGTGACGATCAGCGGGCCGATGCTGGTGGCGAAGTCCTTGGCCTTCGCCGGGCCGAGCCCGACCGTCACCTCGCCGGCCTGGATGTCGCGGGCGGACCAGTCGTTCATCAGGGTGAAGCCGGCGATCTCGGGCCCCCGATCGTCCGAGACCCCGATCACCGCGGCGATCTCGAGCTCGAAGTCGAGCATCGCCGTTCGCGCCGGGCGCCGCACCGCCTCGCCAGGGCCGATGATCGCCGCCGGGTTCGAGAAGTAGAAGGCGGGCGCCTCGTACCACTGCGGGGCGATCTCGCGGTTGCGCAGCCTCGCCCCCGCGGCGACATGGCCCTCGAAGGCGTAGAAGTCGCGCACGCTCGGGGGCTCGGGCACCGGCGCCAGGGTCCGGAGCGCATCCGCGGCGAGCGCCTCGCCGGTCTCCGCTCGCCCCGACCCCGCCAGCCACTCGAGCATCGAGGCGGCCTCGAGCACGCGCACCTCGCCGTCCGCGACCAGGCCGACCAGCCGCGTCCCGTCGTCTCTGGCGAAGCTGCCGACGCGCATTCGCTCAGCGTGGGAGCGGGCCGCTCACTGCGGCGCCGAGGGCCCCCACTCGTCCACGAACAGGTCGAGCACGAGCTCGTCGCCCTCGCCGGCCACGTAGCGGGAGAAGTCGCTGATCCCGGCCTCGGCCAGCACCTCGTCGTCGATGAAGGCGTTGCCGGTGCACTCGCGCGGGTCGCGGCAGACGATCTCGTAGGCGGCGTCGGCGTAGATCTCCGGGGTTCGCGCCCGCGCCATCGCCTGCTCGCCGCCGAGCAGGTTCTGCACGGCCGCGGTCGCGATGATCGTGCGCGGCCACAGGCAGTTCGCCGCGACCCCGTGCTCGGCCTCGTCGGCGGCGAGGCCGAGGGTCAGCATCGTCATCCCCATCTTCGAGACCGTGTAGGGCGCGTTTCGGGCCAGCCACTTCGGGTCGGCGCTGAGCGGCGGCGAGAGGGTGAGCACGTGGGCGTGGTCGGACTCGCGCAGGTGGGGCAGCGCGGCGCGACTGAGCAGATAGGTGCCACGGGTGTTGATGTCGAGCATCAGGTCGTAGCGCTTCGGCTCGAGGTCCGCGATCGGGGAGAGGTTGATCGCGCTGGCGTTGTTGACGACGATGTCGATCCCGCCGAGCTTCTCCACCGTCTCGGCGATCGCCGCCTCGACCTGGGCGTCGTCGCGGACGTCGCCGACGATCGGCAGCGCCTCGCCGCCGGCCGCCTCGATCTCCTCCGCGGCGGTGTAGATCGTCCCGGGCAGCTTCGGGTGCGGCTCGGCGGTCTTCGCGATGATCGCCACCTTGGCTCCGTCGGCGGCGATCCGCTTCGCGATCGCGAGCCCGATCCCGCGGCTGCCCCCCGACATCACGACGACCCGGCCCGCCAGCGGTGAATCACTCATCGCCGGGACGGTATTGGATCGCTCGCGACGATCGATCAGCGGGTCCGCGCGGAGACCGTCACCGCGACCCGCTCGGCTCCCGGGTCGCTGACGAGGCGAAGCAGCGAATCGCCCGGCTTCGAGATCACCCTCGCGCCCGAGGCCTCGACCCGGTAGCGAGGGCCGAAGTGGATCCTCGGGATGTGGATCTCGGTCGCCCGCCGGGTCCCGGCGAAATCCCTGCCGCCCGGTCCGGTGGTCGAGTAGCGAAGCTCGAAGCGCGGCGCCGCCGGGGTCGGGTCGAACTCCCAGCCGAGCGGCGTTCCCGCCGTCCTCTGGGGATATGGACGCTCGGAGATGCGGAGCTTCTCGCGCTTCAGGTTGGAGCCGTGGGGGGGCCGGCGTGGATCTCGGATCAGCCCCTCGGCGGGGCGCTCGCAGCAGACGTCCTCGTTGAAGTAGGCCCACTGCTGCCAGGAGAGCATCCGCTCGTCGGCGAGCTCGGTGACCCGGGCGAGCACCGCCGCGTCCTCGGTGGCGCCGAACTCGGTCAGCAGCAGGGCGTCGCCGGTCTCCTCGGCCTGGGCCTCGGCGTCGTCGAGGGTGAGCTCGTAGCCCGCGTCGCAGCCGTCCTGGCCAAGCGAGCCGAGCAGATCGCCCGAGCCCGGGAAGGCGGTCGCCGCGGCGAAGCTGAGGCAGTACATGTTGAACGCGAAGCCGGCCCGTGAGTCGCCGGTGTCGCCGTGCGTGGTCGCGGCGCCGAAGTCGAACAGCAGGTAGGGCGCGTACCAGACGAGTCGGCGCCGATCGACCTCGCGAATCCTCGCGATCACCCGCTCGTGGAAGGCCTCGAGCGCGCGGTCGAGCAGCGGACAGCCGAGCGGCTGCGCGCAGCTGGGCCACCCGGATCCCGGCCACGGCTCGTTGAACACGTTGAACCCGAGCACCCCCGGCACGCGCTTGAAGCGCTGGGCGACGACCCGCCAGGCCGCCGCATAGCGATCCTGAAGGCCGACGCCGCCGGGCCCCTCGGCGTTGGCGAAGAAGGCGTCGTAGGCGCGCGAGAGCGCCGGCATGATCAGGTAGTTCGCGGGGAAGCCGGCATCGGGCTCGGCGGGCATCTGGGCGGCGTCGCCGACCACGGCCCAGTCCGGCTCGCCCTCGCCGTTGAAGCGCTCGTTGAACATGTCCTGGTGGAAATCGAGCAGCACCTGGATCCCGTGCCGGTCGAGGATCCGGGTGGTCTTGACGAGGCCGCGAAGGTACCGGCGGTCGTAGACGCCCGGCTCGGGCTCGAGCGCCTTGTGGATGATCCCGAGCCGCACCGTGTTGAAACCGTGACGCGCGAGAAAGCGGGCGTCGTCGGCGCCGAATCCGAGCGCCGCGGGGGCGTACGGGGGCAGCTTGTTGACCATGTTCCAGCCGCGCAGGATGACCACGCGGCCGCTGCGATCGGTGATCCAGCGGCCCTCGTGATGCAGTGTCGGAGCCGCCTTCGGCGCCGCCTCCGTCGCCGGCGGCGCGATCGCCGTGCAGCCGGCGAACGCGGCGAGCGCCAGCGCGAGCGCGGTCAGGCGGGTCGGCCCGGACGGCGCTCGGACTCGTGGCTGCTGGTGCCGGGACATCCGATCGGCGATTATTACCTCGATGAGCAAGTGGGGCGCCGATCAGATCGCCGACCAGAGCGGCCGCGTGGCAGTCGTCACCGGGGCGAACAGCGGCATCGGGCTGATCGCCGCCCGTGAGCTCGCCCGTCACGGCGCGAGCGTGGTGCTCGCCTGCCGGGCCGGCAAGGCGGAGACGGCTCGCGCCGCGATCGCGGACGAGGTGCCGGGCGCGATCCTCGAGCCGCGCGAGCTCGACCTCGCCGACCTGGCCTCGGTGCGCTCGTTCGCCGAGTCGCTCGGCGACGCCCACCGCGAGCTTGACCTGCTGATCAACAACGCCGGCGTGATGATGCCGCCGCGCTCGCTCACCGCCGACGGCTTCGAGCTCCAGTTCGGGACCAACCACCTCGGCCACTTCGCGCTCACCGGGCTGCTTCTCGACCGCCTTGTGGCCGGCTCCGACGCCCGCGTCGTCACCGTCTCGAGCCTCGAGCACAAGCAGGGAAGGCTCGACTTCGACGATCTCGACTCGGAGCGCTCCTACTCGCCGCGAGGCGCCTACCGGCAGTCGAAGTTCGCGAACGCCGTCTTCGGGCTCGAGCTCGACCGGCGCCTGCGGGGCGCCGGGCTGCCGGTGAAGAGCGTCCTCGCCCATCCCGGATACGCGGCGACCAACCTGCAGAGCTCGGGCCCGACCGGGCTGATGAAGGCGGTGCTGAAGGTCGGCAACGCGCTTGCCGCGCAGGATGGGGAGCAGGGCGCGCTGCCCACCCTCTACGCCGCCGTCGAGCCCGGGGTCGAGGGCGGGATGTTCATCGGCCCGGATGGCCTCAAGGAGCTCCGTGGCCGCCCGACCGAGGTGCGCCCGATCCGCCCCGCGAGAGACCCCGAGACCGGCGGCAGGCTCTGGCGGGTCTCCGAGGAGCTCACCGAAGTCGAGTACCTCTCCGAGAACCCGGCGAGGTCCTGATGGAGCAGCGCGGCCCCCAGCTCCCGCCGGGCCCGAAACTTCCGGCGCCGCTGCAGCTGCTCGGCTGGTGGACCCGCCCGATCGCCTTCTTCGAGCGTGGCCGGGCGCGCTACGGCAGGCGGTTCACGGTGCGGCTGCCGGCCAACCCGCCGCTCGTGGTCCTGAGCGACCCGGACGAGATCAAGGCCGTCTACACGGCGCCCCCCGACGTCCTTCACCCCGGCGAGGGCGCGGCGATCCTCGAGCCGGTCGTCGGGCGCCAACTCGGTGATCCTCCTCGACGGCGCCGAGCACCTCTCGCAGCGCAAGCTGATGCTGCCCGCCTTCCACGGCGAGCGGATGGAGCGGCTCGCCGAGCTGATGGCGGAGGTCTCCGAGCGCGAGATAGCGCGGCTGGCCGACGGACGAGCCGATCACCCTGCACGAGCGCTTCCAGGCGCTGACCCTGGAGGTGATCCTCCGCGCGGTGTTCGGCGCTCGACGCAGGGCCACAGGCTCGACCGCGCTGCGGACGCTGCTCACCGAGATCCTCGAGTTCTCCGCCAAGCCGGGGTCGATGGTCCCGGCGCTGCAGCGGCCGCTGGGCGGCCACGGGCCGTGGTCGCAGTTCCTGCGCCGCCGCGAGCAGACCGACGCTCTGATCTTCGAGCTGATCGACGAGCGCCGCCGCGCCGGCGAGGCGCGCGACGACGTGCTCTCGATGCTGCTCGACGCCCGCCACGAGGACGGCACGCCGATGTCGAGCCAGGAGCTCCGCGACGAGCTGATGACGCTCCTGGTCGCCGGCCACGAGACCACCGCCTCGGAGCTCGCCTGGGCGTTCGAGCGGCTCCCGCGCGACGCCCGCCGTGCTCGCGCGGCTCGTCGACGAGATCGACTCGGGCGCCGGCGAGGACTACCTGACCGCGACGGTCCGCGAGATCCTGCGCCGCCGCCCGGTGCTGCCCGGCGACGCAGCCGCGGCTAGGTCAAGCGAGCCTTCGAGATCGGCGGCCTGGACCTATCCCGAGCGGGGCGCTGCCTGCAGGCGAACGCCTACCTCGTCCACCACGACCGCGAGATCTACGCCGAGCCCTACGCCTTCCGGCCCGAGCGCTTTCTCGAGAGCGACCCCGGCACCTACACCTGGATCCCGTTCGGCGGCGGTCGCCGGCGCTGCCTGGGCGCGAGCTTCGCGATCCTCGAGATGAAGACGGTGCTGCGCGCCGCGCTCGCCACCCGGGAGCTGCACTCGACCGGGCGCCACGGCGAGACCGCGCGCCGGCGGGCGATCGCGATCACGCCGCGCCGCGGAGCGGCGCTGTCGCTGCGCGCGCGCAGCGCGGCGAGCCGGCGGGAATCGCAGCCGCTGGCCACCGGCTGAGGCCGATGAGCGGCGAGGTCCACGCGCTCCTCGGGCGGGTGGGCCTGCCCGAGCCGGTCGCCGGGCTCGCGGGCCGGGCGTGGGACGCGATCGTCGTCGGCGGTGGGCACAACGGGCTCACCGCGGCCGCGTACCTGGCCCGCGCGGGCAAGCGGGTCCTGGTGCTCGAGCGCCGCGAGCGGCTCGGTGGCGCGGCGACGCTCGAGCGGCCGTTCGCCGACCAGCGCTACGTGGTCAGCCCCTGCGCGTACGTCGTCGGCCTGCTCGACCGCGTGGTCGTCTCCGAGCTCGGCCTCGAGCGCCACGGCTACCGGGTGACGCCCGCGGACCCGAACCTCTGGTGCCCGCTGCCCGGCGGCGGCAGCTTCGCCGACTTCCTCGAGCGCGGGCGAACCGCCGAGCACCTGCGCGCCCAGGGCTTCGCCGAGTCGGAGATCGAGGGTCTGCGCCGCTACGACGAGATCATCGCCCGGGCGCGCGCGGCGCTCCGCGAGGGGCCCTCGGGCGACAGCTGGCGGGAGCCGTCGCCGAGCCGCGCCGAGATCGAGCGCCGCCTCGGCGACGACGAGCTGATCTCGCTCGTCTTCGAGGACTCGATCGCCGAGCTGCTCGATCGCCACCTCTCCGACGAGCGGCTCAAGCACGCGCTGTTCAGCCAGGGGCTGATCGGCACCTTCGCCGGGCCGCGCGATCCGGGCACCGCCTCGATCAGGCTGATGCACCACCAGGGCGACCTGCTCGGGCTCGGCTCCGTGTGGGGCTACGTCGCCGGCGGCCTCGGGCGGGTCTCGTTCGCGATCGCCGAGGCGGCGCTCGAGGCCGGCGCGGTGCTCGCGACGGGGGTTCCGGTGGCGCGAATCGTCCCCGGCGAGGGCGTCGAGCTCGAGAGCGGGGAGACGATCCGCGCGCCGGCGATCGTCTGCAACGCCGACCCGAAGCGGCTGCTGGGGATGCTCGAGGCCGGCGGGGGCGCCGACGGCGCGCTCCCCGCGGACTATCGCGAGCGCCTCGAGCGCTGGGACGTGGCCTCGCCCGTGGTCAAGCTGAACGTCGCGCTCTCGAGCCCGCCGAGCTTCGCCGGCGCGGAGGGGTTCGACCCGATGCGCGCGATGATCTCGCTGACCCCGGGCCTCGACGAGGCCCAGCGGGCCTGCGAGCGCGCCCGCCGCGGCGAGCCCGCGTTCGGCTTCTGCGAGCTCTACTTCCAAAGCGCCTACGACGACACCGTGACCCCGCCCGGCCGGCACGTGATGAGCGTCTTCTGCCAGTACGCGCCCTACGAGCTCGCCGAGGGCACCTGGGAGGGGCGCGGCGAGGAGATCGCGGCCTCGATCCTCGGCGAGATCGCGGCCTACGCCCCCGACATCGGCGACTGCGTCGAGGAGGTCCAGGTCCTCGGACCGCCGCAGATCGAGGAGCGGATCGGCCTCTCCGGGGGGCACATCTTCCAGGGCCAGGCGCTGCCCGAGCAGATGTGGGACCGCCGGCTCGAGGCGCGGACCCCGGTCGAGGGCGTCTACCTGTGCGGCGCCGCCACCCACCCGGGCGGCTCGGTGATCGCCCTCAACGGCCGGATCGCCGCCGCCGCCGTCCTCGGGCTCAGCGGCGCCGAGCCGATGTAGGCGCCGCGGGGCCCGCGGGCGGGGCGCCGCAGGGCCGCGGGCGCGCGACCGGCGCCGCGGGCGGGGCGGGGCGCCGCACCGGCGCCGAGATGGCCCTTCCGGGTGTTATGCACCCACTTCTGCCACCTCGACCCATCGGCGCTCGCCGGGGCGTGGGCGATTAGGCTCGGCGGCGCGTGAGCCACCACCTCGTCAACCTGATCTCGATCCCGCTGTTCACCGGAGCGATCGGGTACCTGACCAACTGGAGCGGCGTCTGGATGCTGTTCAACCCGGTTCGCTTCGCCGGCTTCCGCGTTCCCGGCCTGGCGGCGATCGTGCAGATCCTGCCGCGCAAGATCCAGCAGATCCCCGGCGTCGCCCACGGCGGCATCGGATGGCAGGGGATCATCCCCTCGCGAGCCGCGAAGATGGGCTCGATCGCGGTCGACAAGGGGATCGCCAAGCTCGGCAGCCCGAGCGAGTTCTATCGCGAGCTCGACCCGGAGGCGATCGCCGAGCACATCCTGACCACGGCCCGCGAGGACATGCGCGAGCTCGTCGACAGGATCCTCGAGCGCGAGCACCCGCAGCTGTGGGAGGACCTGCCCTCGCGGCTCAAGGAGGAGGTCCACGCCCGGGTTCAGCGCGAGCTGCCCTCGATCGTCCGCGAGGTCACCGACGACATCGGCGACAACATCGCCCACCTGATGGACGTCAAGCTGATGGTGATCAAGCGGATCGAGGAGCGCCCGGAGCTCGCCAACCGGATCTTCGAGGACGTCGGCAAGAAGGAGCTCCGCTTCATCATCAACTTCGGCTTCTTCTTCGGGGCCGCGCTCGGCTTCCCGATGGTCTTCATCACCGAGGCCGTCCCCCTCTGGTGGGTGTTGCCGGTCGGCGGCATCTTCATCGGCTACGTCACCAACTGGGTCGCCCTGTGGATGATCTTCGAGCCGACCGAGCCGGTGCGGATCGGGCCGCTGAAGCTGCATGGCCTGTTCATGCGACGCCAGCCCGAGGTCGCCGACGTCTACGCGGGGATCATCGCCGACGACATCGTCACCCTCTCGAACATGGGCGAGGAGCTCCTTCACGGCCCGCAGTCCGATCGGACCCGGACGATGATCGAGGCCCGGCTGCGTCCCGCGGTCGATCGCGGCCTCGGCCCCGCCAAGGGCGCGGTCCGGGTCGCGGTCGGCACTCGGCAGTACGACACGATCCGCGAGTCGCTGGCGAGCGAGGCGGTCGAGTACACGATGACGCCGCTCACCGATCCGGCCTTCAACGCCACCCAGAGCGCCTCGATCCGCAAGCTGATCGCTGCACGGATGCGAACCCTGCCGCCGAGCGACTTCCAGGACATGCTGCGCTCGGCGATGAAGGAGGACGAGTGGCTGCTGCTGCTCCACGGCGCCGTCCTCGGCTTCGCCGCCGGCCTGCTCCACCTGGCGATCTTCGGCCCCGGCTGACTCCACCCTCCGCCCGCCCGCGCCCGCTAGGTTCATCCGATGAACCGCAGGCTGTTCGCGCTCGTCGCCGCGGTGATCCTCGTCGACACGACCTTCTACGCGGCGATCGCGCCGCTCCTTCCCGCCTACGCCGACGGGCTCGGCCTCTCGAAGACGGCGGTCGGAGTCCTCAGCGCCTCCTACGCCGCCGGGACGCTGATCGCCTCGATCCCCGCAGGCTTCTTCGCGGCGCGGATCGGGGTCCGGCCGGCGATGCTGACCGGGCTCGGCCTGCTCGCCTGCTCGAGCGTCGCCTTCGCGTTCGCCGAGAACGTCGTCGTGCTCGACCTCGCCCGCTTCGCGCAGGGCGTCGGCGGCGCCTTCGCCTGGACGAGCGGACTGACCTGGGTGATCGCGACGGCCCCGCGCGAGCGTCGCGGCGAGATGATCGGGTCGGTGCTTGCGGTCGCGATCGCCGGGATCATGCTCGGGCCCGTTCTCGGCGGGATCGCCAGCGAGATCGGCCCGGAGCCGGTGTTCTCCGCCGTCGGAGCGATCGCGGTCGGGCTCGCGGCATGGGCGGCATCGACGCCCTCGACGCGCCCCCAGGGCCGGAACGGGCCGGGCGCGATCCTCGCCGCGCTCACGGCGAGACCGGTGATCGCCGCCTTCTGGCTGGTCGGGCTGCCCTCGGTTCTGGCCGGGCTGTTCAACGTCCTCGTCCCGCTGCGGCTCGACGAGCTCGGCGCGAGCGGGGCCGCGATCGGGCTCGTCTTCCTCGTCGCGGCGGCGGTCGAGGCGCTGCTCAGCCGCGCGATCGGCTCGTTCTCGGACCGCCGCGGCCGGCTGGCGCCGATCCGCTACGGGCTGATCGCCTCGGCGTCGATGACGGTGCTGCTGCCGCTTCCCTCGAGCGTCGCCGTGCTCGGCCTCGCGACCGTCGCGGTCGTCCTCGCGCTCAGCCTGATCTGGACGCCGGCGATGGCGCTGCTCTCCGACGGGGCCGAGCTCGCCGGCCTCAGCCTCGCCTTCGCGGCGGCGCTCGTCAACCTCTCGTGGTCGGGCGGGCAGGTCATCGGCGGCTCGCTCGGCCCGGCGCTTGCCGACGCGACCAGCGACGCGGCCGCCTACGGGGCCGTTGCCGCGATGTTGGCGCTCACCCTCGCGACCGTCGCGGCCCGCCGCCGCCCCGCGTACGCTGCGCGCCCATGAGACCGCGACAGATCGCCGCCACCCTGCTTGTCCCGTTCACCCTCGCCATCGCGGCGTCGCTCGCGGAAGCCCCGGCCGCGCACGCCGCGAAGCCGTTCAAGGCCTATCCCTCCTGCGGCTCGAAGGGCAAGCACGGTGATTCGTTCTGCCTGCAGGGCGACCGCCCGATCGCCGTCCTGCGGGCCTTCGGCCGCGCCGAGGTCGCGTACCGGCTCTGCACCCGCAAGGCCGGCGCGAAGCGCAGGTGCAGCGACCGCCGCACCCGCCGGCCCGGGCAGCGCTCGCGGACCCGCTTCGACGTCGACGGCCCCGGCAAGTACAAGCTCGC
Source organism: uncultured Solirubrobacterales bacterium (assembly GCA_963769035.1). Taxonomy (GTDB): domain Bacteria; phylum Actinomycetota; class Thermoleophilia; order Solirubrobacterales; family 70-9; genus WHSW01. The sequence goes on from CAVYKD010000001.1 coordinate 545,326, forward strand.
CTGGTTCGTCGACGGCAGGTCGGTCGATCGCGATTCGCTCTACGTCCGAGACCGCTCGCTGCTGCTCGTCGGCGACTCGCTCTCGGAGGGGACGAGGCCGTATCTGCCCCGCGCCCTTCGCGGCTGGTCGGTCGCCCAGGACGTCTCGACCTCGCGCCACGTGCCCGAGGGGGTCTCGATCCTGCGGCGGCGCGGCAGCCTGCCCTCCGTGACCGTCTTCGCGCTCGGGACCAACGACGACCCGGGCGCGGTGGGATCGTTCATCGGCGGCGTCGAGACGGCCCTCGGGCTCGCCGGGTCGACCCGTTGCGTGGTCGTCCCCAACATCGTCCGTCCGCCCGTCGGCGGGCGCAGCTACGCGGGCTACAACAGCGCCCTCGCGGCGCTTGCCCGCAGGCGCGAGAACCTCCGCGTCGCGGACTGGGCAGGGCTCGTCGCGCGCAACCGCGGCTGGCTCGCCGCCGACGGCTCGCACGTCAACGCGACCGGCTACTGGGCCCGCGCGCGGCTGATCGCCCGCCAGGCGGAGCGTTGCTGAGCGGCCCCCGGCGAGCCCGGTGAAATTCGGGATCGCCTACTTCCCGACCGCCGAGGGAGTCGACCCGGCGACCCTGGCGCGGCTCTGCGAGGAGCGCGGATTCGAGTCCCTGTTCTTCGTCGATCACACCCACATCCCGGTCAGCCGCGCGACCCCGTACCCCCCGGGCGGGGAGCTCCCGCCGGAGTACTCGCGGATCTATGACCCGTTCGTCGCCCTGATGGCCGCCGCCGCGGCAACCTCGACCCTGAGGATCGGGACCGCGATCTGCGTCCTGGTAGAGCGCGATCCGATCGTCACCGCGAAGCAGGTCGCGAGCGTCGACCGGCTCTCGGGCGGCAGGATGCTGTTCGGCGTCGGCGCCGGCTGGAACCTCGAGGAGATGCGCAACCACGGCACCGACCCGGCGCGGCGGTTCGGCGTGCTGCGCGAGCGGGTCGAGGCGATCAAGGAGATCTGGGCGAACGACGAGGCCTCCTACCACGGCGACCATGTCGATTTCGATCCGATCTGGTGCTGGCCGAAGCCGCTGAGCGAGCCGCACCCACCGATCCTCGTCGGCGGCCACGGCAAGGGCGTGATCGACCGCGTTCTCGCCTACGGCGACGAGTGGCTGCCGAACCGGATCGGCGACGACGAGCGGATCCGGGCCCGGATCGCGCGCCTTCGCCGGGCGGGCGAGGAGGCCGGCCGCGGTCCGATCCCGACGACCTTGGCGAACGCCACCTGGGACCGCCGCGAGTCCTCGCGCCGTACGAGGCCGCGGGAGTCCACCGCGCGGTCTTCTACCTCGCCCAGGGGGACGCCGCCGATGCCGAGCGGCGCCTCGACCGCTACGCGGCCGGCGCCGAGGGCTATCTCCGAACCGGCTGAGTCGAGGCGGGGCTAGCCCGCGAGCTCGGGCTCGAGCAGGTGCGGAGCGTGGGCCTGCATCAGCTCGCGCAGGCAGCCCACGCACGAGCACTCGGGAATCGCCAGCTCGGTCGAGGAACAGCGCGGCTCGCTCGCCGGTGCGGGGCGCAGGTTGTCGGGCGGGGGGTTCATCGCACTGGCTTCATCGGCGCCCCGGCGGCGGGACTAAAGCTGCGAGTCGTCGAGCTCGAGCGCGAGCAGCGAGCGCCCGGCGAGCTCCCAGGTGGCGGGAGCGACGAGCATGTGCTGGGTCGCCGCATGGACGTCGCGAAAGCGCCGTTGCAGCGGGCTGGTCTCGTAGATGGCGCTGCCGCCGCCGAGCCGGTAGGCGGCGTCGACGCACACCGCGGCCGCCTCGACCGCGTGGGTGGAGGCGAGGCGGACGGCCGCGCGCAGCGCCACCGGGATCTCTCCACCGTCGCCGGTCGCCGCGCTCTCGGCATCCGCGACCGCTTCGAAGAGCAGCGCGCGGGCGGCGCGCAGCCCGGCCTCCGCGCGGGCGAAGCTCGACTGCGTCTCGGCTCGCTCGGCGAGCTTTCGCGAGCTCAGCGTCGGCGTCTTCACCCCGGCGAGCTCGGCGATGTCGCCGAGCGCCGCCCGCGCCGTCCCCAGGGCGACGCCGGCGATCGAGGCGGCGAGCAGGCCGAAGGGCGGGAACGCGTACAGCGGGCCGGGCTCGCGCGGGCGCTCGGAGAGCAGCGAGGCGCTCCGGCCCACCGGAACCGAGAGCGAGGCGACCGCGATGTCGTGGCTGCCGGTGGCGCGCAGCCCGGAGACGTGCCAGGTGTCGATCACCTCGGCATCGGCGGCGGGGAAGAGCACCAGGCGGATGTCGGGACGCCCGCCCGCCAGCTTGCGCGGCGAGTCGCCGTCGAGGACCAGGCAGCCCCCCATCAGCCAGTCGCAGTTGGCGACGTTCGAGCAGAAGCGCCAGCGGCCGCTGACGCTGAGCGGCTCGCCATCGGCTCCGGCGATCGCCTTGCCGGTGGGGGCGAACACGCCCCCCGCAACCGAGCCGGCGCTGCCGTAGACCTCCTCGGCATCGCCGGGGTCGAGGTAGGCGGCGAGCATCCCCGCGGTCGCCGATACCGCGACGCACCAGCCGGCGGCGGCGTCGCCCTCCGAGAGCGCCTCGACGGCGCCGATCAGCTCCGCCGCTCGGACCTCCTCGCCGCCCAGCGAGGCCGGGACGCACAGCCGGTAGAGCCCGGCGTCTCGGATCAGGTCCGAGAGCTCCGCGGGCAGTCGCCGCTCGCGCTCTCCCGTCGCCGCGAGCTCGGCCGCGCGGGGGGCGAGCGAGCGGGCGCGTTCGATCGCATCGGGCACCCGCGGATCATCGCATCGTGTGCTTGCCGGGCCGGGGCGCGGGCGCCATCGGGCGCCCTCGATCGCGGGCCGGCCGGCTCGAGCGCACGCTCGCCCGCCGACCGATCCCGCTCCTGCCATCCTCGGGCGGTGAACCGCTACCGGCGCATCCTCCGGGCCCCGAGGGTCGCGCCGCTGATCACGGCGGTGACCCTGACCCGGGTCCCGTTCGCGATCAACGGGCTCGCGCTCCTGCTCTTTATCCGCGAGCAGACCGGCTCGTTCGGGCTCGCCGGCGCCTGCGTCGGGGCGCTGGCGCTCGGCGCGGCGCTCGGCGCGCCGTTCGCGGCCCGCCTGGTCGATCGCCGCGGCCGGCGGATGCTGCTCGCCCTGGCCCTTGCGCACGGCGCGGGCGCGGTCGGGCTGATCGCCCTCGGGAGCAGCGGCGCGGCCGCCCTCGCCCTCATCGGCAGCTCGGCGCTGCTCGGTGCGACCTATCCGCCGACGGGTGCCGTCCTGCGCTCGCTATGGCCCGAGCTGCTCGGCTCGGAGCCCGAGCTCGTCAGCGCGGCCTACGCCTTCGACTCGGTGCTGATCGAGGTCTCCTTCGTGGCCGGGCCGCTGATCACCGCCGCGCTCGTCGCGCTCGCCGGCCCCGAGGCGGCGCTTGCGCTCTCCGGGGCGCTGGTGATCACGGGCACCTCGGCCTTCGTCCTGCTGCTGCCCGTCCGCGGGACGGTTGAGCCGGACGCGGGGCGGCGCGGGCCACTCGGCGCGCTTGCCGCGCCGGCCGTGCGGATCGTCGCGCTGACCAGCGTCCCGGTCGGCTTCTGCCTCGGGACGGTCGAGATCGCGCTGCCCGCGTTCTCACACGCCGAGGGACACCGGGAGCTCGCCGGGGTCCTGCTCGCGATCTGGTCGGTCGGGAGCGCGATCGGCGGGCTGCTGTTCGGGGCCCGCAGCGTTCGCGGCGACCTCGCCGCCACGTATCTGCGAATCGCCTGGATCTTCCCGCTTGCCTGCCTACCGCTGGCGGCGGCGGGCTCGCCGTTCGCGATGGCGGCCTTCGCGCTGCTCGCCGGGCTCCCGGTGGCGCCGCTGATCGCGAGCCGCAACGAGCTCCTCGCCGTCCTCGCGCCCGCCGGCACGGCGACGGAGGCTTTCACCTGGCTGACCACCGCCCTCGTCGCCGGGCTGTCGCTCGGGGCCGCGGTGGGCGGCGCGCTGGTCGAGGCGGACGGATGGCCGCTTGCCGTCCTCACGGGAGTCGCGATCGCGGGCCTCGGCAGCGCGCTCGCGTTCCGCGCGCGCGATGCGCTCCAGCCGCGCGGCGGCTGACGCCGCGCTCAGTCCTCGAGCTCGATCCCGTACCGCTCGGCGACCACCCGCTCGTCGAGATCGAGCATCTCGATCACCTCCTCGAGCGCCTCGGCATCGCTCGCGCCGGGGCTGCGGCGCCAGTCACGCTCGTCGATTCCGGACGCGTTCGGCCCCGGCGGTGGCGGCTTCGAGGCGGGCCCGTGAACGGACTGCCAGAGGATCCGGTCGAGGATCCGCTGCGGGACGCGGTCGGTGAACTCGAGCGGCAGCCGCTCGGAGAGCCGTGCGTTCGGCGAGCTCGCGGTGTTGCGCTCGAGCAGGTCGATGTTCGGCACGATCGCCTGGTAGGGCTCGAGGTTGTCGGAGGGGTCCGGGTCGAACACGTCATACATCGGCACCGCCGTTGCGTCGAAGAGGTTGAGCGGGTCCATCCCGACGACCAGCTCGAGCGTGCGGATGAAGGAGAGGAAGTCGTAACGGGTGTGGATCACCGCGCTCCGCTTCGCGTACGGGCTGATCGCGAACGCCGGGATCCGGTGAGCGTCGACATGGTCGGCCCCGTCCTGGGAGTCGTCCTCGATCACCAGGATCAGCGAGCTCTCCCAGATCGGCGAGTTCGAGATCAGCTCGACGACCTCGCCGAGCGCGAGGTCGTTCTCGGCGATCATCGCCCGCGGCGTGCGCGCCCCGGGGGTGGTGCCGACGGTGTGATCGTTGGAGAAGGTGAGGTAGTTGAACGCCGGCACCGAGTCGCGCGCCAACTGCTGCTGGAAACGCTCGGCGAAGCACTCGAAGCGGCTCTCCGTGGTCAGCGGGTTGGCACCGGCGGGGCGCGAGGAGTCGAACACCTCCTGGCCGGTGATCACGTTCTTGCCCCCCGACGAGGCGTCGTTGGAGAAGCAGGGCGCCGGCGGGTCGGCCTGCGGGCCGGGCGTCAGCGGGCCGAGGTCCGACTTGGCGAACTTCTCCGCCACCCGCGCCGTCTCCTCCTGGTTGCGATCGAGGTCGTTCAGGGGAACCGTGCCCGCGATCGCCTCGCCGTAGTTGAACCACGAGATCCCCTGATCGATCGCCTGGTCGAAGAGGAAGCCCTGCGAGGGCCAGGTGACCGAGTAGACCCCGAAGTCGTAGGGCCGCTGGCGCCCCGCGTAGTTCTGGTGCCAGTTCTTGACCACATAGTCGGAGACCGCGCCCGCCGAGGTCCAGAAGTGCCCGTCGATCGAGGCCTCGGAGTTCGCGTAGACGTGATCGAGCAGCGGGAAGCGGCGAGCGAGCGCATGCGCGTTCGGGGTCACCTCCTCGCCGAACAGGGTGAGCTTGGGATCGCCGTCGCCACGCGGGTCGTCGCCGAGGATCTGGTCGTAGGTGCGGTTCTCGCGCACCACGTAGAAGACGTGCTCGATCGGTCCTCCGGGGGCGATCGGCGTGTTGGCGGGCGGCTTGCGGTTGTTGGTCGGGCGGATCTGGCGTGCCGCGCGCGGGGTCAGCCTGGAGAGCTTGCGGTCCGAGGGGAAGCGCAGGATGCCGGAGTTGCCGAAGACGTTCGCGGGCAGGTAGCGAAACCGGTAGCTCGCCGGCGCCCCTGCCGTCGCCGACCCGGGATCCTCGGGAAGCTTCTCGCCGTCGGCGTCGTTCGGCCCCACCCCGAGGCCCTTGGCGCTGATCCAGAAGAGCCGCCGCTGCTTCGGGCCCTGCGGCGTTGCGAACGCCGCCACCGGATAGGAGCCAACCGGGATCCGGCCGAGCAGCTCGAAGCGCTTCGGCTTCGGGCGCGCCGGGTTGCTCGCGACCCGTTCCTCGGCGGCCTCCTCGGCCTCCTCGCCGAAGAGCTCCGCCCGCTCGGCGCGCTCGCTCTCGGCCTGCTCGATTCCCTTGCGCGACTCGTGGTCGAGGATGCGGCCCGCGAGCGCTCGCTCCGCGGATTCGCGGGATCGCCGGGAGCCCGCGCCGGGGTCGCACCGCCGCCGCGCCGAGAGCGCGAACACCGCGATCGCGTCCTCGCCGGAGTCGGAGACGAGCAGCCGGCAGCCGTCGGCGGTCGACCGAGACATGGGTCGGCTCGGTGCCGATGCCCTGCGGTCGCTCGACCGAGAGCATCCGCACGACCTCGAGCCGGCCAGTGTCGACCACCGCGATCAGGTCCTGATGGGCTACCGCGACGTAGGCCAGCGGCCGCTTCGGATCGATCGCGATGCCCTCGGGATGGGAGAGGTGAGGGCCAACCGTGATCTCGCTGACGACCTTGCGCCGCGGCCAGGTCGATCACCGCGACCGTGCCCTCGGTCTCCGAGGAGATCAGGCCGAGCTTGTCGTCGGAGGTGATCGCGGCGCCGTAGGGGTAGCGGCCGGTCGGCACGTAGCGGACCGCGCCGCTCGCGGTGTCGATGATCGCGGCCTGGTTGGCGAGGTTGAGCGCCGCCAGCAGCGTCTTGCCGTCAGGTGAGACCGCGAGGTCGCGCGGCCAGGAGAGCGGCCTTCGGTTCGTCGGCGGGAAGTTCTGCGGTGGCAGCGTCCCGGATGGCGGCGGGACCTCGATCACTCCGCGCCGCTTCGCCTTGCCGGTCCGGCGCTTCACCTTGAACACGTGGATCACGTCGCCCTCGGTGCCCGGCGTGCCCTCGGGCGGCTTGTTGAGATCGGAGGAGGGGAGGGGACGCCGGAGACGTAGGCGGCGCGTCCATCCGGCGACATCGCGATCCCACCGCTCACGCCGGGCATCGGGATCCGCTGGATTACCTTGCCGACCTGCTTGCGAGCCCGCTTTCGGCATTTGCGAGCCCGCTTGCCGGCGCCCTTGGGGCAGCGCTTCGCGCGCACCCGGACGATCCTGACGTCGTTCTTTCCCTGCCCGGCCGAGAGCGTCCAGGCGAAGCGGCCGTCGGCGGTCAGCGCACCGCCCGCGGGCAGGTTGCCGAGCGAGGTCAGCTTGCCCACCGGGTCGAGCAGGCGGCCACTCGGCTGAATCCCGCTCTCGGGGCCGATCCGGCCCTCCTTCTTGCCGCCGTCGGCGGCGACCACGACCGCGGCGCCAACCAGCACGACCGCCGCGAGCAACGTCAGGTGCGCGTATCTGAGCGGGCCCCGCGGCATCCGCCTGCTGACAGTAGACCCTCGCGGGCGATCCGGCATCGCTTCGCCCGGCGGGCCCGCGCTCAGAGCTCGAACCAGGTCCCGTCGGGGCCCAGGTTGGCGATCTCGGTGGCGCCGATCCGCGAGCGCTCGCCCCAGCTCTCGTGGATGTGGCCGCAGACCGCCAGCCTTGGCTGCGCCGCCTCGATCGCCGCCGCGATCGAGCGCGAGCCGAGATGCTCGCCGGCGCTCGATTGGTCGCAGTGGCCGGACGGGGGCGAGTGCAGGACGAGCAGATCGGCGTCACCGAGCCCGGTGAGCCGGCGGGTCGCCTCGTCCTCGTCGAGGTCGAAGCTCCACTCCCAGGGCGTTACCGGGATGCCGGCGCCGAGCCCGAAGACGCGGAGCCCGCCGGCCTCGGTCGATTCGCCGTGCAGGACGATCGCCGCCTCCCAGCTCGCGGCAGCGGCCCGAAGCGCGCGTTCGGTCTCGTTGTTGCCGGGCACCAGCACGGTCTCCGTCTCGATCGCGCTCAGCGCGCCGAGCGCCTCCTCGAGGCCCTCGTGCACGGAGGCGAAGTCGCCGGCCCCGATCACGAGCTCCGCCTCGGAGCTCAGCTCGACCAGCCGCTCGGCCCGAGCGAGGTCGCGGTGAAGGTCGCTGAAGGCGAGTACCCGCATCGCGGCCGAGCTTACGCCGGACCCCGCTCGAGCGCGCCCCGTCCCGGCGAGGAGCCGGCGCGCGGGGTCATGGGCCCGTCTTTGCGCGGGCTTCGTGATCGCTCGCGAGCTCGCTCGCCAGCGCCAGCGTCGCCGGGTCGAACTCCGCCGGGGCGAGCTCGAACCGCTCGGCGAGCTCGGCGAGGATCGCCGCCTCCGCCCGCTCGAGCGTCACCCCGGGCACCTCGTCCTCGACCGCGCCCGCGCTTGCCGGCTCCCAGTCGAGGTCGAGCGCAGCGTAGACCGGTTCCAGGGTCGCGCGGACGAGCTGCGAGTCGGAAACTACGAGGACGCCGCCCACGTGGGCGGCGCCGGAGACGATCCGCTGACCAATCCCGGCGAGCTTGAGCCGTTCACGGGCGTTGACGCTCCAGGCTCCGGGGCAGTACTCACCGGGAACCTCGCCGATCCGGGCGTCGACGCCGAGGCTTCGCAGCGCCTTCGCGATCACCTCGGCAAGCAGGGCGAACCGCTCCCGGGTGCCCGCGGTCGGGCGGGTGGCGGGGCTCGACCAGGAGAACGCGAGGCTGCCCTCGTGAAACAGCGCGGCCCTCCCGCCGGCGAGGCGGACGACCGGCTCGAACCCGGCCTCGCGTGCCGCCGCGATCGCTCGGCCGAAGCCCGGCGAGGCGCGATCCTGCTTCGAGAAGGCGAGCTCGCGAGCGGGGCGGTGAAGGCGGAACGTCTGCCCGAGCTCGCCCGCGGCGACGCGCAGCATCAGCGCCTCGGAGACTGCGGTTCCGAACGCGGGGCGCTCGGGGAAGCCGCCGCGAAACACGCTCAGCTCGGCGCGGGCCTCAGGGGTGGCTGAATTATGAGCGTTTGCTTGCAACTGTGTTCACGGTCACACATATATCGGCGTGGGGCTGGCACCCTGCTCGGCTCACGGACGGTCGACGGGGCCACCGGCGAGCTGCCGGAAATCCAGCGTAACGACGCCCCCCGACCGCCAGTCGCCCGGCCCAAACGACTTCTCGCGCAAACGGCGAAAACCGATCGCCGCCCGGGCGCAACCGAAACGGAGGTGTTTCCGTGTCAGGCAACGTCAGCATGCTGCGCCGTGGCGCAATCCTCGTCGCCCTCGCCGCGAGCGGGATCGGCACGGCAGCGCAGGCCGCGACCCCCGACCTCGAGCTCGTCGAGCGGCCGGGGGAGCGTCTCGAGCGCTCGATCGACCTGCACAAGAAGCAGACCCGCTACCGCTCCCTGCGCACCGAGGCGCGGAAGCTCGACGCGGCCCCGGGCCAGGACCTGCTCGAGCGCCGCTCGGTCAGCGCGGACGAGCTCGCCGCCCGGAACGCCGCCCTCAGCGAGCGGATTGAGAAGGCCCGCAAGCGGCGAGCGAAGCCCGACTTCGGCCTCGCCGGCGGTGTCTCCATCGAGACCCTCGAGGCGATCGCCGCGTGCGAGTCGGGCGGCGACCCCACCGCGGTCGACCCCTCGGGCACCTACTACGGCAAGTACCAGTTCGACACCGGCACCTGGGCATCGGTGGGCGGCTCCGGGAGCCCCGCCGAGGCCCCCGAGGCCGAGCAGGACTACCGCGCCTCGCTGCTCCTCTCGCGCGCCGGGTCGAGCCCCTGGCCGGTCTGCGGCGCCTGAGCAGGCCGGGGAGCGACCCCGAGCGCCCGACGCGCGCGCCCGCTCGGGGCCGCTCCGGTCACGGCTCCGGAGAGCCGAGCAGGGCCGCGCGGAGGGCCTGCTGCTCCTGCTCGAAGAGGAAGCCCCATAGCCGCTCGCGCTCGGCGAGGATGCGCCGCTTGGTCTCGAGCACGGTGCCTCGTGGGAGGCCGGCGATGCGCTCACCGAGCGCCAGCGCGCGCTCGAGCAGGCCCCCCCGGACCACCTCGCTCGCGATCGTCAGCCGTCTGGCCTCCTCCGCGTCCACCCTCCGCCCGGTCAGGCAGAGCTCGCCGGCGACCGAAGCCGGCAGGGCGGCTCGCGCCGCCGCGTAGCTCGGCGGGATCCCACGCGGCAGCTCGCGGGTACCCGAAGCTGCGCCTCGCTCGCGGCGAGGCGCAGGTCGCACAGCAGCGCAAGCGCGAACCCGCCGGCGAGCGCCGGACCGTTGACCGCGGCGATCAGCGGCCGAGGGCAGCGGCGGACCGCCTCGAACGCGCCGATGCTCGTCGCGACCAGGGCCTCGCGGTTGGCGCGATCGCCGCCGAACTGGGTCGTGTCCATGCCCGAGCAGAAGGCGCTCCCGGCCCCGGTGAGGACGACCGCTCCGACCTCGTCGTCGTCGGCGAGCGCCGCGAACGCCTCCGCCAGCTCGATCCGCAGCTCGATCGAGAGCGCGTTCCGCTTCTCCGGCCGGCCCAGCGTCACCAGGGCGACGGCATCGCGCCGCTCGATCGCAAGCAGGTCGGGCACGCGGCGATCGTACTCGCGCTCGCCCCGACCGGCTCGGGCTAGGCGGCCTCGCGGCGCTCGGCGGCGCCCGGGTCCTCGCCGCCCGGTCGCGTCGGGCGGCGGATCTTGATCTCCTCGGCGGCGAGCGCCGGACGGACCTCGCGAAGCATCGCCTCGAGACATCCCGTGCAGCTGCACTCGGGCACCGTGAGCCCGGTGTCGGGGCAGATCGGGCGTGCCACCCGATCACTGGCCACGGCGCCCAGAGTAGAGTCGCGATCGGATGGCCTCGGCAGGAGACGACCCGGCGCAGGAGGAGACCCCGGCCGGCCCGGAGAGCTCGGTCGCGAGCCGGCCGAGGCGAGCGCCGTCGCGAAGGTCGCGGTCCCGACGCGGGGCAACCGCCGGCTCGAGGCGCTGCTCGACGGGCTCAACGGCGACGGCGAGGTGCGCGCGCTGGTGGCACATGGCCCAGGTGCAATCGGAGCGCCTCGGGATGTCGGACCACTCCTGGGTCCACATGCAGGTCGTGCTCAACATCGCCCTGCGGCTGCTGCGGCTGCTGGTCAAGGGCGGGGTGCGAGCCGGCGATGGTCACCGACCACGCGATGCGCGACCGCGACGCCGAGGTCGTCGTCGCGGCCGGCGCGCTGCTGCACGACGTCGGCATGTCGATCCACCGCGCCGACCACGAGGCCTACAGCCTCTTCCTCGCCGAGCGCAAGCTGCGCGAGCTCCTCGCCGCGGTCTACCGGGACCCGGCGGAGCGCGCCGTCGTGATCGCCGAGTCGCTGCACGCGATCATCGGCCATCGCCGGCGCGGCGAGCCCTACACGGTCGAGGCCGGAGTCGTCCGCGTCGCCGACGCGCTCGACATGGCCCACGGGCGCTCGCGGATCCCGGTCGAGGCCGGCCAGATGGGGATCCATGCGATCTCGGCCGCCGCGATCGACCGGATCGAGATCGCCGCCGGCGAGGAGCGCGCGGTCAGGATCGAGATCGCGATGAACAACTCCGCCGGGATCTTCCAGGTCGACGACCTGCTCGCGACCAAGCTCCGCGGCACCCCGCTCGCCGAGCACGTCGAGGTCGTCGCCGAGGTCGAGGGCGAGTCCGAGAAGCGGCTGCTGACCGGGTTCAGGATCGGCTAGACGCCGGCGCCCGCCGCGCCGCGGCCCTCGCCGGCGGCGAACCGGGCCGCACCCGCCACCCCGGTGATCACCGAGGCGCGCCCGAGCTCGGCCTCGCGGGCGAGGCCCTCCTCGAACGGCATGCCGATGCCCTCGAGCGCGGCGCGGCGATCGGACAGCATCGTCGGCTGCGGGAAGGCGGAGAGGCCCTCGGCGATCTCGAGCGCCCGCTCGAGGTGGGCGTCCTCGGCGACGATCTCGTTGAGGAGCCCCCACTCGCGCGCCTCCTCGGCCTCGACGACGCGCCCGGTGAGGATCATCTCCAGCGCCCGTCCCATGCCGACGATCCTCGGCAGCCGCTGAGTGCCGCCGTCGATCAGCGGCACGCCGAAGCGCCGCTCGGTGAAGCCGAGCCTCGCGCCCGTCGGCGGCGATCCGCAGATCGCACCAGCAGGGCGAGCTCGAGGCCCCCGGCGAGGCACCAGCCCGAGATCGCGGCGATCGTCGGCTTCGAGGCCTGCAGCCTGCTGAACCCGAGCGGGCCGTCGGGGCGCTGATCGAGCCACCCGGCGACCGCGGCCTCGGGATCCTGGCCTGAGAACGAGTCCCGCCGCTCGGCGATCGCCTTCAGATCGGCGCCCGCGCAGAACGCCTCCGGCCCCTCGCCCGTGAGCACGAGGACGCGCGCGCCCTCGTCGCCCTCGAAGCGCTCGATACCCCTCGCGCAGCAGGTCGGCGGTCTCGTCGTCGACCGCGTTGCGCCGCTCCCGCCTGGTGATCGTGAGCACGGCCGCGGCGCCGACCCGCTCGTAACGGACCTTGGCCACCTCAGCGCTCGCGATCGGGGCCCGGCGGGCAAGCGGCGGAGCGCCCCGGCGGCATCGTCGCGGTCCTAGGGACGGCGCAGGCGCTCGAGCTCTTCGCGAGCCCGGTCCTTGCGGTTCTCGAGCCGGGCCTGAAGAAGCGAGAAGACGACGATCACGACGACGAAGAAGCCCATCACGGCGAACGATGCGAAGGTGATCACCTTGTCGTCCGTGCGCCCCCACAGGCCGACGCCGTCGGCGGCGAACGCCGCGGGCGCAAACGCGAGCAGTCCGCCGAGGAGGAGCGTTATCGAGAGAATTGAGCGCTTGGCCCGGATCACGAGATCGAAGACTAGCGCTCGCGGGGGCTGCGTCGCGGCGGCCCTCGCGGCGTTCGCCCTCGCCTCGTGCGGCGAGGAGCGCGAGCGCATCCGCGGCCTCGACGGCGAGCGGCCGGCCACGGCGCGAGAGAGCCGCGAGGCCGGCCACGACACTGTCCTGCGGGCAGGACGAGCGAAGCCGGAGCGGACTCGGTTCACCGTCTCGCTGAGCGGTGACCTGCTGATGCACCAGCCGCTGCTCGACCGGGCGCTCGCCAACGGTGGCGGTGGGCGCTACGACTTCGCCCCGTTCTTCGCCCGCCTCGACCCCTACCTGGCCGACGCCGACGTCGCCGACTGCCACCTCGAGACCCCGCTCGCTCCCGGCGCTCCGCGCACATACCCGATCTTCAGGACCCCTCCGGCGCTCGCGAAGTCGATCGCCGAGAGCGGCTGGGATGCCTGCCAGACGGCCTCCAACCACTCGCTCGACCAGGGCGCGGCCGGGATCCGCTCGACCGTCAGGGCGCTCGACCGCGCCGGCGTCAAGCACACCGGGAGCTTCGCCTCGCGCCGGGCGAGCCGCGAGCCGACGCTGGTCCGGGCCCGGCGCGGGATAAGGCTCGGGATCGTCGCCTACACCGACGCCACCAACGGCTTTCCGCGACCCGAGCCGTGGGCGGTCAACGTCTTCGACCCGGACGCGCCGGGGGAGGCCGAGCGGAAGATCGTCCGCGACGCGAGGCGCACCCGGCGAGCCGGCGCCGACGCGGTGATCGTGAACCTGCATTGGGGGCTCGAGTACGCCCAGAGGCCGACCTCAGCCCAGCGTGAGCTGGCAAAGCGGCTGACCGCCGCGAACGCGATCGACGCGGTCGTCGGTCAGGGCCCGCACGTGGTCGGAGAGATCGATCGCGTCAACGGCAAGTTCGTCGTCTTCAGCGAGGGCAATCTGGTCTCCAACCAGTCGGCCGCCGCCGGCCTCCCGGCGGCCACCCAGGACGGGCTGATCGTCCTGCTGCGCTTCGTCGTCCGCGGCGACTCCGCGCGCGCGGAGCGGTTGCGCTACCTGCCGACCTGGGTGCGACCCGGCGACTACGTGGTCCTGCCGGCGCTGGCCGGCGAGGACGGCGCGCACGCCCGTGAGCTCGCCGCCTCCTACCGGCGCACGGTCTCGGTCGCCGGCCGAGGCAGGGGCTTCGCCCCGATTCCCCGCCGCTGAGCCCGGTGCCCCGGGTCGCGCGCCCGTCCCGCTCGCCCTCGCCACGCGATCTCGGCGGAGCCCTCAGCGCTCCCCGAGGAGCTCTGTCAGCAGCGACCGCACCCGAGCGGCGATCTCGTCGCGGACCCGCCGCACCCCCTCGAGGTCGAGCGCGGCCGGGTCGTCGAGCGGCCAATCGGTGTAGCGCTTTCCCGGGTAGACCGGGCAGCTGTCGCCGCAGCCCATCGTGATCACGACGTCGGCCGCGCGGACTCCCTCGTCGGTGAGCGGCCTCGGGAGCTCGCGCGAGAGATCGATGCCGAGCTCGGCCATCACGGCGACGGCGTTCGGGTTGATCCGCTCGCCGGGGGCCGTCCCGGCGGAGCGCACCAGCACCCGGCCGGCGGCGAGGTGGTCGAGCAGCCCGGCCGCCATCTGGCTCCTGCCGGCGTTGTGGACGCAGACGAAGAGCACCTCGGGAAGCTCTCGGGACACCCGCGGGAGCGTAGGCGCTCGCCGCCGGCGACGGGCGGCGCGGCGTCGCGGCTGGTGCGGCGCGAATCGGCCGGGCTCTCGCCGTGTTCCGGTAACAAGTGGGAGCGGATTACGATGTGTCGGCGCGGCGATGTTCCTGTGGGTCGCGAAGATGAGCGGATGAGCGAGCAGATCCAAATGCCAAGCGTGGGGGTGGGCGGCGAGCCCTGCGCCAGCTGCGGGACGCCGCTCGCCGCCGACCAGCGCTACTGCCTCGGCTGCGGGAAGCGCCGCGGCGCGGCCCGTCTCCCCTACGAGCGTTACCTGGCGCCCGCCGCGCGCTCGAACGGCGCCGGCACCGACGCCTCGCGCGCGGGCGGAGAGCGCCCGAACGAGGTCTCGCCGCTCGGCGCAGTCCTCGGGATCGCGCTGCTTGCCGGGATGCTGTTGATCGGCGTGCTGCTCGGCCGCGGCGAGGGCGACAACGCCCAGAGCCCGGCCGTGGTGCAGACGACCGCCGCGACGACGACGCCGCAGCTGGGCGTCGTCGAGCCCGCCGACGAGCCGCCCGTGAGCGAGTGGCCGGCGGGCACCGACGGCTTCACCGTCGAGCTCGGAACGCTTGCCAAGTCGGGCACCACCGCGGCGGATGTCGATGCGACCAAGGCCGACCTCCAATCGAGGGGCGCGAGCGACCTCGGCGTGCTCGACTCCGACCTCTACCCGAGTCTCCCCGCCGGCAACTACGTCATCTACTCCGGCGTCCACGAGGAGAGGGCGGACGCCGAGAGGGCGCGCGACGACCTCGGCGGGAGCTTTCCGGACGCGACCGTGATCAAGGTCTCTCAGAAGCAGCCGGCGACCGCCGGCCCGAGGCCCCGCAAGGGCGAGGCGGCGGCCCCCGCGAGCCCGACCGAGGAGGAGGCCGCACCCGCGAGCCCGAGCGGCGACATCACGCCCCCGCCGATAGGGGACGGCGGTGCGGTCGGGCCCGCGGATCCAACCGCGCCGCCCACGCCCGACGCGGCCTCGCAGGACAGCGACACGCAGGAGGGCCAGTGAAGCCGTTCGGCAACCTGGTCGCGCGGATGAGGCCGCACTTCAGGTCCACGCCGCGCAAGCGACCGGCGGCCGCGGCGGCGACCACGCCCTCACCGGCCACGCAAGCCTCCGCCAAGCCGGCGCCGGCGACGACACCGGCTGGTCCCGCAGGCGGCGGCCCGGCCGTCGCGGGGGCCGCGCTCGCGGCGCGAAACGAGCGTCTCGGCCGCGAGCTCGCGGAGCTCCAGTGGGATCTCGGCGGGCTGACCTACGAGATGGCGATTCGCGACCATTTCCGGGTCGATCTCCTCGTCGCCCAGGCGGCGCGGATGCAGTCGGTTGACGCCGAGCTCACCGCCTCGGAGCGGATGGCGCAACTCGAACAGGCGGGCGCCGCCGGGACCTGCACGAGCTGCGGGGCGATCTACTCGCGCGGGGCCGCCTTCTGCTGGCAGTGCGGCTTGGGGCTGGCGTCGCGCTCCCAGGCGCCGTCGGTCACCGCGCCCCAGCCCGCGGCGCCGGGCTCCGCGGCGGGGACCTCGACGCCCGCGGCCTCGCCTCGGCCGGCGGCGGCGCCTGAGCCTCCGCCCGCCACGCCGCCGAGCCCCACTGGCGGGTCGCGCCCCGTCGCCGCGCCGAAGCCCGTCCCGGGCGCTGCGGCCGCGCCCGCGGCGGACGCCGATTCGCCCGCGGCCACCCCGCCCGGAGGAGGGCCGGCTTGAGGTACCTGCGCCAACTGCTCCCGCGGCGTCGCGACCTCCCGAGCGTCGGGGCGGCGGCGCGGCGCTGGGGAAGCATGCGCTGGGCGGCGCTGCCGATCACCGATCGGCGCTGGACCGCGCCGCTCGCCGCGGCCGCGCTCGGCATGGGCCTGTTCGTCGGGGTGGCGATCGGGCCGAGCGCCGAGCAATCGACCGGCGCTCCGGCGCAGTTCGTCGCCGTGCCGCCTGAGCTTCCCGCGCCGCCGGCCGCCGCGCCGCCGCCCGCGACGCCTGCCCCGGTGCTCGGCGGCCCCGTTGGTAACGACACGCCGCCACCGCCGGCGAGCTCGATCCCGAGCCCGATCCCGACGCCGCCTCCGCCCGTCGAGACCGCGCCGCTGACGCCGTTGACGCCGTTGCCGCCCGCCATGGGCGACGACGGGGCGACGACCCCGCTCCCGGCCGGGGAGAGCGCGCCCGAGCCGGAGCCGAGCGATCCGAGCGCCGAGGAGGGCGAGCTGGTTCTCGCCGGCACGGTCGTCCATGTCAACCCGCTCGCGCGCAGCTATACGCTCGCCGGGCGTGGAGGCCGGCTCAGCGCGATTCACGCCAAGCGGCTGCCGAGCGCGGGCGCGAGGCTGAAGCTGCCGGTTCGCGAGCTCAGGAACGGGACCTTCGCCGCCGACGCGAAGGCGAGGAAGAGCGGCAGCCGCAAGCAGGCCGAGCTCAGCGGCGTGGTCACCTTCAGCGACCCGGGAGCGAGCCGGTTCACGCTCTCGCAGCGCGGCGTCTCGGCGCTCGTCAGCGTGCCCGCCGAGCCCGGCGCTCCGGACGTGCCGAAGCTGGGCGCGCAGGTCACGATCAAGGCGAGGATCGCTCCCGCCCCCACGCCCCCGCCGCCTCCGCCTGTCCCGGAGCCGCCAGCCCCCGCCCCCACCACGACCACGCCGGCCCCGGCTCCGGGCCCGGTCGAGCCCCCGGCGCAGCGGACCGCATCCGGCGTCCCGCCCGGATGCGGAGCCGCGCCCGCGCAGCCGAAGGCCCCGAGCTCGATCCTGGAGGCGACGGCGATCGAGGTCACCGGCGAGAGCGTCGCCGAGGGCGATTTCGAGGGCGTCGTCCAGGGGGTCTGCCGCGAGCGTCGTCGGCTGATCCTCTCGGCCGACGACCTCCGGGCCTCCGAGGCCGACCTGACCTTCGCTGTCGCGAGCAAGGCGATCTCGCTCCGAAGGCTCAGGCCGGGTGACGTCGTCAGCGCGGTCGCGGCGATCAGGGGGGCGAACGGAGCGTTGAGGCTGGTGGCGATCGCACGCGACCGGGGGATCGGCGAGGCCGACGACCCGAAGCTCGCTCAGGGCGGGGGAGGCGCGGCGAACTCAGGCGCCGCGGTCGCCGAGGACGACGGGACCGGCGGGAGCGCCGGGGACCCGGCCGCCGAACGCTCCGGCTCGCCGCGGCGCTGAGCGCGACAGCTAGGCTCCCGCGCCCGTGTCGATTCTCGAAGCGATCCTGCTCGGCATCGTCGAGGGCGTCACCGAGTTCCTGCCCGTCTCGAGCACCGGCCACCTGACGATCGTCGAGAAGCTGCTCGGCTTCAACATCGACGACGCCGACGTGACCGCGTTCACGGCGATCATCCAGATCGGCGCGGTCGCCGCGGTCGTGATCTATTTCTGGTCCGACCTCTGGGCCATCCTGAGCTCGCTGGCCGGCGGCCTGCGGAGCTCCGCGAAGCGCTCCAGGCGTGACTTCAGGTTCGCCGTCGCGGTCGCCGTCGGCTCCATCCCGATCGCGATCGCCGGGCTCGCCTTTCGCGACCTGATCGAGGGGAGCCTGCGCAGCCTCTGGGTCGTCGGGACGGCGTTGATCCTCTGGAGCGCGGTGATGTACGTCGCCGACCGCTCGGCGACTCAGCGGCGAGGCGAGGAGCATTTCAACCTCAAGGACTCGCTGGCGATGGGACTCACCCAGTGCGTCGCTCTGGTGCCCGGGGTCTCCCGATCTGGAGCGACGATCGCCGCCGGCCTGTTTCGGGACCTCGATCGGG
Organism: uncultured Solirubrobacterales bacterium; assembly: GCA_963769035.1. Classification (GTDB taxonomy): domain Bacteria; phylum Actinomycetota; class Thermoleophilia; order Solirubrobacterales; family 70-9; genus WHSW01. Next base: position 563,261 of record CAVYKD010000001.1, read on the forward strand.
TCACGGTCACGCGGATGTCGTTCTTCCTCGCGATTCCGGCGCTGAGCGCCGCCGGGATCCTGCAGGCGGTCACCGAGTTCTCGGAGATCTCCGACGGCGTCGGCTGGGGCCCGACGCTGCTCGCGCTCGCGGTCAGCTTCGTCGTCGCCTACGCCTCCGTCGCCTGGCTGCTGCGCTACGTCGCCGGGCACAACTTCAACGTGTTCGTCGCCTACCGGATCGTCCTCGGCGCGCTCGTGCTCGGGCTGGTGGCCACCGGGGCGCTCGAGGCGACCTGACCGAGCCGTTCGCCGGCCGGCCGGCGTGTGATCCTTCCTGTGAATCTCTCGCGGACGGCCCGATTCGCCCTCTACCATCCGCCGGGAGCGGTTCCGGCAAAGGGATCGCCGCCCGCCTCCAGCGTCCCACTGAGATGAGCGCCCAGACAGCGACAGTCCGGCTCGCCGTGATCGATGACGACAGCGGCTTCCTGCGCGTGCTCACCCGGCGCTTCGACGCCGCCGGCTGGGAGCACCGGACCCACTCCTCGAGCATCCCGCCCGAGGAGCTCGTGGCGATGAAGCTGAACGCGCTCGTCGTTGACATCTCGATCCTCGGGCCGGTGGCCTGGGAGTTCCTCGAGAGCGTCTGCGGGATGCTCCCCGACCTCGCCGTGATCGTGTGCACACAGGGCTCGACGGTTGCCCAGCGGGTGCGCGGCCTGCGGCTCGGAGCCGACGACTGGATCGCCAAGCCAAGCCACCCCGAGGAGGTGATGGCGCGAATCGAGGCGATCGTGCGCCGCCGCCGGCGCAGCCGGCCGAAGCTCGACGAGGGCCCCGTGATCGCGGGCGAGATCGAGATTCGCGAGGATCGCTTCCAGGCCTTCGTCGCCGGGCGGAGCCTCAACCTCACCCGCCGCGAGTTCGAGCTCCTTCAGGTCCTCGCCGAGGCGAGCGGCCGGGTGATCGAGCGCGAGGAGATCTATCAGCGTGTCTGGGGCTACGCGATGGCCCACGGCGATCGCTCCGTGGACGTCTTCGTGCGCAAGCTCCGGCTGAAGCTCCAGAACCACTCGCACGGCTGGAGCTACATCCACACCCATTTCGGGGTCGGTTACCGCTTCGAGCCCGAGCCGGTCGAGCCCGGCGCCGAGCTCGAGGAGCCGGGCGCCGTCGGGAGCGGGGTCGCCGGGCCTGCCGCCGAGTCGCCCGCGGCCCCGCCCCTCTAGCCACCCGCCACCACGCCCCGCCCGGCTCGTGAACGAGCCGATTCACACCCTTTTCACATCATCAGGCCGCGCGCTCACCAAGCTGGACGCGAGTGCTGAACCTTTTCTGTGGCCGGGGAGGCTTTCCCTCGCGCGGGCACTCGTCCATCCAGATGAGAAGGAGAACCATCCCAGTGATGTCCAAGAAGCGGCTGATCGCGCTCACCGCCGGCTCCGTCCTCGCGCTCGGCGTCGCCGCCTGCGGCGACGATGACTCGTCCGGAACCGACGCGTCCGCCGGGGGGGAGAACGGGCTCTCGGGCCAGATTCGAGTCGACGGCTCGAGCACCGTCGCCCCCCTGACCGAGGCCGCGGCCGAGCTCTTCCAGCAGGAGAACCCGGATGTCCAGGTGACCGTCGGAACGTCGGGCACCGGCGGCGGGTTCGAGAAGTTCTGCGCCGGTGAGACCGATATCTCCGACGCGTCACGACCGGTCGACGAGGAGCAGGAGGTGCCGCTCTGCAAGGAGAACGGGATCGACTTCACCGAGGTGGTCGTGGCCAACGACGCCCTGACCGTGGTGGGCAACCCGCAGAACCCGGTCACCTGCCTGTCGGTCGATCAGCTCCAGCAGGTCTGGGGACCCGACTCGACGGTCTCGAGCTGGAGCGAGATCAGCGATCTCGACGCCGAGTTCGATCAGGAGCTGCAGCTCTTCGGGCCCGGGACGGACTCGGGAACCTTCGACTACTTCAGCGGCGCGATCAACGGCGAGGAGGGCGTGCAGCGCAAGGACTACAACAACGTCGGCGAGGACGACAACGCCACCGTCACCGGCGTCGGCGGCTCGCCGGGAGGCATGGGCTACTTCGGCTTCTCCTTCTACGAGGAGAACGCCGACACGCTGAAGGCGTTCGAGATCGACGGCGGCGAGGGCTGCGTCGCGCCCTCGGTCGAGTCGGTCCAAGACGGCAGCTACGCCCCGCTCGGCCGCGAGCTCTACATCTACCCCTCGGCCGAGGCGCTCAAGGACGAGACCGTCCGCGCGTTCGTCGGCTTCTACGTCGAGAACCAGGAGGAGATCACCGCGGCGACCGGGTTCATCCCGCTGACCGAGGACCAGGTGGCGACGTCGCAGAAGGAGATCGCCTCGCTCGCCGGCTAGCGCCGGAGCGCCGAGGCAAGGCGTCATGGAAGCGTCAGGCATCGAAGCCCGGGGGGCCGCAGCGCCCCCGGCTCGAGGCCCCCGGCAGACGCTGGGGCGAGAAGGCCATCGTCGCCCTTCTCGCCCTCTGCGGGGTGGTGTCGGTGCTGACGACGACGGCGATCGTGATCGCGCTGATCGGCCCGACGATCGGGTTCTTCGGCGACGTCTCGCTCGGCGAGTTCTTCTCCACGGGCTGGTTTCCGACCTTCAACCCGCCGGAGTTCGGCGTCCTCGACATCGTCGCCGGAACGCTCAACGTCACGTTCTGGGCGATCCTCTTCGCGATCCCGATCGGGCTCGGCGCGGCGATCTACCTGAGCGAGTACGCGAGCAGGAGGGTTCGCGCGACGGTGAAGCCGATCCTCGAGATCCTCGCCGGGATCCCGACGGTGGCGCTCGGCTTCTTCGCCGCGAGCTTCCTCATCCCGATCATCCAGGACGTCTGGCCGGGCGACCTGTTCGGCGGGGCCGAGAAGCCCTTCCTGGCGCTCGCCGCCTCGCTCGGCATCGCCCTGATGATCGTCCCGATCATCGCCTCGATCTCCGAGGACGCGATGTCGGCGGTCCCCGCCGGCCTGCGCGAGGGCGCCTACGCGATGGGCGCCGACCAGGGCGAAGGTCGCCACCCGGGTCGTCTTCCCGGCGGCGCTCTCGGGCATCGTCGCCTCGATCGTCCTGGGGATCTCGCGCGCCGTCGGCGAGACCATGATCGTCGTCCTCGCCGCCGGCTCGACCCCGAACTTCTCCCTCAACCCGGTGGATTCGATCCAGGCGATCACCTCGTTCATCGCCACCACCGCGACCGGTGACATCGCCCAGGGCTCGGTCACCTACGACTCGGTGTTCGCGGCCGGCACGGTGCTCTTCGTGATGACCCTGGCGATGAACGTCGTCTCGATCCGCCTGGTGCGCAGATTCCGTCAGGTCTACGAGTGATGGAGGCGATGCCGCCCACCGAGCGGACCCGGCTCGCGGTTGCGGGCGCGCGCGCCAACGTCGGCGCCGTGCTCGGCAGCCAGCCGCGCGGGGACGTCGCCCGCAACAACCTCTTCGCCGCCCTGCTGATCCTCGCGATCCTGATCGCGCTCGCCGGGCTGATCGCCATCCTCGCGCAGGCGCTGGTCGAGGGCGCTCCGGCGATCGGGAGCAAGTTGATCACCGAGCCGCCCTCGACGATCGACACCGCGAACGCCGGTTTCCGGCCGGCGATCATCGGCAGCGTGATGATGATGGCGTTCGTGATCGCCCTGATCGTGCCGCTCGGCGTCGGCGCGGCGGTCTACCTCGAGGAGTACGCGGACCGGACGCGGTGGTGGAACCGACTGATCGAGCTCAACATCCAGAACCTCGCGGCGGTTGCCCTCGATCATCTACGGGATCCTCGGTCTCGGCCTTCATCGTCCGAGGGCCGCTGGACCTCGGGTTCATCCTCGTCGCCGGCGCGATCACGCTCGCCCTCCTCGTCCTGCCCGTGGTGATCATCGCCGCCCGCGAGGCGCTCCGCGCGGTCCCGCCATCGATTCGCGAGGGCTCGCTGGCGCTCGGCGCGACGAAATGGCAGACGACGCGGCGCCAGGTGCTGCCGGCCGCGATCCCCGGGGTCGCGACCGGCGTGATCCTCGCGATCTCGCGCGCCTTCGGGGAGACCGCGCCGCTGCTGCTGGTCGGCGCCACCGTGTTCGTGACCTTCGATCCGACCCCCACCGGGGACAACGGCTATTCGGCGCTGCCGGTGCAGATCTTCCAATACGCGACCAGGCCTCAGGAGGAGTTCCAGACTCTCGCCGCCGCCGGGATCATCCTCATGCTCGTCGTCCTGCTGGCGATGAACTCGGTCGCGATCTGGCTTCGAAATCGATACGAGCAGGCTTGGTAGGAGGATAGGGTGAATGGGCAAGTGACCGAAAAACAGCGAAGAGCAGGGGACCCCGAGCTCGGCGGCGTGGCCCCGTCGGTCGCGATCGCAACTCGCGGACAGGACCCGCGCGCCCTCGCCGACACCGAGCGGGTCTTCCAGATCGAGGATCTCTCCGTCCATTACGGCGAGAACCCCGCGGTCAAGGACATCAGCCTGGACATCTTCCACAAGAACATCACCGCGCTGATCGGGCCCTCCGGATGCGGCAAGCGACCCTGATCCGGTGCCTCAACCGGATGAACGACCTCGTCCCGAGCGCCCGCGTCGACGGGCGCGTGCTCTACCACGGCGAGGACCTCTACGGCCCCAAGGTCGACCCGGTCCAGGTTCGCAAGCTGATCGGGATGGTCTTCCAGAAGCCGAACCCGTTCCCGAAATCGATCTACGACAACATCGCCTTCGGCCCGCGGATCATCGGGATGAAGGGCGACATGGACGAGATCGTCGAGACGGCGCTGCGCCGCGCGGCGATCTGGGACGAGGTCAAGGACCGCCTCGACGACAACGCCTTCGGGATGTCGGGCGGCCAGCAGCAGCGCCTCTGCATCGCCCGCTGCATCGCCACCGGCCCCGACGTGATCCTCATGGACGAGCCCTGCTCGGCCCTCGACCCGATCTCGACCGGCAAGATCGAGGACCTGATGCTCGAGCTGAAGGAGAACTACTCGATCGTGATCGTCACCCACAACATGCAGCAGGCGGCGCGCGTCTCCGACCGCACCGCCTTCCTGATCGTCGAGCTGACCGCCGACGAGCAAAGCCGCTGGGGCGAGATCGTCGAGTACGACGTCACCGAGAAGATCTTCACCAACCCGGGCGATCAGCGCACCGAGGACTACGTCACCGGGAAGGTCGGCTGATGGCCCCCGACAGCGTCCGCATCCACTACCAGGCGGAGCTCGAGCGGCTCGAGGCCCGCGCCCTCGACGGGCTCGACCTCGTCGCAGCTCAGCTCGACAAGGCGGTCGAGGCGGTCGAGCATCAGGACACCGAGCTCGGCGAGCTGGTGATCGCGAGCGACGACGTGATCGACGGCCGCTACCTCGAGGTCCACCAGGCGACCCTCAGCCTGCTCGCGATGCAGTCGCCGGTCGCGAGCGACCTCCGCCTGATCGCCTCGCTGCTCCACATCATGAAGAACATGGAGCGGATGGGCGACCAGTGCGTGAACATCGCCAAGGTGATCCCGATCGCCGGCCACGAGCCGCCCGCCGACGCGCGCATCCTCGAGGACATCGTGAGGATGGGCAGGCAGGTGAAGGCGCAGATCTCCCAGGCCAAGCGCGCGTTCAGCGCCCGCGATGTCGAGATGGCGCGCGACCTCGTCCGCCAGGACGACCTCGTGGACGACCTGAACAAGGAGATCTTCCGGATCGCGCTCGAGATCGGCGACGACCACGACCGGCGCGAGTGGGCGATGACGATGATCCTGGTCGGCCGCGCGATCGAGCGACTCGGCGACAACACCGTCGACATCGGCGAGCAGGTCGCGTTCCTGGTGACGGGGCTGTTTCGCGAGTTCCAGGACGCCTCCCACCCGGCGGCGCCGGTGGGGGAGTAGGCCGGCCCGCCCCCGGCACCGTGAAACTTCTTAGCGAACTCGGTGTTAGGGATTAGCAACTGCTAACAATGTCGCCCGCGGCCGACGGTCGCGAGTGACGAAGACCGACATACGCCGAATCCCAGTCCCAGGCGCGTCAGGCGCCGATGGGGGCCAGGGAACGGGGGAACCAATCGTTTGGGGCTAACCCGCGAGCGCTCGCGAAAGCGAGCCGGTGGGGGCGCAGCTCTTTCAGCGCCAGCCCGTCAGCTAACCCCGTAGGCCGACGAAGGAGGCTGGTCGATTTGACCCGTGAGCAAGTGTCGTATCCGCGCACCGGCGCGGGCAGGATCGCAACGATCGCAAAGATCGCGCTGGGGCTGGCGGCTTGCGCCGCGCTGCTCGCGCCGTCGCAGGCACTCGCCGGCAGCGGCGGGATCGGCGACGACGTCGGCGCCTCGCAGACCACCCCGGGCTCGAAGGCGAAGCTGGTCCGCGGCAAGGCCGTCGCGCCGGCCAAGGCCCCGCGCCGGGTGCACCGTGCGATCGCCGCCGCCAACCGGATCGTCAAGGGCAAGCCCTACTGCCTCGGCGGCGGGCACTCCCGCTGGGAGTCGCGCTGCTACGACTGCTCGGGCTCGGTGAGCTACGCGCTCGGCAAGCGCGGCGCGAAGGTGCTCGGTGCGCCGATGCCCTCCGGTTCGTTCATGAACTGGCACAAGGGCGGCAAGGGCAAGTGGATCACCGTCTACGCCAACGGCGGCCACATGTACGCGGTGATCGCCGGGCTGCGCCTGGACACCTCGATGACCGCGGGCGACGGCCCGGGATGGAGCCGCACGCGGCTTCACCAGAGCGGCTACTCGGTCCGTCATCCGCGAGGGCTCTAGCCGGCCGCCGATCCGCCGCCGGGGTCTCTCCGGCGGCGGATCGCCTCATCCGCCAGCCGTGCCATCATCGACCGGTGCTCTGCGCCGCGGTGGACATCGGCTCGAACACCACTCGCGTGCTCGTCGCCGAACCTCAGGACGGCCAGCTCCGCAAGGTCCTCGAGCAGCGGGCCTACACCCGCTTCGACAAGGAATCGAAGCGCAAGGGCAAGGTGGTGCCCGCGAAGGTCGCCGAGCTCGCCGAGGTCGTCTCAACCCAGGTCAGGCTGGCCCAGGAGCTCGGCGCCGAGGCGATCCGGGTGGTCGCGACCGCGGCGATCCGGGAGTCGAAGAACAGCGCCGAGGTCGCCGGCGAGATCGGCGCCGCGGCCGGGCTCTCGGTCGAGGTCCTGAGCGAGGAGGAGGAGGGCCGGCTCGCCTTCATCGGCGCGACGAAGACGCTCGGCCATCCCCTCGACGGCGAGGTCGGCGTCGTCGATGTCGGCGGCGGCTCCTCGGAGATCATCCTCGGCTCGGCCGAGAAGGGGGTCCGCAAGGTGCACTCGTTCAAGATCGGCTCGGGAGCGATCGCCGACGAGTTCCTCTCCGGCGATCCGCCCTCTCCGGCCGAGATCCGCGCCCTGCGCGATCACATCGCCGACTTCTTCGCCGGCGTCGAGGTCGAGCAGCCCGCCCAGGCGGTCGCGGTCGGCGGCAGCGCCACCTCGCTGCGGACGCTGGTCGGCGCGGTGCTCGAGTACGAGACCCTCGAGCGGGCGGTGCGGGTGCTCGCCGGAGACCCGATCGCGGAGGTGGCGAGGAAGTTCGAGCTCGACTCGCGCCGGGTGCGCATCCTGCCCGCGGGCGTGCTCATCCTCGAGAAGCTCTCCGAGCTGCTCGGCCAGCCACTGCAGATCGGCAAGGGCGGACTGCGCGAGGGGATCATCCTCGACCTGCTGATGAACGGCGCCTCGAACGGCGCCCCGGAGGCGCTGGCCGCGTAGCTCGCGCCGGAGCAACCCGGGCGCTACTTTCCATGGGTGGCCAAGCCGCGGCCGATCCCCGGGATGCACGAGGACGACTCCTACGCGTCCGCGGCGGCGAAGGTGCTCGACGTCCGAGCCGACGAGCTCGGCGCGCTCGCGGCCGACGTGCTCGACACCGAGGACATCGAGCGCCTTCACGACATGCGGGTGGCGACCCGGCGGTTGCGCGCCGCGCTCGAGGTGTTCGAGCCCTGCTTCCCGCGGAGGGAGCTCAAGCCGATCCTCGAGCAGGTGAAGGAGCTCGCCGACGCGCTCGGCGAGCGCCGCGATCGCGACGTCGCGATCGCCGTGCTCAGCGGCTTCATCGCCGAGCTCGCCGGGCCCGACCGGCCCGGGGTGCAGAACCTGATCGGCCGGCTTCGAGCCGAGCAGCGCGAGGCGAACCGCGCCCTCGCCCCGCAGGTCGAGAGGGGGAGGCTCGACGCGCTCCGCGGGCGGATCGACGCGCTCACCGGATCGGTGCGGGCGCCCGCCGAGCCGGCCGGGCCCCGCGCGTGGAGGGGCGGCGAGAACGGGGCCTCGGCGGGCTCGCCGGCGCCGGAGCTCGGCCGGTGAAGGCGCGCCGGGTCAAGCGCCTCGACCCTGAGGGAACCCTGGTGGAGAACGCCGCCCGGATCATCGAGACGCGCCTCGACGAGCTGCGCTCGTTCGCGCCGAGGGCGCTCGAGCCCGACGGCGCCGCGGTCCAGCACGATATGCGGATCGCGGCGAAGCGCCTGCGCTACGTGCTCGAGGCGACGGAGTTCTGCTTCGGGCCGGCGGGCCTCAGCGCTCGACGTCGCGCGAAGGAGCTCCAGGAGGTGCTCGGCGAGCTTCACGACTGCGACGTGATGCTGCCGCGCATAGAGGATCGGTTGGAGGAGTTGCGCCGCGAGGACGTCGAGGCGGTCAGGGGCCTCGCCGGCGAGGCCGACGAGCTCGACCCCGGCCTGAGCGCGCGGGCGCCGAACCGAACCGCCTACCGGGGGCTCGAGGTGCTTGCCGTGCACACCCGTGCTCGCCGCGCCCTGCACTTCGACCGCTTCCTCGCGCTCTGGCGGGAGATCGACGAGGCCGGCACCTGGAAGCGGCTGACGCGCTCCGCCGAGCGGGCCGCCCGCGCCGCCCGCGAGCGCCGCGCCACCGCCGAGCGCGCCGAGCGCGCCGCGCTCGAGCTCGCCGCCGCCGAGCGCGCCGAGCATGAGGCGGCGGCGCGGGCCCGCCGGGCCGCGCAGGCGCTCGCGGAGGCCCGGCGCGCGCAGGAGGCGGGCGAGGATGCCTAGGCGCAGGCGGCGGGCCGCCGCCCTCGCCGCCCTCGCCGCCCTCGCCGGCGCCCCCGCGCTCGCCCGGGCGGACGCGGCGCCCGGCTCGGCCGGCCTCGGCGACTCCTTCTTTCCCGCGGCGGGCAACGGCGGTTACGAGGTCGACCACTACGACCTTCGCCTGCGCTACCACCCGCGCGACCGGCGGCTGGTCGCTCGAGCCCGGATCACCGCGCGCGCCACCGCCGAGCTGAGCGCCTTCAACCTCGACTACGCCGGGCCGGCGATCGAGTCGGTCCGCGTCAACGGCGTCCGGGCCGCCCACCGGCGCGGCGGACGGGAGCTGACCGTCACCCCGTCGGCGGCGCTCGCGCCGGGGGCGGCGTTCACCGTCGAGGTCTCCTACGCCGGCCGGCCGCGGCCGATCACCGACGCCGACGGCTCGAGGGAGGGCTGGTTCGAGACCGACGACGGGGCCGTCGCCGTGCAGGAGCCCCGCGGAGCGATCTCCTGGTATCCGTCCAACGACACGCCGACCGACAAGGCCACCTTCGAGCTCCGGATCACCGTCCCCAGAGGCCTGAAGGCGATCTCAAACGGGTCGCTCGAGCGGATCCGCCGCCATGGCCGGCGGCATACGTTCAGGTGGCGAGAGCAGGCTCCGATGGCGACCTACCTGGCGACGGTGGCGATCGGGCGCTTCAAGCTCGACCGGCGGCCGATCCGCGGCCGCGAGTCGGTGATCGCCGTCGATCCCAGGCTGGTGGCCGATTCGCGGCGGGTGCTCGGCAAGACCGGGCGGATGCTCGACCTCTTCGAGCAGCTCTTCGGCCCGTACCCGTTCGCCGAGATCGGGGCGATCGTCGACCGGGCGGGCTTCGTCGGCTATGCGCTCGAGACCCAGACGCGGCCCTTCTATCCGGACACGCCCGGCCCGCTGCTCCACGCGCACGAGATCGCCCACCAGTGGTTCGGCGACAGCGTCGGGCTCGCCCGCTGGCAGGACATCTGGCTCAACGAGGGGTTCGCGACCTGGGCCGAGTGGCGCTGGGATGAGCAGCGCGGCGGCAAGAGCACCGCCCGGCACTTCGCCGAGCTGCTCAGGGCCCCGGCGCGGCGAACGGAGCTCTGGGACCCGCCTCCGGCGACCCCGGGGGGACCGGCTGAGCTCTTTGCGACCTCGACCTACGAGCGCGGCGCGATGTGCCTCGAGGCGCTTCGCCAGCGGGTCGGTGACGACATCTTCTACGCGACCCTGACCGCCTGGGCGACCGAGCACCGCCACGCCACCGGCACCACCGAGCAGTTCATTGCGCTCGCCGAGGCCCGAGCCGGCCGGCAGCTCGACGACCTCTTCCAGACCTGGCTCTACGCGCCGGGCAAGCCGCGGATCTGAGCGCGCGCGAGCGCGCAATCCTCCGACCGCGAGGTTGAGCGAGATTGCGCGAGCGCGAGCCCGCGCTAGCCTCTGAGATTGCGTGAATCGGCTCGAGTCCCAGATCGCCGCAATCGAGGAGACTCCCGAACCGCACCGCGCAGAGCATGAGGCTCCGGCCTCGCCCGACCTCGACGATCCCTCGCTCTACTTCAACCGCGAGCTCTCCTGGCTCGACTTCAACGACCGCGTCCTGCAGCTCGCCGAGGACCCGGCGGTCCCGTTGCTCGAGCGCGCCAAGTTCAGCGCGATCTGGGAATCGAACATGGACGAGTTCTTCATGGTCAGGGTGGCCAACGTCCACGACCAGATCGACGCGGGGATCTCCGCCCGCGGCGCCGACGGCATGACGCCCCCCGAGACCCTGGCGGCGATCCGCGCCCGGGTGATCGGCCAGCGCGAGCGGGTCGGGCGGAACTTCGAGCGCGACCTGCGCCCGGCGCTCTCCGAGCAAGGGATCAGGATCGTCACCTTCGACGCCGCCACCGCGGAGGAGATGACCGAGCTCGAGCGGCTCTTCGTCAACCAGGTCTTCCCGGTGCTGACCCCGCTGGTGATCGGCCGCGGGCGGCCCTTCCCCTACATCTCGAACCTCTCGCTCTCGCTCGCGGTCGTGCTCCGCGATCCCGACCAGGACGACCGAGATCCTCGCCCGCGTCAAGGTGCCGAAGGAGCTGCTCGGCCGCTTCCTGAGGGTCGGCGAGAACGGCGCGACCCTGGTCCCGCTCGACGCCCTGATCGGGGCCAACATCGGCTCTCTCTTCCCCGGCATGGAGGTCGATCGACCAGGCGCTCTTCCGGGTGACCCGCGATACCGACTACGACGTCTCCGACGAGGCCGACGACGTGATGCGCGCGGTCGAGGAGGAGCTCCGCCGCCGCCGCTTCGGCGAGGTCGTGCGGCTCGAGGTCGAGCAGGGGATGAACGATCGCCTTCGCGACCAGCTCGTCACCGCGCTCGGGATCGAGGACGACCAGGTCTACGAGGCGGGGGCGATCCTCGACCTCTCCGACCTCTGGGACGTCGTCGGGGTCCACGGCCACGACGAGCTCCGCGACCCGCCGTTCACCCCGGTGACGCCGCCGCGGCTGCTGGTCAGCGCCGAGGGCAAGGAGAGCGACCTGTTCTCGGCGATTCGGGAGGGCGACATCCTCGTCCACCATCCCTACGACTCCTTCACAACCTCGGTCGAGCGCTTCGTCAAGCAGGCGGTCGCGGACCCGAGCGTGCTCGCGATCAAGCAGACCGTCTACCGAACGAGCGTCGACTCGCCGCTGGTGCCGGGCCTGATCGAGGCCGCCGAGCGCGGCAAGCAGGCGGTCTGCCTGGTCGAGCTGAAGGCCCGCTTCGACGAGAGCGCCAACATCCGCTGGGCGAAGAAGCTCGAGCAGGCGGGCGTGCACGTCGTCTACGGCATCCCCTCGCTGAAGACGCACGTGAAATGCGTGCTGGTGATCCGCCGCGAGGGCGACGGGGTCCGCCACTACGTCCACATCGGCACCGGCAACTACAACCCGAAGACGGCGCGCATCTACACCGACCTCGGCCTGTTCACCGCCGATCCCGAGATCGGCCAGGACATCTCGGAGATGTTCAACTCGCTGACCGGCTACGCGCGCCCGCACAGCTACCGCGAGGTCCTGGTCGCCCCGTTCAACCTCTCGAAGGGGATCCTCGAGGAGATCGAGGCGACGATCGCCGCCCACGGCCCGGAGCGCCCCGCGAGGATCCGCATGAAGATGAACTCGCTGCTCGACGCGCCGGTGATTCGCGCCCTGTATCGCGCCTCGCAGGCCGGCGTGAGAGTCCAGATCAACCCGCGCGGGATCTGCGCCCTGCGACCGGGGGTAGCCGGGGTCTCGGAGAACATCGAGGTCGTCTCGGTCGTCGGCCGCTTCCTCGAGCACTCGCGGATCTACTCGTTCGAGCGGGCGGGCGAGGACGAGAGCATCTACATCGGCTCCGCCGACCTGATGCCGCGCAACCTCTACAACCGGGTCGAGCTGGTCACCCCGATTCGCGACCCGAAGGTCCGCGCCGAGCTGGTCGACGTGCTCGACGGCTCGTTCGCCGACGACACCAACGCCTGGCAGCTCGACGGGTCCGGTGCCTGGACGCGGCGCCGGCCGGAGGGTGAGCCGCGCAACCTTCAGCGCGAGATGATCGAGCGTCACACGGCGAAGGCCGCCTCGGGCGCGAAGCCCGAGCCACCCTCGAGCCCGGCCGGCTGAGGCCCCGGACGGCCAACCGCCGCAGGCGCGGTTGTCCACTTGGCTCCCGTCGCCGCGGTGAGCGAGACTTCAGCGATGGCCGAGCGGCATACCGCGCACGGCTACTGGCAGGAGGAGGCCGGGGTGCCGAGGCCGCTGCCGGAGCTGAGCGGCGAGCACAGCGCCGACGTAGTCATCGTCGGCGGCGGCTACACGGGGCTCTGGACGGCATGGGAGCTGAGCACGCTCGAGCCCGGCGCCCGGATCGCGGTGCTCGAGGCGCGCGGCTGTGGCGAGGGGCCCAGTGGGCGCAACGGCGGCTTCGTCAACACGCTCTGGTTCAGCCTGCCGACGCTGCGCGAGCGCTTCGGCGACCGCCCCGCGCTCGCGGTCGCCCGGGCGGCGCAGGACGCGGTCGATGCGGTCGGCAGGTTCTGCTCCGAGCAGGCGGTCGACGCCTGGTTTCGCCAGTCCGGCTACCTCGCCGTCTCGACGGCGCCGGGCTGGGACGATCGCTGGGCCGAGGCGGTCTCCTCCTGCGGGGAGCTCGGCGCGCCCGAGGCGGCGATCGAGCTCGACCGCGACGAGCTGGCCGAGCGCTGTCGCTCGCCGCGCTTTCGCGGCGGGGTGCTCTTCCCGGGAGCGGCCACGGTGCAGCCGGCCCGGCTCGCGCGGGGGCTGCGCGAGCGGCTCCTCGAGCGCGGCGTCGAGATCTACGAGGGCTCGCCGGTGCGCCGGGTCGAGCCCGACGGCGCCGGCGCGCTCGCCGAGACCGCGGCGGGAAGGGTGCGTGCCGGGGCCGCGGTGCTCGCCTCCGGACCGAAGCTCGCCGCGTTCGCCGGCCTGCGCCGGAGGCTGACGCTGACCTCCTCGCACATGGTGATCACGGAGCCGGTCCCCGAGTACCTCGAGGAGATCGGCTGGACGGGCGGCGAGTGCATCACGGACTCGCGGGCGATGGTCCACTACTTCCGCACCACCCGCGACGGGCGGATCGCCTTCGGGTGGGGTGGGGGCAGGGTCGCCTTCGGCGCCCGCACCGGCGGCCGCGCCGAGCGCGACCCCGGGCTCGCCGCCCGGGTCGAGGAGCACATGCTCGACTTCTTCCCCGGGCTGGCCGGCCGGCGGATCGCGCTCGCCTGGGGTGGGCCGATCGACGTCTCGCCCAGCCACCTGCCGGTCGTCGGCAGCATCGAGGGCGCGATCCACTACGGCTTCGGCTACACCGGCAACGGCGTCGGCCCCTCGCGAATGGTCGCCCGCTCGCTCGCCTCGCTGGCGCTCGAGCGCCGCGACGACGCCAGCCGGCTGGCGATCGTCGAGCCGCCCGCGGTGCGGGTGCCGCCCGAGCCGCTCCGCTACCTCGGCGGCGCGGTGATCAGGCGGGCGCTGCTGCGCAAGGAGGCGGCGATCGACGCCGGCCGCAGGCCCGGCGCGCTGACGAGCGCGATCGCCGGCATCCCCGAGCGCATCGGCATCCACGTCGGCCGCTGACCCACCCGGGCCGCAGCGCCACCCGGGCCGCTGAGCCAATCCCGGCCGAGGTGGCAGTTGTGGGTGTCATGCACCCACTCGCGCCACCTCGGCCCGGCGGCGCTCAGACGAGCTCGCGCTTGAGCACCTTGCCGGTCGCGTTTCGGGGCAGTTCGGCGAGGAAGACGACCTCGCGCGGAACCTTGTAGCGGGCGAGGTTCCCCTTCACGTGCGCGCGCAGCTCCTCGGCGCCCGGTGACTCGCCGGCGGCCGGCACGACGAAGGCCTTGAGGCGGGCGCCGAAGTCCTCGTCGGGAACCCCGATCACCGCAGCGTCGGCGACCCGCGGATGGGCGATCAAGAGCTCCTCGACCTCCTGCGGGAACACGTTCTCCCCGCCGGAGACGATCATCTCATCGTCGCGCCCGTCGATGAACAGGCGGCCGGCGGCGTCGAAGTGGCCGACGTCGCCCGAGGACATCACCCCCTCGATCACCTCCTTCGTCTGCCCGTCGGTGTAGCCGCCGAACTCGACCCCGTTGGAGACGAAGATTCGCCCGGTCTCGCCCGGCGCCACGTCCTCGCCGTCCTCGTCGAGCAGGCGCACCGTCGTTCCCAGCGTCGGCATCCCGACGCTGCGCGGCGCGGCATGGTGATCGGCGGGAACCGAGATCGAGGCGTAGGCCACCTCGGTCGATCCGTAGAGCACGTAGAGAACGTCACCGAAGACCTCGAGGACGTCGCCCGCGACCCGGCCGGGCAGCTGCGAGCCGCCGCAGAAGATGATCCGAAGGGCCGAGGTGTCGAACTCGGCGATTCGGTCGCGACCGAGCTCGAGCACCCGCTGCAGCATCGCCGGGACGACGATCGCTGCGCTCGCACCGTGCTCGGCGATCCCGGCGAGGAGCTCCTCGGCCTGAAAGCGCCGCCGGGTGACGATCCGCGAGCCGAGGCCGAGGCCGAGGGAGAGGTGCGCGAAGCCGAGGGCGTGGAACATCGGGGGCGCGATGTAGGTGCACTCCCGCGTTCGCATCGGCACCCGGTCGAGCAGCGCGCCGAGCGCGGTTATCGACCCCATCTCCTGACGCGGCGCGCCCTTCGGGGTCCCGGTGGTGCCGCTGGTCAGCATCACGATCGTCGGCCTCTCCGCGGGCACCGGGAGCGGGTCGGAGCGCTCGGAGGCGATCAGCTCCTCGAGCGTCGCCGCCGCCCCGCCGGCCGAGCCGTCATCGCTCCAGGCGCGGAAGTGACGCGCCGCCCAGGACGGCGCGCGCCCGTCGTACTCGGCGTCGAAGACGAGCGTCGAGACCCGCTCGCGCCTGCAGACGTCCTCGATCTGCGGGCCGGCGAACTCGGTGTTCATGAACACCGAGCGCAGGCCGAGCTTCGCCGCGGCGTAGGTGGCGTCGAGAAAGCCGCGGTGGTTTCGGCAGAGGATCGCGACGCCCTCGCCGGCGGCGATCCCGTCGGAGCTCCAGGCGCGAGCGAGCGCGTTCGAGCGCGCGTCGATCTCGCGGAAGCTGAGGGTCCCGAGCTCGTCGGTGAGCCCGGGATCGTCGCCCCAGCGGATCGCGGCGCCGCTACATGCCCCCGCGAGCGGGCCGCGCCGCTGCACCTCGAGCGCCACCCGGGCCAGCACGTCGGGCCGGCCGGGACCGAGCAGCCCCGAGCGGGCCACCGCGGCGCCGGCGCGGGCGCCGGTCGCGGCGCTCTCCAGCAACCCCCGGATCATCGCCGCCCCGGCGCCGTCGCTCTAGCGGCGTGCGATCGCGGCGAACACGACCAGCAGCAGGGCCGAGCCGCCGATCGCCATCAGCCACGATCCGAGGTCGAAGAAGTCGTCGACGCCGCGGTCGGAGATCCCCAGCTCGGTGGCGAGCCAGCCGCCGAGCAGCGCGCCGAGCACGCCCACCGCGGTCGTCCCGATGCAGCCGCCGGGCTCGGTGCGCCCGGGGATCAGCGCCTTCGCGATCGAGCCCGCGAAGAGTCCCAGCAAGAGCCAGCCGAGGATGCCCACGCCGGGCAGCCTAGAGGCTCGATCCGCGCGGTGCGGGCCTGCGCGATCACGTCCCGCGCCCGAGATCGGGCGGCCCGGTGAGCGCGGCGGATCGCGCCGCCGCTCGACCTACGATGGACGCGATGGCGATCGCGCACCTCGACATGGACGCGTTCTACGTCGCGGTCGAGTTGCTGCGCCGCCCCGAGCTCGCCGGGAAGCCGGTGATCGTCGCCGGCGGCGGCCCGCGGGCGGTCGTCACCACCGCCTCCTACGAGGCCCGGAAGTTCGGCGTCGGCTCGGCGATGCCGGTCTCTCAGGCGCTGCGACGCTGCCCGCAGGCGATCCGGCTGGCGGTCGACATCCCTCATTACCGGGAGCGCTCGGTGGAGGTGATGAAGCTGATCGCGAAGCTGGAGGTCCCGACCGAGGCGGTCTCCCTCGACGAGGTCTACCTCGACCTCGGCGGGGTCCCGGACCCGATCGCGAGGATGAGCGCGCTCGTGCGCTCGATCCGCGAGCGACTCCGACTCGACGCCTCGGTGGGGATCGGCCCGAACAAGCTGGTCGCCAAGGTGGCATCCGACGCCGAGAAGCCGCGCGGCTTCGTCGTCCTGACCCGTGAGCAGGCGGCGGTGCGGTTCGCCGGGGAGCCGCCCCGGCTGATCCCCGGGATCGGGCCGAAGACCGCCGAGCGACTCGCCGCGCTCGGCGTTCGCACGATCGGCGAGCTACAGCGCTTCCCGTCCGCCGAGCTGATCGCGCGGTTCGGCGAGCACCACGGCCGGGCGCTTCACGAGCGCTCGCACTTCCGCAGCGAGTCGCGGGTCGCCAGCCGCGCGGCCAAGTCTCGATCGGTCGAGACGACCTTCGACTTCGACGTCACCGAGCTCAACGAGCTCGAGCGGGTGCTTGCCGAGCAGGCCGAGCGGCTCGCAGGACAGCTGGCGAAGCGCGACCTCAGCGGGCGGACGATCGCGATCAAGGTCCGCACGGACGACTGGAACACCTACACGCGCGCGCGGACCGTCAAGACCCCGACCGCGGAGCCCGGTGTGATTCGCTCGGTCGCGCTCGAGCTGCTCCGCGACAACCTCCCGCAGCGGCCGGTACGGCTGCTCGGCGTGCGGGTCGGCGGCTTCGAGGAACCCGTAGCGGGCGCCGCCGCCAGCCCGGGGCCGGGCGAGCCGCTGAGCCTGCTGCCCGCGGCCTGACGCCGACGCGCGGGTCAGCCGGCGAGGGCGAGCAGCGCCCCGTAGACGACCGCGCCGGCGATCGCCGCGCCGAAGACGATCCAGGCGCTTCGCTCGTCGCCGCGCACGTAGAACAGGGTGGCTCCGATCACGCCGGCGAGCGGCAGCACGAAGGCGCCGCCCGCGGCGGCGATCAGGACGTTGCGCTGCCGGCGCTCCTCCCCGGTGGGCTCGGGTCGCTCGCTCACGCGCCGAAGTATCGGCGATCGCCCTCCGCTACGCGTATCGCTGGTCACTGAGCCCCCGCCTGGTGTGGTTGGGTGACCAGCGGTGCGGCCGGAGGGCTCACCAGCGTGAGGTGACGACCTTCTTGCGGGTGTAGAACTCGACGGCGTCCTTGCCGTTGGCGTGCAGGTCACCGTCGATCGAGTCCTTCCAGCCCGAGAACGGGAACCAGGCGACCGGCGCGGCGACGCCCACGTTCACCCCGAGCATCCCCGCCTCGGCGCCCCAGCGGTACGCGCGGGCGGCGCCGCCGGAGGTGGTGAAGATCGAGCCGGCGTTGCCGTAGCGCGAGCCGTTGGCGAACTCGAGCGCCTCGTCGAGGTCGGCGGCGCGGACGACCGCGAGCAGCGGTCCGAAGAGCTCCTCACGGGCGAGCTCGGACTCGGGGTCGGCGGCGGCGACGATCGACGGTCCGATCAGCGCCCCTCCGGGTCCGGCGTCGCGGCGCCCGTCGAGCACGATCTCGTCGTCGCCCTGCTCCGCGGCCTCGATCGCGGCCTCGATTCGCCGGCGCGCCTCGGGCGAGATCAGTGGGCAGACGTCGACGCCCTCCTCGTCGCCGGGACCGACGCCGAGCCCGGCGGCGGCCTCGCTGAGCGCGGCCAGGGTGCGGTCCTGCTCGCTCGGGGTCCCGACGAGCACCGCGACCGAGCCCGCCAGGCAACGCTGCCCGCCGGCCCCGAAGGCCGAGGACATGATCGCGGGGACGCTCACCTCGAGGTCCGCGTCGGGCATCACGATCAGCGAGTTCTTCGCCCCGCCGAGCGCCTGGAAGCGCTTCCCCGCGGCGGCCGAGCGCTCGGCGACGTAGCGGGCCGTGGAGGCCTGGCCGACGAAGGAGATCGCGTCGATGCCGCTGTGATCGAGCAGGCCGTTGACCGCGTCACGGGCGCCGTGGACGAGGTTGAGGACGCCGGCGGGCAGCTCCGCGATCCCGTCGATCAGCTCGAACATCAGCTCGCTCGGGCGCGGATCGCGCTCGGACGGTTTGAGGATGAACGAGTTGCCGCAGGCGATCGCGTAGGGCAGGAACCAGAGCGGGATCATCGCCGGGAAGTTGAACGGCGTGATCGCCGCGACCACCCCGACCGGCTGGCGGACGAGCTCGACGTCGACGCCGCCCGCGACCCCCTCGAGGTTCTCCCCCTTGAGCAGGTGGGGAATCCCGCAGGCCGCCTCGACCGACTCGATCCCGCGGCCGACCTCGCCGCGGGCGTCGTCGAGCGTCTTGCCCATGTCCTCTGTGACCAGGCGGGCGAGCTCCTCGCGGTGCTCCCAGAGGGCCGCCCGCAGGGCGATCACCGCGCGGGCCCGCTTTTGGGGCGGCAGCGCCCGCCAGCTCGGCTGGGCCTCGCGCGCGGCGCTGACCGCGGCATCGACGTCGGCCGCGCCCGAGAGCGGGACGCGGGCGCTGAGCTCGCCGGTCGCCGGGTTTCGGTCGTCGAGCGTCTCGCCCGTCGAGGCGTCCACCCAGCCGCCGCCGATGTAGTTGCGAAGCGTTCTCGTCGCGGTTCCTGTCTCCATCGCTTGATTGTGGCGCGATCAGCGCCCCGGCGGCAACCGCCGGTCGGGACAAACTCGCGCGCTCGGTTGGCCGATCCGGCCCCTTGGGCTCAGGAGCTCGAACCGCCGTAGGGGTACCACCACTCCTTCTCCTCGATCTTCGTCTCGATGTGGACGTGCTTGGTCTCCTGGAAGGCCTCGAGCCCCTCGCGGCCGAGCTCGCGCCCCAGGCCCGACTGCTTGAACCCGCCGAACGGCCCGGCGTCGTTGTCGGTGAGCGGATCGTTGAACCAGACGGTGCCGGCCTTGAGCTCGCGCATGCAGCGCAGCATCGTCGCCATGTCCTCGGTGTAGACGTTGGCGCCGAGGCCGAAGCGGGTCGAGTTGGCGAGCGCCAGGGCCTCGTCGAGCGAGCCGACCGCGACCAGCGGCGCCACCGGGCCGAAGGTCTCCTCGCTGAGCAGGGCGGTCTGGGGCGCCGCCCCGGTGACCACGGCGGGCGCGAAGAAGTGCCCTCGCTCGTGGCCGGCGTGACCGCCGCCGGTGACCAGCTCGGCGCCGGCCTCGAGCGCGGCATCGAGCTGTGCGGCCACCTTCTCGCGCTGCGCCGCGGAGACCATCGGGCCGAGGTCGGTGCCCGGGTCCATCGGATCGCCGACCACAAGCGTCTCGGTGTGCTCGGCGAAGGCGGCGAGGTACTCGTCGTAGACGTCGTCCATCACGTAGAAGCGCTCGGCCGAGGTGCAGACCTGGCCGGCGTTCAGGAACGCCGCCCAAACGCCGCCGCGGGCGGCGATGCCGAGCTTGCCGGCCACGTCGGAGCAGACGATGAACGGGTCCTTGCCGCCCATCTCGAGGTTGACCCGGGCGACCCTCTCCGCGCACACCCCGGCGATCCGCTTGCCGGTCTCGACCGATCCGGTGAAGGCGACGCAGGCGATCCGCTCGTCGGCGACGAGCGCGGCGCCGACATCGCCGGCGCCGGCGACGAGGTTGACCGCGCCCGCCGGCAGGTGCTCGAAGCAGGGCGCCAGCGCCAGGGTCGAGAGCGGGGTCAGCTCCGAGGGCTTGCAGACGGTCGCGTTGCCGGCGGCAAGCGCCGGCGCGAGCTTCCAGGAGAGCAGCAGCAGCGGGTAGTTCCAGGGCACGATGCAGCCGACCGGACCGACCGGGTCCTTGACGACCAGGGCCAGCTGGGAGGCCTCGATCGAGGGGATCACCCGGCCGGCGGAGTCGCGGCCGATCTCGGCGTAGTAATCGAAGGCGGCCGCCGTCCAGCCGACCTCGTCGCGGTTCTCGATCAGCGGCTTGCCGCCCTCGCGGGTCATCAGCTCGGCGAGCTCCTCGGCGCGGGCGCGAAGCCGCGTGGCGACCTCGTGGAGCATCTCGCCCCGCTCGACCGCGGGGGTGCGCTCCCAGCCCGCCTGCGCCTCGGCGGCGGCCGCGATCGCCGCCTCGACCTGCTCGGCGCCGGGGAGCGACACCGAGGCCAGGGTGCGTTCCTCGTATGGGTTCTCGACCGCCAGCGCGGCGCCACTGCCGGCGACCTGCTCGCCGCCGATCAGCATCCGTGTCTCGATCGCCTCCACGCGCAGGGCGATCCTATTCCGAGTGCCGCCGTCCCGCGCGGGCGGGCCCGCGGCTCGCCCCGCGCGCGCAGGCGGGCCCGCGGCTCGCCCCGCGCGCGCAGGTTGGGCCCGCGCTCCGCGGGTAGTCTCGCTCCGTGGCCACGGGAACCGACTCCGAGCACGCGAAGCGGCGCGGCGAGTCCGAGGAGGAGCGCCTCGATCGCAACCTCAGCGAGCTGATGCAGGAGCTCCGCGTCGCGATTCCCGGGATCCAGTTCCTCTTCGCCTTCCTGCTCGTGGTCCCCTTTCAGCAGGGCTGGGTGGAGGTCACCGAGTTCGAGAAGACGGTCTACTTCGCGACCCTGATCTGCACCTCGCTCTCCTCGATCTTCCTGATCGCGCCCTCCGCACGCCACCGGATCCGCTTTCGCGAGCTCGACAAGCGCTGGATCGTCGAGTCCTCGAACCGGCTCGCGATCGCCGGCCTGGCCTTTCTCTCGCTGGCGATGTTCGGGGTGCTCCTCCTGGTCTCCCACGTCGTCTACTCGGGGCCCGCGGCCGGGATCGCCGCGGGCGCCGTGCTCGCGCTGATCGGCTGGTTCTGGTTCCTGGTCCCCCTGATCCGCTCGCTGCGCGCGGCGAGCCGGCGCGACCGCTAGCCGCGGATCGGCTCGATCCCGCCGGCTCCAGGGGTCGCGATGCCGGCTCGCCTTTCGAGCGGCTTCACCCAGAGCTCGTCGACGACGACCACGATCGCCGAGAGGATCGGCACCGCGACGAAGAGGCCGATGAAGCCGAACAGCTGGCCGACGACGACGACGCCGATCGCGACCAGCGCGGGGTGCAGACGAACCCGGTTGGCCATCACCAGCGGGATCGTGATGTTGCCCTCGACCTGCTGGACGAGCACGTAGACGCCGAGCACGAGCAGCGCCTTCTCCGGGCTCTCGGCGAGCGCGAAGAGCACCGGCGGGATCGCCCCGACGATCGCGCCGAAGTACGGGACGATCACGAGGATCGCCGAGAAGACCGCGAAGAAGATCGTCAGCTCGAGCCCGACCAGCTCGAGCGCGACGAAGACGAGCACCCCGGTGACCAGCATGTCGACGAGCACGCCCTGCATCCAGCCCACCCAGCTCGCCCGCAGCCGCTCGAAGACCCGGCCGGCCCACTCGCGGCGGTCCGGGGGAAGCAGCGACAGCGCGCCGCCGAGCAGCGGCTGCGGGCTGACCGCCATGTAGTAGGCGGTGACCAGCATCAGCGCGATCGCGCCGAGGATGCCGGCGACGCTCAGGCCGATCGACGCGAGCGGCCCGATCAGGCCCTCGGGGTTCTCGGTGTAGCGCTCGAGGAACTGCTGCGCCTCGGCGCCCGTCCCGGGCCCGCCGATGTCGTTGAGCTGGCCCTGCAGCGCGTCGACGATCGCAGGAACCTGAGCGACGAACGCGTCGGTCTGGTCGATGAAGGACGGGATCAGGATCGCCAGCGAGCCGATCAGGAGGCCGAGCCCGAACAGCAGCGCCGCGAGCGCCCCCAGCCAGCGCGGCACCCGATGGCGCTCCAGCCGGTCGGCGGCGCCCCCGATCGGGATCGCGAGCAGCACGGTCATCAGGACGGCGACCAGCAGGGTGACCAGCTCGTGGAAGAGGAGACCGGCGACGAGCAGCCCGAAGGCGAGCAGGACCGCGCGGGTGAGCGGGGAGAGATCTCGCTGGTCTGGCATCCCGCCGCGTTCGTCTACCCCTCGTGCGCGGGGACAAACGATCGCGCCGGCTCGGCGCGTTGGAGCCTCGGCTCGGCTAGCCGCCGAGCGGAGGCGCGACCGGGGTGGCGGCCGGCTCCTCCTGCTCGGGGCGGATCGCAGCGAGCCGCTCGGCCTGGCGCTGCTGCCAGATCGTGAACGCCATCACCACCAGGGTCGCGGCGAAGAGGATCGTCGCGATCACGTTGACCTCGACCGGGATTCCGCGCTGTGAGGCGCCGAAGATGTAGAGCGGGAAGGTGACGGTCGTGCCGGAGTTGAAGTTGGAGATCACGAAGTCGTCGATCGAGAGCGCGAAGGCGAGCAGCGCGCCGCCGATGATCCCGGGCGCGATCAGCGGCAGGGTGACCAGCCGGAAGGTCTGAAGCGGGGTGGCGCCGAGGTCGCGGGCCGCCTCCTCGAGGCGCCGGTCGAAGCCGATCAGCCGCGAGCGGACGACGACGACCACGAAGCAGATCGAGAACATGATGTGGGCGATCAGCAGGGTCGTGAAGCCTCGCGCGAAGTCCAGGTAGACGAACATCGAGAGCAGCGCCGCGCCGATCACGACCTCCGGCGTGGCCATCGGGATGACGATCAGCAGGTTGGCCGCCCGGCGGCCGAAGAACTGGTGGCGCACCAGGGCGAGCGCCATCAGCGTGCCGAGGACGGTCGCGATCGCCGTGGTGAGCGCGGCGAGCTCGAAGCGAGGTGATCAGCGCGTCGGTGAGCTCGGGGATCCCGAACGCGTTCTTCCAGTGCTCGAGCGTGAACCCCTGCCAGGTGAAGTTGAACTTCCCGGGGGGTCGTTGAACGAGAACAGCGCGATCACCGCGATCGGGATCAGCATGTAGACGATCGCGAGGCCCGCGAACATGTTGATCGCGTTGTGGCGCAGCCAGCGGCTCATGCCGGTCGCTCCTCCTCTCCCATCAGCGCTTCCGAGCCGGCGAAGCGGATGTAGATCAGCACGATCACGAGGATCACCGCCATCAGCACGAACGAGAGCGCGGCGGCCACCGGGTAGTCCTTGATCGTCAGGTACTGGCTCTGGATCACGTTGCCGATCATCGCCTGGTTCTGGGCTGCCGAGGAACTCGGCGTTGACGTAGTCGCCGACCGCCGGGATGAAGGTGAGCAGCGTGCCCGCGACCACGCCGGGCGTCGACAGCGGGAGGGTCACCTTGCCAGAACGCGGTCGCGCGCGGAGGCGTAGAGGTCCTTGGCCGCCTCGATCAGCCGTCGGTCGATCCGCTCGAGGCTGGCGTAGATCGGCAGGATCATGAACGGCAGGAAGTTGTAGGTGAGGCCGGCGATCACCGAGCCCGCGGTGTCGAGCACCCGGCCGTCGTCGGCGACCAGGCCGATCGTCTGCAGGACGTCCACGACGAGGCTCTAGTCGGCGAGGATCGTCTGCCAGGCGAGCGTCCGGATCAGGTAGGTGGTGAAGAACGGCGCGACCACCAGCGAACAGCAGCGCGCTCTTGCCACCTGCCGCCGCGGAAGGCGATCGCGTAGGCGAGCGGGTAGGCGATCAGCAGGCAGAGCACGGTGGCGACGCCCGCGTAGACGAACGAGCGCACGAACTGCTCGTCGTAGGTCGAGATCGCGTCGGTGAAGTTCGCGAACTGCCAGGTGAACTCGAAGCCGGTCTCGAGCGAGCCGCTGCTCGAGCGAGACGATCGCCCATGAAGTACATCGGGACGACGAAGAACAGCACCAGCCACAGCAGCCCCGGGCCGAGCAGGAAGTAGGGGACGAGGCGGCGGCGGCGGTCATCCGCCGCCGCCGCCGGTCGATGCCGACGCCCCTCATCAGCCGCCGGTGACCACGGCCTGGAAGGCGGTCTCGATCTCCTCTCTCGGCGTCCTCCGGCGGGCTCGGCTGCGAGGTGCAGTTCGCCTGGTACTCCTCGGTCGGGAAGATCAGCTCGCTCTCGGCGAGCTCCGGATCGTCCTTCTCGAAGATCTCCTGGACGCCGTTCACCGGCGGTCACGTAGCAGTTGTACGCGGCGATCGGCGCCTGGATCTCGGGCTCGTAGACGAAGTCCATCAACGCGTAGGCGGCGTCCGGGTTGCGGCGCCCCGACCGGGATCACCATGTTGTCCGACCAGAGGATGCAGCCCTCCGTCGGCATCCGGAACTCGATCGTCCGGGTTGTCGACCTGAAGCTGCACGGCGTCGCCCGACCAGCCGATCGCGGCGACGACGTCGCCGCTCGCCAGGTCGTCGGTGTAGTCGTTGCCGGTGAAGCCGCGGATCTGCCCGGAGTCGACGGCCTCCTGGATCTTGTCGATCGCCGTCGAGCCACTCCTCGGCGGTCGCGTCGTTCGGGTCGACGCCGTCGGCCTTCATCACCAGCGGCACCGTGTCGCGCAGCTCGGTGAGCACCGTGACCTTGCCCTTGTACTTCGGGTCGAAGAGGTCGTTGATCGAGTTCACGTCCGGCGCCAGCTTCGGTGTTGACGACCAGCCCGGTCATCCCGCTCTGCCACGGCACGGAGAACTCGCGCTCGGGGTCGAAGCGAGGGCTCGCGCAGGCTCGGCGCAGGTTCTCCTCGACGTTCGGGATCGCGCTCTTGTCGAAGTTCTGCAGGTAGCCGAGGTCGTACATCTGCTTCGCCATCCAGTCGGTGACGACGATGATGCTGCGGCCCGCCGGACTCGCCCGTTCTGAAGGCTCGGCTGGACCTTGCCGAAGAACTCGTCGTTGTCGTTGACGTCCTCGATGTACTTGACCTTGACCCCGGACTCCTTCTCGAACTCGGCGGACGGTCTTGCTTGTCGATGTAGAACGGCCAGTTGGAGATCGTCACGCTCGCCGAGTCGCCTCGCCCGTCGCCTCGGCCGTGGTCATCGTCGCCCTCGCGGCCTCCGCCGCCGAGGTCGCTGCCACAGCGCCGGCCAGGCGCCAGCGGCGATCCGGCGCCAGCACCGCCGAGCGCGGTCAGTCTCAACTTCTTACGCATCGTCTGATTCGCCTCTCTTCCGGCCGTTTGATTCCGCTGCACCAGGTGCATGTGCTCGGGCGCCCAGCCAGGCGCACGGCGGCGCCGCCGCCCGGGCAGCTCTGGCGCTCCGCCTCGTCGGCGTTCGGCACGAGCACCGTCATCCGGGTCTCGCCGGGCAGGGCGACGACGATCTGCGTCGCGGTGCCCAGGTAGACCGAGGACTCGACCATGCCCTCGACGCCCGGGCCCTGGGCCGCCGCCGTTGGGCCGGTGCTGATCTTCAGCTTCTCCGGGCGCACCACGGCATGGCAGCGCTCGCCGTGCTCGCCGCCGCCCTCGATCGGGGCCTCGATCTCGGGGCCGCTCGTCGAGCCGCACCCTGGCGCTCGCGCCGTCGTCTGGATCGACCTCGCCCGGCATCAGGTTGGAGACGCCGATGAAGCCGGCGACGAAGGTGGTCGTCGGGCGCTCGTAGACCTCCTCGGGGCCGGCGACCTGCTCGATCAGCCCG
Source organism: uncultured Solirubrobacterales bacterium (assembly GCA_963769035.1). Lineage (GTDB taxonomy): Bacteria > Actinomycetota > Thermoleophilia > Solirubrobacterales > 70-9 > WHSW01. Next base: position 589,140 of record CAVYKD010000001.1, read on the forward strand.
CGGTTCATCACCGCGATCCGATCGGACATCGTCAGCGCCTCCTCCTGGTCGTGGGTCACGTAGACGAAGGTGATCCCGACCTCGCGCTGGATCTGCTTCAGCTCGACCTGGAGGCCCTTGCGCAGCTTCAGGTCGAGCGCGCCGAGCGGCTCGTCGAGCAGCAGCACCTTGGGCAGGTTGACCAGCGCCCGCGCCAGCGCGACGCGCTGCTGCTGGCCGCCGGAGAGCTGGTTGGGCTTGCGCTTGGCCTCCGCCGCGAGCCCGACCCGCTCGAGCTCGGTCTGCGACCCGCTGCTCGATCTCGCGCCTTGGCGACCCTCTTGCGCTTCAGGCCGAAGGCGACGTTCTCGCCGACGCTCAGGTGGGGGAAGAGCGCGTAGCTCTGGAAGACGGTGTTGGTCGGGCGCTTGTAGGCCGGCAGCGCCGGCGACGTCCGTCGCCGTCGATCAGGATCCGGCCCGCCGTCGGCTGCTCGAAGCCGGCGATCATCCGCAGCGTCGTCGTCTTGCCGCAGCCGCACGGGCCGAGCAGGGTGAAGAACTCGCCCTCGGCGATGTCGAGGTCGAGGTCGCGCACGGCGGTGAAGTCGCCGAAGCGCTTGCGAACCGCCGCGCAGGCGCGACGCTCGGCTCGGCTCGATCTCTCGTCCTCGATCGCTGGGCGATCACGACTCGCTCCGTGCTCAAGCTACGGTCAGGCGTAGTGACTGCCGACGGTCGGCTGGCAAGTGGCAGATCTCCCAAAACGTCCAACCGCCGTTATACGATACGTACAAGTCGCCCGATGAAACTTTGACCCGAATTCGCTTGATTGCGGCATGCCGGGTTCCGGTTAGCCGTTGTACGGACCGTCGAGACAGCATCGACCGGTAGTCGTAGAGAAGGAGACGCAATGGCCACCGAGCACGATCACCCAGCCCACGCCCGAGCGCGCCGGTGCGAGACCTGCAGGAGCTGGCCAAGCGCCACCTGTGGATGCACTTCACCCGCATGGGCGCCTACGCCGACCACGAGATCCCGATCATCGTCCGCGGCGAGGGCCCTACGTCTGCGACGAGCACGGCAACCGCTACCTCGACGGCCTCTCGGCGCTCTTCTGCGTGAACGCCGGCCACGGCCGCGCCGAGATCGGCGAGGCGATGGCCGCGCAGGTCGACGAGCTCGACTTCTTCACCAACTGGAGCTACGCCCACCCGCGGGCGATCGAGCTGGCCGAGCGGATCGCCGTCGCTGGCCCCCGGCGACCTCAACCGGGTCTTCTTCACCATCGGCGGCTCCGAGGCCGTCGAGTCGGCCCTCAAGCTCGCGCGCAACTACCACCGCGCACCGGCAAGGCCGCGCAAGCACAAGCTCATCGCCCGCGAGGTCGCCTACCACGGCACCACCATGGGCGCGCTGCCGGCGACCGGCATCACCGACCTGCGCAGCGCCGTTCGAGCCGCTGGTGCCCGGGCGGCATGCCACGTGCCGAACACGAACAGCTACCACTGGCCCGAGGACCGCGACCCGCTCTGGGCCGCCGAGCAGATCGAGCGAGCGGATCGAGTTCGAGGGCCCGGAGACCGTCGCCGCGGTGATCCTCGAGCCGCTCCAGAACGCGGGCGGCTGCATCCCGCCCCAGGAGGGCTACTTCCAGCGGGTCCGCGAGATCTGCGACCGCCACGACGTGCTGCTGATCTCCGACGAGGTGATCTGCGCGTGGGGCCGCCTCGGCCACTACTTCGGCTGCGAGCGCTACGGCTACCAGCCGGACATCATCACGACCGCGAAGGCGCTGACCTCGGCCTACGCGCCGATGGGCGCGATGATCGCCTCGGACGCGGTCGCCGAGCCGTTCATGCGAGGGCGAGCCGATGTTCGCCCACGGCTTCACCTTCGCCGGCCACCCGGTCGCCGCGGCGGCCGCGATGGCCAACCTCGACATCTTCGAGCGCGAGGACCTCTGCGGGCACGTGCTCGAGAAGGAGGGCGAGTTCCGCGGGATGCTCGACGGGCTGCGCGACATCCCGATCGTCGGCGACGTGCGCGGCGCCGGCTTCTTCCACGCGATCGAGCTGGTCAAGGACCAGGAGACCAAGGAGAGCTTCAACGACGAGGAGTCCGAGAGGCTGCTGCGCGGCTTCCTCTCCGGCGAGCTCTACAAGCGCGGCCTGATCTGCCGCGCCGACGACCGCGGCGACCCGGTGATCCAGCTCGCGCCGCCGCTGATCTGCGACACCGAGCAGTTCGAGGAGATCGACGACGTGCTCCGGCCCGTCCTCGACCGAGGCGTCGGACGCGAGGCTCCGACGCCGAGGATAGGCGGACCCGGTGCTCACCGTCGCGCAGCCTCGTCGCCGAGCTGCGGCCTCGAGCTCGCCGCCGGGCGAGCCGGGCAGCGCGCCGACCGATCCGCTGGGTGCACATCTCCGAGCTCGCCGATCCGACGCCGTGGCTCTCCGGCGGCGAGCTGCTGCTGACGACCGGCATCGCAGCTCTCGACGCCGGCCAAGCAGCGCGCGCTCGTCGAGCTGCTCGCCGACACGGCGCGGCCGGGCTCGGCTTCGGCACCGGGCTTCGACCACGAACGGCTGCCGAAGGCGCTGGTCGACGAGGCCGGCGAGCGCGAGCTGCCGCTCTTCGAGGTGCCCTACGAGATGCCGTTCATCGCGATCACCGAGCGGCCGTTCGCGCGACCTGGTCAACGAGCAGTACGAGGTGCTCGAGCGCGGCATCGCGATCCACGAGCGGCTCGAGCGGCTGGTGATCGAGGAGCGCGGCCTCGACGAGATCCTCGGCGTCGATCGCCGCCGCGATCGGCGGGACCGCCGATGCTGCTCGACGGCCTCGGCGCGCGAGCTCGCGCGCGCGCCCGGCCAGCGCCGGCCGCCCGGAGGCGCTCGAGCGAGCCGGCCGCGATGCGCGTTCACCGAGCGCAGCGCAGCCGACGAGTCAGCCCGGCGGCGCCGTCGAGTCCGAGCACCCCGCACTCGCCGGGCGCGCGCTCGCGGTGCCGGTGTCCGGCGGCGCCGCGGCGGCGCGCCGCGGCCTGGCTGGTCGGTGGTCGCCGACGAGCGGCGAGCTCGGCGACTTCGAGCGGCTGCTGCGCCCGCCAGGCGGCGATGGTCGTCGCGCTCGAGCTGATGCGCGAGCGGGTGGTCCGCGAGACCGAGCGCCGGCTCTCCGGCGACGTGCTCGCCGAGGCGCTCGGCGGCGGCCTCGACGCCGAGGAGCTCGGCGGCCGGCTGCGGCCCTTCGGCATCGGCGGCGAGGCCGCCGTGCTGCGTCTTCGAGCTCGACGATCCGCCGGCGGCGGAGGCGGCACTCGAGAGCGCGCTCGCGCGAGGCCGGCGTGCCCGCGCTCGTCGCCACAAGCGCCGCCGCCGGCAGGCCGCTGCTCTGCGCCGTCGTCGACGCCGCCGTGAGCGATCCGGTCGACGCGCCCGCCGCGGCCCGCGAGGCGCTGGTCGGCGGCGCCGGGCGCGCCGGCGGGCGTGCGGCGCAGCCGCCAGCCGGCCGACCGCGATCGGCTCGCTGCGCCGCGCCTTCCACGAGGCGCGCTGCGCGCTCGAGGCGACCGCGCTTCGCCAACGGCGACGCGCCCGAGGTCGCCTCGCACCGCGACCTCGGCGCCTTCACCCTGCTGCTCTCGCTGCAGGACGACGACGCGCTGCGGCTCTACTGCGACGGCGTGCTCGAGCCCGATCGAGCAGACCGAGGGCGAGTACGGGCGGGAGCTGCTGCGCTCGCTCGAGGCGTTCATCGAGAGCAACGGCACTGGGAGAGCGCGGCACGCGACGCTCTACTGCCACCGCCACACGCTGCGCTACCGGATCCGCAAGATCGAGGAGCTGACCGGCCGCGACCTCGGCGACGCGCGACCGACCGGATCGAGCTCTGGCTCGCGCTGCGGGCGCGGGAGCTCGTGGGTGAACCGAGTGAAGGTCGGCGTACCGACCGAGATCAAGTCGGACGAGTACCGGGTCGCGCTGACGCCGGTCGGCGTCCGCGAGCTCACCGAGCACGGGCACGAGGTGATCGTCCAGGCCGGCGCCGGCGAGGGCAGCGGCGATCTCCGACGCCGACTACGTCGCCCAGGGCGCGCGGATCGTCGCCGGCGCCGCCGATGTCTGCGCCGAGGCCGAGCTCGTCCTCGGCGTCAAGGAGCCGCAGCCCGAGGAGGTCGCGATGCTCCGGCCCGGGACGACGCTCTTCACCTACCTGCACCTCGCCCCCGACCCGGAGCTGACCAGCGGGCCTCGCAGGCCACCGGCGCGACCTGCATCGCCTACGAGACGGTCGAGGACCGACGCGGCCGCCTGCCGCTGCTGGCGCCGATGCGCGAGGTCGCGGGCAAGATCGCCACCCAGGCCGGCGCCTTCATGCTCGAGAAGCCGCTCGGCGGCCGCGGGATCCTGCTCGGCGGAGTCCCCGGCGTCGCCGCCGCGAACGTGATGGTCATCGGCGGCGGCGTCGTCGGCATGAACGCCGCGTTCATCGCGATCGGCATGGAGGCGGACGTCTTCGTCTTCGACAGCTCGATCGACCGGCTGCGCGAGCTCGACGTCGCCTTCGGCGGCCGGTGCCTCGACCGTCTTCTCCTCGACGCTCTCGATCGAGGAGATGCTGCCCGCGCGCCGACCTGGTGATCGGCGCCGTCTTGTTCCACGGCGCCCGCGCCCCGCATGTGATCAGCCGCGCCGCAGCTCGGCCTGATGAAGAAGCCGGCGCGGTGCTCGTCGACGTCGCGATCGACCAGGGCGGCTGCTTCGAGACCTCGCGGCCGACGACCCACCGCGATCCGACCTTCGAGGTCGACGGGATCACCCACTACTGCGTCACCAACATGCCCGGCGCGGTCCCGATCACCTCGACCTACGCGCTGACCAACGCGACCCTGCCCTACGTGCTGGCGCTCGCCGACCACGGCGTCGCCGAGGCGGCGCCGGCGGACCCCGGGCTCGATGCTCGGGCGTCAACGTCGCCGAGGGCCAGGTGACGCACCCGGCGGTCGCCGAGGGAGTGGGCATGGACTACACGCCGCCAAAGGAGCTGCTCGCGATCGGGCAGCCCGACCAGGACGGCGCGTCGGCCGGGGCGACGGCCTCACACGCGATCCCCGGCTGAGCGCTCAGAGATTCGAACCAGAACCTGTAGGGAAACCAAGGAGAGAGCGAAGATGACCACCGCCACCGGCACCAAGCTGCAGAACTTCATCGACGGCGAGACCGTCGATCCAGCCGAAGGGCAGCACCGAGGACGTCCTCGACCCCTCGACCGGCGAGGCGATCGCGCAGCGCGCCGCTCTCGACCGAGGCCGACGTCGATCGCGCGGTCGCCGCCGCCAAGCGGGCTTTCCCGAGCTGGGGCGCGCAGACACCCGGCGATCGCGGAGCCGCGCTGCTCGCCCTCGCCGACGCTGATCACCGAGCACGCGCGATGAGCTCGCCGACCTCGAGTCCGCCGACGCCGGCAAGCCGCGGAAGGCGTTCATCGACGACGAGATCCCGTTCATGGTCGACAACCTGCGCTTCTTCGCCGGCGCGGCGCGCGTCCTCGAGGGACGCTCGGCGGGCGAGTACGTCGAGGGCCACACCTCGATCATCCGCCGCGAGCCCGATCGGCGTCGTCGGCGCAGATCACCCCCTGGAACTACCCGCTGATGATGGCGATCTGGAAGATCGGCCCGGCGCTGGCGACCGGCAACACCGTCGGTCCTCAAGCCGGCCGAGACCACCCCGGTCTCGACGCTGCGGCTCGCCGAGCTGGCCGCCGAGATCTTCCCGCCGGGCGTCTTCAACGTGATCGGCGGCCACGGCGATCCCGACCGGCGCGGCGCTGGTCACCCACCACGACGTCGACATGGTCTCGCTGACCGGCTCGACCGGAGACCGGCAAGTGGATCGCCAAGGCGGCGGCCGGACTCGCTCAAGCGCGTCCACCTCGAGCTCGGCGGCAAGGCGCCGGTGATCGTCTTCGACGACGCCGACATGGAGACCGCGATCGGAGACGATCGCCGGACTGCGGCTATTACAACGCGGGCCAGGACTGCACGGCGGCGACGCGGGTCCTCGCCGCCCCCGAGGTCTATGACGACGTCGTCTCCGGACTCGCCGAGCAGGCCCAGGGCTACAGGTGATGGGCGACCTCAACGATCGACGCGACGACCCTCGGACCGGTCATCTCCGAGCGCCAGCGCGAGCGGGTCGAGGGCTTCCTCGAGCGCAAGCCCGGCCACGCCGAGGTCGTCACCGGCGGCAAAGCGGGCCGATCGCGCCGGGGTTCTACGTCGAGCCGACGGTGGTCGCCAACCTCGAGCAGGACGACGAGATGATCCAGAGCGAGATCTTCGGCCCGGTGATCACCGTCCAGCGCTTCGACGACGAGGCGAAGGCGATCGAGTGGGCGCAACGGGACCCGCTACGGGCTGGCGTCCTCGGTCTGGACCCGCGACGTCGGCCGCGCGATGCGGGTCGCGAACGCGCTGCGCTTCGGCGCGGTCTGGGTCAACGACCACATCACGATCGCCTCGGAGATGCCCCACGGCGGGTTCAAGCAGTCCGGCTACGGCAAGGACATGTCGATGTACTCGCTCGAGGACTACACCGAGGTCAAGCACGTGATGATCAACATCGAGTAGCGACCCCCGGCGAGCGCCACCGCACCGGGCGGCCGCGGCTCGAGGCCGCGCGCCGCACCGGGCGAGCGCCGCCGCACCGGCGCCGAGATGGCACTTACCGGTGTCCACGCACCGGTTCGAGCCATCTCGGCCCGGGGTGCGGGAGCTCGGCGGGGTGGCGGAGCGCGCTCGGCGGAGCCGGCTCCGCAGGAGCTCAGGCCTCGGCGCCGAGCAGGAGGCCGAGCTGGCGGGACTGGGCCACCAAGGTGCCGTCCGGGGCCCAGAGCTCGCCGTCCTCCTCGAAGAAGCCGTCGCGGACGAGCTTGGTTGTGAAGCGGCCGAGGAGCAGCGAGTCGGGCAGCGGCAGCGGCGCCCGGAAGTGCACGGTCAGGTCGATCGTCGGCGCCGGCGCCAGGGCCGCCAGCCGCGGCCACGGGGCCGGGAACCAGGCATCGGCGAGCACAGCGATCGTCAGCGCGTCGATCGGGCGCTCCTCGAGCAAGCCGAGCCACCCGCCCGTGAGCCCATCCTCGGAGCGAGTCCACGGCGGGTCTCCGAAGCGGTGCTGCATCGAGAGCCGGCCGGTGAACGCCGGCGGCTCCGCGCGGGGAAACTCCCGGTCGATCGGGCGCCGGGCCTCCGGTGGATCGACGACGGGCATGGTCGCCTTGTCGAGCAGCGGGCTGGTCCAGGCCACCGAGTAGGCGCCGAGCGCGAGCCCGATCAGCTTGCCGTCCTGCTCGAGACGGCCGCTGACGCTGGTCAGCGAACGGCCGCTGCGCTCGGCCCTGGCGCTGACCCGAACCGCTCCCGGCTCCGGCGCGCGCAGGAAGTGCATCGTCACCGAGCGCGCCTGGCGGGCGGGGTCGGCGACCGCCGCCTCGAGCCCGCGAAGCATGATCGCGAGGACGTAGCCGCCGAGCGGCCCGCGCGGCGTCTCCCAGCCGCCGGCAACCTCGCCCTCCCAGGCGCCCTCGCCGGCCGGCTCCAGGGCGGTGTCGGCATCAAGTCCCAAGCGCGAGGACCATAGATGGGCCGGCCCCCTCGATGTCGTGGCGCGGTCGGCCGCGCAAACAGGGCGAAACGCCGGTTGTGTTGATTACCGCATGGGTCGAGCGGGTACGCCCTAGACAGTCTGTAAACAGATCGACCACAAAATGCAAACAATCCTCTTGGCAACCAATGACCTCCCCCGGCGATCGGGACCTACGCGGCACATCGAGCCGGAGGTGGGAAATCCGTCGGCGCGGTCGATCCCGAGCGGCTCCGCCGCGACCGCTCCGCCGAGGCCGGTGAGCGCGAGCACCCGCTCCTCGGTCCTGGCGGCGGCGTCCGCGCTGATCGCCGAGCGCGGCACGGCACCAACTGAGCTCGATGGCATCGCGAGAGCGGCCGGCACCGATCCCGCGGCGGTCCGCTATTGGTTCGGGAGCGTCGATGAGATAGTCGCCGAGGCCCTGCGGGCCACCGAGGAGCGCCTCAGCGACGAGCTCAACGCTCATCTCGCCGGCGTTGCCGATCCGGCCGGAAAGCTCTCCTGGGTGATCCAGACGAGCGTCGTCGAGACGAACTGGGCGCTGTGGCTGGAACTCGAGAGCCGCGCCCTGCGCGACGAATCATTGAGGATCCGCCGTCGCGAGCTTCAAGAGAAGTGGCGTGCCCTGGTGGCGCGGATCATTCGCGCCGGCTCCCAGAACGGCGTCTTCGCCCCCGTGAACGCTGACGAGGCCGCGATGACGATCACCGGCACGATCGACGGCCTCTGTGCCTCGATGACCCTTGGAGATCCGGAGTTGACCAGGGGTCACGTGCTGCACCTCTGCGTCGATGTCTGCGAGCGGCTGCTGGGCGCCCGCCTCGAGCTGATCCCCAGCGAGGCCTGAGCCCCACGCTCTTGCCGGTCGCCCTCGGTCGGGCGACCACACGGTCCGTGCAGGCCGCGCTGCGGGTGCTGCCGATGGATCCCGAAACCCTGGCTTGTGCGGGCTGCGATTAGCGTTTTCCCTGCAAAGGGCCCTGATTAACTTTCAGTTTATGCGGCCATGCGGAGAATCCCCGCCATATGAATATGAGACTAAGAGAGAACACGGACGCCGACCGCTACCCGGGTGCCGACCGCCGCCACCAGCATTCGTCGGGGAGACATCACACGGGGAGCGGTGGGAGCGGCGAGCGAGCCTCGGCCACCCTCACCCCGGTCGCGCCCAGCGTGGCCGCCGGCGGGGGACGCTCGCAGGTCCTCGAGGACATGGTCTCCGCGCTTGATACGCGAGGGGTCGCTCGAATCGAGATCGATGGGCTCGCCCGCGCCGCGGGCAGCGATCCGGTGGCGATCCGCCATTTGTTCGGGGACCTCAACGGGGCCATCGCCGAGGCGCTTCGGGTGGCCGAGGAGGAGCTCGCTCAGGAGCTCGAGACCGCGCTCGCCGGGATTCCCGACTCGGCCGACAAGCTGTCGGCCGTGATCCAGGCCCGCGTCGCGGAGACGAACTGGGCCCTGTGGATGCAGCTCGACAGCCGCGCCGTGCACGATGAGGCGCTGCAGGCCGGTCGCCAGGACCTCGAGGAGGTCTGGCGCGCCCGGCTGGCGAGGATCATCCGCACCGGCCGCGAGGACGGGGCGTTCGACTCGGTCAACGCCGACGAGACGGCGATGATGATCACGAGCATGATCGACGGGCTCTGCGTGCCGATCGCGCTCAACGACAGCAAGCTGACCACGAACCATGTCCTGCAGATCTGCCTTGACGCCTGCAAGCGTCTGCTCGGCGCTCGGCTCGAGCTGGCCTCCAGCCGGAACTGACCGGCCGGGGCGGTCGGGGCCGCCGACCGACACCCCCCTGAGGGCTCGAGGTCCCGCCCCGCCTCACCGGCGATCTACAGAACCGCCGGTCCGGATTGCGATGAGCCACTGCGTCGCCGCGAACGACTCCCAGTTTATGATCGCCCGAGGAGAATCGATCGCACTATGAGTATGAGGCTCGGAGAGGACCCGGGCGCCGACTCGGGCCACCAGGTCTCAGGTCGACACCAAAGGGGGAGCGGCGGCGCGGACAGCGGTCCGGCCGCGTCGCGCCCGTCGGATTCGTCGGGCGACGCTGCGGCGGACGGCGCGCGCGCGAGGCTCCTGCGGGACATGCTCGCCGCGCTCGGCACGCGAGGCGCCGCTCGGATCGAGATCGACGGGCTCGCCCGCGCCGCGGGCAGCGATCCGGTGGCGATCCGCCATTGGTTCCGAGACCTCAACCAGACGCTCGTCGAGGCGCTCCGGTCGACCGAGGAGGAGCTCAATCACCAGCTGAACGCCGCGCTCGCCGCGATCCCCGACGCGCCCCGCAAGCTCGCCGCGGTGATCGAGGTCTCCGTCGCGGAGACCAACTGGCCCCTGTGGATGCAGCTCGAAAGCCGCGCTCTCCACGACGAGGAACTGCGGGTCGGTCGCCAAGAGCTCGAGGAGGCCTGGCGGGCGCGGCTGGCGAGGATCATCCGCGCGGGCCGCGAGGACGGATCGTTCACCTCGGTGAACCCCGATGAGGCGGCGATGATGATCACCGGGATGATCGACGGGCTGTGCGCGTCGATGTCGCTCAAGGACAGCAAGCTGACCACGAACCACGTCCTGCAGATCTGTTTTGACGCCTGCGAGCAACTGCTCGGCGCACGTCTCGAGTTCAGCCCGCAGAGCGAGGCCTGACCCGCCCGGGCGCCCATACGTCGCCTTCGGCGCCCGCCCTACGGAGCCGCGGCCGCGTCCGTGGCGACCGTCGGGCCCCCGCGCGCTCCGGCGCTTTCGTCCCGGGTCAGCCGGTGGGCGAAGTAGACCGGGATGATCGAGAGCAGGATCACGAGCACGGCGACGACGTTGACGATCGGCAGCTGGTTCGGCCGCGAGAAGTTGGTGAGGATCCAGATCGGCAGCGTCTGGTCGCCGGCGCCGACCGTGAACGTGGTGACGATGATCTCGTCGAAGGAGAGGGCGAAGGCGAGCAGCGCCCCGGCGACCAGCGCCGCTGCGCAGGTTGGGCAGCGTGACCAGCCGGAAGGTCTGCCAGGGGGTCGCGCCGAGGTCGGCGGAGGCCTCCTCGAAGGAGGCCGACATCCGCCGCAGCCGGGCGATCACGTTGTTGTAGACGACGACGATGCAGAAGGTCGCGTGCGCGATCACGATCGTCAGCAGGCCGAGGCTCGATCCCGAGCACCTGGGTGAAGGTCGAGTTGAGCGCGATGCCGGTGACGATCCCCGGCAGCGCGATCGGCAGGATGACCAGGAACGAGATCGTCTCGCGGCCGAAGAAGCGGTGGCGGGCGACGGCCAGTGAGGCGAGCGTGCCGAGGATCAGCGCGATCGCCGGTCGCGAGCAGCCCGGTCCTCAGCGAGTAGAGCAGCGCGTCGCGCGCGCCGCTCGTTCTCGAGCGCCCTGCCGAACCAGTCGAGGGTCAGGCCCGGCGGCGGCCACTCGAAGGTCCGCGCTTCGCTGAACGCGTAGATCGCGATCGATGCCAAGCGGCATGTAGATGAACGCCAGCGTCAGCCCGGTGCCGAGGCGCAGCAGCAGCTGTGAGCGTCGCGAGAGCCTCATCTAGAGGTGCTCGAAGGCGCCCGAGCCGGCGGGCGATCAGCAGGTAGACGATCATGATCACGATCGGGACCGTCGCGAACGCCGCGGCGAGCGGCAGGTTGACGGTGAAGTTGTCGCGAACGATCGTGCCGATGAACTGCTCACCCGAGCCGACCAGCCCGGGCGTGATGAAGTCGCCGAGGGTCAGCGAGAAGGTGAAGATCGAGCCGGCGACGATCGCCGGGAAGACGAGCGGCAGGATCACCCGGCGGAAGGTGTGCCCCGGCTTCGCGCCGAGGTCCTCGGATGCGCTCAGCAGCGTGTTCGGGATCCGCTCGAGCCCGGCGTAGATCGGGATGATCATGTACGGCAGCCAGATGTAGCTCATCACCAGCCAGACGGCGACGAGCCCGTAGCCCGGACCCTCGATCCCGAGCGGTCCGAGCGCCCAGTTGAGCACGCCGTCCTGGCTGAGGATGCCGCGCCAGGCGAACGCCTTGACCAGGTATGCGGACCAGAGCGGCATCAGCACCGCGACGACCAGGAAGCCGCGCATCCGCGGCTTCGCCGACCTTCGCCATGTAGAAGGCGATCGGGAAGGCGAGCAGCGACGTCGGTGATCGTCACCAGCGCGGCGATCAGGACCGTGCGGCCGGCGACGTCGCGATAGACGGTGCGTCTCGGCGACCGCCTCGGAAGTTGTCGAGCGTGAACGTCCGCTCGATCTCGCCGCTGAGCTCGCCGAGCGACCAGAAGCTCGTCACCAGCAGGACCGCGAGCGAGCCGAGGTAGCCGACGACCAGCCAGCCGACCGGCCCGGCGAGCAGTGCCCCTACCTGCAGCCGGGGGCGCCCGTGGAAGAGGTCGGCGAGCCTGCGGCCCGCCGACCTCCTTGGCGCGGTGCGTTACACCCGTTGCCAGGGTGGCTTCGATCTAACCCTTCACCTCGTTCCAGCCCTGGACCCACTCGTCGTAGGTCTTGCAGACCGCACCGCGATCGTCGCCGCAGTCGGAGACCGGAGTCTTCCAGTACTCGATCTGGTCGAAGAACTCCTCGTCGTCCGCGTGGTAGATGTCGCAGTGGTTCGGCGTCCGCGGTCGAGCTCGCACGCCTTCGCGTTCGAGGGCGCCTCGCCGAACCACTCGGCGACCCCGGCGTTCGCCTCCGGACTGATGATGTGGTCCATCCACATGTACATGCAGTTCGGGTTCTTGGCCTCGGAGCTGATCATCCAGGTGTCCGACCAGCCGGTCGCGCCCTCCTCGGGAAGGACGACCTCTTCCTTGCTGCCGTCGGCGTTGAGCAGGTTCGCGATCACCTGCCAGGTCGTCCCGACCGACGAGTCGCCGTTGGCGAACGCGCTGATCTCCTTCGTGTAGTCCGACCAGTACTCGCCGATGTGCTGCTTCTGCTCCTTGAGCAGCGCGATCGCCGCGTCGAACTGCTCCTGGTCGAGCTCGTAGGGATCGCTGATCCCCAGGTCCGGCTGATGCTCGCGCAGGTAGAGCGCCGCGTCGGCGATGTAGATCGGGTTGTCGTATGCGGTGACCTTGCCGCTGTACTGCTCGGCGTCGTCGAAGACGACGTCCCACGAGGTGGGCGCCGGCTTCACCTCGTCCGGGTTCGTACATCAGCAGGTTCGCGCCGCGTCCGTGCGGGACGCCGTACATCTGCCCGTCGACCGTGTTGAACGGCTGATCCTTGAGCGCCTCGTAGACGTCGGCGTAGTTCGGGATCAGGTCGGTGTTGACCGGCGAGACGTCGCCGCCCTCGATCAGCCTGGTGGTCGCGTCACCGGAGGCCGAGACGCCGTCGTACTGCCCGGTCCGCATCAGCTGCACCATCTCGTCGGAGGTGTTGCCGATCTTGACGTTGACCTGGCAGCCCGTCTCCTTCTCGAAGTCGGTCACCCAGTCGACCTTCGGGTCGGTCGAGCCGTCCTCGACGTAGCCGGCCCAGGCGACGAGGTTGACCTCGCCCTCGCCGTCGCCGAGCTCGGTGAGCTCCGTGCTCTCATCGGCCGCGCCCGAGTCGCTCGAGTCGTCGTCGCCGCAACCGGCCGCGAACGCGACCATGAACGTGAGCAGTCCGATGACGATCAGCCAAGCGCCCCGCGCGTGGTTGTCTCCCCTCTTACTCATCCTGTACTCCTCTCTGAGGCCGCGGACGAGACCGCGACTGTGTGTTCGGGTCGCCAGCCGACGACCACGTCCCGGCCAGCCTCCGCGAGCGCCTCGGCTGAGGACGTCTCGAGGTTCTGGCGAACGACTTGAAGCTCTCCGCCGGCCTCGCAGCTCGACCAGGTAGCGGGTGATCATCCCCGCGTAGGCGACGTCGCGGATCCGGCCGGGCTCGGTGTGGAGCCCGCTGGCCGCCTCGCCGTTACCGATCATCCGCACCTTCTCCGGGCGCACCGTGAACCTGCGCCCGTCGCGCTCGAGCAGGTTCGAGACCCCGACGAAGGCGGCGACGAAGGCGTTCGCCGGCTGCTCGTAGACCTCGGCCGGCGTCCCGACCTGCTCGATCCGGCCCTCGTTGAAGACGGCGATCCGATCGGACATCGTCAGCGCCTCCTCCTGGTCGTGGGTGACGTAGACGAAGGTGATCCCGACCTCGTGCTGGATCTGCTTGAGCTCGACCTGCATCTGCTCGCGCAGCTTCAGGTCGAGCGCGCCGAGCGGCTCGTCGAGCAGCAGCACCCGGGGCCGGTTGACGATCGCGCGCGCCAGCGCGACCCGCTGGCGCTGGCCGCCGGAGAGCTCGGCCGGCTTGCGCTCGCCGTAGCCCGCGAGCCGCACCATCTCGAGCGCCTCGTCGCGCCGGCGCGACCGCTCGGTCTTCTCGACCCGGCGCACCCGCATCCCGTACTCGACGTTCTCGGCGACGCTCATGTGCGGGAACAGCGCGTAGTCCTGGAACACCGTGTTGACCTCGCGGTCGTAGGCGGGGAGGCCGCCGACGTCGCGGCCGCCGAGCTCGATCGTGCCTGCGTCGGGGAGCTCGAACCCGGCGATCATCCGCAGGGTCGTCGTCTTGCCCGAGCCCGAGGGCCCGAGCATGGTGAAGAACTCCCCGCGGCCGACCTCGAGGTCGATCCCGGCGACCGCCTCGACCTCGCCGTAGCTCTTGCGCACCGCGCTCAGCCGGATATCGGGCGCGCCGGCCTCGCCGCTCGCTCCGTCCGAGATGCCTGGTGGGCTCATCTGCTCCATTGCGTATAAGTGGACGGAGGTACCACGGGCGCTGACCTTATGCGAACCGTACGAAGCGTGCCAAATGAGGCTTGGACAAAGATCCTCCCATGGATGCGCCGGTATGTCGCGCAAACCGGACGAGTTGTCGCCAGCCGGCGAGGCCGGTGGGTCGCCGGCGGCTCAGCCGAGCAGTCGCACCAGCGCCGTGATCAGCGCCGCCAGCGCGACCACCCCGAGCGTTCCGATGCCGGCGCCGATCGCCACGGCGGCGGCAGCCACGCCGAAGACGCTGGCGTCGAGCTGGTAGCGCCCGCCCTCGGGCGCGCCGAAGGTCTCGATCGCGACCAGGGCGGCGAGCAGCGCCGGAGCGAGCAGCGCGATCACCTCGTCGAGCCGCCCGGGCAGCTCGCGCCCGCCGAGCAGGACGGGGCCGGAGGCCCGGATCAGCGCGGTGCCCACGCCGAGCGCACCGATCGTGATCCAGACCGCGCTCATCGGAGCGCCACCGCGGGCTCGGCGGCGTCGCGCCGCGCGCCCCGGAGACCGAGCAGGGCCGCGCCGCAGGCGGCGATCACCGGGACCCCGGCGGGGGTGAGCGGGATCAGCGCGAGCGCGATCAGGCAGCCGCTGAGCGCGACGATCTTCGGCTTCGCCCCGCCGATCTCGCCCTCGAGGAGCAGGCAGAGGAAGAAGGCGGGGAAGAGCGCGTCGAGGCCGAGCGCCCCGGGATCGCCGATCGCGTCACCGGCGAGCGCCCCGATCGCGGTCCCGCCGACCCAGCAGGGGTAGGCCGGAAGCGTTGCCCCGAGCATGAAGGGGGCGTCGAAGCGCCCGCCGCCGCGGCTGGCCGCGGCCCAGGAGAAGTCGATCATCGCCTGGCCGACGGCGGCGCGACGCAGCGGCCCGCCCCGCAGGGCCGGCGCGAGGCCGATCCCCATCGGGACATAGCGCGCGTTCAGCAGCAGGCCGGCGATGATCGCCGCCGCCGCGCCCCCTCCGGCGGCGAGCACGGCGGTGGCGGCGAACTGGGCCGAACCGGCGAACACCACCGCCGACATCACGATCGGCGCGACCGGCCCCATCAGCGGCTCGGCCAGGACCCCGAAGGAGATCGCGAGCAGCAGCGAGGCCGCGGCGAAGGGCAGCCCGAGGCGAATGCCCGCCCGAAAGCGGGCGCGCTCGATCGAGTCGGCGATCAGAGAGCTCACGGCCCGGGATTGTGGCGTCCCGCGAGCGTCTCGGCTATTCGGATGTCCGCACGCGCCGATAAGCGCGGCGGGTGCGGCGTGGCGCTAGAAGCCGGCCGGGTGGCGAACCTTGAAGCCCTTGGCTGAGCGCATCTCGGTGCTCCAGCCCGGGCCGTCGCCGTCGGTCATCGAGGTGTCGAGGCGCAGGCCCGCGATCACCGCGTACATGTGCCCGCCGTTGGCGTAGACGGTGATCCACTTGCCGAGGCCGGGTCGCTCCCAGCGCATGAACGAGCCCGAGGGCATCGGAGCCGCGAGAATGCGGGCGCCAGGCTTGCCGAGCGCGTAGCTGACCGATCCGGAGCAGTCGTAGCAGCGTGACTGCCAGCGCCCGTGCCCGCCGCCGAGGCAGTAGCCCTTGCCGAGCACGATCCGGTTGGCCGCCGCGATCGCGCGAACGACCTTGCGCGGGGCTTCGGCGGGCGCGATCGCGCGGCCGTTGACGAGCTTCGCGGTCGCTCCCGCGGGCGCGTCGGAGCCGGTCACGTCGACCCCGCCGCTGCCGGCCATCGCCGGGCTCGGGATCGCAAGGAGCAGGGCTGCGAGAACGAGGCCGAGCGCGACGCTCAACTTCCGCTTCGAGCTTGATTCAAGTGTGTAGGGCAACGGATCGGTCTCCTTCGTCGGCCTACGGGGTTAGCTGACGGGCTGGCGCTGAAAGAGCCTGCGCCCCCGACCTTCCTCCCGGTGCTCGGGAGTCCGGGCGAGTTAGCCCCAAACTGTTGGTTCCCCCGTTTCCTCGGCCTCCCTGCTTTTGCAGGCGGCTCCGGAATTCGGCTTTACCGGTTATCGAGTTGCGGCAGGGTACATGATTCGACGGCCGTATGCGAGGACCTGCTCACGAAAAAGAGTCAATCCGCACATACGGAGCCATGGAAACCGCTGCAACGGGTATCCGATCGGCGTCCCGTCGCTAAGACTTGAGCCTTCTCGGTCGCGTGGGTCAGCCCGCCGCAGGATTGCTCTCAGCCCAGGCGACGATCCGCTTCGACTCGCGAATCGCCTCGCCCGAATCGGTGACCAGCAGCGGCACGACCGGGCTGCCGCTGAGCGCCTCGACCTCACGGCGGCCTTCGGTGCTCAGCTTGATCGGCCCGATGCCGAGGCCGTGGACCTTGACCACCTCCGGGTCGTGGCCGGCCTCGCGCAGCGCGTTGTAGGCGTTCGCGCAGGGATGGCCGCCGGGCCGCAGGGTCGGGAAGGTCCCCCAGCAGACGTAGAGCTTCATCGCCGCCAGCGTAGTCGCTGCCGGCGAGCGGCGTGCCGCTCACGCCCCCGATCGCCGTTCGGGTCGGCTCAGCGGCGGCCGAGGGCGACCGACTGCTCCCAGGTGCCGCGGTCGAAGAACGGCAGGTCGGGCGCGGACGCCGGCTCCCTGGGCGGCGACGTCGTACATCCGCCGCGGCTCTCGCCAGCTGCGCGGGGTCGTCGCTGCCGAAGCGCTCGGCGAGCTCCTCCGCGGCCGCCTCGGCGGCGCGGGCGTAGCCGCGCGGCGCCGATCGTGCGCAGGGCGAGCGCCTCGCCGTTGGAGATGTCGAACTGGTGCGAGCGTGCCGGGCCGCCGGCGAGCGTCCGCGGCGCCCGTCGCCGTAGGGCCGCAGCAGCATCGCCTCGAGCCTGGTCCTTGAGCTCCTCCCAGATCGCGACCCCGGGGTCGACGGTTCCCGGCGTCGTCGGTGCGCGTAGTTGCCGTCCCAGCGCAGCAGCGCGCTTGAAGCGTCGCCGCGCCCGCCCGGTCGGCGAGCCGCGCGGCTCGGCGCAGCTGGCGCCGGGAGACGAACGGGAACTGCTGGGCGGTCGTGCCGCTGGTCCGCTCGATCGCGGTCGAGCGCTCGTAGCTCGGGTCGCCTGGCGACCTTGGCGACCAGCCTGCCGGAGCAGGCGGACGCGGTGGAAGGTCGCCGCTCAGTCGCTCGCGCGCCGGCCCGTCGCCGTTGGTCCAGCCGGTCGACGGCAGGTTGTTCCAGTTCGCGAGCCAGTCCCTGCCGCGGGTTGACCACGTGCGGGCGTCTTCGCGCGCGGCAGCAGGCCCGCGCCACTCCGCCCGCCCGTCGCCGGGGTAGGGCAGGCGCTCGTCCCAGCGCTTCGGGCGCAGCGGGTGCAGGCCCGGGTGCCAGTAGCCGATGTCCCGCCCGGTCGTCGGTGGCGATCACGTTCTCGTTCCAGGTCACTCGCGCATCGCCCGTCGACGTCCTCGACGCCGTGCGCGCGTCGTTGAGCTCGGTCAGCCCGACGATCGTCTCCAGCTCGCGGCCCCAGATCGCGTAGCGGCGGGCGAACGCGACCCCGTCGCCGCGGGCCTGGACCGGCCCGTGGACCGTGCGGCAGATCCGCTCGGTCGGCGCTGCCGCGAGGGCAGGCCCGGATCGTCGATCAGGTCGGGCAGGTCGGTCGGCGGGGGTGCGGTAGGCGAAGATCTCGTCGCGGCACTCCATCCGCCGCTCCGCGCCCTTGTAGCGGTAGGTCTCGGCGCCGACCAGCTTCTCGGCGTAGAGGTCGTCCTCGTCGGAGAGCCCGGAGGTGAAGCCCCAGGCGACGTGCCCGTTGTGGCCGATCGCCGACCAGCGGGATGCCGGCGGCGCTGACGCCCGCTGAGGTGCGTTGGCCGGGCGAGTGGATCTCGAACTCGACGAACAGCTCGGGGATCGAGAAGCCGAGCTGCGGGCCGTTGAACAGGTAGCCGCGCTTGCGCTGCTCGTCGCGGATCGCCCACATGAACGAGCCGCCATGCGGGCAGGATCCGGCGCAGGTCGGCGCCCGGGCTCTCGGCCCGCGCCGGCGGTCTGCGCGTCGGCGGTGTCGACGAGCAGACGGTCGAGGTCGATGCCCGCGCAGGTAGCGCCGCGTCCTGCGGTAAGCCCGGCGCTCGTCCTTGCGGGTGCGCCCCGGCTGCGCCGGGAAGGAGCCCTCGCGAGCGCGGCACGGTGCGTGATCCGGCCCTTGGTGCGGACCGGGTGCAGGAGATCGAAGCCCTTGCGGCCGATCTCGGCGAGCACCTGCGCGTTCTCGAGCTCGTTGCCGTCGCCCGAGGGCACCGTGCGGGCGAGCAGCACGCCGATGCGGGCCGAGTCGCGCAGCGTCCATCGTCGATCGGCACGACCGACAGCGCGGCGAACTCGCCCGGCACCTCGCTCGGGTGGGGCCGCGAGGTATGTCGATGTAGGCGTTGATCCCGTCGCGGTAGGCCTCGGCGCGGCTGAGCAGGTCCGCGCGGGACGCGGCGCGACCATCCGGTCGATCTCGGCGTCGGTGTAGTAGTCGCGACGGGCGATCAGGTCGTCGTCGAGGTAGGTCGAGCCGAGGATCTCGGCGAGGCGCCCCGAGGCCGCCCGGCGGAACAGCTCGAGCTGGAAGAGGCGGTCCTGCGGCGACGGCGTAGCCGACGCCCCACCAGGCGTCGTAGTCGGTCGCGCCGGTGACCGCGGGCACGCCGTAGGCGTCGCGGACGATCTCGACGCCCGGGCGCGGGGCGGCTCGATGTCGCCCGGGCTGGTCGAAGCCGGCGTCCGTAGCTCGAAGTCGATGAAGAGGCTCGATCTGGTCGGTCAGGTGCGGCGAGCCGGTGCCGCTCGGCGACCCCGGGATCGAGACGTAGCCGCTCTGGCCCGGGGGCAGGACGCTCCGCGCGTCGAGCACGGCGGCGCCGACGCTCCGGCCGGGCGCGAGGATCGCGGCGCAGCGCCAGCACGGCCGCGGCGGCGACAGGGGTGCCGTGCGCGACTCACGGCGGGGCAGCCTAGCCGCGCGGGCGCAAGCTGCGCGCCACCCGCGGGCCCGCTGGTAGGTTCCGGCCATGGAGATCTGCCGGCAAGACGCGTCCTGCTGACCGGCGCGACCGGCGGCCTCGGGCGCGCGATCGCGCCGGCGCTCGCCGAGCCGCGGCGCGAGCGTGGTGCTCAGCTCGCGCAAGCCGGAGGAGCTCGACGCGCTGGCCGCCGGGCTGCCCGGCGACGGCCACCGCGATCTGTCGCCGATCTCGCCGAGCCGGCGCGCCGAGCGCTCGATCTGCCGAGCGCGCGGCGAGGTCGACATCCTCGTCGCCAACGCCGGCCTGCCCGGCATCGGGCGGCTCGACGAGCTTCACCGGCGAGCAGATCGAGCGCGCCGCTGCGGGTCAACCTCGAGGCGCCGATCCGATGACCCGCGCGGCTGATCCCGAGGATGCGGCGCGCGGGTCGCGGGCACCTCGTCTTCGTCTCCTCGCTCGCCGGCAAGGCGGCGACCGCCCGCGCGTCGATCTACAACGCGACCAAGTTCGGCCTCCGCGGCTTCGCCTTCGCCTGCGCGAGGACCTGCGCGGCACCGGCGTCGGCGTCTCCGTCGTCAGCCCGGGTTCGATCCGCGACGGCCGGGATGTTCGCCGACTCAGGCGCCGACGCGCCGCCGCGGCTCGGCACCGGCACCCCCGAGCAGGTCGCGGCAGCCGTCGTCAGCGCGATCGAGCGCAACCGCGCGAGATCACGGTGGCGCCGCTCCGCCAGCGGGGATGCGCGCCGGCTGGCCTCGAACGCCCCGGAGATCTCCTCGCGGCTTTCCGGCGGCCTCGCCGCGAAAGTCGCCGACGAGGTCGCTGCGCGGCAGACCGAGAAACGCTGAGCCGCGCGGGCCCAGCGTCCGGGCCCGAACGGGCGCGGTCAGGGATACTGGAGCGATGAGCGACACCTTCGGCGCCAAGGCCACGCCTCGAGGTCTGCGGGACCGAGTACGAGATCCACCGCCTCGACGCGCTGCAGGAGCAGCTTCGACGTCGCCCGCCTGCCGTACTCGATCAAGGTCCTGCTCGAGAACGTCCTGCGGCTCGAGGACGGCGACGTCGGTCAGCGCCGACGACGTCGAGACGATCGCCGCCTGGGACGCCAAGGCCGAGCCCTCGAAGGAGATCCCCTTCCAGCCGGCCCGCGTGCTGATGCAGGACTTCACCGGCGTCCCCGCCGTCGTCGACCTCGCCGCGATGCGCGACGCGATGGACGAGCTCGGCGGCGATCCGGCGCAGATCAACCCGCTGGTCCCGGTCGACCTGGTCATCGACCACTCGGTCCAGGTCGACGCCTTCGGCAACGCGCGCGCCTTCGACGATCAACGCCGAGCGCGAGTACGAGCGAAACCACGAGCGCTACGCGTTCCTGCGCTGGGGCCAGAAGGCGTTCGACAACTTCCGCGTCGTCCCGCCGGCGACCGGCATCTGCCACCAGGTCAACCTCGAGTACCTCGGCCGAGGTCGTCTTCAGCCGACGAGGTGCGACGGCATCACCCAGGCCTACCCCGACACGCTCGTCGGCACCGACTCCCACACGACGATGGTCAACGGCCTCGGCGTGCTCGGCTGGGGCGTCGGCGGGATCGAGGCCGAGGCGGCGATGCTCGGCCAGCCGATCTCGATGCTGCTGCCGCAGGTGCGTCGGCTTCAAGCTCGCACGGCGAGCTGCCCGAGGGCGCGACCGCCACCGACCTCGTCCTCACGCGTCACCGAGATGCTGCGCGAGCACGGCGTCGTCGGCAAGTTCGTCGAGTTCTTCGGCCCGGGCCTGCACAGCCTCGGGCTCGCCGACCGGGCGACGATCGGCAACATGTCGCCGGAGTTCGGCTCGACCTGCGCGATCTTCCCGGTCGACGCCGAGACGCTGCGCTACCTCGAGTTCACCGGCCGCCCGACCGAGACGATCGAGCTGGTCGACGCCTACACGCGCGAGCAGGGCATGTTCCACGACGAGGACGCCGCGGACCCGACCTTCTCCGAGCACGCTCGAGCTCGACCTCGGCGTCGTCGAGCCCTCGATCGCCGGCCCGAAGCGGCCCCAGGACCGGATCGCGCTCGACCGACGCCAAGCCCGCCTTCCTCGAGACGCTGGCCGAGTTCGACGCCGGACGCGGCCGAAGGCGCTCGGCAACGGCCGCGACGAGGCGATCGAGGAGTCCTTCCCGGCCTCCGACCCGCCGGCCGAGGACCACGACGGCGCCGCCGGCAAGCCGCGACGCGGTCGAGCGTGCGCACTCCGGCGAGGCGACGCCGGCGACAGCCGAGCGGCGCGCCGACCCGGTCGAGCGTCCGAGCTCGAGGACGGCACCGAGTTCGAGCTCGACCACGGCCGCGGTCGTGATCGCCGCGATCACCAGCTGCACGAACACCTCGAACCCGTCGGTGATGATCGGCGCCGGGCCTGCTCGCCAAGAAGGCGGTCGAGCGCGGCCTCGACGTCAAGCCCTGGGTGAAGACCTCGCTCGCGCCCGGCTCGACCGTGGTCACCGACTACCTCGAGCGACGCCGGCCTCGACGAGTACCTCGACAAGCTCGAGTTCAACCTCGTCGGCTACGGCTGCACGACCTGCATCGGCAACTCCGGCCCGCTGCCCGAGGAGATCTCGGCGGCGGTCGCCGAGAAGGACCTCGTCGTCTGCGCGGTGCTCTCGGGCAACCGCAACTTCGAGGGCCGGATCAACCAGGACGTCCGCGCCAACTACCTCGCCTCGCCGCCGCTGTGCGTCGCCTACGCGCTCGCCGGGCGGATGGACATCGACCTGTCGAACGAGCCGCTCGGCGAGGACTCCGACGGCGAGCCGGTCTACCTCTCGCGACATCTGGCCCACCTCGCAGGAGATCAAGGACGACGGTCGCCGAGGCCGTTCGCGCCGAGATGTTCACGCGCGAACTACGCCGACGTCTTCACCGGCGACGAGCGCTGGAAGGCGAGCTCGAGGTCCCCGAGGGCGACCGCTACACCTGGCCCGATTCGACCTACGTCCGCAAGCCGACGCTTCTTCGAGGGCATGGCCGCCGAGCCGCTCGGCGATCGAGCCGATCGACGGCGCCCGCGTCCTCGCCGTGCTCGGCGACTCGGTCACCACCGACCACATCTCTCCCGCCGGCGCGATCAAGAAGGACGAGCCCGGCCGGGCGAGTGGCTGATCGACAAGGGGGTCGAGCCGCGCGACTTCAACTCCTACGGCTCGCGCCGCGGCAACCACGAGGTGATGATCCGCGGCACCTTCGCCAACGTCCGGCTGCGCAACCAGCTCGTCGACCGCGAGGGCGGCTTCACCCGCCACTTCCCCGAGCGGCGAGGAGACGACGATCTACGAGGCGGCGATGACCTACGCCGAGGAGGGCATGCCGCTCGTCGTGCTCGCCGGCAAGGAGTACGGCTCGGGCTCCTCGCGCGACTGGGCGGCGAAGGGCACCAGCGCTGCTCGGCGTCCGCGCGGTGATCGCCGAGAGCTTCGAGCGGATCCACCGCTCGAACCTGATCGGCATGGGCGTCCTGCCGCTGCAGTTCCCCGACGGCGAGATCGTCGAGTCGCTCGGCCTCACCGGCGAGGAGACCTTCGACGATCGGCGACCTCGACGGCGGCGAGGCGAAGAGGTCGAGGTGACCGCGCCAGCGCGAGGGCGGCCGACCCGATCGAGCTTCACGGCCACCGTCCGCCTCGACACCCCGAACGAGGTCAGCTACTTCCGCAACGGCGGCATCCTTCACCGGGTTCTGCGCGACCTCCGCTGAGCCGTCGGACGGCAGCCGCCGCGCCTCGCATGGGCAAGCGGATTTTGGGGGTTGACAGGGCTTCTGCGGATCGGTCAGAATGAGCCAAGCCCGGCGGGAGGGAAACTCTTTCAAAATTCGTCCCCGGCCAGTCCCGCCTCCGGGGGCGATCGCGTCGGCATCCCTCCCTGGCTACCGACGCGCTGGCGGTGGCGAGGGCCGCGTGGACCCCCTGCCTCCCGCGGCCCCGCCCCGCCGACTACCTCAAGCCCCGAGCCCCCGGTACCGCCAGCCGGGGCGCTCGGCGGCCTGCCCCACCGCGGGCCGCTCGCGTGGCTTCCGCCCGGCGGCGGGCCGGATCACTCGGCGGCGGGCGAGCCACGCGGTCGAGGCGCCCAGGGCGCCTCGACCGAAAAATAGGTGGGGCGGGACCGCGAAGGGGGTCACGCGGCCCGCCCCATGCCAAAGACCCCCTTTGGCCTGTCTGTCCTAGCCCCTGTAGGCGGCTAATACCCGGATCGCGGGCCGCTAACGCATCGCCTGCGGAATCTGCGCATCGGCTCCGTAGCGGCGATCGAGGACGCCGATCGCGATCACCGATCCGACCGGGCCCACCGGGGTCAGGGTCGCCGCCAGCAGCGTGTAGGGGGCCTGGTGGCGCAGCACGGTCAGCAGCACGAGCAGGGCGAGGGCGATGAAGCCGAGTCCGTGCGCGAGCCCGAAGAGGAAGGTCTCGTGCTCCAGCCCCGGGGCGAGCCAGACGATCAGCAGGCCGGCGAACAGGCCGAGCTCGATCCACGAGGCAACTCGCACCAGGCGGTAGAGCCTTCCGGGCACCACGCGGCGCAGCCCCTGCTCGGTGCGCTCGCCGTTCATCCGGGTGTTGATAGCGGAAACCCGCGATTGGCCCGCTGGCACAGCCGAGGGCGGCGGTGATCCACCGCGCCGCGCTCGTCTGAGGTCCTCACTCCCATCGCATCGAGGCGCCACGGTCACGGCGCCTCGGTGCGCGCGCGGCTGCGGAGCGGCTCAGCCCTCGAGCGCGGTGAGCACGATCCGCTCCTGCTCGAGGCGATGCGCCGCGGGATAGCCCTCGGAGGGGCTCGAGCGCTGCGGCCGGCCCGACGTACATCGAGCTCGACGCCCTCGGGAAGCAGCTCGGGAAGCCGGCGCGCCATCACGCTCCAGGCGCCCATGTTCTTCGGCTCCTCCTGGGCCCAGACGATCTTCTTCAGGTTCGGGTACTCGCGCGATCAGCCGCTTGAGCTGCATTCTTGGCGAACGGGTAGAGCAGCTCGACCCGGCCGATCGCCACCGATGATCGCCGACTCGCGCCGATCGTGGCGGTCGATGTCGTAGTAGACCTTGCCGCTGCAGAGGACCAGCCGGTCGATCTCCTCGCGGCGGGCGGCCGCGCCCTCGGTCGTCGATCACGAACTGGAACTGCCCGGTGGTCAGCTCCTCGAGCGAGGAGGCGGCGTCCTTGAGGCGCAGCAGGCCCTTCGGGGTGAAGACGACCAGCGGGCGCGGCTTGGCGATCCGCGCCTGGCGGCGGAGCAGGTGGAAGTACTGGGCCGCGGTGGTCGGGTTCGCGAGCCGGATGTTGCCCTCGGCGGCGAGCTGGATGAAGCGCTCGATCCGGGCGCTGGAGTGCTCGGGGCCGGCGCCCTCGTAGCCGTGCGGGAGCAGCAGCGTCAGCCGGGTCGTCTGCCCCCACTTCGACTCGCCGGCGACGATGAAGCTGTCGATGATCACCTGGGCGGAGTTGGCGAAGTCGCCGAACTGCGCCTCCCAGAGGATCAGGCTCTCCGGCGAGGCGGCCGAGTAGCCGTACTCGAAGCCGAGGCAGGCGATCTCCGAGAGCGGGCTGTTGTGCAGCTCGAACGGCGCCAGCGCCCCGGAGAGGTTCTGGATCGGCACGTACTTGAGCCCGGTCTTCTCGTCGTGCAGGACGAGGTGGCGGTGCGAGAAGGTGCCGCGCTCGGTGTCCTGCCCGGTGAGCCGGATGTGGGTGCCCTCGGTGAGCAGCGAGGCGAAGGCGAGCGCCTCGGCGTGGCCGTACTCGATCTCGCCCTCGTCGAGCTTCTCGAGCCGGCCGAGCAGCGGCTTGCGGAGCTTGCGGTGGATCGTGAAGCTGTCGGGAACGCGCAGCAGCTCCTCGTTCAGGGAGCGCAGCCGCTTCTCGGAGACCGCGGTGTCGACCTCCGGGCTCTTCGTCCGGTCGAGCTCGCCGGTGCCGAGCGCGGTCGAGCTCGGATCCTCGTACTCGCCGGCCTCCATCTTCTCGCGCAGCGCCTTCAGTGTCGCCGAGTAGCTCCTGCTGGCGCTCGACGCCGTCGGCCTCGACATCCTCGGGCGTGACCACGCCCTCCTTGACCAGCTCCTCGGCGTAGATCTCCGTGACCGGAGGGTGGCTCTTGATCTTCGCCGCCATCAGCGGCTGGGTGTAGGCGGGCTCGTCGGTCTCGTTGTGGCCGTAGCGGCGGTAGCCGATCAGGTCGATGACGACGTCGCGCCCCCAGCGCTCGCGGTAGGCCATCGCCAGGCGCATCGCCGAGACGCACGCCTCGACGTCGTCGGCGTTGACGTGGATGATCGGGCAGTTGAAGCCCTTCGCCAGGTCGCCGGCGTAGGGGGTCGAGCGGTCCTCCTCCGGATCGGTGGTGAAGCCGACCTGGTTGTCGGTGATGATGTGGACCGTGCCGCCGGTCGAGTAGCCCGCAAGCGCCTGCAGGTTGAGGGTCTCGGCGACCATTCCCTGGCCGGGGAAGGCCGCGTCGCCGTGGAGCAGCAGCGGCACCGCGGCGTGCGGGTTGTGCTTCAGCCGCGGTCCGGAGTGCTCGGTCTGGGCGGCGCGCGCGCCGCCGGTGACGACCGGGTCGACGAACTCGAGGTGGGACGGGTTCGGGTAGAGGCGGACCTTGATCTGCTCGCCGTCGCGGGTCTCGAACATGCCCTCGGCGCCGTGGTGGTACTTGACGTCGCCGGTACCCGCGTGCGGGATCGCCGCGATCGCCTTGACCGCGGTCGAGCGCCTTCGCGCCCTCGAACTCGGCGAGGATCGACTCGACCGAGCGACCGAGGTTGTGGACCAGCACGCTGAGGCGGCCGCGGTGCGCCATCCCGAGGACGACCTCCTCGGCGCCCGCGCGGCGCGCCAGGGTGACGAGCTCGTCGATCATCGGCACGGTCACGTCGAGGCCCTCGATCGAGAACATCTTCTGGCCGAGGTAGGCCTTCTGGACGAAGCGCTCGAACTGGAACACCTGGATCGAGCCGCGAGAGCAGGGCGCGCTTCTCCTCGGCCGATAGCGCGACCGCGATGCGAGCCGGTCTCGATCATGTCGCGCAGCCACATCCGCTGCTGGTGGGAGGAGAGGTGCTCGATCTGGTAGGCGATCGTCCCGCAGTAGGCGTCGCGCATCCGCGGCAGCGCCTCGAGCAGGGTCTCGCCCTCGACGCCGATCCGCAGGATCGAGGCCGGGATCCGCCGCATCAGCTCGGGGGTCAGGTTGAGGTTCTCCGGCTCCAGCGCCGGGTCGCCCTTGGGCTCGGCGCCGAGCGGGTTGAGCCCGGCTGGCGAGGTGGCCGTGGGTGCGGTAGGCCTTGAGCAGCGAGGTCGCGGCCTGGACCGCCTGCAGCAGCTCGCGGTCGGGCTCGGCCTGGACCATCGGGCCGCCCGCGGCGGCTGCCGCGCCGCCGAGCGGCGGCGCCGAGGCCGAGGCGGCGTGAGCGTTGGTGACCACCCTCGTCGGGATCTTCAGCGACTCGGCGACCGTCTCGTAGAACTCGTCCTCGCCCTGGAGCAGTTGGTCGATCCGGCGCAGGAAGGAGCCCGACTCGGCGCCCTGGATGATCCGGTGGTCGTAGGTCGAGGTCATCGTCATCACCTTCGAGACCCCGAGCGCCTTGATCTTGTCGGCGGGCGCGTGCGCCCACTCGACCGGGTAGGCGATCGAGCCGGTGGCGATGATCGTGCCCTGGCCCTTCATCAGCCGCGGCACCGAGGCGACGGTGCCGATGCCGCCCGGGTTGGTCAGCGAGATGTTCGTGCCCTGGAAGTCGTCGGCGGTGAGCTTGTTCTCGCGCGTCTTCGTGATCAGCTCCTCGTAGCGGGAGTGGAAGCCGGCGAAGTCGAGCGCCTGCGCGCCCTTGATCGCGGGCACCATCAGGCTGCGCCCGCCCTTGCGCTCGACGTCGACGGCGATCCCGAGGTTGACCTCGGAGTGCTCGATCAGGTGCGGCTTGCCCTCGCGGACCTCGAAGCTGCGCCCCATCACCGGCCACTCCCGGGCCGCCTCGACGATCGCCCAGGCGACCAGGTGGGTGAAGGAGACCTTCATCCCCCGTTCCTTCAGCTCGCCGTTGATCGCCTTGCGCTTGGCGTCGAGGGTGTCGACCGGAAGGGTGCGGAAGGAGGTGGCGGTCGGGACCTCGCGGCTCTCCTCCATCGCCTGGGCGAGCATCGCCGCGGGCCCGCGAAGCGGCTTCGCCTCGCCGTCCGTGACTGCCGGAGCCGCCGTGGCTCCGTTCTCGGCCGCGGCGAGCACGTCGGACTTGGTCACCTTGCCGCCCGGCGCGCTGCCCGTCACCGAGCCGATGTCCACTCCTCTCGCGGCGGCGACCCGGCGCGCGACCGGTGAGGCGCGGCCGTCCTGCTCGGTGGCCGCCGTCGGCGCGGGCGCTCGGCTCGCCGGCAGCGCCCGGCGGGCGAGGCCGCCGCGGCGGAGGACGCACCGCTCGGCTCGCAGCTCGGCCAGGGCCTGGCCGACCTGAACCGTCTCGTCGACCTCGACCAGAAGCTTCGTGATCGTTCCCGCCGCCGGGGCCGGGACCTCGGCGTCGATCTTGTCGGTCGAGACCTCGATGACCGTGTCGCCCTCGGCGACCTGCTGTCCCTCCTCGACGTGCCACTCGAGCACCGTGCCCTCGGTGACCGACTCGCCCATCTCGGGCATCGAGATCGTCACCGACGCTCCGGACCCCTCCTCCGCTTCGCCTTCGGGGGTGGCGGGGTCAGGCTCGGCACCGGGCTCAGCCGACTTCGCCGCGTCCGCGGTCACGACGCCCGGCTGGGAGGACTCGGCCTCGACCTCGTCGTCGCCGATGTCGGCGTCGCCCTCGCCACCGCCCATCACCAGGTCGGCGCCCTCCGTCGGCGCCGCGGAGCCGGCTCCGTCGGAGCTCGCGGCCGCGGCGGAGGCGCCGTTGCCCGCGGCGGTCGCGGTGCCGTTCGGGTCGATCTGGGCGAGCACCTGCCCGACCTCGACCGTGTCGTCGACCCCGGCGAGGATCTTCGTGATCACGCCCGCGGCGGGGGCCGGGACCTCGGCGTCGATCTTGTCGGTGGAGACCTCGACGACCGTGTCGCCCTCGGCGACCTCCTGGCCCTCCTCGACGTGCCACTCGAGGATCGTGCCCTCGGTGACCGACTCCCCCATCTGGGGCATCTGTACTTCGATCGTGCCCGTTTCTGCCATCTGCAAGTTCCCGATTGAGTCTATGCGGTCGGCGCTGCGCGCGCGTCCGGTTCGGGTGCCTGCAAGCCGGGTGCCCGAAAGCCCGGTCGCCAAGCGCCGGTCGGGTGCCAGCTCGAGGCCCTCCGCGCGGCGGCTCAGGTCCTGTAGCGCTCCAGGGCCTCCTCGCGCGCCAGCCTGTGATCGACGATCGGCGCCGGGTAGTCCTCGCCGATCACGCAGCCTGCCTCGCGCTGGACCTCATCGGGCATCGTCCAGGGCTCGCGCATGTAGCGGTCCGGGACCCCGGCAAGCTCGGGGACGAAGCGCAGCACGTAGACGTTGTCGGGATCGAAGCGCTCCTGGTGTCTGGCCGGGTTGTAGATCCGCCGGAAGGCCGGCTGGGGATCGACGCCCACCGAGGCGATCCACTGCCAGTTGCCGTTGTTGTTCGCCTCGTCGCCGTCGATCAGCATGCGCATGAACCAGCGCTCGCCCCAGCGCCAGTCGATGCCGAGGTCCTTGGTGAGAAACGAGCCGACGACGAGCCGGGCGCGGTTGTGCATCCAGCCCTCCCGCCTGAGCTGGCGCATCCCGGCGTCGACGAGCGGGTACCCGGTCCGCCCCTCGCACCAGGCCTCGAACGGGCGCTTCGCGCGGCTCCAGCCGATCCGGCCGCGGTAGCGATCCTGGAACTCCGACCTCGCGTTTCGCGGGAAGTGAAGGAGGACGTGGTGGTAGAAGTCGCGCCAGCAGAGCTGACGGTGAAAGGCCTCCGCGCCCCTGCCGGCGGGCAGCCGCGCTCGATCTGGCGGGGCGAGACGCACCCGAGGTGCAGGTAGGGGGAGAGCCGCGAGGTTCCCTCCTCGCCGAGCGCGTCGTGGCCGTCGCCGTAGTCGGCGATCGGCCCGTCGAGGAAACGCGCGAGCGTCCTGCGCGCCTCGGTCTCGCCTCCGCGCTTCGGGTCGGCCACCTCCTGCTCGAGCCCGAGCGAGCTGAGCGAGGGCAGCCGGCCCTTGGCGAGCCCGCGGGGGATCGCCGGCAGCTCCCGCGGCGCCTCGAGCACCGGCCGGCGCTCGGCTCCGAGCCAGTTGCGGTGAAACGGCGAGAACACCGTGTAGGGCCTGCCGTCCTGGGTCTCGATCCGGCCCACGTCGATCGCGTTCAGGCCCTGGTGGGCGTGAAGGGCGATTCCGCGCTTGCCGAGCGCCGCCCGGACGCGCTCGGAGCGTCGCCGCCCGAAGGGGCTCACCTCGTCGCTGACGTGGACCTCCTCGGCGCCGATCTCGACCGCCAGCGCGGTCAGCTCACGCTCCGGCCGGCCGTGGCGGATCACCAGGCCCGAGCCCCGCTCGCGGAGCGAGCGATCGAGGTCGGCCAGGCACTCGAGCAGGAACTGGGTTCGCGGCCCGGAGCGGTGGCGGCCGCCGAGCAGGCCGTCGTCGAGGCAGAAGACGCAGACGACCGAGCGATGGCGCTCGAGCGCCGCCCGCATCGCCGGGTGGTCGCGGACGCGAAGATCGCGGCGAAGCCAGACGAGCGCGGCGCTCAAGCGGGCTCGGCGCCTCCTCCGGCTGCGGCGCTCACGGCAGGGTGACCCGGGCGACGAGGACGACGTCGTTCGCCGGGGTGTCGCGGACGTCCTCGCGCAGGTACTCGATCGCGCTCGCCGTTCGCGCGCAGTAGGCGCACCTGAGGCGCTCGCGCGGGCGCAGCCTCGGCGCCGGCCAGACCGGCAGGTCGCACGCCGGGCAGGCGAGCGCCCCGCGGGCGAGCACCTGGACGCCGTTGGCGACCAGCCGCCTCTCCTCCCTTACGGCCGAGCCGCCGCTGTGCCCCGATTTGACGTCGGGCTCGCCGCGGTCGCCGGGCTGGGGGAAGAGGAGGGCCATCGAGCCCCCTAGATAGTAGGGTCAGCGGGACGTCGCCCCAAGCGCACGCCCGGGACCGAGCGTCCGGTCATCGCGGGGCCAAGGAGGAGGAGAACTGTGAGCTATTTCGTCACCGGCGCCACCGGGTTCATCGGTCGAAATCTGGTCGAGCTGCTGATGGAGCGCGAGGGCACGATCTACGTGCTCGTCCGCGAGGGCTCGCGCGGGCGCCTCGAGGAGCTGCGCAGCCGCTGGGGCGACACCGAGGGCCGGATCGTGCCGATCGTCGGCGACCTCTCCCAGCCGTGCCTCGGCGTCTCCGACGAGGACCTCGAGACGCTCAACGGCAGCGTCGACCACCTCTTCCACCTGGCGGCGATCTACGACATGACCGCCGACGCGGAGTCCCAGCAGGTCGCCAACATCGACGGCACCCGCCACATGGTCGAGCTCGCCGAGGAGGTCGAGGCCGGGCACGTCCACATGGTCAGCTCGATCGCCGCCGGCCGGCCTCTACAAGGGCACCTGGCGCGAGGACATGTTCGAGGAGGCCCAGGACCTCGACACCCACCCCTACTTCCGCACCAAGCACGAGTCCGAGGGCGTCGTCCGCAACGAGTGCACGCCGCCCCTGGCGCGTCTACCGGCCCGGCGATCGTCGTCGGCAACTCCGAGACCGGCGAGATGGACAAGGTCGACGGCCCCTACTACTTCTTCAAGCTGATCCGGCGGATCCGCAACGCGGTCCCGCCAGTGGGTGCCGATGGCCGGCGTCGAGGGCCGCGAGATCAACATCGTCCCGGTCGATTTCGTCGTCAAGGCGATGGACCACATCGCCCACACGGAGGGGCTCGACGGCCGCGCCTTCCACCTCACCGACCCGAACCCGCTCACCGCCGGGCAGGTGATCGACATCTTCGCCCAGGCCGCGCACGCGCCGCAGACCTCGGTGCGGCTTCCGGCCGGCGCGATCGACGCGCTGCAGCCGATCCTCCGCGCCGTGCTGCGCGCGGCGCCGCTCGGCAACACCGCCGCCGACGCGGTGCTCGCCGACTTCGGGATCCCGCGCTCGGTGCTCGATCTACGTCAACTACCCGACCAAGTTCGACTCCCGTCAGACCCAGGCCGCGCTCGAGGGCACCGACATCTCGGTGCCGCCGCTGCCCGCCTACGCGGGCAAGCTCTGGGACTACTGGGAGCGCCACCTCGACCCCGACCTCTACCGCGACCGGACCCTGGTCGGGGCCGCCCGCGGACGCCTCGGCCTGATCGGCGGGATCGCCCAGGTCATCGAGCAGCAGATCCCCGACGAGCTGATGCGGCTGGGGCGCAAGCTGCAGGGCAACGCCTCGCTCGACACCGCGGTGCGCGGCCGCACGGTGATGGTCACCGGCGCCTCCTCGGGGATCGGCAAGTCGGCGGCGATGAAGATCGCCGACGCCGGCGGCGTCGTGCTGCTCGTCGCCCGGACCCCGGAGAAGCTCGAGACGACCAAGGAGCAGATCGAGGCCGGCGGCGGGATCGCCCACGTCCACCCCTGCGACCTCTCCGACATGGACGACATCGACCGGATGGCCGAGGAGGTGCTCGCCGAGCACGGCCACGTCGACATCCTCGTCAACAATGCCGGCCGCTCGATCCGCCGCTCGATCGCGCTCTCCTACGACCGCCCGCACGACTTCGAGCGGACGATGCAGCTCAACTACTTCGGGGCGGTGCAGCTGATCCTGAAGCTGCTGCCGGTGATGCGCGAGCGCCACTCCGGGCAGATCGTCAACGTCAGCTCGATCGGCGTGCAGACGAACATGCCGCGCTTCTCGGCCTACGTGGCCTCGAAGTCGGCGCTCGACGCGTTCTCGCGCTGCATCGCCTCGGAGATCATCGACGACGGCGTTCACATCACGACGATCCACATGCCGCTGGTGCGGACGCCGATGATCGCGCCGACGAAGATGTACGACCGCTTCCCGACGATCACCCCGGAGGAGGCGGCGGAGATGATCACCGACGCGATCATCTTCCGGCCGAAGCGGATCGCGACCCCGATGGGGACGCTCGGCCAGATCCTCTACGCGCTCAACCCGAAGTCGATCGACTACATCCTCAACACCGCCTACCACCTGTTCCCCGACTCGGCCGCGGCGAAGGGTTCCGAGAAGAAGGCGAAGCAGCCGGGCACCCCGCAGACGACCGAGGACCAAGCGACCAACCGACAGCTCGCCTTCGCGTACCTGATGCGCGGGGTGCACTGGTAGGCCCGAGCCGGTGGGTTCCGACGCTGAGCCGGGCCGGGCCCGGGCGAGCGGCGAGGGTCGCCCTCGCTCGCCAAGCGCGCCTCGATCCTCGCCAGGGCGGCGCGCGGGGTCCCCGCGAACCTGCCGATCCCGAACCCGCTCGAGCGCCGCACGCTGGAGCGC
The DNA here is from genome assembly GCA_963769035.1 of uncultured Solirubrobacterales bacterium. Taxonomy (GTDB): domain Bacteria; phylum Actinomycetota; class Thermoleophilia; order Solirubrobacterales; family 70-9; genus WHSW01. Next base: position 621,957 of record CAVYKD010000001.1, read on the forward strand.
GCCGTCGGCGGCAAGATCGTCCTGATCACCGGCGCCTCCTCGGGGATCGGCCGTGCGTTGGCGCTCAAGGTCGGCGCCGAGCGCGGCGAGGTGATCCTGGTCGCGCGCACGAAGGAGAAGCTCGACGAGGTCGCGGGCGAGATCGCCGCCGGCGGTGGGCTGGCCCACGTGCATCCCGCCGACCTCTCCGACCTCGACGAGGTCGGGCGCGTCGCCGACGAGGTGCTCGCCGCGCACGGCCGGGTCGACGTCCTGGTCAACAACGCCGGCCGCTCGATCCGCCGCTCGGTCGCGGGCTCCTACGAGCGGATCCACGATTACCAGCGCACGATCGAGCTCAACTACTTGGGCGCGGTTCAGCTGGTGCTCAAGTTCCTCCCCGGGATGCGCGAGCGCCGCTCAGGCCACATCGTCAACGTCTCGAGCATGGGGGTGCAGACGAACACGCCTCGCTTCTCCGCCTACGTCGCCTCGAAGGCGGCGCTCGATGCGTTCTCCCGCTCGATCGCCTCGGAGATCGTCGACGACCGGGTGGCGATCTCGACCGTCTACATGCCGCTGGTGCGCACCCCGATGATCGAGCCGACGGCGCACTACCGGTACTTCCCCTCGATCTCGCCCGAGGAGGCGGCCGACATGGTCGCTGACGCGATCGTCTCGCGAAACAAGAAGCAGTCGACGCTCGGCGGGCGGATCTCCGAGGTCAGCTACGCGACCGTGCCGCGGGTCCAGGACGCGATCGCCAACGCCGCCTACAAGCTCTTCCCGGAGTCGAGCTCGGCGAAGCCGGCGAGGGAGGAGCCCCCGCCCGAGGGAGGCGATGGCGAGGAGGGGAGCGTCGAGCAGAAGGCGTTCGCGCGCGCGACCAGGGGCGTTCACTGGTAGCCGGAGCCGTGGGGAGGCGCCGCAAGCACTGGGGCTGGGGCTACGAGGACCAGCAGCCCGCAGCCGCCGACCTCGAGCGCGCCGCCGGCGAGGTCCGCTCGCGGCTCGGCTTCGGGATGGTGGCGGAGCAGCCGGTCGCGCTCGACGCGATCGAGCTGCCGAAGCCGCGGCTGGCAGCGCCCGAGGTGCTCGCGCCGATCTTCTCGCGCTCGGCCCACGACCGGGTCTCGCACGCGCTCGGCAAGGCCTACCGCGACGTCGTTCGCGGGATCCGCGGCGAGTCTCGAACCCGCCCGACCTGGTCGCCCGCCCGCGCGACGAGGCGGAGCTCGAGGCGGTGCTCGACTGGTGCGCGGAGGCGGGCGCGGCGGCGATCCCCTTCGGCGGCGGGACCAGCGTCGTCGGCGGGGTCGAGCCGCGGATCGCCGACTCCTACTCCGGCTCGGTCTCGGTCGACCTCGGCGCGCTCGACCGGGTGCTCGAGGTCGACCCGGTCTCGAGCGCGGCCCGGATCCAGGCCGGGGCGCTCGGTCCCGTCGCTCGAGGACCAGCTCGCCGAGCACGGGCTGACCCTGCGCCACTTCCCGCAGTCGTTCGAGTACTCGACGCTCGGCGGCTGGATCGCGACCCGGGCGGGCGGGCACTTCGCGACCAAGCTGACCCACATCGACGACCTGGTCGAGTCGGTGCGCGCGATCACGCCGAGCGGCGTCTGGGAGAGCCGCCGGCTGCCCGGCTCGGGCGCCGGCCCGAGCCCCGACCGGATGCTGATCGGCTCCGAGGGGATCCTCGGCGTGATCACCGAGGCCTGGATGCGGGTTCGCCCGCGGCCGGTCCACAAGCTCTCCTGCGGAGTCGACGTTCGAGGGCTTCCTCGCCGGCGCCGAGGCGGTCCGCGAGCTCGCCCAGTCCGGGCTCGACCCGGCCAACTGCCGCCTGCTCGACCCCGAGGAGGCCGAGCTGACCCACGCCTCCGAGCGACGGCAGGGCGGTGCTCGTTCTCGGCTTCGAGTCCGCCCATCACCCCGTCGAGGAGTCGATGAGGATCGCGCTCGAGGTCGTCCGCGATCACGGCGGCGAGCCCGGCGAGGTGCGAGGCGGCTCGAAGGGGGAGGGCGGCGAGCAGGCCGGCGACTCGGTCGGCGCCTGGCGCCACGCCTTCCTCGCCGCGCCGTATCTGCGCGACACCCTCGCGGCCTGCGGGGTGATCTCCGAGACCTTCGAGACCGCGATCACCTGGGACCGCTTCGAGGAGTTCCACGCCACCGTCTCCGAGACCGCCCGGCGCGCGGTCGCCGAGGTCACCGGGGCCCCCGCCGAGGGCGAGGGCGCCCCGCTCATCGGCTGCCGCTTCACCCACGTCTATCCGGACGGGCCGGCCCCCTACTTCACCGTGCTCGCGCCCGGCCGCCGCGGCTCCGAGGTCGAGCAGTGGGACGAGATCAAGGCCGCGGTCTCCGAGGCGCTGATCGACGCCGGCGGGACGATCACCCACCACCACGCGGTCGGGCGCGACCATCGGCCCTGGTACGACCGCCAGCGTCCCGAGCCCTTCGCCGAGGCGCTGCGCGCTGCGAAGCGCGCGCTCGACCCCGCGGCGATGCTGAACCCCGGCGTCCTGATCGACCCCTGAGCCGGTCCGCGCCCGCCGCAGCGGATCGTGCGGCGGAGCTCGCACCTGGGGCCGTCACCGAGCGATCGGCCTAACCTCTCCCGGCCATGTCGCTGCTGACCGCGATGCGCCCGGGGGAGTGGGTCAAGAACCTGCTCGTCTTCGCCGGGCTGCTCTTCTCCGGCGCCCTCGACCAGGGCGCCCAGGTGCTCGACGCGACGATCACCTTCGTCGCCTTCTGCGCGGTCTCCAGCGCGGGCTACCTGCTCAACGACCTCCGCGACCGCGAGCACGACCGGCGCCATCCGGAGAAGCGCCTGCGCCCGATCGCGAGCGGCGCGCTCGCGCCGGCGACGGCGGCCGGCGCGCTCGTCGCCCTCGGGCCGGGGCGATCGGCCTCGGCTTCCTGGTCGAGCCCGAGGTCGCCGGACTGGTCGCCCTCTACGGCGCGATCACCACCGCCTACTCGCTGGTGCTCAAGCGGCTGGTGATCATCGACGTGATGACGATCGGCTTCCTGTTCATCCTCCGGGTGGTCGCGGGAGCGGTTGCGGTCGAGGCGCAGGCATCGGAGTTCCTGCTCGTCTGCACCGGCTTCCTGGCGCTCTTTCTCGGCTTCACCAAGCGCCGCCAGGAGGCGATGCTGGAGGGGACGCTCGACGCCCAGCCCGCGCCCTCGGTCTCGCCTGCGCGGGCCGCCGGGTCGCCCGAGGGCCCCGGCCCGGGCGAGGCGGGCGCCGCCCCGCTCGCGTCGCGCCCGGTGCTCGAGCACTACTCGCTGCCCTTCCTCGACCAGATGATCTCGATGGTCACCGCCGCGGCGATCATCAGCTACGTCATCTACGCGGTCAACTCGCCGCTGGTCGGCTCGAAGATGCTGGTCACCGCGCCCTCGGTCCTCTACGGGATCTTCCGCTACCTGTACCTGATCTACGACCGCGGCGACACCCGATCGACCGCTTCGATCCTCGCCCGAGATCCGGGGATCATCTTCGCGGGGGCGAGCTGGATCGCGGCCGCGATCTGCGCGCTCTACCTGTTCGACTGAGCGGCCCGCGGCCGGACGCTCCCGTGCCCGCCGATCTATAGGCTGTGCCGCCGCCGATGGATCTGACCCTGACCGCCGACGAGCAGGCCTTCCGCGACGAGTTTCGCGAGTGGCTCGAAGCCAACCACCCGGGCCCCGCCCCGCGGGGCGGCGACCAGGCGCAGTTCGAGTTCGAGCGCGCGTGGCAGCGAGAGCTCCACGCCGCCGGCTGGGCGGGCGTCTCCTGGCCGAAGGAGTACGGCGGCCGCGGCGCGACGCTGATCGAGCAGTCGATCTTCGGCGAGGAGCTGGCGCGCGCCAGGGCCCCGCGCCCCGCGAACGTGCTCGGCCTGGTGATGGGAGGCCCGGTGGTGATCGCGCACGGCACCGAGGAGCAGAAGGAGCGCTACCTCGAGCCGATCCTCTCCGCCGAGGAGATCTGGTGCCAGGGGTTCTCCGAGCCGGAGTCGGGCTCCGATCTGGCCTCGCTGAAGACCAAGGCCGTCAAGGAGGACGGCGGTTGGCGGATCACCGGGCAGAAGGTCTGGACGACGTTCGCCCACGAGGCGAAGTGGTGCATGCTCGTCGCCCGCTCCGACCAGGACGTGCCCAAGCACAAGGGCCTCACCTACTTCCTCATGGACATGGAGCAGGAGGAGGTCGAGATCCGGCCGCTGCGCCAGATCACCGGCGAGGCCGAGTTCAACGAGCTCTTCATCGAGAACGCCTACGTGCCCGACGAGAACGTCGTCGGCGGGGTCGGCAACGGCTGGATGGTCGCGATCACGACGCTGATGAACGAGCGCGCCGGCCTCGGCGCGTCGGCGGCGCTCGGGCTCGCGAACGCGCTCGACGAGCTGGTCGAGCTGGCGAACAGCAACGGCCGCGCCGGCGACCCGCTGGTCCGCGACAAGGTCGCCCGGCTGAAGATCGGGATCGAGGGCCTTCGCCTGGGCGCGATGCGCGCGCTGACCGCGACGATGAAGGTCGGGATCCCGGGGCCCGAGGGGTCGATCGCGAAGCTGCAGTGGTCCTCGACCAATCAGGCGCTGACCGAGCTCGCGCTCGAGGTCGGCGGCATCGAGACGCTCACCAAGGACTCGCTGTGGGCCTACCGCTTCCTGCGCTCGCGGGCGAACTCGATCGAGGGCGGCACCTCCGACGTGCTCCGCAACATCGTCGCCGAGCGGGTCCTCGGGCTGCCGAAGCTCAGATAGGGAGGAGAGATGGACTTCGCCTTCAACGACGAGCAGCGCGAGATCAAGTCGACCGCGCGCGACTTCCTCGAGAGCCGCTTCACCGCCGAGAAGGTGCGCGAGCTGGCGGAGTCGGAGAACCCCTACGACGACGACCTCTGGGCTCAGATCCGCGAGCTCGGCTGGCCCGGGATCGCGATCGCCGAGGAGTACGGCGGCCAGGGGCTCGGTGTGGTCGAGCTGGTCATCCTCCAGGAGGAGCTCGGCTACGCGCTGGCGCCCTCGCCGATGATCTCCAACGCCTTCGCCGGGGCGCTGATCGAGCACGCCGGCTCCGAGGAGCAGAAGCGCCGCTGGCTGCCCGGGATCGCCTCGGGGGATGAGCGCGGCGCCGCGGCCTTCACCCGCGATGCCGAGCCCGTCGTCGGCGCCGCCGCGGGCGCCTCGATCCTCGTCCTGGGCGACGGCGAGGGAGCACGTCTGGTCGAGTCCGGCGCGGTGACGCTCGAGCGCCTCGACCTGATCGACACCTCGCGGGCCTACTTCCGGGCCTCCGCCGAGGGCGGTGAGCCGCTGCCCGGCGAGATCTCGCCCGCGCTGGACGTGGGCACCGTCGCGCTCGCGGCGGAGCTGGTCGGCGCCGCGCAGCGGGCGCTCGACATCGCCGTCGCCTACGCCAAGGAGCGCGAGCAGTTCGGCCGCCCGATCGGCGCCTACCAGGCGGTCTCGCACCGCCTTGCCGGGATGCTCTGGGAGGTCGAGGAGGCGCGCTCGCTCACCTACTACGCGGCCTGGGCGGCCGACGCCGAGCCCGAGACGCTGCCGCTCGCCGCCTCGATGGCGAAGGCGCGCGCGTCCGACAGCGCGACCGCGGTCACCCACGACGCGATCCAGACCCTCGGCGGGATCGGCTTCACCTGGGAGCACGAGATCCACTTCTTCCTCAAGCGCGCCCGGGTGAGCGCCCAGCTGCTCGGCTCCGCCGGCAGCCATCGCGAGCGCGTCGCCGGCCTGGTCGGGCTCGACTCCGACTAGAAAGCGGCCGAGCCGGGTAAGGCCTGAGCGGTGAGCGAGCAAGCGGCGAATGCCAACTTGGTGACGCTCTCGGGGGTCCGCAAGAGCTTCGGCGAGAACCTCGTCCTCGACGACGTCGACCTCGAGATCGAGCGCGGCTCCGCGGTCGTGATCGCGGGGCCCTCGGGCTCGGGCAAGTCGACGATGCTCCGCTGCATCAACGGCCTCGAGTCGATCGATGCCGGCCGGGTGCTCTTCGACGGGCGGGCGGTGGAGACCAGCGGTCGCGAGATCTACGCGATCCGCGCCGAGATCGGGATGGTCTTTCAGCAGTTCAACCTGTTCCCGCACATGACCGTGCTCGAGAACATCACCCTCGGGCCGCACGAGGTCGGCGGCTCGAGCACGGCCGAGGCCGAGCGCCGCGCGCGCGAGCTGCTCGAGCGGGTCGGGATCCCCGCCAAGGCGGGCTCCTATCCCGCCGACCTCTCCGGGGGCCAGCAGCAGCGGGTCGCGATCGCCCGGGCGCTGGCGGTCGACCCGAAGCTGATGCTCTTCGACGAGCCCACCTCCGCGCTCGACCCGGAGATGATCCGCGAGGTGCTCGACGTGATGCGCGACCTCGCCCGCGAGGGGATGACGATGATCGTGGTCACCCACGAGATGGGCTTCGCGCGCGAGGTCTGCGACCGGATCGTCTTCATCGACGAGGGGCGGATCGTCGAGCAGGGAACGCCGGACGAGTTCTTCAACCACACCACGAGCGAGCGAGCCAAGGAGTTCGTGGACAAGATCATCCACCACTGACCAACGTCAAACACCGGGGGGTGAAGAGGAGACACGCAGATGAAGAGACGGACGAGAGGGCGGTGGCTGCCGGTGGCCGCGCTGGCCCTGCTGGCGGCATTGGTGCTCGGCGCATGCGGCGGCGACGACGAGGAGACGACGAGCGAGGAGCCCACCGCGGACGTCGAGCAGTACCCGGCCGACACGACGATGGGGAAGATCCAGGAGGAGGGCGAGCTCAACATCGGGGTCAAGTTCGACGTCCCGCCGTTCGGCTTCAACAGCCCGCAGAGCGGCGAGGTCGAGGGCTTCGACGTCGACTTCGGCAAGTACATCGCCGCCAGGCTCGGGGTCGAGCCGGCCTTCCGGGAGGCGACCTCGGACAACCGCATCCCGCTGCTGGTCGACGGGACGATCGACCTGATCCTCTCGACGATGACGATCACCGAGGAACGCGACCAGGAGATCGACTTCTCCGAGCCCTACTACGTCGCCAACGGCGACATCCTCGTGCGCTCGGGCGCCGACATCGCGGGCCTCGAGGACCTGAACGGCAAGAAGGTCTGCACGGCGCTCGGCTCGACCTACCAGGCGACGATCGAGAAGGAGGCTCCCGACGCGGACCTGAAGCTGGTCGATCGCTACTCGGAGTGCCTCGAGCTGATCCAGACCGATGCCGTGGACGCGGTCTCGACCGACAACGTGATCCTCACGGGGATGGTGATCCAGGACGACACGCTCGAGCTGCTCGGCGCGAACTTCACCACCGAGCCCTACGGCGTCGGCATCCCCGAGGGCGACGCCGAGTTCAAGGAGTTCGTCGACGAGACCCTCGCCGAGTTCATCGCCGACGGCACCTGGGAGGCCAACTACGAGGAGTGGGTCGGCCAGTACCTCGCCGAGGACCAGCGCCAGGGGCCGCCCGATATCACCCTCGAGGAGGCGCTCGAGCTATTCCCGCTCTAGCGGCCACACATCCGCTCCCGCTCGTTAGGGGGAGCGTGCACCGGTGAGTGAGCTCTGGGAGTTGCTCGACGAGCATCTCCCGGAGTTCGCCTCCGGGCTCTGGGTCACGTTCCGCCTCGTCGGGATCTCGTTCGTGATCTCGATGGCCGTCGGCACCCTGATCGCGGCGTTCCGCGTCGCCCCGCACCGCTGGCTCAACCGCGTCGGCGGCGTCTACGTCGAGATCTTCCGCAACATCCCGCTGCTCGTCCTGCTGTTCATCGCCTTCGCCGGGGTGAGGAGGGCAGGGGTCCCGGTATCTCCGTGGATCGCGGGCACGCTCAGCCTCGGCCTCTACACCGCGGCCTATATCGCCGAGGCGCTGCGATCGGGCGTCTTCTCGGTCGGCCGGGGGCAGATCGAGGCGGCTCTCTCGCTCGGACTCACCTACCCGAGGACGATGTGGCGGATCGTCCTCCCGCAGGCGTTTCGCAGCGTGATCCCGACAATCGGCAGCCTGATGATCGCGATGGTGAAGAACTCGGCGATCGTCGGTGCCTCGCTGCTGGCGCTCCCCGACCTGCTCAAGGAGGCGCGGATCGTGCAGTCGGAGACCGCTCAGACCGAGGCCTTCGTCTGGGCGGCGGTCGGCTATCTGCTGCTCACGATCACCGTGACCCTGGCCTTCCGGGCACTCGAGTCCCGCTACACGATCAGGCGCTGAGGGCCGGCGATGGGATACCTGTTCGACTCCGGCAACTGGGAGTGGCTCTGGACTGGGAACAACTTCCGCTTCCTCGTCGAGGGGCTGCTGGTCAACCTGCAGATCGCCCTGATCGCGATCTTCTTCTCGCTGATCTTCGGCCTGATCCTGGCGTTGATGCGGATCTCGAGGAGCCGCCCGCTCAGCTTCCTGGTCGGGATCTGGGTCGACGTCTGGCGCAACCTGCCGCTGATTTTCATCATCCTCTACCTCGCGCTGGCCGTGCCGCGCTCCTGGCGCGACGCCTACGGCGAGGCGATCCCGGACTTCTTCCCGGATGCGCTCCAGGACGAGCTCGTCCTCGGCGCGCTGCTCGGGCTCGTCCTCTACAACTCGGCCGTCCTCTGCGAGATCATGCGCTCGGGAATCCAGTCGCTCGATCGCGGTCAGCGCGAGGCGGCCGCCTCGCTCGGGCTCACCTACTTCCAGCAGATGCGCTTCGTGATCCTGCCGCAGGGGCTGCGCCGGATGGTCCCCTCGACGGTCTCGCAGCTGATCACCCTCAACAAGGACACGACGCTGGTCAGCATCATCGCGATCCAGGAGGTGGTGCGCCACGGCTCGAGCCTCGCGAGCGTCTCCTTCGGGGTCGAGGTGCAGGCGCCGATCCTGCAGGTCTTCATCGTCGTCGGCATGCTCTTCGTCGCGGTCAACTTCTCGCTCTCGCGGCTCTCCCGCCGGCTCGAGATCCGCGAGCGCCAGCGCACCGGGACGACCATCGAGCGGGTCAGCGGGATCGAGGATCAGGTCGCCGCGGAGACGGACGTGGTCGGCTCGCGCTGAGCTTCCTTCGCGCGCGTCTTGGACGGTCGGATGATTGCCGGCGGACCGACCGTCGCCGTGCGAGTCTCGACACTTGGGGCTCGACCTCGCCCGGATAACGAGTAGGCTGCCCGAGCTCAGGGCGGGACCTGGGGGGTCGGGCTGCCGAGAAAAGCGGGATACGAGGGAGCCGTGCATGCACATCAGGGGTGATCGGGAGAACGTCCTGCGGCGGGCGAGGACATGGTTGGCGGCTCTTCTCGGAGCGGTGATCGGTTCAACCCTGCTCGCCGCCCCGGCCGCCGCCGCGGTCCCGGGAATCAACGGCAAGATCGCCTTCGAGAGCAGCCGCGACGGCAATTACGAGATCTACGCGATGAACGCCGACGGCACCGCCCAGACGCGGCTGACCAACAACGCGGCGGAGGACTCCGCCCCCGCCTTCTCGCCCGACGGCAAGAGGATCGCCTTCACCAGTCACCGCGACGGCAACGACGAGATCTACGTGATGAACGCCGACGGCAGCGGGCAGACGAACCTGACCAACAACGCGGCGGAGGACTCCGCCCCCGCCTTCTCGCCCGACGGCAAGATGATCGCCTTCACCAGCTACCGCGACGGCAACGACGAGATCCACGTGATGAACGCCGATGGCAGCGGGCAGACGCGGCTGACCAACAACGCGGCGAGCGATGACTCCGATCCCAGCTTCTCACCCGACGGCAAGAGGATCGCGTTCACCAGCCACCGCGACGGCAACCGCGAGATCTACGTGATGAACGCCGACGGCAGCGGGCAGACGAGGCTGACCAACAACGCGGCGGCCGACTACATCCCCAGCTTCTCACCCGACGGCAAACGGATCGCCTTCACCAGCAACCGCGACGGCAACTACGAGATCTACGTGATGAACGCCGACGGCAGCGGGCAGGTGAACCTGACGAGCAACGCAGCCGGCGACGCCGATCCCAGCTTCTCGCCCGACGGCAAGCAGATCGCCTTCCTGAGCCTCCGCGACGGCAACTTCGAGATCTACGTGATGAACGCCGACGGCAGCGGGCAGACGCGGCTGACCAGCAACTCGACGAACGACCTCGGCTCCGACTGGGGCTCGGCCAACCCGTCCTGCCAGGGCCGCACCGCGACGATCGCGGGCACCGACGCCTCGGAGACGATCACCGGCAGCGTCGGCGACGACGTGATCTTCGCCGGCGGCGGAAGCGACACGGTCAAGGGACTCGAGGGCGCCGACGTCCTCTGCGGCGGCGATGGCTCCGACACCGCCCACTACGGCAGCCACGAGGGCGATGTCGCGGCCGACCTCTTCGGCGGCGGCGCCGACGACGGCAGCGTCGAGGACGGCCCGGCGGGCGCTCGCGACAACATCGGCGCCGACTTCGAGAAGCTCCTCGGCGGCTTCGGCGACGACACCCTGCGCGGCAACTCCAAGGACAACACCCTGATCGGCGGCGCCGGCGACGACCTGCTGCGCGGCGGCGCCGGCAAGGACACGCTCAAGGGCGACTCCGGCGAGGACATCCTGCGCGGCGAGGACGCCAACGACAACCTCGAGGGCGGCGCCGACGATGACCTGCTCAGGGGCGACGGCGGCAACGACACCCTCGACGGCGGCACCGAGGCCGACCGGCTGGTCGGCGGCGGCGGGATCGACCTCGCCACCTACGCCACCCGCACCCTGGCGGTCGTGGTCACGATCGGCGCCGGGACCAACAACGACGGCTCCGCCGAGGACGGCCCATCGGGGCTTCGCGACAACGTCGACGCCACGGTCGAGAACCTGACCGGCGGCAAGGGCAACGACAGCCTCACCGCCAGCGCGCTCGACAACACCCTGGTCGGCGGGCTCGGCAAGGACAAGCTCTTCGGCCTCGCCGGGATCGACACCCTGAACGCCAACGACGGTGTCGCCGACCTGGTGATCGACTGCGGCGCCGACGCCGACAACCCGGCGATCCTCGACGGGCTCGACCCGGCGCCGGTGAGCTGCCCGTAGGTCAGTCATTCCTCGTGTGAACATCGACACGCAGGCTTGACTTCGCACGAAATGCCCGAGTAGTTTCTTCGCACCAGAGCGGGACCCCGGGGGGTCGGGCTCCCGACAAGACGAGAACACGGGGGCTGACATGGGCAGTTGGGGTGAGGGTGCGGGCGCGCGACGGCGAGCGAGGATGGCGGCCGCGAGCTCGGTCGGGGCGCTGCTCGTCCTGGCGGTGCTGGCCTCCCCGGCCGCCGCCACGGCTCCCGGCGTCAGCGGCAAGATCGCCTTCCAGAGCAGCCGCGACGGCAACTACGAGATCCACGCGATGAACGCGAACGGCACCGGGCAGGTGAACCTGACCAACAACGCGGGGTCCGACTACGCCCCCGCCTTCTCGCCCGACGGCGAGCGGATCGCCTTCGAGAGCTACCGCGACGGCAACAGCGAGATCTACGCGATGAACGCGAACGGCAGCGGGCAGACGAACCTGACCAACAACGCGGCGACCGACTTCGGACCCAGCTTCTCGCCCGACGGCAAGCGGATCGTCTTCACCAGCGACCGCGAAGGCAACTACGAGATCTACGTGATGAACGCCGACGGCACCGGGCAGACGCGGCTGACCAACAACGCGGCGACCGACTTCGGACCCAGCTTCTCGCCCGACGGCAAGCGGATCGCCTTCCAGAGCAACCGCGAAGGCAACAACGAGATCTACGCGATGAACGCCGACGGCAGCGGGCAGACGAACCTGACCAACAACGCGGCGGACGACTTCGATCCCAGCTTCTCGCCCGACGGCAAGAAGATCGCCTTCGCCAGTAGCCGCGACGGCAACTACGAGATCTACGCGATGAACGCCAACGGAACGGGGCAGACGAACCTGACCAGCAACGCGGCGCTCGATTCCAGGCCCAGCTTCTCACCCGACGGCAAGAAGATCGCCTTCGAGAGCGACCGCGACGGCAACCGCGAGATCTACACCATGAACGCCGACGGCACCGGCCAGACCCGGCTGACCAGCAACACCGCGTTCGACGCCTCCCCCGACTGGGGCTCGGCGAATCCGCCCTGCCAGGGCCGCACCGCGACGATCGCGGGCACCGACGCCTCGGAGACGATCACCGGCAGCGTCGGCGACGACGTGATCTTCGCCGGCGGCGGAAGCGACACGGTCAAGGGCCTCGAGGGCGCCGACGTCCTCTGCGGCGGCGATGGCTCGGACACCGCCCACTACGGCACCCACGAGCTCGACCTCAACCTGACGATCGGCGGCGGCGCCGACGACGGCAGCGTCGAGGACGGCCCGGCGGGCGCTCGCGACAACATCGGCGCCGACTTCGAGAAGCTCCTCGGCGGCTTCGGCGACGACACCCTGCGCGGCAACTCCAAGGACAACACCCTGATCGGCGGAGCCGGCGACGACCTGCTGCGCGGCGGCGCCGGCAAGGACACGCTCAAGGGCGACTCCGGCGAGGACACCCTGCGCGGCGAGGACGCCAACGACACTCTCGAGGGCGGCGCCGACGATGACCTGCTCAGGGGCGACGGCGGCAACGACACCCTCGACGGCGGCACCGAGGCCGACCGGCTGGTCGGCGGCGGCGGGATCGACCTCGCCACCTACGCCACCCGCACCCTGGCGGTCGTGGTCACGATCGGCGCCGGGACCAACAACGACGGCTCCGCCGAGGACGGCCCGGCCGGGCTTCGCGACAACGTCGACGCCACGGTCGAGAACCTGACCGGCGGCAAGGGCAACGACAGCCTCACCGCCAGCGCGCTCGACAACACCCTCGTCGGCGGGCTCGGCAAGGACAAGCTCTTCGGCCTCGCCGGGATCGACACCCTGAACGCCAACGACGGCGTCGCCGACCTGGTGATCGACTGCGGCGCCGACGCCGACAACCCGGCGATCCTCGACGGGCTCGACCCGGCGGCGGTGAGCTGCCCGTAGGTCAGTCCTTCTTCGTGTGAACATCGGCACGCAGCTTGACTTCGCGGATCGCGCGAGTAGGTTCGGTCTTACTCAGAGGGAACCGGGAGGTTCGGTTTCCGGGAACGCGGGAACGAGGGAGAGAGGGACATGCACGCCTGGGGTGATGGGGAGAACGTCTTGCGGCGGGCCAGGGTCGCAGGCGCGGTACTGCTCGGCGCGCTGATCGGCTCAGCCCTGCTCGTCTCGCCCGCCGCCGCCGCGGTCCCGGGCGTGAACGGAAAGATTGCCTTTCAGAGCCACCGCGACGGCCACGCGCAGATCTACGCGATGAACGCCGACGGCAGCGGTCAGACGAACCTGAGCAGCAACGGGGCGAGCGACTACGATGCCAGCTTCTCGCCCGACGGCAAGCGGATCGCCTTCACCAGCTTCCGCGACGGCAACTGGGAGATCTACGTGATGAACGCCTCCGGCTCGGGCCAGACGCGGCTGACCAACGACGCGACGACCGACTTCTACCCCAGCTTCTCTCCCGACGGCAAGCGGATCGCCTTCATCAGCGAGCGCGACGGAAACTGGGAGATCTACGTGATGAACGCCGACGGCACGGGGCAGACCCGGTTGACCAACCACACCGCGTCCGACTATGCCGCCAGCTTCTCCCCCGACGGCAAGCGGATCGCCTTCTACAGCGACCGCGAAGGCAACCGGGAGATCTACGTGATGAACGCCGACGGCAGCGGGCTGACGCGGCTGACCAACGACCCGGCGATCGACGAGAACCCCACCTTCTCCCCCGACGGCAAGAAGATCGCCTTCGCCAGCGACCGCGACGGCGACGGCGAGATCTACGTGATGAACGCCAACGGCAGCGGGCAGGTGAACCTGACCAACAACGCGGCGCTCGACTCCGATCCCAGCTTCTCGCCCGACGGCAAGCAGATCGCCTTCCGGAGCAACCGCGGTGGCGACAATGAGATCTACGCGATGAACGCCGACGGCAGCGGGCAGGTGAACCTGACCAACAGCGCGCTGTCCGACTACTCCCCGGACTGGGGCTCGGCGAATCCGCCGTGTCAGGGCCGCACCGCGACGATCGCGGGCAGCGACGCCTCGGAGACGATCACCGGCAGCGTCGGCGACGACGTGATCTTCGCCGGCGGCGGAAGCGACACGGTCAAGGGACTCGAGGGCGCCGACATCCTCTGCGGCGGCGACGGCTCCGACACCGCCCACTACGGCAGCCACGAGGGCGATGTCGCGGCCGACCTCTTCGGCGGCGGCGCCGACGACGGCAGCGTCGAGGACGGCCCGGCGGGCGCTCGCGACAACATCGGCGCCGACTTCGAGAAGCTCCTCGGCGGCTTCGGCGACGACACCCTGCGCGGCAACTCCAAGGACAACACCCTGATCGGCGGAGCCGGCGACGACCTGCTGCGCGGCGGCGCCGGCAAGGACACGCTCAAGGGCGACTCCGGCGATGACATCCTGCGCGGCGAGGACTCCAACGACAACCTCGACGGCGGCACCGAGGCCGACCGGCTGATCGGCGGCGGCGGGATCGACCTCGCCACCTACGCCACCCGCACCCTGGCCGTCGTGGTCACGATCGGCGCCGGGACCACCAACGACGGCAATGCCGAGGACGGACCGGCCGGCCTTCGCGACAACGTCGACGCCACGGTCGAGAACCTGACCGGCGGCAAGGGAGACGACAACCTCTCCGGCAGCGCGCTCGACAACACCCTGATCGGCGGGCTCGGCAAGGACAAGCTCTTCGGCCTCGCCGGGGTCGACACCCTGAACGCCAACGACGGGGTCGCCGACCTGGTGATCGACTGCGGCGCCGACGCCGACAACCCGGCGATCCTCGACGGGCTCGACCCGGCGCCGGTGAGCTGCCCGTAGGCGAGGGCTAGTCGATCACCTCGACGTCGGAGGCGAGCCGAGTCTCGTTGCCGTGCCGGTACTCGACGTCGATCGTCTCGTGCTTTCGGTAGGTGCCGAAGAGCCCCAGGTACATCGCCATCCAGCGGCCCGGGGTGACCGTCTCCTTGATGATCGGCCGCGAGAAGATCACCTGCTCGCCGCGGACCTCGAAGTCGGCGCCCTCGGTCTGCGCGACGCCGTTGATGTGCACCCGGATCGGCGGCTGGGCGCCGCGCGGAAGCCTGATTCTCCGCCCGGCCGCGTAGCTTCCCTTCGGGACCTCGGCGCTCTGCTCGTTCATCGGCCTCAGCGTAGTGCTCGCGCGGATCGCGTCCCGCCGCGAGGCCGTCAGCTCACCTGGCCAGCCGGCGGCGGACCGCGTCGAAGACGGTCTCGTCGTGGCGGGGCTCGAGGGGGGTGCGCGCGAAGCCGCCGCTGAAGGCGACCACCGAGCCGTCGCCCATCACGTCGACCCCGGCGTCGGCGCCGCGAAGCCATCCGCCGGTCGAGATCTCGAGCCTCGCCGCGACCCGGTCGGCGGGGGCGAAGTCGCGCAGCATCGAGACCCCGGGTAGCCCCTCTCCCGAGCTGATCTGCTCGGCGCGGCGACGAAGCGCCCTGACCGCCTCGCGCAGGTCGTCGAACTCCTCGCGCTCGACCTGCGGCCCCTGCCGGATCGTGAGCCGGTAGCCGGCCACGGCACGCTCGCGGGCGGCCGTTGGGCGGACCGCCGCGACCTACGCGCCGCGGCGCTGGCGGATCGGCCGGCGGATTCGCTCGTTGGTGATCTTCTCCGGGCCGTCGCGCTCGTCGATCGGCACGTAGTCGAGGTCGCGCTCGCCGGTGTAGATCTGCCGCGGCCGGGCGATCTTCTGCTCCGGGTCGTCGATCATCTCGAGCCACTGCGCGACCCAGCCGGCGGTGCGCGGGATCGCGAAGATCACGGTGAACATCTCGGTCGGGAGCTCGAGCGCCTCGTAGATCGATGCCGGAGTAGAAGTCGACGTTCGGGTAGAGCTTGCGCGAGGTGAAGAACTCGTCGTCGAGCGCCTGCTTCTCGAGCTCGGTCGCGATCTCGATCAGCGGGTTGTACTCGGTCGCCTCGAGCACCTCGTCGACGTGCTTCTTGATGATCCGCGCCCGCGGGTCGTAGTTCTTGTAGACGCGGTGGCCGAAGCCCATCAGCTTCTCCTCGCGGTTCTTGACGCCCTCGAGGAAGTCGGGGATGTTCTCGACCGTCTCGATCCGGCGCAGCATCCGCAGCACCGCCTCGTTGGCGCCGCCGTGCAGCGGGCCGTAGAGCGCGGCGACGCCGGCGGCGACCGCCGAGTAGGGATCGACCTGCGAGGAGCCGACCGCGCGCACGGCGTTGGTCGAGCAGTTCTGCTCGTGGTCGGCGTGGAGGATGAAGAGCACGTCGAGCGCCTTCGCCAGGCGCGGATCGGGCTCGTACTTGAGCTCGGTCATCTTGAACATCATCGAGAGGAAGTTCTCGGTGTAGGAGAGGTCGTTGTCCGGGTAGACGTAGGGCAGGCCCCTGTTGTGGCGGTAGGAGAACGCGGCGAGCGTCGGCATCTTGGCGATCATCCGGATCGTCGCCATGTAGCGCTCCTCGTGGTCGTCGAGCTTCTTCGCGTCCGGGTAGAAGGTGGAGAGCGCGCCGACGCCGGCCAGCAGCATCCCCATCGGGTGCGCGTCGTAGCGGAAGCCCTCGAGGAACTTCTTGATGTCCTCGTGGACGAAGGTGTGGTGGGTGACGTCGAAGACCCAGCGCTCGAGCTGCGGCTCGGTCGGCAGCTCGCCGTAGATCAGCAGGTAGGCGACCTCGAGGAAGGTCGACTTCTCGCAGAGCTGCTCGATCGGGATGCCGCGGTGCTGGAGGATGCCCTTCTCGCCGTCGATGTAGGTGATCGCCGAGCGGCAGGAGGCGGTGTTCGTGAACGCCGGGTCGTAGGACATCAGGCCGAAGTCGTCCTCGGCGACCTTGATCTGGCGCAGGTCCATGCGCCTTGATCGTCCCGTCCTCGATCGGGAGCTCGTAGCTCTCGCCGGTGCGGTTGTCGGTGACGCGTCAGCGTCTCCTTGCCAGCTCCGCGCTGGCGACGCCCGCCGTCGGTCTCAGTCTCGTTCTCGCTCACGCACGCCTCCGCAGTTCGGTGATTTCCCGAGTCGGCTTCATTCTCGCAGCTAGGCCGCAGCGCGAGTCGTCGAGATCGCGGTTAACCGGACTCCTCGAAGTGGGTCAGGCGCTTGAACTCGCGAGAGCCGCGTCGGCGATCTCGGTCTCGGCTCAGGCGGCTGACCCGCTCGGTGCCGAAGTCCTCGACGTTGAACGAGGCGAGCACCGATGCCGTAGCCCATCGCCCGGCGCAGCGAGCGGCGTCGTCGTGGTCGCCGCCCGACCGGCCGAGTCGAGGTAGCCGAGGAAGCCGCCGGCGAAGCTGTCGCCGGCGCCGGTCGGATCGACGCACCGTCCTCGAGCGGGAAGCCCGGGATCGCGAAGATCGCCGTCCGGCGGTGAACAGCGCCGCGCCGTACTCGCCGCGCTTGGCGACCACGACCTGCGGGGCCCATCTCCATCGCCGTCCGCGGCGGCCTGGGCCAGGTTCGGCTCGCCGGTCAGCATCCGCAGCTCGGCGTCGTTGAGCAGCAGGCAGTCGACCTCGCCGATCGCCGCCACCAGCGAGTCGCGGGCGGTGTCGATCCAGAGGTTCATCGAGTCGAGCGCCGCGAAGCCGGCCTGCGCACTGCGAGCGGACGTCGCGCTGCAGGTCCGGCTGGATGTTGCCGAGGAAGAGCATGCTCGGCTCGCACGAGGCGCCGGAGAGCTTCGGCTCGAAGTCGGCGAACACGTTCAGCTGGGTGTCGTCGGTGTGGGCGACGTTCATGTCGTACTCGTAGTGGCCGCGCCAGAAGAAGGTCTCGCCGCCCTCGACGCGCTCGATGTCGTCGGTGACGACGCCGCGCGCTCGAGAGCACGCCGAACTCGCTCGTCGCCGAAGTCGTCGCCGACCGGGCCGACGACGCGCGACCTCGGTGAAGAAGCTGGCGGCGAGCGAGAAGTGGACGGCGGAGCCGCCGAGCATGCGCTCGCGCTCCCCGAACGGGGTGCGGACGCTGTCGAACGCGATCGAGCCGACGACGGTCAGTGACATAAGTGCGGCAGCCTAGACGGGTTCGTGCAGTCGAGGCGCCGAGAGGTCCGCCGCGAGGGTCCGGAGGCGATGAGAGCGATCCAGATCGAGGAATTCGGCGGGCCCGAGGTGATGAAGCTCGTCGAGCTGCCCGACCCCGAGCCCGGGCGACGGCGAGGTCGCTGGTCGAGGTCGCCCGCTGCGGGATCAACTTCGCCGACACGCACGCGACCCGCAACGACTACCTCGCCGAGCAGACCGCTGCCGCTGATCCCCGGCGGCGAGATCGTCCGGGACGCACCGCCGACGGACGCCGCGTCGCGGCGATCCTCGCCACCGGCGGCTACGCCGCAGAAGGTCGTCGTCCCCGAGGCGCTGGCTGGTCCCGATGCCCGACGGCGTCAACGACGACAGGCGCCGCCGGCGCTCCTGCTCCAGGGGCTGACCGCGCACGCGCTCGTCCACCGCTGCGCCCGGCTGCGAGCCGGGCGAGACGGTCGTCGTCGAGGCCGCCGCCGGCGGCACCGGCAGCCTCGCGGTCCAGCTCGCCAAGCGCGCCGGGGCGCGGGTGATCGCGCTCGCCTCGAGCCCGGAGAAGCGCGAGCTCGTCGAGCGGCTCGGCGCCGACGCGACCGTCGACTCCGGCGCCGAGGACCTGCGCGAGGCGATCCTCGAGGCCAACGACGGCCAGCAGGTCGACGCCGTCTTCGAGATGACCGGCGGCGAGGCCTTCGAGGCGACTGCTTCGGACGCTCGCCCCGTTCGGGCGCATGGTCACCTTCGGGATCGCCTCGCGCGAGCAGAACGAGGTCACGACCGGCCACCTGATGCGGAACTCGCGGGCGGTGATCGGCTTCTGGCTGATGCACCTGCTCGCCGCGTCGCGACGAGGTCGCGGCGATGATCGGCGACCTGTTCGGCGCGGTCGCGGCGGGCGAGCTCGAGGTCGTCGTCGGCGGCGTCTATCCGCTCTCGGAGGCCGCGCGAGGCCCACGAGGACCTGGCGGCGCGACGGACGCACGGCAAGCTCCTGCTCGACCCCGCTCGCTGAGCCGACGGCGGGGAAGGGCGTGGACGCCTGCCGTTGTCTGCGACGCACCGCTACGCTGAGCGAGCCCCGTATGCCCGCCTTCAACGACCTCGGCCTCAGCCGAGATCCTCAGCCGCCTCGACGAGCTCGGCTACGACGAGCCGACGCCGATCCAGGAGCAGGCGATCCCCGAGCTGCTCGCCGGCCACGACGTGATCGGCCAGGCCCAGACCGGGACCGGCAAGACGGCCGCCTTCGGCCTGCCGCTGCTCGCAGTACCTCGATCCCGAGCAACGACGAGACCCAGGCGATCGTCCTGACGCCGACCCGCGAGCTCTGCATCCAGGTCACCCAGGCGCTGCGCTCCTACGCCGAGCACCTCGACGGGATCGAGATCGTCGCCGTCTTCGGCGGCGCCCCGATCCGCGACCCAGCAGTCGCGGCTGCGCCACGGCGCCCACGTCGTCGTCGCCACCGTCGGCCGGATGATGGACCTGATCTCGCGCCGCTCGCTGGTGCTCACCTCGGCGCGCTACGTCGTCCTCGACGAGGCCGACGAGATGCTCGACCTCGGCTTCATCGAGGACGTCGAGAAGATCCTGCGGATGTGCCCGAGCGGCCGCCAGACGGCGCTCTTCTCGGCGACGATGCCGCCGCCGATCGCGCGGCTCGCCGAGAGCTACATGTACGACCCGGTGACGATCAGCATCACGCCGAAGAAGCTGACGGTCGACGCGATCGAGCAGGCCTACGTCGAGGTCGAGGCCACGCGACAAGACCGAGCGCGCTGATCGAGGTGCTGAAGGCCGAGGAGCCCGAGCAGGCGATCATCTTCTGCCGCACGAAGATCGGCGCCGCGCGGCTCGACAAGCACGCTTCGCGACAAGGGCCTGCGCGTCGAAGGCGCTGCACGGCGACCTCAGCCAGGGCCAGCGCGACGGGGTGATGATCTCGTTCAAGGAGCACGGCATGCCGCTGCTCGTCGCGACCGACGTCGCCGCCCGCGGGCTCGACATCGAGCACGTCACCCACGTCATCAACTACGACCTGCCCGAACAACACCGAGATCTACGTCCACCGGATCGGCCGCACCGGCCGGGTCGGCCGCACCGGCCGCGCGATCACCTTCGTGACCGCCGAAGCAGCGCGAGGAGATCACGCGGATCGAGCGCGAGGCGAAGACCTCGATCGGCGAGTGGGAGGCGCCCGAGGAGCGGCTCGAGCACGCGCCGCGCCCGCGCCGCCGCGACCACGCCCGCGAGGAGCGCCCGGCGCCCGCGGGACGAGCGCGAGAAGCTGCCGACCGAGCCCGGCGAGGAACGCTCGAGCCGCCGAGGAGCCCGATCGCGAGCCCGCCGCCGAGCGGCCCGCCGAGGTCGAGAACGGCAGCGTGAAGCTGTTCGTCAACCGCGGCACGCGCAGCGGGATCAACGAGGAGAACCTGCGCTGGGCGCTGACCGAGGGCGCGGTGATCCCCGACGAGCAGATCGACGCGATCCGCGTCCTCGAGCGCTTCTCGTTCGTCGAGCTCGACGACGACCAGGCGAAGCTCGCGCTCGAGCGCCTCGACGGGACCAAGCTCAAGGGCAAGCAGATCCGGGTCGAGTACGCGAAGGACTGAGCGGCGCCTCGGCGGGCGACCTAGCCCACCAC
Source organism: uncultured Solirubrobacterales bacterium (assembly GCA_963769035.1). Classification (GTDB taxonomy): domain Bacteria; phylum Actinomycetota; class Thermoleophilia; order Solirubrobacterales; family 70-9; genus WHSW01. The sequence continues at coordinate 642,631 of CAVYKD010000001.1, forward strand.
CTCGCCCTGAGCCAGCCGGCCGTCGCGCAGCATCCGCCGCCAGTCGCGCGAGCGAAAGACGATCCCGAGGACGATGAAGGCGATCGCGACCGACCAGACGGTGACCGCGACCTGCTGGCCGACGGAGTAGGCGAGCACCGCCGCGTAGGCGGGCCCGTCGAGGGCGACGACGAGCAGCGCCTGCTGGGCGCCGGCCCCGCCGGGGGTGAACGGCAGCGCGCCGCTGATCGCCTGCACGCTCATCACCAGCAGCACGTTGTCGAGCGAGCCGCCGATCTGGAAGGCGTCGAGGAAGAGCCAGAACGAGGCGAAGCGCAGCAGCCAGCCGAGCGCCTGCCAGGCGAGCACCTCGCGCGAGGTAGCGGCTCGGCCGGCGAAGGATCGCCACCCCCTGCTTGAGGTGCTCCCAGAAGGCGTCGATCGCGGCGGGCGAGGTAGCGCACGAGCAGCGTCACCGCGAGCACGCTCAGCGCCACCACGGGAGCGCGAGCAGGGCCGGGTGGGCGGCCCAGAAGGAGATCGTCGAAGGCGGGCAGCTCCGGGAGCCGCGGCGCCGCGGGCAGCAGCCCCTGGGTGATCGCGTAGGCGAGGACGATCAGGCCGACCCCGCTGTCGAACGGGGTCAGGACCGCGAAGGAGGAGATGATCGCCGGATAGCTGGCCTCGCGCACGCTGCGCTTGGCGAGCACGATCTTGAGCGCGTCGCCGCCGCGCGCCGGCAGCATCCCGTTCATCCCGGCGCCGACCAGGAAGGCTCCGACGACGCCTCGCTCGGAGACGGCGCCGCGGGGGAACGCGGCCCGGAGCGCGTTCGCCCAGGCGTGGGCGCGGCAGAGCTGCAGCGCCGAGGGAGAGCAGCAGGGCGGGGCCAGGTAGGGGAGCTCGATCCGCGAGAGGTAGTCGAGCGAAGTCGCCGATCGCGGCGAACAGCCGATCGAACTGGGCACCGAGGTCGAGCGCGGCGGTGGTCGCCATTACGCCTAGGCTAGTCGCGTCGATGAGCCCTGACATCCCGAGCGGTGGCGCTGTCGAGCGCGCTTGCGGCGGTCCTGGCGGGCCTCTACCTGGTCTTCGGGCCGGCAAGCCAGGACCTCGCCGCGGCGACCTTCCGCGCCGATCTGTTCGCCGAGCACGGGTTCGCGCTGTGGAACAACAACTGGTACTCGGGCCACTACCTGCTCTCCTACAGCGTCCTCTATCCGCCGCTCGGCGCGCTGCTCGGCGCGAAGCTGACCGCCGCCGTCGCTGCCGTGGCCGCGGCAGCGGTGTTCGCCGCGCTCGCCGTCGGTCGCTTCCCCGCCCCGGGCGATCGCGGGCGGGTGCTCTGCGGCTCGCTCTGGTTCGCCGCCGCGGCCGCCGCCTGGCTGCTCACCGGGCGGGTGCCGTTCGTGCTCGCGGTCCCGTTCGGGCTCGCGGCCCTGCTCGCCGCCGAGCGCGGGCGGGCGCCGCTGGGCGGCGCGCTCGCGGTGCTCGCGAGCCTGTCGAGCCCGGTCGGGGGCCTGTTCACCGCGATCGCCGCGGCCGCGATCTGGCTCGGCGGCGATCGCCGCGGCGGCGGCCTGGCTGGCGCTCGGCGCGGCGCTGCCGATCCTCGCGCTCAACCTCGCCTTCCCGGTCGGCGGCGAGGAGCCGTTCGTGCTCTCGGCCTTCGTCGCGGTGCCGCTGCTGGCGCTGCTCGTCCTCTGGCTGGTTCCCGGCGCGAGCAGCGGGTGCTTCGGATCGGCGTCGCGCTCTACGCGCTGCTCGCCCTCGCCGTGTTCGTCATCCCGAACGCCGCTCGGCGGCAACGTCACCCGCCTCGGCGCCCTCTTCGCCGGGCCGGTGCTCCTGCTGGTGCTCTGGCCGCGCGGGTCGCCTGATCGTGCTCGCGGTCTCGCTGCCGCTGCTCTACTGGCAGCTGGTGGCGCCGGTCCGCGACCTCGCCAAGGCGGCCGGCGACCCCTCGACGGAGGCCGCCTTCTACGCGCCCCTGCTCGCCGAGCTCGACCGGCTCGCGACCGCGGAGGGGCCGGTTCGGATCGAGATCCCGCCGACGAGGAACCGCTGGGAGGCCGCCTACGTGGCCGAGCGCCACCCGATCGCGCGCGGCTGGCTTCGCCAGCTCGAGGCTGAGGACTTCGACCTGTTCACCGACGGCCGCCTGACGGCGGCGGCCTATCGCGAGTGGCTCGAGCGCCACGCGATCGGCTACGTCGCCGTCCCCGACGCGGCGCGCGACTACCTCGCCGAGGACGAGGTCGCGCTGATCGACGCGCGGCCTCGGCTACCTGCGAGAGGGTCTGGGAGAGCGAGGACTGGCGCCTGTACCGGGTCGCCGGCGCGCCCGAGGCCGGGCTCGCCGCCCGCGGGATCAGGAGCTGGAGATCGACCGGTTCACGCTCGCCGCCGACCGGCCAGGCGCCCATCCGACCGCGGATCCGCTGGAGTCGCGGCTGGAGGTCGAGAGCGGGGCCGGGTGCCTGCGCGAGGGCGCGAGACGGCGAGACGATCGTCGAGTCCGATGCCGCCGGGGAGCGGATCACGGTGGTCGCAGGGCTCGGTCGGCGGCTCAGGCTGCTAGCTCGAGCCCGAGCAGGTCGCTCGAGCTCGGCGATCGTCTCGCCGCGGTCTCGCGATGGAGCACCGCGGTCATCCCGACCGCCTCGGCGCCGTCGCAGTTCTCGCGCAGGTCGTCGACGAAGACCGCCGCTCGCGGGCTCGACCCCGAGCCGCTCGCAGGCGAGCAGGTAGATCTCCGGCTGCGGCTTGTGGAGGCCGACCTCGCCGGAGATCACCGTCGCGTCGAAGAGCTGCTCCGCGGGCAGCCGGTCGTAGATCCCGAGGCCCCAGGAGTTCGAGATCAGCCCGGTCGCGAGCCCCGCCGCGCGGGCGGCCGCGAACCGCGCCCACCATCCGCTCGTCCGGACGGCAGCCCGGCGAACATCCGCGCGATCAGGTCGCGCGTGATCGGCGAGCCCGAGCAGGGCGCCGAAGCGCGCGCTCGAACTCCGCGTCGGCGAGCTCGCCGGTCTCGAGCCCGCGCAGCAGCTTCAGCGCCTCGGCGTCGCCGCGGAAGAGCTCGCGGACGGTCTCGGTGGCGAGCCCCTCACGCTCGCAGAAGGCGGCGAACGCGGGCCAGACGCTGGTGGTGAGGACGCCGCCGAAGTCGACGATCAGGGCGCGGGCGCCCGGCGGCTGGTTCTCCTCGAAGTCTTCCGGCATATGCTCGGTGCGCGTGAGCGAGCAGGCTAACGAGGCGCCGTCCGTGGGGGCGGGCGGTGAGGTCCCCGACGGGATCGACCGGCCCCGGGTCGAGGCGTGGTTCGAGGCGAACGCCGGCGAGGTCGAGCCGCCGCTCGGCTTCGAGCGGATCGCGGGCGGCCACTCCAACCTGACCTACGCCGTCCGCGACCGGGCCGGCAGCGGCCTGGGCGCTGCGCCGGCCTCCGCTCGGCAAGCGGCTCGCCTCCGCCCACGACATGGCGCGCGAGCACCGGATCGTCGGCGCGCTGGCCTCGACCGACGTGCCGGTCGCCGCCGCTGGTCGGGCTCTGCGAGGACGAGGAGGTCAACGGCGCGCCCTTCTACGTGATGGAGTGGGTCGACGGCCCGATCCTGCGAAACAGGGCGGACGCGGCGCTCTTTCCCGATCGACGCCGACCGCCATGCGATCGGCGTGCGCGTCGTCGACACGCTGGTCGCAGATCCACGCCGTCGATCCCGACGCGGCCGGCCTCGGCGAGCTGGCGAAGAAGCAGGACTACGTCGCCCGCCAGCTTCACCGCTGGCAGGGCCAGTGGGAGAAGTCGAAGACCCGCGAGCTGCCGCTGATCGACGAGGTCCACGACGCGCCTCGCCGCGCGGATCCCCGAGCAGGGGCCGGCGACGATCGTCCACGGCGACTACCGGCTCGACAACATGATCCTGAGCGACGACCGGCGAGGTCGCCGCGGTCGTCGACTGGGAGCTCTGCACGCTCGGCGACCCGCTCGCCGACGTCGGCCTGCTGCTCGTCTACTGGAGCGAGCCCGGCGACGAGCTGATGCCGCTGCTCGAGCCCGGCGACGATGACGGCAGGGTTCCCGAGCCGAGCCGAGGTCCGTGAGCGCTACGCCGAGCGCTCCGGCCGCGACCTCTCCGAGATCGACTTCTACGTCGCCCTCGGACTACTGGAAGCTGGCGATCATCCTCGAGGGCGTCTTCGCCCGCTACACCGCCGGGCGGCTACGGCAAGGCCGGGCCCGACGCGGGCGTCAAGCGGTTCGCGGCCGTTGTCGTCCAGCTCGCCGAGGCCGCGGCGGCGGCCGAGGCGCGGCTCTGAGCGCCGCCGCCCGCTAGCGGAGGCGAACCCGCTCGCAGTTTCGCAGCCGGTCGGTGCGCTTCGAGGCGATCACCGTGTCGCGCCCCGGGCCGCAGTCGACGCGGTCGCGCGAGCCGCCCGCGACCTTGACGCGGTCGTTGCCCGCGCCCGCCCTGATCCGGTCGCGGCCGCGACCGCCGCTGAGATCGTCATCACCGCCGAGGCCGTTGATCCGGTCCCTGCCGGCGCGACCGCGCAGGCAGTCGGCCGCCCTCGAGCCGAGCAACCGGTCGCTCTTGCGGCTGCCGAACGGGTAGCGCATGCAGGTCCGGGCGGCGCGCGCGTAGGGGCGGCCGACCGGCAGGGCAACGCCCGCGTCGGCGATCTCGAGCGTGCCCGCCGAGCGCTGGATGTCGTAGACGCTCGAGGCGGCGACGATCTGGAGCTCGTAGCCGGAGGCGGTCGAGAGGCTGGCGATGCTCTCCATCGGCAGCTCGACCGTGTGCTCGGCGCCGTCGAGCGTGACCGGGATCGGGGTCACCTGGTTGCCGACGACGACGTCGCGCTCGACGTCGACGAGCTGGGCGAAGACGTGGGTCCGCGCGGGCGCGGCGGTCCCGGAGTAGGTCATCCGCAGCCGCGGCGTGCCGACCACCTGCATGCCGGCCGCGGCGGGGATCGGCACCCTCACCGAGGCGAGCGGCTGGGGGGTCCCGTAGACGAGCAGGCCCGAGCCCGGCGGCGGGCTGATCCCCGGAACGAGGGCGAGCGTGCCCGATCCGCTCCCGGTCAGCTCGCCGGTGGGCCTGAGCGGGAAGCGCTCGCTCGAGTGGAAGGTCGCGCTCTCGTCGATCCACTCGAACGGCGGGACCGGTGTCGACGCTCGCGCGGCCGCGCAGGTAGCGGTCGAACCACTCCAGCCGGCGCCTCTTGGCGAGCGCCGAGTCGCCGAGCACGTCGGAGCTCGAGTCGGATTCGGTCAGGCAGACGCCGTGGCCGCCGCAGAAGTAGATCAGCTTCAGCGGGATCCCCCGCTTCGCGAGCGCCGCGTAGTTGGCGTTCGCCTCGTCGAGGCCGAAGAGGGTGTCCACGGTCCCCTGGATCAGCAGCGTCGGCACCTTGATCCGGTCGAGCAGGAAGTCCGGCCCGTGCTCGGCGAACCAGCGTCGGTTGGCCTCGCTGATGCCGCCGGTCGCCGCCCCCTCGACGATCGTCGAGTAGAACTGCGGGCTCTGGTGACCGGTCTGGACCCCGGCCGGGCTGAAGATCCCCGGGGCAACCGAGAGCGGGACGCCCGCGCCCGGCAAGCACCAGCCCCCAGCCGACCTTGACCTTGCCCTCCCTGAACAGGGCGTCGGTCAGGGAGTTCCAGGCGATCGTTGGCGCGATCGCGTCGACCCGGGAGTCGATCCCGGCGAGGACGAGCTGGATCCCGCCGCCGTAGCTTCCACCCGACATCCCCAGTCGCGGGTCGCCGGGGGCGTCGAGCCGCGCCTCCTCCTGGGTCGAGATGAAGTCGATCAGGGCCTGCGCGTCGCGGCCCTCGAACGTCGGGCTGTTGATCATCACGGTGCCGCCGGAGCCGCCGAACCCGCGCGGGTCCCAGGTGAGGACGTTGTAGCCGGCGTCGATGAAGCCGGCGATCGACCCGCCGTCGGGGTTCGTCTCGCCGGGGATGCTCCAGCCGGGGCCGACCATGATCGTCGGCGCCGGCCTTGCCTTCGAGGCGCTCGCGCCGGGGAAGAAGTGGGCGACGATCGGGGTCCCGTCGAAGGAGGTGACCACCGCGTCGCGGGCCTGCGCCGGCGCGGCGAGCGCGAGCGTGGCAAGCGCGGCGCTCGCCAGGACGGCGCGCCAGCTCACGGCGAGGTGGCAATTACGGGAGTTATGCACCCACTCGAGCCACGTCGGCGCCGTCCTTCGCGGCGGACGGGGCCTCGCCGGCCTCGGCCTCGCTTCGCCCAGTGGTTGAGCTCGCGGCGGGCGATCACCATCTTGTGGACCTCGTCGGGCCCGTCGGCGACCTTGAGCATGCGCGAGAACCGCCACATCCCGGCCAGCGGGGTGTCGTCGGACATGCCGAGCGAGCCGTGCACCTGGATCGCGCGGTCGAGCACGTCCATGACCACGTTCGCGGCGACGACCTTGATCATCGAGATCTCGCGCCGCGCCTCCTTCTTGCCGTACTTGTCCATCCGCCAGGCGGCGTTCAGGGTGAGCAGCCGGGCCTGGTCGGTCTCGATCCGCGACTTGGCGACGAAGTCCTGGACGAACTGCTTCTCGGCGAGCTTCGAGCCGAACGCCTCACGCTCGTTGGCGCGCCGGCACATCATCTCGATCGCCCGCTCGCAGCTGCCGATGGCCCGCATGCAGTGATGGATCCGTCCGGGGCCGAGGCGGTCCTGGGCGATCACGAACCCGGCCTGACGCGGGCCGAGCAGGTTGGCGGCCGGGACGCGGCAGTCCTCGTAGAGGATCTCGCAGTGGCCCGGGCCGCCGTCGTGGCCCATCACCGGCACCGGCCGGACGAGGTTGAAGCCGGGCGCGTCGGTGGGCACGAGGATCATCGAGGCGCGGGCGTAGGGGTGGGCGTCGGGGTCGGTGACGACCATCGCGATCGCCAGCGAGGCGCCGACCGCGCCCGAGGTGAACCACTTGTGGCCGTTGATCACCCACTCGTCGCCGTCGAGCACCGCCGCGGTCTCGAGGGTCCTCGGATCGGAGCCCGAGACCCCGGGCTCGGTCATCGAGAAGCAGCTGCGGATCTCGCCCTCGAGCAGCCGCGAGAGCCACTCCTCGCGCTGCTCGTCGGTTCCGTGCTCGGCCAGGATCTCGGTGTTGCCGGTGTCCGGGGCGGCGCAGTTGAAGGCCATCGGCGCGATCGCCGGGCTGCGGCCCATCTCCTCGCAGAGGACCCCGTACTCCCAGTTGGTGAGCCCGACGCCGTGCTCGGAATCGGGCATGAAGAGGTTCCAGAGGCCCTCGGCCCTGGCGCGCTCGCGGATCTCCTCGAGGATCCGGGGGTAGGCGCGGCCGCTCGCGACCGTCACCTCCTCGTCGAGGGCCCGCAGCGCCTCGAGTTCGTTCGGGTAGACGTGCTCGTCGAGGAAGGCGCGGATGCGGTCGCGAAGCTCGGTTACCCGCGGGCTCAGATCGAAGTCCACGCGCCGGAGCCTACCGCCCGCGCAAGCTCGTCATGCCGGCCCGGGACCGGGCCAGGATCGGGCCGTCAGGCGCTCGCCTGGGCGGTGGCGGCGCGATTGCCCTGCGAGCGCCTGCGGGTGAAGATCTGGGCGCTGAACAGGCCACCGACCAGGATGGTGGAGACGCCGATCGCCGGGACCACCACCGAGGGGTCGTTGTTCTTGATGATCAGGGTGACCCCGGAGGCAACGAGCACGACCGCGAGCGCGTAGCGGAGGAACTTCTGCGGCGCCTTGACCGACAGGTTGGTGCCGAGGATGACGCCCGGGATCGAGCCAGCGAGGATCGTCCCGGCGAGCACGAAGTCGATGTTGCCGCCCGCCCAGTGGGCGATGCCGGCCGCCCAGAGCAGCACCGCGGCGTGGAAGACGTCGGTCCCGACGACGCGCTGCGGGGTGAGCCGGAAGATCGCGATCAGGGCGATCGCGATCAGCGTGCCGCTGCCCGCCGAGGTCAGCCCGATCACGAAGCCGGTGAGGATCCCGGTGATCACCGCGGCGATGATGTGGCGGCGGTAGAGGTGCATCGCCGAGCGCTCCTGGATCACCCCGGCGAGGAAGAGCGAGCGCAGCAGCGTCGCGACGCCGACGACCAGCAGCGTGCCGCCGAGCATTCCGAGCACGATCGTGTCGAGATCGTCGCCGTAGCTTCGCTGCAAGAGCTCGATCACGTAGACCCCGATGAGCGCCGAGGGGATGCTGCCGACGGCCAGCCAGAAGGCGATCCCCTTGTGCACCGTGCCCAGCTTGAGGTGCTTGTAGCCGCCGACGGTCTTGGTGATCGCGGCGTAGAAGATGTCGGTGCCGATCGCGGTCACCGGCTTGATCCCGAAGAGCAGGATCAGCAGCGGGGTCATCAGCGAGGCGCCGCCCATCCCGGTCATCCCCACGAGCACGCCGATGCCGAAGCCGAAGATGATGATCTTCGGATCGATCCCGAGGCCGAATATGTCGAGTACCGGATCCATCGTGGGGAGCGCGGGATGAAGCCGTCGCGCGGGGCGAAACAACGATTGGAGCCTTTGTAGACCGACTTGGTCCCCAAATGCCCCGCGGGCATAGTAGCGACTCGTCCCGGCAGTCGCCAGACGGATCGAAGGCGGCGCCCCGGAGGAGCCGGCGACGCGCCGGCTAGCGCTTGATCCAGGCTTCGGGGTTGTTGAGGATCGCGTCGATCCGCCACGGCAGGTTGCCGTCGGCGAGCTCGGCGAGGGTGACGTTCTCGAGCACCGAGCGAAGCGCGGCGCGGACCGCGACCCAGACGTCGCGGAGCTTCTCCGCGGCGCCCGCGTAATGGAGGTCCTCGGGAGCGTTCTCGTGGATGTTCGCGAGCGGGCCCTCGACCGCGCGGATCACGTCGGCGACGGTGATCTCCTCGGGCCTTCGCGCCAGCCAGTAGCCCCCGCGGGCCCCGCGACGGGCCTGGATCAGCCGGGCATGCTTGAGCTCGAGCAGGATGTGCTCGAGGAACTGCAGCGGGATCTGCTGCGACTCGGCGAGCTTCTCCCCCTTGACCGGCTGCCCCTCGGGCGCGGCGGCGAGCTCGAGCGCGGCTCGAACGGCATAGTCGGCTTTCGCTGAGATTCGCATCTGCTCGTGGTCTATCTAGACTGCCCCGCGTCGTGATCGATCTACAGGCCCACTCGACCGTATCGGACGGTCAGCTCGAACCCGCGGACGTCGCCCGCGCCGCCGCCGAGGCCGGCGTCAGCGTGATGGCGCTCACCGATCATGACGGCATCGCCGGGGTCGAGGCGGCGACGACGGCTGCACGGGAGGCCGGGGTCGAGAACATACCGGCGCTCGAAATGTCCTGCGTACACAGGTATTCCGAGGACCTTCACATCTGCGGGTACTGGGTTGATCTCGACCTGATCGCCCCGGCCTGCGCGAAGGCCCAGCAGGAGCGGGTGGACCGCGCCAAGCAGATCATCGCCAACCTGAACGAGCACGGGGTCGAGGTCAGCTTCGAGCAGGCGGTCGAGCAGGCGGGCGCCGCCGACGCGATCGGAAGGCCGCACATCGCCAAGGCCGCCGGTGCCGGCCCCGACCTCGGGCCGTTCTTCGAGGAGTACCTGGTCCCGGGCGCGAAGGCCTTCGTCTCGCGCTCCTGGCCGACGGCCGAGCGGGCGGTCGAGCTGATCCACGAGGCGGGCGGCGTCGCCGTCGTCGCCCACCCCTACTGGGACGTCCAGGACCCGGTCCAGGTCCGCGACCTGGTCGAGAGCCTCGTCCGCGACGTCGGGCTCGACGGGATCGAGACGTTCTACCCGCCGCACACCGCGGAGCAGACCAAGCACTGCCTCGAGCTCTGCGAGGAGTTCAGCCTGGTGCCGACGGCCTCCTCGGACTTCCACGGCCCCACCCACAAGACGTTCAGCCGCTGGCTCGCATACGACACCTACGGGCTCGGCGAGCCGCAGGTCCCGCCGAAGCCCTAGCTCGCGCCCGCAACCCGCCTCCGCCGTCGAGGTGGCACGGCGCGAGCCCTGAATCGCGAGAATCGGCCGATGGCTGAGGAGCCCAGGGCCGCGGTCGAGGCGGTCGAGCTGAGTCGCTCGTTTGCGGCCCGCCCCGTCCTCGACCGGCTCAGCTTCACGCTCGCGCGCGGCGGGCGGCTCGCGGTCCTCGGCGCCAACGGCACCGGCAAGACGACCCTGCTGCGCTGTCTGGCGGGCTCGCTTGCGCCCACCTCCGGGCGGGTCGAGATCGCCGGGGCGCCGGCGGGAACCCGCCCGGCCGCCCTCGCGCTCGGCGCCGCGCTCGGCGATCAGCGCTCCTTCTACGCGCGGCTCAGCGTCCGCGACAACCTCGTTCTCTTCGCCCGCCTTCGCAGCGCTCGCTGGCGGGTCGCCGAGCCGGTCTCGGCCCTGGTCAGGGAGCTCGAGCTCGGATCGTTCGCCGAGCGTCCGGCCGGGCGGTGCTCCGCCGGCCAGATCCAGCGGGTGGCGCTCGCCCGGGCGCTGCTCGGGGCGCCGCGAGTCCTGGTGCTCGACGAGCCCACCCGCTCGATGGACCCGGAGGCGCGGGCGCTCGCCTGGGCGGCGCTCGATCGCCGCTCCGAGCTCGCCCTGGTGCTGGCGACGCACGACGAAGGCGAGGCCGGCAGGTGCGGCGAGCGGCTCGAGCTGGGTCTCGGTGAGCGCGTGAGCGGAGGGCCCGCAGGTGGCTGAGTGGCTCGCCGCCCGGCTGACGCCGATCCGCACCCTGGCGGTGCGCGACCTCAAGATCGCGCGCACCTACAGGGTCGCGATCGTGCTCGAGCTCGCCTTCGGCCTGCTCAACCTCGCGGTCTTCTACTTCATCTCCAGGCTGATCGAGAGCGGCGAGCTCGCTCTGCCGACCCCCGGCAGCTACTTCGACTTCGCCGCGATCGGGATCGCGATCGCGGTGGTGATCGAGGCCGGGGTTGCGGGGATCTCGGTGCGCCTGCGCGAGGAGCAGCTCACGGGGACGCTCGAGGGGCTCATGCTTCAGCCGTTGCGTAGCTCCGAGTTCGCGATCGGGCTCGGCGCCCTGCCGCTCGCGATCGGCTCCGCCCGGGTGGTCGCCTACCTCCTCGCCGGGGTGCTCTTCCTCGGGCTCGACCTCGGCAACGCCGACTGGGCCGGCGCGCTGATCATCCTGATCTCGATCGTCGCGGCGCTGTTCTCGATCGGCGCCGCGGTCGCCGCCGCGACCCTGGTCGTCAAGCGCAGCGAGGTCGTCATCGGCGTCGCCGCCTTCGCGATCGCCATCCTCGGCGGCGCCTTCTTCCCGATCTCCGAGCTTCCCGAGCCGATCCGCCAGCTCGCCGAGGTGCTGCCGACCCGCCTCGTCTTCGACGGCGCCCGGGACGCCCTGTTGGTCGGCAGCGGATGGGGCGAGGAGGCTCTCGGCCTGGGCCTGTTCGCGCTCATCGGGCTGCCGCTCTCGTTCCTGCTCTTCCGCGCCTCCCTGAGATCGGCGCGGCGTCGCGGAACCCTCTCGGAGTACTGAACCGCCGCCCGCCGGGGGAACCGCGGACTAGGCTGGGGTCGTGCCCGGGGAGCAGCAGCCGCTCAGCCGCGTCGAGAGTGTCGTCTGGCGGCGGATCGGCGAGAACGCGGTGCTCGTCGAGATGGGCGAGGGCGAGGTGTTCGAGCTCGAGGGGCCGGCGGTGCGGATCTGGGAGCTGCTCGAGCACCGCCCGACGCTCGACCGGCTGATCGAGCGGCTCGAGGACGAGTACGAGGTGGACGGCGAGCTGCTCAGAGCGGATACCGAGCGAACCCTCGCCGAGCTTGCCGCCGCGAACCTGCTCGCCTGATGCCGTGGCTGGCGGAGCCGGCGTTCGCGCCCAGGCGGGCGCCGCTCGAGGACTGGTCGCTCGCCGTCTCGCTCGCCGAAGGCGCCGGGGACGGCATCCGCCACCTCTCGGGGGAGGCGGCGGTCGGGGGGGAGCGGTTCGGCGCCGTCGCGATCGCCGCGATCGGGCTGCCGCCGTCGGCCTGCCTCGCTCCGCTGGCGAGCATCCTCACCTCCTCCGCGCTCGGCGGCCCGGAGGCTCGCCGCGCCACCGACCGCGCCCTCGCCGAGGTGCGCGTCGAGCCCTGGGACGCGAACGCCCCGCACGCATGGCTGGCGAGGCTCCCGGGAGAGCCGTCGCTGATCGCCGTTCGGGACCCGCTCGGTCGGGTCCCGATGTTCTGGAGCCGCCGCGGCGACGAGGTGATCCTCGCCGGCGACTCGGAGCGGATCGTCTCCGAGCCGGGCTCCGCGCTGCCGTCCGCCGGGGCGATGATCGGGCATCTGAGCGGGCTCTGGGGACCGCCGAGCGAGACCTACCTCGAGTCGATCGAGCGGGTTCCCTCCGGCCACGCGCTGATCGCAAGCGCACGAGCGCACGAGTACCGGCGCGTATGGGATCCGGTCGGTGACGATCCCGGATCCGAGCCTCTCGACGCGGGGCGTTTTCGCGATCTGTTCGGGGCCGCGGTCGCGAGCGCCCTCGGCACCGATCCGTCGGCGATCTATCTCAGCGGCGGGCTCGACTCCGTCGGCGTCGCGGCGATCGCCACCCGCGAGGCCGAGCGCCGCGGGCTGCCCGCCCCCCTGGCGCTCTCGGTCGGCTTTGCGGACTCCGACTTCGATGAGATCGCGACCCAGTCGGCGGTCGCGCGCAGCCTCGGGATCAGCCAGCGGCTCGAGTCCCACGCCGACCTCTGTGGCGGCGATCCGGTCGTCACCGTGCTCGAGCTCGCCTCGACGATGCCGGCCCCGCCGCAGAACTTCTTCCTGCCCGCCTTCCTCGCGCTCGGCGCGGGAGCCGTCGAGGAGGGCTGCGCCGCGGTCCTCACCGGCACCGGTGGCGACGAGTGGCTCGGGGTGACCCCGCTGCTCGCCGCCGACCTGCTGTGGCGCGGAAACGTGCGCGGCCTCACCCGGCTCTACCGCACCCTGCACCGATCGCACCCGGTCGGTCGGCGGCAGGCGGCGCGGACGATCTTCTGGCGCTACGGCCTTCGCACGATGATCGGAGCCGCTCTCGCCGGCTCGAGGCGCGCCGCAGCCGGGGCCCTGCTCGCGCGGGTCGGGGAGCGCCGGGCCCGCGCCCTTCCGACGTGGCTGGCGCCCGGGGAGGCCGGCCGCTCAGAGGTCGCCGCGCGCCTCGCAGCCGCCGCGGAGCGTCGCCCGCGCCGTCCGGGCTCGGTCTACGCCGACGAGATCCGCGCCGGGCTCGAGCAGCAGGTGGTCAGCGCGGAGGCGGAGGAGTTCGTCGAGCACGGCCGCCGGATCGGCGCCCCGCTCCGCCATCCCTTTCTTCACCCCGAGTTGGTCGAGACGCTCTGCGCGGCGCGGCCTGAGGACCTCACCGACGGATCGCGCTCGAAGGCGCCGCTCCGCGCGCTTGTCGCCGACTCGCTTCCGGGGCTCGGCTTCGAGTCCCAGCGCAAGCCGATCGCCGCCGGATACGTCGCCAACCTGATCGCGGGGTCGGGGATTGCCGCGTACCGCCGGCTCGGCGGGCCGCTCGCACTCGCCGAGCTGGGGGTCGTCGATCGCCTTGGGGCGGATGGCCTGGTCGAGTCGATCCGCGCCGGCTCCGCCGGGCCTCGCGAGCCCTACAGGCTCTGGGACATCCTCTGCCTCGAGGCCTGGGCGCGACCGCGGCTCCGCTGATCCGACCGGAGCACGCCGGGATTCGGGCGGCTACGATCTAGGTATCGACTGGGGACCGGGGGGTTCCGTTGAAGGAAGAGCAGCAGCGGACAACTGAATCCGGCTGGCGACGGCCGTGGACGCGTCCGCAAGTGACCAGGCTGGGCCGGGTCGCCGACATCGTCCGCGCCGGCGGCGGCAAGGCATCGCTGCCGCTCGACGGCGACGGCCGCAAGCCAGCCGGACTCGGCTAGCCGGGAGAAGAAGACGCTGCCGCCGGCGTCGATCACGCTGAAGCGGGTCGGCGAGCCTTTCGACGGGCGCGCGCCGGCCGGTTCCGAGCCGCTTGCCGACGACCTCGGCCGGACGATCGGCTGGGCGAAGCTCGGCGAGAACGGACTCGGCTCGATCGCGCTCTTCGAGATCGCGCGGTTCGATTTCGACCTCAACGCCGCCAGCGCCACGGCGCGCTGCGCGCCCGGCCTCGGCGACGGCCTGCTTCGCGATGCCTGGGAGCGCTGCGCGCAGCCGTTTGCGCTCGGGGCGGCGGGCGAGCTCGTCCTGCACGCTTCGGCGGTGCTCGGGGAGCGGGGATTGGTGGCGATCGCCGCTCCTTCCGGTGCCGGCAAGTCGACCCTTCGCGACGCGCTCGAGCGGCTCGGCGCCGAACCGTTCGCCGATGACGCGGTGATCGTCAGGGCAGGGGCCGAGGGACATCGGAGCCCGTTTCTTCCCTTCCTCGCAAAGCGCGGTCCGGATCTTGCCGGAGCGAGGCTCGAGCGCCCCCCCGGGGGCGTCGCCGAGCCGCCGCTGCGGGCCGTCGTCCTGCTTCGCCCCGGTCCCGGGCCTCCCTCGCTGCGCCGCCTTCGCGGCGCCGCCGCGTTCGAGCCGCTGCTCGAGAACGCCTACTGCCTCCCTCCCTTCGACGCCCCCGCGAACCGCGTCGTGGTCGAGAAGGCGCTCGCGCTGGCCGCGGCGGTTCCGGTCTACGAGCTCTGCTTCGAGGCGACCGGGCGGGCCGAGCCGGCGACGGTGGGCGCCCTGCTCTCGCTGCTGCGCGGAGCGGGACTCGATCATCCCGGGGCGCGTTCAGCGACCCCCCCTGAGGACTCCGCAGCGCGCGGGGCCCCGCGATCCTCGCCGGCCTCGCTTGCGAGGCACGGCGTCCGCGCGATCGCCGGCCTTTGGAGGCACCCGGCATCCCTGCTCGCGGCGGTGCCGATCGCGGCGCGCTACCTGCTCGCCCGAGCGCTTCGCCACCGCCTCGGCCCCGGCCGTCAGGCGCGCCTGTTGCTGCGACGAGCCGGATGGCGGACCCGCTCGCCCATGCTCGGCATCGAGGCGCGGATGCGTGCCGCCGCGGCGATCTTCGAGCCCGGCGCGGCGGGCGGCTGCCTCGAGCGCAGCCTCGCCGTCGCCCGCTCGCTCGCTGACGGCGGTCTCGGGGCCGAGGTCGTCGTCGGCTGGAGCGAGCGCCTTGCGCATGGTCACGCCTGGGTCGACGTCGAGGGCCTGCCGATCGTCGACGACCGTCACCCCGACGCCGAGTTCGTCGAGCTCTGGCGCTTCGGTTCTGATGGAAGCGCGCTGGGGGCGGCGAGCCAGGCCGGCGAGGCCGCGGAGGCTCAGGGCGGCGGCGGGCGGCGGGATTTCGCCGCGCGAAGCGCCAGCCGCGCCCGGGCCACCGCGAGCAGCAGGCGCGGCGCCGCCACCAGCAGGTAGAGCGGCCAGAGCAGGTAGGAGGCGACCAGGCCTCTCTGCCCCCGGCGGGCCAGGCCCCAGCGCGAGCGCTGGCGGCGCGGGTTCGGAAAGAGCAGCCGCAGCGCCGCGGCGGCGCGCGCCCGCGGCCCGCTCACCCTGCCGAGCGCCACCAGGCCCGTGCCGAGGCCGGGAAGGCCGTCGGCGCAGAGGGCGACGAGCAGCGAGCGGTTCGGCTCGAGGTCGAGCTCGGCGGCCAGGGCGCGGCCCTCGGCGATCAGCGAGAGGCCGGAGGCAAGGCCGTCGCCGGCGCCGATCTCCTCGGCGAGCTCGACCACCCGCCGCCAGGTCTCGTTCGGCAGCCGGACGCAGGCGCGCTCCAGGTCGCCGCGCGCGCCGGTGGCGGCCGGGCCGTTGCGGGCGGCGTGCAGGACGATGTGGAGGGCGACGCCGCTCGTGTCGAGGGCCGCCAGCTCGGCTCCGCCGACTCGAAGCGCGGTGCTCCTCGCCGCGAGCGCCTCGAACGCCCGCTCGGGCGGGGCGGTGGCGAACGGGAGATGCACGTGGACGTCGACCGGTGGCTGGGCGAGGGCGCGCACCCACATCTCCCCGCCGCTCAGCCGGGGGTCGAGCTCGATGTCGAACGGGCGGTAGCCGAGCTCGCTCATGATCTCTCTCGCGCGCGCCTCGCGGCGCGGGTCGATGAGCAGGTCGACGTCCTGACTGATCCGGACCTCCCCCGGATAGAGCAGCCGCGCTGTCGAGGGCCCCTTGAGCACGATCGGCCGCGTCCCGGCGCGCTCGAGAGCGGTCCAGGCCTCGACCGTGACCGCGTCGATTGCGAGCTCGTGGGCGACTCGCAGCGCGTCTCCAGGTCGAGCGGCGGGCGCCATCGTCCTCAGCCCGGCTCGCGCGGGATCGCGAGCGGCGTCTCCGCGGCGCGGCCGCGGAGCTGCGCCGAGCCGTCGAGCTTCCATCTGGCGGCCTCGCGCTCGCCCGCCCGCTCGAGGATCGCGCCGGAGGCGAGCAGGCGCCCCGGCCGCTCCTTGGCGAGCTCGGTCAGCCGGGCGGCCTCGTTCACCGGGTCGCCGATCACCGTGTACTCGAAGCGGCTCTCCTCGCCGATGTTCCCGGCCACCGCCTCGCCGGCGGAGACCCCGATGGTCGCCGCCAGCTCCGGGACCTCCCGCGGGAGCCTCCGGGCGAGATCGCGGGCGGCCGCGAGCGCCCGCGAGGGTGCGTCCTCGATCGCCACCGGAGCCCCGAAGACGGCGAGCGCGGCATCGCCCTCGAACTTGTTCACCGAGCCTCCGTGGCCGTCGACGACCTCGACCACGACCGCGAAGAAGCGGTTGAGCAGCTCGACCACCTCGGCCGGCGGCCGCTCGGAGGCGAGCCTGGTCGAGCCGACGATGTCGGTGAACAGGATCGAGACCTCGCGGGCCTCGCCACCGAGCTCGACCTCGCTTGCGAGCGCCTCGCGGGCGACGTCGGCACCGACATGGCGGCCGAAGAGGTCCTGGATCCGCTCGCGCTCGCGAAGCCCGGCGACCATCGAGTTGAAGCCGGCCTGGAGCCGGCCGATCTCTGAGCCGTCGTAGACGGGCACCTCGACGTCGAGCTCTCCGCCCTCGACCTCGCGAACGGCCTTTCGCAGCGAGGCGACCGGATCGGCGACCGCTCGCGCCGAGAGCAGCGAGGCGTAGAGCCCGACGAGCAGCCCGACCCCGCCGAGCGCCAGGATCACGATCGCCAGCTCGTCACGGGTGAAGTCCTCCTCGACCAGCGCCGAGAGCCCGATCGACATCAGCCCGAGGATCGGGACCGCCGTGCCGAACGCCCAGGCGACGAAGGTCCGCGTCTTCACCCCGGGGCCGATCCGGCGGTCGGGCACCCCGGCCGCAAGCGCGCGCGATGCGACCGGGCGCAGCTGGCGCTCGGAGAGCAGGTAGACGAACGCGCAGGTGGTGAGGCCGCCGAGGGTGACCGTGATCGCCGCCCGCTGGCCCTCCTCGAGCGAGAAGGTCGCGTTGAGCACCCCGAAGACGAGCGCGCCGAAAAGCCAGACGACGAGGTGGGTGCCGACGATCCGGCGCGGCGCTCGCAGTGCCGCGACCTGCTCCTCGGCGGTCGGGTCCCGGTCCTCGAGCAGCCACGAGCTGACCCGGCGGAGCCTGCGCCCGCCGCGCACGGTCGCGATCGGGCTGACCACCGCGAAGAAGACGACGACCGCGATCAGGTTGACCAGGCGGACCTCGCCGACGTCCTCGACCTGGGCGGTGAACGGGAGCACCCAGACCGCGATCGCGAAGACGATCGCGGCCCCGATCGCGTTCGCGAAGATCAGCGCGAGGCTGATGCGAAGCTGCAGCCGCCTAGCCAGATCGGCGCCGCTCTCGTCCGAGCGCGGAATCAGCCAGCCGAGCGGCCCCATGCGCGCCGACATCGCTACCCGGCAGCGGCCGCCGGCCGCTTTCGCCCCGAGGCGACCGGGGGGACCGCGGCGCGGATCTCGCCGAGCAGCCGCGCGGCGAACTCGCCGTGGTCCTCGCCGATCCGGTAGCCGCCCTCGGCCGGGGCGAAGAAGCGGATGCTCACCCGCGGGCGCCTCGGAAAGCGCGCGTAGTCGGTCGTCCCCTGGGCCGAGACGCAGACGACCCGCGTCTCGGGCACCGCCTCGGCGAGCCGGCCGATGCCGCTGCGGGCGCGCATCACCCGCCCGAGCGAACGGGTGCCCTCGGGGAAGATCCCGATGCAGACGCCCTTGCGGAGCTCCTCGATCGCGCGGTCGAGCGCGCCGCTGTCATTGGCGCCGCGGAGGATCGGGATCTGCCCCATCCCGTCGAGGATCGGGCCGAGCCCGCGCACATCCCAGAGCTGGGCCTTGGCGAGGGCGCGGATCTGGCGGTGCCCCCGCGCCGCGACGCCGATCGCGACCGGGTCCATCTGGCTGTCGTGGTTGCCGGCGAGCAGCACCGGCCCGGAGCGCGGCAGGGCCTCCAGCCCCTCGACGCTCATCCGCCCCCACCAGCGCGAGTACGGGGTCATCGCCCACATCACGAAGCGATACATCCGGGTGAATCTCTCGGCCGCCGGTTCGATTCGCGGCAGGCTACCGCCGCACCGACCGCCGAGATGGCACTTGCGGGAGTTATGCACCCATTCGCGCCACCTCGGCACGAAGAAGAGCCCGCCCCGGCGTGGCCGGAGCGGGCTCTCGATCAGCTTCGAGCTGAAGCGGGCGCTAGGCGGTGACGGCCGCCGGGATGAACTCGCGCTCCTCGAGGTAGGCGAGGATCTGCTGCGCGGACTCCTCCGGCGACTGCGACTCGGTCTCGATCACGAGCTCGGGGTTCTCGGGCACCTCGTAGGGGTCCGAGACGCCGGTGAACTCCTTGATCTCGCCCGAGCGGGCCTTCGCGTAGAGGCCCTTGACGTCGCGCTCGTCGCAGGTCTCGACCGAGGCCTTGACGATAGACCTCGACGAACCGCTCGCCCATCATCTGGCGGGCCTCGTCGCGGATCTCGCGGTAGGGCGAGATCGCGGCGGTGATCACCGGGACGCCGTTGCGGGAGAGCAGGTCGGCGACGAAGGCGATCCGGCGGATGTTGGTGTCGCGGTCCTCCTTCGAGAAGCCGAGTCCCTTCGAGAGGTTCTCGCGGACGACGTCGCCGTCGAGCATCTCGAGCTTCGAGCCGCGCTTGCGCAGCTCCTTGACGAGGTGGGTCGGTGATCGTCGACTTGCCGGCGCCCGAGAGCCCGGTGAACCAGAGGGAGAAGCCCTTCTCGTCAGCCATTACTTGTCCTTCCTCCTTGTAAGCGTCGATCAGGATCTCGGCGACCTCGGGCCGGGAGAACTCCGGCGGCGGCTTCTCGCCGTCCTCGAGCATCTCGCGGACCTTGGTACCGGAGAGGAAGAGGTGCGACTCCTGAGGCGTGCGGGCAGGTCTTCGCCGAGCCCATGCCCTCGCACTTGTTGCACCAGAAGGTGTGCTCGAAGAACAGCGGTGCGATGCCGAGCTTCGTCGATGTCGATGTCGTCGAAGATCTGCTGCGCGTCGTAGGTGCCGTAGTAGTCACCGACGCCGGCGTGGTCGCGCCCGACGATGAAGTGGGTCGCGCCGTAGTTGCGGCGGACGATCGCGTGGAGGACGGCCTCGCGCGGCCCGGCGTAGTGCATCTTCGCCGGGATTGACGCCGAGCATCACGCGGTCGTCGGGGTAGTAGTTCTCCATCAGGACCTCGTAGCAGCTGCATCCGCACGTCGGCGGGGATGTCGCCGGTCTTCGTCTCGCCGATCAGCGGGTGGATGATAGAGGCCGTCGCAGATCTCGAGCGCCGCCTTGGTCAGGTACTCGTGGGCGCGGTGGATCGGGTTGCGGGTCTGGAAGGCGACGATGCGCTTCCAGCCGCGGTCGGCGAACGCCTTGCTTCGACTCCGCCGGCGTCTGGTAGCGCTGCATGAACGCTTCCTCGTGGTCGGGGAGCGCGTCGACCTCGATCGGGCCGGCGATGCAGCGAGTGCCCTCCTCGCGGATGGCGGCGACGCCGGGATGCTCGTTGTCGGTCGTGCGGTAGACCTTCTCCGCCTCGTGCTCGACGTCGCTCTCGAAGATCTCCTCGACGCGTGAGCCGGCCGAGCGCCTTGCCGTTCGTCGGCGCTCAGCTCGACCACGTCGCCGACCGCGCACGTCGAGGTCGGTCGCGAGGGTGATCGGGATCGGCCAGATCTCTCCCGAGCTCAGCCGTCATGTCCTCGCAGACGGACTTCCAGTCGTCGGAGCCCAGGAAGCCGGTCAGCGGCGCGAAGCCGCCGTTTGCGAGCAGCTCGAAGTCGGCGGTCTGGCGCGTCAGGTCAGCTTGTGTCATTTGTCGGTCCTTGAAGGGGCGCGGAAGTCGAAGTCTTGACTCGGCGGAGGGCCGCAACGGCGCTACCCATGGAGGCCGCACTCGGTCTTGTCGGGCTCGGCCCAGCGGCCGGAGCGGTCATCGCCGTCGGCCGGCGAGCGGGTGCAGTGAGTGCACCCGATCGACGGGTAGCCCTCGTCGTGCAGTGGGTTGTACGGCACGTTGATTCTCCCGGATGTAGTTCCAGACGTCCTTCGTCGGTCCAGTCGGCGAGCGGGTTCAGCTTCCAGAGGCCGAAACGCTTGTCCCAGCCGAACTTCGCCGCCCCGGCGCGGGTCGGGAGTCTCCTCGCGCGGATTCCGGAGACCCAGCAGTCGACGCCGGACAGCGCCTCGCTCATCGGCTCGACCTTGCGAATCCCGCAGCACGCGTCGGGATGACGGCTCCAGAGGCTAGTCGCCGTAGCGCTTGCGCCTGCTCTTCGAGGGAGATACCCGAGAAACGCTGGAACTCGATTCCGTAGCTGCTCCGCGAGCGCGTCGCGGGTCGCGTAGGTCTCGTCGAAGAGCACGTCGGTGTCGAGGTAGAAGAAGCTGCGCCGTCGGGTCGATCGCGTGCGCGAGGTCGATCGATCACCGAGCTCGTCTTCTGGAACGAGACGGCGAAGTGCAGTCGCCGGGTGGAAGCGTCTCGAGCGCCCAGCGCGATCGCCTCGGCGGCGTCAGTCGCTCGAGCTCGTCGGCGACCTCGCGCGGGATCGACGACCTCGCCGCCGATCGTCGGCAGCCGCTGCGCACGGCCGTTGCCGTTGCGCGAGAGCTGGTCGCCGAACGGCCGCGGGCGCGCCGGCCCGCTGGGCGAGGACTGAGAGCGGCGAGCTCATCTCAGATCGCGCACTCGCCCTCGCCGCGCTCGACCTTGTAGGGCTCGCGAGCGGTTCCAGTCGATGAACTCGGTCATCGTCTCGAGGTTGAACTCGGCCGGCAGGGTCAGGTCCTTGACCTCGTCCTCGAAGCCGGGCGTGCCGATCGCGCTCGACGAAGTCGTTGAACTCCTCGTCGTCCTCGCGCTCGGCCTCGTAGATGCGCAGCCAGCGCTCGACCGCGTCGGGCACCCGCTTGGCGGGGAGCCGCGACTTCAGCCGGTGGCCGTAGATGACCTCGCCGCCCTCGTAGTTGCCGCCGAGGTGGGGGATGTAGGCGGGCATCTGCCTGCCGCCGACCTTGAGCGAGGCGCCGTAGAAGCCGATGTTGGCGATGTGGTGCTGGCTGCAGCCGTTCGGGCAGCCGCTCATCTTGATGTGGATCTGGCGGGTCAGCGGGTCGGTGATCTCCATCGCCTCGACCCGCTCCTGGATCGCGCGGTTGAGGCCCATCGAGCTGGTGATGCCGAGCTTGCAGCTGTCGGTGCCGGGGCAGGAGACGACGTCGGTGATCTCGTCGCGCGCCGGCGTCGGCGAGGCCGAGCTCGACGCAGCCGCTGCCAGACGTCGTAGAGCGCCTCGTCGCGGACCCAGCGCAGGACGAAGTTCTGCTGCGACGGTCGTGCGGGCGTAGCCGCCGGTGTACTCGCGCATGATCTCGGCCGAGGCCGCGGAACTGCTCCGGGGTCAGGTCGCCGCGGATGACCCGGACCGTGACCGTCGAGAAGCCGCTCCTGGCGCTGGGCGGTCGACGTTCGACTCGGCGAAGCGCTCGAACTCGGAGCGGTCGCCGTTCGGGCTCGCCGGCTCGCCGGCGGGCGCTCCGGGGCGTTCGCCTCCTCGTCGTCCATCGAAGAGCAGGCGCTCGATCGAGAAGTCGCGCTCGTCGACCCAGTCGCCCTCGAGCTCCTCGTCGACCATCTCGCGGAACGCGTCGATCCCGATCTTGTCGACCAGGACCTTGATCCGGGCGCGGGCGCGGTTGACGCGCAGCCAGTCCTGGCGGTCGAAGATCCGCAGCACGGCCTCGGTGACCTTGAGGTAGTCGCCGTTGTCGAGCTCGACGAACTCGTAGAGCGTCGGGGCGATCCGGGGCATGATCGAGGTGCCGCCGCCGACCCGGATCTCGACGCCCGCGGACCCCGTCGCGCTCGCGGGCGATGAAGCCGACGTCGTGGATGCCGGTGATCGCGACGTCCTCGTCGGTCGCCGTGAACGCGGTCTTGATCTTGCGCGGCATCAGCTGCGTGGTCGGGTGGCGGACGAAGTAGCGGACGTAGGCGCCCGCGTAGGGGGTGATGTCGAAGGGCTCGTCCTCGGTGACGCCGGCCCACGGGTCACCGGTGACGTTGCGGACGGTGTTGCCGCAGCCCTCGCGGGAGGAGAGGCCGACCGCGGAGATCTCGCGGATCAGCTCGGCCATCTGCGGCAGCGGGATGTGGTGGATCTGGATGTTCTGGCGGGTCGTGATGTGGCCCTTGTTCGAGCGGCGCGTAGCGCTCGACCACGTTCGCGAACGCGTCCATCTGCTCGGGGGTGACGCCGCCCATCGGCAGCTTCACGCGGCACATCTGCACGTCCGGGCTGGCGCTGTCCGTAGACGCCCTGCTTGAGCCGGAAGCCGATGAACTGGTCCTCCGGCGGTCTCGCCGTCGAGGAACTTGCTCGGCCTCGGAGTCGAAGTCGTCGAACTCGTGCTCGATGATCGGGATCAGCGTGGCCCGGGGACGTTCTCGTAGACCTCGGGGTTGGTCAGCGAGCCGAGCGCTCCCTTGCCCTTCTGGACCTTGCCGTGCTCCTGGTCGAGCTGGTCGGGCGTGGACTTCGACTTCGGGGTCTGCGCAGGGGCAGCTGAGGGTTCCATGCCGCGATAATACACAAATCCCGACCGGGTTTAGGGTAATTCGCCTGGTGCGAGGTCCGAGGCGGGCGCGAGCGCCGTCCGGCGAAACGCCGGCACAGCGCCCGCGCGCCGTCGGGCGCTCAGTCGATGTCGGTGTCGTCGATCAGAAAGGCGACCCGGACGTGGGCCCGGTACTCGTCGAGGTTCTCGCCGCGGATCCCGGTCGAGACGATGTCGACCGCGCGGATGTTGCGCAGCGACGACTGCGCCTGGGTGAGCGCCTGCTTCGCCGCATCGTCGGTCGATGTCTTCGAGCTTCCCACCAGCTCGATGATCTTCACTACTGCCACAGTTCCATCTCCTCCTGTCGATCCCGTTCGGCCGCCGGGGTATACCTGTGTTCTATCCGCAAACGGGCGCGCTCGCCAGGAAATGGGCGGTCGGATGGTGGACTGAGGGCGCAGCCGCCGCGACCGCGTCGGGCGGCGCGGCTCAGCGACGCGGCGCGTGGCCCCAGGCGTAGCCGCTCACCTGCCGGGCGGCGATCCCCTCCTCGAGCGCGGCCCGCTGCCACGGGTTGGCTGTCTCGGCGGGGGCCGGGGTGGGCGCGGTGTCGGCGAGGAACTGCTCCACGGCGGCGACGACGGCGGCGGCCTCGCCGGGCGAGGCGCCGCCCGAGATCAGCTCGATCCGCGGGCGCGGGGGCCTGCGCTCTCCGTTTCGGCCGCTCATCGGGCGAAGCGTAGACGGACGCCGGGCGGGCGCGCCCCGCGCTCCCTAATCTGGCGCGGGTGAGCGAGGTCGCCGTCTTCGACGCCGAAGCCGTGCTCGCCGCGGTCTCTCCTGCCGCGGCGGTGGCGCGCACGCGCGAGGCCTTCGAGCGTCACGCGCGCGGCGAGTGGGTGATGCCCGCAAAGGTCTACGTCGACGCGCCCCCCGCCGGGGATTTCCGGGCGATGCCGGCCCGCGGCGGCGGAATCGCGATCCTCAAGTGGGTGACCTCGTTCCCGCACAACCCCGAGCGCGGCCTGCCGGTGGTCGCCGGGGCGCTGCTCGTCTCCGACGCCGAGACCGGCGAGCTCGAGGCGATCCTCGACTGCGCCGCGGTGACCTCGCTTCGAACCGGCGCCGCGGCGGCTGTCTCGGCGCAGGCGCTGGCGCGCTCGGGGGCGGCCACCGTCGGGCTGATCGGCTGCGGCATCAACGGCGCCTTCGCTGCCCGCTGCCTGGCCGCGAGCGGCTACGCCGAGGGGATCTGCGCCGATCCGCGCGCCGAGGCGGCGCGGGCGCTCGCCGGCGAGCTCGGCTGGAGCGCCGGCAGCCGCGAGGCCGCGGCCGCGCAGGACGTGGTCGTCACCGTGACCCCGGGCGAGCGGCCGGTGATCGGCGCCGAGGACCTGCGCGCGGGCCAGCACCTCGCGGTGCTCGGCGCCGACGCCCACGCCAAGGCCGAGGTCGCGCCGGAGGCGCTCGCCCGTTGCCGACTGTTCTGCGACGAGTGGGAGCAGGCCTCGAGGGGCGGCGAGCTCTCCGCCGCAGCCGCGGCGGGGACCATCTCGCGGGATTCGGTGGGCGAGCTGGGGGCGGTGCTGATCGGCGCGGCTCCCGGTCGAGCGAGCGACGAGGAGATCACCCTGTTCGACTCGACTGGCCTCGCGATCCAGGATCTTGGGATCGCGCTCGCGGTGCTCGAGAGCGGCCGCGAGGGCGTCGCGACGATCTCGCTCTGAGGCGCTAGCGCCGGCGCTTCACCCGCTCGCAGCTGCGGGCCACCCGGTCCTTGCGGTCGGCCTTTACCGAGTCCCTGCCCGCGCCGCAGCGAATCCGGTCGCGCGCGCCGTCGCGGGCGCGGATCCGGTCGTGACCGCCGCCACCGGCGATCCGGTCGCGGCCCTTTCCGCCGTTGACGCGGTCGGCTCCACGGCCGCCCTGCACGCAATCGCGCCCGCGGCGCCCGTTCAGCCGATCGTCGCCGCGCCGTCCGCGGATCCGGTCGCCGTCCTTGCCGCCGCGCAGGCGATCGGCGCCGGCCGTCCCGGTGATCCGGTTCGCGCAGGCCTCTCCCGGCGGCGGCGGGTTCGGGCCGGGAGGCGGCGTCGTCGAGGTTCGCGGATCGCCGATCAGCAACTCGACGTTGCGGTCGTCGGGGCCGCCCTCGCCGCAGGGCTCGTCGCCACAGGCCCGCGCGCCGGTCTGAGGGTCGTTGTAGGAGACCGTGCGGCCCACGGAGGCGAGCTCGGTGGCGCTGAACCCGGAGGCGTCGGTGCCGGCCGGCGGCGCCTTCGCCGGGCTGGCGTGATCGACGATCGTGCCGAACAGCGAGATCGTCCCGTCGCGGTTGTCGAACAGCTCGATCAGCCGGGTCTGCTGGGGCCAGTCGGCCTCGGCGGCGACGCGGATGCTCCAGAAGCCGCCCTCTCCTGAGGACGTCGGGTGGGGCTCGATCGAGTTCACGTGTGAGTGACCGGCGACCCAGGCGATCACGTGGGGGTGGCCGAGCAG
Source organism: uncultured Solirubrobacterales bacterium (assembly GCA_963769035.1). GTDB lineage: Bacteria > Actinomycetota > Thermoleophilia > Solirubrobacterales > 70-9 > WHSW01. The sequence continues at coordinate 668,047 of CAVYKD010000001.1, forward strand.
CAGCTCCTCGAGATCGGCGCCGAGGTGGATCGGCTGCGAGCTTCGCGGGTCGAGGTCGCAGCCCGGGTTGACGTCGTGGCCGTGAGCGTCCTGGGTGGTGCACGGCGGAGCGACCTCGTCGGGAACGTCGGCGGTGAGGCTCGGGATCGCGTGGTGGCTGAACAGGATGATCAGCTCATCGGCCGCGCTCGCCCGCTTCAGCTCACCCTCGAGCCAGCGGAACTGGGGATCGTCGATGTTGCCGTCCGCGGAGGGGCCGATCACCCCCGCCTCGGAGACCGTGTCGAGCGAGATCATTCGAATGCCGGGTGTCGGGCTCCAGGCGTAGTAGCCCGCCGCGCCCTCCGAGCCGGCTTCCTCGGCCGGGTCCACGAACCCGAAGCCATGGCCGTCGGCCTGCGTCCCCTCCTTGTAGATCTGCTTCCACTGCGGCTTCGAGACGTAGGCGCGCGCGGGGTCGGGCGGCACGAGGGCGAGGTTCTGGGGGTCCGAGGTGAAGATCGACTCGAGGTTCGCCGGCGAGAGCGCGGCGAGCGCCGCGGCGAGGCTCGAGGGGTCGGTGACTGCCGGCGACATCGGCTTCAGGCAACCGGTCGCCACCCCCTCGTAGCCGGCGTTGGCGGCGGCGTTCCCCTGAACGAGCGCGTCGTGGTTGCCGAAGGCGACGTAGGAGGGGGCCTCGAGGCCGGCCGCGGTGAAGCTCTGCTGGGCGCGGTCGAGCAGCCCCGGGTAGGTCGGCCAAGAGGCGAAGGCGCCCACCGGCGCGTCGGGGTCCCAGAACTGCGGCGCCGGGCCCTCGAAGTAGTCGTCGAAGTCCTGCACCCCGGTGTAGCGCGCGGTCGGGCCCTCGTCGGTGATTCCCGGTGTGCAGCCGATCCCCGGGTAGCCGGGCGGCGTGTCGATGCCGCTGTTGGGATCGATCGCGCCGCCCTCCATCAGCTGTCGCGACCACACGGTCTCGTTGAGCTGCTGGCTGTCGGCGATGTCGCCGGTGTTGATCGTCAGGTCCATCGCTCGCCGTGAACCGGTGCCGTCCGCCACCGGACTCTCTGCGGCGAACGCGTTCAGCTGGCGGATCATCGCGTCGTCGATCTGGGGGTTCATCGCCTCCCATGGCCGCCAGGCCGCGTTGGCCACGCCGAAGTCGACGAACTCGACCCGCGAGGGCGACTCCTCGTCGGCGAGCTGGAAGTCCGAGAGCTGGCCGAGGTAGAGCAGCGAGCGGCGCCGCTTCGCCCGCCCCTCCTGCGCCCTGCCGATCCCGTCCTCGCGGACGACGTAGCCCTCACCGGGGCCAACCGAGAGCGAGCGGAAGCCCGGTTCGGCCCCCGCGACGATCCGCTGCTCGGCGGTCGTCTTGCCCTTGATCTGCTGGGCGCCGGCCGAGCCTGAGAGCGCCAGCGAGCAGAGCAGTGCGCTCGCGGCCATGGCCGTCCAGCGGGTCCGGGAAAGGCTGCCTCGATGCGCGCACCTCATTGCTCTCCCGAGGCTAGCCTCGCGCGGCGAGCGCCGCGCCGGTCGGCGGGCCTACTGGACGTCGAGCAGGTCGACGACGAAGACGAGCGTCTCGTTCGGCCCGATCGCCGGCGGCGAGCCGGCCTTGCCGTAGCCGAGCGCGGGCGGGATGATCAGCTCGCGGCGACCGCCGACCTTCATTCCGGCGATCCCCTCGTCCCAGCCCTTGATCACCATCCCGGCGCCGAGCTGGAACGGGAACGGCTGGCCTGAGTCCCAGGAGGCGTCGAACTGCCGGCCGTCCGAGTAGTTGACGCCGACGTACTGCATCGTCACCACGTCGCCCGGGGCGGCCTCGGGGCCCTCGCCCTCGACGATGTCGGTGACCTCGAGCTGCTTCGGGGGCGGGCCGTTGGGCACCTCGACCGTCGGCTTCTCGCTGAGATCAGGCTCCGAGGCGGCGGGCGGGCTCGCCTCGGTCGACGTCGTCGTGGTCTCCTCGGCCGCCGGCGCGGTCGTGCTCGCCGGTTCGTCCTCCTCGCCGCAGGCGGAGAGGGCCAGCGCGGGCAGAAGCACGATCAGGGTGGCGAGGCGGCGAAGCATCGGAGCGGAGCGCGGAGGCTAGCGCGCCGCTCGATCGGGCCCGCCGGGTCAGGGACGGGGAGGGCCTTCGGCGCCCGGCGCGGGATGGCCGGGCTCGGTGCGAAGCGGCCGCGTCCGCTGCTCGGGATCCACGCGTTGGTCCGGCTCGCGGGCGCCGACGACGAGCGAGATCCGCATCGTGCTCAGCACCGCCCCGATCGTCATCGCAAGCGCGGCGACGAGGGCGATCCAGACGCCGGCCTCGAGGGTCGGATCGAGCGCGGCGACGAGCGGCGGCTCGTCGACGATCGAGGCGAGCACGAGCACGAGCGCGGTCGGGCCCGCGAGCCAGAGCGCGCCTCCCGGAAGCGTCGGAGTGCGACCCGGCGCGATCCCCTCGGCGACGGAGTAGATCGCGACGATCGCCAGCGCCGCGAGCAGCAGATCGACGAGCTCGAAGCTCGACCAGGCGGTGATCGCCGAGCCCGAGCCCGGCTCGCCGTACCAATCGAGGAAGAGGCTGATCAGCAGCGCCAGCGCGCCGAGGCCGATCAGCAGCCGGCCGGCGTCAAGCGGGCGCGTCCGGGTACCCGTCGTGGCTCGCTCGTCGTAGTGCACGGGCGCTCCATACCCGGATCGCCCGGGGGATATTCGCCGCGCCCTGGAGGTGGCGTCCGGTCGCCCCCGGCCGCTGCGAGCTCAGTCGGCGAGGAAGACCGTGCCGCTCGCCGGCCGGCCGCCCTTGCCCACCAGGCCGCTGATCCGCAGCGCCGAGGCGCGGCGCCCGACCTTCACCCGGCCGCGGTCGTCGAGAGCGGCTCTGCGCCAGCGCTTGCCCGCCCTCACCTCGACCTTCATCTCGCGCAGCCTGCCGCGGCGCTCGACGATCCGCACAAGGCGGCCGATCGGCTTCACGGCGAGCGAGATCCTCCTGACCGCGTGGACGAGCAGCGCGCCTCCGGGGTCGGCGCTCAGGCGGCCGCGGCAGCGCCCCGGGTAGCTGACCTTGAGCCGCGGGTCCGAGCGCACCGGGTGCGACTCGACTCGGCCATGGCCGCAGCGGACGGTGCCCCTGCGGGTGGTGAAGATCGCGTCCCCGCGGGCGCTGAGCGCGAACCGGCCGAGGTGGCCGGGGGTGGAGGCGGTCCACACGTGCACGGGGACGACGGGAGGCGTGGGCGGAGCCGGGCTCGGGGCCGGCGCGCACGGCGCCGTCGAGCCCGCTCCGACCGCGGTGGCCACCGCCGCAGCGACCGCGGGGTCGGAGAGCTCGTCCGGCTGCCCGAGCGCGGGCGTGTGGGTGTCGGGGAAGGATGTCCTGGTGACGACGTTGAGCCCGGGAGCCGCCGGGATCGTCGAGCCGTCGAGGGCCGGGACGCCCTGGTTGAAGGCGCTCGCGAGGCCGACGAGCCCGTCGGAGGGCGTGTAGTAGGTGCTCGCGTCGGGGAAGTCCTTGGTGTCGTCCACCTTCGTCCCGGCGATCAGCGTTACCGGGCAGGAGCCGATTCCCTGCTGCGCGTTCCAGCCCATCAGGAAGGGGCTCGAGAGCTGCGTGATCGCGGTCTGGCCGATGTTCTTGAACACCCGCTTGGCGATCAGGCCGATCGTGGCGCAGCGCAGCTTGTCGGGCAGGGTGTCTCCGCACGGGAAGTTGCTCGCCCCGACCGCCACGTCGGCCAGGAACGACCCGGTGTGCGGTGTCCCGATCGTCGTCAGCGAGGTGATCGGCAGCCCGGCCTGATCGGCCTTCGCGATCGCCGAGCGCGACCAGAGGCCGCCGTCGGAGTGGCCGACGAGCTGGACGCTGGTGACCCCGTAGTTGGCCTCGATGAAGGAGAGGAAGGCGAGCAGCGCCCGGCCGTTGGCGTCGATGTCGCCGTTCGAGTCGACCGTCTCGCTCGCGCCGACGTCGGGGCCATCCGGGTTGCACGATGGCGGCAGCACGGGCTTGTTGGTGACCGGGGCCGTGAACACGCTGAAGCCCTGCGCGCGCAGCGTCTTCGCGACCTCGGGGCTCCAGGCCTTGCCCTCCTGGCCCGCGCAGGAGGGATCGGGGGTGGAGAACGGCGTGCTGCTCTCGACGCCGGAGACGAGCACGATCGCGTCGGGATAGCTGGCCGCCGACGCCGGTCCCGCCGTGCCGAGGATTGCCGCGGCCACGATCAGCGACGCGAGGCCGCCCCTCGATGCTCTCCGCAACACAACCCCCGCTCTCCCCGGCCGCGACCCCACGCCGCCGCCTGTTCGCGCAGCCTATCGCCCGGGGTCGAGAGCCCGCTACAGCGGGATGTTGCCGTGCTTTCGCTTCGGCTGCTCGACCCGCTTGGTCTGCAGGGTGCGGAGCGCGCGGATCAACTTCGGGCGCGTCTCGCGCGGCTCGATCACGTCGTCGATGTAGCCGCGCTCGGCCGCCGAGTAGGGGTTGGCGAAGTGCGCCTTGTAGTCGTCGATCAGCTTCTGGCGGCGCTCGTCGGGCGTCGGCGAGCCGGCGATGTCCTTGCGGTAGATGATGTTGACGGCGCCCTCAGGGCCCATCACCGCGACCTCGGCCTGCGGCCAGGCGAAGTTGAAGTCGGCGAGCATGTGCTTCGAGTTCATGACGTCGTAGGCGCCGCCGTAGGCCTTGCGGGTGATCACGGTCAGCTTCGGCACCGTCGCCTCGGTGAAGGCGTAGAGCAGCTTCGCGCCGTGGCGGATGATCCCGTTCCACTCCTGGGAGGTCCCGGGCAGGAACCCGGGGACGTCGGTGAAGGTGAGGATCGGGATGTTGAACGCGTCGCAGAAGCGCACGAACCGAGCCGCCTTCTCGGAGGCCTCGATGTCGAGCACCCCGGCGAGGTGCTTCGGCTGGTTGCCGACGATCCCGACCGAGTAACCGTCGAGCCGCGAGAAGCCGACGATGATGTTCTGGGCGAAGTGCTGTTGGACCTCGAAGAACTCGCCGTCGTCGACCACCAGCGAGACGACGTCGCGCATGTCGTAGGGCTTCTGCGGGTCCGGCGGGACGATCGAGTCGAGCGCCTCGTCCATCCGCTCGGGGTCGTCGTAGGGCTCGACCCTCGGCGGCATCTCGAGGTTGTTCTGGGGCAGGAAGCTGATCAGGTAGCGGATGTCCTCGAGGCACTGCTCCTCGTCGTCGGCGGCGAAGTGGGCGACGCCGGACTTCGAGTTGTGGGTCATCGCGCCACCGAGTTCCTCGAACTCGACCTCCTCGCCGGTGACGGTCTTGATCACCTCGGGGCCGGTGATGAACATGTGCGAGGTCTCCTTGACCATGAAGATGAAGTCGGTCATCGCCGGCGAGTAGACGGCGCCGCCCGCGCACGGCCCCATGATCGCGCTGATCTGCGGGATCACCCCGGAGCACTGCACGTTGCGGACGAAGACGTCGCCGTAGGCGCCGAGCGAGACGACGCCCTCCTGGATCCGCGCGCCGCCCGAGTCGTTGAGCCCGATCACCGGCGCGCCGACCTTCGCCGCGAGGTCCATGACCTTGCACATCTTCTCCGCCATCACCTCGCCGAGCGAGCCGCCGAAGACGGTGAAGTCCTGGCTGAAGACGAACATCGGCCGGCCGTCGATCGTTCCGTATCCGGTGACCACCGCGTCGCCGTAGGGGCGTTTCTTGTCCATCCCGAACTCGTGGGTGCGGTGGCGCACGAAGACGTCGAGCTCCTCGAAGGAGCCCGGGTCGAGCAGCTTCTCGATCCGCTCGCGGGCGGTCAGCTTGCCCTTCGCGTGGTGCTTTGCGACCGCCTCTTCGGAGGCCGAGTGGACCGCCTGCTCGCGCAGCTCGCGCAGATGCGCGAGCTTCTCCTCGAGCGTTATCGGGTTCCTCTCGCGCACGGCGCGGGATTCTAGGCGCTCGAAAGCCGGCGCCTCGGAGTGGAGCGGGGCGCCCGGGCGCTCACCCGCGAATCGGCTCAGGGCGTGGTCGCGCGCTCGAGCACCGCGACGGCGGCGCCGACCGCGAGCGGATCGAGCTCGGCGCCGGCGCCGGCGCGCAGCGACGCCACCGTCCGCGCGAAGCCGCCGGCGCGCAACAGCAGGTCGGCGGCGCACGCGACCCTGATCACCCGCGCCTGGGCCGAGATCTCCGAGCCGCGCAGGGTCTTCGGGCCGCCGCCGTCCCAGCGCTCGCGGGTGTCGGTGATCCACTCGCAGATCTCCTCCGGCAGCCCGGCTCCGAGGGCGAGCGCCGCTCCCGCCTCGATGTGCGAGACGAAGCAGCGCCCGGTCATCGTCGTCCTGCTCGGCGAGCGGCCGGCGCAGGGTCTCGACCGGCACGTAGACCATGCCGACGTCATGAAGCCTCGCCGACTCGCGGACGAGCTCGGCTCCCTCGCGCCCCCAGCCGAGCTCGGCCGCGATCGCGAAGGCGAAGGCGGCGGTTGCCTCGGCGTGCTCGCGGGCGCCGGGCAGGTGAAGCTCGAGGGCGTCGAGCAGGCCCGCGCCGAGCGTCTCGACGACCGCCGGACGGCCCGGCCCGGGCAATGCGCCGTCCTCAGGCGGCGGCGAAGGGCCGCCGCTCGGGCGATCCGAGCTCATCGAGCAGCCCCTCGAGCGCGGCGGCCGCGGCGGCCGGCTCGGGGTGGGAGTGCCGGGCGGTGATCAAGACCGCGGTCCCGAAGCCCGACTCGGAAAGCTCGAGCGAGATCGCCGCCTCGGGCTCGGCTCCGGCGCCTCGCCAGGCGAGCAGGCGCTCGGGCTCGCGCGCGGTCAGCTCGACGGCGGGCGGCTCGCTGCGACCGGCGACGCCGGCGAGCCATGCCCGCATCCGCTCCAGGTCGTCGGCCAGCTCCCACAGCTCGGGGGCGGACTTGACCAGGGTGCGTTTGGCCTTCGACTCCATAGCGCGAGGGTTCGGTCGTCGGCGCGCGACTCCTGCCGGCCGGTTTGGCCGTGCAACGCCGCTTTCGCATCGTGGGCGTGAAACTCGGCCCCGCCCGTCCGAGCGCCGGGCTCAGAAGAACGCGCCGCCCTTGTACTCGCCGAAGACGTCGCGCATCGCGTTCGAGACCTCGCCGATCGAGGCGTTCGCCGCGAGCGCGGCCCGGATCGGGTGCATCAGGTTGCCGTCGCCGCGGGCGACCTGCGCGGAGCTCCTCGAGCTTCGCTTCGACGCCCGCCTGGTCGCGGTCGGCCTTGAACTTCGCGAGCCGCTCCTTCTGGCGGCGCTCGGCCTCGGGGTCGACCTTGAGGATGTCGACGTCGTCGACCGTGTCGGTGACGTACTTGTTGACGCCGACGACGATGTCCTGGCCGCTCTTGTAGCGCTCGTGGTAGGAGAGCGCCGACTCCTCGATCTCGCGCTGGATGAAGTCGAGCGCCTCGACCGAGCCGCCGAGCTCCTCGACCTTCTCGATCAGCTCCCAGGAGCGCTCCTCGATCTCGTCGGTGAGCGACTCGACGAAGTAGGAGCCGGCGAACGGGTCGACCGTGTCGGCGACGCCCGGACTCGTGGGCGATCACCTGCTGGGTGCGCAGCGCGATCCGCGCCGAGCGCTCGGTCGGCAGCGCGAGCGCCTCGTCGAAGCCGTTGGTGTGCAGCGACTGGGTGCCGCCGGCGACCGCGGCGAAGCCCTGCAGGGCGACGCGGATGATGTTCACCTCGGGCTGCTGGGCCTGCAGGGTGACCCCGCCGGTCTGGGTGTGGAAGCGGATCATCTGCGAGCGCCGGGTTCTCCGAGCCGAAGCGCTCCCTGACGATGCGCGCCCACATCCGCCGCACGGCGCGGAACTTGGCGACCTCCTGGAAGACGTTGTTGTGGCAGTTGAAGAAGAACGCGAGCCGGGGCGCGAACTCGTCGATCGCGAGCCCGCGGGCGAGCGCCGCCTCGGTGTAGGCGATCGCGTTGGCGAGCGTGAACGCGACCTCCTGGACGGCCGAGCAGCCCTTCTCGCGGATGTGGTACCCGGAGATCGAGATCGTGTTCCACTTCGGCACCCGCTCGTGGCAGTACTCGAACATGTCGGTGGTCAGCCGCATCGTCGCCTCGGGCGGGTAGATGTAGTTGCCGCGCGCGACGTACTCCTTGAGGACGTCGTTCTGGACCGTGCCGCGCAGCAGCTTCGAGTCGACCCCCTGCTCCTCGCCGACCAGTTCGTAGAGCAGCAGCAGGATCGCCGGCCGGGGCGTTGATCGTCATCGAGGTCGAGACCTGGTCGAGCGGGATCTCGTCGAAGCAGATCCGCATGTCCTCGATCGTGTCGATCGGGACCCCGGTGCGCCCGACCTCGCCGTCGCAGAGCGGGTCGTCGGAGTCGCGGCCGAGCTGGGTCGGCAGGTCGAAGGCCATCGAGAGGCCGGTCGAGCCGTGCTCGAGCAGGTAGCGGTAGCGGCCGTTGGTGTCCTCGGGGCTCGAGAAGCCGGCGTACTGGCGCATCGTCCAGAGCCGGTCGCGGTACATGCCGTCGTGGATCCCGCGGGTGAACGGGTACTCGCCGGGCTCGCCGAGGCGCTCCTCGAGGCCCTCGGCGACGTCCGACTCGTCGTAGAGGCGGTCGATCTCGATCCCGGAGTCGGTGATCACCCGCTCGTCGTCGGGGCCGACGACCGGGGCGACGTAGCGGTGCAGGTCGTCCTCGACGGCACGTTCGGTCATCGGACTGCGCGGCGCCGTCCTCGGTGGCATTGCCCTTCGTTTCGGCCTCGGAGGTGGCGCTCTCGGTGGGCGACTCGGCCATCAGCGGTGAGTCTAGAGCCGCGAATGAGTGGCCGCGGACGGAGCGGAGCGATAGGGTCGTGAACGGGGACTCTCGCCTGGGAGGGCAGATCGAGCGGACGGCAGAAGGCCAGTGGTGGAGGGGCGCGGCGGCGTCTGGCGGCGCTGACGATCGTGCTCTGCTCGGCGGGGGCGACGGCGGCGTCCGCGGCGACGATCGGGTTCGAGGATCTCGCCGCAACGGCGCCGGGGCCGGGCGGCCACGGCCAGGTGGTCAACGCCGACTACAGCAACCAGGGCGTCCTGTTCAACAACGTGGAGGCCTACGACTACTCGAAGGGGATCCTCGCGATTCCGGACTTCGCGCACTCGGGGACGGTCGCGGTCGAGCAGTGCGTCGCACAGGAGTTCTGCGAGGTGCCGATCACGGCGACGTTCACCGCCGCGCAGCGGTCGGTTCAGGTCTGGGTGGGCTACTCGCGCAGGCACGACAACCCGATCCCGATCCGCCTCACCGCCTACAACGCCTCGAACGCGGTGGTGAGGACCAAGGACGTGACCCTGCCGGCGTCGCCGAGCGCGGCTACCCCGATCACGACCCCGATCGCCATCAGTCGGCCGAACGCCGTGATCACGAAGGTCGAGGTCGCCTCGTCCACGGTCCCGCCGTTCAGCGCCGGGATCGCCCTCGACGACCTCGAGTTCTCGACCGTCGGCCCGCCGCCGCCGTGCAACGCGACGCGCGTCCCGTCGATCGACATCGATCAGCCCCAGCCTGGCCTCGTCGTCAACACCAACGCCTTCATGCTCCAGGGAACGGTGGACGACGGCGGGGCCCCGATCACCTCGGCGCGGATCTTCTCCGAGGGGTCTGGCGCCCAGTCGGGAAGCGCGTTCCCGGCCGTCATCGGCGGCGCGGGCCCGTTCGGTCCGGTCCGCTACCACGGGCTCCTCGAGCCCGGGAACCAGAAGGTCTTCGTGACCGCGAGGAACTGTCGCGGCACAGGGGTGAGCGGCGCCGTGTCCTTGGCGTACGACCCGATCCGTCCCGGCACGGCGTTCCGCCAGTTCGGCGAGATCGAGGTCACGCAGTCGATTCAGAACCCGCACAACGGCGTCCCGCTCGTCGGCGCCGCGAACTCGGGTGGGGCCGTGAAGCGCACCTTCGCCCGCGTCTATCTCGGTCTCGAGGGCTCGATGGGGGCGCTCCACGATGTCACCGGCCACCTCAACGCGATCCGCCCGGGCGGCTCGCGCCCGCCTGGTCCGGGGACGATCGGGTCGCTGAACTCGATCGACGTCCAGCGGACCGCGACCGCGGAGAGCGCGCGATCCTCGCTCGGCGCCAGCCTGTTGTTCGAGCTGCCGCCGGAGTGGCTGGGGACCGGCCGGCTGCACCTCGAGCTCGACCACCTGAGGATCGGCGGCGAGCAGAGCAGCCTGCCCTGCAACGGCTGCGCGAACTTCGAGTTCACCTTCCCGGCCACCTTCGGTCCCGCGGAGGTCGAGCTCCGAACCTCGCCGCCGCTGCGGCTGATGATCGTCGACGCGCCCTACACGCTTCCCGGCAGCCCGGCAGCGATCCTGCCGCGGCAGGTTGACGTCGACCTGCTCACCTCGTGGCTGCGGCGCGCCTACCCGACGTCGGACATCCAGATCAGGCGCGGCACGCTGCCCGTCCACACCGGGGCCTGGGCCGACTGCAACCAGGTCAACGCCACCCTGCAGCAGTGGGCGGCGCCGACCTGGCACCGCCCCCAGCGCTTCTACGCGCTCGTCGCCGACAACGGCGGGGCGAACCAGATCGGGGGATGCATCATCAACGGCCCCGGCGGCCAGCCCCAGTTCGGCGGCCACTTCGGCTCCGGGCCCGCGGGCGCGCCGCGGGCGAACTTCGCGGCCTGGGACAAGGACGGCTCCTACGCCGACGCCTACGGTGGCCACGAGATCGGGCACCAGTTCAACCGCCACCATCCGGGCTGGGGGCCGCGCAGCCCCTACACACCCGACGCGACCGGTCATTCCGTATGCGAGGCGGGCTCGTTCCAGGGCGACGACGACCCGACGTTCCCCTACGCGGACGGGCTGATCGGCGACGCCGCCCGCGACAACCAAGCGCTTGACGCGGGTGACGCCGCGCTCGGCCTCGGGATGGTCCTCGGCGACTGGCGGACCGGCTGGCACGACGTCATGAGCTACTGCGACGACCAGTGGCCGTCGGCCTACACCTACAGCTCGATCATGAAGTACATGTGCAACGGCGACGCGATCCCGTTCTGCCTCAACACCCCGATCGTGAACCGCTCGCGGGAGCGGCCGAAGGCGGCGGGCGCGAAGGGCCGCCGGCTCCTCGTCACCGGCCGCGCCAAGGGCTCGAAGCTCTCGCTCGATCCGCTCTCGGTGCTCCGAGGACTCGAGCTGACCGAGCGGCCAAAGAAGAGCAGGTACTCGATCGTCCTTCGCGGAGCCCGCGATCGGGTCCTCGCCCGCTACCCGTTCCTGCCACAGCGCTCGAGCGACGATGTCGGCGGCAGGCGCTTCATCCACGTCGCCGTGCGCTTCAGGTCGGCAACGCGGGAGATCGAGTTCCGGAAGGGAAAGCGCGTCGTGCGAGCCCTCCCCGTCTCGGACCACGCGCCGAAGGTTCGCGTCAAGTCGCCGAAGAAGGGGGCCGAGCTCGGCGAGCGCGTTCGCGTGCGCTGGCGCGGCCGCGACGCCGACCACGACAAGCTCACCTACACGCTGCTCTACAGCGACGGCGACGGCGAGTTCCTCCCGGTCGCATCCGGGATCAGGAAGCGCTCGTACGCGGTCGATCTCTCGACTCGGCCGGGAGGGCCGAACGCGCGCTTCAAGGTGATCGCCACGGACGGCGTCCTCACCGGCTCCTCCGTGGCCCGCAGGCTGGGGGTACCGGCGAAGCCGCCCCGCGCCCTGATCAGCACCCCCGCGAGCGGCGTCAACGTCACGGCCGGCGAGACGATCCCGTTGATCGCCGCCGCCACCGACCCGCAGGACGACTCGCTTTCCGGTGAGAGCATCGTCTGGCGATCCTCGCTCCAGGGCCGGCTCGGTGCGGGGCCCGCGATCTCCGCCGCGCTCGAGCCGGGGTTGCACGAGATCACCGCGACGGCGACGAACAGCAGAGGGCTCAGCGATGTGGCGAAGGTCGAGGTGCGTGCCGTCGCGGTGCCACCGACGATCGAAGCCGACGTCACCGGCTAGCCGCAGGGTCGGGGCCGCCCGGCCTAGGATTCGCGCCGATGCGAGTGGCGATCGCCAGCTTCGCCGGCATGCCGCCGGAGTTCAACGACGACCAGCTCCTGGTCGCGGCGCTGCGCGAGCGCGGCGCCGACGCCGCCGCGATTCCCTGGGACGACCCGGACGCCGACTGGGAGGGCTTCGAGGCGGTGATCATCCGCTCCACCTGGGACTACGCGCGCCGGCGGGAGCGGTTCCTGGAGTGGGTGGACGCCATCGGGCCGCGGCTTCACAACGCCCCCGCGCTGGTTCGCTGGAACACCGACAAGCGCTATCTCGGTGATCTCGCCGCCGCCGGGCTGCCGGTGGTCGAGACCCTCTATCTCGAGCCCGGCTCCGACGCTTCCGCGCTCGAGGGCGAGATCGTCGTCAAGCCGTCGGTCTCGGCGGGCGGTCGCGACACCGGTCGCTTCGCGGAGGCCGCCCACGACGAGGCGCGGGCGCTGATCGAGCGCATCCACGAGAGCGGCCGGACGGCGATGGTGCAGCCGTTCAACCCGAACGTCGACGAGCTCGGCGAGACCGCGGTGCTGATGATCGACGGCGAGCCCGCCCACGCGCTGCGAAAGCTCGCCGTGCTGCGGCCGGACGAGGTCGCACCGGTGCGCGACGACGGGGTCGGTGCGGCGGAGACGATGTACGACCCGGGGCTCGTCGGCCCGGCCCGCGCCGCCGAGGACGAGCTCGATCTAGCCGCCCGCGTGGTCGCCGAGATCGCGGAGCGGTTCTCCTACCTGCCCCTCTACGCCCGCGTCGACATGCTCCGCGATCCCGACGGCTCTCCGGTGCTGCTCGAGCTCGAGGCGATCGAGCCCAACTTCTACCTCGAGCAGGTGCCGGCGACGGCGGAGCGGGTGGCGGAGGCGATCATCGCGCGGGCGTAATGCGGCGCTCAACGACTGCCCGCCAGGGACCCGGGACCGCGGCCCGGCCGGGTGGCGTCTCTCGCCGCACCGCGCCGAGCCCGCGCTCCGGGTCGATCTCAGCGGTCCGCTAGCAGACCACCACCAGATGGAAGGAGTTGTTCACGAGGGCGCCCGCGGCGTCCCTCGTGGTCACGAAGAACGCGTTGGAGTTCCCGGAGCGATCGGTGACGCCCATGATCGCTCCCAGCGCGCCGCCGACGCCGGCCTCGCCCTGCGTCGCGACGGGCGTGCAGTTCGAGACGTTGTGCGCGAAATCGACCTCATAGAACCCCGTGTCGAGCCGCATCGACGTGGTGCCGGCATGGTCCGAGCTCGCGAGCGAGCCGTCGGTGTTGACCTGCGCCTCGAGGACTCCGATGTCCTCGTTGGAGAGGCCGAAGTCGACGACCTCGCCGGAGTCGATCGAGTTGTCGGCGACCTCGGTGGCGGCCACCGAGTCGGTTGCCAGGTCGGCCGAGGTCATCGACTCGGCGGCGACCTTCGCCGAGTTCACGGCGTTGTTGGCGAGCTCGGAGTTGCCGACCGAGCTCGGCCCGAGATCATCGGCGGTGAGCGTGCTGTCCGCGACCTTCGCAGTGGTCACCTTGCCATCACCGATCAGCGGGTTCGGATAGGTCCCGGTCAGGTCACCGCCGGCGGGGCCGCCGACTGCACCGGGGGGGCCCTGAGGGCCCGGGGGACCCGCAGGACCGGAGGGGCCTGGAGGGCCTTGCTGCCCCTGGGGACCAGTAGGGCCCTCGACACCTGCGGCCAGCGCCAGCGACGACTCGTCGATGTCCGCGCCCGTGAGGCTGTCGTCGATGACCTCGGCGGAGCCGACCGCCCTGTTGTCCTTGAGGTCCTTCGCCTTCAGCGAGTTGTCCTTGACGGACGACGACTTGACCGAGTTCTTGGCCACGCTTGCGGAATACGCGGTCCCCGCAAGCGAAACGAAGAGCGCGATCATCGAGATCACGGTTGCCGGCTGCGGCTTCCACCGCATCGCATTGCTGCTCATTGTGAGCCTCCCGAATCAGTGGAGGCTTCCCCGGCGCCGGCCCCCGCTTGGCATCGATCCGACCCTATGACCGCCCTGAAGGGCAGTCAAGCGTGGGGAAGCCGACCGGGGTGCTGCTGCCTCAGGAGCGGTTGCGGCGCGCGATCGCGGCTTCGACTGCCGCCACCATCCCTTCGGCGGGAGCCGGGTAGGCGTAGCGGTGCGCCACATCCGGGTCGAGCGGCGGCAGCCCCTCGGATGCCAGCAGCTCGAGAGCTGCCGCGATCGCGCGCGGGTCGTCCGCCGCGACCGCCTCGCCGCCGATCTCCCGCACCACACGACCCGCCTCCGTTCCCGCCGCCAGGGCGAGGATCGGCCGGCCGGCGGCGAGGTACTCGAACAACTTGATGTTGAGGAGCTGCGAGCGGGTCGGGTGGGCGATCAGCAGCAGCGCGTCGGCCTCGCGCTGGAGCGCCAGCGCGCGCTCGCGCGGAACGCTGCCCAGCAGCGTGATCCGGGCCGGGGAGACATCGACCCCGAAGAGCTCGGTCTCGGTCGACGTCAGCGGGCCGGCCACCGCGAGCTCGAGCCGCGCAGCGGTGTCGGGTTGCTCGCGCGCGAGCATGCGGAGCGCCTCGATCAGCGCCCGCGGGTCGCGTCCGTAGCTACCGAAGCGTCCCGTGTAGAGCAGGGTGACGCGATCGGGGTCGAGACCCGCAGAGCGTTCCGCCGGCTCCGGCATCGCCTCGGGGTCCCACCCGTTGGGGATCAGGAGCGGGTCGGCGATCCCCCGAGAGCGCAGGTCGGCGGCGGCCGGCTGCGAGACGCACACGACCGCGTCGGCCGCGCCGAGCAGGCGCCGCTCCATCCGCGCGTCGAGGCGGCGCTGAAGGCCCGTCGGGAACGCGGGCCGTAGCGACTCGAAGGTCCAGGCGTCCCGGATGTCGGCGACCCACGGCACCCCCCGGCTCCCCAGCGCGTGGCCGACGGCGTGCGCGGACTCGGGCGGCGACGTGGTGATCACGCAGTCGAAGCCCTCGCGCCGGTGCAGCGCGAGGGCGCGGCTGCGCGCGAACGGGACCCAGGCGACGCCGAGCGGCTCGGGGACGACGACCTTCGAGAGGAAGTGGGGGCGGCCGCTGTAGGTGTCGGAGTCGAAGAGCGCGTCGATGCGCTCCTTGCCGCGCAGCTTCGCCCGCCACAGCTGCGCGTCCGCCGTGCGCTCGACCGGCTCGTCGCGGTCGCCGGGGAGCTCCCCGTAGGCGGAGGTCGTGAGCACCGTGACCCGGTGGCCGAGTCGCCGCAGCCACTTCGCCATCGCCGCCGCCCGCAGCACCCCCGTGTCGCGGCACGGGGGATAGAAGTAGGCGACCAGCAGGATCGAGCGGCCCGGCCTGTCCGGTTCGGCGATCACCGTGAGACCTTCGCGGCGCGGACGGCGATCGCTTCCGCATAGGCGCCGTCCATGCGCTCGACGAGCCGCGCCCAGCTCCACTCGCGCTCGGCCTTCTCGCGGCCGGCGGCGCCGATCGCGGCGCGGCCCTCGGCGCCGAGCTCGACCATGCGCCGCAACGCCGCCGCGACCGCCGCGGGGTCGCCGCGCTCGACCAGCGATCCGGTCCGCGAATCGACCACGGCGCGGACGCCGGGGTAGTCGGTGGCGATCGCCGGCAGCGCGCAGGCCATCGCCTCGATCAGGACGATCCCGAACGACTCCGGTGGCTCGGTGGTGAGCAGGAAGAGGTCCGAGGCGCGCAGCACGTTCGGGAGCTCGGCGTGGGGGACCGCGCCGAGGAAGTGGACCCGCTCGCCGACCCCGCGCTCGCGGGCGCGGGCGCGAAAGCCCTCGACCAGCTCTCCGCCGCCGGCGACGAGCAGATGCACGTCGGGATCGCCGAGCGCGGCGAGCCCGTCGATGGCGACGTCGAGGCGCTTGAAGTGGTGGGCGAGGTCGAGGGTGGCGACGAAGGCCGCGACCACCGCCGCGGCGGGGATCCCGAGCCGCTCGCGCAGGCCGCTCGCGTCGGGCCCCGGCGAGAACAGCTCCGCGTCGACCCCGTTCGGCATCTCGATCAGCTTCTCCGGCCGGCGCTCCCCGGTCCGCCGCAGGTAGGAGACCGAGTTGGCGTGATCGGCGGAGAGCACGCAGACGCGATCGGCGGCGCGGATCAGCGCCGGGGCGACCGAGTGCTCGTAGGCCTCGAACAGGGCGCCGCGGGGCCCCGAGCCGACGAGCCGGTTCTTGTAGTGGACGAGCAGCGCCTGCGAGCGTCTCCGTCGCCCCAGCCGGCCGAGCAGGGTGAGCTCGGAGCCGAAGATGAACGGGTAGTGCAGGTGGACGACGTCGAAGCCCTCGACCTTTCGCAGCCGCGGGATCAGCGGGGCGTTGCCGATCGCGAACACCGGCGCGATCCGGTGGACCACGGCGCCGCCGGGATCGGGGATCGCGCCCGGCGCGGGGGCGGTGAACACCTCGACCTCGTGCCCGCGACTCGCCTGCTCGGCGGCGAAGCGCGCCGCCGTGTTGCCGGCGCCGCCCGGATAGGGCGGAAAGGTCGCGGTGAGGTGGGCTATGCGCAAGCGGGTTCCCCGCGGCGCCCGGGCTGGCCGGGGTCGCTCAGTCGCCGGCGCCGACGAGCCGCTCGACGCCGGTCTCCTCGATCGTTCGGCGGAGGCCGTCGCGAAGCTCGATCTCGGGCTCCCAGTCGAGCAGCTGGCGGGCCCGGGTGCTGTCGGGCTGGCGGACCTGCGGGTCGTCGGTGGGCAGGGCCTCGAAGACGATCTCCGAGCGCGACTCGGTCACCTCGATCACCGTGTTCGCGAGCTCGAGCAGGGTGAACTCGTCCGGGTTGCCGATGTTGACCGGCATGTGGACGTCGGACTCCGCCATCGCGACGTAGCCGCGGATCTGGTCGTCGACGAAGCAGAAGCTCCTCGTCTGGCTGCCGTCGCCGAAGACGGTCAGCGGCTTGTCCTGAAGCGCCTGGCGCAGGAAGGTCGGGATCGCGCGCCCGTCGTGGGGGCGCATCCGCGGACCGTAGGTATTGAACGTCCTGACGATCCCGGTGTCGACGCCCTGCTGGCGGTGGTAGGCCATCGTCAGCGCCTCCGCGTAGCGCTTCGCCTCGTCGTAGACCCCGCGCGGCCCGATCGGGTTGACGTGGCCCCAGTAGGTCTCGGGCTGCGGGTGGACCTGAGGGTCGCCGTAGACCTCGGAGGTCGAGGCGAGCACGAAGCGGGCACGGTGCTTCTTCGCCAGGCCGAGCATGTGGTGGGTGCCGTAGGAGCCGACCTTGAGCGTGTGCAGCGGCAGCCGCAGGTAGTCGATCGGGCTCGCCGGCGAGGCGAGGTGGTAGACGAAGTCGATCGGCTCATCGAGGAACAGCGGCTCGGTCACGTCATGCTGGAGGAACCGGAACTCGTCCGACTCGATGTGCTCGATGTTCTGGAGCGAGCCGGTGTCGAGGTTGTCGACGCAGATCACCCGGTGGCCCTTGGCGAGCAGGTGATCGGAGAGGTGGGAGCCGAGGAATCCAGCTCCTCCGGTGACGATCGTCGTTGGCATCGCCGGGCGAGAATAGCGACGCCCGGTTGGGATCGGGGGCGCTCACTCGCGCTGCGGGCTTGAACTTGTAGTGGACCGAACGGGCCCTGAAGCGAGTCGCGCCGCCGCCGCGCTGACGCTGTTCTCGGGCGATCGCCGGGCGCTGCTTCGCACCGCGCGCCGCTTTTCGCTCTGCGTCGAGGACGCCGAGGACGCCGTTCAGCGCGCCTTCGTGATCCTGTTGACGAAGGCGCCGCCGCTGGAGCGGGAGAGCCTGCGCGCCTGGATGGCGACCGTGACCAGGCGCGAGGCGAGCGCGGTGCGTCGGGCGCGGCTGCGCCCGCTCGGGGCCCGGACGCCGCGCGAGGTCGGGTTGCCGGTCGCCGAGCGCTTCGAGGAGATCGCCTGCGATCGCCCCGGGCCGCTCGAGGTCGCCGCCGGGCGCGAGCGGGTAGGCGCGGCCGCGTCGCTGCTCGCCGGCCTCAAGTCCGATGAGCGGGCCGCGATCGGGCTGCAGGCCGCGGGCTACTCCTACCTCGAGATCTGCACGCTGCGTGGCTGGACCTACACCAAGGTCAACCGCTGCCTCGCCGAGGGGCGGGCGACGCTCCGCCGCGAGACGACCGAAGCGGGCTGACCGCGCCTAGGCCGCCCGGAAGCTCGCCCCGTCGATCCCGGCGACGCAGGTGCCGCCGCTCGCGCAGATCAGCGTCACCCCGCCTCCGGCGGAGACCCGGAGCTGGCTGTGCACCGGGCCCGCCGCCGCCATGAACAGCTCCTCGGCCGGGCGGTATCCGGGCGGCAGGGTGAACGCGACCGAGCCCGCCGGGCCGGCGATCGTCCCCTTCAGGTGCACGACCCCGAGCGGGTCGCGGTAGAAGGCGGCGCTGCTGCGGCCCGAACCGAGGTTGCTCCAGCCGTTCTCGAACTCGGGCTCGCCGCGTGCGCCGACGTCGTGGAAGGGCTCGCTGGACGAGGGCGCGAACGCGCTCGCCGGCTTTCCCTCGAGCGCTCGGGCGTTCGCGGCGGTGTCGGAGCTGGCCACCGAGAGGTCGGGGGCCAGCGCCTTGATTCGCTCGTCGGCCTGCCGCTTGGCGATCGATTGCAGCTTCGACCTGCGGGCCGTCTTGCCGGTCGCAACGGGGTCGGCGGGCTCTCTCTTCGCCATCCTGGCGGCGGGACGCGAGGCGCTCTTATGGCTCATCGCCTCCGCTCCTTTCTTGAACGGATCCTGCGCCCTCGGTGGGGTCGAGGGCTGCTTGTCGCGCATCGTAATCGCTCCCGCTCAGGGGAGGTCGGCGGCCGGGTTCGGCGCCATGCGCGCCGGTGCCGCCGGGCTGGGCGGCGGGTCAGGAATCTGACTCGCGCCGGGCGCGAACTCGAGCCAGCGGGCGCGGTCGAGGCGCCTGCGAAGCACCGCCCTCGCCCCGGGGTAGTTGTCGAGCTCGTAGGCGTTGCCGGCGCCGAAGTCGCGGTAGTAGAGAAGCATCTTGACCCGATCGTGAGCCTCGGCCCAGTTGAACAGCGAGCGGGTGAAGGCGCCCGACTGGTCGTTGTCCCAGGGCCCGTACTCGCCGATCACGAACGGCCAGCGGCGGTAGCGGCGGAAGAACCGCTTGCCCTCGTCGAAGGCGCCGGCGAACTTCGAGTAGATGTCGATCCCGACCCAATCGACGTAGCGCCCGCCGGGCCAGTAGTCGCCGGGCTGGTTGCCGCGGATGTTCGGCGAGCCGAAGCTCTGCGGCACCCACATCATCGCCACCCGCGGGCGCGGCAGCTGCTCGGGAACCGGCAGCGGGATCCCGTCCGGCCCGCCGGCGTAGATCGGGTCGTTCTGGGAGCGCGCGGCGAGGATCCGCGGCAGGCCAATCCGCACCAGGCGCTCGTTGATCTCGCGGCGCGGGCCGCCGCGGACCAGCAGGGTGAAGCGGCGCCAGGCGCGCTTGTACCAGCGGCTGCCGTGGCCCCCGCGACGGGCGGAGCCGTCGGCGTTGAAGGCGCTGTAGGCGTTCCAGTGGCCGTTCATCTCGGCCATCAGCCGGATGTAGACGGTCTGCTGCGCCTCGGCGATCGTCCGCGCCGTTCGCAGGATGTAGCGGTCGCCGACGCCCTTGGCGATCTGCCGCGGGGTGATTCGCTCGAGCCCGTCGCCCGGGGTCGTCGAGAGGCTGAGCACGCCCCTCGTGTCGGCGGCGGCCCAGCGCGCGAACGCCCCCGTCGTCAACGGGACGTCCCAGTGAAAGAACTCCTGGAGCAGCGCCGGGTGGGCGCCGACCTGGCGCTCGAAGGCGAAGAAGTCCTCGAGCACGCCGGTGTCGGAGACGCCGTGGTAGGCCTTTCCGTTCGGCGGCGCGTAGGCCCGTCCCGAGGGCAGCGACGCCTGTGCGGGGCTCGCGGCAAGGGCCGCGGCCACCGTCGCGATCGCGGCGATCGTTCTCGCTCCCATGCCCGTTCAACAAGCTAGAGGGGCCCGGGGTGCGCTCGCGGGCAGCGCCGTGCAGGCCGGGCGGCGCTCAGGCGGCGATCTCGGCCGAGACGCCGCGGTGGCGGCGGTAGGTCTCCCTCACCCAGGCCCCGGCCTCACGCGCCTCGAGCTCGGCCCGCAGCTCGAGCACCGGCTCGGCGACGGCCGTCGGCGGGTAGGGACGCTCGGGCGGGCAGATCAGCGGCGTGAACAGCGATGCGCCGGCGAGATCGGCGACGCTGAACGAGTCGCCGACCAGGTAGCCGCTCGAGCCGAGCTCGCGCTCGAGCCGGTCGGCCGCCGCGAGGATGCCGTCGCGCGCCTCCGGTGCGCTCGCCGCGTTGATCTTGTAGTCGCGCTTCATCACGGGGGCGATCGCCGGCGCGAGCGTCGAGAGCAGCCGCCTTCTCGCCGCGCCCGCGTTCGGAGCGACCGTCGCAAGCGTCACCTCGGAGTTGTCGAGGGTGTGCCACCAGACGAACCGGCGGACCCGCGGCGCGAGCTCCTCGTCGAAGTAGCTCTCGAGCTCGAGCGCCCTCGTCCGCTCGCCCGGGTCCGCGGGTAGGAGCGGCGGCTCGCGGGTGTGCGCGTCGACCGCGGCGACGATCGCGCTCGACCCGGCGACGATCCTGCCGTCGAGGCGGAGCACCGGCAGCCGGTCGTGGGAACCCCGCGTGATCGCCAGTGCCCAGGCACGATGGAGGCCCGGCAGAGGTGCGCGGCGGCGATGCGGGATTCCCTTATAGTCGAGCGCCCAGCGCGCCTTCTCGTTGTAGTGCGAGATCTCGATCTGCCAGAGGACGTTCTCCATGTGCCGAAGTCAAACGTATTCGCAGGCGGATGGCACGGACGGATCGATTCTCGGCGGTCGCGCGGCGGGGCGGTCCTCCAGCGGAGGGGGTGGGATTCGAACCCACGAGACCGGTCAACCCGGCCTAGCGGTTTTCAAGACCGCCGCATTCGACCTCTCTGCCACCCCTCCGGGTCGCTTCAGTGTGACGAACCGCGGCGATTCGTCCCCGGCTTTGTGACGGGCTCACAGTTCCGTACGCTCTCCTCATGCACGGTTCCATGGAGGGAGTAGGGAGTGGCTGACGACGACGACGCCGGCGGGCGCAGCGGGACGGAGGGCGAGGGCGGGGCCCGCGAGGGCGGCCGCGCCGATCCGCCGCCCGGAAGCATCCGTGAGCTGATCCTCGCCTCGGCGCCCGATCCCGCCGAGCGCGAGCGCCATCGCGAGCCGGAGCCGGAGAAGGCGTCGCTCGCCAGCCGTCTGGTCGGCATCGCGCTGCTCGCCGCCGCCGTGCTCGCCGTGCTGATCCTGCTTCGCGGCGGTGACAGCTACACGGTCACCGCCCACTTCGCCAACGCGAGCCAGCTCGTCGAGGGCAACGAGGTCGTGGTCGGCGGCTCCAAGGTCGGCTCGGTCGAGACGATCGAGCTCGGCGACAACGGCGAGGCGCTGGTGACGCTGTCGGTCGAGGAGGACCTCGCGCCGCTTCGCCGCGGGACGACGGCGACGGTGCGCTCGACCTCGCTCTCGCAGATCGCCGGGCGCCAGGTGCAGCTCACCCTGCCGCCGGAGGCGACCGCCGGCGAGGAGATCGACGACGGCGGGGAGATGACCAGCTCGGAGACGGTCTCCGAGGTCGACCTCGACCAGATCTTCAACACGCTCTCGCCGAAGACGATCCGCGACTTCAAGCACGTGATCCAGGGCTTCGAGCTCTCCTATGAGGGCGTCGCGGGCAAGGCCAACCGCGGCCTGCGCTACCTGAACCCCTTCCTTTCGACCTCGCGGCGGGTCTTCGGCGAGCTCGCCGCCGACCGTCAGACCTTCGAGAACCTGATCGTCGATACTTCCGAGCTCTCCGGGGCGCTCGCGGCCCGGGCCCCCGACCTCTCGGCCCTGATCGGCAACCTCGACCTGATGATGAACGCGCTCGGCGATCGCAAGCAGCAGCTCGCCGAGTCGATCTCACTGCTCCCCGACTTCATGCGAAACGCGAACACCACCTTCGTCAACCTGCGCGCCGCGCTTGACGACGTCGACCCCCTGGTCGATGCCTCCAAGCCCGCGGTCGAGCGCCTGCGCCCGTTCCTCGCCGAGCTGCGGGTCGCCGCCGACGACGCGGTGCCGACGGTCCGCGACCTCGACCGGATCATCTCCGACCCCGGCCCCGACAACGACCTGGTCGAGCTCACCAACACCCAGCCGGCGCTCGCCAAGGCGGCGGTCGGCTCGGGCTCGCCCGACTGCGGCCCCGGCCCCGATGACCCCGCCGACCTCGAGGTCGCCGCCGACGGCGACTTCACCCAGGGCTCCTTCGGCGAGAGCCTCTGCGCGCTTCGCAACGGCAACTACAACCTCTCCTACTTCCGCGCCTACACCCCGGAGCTGGTCGGCTGGTTCGACGACTTCGGGCCCGGGTCGGGCTACACGGACGCGATCGGCGGGATCGGGCGGATCGCGACCACCTTCAACACCTTCACGCTCTCGCTGCCGGGCAACCTGCCGAACGTCTTCGGCACCCCGCTGACCCCCGAGGAGACGCTCGCCTCGCTCGATCTCGGCAACAACCAGCGCTGCCCGGGCGGCAACGAGCGCCCCGCCGAGGACCTCGGCGACGACTCGGTCCCGTTCACCGACGGCGGCGCGCTCACCGACGGCAACCAGGCCAACGGCGAGTGCGAGCCCAGCCAGGTGCAGCCCGGCCCCTGAGCCGGGGCCGAGCGACCGCCGGGGGTCCGGCGCACACGTCTAGCCTTGGCGCCGATGGCGCGTAGGCAGGTTTGGCGAAACTGGGCCGGCGATCAGCGCTGCGAGCCGGTGCGGATCGAGACGCCGCGGACCCGCGAGCAGCTCGCCGAGGTCGTCCGGCGCGCCGCCTCGGAGGGCCTGGGCGTGCGCGCCGCGGCCTCGGGACACTCCTTCAGCGAGGTTGCGCTGACCGACGGCGTGATGGTCCGCTTCGACCATCTCGATCGGATCCTCGAGGTGGACCGCGAGCGCGGGCGGGTGAAGGTCGAGGCCGGAATCGTGCTCGCCGACCTGAACCGCCGGCTCGACGGCTTCGGCCTGGCCTTCGAGAACCTCGGCGACATCGACCGCCAGACGCTCGCCGGCTCGATCTCCACCGGCACCCACGGCACCGGCGCGCGATTTCAGAGCATCTCCGCCCAGGTCGAGGCGGTCGAGCTCGTGCTCGCCGACGGCGCGTCGCTGGAGATCTCCGCCGACGGGGATCCGGCGGCGCTGGAGGCGGCGCGGCTCGGGCTCGGCTCGCTCGGGCTGATCTACGCGGTGACGATCCGCGCGGTCCCGGCGTTCACCCTCCACCGCACCGATTCGCCGCGGCCGCTCGCCGAGACACTTGCCCGGCTCGATGAGCTCACCGAGCGCAACGACCACTTCGAGTTCTACGTCTTCCCGCACACCGATCTCGCGCTCTGCCGCGAGAGCCGGCGCAGCGACGAGCCGCCGAGGCCGAGGCCGGCCGCCCTCGTCTACGCGCAGGAGGTGGTGCTCGAGAACTGGGTCGGCGGCGCTTTCGCGCTCGCCGCTCGCCACCTGCCCGGGCAGGCGCCGCGGCTCGCCCGGCTCGCCTCGAAGGGGACCGGGCGCTCGACCAAGGTCGATCGCAGCCACCGCGTGTTCGCGAGCGAGCGCCGGATCAAGTTCACCGAGATGGAGTACGGGATCCCCCTCGAGCACGCGGCCGAGGCGGTCGAGCGAGTGCTCGCGGTCGCCTCGGAGCGCGAGCACGCCGTCGCCTTCCCGATCGAGGTCCGCTTCGTCGCAGCCGACGAGGTGATGCTGAGCGCCTCCCACGGTCGCGACACCTGCTACATCGCCGTCCACCAGGACCGCAGGCGCGACTGGCAGCCCTACTTCCGCGCGGTTGAGGCGATCGCCGACGAATACGGCGGCCGCCCTCACTGGGGCAAGCGTCACTTCCAGACCGCCGAGACGCTGGCGTCACGCTATCCGCGCTGGGATGACTTCGGCTCGCTGCGCGCGAGGCTCGACCCCGACGGCGTCTTCGAGAGCCCCTACATCCGCCGGGTGCTCGGGGGCTCGGGCTGAGCGCGCCCGGGGGCGCGGGCGCTCAGAGGAAGCTCTTGCCCTCGCCGCGGTAGGTGGGGACCTCGTCGACGACCTGGTCGCCGTCGACGAGGAGGAGGGAGTTGAACCGCTCGCAGAGCTCGCCGGCCTTCGCGTGGCGCAGGTAGACGCGGTCGCCGATCCGCAGCGAGTAGGCCGCGGCCCCGCTGACCGGGGTCTGCACCTCGCCGGCTCCCTCCTGGCGGTCGAAGCGGAGCCCGCCGGGAAGGAAGGGTTCGGGAAGCCGGTCGGGGCTCGCCGCCCCGGAGGCCGGGTAGCCGCCGCCGAGCAGGGTGGCGATCCCGCCGAGCGGGCGACGGACCACCGGCAGGCAGAAGAACGCCGCCGGTTCGAGGTCGATCGAGCGGTAGTTGTCGAACAGGTGCGGGGCGTAGAACCCCGAGCCGGCGGTGAGCTCGTCGGCGATCCCGGCCGCCGCGGTCCGAGAGAGGCTCCCGGTTCCGCCGCCGTTGACGAACTCGAGCGCGCCGCCGCTGGCCGCGAGGACGTCGCGCACCGCGGCGAGGATCTCCGGCAGGCGCCCACGGATGTCGCGCTGCGAGGCCCCCTGCATCGCCCTGATCGCCGCGCTTCTCAGCGGCCGTCCCGGGATCTGGTCGCCGACCCCGGCGATCTGGCCCTCGTAGGCCATCACCCCGGCGAGCCGGGTGCCCGGCCTCGCCTCGATCTCCTCGGCCATCCGCCGCGCCCGGCCGGGGTCGTGAACCGGCGAGCGCTTCGGGCCGACCCGCGCGAGCCGCTCGCCCAGCGGCCACCACCCGGCGTCCACGTCGAGGCAGACGCCGACGCTCGACGGGCCGCGGCCGATCGCACCCTCGATCAGGTCGAGGTGGGGACGGTCGTCGACCATCAGAAGCGGGGCGCGGGCGGGATCCTCGACGGCCAGCCGGCCGATCTCGGCGATCGCGGGGCGGTCGACGGTCGGATAGCCGACGAGGATGTCCGAGAACCCCTGCGCGGCGAGGTGTAGCGCCTCGCGCGGGGTGTAGGCGAGGACGCCCCGGAACCGCGGGTCGAGCTCGAAGATCCGGCGCAGGACCGCCGAGGAGCGGATCGATTTCGAGGCGATCCGGATCGGCAGGCCGTCGGCCTGGGCGAGCATCGTCTCCGCGTTCGCCCGCATCGCGGCGAGATCGATGAACGCGAACGGCGGGGTGGTGGCCGCGAACAGCGCGTCGTATCGGGCCTTCAGGGCTTCCCGGTCCAAGACGCGTGCGAGGGTAGCCGGATTGCCGTGAGGACCGAGCAGGCGACCCCGCGTAGAATCGCGCGAACCCGGACAGGTGGCCGAGCGGCTGAAGGCACTCGCCTGCTAAGCGAGTAGGGGGCGAAAGCTCTCTCGAGGGTTCGAATCCCTCCCTGTCCGCTCAGGATCAACCGGGCCGAACGGCCCGCCAAGCGAGGGGGACTCTCCGATGAGTGAGACGGCGGCGTTGGTTGACGGGTTCATGCACTACGTCGGCTCGCCGACGCTCTTTCGGCAGCCGCTCGACCCCGATCCGGCGTCCGCGGACATCGGGCTGATCGGGATTCCGCACAGCGGCGGGCAGCCGGTCGAGCGCACGCAGTACCTGGCGCCTCGCGTCGTTCGGGGCATCTCGATGCAGTACGGCGGCAGGACGCACCGCGAGCTGCGGATCGACCCGTGGTCCTCGCGCCGGGTCCGCGATCTCGGCGACGTGCCGCTGCCGGGACTGCTCCACCCCGACAAGGCGGCGGCCGACATCGAGGGCTTCTTCGCGCGCGTCGGCGCCGCCGGGACCCGCCCGTGCGCGATCGGCGGCGATCATTCGGTCACCGGCCCGATCATCCGCGGGCTGGTCGGGCAGGGCTCGAAGTTCGAGGCGCCGATCGGGCTGATCCACTTCGACTCGCACGTCGACACCTACGAGGGCGATCTCTACGGAGCGGTCGTGCACACCGGCAACGCGGTCACGCTGCCGCTCAACGAGGGCCTGATCGACCCGAAGCGCGCGATTCAGATCGGGATCCACGGCCACATGCCGGACCCGGACATGGACGCGGCGAGCCATGAGGCGGGCATCCGCGTGATCGAGATGGATGAGTTCGAGCGGCTCGGCGTCGCGGCGGTGGTCGAGGAGACCCGCGAGCGGATCGGCGATCGGCCCGCCTACATCACCTTCGACCTCGACGCGCTCGACCTGCCCTGGGCGCCGGCCGTCGCGGGGATGGAGCCGGGCGGGCTGACGATGCGCGAGGCGCTCGGCATCCTGCGCGGGTTGCGCGGACTCGACATCATCGGCGCCGATGTCGTCGAGTACGCCGCGCACAAGGACGGGCCCGGGCTGGTGACCGGCGTGAACGCGACCGCGCTGATGTTCGAGATGGTCACCCTGATGGCGGCCGATCCCGGCTGATCGGAGGGCGGGTGGCCCTAGAGGTTGTCCAGGCCGGCGTCGAACATCCCCTCGATGGCGGCGCATGCCTCGGCCTCGCTGGCGCCGTCGGGCTCGAACTCGGCCTCCCAGGTCACCGTACATCCGCCGTCGCGCTCGCTCACGGCCAGGGTCGCCGAGTAGTCGCGAACCGGGAGCGGCCCCTCGTCGATCCGGTAGCTGTAGGAGCGCGGGCCCTTGCCGGTCTGGGTCTCGAGGATCTTCCCGCCGTCACCGAGGTTCAGCTGGCGAACGTCCCCGTCGGCGAGCGCGTCGGAGGAGACCACCGCCGGATGCCAGCCCTCGGCCCCGTGGAAGTCGCCGATCCTCGACCACATCTCGTCGGCTGACCCTCCGAAGTCGCGCGCGCGGCTGACCGTGCTCATCAGAACCCCTTTGATCGATTTCGCTCGTCCGCTGAACCTTTCACAGCGATGAGGTGCCGTCAAGGAGCCGCCGGAGCCGCATAATGGGCTGGTGGACGCGTCGATGACCGGCGCACGTGAGGAGCCACGACGGATCGGGGTAGGAGGACGCGGATGGCAAGAACGCCCACCACACAGCGAGCGCTCGGCGCCCTCGCGGTGCTCGTGCTCGGCCTCGCGATCGGGGGGTGCGGCTCGGCCGAGCCGCTGATCGACGACGAGGCGAGAGCGAAGGGCGGGGCGGGCGAGGTCGAGGCCGTCCAGCCGGCCGCGGCGCAGCGGCCCGCCGCCGAAGAGGGTTCGCCGAAGAGGCCGAGGAGCCTCGCGCTCGACACCCCCGAGGACGCCTATCCGCTCGTCTGGGTGCGAAGGGGGGCGCGGGTCGAGATGCGCACGGAGCCGGGCGGGGGCGAGCGGGTGGAGCTGGTCGGCAAGCGGACCCGGTTCGGGTCGCCGACGGTGTTCGGCGTCGCCAAGCGGGTCGGGCCGTGGGCCGGCGTGAGCACGGCATCGCTGCCGAACGGCCGCCTCGGCTGGGTCCGGCTCGATCCGCGGAGGCTGCGGGCCGGCTGGACGAAGCTCGCGATCCAGGTCGATCTCTCCCAGCGCAGGGCGGCGCTGCGCTCCGCCGGCCGGGTCGTCCGCAGCTTCGCGGTCACGATCGGCGCGCCCGGCTACGAGACCCCCACCGGCCGCTACGCGGTCACCGACACCTTCCGTGGCGATCTCAACCCGGCCGCCTACGGCTGCTGCGCGGTCGCGCTCAGCGCCACCCAGCCGAACGTGCCCTCTGGCTGGCTGGGCGGCAACCGGATCGCGATCCACGGCACCCTCGGGCCGCTCGGAGCCGCCGAGTCCCATGGCTGCGTGCGCGCCGCCGACGCCTCGGTGGACGAGCTTGTCGACCGGGTCCCGCTCGGGACCCCGGTGTTCATCCGCGAGTGATCAGCCGCCGCGAGCGGCGGCCTCCTGCTCGGCGAGCGCGGCCTCGAGGTCCTCGGCGAGCAGGTCGATGTCGCTGAGCCGGTCGCGGTCGCCGGCGAGGCCGAAGAAGACGCCGCCGTCGTAGCTCAGCAGGCCGATCGAGAGCGCGTGGTTCTGGGGCGAGAGCGGCACGAACGGATAGATCGCGAGCAGCCTGCGCCCGAGCAGGTAGAAGGGCACCTGCGGGCCCGGCACGTTCGAGATCACCAGGTTCCAGGAGAGCGGCCGCGAGATCGCCCCGGCGAGGACGCGGTTGATCGTCGGCGGCGTCCAGCCGGTCGCCTCGATGATCAGCGAAGCCGCCGCGGCCTGCTGCGAGCGCTTCAGCCGCGTCGTCTCGGCGTGGATCGACGCGAGCCGGGCGGCCGGGTCGAGCTCGGCGATCGGCAGGGAGACCAGCAGGGTCGCGATCCGGTTGCCGAGCTCGGACTCCTCGTCAGGGCGGCGGATGCTCATCGGGACGAGCGCGACCAGCCGCTCGGGCGGGGCCCCGTCGTGGCGAGCGAAGTAGCGGCGCAGCGCGCCCGCGGCGACCGAGAGCATCACGTCGTTGACGGTCGCGCCGCTCTCGCCCCGGCTCGCCTTCAGCCGCTCGAGCTCGGTGGCGACGTAGGCGACCCGCCGGTCGCGGCCGATCTCCTCGTTCAGCAGGGTGCGCGGAGCGCTCGGCCCGCTCGCGGCGAGGTCGGCGAAGCCCTCCGCTGTGCGCATCACCCGGCTCGCGGTCGAGCGCGGCATCGAGATCGCGCCGCGCGCGGCGTCGCGAGCGGCTCGCAGCGGGTTCGTGATCCGCTTCGTCGCCGCGCGGACGAAGAGCATCTCCGGGCTCGGCTCGTCGGGCTCCCAGCGCTCGCCGGGGAGCTCCATCTCCGTCCCCTCCTCGTTCGGGTCGAGGATGATCGTGCCGACGTCGATCGCGGCGACGCCGTCGACCAGCGCGTGATGGGTCTTCGGGATCACCGCGAAGCGCCCGCCCTCGAGCCCCTCGACCAGGTAGATCTGCCAGAGCGGGCGGGTGAAGTCGAGCGGCTCGGACATGATCCGCCCGACCAGCTCGCGCAGCTCGGCGAGGCCACCGGGCCGCGGCAGGGCGGCGCGGCGGACGTGCCAGCGCAGGTCGAAGCGCCCGTCGTCGGCCCAGACCGGGTTGTCGAGGTTGAAGCGGATCCGGGTGATCCGCTGGCGAAAGCGCGGCACCAGGTTGAGCCGCTTCTCGACGTGGGCGAGGAGGTCCTCGTAGGCCGGAGGCGCGCCCTCGAACACCATCGTCGCGCCGACGTGGACGTGGATCGGCCCGCGCTCGGCGAGCAGCGAGGACATGTCCGAGGCCGAGAGCCGCTCGTTCACCGGTCCGGACCCCCCGTTGCCCGGCTAGGCGCCGGAGGGCGCCTTCGCCGATTCGGCGATGAACTCGCGCAGCCGGGCGTCGGCCTGGGCGCGGACCTTGTTCTGCACCGGCGGCGACCAGCCGAGGACGAGCCCGACCGGGCCGAGCGCCTGGCGGGTCCACCTCCACAGGTCGAAGGAGTCGGTGTGCTCGGCGATCAGCCCGTCGCGAAAGACGAAGCTCGCGTCGATCGAGTTGTGGACCTCGCGCCCGGTGGCGGTGAAGGTGTAGTAGGCGTCCCAGTGCGCCGAGCCGGTGGTCTCGCCCGCCTCGACCCTCGAGTGTTCGACCCGCAGGTCGCCGCCCGTGCCGCAGAGCATCCGCCACATCGACCCCGCCTCGAAGCCATGCAGGTCCTGGAAGACGGGATCCGAGAAGCGCACGTCCGGTGCGTAGCAGGAGGCCATCGTCTCCGCGTCACGGCGCGAGAACGCCTCGTAGAAGCGCTCGATCAGGGCGGCGTTGGCGGCGGCGTCGGCCATCGGCCCCGCGATCCTATCCCCGCGCCGGCGGCGGGCGCGGAGGTCGCCGCCTAGAATCTGGCCCCCGGGCCCGTAGCTCAGCCGGATAGAGCGTCGGTCTACGAAACCGAAGGTCACAGGTTCGAATCCTGTCGGGCCCGCTCCGAAGCTGCATCCAGCTTGCCACGGTCACGCCGAGCATCCACCTCGGCGCGCGTAATGTGTGCCACTCGTGAGTTCCTCGGAGGATGCCCGAACACCCGACAGGTCGGCCGCTGTCGCCGTGGTGACCGACAGCACGACCTACCTGCCACGTCCGCTGGTCGAGCGCTGGGCGATTCACGAGGTCCCCCTGTACGTGGGCTGGGAAGGCGATCTGCTGCCCGAGGATCAGTACGCCGACCTCGATGCCTTCTACGCGCGATTGCGCGAGTCCCCCGTGTTGCCGACGACCTCGCAGCCATCGGTAGGGGACTTTCTCGCTCGCTTTGAACCGCTCGTCAATGCGGGGCGTGACGTGGTCTCCATCCACCTGGCAAGCGGCCTGTCGGGAACATGCGAGGCCGCGACCGAGGCGGCGCGAATCGTCTCCGGCGATTCCGGGCGCGTCGAGGTGGTCGACAGCCAGACCGGCGCCGGCGGCCTTGGCTGCGTCGTCATGGCCGCCGCCCGCGCGGCCGAGCGCGGCGAGGAGCTGAGTTCCGTGGTCGCTGCTGCGCGCCAGGCCCGCGAGACGCTCCAGATGTGGTTCTGCCTGGACACCCTCGAGTACCTGCGTCGCGGCGGGCGGATCGGCGCGGCGCAGGCAATGCTCGGGACGGCGCTGAAGGTCAAGCCGATCCTGACCTTCGGGAACGAGATCACCCCGGTCGGCCGCGTCCGCACGAGACGCCGGGCGCTGGCGCGGATGGACGCCTACCTGGATCAGCTGCACGAGAGCGGCGGGACTGACTGGATCGTGCAGCACGCCCAGTCCCCCGAGGAAGCCGAGCATCTGGTCGCCCACGGCACCGCGATCTTCCACGCCGAGCCGCTGTTCTGCACACAGGTGGGGCCCGTACTCGGCGCTCACCTCGGGTCCGGACTGCTCGTCGGGGCCATCGTCCGCGCTTGAGGCCGCCTCGCCGGCAAGAGGCGAGGTGCCGCCGCGGGGGCTCGGGCGTAGAGTTGGGACCGATGATCGGGCGCCGGCGGCTCGATCCTGACCAGCTGAGCAACGACGAGGCAAGGAGGCGGTCGGAGCGATGATTCAGGTCGACGTGACGATGAGAGGCGACGTCCCGGATGAGGCTCGCGAGCTCGCGAGGGAGAAGGTCGGGGCGCTGGACCGACTCGCAGAGACCCCGATGCTCGGTGCTCGAGTGGTCCTCGCCCAGGAAGCGAACCCGCGGATCGAACGCTCCGCCCGGGCCGAGGGCGAGGTCGACCTGAACGGCCAGATGATCCGGGCGAAGGTCGCCGACGTCGACCCGATCGCAGCCGTCAACAGCCTCACTCAGCGGCTGGAGCGGCAGCTGCGGAGCCTCCTCGACCGTCGCACCGACCAGGCCCGCCGCCCGACCGAGCGCAAGGCCGGCGAGTGGCGGCATTCCAGCTTCGCCACCAACCGCCCCGACTATTTCCCCCGAGCGCCGGAGGAACGGGAGATAGTCCGCCGCAAGACCTTCTCCACCGGCCCGCTCACCCCCGCTGAGGCAGCCGAGGAGATGGAGTTCCTCGATCACGACTTCTACCTGTTCATCGAGCGCGAGACCGGCGCTGACGCCGTCGCGTACCACCGCGACGACGGCCGCCTCGGCGTTATCGGACCGACCGAGATCGGCTGGTCCGGCGAGGGCGACGGGATCGTCCACGAGGAGAGCCGGATGAGTGGGCCGACCAGACTCGACGACGCGGTGGCGGAGATGAACGTCCTCAACCATCGATTCATGTACTTCACCGATGCTGCGAGCGGCCGCGGCAACGTGATCTACATGCGCTACGACGGCCACTACGGACTGATCGAGCCGGCCCGGTAGCCAACGGGGAGCGACTCACGCACGCGGCATCACCATGGCGAGCTCCTCCACGTGCGACCGGTGTCGCTGATCTCCCAGCTCTCCACGGCTCTACCGTCGGCAAAGCGGGTGAACACCATCTCCGGCCAGAAGATCTGCTCCCCAGTAGCCGCATGCCTGCCGCTGAACGTGACGCGAACGGCGACCATTTCACCCTCGGCAACCAGCGACTCGATCTCGGCCCGGGCGTCCTCGAACTCCTCGTGCAGCCCCGCGAAGGCCTCTTTCATGCCCGCCCCGCCGCGCGCGACCCCGGCCACGTCCGGGTGCAGGACGTGGTCTTCCGCATAGAGCTCTTCCGCCAGATCGAGCTTCTTGGCGTTGATGACCTCTTCGAAGATGCGACGCATGACGGCCGTGTTCTGGGTGCTCTCCACTACGGACCTCCTCGGCTCCAGGGCTCTCTTGTGGGGCAGTGCTGACGGGGATCAACGCAATGACGCTCGCTGACTCGCCGCTGAGGATCCTCGCGCACCTTCGCGCGAGTTCCAAGAGCCTGATCTCCCCACCGGGCGGCGACGGTGCGGGAGCGCCGGAAGCTCCCTAGATTGGTCGCGATGAACGGCGGACCTGACAGCGCGGCGGACGTGGTCGTCGTCGGCGCCGGCTTCGCCGGCCTGGCCGCCGCGCGCACGGTCGCCGCGGCAGGGGCGACGCCGCTCGTATTGGAGGCCCGGGATCGGGTCGGCGGGCGGACGCTGAACGCCGAGCTCGGCGACGGCGCGGTGCTCGAGATCGGTGGCCAGTGGATCGGCCCGACCCAGGATCGCATCGCCGCGCTGGCCGCGGCGGTCGGCGTCGAGAGCTTTCCGACTCACACCGAGGGCGCGAACCTGCTGCGCATCGACGGGCGGGTGCGCCGATACACGGGCACGATCCCGCGGCTGAACCCGCTCGCCCTGATCGACGTGGCGCGATCGCTGCGGAAGCTGAACCGGCTCGCCGGCGAGATCGATCCCGAGGCGCCGTGGCGCTCTGCGCGGGCGCGGGAACTGGACGCGACCAGCTTCGCCACCTGGATCGAGCGCTCGATGCTCAGCGCCACGGCGCGACGGCTGCTCCGGGTCGCGGGGCGAACCGTCTGGGGCGCCGAGCCGGAGGAGCTCTCGCTGCTCCACGTCGCCTTCTATCTGCGCTCCGCCGGGAGCTTCGAGCTCCTCACCGACGTCGAGGGTGGCGCTCAGCAGGACCGGCTCGTCGGAGGCTCGCAGGAGATCGCGATCCGCGTCGCCGCGGAGCTCGGCGACGCGGTCCGGCTCGGCGCCCCGGTGACGCGGATCGAGCACGGACCCGGCGGGGTCACCGTCGCCTCGCCCCACGGTGCGGTTCGCGCGCGCCGCGCGGTGGTGGCGATCCCGCCGCACCTGACCGGCGCGATCGAGTTCGACCCGCCGCTGCCCGCCGCCCGCCGGCAGCTCGCCCAGCGGATGGCTCTGGGGTGGGTGGTGAAGGTCGCCGCCGTGTACGGGGAGCCGTTCTGGCGCGCCGACGGGCTCTCGGGCGAGGCGCGTCAACGAGGAGGGTCCGGTCACGCTCAGCTTCGACAACTCCCCGCCGGGCGGGGCCCCCGGCGTCCTCGTCGGCTTCGTCGGCGGCGCCGACGCCCGCCGTTTCGCGGCCCTCGGCCCCTCCGGGCGCCGCCGGCGACGCTGCGCTGCTTCGAGTCCCTGTTCGGAGCGCCGGCCCTCGCCGCCGAGCGCTACATCGAGCTCGACTGGGCGGCGGAGCCCTGGTCCGGCGGTGGGCCGGTCGCCAACTTCGCGACCGGCGGCTGGACCGCCTGCGGGCCGGTGCTGCGCGAGCCGGTCGGCTCCGTCCACTGGGCGGGCACCGAGACCGCGACCCGCTGGTGCGGCTACATCGACGGCGCGGTGAGCTCCGGCGAGCGCGCCGCGGCCGAGGCGCTCGCCGGCCTCGGCTGAACGCATGAGCGCGCAGTCCGAAGCCGCCGACGGCGATGGCAGGATCCCCCGCCTGCCCTTCCACGACACCCAGGACTTCGAGGACGCCCGCCGGGGCTTCGTCGCCGCCCTCGAGCCGATGCGGATCGAGGCCGCCGACGGCCGAGGGTCTGGGACAACGACGTCTACGCCTTCCTCGAGGGCGACTGCCCCCGACCGCGAACCCGAGCCTCTGGCGCCAGGCGCAGCTGCTCGCCATCCACGGCCTGTTCGAGGTGGCGCCGCGGCATCTACCAGGTGCGGGGCTTCGACCTGTCGAACATGACGATCGATCGAGGGCGACGCGCGGCGTGATCGTCATCGACCCGCTGATCTCGGCCGAGACCGCCGCGGCGGCGCTGGCGCTCTACCGCGAGCACCGGGGCGACCGGCCGGTCACCGGGCTGTCATCTACACCCACAGCCACGTCGACCACTTCGGCGGGGTCAAGGGCGTGATCACCGAGGCCGAGGTCGACGCCGGCGACGGTGCCGGTGGTCGCCCCCGCAGGGCTTCCTGGAGCACGCGGTCAGCGAGAACGTCTACGCCGGCACGCGCCATGGGCCGCCGCGCCGGCTACATGTACGGGGCGCTGCTCGAGCCGCGGCCCGGCCGGCCAGGTCGGCGCCGGCCTCGGGCCAGACGACGTCGACCGGCGCCGTGACCCTGATCGCGCCGACCCTCGAGATCACCCACACCGGCCAGGAGGAGGTGATCGACGGGGTCCGCATCGAGTTCCAGCTGACGCCCGGCACCGAGGCGCCGGCGGAGATGAACTTCCTCTTCCCCGACCACCGGGCGCTGTGCATGGCCGAGAACGCCACCCACAACCTGCACAACCTGCTGACGCTGCGCGGCGCCGCTGGTCCGCGACCCGCGGATCTGGGCCCGCTACCTCGACCGAGGCGATCGACCTGTTCGGCGACCGAGGCCGACGTCGCTCTTCGCGCTCCCACCACTGGCCGACCTGGGGCACCGAGCGGATCGTCGACTACCTCTCCCAGCAGCGCGACCTCTACGCCTACCTCCACGACCAGACCCTGCGCCTGCTCAACCAGGGCCACACCGGCGCCGAGATCGCCGAGAAGCTCGAGCTGCCGCCGGCGCTCGAGGAGACCTGGCACTGCCGCGGCTACTACGGCTCGGTCAGCCACAACGTGAAGGCCATCTACCAGCGCTACATGGGCTGGTTCGACGGCAACCCGGCCCACCTCTGGCCGCACCCGCCGAGCGAGGCGTCGGCCAGCGCTACGTCGAGTTCATGGGCGGCGCCGACGCGGTGCTCGAGAAGGCGCGCGCGCTCGTTCGAGGACGGCGACCTCCGCTGGGTCGCGCGAGGTGCGTCAACCACGTCGTCTTCGCCGACCCGGACAACACGGCGGCCCGGGAGCTGCAGGCCGACGCGTCTCGAGCAGCTCGGCTACGGCGCCGAGAACGCGACCTGGCGCAACTTCTTCCTGACCGGGCGCCAGGAGCTGCGCGAGGGCTCGCTGGGAACCCCGACCACGACCGCGGCCGACGACATGCTCGGCCGGCTCACCGTCGAGCAGCTCTTCGACTCCATCGCGATCCGCATCGACGGGCCGCGGGCCTGGGGCGAGCGGATCGTCCTCAACTGGGAGGTCGGCGAGGAGGCCTACGTGACCACGCTCGAGAACGCCGTGCTCAGCTACGTGGCCGGCAAGCGGGACCCGGCCGCCGACGCCTCGATAGCGATGGCGCGCAGCGTGCTCGACCGAATCCTGCTCGGCGCCGCCGCGCCGATGGAGCTGCTCGCCTCGGGCGAGCTGAGGGTCGATGGCGACGGCGCCAAGCTCGGGGTCCTCCTCGGGCTGCTCGACCCGCCCGATCCCGACTTCGCGATCGTCACGCCCTAGCCAACGGGATCCACGGGTCGGCGTTGAGCGACCGCTAAGGTGAGCGAAGGCGGCCTTGCAAGCATCGAAGGTCATGGATTGACGATCCGGCCGCCCGCCGGGCAGTGCCGATCGATCAGGACTCGACAGGAGCTACCGATGGACACGAACGACACAATGGCGAAGGCCCGAGCGATGTTCCTGCTCGCCGCCGCGCTCAGCTTTCTCGCCTCGGTGATCATCTACTTCAGCGGCAGCGAGAGCGAGGGCATCTTCGTCGGCCTCTGGGTGCCCTCGATCCTCGCGCTGGGCGCGTTCGTCGCCCCGCGGAACGGACGCTCGTGAGCGCCGCGATCTTCGCCTTCGGGTTCGTGGTCACGGCGATCGTCGCCGGCGCCTGCTGGCTGATCATCACCGGGATTCGCGAGGAGCAGCGCGACCGCCTGCGCCTCGAGGCGGAGCAGGCGGAGGCGCTCGAGGCCTCGAGCGGCCGCCGTGTCACCACGACCTCCGAGGGTCGCACGATCGAGGCCGACTAGTCCTCGGATTCGGGAGGGGGTCCGGATTGGCGGGCGCACGGCCGCGACCTGCCGCCGGGCGTGGCCACCCGCAGGGCCCGGCGGTTCGGTTGGGCGGCGCCCGGGTACTACGGCTGTTGATGAGCCTTGCCACGAGCACGCGCCGAGCGCACGGGCCGTCCTCGTCGCTCACGGCCGAGCGGCGCGAGCGGACGCGCGGCGCGCCCCTCTCGGCGGCCGAGCTGGTCGCCTCGCTCGTCGAGAGCCGGGTGCTCGTCTTCGGCTCGCTTCCGCCCCACGGCGCCGACCTCGACCTGCTCGTCCGCCCGGCCGAGGAGGAGGTGCTCGCGGCCGCGCTCGGCTCCCACGGATTCGAGCGGCGCGGCCGGACCTGGGCCCGCTTCGCCGAGTGCTCGGCCGAGGTGATCGAGCTGGTGCCCACCGCGTCCTGGGGGCTGCCGGCCGATGAGCTCGAGCGGCTGTTCAGCGAGGCGAGGCCGATCGAGGCGTCGGGGAAGATCTGCCGGCCCGCGCCCCACCACGCGCTGCTGATTCTCGCCCGGCGCGCGATCGGCGAGGGATCGAGGCTTCGGGAGCCGCGTCGGGCTCGGGTCGAGGAGGAGCTTGCCGCCGATCCGCTCGCCTTCGATCGCGCCGCGAGCCGCGTCGCGGCTTGGCGGGCGGCGCGCTCGCTGCGCGCGCTCGAACGCGGCTATCGCTCTCGCCGGCGGCTCGGGCTCTGGACGCGCTTGCGGGCGGCGGCCGAACGCCTCGACGCGCCGAGCCGGCGACACCGCGCGCTTGGCGCCGCGCGCGCCGTGCTGCGGCGCCCTCGCCGAGGCGCCGTCGTCGCCCTCTCCGGGCTCGACGGCTCCGGCAAGAGCTCGCAGGCGCAGCATCTGGCCGAGACCTTCGAACGGCTCGGATCGGATGTCGAGGTGATCTGGACCTCGCTCGCCTCGCACCCGAGGTGGCTGAGGGCACTCGCCGGCGCGGTCAAGTGGCCGCTCGCGATCGTCGCCCGCGTCACCGGCCGGCGGGCGGACTCGCGGCCCGCGCCGGGGCTCCCGGACGGCTCCGAGGACCCGGCGAAGGCGCTTCGCGCCCGCAGCTCGATCCTCACCTTCGCCTGGTCGATGACCCTCACCCTCCGTCTCGCCGCCGATCGAGCCCGGGCCGCCTGGCCGGCGCTGTTGCGCGGCCGGCTGGTGATCTGCGACCGCTACGAGCTCGACACCCTAGTCCACATGCGCTACCAGTTCGGCGAGCGGCGCCGCTTCCGCGCACAGCGCGCGCTCCTTCGGCTGGCGAGCCCTCGGCCGACGCTCGCCTACCTGCTCGACGTCCCGCCGCAGACGGCCTGCCGGCGAAAGCAGGACTTCACGCTCGAGCAGAACGCGCGCCGCGCGCGCATCTACCGCGAGCAGGCGTCCGAGCTCGGCGTGCGGGTGATCGACGGGACCCGCCCGGAGAGCGAGATCTGCGCCGACCTCGCGCGCGAGGTCTGGCGCAGCCTCCGCTGAGCGCGCCCTGGCGCTCGCGAGCGATCGCGCCCGCCCTCCCAGCGAGGGCGCCGAGCCGGGCCCTATCGGCGACGATCGGCGTAGCGGCCGAGGAGCTGGCGTGGAAGCCGCCCCAGCCGCTTGCCCATCGGAGCCGGGTCGCGGACGCTCCACACCGCCTTCGCGGCGCCCCGCGCGTAGGTCGCGGAGCTCCAAAGATCGGCTAACAGGCCCCCGCGGCGCTCGCTGAGGGCTCGGCGAAAGTCCCCCTCCAGCCACTGGAACGTCGTCCCCGCCCGGGTCTCGGCCCGCGGCGGCGTGCGGCCGGTGGCCAGCGCCGCCCAGATCGCGGGAAGGTTCGCTCCCGACGCGACCGCCAGCGGAAGCGAGCCGTAGAAGCGGCCGTTGAGGTCGATCAGCCGCGGCTCGCCCGCGGCGGGAAGCATGAACTGCAGGTGGGCGAGGCCGAACCATCCGAGCTCGCCGACCAGATCGCGAACGGCGCTTCGAAGCTCGGGATCGAGCTCGACCGTTCGGGCCCGCGAGGTGGCGCCGACCCTCGGCGGCCAGGTGCCCTCCGCGAGTTGCGCGGTGCTTGCGATCACGCTGCCGTCGCGGTCGGAGACCAGCGCGCAGGCGAAGAGGTCTCCGGTGATCACCTCCTGCAGGAAGGGCACGCTTCCGGCGGCGCGGATCTCCTGCGCGCGACCGCTCGCCGTCGCCCGGTCGCGAAACAGCTCCGCCTCCAGCCGCGCGGTGTCGCCCTGGCCCGAGGGCGACGCGTGCAGGGACGCCTTGACGAGGAAGGGTGGCGACCAGCTCCCGAGCTCGTGCTCGGAGGCCTCCGCGGTCCTCGGAGTGCTCAGCCCCACCGCCTCCGCCGCGCGCGTCAACTCGAGCTTGTCGTGGGAGCGGACGACGATCGGGTGCTCGGCGTAGGGAATCTCGGCCTCGATCTCGGCGCGCAGGGCCGAGAGCGCGAGCACCTCGGCGTCGCCGGCGCCGAAGACCACCTCGTAGCCGTCTGCGCGAATCGCCGCGTTCACTCCCTCGACGAACCCCGCTCGGCTCATCTCCGGGCCCGGCACCCGGTGGCGGTGCGCGACGGCGCGGGACACCGAGGCGATCCCGGTGCCGGAGGGCGTTCCGATCCCGACCGTCCAGCCCGCGGCGTCGAGAGCCCTCGCCCCGGCGAGGGCGCTCCGAGTTCGGCCGCTTTCGAGGATCAGGGCTCGCAAGGAGTTCGTGCGGTGGAGAGCGCGGCGCCGCTCGTCGACCCCGGCTCGCTGCCCAGGTTATTCACCGCGGGGCCGACCTCGTCGCGCGGCTCTTGACCCCACGCGCTCGATGTGGAAGGGTCGATGCGGCTCACCGCGACGACCCACGAAAGGGAGGATCAGGGTGCAGACGAAGCTTCTCGGGGGAGTTGGAACGGCGCTCATCGCGATCCTGATCGGCGCCACCTCGGGCGCCGAGGCCACCTCGGAGCGGACGGCCGCCGCGGAGCCGGCCGTGATCGAGTCGGCCACGGCGCTCGAGAGCCCCGCGGTGCGCGATCTCGAGGCGCCCCCGGCTTCACCGGCCAGGCGCCGGCTCGGATCAACCCGCTGGCCGGCGCTCCCGGTCGCGGCGATCGCGGCACCGCCGAGGCCCCCTCGCCCCCGGACCCGCTGGCCGGCGCTCCGAGCGCCGGCGGCCGGACCCCGATGCCCAACCTCGTCTTCGACGGGATCTGCGAACCCGTTCTCGTGCGGCGGCTGCCTGCCGCCCGACACCATCGGCGACGCCGGCCCCAGCCACTACATCCAGATGACCAACGCGACCAAGGTCGCGATCTACAACAAGAGCGGCGTCCTGCAGACGCCGATGTTCGACCTCGCGAGCTGTGGCCGGTCGGCGAGGACTGCAACCTCGACAATCGCGGCGATCCCGTGGTCGTCTACGACGGTCTCGCCGATCGCTGGCTGCTCTCCCAGTTCCAGGACACGCCCGGGAACCGCCTCTGCTTCGCGATCTCGCAGACCGCCGACCCACACGGCGCCTATCACCTCTACGAGTTCACCCCACCGGAGTTCCCCGACTACTTCAAGGTCGGCGTCTGGCCGACCGGCTACTACGTCTCCTCGAACGAGACCACCTACGCGGCCTACGCGTTCGACCGCGCGAAGATGCTCACCGGCGACCCGGCGACGCTTCGTGTCCGCTTCGGCGGCGAGACCAACTTCCTGCTCCCCGCCGACGTCGACGGCCCGACCCCGCCGGCCGACCAGGGCGGGCTCTTCTACACCTTCAAGGACAACAGCTTCCACGGCGGCGCCGACCGGCTCGAGCTCTTCCGGCTGACGCCCGACTTCGCCGTGCCGGGCAACAGCACCTTCCGAGATGATCGAGTCGATCCCGGTCACGCCGTTCACCTACACGGTCTGCGGCTTCTTCGTCTTCGACTGCATCCCGCAGCCCGGGACCATCGAGGGCCTCGACCCGGTCAGCGAGTGGCCGATGTGGCGCTTCGCCTACCGCAACACGCCCGACGGCGAGGTCCTGCTCGGCAACTTCACCATCGACGTCGGCAGCGACCGCGCCGGAATCCGCTGGTTCGAGCTCCGCAACACGGGCTCGGGATACGACCTCTTCCAGGAGGGCACGCACGCGCCCGCCGGCCTGCATCGCTTCATGGGCAGCATCGCGATGGACGTGACGGCAACATCGCGCTCGGCTACTCGACCTCGAGCACGACCGATTTCCCGAGCATCAAGTACGCCACCCGCTGCGCCGCCGACCCGCTCGGCACCCTGCAGGCCGAGCAGACGATGAAGGCCGGCGCGGGCTCGCAGACCTCGACGTCCAACCGCTGGGGCGACTACAGCGCGATGTCGATCGACCCGGCCGACGACGAGTCGTTCTGGTACACGAACGAGTACTACAGCTCGACCTCGAACTCGAACTGGAAGACCTCGATCGGCCGCTTCGACATCACCAGCTGCGCGGTGCCGCCAAAGCACACGCTGACAGTGGTCACTGCCGGCAGCGGTTCGGGAAAGGTCTGGGGCCCGGAGATCAACTGCCCGGGCGACTGCACCGGAACCTACCGTGAAAACACGGTTCTGAGGCTCGCGGCGACCCCGGACGCCGGTTCGGACTTCGCCGGCTTCTCCGGCGACTGCACCGGCAACGCCTGCGATCTGACGATGAACGCCGACCGAACGGTGACGGGGACGTTCGTCCCTGAGCCGCCGCCGAACCGGACGCTCAACGTCACCAAGCTCGGTGCCGGCTCGGGCTCGATCACCGGCCCGGGGATCAACTGCCCCGGCGACTGCACCGAGACCTATCCGAACAACACCGCGGTCAGCCTCAGCGCGACCGCCCTGGCCGGCTCGAGCTTCGCCGGCTTCGCGGGCGCCTGCACCGGCAACACCTGCAACCTGACGATGAACGCCGACCGCGCCGTCAGCGGGACGTTCAACGCCAACGCCGTCCCACCGCCCTCGAACCAGTTCAGCTTCGGCAAGCTGAAGCGCAACACGAAGAACGGGACCGCGAAGCTCGAGGTCGCCGTGCCCCACCCGGGCTCGCTGACGCTCGGCGGCAACGGCATCAAGCCGCAGCGCAAGCAGGCGAGGGCGAAGGGCGAGAAGCCCGTCTCCGCCGGCACGACCACGCTGAAGATCAAGCCGACCGGCGCGAAGAAGAAGAAGCTGAAGCGCAGGGGCAAGGTGAAGGTCAAGGCCAAGGTCACCTACACCCCGAACGGCGGCACCCCCGCCACGCAGACGAAGAAGATCAAGCTGAAGCGCAAGCGCCGCCGTTAGCGCCCGAGCACCCAGCGCCAGGCCCCGCGCGTGCCGCCCGCCCGCCCGCCCCTCCGGCGAGCGTGAAGTTGTCCACCTGCGCGGTGGGTTTCTTCACGCTCGGCGGGCCGGAGGCGGCGCAACGACCGTTACGGGCAGCTCAGGCTCCCCCCGAGCTCGGCGCTGATCGCGCAGGCGGCCGGCTTCGCCGAGCCGTCGGCGCGGAGGACTCCGAAGCCGCCCTCGAGCTGCGCGTAGAGCCCCGGCTTGTCGGGCGTATCGATCAGCCGGTGCACGAGCGCGACCCGGACGTCGCCGGCGTCCCTCGCGTAGCGGAGGATCTCGATCAGATCGGCGGCCTGGTCGGCCTCGCTCGCCGCCGCCGGAAAGCCGTCCTGAGTGGTCGTGGACTCACCGACCTCGGTGAGCCATAGCGGCGTGCTGTCGCCGGCCGCTTCGCGCACCGCGCGCACCCGGTCGAGCACCGCCCCCGCCGCGGCGGGCTCATAGGCGAGCGTCTCGCCCTCGCCGAAGTAGGGATAGGGGTGGATCCCGATCCCGTCCATGGAGCCGCGGGCGCCGGCCGCGTACATCGCGGTCAGGAACTCGTCGTCGGCGATCCCGTAGGGACCGCTGGTGGCGCTCGCAAAGAGGCCACCCGAGACGACCGGCATGTTGCGGTTCACCCGCTTGATCGTCCGATAGGCGGACCTCAAGAGCTCGGTGTAGCGCACCGGATCGACGCCGCCGAGGAACAGCGGCTCGATGTTGGGCTCATTCCAGATCTCGATTCCGACCGCCGCCGGGTAGCGGCTCGCGAGCCGCTTGATGAACTCCTCCCAGTTGCGATCGTGGGCGCGGTCGGGGGGAAACCATTCGTGCCCGTGACAGGGGGAGATCGAGGGATTGGCCCAGCAGGGCGCGGCAACGGCGACGATCACGGGCCGCAGCCCGGCGGCCCGGATCTTCTCGTATCGGGAGTCGGCGGCCGTCCAGTTCCAGGCGCCCTTGGTCCGCTCTACCTCGTTCCAGCCGACCATCATCCGCCGAAGCGGGGCGCCGAGCGGGGGTTGGAGGGCGTAGTGGCCGGGGTCCTCGTTGAAGCCGTACTGGATCGCCGGAGCGCCACCGCCGCCCTTGCCCGGCTTGCCGCCGCCCCGGGCCTTCGTCCCGCCGGCTGCCTTGCCGCCACCCTTTGCGGCGGCCGCCTTGCCACCGGCGTGGGCCGGCTCGGCCAACGATGCGGAGCCGATCGAGAGCGCCCCAAGGCTCAGAGCGATCGAGGCCGCGAGTGCCGAGGCGAGGTGGTGGTTGGGCAAGGACGGGGCGAACGGCGTCTTGAGCAGTGGCATGAACGCCAGATCGGTCTCGTCACCCAAGAGCCTTAGCGCGCTGGACCAATGTTCGACCACGGCCGCGAAGTCCGCGGCCGTGAAAGCCGTGCCGTCTCACCGCGCGCGCCGCGAGAGCGGGGTCAGCCGGATCAGATAGGGCGCGTCCGCGACGGGTACGTCGATCAGGAACTTCCCACTCAAGAAGACCTCGTAGCGCCCGCGTCGATCGCCGCTGTTGACGAGCACCTGCTGGGGCTGCCCACCGGCCTGGCTCACGGTCGTGGCGACCAGCGGACCGACGGGTGCGGAGCTCGTCTCCGTGGGCGGCTGGTGACGCTCGAAGCGCAGCAGGTACGGCCCGGTGCCCGAGAACGGCCCGTAGATCGCCGGTGCGCTCTCGCCGTCGATCAGGATCTCGCCGCGGCGCGGCGGCTGCCTCGCGAGCTTGGGCGCCGCTGCTTGTGCGTCCGAGGCCTGAGGCGTGCTCGTGGCATTCGAGTCATCGGACCCGCAGCCGGCGGCAGCGGCGAGCATCAGAGCGAGTGTCGCCGCGACACCGGCGAGTCGGAGCCCCGAGGCCGCCGGCGCCCGGCGGGCGCCGCCCGCCATCGGTCGCGTGCCCATGGTGGGCTGCTCACGATCGTTCATACCCGCATTCTCCAACGTCCGGACAAGCCGAAGCCGACCGCGGCGCTGATGCCGCGGTCGGCTTGGCTCGGCCGTCCCGAAGGGCCGGCCTCTATCCGTTGCTCAGCAGAACCCGATCCGCCCGAAGCGAGAGCCCCAGAGCGTCGTCGAGTTGATCTTCTCGTTGACCACGAAGGCCCGGTTCCCGGCGGCGCATCCGCTGACCGAGGTCGGATCCAGGGTGACCGACGCGTAGTCGCCCCAACGCTCCGTCGCATCGGAGGACGGGTTGTAGAACGTCGAACTGGTGAACATCGTCGACCCGCCGATGACCGTTGTCGAGTCGGTGGCGAGGCGGCCGCTTGCCTTCACTGCGGCGTTGTGCCCCGGGCTGGTCGCCAGCGTGGATGTCCAGGTGAAGAACATCCGCCCGATCGGGTTGCTCGACGTTCCACCGACTGGCGAGCCCGCTATCGCGGGGTTGAAATCGTACGTGCTGCCGCTCTCGAAGAAGAACCCGGTCGCGGCCTGCTTGTTGCTTGCCCCGTTCAGCTGCCACCACGTCGGGGTCGCGATGCTGCCGGTGTTCTGAACGTTGAGCACGTGGTTGCTGATCTGCGTGCTGTGGTCCTGGAACCGGTTCAGGACGTCCAGCTTGTTGGTGGTCCCGGGCTGCGCGGCCGCCGGCGACGCTGCGAACGCGGCCACCGGTACGTTGGTTCGCGCGCTCAGGCTGGCCCCGCTGCGACCGAGGTTGTTCGCCTTGTAGAGCCCGATCGAGCTGCCGCCTCCCGGCGACGCAACCAGCAGCGCCGTGCGGTCGTTGGTCTCGACGATCGGGGGAGCGAGCGTTCCCGACGCTCCGGCGTTGAACACCGGAACCGAGAAGGCTCGGCCGTTGTAGAGGTCGGCCTTGGCGACGGCGAACATGTTCGAAAACAGATACGACGAGCCGAAGATGTTCGCGGTGATCATCACGGCGTCCTGGTCCATGCCCACCATCGGGTAGTCATAGAAGTTCGACGCGGCTCCGCGCGGAGCGTCGAACTTGTAGATGTAGAACGATCCGGTCGCGCTCGAGGTGGTTGAGACCGCGACGCAGAGAATCTGCGTGCTTGCGCTCTCGGGAAACGCCTCGGCGACGATGATCCAGCGGTTCCAGATCTTGTCGTAGACGGCCCTCGGGTCGAAGATCGTCTGCGGTGCGTAGTTGCAGAAGCTGTTCAGCGAGACCGACTTCTGCTTCACGCCACTGGTCTTGTTGAACACCTCGAAGCTGGAGTTCGTGACCTCGACGAACTGCGTGGCGCCGACCGCACCGTGGGTGTCCGGGGGTCGCAGGCTCTGCGTCTGCCCGGTGCCCTCGAAGTTGAGCTGAGCGGCGGTGATCGGCGCCTGTGCCGTGGCGCCGCTCGGGCGTCCGGCCGACTCCACCGCCTGAGCGGTCCGCAGCTGCGCGGGCGTCAGCGTCTCGCGCGGAGCGATCTTCGCCTGGGAGACCTCGTTCTCGGGCTTTGCGTGGCCCGATGGATTGAGTATCTGCGGCGCTCC
Organism: uncultured Solirubrobacterales bacterium; assembly: GCA_963769035.1. Classification (GTDB taxonomy): domain Bacteria; phylum Actinomycetota; class Thermoleophilia; order Solirubrobacterales; family 70-9; genus WHSW01. The sequence goes on from CAVYKD010000001.1 coordinate 712,875, forward strand.
GCTCGACACCGTTTCAGCGCCCGCCGCGGCGGGCAACATGAACAGCGCGACTGCGGCAAACACTGCCGGCAGCGCGCCACCAGGACGAAACCGAAACTTCCTATGCACCTTTTCCTCCTCTGAGTGGCCGCCCCCCAACGGCGGCATTGTGCTGAACCTCCCATTCGGAGGCGGGTAAGTCAATAGGTGTTTTCCCGCAACTCTGAACGAAATACCACTCTGCGTACGCACATGCCTCAGGGCATGCTCGACGCCACTTGTTCTCGGTGGCATGACTCCGATAGATTGCGCCGGTGTCGGGGAAGGCGGTTAGCGGGTTGGTCGCTTGGGCGGGAATGCTGCTCGCGGCCCTGGTCGGCGCTCCGTCCGCGCCCGCGGCGCCGATCGGCTATCCGGTGCTCGACGAGGCTCCCGGGGCCGTCGAGCGGGGCGACACCGTCTCGATCACCTTCGACGCCGGGCCGGCCAGCGAGTGTGCGCTGGGTTTTCGAGGGCCGGACGACCTCGCGACCGCCCCACTCTCCCAATCGGGCACCGGGGGCGAGCAGCGGGTCGGCTGGCGGGTTCCCCCACGAGCCGCGCGCGGTCGCTGGCATGGAGAGCTCACCTGCTCCGGCCCGCCGGAGACGGCGGGCGTCACCGAGTTCAGCGTTCGGCTCGTCGGAAGGTCTCGAGACGGTCGGCACGCGACCCTTGTTCAGCGAGGCTCGGTCCAGTGGCGAAGCCTCGCCCCGCCCTCCGAGACCGCTGCCGATCCCGTCGCCGGCACCCCGGCCGGGGGAGATCTCGCGGGGACCTACCCGGATCCGGTGATCCGGCCCCACGCGATCACGGCGGCGATGCTGAGCTCCGAGGGAACGAAGCCCGGGCAGATCCTGCTCTCCGATGGCGGCGCGGTCTCGTGGGCATTCCCGCCCTTCCAGCCGCGCCTCGAGCGTACCTTCGTCGTCTCCGGCTCTGATCTGCCGGCCGTGAACGGAGCGCGCCTGGTGGAGACGCTCGAGGGGATCGACGCCGGACCGACGAATCCGGCCCTGATGCTGCTGGAGCCGGGCATCTACGACGTCGGATCGGATGGTGTGGCGATGAAGCCGTTCGTCGATATCGAGGGATCGGGGGAGGGAGTCACGAGGATCATCGGGCCGGCGCATGCCGACCCGGAGGCGGGCACGGTCCTCGGCGCCGACGACGCCGAGCTCCGCCTGCTCAGCGTCGAGAGCACGGGAGGCGGCCCGATCGCGACCGCGATCCGCAACTCCGGAGCCTCACCGACGCTCAGCAACGTGACCGCGGCCGCCTATGGATCGCCGACCGCCAAGGCGATCGTCAGCTCGGGCGGTGCCGCTCCGTTGATCCGCGACAGCACCGTTCGGGTGGCCGGCGACCCGGCGGGCGCGGCTACCGGGATCGAGAGCAGCGCCGCGCCCGCTCGGCTCGAACGGGTCGACGTCGAGGTGAGCGGGGCGATGGTCTCGCTCGGGGTCAACGTCTCCGCCTCGACCCCGCTGCGGATACTCGACAGCGCAATCTCGGCGAGCGCGGCGGCCGGTGAGCCCTCGACCGCGCTTCGCGTCGTCGACGCGAGCATCGTTCTGGTCGACCGAAGCCGCCTCACCGGTGACAACGCCGTGGACGGCAAGAGCAACAGCCAGGTCCGGATCGGCGCGTCGCAGCTCGAGGGCACCGCGACCTTCACGCCGAGCTCCTCGAGCTCGCGCTGCGTGTTCTCCTACTCCGCCGCCTACACCCCGCTCAGCGCCGGCTGCGGCTGAGCTCAATCGCGCTCGACGGGTGTGCCGAGCGCGGTCTCGGCGTCCCCGGACAGCACCAGGCTCGAGGGCGGCTCAACCGGCTCGGGACGGCCGATGTGGAAACCCTGCGCGGCATCGACCCCGTACGCCGCGAGGATCTCGAGCGTCTCCGCGTCCTCGACGAACTCGGCGACCGTGTAGAGGCCGAGGCTCGGCGGCGATCTCGGCCATGTGGCGGACCAGCAGCTGGTCGGTCGGTGTTCGAGCGCAGGTGACGGATGAAGTCGCCGTCGATCTTGAGCGCGTCCAGCGGGATGTGCTTGAGGTAGTAGAAGGACGCGAACCCGGTTCCGAAATCGTCGAGCGCGAAGCCGCAGCCGAGCTCGCGCAGGCTGCTCGCGAATCGCTGCGCCTGGTCCATGTTCGCGATCGCGGCCGTCTCGGTGATCTCGAACACGAGCAGCGAGGGGTCGATGGCCGCCTCCTCGACGCTCTCGGCGATGAACGACCGGAAGCCGCGGTCGGCCAGCGAGCGCGCCGAGAGGTTGACCTCGTAGCAGATCGGCCTGCCCTCGGCCTCCGAGCGCGCGATCAGCTCGATCGCCCACCCGACCATCCGCCGGTCGAGCTCGCGGACCATCCCTGAGCGCTCGGCGGTGGGCAGGAACGCGTCCGGGGCGACCGGCTCGCCGTCCTCGTCGAGCAGTCCTCGCAAGCAGCTCGTAGCGCGCGATCGACTTGTCGGTCAGGCTCATGATCGGCTGCCGATAGGGCACGAACAGCTCCTCGTCGAGCGCCGCGCCGAATCCGCTGCGACCAGGTCGTGCGGACCTCCTGCGCTGCCACCTCGTCGGCCTGTGGCAGATGTACCGCGACGGTCCCCCGGCCACGCTCCTTGGCGTCGTAGAGCGCAAGGTCGGCGGCGACCATCACGTCCTCGCTGCTCGGGCCGGAGTGGTCGTAGCCCGCCACCCCCGCGCAGGCGCTCGGCCTCAGGCGGTGGGCGCCGAGCACGACCCCGTGCTCGGCGATCGTGCGCAGCAGCTCGATCGCGACCGCCTGAGCCTCGGCGGTGCCGGTGTTCGGCATCAGCACGCCGAACTCGTCGCCTCCGAGACGAGCGACCGTGTCGGTCTCGCGCATCCGGCCGGCGATCAGCTCGGCGACGCTGCGGATCAGCTCGTCGCCCTCGGCGTGGCCGAGCGTGTCGTTGACGTCCTTGAGCCCGTCGATGTCCAGCAGCACCATGCTGCCCTCGAACTCGTAGCGCCGCGCGAGCGCGAGCTCGTGGGTGAGCTTGTCCTCGAAGCTTCGCCGGTTGAGAAGCCCGGTCAGCGCGTCGTGATCGGCTAGGTAGCGCAGCTGCTCCTCGTCGCGCTTTCGCTCGGTGACGTCGCGGATCGCGGCGGAGACGAGCAGGCCCTCGTCGGTGCCCAGCGGGCTCAGGCTGATCTCGACGGGGAACTCGCTGCCGTCCTTGCGACGCCCGTGGAGCTCCAGATCGCGTCCCATCGGCCGTGGTCTCGGATCGCGCAGGTAGCGCCTGAGGTGATGGCGGTGCTTGCCCCGGTAGCGCTCCGGGAGCAGCGTCTCGATCCGCTGGCCGACGATCTCGCGACGCTCGTAGCCGAAAACCTTCTCGGTCTGCGCGTTGACCAGGGCGATGTGCCCGTGCCAGTTGACGATCACCATCGCCTCGGGCGCCGATTCGAGCAGCGCCCTGAACTTTCGCTCCGAGCCGGAGAGCAGCCGGTCGCGGCGCATGAGGACGCCGGCGAGGCGGTACCAGAGGTTGCTGATCCGGTAGATGAACCAGCGGGCGATCTCGGAGAGCGTGATCATCTCGCCGGCCCCACCGCCGAAGCCGGCGGCCGCGCCGCCGGGCTCACCACGGCCTCTCGTAGCCGGTCTCGAGCTCTCGCCCGGGCTTTCGCCACCCGGGCTCGCGCTCGAACTTCTGGCTCAGGTTGCGCCTGCGGAAGAAGCGGAACAGGGGCCCGTAGGTGAACCGCTGGAAGTTCGCCGCCGCCTTTCCCCAGGGGTCCGCGTCCATGAACGGCAGGTACTTGTCGGGGAAGCTCGGCATCGTGCAGGCGATGCAGATCCCGCCGGCGTTCGGGCAGCCGCCGACCCCGTTCACCCAGCCCCGTACCGGCACGTTGCAGCGCGCCACCGGTCCCTTGCAACCGAGCTTCACCAGGCAGCGCGGGTCGTCGCCGTACTCGGCGGCGAACAGGCCCTGCTCGGTGAACCCGGCGCGGTTGCACCCCTCGCGAACGCTGCGGCCGAACAGCCACCGCGGGCGGTTCTGCTCGTCGAGCTCGGCCGCCGGCCCGCTGCCGGCGATGTGCGCGACCTCGTAGAGCAGCAGCGAGGTCATGCTGTCGGGCTGCGCCGGGCAGCCCGGCAGGCAGATGACCGGTTCGCCCCGGCGGGTCCGCCAGTCCCAGCCGAGGTAGTCGAGCAGTCCCATCGCGCCCGTCGGGTTGCCCTTCATCGCCGGGATCCCGCCGTAGGTGGCGCAGGTTCCGACCGCGAGCACCGAGGCGGCCTTCGGCGCCAGCCGGTCGACCCACTCGTTGATCGTGATCGGCTGACCGTCGTAGGGATCGACGCCGAAGCCGGTCCAGTGACCCTCACCGTTGATCTCCTCGTTTCCGATCGAGCCCTCGATCACGAGCATGAACGGGTCGAGCTCGCCGCGCTCGGCCGCGTACCAGGCCTCGAGAAACTCATCGCCGGTCTCGAAGGCGAGTACCGGGCTGTGCAGGATCACCCGCGGCGTGCCCGGAATCGAGCCGCTGACGATCTCCTCGATGCTCGGGTTGGTGGCCGCTGTCATCGCCAGCGAATCGCCGTCGCAGCCGAGCCCGGTGGTCATCCAAAGGACGTGCACGGTCATCTGCTCGGCCCTCATATGGGCGAGTTCGGACTCCACTCTGCCGTCGCCCACCAGCAACTCCCTTCCATGGCCAGGCCCGGACAAGTGTGCTGTACGCCCCCGTCTCTGTCAACGCGCCGCGGGCGCGGTCCGATCGGCCGCGTCGATCGCCGCCTGCGCCGCCGCCACCCGGGCGACCGGCGCGCGGTAGGGGGAGCAGCTCACGTAGTCGAGGCCGATCGAGTCGAAGAGGCGGATGCTCGAGGGGTCGCCGCCGTGCTCGCCGCAGACGCCGAGCTTGAGCTCGGGGTTGGCCGCCCGGCCGCGTTCGGCGCCGATCCGCACCAGCTCGCCGACGCCGGGCCCGTCGATGACCTCGAATGGGCTGCGGTCGATGATCCGCGCCGCCAGGTAGGCGGGCATGAAGCTGCCCTCGACATCGTCGCGCGAGAGCCCGATCGTCGTCTGGGTGAGGTCGTTGGTCCCGAACGAGAAGAAGTCGGCATGCGCCGCGATCTCGCCCGCGACCAGGCAGGCTCGGGGCAGCTCGATCATCGTTCCGACCGAGTAGGAGACCTCGCTCGACGCGCTTCGGCGGGCCTCCTCGGCGACCTCGACGACGTGCCCGCGAAGCTGACGCAGCTCGGTCTCGTAGGCGACCAGAGGGATCATGATCTCGACGTGTGGCGAGTCTCCTGCCTCGGCCGCGTCGGTGGCGGCGCCGATCACCGCCCTGACCTGCATCTCGTAGATCTGCGGGTAGAGGAAGGCGAGGCGCACCCCGCGGGTGCCGAGCATCGGGTTCGACTCCTGCAGGTCGCGGACGATCTCGGCGGCCGCGCGCGCGTCGGCGAGCCGATCCCCGCCCGCGTCCTCCTGCCGGTCGGCCTCGGCCTCGAAGTGCTCCAGCGGCAGGAACTCGTGGAGCGGCGGATCGAGTAGCCGGACGGTCACCGGCAGCCCGCGCATCTCGTGCAGGATCGCGGCGAAGTCGGCGCGCTGCAGGTCTCCGAGGCGCTCGAGCGCGCGGTGGAACTCCTCGCGGGCGCCGATCAGCTCGGGCGGGGCGGCCTCTCCGTTCGCCGCCGAGCTGACCTCGGCGCGCCGCCAGCGCGCCGCCGCGACGAACATCCCGCGGACGAGCTCGGCGCGGTCCTCTCCGAAGAACATGTGCTCGGTGCGGCAGAGGCCGATCCCCTCGGCGCCGAAGGCGCGCGCCTTCGCCGCGTCCTCGGGGGTGTCGGCGTTGGCGCGGACGCCGAGGCGCCGCAGCTCGTCCGACCAGCGCAGCACCTCGGCGAAGGCTTCCGAGATCTCGGGCTCGACCAGCGGGACCTCGTCGGCGGTCACCTTGCCGGTGGTGCCCTCGATCGCGATCGAGTCGCCGACCGCCAGCTCCGTCTCGCCGATCCGGACCTTGCCGGCCGCGGCGTCGATCTTCACCGCCGAGGCCCCGGCGACGCAGGGGCGGCCCATCCCGCGCGCGACCAGCGCCGCGTGCGAGGCCTTGCCGCCCTGGGCGGTGAGGATGCCGCGCGCGGCGTGAAAGCCCGCGATGTCGTCGGCCTCGGTGAACGGGCGGACGAGGATCACGTCCTCGCCCTGCTCGGCGCGGCGCACCGCTTCGGAGGCGCTGAGCACGATCGCGCCGCGCGCCGCCCCGGGCGCCGCCGCGACCCCGCTCGTCAGCACCTCGAAATCGAAGCTCGGGTCGATCACCGGATGCAGCAGGGCGTCGAGCGCCTCGGCGTCGATCGTCGCCAGCGCTCGCTCGCGGGTCAGCAGCCCCTCGGCGACGGCATCGACCGCGAACCGCACCGCCGCCTGGGCGGGCCGCTTCGCGGCCCGCGTCTGGAGCAGGTAGAGGCGACCCTCCTCGATCGTGAACTCGACGTCCTGCATGTCCGCGTAGTGGGCCTCGAGGCGGGCCAGGTCGGCGAGCAGCTGGGCGTGGGCCGCGGGCAGGTGGCGGGCCATCGCCTCGAGGTCCTCCGGGTCGCGGGTGCCGGCGACGACGTCCTCGCCCTGCGCGTTGGCGAGGAAGTCGCCCGAGGGGGTGGGCTCGCCGGTGCGCTCGTCGCGGCTGAAGGCGACCCCGGAGCCGGAGCGCTCGCCGCGGTTGCCGAAGACCATCTGCTGGACGTTGACCGCGGTGCCCCAGTCGTCGGGGATCCCGTTGATCCGCCGGTAGGAGACCGCACGCTCGCCCTCCCAGGAGTCGAACACGGCGGTGATCGCCTGCGCCAGCTGCTCGCGCGCGGCGAGCGGAAACGCATCGCCGGTCGCCTCCTCGAAGATCTCCTTGAAGCCTTCGGTCAGCCCGCGCAACTCGGCCGCGCCGAGCTCGGTGTCGGCGCTTACGCCGGCGCTGTCCTTTGCCGCCTGGATCGCCTCCTCGAACCTCGCCGAGGGAATGCCGCGAACCACGTTGCCGAACATCTGCACGAAGCGCCGGTAGGAGTCCCATGCGAAGCGCTCGCTGCCGGTGCTCGCGGCGAGGCCGGCGACGGATTCCTCGTTGAGGCCGAGGTTGAGCACCGTGTCGAGCATCCCGGGCATCGAGACGCGGGCGCCCGAGCGCACGGAGACGAGCAGCGGGTCCTCGGGGTCGCCGAGCCGCTTGCCGGCGCGGCGCTCGAGCTCGGCGAGCGCCTCGTCGACCTCCTCGGCGAGGCCCTCCGGCAGCTCGCCGCCGGCCTCCATGTAGGCGACGCAGGCCTCGGTGGTGATCGTGAAGCCGGCGGGTACCCGGTCGGCGCCGAGCAGGCGGGTCATCTCCGCGACCCCGGCGCCCTTGCCGCCGAGGAGCTCGCGCTGCTCGCGCGAGCCCGCGGAGAACTCGACGACCCAGCTCACCGTCCGCTCTCCGGCGGCCGCGCCGCGACCGCCGGACCGCTCTCAAGCTCTCGGGGCGGCCATGCCGGTGCGGATAGGCAGGATCGCCGGGCCCTCATCCGCGGCGAGCATAAATCATCACCCCGTCCGCTCAGCGGACTGCGAGCCGCGCTTCGCCCCTCGCCGGCGTGGCGGCCGGCGGCGCGACCGCGTGAAAGCCGCCGTCGGCATGGAGGATCTCGCCGCTGACCGCGCGGGAGAGGTCGGAGAGCAGGAACAGACAGGCATCGGCCACCGCGGCAGCCGCCTGCTCGCCGGCATCCCATCCAAGCGGGGCGCCATCCGCCCAGCCCGCGGCGAGCCGCTCGAAGCCCGCGATCCCGGACGCGGCCGGGGTCGAGATCGGTCCGGCGGCGACCAGGTTGACGCGGATCCCCTCCGGCCCGAGATCGCGGGCGAGATAGCGCGACACCGACTCGAGCGCCGCCTTGGCGACCCCCATCCAGTCGTAGGCCGGCCAGGCGATCGAGGCATCGAAGTCGAGCCCGACGATGCTTCCGCGGGCCGGCGCGCACCCGTTCTCGGCGGTGATCAGCGGCGCGAGCGCTTCGGCCAGCGCCTTCAGCGAGTAGGCGCTGGTCTCGAGCGCGAGCGCGGCGCTCTCGCGGGGCGCGCTCATGAAGTTGCCGCCGAGCGCGTCGGGCGGGGCGTAGGCGATCGCGTGAACGGCTCCGTCGAGCCGCCCCCAGCGAGCGCCGATCTGCTTGCGGAGCGCGCACAGGTCGGCGTCGCGATTGACGTCGAGCTCGAGCACCTCGGGCGGGTCGGGAAGGCGCTGCGCGGCGCGCTCGGTCATCCGCCGCACCCGCCCGAAGCTGGTCAGGAGGATCTCCGCGCCCTCGCGCTGGGCGCGCTCGGCGATCGCGAAGGCGATCGAACGGCGATTGACGACGCCGCTGATCACCAGCCGCTTGCCGGCGAGGATCACAGCAGCACCTGGCCGCTCAGGTAGAGCTCGTCGCCGATCGCGGCCTCCGCCCGCGCCGGCGCGGGGTTGGGGCGCTCGCCGGGCGCCACCGGCGGGTCACGCCAAAGCGCCTCGACGCGGGCGCGGGCGACGACCCGCTCGTCCTGGTTGAGGATCCGCCAGCCGAGGCTGACCAGGGCGTGATCTCGGTCCAGCCCGCGAACCGACTCGATCGTGGTGTGCACGCTGATCGTCTCGCCGATCCGCACCGGGCGCTTGAAGGTGACCGCGTCGAGGCCGCGCAGGGCGACCACCCGCTCGGGGTCGAACGGGACCAGCCCGACGGCGAAGGAGAGCACCAGCATCCCGTGGGCGACCCGCTCGCCGAACCGGCTGGTGGCCGCCCAGGCGGCGTCGGTGTGCTGGGGGTGCATGTCGCCCGTCTGGGCGGCGAACGCGACCACGTCCGACTCGGTGATCGTGCGGCCGCGGCTGCGATGCACGCGGCCCGGCTCGAGCCCGCTGGCCGGCGCCGAGAACCATCGGGCCTCCACCCGCTCCGCGGCTTCGATGGCTGGGTTCATCGTCGCTCTCCTTCCGGCTCGGCCTCCGTCTCGATCGCGAAGCTGATCGCGATCAGCCCCGCGAAGCCCCGCGCCGCCCGCTCGTGGCCGAGCGCCGAGGGGTGAAGCCCGTCGTCGGCGAAGTTCTCGGCGAGCGATAGCCCGGCGTGTCCGGCGACGTCGAGGCAGGGCACGCCGCTCCTTCGCGCGATCTCGCGGGTGGCGGCGTTGAAGCGGGCGATCCCGCGCTCGACCCGCGCCCGGGTCCGCGGGCCGAGCCCGAGGAAGTCCCAGCGCTCCGGCGCCGTCGCGGTGAGGATTCGGATCGCCGGGTCGGCGTCCTGAAGGCGCTCGATCATCGCCGCGAGCCTGCGCGAGTAGGCGTCGGCGTCGGGCCGGGTGGAGCGCAGCACGTCGTTGGCGCCGCAGACGATCGTCACCAGGTCGGGCTCGAGCCCAAGCGCCGCCGGCAACTGCGCGACGACCTCGCCGCTGCTCGCCCCGTGGACGGCGAGGTTTCGGAAGCCGAGCTTCGGGTTGGCCGGGCGCAGCCGGGCGGCGAGCCGCTCGGGCCAGGCCTCGCCGGGAGCGCAGCCGGTCCCGGCGGTGAAGCTGTCGCCCATCGCGACGAACAGCGACAGCCCTCCGGTGGGTCGCTCGGCCCCCAGGGGTCGATCGAGCACCTCCGCCGGCCGCGCGCTCGCCCCGGCGCTCATCGCCGCTCCAAGGCGCTCAGCGCCCAGGCCAGGCGCGTGCGGGTCTCTCGCGGCTCGATCACCTCGTCGACGAAGCCGCTCGCGGCGGCGCTCAGAGCGTTCAGGTGCTCCGCGGCGTACTCACCCGCAAGCCGCCGCCGGGCGCCCTGCGGATCGGCGCAGCCCTCGAGCTCGCGGCGGTGGACTATCGCCGACCGCCTGGCCGGCGGCCATGATCCCGATCTCCGCCCCCGGCCAGGCGAAGACGAGGTCGGCGCCGAGGTCCTTCGAGTTCATCGTGATCACCGCGCCCCCGTAGGCCTTTCGCAGCACCACGGTCAGCTTCGGCACCCGCGCGGCGGCGAAGGCGCGCAGCAGCGAGGCGCCGCGGCGGATCACGCCGGCGCGCTCCTGGGCCGAGCCCGGCATGAAGCCCGGGGTGTCGACGAGGACGACCAGCGGGATCGAGAAGCGATCGCAGGAATCGACGAAGAGCGCCGCCTTCTCCGCCGCCTCGGAGTCGATCACGCCGCCGAAGCGGCGCGGCTGGTTGGCGACGATCCCGACGGTGCGGCCGTCGATGCGGGCCGAGCGCGGTGACCATGTTGCGTGCCCAGCGCGGCGGAGAGCTCGAGCAGGCGGCCGCGATCGACGATCGCCCTGGCGACCTCGCGGACGTCGTAGATCCGGCGCGGCTCGGCGGGGACGAGCGTCCCCGGGTCGGGCGCCGCGGCCTCGGCGGGTGCGCGGTCCCGCCGGGCGGCGGTCGGCGTGGAGAGCAGCAACCCGAGCAGCTCCCTGGTGAGCTCGATCGCCTCGTGCTCGCCGACGGCGACGAGCTGGCAGACACCGTTTGCCGAGTGAACGGCCGGTCCGCCGAGGTCCTCCATCGTCACCATCCTCGCCGAGCGCGTCGCGAACGACCCGCGGCCCGGTGAGGAACATCCGGGCCGACTCGGTCATCACGATGAAGTCGGTGAGCGCCGGGGAGTAGGCGCCGCCGCCCGCCGAGACCCCGCTGACGATCGAGACCTGCGGGGCCCGGCCGCGCAGCGCCACGCTCGCCCGGAAGATCCGGCCGTAACCGGCGAGCGCGTCGTGGCCCTCCTGCAGCCGGGCGCCGCCGGACTCGACGAACCCGATCGACCGGCGCGCCGCTCTGCCCGGCGAGCTCGATCACGCGGACGATCGAGTCGGCGTGCGCCGTGCCGAGCGAGCCGCCCATGAACCGCGGGTCCTGCGAGTAGCAGAACACCGGCCGTTCGCCGACCTTCCCGGCCCCGGCGACGACCCCGTCGCCGTGCCCGGCTCGACCGCCGAGATGCGGCGGAGCGGACGGCGGAGCGGATCGCCGAGAAGCTGCCGGGGTCGCAGAGCCGGCGAGCCGCTCGGCGGGCGGCTCGAGCGCGGGGGCTCGCGCCGGCGCCGGCGCCGCCCGGGTGTCGAGGGCGACGCTCATGCCGCCAGGCAGAGGACCGCGTTGTGGCCGCCGAAGCCGAAGGAGTTGGAGAGCGCGACGCACTGCGCCCGCCGGCGAGCGGGCGCGGAGCGCCGGGAACGTAGTCGAGGTCGAGCTCGGCATCGCGCTCGTCCCAGCCGACCGTCGGCGGGGCGATCCGGCGGCGGAGCGCCTCCAGGGTCGCGATCGCCTCGACCGCTCCCGCCGCGCCGAGCAGGTGGCCGATCACCGACTTGGTCGAGGAGATCGGGGTGGACGCCGGCCGCGTCGCCGAGGGCGTCTTGATCGCCTCGGTCTCGCCGCGGTCGTTCAACGGCGTCGAGGTCCCGTGCGCGTTCACGTAGTCGACCTCGGCGGGCTCGACCCCGGCGTCGGCGAGCGCCAGCCGGATCGCCCGGGCGGCATCGCGACCGCTCGGCTCCGGCGCGGTGAGGTGGAAGGCGTCCGAGGTCGCCCCGTAGCCGAGCAGCTCGCCGATCGGCTCACCGCCGCGGCCCTCGAGCGCGTCCGCGGCCTCGAGCACGATCACCCCGGCGCCCTCGCCCATCACGAAGCCGTCACGGCGGGCGTCGAAGGGCCTCGAGATCCCGCTCTGCGAGGTCGCCCCCATCGCCGCGAAGGCCGCGATCGCGATCGGGGCGAGCGCCGCCTCGGCGCCGCCGGTCACCACCGCGTCGGCCTCGCCGGACTCGATCATCCTCATCGCCTGGCCGATCGCGTGCGCGCCCGCCGCGCAGGCGGACATCACCCCGAAGGTCGGCCCGCGCAGCCCGTGGCGCATCGCCACCGCGCCGGCGGCCGCGTTGCCCATCAGCAGCGGCACCGAGAGCGGCGAGACCGCCTTCGGGCCGCGCTCGCGCAGCACGCTCTCCTGCTGGTCGAGCGAGCTCGATCCCGCCGATCCCGGTGCCGATCACGCAGCCGATTCGCTCGGCCTCGTAGGGGAGCCCGCCGCTCCATCCCGATCCCTCGAGCGCCTCCTCGGCCGAGCTCGACCGCCATCTGGGTGAAGCGGTCCATCCGGCGAGCCTCCTTGCGCGAGAGGACCGCGGTCGGCTCGAACTCCGAGCAGCGCGCGATCCCGTCCTCGATCCCGCACTCGCCGCGCGCCCAGCCCTCGATCAGCGCGTCGCCGCCGACGCCCAGCGGGGTCACGGCGCCGACGCCGGTGATCAGCGGCGACGCCGCGCGGCGCGCTCCGGGCGCGAGGCCGCGGGCGCGGACAGGGTGGGGGTGGCGTCGGCGGGCACCGCTAGGCCGCCCGCGCGACGACCAGGTCGATCACGTCGCCGGCGGTCCTCACATCCTTGACCGCCTCGCCGTCGAGCTCGACCGCGAACTCGTCCTCGACGATCTGCGCGAGCTCGACCAGGTCGAGCGAGTCGAGGTCGAGGCTCTCGAAGGTCGCCTCGCGGCTGACCTCGCCCTCGGCGCCGATCTCCTCGATCCCGGCGAAGATCACCCTTTCGACCGCCTCGGGTGTGACTGTGGTTGGCATCGGTATCTCCTTTCGCTTGTCAGGCGCTCAGCCCGCCGTCGACGGTGAGCACGGTTCCGGTCACGTATGAGGCCCGATCGGAGGCGAGGAAGCCGATGCACGCGGCGACCTCCTCGGGGGTCCCCGCACGCCGGGCGGGGATCGAGTCGGCGAAGCCGTTGACGTCCTCGGTCAGCCTCGTCTCGACCAGGCCGGGGGCGACCGCGTTGACCGTGATCCCCCGGCGCGCCACCTCGACGGCGATCGTCCTCGTCATCCCGATCAGTCCGGCCTTCGAGGCCGCGTAGTTGGCCTGGCCCGCGTTCGCCCGCGGGCCGACGATCGAGGCGACGTTGACGATCCGGCCGAAGCGCGCGCGCAACATCGGCCGCAGCGCCCGTCGTGTGGTGTGAAAGGCCGCCGAGAGGTTGGTGTCGAGAACCGACTGCCATTGCTCGTCGCGCAGCTGCGGGGCGAGGCCGTCGTCGCGCACGCCCGCGTTGTTGACGAGCACGAGGACGGTCCCGAGCTCCCTCTCGACGCGGTCGAAGAGCGAGCCGACCCGCTCGGGGTCTGCGATGTCGCCGGCGAGCGCGATCGCCCGGCCCCCGTCGGCGGCGATCTCGGCGGCCAGCCGCCGCGCCGAGGCGGCGTCGCTGCGGTAGTTGATCGCCACCGGCCAGCCCTCGGCCGCAAGCGCCCGCGCGGTGGCGGCGCCGATTCCGCGCGCCGCGCCGGTGACGAGCGCGCAGCCCTCAGCGCCCATCGCCGGCTCCGATCCCCCACTCGACGACCGTCGCCGCCCAGGTGAGCCCGCCGCCGAACGCAGCCATCAACACCCTCGAGCCCGCCCGCAGGAGGCCTTCCTCGGCGGCGGTCGAGAGCGCCAGCGGGACCGTCGCCGCCGAGGTGTTCCCGTAGCGGTCGATGCAGTTGACGACCCGGAGTGGATCGAGGTCGAGGCGCTCGACGATCGCGGCGAGGATCCGCGCGTTCGCCTGGTGGTAGGCGAACACGTCGATCGCGCCGAGGCTGGTGCCCGCCGCCTCGCACGCGGCCACCGTCGAGGCGCTGAGCCGCTCGACCGCGTGGCGGAAGGTGTCGTGGCCCTGCATGCGGATCAGCGGTCGCTCGCGCTCGGCGGTGATCAGCTCGCCATGCGCGCCGTCGGAGCCGAGCACCATCGGGCCGATCCGGCCGCCCCCCTCGGCCCGGGTCACGAGCACCGCGCCCGCCCCGTCGCCGAACAGCGCCGCGGTCTTGCGGTCGTCGCGATCGGTGAGCGGGCTGAGCACGTCGGCCCCGATCACCAGCACGGTGCGGGCCCGGCCGCTCTCGACCTGGGCGGCGGCGAGCCCGATCGCGGAGACGAAGCCCGAGCAGGCGGCGTCGACGTCGATCGCCCCGGCGCCGCTCGCCCCGATCCGAGCCGCGACAAGGGCCGCCGCGATCGGGATCAGGCGCTCGTGGCTGGTCGAGGCGAGCAGCAGCAGATCGACGTCGAGCGGGTCGATCCCGGCGGCGCTCAGCGCCCGCTCTCCCGCGGCTGAGGCGAGATCGGCGACGCGCTCGCCCGCGCCGGCGATCCGCCGCTCGCGGATCCCGGTGCGGGCGAAGATCCACTCCTCGTCGACGCCGAGCCGAGCAGCGATCTCGGCGTTGAGGACGATCCGCGCCGGCAGCGCCGCGGCGACCGAGCCGATCGCGGCGCCGTCGAGCGCCGGCGGGCGCCCGGCCGCGCGCTCGGGCGCCATCGCGACCGCGTCAGGCATGGGCAGCCTCGGTCGCGAGCGGGGCGGCATCGACCCCGCCGAGGGTTCGCCTGACCATCCCGGTGAGGGCCTTGCCGGGGCCGCTCTCGCGGTAGCGCCGGATGCCTCGCCGCTCGAGCTCGCCGAGGGTCTCGCGCCAGCGGACCGGGGCGAGAACCGCCTCGGCGAGCGCGGCCCGGATCCGCTCGGGCTCGCGGTGCTCGGCAAGCGTCGTCGCCGAGATCACCGGGGTGTGGGGCGCGCGGAGCTCGAAGCGCTCGAGCGCGGCTCGAAACGGCGCCACCGCCGGCCTCATCGCTGGGGAGTGGAAGGCTCCGCCGACCGCCAGGGAGATCGAGCGGATTCCGCGCTCGTCGGCAGCCGCCGCGGCGAGCTCGAGAACCGCCGGCGGGCCGGCGAGGACGACCTGCGCCGGAGCGTTGTCGTTGGCGACCGTCGCGCCCGCCTCGAGGGCGAGCGCGCCCGCCTCCTCGAGGCCGCAGAGCAGCGCCAGCATCCCGCCGGGCTCGCGCTCGGCGGCGCGGTCCATCAGCCGCCCGCGGATGACGGCCAGCCGGACCCCGTCGGCGGGCTCGAGCGCTCCTGCGGCGACCAGGGCGGTGAGCTCGCCGAGCGAGTGGCCCGCGAAGACGGCTGCGGCGGGTCGCCCCGCCTCCGCCCAGGCGGCGAGGCTCGCGCAGATGATCGCGGGCTGCGCGTAGCGGGTGCCCTCGCCGGCGCGGGCGAAGGGGTCGTTGCCGACCGCCCGAAGCGCGAGCTCGGCGAGGCCGGGCTCGACCCGCTCGACGCGCTCGCGCATCTCGTCGGTGTGGCTGCCCTGGCCGGGGAAGAGGATCGCGGTCGGCTCGCTCATTCGGGCGATAGTTCTCCGCGCCGGCGGCGAAGTTAAGCCCGAAGGCGCCCCAACCCCCCGCTCGGGGGGTCCGAGGCGGACGGCCGGGGGGGGTGTCGGCGGCCGGCCGGCTCAGTCGATCAGCCCGAGCTGCTGGGCGTGCCTGACCGCCGCGGCGCGGTTGCGGACCCCGAGCTTCCGGTAGATCGAGCTGGTGTGTTCCTTGATCGTGTGCGGCGAGAGGTAGAGGTGCTCGCCGATCTCGCGGTTGGTCGCCCCGCCGGCGATCTCGCCGAGCACCTCGCGCTCGCGGTTGCTGAGCGCGGTGGCCGCGGCGGCGGTGCGTTCGGGGTCGAACACCTCCATGCCCAGCGCGACCATGCGAACGGCCCTGACGACGTCGTTCGCCCCCCAGCCCTTGGAGACGAAGCCCGAGGCTCCCGACGACCTCGCGACCGCCCGCGAGACGTGCCCGGAGCCGGAGATCAGCAGCACTCGGGTGCCCGGAGAGCGCGCCCGGAGCTCCTTGCTCAGCTCGGCGCCCGACTCGTGCGCCGAGAATCAGGTCGATCAGGGCGACGTCGGGGCGCAGCCTCGCAGCCGCCGCCAGTGCCTCCTCGGTGCTTCTCGCCGCCGCGCACGTCTCGACCCAGGGCTGGCGCTCGAGCAGCAGGCGAAAGCCCCAGTGGACGACGTCGTGATCGTCGACGACGAGGATCCGCAGCGCGAGCTTGCCCCCGCGCGGCGCCGCTCGGGCGGCGCGCTTCGCCATCAGCTCCGCCTCCCGACCATGCGGACATGCCAGCGGCCTCGCGGCAGCGGGCCGAACTCGACCAGGGCGTCGTTCTGAAGCGCCTCGAGCGTCAGCAGGCGCAGGCCGAGCCCGGCGCCGCCGCCGGAGCCCGTCAGCCCGTCGTTGGTCACCTCGAGCTCGAACGCCCCCTCGGCGGCGCCGACCCGGACCTCGATCGCCTCGGCCCCGGCGTGCTTCTCGCAGTTGCGTAGCGACTCCAGGAAGACCGATTGGGCAAGCTCCTCGAGGCGCTCGGGAACCTCGACCCCGGGCGCCCAGTCGACGGTCATCTCCGCCGTGCGCTCGGCTCGACGCTCGACCAGGCGCCTCAGCGAGGTTTGCTCTGCGCGCCCGTGCGGGGAGAGGGGGCGCCCGAGCGCGAGCCGGAGATCGCCAAGCGCGCCGAGCAGCTCGTCCTGGCAGGTCGCCCGCTCGGCGGCCGAGAGCGGCTCGCCGGAGCCGAGCGCGAGGGCGAGCCCGAAGAGCCGCTGCATGACGCTCTCGTGAATCTCGCGGACGAGCTCGATTCGCTCCTTCAGCTGCCGGGTGCGCTCGTCCTGACGCGTCGCCCGCTCGACGCTTGCCGCGAGCGCGGCGAGGCGCCCGAGGGTGAGCACCGTGTGGCGCTCCTCCTCGTCGAGCTCGAAGCCCGCGCCGCCGGCGTCGGCGAAGATGATCCCGAGCCAGCGCGCCCCGGCGGCGACCGGCGCGCAGGTCAGGTTGGAGATCCCGGCGAAGCGCGCGTAGCGGGCCGGCAGCTCGCGCTCGAGCTCGGATGGGCCGATCTCGATCACCCGGTCCTCGGCGAGCGCTCGCCGCGCGACCGGCGTCTCGTCGAGCGTTCCCTCGACCGACCCGATCAGCTCCTTGTCGATCCCGTGCGAGCCGACCGAGCGGACCGCTCGCATCGCCGGGTCGTAGAGCAGCAGCCCGGCGCGCTCCATGCCCGTCAGCCGGCAGAGGGCCTCGCAGACGTGGTCGTAGAACTCGCCCGCCTCCGTGGCCGAGTCGAGCTCGGAGATCAGCCCGGCGAGGACCTCGACGGTCGCCGGATGGGCAGTGCTGGCGTGAATTCCGATGCTCACCGCTACCCGCGTGCGGGCGGAGGTTACGCGCGATCCCCCCGAATGGGGGTGGGGCGGCTCACCGGTTTTCGGGGCCGCGGCGATTGAGGCGCGCGACCGCGACCGGGCTCACGCCACGGCTAGGCTCTGGGCGATGGAGCGTCCACCGACGACGGGGCTTCCACCGCGCCCTGACCTCTCGCAGTTCATGATGAGCGCGGGCTTCATGCTCACGCCGACGCGGTTCCTCGACGCCTGTCACGAGCGCTGTGGCGACTACTTCACCCTGATGCCGACCGCCGACCGCGCGCTCGTCGTCACCGCCGATCCGGTGGCGGTCAAGCAGGTCTTCACCGGCGACCCGAACCTGCTTCACGCCGGCGAGGGCAACATCACCCTGGCGCCGATCCTCGGCGCCGGATCGGTGCTGCTGCTCGACGGCGACGAGCACCTGCGCCAGCGCAAGCTGCTGCTGCCGCCGTTCCACGGCGAGCGGATGCGCAACTACGGCGACGCTGATGCGCGAGGTCGCCGACCGGCACGTCGCCGACTGGCCGCGCGGCGGCCGCTTCGCGGTGCTCGCCGAGCATGCAGGCGATCACGCTCGAGATCATCATGCGCGCGGTCTTCGGCTTCGACGACGCCGAGCGCCGGGAGCGGATCGGCGTGCCGCTGCGGCGCCTGCTCGACACGCTCGGCAGCCGCGGCGCGGGTGGCGATGATGGCGCTGACGCTCGGCCGCACGGGCCCGCTCAGCCCGTGGCGTCGGTTCATCGCCGATGCGCGAGGAGGCCGACGAGCTGATCTACGCCGAGATCGCCGCGCGCCGCGCCGACCCCCACGGCGCCGACGGCGACGACATCTTCTCGATGCTGCTCGCCGCCCGCGACGCCGACGGTCAGCCGCTCGGCGACGCCGAGCTGCGCGACGAGCTGATGACGCTGCTCGTCGCCGGTCACGAGACGACCGCGACCGCGCTCGCCTGGGCGCTCGAGCGGCTCAGCCGCCACCCGGACGGTGCTCGCGAAGCTGCTCGACGACGAGCGCGAGCGGGGGAGGGGCCTACCTCGACGCCGTGATCAAGGAGACGCTGCGGCTGCGCCCCGTCGTCCCCGCCGTCGTCCGCCGGCTGCAGGCGCCGATGACGTTCGGCGCCGTGGGATCTGCCCGCGGGCGTCCACATCGCGCCGTCGATCTACCTGATGCACCGCCGCGCCGACCTCTACCCGGAGCCGCTCGCGTTCCGGCCCGAGCGCTTCCTCGGCGATGACCCACCCGGGACCTACGAGTGGATCCCGTTCGGCGGCGGCGTGCGCCGCTGCCTCGGCGCCAGCTTCGCGCTGCTCGAGATGAAGGTGGTGATGCGAGCGGTGCTCGACGCGGTCCGGCTGCGATCAGCGGCTCGGGGCCGGGGCGAGGGAGTGACCCGGCGGGCGATCACGCTGGCGCCGACCCGCGGCGGGCGGATCGCGATCGAGCGCGCCTGAGCGAGCCCGGGGCTAGGCGCTCTGGCCGGGAGCCGCGCCGTCGCCGGAGGGATCGCCGTTGTCGCTATCGGGCGGCTCGAACAGAAAGAGCTCGATCGCCGAGTCCGTCGAAGGTGCACCTGGCTGACGAAGGCGCGCACCTTGCGCCCGAGCGCCTCCTCGACGATCTCGATGAACTCGTCCTGGACGGCCTCCTGGAAGGCGCGCCGGGTTCCGAAGACGTGGTCGCCCTTGCCGGCCTCGACCAGGGTGTGCTCGGCCGGGGTGAAGATCTCCTCGAGCACGGTGAGCGCGTAGTCCCTCTCGACGTAGGTCTTCGCCTTGGTCGGCCCACGGCCGAACAGCCGAGCGTGGATCTGGACGATCTTCCTCGAGATCGTCGATGCGGCCGGCGGGCTCTCCGGACGAGGATCCAAGCTCAGGTCGGTCAATTGCGGCTCCTGCCAGTCGGGGAGGTCATTCGGACTCGTGACCCCATTTAGAAACCGGCCGTCGGAGCACGCATCGTAGCCGAACGGCACCCCCCGGTTGACGGCCTCAGCAGCGCGTCGCCCTCGGGTTCGCCCTGGACGGCGGAGAGCAGCTTTCCGAGCGCGCGTCGCGAGATCCGCGAGATCTGCATCTGCGAGACGCCGAGCTGCTTGCCGATCTCGGACTGGGTCATCCCGTCCTCGAAGCGGAGCTTGAGGACCGTCCGCTCGCGCTCCTCGAGCGAGGCGACCGAGCAGGCGTAATCGGCCTCGACGCGGTCGAAGCCGAGCTCGGTCGAGCCGACGCTCTCGATCGGCCAGTGCGCGTCGTCGTCGCGATGCTCGGGGCCGTCGAGCGAGAGCGGTGGCGCGCGTCGGCGGCGCGCAGGGTGTCGAGGACGGAGTCGGCCTCGAGGTCGGTCGCCTCGGCGAGCTCGGCGACCGTCGGGCTGCGACCGAGCCGCTCGGTCAGCCGCTCGGTTGCCTCCTCGACCTTCATCGTCGACTCCTGCAGGCTGCGCGGCAGACGCAGGTTCCAGATCCGGTCGCGGAAGTGGCGCTTCAGCTCGCCGAGGATCGTCGGGACCGCGTAGGCCGTGAACGGCTTGCCCTTGGCGGGGTCGAAGCCCTTGATCGCCTTGACCAGGCCGAGGTTGGCGACCTGGACGAGATCGTCGAGCGGCTCGCTCGAGGCGCGATAGCGCAGGGCGAGCGAGCGAGCAAGCGGCCGGTAGCTGCGGACCAGCTCGTCGAGCACGCGCGGGCTCGGATCGGCGGCGTACTCGGCCAGCAGACGGGCTTCGTCGCTGCGCCGCAGGGCAGGGGCTTGGACGGGGTTCGGCACGATCGGCCTCCTTCGGTAAGAACTGTCGTCGCCTCACCGATTAGCCCGCCCCCTGAATGAAGGGCGAACGCGGAGCCGGGCTCCTGCGTCAAGACCATCGTGCTTGCTGTGCGTGCCAAGCGAAACCCTCGCAGAGTCTCGCTCGTAGGCCGAAATGTACCCGAAAGCATGATTCTCGAAACCCGTCGCCTCCCACCCCGCACGCACTCGGCCGAGCTGAGAACATCTGCTTTGTCGGCGCTTAGATACGGCGACTCGGACGGGGGGGTGGGAGGTGGCACCGGCAGCGAGGGCCGACCGGCGCTCGAGGGAGGAGCGGCAATCCGCGCGCGCCTCCCTCGCCGTTGCCCCGCCGGCGGGGCGGGCTTAGTATCCGCGAGCGAGGGGAGGCGGGCGAACCAATGGAGGCGAGCATGGACGGTGCCGGGCCCCAGGTGGCGGATCTTCCGGCGGAGGTCAGCCGGGATTGATCCGCCTCCACAAGCGCTACTTCGGCCGCGGCGCGACCAAGGGCAAGAGCTTCTTCGTCCACGACGACCTGCTCATCGTCGAGCTCGCCGACGTCTTCACCACCGCCGAGCGGACGCTGGTCGAAAAGGGCCAGCGCGACACCGTTCGCAGCACCCGTCAGACCTTTCAGAGCGCGATGCGGGGCGAGTTCATCGACTGCGTCGAGTCGATCCTCGGGCGCCGGATCGAGTGCTACGAGAGCGTTGTCTTCACCGCCCCCGACAAGCTGCTCGAGATCTTCTATCTCGAGCCCGATTCCGAGCGCGCAGAGCGCGTCGAGCGTGAGGCCGCGGAGGACAGCGGCGAGCTCGAGCGCGCGATCGCCGGAATCCCGCAGTCCGATCTCCTCTCCTGAGTCCGATCTCCTCTAACGGGTAGCGGTAGAGATGCGCGACGCTAGTCGTTAGCGGATCGTCTGCGTATGGGCGCATCCGAGACGCGAGCGAAAGCGTCGCGCCCCCCTTTGGCGGGTCGGTCGCTCGCCAAGGGCGATCGATCGGACCCCGGCGCCCCTCGTGCTTAGGGCCCGCTTTACTCACGGCTGAGAGCCTCGCCGATCGCGTTTCCGGGACGACCGCGAGCGTGGCCGGGTGGGGCGGCGCGAGCGCACCGCCCGCCTACACTTGCGGGCGCCTTTGCCGCAGGGCGCGAGGTCGTGTCCATCCATCCGCAGCGAAGCGATGACCCCTTCAGAGCGAGACCCCTCCACACCCGACGACGAGAAGCCGCGAGTCCCGCCCTCCGGTGAGGACGCCGAATTCGACCCGCGGCTGACCGAGGAGTTCAACCGGCTCGAGAACGAGCTCGACGCCGAGTTCGGCGGTGCCGCCGATTCCGCCCCGGAGGCGCCCGAGCCGGTCGAGGATCCCGAGCCGGCCCCTGGGGCGCCGGAGCCGCCGCCGCCGAGCGAGGAGCCTGAGCCGGGCGCGGGCGACGAGCTCCCGGCGCCCGTCGAGGAGCCGGACCCGGAGCCGGCGGGGTCGCCGGCTCCGGTCTCCGAGCCGGAGCCGGAAGCGGCGGATTCAGGGGCTGCGGTCTCAGAACCGCCGCCGGAGGTGGCCGAGGAGTCGGGTCCGGTTGTGGCCGAGACGCCCGCGAGCACGCCGGGCGATGAGCCGTCGCTTGGCGAGGCCGCACCCGAGCCGGTCGCTGGGGCCGCCGCGCCACCATCGCCGCCCGCCACCACGCCCGGCTCCGGTGCAGCCGGGCGCGCGCGCCGCGGATCTGGCCGCGCTTCTTCGCCGCCTGCCTCGCGATCATCGGCTCGGTCGCGGCTGCCACGGCGATGCAGCATCCTCGTCTTCCTCGACAACGTCGCGGACGGCTTCGGCGGCATCGAGAGGGTCCAGGGCAAGCTCGCCTCCGTCGAGGGCGGCGAGCCGCAGAACATCCTCATCCTGGGCTCCGACAAGCGTCCCGGCGATGGGATCAAGGGTCGCTCGGACACGACGCTGCTGGTTCGCGTCGATCCCGACAACGACGCGATCACGCTGCTCTCGATCCCCACGCGACCTGAAGGTGGAGATCCCCGGCTACGGCACCGACAAGTTCAACACCGCCTACACGATCGGCGGGCCGGCTCTGACCCTGAAGCTGGTCAAGAAGCTCACCGACCTGCCGATCAACCACGTGATCAACATCAACTTCACCGGCTTCGCCGACGCCGTCGACGCGATCGACTGCGTGTACCTCGACGTCGACCGCCACTACTTCAACGACAACTCCCTCGCCGCGACCGTCCTCGACCAGTTCGCCGAGATCGACATCGAGGCCGGCTATCAGCGGCTCTGCGGCTACAACGCGCTCCAGTACGTGCGCTACCGCCACGAGGACACCGACCTCGTCCGCGCCGCTCGCCAGCAGGACTTCCTCCGCGAGGCTCGCCAGAAGATCGAGCCGAAGAAGCTCGTCTTCAACGCCGACTACCGCAATGACCTGGTCGACGTCTTCAAGAAGTACACCACCTCGGACGAGGCTCTCAAGGACCCGATCGAGGTGCTGGCCCTGATGAAGACGTTCATCGCCGCGCGTCGAGGCCCCGGTTCGCGAGGTCCACTTCCCAGCCCAGCTCGGCGGGCCCGAGGACCCCTACGTGACCGCCGACAACGAGGCCATCGCCGCGACCATCGATCAGTTCGTCGGCGCCCAGGGCACTCCGGGCCCGTCGCCGACCGGGGAGGCCAGCGCACCGAAGAAGGGCGAGAAGGGCGGCAAGGGAGGAAAGTCGAAGCCGAAGCCCGAGAAGAAGCCGAGAGCCGAGCCGAAGGACGCCGAGGGGCTGATCGGATCGGCGGACTCGGGCGAGGCATACGCGAGGCTGCTCGAGGACGTCCAGCGCAAGAACGGCGACCCGATGGTCGAGTTCCCGATCTTCTACCCGACCCGGATCCTGGCCAGCTCGACCCTCAACGACGCCTCGCGGGCGTTCCCGATCGACGGTCCCGGCGACGAGGTCTACTTCGGCTACAAGATGGTCGCCGGGTTTCCGGGGATGGGTGGGTTCAGCGAGTACTACGGCTTCTCGGGCACCGACTGGCGCGATCCACCGATCCTCGAGAACCCGAGCGAGGTGCGGCGGATCGACGGCCGTGACTACATGCTCTTCTTCGACGGAGACCGGCTGCGCCTGGTCGGGTGGCAGACCGGAAAGGGCTCCTACTGGGTGATCAACACGCTCACCCAGACGCTCGACAACGATCAGCTGATCTCGATGGCGACCGGGATGCGAGAGCTCGGCGGATAGCCCGCCCGCCCCGCGGGGCTGCGATCCTCCGAGCGGTGAGCAACGTGCGGCGCGATCGGGAGCTACCCGCGGGGAGAGGATCGTCCCGGGAATCTGGCGGCTGCGGCTGCCGCTGCCGTGGCCGGGCGTCCCGCACGTGAACGCGTTCGCGCTCGCCGCCGGCGACGGGATCGTTCTCGTGGACACCGGCTATGCCTGGGAGGACGGCACCCGCGGGATCGAGCTTGCGCTTGCCCAGATCGGCTTCGAGCTCTCCGACGTCGGGCTAGTCGTCTGCACCCATGCCCACACCGATCACTACGGGCTCGCCGGTCCGATCCTCGACGCCGCGGGCTGTGAGCTGTGGATGCACCCGGCCTGGGAGCACGTCCGGGCGCTCGCCGACGACCCCGACGGCGCGCTCGACCGACGGATCGAGGTCGCTCGCCAAAGCGGCGTGCCCGCAGCCGCGCTGGAGAGCTACGAGCGCACGCGGCGCGGCGAGAACACCGGCATCGCGCGCGCCGTCGCGCCCGATCGTGATCTGCTGCCCGGGGTCGAGGTCGTCACCGATGTCGGCGTCTGGAACGTTCACGAGACGCCCGGCCACGCGCCCTCGCACGTGACCCTGCACGAGCCCGAGAGCGGGATGCTGATCTCCGGCGATCACCTGCTCGGCCGCGTATCGCTGTTCTTCGACTACGGCCACAGCCCCGACCCCGTGGGTGAGTTCCTCGGCGGGCTCGAGCGGATCGAGCGCCTCGGAAACCTCGGACTCTGCCTCGCGGGACACGGCCGACCGTTCCGCGACGTCGGGACCAAGATAGCCGCGAATCGCCGGGAGGTCGCCGAGCAGATCGGCCGGGTCCGCGAGGCCCTCGAGGAGCCGCGAACCGCCTTCGAGGTGGCCGCGGCGATCATCGGCCCCGAGAACATGAACGCCGCAAGCGCGGCATGGGGACTGCAGCTCGCGCTCGCCTACCTCGATCACCTGGTGCTCGCCGGCGAGGCCGTCGAGCTCGCCGGCGAGGAGCCGCGGCGCTGGCGCCTCGGCGAGGCGTCGTGACGGCGCTCAGCCGACCGGTGCCGGAGCCGCGAGGTCGAGCCTGACCGGCGGTGCCTGCGAGCGAGGCGGGGGGTTCCCCTCGAGCAGCTTCGGCAAGGTCACCGCTTCCAGGCCGCGCTGCTCGAGTCCATCGAGGATCACCGGCAGGGCGCTGACCGTCTGGCTGCGGTCGCCGCCGGCGTCATGCATGAGGATGATCGCCCCCGGTCGCGCCCCCTCCAGCGCCCTGGCGGCGATCGACGCCGCGCTGGCGCCCTGGTAGTCGCCGGTGTCGGTGCTCCAGAGGATCATCAGCAACTCCCGTGAGTCGAGCAGCGAGAGCGTGGACGAGTCGAAGGAGCCGTGCGGGGGGCGAAAGAGCGCCGGCTGCTCGAGGCCGTGCTCCCTGAAGGCGAGCGCCTGCTGGTCGAGCTCGGCGACCTGATCGACGAGTGGCAGGCTGCCCATCCGCGGATGGCCGAAGGTATGGCTGCCGATCGCATGGCCCATGCGGAGCTCGCGACGGGCGACCCGCTCGAACTCGTCCAGCATCCCGCCGAGAACGAAGAAGGTCGCCTTCGCGTCGTAGTCGTCGAGCACGTCGAGGATCTGGTTCGTGTACGGGCCGGGCCCGTCGTCGAAGGTGAGCGCCACCTGCGGTTTGCGCGGCCGGCCCTCCCGGACGTAGTTGGTGTAGGCGCGGACCTTCTCGATCGCGGCCTGCTCTCGGAGCGCGCGCTTCTCGGCCCCCGTCGGACCGCTCTTGGCGCCCTCCGCGGCGTCGGTCAAAGGCTCCTCGCCGCCACCCCACGGCGCGAGCACGACGAGGATGATCGCGAGGAGCGTTCCGGCCACGCCGAGGAGGAGGTTCCGGCGCCGGCGGCGATGCTCGCGTTGTAGCGCGCGCCGCTGCGAGCGACGCGCTTCGTCTTCAGTCATTTCGCCCCCGGCTGAGGTTTGTTACGGCTTCACGATGGTGACACGGGGGCGGCTCGACCGGCGCCGATCAGGGGCCCGCCTCGACGTAGCCCTTCAGCTTCGCGGGCATGCTGTTGACCAGCTGACCGCGGAGCACGTCGACCAGCGGGCCGCGGATCACCATCCCGAGCATCCGGCCGAGATCGACCGAGAGCGCGTAGGTCGCCCGGGTCCGCTCGTCGCCGAGGTCCTCGAGCTCCCAGCTTCCCTCGACCGACTTGAGATCGCCTTCCTCCTGCGTCCAGGAGATCTGCCCCGGTCGCTCGTAGGAGAACCTCAGAGTTGCCGCCAGCCGGCGAACCTTGGCGTCGGTCTCGGTGCGCACCAGCACCTGGCGACCCTCGGGGTCGCGCTCGAGGGGCTCGGCGCGCTTGATCTCCGGTTGCCAGCGCGGCGAGTTCTCGACGTCGGCGGCGACCTCGAAGACGCGCTCGATCGGCGCCTCGATCTCGATGCTCGCGGAGCCCTCGATTGCCATCGGCCCCAGCCTATCCTCCCGGCCGATGCGAATCCTCTTCGTCTGCCTCGGCAACATCTGCCGCTCCCCCACGGCGGAGGGCGTGATGCGCGCGCTCGTCGCCGAGGCGGGGCTCGGCGGGGAGATCGAGATCGAGAGCGCCGGGACCGGGAGCTGGCACGTCGGCCATCCGCCCGATGCCCGCGCCAGCGCCGCCGCGTCGGCCCGCGGCGTCGAGCTCTCCGGGGCGGCTCGGCGGGTCGGCGTAGGCGACTTCGAGCGCTTCGACCTGCTGATCGCGATGGACCGCGCCAACCGCGCCGACCTCGAGGCCCTGGCGCCCGATCCCGCGGCGCGCGCCAGGGTGCGGCTGCTGCGCGAGTACGGCGAGGGCGCGGAGCTCGACGTGCCGGATCCCTATTACGGCGACGGCGACGGGTTCGAGGAGGTGTTCGAGATCGTCACGCGCTCGTGCGCGGCGCTGCTCGACGACGTCCGCGCCTCGCTCGGCGCGTGAGCGGTTCGTCGCCGCTTCTCGACGCGGTCGGGGCGGAGATCGGCGATCCGGTCTCGGGCTCACGCCGGCTGGCCGGCGGTTCGATCAACGAGACCTTCGCCGTCGAGCTCGCCTCCGGCCGGCGGATCTTCGTCAAGTTCCGCTCCGACGCCGAGGTCCGGGAGTTCCGCGCCGAGGCGGCCGGGCTCCGCTGGCTCGCCGAGCCCGCGGCGTTGCCGCTGCCCGCCGTGATCGCCGCCGGCGAGCGGCTGCCCTGGCTGGCGCTCGAGTGGGTCGAGCCGGCAGCGGCGGTCGGCCCGAGCGAGGAACGCCTCGGTCGCGGGCTCGCCGAGCTGCACCGCGCCGGGGCCGCGGCGCATGGCGAGCTTCCCCCGGGGGCGAGCGAGTGCGGGTTCAGGATCGGCTCGGTCGAGCTGCCGAGCGGTGAGCGGCCCAGCTGGGCGGAGCTCTACGGCGAGCTCCGACTCGCGCCGTTGCTCGAAATGGCGCGCTCCCAGGGCGCGATCGACGCCGGCGACGCGGACGCGATCGAGCGCGTCCGCGGGCGCCTCCCCGAGCTCGCCGGGCCGAGCGAGCCGCCGGCGCGCCTTCACGGCGACCTCTGGAGCGGCAACATCCTCGCCGGCGCCGACGGCAGGCCCTGGCTGATCGATCCCGCCGCGCACGGTGGGCACCGGGAGGTCGATCTGGCGATGCTGCGCCTGTTCGGCGTCCCGGGAGAGCGCCTCTTCGCCGCCTACGAGGAGGCCTTCCCGCTCGCCGACGCCCACGGGGAGCGGGTGGCTCTGTGGCAGATCATGCCGCTGCTCGTCCACGCGGTGCTCTTCGGTGGTGCCTATGGGCGCTCCGCGGCTGAGGCCGCGCGCCGCTACCTCTAGGCGGCGAGGCCCTCGAGCCGGTCGGCCAGCCGGTTGATCCCACGCTCGCGAGCCGCCCGCGCAGCCGCGCTCCAGGCGGTCGCGCGGTCGGCCGGTCGCTTCACCTTCGCGGTTCGAAGGGTTGCGATGTCCTTGAACTTGAGCAGCTCCTCGCGGGATTCCAGCAGGGTGGTGCGGAGCTTCGGCCGGGTGATCGCGAGCGCGTTGTCGAGCAGCGCCTCGAGCGAACCGTGCTCGCGAAGCAGGTCGGCCGCGGTCTTCTCCCCGACCCCCTTGGCCCCGGGGAGGCCGTCCGAGGGATCGCCGCGCAGGGCGATGAAATCCGGGACCTGCTCGGGGTCGACGCCGTACTTCTTGCGGACCTCGGCCGGCCCGACCTCCTCCGCGCCGCGTCCGCCGGTGCGCGCGTAGAGGACCGTGACGCGCGGCGAGGCGCACTGGAACATGTCGCGGTCGCCGGTGAACAGGAGGGCCTCGCCGCCGGCATCCTCCTCGAGCGTGGCGTAGGTGCCGAGCAGGTCGTCGGCCTCGAGCGCGTCGTCGCCGGCGATCGTCCAGGCGAAGGCGCCGAAGAACGCACCCGCGTCCGCGAACTGGCCGACCAGCTTCTCGGGGACCTCGGGGCGATCGGCGTGGTAGGGCGCGTAGAGCTGCTTGCGGTACTTGGCCGCCTCGGCGCCGAAGCAGAGGACGACGGCGCGCGGCCTGCGGTCCTCGACCTCGCGCAGCACCAGGTTCGCCATCCCGAGCAGCGCGTTCACCGGCCGCCCGCCCTCGCCCTTGATCGAGTCCGGGAGCGCGAAGAAGGCGCGGTATAGCAGCGAGGGGGCATCGACGACGAGAAGCGGGGCGCTCACGGCGGCCACGCTAGCGATCATCGGCGCGCGCGATCGGTCCGGCCGCTCAGCGGTAGGCGTAGTCGTCGAGCGGGAAGCGCCGGCTCGCCCACCACGCCTGTAGCGAGGTGGTCGGGCGCAGCAGCGAGAAGTCGCCGTGGTGATCGAGGTAGTAGGAGTTCGCGCCGAGGCAGCTCTCGCCGCGTGGCAGCGACCTCTCGGCGCGCCGGCGGATGAAGTCGTGGAAGCGCCGGTCGGCCTCGGGGCGGACCTCGACGACGCTCGCGCCGCGCCGCGCGGCCTCCTCGAGGACGCGCACGATGTGGCGGGTCTGGTTCTCGACCAGGACGTGCCAGGTGCCGCCGGTCCACGAGTAGGGGCCGAAGATCGAGAACGAGTTCGGAAGCCCGGGCATGCTCACCCCCTCGTAGGCCCGCAGCGGCTGGCGCTCGATCGCCGTCGCGAGGTCGAAGCCGTCGCGGCCGCGGACCGGCCTGGCGCGGTAGGCCTCAGGGTCGTTCGAGATCCGGAATCCGGTCGCGAGGACGAGCGCGTCCAGCTCGCGATCGACGCCGTCGCTCGTCCGGATCCCGTTCGCGGTGATCCGCTCGATCGGCTCGGTGACCAGCTCGGTGTTGGGGCGCGCGAAGCGTCCGGTAGTAGTGGTTCGAGACGCTCGGGCGCTTGCAGCCGAAGCCGTAGTCCGGGGTCAGCTTGCGCCGCGTCTCGGGGTCGGACACCTGCGGTTCGCAGGTACGCGCGGCAGGCGTGCTCGGGGACCGCGGTCAGCGGCTTGATCCGGCGCCCGTGAACGATCGTGCCGACGAGCAGCGATCTCGGTCACCGCCGAGGCGAGCAGGCCGGACCGCCCGCTGGACGCGGGGAAGCCGGCGAAAGATCCGGCGGACGAGCGGCGGGATCCTCCAGTCCGGCTTCGCGAACACGTAGATCGCCCGGCGCTGGAAGACGTGCAGGCTGCCGGCGGAGCGGGCGAGCGGGGGGATCAGCTGGACTGCGGTCGATCCGGTTCCGATCACCCCGACCCGCTTGCCGGCGAAGTCGTAGTCGTGGTCCCATTCCTGCGAGCGGATCAGCTTGCCCTCGAAGTCGCTCGATCCCCTCGATCTCGGGCGGCTTCGGATCGACGAACGCTCCGAGAGCGGCGATCACGAAGCGGGCGCTGATCGTCCCGCCCGCGGTCTCGATACGCCACAGCCCGGCCTCCTCGTCCCAGCTTCGGCTCGTGACCTCGGTGCGCAGCCGCAGGTGCGCTCGCAGGCCGTACTTCTCGACGCAGTGGTCGATGTACTCCTTCACCTCGGAGCCCTTCGCGAAGACCCGGGACCAATCGGGGTTGAGCTCGAACGAGAACTGGTAGCTGAAGGTGGGCACGTCGACCGCGACGTCCGGGGTAGCGGTTGGCCCGCCAGGTGCCGCCGACGTCGTCGGCGCGCTCGAGGATGACGAAGTCGCCGATCCCCGCGCGCTTGAGCCCGATCGCCGCGCCCAGACCGCCGAAGCCCGCGCCGATGATCACCACCTCGTGATCGGGCGACACCGCCGGGGGCGTGGAGTTGATCGAATCTCGGAGCATCGTCTTCTGCGGCGCTCGGCCGCAAGATGCCATGTCCCCGGCCGCTCCGTTGCACAACCGTGCTCGCCCCCGCGCGTCCGGGGCCACCTGCTCACGGTTGCATTAGGGCACCCGAATCCCTAAAGTCCGCGACTTCGCACGCCTCGATGCGCACGGGGCGGGGGGCGTGTATCGCCACAGCGCAAGGACTCCGACGATGGACGCCACCGCAAGACCGAACAGTGATGCAGCGCCGAACGCCGAGAGCGGCAAGCTCTTCTGGCGCGAGGCGATCCTTCCCTACGAGAAGCCCTCGCTCTCGCGCGGCCTTCGCGACCTCGCGACCTCGGTGCTCCCCTACCTCGCCCTGACGATCGCCGCCTACCTGGTGATCGGCGTCTCGGTGTGGCTGACGATCGGGCTCTCGGTGCTCGCCTCAGGCTTCCTTCTGCGCACCTTCATCGTCTTTCACGACTGCGGGCACGGATCGTTCTTCGCCTCGAAGCGGGCGAACAAGTGGGTCGGGCGCTTCACCGCCTTTCTCGTCTTTCAGCCGTTCTACAACTGGCGTTACAACCACGCGCTCCATCACGGCAGCGCCGGCGACCTCGACCGCCGCGGCGAGGGCGACGTGCCGACCTGGACCGTCGACGAGTACCTCGCCGCCTCGTGGACCGGCAAGCTCGGCTACCGCCTCTTTCGCAGCCCCTTCGTGATGTTCACGCTGGGCCCGCTGTGGTCGCTGATGATCGGCCCCCGCCTGTGGAACAAGCGGATGCGCAAGGCGCAGAACCACAGCGTCTGGCTGACCAACCTCGCGCTCGCCGTCGTGCTCGCGCCGATCTGGTACTTCGCCGGCTTCGGGACCTGGGCCGCGGTCCAGATGCCGGCGGCGATGATCGCCGGCACCGCGGGCGTCTTCCTCTTCTACGTCCAGCACCAGTTCGAGGACGTCTACTGGGAGAGCGGAGACGAGTGGAGCTACGCCGAGGCCGCCCTGCACGGCAGCTCCTATCTGAAGCTGCCGAGGTTCTTCCAGTTCTTCACCGGCAACATCGGCCTCCACCACGTCCACCACCTGAGCTCGAGGGTCCCCAACTACAACCTCGAGCGCGCGCATGAGGAGCTCTCGATCTTCCGCGAGGTGCCGGTGCTGACCCCGTGGAGCGGGATGAAGACGGTGCGCCTGAAGCTGATCGACCCCGACAGCGGCACGCTGCTCACCTGGGCGCAGTTGCGCGCCCGGCGCACCGCTCAGCCGGCGCCCTCGACGATCAGCTTCTAGACCCGCCGCGCACCGCCCCCGACGCGCGGGTCATTCCGGATCGTCGAGCATCTCCTCGGCGGCGATCCCCTCACCAGGCGGAACCCGCAGCGCGATGTCGCCGCGGCCGAACTCGTCGAGGGCCCAGTCGGCGGTGAGCACGGCGCGAACGCCGCGGTCGGTGAGCGACTGGCGAAAGGCACGGGCCGTCTCGAGCTCGGCGAAGTCCTGCACGACGTCCCACTCGTCGAAGGCGGCGTTCGACGACGCTGCAGCTCGTCGAGGCCGTCGGGGTGTCGCTCGGCCCCCGCGGTGTCGAGGATGCGCCGGAGTCGATCGCCGAGTCCCATCGCGGGCACGCTAGCCGGTCGATTCGCCGGGCGCTACCTAGACTCCCGGCACCGATGAAGTGGAACCGGCGCAGGGCGAAGGGACGCGACGTGATCGACATCCGCGGCGCCTCGGGCGGAGGCGGCCGTTCGGGCCCGCCGGTGCCCGGTGGCATCGCCGGACTCGGGGGCGGCGCCGGGATCGTCGTCGTGATCGTGATCGTCGCGATCCAGCTGCTCGGCGGCGGGGGCGAGAGCGGCGCCGGGGGCTTCTCGATCGACGACTTCTTCCGCGGCGGCTCGCCCGCGCCGGGCGCCGAGAGCCCGCAGCCGATCCCGGAGGACCAGGATCCGCAGGCCGAGCTCAAGGACTTCTCCGATTACGTCTTCAGCGACGCCCAGGGCGTCTGGGCCGAGCTCTTCAGCCGGCGCGGCGAGCGCTACGGGCGCGCGGAGCTCGTCCTCTACTCGGGCTCGGTCACGACCGGCGGCTGCGGCGGCGCGACCTCGGCGGTCGGCCCGTTCTACTGCCCGGCGGACGAGCGCGTCTACCTCGATCTCTCCTTCTACGAGGACATGCGCCGCCAGCTCGATGCGCCGGGCGACTTCGCCTGGGCCTACGTGATCGCCCACGAGGTCGGACACCACGTCCAGGAGATCTCGGGGACGAACCGGCAGGTCGCGGCGCTCGAGGCCGAGGACCCCGGGCGGGCCAACGAGCTCTCGGTCCGCGTCGAGCTTCAGGCCGATTGCTACTCCGGCGTGTGGGCGAGCACCGTCTTCGCCCAGGGCGATCTCGAGCCCGGCGACCTCGACGAGGCGTTCACCGCCTCGGAGGCGGTCGGCGACGATCGCCTCCAGGGGCGGGCGGGAGGCAGGGTCAACCCGGACTCCTTCACCCACGGGAGCTCGGCGCAGCGGCGCGAGTGGTTCACGAGGGGCTACGAGTCGGGCGATCCGGCGAGCTGCGACACCTTCGCGGCCGCGGATCTCTAGCCGCCCTGCCTTTACCGGGCCGCGGCGGCGGGATACGATCGGGCCGTGGGGCTCGGCGACTTCTTCCGGCGGCGCGCGCAGCGCGAGCGGGCGATCCCGGAGTCCGCGAGCGAGCCCGCGCTCGGCTCGTTCGCCTCCGCCGAAGGCCAGCCGGTGATCGGCAAGCAGGTCGGGGGCGGGTCGGGACCCGCCGGCCTCGACGAGCTGCCCGGCGTGTTCGAGGGGCTCTCGGCGCTCACCCAGCTCGGGCCGATGATCGGGCAGGCGATGGCGCAGGGCGGGTTCCGCCAGAACCCAGACGGCAGCTTCGAGCTCGACGCCGCGAACGTCCACATCGTCCAGCAGCCGGCGATCGACGCGACGGGGTCCGGGCTGCGCGAGGAGATCCTCGAGATCATGAGCGCGCACGGAATCGACACCGAGGGCGGCTCGGGCACCGAGGTCGACGCGAGCACGATCCCCGCGATGCAGCAGCAGATCCTCGCCGCGCTCGCCAAGCACGGAATCGACCCGAGCGCCCCCGGCCTCGGGCAGAGCGCACCCCCAGAGCACTCCTAACCCACCCCCGATTCGATCGCTGGTCACTGAGCTACCCCAGCGGGTATCCCATTGACCAGCGGTTGCGACGGGGGGCGGGGGTTCCGTCTGGGTTGGGCGTGGGGTTGGGTTAGGCGTGGGGTTGGGTTAGGCGTCCGGCGGCGGGGTGAGCGTGCCGCCGCCAAGCTCGGCGGGGAGGGCGCGCGGGCCGTCGGGGTAGAGCTCGGCGAGCCGCTCGGCGCTCATCTCGAGCGTGTTCGCGGGCTCGGTCGGCGCGCCGACGATCAGCCAGAGCTGATCGGTGTCGGTGTCGTTGAACGGCTGGCGCACCGATCCCGGCTCGACCAGGACCGAGTCGTGCGGGCTCAGGGTGAGCAGGTCCTCGTCGACTCGCAGCCGGCCGGTGCCCTCGAGCAGGACATAGAGCTCGTGGGTCGCGCTGTGGCGATGGCGGGTCATCGCCTGGCCCGGCTCGATCCTCCAGAAGCGCGCGCCCAGGGTCTCGGCCTCGAGCTGCTTGGCGAGGTCGGTGTTGAGCACGCCCATCTGGTTCGACCGGCGCCAGTGCGCTCGCTCGGAGGTGAGCAGCCGATAGGCCATCAGCCGGTCCCCGTCACGATCTCGATCCGCCGGGCCGTGCTCAGTCGCTGAGCTCGACCCGCTCGATCACCTGCGGCTCGCTCGGGCGGTCGCCGGCGCCCGTCGGCGCCCCTTCGATCGCGTCGACCGCGTCCATGCCGTCGGTCACCTTGCCGAACACCGTGTGCTTGCCGTCGAGCCACGGGGCGGCGTCGGCGGTGACGATGAAGAACTGCGAGCCGTTGGTGTTCGGGCCCGCGTTCGCCATCGCGAGGGCTCCGCGGACGATTCGGTTGTCGTTGAACTCGTCCTCGAAGGTGTAGCCCGGGCCCCCGGATCCGGTCCCCTGCGGGCAGCCTCCCTGGATCATGAAATCGGTGATCACTCGATGGAAGGTGAGCCCGTCGTAGAAGCCGTCGCCCGCGAGCTTGCGGAAGTTCTCGACCGTCTTCGGCGCATCGTCGTCGAAGAACTCGACGGTTATCGCCCCGGCATTGGTGTGAAGGGTGGCTTGTGACATTCGCGCGACCTTAGCGGAGCGATAGCCTCCGCCTGCGATGCGGTGCTCGTCATGCGGAAACATGAACCGCGAGGGCGCGCGCTTCTGTGACTCCTGCGGCGCCGAGCTGCTCGCTGAGCCCGCCGCTGAGGTTCCCGAGCTGCCGGCGGATGCGCCCCTCGAGATCGCCGGGCGTTACGAGGTCGTGGAGTTCCTCGGCCGCGGCGGCCGCAAGCGGGTCTACCGGGTCCGCGACCGCGAGGCGGGCGGGCGCGAGCTCGCGATCGCGATCTTCGAGACCGCCGGGATCGGCGAGTCGGCGCGCGCGCGGGCGCGCCGCGAGGCGCAGGCGATGGAGCGTCTCGGCGGACATCCCCGGATCGCCTCGGTGCTCTCCTCGGGTGAGCACGACGGAGCCCCGTTCCTGGTCAGCGAGTACATGCCCGGAGGCGACCTCGGCGCCCTGCTGGCGGCCTCCGAGAGCGGCCGGTTCGAGGCCGAGCGCGCGATCGCGATCGCGATCGACATCTGCCGGGCGCTCGAGCACGCACATGGCCACGGGATCGTCCACCGTGACCTGAAGCCGGCGAACGTCTGGATCGACGACGACGGCCGCGCCCGGCTCGGCGACTTCGGCCTCGCCGCGACCGAGCGCCGCTCGCGCGAGGCCGCCGAGGGGACGCTGATCGGCACGGTCGCCTACCTGCCCCCGGAGCAGGCGATCGGCCGCCAGGTCGATGCCCAGGCTGACCTCTACTCGCTCGGCGCCCTCCTCTACGAGATGCTGACCGGACGGCCGCCGTTCACCGGGGCCGACGCCGCCGCGATCATCAGCGCCCACATCAACGCCGAGCCCCAACCGCCTCGCCGCCTCGAGTCGAGCATTCCCGCGGGCCTCGATCGGTTCGTTCTCCGCCTGCTCGGCAAGTCGCCGGCCGATCGTCCCCAGGGCGCGGCCGCGGCGCGAGCCGAGCTCGAGGCGATCGCCGCCGACCCGGATGCGGTGCCGGCCGACGCCGAGGAGGATGGCTCGATCGCGACCCTAGGCGGGGGCGCGATCGTCGGCCGCGAGGCCGAGCTCGAGACGATCCGCGGCGCGGTCGGCGAGGCGCTCGGGGGGCGCGGGAACATGCTGCTCTTGGTCGGCGAGCCGGGCATCGGCAAGACCCGGGCCGCCGAGGAGCTCTCGACCCACGCCCGGGTGCTCGGGGCCAGGGTGCTCTGGGGTCGCTGTCACGAGGGCGAGCGCGCGCCCGCGTACTGGCCCTGGACCGAGGCGCTGCGCGAGTTCGTCCGCGGCGCCGACCCGGTAGGGCTGCGCTGGCAGCTCGGGGCCCGCGGCCCCGAGCTCGCCCGCCTGGTCCCGGAGATCGCCGAGCTGCTCGGCCACGAGCCCGAGCCCGCGGAGAGCGCCGACGAGCATGGTCGCTTCCGACTCTTCGACGCGGTCGCCGCCTTCCTCGCCGACGCCTCCCGCTCGCGGCCGCTGGTCGTGGTCCTCGAGGACCTGCACTGGGCCGACGCCTCGTCACTCGAGCTGCTGCGCTTCGTCAGCGGCCAGCTTGCCGACACCGCCATGCTGATCGTCGGCACCTATCGAGACGCCGAGCTCGGCCAGGACCACCTGCTCTCGAGCGTCCTCTCCGAGCTCGCCGGTGGCGACCGCACCCGCCTCCTGCGCCTGCACGGCCTCGCCGAGCCCGCGGTGCGGGCGCTGATCGAGACCACGGCCGGATCGGTGCCCTCGGACGCGCTCGTCCGGGCGGTCTGGGAGCGCACCGAGGGCAACCCGTTCTTCGTCGGCGAGGTCGTGCGGCTGCTCGCCGCGGAGGGCGGGTTCGAGGGGCCGGTGGACGCGCTGCCGGTGGCGATTCCCCGCGGCGCCAGGGACGCGGTCGCCCGGCGCCTCGACGGGCTCGGCCCGCAGGCGCGGGAGACGCTCACCGTCGCCGCGGTCTCCGGCCGCGAGTTCGAGCCGGCGGCGATCGAGCTCGCTTCGGGCCAGAGCTCCGAGGAGGTGGCGGCCGCGCTCGAGGAGGGTCTCGAGGCACGGCTGCTCTCCGAGCGGGCGACCGCGGAGGAGTGGCTCTCGTTCGCGCACGCGATCGTCCGCGAGACGATCTACTCGGCGATCGGCGCCGCGAAGCGCGCCGACCTTCACCGCCGGGTCGGCGAGGCGACCGAGCGGCTGCACGCCGAGGAGCTCGAAGGCTTCCTCGACGACCTTGCGCGCCACTTCTTCGAGGCCGCCCCGGCGGGCGAGCCCGAGAAGGCGATCGAGTACGCGGTCCGGGCCGCCAGCGCTGCGAGCGCCCAGCTCGCCCACGAGGATGCCGCCAATCACCTCTCGCGAGCGTTGTCGCTGCTCGGCGACGCCGGCTCGCCCGAGCCCGAGCGGCGGATGGCCCTCGAGCTCGCCCTCGGGCGGGCTCGAATGCTCTCCGGCCGGCTGGGCGAGGCTCGCGAGAGCTTCGAGGCCGCCGCGGTGCTCGCCCGCGAGCTCGCCGACGCGGGCGCGCTGGCGCGGGCCGCCCTCGGAAGCGCGCTGGTCGCGGTCGCCGGCGCGGTCGACGAGCCGCTTCTCGCGCTGCTCGAGGAGGCGCTCGAGGCGACCGGCCCCGAGGACAGCGTCACCCGCGTCGAGCTGCTGAGCGCGATCGCCTCGCGGCTGATCTGGCGCGACCCGGGAGGGGCCGCGCTCGAGGCCGGCACCGAAGGGCTCGAGATCGCCAGGCGGCTCGCCGACGACCACGCGATCGGCGTCGCGCTCAGCATCCGGCAGCTCCTGCTCGCGGCCTCGCCGGACTCGCCGCGCGCCCGGCTGGCCAACGCCGAGGAGCTGATCGAGGTCGGCACCCGCGCCGGCGACGACGATCTCGTCGTTCGCGGACACGCCTACAAGCTCCACGCGCTGCTCGAGCTCGGCGAGGTCGAGGCCGCCGAGGCCGCCTATCTCGACTACGCGCGGGTCGCCCGCGAGCTCCGCCAGCCTCAGCACCTCTGGCATCTCCCCCTGTTCAGGGCCGTCCGGGCGACGATGGCGGGGGACTTCGAGGAGGCCGAGCGCCTCGCCGAGGAGGCCCGCCGCGGCGGCGAGCGCGCCCAGGAACCCCTCGCCGGCCAGTTTCACGCCGTGCAGATGGCGGTTCTGCGTCGGCAGCAGGGCCGGCTCGAGGAGGCCCTGCCGGCGGTCCGCGAGATGGCGCGGCGATTCCCGGCGATCCGCGCCTGGCAGCTGACCCTGGCGAGCTTCGTCGCCGAGCTCGGCGACCTCGAGGAGGCCCGGACCGCCTTCGAGCGATTCGCCTCCGCGGGCTTCGACGCCATCCCCCGAGACCTGCAGTGGATGGCGGCGATGGTGCGGCTTGCCGACGCCTGCCACTGGCTCGGCGACCGCGAGCGCGCCGAGCTGCTGCTCGAGCAGCTCGAGCCGTTCTCCGGCCTCGCGGTGATCGTCGGCCGGGCCGCCTCCTGCCAGGGACCGGTGGACCTCTACCTCGGTCGGCTGGCGATGACCGCGGGCCGTGCCGACGAGGCCGTCGCCCGCTTCGAGAGCGCGGTCGAGCTCAGCCGGCGGATGAACGACCGCCCGTTCCTGCTCGAGGGCCGCTACGGCCTCGGCCGGGCGCTTGCCGCGCGCGGCGCGCGCGGCGATCGCGAGCGCGCGCTCGAGGAGTTCACCGCGAGCCTGGAGGGCGCCGACGCGCTCGGCATGCGCCGGCTGGTCGAGCGGGCGCTCACCGCCCGGCTCGAGGTCCAGGGGCTATCCGACATCGACGTGCTGACGTCGATCGAGGCGGTGATCGAGGCGGTCGGGTCCGAGCGCCCGGACCTCTCGGCGCTGGCGAGCGGCGACGGGACCGTGACGATCCTCTTCTCCGACATCGAGAACTCGACCCTGATCAACGAGCGGCTCGGCGACGAGCGCTGGCTCGAGGTGCTGCGCGAGCACAACGCGGTCTTCCGCGGCCGCCTCGCCGACTTCGGCGGCTACGAGGTGAAGAGCCAGGGGGACGGCTTCATGCTCGCCTTCGCCGAGCCCGCCGCGGCGCTCGAGTTCGCGATCGGGGTCCAGGCCGCCCTGGCGGAGGGCGCGGTCGCCGGCGCCGAGGGGATCAGCGTGCGGATGGGGCTGCACACCGGCGAGGCGATCGCCGAGGACGGCGACCTGTTCGGCCGCAGCGTCGTGCTCGCGGCGCGGATCGCCGCCCAGGCGCTCGGCGGCGAGATCCTCGTCTCCGAGGCGCTCGCGCACCGCTGCGACGCCGAGGGCGCCGAGCTGTACGGGTTCGGCGAGCCGCGAGAGCTCGAGCTCAAGGGCCTTGCCGGGACCCACCGGGTGTTCCGCGCCGAGCCCGCCGGAGCTCTCGCTAGCCGGTGAGCCAGCGGACCGGGTTCTCGACCATCATCGTCCGCTCCTGCTGCTCGCTCATCCCGGCCTCGCGGAGGTCGGGGAGGACGCGCTCGGGGACGAGGGCGATCGTCCAGTCCTTGACCATCCCGCCGCCGGCGAGCGCGGCGACGGTCTCGGCCGGGAACCAGTCGATCGTCGCGCAGGAGTCGGCCGAGAGGAAGAGCCGGTCGGCGTAGCCGCGCTCGAGCAGCGCCAGCGTGGTGCGCTGGCGGTCCTCGTAGGGCAGGTACATCTCGATCCCGTAGCGGTCGAGCCCGATCCAGACACCGCTCTCGATCAGGCCCTCGATGTATTCGAGGTCGGCGGTGTCGCCGCAGTGGGCGATCTGGATCTTCGCCGGGTCGACTCCCTCGCTCGACCAGGAGATCTCGACCTGCTTCGGCCCGGTCCCGCTCGCCGGTCGCGAGTGGGCCATGATCGGAGCGCCGGTGCGGATGCTTGCCTGCGCGGCGGCGCGGTGGACCTTCTCGACGTTCTCGGTCATCCCGGGCTCGTCGGCGGCGCACTTGATGAACGCCGCCTTGATCTCGGTGCCCTGGATCCCCTGCTCGATGTCGGCGACGAACAGGTCGGCGATCTGCTCGGGAGTCCGCGAGACGAAGAAGGTCGGCAGGTGGTCATAGGTGTAGATGCCGGTGCACGGGAGCACCTGCAGCCCGGTCTCCTCGGCGACCGCGCGCATCATCGAGACGTCGCGGCCGAGGAACATCGCGGTCGGGTCGGCGATCGTGCGCACCCCGACCTCGACGGCGGTCCGAGCGGCCTTGATCGCCTCCTCGACGTCCCCGCCGGGACCGACGGCGTGCGGCGCCTCCTCGCGGACCGTGCCGGCGCCCGGCCACTGCGCCATCACCGCCTCGTCGCGGGCACGCAGGTGCTCGTGGATCAGGGTGACGCCGAGATCGGCGGCCTCGATCGGCCCGGTGACGCTCTCCACGCTCGCCATCGCGGGCAATCTATAGGTGCGGTGCAGGCGGCCGCGCCGTGCCTCGCGGCGCCCTGGCCGCCGCCGAGGCGGCGCCTAGGTCAGGCGCGCGATCGCGATCACCATCGAGGCGATCAGGCAGATCACCAGGACGGCCATCATGTACTTCCAGCTGGCTGGCATCGTCGGGGCCCGGCGCGGATAGTATGGGCGCTCAGTTCGCGGTTGTCCTGGGGATCGATCGGAGGGTCGGGTTTTGTTCGAGCGAATCGTGGTCGGCACAGACGGATCGGAGACCGCCGCCGAGGCGGTTCGCCAGGCGACCGAGCTGGCCAAGCTCAGCGGGGCGACGCTCGAGATCGTCAGCGCCTTCGAGCCGGTTCCGCAGACGCGCCTGCGTGAGGAGGGCGGCGAGATCCCCGGCGACGTGGCCCACGCGGTCGGCCCGCGCGAGGACGTCAACGTGGTCCTCGAGGCCGCCGCCGGAACCGCCAAGCAGGAGGGCGTCGACGTGCGCACTCACGCCCGCGAGGGAGACCCCGCCGATGCGATCCTCGACGTCGCCGAGGAGATCAGCGCGACCGTGATCGTGGTCGGCAACAAGGGGATGACCGGCGCGCGACGGTTCCTGCTGGGGAGCGTCCCCAACAAGATCTCCCATCACGCCCCCTGCAGCGTCCTGATCATCCGCACGACCTGAGCCGGCGGCCCGCCCTCGCGGCGGGCGCCGCGGCTCAGATCGGCGCTTCAGCAATCGATCGCGGGGCGGACCGCGCGGAGCGCGTCGAGCCGGCCCGCGCCGAAGAAGCTCCGCGGGCGGGCCGTCCTCGCCGTGCACCGAAGCCGCTTGGCGAGCGCCCTCGGGCTCGGGTCTCGGCCCGCCGTCCTGGCGGCGAGAACCAGCGCCGCGACCCCGCTCGCGTGCGCGCTCGCCATCGAGGTCCCGGTGTCGGCGCGGATCTCGAAGCGCCCGTAGGAGCTGAGCCCACAGCCGGCCGGGAAGCACCCGAGCGTCAGCGCCAGCACCGGCCGCTGGTCGGTCGCACACTCGGGCCGGACCATCCCGGCCCTCGGCCCGCCGCCTCCCGGGGCGAAGAGATCGACCCCCCTGCCGTAGTGGGAGTAGTCGGCGGGGCAGCCGTGCTCGGTGGTCGCGCCGACGCCGAGGACGCCCGGCGCCGCCGCCGGGAGGAGCGCCCCCCGCTTGCCCCGCCCGCCGGCCGCGTTGCCCGCCGCCGCGATCACCAGGGCGCCGCGCTTGCGCGCCTTCGCGATCGACCGGCACACCGTCGGGACCTGCTCGCAGGAGGTGATCGCCGAATCGAACTGCAGGCTGACGTTGATCACATCGGCTCCGTTTCGGGCCGCCCAGAGGATCCCGTCGCCGACGCCGCTCGCCGGCCCCGCCCCGGCTGAATCGAGCACCCGGATCGGCATCAGCTTCGCGCCATAGGCGATCCCGGTGAGGTAGTCGGAGGCGGCGGCGGGCTGGCCGAGCGTCAGCTGCTCGCCGATCGTCGCCGCGACATGGGTGCCGTGGCCGTTCTCGTCTAGCGGGCGCTCGTCGTGGTCGATCACGTCGATCCCGGCGACGAACTGGTTCGGGGCGAAGTCGGGCGCCTGCGAGCCGCCCTGGGCGGTCGAGGCGTAGGCGATGCCGGTGTCGGCCACGGCGATCGTGACGCCGCGCCCACCCGGCTTACCCGCGGCGACCAGACGACTCCAGGCCGGCGCGACCCGGATCCCGCCCGGGCCCCGCAGGAAGCTCCACTGGTCGAGCCTCCAGCCGCCGATCGAGTTGGCGGTCCCGACGTCGAGCGGCGCGAGGGCCGCGGTGGCGATGTAGTTGGGGACCGCGAAGGTGACGTCGTCGCGTCGCTCGAGCGCGGCCGCCGCGTCCTCTACCGGCCGCCGCGCGGGGAGCTGGAGGACCCGGTGCGAGCCATCCTCGAAGCCGACGATGAGCTCGCCCGGCACGTGGGGGGCGAGTCGCTCGGCGCTCGCCGGCGAGGCCGGCGCGAAAGCGGCCGCGAGCGCCGCGAGCGCCAGCGCGGCGCTCACCGGCAGTCGAATCGTTCTCAGCTGGACCCCGCGGCTCATTGCTCTCGGCCCGTCCCTCCGTCCGTGGAAGCCGGGGGCGCGCCTACGCGGCCGACGTTAGCGCGAGCGCTGCCCCGCCGCGCCGCCGCCTGGCCGATAATCGCCCGCATGGACGCAGGATTCAGCGACGCCGACGAGGCGCTGATGGGGCGCGCGCTGGAGCTCGCCGAGGCCGCCGGCGAGCATGGCGACGTGCCGATCGGCGCGGTCGTGGCGCGCTCGGGCGAGGAGCTCGCCGCGGCGGGGAACGAGCGCGAGCTCCGCAACGACCCGACCGCTCACGCGGAGGTGCTCGCGATCCGCGCCGCGGCCGAGGCGCTCGGAGGATGGAGGGTGCCGGGAGCGACCCTGTACGTCACCCTCGAGCCGTGCGCGATGTGCGCGGGAGCGATCGTGCTCGCCCGCATCGACCGGGTCGTCTTCGCCGCCTCCGATCCAAAGGCCGGCGCCGCGGGCAGCGTCTTCGACATCCTCGCCGAGCCCCGCCTGAACCACCGCCCCGGGGTCGAGTCCGGCCTGCTTGCCGAGCCCGCCGCGGCGCTCCTGCGCGCCTTCTTCGCCAAACGCCGCTGAGCGAGCGCCGCGACCGAGCGAGCGCCGCCACGCGAGCGCCGCCATCCCGGCGAGCGCCGCCACGCGAGCGCCGCCATCCCGGCGAGCGCCGCCACTCCTGCCGAGATGGCAGAAGTGGGTGTTATGCACCCACAAGTGCCGCCTCGGCGCCGGGGGGCGCGGGGCGCGCGGGGGGCGCGGGGTGCGCGGGGGGCGCGACGGACAGGGTGGGATTCGAACCCACGAGGCAGCTTGCACCGCCCACGCGATTTCCAGTCGCGCACCTTAAGCCACTCGGTCACCTGTCCCGGGCGGGTTGAAGATAGCGGGGGGAGCGGGTCCCGGCCGCGCGGCGCGCGCTCGCGCTCAGGCGGGGATAGGCGCGTCGGGAAGGCTCGCCAGAGCGGCCTCCATATCGGCCTCGGAGAAGCTCAGGTCGGTGAGCTCGCCGTTCACGTAGGCGTCGTAGGCGGACATGTCGAAGTGGCCGTGGCCGCAGAGGTTGACCAGGATCACCTTCTCCTCGCCGGACTCACGCGCCGCCTCGGCCTCATCGAAGACCAGCCGCAGCGCGTGCGAGGGCTCGGGCGCGGGGATGATCCCCTCGGCGCGCGCGAACGCCAGCGCCGCCTCGAAGGCGGCGGTCTGCCGGACCGCGCGCGCCTCGACCACGCCCTCCTTGACCAGCGCGCACAGCGAGGGCGCGTCGCCGTGGT
The DNA here is from genome assembly GCA_963769035.1 of uncultured Solirubrobacterales bacterium. Taxonomy (GTDB): domain Bacteria; phylum Actinomycetota; class Thermoleophilia; order Solirubrobacterales; family 70-9; genus WHSW01. Next base: position 755,192 of record CAVYKD010000001.1, read on the forward strand.
AGCGCAGCCCGCCGGCGTGAACCGGCGGCGGGACGAAATCGTGGCCGAGCGTGTACATCGGCATCAAGGGGGTGAGCCCGACGGTGTCGCCGAAGTCGTAGCGATAGACGCCCCGGGTCAGCGTCGGGCAGGCGGCGGGCTCGGCGGCGAGGAAGCGGGTCGTCTTGCCCTCGCGCAGGTTGGCGCGGATGAACGGGTAGGCCACCCCGGCGAAGTTGGAGCCGCCGCCGACGCAGCCGATCACCAGGTCGGGGTACTCGCCGGCGAGCTCGAGCTGCTCGATCGCCTCCTGGCCGATCACCGTCTGGTGCAGGCAGACGTGGTTGAGCACCGAGCCGAGCGAGTAGTTGGTGTCCTCGTTCGAGGCGGCGACCTCGACGGCCTCGGAGATCGCGATCCCGAGCGAGCCCGAGGCGTGCTCGGCCTGCGAGCGGCCGGCCTCGGTGAGCTCCGAGGGACTGCGATGGACGGTGCCGCCCCAGGTCTCGATCATCGAGCGCCGAAACGGCTTCTGGTCATAGGAGACGCCGACCATGAAGACCTCGCACTCGAGCCCGAACATCTGACAGGCGAGCGCCAGCGCCGAGCCCCACTGGCCGGCGCCGGTCTCGGTCGCCAGCTTCGCGATCCCCGCCTCGCGGTTGTAGAAGGCCTGCGGGATCGAGGTGTTCGTCTTGTGCGAGCCCGCCGGCGAGACTCCCTCGTACTTGTAATAGATGTGCGCCGGGGTATCGAGCGCCTTCTCGAGCCGGCGGGCGCGAAGCAGCGGGGTCGGTCGCCAGAGCTTGTAGACCTCGCGGACCTCGTCGGGGATCTCGATCTCGGGCTCGGCGGAGACCTCCTGCTCGATCAGCGCCATCGGGAAGATCGGCTCGAGGTCGGCGGGGGCGAGTGGCTCGCCGGTCCCCGGGTTGAGCGGCGGCAGCGGCTCGCCGGGGAGGTCGGGCAGCAGGTTGACCCAATGGGTCGGGATCGCCGACTCCGGCAGCAGGAACTTGGTCGCATCGCTCGCGCTCACGGTCTCTCCTCCTCGATCCCGGCTTTGCCCTGGGCGGCGATTCTATGCAGGCGGGCAACTCGTAGGATTGGGCCGATGAACGGCAACGGCGACGGCTGGAACGTCTACCTCTCGGGAGAGATCCACTCGGACTGGCGCGAGCGGATCGCCGAGGGGGTGCGAGGCGCCGGGCTGCCGGTGGCCCTGCTCGCCCCGGTCACCGATCACGGCGCCTCCGACGAGGTCGGGGTCGAGATCCTCGGCTCCGAGGAGCGCGGCTTCTGGAAGGACCACAAGGGGGCAGGGGTGAACGCCGTCCGCACCCAGACTCTGCTCAGTCGCGCCGACGTCGTCGTCGTCCGCTTCGGCGACAAGTACCGCCAGTGGAACGCCGCCTTCGAGGCCGGCTACGCCGCGGCGCTCGGCAAGCCGCTGATCACCCTCCACGATCCGGAGCTCACGCACGCGCTCAAGGAGGTCGATCGGGCGGCGATGGCGACCGCCGAGAGCCCCGAGCAGGTGGTCGAGATCCTCCGCTACGCGATCGCCGGCCCGGCTTGACGGGGCGACGGAGCCTCGTCGTGCTCGCGAGCGCCGCCGCGCTCGCGCTCGGCGCGAGCATCGTCGCCGACGCGGCCGGCGTGCTCGCCCCGCGACCGGCGCTGCTCTCCGGCGGCGGCAAGACGGTGAGGGCGGAGCTCGGCTCCTACTGCGTCGCCGAGCAGGCCGAGCCGGGGGAGACGGCGACCTCGGTCTGCGCGGACGCGATTCCGCCGCGCGAGGCGCCGCGCCCGCGGCTCGCGGTCGAGCCGCGCCAGCGCCTGACGGTCAAGTTCCGCCACGCCCGCGGCGTCGCCGACCGGGTCGAGCGGGTGGCGATCGACCTGATGCGCTTCGACGCGGAGGGCTTCGAGCTCCCCGGGCGGACGATCAAGGCGAGCGAGCGCTCGGCGAAGCGCTGGCGCTTCCGGCTCCCGCGCAACCTCCGTGGCGCCCAGGCGCTGAGCATCTTCACCCGGCTCGAGAGCGGCGACGCGACGCATTACGCCGGGATCCGCTCCTCGCCCGCACGTCGCTGATCGCGGAATCGATCATCTAGCCTGTTGCGTCGTCACCTGGAGGGGTGGCAGAGCGGTTGAATGCGGCGGTCTCGAAAACCGTTATGGGCGTTTTCTCGTCCATCGAGGGTTCGAATCCCTCCCCCTCCGTCACCGCACCGGGAGTGCCCCTTGGCGAGCGCTTTCTGGGAAGGGACTGAACGAGCCCCAGATCAGCGCACGAGCGTGGAGTCGAGCCGGCGTGCCAGCCGCACGCTCGCCTCGATCTCCAGCTTGCGGATCGAGACGGATTCGACGCTGATGCCGAACGGAACGCCCAGGCGACGGCAGAAGGACATCAGCTCGAGCGCGGTCGCCTCGGCATGCTCGACGGACGCGTCGAGAGTGTCGTTGGCGTGGCGCAGGTCGTTCTCGATCCAGCGCGGCACGTCGATGCCGAGCCATCGGAGGAACTCCAAGGTCTTCATCGAGCCACACACCGACAGGGTGAACACGATCGGGACCGGATCGATACCGCGGTCGCGACACTCGTAGGCGTAGTCGGACACCAGGTTCTTGACGGCGTTGACGTCGTAGACGATCTGGGTGACGAAGTACGAGCACCCGGCCTCCTGCTTGGCGACCAGACGAAGGTGCTCGGCGCCCTTGCGAGTGTGCCGTTCAGGTATGGCCACGCCGCCCAGGAGCAGATCCGGGTTCACCTCGGTGCGCAACTGCTGGGCCGTGCGCAGCGTCGTCGCCACGGGCTTCTCCTGCGAGGAAGCGCCGACGAAGACAGCCATCCGCCTGGCGGTGTCCTGGGTCGCTCATCCAGTCGCGAAGGTCTTGCTCGGTGTACTTCGCCGTCGCGCGATAGACGACGACCGGTGTGTGCCAGGCCTGGAGGTGTCGATCCAGATAGTCGGCCGGGTCCATCGTCGGCAGGAACGGGAACGGTCGTTCGTCGGGGTTGCGGTCGGACTCGTCGTCGATGTCGTAGAGGATCAGGCCGTCCACGCCGAGGGGTTCCAGGCGCTCGAGGGTGACGTCGGCGATCTCCTGGGCCTGCTCCGGACTGGTCGACAACCGCGGCGGGGTCAGGGCGAAGAGCAGGAACTCTCCCTGGCGGGAGACGATGCGGCGCTGAAGATCCACGTTCGCAAGGCTATCCGCGGTCGGACGGGCCACTGAGCGGGAGTCCATGTCGAGCGGCGGCCGCCCGGCCGTCGCCGCGTCGCGAGGCTCCTGTCACACTCCGGCTCGTGACGCAGGCCACGGGCGCATCCAGCATCCCCGACGACCTCTCGCAGCTCGAGGCGGAGGCCGCCAAGGTCCTCGACCCCGAGGCCCTCGCCTACATCCTCGCCGGGGCGGGGGACGCGAACACCACGCGCGCCAACGCCGCGGCGTTCCGGCGCTGGGCGATCAAGCGGCCCAGGGGTCGCAGGCCGGCGAAGGTCGATCTCTCCACCACCATCCTGGGGACGCGCATGCCCGCGCCGGTCCTCTTCGCACCGGTCGGGGTGCAGACGCTCGCCCATCCCGACGGCGACCTCGCCACCGCCCGCGCGGCGGCCGAGCTCCGCCTGACCTACGTGCACTCGACGCAGGGCGCCTACACGATGGAGGAGGTGGCGGCGGCCAACGGCGACGGCTCGCGCTGGTACCAGCTCTACTGGCCCACCGACGACGAGCTGGTCGCCTCCTTCCTGCACCGCGCCAAGGCGGCCGGCTACACCCACCTGGTGATCACGCTCGACACGACGTTGCTCGGCTGGCGGCCGCTCGACCTGGACCGCGGGTACTCGCCCTTCCTGGAGAACAAGGGCATCGCGAACTACACCAGCGACCCGGTCTTCCGGCGCCGGCTTGTCGCGCCGGCGGAGGTCGCCCCGATCCCCGCCGGGATCACGTTCGCAGGCGTCTTCCAGAACCCCGGCCTGAGCTGGGAGCAGTTGCCGCTCATCCGGGCGAACTGGGACGGCCCGATCCTGCTCAAGGGGATCCAGAGCCCGCGCGACGCCAGGCTCGCCGTCGAGCACAAGATCGACGGCATCGTCGTCTCGAACCACGGCGGCCGTCAGGTCGACGGGGCGATCGCCTCGCTCGAGGCGCTCGGGCCGATCGTCAAGGCGGTCGGCGGCAGGATGCCGGTGCTCTTCGACTCCGGGATCCGCACGGGCCGCGACGCCTTCAAGGCCCTGGCGCTCGGCGCCGACGCGGTGCTGATCGGCCGGCCCTACCTCTATGGCCTCGCGCTGGACGGCCAGCGGGGGACCCGGATCGTCATGCGAAGCCTCGTCGACGAGCTCGAGGAGGAGGTCCGCAGGGCCGGCCACCGCACTCACCGCACCCTCTCCCGCTCCTCCCTGACCCGCGCGCGGTGAACCGGGGCCCAGAGATGTCCGAGAGCACTCGCCGCGAGTTCCTCGAGGTCGCCGGCAGGGCCGCCGCCGTGACCGCCCTCGCGCCGGCCGCGCTCGCCGCCGGCCCCACGGCGCCCGCCCGGGCGCGCGCCGCGCTCCCCAAGCGGTCGCCTCTCCCCGTCGGGCCCGGCGCCCCGTACGGCACCTACCAGTCCGAGATCTACGTCGCCGGCATGGCCGCAGACGTCAAGCCGATCTTCACCACGAACCTGTCCGATCTCGAGGCCGCCGCGGCGGAGGTGCTGACCGAGGCCGCGCGCCGGCATCTGCTCGCCTCGGCGGGCGGCGCCGCCGCCGCGCGCGCGAACGCGCGGGCCTTGCGCGAATGGCGGATCGTCCCGCGGATGTTCATCGACCGCGACGAGCGCGACCTCGAGACGGCGGTGCTCGGCGTCACGATGCCGGCCCCGGTCATCCTCGGCCCGGTCGGAGACCAGGCCCTGGCGCACGCCGACGGCGAGGCCGCGAGCGCCAGGGCGGCCGCGGCCCTCGAGCTCACCTACGTCCACTCGTCGCGGTCGAGCACCTCGGTCGAGGGCGCCGCCGTCGCCGCGCCCACCGGCCCGCGGTGGTTCGCCATCGACTGGCCGGAGGGGGCCGCGCCCGACCTCGCGCTGCTCGGGCGCGCGCGCCTCGCGGGCTGCACCCACCTCGTGCTCTCACCCCCGCAGCCCGGCAAGGGCTGGGCGGCGCTCGCGGCGATCAGGGGGGCCTGGGACGGGCCGATCGTCCTCGGCGGCATCCAGACCGTCCGGGACGCGCGGACGGCGGTCCGCCGTGGGTTCGAGGGCATCGTCGTGTCGAACGAGCGCGGACGCCGTCGCCGCGACCCGGTCGGGACGATCCACGCCCTGCCGCGAATCGCGGACGCGGTCGGCGACGAGGTCGCCGTCCTGTTCGGCTCCGGCGTCCGCACGGGGACCGACGTCTACCGGGCGCTGGCCCTCGGGGCCGAGGCCGTCCTCATCGGCCGCCCGTACGTGTACGGCCTGGCGCTCGGAGGGGAGGCGGGCGTTCGGCACATGCTCCGCACCCTCCTCGCCGAGCTCGAGATAACCCTCGCCATCGCCGGCGTCGGTCACCACCGCGAGCTCGACCGGAAGGCGCTCGTCCGGGCCTGAGCGGGAACGAAGCGGCTCAGCCCGGCGTCTCGAGGGCGTGCGCTACTCAGACCACCAGCCGCGCCGGCCCTCGACGTCCTCGCGCCGAGCGTCGCCGAGGCTGGGCGCGCCGATGACGATGAGCTCGAGGCCGTCGGGCCCGGCCTCGTAGCCCCGCCACGTCCCGGGGGGGACGCGAACCGCGTCCCACCGCCTGAGCTCGACGATCTCGTCGTCGAGCTTCATCCGCCCGCCTCCGCGCACGACCACGTACACCTCCTCCTGCGTCCTGTGAGTGTGACCGTAGGGAAAGCGATGGCCGGGCGGGACCCGCTGATAGCTGAGGCCGGATCGCTCGAGCCCGAGCGCCTCGGTCGCGAGGCGGAACTCCAGGTCCGGCGGGCCGTCGAACCTCGACCCGACGTCCTCCAGGTCCGCCTTGAGGTTCTTGTGGGTGAACGACACGGTCGCAATCCTATGTTCCCCCGGCTCGATCACCGTGACGCCTCACGCACGACACGGACCCTGTGCGGTTCGCTGATAGGGTCGCAATGGGCATGGGGTCAAGGGCAGAGGTTCGGCGGAGCGGGTGGGTCGGTTGAGCCGCCGCGCCGGCATCGGAGCTGGCATGGGCCTGTCCGCGCGGGCTCGGCGCAGCGTCTGCGGAGCTCTGGCGCTGCCCGTCGCCTTCGCGATCGCGACGGTCGAGCCCGTGCTCGCTTCGTCGGTGAGCATCGAGACGCAACGCATCTCTCGCGGGAGCCCGTTCGCGGAGTCGTCCGTGTGCGCGCAGACGGTCCCCGGGTTCAGCCCCGGGTTCGCGCAGGAGACCTCGCTGGCGGTGAACCCCCGCGATCCGCGCCAGATCCTGGTCTCCTGGATCCAGGACGGCCGGGCCACGGACATCGTGATGGCCTCGCGCGACGGCGGGCGCTCGTTCTCGCGGATCCTGGTTCCCCGGCTCTCCGCCTGCACCGGCGGTGAGTGGGACGTCGCAAGCGACCCCGGGGTCGAGTTCTCCGCCGATGGGCGAATGGCCTACTTCAGCGCGATCGTGGTCAACCTCGCGTCCCCGTCGGCGTCCGCGGCGAACGTGTCGACCGCCTCGACCGGCATGGTCGCGAGCCGATCCTTCGACGGCGGGTTCTCCTGGTCGGTTCCGTACCTGATCCAGCCCGACACGGGGAACTTCTGGGACCTGCCGCGGCTGACCCCGCACCCTCGCCGGCCGAAGACCGCCTACTACGTCTACGACATCAGGCTGGCGCCCGACTTCCTGCACGGCTACAGCCTGCTTTCGACGACGAGGAACCGCGGCCGCACCTGGTCGACGCCTCGGGTCCTCTACGACCCGCAGAGCACGGACAGCTGGCCCGGGATCAGCAAGATCCTCGTCAACCACGACGGCTCGCTGCTCGACGTGATGGCGCTCGTCGCCAGCCCCCCCAACAGGAGCACCGAGATCAGGGCCAACCCCACGCAGCAGCTGGCGATTCGCTCCACCGACGGGGGCCGGACGTGGGGCGAGCCGGTGACGATCGGAACCTCCGGCGGGCGCCAGTTCTACGACCCGGTGACCCAGACTCCGCTGAACACCTTCGACACCTTCCCCTCGCAGACGGTGGCGCCCAACGGGGACGTCTACGTCAGCTGGGCGCAGCCGGGGCCTACAACCGACTCCTCACAGATCGCGGTCGCCCGCTCAACCGACGAGGGACGGCACTGGAGGACGCGCGAGATCATGGTCAAGGGGCAGGGCGCGCTGCCGACCGTCGAGGTCGCGGGCGACGGCACGGTGGGCGTCCTCTACTACAAGATCGCCCCCCGGAGCCACGACGGCGACTGGCCGGCGCGGGTCAAGGTCGCGCTCTCCCGCGACCACGCACGCCACTGGAAGATTCGTCACGTCGCCGGGCCGTTCAACCTTCTGACGGCGGGCAACGATGCACGCCCCTGCTGCTTCGTCGGCGACTACCTGGGCATCGGCCGTCTGCCGAACGGCCTGGTCGCGGCGTTCTCGATGGGAAAGCCGCAGGCAAAGCACAACGTCGACGCGTATTTCACCCGGATCACGACATCGTCGCGATCGCGTTCGGGCGACGCGAAGTAGGACGGCTCGGCCCCCCGGGAGCCGCGCTCGCCCTTGGCGGGCTCGGAGCGCTGCTCGGCGGCGTCGCGATCAGGAGGCGCCCGGCGTAGCCGAACCGGGCCGGCCCGGGCGGGAACGCTCGCGCCGGCCCGGCCCGCGGGCTCGATCCCACCAGGTTCAGGACGGTGGAACTGCGGCCCGCCGGCGGATAGGGTTGACCATCCACCGCAATCGATCAATTGATCCGCTTCGCTTGCTCACGGCCGGGGTGCTGGTCCTCGCGTTCGGCGCGGCCGGAGGCGCCGGATGCGGCGGCGAAGATGCATCGCCCTCCGAGCTCGAGAGCGAGCTGCCCGGGGCGGAGGCCCTCGGGATGGATGTCGAGCGTGAGTTCGAGTGGGACAACGCGACCGACTTCGTCGTCCAGGGCCCCTACATCTCCGACGCGACGGCTCCCAGTGAGCTGATCGGGGAGATCGAGGACGCCGGCTTCCAGGGCGCCGCGGGGGTGCAGCTGACCGACTCGGAGCACCAGGCGAGCATGATCGTCGCGGTGGTCAGGTTCGACTCCGCAGATGGCGCCGCCGACGTGCGCGACCTGCTTCATGCCGAGGATCTCAAGCAGCCCTGTTTCGACGCCTGTGTGGTCACGCCCACGGAGTACGAGGTCGACGCGGTCCCCGATGCCGTCGCGGTGCATCAGGCCCCCAACGAGGGCAAGCCGCCCCCGGGTCACTTCAAGTTCGACGCCTACCTGGCGGAGCTCGCGGTGGGCGAGGACCTCCTCCTCGTCGATGCCAGCGGGCCACCGGGCTCGATCTCCGGAAGCGAGTTCGACCGGGCGGTGAGCGCCGTCCAGGAGCGGGCCGGCTAGCGGGCGCGCCCCGAACCTCCGGCCGTCGCCGCCGGCGCCTATAGTCGCCGGCCATCTTCCTGCCGCTCAGCAGCCTCGCGCTGGATCTGATCCTGTTCGCCGTCGTGCTCGGCGCGACCGCGCTCGGGGTGTTCCTCGGCCACCGCGTCCGGCACCTATCGGACTCGCTCAAGGAGCCGTTCGGGATCCTCCAGGCGGCGCTTCTCGGCGTCGTCGGCCTGATCCTCGCCTTCGGCCTCTCGCTGGCGGTCTCCCGCTACGAGGATCGCCGCGCCGACGTCGTCGAGGAGGCGAACGCGATCGGCACCACCTACCTGCGCGCCCAGACCCTGCCCGAGCCGATGCGAGGCGACTCCCTGGAGCTGCTGGTCCGCTACACCGAGCGGGCGATCCGCTTCGCCGACCACGTGCCCGGCAGCGACCAGGCGGTCTCCGCGGCGGCGGAGGAGGAGCGGATCCAGCACGAGCTCTGGGAGCTCGCCGGGCTGGCTCTCGACCGCGAGCCGGTCGCGTCGGCGCCGCGGCTCTACGTCGAGTCGCTGAACGGAATGATCGACGCCCAGGGGGCGCGGGTCGCCGCGCTCGCCAACCGCGTGCCCGGCGCCGTGCTCATCCTCGAGGTGCTCGGCGCCGCGCTCGCGCTTGGCCTGCTGGGGGGATACCTGTCGATCCTCGGCCGGGGCGTCCTCGCCGTCTTCCTCGCCTCGGGGCTGGTCGCCTTCCTGCTGGTCGTGAGCGTCGATCTCGACCGGCCCACCCAGGGAATGATCCGCGTCCCCGACAAGCCGTTGACCAGCGAGCTGGAGTCGATGAGGAGCGCTCCCGCCGCGCGCGCCCCCGTCCCAAGGACCTAGGCGGCTCGCTCGTCACTCGCGCTTGCGAGCGTCCTGGACGCTAGGGTGCGCCGCGTGACCAGGCTCGTGACAGGCGTTGACTTCATCGCCGTGCCGACACGGGACTTCGAGCGGGCAAGCGAGTTCTACGGCACCGTGCTGGGCCTCGAGCGCTCCGCCCGCTGGGGCAACATGCCCGCGGCTGAGTTCGAGACGGGGACGCTGACGATCGCGGTGATGCAGTCGGACGCCTTCGGCATCGAGTTCCAGCCGCATACCCATCCGATCGCCCTCCACGTCGAGGATGTCGCGGACGCCCGGGAGCGGCTCGAGGCCAGCGGTGTCAGCTTCGCCGCCGAGACGATGGACAGCGGCGTCTGTCACATGGCTCACTTCAAGGACCCCGACGGCAACGCGCTCATGCTCCATTGCCGCTACGCGCCGCGCGAGGGTGCCACGTAACCGGGCTTGACCTGCCCGCGTGCGGGCATATGCTCGCCCCTGCGGCAACCGAGAGGAGATCGGCATGTGGGTGGCGGGAGGCGGAGTTGAGCTGTGGCGCGGGCCACTGGGAGCGGCGATTGCGCTGGTGGCGCTGGTCCTGATCTCGGCCCCGGCACCGGCAACCGGCGGAGCCTCGGCCGGGGGGCGCGACACCCTCGTTCCCGTCGGAGCGGGCAGCAGCGGCTTCGGCCAGTTCACCGAGGGCGGCGGCGCGAACGGCGATGCCGGGGAGCTTCGCGACGTTCTCGGCGCCCCGGACCGCGCCCAGCGCTCACAGCGCTTCCTGTGCACCATGCGCTGGCGCGCCACGGGGGTCGTCGCCCGGCTCGCCGTGTTCGGGTCCGAGACCGGGAACCCGTGCCGCAAGGGCATCTTCATCGAGGCCCGGCTGACCGGCCGACGCTGGCACACCAAGTCTGGAATCCGGCCGGGGGGCCGCGCCGCCGCGGCGCGCCGCGAGTCGCTGCGACGCTGCCGCAGGGACACCTGCGGCGTGAAGGGCTTCGCGCTCGAGTTGCATCGCACCGACTGCGCGGCCGCGCGCGTGCCCGGGGTGATCGCGCAGACCTCCCGCGGCCGGGTCAGGGCGCTGATCGTCCGCTGGCGCGGCTGCGAGTAGCTCGACCCGCCGCGCGCGCGCGGGTCCACCCCGGGGCCTTCCGCGCCGGCGCGACTCCCGTAGCGGCTACGGATCTTCGGCCCGGTGCGGGCCAATACCTTGGCCGAGTGGAGGCATCCGAGGTCCGTGAGCCGACTGCGCAGGGCGCCCGGCGGCGAGGCGCCCGCGAACTGGCGCGCGGGTGGAGCCCCGGCGGGCTCATCGACGTTCCCGTGATGACCCTGCAGCAGGAGCGCTTTCGCGCCCTGATCGGCGAGGATTACGCAGAGGTCGAGGCGGCGGCGGCGCGCGCGGCTGAGCTGTTCGCCGGGCGGGTCGTGTGGAACGTCAACTCGACGGCCCGCGGCGGCGGCGTCGTCGAGCTGCTGCAGTCGCTGCTCGGCTACGCGCGCGGGGCCGGGGTCGATGCTCGCTGGGTGGTCGTAGATGGCTCGCCGGAGTTCTTCGAGGTGACCAAGCGGATCCACAACCGCCTCCACGGCTCGCCCGGCGACGGAGGCGAGCTCGGCGAGAGCGAGCGCCAGGTCTATGAGCGGACGCTGCGCGCCAGCGCGGCCGAGCTGGCAGCGACGGTCAGCCCGCGCGACGTCGTCTTCTGCCACGACCCGCAGACGGCGGGACTGGTGACCCCCCTGCTCGAGACGGGTGCGACGGTGGTCTGGCGCTGCCATGTCGGGATCGACCTCCCGAACGAGATCGCCCGCGAGGCCTGGGCGTTCCTGCGCGAGTACGTCAGGCGGGCTCACGCGTACATCTTCTCCCGGCGCGAGCACGCCTGGGAGGGCCTGGCCGAGGAGCGGATCTGGGTCGTCCCGCCCTCGATCGACGCCTTCGCTCCCAAGAACCAGGAGCTCTCGGCGGGCTCGGTGAGCGCGATCCTCGCCCGGGCCGCGATCGGCGCGGGCCGCGACGGCGTCGTGCCGACGTTCGTGCGCTTTGACGGCTCGCCGGGGCGCGTCGACCGCACCGCCGAGGTCGACCAGGACGCCCCGATTCCGGCCGACGCTCCGCTGATCGCCCAGGTGTCGCGCTGGGACCGGCTCAAGGATCCGGCGGGGGTCCTGCGCGGGTTCACCGAGCACTCGGCGAGCCCGGAGGCCCACCTGCTGCTCGCCGGGCCGAGCGCCGACGCCGTCGCCGACGACCCCGAGCAGGCCGAGGTGCTCGCCGAGGTCCGGGCGCTCCGCGCCGCGCTGGCGGCGCCGATCCGCGCCCGCGTCCACCTTGCCTGCCTGCCGATGGAGGACGTCCAGGAGAACGCCGCGATCGTCAACGCGATCCAGCGCCGCGCCCAGGTGGTGGTGCAGAAGAGCATCGCCGAGGGCTTCGGCCTGACCGTGGCGGAGGCGATGTGGAAGGCGCGCCCGGTGGTCGCGAGCCGGGCCGGCGGGATCCAGGACCAGATCGTCGACGGCGTGAACGGGATCCTGATCGACGATCCGCTTGATCTCGCCCGCTTCGCGGCCGCCTGCGACGCGCTCCTGGCCGACCCGGAGCGCGCGGGTGAGATCGGCGCCGAGGCCCGCGAGTGGGTGCGCGGCCGCTTCCTCGGGTCGCGCCACCTGGTCCAGTACCTCTACCTGCTCGAGGGTCTGCTGGCCGCCCGCTCGGCTCGCCGGGCGCGCCGCGCCGCCGGCTGACCGGAGATCCGGCAGGGATGGGCGGGCGCCGCGCGCGGCCGGCGAGCGCCCGAGCGACGCGGTGCGGCCCATCGTGGGCGAGCCACAGGTCCGTTGGGTGCTCAGTACGGATGGCGGGGCGCCCGCGCGCGCATAGCTTCACTGTGTGGAATCCACGACCGCGCCTGAGCGCGAGTCCGAGCAGCGGCGACCGGGGCCCGGAGCGCCGGCCGAGCCGGTTCGCTCGTTTGCCGCGCTCTCGCGAGCGGACATCTCCTACGGCGGCGGCAAGGGGGCGAATCTCGGCGAGCTGACCGCCGCGGGCCTGCCGGTGCCCGGCGGCTTCGTCGTCGGGGCGCCCGCCTACGCCGAGTTCTGCGACTCCTCCGGGCTCCGCGCGCGGATCGAGGAGCGGCTCGAGGGGGTGGACGTCGACGATACGGAGGCGCTCACCGCCGCTTCGGCCGAGGTCCGCGCGATGGTCGAGGCCGAGCCGATCCCGGCGGCGATCGAGTCCTCGATCCGCGACGCCTACGAGGAGCTCAGCGCCGCCGGCCGCTTCGGCGGGGCGGTCGCGGTGCGCTCCTCGGCGACCGCGGAGGACACCGAGGCGGCCTCGTTCGCCGGGATGAACGAGACGTTCCTCAACATCCGCGGCGTCGATGCCGTGGTCGAGGCGGTGCGCCGCTGCTGGTCGTCGCTGTTCGGTGCGCGCACCGTCTTCTATCGGGCCAAGCGCGGGTTCGGCCAAGCCGACATGGACATCGCCGTGGTCGTCCAGCGTCAGGTTCTCGCCACTCGTGCGGGGGTGATGTTCACCATCGACCCGGCCACCGGCGCCACCGATCGCCTCGTCATCGAGGCCTCCTTCGGGCTCGGCGAGGCCGTCGTCTCGGGAAGCGTCTCGCCGGATCGCTACGTGGTCGAGAAGCACGACCTGGCGATCGTCGTCCGCGAGGTGCGTCGCAAGGAGCTCGTGATCGAGCCCGCCCCTGACGGTGGCACCGTCACCCGCGAGCTCCACGGCGACGAGGCCAAGCGGCCCGTGCTGAGCGACGACGAGATCCGTGAGATCGCGGAGCTCGGTCGCCGGATCGAGGCCCACTACGGCTCCGCCCAGGACACCGAGTGGTGCTTCGACTCGACCGGCAAGGCATGGATGCTGCAGTCCCGACCGGTGACCGCGTCCGCCGCCACGGCCAAGCCCACCACGGTGGGCGACGGCGAGATCCTCGTCCGCGGCCTCGGCGCGGCGCCCGGCGCCGGCAGCGGTCACGTGCGGATCGTCGGCGAGCTCGCCGACGCGGACGCCTTCGGCGAGGGCGAGGTCCTCGTCGCCCATATGACCGCGCCCGACTGGGTCCCGCTGATGCGCCGAGCCGCGGCGATCGTCACCGACTCAGGGGGCATGACCTGCCACGCCGCGATCGTCTCTCGCGAGCTCGGCATCCCCTGCGTGGTCGGCACCACCGGGGCGACCTCGAGGCTTCGAGACGGCGAGCTGGTCACCGTCGACGCCTCTCGGGGGGTCGTCCGCGAGGGCGCGATCCGGCTTCGCCGGCCGACTGCCGAGGCGAAGCCGGCGGTCGCGACAGCGCCCGTGACCGCGACCAGGCTGCTCGTCAACCTCTCCGAGCCATCCCAGCTCGAGCGGGCCGCCGCTCTCGACGTTGAGGGCGTCGGATTGCTGCGCGCCGAGCTGATGGTGCTCGAAGCGCTCGATGGCAAGCACCCGCGGCTCTTGATCGAGCAGGGGCGCGGCGGCGAGATCGTCGACCGGATGAGCGATGCCCTGGGCCGCTTCGCCGCCGCATTCTCGCCGCGGCCGATCACCTACAGGACCATCGACTTCCGCAGCAACGAGTTCCGCGGCCTCGAGGGCGGCGATCGCTTCGAGCCCGAGGAGGCGAACCCGATGATCGGCTACCGCGGGGCGTTGCGCTACATGCGCGAGCCGGACCTGCTGCGCCTCGAGCTCGACGCGATCCACCGTGTCTGGGAACAGGGCCACACCAACTTCCATGTGATGATCCCGTTCGTCCGCACCCCCCGCGAGCTCGAGGCCGCCTCCCGGATCGCCGCCGAGGCGGGTCTCCTCGGGCGGCCCGGGTTCGAGCTCTGGGTGATGGCCGAGGTGCCCTCGGTGCTCTTCCATCTCGAGCGCTACGCGGCGATCGGGGCCGCCGGGATCTCGATCGGATCGAATGACCTGACCCAGCTGATGCTCGGCGCCGACCGCGACTCCGAGGTCGTGGCCGAGGTCTTCGACGAGCGCGACGAGGCGGTGACCGAGTACGTGCGCAGGCTGATCGCCCGCGCCCGCGAGCTCGGCCTTCGGACCTCGATCTGCGGTCAGGCGCCCTCGGTGTACCCCGAGTACGCCGATCTGCTCGTCGGCGCCGGGATCGACGCGATCTCGGTCAACATCGATGCCGTCGATCGCGCCCGGCGGATGATCGCCGCGGCGGAGCGGCGCCTGATCCTCGCCGCGTCGAGGGCGAGCCCTGTCCTGAGCGGCGCCGGCTCACCGCGCTGAGGGCAGGCCCGGTTGCGAGGCCTCGAAGACGAGGAGACCCCGGTGCCCGGCAGGACCGTGAGCGAGGTCGAGCGTCGCTACGGGCTCCGGGGCGCTCTCGTGCTCGCCCGTCTTCGGGCGGTGAAGGCCGAGCGCGGCCGGATCGAGCCCGAGGACGTCAAGCGCGTCGCCCGCGAGCTCGGCCTGGCGCGCGCGCACGTCAACGGCGCCGCGTCGTTCTACTCCGACCTCGGCTTCGAGCCTCGCGGTCGCCGTCATGTGCGGATCTGCGCCGGGACGGCCTGCTTCGCGGCCAGCGCCGGGACCCACCTCGCCCACGTCTCCCGAGTGCTCGGGGCGCCGCTCGGCGGGCTCTCGGAGGACGGCGAGGTCTCTCTCCAGCCCGTCCACTGCCTCGGCTACTGCTACGGCGGCCCGGCGGCACTCGACGGTGATCGGCCGTGCGCCGGCCCCGATCTCGCCGACCAGCTCCGCGACGCGGCCCCCCGTCGCGACCCTGAGATCCCTGTTCGAGTCGATGTCGCCGAGCCCGTCGTCCTCGCAGGCATCGTCGGAGGCGGGCCGGAGGCCTGGGAGGCATGGGAGGAGGTCGTCCCGAGCGCGGACCGGGACCGGGTCCGCCGCGAGATCAAGGAGTCCGGCCTTCGCGGCCGGGGAGGGGCGGGCTTCCCGGCCGCGGTCAAGTGGGGCGCCGCGTCCGAGGCGCCGGGCGGGGCGCCGCGCTACCTGATCTGCAACGGCGACGAGGGCGACGCCGGGTCGTTCGTCGATCGCCTGCTGATGGAGCGCGACCCCCATCGCGTGCTCGAGGGAATGGCTCTCGGCGCCCTCGCCGCGGGCGCGACGCACGGGATCGTCTACGTTCGCTCGGAGTACCCGCGCGCCGGCGAGGCCCTGCGGGCCGCGGTGGCCGAGGCGCGGGAGGCAGGACGGCTCGGCGCCGACATCCGCGGCGCCGGGATCGAGTTCGACGTCGAGGTCTTCGAGGGAGCCGGCTCCTACGTCGCCGGCGAGGAGACCGCGCTGATCCACTCGATCGAGGGGCTCCGCGGCGACGTCGCCGCCCGCCCGCCGTACCCGACCGCGCGCGGGTATCTGGGCCGCCCGACTGTGGTCAACAACGTTGAGACCCTGGCCTCGGTGCCGTGGATCGTCGCCCGGGGAGGCTCCGCCTACGCCCGGCTCGGGGTCGGCGAGAGCCGCGGGACCAAGGTCGTCTGCCTCAACGGGCTGTTTCACAACCCGGGCGCCTATGAGGTCGAGCTCGGGACCCCGCTGCGCCACCTGTTCGAGAACCTCGGCGGCGGAATGCGGGAGGGGCGATCGATGCGCTCGATTCAGGTCGGCGGGCCCCTCGGCGGCTTCATCGGTCCCGACGAGCTCGACACCCCGCTCTCCTTCGAGGCGCTGAGCGCGATCGGGGCGGATCTCGGCCACGGCAGCCTGATCGCGCTCGACGAGGAGATCGACGCCGAGTCGCTTCGGCGGCACTTCTGGAGGTTCGCCGCGAGCGAGAGCTGCGGTGCCTGCGCGCCGTGCCGACTCGGCACCCGCCGGGCTCTCGAGCTCGCAGAGGGGGCCGACGGCGAGCTCTCGGCGGCCCGGGAGGACCTGCTCGATGGGATCGAGCGGGGGAGCCTCTGTGCCTTCGGCCGCAGCGTCCCGGCGGTCGCCCGCAGCATCGACCGCGTCTACGGCGAGGGCCGGTGAACCGCTCGCCGGGATCGATCACGCTCAGCGTCGACGGGGCGCCGGTGACGGTCGCCGCGGGCTCGCGGCTGCTCGACGCCACCCGCGCCGCGGGGGTCGAGATCCCCTCGCTGTGCGCCGATCCTCGCCTCGCCCCGCACGGCTCCTGCCGGACCTGCATGGTCAGGGTCGAGGGAAGCGCGGAGCCCACTCCCGCCTGCACGACCGCGGCCACGGACGGCGCGCTCGTCCGAACCGATGACCCGCTCGCTCGCGAGACCGCGCGCCTGGCGCTCGAGCTGATCGTCGGCGACCTCCCCGAGAGCGCGCTCGCGCTGCCGCCCGAGCGCAGCGAGCTCGTTCGCGCCTGCCGCGAGCTCGGCGTCGAGGGCAGTCGCTTCCGCGGGGGGCGCGAGGCCGAGCGCGACGAGTCGCATCCCTACGTCAAGTACGACCCGGCGCTCTGCATCGCCTGCGCCCGCTGCGTTCGGATCTGCGACGAGGTCCAGGGGACCTTCGCGCTCGCGATGGTCGGCCGCGGCGCCGACACGGTGCTCGCGCCCGGCAGCGGCGGGCCATGGAGCGAGTCCGATTGCGTCTCCTGCGGCGCCTGCGTGGACAGCTGCCCCTCCGGGGCCCTCGCGGAGCCCGGGCTGCTCGATCCGCGGCCGCTCGAGCAAAGCACGACCACCACCTGCGGCTACTGCGGCGTGGGGTGCACGCTCGACGTCTTCACCCGCGAGGGCGAGGTCGCGGTGATCCGGCCCAACCGCGAGGCGCCGGTGAACCGCGGTCACGCCTGTCTCAAGGGCCGCTTCGCGCACGGCTTCGCCGGTTCTCCCGACCGGCTGAGGCGACCTCTGCTTCGCCGCGGTGGCGTCCTGGTCGAGGTCGGCTGGGAGGAGGCGCTCGGCCATGTCGCGGCGGAGCTCGGCCGGATCCGCGCCGCCCACGGCCCGGATGCGATCGCCGCGATCTCCTCGGCGCGGGCGACCAACGAGGAGAACTACCTGATGCAGAAGCTGGTCCGGGTGGCGATCGGGACCAACAACATCGACAACTGCGCCCGCATCTGTCACGCGCCCTCGGCGGCCGGACTCTCGGCCTCCTTCGGTCTCGCCGGCGGCACCAACGCGTTCGAGGACTTCGACCGCGCCGGCGTCTTCCTGCTGTGCGGCTGCAACCCGACCGAGGCCCACCCGGTGGTCGGGGCGCGGATCAAGCAGCGGGTGATCTCCGGCGCGCGGCTGGTGGTCGTCGATCCGCGCCGCACCGAGATCGCCCGCTACGCCGACGTCCACCTGCGCCCGCGCCCGGGGACCAACGTCGCCGTCTTCAACGGCCTCGCGGCCCTGCTGATCGACGAGGGGCTGATCGACGAGGCGTTCATCGCCGAGCGCACCGAGGGCTTCGACGAGCTGCGAGCGCTCCTGCTCGGCTACCGGCCCGATCGGGTCGAGGAGATCTCCGGCGTGCCGGCGAGCGACCTGCGCGAGGCCGCGACGATCTACGGCGCCGGTGAGGCCCGGGCGCTCGTCTGGGGCCTGGGCGTGACCGAGCACCTCCACGGCACCGACGGGGTGCGGACGCTGTGCAATCTCGCGGCCCTGACCGGCAGCGTCGGCACCGCCGAGGGCTGCGGCGCAAACCCGCTTCGCGGACAGAACAACGTCCAGGGGGCGTCCGACATGGGCGCGATGCCCGACGTGCTGCCCGGCTACCAGAGGGTCGCCGACCCCGATGTGGCGGGCAGGTTCGGCGAGGCCTGGGGGGTGAGGATCCGCGGCGAGCGCGGGCTGCGGATTCCGGAGATGTTCGACGCCGCGCTGGCCGGGTCGCTCAAGGGCCTGATCGTGTTCGGCGAGGACATCGCCCAGAGCGACCCGGACTCTCGCCACGTCAGGGCCGCGATCGAGGCCTGCGAGCTCGTCGTATCGCAGGAGATCTTCCTCTCCGAGACCGCCGCGCTCGCCGACGTCGTCCTGCCGGCCGCCTCCTTCCTCGAGAAGGACGGCACGTTCACCAACTTCGACCGCCGCGTCCAGCGCGTCCGCCCGGCGCTCGAGCCGCCCGGCGAGGCGCGCCCCGACTTCGAGATCATCGCCGCCCTCGGCGCCCTCCTCGGGGCCGATCTGCGCTGCCCGACCCCGGCCGCCGCGTTCGCCGAGATGGCCACCCTGACGCCGTCGTTTCGCGGCATCTCGCACGAGCGCCTCGACCGCGAGGGGCCGATCGCGTGGCCCTGCGGCGCACCGGGCGAGCCGGGCGTGCGGCGGCTCTATCGCGAGCGCTTCGAGACGCCCAGCGGCAGGGCGCGGCTGGCGGCGATCCCTTACGCGCCGGGGGGCGAGCAGCCCGACGCGGACTTCCCGCTGCTGCTCGTCACCGGCCGCAGGCTCGAGCACTACAACGCCGGGACGATGACCCGCCGGACCCCCAACCTCGAGCTGGTGCCCGAGGAGCGCCTCGAGCTGCACCCCGACGACGCCGCCGGGCTGGGCGTCGGCGAGGGCGAGCGCGTGCTCGTCGCCTCGCGCCGCGGCGAGATCGAGGTCACGGCCCGCGTGACCGAGCGGGTCTCCCCGGGGCAGGCCTTCATCGGCTTCCACTTTGCGGACGCGCTCGCCAACCTGCTCACCTCTCGCCACAGCGACGAGGCCACCGGTTGCCCGGAGTACAAGGTGACCGCGGTCCGGGTCCGCGGCGCGCGATGAGCGCCGCCGAGCGCACCCGGGACGGTGGGGACGCCATGCCCCAGGCCCGCTCCGAGGCGAGGCCGGAGTTCGGCCTCGATGCGCTCCTGCCCGCCCAGATCGCCGAGAAGGCCACCGAGATCGGGGCCTCGAAGGCCTCCATGAGGGCGCTGCCGATGTTCGCGCTCGCGGTCCTCGCCGGGGCCTTCATCGCGCTCGGTGCGCTCTTCGCCACCACCGTCCTCGCCGGCGCGGGCGATTCGCTCCCGTTCGGGGTCGCGCGGCTGCTCGCCGGGCTCGTCTTCTGCCTCGGGCTGATCCTCGTCGTCGTCGCGGGGGCGGAGCTGTTCACCGGCAACAACCTGATCGCGATGGCCTGGGCGGAGCGAAAGGTGAGCACGGCGAAGCTTGCCCGCAACTGGGCGATCGTCTACGCGGGAAACCTCGTCGGCGCGCTCGCGACCGTGCTGCTCGTCTTCGCCGCCGGCCAGCACGAGTTCGGCGAGGGCGCCGTCGGCGCCAGCGCGCTCGCGATCGCCGACGCCAAGTCGGGGCTCGGATTCGGCCGCGCGGTCGCGCTCGGAGTCATGTGCAACGCGCTCGTCTGCCTCGCCGTCTGGCTCACCTACAGCGCCCGCTCGGTCGCCGACAAGGTCCTCGCGATCATCTTCCCGATCAGCGCCTTCGTCGCCGCCGGCTTCGAGCACAGCGTCGCCAACATGTACTTCCTGCCGATCGGGCTCGCGATCAAGGAGTGGGGCTCGGACTCCTTTTACGAGACGGGTGGCCTTGCGGCCTCCGACTACTCGGACCTCACGGTCTCGAACGCGGTCGTGAACAACCTGGTCCCGGTCACGATCGGCAACGTGATCGGCGGCGCGGTGATGGTCGGGCTCGTCTACTGGCTGATCTACGTGCGGGCCCGCCGCTGACGGGCCCGCTCGCTCAGGGGCGCACCTTCGCCCGCGCGATCGCGCGGGCGATGTCGAGCGTCGAGAGCACGCCGATCGGCTCTCCCGCCGCGCCGGCCCGGACGATCAGGTGGCCGACCCGGTGCCTGGAGAGCAACTTCGCGGCGGCGCCGAGCGAGTCCTTGGGTGAGACGCCGAACGCCCTCGTCCCGGCGATGTCGGCGGCGGTGAGCTGGTCGAAGTGCTCGCTGGCGAGCGCGCTCATCAGGTCGACGTCGCTGACGACCGCGTTCGCCTCGCCGCCCTCGACCACCAGCGCGTGCACGCCGTGATGCTCCATCAGCCGCGCCACCTCGTGGAGCGCCGCCCGCGCCGGGCAGCTCAGGATCCCCACCGAGCAGACCGACTCGACCGAGCGGGCCGCCACCGGCAGATGCGGATCGAGTCCCGCTCCATTGCCGGCCGTCCTTGCCATCGCGACTGAATCTAGGCCCCGCGGCAACCGCGAGCATCGGTAGCGCTCACGGGCCGCGATGGGTAGCCGCTGCGGAACGCGCGCGGGCTAGGGGACCAGGACCTCGGCGCCGCGAACGCGGCCCTCGCGAAGCCGATCGAGCGCGGCGCCGGCATCGGCGAGAGGGCTCGGGCGGACGTGGGTCTCGATCGGATGGGCGGCGACGAAATCGATGAACTCGGCGCCGTCGCGCCGGGTCAGGTTGGCGACCGAGCGCAGCACCCGCTCCTTCCAGAGCAGCCTGTAGGGCATCGCCGGGATCTCGCTCATGTGGATGCCGGCGCAGACGACCGTGCCCCCGGGGCGCACCGCCCGCAGCGCCGCCGGAACGAGCTCGCCGACCGGCGCGAAGATGATCGCCGCGTCGAGCGCCACCGGCGGCGGACCGGCCGAGTCGCCGGCCCATTCGGCGCCGAGCGCCAGCGCGAAGCGCTGCGCCTCGTCGTCCTCGGCGCGCGTGAAGGCGAACACCTCGCGGCCCTGCCCGGTGGCGACCTGGGCGACGATGTGAGCGGCGGCGCCGAAGCCGTAGAGGCCGATCCGCCTGCCCTCGCCGGCCAGTCGCAGCGAGCGGAAGCCGATCAGCCCGGCGCAGAGCAGCGGGGCCGCCTGCGCCGGGTCGAGCTCGCGCGGGAGGGCGAGGCAGTAACGCTCGTCGGCTGTCGTCATCTCGGCGTAGCCGCCATCTCGGCCCTGGCCGGTGAAGATCGCCCTGGCGCAGAGGTTCTCCCGGCCGGCGAGACACTGATCGCAGCGCCCGCACGTCCAGGCGAGCCAGGGAACGCCGACCCGATCGCCGATCGCGAAGCGCTCGGCTCCTTCGCCGAGCCCGGCGACGGTGCCGACGATCTCGTGCCCGGGCACGACAGGGAGCTTCGGGGTCGGGATCTCGCCGTCAACCAGGTGGAGGTCGGTGCGACAGACGCCGCAGGCCTCAACCTCGATCAGGATCTCGCCCGCGTCCGGCGCGGGGGTCGGGAGCTCGCCGATCACCAGCCCCTCTCCAGGCCGCTCGAGGCTCGCGGCGAGCACGTTCAGCCGTCGTGGTGCCCGTCTGGCACCGCGATCGCCGGATCATCCATGGACCGAGCCTAACCCGGACCCCGGGGACCGCTCGCCGAGGACGGATCCCGCCCCGTAGCCGCTACGGATCCATAACCCGCGCCGGCCGCCGATTCGATCGCCCCCGAGCGCGGGGGAAGATCGGCCCGGTTGGTTGCCTCTCAGCCGCATTGGCGGCGCTATGCCCTGATCGCCGGGTCGCTGCTCGGGGCCTTTGCGCTGCTCTACGCGGTGCTCCCGGCGATCGCCGGCCTCGACGAGACCTGGCGCAGGCTGTCGAGTGGCGAGCCGGTCTGGCTGATCGCGGCCGGGCTGTTCGAGGTCGCCTCGTTCGCCGGCTACCTGGTCTACTTCAGGCTCGTCTTCTCGGGTTCGCCGGTGGCCCCGAACTGGCGCGCCAGCTACCGGATCACGATGGCCGGCGTGGTCGCGACGCGGCTGCTCTCGACCGCGGGCGCCGGCGGGATCGCGCTCACGACCTGGGCTCTGCGGCGCTTCGGATGGGCGTACAGGGAGCTCGCCGGCCGCCTGGCGAGCTTCTACGTGATCCTCTACGGGATCTTCTTCGCGGGGCTGCTCGGCAGCGGCCTGGCGCTCGCCAGCGGAGCGCTCCCGGGTGAGGTCGCGCCCGCGCTCGCGCTCACCGCGGCGGGCGGAGCGGCGCTGGTGATCTCCGTGGTGCTCGCCCCGAGCCTGCTCCCCGGCGACCTGGAGAGCTTCGGCCGCGACCGGGAGCAGGGCCGACTGCGCTGGTTGATCGCCGCCGCGCCGGCCACCCTGGCCTCGGGGGTCCGGGGCGCGATCGCCCTCCTGAGTCCACCGCGTGCCGGCCTGCTCGGCGCGGTCGCCTGGTGGGCCTTCGACATCGCCGTGCTCTGGGCCTGCCTCGAGGCGTTCGGCCGCGCGCCGGCGATCGCGGCGCTCGTCTTCGCCTACTTCCTCGGTCAGACCGCGAACACGCTGCCGATCCCCGGCGGGATCGGGGCGGTCGAGGGCGGCATGATCGGCGCGCTGATCGCTACGGGAGTCGAGCCCGGCCTCGCGATCGTCGCGGTGCTCTCCTACCGGGCGTTTGCGTTCTGGCTGCCGACCGTGCCCGGGTTGTTCGCCTACCTGGAGCTCGTCCGCAGCGAGCCGGTGGCGCCGGAGGCCGGTTAGGAGGCGGGGCGCGGCGTGACGATCACGGGGCAGGAGGCGCCGCGGATCACGTGCGAGGAGACGCCGCCGAGAAGCACCCGGCCGAGGGGCCCGTAACCGCGCGAGCCGATCAGCAGCAGATCGAACCTCTGCGAGGCCTCGAGCAGTGCCGCGCCGGGATCGAGCTCCTCGACCAGCTCCGAGGCGGCCTCGACCCCGGCGGGAACCCGCTCGCGGCCGCCGGCGAGAAGCTTCTCGGCATAGCGGCGGGCGCTCGCCATCGCCGCCTCGTCGCTCGCGTAGGCGGCCCATCCCTGGGCCGCCGCGGCGGCCGAGGCGAGCGGAAGGTACCGACCGGTGACGGCGATCAGGGTCAGTTTCGAGGAGCTCGCCTCGGCCAGCTCGCAGGCGAGCCCGAGGGCCAGGTCGGACTCGGCGGAGCCGTCGTAGGCGACCGCGATCGAGCTCAGCTCGGCGCTGCGCTCGGCGAGGCCGCGGGGAGCGACCGCCACCGGGCAGGGCGAGCCCGAGAGCAGGCGGTCGGCGACCGAGCCGGGGAAGACGCGACCGAGCCCGTGGCGGTGGGTGGCGCCGAGGACGACCATCCGCGCGCTCCGCTGCTCGGCCAGCTCGTTCAGCAGGTGCGCCGGGCTGAAGCCCGGGATCGCGACGGTCTCGAGCGGCTCGATCCCGGCGAGCGCCGCGCGGGCCTCGTCGGCCAGCGTGCGCTCCTGCTCGCGAAGCGCCTCCTCGTAGACGATCGCGGTCGCCTCGACCGGGGCCAGCGTCAGCACCGAGAGGACGACCACGCCGCTCTCGAGCGGCGTGGCGAGCAACCGGCTGAGCGCGAGCGCGTCCTGCGAGCACTCGCTGCCGTCGTAGCCGGC
The DNA here is from genome assembly GCA_963769035.1 of uncultured Solirubrobacterales bacterium. Taxonomy (GTDB): domain Bacteria; phylum Actinomycetota; class Thermoleophilia; order Solirubrobacterales; family 70-9; genus WHSW01. The sequence goes on from CAVYKD010000001.1 coordinate 778,719, forward strand.
GATCAGCGGGCCGCTCACGGCGCCGGCGCTGAATCGAACCCTTGAACAGCGACCCTCATCGCCTACTCCCGCAGCCGGAAGGGCGGATAGCGATCCGTGACCAGAACGAGGACGTAGCCGAGAACGCGGTTGTGCCAGCGCAGGACGCCCTCGACGTAGTCGAACAGACCGCGCGGATAGCGGCCGGTGAACAGGATCGCGAACCAGGCGGCGATCACCGCGAGCACCGCTCCGATCGAGAGGAAGAAGAGGACGATGTAGTGCGGGATCGCGAGCAACCACTTGACCAGCGGCATTCCCCGGTGCAGATCGGCATGGGCGTCCGGATAGGCGTAGGAGAGGTGGACGCTCTGCTCCTCGTCGGTCGAGGGGTAGCGATCGTCCATCAGCGCGGCGTAGACCCCGATGCGGTTGAGGAAGCGCTGCAGGTTGAGGTTCCAGTCGAACCACCAGCGCGGATACTTCTGGCGGAAGAGCAACATCAGCAGGGTCGGCAGGAAGAGCACGCCGACCCCGCCGACGACGATCGTCACCGTGGTGTCGCCGACCCCCCCGTAGGAGGTGGAGAACCCGGCGATCGCACTGCTCACGATCGCGATCGGGATCACGGTGAGCGGGCGAAAGAAGCTCGTCAGCCGATCGAGCTTGCGGTCCGGGTAGTCGACTTTGAGGGAGACCGGGTACGCGGAGCCCTCCCCCGTTGTCGTCGCGCCTGCCTCCATGTGTGTTCCTTTCGTTGGCTTCCTGCCAGCCTAATCGAGCGGCGAGCGGGGGTCGTCAGGGCGCTCGGCACGGAACCGCCATCCGTGCCGAATACGGAGGGGCCGGTCGCTCAGACCCCGAGCGCCGAGCTCAGGGCGACCATCACGAGGGCGCCCGCGAGCAGGCCGAGGCCCGCGCGGGCAGAGCCTCCGAGCCCATCCCCCCGAGCCCTCCCGGCGACCAGCGCGCTCGGCATGAGCTCGACCACGACGAGCGCGAGCATCGCCCCGGCGGCGAAGCTGAACGAAACCGGGAGCAGCTCGGAGATCTCCTCGACGAGCACGTAGGCGATCACCGCCCCGATCGGCTGCGGGACGCTGGTGAGCACCGCTGCCCAGAACTGTCGCGACGTCGACATCCCTGCAGCCGCCATCGGCAGCGCGACACTGGTCCCCTCGGGGACGTTCTGGATCCCGATCGCGAGCACGATGAAGAGCCCGAGGCCCGCGGTCGCCGACGCGTAGGCGGTGCCGATTGCGAACCCCTCCGGCAGGCTGTGGACGAGGAGAACCGCGAAGACGAGAATCGACGTCCGGGTCGGCGCGCTGGCGGCCGAGCGGCCCTCGACCAGCCGCCGCGCGGCCAGCAGGAAGACCGTGCCGGCGAGCAGGCCGACGGTCACCTGGAGCAGCGTGCCACCCTCGTCGAAGGCCGGGATGAGCAGCCCGGCGATCGAGGCGACGCTCATCACCCCCGCGGTGGCGCCGAGCATCAGCGCGCGCTGCTCGGCCACCCGCGGGCCGAGCAGCGCCACGGGGATCACACCGACACCCGTGGCGACGGCGGTCGCGGCCGCGGCAAGGAACACTTCCAGCACCGCTGCTTAGTATCGGGCCGCTCGCGGCGCGGCTTCGGTAGCGGCTACGGAGACGAAGGGGCGGCGCCCACCGATGGCCCCGCGCCGCGCGCTTGAAAGCCTGCCTCAACGTGACCGGACCGAGCGCATATGGTGAGCAGGTGGACGAGGCGACGCCCGAGAGCTCCGCGGAGACGATCACGGTCGTGCTCGCCGACGACCACGAGCTGGTGCGTGACGGCATCCGCCTGGTCCTCGAGGCTCAGCCGGACATCGAGGTGGTCGCTCAGGCCGGAGACTCCGACGCGGCGGCTCGTTACGTCCTGGGCCACAAGCCCCACGTGCTCGTCCTCGACCTGAACATGCCGGGCTCGCCGAGCCTCGAGCTGCTCCCTCGCCTCGCCGAGTCCTCGCCGCGGACCGCCGTCGTCGTGCTGACGATGCAGAACGATCCCTCGTTTGCCCGGCAGGCGCTGCGGGCGGGGGCGAAGGGCTACGTGATCAAGCACTCCGCGGCCAACGAGCTGGTCACGGCTGTGCGGGCGGCAGTCGCCGGCGACACCTACATCAACCCGAGCCTCGGGGCGCGGCTGGCGGCCGAACCGGTATCCGACGGCCCGCCCGACGACCTGACCCCGCGCGAGATCGAGGTGCTCGGGCTGCTCGCGCTCGGCTACATGAACCCTGAGATCGCCGAGCAGCTCGTGCTCAGCGTTCGCACGGTCGAGACGCACCGCGCGAACATCCAGCGCAAGACCGCCCTGGGCACGCGGGCGGAGTTGATCGCCTACGCGATCGAGAACCGCCTGGTCGATCGCTGATCGCTGATCGGGGCTCTACGCGCCCGATCGCGAGGCGCTGCGGGCGTCGGTCACGGCGGCGAGGAAGGGCGCCAGGTGCTTTCCGTAGAGCTTCGCCCCGGGCCACCACAGCGGCAGGTCGTCGAGGCGCGCCGAGCGCGCTCCGTAGCGATCGAGCTCTCGGCTCATGAACGGGGAGGGGCCGTCGGGCCCGAGCATGCGTCCGCGGAGGATCGGGCTCAGCGGCCGCGGCTTCCCGCCGAGGCCGAGGTCGGCGGCGATCGTGCTCGCGCAGCTGTCGGCCTGCTCGGCCGCGAGGCCGCCCTGCTTGACCGGGAAGTCGGTCGCGTCGCCGGCGGCGTAGACGCCGTCGGCACCGAGGACCCTGCCGAAATCGTCCACCGCGAGGAAACCGTCGCCGGCTTCCGGAAGTCCGCCGACCCGCGGCCCCTCGAGGCGGGGAAGCGCGACGATCGACGGCTTCGCCGTGACGCCTCGCGACCCGCGCTCGAGCTCGCGTGAGAGTCGAGAGACGTCGGCTGAGAGGGTGATCTCGATCCCGGCCGCCTCGAGCGTTCGCGACAGCTCCCTGGAGACGGCGCCGCCGAACACCGCCAGCGGAGTCGGCTCCGGCGTGACGATCCGCAGCCGCACATCCTCACGGCCGCTGAGCTCGGCGGCGCTCAGCAGAGCGATCTCGTAGAGCGGCAGGCTCCATCTGACCCGCTGGGGGACGACGAAGATCAGCTCGCCGCCGCGCTCACGGACGTCCGCCAGCAGGCGCTGGAACTCGGGGTCCCCGTCTCGTCCCCAGAAGGTGACAGCGCCGTCGATCGCGACCTGCGCCCGGGCGCCGACCGCAATCAGGAGGGCGTCGTAGCGCAGGACGAGGCCGGAGGAGAGGTGCGCGCGTCGCCCCGCGGCGTCAACGCTCGAGAGCGTCCCGAGCCGGAAGGTGGCCTGACGCAGGGCGGTGATCCACTGCAGCGGGAAGCGCTGTGGCGTCTCGGCGCCGAAGGGTTCCGCGACCGCGGCCGGGCGGTAGACGAGCTCCGGCTCGCTGGCGACGAGCTCGATCGGCGAGCGCACCCGCTCTGATGCGCGCAGGGCGAGCAGCGCCTCGACCGCCGCCGGCCCGCCCCCGACGATCACGATCGCGCCGGCGCTCAGCGAGGAGCGATCTCTGAATCCCACGTGAGCAGCTCACCGTGCCATTCGTGCGGGAGCGACACCTCGACCTCGAGAGCGCGGGCCGTGGGCTCGAGATCGCCGACCGGCTCGTGGCCGAGCAGGGCGCTCAGGTACCGGCCGCCGATCTTCTGCGGAGGCCACCACAGGTAGTCGGCTGAGACCATGCCCTCGCCGTGACCCCCGCTGAGCTCGTGCTTGAGGTGCAGGGACTCGTCCCCGGTGATCAGCTTCCCGCGGAGGACGGGCTCGAACTCGTGGGGCTCGATCTCGGCCCCGAGCTCGGCGGCGATCTGCTCGGCCGCGACATCCGCCTGCTGGCTCGCGAGGCCACCCTGCTTGACCGGGAAGTCGGTGCCGTCGCCCGCGGCGTAGACGTCGGGCACTCCGCGCACCCGGCAGCGGCCATCGATGGGGACGAAGCCGTGCTCGTCGGCCGGGAGGCCGGCGATCGCCGGGCCCTCGATCCGCGGCAGGGCGATCGTCGGCCCGGCTTCGAGCAGCGCTCCGCCGGGGTGCACCCGCAGGGCGCCGTCCTCGTCCTCGACCACGCTGGCGCCGACGCTGAGCTCGATCCTGCGCGCCCGAAGGACGTCGCCCACGGCGGCGCTGGCCGCCGGGCCGAAGATCAGCAGCGGCGCGTCCTCGGGGGTGTAGACGTGCAGCGGCACGCCCCCGAGGCGAAGCTCCTCGCTTCGGCGGCGGGTGAGCAGCGCCAGCTCGTACATCGGCAGCGGCCAGCTCGTCCCGGGCGGGATCAGGAGCCGCAGCTCGCGATCCTCCGAGGCGGCGGTCTTGATCAGGTCGTCGATCGGCAGGTCGCCACGCCACGCCCAGAAGGTCTCCGCCTCGCGGAAGATCGGCCGCGCCCGGCCACCGATGCAGGTGACCAGCTTGTCGTAGCCGATCGCCCGGCGGCGATCGCCCGAGCCGCCGACCAGCAGCCGTTGGTTCTCCGGGTCCACGCTCGAGACGGCCTCGCGGACGAACGCGACGCCGAGCTCTCCGAGCATCGCGTCGAGGTCGAAACGCGCCGCCGGCTGCATCGTGAAGGGCTCCTCGACGGTCAGCGGCTTGTAGTGGAACTCCTGCTCCGGCGAGACCAGCGTGATCTCCGCCAGCTCCCCGGCGAGATCGACCAGCGCCAGCGCCGCCTCGACGCCGGCGACGCCGCCGCCGGCAACCACGACCCGCGGCCGCTCGGGCTTGAGCTCCACGCCGCTCTCCTCGCTCAGTGCCATCGTGGGCACGGTATGACCGATCGGTCGTCCGGCCATCCGCACAGACCACCGCAAGGACTCGGTAGTCCATGCGGAGGTCGGCGGGCGGGCGCCGTCCTAGGGTGCGGGCGATGGACGAACCTCGGGCGATCCTCGTCGGCGTCGGCGATCAGGCGGAGGCCCTCGACGCGCTTCCGCTCGCGCGCTCGCTCGCCGGGATCCGAGGCGCCCGCCTGATCGTCGCCGTGGTGCTCCCCTACGACCCGCTTCCGTTCGCCGTCGCCGATTACGACGCCGCGATCGCGGACCACTTCGAGCGCCTCTTCGAGGTCGCCGCGAACATTCTCGGCGACACCGGCTTCGAGCGCCGCCCGCTGCTCGACAGCTCCCCGGCCCGTGCCCTCGAGGAGACGGCGACGGCCGAGCAGGCCGAGCTGATCGTCGCCGGCCCGGGGCACCGCGGCCGCTTCGGTCGCCTCTACCACGGCGAGGTCGCAAAACGCCTGCTCGCCGGGGCGCCGTGCGCGGTCGCCGTCGCGCCGCGGGACTACCGCCGACGCTCGCGAAGCGCCCTCGGTCCGATCGGGGTCGCCTACGACGGCAGCGCCGAGTCGCAGCTCGCCCTCGACTACGCCGTCGCGCTCGCAGGCGAGGCCGGCGTCTCGCTGCGGACGATCTCGGTGATGCAGCCGGTGTGGACGCCGGTCCTGCTCGGCGAGGCGCAGCAGTTGGCGATAGACGAGGCGGTTCGCGACGGTTGGCGGCGCTCGCTCGAGCGCGCGCGCGGGCGGATCCCCGATCAGCTCGAGGTCGAGGAGGTCTTCGAGGAGGGGTTCCCGGTTGACGTCCTGCGTGCCCAGGCCGGGCAGCTCGGTCTGCTGGTGATGGGATCGCGGGGGTACGGGCCGCTTCGCCGCGCCGTCTTCGGCAGCGTCTCGGAGGACCTCCTCCACGACCTCGCCTGCCCGCTCGTGATCGTTCCCCGGGGCTCGACCGAGGGGCGCGAGGAGCCCGCCGGGCGGGCAGCCGCTCGGGGGATCGCCGCCGACCCCACCACCGAGACGCAGTGGACGGCTACCTGATCGCCTTCGCGGCGATCTTCGCGATCAACCTGCTTCCGGCATTCGGACCGCCGACCTGGTCGGTGCTGGTGCTGATCTCCCTCAGCTTCGCGCTCAGCGGCTGGATCCTCGTCCCCCTCGGCGCCGTCGCGGCCGCCTCGGGACGCCTGCTGCTCGCCTCCTCGGCCCGCCGCCTGCGAACGCGCCTCTCGAGCAGGAGGCTGGCGAGCCTCGATGCCGCGCGCCGGGCCCTGACCGCAAGCCGCCGGCGCAGCGTTCTCGGCCTCGGCCTGTTCGCGCTCTCCCCGGTTCCCTCGGCACAGCTGTTCGTCGGTGCCGGCCTGCTCGGCACCCGGCTGCTCGCGCTCACCGCGGCGTTCTTCGCCGGACGACTCGTCTCGTACTCGATCTATGTCGGAGCGGCGGGGGTGGTGGCGGGGACGAGCTTCGGAGAGCTGGTCCGCGAGTCGCTGACCTCGCCGCTCGGGATCCTCGCGCAGGTCGCGATGCTGCTCGCGCTGGTCGTCCTCCTCCGGGTCGACTGGAGCGCGAGGCTTGGCATCGGCGGCACGGGCGGATCGCCGGGGCCGCCCGGCTCCGCAGTCGCTACCGAGTCCGATCGGCGGGCTACCCCGGTTGTCCGGGCGGTGGCCGGCGCCTAGCTTCGCGCCATGAGGGTGGAAACCGAAGCATCGCCCCTGGCCGCCGGCGGGCAACCCCAAGGGCGAGAGCCTGCCGTGCGCGCTCGCGGGATCTCGATGCGCTACGGCCACGGCGAGGCTGCGGTTGACGCGCTGCGAGCCGTGGACGTCGACTTTCCGAGGGGCACGTTCACCGCGATCATGGGCCCCTCCGGCTCGGGCAAGTCGACCCTGCTGAACATCCTCGCCGGCCTCGAGCGCCCGACCGCGGGATGGGTGGAGATCTCCGGCCGGCGGCTGGACACCCTCAGCGATCGCGACCTGACCCTGCTGCGCCGCGAGGCGGTCGGGTTCATCTTCCAGAGCTACAACCTGCTGCCGGTGCTGAGCGCCGAGGAGAACGTCACCCTGCCGGTGACGATCGGCGGCGGCGAGGTCGATCGCGAATGGCTCGAGGCGCTGTTGCACACGATCGGGATCGCGGAGCGTCGCACGCACCGCCCGAAGGAGATGTCGGGAGGCGAGCAGCAGCGCACGGCGGTCGCCCGAGCCCTGATCACGAGGCCCGCGGTCGTCTTCGCCGATGAGCCGACCGGAAACCTCGACTCGGTCGCCGGCGCGCAGATCCTCGCGTTGCTTCGCAACGCGGTCGACGAGCTCGGCCAGACGATCGTCATGGTCACCCACGACGCCGGCGCCGCGGCAACCGCGGACCGCATCCTCTTCCTCTCCGACGGTCGTGTCGTCGACCAGCGGCTCGGCCTCTCGGTCGACGACATCCTTGATCGGCTCAAGGACCTGAGGTGACCCGACTGGCGCTGCGCGGTCTCGGCGCCCGCAAGCTGAGGACCGCGCTGACCGCCCTCGCGGTGCTGCTCGGGGTCGCGATGGTCTCCGGGACCTACATCGAGACCGATCAGATCCGCAACGCCTTCGAGGGGATCACCCGGCAGTCGAACGAGGGAATCGACGCCGTCGTCACCCCGACCGAGGCCTTCAGCGGCCAGTTCAGCTCCGAGCTGCCGACCCTGGACGGGCGGATCGTGGAGCGGATCGAGCGCGTCCCCGGCGTCGATGCCGCGGAGGGACAGCTGAGCGCGCTGGGAAAGCTCGTCGTCGACGGCGAGCCGATCGACACCCTGGGCGCCCCGGGGTTGGTGATCGCCGACGCCGGCGAGCGATTCGATCCGACCGAGATCGTCGCCGGTCGCGCCCCGGGCGCTCGCGCGGAGGCCGTGCTGCTCGACGAGAACGCCGAGGACAACGGAATCGAGCTCGGAGACCGGGTCGGCGTGACCACCCGCACCGGGCTGCGAACGGTCGAGGTCGTCGGCCTGGCCTCGTTCGGCGATTCCGGCTCGGCGCTGGGCGGGACGACGGTGGTCGTGCTTCCCCTGACCGACGTCGAGCGCTGGTTCGGGCTCGAGGGAAGGCTGAGCTCGGTCAGCGTGATCGCCGGGGCTGGGGTCACGCCGGGGGAGCTCGCCGCGCGGCTCGACGCCGCCCTCGCGGGCGCCGCGACGGTGCAGACCGCGGAGCAGAACGCCGAGGAGACCGCGGCCGAGATCAACGACCAGATCGGCTCCTTCTTGACCCCCGCCCTGCTCGCCCTTGCCGGGGCGGCCGTGCTCGTCGGCGCGTTCATCATCTTCAACACCTTCTCGATCACCGTCTCGCAGCGGCTCCGCGAGTTCGCCCTGATGCGAGCGCTCGGAACGACCCGGGGCCAGATCCTCGCGATCGTCGGGGTCGAGGCGCTGGCGATCGGAGTGGCCGCCTCGGCGCTCGGGCTCGCCGCGGGCGTCGGCTTCGCGCGGCTCCTCAACGCGCTCTTCGACGTGGTCGGATTCGGGATCCCGACCTCCGCGGTGGTGCTCGAGGCCCGCACCGTCGTGGTTGCTGCCTCGGTCGGGATCGGGACGACGCTCGCCTCGGCGCTGATCCCGGCGCTGCGCGCCACCCGGGTGCCGCCGGTTCGCGCCATGTCCGGCGCCCTCCCCGATCCCAGCGCCCGGACGCGCCGCCTCGTCGGCGCCGCCGCCGTCGTCCTGGTGCTCGGCGGCGTGGCGCTGATCGCGCAGGGCCTCTACGGCTCGGGCTCGGCGACGGCGAAGCTCGGCGCGATCGCCGGCGGCGCGATCGTCCTCTTCGTCGGGATCGCGCTCTCGGCCCGCTACCTGGTGCGCCCGCTGGGCTCGTTGATCGGCTACCCGATCGAGCGCCTGCTCGGGACGCCGGGGCGGCTCGCCCGCGAGAACGTCGTCCGCAACCCGTCGAGAACCGCGGTCACCTCGGCCGCGCTGATGGTCGGCCTCGGCCTGGTCGTCTTCGTCGCGGTCTTCGCGGCCGGGCTGAGATCGAGCTTCTCCTCGCAGCTCGACACCCTGGTCAAGGCGGACGCCGTCGTCTTCTCGTCCGGCTTCGAGGTGTTCCCGAGCCGCGCGGCACGGATCGCCGGCTCGGTTCGCGGCGTTTCCGCGGCGGTCCCGCAGCGCTTCGAGCAACTCGAGATCAACGGCGAGAAGTCGAACATCGCCACCGACCTCCAGATCGCGATCGACCCGACGAGGATCGACGACGTCTACTCCTTCGACTGGCTCGAGGGCGACGACTCGCTGCTCGCCCGGCTCGGCGCGGGGGAGACGCTGGTCGAGGAGCAGTTCGCCGCCGCGCACGGGCTCTCGGTCGGCGACAGCTACGACGCGCTCAGCCCGAGCGGGGGTGAGGCGACGCTGCGCGTCGCGGGCATCTACCGCGATCCGACGATCCTTCAGGGATCGCTCTCGACGATCGCGACCCTGCGGTCGATCTCCCCGGCTCGAGATCCGATCTCGCTGCTGCTCGCGTTCGACGGGGGCGCCGACGCCGCCGCCGTCGAACGGAGGGTCGAGCGCGCGCTGGAGCGATTCCCGGCCCTCGAGGTCCAGAGCAAGGCCGAGTACAAGCGAACGGTCTCGGCGCAGCTCGACCAGATCGTCTACCTGCTCTACGCCCTGCTCGCGATGAGCATCGTGATCTCGCTGTTCGGGATCGCCAACAGCCTCTTCCTCGCGATCTACGAGCGCACCGGCGAGATCGGTGTCCTGCGCGCGATCGGAGCGACCGGAGCGCAGGTGCGGAGGATCATCCGCTACGAGAGCGTGATCACCTCAGTGATCGGCGGCGGCCTCGGGACCGCGGTGGGCGTCGCCCTCGCGGCGATCGTGATCGGCTCGCTCTCGGAGTTCGGCCTCGGGCTGACCATTCCCGTCGCCCAGCTCGCCGCCTTCATGGCCCTCGCCGTGCTCGTGGGCGTCGTCGGGGCGATCGCCCCGGCCCGGCGAGCCGCCCGAGTCGATCCGCTCGAGGCGATCCGCCACGAGTGAGCCCGGCTCCGCGCCCTCCGCGCCCTCACCTGACACGCGCCGGCGGATCGGAATGCTCGCCGAGATCCTCGTGCCCCCGCCGGCGCCGCGGCTGATCTCCAGCTCGCCGCCGACGAGCTCGATCCGCTCGCGCATCCCGACCAGGCCGAAGCCGTCGCCTCTGGCCTCCTCGTCGATGCCGCGTCCGTCGTCCTCGACCGTCAGCCGGACGATCCCGCCGCGGTCCTCGACCGCGATTCGCACCGAGCTCGCGTCGGCATGCTTGAGGGCGTTGTTGAGCGCCTCCTGCACGACCCTGTAGATCGTCGTCTCCAGCTCCGGGGCGGGGCGCTCGGCCTCCTCGCCGCGCTCGTAGGCGAGGTCGATGTCGAGGTTGAGCTCGAGCGGGTGGCGCTCGGACAGCCGGCTGACCAGGGCCTCGAGCGCCGCCGCGGCGCCGAGCTGGTCGAGCGCCGCCGGTCGCAGCTCGGTGATCAGGCCCTCGAGCCCGGAGATCGTCGCCTCGACCTGCTTGCTCGCCCGGCTGAGCGCGTCGCGCATCGCCTCCACCGTGTCGACCTGAAGCGCCCCCTCCTGCATCAGCCGCAGCGCGCTCAGCTCCTGCAGCGTCTCGTCGTGGAGCTCGCGGGCCCAGCGCCGCCGCTCCTGCTCGGAGGCCTCGAGCGAGAGCCGAAGCCGCTGGGTCTCGACCACCTGGGTCGCCGCGATGCTCGCCGCCGCGGCGGTCGCGAAGGAGGTCAGCAGCAGCTCCTCGTCCGGGCCGAACCTCGCGGCCTCGACCTCGCGATCGAGGGCCGCGAGGACCCCGAGGTCCCGGCCACGGAACTGAAGCGGGACGAGGAGCGCGCTCGAGGCCCGGAGGCCGAGGCGCCGGAAGGGGGCGAGCGAGCCGCCCGCAAGCGTCTGGGCGGCGCTCGCGCGCAGCGTGTCGAGCACCGGTGGGGCCTCGCTGCCCAGATCCCGGCCGAGCAGCTCGGGCGGGACCTCCCCGGCCGCCTCGGCGATCGTGAACGCGTCGGCCCCTGAGCTCAGCAACACCAGGCAGGCGCGGGCGTCGACCAGTGCCCGGCCGCGTTTCGCGACCAGCTCGAGCACCCTCGGCAGCTCGGTCTGCACGCCGAGCTCGCGACTCAGATCGACGGTCGCGCGGAGCCCGCGGACGGCGCGCTCCAGCTCGAGGCGACGATCGCCGACGATCTGATGGGAGTGCGCGTTCGAGATCGCGATCGCGGCCCACTCGGCGAGCACCTCGATCAGCTCCTCGTCGCCGCGTGAGAAGGGCTCGCCGCCGCCCTTCTCGGTCAGGTAGAGGTTGCCCCAGGCGGCTCCATCGATGATCACCGGGACCCCGACGAAGGTCGTCATCCGCGGGTGCTCGGCAGGGAAGCCGTAGGAGCGCGGATGGTCGCTGATCCGATCGAGCCGCAGGGCCTTCGGGTCCCGGATCAGCTCGCCGAGCAGGCCATGGCCCTTGGGCAGCGGCCCGATGCGCTGGCGGGTCTCCTCGTCGATGCCGACGTAGACGAACCGCTCGAGCTCGCGCTGTTGCTTGTCGAGCACACCGATCGCCGCGTAGCGGGCTCCGGTCAGGTCGCGCGCCGCCTCGAGCAGCTGCGCGAGCACCGCCTCGAGGTCGAGCTCGGAGACGAGCTGGCCCGCGATCGCGAGCAGGCGCCGAAGCTGGGCGCTGTCGAGCCGCTGCTCGATCCTCGGATCGGCTTCCGGGAGGTCAGACACCGGGCTCGGCCGCGGCGTTGAAGTCATCTTTCGGTCCTTCTCCAGACAAACTCTTATGTTCCGGCGCCCGTCCACGAGGATACGCCGTATCGGCCCTCGGCCGAGGCCCGCGGGGCGGACCGTCCGCAGTCAGTACGCAGGGAGAACCCCGATCGACCCCGGATGTCCGCCCGGCTCGCCGTCCATAGCTTTGGAGTCAGGCTTACCGGAGCATGGGGAGATCGGGCATGAAGCGAAAGATCATCATCGGCTACGACCCCGCCCACCACGGTGAGGACGCGCTCGCGCTCGGGCGCACGGTGGCCGAGCTGCTCGACGCCCGCCCGATCGTCGCCGTGATCACCCAGTGGGTCGAGGGCCTGCTCGACCGCGGCCCGCTCGAGCGCGCGATCGAGGAGGATCTCGAGGAGCCCCGCCGGCGCGCCGAGGAGGTGCTCGCGGGACTGGAACCGCGAGTGGTCGGCTTCCCGCGGCTCTCTCCCGCCTCCGCGCTCCAGGACCTCGCCGTCGCCGAGCAGGCGGTGCTGATCGTGATCGGCTCCTCTCATCGCGGCAGGCTTGGCCGGCTGGCGCTCGGCAGCGTCGGCGAGTCGCTCCTGAACGGGGCGCCGTGCGCGATCGCGCTCGCGCCGGCCGGTTACGCGGAGAGCGAGCGGCGGGCGATCCGCGAGGTCGGAGTCGCCTTCGACGGGTCCGCGGAGGCCTGGGCGGCGATCGAGGCCGCGGTGGGAGTCGCGGAGCGCACGGGGAGCCGTCTGACGATCGTGACCGTCGCCGGTTACCCGAACTACGGCTACGCGACCTCCTGGTCGATCCTGACGACCGGCGAGTACCGGGACTTCGAACAGCAGGAGAAGCGGCGGATCCTCGAGCTCGCCCTCTCCCGCGTTCCCGCCGACCTCCCTCACGAGACCCGGCTGCTGACCGGTGAGCCCGGCCGGATGCTCGCCCAGGCGAGCGCCGACTTCGACCTGATGGTGACCGGGTCGCGGGGCTACGGGCCGCTTCGCCGCACCTTGCTGGGAACGGCGACGCGCAAGCTGCTGCGCTCGGGGGGGTGCCCGGTGCTGGTCCTGCCCCGCGCCGCGCGGAGCTCGACCCTCGGGCTGGGCCCGGACGGCGGGGTGGCGGACTCGCGCCGCCGCGAGGCGGCGGCGCCCTAGCCCCGCGGCGCGAGCGGGTCGCTGATCCGCGCGCCGCTCGGAACCGCGATCACGGGGCAGGCGGCGGCGTCGATGACGGTGCCGGCGACGCTGCCGGCGAGCAGGGCGTGCAGGGGCCCGCGGCCGCGCGATCCCAGCACGAGCAGATCGAGCTCGACGGTCTGCTCCTCGAGGACCGCGGCCGGGTCGCCGTGCATGACCACGCACTCGAGATCCTCGCGCTCGCGCCAGCCGCCCTCGGGAACCACGTCGGATGCGAGGATCAGGCGGATCGCGGCGCCGAGCTGGGCGGCGAGCCGATCGGCGAAATCGAGCGCGAGCCTCGAGCTCTCGTCGCCGTCGTAGCCGATGCCGATCAGCAGCTTGGGCGGATGCTCGTGCTCGCCGTAGCCGCGCGGCGCGACGGCGATCGGACACCCAGCGCTGCTCAGCAGACGCCGCCCGACGCTGCCGGGAAGCGCGCGGCCCACTCGCCCGCGCTCGGTCGAGCCGACGACGATCATCTCGGCGCCCTCCTCCTCGGCGATGTCGCCCAGGAGCGCCGGCACCGGCCCGGCCGAGGTCCGCCGCTGGAAGTCCTCCCCGCCCAGTTCCTCAGCCGCGCGGCTCAAGCACCGCTCGAGGTGGGCGCTGCCAGGGGCGCGGCTCATGCCGACCCCGCCCGAGAGCGGATCGACCTCGTCGATCACCGCGACGACGAGGTGCCCGCCGCCCGTCTCGCCGATCAGATCCCGGGCGAGCGCCAGCGCGGCCGATCCGCCCTCGCGCCCGTCGTAGCCGACGAGCAGCCTCATCCTCGGCCGCTCACCGTCGCCGGCTCGGCGGCGCTCTCGCCCTGCGGCCGCACTGCCGACTGGGGGAGGACGAGCACCGGCTGATGGGCGATCTGCAGGAGCCGCTGGGTGACGCTGCCGAGCAGCAGCCCGCCGATCGGGGAGTGACCGCGGCCGCCGGCGACGATCAGGTCGGCGCCGACCTCGTCGGCGATCTCGCAGATCACGTGCGCGGGGCCACCGAGGATCACGCTTCGGACCTCGAACGCCGTCGGCAGCCCCCCGTGGGAGAGCTCCTCGGCGCGCTTGCCGAGCCTCACCTGGAGGTCGGCGTCGAGGGCGTTCAGCGAGCCGCCGCCCTTTCCGAGCGTTCGCTCGTCGACGTGCGCGATCACGAGCTCGGCATGGTTCGCTCTCGCCAGGTCGACGGCGAGCGGCATCGCCCGCTCGGAGCCGGCCGAGCCGTCGAGGGCGATCAGGATCTTGTCGAACATCTCCGTGGTTCCTCCTTGTGTTGCGATTGAGCAGCTTCGGTCAGGCGACGGTGTCGGCGAGCGGGTCCCGAGACTGACGGCGGCCGAGAAGAGCCGATCGCGGCAACACCATCACCGGACAGGACGCGCCCCGGATCACCTTCGCGGCGACCCCACCGAGAAAGGCTCGCCGCATCGGGCCGTAGCCGCGTGAGCCGAGCAGCAGCAGGTCGAGCTCGCCGCTCTGCCTTTGCAGCATGTCCACCGGGTCACCCTCGACCACGATCTTCGCGACCTCGACCGCGGGTGCGAGCTCGGCGGTCGCCGCGGTCATGCTCGCGGCGAGCCGCGTGCGCACGAACTCGGCATAGCCCGGAGCCGTGCCCGAGATCCGGCCCGGGATCAGCGCCTCGAGCGGCGGTGCAGCGGCGATCAGCCGCAGCGAGCCGCCGGACTCGCGAGCGAGTCCCTCGGCGAGGAACAGCGCCTCCCTCGATTCGGGTTCGCCGTCGAAGCCGACGCCGATCCGGGTCAGCGCGCCGTCCGCCGCGGCCGCGTAGCCGCTCGGGGCGATCGCCACCGCGCAGGGAGCGCCGGCGAGCAGCCGGTCGCCGACGCTGCCGGGCAGCACCTCGCCGAGCCGGCCACGATGGGTGGAGCCGACGGCGATGACGTCCGCGGAGACATCCGCGGCGACCACCTCGAGGCACTCCGGCGCCGAGCCGAAAATCGTCCGCTCCTCGAAGCGCTGATCGCCGAGTTGCTCGGCGGCCCGCTCGAGGATGCCGGCGAGGGTCGCCGCGCGCTCGGCGCGGGTCGATGACTCGGTGCTGAACAGGCGGAACTCGTCGACGACGGCGACGACGAGCTCGGCGCCGAACTCGCTCGCCATCTTCGCGCCCAGAGCGAGGGCGTCGCGAGAGCGATCGCCTCCATCGAAGCCGACTACGACAGTGTCCACGCGGCGAGCCTCCAGGGTGCGCGTCGAAGGGCGGGTCATGCCACCGTAGGCACGGGCCCGCCGGGTGGCCACCGCGCCGCCTACGAGTCGTTGCTCGGTACCCCCTACGGAGCGGGGCGGAGGGGACTGGCCCAGAGCCACTGCTGCTCGCCGTGGCGGTGCTCGGCGACGAGCAGCTCGCGGTCGACGTTGCGAAGCCCGGGCATCCGCCAGAGCTCGGGGAGGCTCGACGCCCAGCGCTCCCGCGAGGCGACGATGGTGACCGCGTGCGTCTCTCCGAGCCGCTCGGCCAGCGTTTCGGCCATCCTCGCCTCGACGCTCGGGTGGAGCTCGGCGAGCACCGTCGCGCCGGCCAGCCAGGCGACCGCGCCGGGGTCGAGCAGCTCGAGCTCGAGCCCCTCGCAGTCCATCACCACCGCGACGCGTTCGCCGGAAAGCTCCTCCTCGAGCCCGCTGAACTCGTCCAGGTCGCAGGTTCCGCGCAGCTCGATCCGCTCGGCGACCCGGTTCACGGCCGCGAGCGAGCGCGCGGCGGCGCGATTGTCGGCCTCGGTCTCGTAGGCGAGAACGCGCGCCTCGGGAAGGCGGTTGGCGAGCCCGACGCAGTAATAGCCCGCGGCGGCTCCGACGTTGACGATCAGCCGCGGCTCGAGCTCGATCAGCTCCTCGACCCGCTCGTGGACCTCGAGCTCGTAGCTGCCGACCTGAAGCGCTCCGTCGAGGCGCACCCGGGCCACGTCGGAGAAGCGGTAGCGCATGCCCCGAAAGGGGCCGATCAGGACCCGGCAGCGGGTCCGGGCCGCGAGCGTTGCGCTCGCGTAGGCGGCGGGGCTCAGCAACCACCATGCGAACCGGCGCAGGGCGAGCGCGAACCCGCTTCGATCGCTGCCGCTCACGGAGGGCAAGTTAGTCGTCGATCCGTCCAGGGCCGTTTTCGCGCCCGCCGCCCGGGTAGCGGGCGGTCATGGAACTATCCCTATTGCTCATTGTCATCGGCATCGTTCTCGCGGTGCTGGTCCACTACGCGCTCGGTATCGCGCTGATCCTGATCGGGCTCGTGCTGCTGATCTGGCCGAGAATCAGCGCCGGTCGCACGACCAGGGTCTGACCGTCTAGGGATCGCGGCGCCTCTGGTGCGGCGGGCGGCCAAGTGGCCGCCGCGGCCGCGTCAGACGGTCGCCGTCCCCGGCGCCGAGCGCCCGACCGGGTGATGGCAGGCGGCCAAGTGGCCGCCGCCGTGATCGACGAGCTCGGGCTCGATCTCGGCGCAGATGTCGGTCGCCCGCGGGCAGCGGGTGTGGAAGCGGCAGGCCGCGCGGCGGGTTCGCCGGGCTCGGCACGTCGCCCTCGAGGATCGACCTGCTCGCGCTCGCGCGTTCAGCCGCGGATCGGGGATCGGCACGGCGCGAGAGCAGCGACACCGTGTAGGGGTGGATCGGGTTGTCGTAGACCTCCTCGGCGGGACCGATCTCGACGATCTTGCCGAGGTACATGACCGCGATCCGGTCGGAGACGTGGCGGACGACGCCGAGGTCGTGGGCGACGAAGAGGTAGGTGAGCCCGAACTCGTCCTGGAGGTCCTCGAGCAGGTTGATGATCTGCGCCTGGATCGAGACGTCGAGGGCGGAGACCGGCTCGTCGGCGACGATCAGCGTCGGCTCGAGCGCGAGCGCCCGGGCGATCGCCGATCCGCTGCCGCTGGCCGCCGGAGAACTCGTGCGGGAAGCGGTTGTAGTGCTCGGCGCAGAGCCCGACGCGCTCGAGCAGCTCCTGGACGCGCGCGCTTCAGGTCGTTGCCGTCGGCGACCCCGTGCAGCTTCAGCGGCTCGCCGACGATCTGCGCCGATCCGCTTGCGCGGGTTGAGCGAGGCGTAGGGGTCCTGGAAGATCATCTGCATCTCGCGGCGCAGCGGCCGCATCTGCGCGGCGGCTCAGCCGGACGAGCTCGTTGCCCGCGGAAGCGGACCGAGCCCGACGTCGGCTCGATCAGCTGCAGGATCGTGCGCGCCAGCGTCGACTTGCCGCAGCCGGACTCGCCGACCAGGCCGAGCGTCTCGCCCTCCGCGATCGTGAAGGAGACGCCGTCGACCGCCTGCACCGCGCCGACCTCGCGATCGACGAGGATCCCGCCTTGATCGGGAAGTGCTTGACCAGGTCGGTCACCTCGAGCAGCGGGGCGCCACCGCTGGGCGTCGCCGTCGGCTGGGGGGTGGTCGCGGCCTCCATCAGGCGGCCGGCTCCTCGAGCCCGATGTCGCCGGAGCCGAGCACCCGCAGCGTCGTCTTCTGCTCGACGCCGAGAGCCAGCAGCGATCGGCGTGCCCGGCGCTCGCCACCGCGCTCCTCGAGCGGCGGGATCTCGGCGCACGCGTCGAACGCGTGCGGGCAGCGGGGCCGGAAGTGACAGCCCTCGGGCGGAGCGAGCAGCGACGGCGGCTGGCCCTCGATCTGCGCGAGCCGCTCGGTCGCGGCCGGTCGAGGCGCGTGACCGAGCCGAGCAGGCCCCAGGTGTAGGGGTGCTGGGGGTCGTAGAAGATCTGCTCGAGGGTGCCCGACTCGACGACCCGGCCGCCGTACATCACCAGCACCCGGTCGGCGATCTCGGCGACGACGCCGAGGTCGTGGGTGATCAGGATCGATCGCGAGGTCGCGCTCGGCGTTGAGCTTCTCGAGCAGCCGCAGGATCTGGGCCTGGATCGTGACGTCGAGCGCCGTGGTCGGCTCGTCGGCGATCAGCATCGGGCTCGAGCGCGAGCGCCATCGCGATCATCACCCGCTGGCGCATGCCGCCGGAGAACTCGTGCGGGTAGGCGCGCACCCGCTCCTCGGCGTCGGGGATGCCGACCGACTCCAGCAGCTCGACCGCGCGCTCGTTCGCCTCCTGCTTGGAGACGTCGCGGTGGGCGCGGATCATCTCGGCGATCTGGTCGCCGACCCGGTAGACCGGGTTCAGCGAGGTCATCGGGTCCTGGAAGATCATCGCGAGCTGCTCGCCGCGGATCTCGCGCAGCTCCTCGTCGCTCGCCGCGATCAGATCGCGCTCGCCGAGCCGGGCGCTGCCGGAGATCGTCGCGTTCGGGCCGCGGGTCAGGCCCATCAGGGTCATCGCGGTGACGGACTTGCCGGAGCCGGATTCGCCGACGATCGGCGAGCGACCTCGCCGGGCCTGAGCTCGAAGGAGACGCCGTCGACGGCGTGCACGACGCCCGTCCTCGGTGCGGAAGCCGACCCGGAGGTCCTCGACCCGGAGCAGTGGAGCCATGCCGCTCACGGGCGCCCTCGCCGGCCTCGAGCCGGATCCGCGGGTCGAGGACCGCGTAGAGGATGTCGACGATCGTGTTGAAGAAGACGATGAAGAAGGCGCCGAACATCGTCACCGCGATGAGCGGCGGCAGATCGAGCTGGCCGATCGCGTCGGCCGCGTACTGGCCGACGCCCTGGAGGTTGAAGACGGTCTCGGTGAGGATCGCGCCGCCGCCGATCACGACAGCCGAAGTCGAGGCCCAACAGGGTGACGATCGGGATCAGCGAGTTGCGCAGCACGTGCTTGAGCAGGACCTGGCGCTCGGAGAGGCCCTTGGCGCGCGCGGTGCGCACGTAGTCCTCGTTCATCGTGTCGAGCATGTTGGCGCGCAGCACCCGCGAGTAGACGCCGATGAACAGGACCGCGAGCGCGGTCCACGGCAGGATCAGGTGATAGAGCCACTCGACCGGGCTCTCGGCGAACGGGACGTAGCCGCCGTTCGGGAAGAGGCCGAGCTTGAAGCCGAGGTAGTGGTTCATCAGCGCCCCGATCCAGAACACCGGCATCGAGATGCCGACCAGCGCCAGGACGGTCAGCAGCCGGTCGGTGACGCTCGCCGGCGCGCATCGCCGTGAAGAGGCCGAGGCCGATCCCGAAGATCATCCAGATCACCGCCGCGCCGATCGCCGAGCGAGAGCGTTCGCGGGAGCCCCTTCCAGATCTCCTTGACGACGTCGAGCTGGGTGAAGTAGCTGACCAGGTCGCCGGTGAAGATCTTCTCCATCATCGTCAGGTACTGGGTGTAGACCGGCTCGTCGAAGCCCCAGTCCTGGCGGATCGCTTCGATCTGGCTCGGTCGGCTGCTTGCCCGCCATCCGCACGGCCGGGTCGGAGTTCGGGATCACGTTGAAGATCAGGAAGATGATCACCGAGACGGCGAACAGCACCACGACCATCGAGATCGAGTCGGCGGACGACGAAGCGGCTCATCAGTGCTCGATCCTGATCTTGGCGCGCGGATCGAGCGCGTCGCGGACGCCGTCGCCGAAGATGTTCAGCGCCAGCACCGTGAGCACGATCATGCTCCCGGGCACGATCGCCAGGTAGGGCGCGGTGATGATCCGCTCGACGCCGTCGTCGATCATCGTCCCCCACGACGGGTTCGGCGGCTGGACGCCGGCGCCGAGGAACGAGAGCGCCGCCTCGAGCAGGATCGCGTTGGCGACGATCAGCGGGAAGAAGACGATGATCGTCGAGATCACGTTCGGCAGCATCTCGCTGAACATGATCCGCCACGAGCCCATGCCCTGGGCGCGGGCGGCCTCGACGAACTCCTTCTCGCGCAGGGCCAGCACCTCGCCCGCGCATCGGGCGGGCCATGTAGGGCACGTAGACGATCGCGATGACCATGATCGGGATCGCGAGGCTGTCGCCGGCGATCGAGAGCGGACCGATCTGCAGGCCGCCGAGCGCCAGCGACGTTCCCAGGGCGATCCCGAGCAGGATCACCGGGAAGGCCCAGAGGATGTCCATGATGCGCGAGAGGACCGCGTCGGTCCAGCCGCGAAAGTAGCCCGCGAGCAGCCCGACGAGGACGCCGAGGATGGTCGTGAGGAGCGCGGCGCCGACGCCGATCATCAAGGAGTTGCGGCCGCCGTAGAGCAGCCGGACCATGACGTCGCGGCCGTTGCTGTCGGCGCCGAGGAAGAACTCGCCCTGCCAGGTCGGGCCGATCGGCACGCCGTCGAGGCCGACCACGTTGACGGTCTCGCCGTCCACCTGGATCGTGTCGGAGAGGTGGTTCTCCGACGGGGTCGTGTGGGCGACGTGCTCCGCCCACAGCGGCGCCGCCAGGCAGGCGCCTACGAGAAGGAGGAAGAGGACCCCGAAGGCGATCGCGGTCCGATTGCGGCGCAGTCGGCGCCCGGCGAGCCGCCATGGGCTCGCGCCCGCCGTCCCCTTCTCCTGCTCCTCGCCGTAACCGCCCGGCGGCGCCAGAAGGTCGGTCCCGGCCTCCGCGGTAATGACTTCGTCCGGTGCCACTCGCGTCGATTATCCCGGGTGGCCGTGAAGAACGGGCAAGAGGGAGGGGCGCCTTGCGGCGCCCCTCCCGATTGCTTTCGCTTCTACTCGCCCTCCTTGAGGGCGAAGCTGGTGTAGTCGTTCTGATAGCACGGGCGAGGCGATCACCGCATCGAAGTCGATCCGCTCCGAGACGAACGTCGCCAGCTTGCGATGCCCGTACGGGGCGATGTAGCTCTGCGGCGACTCCACGAGGTAGCGGTCGAGCTCCGACCAGTCGTCCGCCACGGCCTGGAGATCGGTCTCCTGGCTGAGGCGGTTGATCTCGTCGTTGATCTTCGGGTCATCGACGTTCCCGAAGTTCTGGTTGTTGGTCGGCTGGATCGTGGCCCCGTCAACCAGGAAGTAGAAGTTGAGCGGGTGCGGGAAATCCTGGAACCAGTTGGTGAAGCCGGTCTGGGCCTGAGTCTTCTGGTTCCCGATCGTCTGGAAGTAGACGCCACCGTCGAGAATCTCGACCTCGGCGTCGCAGCCCGATCTGGTTGAGCATGTCGGCGTAGGCCTCGGTGACCTTGTCGGTCGGGTCGTCGTTGTTGCCGTAGACGGTGACCTTGGTCCCCTCGGCGCCGGCCTGCTTGATCAGGTCCTGCGCCTTGGCGATGTCCGGCGGCTGGGTCGGATCGCCGTAGGGGCACTCGGTCGTGTCGAACGCCTCGTCGTAGCCCGGCATGCCCGGGGGCAGGAACGAGCAGCCCGGTGCCAGCTCGCCCGCGAACAGGCGCGCCAGGGCCGGCTTGTCGATCCCGTAGTTGACCGCTTCACGAACCAGAGGGTCGTCGAACGGCGCCTCCTGGTTGTTCATGAAGAAGTAGTACGTCGACGACGTCGTGAACTCCCGGTAGCGATCGCCGGCCTGTTCGACGACCGTCGGCTTCAGGTCCGCCGGGGGCGGGTCCTGCATGTAGTCGAGCTTGTTGTCGAGCACATCCTGGGCCTGCTGAGCGGCGTTCTTGATGATCTCGGTCGTGATCTTGTCCACGTTGCCGACCGGGATGTCCGGGATCCCGAGAGCCTCGAACTCGGGGTTCTTCTCCATCACGAACTGCCGGTTCGGCACCGACTCGGTGATGGTGTACGGCCCGACGCCCACGGGCGGGTCCTCGGTGAGGTTCTTGAACGGAGTGTCACCGGGGACGATGCCGGCGAAGTTCATCGCCAGGACGTTCTGGAACGAGGCGTCGGCCTCGGTGAGCGTGATCGTGATCTCGCCGCTCTGATCGTCGGTCTCGATGCCCGAGATGTCGGCGTCGGGGTCGTTGCCGGCGAGGTAGTCCTCGGCGCCCTCGATCACCTGGTAGAAGGGCGCGCCGCCCGACTCCAGGTTGAGCACCCGCTTGATCGTGTGCTCGAAGTCCGATGCCTTGACATCGGTGCCGTCGGCGAACTTGAGCCCGTCGCGCAGCTTGAAGGTGTAGGTCTTGCCGTCCTCTGAGACCTCCGGCAGGTCCTCGGCGAGGCCGGGGATCAGCTCGGCGCCCGCGGTGCCCTCCTCGTGGCGGTAGGTGAGCAGCGGTGTGTAGACGATCCACATCGGCTCCCAGCCGTTCACGGTGTAGGAGAGAGCGGGGTCGAGGTAGTCGGGCTGCGAGGTCTGCGAGATCGTGATCTCGCCACCCTCGGCAGTCGCGCCGCCGCCGCCGCTGTCGCTGCTCTCGTCGTCTCCACACGCCGCGAGTGCGACGCCCGACCCGAGTACCAGCGAAGCGAGGACCGCAAACAGCTTTCCTCGATCGCGGATCCCCTTCAACTGACTCATTCTCTAAGAACCTCCCGCGGCCCCATCGGCCGCATGCCCCGATTGACGTTGACTACGCGGACGAAACCATACTTCGCGAGATGATGCCATCCAACCGGCGAGCCGGCGGCCGAAACCGCGGCAGCCGGCAGGCGCGATCGTCACGCGACTCCGTCCCCATCGGGGCGCAGCTTAGTACGAGACTGAAGACTTTTCAGCCAGCGTCGCGGCCGCCGGCGCCCGGCGGCGTGAACTGCGCTCGCATCGCCGCGTCCCAGAGGCGGTCGGGGAGCAGGCTGCGCTGCGCGATCGCCAGCCGGGCCGATGCCGTCACCTTGTAGCGCGGCCGCGGGTTCCGCGAGCGGATCGCCCGCTCGATCACCTTGGCGACGGCGTCCGGTCCGCCGCCGAGGTGGCGCATCGGGCCGCTGTAGATCGCCGCGGTGGCCGAGCCGACGCTGGCGTTGAACTCGGCGTAGGGGTCCTTCGACTCGGCCGCCGGGGTCTCGGTCTCGGCGATCGATCCGGCGGCGGTGTCGCCGAACCGGGTCACGATCAGTCCGGGCTCGACGATCACGACCCGCACGCCGAACCCGGAGACCTCGAAGCGAAGCGCGTCGGAGAGCGCCTCGACCGCGTACTTGGTGGCGTGATAGGCGCCCCCGCCGGGGAAGGTGAGCCTGCCGCCCATCGAGCTGATGTTCACGATCCGGCCACGCCCGGCGCGCCGCATCCCGGGGAGGACCAGCTGGCACATGCGGGTGAGCCCGAAGACGTTGGTCTCGAACTGGGCTCGCAGCCGCTCCATCGGCAGCGTCTCGAGCGCCCCCGACTGGCTGTAGCCGGCGTTGTTGACGAGCGCGCCAACCGACCCCTCGGCCTCCTCGACCGCGGCGACCGCAGCGCTCATCGAGGCCTCGTCGGTGACGTCGAGCGCCAGCGTCCTGCAGCCCGCGGTCCTGAGCTCGGCGATCTGCTCGGGTCGCCGCGCGGTCGCGTACACGGTCATGCCCTTGCCGGCAAGGCGTCGCGCGGTCGCCTCGCCGATGCCCGACGAGCACCCCGTGATCAAGACCGCCCCGGGATCACTCATCTCGCCACCTCTTCTCGCGCCCACCGGCGCGCTCGAATTGTCATCGCCGGCTGATTCTCCCGCTTGCGCGGCATGCGGGACCCGGTTCGCCCGCCGGGGCGTCCGGTTCGCGCGCCCTTCGGCGCGGCTCAGCCCTCGCGCTCGGCCACCCGGGCGAGGTTTCGCAGCAGCAGCGCGACCAGCGGTCCGTAGCCGAGTCGCAGCGCCGCCTCGAGCGGGCGCGGCGCGGAGATCTCGATCCTCGCCAGGGCGCCGGCGGGACGCGGCTCGACCTCGTGGAACACCTCGACCGGGCCGACCCGCCAGCTCCACGAGCGGCCGGGCTCGACGCCGATGATCCGCACCGACACCGGCAGCGCGCCGCCGAGCCGCAGGGTGCCGGAGCGGTTCGCCTCGACCTGCGGGTCGCCGAGCCCGCGCGGCGAGCGCACGTGCGGCGCCCACTCGTGCCAGCGCCGTGGCTCGGCGATCAGCGACCAGAGTCGCTCCGGGTCCGCGGCGCTCTCGACCTCGTAGCTCAGCATCCTCACTCGATCTCCTACCCATAGTCTCCCGTGCGATGAGAGCGGTGACCTTTCAGGCGCCCGGCGAGGTTCGCGTCGAGGAGAAGCCCGAGCCCGAGCTGACGGCCGCCGACGAGGCGATCGTCAGGGTCGAGGCGAGCGGGGTCTGCGGCTCGGACCTCCACATATTCCATGGCCGGGTCGCGATCGAGCCGGGGTTCACCGTCGGCCACGAGTACGTCGGGACCGTGATCGCCACGGGCGACGGGGTCGGCGGGATCGCCGAGGGCGACCGGGTGCTCGGCACCTACTGCACCGCCTGCAACGACTGCTTCTTCTGCGCCCGCGGGCTCTTTCACAAGTGCGACCACGGGCGCGTCTTCGGCCACGGCAAGCTGCTCGGCGAGCTTCAGGGCGCGCAGGCCGAGCTGCTCTTGGTCCCGAACGCCGAGCTCACCCTGCGAAGGGTCCCCGCGGGGATGGCGGACGAGGTGGCGATGTTCGCCGGCGATGTGATGGGGACCGGCTTTCACGCCGTCACCGAGACCGGGATCGCCGCCGGCTCGAGCGCCGCCGTCCTCGGGCTCGGTCCGGTCGGGCTCTGCGCGGTCCAGGCGGCGCTGGCCGCGGGCGCCGAGAAGGTGATCGCCGTCGACACGGTTGCCGAGCGGCTGGAGATGGCGAGGGCGTTCGGCGCCGAGGCAGTTCACCTCACCGAGGAGGACCCGAGGGCGGCGGTGAAGGCGGCGACGGAGGGCCGCGGCGTCGACGCGGTGATCGACGCGGTCGGCCACCCCGAGGTGCTCGACCTCGCCTGCAAGATGGCCCGCAAGTGCGGGACGGTCTCCGCCACGGGTGTCTATGCGGAGCGCGCCGAGGTCCACATGGGGATCGTCTGGCTGAAGGCGCTGACCCTGAAGACCGGCCACGCGAACGTGATCAAGCACATCGACCCGGTGCTCGCCGCGCTCGCCGACGGCCGGCTCGACCCGGCGCCGCTGGTCACCCACCACATGAAGCTCGACGACGCGGCCGAGGCCTACGAGATCTATGACCGCCGCGAGGCGCTGAAGATCGTGCTCACCCCATGAGCCCGGCGGCCGAGCTCGGCTGGGAGCAGTTCGAGGCGGTCGAGATGCGCGTCGGCAGGATCGTCGCCGTCGACGATTTCCCCGAGGCGCGCCGGCCGGCCTGGAAGCTGACGATCCACTTCGGCTCGGAGATCGGGACGCGGCGCTCCTCCGCCCAGATCACCAACTACGGGCGCGACCAGCTCGAGGGGCGCCTGGTCGTCGCCGTCGTCAACTTCCCGCCCAAGCAGATCGGCCCGTTCATCTCCGAGTGCCTGGTGCTCGGCGCGGTCGACGCCGAGGGGACGGTCACGCTGATCGCCCCCGACGAGAACGCCAACCTCGGCGACCGAATCGCCTGACAGGCCGCCCCGCCGACCCGGGCCGCGGCGCCAACTCGGGGCGAAGCGCCGACCCGGGCCGCGGCGCCAACTCGGGGCCGAGATGGCACTTCAGGGTGCATAACACCCACAACTGCCACCTCGGCCCCGGATTGGCGGAGCTCGCCCCGAGTTGGCGGGGCTCCGGCCCGGATTGGCGGAGCTCGCCCCGAGTTGGCGGGGCTCCGGCCCGGATTGGCGGAGCTCGCCCCGAGTTGGCGGAGCTCCGGTGATCGGCGGAGCTCCGGTGATCGGCGGGGCTCCCGTGCTCCGGCGGCGCTCAGTCGTCGGAGGGGACGGCGCCCATCGGGTAGGCGAGGTGGACGTGGCGGCGCGCCACCGCGACGAACTTGCGCTCGTAGCGGTCGCCGCCGCTGTGCGAGGAGATCGTCGCGTCGGTGAGCGGCACGAAGTCGAGGTCGCTGCGGTTCAGGTAGTCGGTGAGGCGGCTGCGGTAGCCCTCGCGGGGGAGGGAGAGGTCGCCGACGATCCGGCTGTGCTCGGTCTCGAGCACGATGCGTTCGATCCGGCTGTCCATGCCTGGAAGCTACCTGCTCGACCCGGGCCGGGCGCGAATCCCAGAATCGCACGGCGTTTCCCGGCCGGGCGGCCGGGTATCCGCGATTGACGCGATGTCCGGAATGCTGAGCACATATCTTCAGGACCACCACGCCGGGGCGATGGTTGGCGGCGAGCTCGCCAAGAGGGCGGCGAGCTCCAACGAGGAGACGTCCTACGGCGCCGAGATCGCCGAGATCGCCGAGGAGATCCTCGCCGACCGCGAGGCGCTCGAGACGATCATGGAGCACCTCGACGTGAAGGCGAACCCGCTCAAGGACGGGGTCGGCTGGGCCTCCGAGAAGCTCGGGCGGCTGAAGCCGAACAACCGGCTGACCGGGTACTCGCCGCTCTCGCGCGTGGTCGAGCTCGAGGGCCTGGTGGTCGGCGTCACCGGCAAGACGGCGCTCTGGGAGTCGCTTCGCGACACGCTCGGCGAGCAGGTCGCCGGCGTCGATCTCAACGAGCTGGTCGAGCGCGCGAACCGCCAGCGCGCCCTTCTCGACGCGCTTCGCCGCCGCGCCGCGGCGGAGGCCTTCTCCAACGACGGCTAGCGTCGGGCGAGCGGCTCAGCGCTCGAGCTCGGCGATCAGGCCGCCGGCGCGCTCGCAGAAGGCGTCGATAGCGGCCTCGTCCGGCCAGCCGAACCCGGGCTGTAGCTCATACACGCAGACCGAGGCGCCGTCGCTCGAGATCCCGAAGCCAAGCTGCTGAGCGAGTCTCGCGGAGCCCCCGGGGAGCTCCTCTCCGACGCCCGCGGCGCCGACGTCCTCGGCGTCGATCCACAGCGGCGCGATCGGGCTCTCCAGCGCGCAGACCAGCGCCACGTAGTTGCGCGCCATGTCCACCTCGCTCGAGTACTCGATCCAGGCGAGCGAGCCCTGGCGGCCGCTCCCGGGAAGCGCCCCGGTCGCGACCGAGCTCGCGGTTCCGGGCAGCGGCAGCCGGAGGTGGCGCGAGTGGAACTCCGCCGCGGGCTCGACCGTCAGGCCGCGCTCCGCGGCGTAGGCGGCGACGCCGTCGTCGTCCTCGCCGCCGGTCAGCTTCAGCAGCATCCCGACCAGCCGCCCGTGCTTGCGAGCGCCCGCCCAGGCGCCGTGGGCCGCGGCGCTGTCGGGGCGATCGCCGAGCCCCTCCTCCTCGAGCACCTCGTCGCGCAGCCGGCCGGCGGCCCGACCCCCGGCCTGCGCGAGGATCGTCAGGTTCTCGATCAGCGCCTCCTCGCCGCTCGGCTGACCGCGCCACTGCGGCGTCTCGCAGGTGAAGACCCCGGAGTCCAGCTTGAAGCCGAAGTCGCGGGGCGTCTCATGGGCGAGCCAGTCGATGAAGCTCGGGCTGAAGAGCTGGAAGAGCCAGTTCTCGCCCTGCCCCCTGGCGACCTCGACGACGAAGCGCCGCTCGAGCTCGGCGCTCTCGAACCGCCGCTCGCTGCGCGGACGGCGATCGCCGCCCCAGAAGTACGTGCCCGACATCAGCTCGTCGGGCCGGCAGCAGACCATCGGCACGTAGCCCACCGTCTCCGGCAGGCGGCAGACCATGATCGTGTGCTGGCCGTCGATCTTCGTCCCGAACACGGAGCCGAAAACGGCCTGATGGCGCAGCCGGCCGACCGCGCCGCCGGGCAGGCGCCCCGCGACCGACCAGATCGCGTGCTTGACCGGGCCCGGCTGCTCGGCCGGCGGCTGGGCTCCGGGCCAGGGCTGCTCGGTGCGGACGCTCAGGCCGAGCGGCTCGGCGAACTCGCGCAGCCTCGATTCGGTGCGCTCGAGACCGGCGAGCGCCTCGCGTTCGTCCACCTCGCCGCGGTCCTAGCCGACGAACTCGTAGTCGGCCGGATCGATGCGGCGGGTGCGACGGCGGTACTCGAGCCAGGGCCCGGGCCAGTTGTTGGTGTTCTCGCCCCTGGCATTGAGATACCAACTCGCGCAGCCGCCCGATTTCCAGATCGTTCCGGCGCTGCGCTCGGCGATCTCCGCTCGCCACGCGTTCTGGGTGTCGGCGCGCAGGTCGATGTAGCGGACGTCGGCTGAGCGCAGCCGGCGGACCGCGTCGAGCACGTAGCTGAACTGGCACTCGAGCGTGTAGGGCACCGAGCCGGAGCCGTGGTTCGTGTTCGGTCCGTAGAGGACGAACATGTTGGGGAACCCGGAGACGGTGGTGCCGAGAAAGGCCTCCGGGCGGATCCCCCACACCTCGTTCAGCTCGCGGCTCTCGAGGCCGCGGATCTGCATCGGGGCTACGAACCCGTGGCTCTGGAAGCCGGTGCCGTAGATGATCACGTCCGCCGGGCGCTCGACCCCGTCGGGCCCGATCACACCGCCGGCGGTGACCCGCTCGATCGGGCCGTCGATCAGCTCGACGTTGGGCCGGGTCAGGGTCGAGTACCAATCCGAGGTGAACAGGACCCGCTTGCAGCCCATCTCGTAGTCGGGGGTCGCGCGGCGGCGTAGCTCGGGGTCGGAGAGGGCGCGCTTGCGGGCCAGGTTGGCGGCGGCGCGAAACGGGGTCATCATCCAGGGCCGCCCGGTGAACCCGTAGGTGAAGCTCTCGAAGAAGGCGAACATCGCCGCGCGGGCGGCGGCCACCCGGGCAGGGAAGCGCCGGAAGAGGCGGCGCTCCCACTCGGGGTAGGCGCGGTCGACCTTCGGGATGATCCACGGCGCCGAGCGTTGGTAGATGGTCAGCTCGCCGGCCCGGGGAGCGATCTCGGGGACGAACTGGATCGCGCTCGCGCCGGTGCCGATCACGGCGACTCGCTTGCCGGCGAGCTCGACCTCGTGGTCCCACTCGGCGGAGTGGAAGGCCGGGCCCTGGAAGTCCGAGAGCCCGCTTGCCGCGGGCAGCGCCGGCCGGGTGAGCTGGCCGCAGGCGGTGACGAGGACATCGAACTCGCGGCGCTCGCCCCCCTCGGTCTCGACCGTCCAGCGTCCGCTTTCGGGATCGAACTCGGCGGCGGTGACCTCGGTGTTGAGGCGGAGGTGCTCATCGACGCCGAACCGCGCCGAGACCTGCTCGAGGTAGCGGAGGATCTCAGGCTGGGGCGCGTAGCGGCGCGACCAGTCGTGCCCGGGCGCGAACGAGAACGAGTAGAGGTGGGAGGGCACGTCGCAGGCGGCCCCGGGATAGGTGTTCGCGCGCCAGACCCCGCCGACCGATTCGCCCCGCTCGAGAACGGTCAGGTCCTCGATCCCCTCCTGCTTGAGGCGGATTGCCATGCCGACGCCGCCGAACCCGGCGCCGACGATGGCGACCGAGAGGCCGCCGGGCGGCCGATTGCCGTTCGTGCTCGCCACGCGCCAACCCTAGCGGCGAACCGCGTCGCCCGGGGAGGGGCCCCCTGGGGCCGAGGACGCCGTATCGGCCGCGGCTCGCCCGCCCCCGACCCAATCGTCGAGCTCGAGCCAGCGCGCGTAGAGCCACTCGATCCGTGCGGCCTCGCCGGCCGGGATCTCCGAGTTCGGGTAGCGCCAGAACCGGACCCGAATGGTCGAGCCGACCAGGCCCCCGGCCCAGATGTCGCTGATGTACTGGAAGCCGTCGAAGCCGACATGGGCGCAGAAGACGATTGCCGTCTCGGAGCCGGCGGCCTCGTCGAGCAGGGCGAGCGGGCCGCCGAGCCGCGGCGGCAGCAGGTTCTCGAGCCGGTTCGCGAGCGGGGCGACCCCGGGCTGGCGCTCGGCGATCACCTGCTTGGCACGGGCCAGCTTGCGGGGCTCGAAGCGGGTGCCCTCGGGGTAGATCAGGACGCCCTCGCCGATCCCGATGCCGTCGAGGAGGCCGCGCAGCATCCCGACCTCGCCGGCGCTGTCGGCCGAGGCCCGTCGGACGTAGAAGGTCGGCACCCAGCGCCCGCCGATGTCGATGGTCGGGATCGCCTCGAGCTCGCGCTTGATCACGAAGCGCAGTCCGAGGCCGTGCTCGCGGCCGACGAGCGCGTCGGGAAGGAGGTTGTCGATGATGCTCGCGTGGCGCATCATGATCACCACCGGGCCCGGCCCGGCCCGCTCGAGGCCCTCCACCTCGAAGCCGAGCCCGAAGAGCACCTTGATGCCGCCGAGATGGCTGCGCGCCCAGTGAACGCGGAGCGCGTAGAGGAGCCGGCGGCGGCGCAGCGAACCGCGCCCCAGCGGGCCTCCGGTGGAGATCCAGATCGCCAAGAGGCCGACGAGCGCGCGCATCTCGCCGAACAGGAACCACCACAGCATCGCCAGCAGGCGCACCGCCATCCAGTGCTTGCGCCGGCGCAGCCACAGGGCCAGGTCGACGAGCGCGGCGGCCACGAGCAGGGCGGGAAAGAGTGCGGTGGCGAGGAGGAAGGCGAGAATCTCGAGGGCGATCCCGCGCACCCGGCGCAGCAGGCGCGCGCCGAACGGGCCCTTGTCGGGGAACAGCGGTCCGTCGCTCGCGTCCCTCACCCGCACCGCAGGGATCGTAGTCCGGTGACGCCGCTCCCGGGCCGGGCGCTCAGGTGCCGCGTGCGCGGGCCGAGCCGCGCCCCGGTCCGCCGGGCGCCGCGGGGTCGCCGGCGCCGGGCGCTCCGGCGACGATCGCAGGGGCGCCGGGCGGCGGCTCGCCCGACCTGCGCCCGCCGGTCGAGAGCCATGAGCCGGCGAGGATCAGGAGCAGCCCCGCGATCGTGCCCGGCCCCGGGCGCTCGCCGAGCAGCGTGACCCCGAGGCCCACGGCGACCACCGGCGCCACGTAGGTGATCACGGCAGCGCGGCTGGGGCCGACCTCGACGATCAGGATCGCGAAGAGGACGAACGCGGTCGCCGTGCAGAGCACGCTCAGGGCGATGATCGAGACGATCGCGCCGTTCGAGGGCACCGATGCGGGCGCCGTGGCGAGCGCCGCCGGGCTGAGGACCAGCGCCGCCAGCGCGAGCGCGCCGGCCATCAGCGCCCGGGGGTCGATCTCGGAGAGCTCGCGCTTGAGCAGCATCGGGCCGATCGCGTAGCCGAGCGCCGCCAGCAGCACGGCTCCCGCGCCGATCAGCTCGGAGGACTCGCCGGCGAGGTCGATTCCGACCAGCGCGACGACGCCCGCAAATCCGATCAGGAGGCCGAGCAGGCGGGCGCCCGTGGCGCGCTCCGCGTGGTCGAAGCGCAGTGCCAGCACGGCGACGATGAGCGGGACGGAGGCGATCAGGATCGCGGTCAGCGACGAGGAGATCCGCTGCTCACCGAAGCCGATCAGCGGGAAGGGGATCGCGATCTCGATCGTCGCGTAGAGCGCGAGGATCCGCCAGCGCCCCCGAAGCCCGCCGAGCAGCCCGAGGCGCCAGGAGAGCGCGCCCAGCAGGAGCGCCGCGATCGCCACCCGAATCCAGGCCAGGAAGGCGGGCGAAACCCCCGCGTCAACCGCGATCTTGATGAAGTAGTAGGGGATCCCCCAGAGCGTCGCTACGGCAAGGAACGCGAGCCAGCCGCGAGCGCTCACGGGGCGAGCGGACCGGCACGGGCGATGAGTTCGGGCGGCACCGGACGTCTTGACTGTGAACGGCCCAAGAGCAAGCGAAGGAGTCAAACATGTTCAAGACGACCAAGGCCTTCAGCGGCTTCGCGGTGGACGACATCGAGGCGGCGAGGCGGTTCTACGCCGAGACCCTCGGACTCGACGTCTCCGAGGAGAACGGAATGCTGACCCTCGAGATCGCCGGCGATCGAGGAACGCTGATCTACCCCAAGGACGACCACCAGCCGGCTGCGTTCACGATCCTCAACTTCCCGGTCGCCGACATCGAGGCCGCGGTCGACGAGCTCACCGAACGCGGGGTGGAGTTCGAGCGCTACACGGGCGAGCTCTCCACCGACCCCAAGGGGATCATGCGCGGCGGCGGTCCCTTGATCGCCTGGTTCAAGGACCCGGCCGGCAACATCCTCTCGGTGATCGAGCTCGAGGAGTGACCGGATGCCCGGTCTGCCCTGGCCGGGCGCCCCCGAGTCAGTGCCTCAGACGAGCAGGATGATGATCAAGATGATCAGCAGGGCGGTTCCGATTCCGATGTACATCCTCGTCCTCCTTGTCAGGGCCATCGGTCGATGGCAGTCCCAGGTCTACCCGCCGGACCAGCGGAAAAACGACGACGGCGTGCATCTGCGCGTCCGGTTGACGGCCTGCGAGCTGGACGGATGGCGACCGCCCGGTCCCGAGCGGACCGGGCAATCGCCTTCCCGCTTCGCGGGTGGAGCTACGCCAACGAAGCGGTGCAGGCCGGGCAGCGGCGCGCGCCGACCGCGATCTGGGAGGTGCACTCGGGGCAGACCTTGGTCTCCGGCGAGACCCCCCTGACCTTCTGGTAGCGCTGGTAGGGGGTGACGACGAAGAAGTAGATCGCCGCCGCGATCGAGACGAAGGTGATCACCGCGTTGATGAAGGCTCCGTAGAGGAACTCGCTGCCGTTGATGGTGAACGTCAGCGCCTCGAAGCTGGGCTCGCCGACGATCGCCCCGATTATCGGAGTGATCAGGTCGGCGACAAGCGCCTCGACCAAGGCGAACACGGCCAGCGCCATCACCAGCCCGACGGCGGTCTCGATCAGGTTGCCTCCGGTGACAAAGTCCCGGAACCCCTTGAGCATTGTGTCTCCTTTCGTGGAGTCAGATCGCGACCCCGAGCAGGGCACGCGCCGCGTTGGTTACCGCGGAAACCTGACCCTATTGGACCGATGCCCCGGCCGCCCCCCGGTGTGTGTCTAAGTTTCGCCCGCGGCCGGCTCGGAGCGCGGGCCGAGCAGGCGCTCGGCCTCGCCGACCATCTCGGCGACGATCTCGGCGGCGGGCTCGACCGAGTCGATCATCCCCGCGCTCTGTCCGGTGAACGGGACCAGCTCATGCCCGCGCCCGCTCCGCACCGCGTCGATCAACTCGCTTGACAGGCGCTCAGCCTCGGCGGCCGCCGCCTCGGGGTCGGCGTTGAGGCGATCGACCCACTCGGTTCGCAGCACCCGCGGGGTCTTGCCCGGATACCCCCCGGGCCCCGGCGGCGGGAAGACGTGGTCGGCGAAGGTCACGCGCACCGCCTCCTCCGAGCGGGCGCCGACGATCCGGAGCTTCCACTCCGCCTCGACCTCGCACTCCTCGGCGGCAAGGAATCGGGTGCCGATGTTCACGCCCGCCGCCCCGAGCACGATCGCCGCCGCCAGGCCACGGCCGTCGGCGATCCCGCCCGCGGCGACGACGGGAACCGGGGCGACCGCGTCGGCCACCTGGGGGATCAGGGCCATTGCCCCGATCCCGCCGCCGAAGCCGCCCGCCTCCTCGCCCTGGGCGATAACCGCATCGGCGCCCTGCTCGACCGCCTCGATCGCCTGCTCGACGCTGTGCACCTGGTTGATGAACAGGCAGCCGGCGTCGTGGGCGCGCTCGGCGAGCTCGCCGGGCGCTCCGAGCGCCAGTGAGACCGCGGCCGGGCGCTCGGCCAGGGTCACGTCGAAGGCCTCATCGCTGAGCGGGCGGCGGGTGTGGTTGACGATGAACGGCCGCTCGGTGAGCTCGCGGGTCCGCCGGATCTGCTCGGAGATCTTCGCCGGCGAAAGCAACGACGTACCCAGGCTTCCGATCCCCCCGGCCTCGGAGACCGCGGCGGTCAGCGCGACCGAGCTCCACGGCCCGATCGAGGCCTGAATGATCGGGTGCTCGATCTCGAGCAGCTCGCAGAGCGAGGTTCGCACGCAAGGAGGCTAATCGCCAGTGCGTCGTCCGACAAGGCCCTCAGGGCCGAGATCGCCGGGCGGTGCGCCCCGCTAGCCGGAGAGGCCGATCGCCTCGCGCGCCTCCGCCTCGCTGCGAAAGGTCGCCCACCAGATCGCGCGCCCGTCGCGAAGGCGCACCGCCTGCCACATCCGCTGGGTGACCACGACGCCGCTGATCGTGGCGGTGACGCTCAGCTCCACATAGCCGGAAGGGCCGTGGTCATGCACCTCAACGGGCTCGAATCGCAGCCCTCCCATCGCGACCGCCACGGAGTCCCACCACTCCCGGACGCCCTCGTGGCCCTTGTAGTGCCGACCGTCGATCTCCGCGACCAGCGAGCGGAACTCGACCTCGTCGTCAACCACGGCGAGGAATCCGGCGAGGTCATCATCGCTGAGCGCCGCATAGGCGACCTCGGCGAGCTCGGACAATCGCTGAGGCATCGCCGGTCAGTATCGCCGAGGGCGCGGTCGGGCGGGCGCCGACTCAGGGGCGGGGGATGCCGGCGGCCGCGAGCGCCTCGTCGTGATCGATGAAGGTCTGCTCGCGGATCACCTGCCCGTCTGAGAGCGTGACCAGCAGCCCCCAGTCGTCATCGAGCCTCGCCCCGCTGACGCGGCCGCTTGCGCGCACGCGCCCCAGTACGAGCAGCCGATCGCCGAGGTCGATCAGCTCCCGCGCCTCGAAGCCGAACTCGCGCCATTCGGCGACCCACTGGCGCTGGAACTCGATCCGCGCGGCGAGCGTCGCGAAGTCGGTCTCGGCGCCGAGCGTCGCAAGCTGTTGCGGGAACGTCGCCTCGAGCGCGGGGTGATAGAGGACGAACGCCGCCTCGTAATCGCCGCGGTTGACGGCCGCCGCGCCACGCTCGGCGGTGCGCCGGACGAAGGCGCCGCGAACTCGCGAGCCTGGCGAAGCCCTGAGCACTGCCCTCGCCAGGAGCCGCGAGAGCCCCGGAAAGCGCACCGCCAGCCGCTCGTCGAGCGTTCTGCGCGCGCCCCCCCTCGGCGCCAGCCGGTGGCGCGCGAACGAATCGGTTCCGGGCATCGCCGCCATTATCGACGCTCGACCCGAGCGCCGCGCGCTCATCGGCTCAGCCCCCTCGCCGCCTCTCGGCCGAGGACTCGAGGCTCATCACCGCCTCGGAGAGCCAGCGGCGAAGGAAGCGCCGCCCGATCGTCAGGTCGGCCAGCCGGTCGCGGCGGCGGACGGGCTCGAGCCCGAACACCGCGTCGAGAAAGGTGCCCCCCTGGGCCTCGGTGAGCTGCCAGTGGACGAACATCCCGCTGATCGTGCAGTGCATGCGGATCTCGTGCAGCTCGTCGACGCGATCGACCAGGAAGTGGATCTCGCTACGACCGGTAAGGGGCTGCCGCGAGACCTGCACGAACTCGGCGCCCTCCTCGAAGCGCTCGCCCTGGATCTCGATCACGCGCGGAAGCCACTCGGGATAGCGAGCGGGGTCGCCGACCAGCTCCCAGACCGTCGCCACCGGCGCGTCGATCAGAGCCTGCTCATGAACCTCGGACCTGGGCACGAACGGAGTATCGCGTCATGCGACCGAGTGCGAGCGCTGCGTGCCGCTGGCGCCGATCCGCACCCTCGGACGGGCTATCCGTCCTCTTCGGCGGCCGCGCGGGCCTCGGCCATTCCCTGAAACATCTCGAGGCGTCGCAGCTTCCCCGCCTCCAGCGTCACCAGCCAGCCGTTGCGAGCCTCGACCTCGATGCCTCCGCGGCCGCGCATCAGCGACCGCATGGCGGCGATCAGCCGATCTCCTCGATCGACGAGCTCCTCGATCTCGATGCGGATCTCCTCGAACCCCCCGGCGAACTCCCTCCAGAAGCCGACGATCTCCGCGTCGCCCTTGTAGACGGCCCTA
The DNA here is from genome assembly GCA_963769035.1 of uncultured Solirubrobacterales bacterium. GTDB lineage: Bacteria > Actinomycetota > Thermoleophilia > Solirubrobacterales > 70-9 > WHSW01. Next base: position 813,899 of record CAVYKD010000001.1, read on the forward strand.
TCCGGGCCGATCGAGCGGGACCAGTCCCACTCGCTGTCCCCGTCCAAGAGCTCCGCGAGGGCCTCCATATCGCCGTCGTTGAAGGCATCGATCGCTCGCCGAAATGTCGTCACGTTCCGAGTCACCATCCCGCGCACGATAGGCCCGCGAGGGCTGGTTCGCGCCGGTCCGGCGCGGAAATATCGGTAGTAATCAATTCCAGGTAACTATTGTCAAGCGGGCTGCGACGGGCCCGCGGATACGTAAGAATGGCCATCGACGCATGGGGATTGTGGGGAGTTTGCCACTCGACTTGCCCGGCCAAATCGGAACCAAGGTCTGGGGTGACCGTCGCTTGGCTCAGAACGCCGCCGACGGAGAGCCTCGCGCCTTCACCGCGATCTACCGTCGCTATCACCAGGAGCTCTACCGCTACTGCCGCTCGATCCTGGGCAACCACGACGATGCCCAGGACGCCATGCAGGCGACGATGGTCAAGGCGCTCCGTGCGCTGCCTCGCCAGGGGGGCGACGTTGAGCTGAAGCCTTGGCTGTTCGGAATCGCCCACAACGAGGCGATCGACCTGTGGCGGGCGCGCCTGCCGGTCGCGGCGCTCGACAGCGAGCACCCCGACCCTCAGCCGGCGGTTGAGAACCAGGCCGCGACTCGCGAGCGCCTGCGCGAGCTCGTCCACGATCTCGACGATCTCCCCGAACGCCAGCGCGCCTCCTTGGTGATGCGCGAGCTCAACGGCCTCAGCTACGAGGAGATCGGCCGGGCCTTCGCGATGCGCCCGGCGACCGCGAAGCAGACCGTCTACCAGGCTCGCCAGGCTCTCGTGCAGATCTCCGAGGGCCGCGACATGGGCTGCGATCCGGTCAGAAGGGCGCTCTCCGCGATGGACCGCAGGTTGCTGAGAAGCAGGCGGATCCGCTCGCACCTGCGGGAGTGTGAGTCGTGTTGCGAGTTCGAGTCGGCGATCGTCGACCGCAGCACCGGCCTCGCGATCCTCTGCCCGCCGCTGGCGTTGCCGGCGGCCTTCGCGGGCCTGCAGACGGCGCTCGCCTCCGTGGGTGGCTCCGCGGGAGCGACGGGAACCGTCGGAGCGGCCGCCGGCGGCACGGCTGGGGGCGGGCTTGGAGCGACGGCCGGCTTCGGCATCGCCGGCGGCGCGGTCGCCGGCGGCGGCGGGTTCAAGGCCTTGGTCGCGATGCTGGCCACCGCCACGGGCGCCGGCGGGGCCGCGCTGGTCGTCAGCGAGGCGCATCTGATCACCCCACCCGCGTCGAGCGCTGCGATCGAGCGCTCGCTGCCGACGGGCGAGCTGACATCGAGTCTCGATGCCGCGAGCACGGCCGTGCCTACCGGCGAGTTCTTTGCCGCATCGGGCGCGAACGGGTCAAAGGCGCGGGGCGGAGCGTCGTCGCGCGGACCAAAGCACGGGAGCGCGGGAGGCCGAGCTCCGGCGGTGCTCGAGGGCAGCAACTCGGCGAGCCCGACGCCCGCCGCAGGCTCGCCCTCAGGGGGCGGAGGAAGCTCGTCCGGCGGCGGGAGCTCGCCCGGCGGAGCAGGGGAGCCGGTCTCCCTCGGCGCCGCCGAGAACCCGCCCAAGCCGGACGACTCGCCGGTCGTCGTCGAGCCGGACACCAAGCCGCCGAAGCCGCCCAAGACATCGAAGTCACCGCAGCCCGCCGCCCCGCCCGAGCTCGCCGCTCAGGAAATTCAGGACGTGCCCGGGAGCGGTAGCCCGCCCGGGGATGACGTCACCGAGGTCGACAAGCAGGCGAAGCTGCCGGAGCCCGCCGAGGCTCCCGACCTTGCCGACGTGCCCGAATAGAGAGAGTTCAGCAAAGTAGTCGTTGACTTTTTCTCCCCCCGCCGTCTATGGGGTAGGGCGCAGCAAAGATGCGCCCCTGACACCGGGGGGTGGACGGGATGATCCGGATCGCACCGAAGGGCCAGCGACGATCGCGAGTGGTGGGCGAACGCCTGCGCCATCGAAGGCGGGTGGCCGGTGGGTCGCCGGTTGAGCTCGTCCAGCACGCGCTCGGGGCCCCCTTGACGGGTTCCGGTCGGGACGTCGCCGACTTCCGCGAGCTGGTCGAGTTGCTTCCGGTCGTCGTCTACGAGGCCGAGCCCGGGCCGGCGGGGAGGACCGCATACATCAGCCCGCAGGTTCGCGACCTGCTCGGCTACGACGCCGAGGAGCTGATCGCCGATCCGGGTCTCCGGGCGAGGCTGATCCATCCCGATGACCGTGAGCGCGAGATCGAGCGAGAGCGCGAGCAGCAGCGCCTGCCGCGCGAGGCGGCGGGCTGGCTGCGAAGCGAGTACCGGATGATCGATCGCGCGGGGCACACGGTCTGGGTGCGCGACCTCGCACGCTTGACCTGCAGCGCCGAGGGCCTCTGGTATCGCCGCGGGGTGTTGATCGACATCACGGGCGAGCGCGACGCGGAAGCGTTGGACGGCGATCCGCCCGACGTCCTTCGGCTCAGCTGTCCCGGATGCGGGTTGATCTGGGCGGCGGCTGCGCCGGAGTCCTGTCCCTCATGCGGCGCGCAGAAGACGGCCGGCGTCTCGCTCAACTCGGCGCTGGGCGAGCTCGCCGCGGCGCGTCAGCGGGTCGAGAAGCTGCTGCTCGCGGTTCGCGAACACCTCGGCGCGCTTGACGAGAAGCTGAATCCCGAGCTCGAGCTCGCGCCCCCCGCGACGCAGGACGCGCCGGCTCGCGCCGGCTCGCGCGGACAGCCGCTGAGCGAGGCCGGAGAAGGTCGGCGGCGGCTGGCTTCGGTCGAATGATGACCACTGTCCTGCAGCTCACGGGTGGAGATCAGGGAGCCTCGCCCGCGCGGGCGCCGGGCGCGACCGCGGCGGTTATGCCGGACGTCCGTCCGGCGGCTCCGATTCGGCCGGCGGCGGCTGCGCGTCCGCGCCGAGACGAGCGAGCAGGGTGTCGGAGCGCGAGTAGTGGCCGGCGGCGTCGAAGAGCCGCTTCGCGCGCAGCCCGATTCGAAGGTCGCAATCGGCGACGACCATCCCCTCAGCGTCCCGGAGCGGGCCGGCGATCACCTCTCCCCAGGCGGGCTCGATGATCGCCGCTCCGCCGCTGCCGAAGACCTCCTTGCCCTCGGGGAGCGCGATCGGGAAGTCTTCGGGGAAGGCGCTCGCCGGGATGTACTGGGGCGCGGAGACGACGAAGGCCCCGGACTCGATCGCGACGGTGCGGATCAGCGCCTGCCAGCCATCGCTGTCGTCGGCGGTCGGCGCAACCCAGATCTGAGGTCCGCCCCTGTAGACCGCATAGCGGGCGAGGGGCATCCGGTTCTCCCAGCAGATCAGCCCGCCGATTCGCCCGAGCGGGGTATCCGCCGGGGCGAGGTCGTCGCCGGCGCCGATCGCGTGGAAGAGGCGCTCGTGATGGGTCGGCATCAGCTTGCGGTGGCGATGGAGCAGGCCCGTCGGCCCGAGTAGCAGGAAGCTGTTGTAGAGCGTCCCGGGGCGCTCGTCCTCGCGCTCGTTGATCCCGATCACGCAGTGCAGGTTGCGCTCGCGGCAGACCGCGACGAGGCGCTCGACCAGCGGCCCGCCGATGTCGACGGAGTTGTCCCATAGCCGGTCCCAGAGCGCGTCGTTGCCGCCGAACGAGGAGGCCGCCCGCGCCCAGGCGACCGAGGGATAGAGAGGGACGAAGGTCTCGGGCAGGACGGCGAGCTCGATGCCCTGGTCGGCAGCCTCGTGGAGCAGGCGCTCGGCCTTCGCAACCGTCGCCTCGGCATCGAGGATGATCGGCGTCGCCTGGATCGCCGCGACCTTCACGGTGGGAAACGCGGTCACCTCACAAGTCTATGGGCGATCGGCAGGTCGGGCTGATCGCGGCCACGCGGCAGCCCGGCGGCCGAAGCACGCGGCGACGGCGTCGCCACCCTCGACGACTCCCGCCGGCTAAGCGCCCGGAACGGGCGGCACGATGATCCCTGGTCGCGCCTCGAAGGCGCGGGCGAGGCGCTTCCAGATCGCCCACGAGGAGTCCGCCGTGCCGGGCGCGGTCTCGAGATCGCTCATCACCGAGATCGTCGCGCCGCCGCGCGGCTCGGTCCAGTGCTGGGTGGAGAAGCCGGCGTAGAGCCCGTCGTGGCCGATCCAGCGCCGGCCGTCGAGCGACTCGCGGAAGACGCCGAGCCCGGCGCCGCCGCGGCCGAAGCGGACGGCCGCCCGGCGCGTCGGGGGCCTCAGCAGGTCGCCGGCGATGAGCGCGTTCGCGACCGCACCAAGCTCCTTCGCCGTCGTCGCGAGACCGCCGTCGGTCCACACCTCGCCCCAGAAGTCGGTCGGCACGAATCCGCGCGGCCATTGATCGCGCGGCGCACCGCGGCGTGAGTCGACGTAGGGCCGGGCGAAGTCGGCGATCGGATAGCTGTCGTAGCGCCAGTCCGTTTCGCCCAGCCCGAGCCGGTCCGCCACCAGCCGCTCGAAACTCGCCTGGACCGTGCTCCCGGTGACCCGTTCGATGATCCCGCCGAGGGCGATGTAATTCGTGTTCGAGTAGCTGTAGCGGCCGCCGGGCGGGAAGCTCAGGCGGCGGACAGTGCGCAGGACCTCGCCGCGGGTCCACCGGTGCTGAGGCCTTCGACGGATGATCCCGTTGATCCGCCGCGAGTACAGGTAGTCGGGGAGCCCGCTCGTATGGCGCAGCAGGTCGATCACCCGAATCCGCTCGGCGCCCACGAGACGGGGCAGGTAGCGAGCGACCGGTGCTCGAAGGCGGACTCGCCCGCGATCGACCAGCACGAGCACGATCGCTGCGGTCACCGTCTTCGCGGTGCTCGCGGTCAGAAACCGGGTCGCCGGCGTGACCGGTTCGGGCGCGCCGAGCCGCTTCACCCCGGCGGACCCGAGCCACACCGACTCGCCGTCGATGATGAGCGCCGCGCTCACCCCGGGAACGCCGAGCTCCGCGCGCGCCTCGGCAAGCGTCCGGTCGAGCCGCTCCGCGAGGCCGGGGCTCGCCTCCGCCGGCGCCTGCGCGACCGGCGTTTGCCCGCAGGCCGCCAGGGCGAGGGCGCAGAGCGCGATGGCGGGAGCGGTCAGCGCGCGGCGGCGGAGGCTCGGGCGCCGATTCACCCGCGGGAGGGTATCCGCGCCCCCCGCGCCCGGCGCCGGGTCGGGGCGCCGGCACACGAGGCTCCCGGCGCGGCCGGTTTCCAGATCGAGTTCGGGGGTACCCAGCGCTCCGGCGCCGCGGACGATCTTCGGGCGCCGACTGGAGTGGCCGGCGGCTCAGAAGGCGCCGGCCCGGTACCCAACCGGAGGAGGAACGGTGAGACGGATTTCCATCGCGGCCGCGCTGGGCGTGGCCTTCACCCTGATGGTCGTACCGGCAGCCTCCGCCATCGACAAGACCAACACCCAGAAGCTGCGCAAGGGTGTGACCCTCGAGGGTGTCTTGGAGCATGAGCGGGCGTTGCAGGCGATCGCAAACGAGAACGACGGCACCCGGGCCGCGGCGACGCCGGGCTACGACGCCTCGGTTGCCTATGTGCAGCAGCGGCTCGAGACGGCGGGCTACGACGTGACCCTCGACCCGTTCGAGTTCGCCAAGTGGACCAAGAACGGACCCTCGACCTTCGAGCGGACCAGCCCGGCCCCGGAGGTCTTCGTCGAGGACAGCGACTACATCGTCTCCCAGTTCTCCGCCGGCGGGGACGTCACCGGCGACGTCTTCATCGCCGGCAACACCGTGATCCCGCCTCCGGGCGGGCCCGGGACGTCGGTCAGCGGCTGCGATCCGGACGACTTCGCCGGCGCCGCCGGGAAGATCGCGCTGATCCAGCGGGGGACCTGCCCGTTCGTGCAGAAGTACGAGAACGCCGAGGATGCCGGCGCGATCGCCGCGCTGATCTTCAACGACGGCTTCGAGGGGCGCGAGGAGCCGCTCTTCATCACCGCGCCGCAGGACATCTCGATCCCGGCGGCGATGATCCACAACGACATCGGCGAGGAGATCTACGACCAGGCCCAGTCCGGCCCGGTGACGCTCCACGTCGCCGTTGACGCGACCACGACCCCGATCACGCAGTACAACGTGCTCGCCGACACCGGCGGCAACCCGGATCGGACGACGGTCGTCGGCGCCCATCTCGACTCGGTCGAGGAGGGGCCCGGGATCAACGACAACGGCTCCGGCTCGGCGGGGATCCTCGAGATCGCCGAGGAGGTCGCCGAGCTGAAGGAGCCGCGTAACCGGATCCGGTTCGCGTGGTGGGGCGCCGAGGAGGCCGGACTGGTCGGCTCGTCGGACTATGTCGAGAACCTCAGCGGTGCGGAGCGCGCTCAGCTCGAGGCGAACCTCAACTTCGACATGATCGGCTCGCCGAACTTCGTGCGCTTCGTCTATGACGGCGACCTCTCCGATTCGCCGCCGCCTCCGAGCGGGGCGCCGGCAGGGTCGGCTCAGATCGAGGACACCTTCCTGCGCTACTTCGACAAGCGCGGGCTGGCCACCGATCCGACGGCGTTCGACGGCCGCTCCGACTACGGCCCGTTCATCGAGGACGGGATCCCGGCGGGCGGTTTGTTCACCGGCGCCGAGGGGATCAAGACGGCCGAGCAGGAGGCCACCTACGGTGGGTCCGCAGGGCTCGCCTACGACCCCTGCTACCACCAGTTCTGCGACACGTTCGCGAACCTGAGCTACACGGCGCTCGATCAGATGTCGGACGCCGCCGCCCACACGACCTGGACGCTCGCCAGCTCCAAGAGCCCGATCACCCGGTTCGAGGGCGACAAGAAGGCGGCCAAGGCCAAGGCCAAGTCCGGCAAGCGACGCGGTCAGACCTGGAAGTTCCAGGGCCCGTTCCGGGTTCGCTAGCCGACTCCACCATCCGGCGTACGAGGGGCGGCCGGCGAGCCGCCCCTCGTCACGCCTGGGTGCGTGCGGCGCCCGGCCAGCGGCGCGCCGTTCGCGGGGGGCGGGGCGCCGGCAGGGCGCGTGGCGCGCCACGTGGGGTGGGACGAAGGGGGAGTTAGCCACCGGCACGGTGGATAGGTTCACGCTCGCCGGCCGGGGGGAGAGCGCGGGCGCCTGCCGGGCGCTCGCTCGCCCGCGCGGACCCGGGCGAGGGCACCGAGCCGGCCTCAGTCGGGCGGGGTGCGTCTCGAGTCGATCACCTCGGCGAGGCGCTCCGGCTCGGCGACGCCGACGGTGAGCTCCGGGTGGCGCAGGCGGCCGGACGCTTCGAGGCCGCGGACCGGCTCGGCGAAGTGGATCAGCAGGCCGCGGTCGCCGTTCGGCGTGAACGAGAGACCGCGGTCGGTGAACGCGAAGCGGGCCGAGCCCGCGGTCTTCCAGAAGGCGTAGGGGCCGGTGACCTCGGTTCCGGTGATGTTGCCGAGCGGCGTCGTCACCCGCCAGGGGCCGTAGCGAGCCTTGAAGGTGGAGTCGTCGACCTCCACCCATGAGGTCGCCGGGCGGACGCCGAAGATCGCCCCGGGGATCCGGTAGGAGGGCGCGAAGGCGAACTCGAAGCGCTCGGCGCTCATCGGATCGATCATCGCAGGCAGGCTCGAGCGCGCCTGAACCGACCCTCAGCGGGTGAAGGTGAGATGGGTGACGCCGCTCGGCGTCGACACCGCCTCCACGTCGTACCGCTCCTCCAGCGCCTCCAGGCCGTCCCACAGCCGAACGCCGCGGCCGAGCAGGATCGGGACCTGCACCACATGCAGATGGTCGACGAGCCCGGCGGCGAGGAAGTCGCGCAGCATCGTCGGGCCCCCGCCGATGCGGATGTCCTGCCCGCCCGCCGCCTCACGAGCCGCGGCGAGTGCATCCACCGGCGCGACGTCGAGGAAGTGGAACGTCGTACCGCCGTCCATCTCCAGCGGCGCTCGCGGCCGATGGGTGAGCACGTACGTCGGCGTGTGGAACGGCGGGTTCTCTCCCCACCATCCGCGCCACTCCGGGTCGTCCTGCCAGCCCGGGGGGCCGAACTTGCCGGCGCCCATGATCTCCGCGCCGATGCCGGGTCCGTGACGCTCGGCGAGGGCGTTGTCGACGCCGGCAGCGCCGCCGGCGTCCCAGAATCGGGTCGCGAACGCCCACCGGTGGAGTCGCTGCCCGGCGTGGCCGAACGGAGCCTCGAACGACAGGTCCTCGCCGGTGCCGAAGCCGTCGAGTGAGATCGAGAAGTTGTGAACGCGGACGCGAGACATGGAGCTCCTTCGGTCGTGATGTGCGGCCTCAACGTAGTGACCGGTCTCGCGGCGACCATTCATCGGTCAATCAACCCGGGTCCTCGAGCGCCAGCGCTACGGTGCTCACGGCCAGGCCGGTGGCGATTACGGCGCTCGCCACGCACCACTGGCAGATCGCCTCGATGACGAACAGCTCGAGGTAGGTCAGATAGAGGCTGAAGCCGAACGACACCATCGCCGCGCCGGTGGCTATCAGCAGTCCCGGCCCTCGCGTCACCAGGCCGGCGAGGATCGTCAGGTAGGTCCCGAGGCCGAGAACGGCGACCGGAACTCCCAGGAAGTCCGCGTACTCCGAGCTCTGCACCCGCTCGCAACCACCCCCGCCACCGACGCAGAACGGCTCCAGGTCCTCGTAGTGGACCCAGGTCAGGTAGCCGGCCACCGCGACGCCCGCGAGCGCCAGCGCGAGTGAGACACGACGTAGCGCCCCGGCGCTCAACTCCGCTCGCCGATGAACTGATCGATCGCGCTTGTGAACTCGGCCGCGTCGAGGGACTGGATGCCGAGCGGCGCGGGATCCTCGCCCTCGGCCGCGATCGCGAACGAAGGTGTCGAGTTGACACCGAGGTCCCCGGCGAGCGCCGCCGAGGACGTGAGCGCTGCGGTGATCGATTCGGAGTCACGAGCCGCCAGGGCCTCGTCGACGTCGACCCCCTCGATCTCACCCGCGATCTCGCGCAGGAACTCGTCGTCCACGTATCCGGAGTTCTCAGCCCCCTGATTGGCGTAGAACAGATCGACGAACTGCCAGTACTTGCCCTGCTCGCCGACCGCGAGCGCCATTCGCGCCGCCTCCTCGGAGTCGGGCCCGATGAAGGTCAGCGGCTGGAAGTCGATCTTCAGCTCGCCCGCGCGCACGTACTCGTCGATCACCTCGGGCATGACCTCGAGCGAGAACGTGCGACAGAACGGGCATTGCAGGTCCCCGAACTCCGTCAGGGTGTAGGGCGCGTCGGGTTCGCCGAGCACCGTCCCATCCTGCGGGATGGAGGCGAGCGTCTCCTCGGACTGCGCCGCGGAGGCGCTGGGATCGGTCCCCTCATCCGTGCCGAGCTGGCTGATCGCGATCACCGCAGCGACGAGAACGAGAGCCAGGACGCCGATCGCGAGCAGCTGAACCTTGCGCCGTTTCGTAGCGGCGGCGCCTTCGGCCTCCTCGGCCTCGAGCCGCTGCCGGCGCAGCTCCTTCCTGCGGTTGTCCCGTGCGCTCATGGCTGCCCCTCGACTCCGGTTCGCGATCCACGCACGGCCATGAACATGGCCGCCGCCGCGAGCAAGGCGCCGGCGGCGGCCGCTCGGGGCACGGGCCGCGGGCCGCGAGGGCGCCCTTGCGACTCGGTTCGGTTTTTCTGCGGGGTCGGCCCGTTCGGCCGAGGACGGTGAAGAAGCGGAGCGCGCATCGCTCACCCCTTTCAAATCGAAACGACGGCGCGCGCCGGCCGTTTCGATCCGGGGCGCGCCCTAGCGGCTCAGAGCCGAAGCAGCGGGCGGTCCGCGGCGCGCGAGGCCGTGGGCGATCAGGACGCCGGCGGCGAAATGGGCGCGGATCGCGGCGGCCCGCGGTATGGGCGTCGTGGGCAGGAGGCGTCGGCGAAGGCTCCCTCGCGCCCTCCGTGATCGCTCGATGGCAGCTTCGCCCGGGTAGCGCTCGTGCGCAAGCGCGACGAGTAGAAGCGAGGCGGGCAGGGCCGCGAGCAATCCACCGGCGATCGCGAGAACGCCAGCAAACGCGGCCGCGATGCCGAGGCCGAGCGCGAGCCGCGCCCGACGGTAATCCGGATCGGAGGTTTCTCTTGCTTTCGTGCCCATGAGGTCGACGATGCGGCTGAGCGAGTACCAGCGTGGCGGATCTCCATAAACGCTCGGTCAAGCCGCTGGACCCTCGAGGGCGCGATCGCGATCCCCGCCGGCTCGATCGCCCTGGTCGGCTTCGGCATCGAATCGGCGATCGAGCGCTCCGTCATGGGCGCGGCTGGTTTCGAACCAGCGACCTCTCGCGTGTGAAGCGAGCGCTCTCCCACTGAGCTACGCGCCCGGGCGGCGGATTCTAGGCGGGGGAGGGTGGGTTCACGGGGGAGGGGCGGCCCCGCCGGTTGAATCGCACGGACGAGCCGCCCGTCGCCGGCGCCTCGCCGCCCGGACGCTGCCGGCCCCCGCGCCGCGCTGCCCGGACAGCTCCGGCCCCCGCGCCGCGCTGCCCGGACAGCTCCGGGCCTACGGGCTGTCGCCGCCGGCGGGCGCGGCGCTCGGCCCCGCGCCCGGCCCGGCGCTCGGGCCCGTCGACGCCCGTCCGCCGCCGGTTCGGGCGATTGCCCGCAGCGAGACCGCGATCAGCGCGAGGACGATCACCGCGCCTACGACCAGCACCGCGCCGTCGTCGCCGGTCGGCTTCAGCACCATGTCCACGACGACGAGGAAGAGCAGCGTCACCTGCGCCCGGTCGATGATGTTCAGCCGCCGCAGCCGCCAGTCGGCCTCGGGGTCTCCGGGGCCGCGCTCCTGCACGAGGGCGCCGATCCTCTCTCCCTCCGGCTTGAAGTAGAGGAACCCGGTGAAGAACGACGCCGCCCAGCCGAGCAGCGCCAGGGTGATCCAGAGCTGATCGAAGCCCCATGGCCCGTCGATCACCAGCAGGACGCCGAAGACCAGGGTTGCCAGCGACGCGGGGATGAACAGCCGCGGCGCCAGCCAGGCGATGTCCTGGTGATGTCCCGCCTCCTTAACGCGATCGCCGGCGCGCTCGGCGCCGAGGACGAGCACGGTGACGAGAAACCCGGCTCCCAGCCAGATGATCGCGGAGGAGACGTGCAGGAGAAGAAGCAATTCGTATCGGCTCATGGGGCGATCCTCGCCCACCCGCCGGACGGCGTCAACAGGCGACCCCCTGGCGGCGGGCTCGGCGACCTTCATCCGTGGAGAGGCCGAGGCCCGGGTCGAGGCCGAGCCGGCCTCGGCGTATAGTCGGACGGGAGTGCGATGTCCCCGTCGCCCCTGTTCAGCAGCGAGTTCCGCAAGTCGTTCGCCGATGTGCTCCCGCACATCGTCTGGGCGTCGAATCCGAACGGCGAGATCATCTTCATCAACCGCCGCGGCCGGGATTACTTCGGGCTCCCGGCGAGCGCGATCGAGGGAAGGGCATGGACCGACGCGCTTCATCCGGATGACGCGGAGCGGCTGGCGGGGGAGTGGGAGCGGGTGGGAGAGGCGGGGCAACCGTTCACGCTCGAGTACCGCCTTCGCCGGCACGACGGCGAGTACCGCTGGCACCAGGGGACCGGCGTCCCGGTTCGCGACGAGGGGGGCGAGATCGAGGCCTGGGTGGGAACGCTCACCCAGATCGAGCGCCGTGTCCGGAGTGAGCGCGCCGCGCTTGACGCCGAGCGGGAGGCCTCCGATGCGCTGGCCCTGCTCGACACGCTGCTGAACCAGGCACCGGTCGGCTTCGCCCTCGTAGACGCCGACTTTCGCTTCATCCAGATCAACGCAGCGCTCGGGAAGATCTACGGGCTCCCCGCCGCCGAGCAGATCGGCCGGTCGATCGGGGAGGTGGCGCCAGAGGTGTGGCCGCAGCTTCGCCCGCACTACGAGCGCGTCCTCTCCAGCGGCGAGCCGAGCCTCGACGTCACGCTCATCGGCGAGACTCGGGCACGGCCCGGCGATACCCGGCACTGGCGCGCCGGGTTCTTTCCCGTCCACGGCGAGACCGCGCTGATCGGAATCGGCCTGGTCATCGTGGACGCCACCGAGCGCGATGGCCTCGCCGACCAGCTCGAGGCGCGCCTCGCCCAGCAGGCCGCCGTCTCGGAGCTCGGGCAGCTGACCCTGCGCGAGCGCTCGGTCGAGCGGACCATGCAGGCGGCCGTGGACACCCTGCTCGAGAGGCTGTCCGCCGATTGCGCCGAGATCCTCCGTGCCGAAACCGGCGATCCCGATCTCCGCCTGCTCGTCGGCGCCGGGTGGCCGAGCGAGCTGGTCGGGGAGGCGACCGTGCCCCTCGGCAACGCTTCCCAGGCGGGCTTCACGCTGCTCGAGGACCAGCCGGTGGTGGTCCCGGACCTCGCCGAGGAGCGCCGTTTCACCCCTTCGCCGCTGCTTCGTGACGCGAACATCGTCAGCGGAATCACCACGATCATCCGGGTCGGCGGAGAGCCGTGGGGGGTGCTCGGGGTTCACATGCGCCGCCGTCGCGAGTTCGGCGAGCACGACGTGACCTTCGTCCGCACGGTCGCCCATGTGGTCGCCACCGCGCTCGAGGCTGCCGAGGTCCAGCGCGTCTCGCTGCTGCACTCGACCGTGCTCGGCGGAATGGCCGAGGGGGTGATGCTGTGCCGGCTGAGCGAGCCGGTCGGAACGATCGAGTACGCGAACCCGCAGGCCGCCCGCCTGCTCGGCTACAGGGTCGGTGAGCTCGACGGCATGCTCGCCCCGGCGATCGCCGATGGCGAGATGGGCGCGACCCCGCAGCGGCGGGCCGAGATCCGCCAGCGGCTGGCGCGGGCGGGAAGCTGGCACGGTGAGCTCGACATCCGGACGAAGTCCGGGGAGGAGCGCGGCTTCGCCGTCCGGGTGACCCTGCTCGACGACTACGGCGTCGAGGCCAAGGTCTCGGTCGTCCTCGAGGACGTCACCGAGGCGCGGCGCGCCGAGGGGAGACGCCGTCGTGACGACGAGCTGCGGCGGCGGCTGCTGGCGGAGCTCGTCCACGCCCAGGAGAACGAGCGGCGCCGGATCGCCGCCGACATCCACGACGACTCGCTGCAGGCGCTGAGCGCGATCAAGCTCCAGCTCGGCCTGCTGCGTGACTTCGACGGCGAGCGTCAGCGCGCCGAGTCGATCGGGGCGCTGGAGGAAGGCCTGCAGGAGGCGATCACCCGCCTGCGCGGACTGCTCTTCGAGTTGCGTCCTCCGGCCCTGATCGAGGGGGGGCTCGAGCCCGCCCTGCGCGACCTGCTCGACGAGCTCGGCCGCGACGGCGGGCCGGTTTGCCGGCTCGAGGGGTCGCTGGACGCGAAGCTCTCGCTCGAGACGCGGACGATCATCTACCGGATCGCGCGAGAGGCGCTGGTCAACGCCCGCACGCACTCGGGCTCGGATCGCGTCGAGGTCGCGCTGCTCGAGAGTGACGGGAGCGTCGCGGTGAGAGTTCGCGACTTCGGGGTCGGCTTCTCGGCCGCCGATGAGGAGAGCCGGCCCGGCCACCTCGGGTTGACCACTATGCGCGAGCGCGCCGAGATCGCCGGCGGATGGCTGCACATCCGCAGCCGGCCCGGGGCGGGCACCACGGTCGAGTTCGCGATCCCTAGAGAGCCCGAGCCGGCGGCGCAGTAGTCGGCTACTCGAGCAGCCCGCGGCGCATCGCCTCGGCCACCGCGGCGGCCCGGTCGCCCACGCCGAGCTTCTCGTAGGCGCGCTGGAGGTGGGTCTTCACGGTTGCCGGGCTGAGGCTGACGCGCTTGCCGATCTGCGCCGCGGTCATCCCCTCCGCGGTCAGCCGGATCATCTCGCGCTCGCGGTCGGTGAGCAGGGGAACATCGCTCGCGGTGCGGCGGCGCACCCCCTCGGCGATCGCGGCCTGGATCTTGCCGTCGAGCACGGTCTCGCCGCGGACGACCGCGAGGATCGCCTCGCAGATCTCCCGGCCGTCGGCGTCCTTGGAGATGAACCCGGCGGCGCCGAGGCCGAGCACCTCGTAGACGGTCTCGCTGTCGAACTCGGCCGAGATCACCAGGATCCGGGTCTCGAGCTCGTCGCGGGTGACCGCGTTGAGCACCGCGATCCCGTCCAGATCCGGCATCCGCAGATCGACGACCGCGACGTCGGGCTCCAGCTCGGCGATCCGCTCGAGCGCCTCGCGGCCGTTCTCGCAGGTCGCGACCAGCTCGATCTCGGGCCACGCCTTGAGCGCCGCGGCGACGCCCTGCCGGTACATCGGGTGATCCTCGGCCAGAACTACACGGGCGCGCTTCGGCACATCGTGTTCATACCCGATCGGGCGCAAGGGGGCGTCCCGAACGGCGCTCGGCCCGGCGCGGTGCGCCGATCGACTATCCGATCGGATGACCCGATCACGGCGGGGATCGAGTCGCCCGGGTGATGTGCGGCCGCCCGTGGATGGACAGAGTGCGCGCCATGAGCCCAAGAACCGCCACGCCGACGAAGACATCCGTCCCGCCCACCTCCCAACCGGCCTCCCACAGCCCCAGCTTGGTCACGCGGTCGCTTGGGTTCGTCTTCGCGCTCGTCGCGCTCGCGTCGCTCCCCTGGCTCGTATTCGCCGGGCACCCGGCGGCGACCAACGAGCCGCTGCTCTGGGGGCTCGTCGCGACCGGCCTGCTCGTCGGCGGCGCGCTGACCGGCCGCGGCCTCGATCGCGCCCCGGCGCTGACCCTCCCGGCGATCCTCACCGGCGGGAACCTCGCTGTGTCGCTTGCGGTCTACGCGGCGGCGACGGTGGAGAGCGGCTATCCGTTCTTCTACCTCTGGGCGACGCCAGTCGTCTTCATCTTCTTCTCCAGGGCGCAGGCGGCGCTGCAGACGGCGATCGCGCTCACCGGCTTCACCGTCGCGCTCCTCGCGGCCCCCGGCTCGGCCGGGCTCGCGGGATCCGCCGGTCTGATCACCTTCGCCTGGGCGAGCGTCGCGACCGTGGCCGTGGTCGGGTTGCTCGCCCGCTGGCTCACCCATGAGCTGCGGGCCGGCGACGCTCGCTACCAGCTCGGCTTCCAGTCCTCCTCGATGGGCGTGATGATGCTCTCGAGCGATCTGCGCTACGTCGAGGTGAACGACTCCCTGGCGAGGATGCTCGGCCGCACCCGAGCGGAGATGATCGGGCGGTCGGGGCTCGAGTTCACCCATCCCGACGACCGCCGCGCCAGCGCCGCCTTCGCCGCGCAGGTCCAGGCGGGAGGCCGCGCCGCCACCTTCGAGAAGCGCTATCTGCACGCCGACGGCGCGGTCATCTGGGCCCGTGTCCACGCCACCGCGGTCCCCGCCGCGTCCCCCGGCCCCGCGGCTCTCTTCGTGGTCGTCGAGGACATCGACGAGCGCAGGCGAGCCGAGCTCGACATGGCTGATCTGGCACGCGACAACGAGCTCATCCTGCGCTCGGCGGGCGAGGGCATCATCCGGATCGACACGCGGGGCCTGATCAGCTTCGCCAACCCGTCGGCCGCTGAGCTACTCGGCCGCGGCGAGAACGAGCTGCTCGGCGAACGAGCCCACGACCTCTTCCATCACAGCCGCGCCGACGGCTCGCCTTATCCGCTTCACGAGTCGCCGATCCACAGCGCCGTCGGCGGGGGCGAGGTCGAACGCCGGACCGACGAGGTCTTCTGGCGCGCCGACGGAACGTCCTTCCCGGTCGAGTACACGAGCGCTCCGATCCGCGAGCGCGGGGAGGTCATCGGCGCGGTCTGCGTGTTCTCCGACATCGCCGACGACCTGCGCCGCGAGTCCGATCTGCGCAAGGCGACCGAGGGCCGCGAGCGAATCACCGAGGCGATCTCCCACGGCGAGCTGGTCGCGTTCAGCCAGCCGATCGTCGACGCCCGCACCGGCCGACCGGTCGCCGAGGAGCTGCTCGTGCGGATGCGCGACGGGGCCGGCGGCCGAGTCGTCCTGCCCGCCGACTTCCTGCCCCAGGCCGAGGAAAGCCACCTGATGCCGCTGATCGACCGGCAGATGGTGCACCACGCGATGGCGCTGGCCCGTGTCGGGCGCAACGCCACGGTCAACGTCTCCGCGCAGTCGCTCGACGACCCGGCGATCCTCGTCGATCTCGAGGCGGGCGCCCTCGCCGACGAGAGCATGAAGCGGATCACGATCGAGATCACCGAGACCTCCGCGGTCGAGAACATGACGGTCGCGCGGATGTTCTGCGAGCGCGTGCGCGCGCTCGGCTGCAGGATCGCGCTCGACGACTTCGGGACCGGGTTCGGCGCCTTCGAGTACCTGCGGACGATCGAGTTCGACTACCTCAAGATCGACACCGACTTCGTCCGCGACATCGCGGCCAGCCGCTCGGACGAGCGCATCGTTCGCACGATCGTCGGGATCGCCCGAGATCGAGGTGTGAGGACGATCGCCGAGGGCGTCGAGAGCGAGGAGACGCGGGCGCTGCTGGTCGAGCTCGGCGTCGACCTCGCCCAGGGCTTCCTGTTCGGCAGGCCCGCCCTGCTCGAGGTCTCCGCTCCGCCGGCTGCCGGTCCGATCATCAACGAGCCTGCGCCGGCCTCGACGGGCAATGGCCCGAACCGGCACGAGATACACCTAGTGAGCGATGTCCACTCCGCCGCTCTCGACGACGACCGGGAAGGCACGAGCGCCGGCTAGGGACCGCGCCTTGACCCCGCCGGTGGGCGCGGTCGGCTCGGTCGCCGGGGGAGCCGGCGGGGTACCGCCGGGTTCAGGCGGGGTGACCGGCGGCAACGCCGGCTTCGGGCAGCGCATCGTGTAGACGGTCCGCGCGAGGCGGCCGGGCCTGCGGACATCGGTGTGGTCCCAGGAGAGGTGCAGGTGGTGGCCGCGGCCGTGGCCCGAATCGCCGTCGTAGCCGACCCAGCGAAACGGCTCGATCGGCATGCCCTGCTCCGGCTCGGCGAACAGCGCCAGCCGCGTGACCGCGGCCCAGGTGCCGCCGATCGACCTGTCCGGAGCGATGTCGAGTGCGAGGCCGAGAGGATGCTCACCGTTTGCGGCGTGGACCGCGTCGGTCGAGTAGCCGTCGGTGATGAATATGCGGTAGCGCTTGCGCAGCAACTTGAGGTCTCGCAGCAGCCGGCGGTCGATCTGCTCGCCGGGGAACTTGGGGACATCGACGATCCTGCCGCCGCCGGTGGTCGCGCAGGTGCCGTCGGCCAGCTTCGTGCTCTTCATCTTCGCCTCGGCGCCGGCGCCCCAGGCGAGGCAGAGAAGAACCGAGAAGGAGATCAGGGCAAGCCGTCGAATGTTCCCTCGGTTCCTGGCCATGGCGATTCGTGGTTCTCCCCCGGTTCGTCGATCCCGCCCACCGGGATCCGCGCTCGAAGATAGGCGTCGGACCCTCGATCAGGCGGGCGAGAGCGTGCAGGTTATCCGCCCCTCCGATCGCGTCAACCCGGCGCGAGCCTCCCGGTTGCGCTCGTCGGTAGGATGTGATTCGACCGTGCTAGGTGGGGAATTAGCGGTGCCCTGTACCCGCAATCCGCTCTAGCGGGGCCGAAAGCTCGTCTGAGGGTCGTGGCCTTCGAGGCCAGTACGCCGCGGGCGGTGTTGACGGTCAGGTCCCGCGCGATGCGCGTCCGCGAATCAGGTCAGGTCCGGAAGGAAGCAGCCTTAAGCGGTGCCGGGCAAGTGCCGCGGATCAACCTGACAAGAGCCAGCCACGGCGCGAACGCTCGCAAGACCACTCTCGAGGACGGGCCCGCACGGTCATATCTTTCCCTCCCGGCCCGCGCCTCGCGGGGAAGGCAGGGGCGGCTCGCCGCGCGCCTCAGCGCAGCAGCCTGAAGCGTGAGACCGCGTAGCGGCAGCCCGAGCTCGAATCGACCTTGGCGAAGTACCGGCCGGGGCGCAGGCGCTTCTTCGTCCGCCACTTGCCCCTCGCGTTCGACTTCGTGATCTCGACCTTGGTCGAGCGGAAGTCATCGGTCCGAAACAGGGTCACCTTCTTGCCGCCGACGCACCGTCGCGCGCTCGAGGTCACCTTCCCCGCCGCTCCGCTGCCGGCCAGCTTCTTGATCTTGATCTTCGTCTTCTCGCCGCCGTCGCCGCCCGCTGGCGCCGAGGCCGTGAGCGCGATCAGCGCCGCCAGCCCGATCGCCCAGATTCCCGCCTTCATCCGCTGCCTCCTTCGGATCTGTTTCCCTGGCCATTGCCTCGACCGGCCGCCGCGCCGACTTGAGCTCTGCTTCGCGATCGAGCCCTTCCGCGAGGCCCTCGACCGGGGATTTCCCCGTCCCCTGGGGACGCGAACGCGACTCCCCGGCGCGCCCCTGCCCCGGCGCTAGACTCGGCCTCAGTGACCGGCGAAACCTCGCTCTACCGTCGCCACCGCCCCCAGACCTTCGAGCAGGTGGTCGGTCAGGAGCACGTGGTGCGGACCCTAACGAACGCGGTCGAGCGCGACCGCGTGCACCACGCCTATCTGTTCGTCGGATCGCGGGGCACCGGCAAGACCTCGCTGGCGAAGATCCTCGCCCAGTCGCTCAACTGCGTCAACGGGCCGACCCTGTCGCCGTGCGGCGAGTGCGAGTCCTGCCGCACGATCGCCGCGGGAACCTCGCTCGACGTGATCGAGATGGACGCGGCCTCGAACCGCTCGGTCGACGACATCCGCGACCTTCGCGAGCGGGTCAGCTACGCGCCGACCGGCGGGCGCTGGAAGGTCTACATCCTCGACGAGGCGCACATGCTCACCCGAGAGGCCTGGAACGCCTTCCTGAAGACGCTCGAGGAGCCGCCCCCGAACACCAGCTTCATCCTCGCCACCACCGAGCCGCACAAGGTGATGGCGACGATCGTCGACCGCTGCCAGCGCTTCGACTTCCAGCGGCCCTCGCTCGAGCAGCTCGCCGAGGTCCTGCGGCGGGTCGCCGCCAGCGAGGGGATCGAGATCTCCGACGGGGCCGTCGCCGCGATCGCTCGCTCCGCGTCGGGGAGCTTCCGCGATGCCCTCGGCACGCTCGACCAGCTCGTCTCCTACGGCGGCAAGTCGGTCGAGACCGACGACGTTCTCGCGGTGCTCGGCGTCGCCGACGCCGAGCTGATCCTCGCCGCCGCCGACGCGATCGGCGCCGGCGACGGCAGGGCCGTGCTCGAGGCCACCGAGAGGCTCGCTCGCTCGGGCCGCGACGTGACCCAGTTCGCCCGCGACCTGCTTGCCCACCTGCGCCAGCTGATCGTGATCCGCACTATCGGCGAGGCACCCGACGCGTTCTCGGTGACCGCCGCGGAGCCCGAGCGGCTGCGCTCCCAGGCCGCGTCGATCTCCGATCTCGCCCTCGCTCGGGCGGTCGACGCGATCTCGAAGGCGCTCGCCGATATCCGCGAGGGCGACGAGCCGCGGATGACCGTCGAGCTTGCACTGCTGCGCGCCGCCCGCCCCCAGCTCGATCCGGCGCGCGAGGCGCTGGCGCTGAGAATCGAGCGGATCGAGGCGGCGCTCGGAGGCGCCGGAGCGGGGGGCGGCGAGCCCGCGGCGAGCCCGGCGCCCGCCCCGTCGGCATCGGCCGGCGAGGGGGAGAGCGGGCCGCCGCACGCCGGCACTGCGCCGCCCGCCACCGCGTCGGGCGCCGGCGCCGAAGCCACGGTTGCCGAAGCGCCCGCGGGGGGCGAAGCGGCCCCGCCCGAGGGCGCGGAGCCGGACCGGGCGGCTGAGTCGCCGGTCGCGAAGGCGGTCGCGGCCGCGGGCGAGATCGATCTCGAGAAGCTCGTCGGACTCTGGCCCGCGGTGGTCGATCAGGTGCGCCAGGGAGGCTCCGAGCTGCTCGGCCACGTGCTCGCCGCCGCTCGCCCGGTCGCCGTCAACGTCGAGGAGGCCGTCGTCGACGTCGGCTTCCCGGCCTCGGCCGCCTTCAACAAGCGCAAGGCCGAGGCGAGCGACGCGCGCGACCGGCTCGCCGAGGCCGTGAAGACGATCGTCGGCGAGCGCCTGCGGCCCGTGTACGTGCTGCTCGACTCCGATGAGGGGTCGCCGAGCACCGAGCAGGCGCTGAGCGAGGACGAGCTGATCGAGCTGATGCGCTCGGAGTTCGACGCCGAGCTGATCGCGGATGACGACAACGACGACGGCGTGAGCAAAGCCAAGGAGGCTTGAGAGCAATGGCGCGGCTACCCCAGGGCGCGGGCGGGTTCGACCTGAACGCGATGATGAAGCAGGTCCAGCAGATGCAGAGCGAGATGACCGAGGCCCAGGAGAAGCTCAAGGACGAGGTCGTCGAGGCGAGCGCGGGCGGCGGGATGGTGAAGGCGAAGATGAGCGGCGACCTGCGCCTGCTCGAGCCTCGAGATCGATCCCGGCGCGATCGATCCCGAGGACGCCGAGATGCTCCAGGACATGGTCCTGGCGGCCGTCAACGAGGCGCTCCGGGCCGCCCAGGAGCTGGCGGCGTCGAAGATGGGCGGCGTCTCGGGACTCGGCGGGGGCGCCGGCGGCCTCGGCGGGCTCGGGCTGCCCGGTCTCTAGCCGGCGCGCGTGTACCCGCAGCCGATCAACCGCCTGGTCAGCGAGCTTTCGAAGCTACCGGGGATCGGCCAGCGGACCGCGCAGCGGCTGGCCTTCCACGTGCTGCGCTCCGACGACGAGGACGCCGCGGCGCTGGCCGCGGCGATCCGCGAGGTCAAGGAGAAGGTGGGCCTGTGCGAGCTCTGCTTCAACCTCTCCGAGGGTCCGCGCTGCGAGATCTGCCTCGATTCACGCCGCGAGCAATCGATGATCTGCGTGGTCGAGCAGCCCGCCGACGTGATCCCGATCGAGCGCACGCACGAGTACCGCGGCCTCTATCACGTGCTCGGGGGGGCGCTCTCGCCGATCGACGGAATCGACCCCGAGGACCTGAAGATCGCCGAGCTGGTCAGGCGCCTCGACTCGGGCGAGGTCGAGGAGGTGGTGCTGGCGACGAACCCGACGACCACCGGCGAGGCGACCGCCCATCATCTCGGCGACCTGCTTCGCGGCCGGGTGGCGATCACCAGGCTCGCCAGCGGCCTCCCGGTCGGCGCCGACCTGGAGCACGCCGACGAGGTGACGATCGGCCGCGCCTTCACCGGCCGTCGCGCCCTCGACGACTAGAACGCCTAGAACACCTAGGGGCGGTCGCGCTCCACGGGCCGCTCGTAGGCGGCGTCGTCGCGCCGCCTCAGCATCGCCATCTGGATGAACCCGAGCACGATCCCCGCGGCCCCGGCGATCATCAGGATCAGGCCGATCGTCTCCAGGTCGATGTCGTTGATCGAGTCGTTGACCGCGTAGCGCAGGATCGCGCCGAGCGCGATCAGGAAGATTCCGCCGCCGATTGTCATCCATCTGCCTCCATCTCGGTTCGGCAGAGCGTACCCGGCGGGCGGCCGCGCAATCGCCGGTGAGGAATCAGCGGCTCGCCGGGTCGCGCTGGTCGGTGATCGGTGGCGCGGCCGCCTCGGCGATCCCCGCCCGGGCCATCCGCCGGCAGCTCTCCGCGAGGACCTCGGTGTCGAGATAGGCGTGCACGTAGACGGCACGCCCCCAGCGCAGGCGCATGAAGTGCGAGCCGCTGTTTCGGTAGGGCACGCCGTCGGCGGCCGTCCCGCGGTCATCCCACTCGACCGCCACGGTGGTGTTCCACGGCCAGCCCTTGGCGATCACCCGGTGAAGCTCGAACTCGATCTCCGGGAAGAGCCGGAAGAGGCGCCCGAACCAGCGCCCCATCGCCTCGCGGCTGTGGCGCTCGCCTCCGAGCGGGTGCTCGCCGGGGAAGCTGTGATGGACGTCGGCGGCGATCGACGCGGCGGTCGAGCGCCAGTCGCCGTTGCCGAGCCGGGCGAAGCTGGCGCGGGCGCGGCGGCGAACGATCGCGTGGTACATCAGCCCTCGCTGAGCCCGATTCGCGCGTGCAGCCGCCGCAGCGGCGCCGGCGCCCACCAGTTCCACTTGCCGAGCAGCTCCATCAGCGACGGCACCAGCAGGGCCCGGATGATCGTCGCGTCGATCAGCACCGCGACGCGCGGTGCCGACGCCGATCTCCTTGATGAAGATGATCTGCGAGGTGACGAAGGCGCCGATCGCGATCGCGAACAGCAGCGCCGCGGCGGTCACGATCGCGGCCGGTGCGCTCGAGCCCGATCGCGACCGACTCGGAGTCCGAGTCGCCGCTGTCGCGGGCCTCCTTGATCCGCGAGAGCAGGAAGACCCCGTAGTCGGTCGAGAGCCCGAAGGCGACGGCGAACAGCAGGAGTGGCTGGGTCGACTCGAGCCCTCCCTGGCTCGTGTAGCCGAGCAGGCCCTCGAGCCGGCCGTCCTGGAAGATCGAGCACGAGGATCCCGAAGGTGGCGCTGAGACCGAGGAAGTTCATCAGCAGCTGCTTCAGCGGCAGCAGCACCGATCCGGTCATCAGGAAGAGCACCACGAAGGTGACCGCGATGACGATCGCGAGCACCGACCGGCAGGTGGTCGCCGAGGCTCGCCTGCAGGTCGATGAAGTCGGCGGTGAAGCCGCTGACGAGCGCCGGCGAGTCGAGCTCGCGGAGCTCGCGAACGAGCCGCTGGCTCCGCTCGGAAAGTGGAGGATTCGCCGAGAAGACGCTGATCGGCGGAGCCCGCCCTCGAGCGCCACGGCGAGCGCCGACGTCGGCGACGCCGCGCAGGTCGCGGGCCCGCGCGGCGACCTCGCGCGCCTCGCGCCGGCCCTCGACAGCGACCACCACCGGCTGGTCGCGGAAGGGCGGGAAGTCGGCGCGGAGGACGTCGTCGACCTGGCGCGCGCTTGCCGACTCCGGCAGGACCTGGGCGTCGACGGAGGTGAACTCGATCGAGGCGAACGGGATCCCGAGCGCGATCAGGAGGATCGCGGTGGTCGCGGCGATCCGCCCCGGGATCCGCATCACCAGGCGCGAGAGCCGGTACCAGAAGCCCTCGGTGGCCGGGCGCGCGTCGGCCTCGGCGCGCCGCTGCAGGAAGGCCGGGGAGAGGGCGTTGACGCGGTCGCCGAGCAGCGCCAGGACCGCGGGCAGCACGATCAGCGCGATCGCGGCGGCGATCAGCGCGACCAGCGATCCGCCCAGCCCCATCGAGTAGAGGAACCGCTGCGGGAAGATCAGCAGCGAGGCGAGCGCGCCGGCCACGGTCAGCGAGCTGAAGAGGACCGTGCGGCCCGGCGGTCGCCATCGTCCGGCGCATCGCCGACGATGCCCGGTCCGCTGCGCGCGATCTCCTCGCGGTAGCGGGAGACGACGAAGAGGCTGTAGTCGATCGCGAGACCGAGGCCGAGGCCGGTGACCAGGTTGAGGGCGAAGATCGAGACCGAGGTGAGCTCGGCGGCGACGCTCAGCATCAGGAACGTGCCGACGATCGCGAGCCCACCGACCAGCAGCGGCAGCGCCGCCGCGACCAGGCTGCGGAAGAAGAGCAGCGAGAGCAGGAAGAGCAGGGGGAAGGCGAGCAGCTCGGCCCGGCGCAGGTCGGACTCGACCTGCTCGTTGACCTGCTGCTGCGCGACCGCCGGCCCGCCGACGCCGGACTCCGGGCTCGCCCTCGAGTGCGCCGGCGACGCGCTCGCCGGCGTCCTGGACGGCTCGGTCCTCGGTCGGCTTCAGGCTCGACGGCGAGGTAGGTCGCCTTGCCATCGCGGGAGACGAACGCGTCCGATCCGCTGCTCGCGAAGCCGTGGACGGCGGCGACGGCCGGGTCGGCGGAAAGCTTGCGGGTGAGCTCCCGGGCGCGCCTGCGGCCCGCGGCCGAGCGGGCGTCGATGCCCTCGATCAGAACCACGACCTCGGTGTCGCGGTGGCCGGCGCGCTCGAGCCGCTCGTCGGCGATCACGCTCTCGGTATCGGGGTCGTCGGCCCCGTAGGGATCGAGCTTGTCGGCGACGCCGGCGCCGAAGTAGCCTGCGGCCGCGAACAGGATCACCGCGACGATCACGACCGCGCGGCCGCGGCGCTCGGCGAGCTGGGCGAGCCGCTCGAACATCAGGCCGCGCTCCGGTTGCCGGCGTCCGCCGCGCGAACGCCTTCCAGCTCGTGCTCGCACCACTCGACGACGAACTCCTGCACGGCGATCCCGAGCCGCAGCGTCCGCAGCGTCGACTCGTCGCCACGCCACTCCCGCCGCTCGCGGATCTCACGCAGGCTCGCGCCGACCCTGAGGTGGTGGTCGCGCTTCGCCTCCAGGGTGCGCTCGACCGCTGCCGGCATCGCGGCGTCGGCGAAGAACATCTTCAGCATGCCCTCGTCGCGGGTCTCCTGGATCTCGGGCGGCTCGAGCAGCCACCCCTCGAGCGCCTCGCGCCCCTCCGCGGTGAGCTCGTACACGGTTCGCCGCCGGGCGCCGTGGGGGCGCTCCTCGCCGGCGATCAGGCCGGCGTCGGCGAGCTTGCGCAGCTCGGGATAGATCTGCCCGTAGCTGGCCGCCCAGAAGAACCTGGTCGAGTGGTCGACGAAGGACTTGATCTCGTAGCCCGACATCGGCTCGAAGCCGAGCATCCCGAGAATCACGCGCGCGGTGGGTGAGAGCTCCATACCTCGCGTAGATATATCAGGCGGATAGATCGAAGAGTGTGATCTCGCTCACGCGAGCCGGCTCGCCCGGCTAGGGATCGAGGAGGCCGAGCCGTTGCTTGAGGCCGAGCACCCGCGCCGCCGCCTCCTCGAGGCGGGGGCGGCCGAGGGATCCGTCGGCCGCGGCGGCGAGCAGCGCCGCGCGCGCCTTCTCCTGATCCTCGGGCGAGCCGATCTCGACCATGTCGGCGCCCGCCTCGATCGCGGCGACGGCCGCCTCGCCGATCGGCCAGCCGGAGCGCACCGCCCCCGAGTCGAGGTCATCGGCGATAGCGACGCCCTCGAAGCCGAGCTCGTCGCGCAGCAGGCCGGTCGCTACGGGCTCGCTGAGCGCTCCCGGCGTAACCGGGTCATAGGCCGCGTAGAAGGCGAGCGAGAGGACGACCGCCGGGGCGCCCTCGGCGAACGCGGCGCGAAACGGCTCGAGGTCTCGCTCGAAGAGCCCAGCGGGGTCGAGGCTGACCGTCGCGGGCCCCGTGCTCGTGTCCTGGGAGGCAGCGCCGAGCCCCGGGAAGTGAAGCGGCGCGCAGCCGATCCGTGCCGCCTCGCAGCCCCGCAGCGCCGCCGCGGTGAGCTCGGCGGTGACCAGCGGGTCGTCGGAGAAGGCCCGGTCGGCGATCGGCGAGTCGAGCGTCGCCACGTCGGCGACCGGGAACAGGTTGAGATCGACCCCGGCCTTGCGAAGCGCCTCGCCGGCCGCCCGCGACCAGCGCTCGGCCTCGCCGAGGCGGCCCCTGTCGCCTACCTCGAGCTCGGTCTGCTGCGGGGGCAGGTCGGCGAACGAGCGGTAGCGCCCACCCTCCTGCGAGGCGGTGATCAGAGGCGGCACCTCGCCGCCGAGCCTTGCCGCCTCGCGGACCGCGTCGATCAGCGCGGTCCCCTGCTCGGCGCCGAACCAGTTGTCCGGGCGGATCAGGACGCCGCCGAGTTGTCGCTCGCGAAGCGCGCCCAGGAACGCGGCGGTGCCGTCGGTGCCGTCGAAGCCGAGCAGGAGCACCTGATCGACGAGCTGCTCGGTCGAGAACTCGGCCACCGCGCCCGTGCCGCCCGAGTCGCCGCGCTCGCCCGGGCCACGCTCGCGCCCGCCCGGCGCCGAGCCCTCGCCGGTGAAGAAGATCAGCCATGCGATCCCGGCGACGGCGGCCACGCAGAGCGCGGCGAGCGCGATCCGGCGACGCGCCCGCGCCGCCCGCAGCCTTGCTCTCCTCCTACCCCTCGAATCCTCCACGCGCGCACGATCGTATTCTCAGCGGGATGAGCGGTTCCGAGACCGTGGTGATGAAGTTCGGCGGCACCTCGGTCGCCAGCGCCGATGACATCAAGCGCGCGGCGGCGCGGATCGTCGCGGCGCGCGAGCACGGCAAGCAGGTCGTCGCCGTGCTCTCCGCCCGAGGCAAGACCACCGACGACCTCGTCGCCGCCGCCTACGAGATCTCCGAGCGGCCGCTGGCTCGCGAGATGGACATGCTGCTCTCGACCGGCGAGCGGATCTCCTGCGCGCTCTGCGCGATGGCGATCCACGACATGGACCACTCCGCGATCTCGCTGACCGGCTCGCAGGCCGGGATCGTCACCGACTCCTCGCACACCAAGGCGCGGATCCTCGACGTCCGCGCCGAGCGGATCCGCGAGGCGCTGACCGCCGACAGGATCGTGCTCGTCGCGGGCTTCCAGGGAGTCTCCGGCGACTCCAAGGACGTGACCACGCTCGGGCGCGGCGGCTCAGACACCACCGCTGTCGCGCTCGCCGCGGCGCTCGAGGCCGAGGTCTGCGAGATCTACACCGACGTCGCCGGGGTCTTCAGCGCCGACCCGAGGATCGTCCCCGACGCTCGCAAGCTGAGCGCGGTGTCTCTTCGACGAGATGCTCGAGATGTCCTCGTCGGGCGCCGGCGTGCTGCAGCTGCGCTCGGTCGAGTACGCGCGCAACCACGGCGTCCGGATCCACTGCCGCAGCTCGCGCGAGAGCGGCCCCGGTACCCTCGTGCTCGGCGAGGAGGAGACCTTGGAGCAGCCGATGGTGACAGCCGTGACGCACGCCTACGAGGCTCGCGTGACCCTGGCCGGGCTGCGCGACGAGCCGGGGGTCGCCGGGCGCGTCTTCGGCGACCCTCGCCGACGCGAACGTCAACGTCGACATGATCATCCAGAACGAGCCGATCTCGGCCGATCAGAAGGCCGACCTCTCGTTCACGATCGCGACCGACGACCTGCGAGGGGCGACCGACGTGCTCGAGCCGCTCGACGTCGCCGAGAGGATCGAGACCGATCCGCAGGTCGGCAAGGTCTCGATCGTCGGCGCCGGGATGCGCAGCCATCCGGGCGTCGCGGCGAAGGTCTTCGCGACGCTTGGCGAGCGCGGGATCAACATCGAGATGATCTCCACGTCGCCGATCAAGATCTCCTGCGTGATCGCCGCCGAGCGGGTGCCGGAGGCGGTCAAGGCGATCCACGAGGCGATTCGGCCTCGGCGCCGACGCGGTTCGCGAGGAGGACCCCTCGGGCGAGCACCGCCCGCGGGTCACCTCCTAGCGGCGGCGCGCCGAAACGCTTCGCCATACTGAGGCGGCGATGCCCGCGCACAGCTACAGAGTCGGGGTCGTCGGCGCCACCGGCGCGGTCGGCTCGACGATCCTCGAGATCCTCGCCGAGCGCGACTTCCCGGCCGCCGAGGTGGTGCCGTTCTCCTCGGCGCGCTCGGCCGGCACGAGGCTGGCCTTCCGCGGCGCCGAGCTCGAGTGCCGGCCGCTGACCGACGAGCTCGATCCAGGGGCTCGACATCGTGCTCTCCTCGGCCGGTGGCGCGATCAGCTCCGAGTGGGCGCCGCGCTTCGTCGAGGCCGGGCGCGGTCGTGGTCGACAACACCAGCTTCTGGCGGATGCACGACGACGTCCCGCTGGTCGTCTCCGAGGTCAACCCCGACGCCGCCGCGGCTCACAGCGGGTCTGATCGCCAACCCGAACTGCACGACGATGCAGATGGTGGTCGCGCTTTCGCCGATCGAGCGCGCGGCCGGGATCGAGCGGCTCGTGGTCTCGACCTACCAGTCGGTCTCGGGGACCGGCCGCGAGGCGATCAAGGAGCTCGAGGCGCAGGCCGCGCGCGGTGCTCGCCGGGCGAGCCGCCGGCCGATCGAGAGTCTTCCCGCACCAGATCGCCTTCAACGTGATCCCGCAGGTCGAGACGTTCGTCGACGGCGACGACTACACGACCGAGGAGCGCAAGGTGATGCGCGAGACCCGCAAGATCCTCGGCCGCTCCGAGGAGGAGATGGCGATCTCGGCGACCTGCGTCCGGGTACCGGTGGTCACCGGCCACTCGGAGTCGATCAACGTCCAGACCCGCGAGCCGCTCTCGCCCGAGGAGTGCCGCGAGCTGCTCGCCGCGGCGCCGGGCGTGGTCGTCGTCGACGCCCCCGGCGAGGGCCTCTACCCGCTCGCGATCGACGCCGCCGGCCGCGACGAGGTGCTCGTCGGCCGGATCCGCCGCGACCCCTCGCACGAGCGCTGCCTCAACCTCTGGGTCGTCGGCGACAACCTGCGCAAGGGGGCGGCGACGAACGCCGTCCAGGTCGCCGAGCTCCTGATCGAGCGCGACCTGGTCCGGGTTCCCGCCGGCGCCGCCTTCGCCTAGGCGCGGATGCTGGGCGCTCTGGCCGCCGCGGCGCTGATCGCCGCCGGCTCCCTCGCCATCGGCGACGCGATCCTCGCGCTGTGCGACCGGCCGCGAAGCTGGCTCGCCGGTCCGCTGGGGCTCTCGCTGCTGCTCGCCCTCGAGGCGACCGCCGCCTCGCTCGGCGCGCGCGGCGGGGCGCTCGCCGCCGCCTTCGCCCTGCTCGCCGCCGCCGGCGCCCTCGTTGGCGGCCGCCTGCGCTCGAGCAGCCGCCCGGCGAGCGCAGGGCGCCGGGACGAGGGGGGAGCGACGGGCGATCCAGGCGCGCCCGCGGGCCGCTCGGCGCTCGTTCCCCCGATTGCGGCGGCGGCGCTCGCGGCCGGCTTCGCAGCGCTTCCCTTCCTCGCCGCGGGCGCGGTCGGGATCCTCGGCGTCGGGCTGGTCAACGACGACATGGCCTCGCACCTGCTGATCGCCGACTGGATCGACGAGCGCTTCCGGCCCGAGCCGGTGTTCATCGACCAGGGCTACCCGCTCGGCCCGCACGCGCTCGTCGCGGGCCTCGCGACCCTGCTGCGGGCGAGCTCGATCGATGTCTTCGCCGGGCTGATCCTGGCGCTGCCGGCGCTCGCCGCGCTGGTCGCCTACGAGGCCCTCGGCGCTCTCTCGCGCCCCGCCCGCGTCGCCGCCGCCGCGCTTGTCGCCGTCCCCTACATGGCGGCGGCCTACCTCGCCCAGGAGGCGTTCAAGGAGCCCGCTCTCGCCCTGCTGGTGCTCGCCTTCGCCCTGCTGCTGCCGCGCACGAGGACCGCTCGCCAGGCGATCCCGCTCGGGGTGCTCGGCGCCGGCGCCGTCTACGTCTACTCGTTCCCCGGCCTCGCCTGGCTCGCCGGGACCGCGATCGCCTGGGCGGCGTTCGCCGCGATCGCCTCGCGACGCCGGCCGGCTCCCCCCGGCGGGGCGGAGTCACCGCCGATGACGCCCCGCCTGCGGGCGGCGGCGACGGGGCTCGCCCTGCTCGCCCTGGCGATCCTGATCGCCCCCGAGCTTCACCGGCTGGCCGACTTCACCGGCTTCCGCGCCCTCGACCCCGACCGCGCCAACGAGGGCGGCCTCGGCAACCTGCGTGACCAGCTCTCCCCGCTGACCGCGTTCGGGATCTGGCCGACCGCGGAGTTTCGCCTCGCCGCCGGCGCCGGCAGCCTGCCCGCCGCCGTCTTCCTCATCAGCGGGCTCGCCGGCGTGTTCGCGTTCGCGCTGGCGCTGCCGCGCTGGGTGCGCGCCCACGGCAGCGCGATCCCCGCGGCGCTGGCGAGCGCGGCGCTGCTCTACCTCGCCGCGCGCGCATTCGGGACCGTCTACAGCTCCGCGAAGGCGCTCGCGATCATCGCACCGCTGATCACGCTCACCACGCTCGGCGGCCTGCTCGGACCGAGCGTGAAGAAGTCTCCCGGACGGTGGGTTTCTTCCCCTTCGCGGCGCTCGGCGTGGCGGTGGCGCTCGCCGGCGCCCTCTCCAGCTTCCTGATCCTGCGCCAGGCCCCGGTCGCGCCGAGCGCCCACATGGATGAGCTCGCCGAGATCCGGCCGCTGGTGCAGGGCGAGAAGCTGCTCTTTCTCGGCCGCGACAACTTCATCCTCTACGAGCTGCGCGGCTCGAAGCCGTTCACGGCGGTGAAGAACTACTACGACCCCTACTACGCGCAGCCGAACCTCGAGCTCGCCGAGGTGTTCTCGAAGTTCGACTTCGACTCGGTCGACGGCGAGCACCCTGGCGCGTTTCCGCTATGTGCTGACGACGCGCGCGGCCTATGCCAGCGGACCGCCGCCGGGATACGAGGTCGCCGCCGAGACCCCGACCTACGTGCTCTGGCGGCGCGGCGAGGGCGATCCCTCCGCGCGGCTGCCGGCGGAGAGCGGCGCCGCTCCCGGCGCCGTCGTTCGCTGCCGGGGCTCGCGGCCGCCTCGGGCCGGACAGGTGGCGGTGTTCGAGCGCGCCCCGATCGTGCTCGAGGCGGAGCGATGGACGAGCACTACGGTGAACGGTGAGGAGCTCTCCTCGATCGCCATCGAGGTGCCGCGAGGGCGGTGGGAGCTCTCGCTGCAATACGACGCGACCCGCCCGCTTCGCCTCAGCGCGAGGGGCGGCGAAGGCGATCTCGCGCCGAGCCTTGCGACGACGCTCCCCGGCAACCTCGACTACCGCGGCCCGGGGCCGTTCTACCCGGCGGGCGCGATCGAGGGCCCGGGAGGACGACGCTCGATGCCGCCGTCGAAGCGCCGCCCTTTGCCGGCAGGCTGCTCGGCGCCGAGGCCGTCGCCCACCTCGGCGCGCTCGCGCTCACCCCCGCGGGCCCCGGCTACCCGGGCGCGACGCCGCCCCATCCCGGATCTGCCGCGAGGCTGGCCTCGGCCTCCGAGGCCTGCGGCGAGTACGCGGACTGGATCGACCCGGCCCCGCGCGGGCCGGCCCGCTAGGGGCGCGGGCGAAGGGTCAGGAGCCGGAGCGGCTAGAGGTCCGAGTTGCCGGCCGCGGCCAGCTTCTCGACCAGCTGGGCGAAGAAGTCGCCGCGGGTGACGACCGCGTGGACCCGGCCCTCGGTCGCGATCGGGATCACCAGCACCCGGTGGTGGAGGAAGAGCTCGGCGAGCTGGGTGTCGGAGTAGTCGTCCTCGACCAGCACGTGGTCGGTGGTCAGGTAGCTTGCGGATCGGCTCGCGCCGGCAGGTCTCGCGGCGGTCGATCGCCTCGTCGATCGAGCGCGAGATCATCGCCGACGAGGCGAGCTCGCCGACGTAGCCGGGGAACAGCGCGACCATGAACTCGCGCTCGCCGAAGATCCCGGCGAAGTTGCCCTCGGCGTCGACCACCGGCAGCGCCGGGAAGGCCGGACTCGACCACGCTGCGCGGCGGCGACGCCGATCGTGTCGTCGGCGCCGAGGGGCTCGATCTCGCGGATGATCTGCTTGGCGATCGAAGTCGGGCATCTGCTCCCCTTATAGCACCACGTAGCGCAGGCCGACGTACACGCTCGCCAGCACGATCGAGATCACGGTCACCGGGATGCCGATCCTTGCAGGAAGGTGACGAACCCGATCGGGCGCCCGGCGCGCTCGGTCAGCCCGGCCGCGGCGACGTTCGCCGCGGCGGCGATGATCGTCGCGTTGCCGCCGAAGCAGGCGCCGAGCGAGAGCGCCCACCAGTAGGCGTCGTCGGTCGCTGCCGTCCGAGCAGCTCCTGACCACCGGGATCATCGCGGTCGTGAACGGGATGTTGTCGACGACCGCCGAGCCGATCGCGCGATCCAGAGGATCCCGAGCAGCTCCGCGGTGCGGTCGCCGCCGGTCACGTCCTTGACCGCCGTCGGCGACCTCGTCGATCGCTCCGGTCGCCTCGAGCGCGCCGACCATCACGAACAGCGCGACGAAGAAGAAGAGGGTCGGCCACTCGATCTTCGAGAGCGCCTCCTCGAGGGGGATCCTGGTGACGAGCAGGCCGACCGCGGCGCCGCTCAGCGCCACCGTGGCCGGCTCGATGTGAAGCGTCTGGTGGGCGAAGAAGGCGAGGATCGTGAGCGACGAGCACCGGCCCGGTGCGCCGCAGCTCGTCGGGGTCGCGGATCGACGCCGGCGGCGTCGAGCTCCATGACCAGCTCGCGGTTCTTCTCCTCGATCTGCAGTCGGGAGCGGTAGACGAGGTAGAGGAAGCCGATCACGACGACGAACGTGACCACCACGATCGGCGCCAGGTTGACGATGAACTCGTTGAAGCAGAGGTCGGTGGCGCCGGCGATGATGATGTTCGGCGGGTCGCCGATCAGGGTCGCGGTGCCGCCGATGTTCGACGCGATCACCTCGATCACGATCAGCGGGATCGGGTCGATGTCGAGCGCGTCGGCGAGCAGGAAGGTGATCGGGACGATCAGCAGGATCGTCGTCAGGTTGTCGAGGAAGGCCGAGAGCACCGCGGTGGTCGCCGGCCAGGCTGAGCGACGACGCGGAAGCGGCCGCCGCTTCGAGAGCTGGCCGGCGCGGATCGCGATGTAGTCGTAGACCCCGGTCTGCTGGGTCAGGTAGACGAGGATCATCATCCCCGCGAGCAGGCCGATCGTGTTGAAGTCGACCGACTCGATCGCGCTGCTCCTGGTCGAAACTCGGCCGACGAAGAGGACGACGATCGCGGCGCCGAGCAGCGCGACCTTGGTCCGGTGGATGCGCTCGCTGGCGATCAGCGCGAGCGCGATGATGAAGGTGGCGACGGCGATCAGCATCGCGGTCCGGAGCGAAGTCAGGTCGCAGCGGCGGGCGTTCTCGGGTATGCGTGATCGACCTCATATCGAGTTGCCGACCAGTCTTCCCGGCGCACCGCGAGGCAGGATAGTCGAGACCCCCGCCCCTCAGTCCGCCGCCGCCGGCTCGGCGGCGAGCCCGCGAGGTCAGCCGCCGCAGGATCGGCGGCGCGAGCAGCGTCGTCGCCACCGACATCCCGACGATCGCCGCGAACACGCGGTCGTCGATCACCCCGCTGACGGCGCCGATCCCGGCGATGATGATCCCGACCTCGCCGCGGGGAACCATCCCGACGCCGACGATCCAGGCGTCTCGGGTACCCAGGGCGCGGGCGCCGAAGTAGGCGCCGGCGAGCTTCGTCGCCACCGCCACCGCGGTGATCGCCGCGAGTATCCCGGCGGCGTCGAGAAGGGCGCCGAGATCGAGATCGATCCCGATCGAGGCGAAGAAGAACGGCGGGAAGAAGGCGTAGAGCGGCGCGACCTCGTCCTCGATCGGGTGGCGGTCCTTGGTCTCGGCGACGATCAGGCCGGCGAGGAAGGCGCCGATCACCGCGGCGAGGCCGATCTCGGCGGCGATCGCGGCGAGCGCCAGGCAGAGGATGATCGCCGGAAGCAGCGGCGACTCGGCGAACCGAGGCTTCTCGAACAGCGCCGGACGCGCCTGGATCAGGCGGACGCCGCCGAGCGCGACGAAGAGCACGAAGCCGAAGGCGAGGCCGACGGTGACCACGATCGAGAGCAGGTCGACGCCGCCCTCGGCGGCGACCCCGACGGCGATCCCGACGAGGATCAGCGCGAGGATGTCGTCGATCACGGCGGCGCCGAGGATCGTCCGCGCGGCCCTCGTGCCGAGCGCGCCGAGGTCCTCGAGCACCGCCGAGGTGATCCCGACGCTGGTCGCCGACACAGCGGCGCCGACGAACAGCGCCGTCTCGGTGCTTTCGCCGAGCGCGAGCGCCAGGGCGAACCCGCCGGCGAGCGGGAGGACGACGCCGGCCAGCCCGGTCCGGGCAGCGACGCCGCCTACCTCTCGCATCTCGTCGAGCCTGGTCTCGAGACCGACCCAGAAGAGGATGAAGACGACGCCCAGCTCGGCGAAGACCTCGAGCACGTCGCTGGGGGAGACGAGCCCGAGGACGGCGGGGCCGACCAGCAGGCCGGCGAGGATCTCGCCGACGAGCGCCGGCTGGCCGATCCGCTTGAAGAGCTCGTCCCCGACCTTGGCCGCGGCGAGGATGATCGCGAGGTCGGTGAGCGCCGCCGTCGCGCCGGTGGCAGCGGCGAGCTCTATCTAGCCCTCGGCGAGCTTCTCGACCACCTGGCGGGCGGTCTCGGGATCGACGTCGGTGAACTTCAGATAGAGGCTGACGGCGTCATCGAGATGGCCCAGAAGGGCAGCCTGCTCGACCTCGGGCGGAGGCTTGGGAGCACCGTCGGGGAGGCCTCGACGTCGCTCATGCCGGCACCCCGGCGAGCCGCTCCTCGACCCAGTCGGTCGAGGCGATGTGCTTGTTCATGCCGAGCTCCTTCGGCTCGAAGCCGAGCGCGAGGCCGACGAGCTGGGGCAGGTGCAGGACCGCGAGGCCGAGGTCGCGGTTGACGACCTTCGCCGCCTCGGGCTGCTGCATGTCGAGGTTCAGGTGGCAGAGCGGGCACGGCGTGACGAGGCAGTCGGCGCCCTGCGTCGAGCGCGTCGCCGACGTGGGTGCCGGCCTGGCGCAGCGAGGTCTCGCGGTTCATCGTGATCACCGGGAAGCCGCAGCACTTGCGCGCGCCGTCGTACTCGACGACCTCGCCGCCGAGCGCCTCGATCACCTGCTCGAGGTAGAGGTCGCGCTCGGGGTGCTCGTCGTAGCCGAGGCGGTGCTTCGGGCGGAGGATGTAGCAGCCGTAGAAGGGGCCGACCCGCAGGCCCGTCGAGCGGCCGCTTGACGAGCTGCGCGCGAGCTTGTCGAGGCCGTAGTCCTCGACCAGCACCCAGAGGAAGTTCTTGTTCTCGAACCCGTCCTTGCCCTTGACGTACTCGAGCCCCTCGGCCGCGAGCGCCTCGTTGATGTGGGCGCGGTAGTCGGTGTCGGCGTCGAGGCGCTGCTGGCACTCCGACTGCGCGCCCTGGCAGGTCGAGCAGATGTTCATCATCGAGAGCCCGGTCTGCTGGGCGAGCGCGAAGGTGCGCGCGTTCAGCGTGTCGGCGAGCTCCTGGTTGTGCTCGGCGATGACGCCGGCGCCGCAGCAGTTGGCGCGGTCGAGCGTCGACCAGCTCGATCCCGAGCTCGCTCGGCGACGAGCGCCATCGAGCCGTGCAGCTCGGGGGTGAAGCCGCGCGAGACGCAGCCGGGCCAGTAGGCGACCTTCATTCGATCTCCTTCGGTCCGGGGGCCAGCCTCGGGCGTGCTCAGCTCCTCCTCGTCGGGCTCGGGCTCGATCGCCCTCCTCGCCCTTGATGTAGAGGTTGAGCTCCTCGCTGTGCTCCTCGGCGTGCTCGTAGATCCTCTTGACGTGGTCCTGCGCGTCGCCGGGCAGCTTGTGGTGGACGCCGGGGATCAGCTTCGGCAGCGAGCGCATCTTGCCCGTCCGGATGCCGCGGATCGCGGTCGGGATCGAGTCGAGCAGGCCCTTGATCGCGCTCGTCTTCGGCATCAGCTTGCCCTTGACGCCCGGCGCGAAGGACTCCTGCAGCAGCAGCGACTCGTCGAGCGTGCCCTTCTTCTCGATGATCTTGACGAACGCGATCTCGTGGCGGTGGCCGTTGTTGACGTCGTCGATCCCCTCGTCGCCGGCGGCGCGGCGCAGGCGCATGATCTGGTCCATCGGCGCGACGCCCTTCGGGCAGGCGTCGATGCAGCTGAAGCAGTGGGTGCAGTCGTAGATGCCGTGCGGGTCCTTGGCGAGGTCGTGGAGCCGCTCGCTGCGTCTCGGCGTCGCGCGGGTCGCCGACGAAGCGGTAGGCCTTGGCGAGCGCGGCCGGGCCGATGAAGTCGGGGTCGGCCTCCATCGAGAGGCAGGACGAGACGCAGGCGCCGCACTGGATGCAGGCCATCGACTGGGTGATGTCGATCATCGACTCCGGCGGCGACGATGCACTCGCGCTCGGGCGGGTCGCCGTCGGGGAGCAGCCACGGGGTGACGCGGCGGATCTTCTCCCAGTGGGTCGACTCCATGTCGGTGACCAGGTCCTTGATCACCGGCATGTTGCCCATCGGCTCGATCACGATCGGTCGTCGCCGCGTGGCCTCGGCGTCGCCTGCGGGCGTGATCGCGGTCTCGCCGTCGCCGTCGGCTTCGCGTCGGCTGGGCCTCGCCGATCTGGGTCTTGCAGGCGAGCGTCGACTGGCCGTTGATCTTCATCCCGCAGGAGCCGCAGATCGCCGCCCGGCACGAGCAGCGCACCGCGAGCGAGCCGTCGTCGCGGTCGCGCGCCTGGAGCAGGCCGTCGAGCACCGAGAGCGTCGGGTCGAGATCGACGTCGAAGTCCTCCCAGTAGGGCCGGCGGCCCTCGCCGACTCCTCGGGCTTCTGGCGGCGGACCTTGAGCGTGTACTCGGCCATCTAGTAGGTCCTCTCCTGCGGCTCCCACTGGGTGATCGTCACGTCGGAGTAGCTGATCTCGGGCCCGCCGTCGTTCAGCGTCGAGGTCGATGTGCTTGAGCCACTCCTCGTCGTTGCGCT
Source organism: uncultured Solirubrobacterales bacterium (assembly GCA_963769035.1). GTDB lineage: Bacteria > Actinomycetota > Thermoleophilia > Solirubrobacterales > 70-9 > WHSW01. Next base: position 849,934 of record CAVYKD010000001.1, read on the forward strand.
CCGGGAAGTCGGTGCGGAACTGGGCGCCGCGGCTCTCCTTGCGGTGCAGCGCGCCGACGCAGGCGCACTCGGCGCAGTCGAGCATGTAGCCGAGCTCGAGCGCGCCGAGCACGTCCTGGTTGAAGACGGTGCCGCGGTCGTCGATGTAGGCGGTCGTCGGCCTCCTCCTTGAGGCGCTTGACGGTCTCGAGCGCCTCTGTGATGCCCTCCTCGTCGCGGAAGACGGCGACGTTGCTGTCCATCGTCTCGCCGAGCTCGTGGCGGATCTCGGAGACGCGGCGGCCGGAGCCGTTCTCGCGCGCGATGATCGTCGGCGATCTCGCCTCCTCGTCGTCGAGCACCGACTTGCGAGACGCGCCGCGAGGTCGCTGCCCTTGGCGCGCTCGGCGGCGTGCTCGCCGGAGCGGCGGCCGAAGATCAGCGTGTCGAGCAGCGAGTTGGCGCCGAGGCGGTTGCCGCCGTGGACCGAGACGCAGGCGACCTCGCCGGCGGCGTAGAGGCCGGGGATCGTCGGTCGCGCCGTCGACGTCGGTCTTGACCCCGCCCATCGTGTAGTGGTTGCCGGGCTTGATGTGGATCGGCTCCTTGGTGATGTCGACGCCGGCGAAGTCGCGGCCGACGAGGACGATCTCGCGCAGCGCCTCGTGGATCCGCTTGTTCGGGACGACGGTGATGTCGAGCGCGACGGTGCCGTCGGGGAAGCCGCGGCCCTCGTTGATCTCGGTCTGCTCGGCGCGCGAGACGACGTCGCGCGAGGCGAGCTCCATCTTGTTCGGCGCGTACTTCTCCATGAAGCGCTCGCCCTTGGCGTTGAGCAGGTGGGCGCCCTCGCCGCGGGCGCCCTCGGTGATCAGGAAGCCCTTGCCGGCGAGCGTCGTCGGGTGGTACTGGATCATCTCCATGTCCATCAGCGGCGCGCCGACCCGGTAGGCCTCGCGATCCCGTCGCCGGTGCAGATCAGCGCGTTGGTGGTCGGCTGCCAGACCTGGCCGTTGCCGCCGGTGGCGAGGATCACGTTCTTGGCCTCGAACAGCTCCATCGAGCCGTCGCGGATGTTGCGCAGGACGGCGCCGACGCAGTTGCCGTCGTCGTCGATCGCGAGCGCGGTCGTGAAGTACTCCTCGTAGCGGTCGACGTCGTCGGAGTGCTTCATCAGCTGCTCGTAGAGCACGTGCATGATCGCCTGGCCGGTGATGTCGGCGACGTAGTAGGTGCGGGCCGGCGAGGCGCCGCCGAAGGCGCGGGTGCCGAGCTTGCCCTCCTCGTTGCGGTGGAAGGTGACGCCGAGGTGCTCGAGGTGGAGGATCTCCTCCGGCGCCTCGCGGCACATGATCTCGATCGCGTCCTGGTCGCCGAGGTAGTCGGAGCCCTTGATCGTGTCGAAGGCGTGCGACTCCCAGGAGTCGCCCTGCTTGAGCGCGGCGTTGATCCCGCCCTGGGCGGCGTTCGAGTGCGAGCGGACCGGGTGGACCTTGCAGATGATCCCCACGGAGACGCCGTCCTCGGCGGCGGCGAGCGCGGCGCGCTGGCCGGCGAGCCCGGCTCCGATCACTAGTACGTCGTGGCGAGGCATGCGGCGGCGGATGCTAGAGAACCGCGAACCCGGCCAGAATCCCGACCGCGCCGCTTGGGATCGACGCCCGGCTCGGCGAGCGGCCTAGGGGCGCTTTCCGCGTCCGTAGAGGAACTGCACCGCGCGGCGGATGAGGTTCGAGACCCGCGCCCGGTACGGGTACATGTGGAGCTCCTTGTTGGGCGCGAAGCGGGTCGTGACCACGGTCTGCTGGCGGGTGTACTTGCGGATCCCGCCGGCGCCGTGGCGGGTGCCGAGCCCGGATTCCTTCCAGCCGCCCATCGGCAGCTCGAGCGCGACGTAGTTGATGCAGGCGTCGTTGATGCAGCAGACCCCGGCCTCGATCCGGCGGGCGATCTCCCGGCCGCGGTCGAGATCCTTGGTGAACACCGAGGACTGCAGGCCGAAGGGCGAGTCGTTGGCGAGCCTGACCGCCTCGTCGGCGTCGGCGACCCGCATCACCGGCAGCGTCGGGCCGAAGGTCTCCTCGGTCATGCAGCGCATCGAGTGGTCGACGTCGACCAGCAGGGTGGGCTCGAAGAAGTCGCCGCTCTCGCGGCGGCGCTTGCCGCCGACCAGCACCCGCGCGCCCTTCTCGATCGCGTCGGCGACGTGCTCCTCGACCAGGTCGCCCTGATCGGGCGAGGTGATCGCGCCGACCTCGGCCATTCCGGCCTCGGTGGAGACGCCCTGGCGCAGCCCGCGCATCTTCTCCTCGACCTTGGCGACGAACTCGTCATAGATCGGCGCCTCGGCGTAGACCCGCTCGATCGAGATGCAGGTCTGGCCGCCGTTCTGCATCGAGTAGTAGACGGCGGAGTTCGCCGCCCGCTCGAGGTTGGCGTCGGCGAGCACGATCATCGGGTCCTTGCCGCCGAGCTCGAGGCTCACCGGGGTGACCGTCTTGCCGGCCTGCTGCATGACCTGCTTGCCGACCTCGGTGGAGCCGGTGAACATGACCACGTCGACCGCGTCGATCAGGGCGCTGCCGATCGAGCCGCCGGGCCCGACGACCACCTGGTAGACGTCCTCGGGGAGGCCGCAGGCGAGCAGGCCCTCGCGCATGAGCTGCGAGGTCAGCGGGGTCAGGCTGGCCGGCTTGAGGACGACGGCGTTGCCGGCGGCGAGCGCCGGGATGCAGTCGCCGAAGGAGTTGGTCAGCGGGTAGTTCCACGGGCCGATCACGCCGACGACGCCGGCGGGGGCGTAGCGGACGACGAGCTGGCGGCCGAGCACGAACGGGTTCGAGGTCGACACCTTCTCGTCGGCGAGGAACTTCGGCGCCTGCTTTGCCCAGAAGCCGAAGCCGGCCGAGGCGTAGGCGACCTCGGCGAGGATCGCGTCCTCGTAGGTCTTCCCGGTCTCGGAGACGATCGTCTTCGCGATCCGGTCGGCGTTCTCGGTGGTCCACTTCTGCGCCCGGCGGAGGATCCGCGAGCGGCCGGCGAAGCCGATCGCCTGCCAATCGAGCTGCGCCGCGCGGGCGCGCTCGACCGCGGCGGTGACCTCGGCCGGGGTCTGCTGGGGGACGCTGCCGACGATCTCGCCGGTCGCGGGGTTCTTCACCTCCAGCAGCTCGGGGCCTTTGCCGTTCGTCTCGGGCGGTGTCGCAACTTCGGTCTCGCTCATCGGCCGATCGTACTCCCGCCCGCCCATGGATGGCTGGTCACTGAGCCACCCCCTGGGGTCGTCCAGTGACCAGCGATCGGATCCCCGGCGCCCGCCCGCAGATGGCTGGTCACTGAGCCACCCCATGGTGTCGTTGGGTGACCAGCGGTTCTCCGGGGGTGGCGCGGCGCGTTGGGGGTGGCGTGGCGGCCGGGAGTGGCGCGGCGGCCGGGGCGGGGTGGGGCTACTGGGCGGTTTGGGCGCCCTTGCGGCCGCGGAGCTTGTGCAGCATCGACTTGCGGTACTCGCGGTTGAGCTCGCCGATCACCTTGATCGAGATCACCTGCGGGCAGACCGCCTGGCACTCGCCGGTGTTGGTGCAGCCGCCGAAGCCCTCGTCGTCCATCTGGCCGACCATCGCCCGGGCGCGGTGGTCGCGCTCGGGCTCGCCCTGGGGCAGCAGGTTCAGGTGGGTGACCTTGGCGCCCGGTGAAGAGCATCGCCGAGCCGTTCGGGCAGGCGGCCACGCAGGCGCCGCAGCCGATGCAGATCGCCGCGTCCATCGCCGCCTCCTGGATCTCCGGGTGGACCGGGATGCGAGTTCGGCTCCGGCTTCGGGCCCGGCGTTGACCGAGATGTAGCCGCCCGGCCTCGACGATCCGGTCGAGCGCCGAGCGGTCGACGATCAGGTCGCGGAGGACCGGGAACGCGGTGCTGCGGAACGGCTCGACGGTGATCCTCGGCGCCGTCCTCGAAGTCGCGCATGTAGATCTGGCAGCTGGTCACCTGCCGCGGCCCGTGCGGGGTCGCCGTCGATCACCAGCGAGCAGGATCCGCAGATCCCCTCGCGGCAGTCGTGGTCGAAGGCGATCGCCCGCTCGCCCTCGCTGACGAGGCGGTCGTTGAGCACGTCGAGCATCTCGAGGAACGAGGCGTCGGGATCGATCTCGGCGACCTCGTAGCGCTCGAAGCGGCCCTCCGCGCCGGCCTCGGCCTGCCGCCAGACCCTCAGCCTCAGCCTCACTTGTAGCTCCTCGTCACCGGCTCGACGAACTCGAAGTCGAGCTCCTCGGTCTGGAAGCTCGGCTCCTCGCCCTCGCCGTTCCACTCCCAGACCTGGACGTTGGCGTAGCGCGCGTCGTCGCGCATCGCCTCGCCCTCCTCGGTCTGGTGCTCCTCGCGCAGGTGGCACGCCGCACGACTCGTCGCGCTCGAGCGCGTCGCGGCACATCAGCTCGCCGAGCTCGAGGAAGTCGGCGACCCGGCCCGCGTGCTCGAGGGTCTGGTTGATCCCGTGCTCGCCGGGCTCGATCCTCAGATCCGACCAGAACGCCTCGCGGATCTCGCCGATCCGGCCGATCGCCTCGCGCAGCCCGTCGGCGTCGCGGGTGATCCCGCACTTGTCGAGCATCACCTCGCCGAGCTCGCGGTGGAAGCTCGTCTGCGGGGTCGTCCCGCCGACCGCGAGCAGCCGCGAGATCCGCTCGCGGACGTCATCCTCCGTCGCCTCGAATGCCGGATGGTCGGTCTCGACGCGGTCCTCGCACCCGGCTGATCCAGTTGGTGACCGTGTGGGGGACGATGAAGTAGCCGTCGGCGAGGCACTGCATCATCGCGCTGGCGCCGAGCCGGTTGGCGCCGTGGTCGGAGAAGTTCGCCTCGCCGATCGCGAACAGCCCGGGAATCGTCGTCTGCAGCTCGTAGTCGACCCAGAGGCCGCCCATCGAGTAGTGCGGCGCCGGGTAGATCTTCATCGGCGTCCGCCAGGGCGAGTCGCCGGTGATCCGCTCGTACATCTCGAAGAGGTTTCCGTAGCGGCCGTCGATCACCTCGGCGCCGCGGCGGCGATCGCGTCGCGGAAGTCGAGGTAGACGCCGCGCCCGGTCGCGCCGACGCCGAGGCCGTCGTCGCAGACGATCTTCGCCGCCCGTGAGGCGACGTCGCGGGGGACCAGGTTGCCGAACCGCGGGTAGCGCTCCTCGAGGAAGTAGTAGCGCTCGGCCTCGGGGATCTCGGCGGGCTCGCGGCTCTCCTCGCGATCGCGCGGCACCCAGACGCGGCCGTCGTTTCGAAGCGACTCGCTCATCAGGGTCAGCTTCGACTGGTACTCGCCCGACTGCGGGATCGAGGTCGGGTGGATCTGGGTGAAGCAGGGGTTCGCCATCGCCGCGCCGCGGCGGTGGGCCCGCCAGGCGGCGGTGACGTTGCAGCCCATCGCGTTGGTGGAGAGGAAGTAGACGTTGCAGTAGCCGCCGCTCGCGAGCACGACGCAGTCGGCCGCGTGGCGCTCGATCTCGCCGGTGACCAGGTTGCGCGCGATCACGCCGCGCGCCTCGCCGTCGACGATCACGACGTCGAGCATCTCGTGGCGGTTGTGGACCCGCGCCCTGCCCTCGGCGACCTGGTGCTGCAGCGCCGAGTAGGCGCCGAGCAGGAGCTGCTGGCCGGTCTGGCCGCGGCAGTAGAAGGTGCGCTCGACGAGCACGCCGCCGAACGAGCGGGTGGCGAGCAGCCCGCCGTACTCGCGGTTGAACGGCACGCCCTGGGCGACCGCCTGGTCGATGATGTTGGTCGAGGTCTCGGCCAGCCTCCAGACGTTCGCCTCGCGGGCGCGGAAGTCGCCGCCCTTCATCGTGTCGACGAACAGACGGCGGACCGAGTCGCCCTCGTTGGCGTAGTCCTTGGTCGCGTTGATCCCGCCCTGCGCGGCGATCGAGTGGGCGCGGCGCGCCGAGTCCTGGAAGCAGAAGCTGTCGACCTGGTAGCCCATCCCGGCGAGCGTCGCCGCGGCGCTGGCGCCGGCGAGCCCGGTGCCGATCACGATCACCGTGCGGTCGCCGCGCTGGCGCGGCCCGACCAGCCGGTGCTCGTCGAGCCAGTTGTGCCACTTGTCCTCGATCGGGCCGTCGGGAATGCGGGCGTCGAGCGTCAGCATCAGCGGGCCTGCGCCTCGATCGAGCTCGCGGCGGCTGCGGGCGGCTCCGGGAGCGCGCCGGCGAAGAAGGCGACCGGGACCGCGGCGAACGCCGCCGTCACCACGATCGCGGTCCCGGCCGAGAGCCGGCGAAGGGTCGGGTTGCGATTCGGCTTGTCCGCCCCCCAGGTCTGGGTGACGCTCCAGACCGCGTGCCGGAGGTGGAAGCCGAGGGCGAGCACCGCGGCCAGGTAGAGGAGCACGAAGTACCACTTCTGGAAGGCCTCGTAGAGGTTCGCGTAGACGGTGCCCTCCGCGAGCGGGGTGACGTCGATCGTCCGGGTCGTGAACTGGAGGATGTGGAAGACGATGAAGAACAGCAGCAGCAGGCCGCCGAGCAGCATCGTCCGCGAGGCGAGCGAGCGCTGGATCCGCTTCGCCGAGCGCGCCCCGGGCGGCCGCGCCTCGCGGTTTCGCCTCGCCAGCTGGATCGACGCCGGTGACGTGGACGACCAGCGCGAAGAGCAGGATCGCCCGGACCGCCCAGAGCACGCCCTCGTGGGGGATCGCCGGTTCGCCGAAGGTCCGCAGCCACTCGGAGTAGCGGTCGATCGCGGGCGCCACCGGAGTCGGCGCCCGCGCCCTGGAAGGCCTTCAGGTTCCCGGCGGCGTGAAGGATCACGTAGCCGACGAGGATCAGGCCGCTGATCGCGACGATGATCTTCTTGCCGACCGTCGAGGCCCAGAGCTCGCGGAGCCAACGACCTCGGATCGCGTCCGGGGCCAGCGCCGATGCACGTGTGGACGACATCTCCCGGGGGTTCTATCGCGCCGAGTCGGCGGAGCCTCGCGTCTTGAGGGCGTCGCGAAGCGCCCGGCCGACCTGATCGACCGTGATCACGCCCCGCAGCCGGCCGTCGGCGTCGACCGCGGCGAGCCCGCCGAGCCGTCGCAGCTCCTCGTTGCCGAGCAGGGACTCGAGCGGCGCGTCGGCGAGCACCTGCATCCCCGCCTCGGCGGGGCTGATCGTCGCCGCCACCGTCTGCGAGGAGCGGCTCGGCTCGGGCACCGCGTCGGCGCGATCGCGCTCGAGCAGCCCCTGGAACCGCTCGCCGGCGTCGACCACCGGGAACCACGGCCACTGGTAGCGCAGGAAGTACTCGTCGATCGCGCGCTCGACGCTGGCCTCCTCGGGGATCGCGACCGGCTCGGCGTCCATCACGTCGGCGATCCGGATCCCGTCGATCCGGCTCGCGAACTCCGACTGGACGGCGTGGCCGCGGGCCGACTGGCCGAGGATGAAACCGATCAGGACGAGCCAGATGCCGGTGATCCAGCTATCAGGGCTGCCGAGGACGATCAGGATGCCCGAGCGCCATGAACAGGTAGGCGAACCCCTGGCCGACGCCGGCCGCGAACCTGGTCGCCCGGCTGCGATCGCCGGTGATCTTCCACGCGATCGCGCGCGCGATCCGACCGCCGTCGAGCGGGAACGCCGGGATCAGGTTGAAGACGAGGACGAGCACGTTGATCGATGCGAGCCACGCGAGCAGCGCCAGCGCGCCGGAGGTGTCGGCGTTGTCGCTCACCCGCATCGCCTCCCAGAACTCGCTGCCGCCGGCGATCGCGATGCCGATCGCCCGCGCACGACGACGGCGATCGCGAGGGTCACCAGCGGCCCGGCGACGGCGACCTTGAACTCGGTGCCGGGCGAGTCGGTGTCGCGGGTCATCCGCGCGACCCCTCCGAACAGCCAGAGGGTGATGTCGGAGATCGGGATCCCGTGACGGACCGCGACGAAGGCGTGGCCGAGCTCGTGCAGCAGGATCGAGGCGAAGAAGGCGAGCGCGCTCACGACCGCGAGCGCGTAGGGGCCGACCGCCGATTGCCGGGACGTCGAGCACCTCCTTGTAGAAGCCCGAGAGCCAGAGGATGACCAGGAAGAGGACGACGAACCACGAGTAATCGACCCCGATGCGGATCCCCCGGATGTGAACGAGCGTCAACTGGCCGCGCGCCGGCATCACGCCATCGTTCCACAAGCGGGCCCGCGGCCTCGCGGGTCGCGCATCCCCGGTAGCTTGCGGCCCGATGGAAGCCGACCAGTCAACGCTCGCCGGCGAGCGCGGCGCCGATGCCGAGGAGCGTGCCTGGCTGCGCGAGCTGCTCGAGCAGCTCTCGGCGATCGACCGGCCCTCGGCCTCGGCGGGCGAGCGCCGCGCCGCCGAGTGGATCCACGAGCGCTTCGCCGAGCTCGGCGCCGGCTCGCGGATCGAGTCCGAGCGCGCGCACGGCACCTACTGGTGGCCGCTCGGAATCGGCGCCGGCGCCGCTCTGCTCGCGAACCTCGCCGCGCTTCGTGGCCACCGGGCCGCCGCCGCCGGGCTCGGAGCCGCCGCCGCCGCGGCGCTGGTGGACGAGTTCCCCCCGGCAAGCGCAGGCTGCGAAACCGGCTGCCCAGCGGCCACACCTACAACGTCGTCTGCGAGATCGGGCCCGAGGAGGCCGAGCGCACTGTCGTCCTCGTCGCCCACCACGACGCCGCCCACGCCGGCCTCGTCTTCCACCCGGCGATCCCGGAGATGCTGTTTCGCCGCCTCGGCCTTCCGATCGAGCGCTTCGACACCATCGCCGGCGCTGATGTGGCCGCTGCTCGCCTCGCCGGCGCTGGCGCTCGCCGCCGGGCTCAGCGGCGTCCGCGCCGCCGCCAAGCTCGGCGCCGCGCTCGGCGCCGGCTACGTCGCCGCGATGGCGGACATCGGCGCGCGCGCCGTCGTCCCGGGGGCGAACGACAACGGCGACCGCGGTCGTCCTGCTCCTGCTCGATCGCCCGCCGCCTGCTCGCCGAGCCGACCTCGTCGGTGCGGGTGATCCTGCTCTCGACCGGCTCTGAGGAGTCGTTCAGCGAGGGGATGAAGGCCTTCGGCGAGCGCCACTTCGACTCGCTGCCGCGCGAGAGCACCTTCTTCCTCTGCGTCGACACCGTCGGCTCGCCGAGCCTCAGCGTGCTGCGCGGCGAGGGCTTCGTGGGCATGAACGAGTACCCGCCCGAGGCGCTCGAGCTGCTCGACGGGCTAGCCGCCGAGCGGGAGATCGAGCTGGTCCCGAACCTGCGGCTGCGAAACGGCACCGACGGGCTCGAGCCGCTCGCGGCCGGCTACCCGACAGCGACGCTCTGCTCGGTCACCGACCTCAAGCAGCCGGCCAACTACCACTGGCCGAGCGACGTCGCCGAGAACGTCGACCTGGGCACGCTCGCCGACGCGATCCGGCTCTCCGAGGCCGTGATCAGGCGCCTTGACGATCGCTGGCTCTAGGGGTCGGCGAACTCGGCGGGCTCGCCGGTGAGCGCCGCTGGACCGCGGCGATCTGGTTGGGCGAGCCCATCAGCTCCTGCTGAAGCTCCGCCTCGAGCGCCAGGCCGTCGCCCGCGGGCGTGCGCCAGCTCCGATCGAGCAGCCGCTTGGCGCGGCGGATCGCGTCCGGCGAGCGGCCCGCGATCTCGGCCGCGAGCGCGAGCGCCTCGGCGCGCGGGTCGTCGGCGATCCGGGTGACGACGCCGAGCTCGAGCGCCTCGGGGGCCTCGAACGTGCGGCCGGTGAAGGCCAGCTCCTTGGCGACGTCGATCCCGACCAGGTCGGGCAGCGAGGTGGTGATGCTCATGTCGGGGATCAGCCCGTAGTGGATCTCCTTGACCGAGAACCGCGTGTTCGGGCGCGGCGATCCGGATGTCGACGGCGAGCGCGATCTGCAGGCCGCCGCCGATGCAGGGGCCGTGGAGCGCCCCGATCACCGGGACCGGGATCCGGTGCCAGCCGTAGGCCGCGCGCTGGGCGTGTTGGCGACGTTGCCGTTCTCGCGGGCGAAGGCAAGCTCGGGGGTCAGGCCGGTGCCGCCATCACGCCTTGAAGTCGAGCCCGGCGCAGAAGCTCGGGCCCTCGCCGGAGAGGACCACGGCCCGCAGCGAGCGGTCCTCGGCGAGCTCTCCCGCGGCCTCGTCGAGCGGGTCGAACATCGCCTAGTCGAGCCCGTTGTGCTTGTCGCCGCGGGCCAGCCGGACGTCGGCGACGCCGTCGGCGACCGTGACCTTGATCCGTGGCTCGCTCATGGCGCCGACCGCGTGGCGCTCGACGATCCGCGCCGAAGTCGATGCCGGCCGGCAGGGTCCCGAAGGCGCCGCCGCCAGTCGCCGCCGAGGCGCGAGGCGGAGAAGGCGTCGGCGACCGCCGGATCGCCGTAGCGGACCAGCAGCGAGCCCTGCAGGGCGAGCGCCATCCGCTCGACGACGCGGCGGGCGCGCGCCTCGATCTCGTCGAGGTCGCCGAGCTCGGCGCGCAGCTCGGCGGCCGACCGCGTCGAGCCGCGGCTCGGAGCCCTCGGCCTCGGCGACCTCGGCGAAGAAGGCGTCGAGCGACTCCGGGCTCTTCGGACCATCGCCGCGCAGCACGTCGAGGCACTGGACGTTGCCCGAGCCCTCCCAGATCGAGTTCAGCGGGCGACTCGCGGAACAGCCGCGGCATCCCCGACTCCTCGACGTAGCCGTTGCCGCCGAGGCACTCGAGCGCCTCGACGGCGTGCGCCGGCGCGCGCTTGGTCGTCCAGTACTTGATCACCGCGTTGGCGACCCGCTTGAACGAGCTGCGCCTCCTCGTCGCCCGCCTGCGCCTCGTCGTAGGCGCGCGCCAGCCGCATCGCGGCGACCGTCGCCGCCTCGGACTCGATCGCGAGGTCGGCGAGCACGTTCTGCATCAGCGGCTGGTCGATCAGCGGGCGTGCCGAACGCCGAGCGGTGCGCGGCGTGGTGGATCGCCTGCGCGACCCCGACGCGCATTCCGGCCGCCGCGCCGATCGCGCAGTCGAGCCGGGTGTGGTTGACCATCTCGATGATCGTCGGCACGCCGCGGCCCTCCTCGCCGACCAGCCGCGCCCAGGCGCCGCGGAACTCGACCTCGCACGAGGCGTTCGAGCGGTTGCCGAGCTTGTCCTTGAGCCGCTGGATGTGGAAGCGGTTGCGCTCGCCGTCGGGCGTGAAGCGGGGCATCAGGAAGCAGGAGAGCCCGCCCTCGGTCTGGGCGAGGACGAGGAAGGCGTCGCACATCGGCGCCGACAGAACCACTTGTGGCCGGTGAGCTCGTACTCGCCTCCGGGGCCGCCGCCGTTGATCGGGATCGCGCGCGTGGTGTTGGCGCGCACGTCGGAGCCGCCCTGCTTCTCGGTCATCGCCATCCCGCAGAGCGCCCCGGCCTTCTCGCCGGCGGGCCGAGCTGCCGCCGTCGTAGAGGAGGCGAGAGCAAGCGCGGCTCCCATTCGGCGGCGAGCTCGGGCTGGGCGCGCAGCGCGGGGATCACCGAGTAGGTCATCGAGATCGGGCAGCCGACCCCGGCCTCCGCCTGCGAGGCGAGGAACATCGCCGCCCGGGCGACGTGGGCGCCCGGCTGCGGCTCGCGCCAGGGCAGCGAGTGCAGCCCGAAGCCGACCGCCGGCGCCAGCAGCTCGTGCCAGGCGGGATGGAACTCGACCTCGTCGATCCGGTGGCCGAAGCGGTCGTGGGTCTTCAGCTTCGGCGGGTTCTCGTTGGCCTCGAAGCCCCAGCGGATCGCCTCCGCCGAGCCGGCGAAGGCCCCGACCTCGCTGACCCGGTCCTCGGCCCAGCCGCCGCCCTCGCGTCGAAGCGCCTCGACCAGCGACGCGGTCGCGGCGAAGCGTTGTAGTCCTCGAGCGGCGGGGCCTGGTTGGCGACCTCGTGGGTCGCTGCCGGGGCGGATCGTTCGACCGTCGCCATCAGCCCCATTGTGCCAGCGCACGCGCCGAGGCAGGCGCCTCCGCCCCCGCGGCGCCGCCGATCACCCGGCTCCGCCGCCGCCGACCATCCCGCCCTGCCCGGCGTTCACTCCACGGGGTGAACGAAACGCCGGGCCGTTCATCCGGCCGGGATCCGGCACACGCCCTGAAGCTGGGCGGCGAAGAAGATGTCGCCGGAGATCTTGACCCGGCCCTCCTGGAGCATCTGCATCGGCGTTCGCGGCGCCGCTCGCCAGGCGCAGCAGGTCGAGCGCCTCGATCGCGAGCGTCGCTCTCGACTGGTCTCGCCGGCGAGCCTGCGCGTGGTCCGGCAGCCGCCACCGCCGAGGATCAGGAACCAGGTCAGCGGGTCGCTCCCCACGTGGGTCACGTCCCAGCGGATCACGGCGTCGGCGACGTCGCGGTTCCCTTCAGCCGCGTCGGCATCTGCCGGAACACCTGGCCGACGACGAGCGCCCGGGTGGGACGGGCGAGGGCGGCTCGAAGCACTGGCTCCGGAGCTCGCCGCGCCAGCCGGGCGAGCGACTCGGCGTCAACTCCGGCGCGAGCGCGGCTTGCGATGTCGGCGAAGGCGGGCACTTGCTCGGGGGCGTCGGATATACCACCGTAGGCGTAGGAGCGCCGGGTGACGAGGCGCCGCGAGCCCGAGTGGAACCAGGGTCGCACCGCGCCTAGACCAGCTCGACCTCGGCGAGGGCGAGCAGGTCGTGGCCGTAGCCGCCCTCGCAGACCACCCCGTCGAGCTCGGCGATCGAGCCGACGACGAGCTCCAGCTCGGCCTCGCATTCCGGTCCCGAGCAGCGGATGCGGGCAAGCCACATATGCGCAGCGTGGCGGGCCGGTCGGATGGAAATCGGCTCGGATCGCGGCTCGGCCCGCGTGACCGGGACACGCGCCGCTAGCATCGCCCGCCGCGACCCGATCCGAAGGAGCCGATGGCGAAGATCAAGAGTCGACAACCCGATCGTCGAGCTCGACGGCGACGAGATGACCCGGATCATCTGGGCGTTCATCAAGGAGCAGCTGATCCTGCCCTACCTCGAGCTCGAGCTCGAGTACTTCGACCTCGGGATCGAGAGCCGCGACGCGACCGACGACCAGATCACCGTCGACGCCGCGAACGCGATCAAGGAGCACGGGGTCGGGGTCAAGTGCGCGACGATCACGCCCGACGAGGCGCGGGTCGAGGAGTTCGGCCTCAAGGAGATGTACCGCTCGCCGAACGGGACGATCCGCAACATCCTCGGCGGCGTCATCTTCCGCGAGCCGATCGTGATCTCGAACATCCCGCGGCTGGTGCCCGGCTGGACGAAGCCGATCGTCATCGGCCGCCACGCGTTCGGCGACCAGTACCGGGCGACCGACATGGTCGTCCCCGGCGAGGGCACGCTGACCCTGACCTTCACGCCGAAGGACGGCTCCGAGCCGATCGAGCTCGAGGTCTACGACTTCCCCGGCGGCGGCGTCGCGATGGCGATGTACAACCTCGACGACTCGATCCGCGACTTCGCCCGCGCCTCGATGCGCTACGGCCTCGACCGCGGGTACCCGGTCTACCTCTCGACCAAGAACACGATCATGAAGCGCTACGACGGGCGCTTCAAGGACCTCTTCGCCGAGATCTACGAGACCGAGTTCAAGGACGACTTCGAGGCCGCCGAGCATCAGCTACGAGCACCGCCTGATCGACGACATGGTCGCCGCGGCGCTGAAGTGGGAGGGCGGCTACGTCTGGGCCTGCAAGAACTACGACGGCGACGTCCAGTCCGACACGGTCGCCCAGGGCTTCGGCTCGCTCGGGCTGATGACCAGCGTGCTGATGACTCCCGACGGCAAGACCGTCGAGGCCGAGGCCGCGCACGGCACGGTCACCCGCCACTACCGCGAGCACCAGAAGGGCAACCCGACCTCGACCAACCCGATCGCCTCGATCTTCGCCTGGACCCGCGGGCTCGCCGCCCGCGGCCGGATGGACGAGACGCCCGAGGTGACCGAGTTCGCCGAGACGCTCGAGCGCGTCTGCGTCGAGACGGTCGAGAGCGGCAAGATGACCAAGGACCTGGCGCTGCTGGTCGGCGGCGGACCAGGAGTTCCAGACGACCCAGGAGTTCCTCGCCGTCGATCGACGAGAACCTTCAGAAGGAGATGAGATGAGCGCAGGCGAGTTCGTTGGTTGTCGGTGGCGCGATCGGAGCGATTCGATGAGCGCCCCCGTCAAGGTCACCGTCACCGGCGCCGCCGGCCAGATCGGCTACGCGCTGCTCTTCCGGATCGCCTCGGGCCAGATGCTCGGCGCCGGACACCCCGGTCCAGCTCCGCCTGCTCGAGATCCCGGACGCCGTCAAGGCCGCCGAGGGGACCGCGATGGAGCTCGACGACTGCGCCTTCCCGCTGCTCGCCGGGATCGACATCTACGACGACCCGAAGGCGCGTTCGACGGCTGCCAACGTCGGCCTGCTGGTCGGCGCCCGGCCGCGCGGACCGGGGATGGAGCGCGCCGACCTGCTCGAGGCCAACGGCGGCATCTTCAAGCCCCAGGGCGAGGCGATCAACGCCGGCGCCGCCGACGACGTCAGGGTGCTCGTCGTCGGCAACCCGGCCAACACCAACGCCTGATCGCGATGGCCAACGCCCCCGACGTGCCCGAACGAGCGCTTCACGGCGATGATGCGCCTCGACCACAACCGGGCGATCGCGCAGCTCGCCGACAAGCTCGGCGTCGGGCGTCACCGACGATCACCAACATGACCGTCTGGGGCAACCACTCGCCGACCCAGTACCCCGACCTCGTCAACGCCAAGGTCGACGGCGAGCCGGCCTGGGACGCGGTCGGACGACGAGGCCTGGATCGCCGACGAGTTCATCCCGCGGGTCGCCAAGCGCGGCGCGGCGATCATCGACGCGCGCGGCTCCTCGAGCGCCGCCTCGGCGGCCAACGCCGCGATCGACCACATCCACGACTGGGTGCTCGGCACCCCCGACGGCGACTGGGTCTCGATGGCGGTCCCCTCGAGCGGCGCCTACGGGATCGCCGAGGGCATCATCTGCGGCTTGCCCTGCACCTGCTCGGGCGGCGAGTACTCGGTCGTCGAGGACCTCGAGGTGCCCGACTTCTCGCGCGAGCGGATCGACGGCACGGTCGCCGAGCTGAACGAGGAGCGCGACGCGGTCGACGGGCTCGGCCTGATCTGAGCCGGCGCGAATCGCTGGTCACTGAGGCACCGCGGGGTGTAGCCCAGTGACCAGCGGTTTCGGGCGGCGGCGCTCAGGCGGGGTGGTAGGCGCGCCCCTGCTTGCGGATCCGGCCCTGCTTCTCCAGCTCGGCGAGCACCCGGTAGAGGTAGTTCGGCTTGATCTTCATCTCCTTGGCGATCTCCGAGGCGGAGATCCCGGGGTTTGCGGCGATCATCTTCACCGCCTGATCGGATCGGCTGCCGCCGCGCCGCCGGCGGGCGAGGCGTGCGCCGGAGCTCTTCGCCCTCGACGGCGGGCGCGAGGCCCGGCCGTTTCCGGTGAGGCTGGCGAGCGCGCTCTCGAGCGAGCGCCGCTCTGTGTCGATCTCGCGAATCCGCTCGCCGATCAGCCGCGCCGCCTGCTCGATCGCTTTCGAGGTCACGGTCACTTGAGGATTCCTTCCCCTTTGTTTCACCGTCTCGGCCGACGGTGGTGTCACACCCACCGTAACACCAAGGGATGTTCGGGGTCCGCTAGCCGCGGCGGGTGCGCGGGAGGGTCCGGAAGACAGCGTCCCACAGGGGCGTGGAGACGCCGTAGCCGTAGCGGTGGTCCTGGAAGTGGTGGCGCATGTGGGCTCCCGCAGGTTCTTGCCGAACTCGCTCCTCGGGACGAAGTGGTGCAGGTAGTAGTGGGTGTAGTCGTAGATCAGGTAGCCGATCAGGAAGCCCGCGAACAGCGGCAGCGCGGTCGGGATGCCGAAGATCAGCCAGAAGATCCCCGCGAACAGCAGCGCCAGCGGGATGCTCGCCCCAGGGGGCATCACCAGGCGCATCTTGTCGTTCGGGTGATCGTGGTGGACCCCGTGGATGATGAAGTGCAGGCGGTGGCCGATCGGATGGTCGGGCTCCCAGTGGAAGATCTTGCGGTGCAGCCAGTACTCGGAGAGCGTCCAGATGAACAGGCCCGCGAGTGAGCAGCGCGACGATCGCGAGCGCGCCCTGGCCCTCGCGCGCGCCGAACACGATCAGAGCGGTGATCGCCGGCGACGTAGATGATCGCCGGGACGCTCGGGTGGATCCTCGAGAAGAAGTCGAGGAACCGGCTCTTGAAGAGCGGCGGGGAGGCGCTCAGTCGTGCGGTGCGCTCGCTTGCCATCGGCGACATTCTAGCGCGCCTCCGCGGCGCGAGTTAGGGTCGCCTAACTCGGCTCAGGCGTCGCGGACGAGCAGGGCCGGCTGGCGCGGCGGGACGAGGCCCTGGGCGCTGTCGGGACGGAAGGTCGAGCAGGGCTCGTCGAGGTCGAGCGCGCAGAGCATCTTGCGATGGAAGAAGCAGTCCTCGCAGCTCGAGCCGTTCTTGCGCCGCCGTTTCGCGGTGCCCTTTCGCCTCAGTCCCAATGCCTCGGCGATCTCCGTCGCCTGCCCCGTCTCGATCAAAGTTCCCTCTCGTCGGTGACCTTCACAACGCCTTCGCCGACTATGCCACCGGCGCGCCGGCGCCGCAGGGGCGATTGCCGCAAACGGCGGAACTTCGCTCGCGCGGGCGCCGACCGGAGTTCCCGCCGTTTGCGGCGAATAGAGTCCGCCGGGTGAGGATCACCGTGCTGGGCAAGTCGCCCGCCTGGCAGGACGCCGGGGGCGCCTGCAGCGGGTACCTCGTCGAGGACGGCGGGACCTCGGTCCTGCTCGACTGCGGCAACGGCGTGTTCGGCAAGCTGCGCGAGCGGATCGACTACGTCGATGTCGACGCGGTCGTCATCACCCACGTCCACGCCGACCACTTCATCGACCTGGTCCCGTTCTCCTACGCGCTGCTGCTCGCCCCCCGCCAGCAGCCGGTCCCGGTCGCCGGGCATCCCGGGACCAGCGATCCCGGCCGTCCGCGGCTGATCGTCCCGCCGGGAGCGCGCGCCACATTTCGCACCGTGGTCGGGCGCCTGGGGCGACGAGGAGCTGATCGAGCAGGCGTTCGCGGCTCGAGGAGTACGACGCGGGCTCGTCGGTCGAGATCGGCCCGCTGACCGTGAGCTTTGCCGGAGGTGCCGCACTTCATCCTCACCCACGCGGTCAACTTCGTCTCCGCGCCGGCAGCCGGTTCACCTACGGCGCCGACTGCCGACCGTGCGAGGAGCTGGTCGAGGTCGCGCGCGGACACCGATCTGCTGCTCGTCGAGGCGACCCTGCCGCGCCCCGAGCGCACGGGCCTCCGCGGCCACCTCACCCCCGGGAGGCCGGCGAGCACGCCCGCCGCGCCGGGGCGAAGCGGGTCGTGCTCACCCACATCTCCGACGAGCTCGACCCCGAGTGGGCGCGCGAGGAGGGCTCGCGCGGCTTCGGCGGCCGGTCGAGCTCGCCCGCGAGGGCGACGTCTATCGAGCTCTGAGCCGGCCCGCGGGCAGCTAGATTTACTCGCGATGGATCGTCCCGCGCGACCTCCTCGTCAACTTCGAGCGCATGTGGCGCGAGATGGACGAGCTGATCGGCGACCCGTTCACCGAGAAGCGGGTGCCGCGCCCGCAGGGCGCAGAGCGCTTCGCCCCGCGGGTCGACGTCTACTACTGCGGCGGTCCCGGCGAGGAGGGCGAGGAGGGCGCGATCAGCGGCCCCCGGGTGGTCGTCAAGGCCGAGCTCGCCGGGGTCGACATCGACACGGTCACGCTCGAGGTCTCCGGCCGCCAGCTGGTGATCAGCGGCGAGCGCCCGGTCGCCGAGACCGAGGGCCGCGTCTACCAGCAGGTGGAGATCGAGGCGGGCCCGTTCCGCCGCGTGGTCGAGCTCGCCGCCGACGTCGACTCCGAGAGCGCCCACGCGAGCTACGAGGACGGCATCCTGCGGGTCGAGCTGCCGCTCGCCACCCAGGTGACGCCGCCGCGTCCCGATCGAGTGAGCTCGATGGCCGAGTCGACCATCGAGGTCGTCGAGACCGGGGACGTCGAGCAGGCGCTTCGCGACCGTGCCGAGCAGCCGCTGCCGGCGGCGCTGCCGGTGCTGCCGCTGCGGGAGATCGTCGCCTACCCGGACACGCTGACGCCGCTCGCGGTCGGCCAGGAGCGCTCGATCAAGCTGGTCGACGACGTGCTCTCCGGCGACCGGATGCTCGTCCTGGTCGCCTCGCGCGACCCCGAGGTCGACGAGCCCGGCCCCGAGCAGCTCTACGACGTCGGCGTGGTCGGGGTCGTCGCCCGGATGCTCAAGGTCCCCGACGGCACGATCCGGATCCTCGTCCAGGCGACCGAGCGGGTTCGGATCGGCGAGCTACGTGACCGAGCAGCCCTACCTGGTCGCCCGGATCGAGTCGATGCCCGACCGAGATCGAGCCCTCGCCCGAGCTCGAGGCGCTGACCCGCAACGTGCAGCGGACCTTCAGCGAGATCATCGAGCAGATCCCCTACCTGCCCGAGGAGCTCCAGCTCGCGGTCACCAACATCGACGAGCCCTCGGCGCTCTCGCACCTGATCGCCGGCGCGCTGCGGATCCCGACCGAGGAGAAGCAGGAGCTGCTCGAGGAGGTCGACGTCGCGCGAGCGGCTGCGCCGGCTCTCCGAGATCCTCGCCCGCGAGCTCGAGGTGATCCAGCTCGGCTCGCAGATCCAGTCCGAGGTCCAGTCGGAGATCGACAAGGGCCAGCGCGAGTACTACCTGCGCGAGCAGCTGAAGGCGATCCAGCGCGAGCTCGGCGAGGACGATCGAGAGGCCGGCCGAGGTCAACGAGCTGCGCGAGCGGATCGAGGCGGCGGAGCTGCCCGAGCACGCGCGCAAGGCCGCCGAGCGCGAGCTCTCGCGGCTCGAGCGGCTGCCGCTCGGCGGCCGCCGAGCACGGCGTCATCCGCACCTACCTCGAGTGGCTGGTCGAGCTGCCGTGGGCGCAGCGAGACCGAGGACAACCTCGACATCGCCCACGCCCGCGAGGTCCTCGACGACGACCACTACGACCTCGAGAAGGTCAAGGACCGGATCCTCGAGTACCTCGCGGTTCGCTAGCTCCAGCAGGCCGCGACCCGAGGGCGAGGCGGACGGCGCAGCCCGATCCTCTGCTTCGTCGGCCCGCCGGGCGTCGGCAAGACCAGCCTCGGGCAGTCGATCGCCCGCGCGCTCGGTCGCGAGTTCGAGCGGATCTCGGTCGGCGGGGTCCGCGACGAGGCCGAGATCCGCGGCCACCGCCGCACCTACATCGGGGCGATGCCGGGAACGATCATCCGCGCGCTCCGCGACGCCGGCTCGCGCAATCCCGTGTTCATGATCGACGAGATCGACAAGATGGGCGCCGACTTCCGCGGCGACCCCTCGAGCGCGATGCTCGAGGTCCTCGACCCGGCGCAGAACGACTCCTTCCGCGACCACTACCTCGACCTCGCCGTTCGACCTCTCGGAGGTGATGTTCATCGCCACGGCGAACACGCTCGACACGATCCCCGGGCCGCTTCGCGACCGCATGGAGGTGATCCAGCTCGCCGGCTACACGCTCGACGAGAAGCTCCACATCGCGAAGCGCTACCTGGTCCCGCGCCAGCTCGACCGAGAACGGGCTGAAGAAGCGCCAGGTCGAGCTTCGCCGACTCCGCGCTGCGCGCGATCATCGACGAGTACACCCGCGAGGCCGGGGTCCGCAACCTCGAGCGCGAGATCGGCACCGTCTGCCGCAAGCTCGCCCGGGAGATCGCCGAGGGCCGGGCGACCGGCAAGCAGCGCGTCTCCGCGAAGCGCGCTCGCGAGCTGCTCGGCCGCCGCCGCTTCTTCTCCGAGAGCAAGCGGCGGACCAAGGACCCGGGCGTCGCGACCGGGCTCGCCTGGACGCCGGTCGGCGGCGACGTGCTGTTCATCGAGGCGACCGCGATGCCCGGGTCGGGCAAGCTGACGATCACCGGCCAGCTCGGCGACGTGATGCGCGAGTCCGCCCAGGCGGCGCTCTCGTGGGTTCGCGGCCATGCCTCCGAGGTGATGCCCGAGCTCCCCGACGACTGGTTCGCCGAGCCACGACATCCACGTCCACGTGCCCGCCGGGGCGGTGCCCAAGGACGGGCCCTCGGCCGGGGTCGCGATGGCGACCGCGCTCGCCTCGCTGATCCGCGGCAAGCCCGTCTCGGGCAACGTCGCGATGACCGGCGAGATCACCCTCACCGGCCAGGTGCTGCCGGTCGGCGGGCTGAAGGAGAAGTCGCTCGCCGCCCAGCGGGCCGGGATCAAGCAGGTGATCGTCCCGGCGCGAAACGAGGGCGAGATCCTCGAGATCCCCGAGCACGAGCGCGCCGAGCTCGAGTTCATCTACGTCGAGCGGATCGAGCAGGCGCTCGCGCACGCGCTTCCCGGCCGCCGCTGAGGGCCTTCTCGCCGCCCCCGAGTTCGCCGACCCCTCAAGCGGGTATATCCTGAGCGGCCCACACGGACTTTGACGAGGAGAGGTTGCGAATGGCGAAGAGCACGAGTAAGGCGCGGCGGGCAAGGAACGTCGCTGCTTCGGCCGGGTCCAACCCGTACCTGAAGCGGATCGTCGAGGACGAGGAGCTGCGCGACAGCGTCGTCGTCGCGTTCGAGGCGGCGCGCGACGCCTACGACCGGCTCTCGTCGAACGGCAGCGTGATCGACACCGCGATCGACGACAAGAAGCTCCACAAGGACCTGAGGACCGCGGCCGAGAACATGCGCGAGGCCACGCATCGGCTCAAGGGCGAGGAGAAGAAGAGCCGGCTCGGCCGGCTGCTGCTCATCGCCATCGCCGGCGCGATCCTCGCCCTGGTGCTCAGCGAGGGGCTTCGCAAGAGCGTCCTCGACGCGCTCTTCGGCGCCGAGGAGGAGTTCGAGTACACCTCGACGACGACGGCGCCGGCGACCACCTCCACCTAGGCTCGGCGGCGCATAGGGTGCGGACGCGCGCGCTCTCGTCCCTCGGCAGCCGATCCGTGGCCGGGTCTACCGGCGCCTGAGCCGAAGCGCTCGGTTACAGTCGCGGCGACGTCCCCGGTCGGCGACGTCGCTGATGGTCGAGCCGAGCGCCACATCCAGCCACGGAGCCGGGCTCCGCTCCGCGGCGGTCGGCCCCGAGCCTCCGCCGTCGGCCCCGCCGCTCACCGGCGCGAGGGCGATGGCGATCGTCGAGGCGATGCGCGAGTCGGTCGCGGAGGTCGGGATCGCCGGCTCCACCTTCGATCGCGTCTCCGCCAAGGCCGGGGTCAGCCGCGGCCTGCTCCATTACTACTTCGGCACCAAGGAGCGGCTGCTGGTCGAGGTGATCCGCCGCGACACCGAGTATCGGATCGAGATCCTCGGCGCGGCGATGCGGCGGGCGGAGGACGTCGAGGAGATGATCGCCGCGCTGGTCGAGACCTTCGCCCGAACCGTCGACGAGCAGGGCTACGTCTACATGGTCTCCGAGCTGTTCGTGGCCGGCCGCCACAACCCCGAGGTCCGCGCCGAGCTCGGGGCCCTCTACGCGCGCGCGCGCAGCGAGTTCGCCGAGATCCTGCGCGAGAAGGAGCGAGAGGGGGTGCTCAGGCTGCGCTTCGACGCGGAGTCTGTGCTCACCCACGTGTTCGCCGCCGGCGACGGCGCCTCGATCCAGGCGCTCACCGATCCGACCCTCGACGCCGCCCGGGCGCTCGCCGTCTCGTTCGCGGTCTATCGCTTCCTGCTCGACGCCGAAGCGAGTTGAGCGCGGCTCTCACTCGTCGATTCGCTTCGGCTCGATCAGCTCGGCGGCACCGAATCCCGCCAGCGGCCGGTCGACGAAGAAGACCTCGAGGGTGATGTCGGGCTCGAGGTGGGCCTGGCTGAGAAACGCGACCACCTTGCGCTCGGTCAGCTCCTCGATCGCCTCGCGATAGCGGTCGCCCATCATCTTCTGGAAGTCGTGGCGCATCTCGACGACCTGCTCGGAACGACCGCTCTCGACCATCGTCTTCTCGATCGCGGTGAAGCCGTTTCGCAGCACGACGACGACGAGATCGTCGAGCACGTAGGTCTTCGCCTTGATCGGTCCGCGACCGTAGTGCTCGCGCAGGATCCCGACGATCCTGTTCGAGATCGCGGTCAGCAGCGCGCCGCCTGTGATCTGGGCTCCTCCCTCCGGCTTCGGTTGATCGCTCCGTCGATCGTCCACGAGGTGAAAGGATACAGCCCTTGACAGGGTGGTGGTAGGGTGAAGAGACCAGCTACGCGGCGGGACTCTTCTGCTTTTTCTTTCGGCGCGAGGACCTCCACCGAGAAGGCAGAGAAGCGGACCATGATGGCCCCTCCTCGAGTCGCCGAGCGCTCATCGCGATGCTGACCGAAGCCGACGCCGCGGCGATGGAGGCCTGGCTCACCGGCGCGAAGGCCTGGTCCGAGGCCTCCCAGGAGCTCGTCGGCGCGGCGGCGGCGCTGTCGCTCTCTTCCCGCGTTCTCGCCGATGAGCTGCACGGCAACGGCGTCCAGCTCTCGATCGACGAGCGCAGGCGTCGGGGCCGGCTCGCCGATGAGCTGCGCGTGCTCGCGACCACGGTCGAGGACGAGACCCAGATCCTGCGGGACGGCTACCTCGAGACCGCGGCGAGAATCGCGGGGTACGAGGACCTGCTCGGCTGAGCGAACCGGACTGCGCCGCAGCGGGCGCTCCCTTTGGCCGGCGGGCTAGTGATACCCTCAGCGGGCGGTCGGGAAGTTGCAGAGGCGGTGAACCGGCGGCTCTTGGAGAGATCTGGGAAGCGCACTGCGGTCGCACAGCGGCCGGCGCGCGCGGCTCGGGAAGAGACTACGGCGAAGGATGAGCTGTGGAGAACCCGCTGCGCGAAACACGAGAGATCCGGTCCCGCCGCCGCCGGCGCGGCGTGCGCGTTCAAGCCTACGACGTGGTTCTGCGCTGCTTCGCCGAGACCGTCGGCGCCGATTCGGCGCTCCTGCTCGGCCACCGAGCAGGCCTCGACGAGGATGAGGTGCTTGCGAGCTGGGCGCAGCAGCGCGGCCGGCTGCCCGCCGCCTGGAACGGCGACTCGCTGCTCGGGCGCGCGCTCGGCGCCGACCGGCCCCTCTTCGACCTTGCCGAGAGCGGGGTCGACCCGGGCTCGATCGCGGCCGTCGCGGCGCCGATCCCCGCTCGCGGGCGTGCGCTCGGCGTGATCTACGCCGGCTTCTCGCAACCGAGCGCCGAGGCGGTCGACGACATCGGCCGCACCGCGGAGTCCTACGCGCGAATGGCCGGGCTGTGCATGGGCGAGGATCTCACGCTCGCCGCCGTGCTCGGCTCGGTCGGCTTCGACGTGCTCACCGGCTGCCTCAGCTACAGCGGCGTCGTCGAGGTTCTCAAGGCGGAGATCGAGCGCTCTCGCCGCAGCGGCCACCTCGTGTCGTGTTGCTTCATCGACCTCGACAACTTCAAGCGCGTGAACGACGAGCGCGGTCATCTCGAGGGGAATCGGGTGCTTCAGGCGACCGGCCGCGCGCTCCAGCGCACCGCTCGCTCCTACGACGCGATCGGGCGCTTCGGAGGCGACGAGTTCATCGTCATCCTGCCGGAGACGGGCATCGCCGCCGGAACCTCGATCAGCGCGCGCTACCGCGCCGCCGTGCTCAGCTCGGTGGCGGAGTCCAGCGACGTCGCGATCGACCTCTCCGTCGGGATCGCCGAGTGGGACGGCTCGGCGTCGGCGACGCAACTGCTCGCCCTCGCCGATGCGGCGCTGGCCCGGGCGAAGGAAGCCGGCGGCTCCGCGCTGTCGAGCACCGCCGGGCGTCGGATCGAGGGCGTGCTCGAGCTCACCCAGGAGCTGATCGGATGGGGTGCGCGCGCCGCGGCCGTGCACGCCGACGGCGACGGACATCTCGACGGCAATGGGCGCGCCGACGGCGACGGGCACGCCGACGGCGCCAAAGCAATCCCCTGAGCCGAGTGCCGGGATCACACCGCCCCGCGTGAGCGATCTCACGGATCGGCGAGGGCGCCGGATGTAGTCTCGCGTGCCCGATGCGCGGCGCGATGCTCAGACTGTCGGCCGCGATCACGCGCCGGCGCCGGCTCGTCGTCGCGATCTGGCTCCTGGTCGCGGTCGCCGCGGTCCCGCTTGCCGCCAGGCAGACGGACCACCTCACCGGCGGCGGTTTCGACGTCCCGGGCAGCCAGTCCGAGCGTGTCCAGTCGGAGATCGCCGAGCGCTATCCGGAGCGCCAGAATGGCGCCGTCGGCGTGGTTCTGGCCGCCCGCCCGGACGCCGGTGACGCGCAGATCACAGCCGCCACCGAGCGGATCGGCGATGCGGTCGGCGAGGTCGGAGGCTTCGCGCTCGCCCCTGAGGCCCTGCCCGCCGCGCACAGCAAGCTCCGCCACGGCCGGGTTGCGGTGGTCGAGCTCGACTCGAGCCTCGAGCCCGGCCGCCAGAGCGACGCCGCCGCGGAGCTCCGCGAGCAGCTCGAGCTCGGCGTCGCGATCGACGGGGTCACCACCTACCTGGCGGGTCAACCGGCGGCGTGGGCGGGCCTTCAGGAGCTCTCCAAGGAGGATCTCGAGCGGGCCGAGGCGATCGGTTTCCCGATCGTCGCCCTGATCCTGCTGGCCGTATTCGGCTCACTCGCCGCCGCCTCGCTGCCGCTCGCGCTCGGCTTCGTCTCCGTGCTCGTCACCGGGGCGCTGATCTACCTGCTCTCCCAGCAGCTCGAGATGTCGGTGTTCGTCACCAACATGGCCTCGATGATCGGGATCGGTGTCGCGGTGGACTACTCGCTGTTCATTCTCGCCCGCTTTCGCGAGGAGGTCCGTTCCGGCCGTAGCGCCGCCGAGGCGCGGGCCGAGGCGCTCGCGACCTCGGGTCTCGCGGTCACCTTCTCGGGAATGGCCGTGGTGATCTCGCTCGCCGGGCTCTGGGTGGTCGACAACCAGACGCTGCGCTCGATGGCGCTCGGGGCGATGGTCGTCGTCGCGGTCGCGATCCTCGCCGCCGTCGTCCTGCTGCCGGCGCTGATCCGGTTGCTCGGGCACCGCGTCGAGGCCGGCGGCGCGGTCTGGTCGCTGCTGATCCTCCTCCGCCGGGTGACGATCGACCGCCGTCGGCGCCGCGGCTCCTCCGTGGAGAGCGGCAACGGCTTCTGGGAGCGCTGGACCGCCCGGGTGATGCGCCGGCCGGTGCTCTCGGCGATGCTCGCCGCTGGGGTCCTGCTGACCCTGGCGATCCCGACGCTCTCGATGAAGACCGGTACCGGGGCGCTCGACCAGTTCCCGTCCGATCACGACGTTCCCACCGGCGCCGCGCTCGCCGCCGAGGCCTCGGGCGGCGCCCAGAACCCGGTCGAGCTGATCGCCCGCTTCGACGATGGCGACCTCGCGGAGCCCTCGAACCGGGCCGCGGTGGGCGACCTCGTCGCCGCGCTCAGCGCCGACCGCGAGATCTCCTCGGTCGCCCGCCCCGAGCCCGACGCCGGGATCGCGCTGATCACCGCGACGGCGACCGTCCCGAGCGACTCCGAGGACGGCTACGCCCTGGTCGAGCGGGTCCGCGACCGGATCGTGCCAGCCTCCGGAATCGAGCGCCACGCGTCCGTCGCGGTGGGTGGCGAGAGCGCGAGGATCGTCGACCTGCGCGCCCAGATCGACGGCTCGATGTGGAAGATCGTCGCCTTCATCCTCGGCTTCTCATATCTGGTCCTGATGGTGATGCTGCGCTCGGTGCTGTTGCCGCTGAAGGCGATCCTGATGAACCTGCTCTCGATCGGCGCCTCCTACGGCGTGCTCGTGATCGTCTTTCAGTGGGGCTGGCTCGACGGCTTCCTCGGCTTCCAGTCGAGCGGCGCGATCGACACGCTGACGCCGCCGCTGGTGCTCGCGGTCGTCTTCGGCCTCTCGATGGACTACGAGGTCTTCCTGCTCTCCCGGATCCGCGAGCGCTACCAGGCCACCGGCGACAACCGCCGGGCGGTGGCCGAGGGCCTCGCGACGAGCGCCCGGACGATCTCCTCGGCGGCCCTGATCATGACCGCGGTGTTCTCGGTGTTCGTGCTCACCGGGGTTCCGTCGATCAAGGAGATCGGGCTCGGTAACGCGGTCGCGATCGCGCTCGACGCGACCCTGGTGCGGCTGATCCTCGTGCCCGCGGCGATGCAGCTGATGGGCCGCTGGAACTGGTGGCTGCCCGGCTGGCTCGACCGGCTGCTTCCCGAGCTCAACATCGAGGGCCCGGGGGCGGCGCGCAGCGAGCCGCCCGCGAAGCCGGCGTCGCCCGAGCCGGCCCGGTAGGCCGCGCGGCCGGCCGGGTCCAACGCCCAGGCGGCGGCGCTACCCGAGGTTGTTCGGGCGCTTCGGGAAGACCTTCGGCAGGCGCGCGAGCTGGCGCAGCGAGCCGTGAGGGCGCAGCCGGCGGCGCAGCATCAGCTTCATCGGGTCGGCTCCCTGCATCGCGATCGCGATCCAGTCGGCCCAGCTCGTCTCGAGGGTGAGGTCCGCCGCCGGAGCCGGGCCGGGCTCGGCCGCGGTCGAGCCGTTGTCGATCCGCAGGTGCCAGGGGTCGGCGTCGGTGAAGTCCCACTGGATCGTCATCGGCTCGCCGTTGACGGCGTCGGTCCTCGCGACCCGCGAGACGATGTCGAAGAACAGCTCGCTGGATCTCCGGCGAGGACTCCGGCGCTCCGCTGGGCTCGCCCATCACCCCGGCCTTCATCAGGGTGATCTGGCGCCGGGCGACCTCCTCGGGCTCCATCTCGGGGTCGATCGGGAAGACGCCGGGCATCTCCTCGAGCGGGTAGCCGGTCACCCGCCACTTGGTGCGCACCGAGCGCATCCCGAAGGCGAAGATGTCCTCGATCTCGAACCCGTAGCAGCGGGTGTACTCGAGGTCCCAGTTGGGCGGCGTGAACACGCCGAGCGAGTACGGCATGATCTCGCGCAGCAGCTCGGCGACCGCCTCCTTGCACTCCTCCGACTGCTCGAAGAGCTCGGAGAGCACCTTGACGCCGAAGCCGATGTGGCGCTGCTCGTCGCGCGAGATGTTCGCCATCCCCTCGCTGAACCCGGGCATCGAGCCCGACTTGATGAAGAAGTCCTCGATGTAGTGCTGGCCCGGCTGGGCCAGGGTGGCCTCGACGACCATGTGGTAGAGCGCAATCGCGCGGGCGAAGTTCGGCAGCGATCGGTCCTTGCGAAGCGAGTCGGCCATCGCGTCGAGCCGGTCGAAGACGTTGCGATAGCCCCAGCCGAGCTGCGGCAGGGTGCGCCGAGGCGTCTCGCCGACCGTGTCGCCGGCGCCGATCACCTCCTTGAAGAAGCGGTGGAAGAAGACCGCGTGGCGCGCCTCGTCGACCTGCTGGGTCGCGAGGAAGTACTTCTGCTCCTCGCGGCGGAGCTGCGTCGATGTAGGGGGCGAGGTTGTCGGTGACCGAGTCCTCGCCGTAGAAGAACATCGAGTAGATCCACAGCGCCGACTTGCGCTGGATCTCGCTGAGCGCGTCCCAGCCGGCGCGGTCGGCGGAGAAGTCGATCGAGTAGGCCTCCCAGTTCGACTGCTCCCAGCGCCGGTAGAGATCCTCGTAGCTGATCTGCCCGGCGGTGCGGATCCCGTCCTTCTGCGCGACGCTCATCGATGCTCTCCTCGTCCGCCTCGAACCTTTACATCGTGCGATGGCGAAGTCTAAGCGGCCCGGCCGCCGCGGGCGAGCGTTGTGTGACGGTGCTCACACATGGTCGCGCGACCGTGGGCGCCGCGCTAGCGTCCCGGCCGGGGAGATGAGCACCGCCCGCACCGAGATCGATCTCGCGCCGGTGCGCGAGGCGCCCGCCGCCGAGGGTGTCGTCGCGCTGGTCGTCGCCCGCCCCTCCGAGGGCCGGCGCGAGCTGCTCGAGCAGGGGCGCCTCGAGCCCGGCGGCGGCCTGCTCGGCGACGGCTGGGCCGAGCGGCCGAGCTCCTCGAGCGCCGACGGTGGCCCCAACCCGGAGGCCGAGGTCACGGTGATGGGCTCGCGGGCGATCGCCCTGATCGCCGCGGACGGCGGGGCCGCGCGCTGGGCCGAGGCGGGCGATCAGCTCTTCGTCGATCTCGACCTCAGCGAGTCCAACCTGCCGGCCGGGACCCGGATCCAGGTCGGCGAGGCGGTGCTCGAGGTGAGCTCGCACCCGCACCTCGGCTGCGGCAAGTTCGCGCGCCGCTTCGGGGTCGAGGCGCTCAAGCTGGTCAACTCCGCCGAGGGCAGGGAGTTGCGACTGCGCGGCCTCAACGCGCGCGTGATCGACGCCGGCGACGTTCGGCCCGGCGACCCGGCACGAAAGCTGACGGCTGGCAGCTAGCCGAGCTTCGGGCTCTGCCAGGGCTCGGCGAGGCGCTCGGCGAGCAGCGCCGGCAGATCCTGGGCGGCGACCCTGGTCTGCTCGAGCGAGTCGCGCTCGCGCAGGGTCACGGTGCCGTCCTCGATCGTCTGGTGGTCGACCGTCACCCCCCAGGGCGTGCCGATCTCGTCCTGGCGGCGGTAGCGCTTGCCGATCGAGCCGCCCTCGTCGTACTCGGCCGTCACCCTGCGGCGGAGCGACTCGAAGATCTCGCGGGCCCGCTCGGGCATCCCCTCCTTCGAGACCAGCGGCAGCACGGCGACCTTGATCGGCGCCAGCCTCGGGTGCAGGCGGAGCACGGTCCGCTGGCGCCCCTCGACCTCCTCGACCTCGTAGGCGTCGACGAGGAAGGCGAGCATCGCCCGGTCGACGCCCGCGGCGGGCTCGATCACGTGCGGGACGTAGCGCTCCTTCGTCTGCTGGTCGAAGTACTCGAGCTTCTCGCCGGAGTGCTCGGCGTGCTGGGTGAGGTCGAAGTCGCCGCGGTCGGCGATCCCCTCGAGCTCCGACCAACCCATCGGGAAGTGGTACTCGATGTCCGAGGTCGCGCTCGAGTAGTGCGAGAGCTCGTCGGACTCGTGGGCGCGCAGGATCAGGTGGTCGGGGCGGATCCCGAGCTCGGTGTACCAGCGCATCCGCTCCTCCATCCAGTGCTCGTGCCAGCGGGCGGTCTCGGCCGGCGGGCAGAAGAACTCCATCTCCATCTGCTCGAACTCGCGGGTGCGGAAGATGAAGTTGCCCGGGGTGATCTCGTTGCGAAACGACTTGCCGATCTGGGCGATCCCGAAGGGCGGCTTGACGCGCGCGAACTGGAGCACGTTCTTGAAGTTGATGAAGATGCCCTGGGCGGTCTCCGGTCGCAGGTAGGCGGTCGAGCCCGAGTCCTTGACCGGCCCGACCGTGGTCTCGAACATCAGGTTGAACTCGCGCGCCTCGGTGAGGTCGCAATCGGGGCCCTCGCCCGGTCGCTTCGAGGGCTTGCGCCCGCACTGCGAGCTCTCCAGGTGGTCGGCGCGAAAGCGCAGCTTGCAGGTGCGGCAGTCGATCATCGGGTCGGTGAAGCCGCCGAGGTGTCCCGAGGCCTCCCAGACCCGCGGGTGCTGGATGATCGCCGAGTCGATCGCGACGATGTCGTCGCGGTCGGTCAGCATCGCCCGCCACCACTCGCTCTTGACGTTGTTCTTCAGCAGCACGCCGTAGTGGCCGTAGTCGTAGGTCGAGCCGACCCCGCCGTAGATCTCCGAGGAGGGAAAGATGAACCCGCGCCGCTTGCAGAGCGCGACGACCTCGTCGAGGCTCGGGTCGCCGGTCGTGTCGGGGGCGTCGGGGGCGTCGGTGCTCACGGTCGCTCAGGCTAGTCGCTCTCGCCCGAGCGCCCTGCGACCGCGCCCGGCGCCCTCCCCCCGCGCCGCCTCGCCGCCAGCGAACTGCCCGGCGTTCTGTTCCCCTCCGGTCGGAGATCCGGGCGGTTCGGGAGGGGGCGGGTGCGGGGGTCGCCCGGCCGGCGGCGCGGCTGCCGGCGGCCTCGCGAAGCGCGATCGCCATAATCGCACCCCGCGATGCCGATCTACGAGTACCGATGCGCCGATGGTCACACCTTCGAGGTGCTGCAGTCGATGGCCGACGACCCGGTCACCGAGTGCGAGGTATGCGGCAAGCCGGTCGAGCGCGTCTTCCACCCGATCGCCGTCCACTTCAAGGGCTCGGGCTTCTACACGACCGACTACGCGAAGAAGGGCTCGGCGGCGAAGCCGTCGGGCGACGGCAGCTCCTCGAAGTCGGGGTCGGGCGATTCGTCGGGCTCGGGCGACTCCTCGAGCGCCAAGTCCTCCGACGGCGGCGGCTCGTCGGGGTCCTCGAAGCCGGACTCGACGAAGGCCGCGAAGAGCTCCGACTAACCCGCCGGCGCTTCCGCGTCAGCTCTGCGGGCAGTTTGGCTGGCGCGGCGGCTCGCCACCGAGCAGCTCCTCGGCGGCGCGCTCGCACTCGGTGGGCGAGACCACGAGGTTGCCCGCCGCGGTCGTCGAGGCGGGCTTGAGCACGTCGGTGCCGCCGCCTCCGATCGCGGCCGAGATCACGAACTGCGGCATCGAGAGCATCCCCATGCTCGAGACCATCGCCTTGGGCGCGTCCCAGCCGATCAGCGGGCCCTTGAGCAGGTTGATCGGCGCCGAGGTGATGCTGGTCAGCTTGCCCTTGATCCCGTCCAGGATCAGCTGCTGGAACTGCGCCCGCTCGACGTCGGTGCCGGTGAACTCACCCGAGCCGCAGCTGTTGCCGCGCGTCCGCGCCAGGGTGATCGCCTGGTAGCCGTCGAGGTCGTTCTCGCCCGCGTCGAGCTCCAGGTTGAACGTCCCCGCGGAGATGTTCGAGCACACCTTGGTCGGCAGGTCGACCGTGATCCCGCCGATCGTGTCGATGAACTGGCGGAAGCCGTCGAAGTCGATGATCGCCACCTGGTCGATGTCGAGGCCGAGCAGCCCCTCGACCGTGCGGATCGCGAGCTTGGCGCCCCCCGAGGCGTAGGCGGAGTTGATCTTCTGCGGGCCGAGCCCGGGCACGTCGGCAAGGGTGTCGCGCGGGATCGACAGCTTGCGGAAGCTGCCGCCCCCGGCGCGGATCAGCATGATCGTGTCGGAGCGAAACGGGGGGTTGCGACAACTGCCGTCCTTCGGCCGGCCGCTGACCACGGCCTCGATGCACTTCCTCGGCTCCGCCTCGGCGGGACCGGCGAAGGCACCCGAGCGGACATCGGTGCCGAGCACGAGAATCGTCTGCGGGCTGGCGAGCATGAACGGGTTGCCGCCGAGCGGCTTGCCGGCGCCATCGGCGAGCTTGCCCTTCTGAAGCTGGGCGGAGACCGCGAAGGCGAGCAGGCTGAGCAGGATCCATCCGCCGACCGCGAGCGCGGCCCACTTCGCGACCCGCCGCCACGGCGGGCCGCTCGCCGCGCCGCGAGTCGCCCTCGGTGGCCGTCCACCGCCGCCGCCGCGCTTCAGCCGGTCGGTTAGCGAGGAGAGGTCCGGCTTCTTGAACCGATCGGTTAGGCGAGGCCGCGATCTGTAGACGGTGTACTCGGGCGGCTCGGAGCCCGAGCGCTTGCCCCGCTCGGGCGGTTTCGACCCGTGCGACGGGTCGGCTTCGGGTCCCCCAGCAGGCATGAGCTATCAATACCCCATGGGCCGCCCCGATTCCTTCAACTGCACCGCCCCCACCGCCTCGTGAGAACCGCGCTCGGGGCGGACCTCGGCGGCACGAAGATGGCGATCGGGGTGCTCGACGAGGAGCGCTCGGTCCTCTACCGCTCGACCGAGGAGACCTTCGGGCTGACGCTCGAGGAGCTGCTCGACCGCCTCGAGGCCGAGCTTCGCAGCGGCCTCGAGGCGTGCCCGCAGGTCGGGTCGGTCGGGCTCGGCGTGCCCTGCCGGATCGACCGCGAGAGCGGCCACGCGATCGGGGCGGTCAACCTGCCGATCGAGGACGTCCCGTTCCGCGACCTGATCGCCGAGCGCATCGGCCTGCCGACCTTGATCGACAACGACGGCAACCTGGCGGCGCTCGCCGAGCACCGCTTCGGCGCCGCGAAGGGGGCGCGGAACGCGGTCCTGCTCACGATCGGCACCGGCATCGGCGGCGGCGTGATCGTCGGCGGAGAGCTCTATCGCGGGAGCACCGGCTCCGGGGCCGAGCTCGGCCACGTGGTCATCGACCAGGCCGGCCCGCCGTGCCAGGGCAACTGCCCGAACCGCGGCTGCGTCGAGGCGCTCGCCTCGGGCACCGCGCTCGGCCGCGAGGGCAGGTCCGCCGCCGAGGCCCACCCCGAGTCGGCGCTCGGCCACGCGCTTGCGGCCGGCCAGAACATCGACGGCAAGCTGGTGACGAAGCTGGCGATCGACGGCGACGGGATCGCGGTCGAGACGCTGGCGACTATCGGCCGCCGGCTCGGCGTCGCGCTCTCGAGCTTCGCGAACATCTTCGAGCCCGAAGTTATCGTGATCGGCGGCGGCGTCTCGGCCGCCGGAGAGCTTCTGATCGGGCCGGCGCGCAAGGAGATGCGATCGCGGGCGCTGAGCCCGATGAACGAGACCGAGGTCGTCGCCGCGGCGCTCGGGCCGGACGCCGGGATGATCGGCGCCGCGGCGCTCGGGCTCGAGGGGGACGGCTGATGGCCGGCCGGCTGACCGTCTGCCCGACGCCGATCGGCAACGTCGAGGACATCTCCGCGCGGGCGCGCCGGGCGCTCGCCGAGGCGGACCTGGTCGCCTGCGAGGACACCCGCCGTGCGGGCCGCCTCTACGAGCGGCTCGAGATCGCCCGGCCGAAGTTCGTCTCCTACCACGACCAGAACGAGTCCGAGCGGGCCCGCCAGCTCGCCCAGCAGATCGAGCGCGGCGCCCGCGTCGTGCTGATCTCCGACGCCGGCACGCCGGTGATCTCCGACCCCGGGTACCGCCTGATCCGCACCTGCGTCGAGCGGGCGCTCGAGGTCGAGGTCCTGCCGGGCCCCTCGGCGGTGACGACCGCGCTGGTCGCCTCGGCGCTGCCCGCCGACCGCTGGCGCTTCGAGGGCTTCCTGCCGCGCCGCGCCGGTGAGCTCGAGCGGGTGCTCGGGGCCTCGGAGACGCTTGTCGCCTTCGAGTCGCCGCGCCGGCTGCCGGCCTCGCTCGCGGCGCTCGCCGCGCTCGCCCCCGACCGCCCGGCGGCGGTATGCCGCGAGCTCACCAAGCTTCACGAGGAGGTCGCGCGCGGCACTCTCGGCGAGCTCGCCCGGCGCTTTCGCGAGGACGTCAAGGGCGAGATCGTGGTCGTGATCGCTCCCGCCTCCGGACGCGGGTCCTCGAGCGGCGCCGACCTCGCGTTCGCCGTCGACGCGCTCCGGCGGCTGGTCAAGTCCGGGGCCAGGCCGCGGGCCGCGGCGAGCGTCGTCGCGGCGCTCACGGGGACCCGGGCGAACGATCTCTACCGCGAGCTCACCGGGCGCGACCCGCGCGAGTAGCGCCCTCGGGAGCCCTGAGCCGAGCTCCGCCGCGGCCGCGGCGGCCGCCTGGATCCGCTCGCGGGCGGTGACGGGCCGAGCCGATCGGCTCGACACCGAATAGGATCACGGAAGCAGACGACAACGCGCAACACGGGAAGGAAAGGATGACCTCCCGCGCAACGGCGGCCCACGCGAGAGAACAGCGGACGGAGCGCGCACAGGCGCAACTCGCGAGTGCCTGAACCAGCGGACGACAGTCGCACGGGCGGGTCGGCGATCATGAGGATCGCCGGAGTCGCGATCCTGCTCGTCGCCGGGCTCGCGGTCGTCCTCCTGCTGTTCTCCGGAGACTCCGGACACCGCTACAGGCTGATCTTCGAGACCGGCGGCCAGCTCGTCCCCGGCAACCAGGTCCAGGTCGCGGGCCAGCCGATCGGGACGATCGACGAGCTCAGCCTCACCGACAATGCCCAGGCCGAGGTCGCGATCACGGTCGATCACCCGCTTCACGAGGGCACCACCGCGGTCGTCCGGGCGACCTCGCTCTCGGGGATCGCCAACCGCTACGTCTCGATCGCCCCCGGTCCCAACAACGCCCCCGCGCTGCCCGAGGACGCGGTGATCGCCGCCGACGCGACCACCTCCCCGGTCGATCTCGACCAGCTCTTCGACACCCTCGACGGGCCCACCCGCCGGTCGCTGCAGAAGGTGATCCAGGGCCAGGCGACGATCTACACCGGCAACAACCAGGCCGCGCGGGCCGCCTACAAGTACTTCGCTCCCGGGCTCCAGTCGACGACGAGGCTGCTCGCCGAGCTGACCCGCGACGACGAGGCGCTGGCGACCTTCCTCGCCGAGGGCTCGAGCGCCCTCGGCGCGATCGCCTCGCGCCGCGACGACCTCTCCGCGCTGACCGAGAACGCCAACCGCGCCCTCGGCGCGATCGCCGAGCGAAACTCCTCGCTCGACCGGACCCTGCTCGCGCTGCCCCCGGCGCTTCGCCAGGCGAACACCACCTTCGTCAACCTGCGCGCCGCCCTCGACGACCTCGACCCGCTCGTCGCCGACGCCGAGGTGGCGACCCGCGACCTCGCGCCGTTCCTGCGCAAGCTGCGCTCGGTCGTCGATCCCTCGGTCCCGGTGATCGCGGCGCTGAGGGACGCCGTCACCCTGCCGGGCCCCGCCAACGATCTCAGCGACGCGCTGCTCGCCGCGCCGGGCGCCGAGAAGGCGGCGGCGCGGGCGGTGCGGCCGACGCTGACGGCGCTCGACGACGCCGAGCCGAACGTCGCCCTCGCCCGCGCCTACGCGCCCGACCTCTTCGGGCTGGTCGCCAGGGCGGGCCAGATCGCCGGCTACTACGACGCCAACGGCCACTACGTCCGCGTGGCCCCCGCGGCCCAGAACCTCTTCGACAACGACGGCGGCGCGCTCGAGCCGATTCCGCCCTCCGAGCAGTTCGACCAGCTGGCCGAGATCGGGCTCGGACCGTTCCTGCGCTGCCCGGGAGCGGCGACGCAGCCGGTCGCCGGCTCCAACCCGTTCCTCGACCGCGGAGCGCTGGCCGGCGAATGTGACCCCGACGACGTGCCGCCGGGGCCATGAGGCGGATCGCCGGCGCCACCCTCGCCGTGCTCGCGGCCGTCGCGCTGCTCGTCTTCGCCGGCGGCGCCGGGGGGGAGGAGGACGGCTACGAGGTCCGGGCCGTCTTCGACAACGCCGGCTTCCTGGTCGACGGCGAGGAGGTCCGGGTCGCGGGCGCGAACGTCGGCGTGATCAGCGAGGTGACGGTCTCCGAGCCCGGCGAGGTGGTGCGCGAGGACGGCAGCGCCGAGCCCGGCAAGGCCGTGGTCGTGATGCGGATCGAGGACCCCGGCTTCCAGGACTTCCGCGCCGACGCCTCCTGCCTGATCCGCCCGCAGTCGCTGATCGGCGAGAAGTTCGTCGAGTGCGAGCCGACGCAGCCGCGCGCCGCCGGCAGCGAGCCGCCCCCGCCACTGGAGGCGATCGGCGAGGGTCAGCCCGGCGAGGGCCAGCGGCTGCTGCCGCTCGAGCGCAACGGCAAGGCGGTCGACCTCGACCTGATCAACGACATCTACGAGCGAGCCCTATCCCGACCGCTTCCGGCTGATCCTCAACGACCTCGGCGCCGGGCTCGCGGCCCGCGGCGATGAGCTCGCCGAGATCGTCGAGCGGGCGAACCCGGCGCTGCGCGAGACGAACGAGGTGCTGGCGATCCTCGCCCGGCAGAACCGCACCCTCGGCCAGCTCGCCGCGGACTCCGACCGGGTGATCAGCGAGCTCGCCAACCGCCGCCGCAGCATCGCCTCGTTCATCAACTCCTCCCAGACCACCGCGGCCGCGACCGCCTCCGAGCGCGCCGCTCTCGAGCGCCAGCTCGTCGAGCTTCCCGGCTTCCTGCGCGAGCTTCGAACGACGATGGGCTCGCTCGACAGCTTCGCCGGCGAGGCGACCCCGGCGTTCGCCAACCTGCGTGCGGCGGCGCCCTCGCTGACCCGCGCCGCGCGGGCGCTCGGCCCGTTCTCCGACGCCGGCACCGGGGCGCTGACGAGCCTCGGCCGCGCCGCCGAGGCCGCGGGCCCGCCGATCGTCGCCGCCGATCCGGTGATCAGGCAGGTGCGCGGCCTTGCGAGAGGCGGCGAGCCCGCGACCGTGAACCTGAAGAAGCTGCTGAAGAGCCTGCGCAAGACCGACGGGTTCGACCACCTCGCCGACTTCATCTTCTACGCCTCCGGCGTCGTCAACGGGTTCGACCAGTACGGCCACTTCGTGCGCTCGCTGCTGCCGCTCAACAACTGCGTCGACTACGAGCTGATTCCCGAGCCCGGCTGCGGAGCACGGTTTGCGGCCGCTTCGGCGAGCGGCCTGGCGAGCGAGAGGCGGCAGGAGAAGCGCTCCGGCCGCGCCGTGATCGAGGTCGGCCGCGCGCTTGCCGAGGCGCTCGGTGACCCGGGGGCGGCCGACGCCGAGCAGCCCGCAGGCGGCGAGCTTGACGCCGCCGGTGAGGCGACCGCCGAGCCCGAGCCGGCGGCGCCGAGCGACGTCGAGCCCCCGCCGCCGGCCGAGGAAGCCCCGGCGCCGGCCGAGCAGCCTCCCGCCGGCTCGCCCGAGGATCCCGATTCGCCGGCGGCGCCGCGGCGGATGCGGGCGATGAGCAGCCTGATGGACTTCCTGATCGGCGCCCCGGCTGCGGACGCCGCCGGCTCGAGGGGCGGAAGGCGATGAGGGGACGCGGAGTCGCCGGGGCGCTCGTCGCCAGCCCGACGATGGTCGGCGCGGTCACGGTGCTGATCTCGATCGTCGCGGTCTTCCTCGCCTACAACGCGAACACCGGGCTCCCCTTCGTGCCCACCTACCGGCTCTCGGCCGATGTCCCGAACGCGAACAGCCTCGTCGCCGGCAACGACGTTCGCGTCGGTGGGGTCCGCGTCGGCACGGTCGAGGCGATCGAGCCGCAGCAGGGCGAGGACGGGACGGCGAGCGCGCGCCTCGACCTGAAGCTCGACAGCGACCTCGAGCCGCTACCGGTCGACTCCAGCCTGGTGATCCGCTCGCGCTCGGCGCTCGGCCTCAAGTACCTCGAGATCGAGCAGGGGGAGGCGAGCGAGGGCTACGAGGCCGGCGCGGTGATCCCGACCAGCGCCTACGGCTTCGGCCGGCTCGACTCCCCCGGATGCGAGGAGGAGGGGCCCGCCGACCCGGCCGCCGAGAACCCCTGCCTCTCCCAGCCGGTCGAGATCGACGACGTCTTCAACACCTTCGACGAGCCGACCAGGCTCGCGATCCGGGAGAACTTCGTCGAGTTCGGCAACGCGCTCGCCGGGCGCGGGCCCGAGCTCAACCTGGCGATCGGCCGCCTGCCGCGCGTGCTCGAGTTCCTCGAGCCGGTGACCCGCAACCTCGCCTCCCCGCGGACCGGGCTGTCGCGCTTCGTCGCCGGCGCCGCCGCGGCGGCGGCCGAGGTGGCGCCGGTTGCCGCGCTTCAGGGTGAGCTGTTCGTCTCGCTCGACGCCACCTTCACGGCGCTCGCCGGGGTATCGCCGCAGGTTGCCGAGACGATCCGCGAGAGCGTGCCGACCCTCGAGGTCGGCAGCCGGACCCTGCCGGCGATCCGGCCCTTCCTCGATCACAGCGCCGACCTGTTCGCGCGGCTCAACCCCGGGGTCGAGTCGATCCGGGCGAACTCGCCGGTGATCGCGAGCTCGCTCGAGAGCGGCGCTCCGGTGCTGCGCGCCTCGCCGGCGCTCAACCGCGAGCTCGCCCCGACCGCCGAATCGCTGGCCGCGTTCAGCGCCGACGCCGGGGTTCGCGAGGGGCTCGCGAGGCTGCGCCAGAGCGTCGACCTGCTCGGCCCGACGGCGCGCTTCATCACCCCCGCTCAGACCGTCTGCAACTACGGCTCGCTGCTGTTCAGGAACCTCGCGAGCACGGTCTCGCAGGGTGGGGCGACCGGCGGCACCTTCCAGCGGTTCACCGTCTTCGACCCGCCGCTGGGGCCGAACGACGAGGGCGGCGTCGCCGCGGCGCCCGCCAACGGCGGTGGCGATCCGACCAACTTCCTGCACTACAACCCCTACCCGAAC
The DNA here is from genome assembly GCA_963769035.1 of uncultured Solirubrobacterales bacterium. Taxonomy (GTDB): domain Bacteria; phylum Actinomycetota; class Thermoleophilia; order Solirubrobacterales; family 70-9; genus WHSW01. The sequence goes on from CAVYKD010000001.1 coordinate 887,859, forward strand.
ACGGCAGCGCCCGGCCAGACGCGCGAGTGCGAGGCCGGCAACGAGCCCTTCCTCGCCGGCCGCCAGGTGATCGGCAACGTCCCCGGCAACCAGGGCGTCGTCACCGACGACCAGCCGGGAATCTCCGACGATGCCGCCGACGAGGCGGCGGGGGGCGGCTGATGGCGCTGTTCTCGAGACGCCGCCGCGGCCGCGCCGAGGCCCCGATCCGCACCGCCGGCTCGGACGTCGACGAGCGGATCTGGGGGCGCAAGTACAGCGGCCCGCCGCCCTGGGTCCTCGGCCTGCTCGTCTTCGTCGCGGCGAGCATCGGGATCTACCTCTCCTTCGCCAAGCAGCTCCCCTGGTCGAGCCCGGGCTACGAGGTCACCGCGACGTTCGACAACGTCGCCTCGCTTCGCAAGAGCGCCCCGGTCCGGATCGCCGGCGTGAACGTCGGCAAGGTGACCGCGATCGGCTCCGAGGGCGAGACGGCGAAGGTCACCTTCAGCGTCGACGAGGCCGGCCGGCCGCTGCACGCCGACGCGGTCGCCGAGATCCGCCCGCGCCTCTTCCTCGAGGGCAACTACTTCATCGACCTGCAGCCCGGGAGCCCGAGCGCCGCGGAGCTCGACGACGGCGACTCGATCCCGGTCACCCAGACCGCGACCGCGGTCCAGCTCGACGAGGTTCTGACCGCGCTGCAGACCCCCCAGCGGCGGGGGCTGCAGAAGCTGCTCAAGGGCTTCGGGACGGCGCTCACCTACGAGCCGACGGCGGCCGACGACGCCGACCAGGACCCCGACGTGCGCGGGCGAGAGCGCCGCCGAGTCGCTCAACGACGCCTTCCGCTACGGCAAGCGCGCCGGCCGCGGAACCGCGATCGTCAACACCGCCCTGCTCGGCAACCAGCCCGGTGACCTCTCGCGTTTGATCAAGAGCACCGGCATCGTCTTCTCGAAACTCGCCGCGCGGGAGGATCAGCTCGCCGGCCTGATCACCAACCTGAACAGGTTCAGCGGGGCCCTGGCCGCCGAGTCGAGCAGCCTCTCGCGGACGGTCGAGCTGCTCGCGCCGACGCTCGAGGAGTCCGAGGTCTCGCTTGCCGACCTCAACGAGGCGCTCCCGTTCGTGCGCGCGCTCGCGATCGAGGCGCGGCCGGGGATCCAGGAGCTGCCGGCGACGATCTCGGCCGCCAACCCGTGGCTCGACCAGACCAGGGCGCTCGTGCGGCCCTCCGAGCTCGGCGGGCTGGCGAAGCTGCTGCGCGGCGCCGCCCCGGGCCTCGCCCGCTCGACCGTCTCCGCCCGCAGCCTGTTCGGCGAGCAGACCCTGCTCGCGCGGTGCACCTCGAAGGTGCTGGTGCCGACCGGTGAGATCGTCGTCGACGACCAGTTCTCGAGCGGACAGCCGAACTTCAACGAGCTCCTCTTCAGCGCCGTCGAGCTCGCCGGCGCGACCCAGGGCTTCGACGGGAACGGGCCCTACGCGCGGCTCCAGGCGGGCGGGGGTCCGCTGCTGCTGCAGGGGACCAACCCGGGCGGCGGGGTCAGCAACACCCTCAACTTCGCCAACTCGGTGGTCGCGCCGCAGGGCCTGCGGCCCGGCGTCAGCGCCAGGACGCCGCCGTTCCGGATGGACTTCCCCTGCTTCAAGAACGCGCTGCCCGACGTCAACGGGCCGGCGGCGGCAACCCGCGCCCCCGACCTCGTCCCGGTGTCGCCGTGAGGCGGGCGATCCGCGAGCACCTCAGGGACTTCATCGCGATCGGCGTGCTGCTCGTCCTCGGTCTCGCGGTCACCGGCGTGATCCTCTCCCAGCAGCAACAGCCCTACCCCTCCTGGGTGCCGTTCCTCGGCGACGAGCGGCTCGAGCTCAAGGCCGACCTCGAGAACGCTCAGGCGATCACCCCGGGACAGGGGCAGACGGTCAACCTCGCCGGCGTCAAGGCCGGCGACATCACCGAGGTCGAGCTGGTCGAGGGACGCGCCCGGGTGACGATGCTGGTCGAGAAGCGCTACGCCCCGCTGATCCACACCGACGCCACCGTGCTGCTGCGACCGCGCACCGGCCTCCAGGACATGACGCTCGAGGTCGATCCGGGCTCCGAGGACGCCCCGCAGGTCGAGGAGGGGTTCGTGATCCCGCAGGCGCAGACGACGACGAACATCCAGCCCGACCGGATCCTCGCCGCGCTCGACGGCGACACCCGCGCCTACCTGCAGCTCCTGCTCGAGGCCGGGGCGCGCGGGCTCGGCGGCCGCGGCAAGCAGCTCTCCGCCGGGCTGAGGCGCTTCGAGCCGCTCGGCCGCCACCTCGCCGACATCGGCGACGCGCTCTCGGTGCGGCGGCGCAACATCGCCAACGTGATCAGCGCCTTCCGGGCCCTCAGCGAGGAGCTCGCCCGCACCGACGTCCGGCTCTCGCAGTGGGTAGGCGACTCGAACGAGGCGCTGGCCGGATTCGCCTCGCAGGAGGCCTCGCTGCGCGAGACGCTGCGCGAGCTGCCGCCGGCGCTGGCGGCGACCCGGCGGGCGCTCGAGTCCGGCGACCAGCTCGCGCTCGAGCTCGGCCCGGCCTCGCGGGAGCTGATTCCCGCCGCCCAGGAGTTCGCCCCGGCGCAGCGCTCGGCGCAGGGCCTCTTCGCCGCCACCAGCGAGCCGATCGAGAGCCAGATCCGCCCGTTCACCCGCCGCGTTCAGGATCCGGTGCGCCACCTGAAGCAGGCGGCCGAGCCGCTCGCGGCGACGACGACCTCGCTGGCGAGCTCGCTCGCCGATCTCAACCGGCTGTTCAACGGCCTCGCCTACAACCCGCCGGGCGCCCGTGAGGGCTACCTCTACTGGGCCGCCTGGCTGAACCACAACACGAACAGCGCGCTGCTCACCGAGGACGCGCAGGGCCCGATCCTGCGCGGCCTGGTGATGCAGTCGTGCGGAACCGCGCAGAACGCCGAGAGCTTCGCCTCGGCGCGGCCGTTCATCCGCACGCTGCAGCAGGTCACCAACGTGCCCGAGTCGGAGACGATCTGCCCGCTCGACGGCGGCGGCAACCCGCTCGCCCCACCGATCGCGCGCGAGCGGGCGGCGGCGGAGCGAGACCTCGAGAACGCGGCGCTGAAGGCGGGTGGCTGATGGAGACCAGGCCACCGACGGTCGGCAGGATCCTGATCGCGATCGGGTTCGTGCTCTCCTGCTTCGGGCTGGCGCTGTTCCTCTGGCTCACCTTCGGCGGCCCGGTGCCGCTGAAGCCCGAGGGCTACCGGTTCACCGTCCCGACCGACGAGGGCACCCAGCTCGCGGTCGAGTCCGACGTGCGGATCTCCGGCGTCTCGATCGGGAAGGTGAAGCGGATCGACCTCAACGAGCAGGGGCTCGCCGACGTCACGGTCGAGCTCGACAGCGCCTACGCCCCGATCCCCTCGGACACCCGCGCGATCCTGCGCCAGAAGACCCTGCTGGGGGAGACCTACGTCGAGCTCACCCCGGGCTCGCGGGAGGCCGAGCCGCTGCCGGAGGGCGGCACGCTTCCCTATGCCCAGGTGGCCTCCTCGGTCCAGCTCGACGAGGTCTTCCGCGCCTTCGACGCGCCGACCCGAGCGGCGTTCCAGGCCTGGATGCAGGGTCAGGCGGCCTCGCTGCGCGGGCGCGGCGACGACCTCTCGGTTGCGATCGCAAGCCTCGCCCCGTTCGCAGACCGCGCCGACGTCGCGCTGCGCCTGCTCGACTCCCAGGAGCAGGCCGTCTCCGGCTTCGTGCGCTCGAGCGGCGAGGTGTTCACGGCGCTCTCCGAGCGCCAGGGCCAGCTGCGCGGGCTGATCACCAACGCGGCCGAGGTCTTCGCGACCACGGCGCGTCGAAACGCCGACCTCGCCGACGCCTTCCGGGTCCTGCCCACCTTCCTGCGCGAGTCGCGCACGACCCTGACCCGGCTCGAGCGCTTCGCCCTCGACACCGACCCGCTCGTCCTGCAGCTCGGCCCGACCGCCCGCGAGCTCGAGCCCACCTTCGACGATCTCGGCCGGCTCTCGCGCGAGCTCGACCCGTTCTTCGCCGGGCTCGACCGGACGGTCGCAGCGGCCCCGCGCGGCTCGGCGGCGCTGCGCCGCCTGCTCGACGACGACCTGCCGCCGCTGCTCGAGCGCTTCGACCCCTTCCTCGCCGAGCTCAACCCGATCCTCCAGGTGCTGGGCGACTATCGCCGCGAGCTCACCGCCGCGCTCGGGAACCTCGCCGCGGCGACCAACGGCCAGCTGCCGAACTTCGAGCAGGGCGGCCTCACCGGCTACATCCGCACGGAGGCGATGCTGACCCCGGAGGTGCTCTCCACCTATCCGAGCCGCCTGCAGATCAACCGCCCCAACCCCTACCCGAAGCCGGGCAGCGCGCTCGAGATCCGCAGCGGGCTGCGCGCCTTCGAGACCGCCCAGTGCGCGAGCGGCGCCAACGTCACCCTGCCCGCGCGCGAGCCGACGGTCGCCGATCCGGACTTCAACGTGCGCACCGATGGCGACGAGGCCGATGCCGGCGACCTCTATGACCGGATCAAGCTGTTCGGGTTCAACGACGTCTCCTCGACGGCCGCCTTCGCCGCGCCTCCGTGCCTCGAACAGGGCCCCTACACCTCGATCGGAAGCCCGTCGGAGAGCACCGATTACCTGCACGTCTATCCACTTCCGTGATACAAGAAGAGCAACTTCCCGCCTTCGGGCGGGTTTAGTTACGTGCGTGGCCGACCCCCACCATCGGGTCACGCGATCAAGGATCGATCAAAAACAACAGGTGTCGTCCCCCAGGGGCCACGACGCCGACAGGAGGAGACAGTGCGTAAGACACGCCTCGCAGCGTCAATCGCCCTTACGGTCAGCCTGGGCGCTGCAACATTCGCGTACGCCGACGGCGCCTCGGAGAACGACGCCAGCGTGCTCGGCTCGGTGAAGCCGAGCAAGCTCGACAAGAAGAAGTACAAGCCGATCAACCTCTACTCGGGTGTTTCGACCCAGGGAGTGGTCACCGGCTCGCAGGAGAACCCCGAGCAGGAGCTGATCTCCTGGGGCAAGAACGTGAAGATCGACTCGAAGGCCGCGCCGACCTGCAGCGCTCCGATCGAGTTCCAGTCCACCGATGCCGCGAAGGCGGCCTGTCCGAAGAAGTCGAACGTCGGCTCGGGCAAGGCCAACATCGAGCTCCCCAACGGCCTGGTCTACAACGGCCTCGTGGTCACAGTGTTCAACGGGCCCGGCAAGAACGAGGTCCGGCTGCACACCTACGACCAGCGTCTCGCCGGAGCGACCCCGACGGTCTTCGGCAAGATCGTCAAGTCGAAGGACGGCAAGAAGTACGGTCAGGCCCTCAGCGTCGAGGACTCGCCTGACGTCGCCGGCGACGCCGGCAAGATCACCCTGTTCGACGCCAAGCTCTCGAAGAAGAGCGGTGTCGCCCTCGGTGTGTGCAAGGCGAAGAAGTTCCTGTGGAAGCGCACGGTCACCTATGACGACGGCTCGACCGAGACCGCGCAGCTCAAGCAGAAGTGCAAGCGCAAGGGCGGCAAGAAGAAGTAGCCCCGCGCCGCACACCGCAACGTAGGAGAGGGCGGCCACCTGGCCGCCCTCTCTCTTTCATCGGGTAGGTTCCCTCGCTCGATGCGCCGCCAGGGGACCACAGCGATCGCGGTCGCGATCGCCATCGCGATCGCGGGCCCGGCGCTCGCCGGCTGCGGCGACGGCGACGGCCCGAGCTACTCGAACGGCAAGATCGTCAAGAAGCTCAACCTGAAGGAGAGCGAGGGTGGCTATGCGATCGACGGCGATCCGTTCTGCGAGGTCCTCAAGAAGCTCCTCAACGACTCCGAGGAGATCGCGGCCGTCGCCAAGGACGAGCGCGGGCTCGTGGTCGCCAGCCGCGAGGGCAACGTCGGCGTCCAGGGCGTGCCGCCGTTCGCCAACGACTGCCGAGAGTTCGCGCAGAAGAAGCTCAACCGGCTCGACCCGCCGCCGAAGGACTAGCCACCCCGGCCGCCGCGCCTCCTGAGCGCGGCCTCGGCGCGACTATGCTCACCGCGCCGTGGGCTACTACGTAACCACCCCGATCTACTACGTCAACGCCGAGCCCCATCTCGGCCACGCCTACTCGGTGATCGCAACCGACGTGCTCGCCCGCCACCACCGCCAGCGCGGCGAGGATGTCTTCTTCCTCACCGGCACCGACGAGCACGGCGAGCCGGTCGCGAGGGCCGCCGAGCGCCGCGGGATCAGCCCCCAGGAGCTTGTCGACGAGAACGCCCCGCGGTTTCGCCGGATGGTCGAGCGGCTCGGCGCCTCGAACGACTTCTTCATCCGCACCACCGACGCCGAGCACGTCGCCAAGGTCCAGGAGGTGGTCGAGCGCGTTCATGCCGGCGGTCACTTCTACGAGGGCGACTACGAGGGCTGGTACTGCCCGCGCTGCGCCGACTTCAAGACGGAGAGCGAGATCGGGCCCGGCAACACCTGCCCGATCCACGAGATCGCGCTCGAGCGCGAGAGCCAGCGCAACTGGTTCTTCCGGCTGAGCGCGTTCCAGGAGCCGCTCGAGCGGCTCTACGCCGAGCGCCCCGAATTCGTGCTCCCGGGCTTCCGCCGCAACGAGGCGCTCGCGTTCATCAAGGGCGGCCTGCAGGACGTCTCGCTGTCGCGGCCGAGGCTCTCCTGGGGGGTGCCGCTGCCCTGGGATCCCGACCAGGTGATCTACGTGTGGTTCGACGCGCTCCTCAACTACTACACCGCGCTCTCCTACGCCCGCGACGGGGAGGACCTGACCGAGCGCTTCTGGCCGGCCACCTGGCACATCATCGGCAAGGACATCCTCAAGTTCCACACCGTCTACTGGCCCGCCTTCCTGCTTGCCGCCGAGCTCCCGCTGCCCGAGCACGTCTACGTGCACGGCTACCTGCTGATGGGCGAGAAGAAGATGTCGAAGTCGCTCGGCAACGTTCTCGACCCCGGCGAGGTGATCGACCGTTTCGGGGCCGACGCGCTCCGCTTCTACTGCTGCCGCGAGGTCTCCTTCGGCCAGGACGGCAGCGTCTCGACCGCGGGCTTCGAGGCGCGCTACGAGTCCGAGCTGGCCAACGACTGGGGGAACCTGGCGAGCCGCACCCTGGCGATGATCGAGCGCTTTCGCGGCGGGATCGTCCCCGATGCCAAGGAGGACCCGGCGCTCGCCGCCGGCGACGACGCCCTCGAGGGGATCGACGGCGTGGTCCGCGGCCTGCTCGACCGTGCCGAGATCTCGCAGGCGCTCGAGGCGATCTGGAGCAGGGTGCGAAGGCTGAACCGCTACGTCGAGGAGTCGAAGCCCTGGGAGCTGGCCAAGCGGGAGGCCGCCGAGGGCGCGCCGCCGAGCGAGGCCGCCGAGGCCGCCGACGGGCTCGACCGCGTCCTCTACAACCTCGCCGAGGGGGTGCGGGTGCTGGCCCTGACCCTGCACCCCTACATGCCCGAGAGCAGCGGCAGGCTGCTCGACGCGCTCGCCGAGGGCAACCGCGAGCTCGACGCGTTCGCCGCCCGGGCGGGCGGGCAGCGAGTCGAGCGGATCCCGCCGCTCTTCCCGAAGCTCGACTGATCGGGGGCTCGCGGCGATGCGCTACCTGATTCGCACCCTGATCGGGATGGCGCTGTTCGCGTTCTGCTGGGTGGTGATCGGCTATTCGATCAACCAGCTGCTCCAGGTGGGCACCTGCGCCAGCGGCGGGCCCTACGTATCCGCGCGCGAGTGCCCGGACGGGATCGAGCGGGTGATGCTCGCCCTCACCGGCGGGATCTTCGGGCTCTTCGCCGCGATGTTCATCTACGCCGGGCGCGGCAGGGCGCCGGGCTCGGCGAAGGCGCCGGCGAACGCCGGCATCGTCATCTGGATGTGGACCGGCCTCTTCTGGAGCCTCGCCGCCGGCGCTCTGCTCGGGGTCTGGGGCCCGGACGCGAACCCGGGGCCGGGCGGCAAGGAGGGCGGCCTGATCGTCGGCTTCATGGGGCTGGTGATGGGCGCCGGGGGGCTGCTCGCGCTCAACCTCCGGCGCCGTCCGGCCGACGCTGGCGTCCGCCAGGCGCTGAGCGCGGTCGCCGGGGCGGCGTCGAGCTTCGCGGGCCGGGCGAACCCGGTCGACCGGCTCGAGACCCTCGATCGGCTACGCCGCCAGGGGAGCCTGACCGACGCGGAGTTCGAGGCGCTGAAGGCGCGAATCGTCGAGGGCGAGCGCTAGATGGTCTCCGAGGGGGCGTTCAACCCGACCGCGGTGCTGGTCCACGTGATCGCGATCGCGATCGGGATCCTGCTCGGCCTGCGGGCGATGGACGCGATCGCCCCCGACCTTCCCGGCGCGGCGGTCGATCCCGGGGTGAGCTCGTCGATCGAGCCCGCCGCGGTCTCCGGCGAGGACCCCGATTCGCTCTTTCTCTCCGCCAACCTCGCGCCCGCGCTCGAACAGCTCGGCGCGCAGGTCGGCGCCGGCGAGGCGCTGCGCAGGCTGCGGATCTCGCCCGGCACCCTCGACGCCGAGACGGGCGACGGCGAGGGTCTGATCGCGCTCGAGCTGGTCGGCTCGAACCTGCCGGAGAGGATCGCGGCGGAGCTCGGCGAGATCCGTCCGGCGCTCACCCTCGAGGACATCGGCTCGATGGAGCTGGTCGCGACCCGCAGGGGCCCGCGCTGGTACGTCCAGCTCGACGTCTCGAGGACCGACGTCTCGCCGCCGTGGGCCTACATCGCCCCGCTCGAGGGCGCTCCGCTCGAGGCCGGCGGCGCCCCGCCGACGGCGCTCGGCGAGTAGCGGCAGCGCGGCCGGCGGCGATCGCGCCGCGCCCAGCGATCGCGATCCGCATCGCCGAGGCCTGCCCGGCGTCTGGGAGACTCGAGCGGCGATGGTCGATACACACTGTCATCTCGGCATCTGCGAGCCGCCGGACGAGGAGCTCGTCGAGGCCGCGGCAGCCGCCGGGGTGATCCGGATGCTGAGCGTCGGCGTGGACGAGCCGGGAAGCCGCGAGGCGATCGCGGCGGCCGAGCGCTTCGACTCCGTGTGGGCCTGCGTCGGGCGCCACCCCAACGGCGCGTCGGGGTTCGACGACGCCGCCGCCGCGGCGATCGAGGAGCTCGCCCGCCACCCGCGCTGCGCGGCGGTCGGCGAGACCGGCCTCGACTTCTATCGCGATCGCGCCGCGCCCGCGGACCAGCGCCGCGCCTTCCTGGCGCAGATCGCGATCGCCCGCCGGGTCGCGAAGCCGCTCGTCGTCCACCTCCGCGACTCGGCGCAGACGAGCGACGGGCAGGCGCTGGCCGAGGCCTTCGAGCTGCTCGCCGCCGAGGCCGCGGGGGTGAGCGTGATCCTGCACTGCTTCTCGGGCCCGGCCCGACCGGGCGCTCGAGGCCGCCGAACGCGGCTGGTACTGCTCGTTCGCCGGCAACGCCACCTATCCGAGCGCGGGCGAGCTCCGCGAGGCCGCCGCGCGCGGTTCCCGAGGAGCTGCTCCTTGTCGAGACCGACGCGCCCTTCCTGAGCCCACAGCCGCTCCGCGGCAAGCCCAACCAGCCCGCCAACGTGGTCGAGACCGCGAGGGTGATCGCCGCCGAGCGAGGCGTCTCGCTCGAGCGGCTCGAGGCGACCGTCGAGGCCAACGCCGCCCGCGTGCTCCGATGGTGCAGGCTCGGGCAGAACTTCCTCGCCGACCCGAACCTGCTCGGCGGCGATCGTCCGCGAGGCCGAGGTCGCCTCGGGCGACGTCGTCCTCGAGGTCGGCGGCGGGGAGGGGGTGCTCACCGAGCGGCTCGCGGAGCTCGCCGCGCAGCGTCCACGTGGTCGAGCTCGACGAGCGGCTGCGCCCGCGGCTCGAGCCGGTCGCGGCCGCGCGGCCCGGGGTCGAGCTTCACTTGGGCCGACGCGATGCGCTTCGACCTCGCCGGCCTCGACCCGGCGCCGACGGCGATCGTCGCCAACCTGCCCTACGCGATCGCCACCCCGCTGATCCTGCGGACGATCGCCGAGCTGCCGACGCTCGAGCGCTGGACGGTGATGGTCCAGCGCGAGATCGCCGACCGGCTTGCGAGCGCGGTCCGGGCTCGAAGCTCTACGGCGCGCCCGAGCGTGCTCGCCCAGCTCGCCTGCGAGGTGAGGATGTTGCGCCGCGTCGATCGCGCCGTGTTCACGCCGCGCCCGCGGGTCGACTCGGCGCTGCTGCGCCTGCTCCGCACGGGTCCCGGCGCCGACCCGTGGATGTCGGCGGTGGTCCGCGAGGCCTTCTCCCACCGCCGCAAGACGCTGCCCGCTCGCTCGAGCTCGCCGGGGTCAGCGAGCGGGCCCGCTCGCGGGCCGTCGCTCGGCGAGCTCGGGCTGGCCGAGAGCGCGCGCGCCGAGGAGCTCGACTCCCGCCCAGTTCGAGCGGCTCGCGGAGCGCGCTGCGGTGAAGCCTGCTCGCGCGCCCGCGAAGCTCAACCTCTGCGCTCTACGTCGGCGCCGAGCCCCGCGAGGACGGGCTGCACGAGCTCCGCTCGATCTTCTGCCCGCTCGAGCTCGCCGACCGGATCGTCGTCTCGACCGCGAGCGGCGAGGCCGACGAGGTGGTCTGCGCCGGCGTCGCGCGGCCCGAACCTGGTCACCGTGGCGCTGCGCGGCCTGCGCGCCGCGCGGCTGGTCGCGGCCGCCGCTGCGGGTCGAGATCGAGAAGCGGATCCCGGTCGCCGGCGGCCTCGGCGGCGGCAGCGCCGACGCCGCCGCCGTGCTGCGCCTCGCCGCGGGCGAGGTCGATGGGATCGATCAGCTCGCCGCTGCGCTCGGCGCCGACGTCCCCTCCCAGCTCGAGCCGCGCTTCGCGCTCGTCGCCGGCGCCGGCGAGTCGCCTGCTCGCCCTGCCCGAGCCGGCCGAGTTCGCGCTCGTGCTGATTCCCGACGAGGCGGGGCTGCGCACCGCCGACGTCTACGCCGAGGCCGACCGGCTCGGCTGCGGGCGCGGGGCCGGCGAGCTCGAGGCGCTCGGCGAGCGGCTGCGCGCCGCCGCCGCCGCCGGCGGTTCGCCGCTCGACTACGCCGATCTGCTCGTCAACGACCTCGAGCAGGCGGCGATCTCGCTGCGCCCGGAGATCGCCGAGGCGCTCGAGGCGCTCGAGCGAGGCCGGGGCGCAGCGCGGCGCTGCTCACCGGCTCCGGTCCGACCGCGTTCGGGCTCTTCGACGACATCGCCGCCGCGGACCAGGCGGCCTCGCGCACTCCCCCCGCGCTACGCGAACGCGATCGTCACCGCGCCGCTGCGCGTGCGCCGCGGCTGAGAACCGGGAGAATCGCGGCGGTCAAGTGAAGCTGGGCGGGTCGAGCAAGAACGAGCGGGTGCGCTTCGCGCTGATCGCGGCGGCGGCGCTCGCCGCCTTCCTCGCCTTCCGCCAGTTCGGCCCCGAGATCGACCTCGAGCAGGTCCTCGAGGACCTCTCGCAGCGGCTCGGCAGCGCCGACCTACGCGCTCGTCGGCGTGCTCGCCTTCCTCGAGACCGGCGCCTTCGTCGGGCTCGTCGTCCCGGGCGAGACCGTCGGTGATGCTCGGCGGCGCGGTCGCCGGCCAGGGCGAGATCAACGTCATCCTGATGATCGCGATCGTCTGGTTCTCGGCCTGGGCGGCGACACGGTCCGCTTCTTCATCGGCACGCGGCTCGGGCGCGAGCTTCGTGCTCAAGCACGGCCCAAGGTGCGGATCACCCGCGAGCGCTTCGAGCAGGTCGAGGACTACTTCGACCGCCACGGCGGCAAGACGATCCTGATCGGCCGCTTCATCGGCCTCGTCCGCGCGCTCGCTCCGTTCATCGCCGGCAGCTCGGGGATGCGCTACCGGGCCTTCGGCCCCTACAGCGTCCTCGGCACCGGCCTCTGGGCCACGGCGTTCACGCTGCTCGGCTACTTCGCCTCCCGAACCTCGACAAGGTCGGCGCAGTACGCCGGCACCGGGACTGCTCGTCTTCGGCATCCTGGTCGCGCTGATCGTCGGCGGTGATCGCTCGCTCGTCCGCTACCTGTCGAAGCCCGAGAACCGGGCCCGGCTGGTCGCGCGAGATGGAGAGCGGCGCCTGCGCCGCTCTGGCGCTGGGCGCTGCTGCGCCGCAGGCTCGCTTCTTCTGGCAGCCGGCTCACGCCCGGGCGACCTCGGCCTCGAGCTGACCAGCCTGATCGCGACGCTCGTCGGTCTCGCTGTTCGTCCTCGTCGGCTACGCGCTGATCGTCGCCGGCGACCCCGGCCCGACCGCCGGCGACCGCGACGGCGATCGACGTCGCCTCGAGCCTGCGGGCCGGCTGGCTGACCGAGCGTCGCGAAGTTCATCACCGCGCTCGGCTCGACCGGGGTCACGCTGGTGGTCGGCGCTCGTCGCCGGCGCGGGCTCGCTCGCCCTCGGCCACCGCCGCGAGATGTGCGGTGCTGGTCGTCGGCGCTCGCGATCTGCCACCTCGCCGACCCGGTGCTCAAGGAGGTGATCGACCGGCCGCGTCCCGGCGGCGGCGCTCGTCGCGCACCGAGCGGATCGGCCTATCCGAGCGGCCACGCCGCCTACTCGGTCATCTACGCATGGCTCGCGCTCGACGGTCGACCGTGCGGCTGCGGCCGGGCTGCACCTGCGGCTCGGCGCTGATCGCCGCCGGGCTCGCTGCTCACGGTCGCGATCGGGCTCAGCCGCGTCTACCTGAGCGTCCACTACTTCAGCGACGTCACCGGCGGGTGGGCCCTCGGCGTCTCGGCCTTCGCCCTGTGCGCGGTCGTCGCGATGGTCGTCACCCACTTGCGGCACAATCGAGCCCTCTGATGCTCTCGGCCGCAACCATCGGCACCGAGTACTACCTGCTTCGGCGGCGCCGGCCTGATCAGCCTGCTCGCCTTCACGACCCTGATCCTGGCGCCCGCGATCGGCTCGTTCAGCGCGCGGCTGGGAGAAGGCGACGGCCGGCGTTGCTCTCGCTCTTCGTGCTCGTCGCGCTGCGTCGCGATCGGGCTCGCGATCGGCGTCGCGATCGTCTACTACTGGGACGAGATCTCGCACATCTTCAACTGAGCGCCCGCGCGGAGGGCGCCGCCGCCTACGCCTCGACGCCCGGTGGCGGCCGGCTCGCGGGCTAGACTTCGGCCGATGGCCCGCGAGCAAGCGACAGGCAAAGCGCCTGCAGAGCGTCAGGCCGGCCTCGAGGCTGCTCTCCGAGGCGATCGAGTCGGGCGCCGGCCTGCCCGCGGTCGCTCGCGCCGCCGGCCGCGGCGCTCGGCGCCAGCGTCGCCCTGATCGACCGCTCGAGCGCGGTGCTCGCGGTCGCCGCGTCGTCCTCGGCCGAGGAGGCGAAGCTGCTCGCCGGCGAGCGGCGACGTCGAGACGCTCGAGCTGCGGGTCGCCGACGCGGTCGTCGGCGAGCTTCGCTTCCGCTCCCGCGGCGGCGAGCCGCTCGGCGACGCTGACCCTGCGGATGGTCTCGACCCTGCTCGCGCTCGAGGTCGAGCGCTCGCGCGCGCCCGAGTGGGCCAGCGACGAGGCCGCGCGGCGAGTTCGTCGCGCGCGGTGCTCGACCGCGAGGTGACCGATCGCGGCGACATCGCTCGCCCGCGCCTCCGAGCTCGGCACCGATCTCTCGCGAGGGCGCCGGCGTCGTCATCGCCCGCGCCGCGCCGCGCACGCGGCGCAGACCGGCGACTGGCGCGCGCGGGTGCTGATCGCTGACGCTGCGCGCGCTGCGCGCCGCGCAGCCCCGGCGCGATCGCCGACGCTCGGCGACGAGCGGCGAGCACGGGCGCGGGCGAGGTCGCGGCGATCGTCCCCGCCGCCGACGCCGAGCCTGGTCGAGCGCGCCGCGCGCGGCCTCGAGGCGCGAGCTCGCGCGCGTCGCTTCCCGGCTTCGCACGTCGACGATCGGCACAGCCGCCACGCCGCCGACCCCGCCGACATCTACCGGGCGGGCAAGGAGGCGCTGCTCGCGGCGAACGTCGCCGAGGCCGAGGGCCGCTCGCCGCTCGCCTTCGAGGAGCACCGGCTCCTACCGGCTGCTGCTGCCGGCGATGAGCGAGGACCCCGGCGAGCTCGAGCGCTTCTACGACGAGACCGTCGCGCCGCTCGCCGCCTACGACGAGCAGTACGAGACCGAGCTCGTCGACGACGGTCGAGGCCTACCTCGACAACGACGGCAACGTCACCCCGACGGCCGAGCACGCTCTTCACCCACCGCCACACGGTCCGCTACCGGCTCGAGCGGGTCAGGGAGCTCTGCGGCCACGACATCACCTCGACCGAGGGCCGCGAGAAGCTCGGCCTCGGGCTGAAGGCGATGCGCGTGCTCGGCATCGCCCCGCCGCGCGGCCCGGCGCTCGAGCCGGGCACCGCGGGCGGGCGGGCGAAGGTGCGAAAGGCGAACGGCGAGCGCGATTCCGGGGGAAGGATTTGAACCCTCGCTTATCGGACCAAAACCGATCGTGCTGCCGCTACACCACCCCGGAAGGACGGACCGAGTCTACGGTTCGCCGCGGCCCCGGCGAGGCCGCGTGAGCGGCCCGCGGGAGCGGCTCACATACGTCGGCCACGCCACGGTGCTGATCGAGATCGGCGGCCTGCGGGTGCTCACCGATCCGGTGCTGCGCGACCGCTTCCTGGTCATCCGCCGCCACGGGCAGAGGCCCGATCCCGCGGTGGCGAGGGACATCGACGCCGTCCTGATCTCGCATCTGCACGCCGACCACCTCGACTATCCGTCGCTGCGCGGTCTCGCCCCCGGCGCCGAGCTGATCGTGCCGGCCGGTGCCGCCCGGGTGCTCGAGCGCCGCGGCTTCTCGGGCGCGCTCGAGCTGAGCGCCGGCGACTCCGCCGGCCTCGGCGCCGTCGAGGTGAGGGCGACCAGGGCCACCCACGACGCCCGTCGCTGGAGCGCGGGTCGCGCGGTCGAGGCACTCGGCTACGTGCTTCGCTCGCCTCGCGGCTCGATCTACTTCGCCGGCGACACCGACCTGTTCTCCGAGATGGAGGCTCTCGCGGGGACGATCGACGTCGCCCTGCTGCCGATCGGCGGCTGGGGCCCGACCGTCGGCGAGGGGCACCTCGATCCGGTGCGCGCCGCCGAGGCCGCGGCGATCATCGCCCCGCGTGTCGTCGTGCCGATCCACTGGGGGACCTTCCTGCGGGTCGACCTGCGCCGCCGCGACCCCGGCCTGCTGACCCGCTACCCGGCCGAGCTCGCCCGCGAGATGGCGGCCAGGGCACCCGGGGTCGAGCTTCAGGTGCTCGAGCCGGGCGCGTCGCTGGCGCTCGAGTGAGCGGCGTCGCGACAGCGCCCGCAGAGGCCGTGGACGACGACCTCGGCCGACTCGGCGTCGAACTCGCGCCGGCGCGCCTCGGCGAGGACGGCCTCGAGGCGGGGCGCGGCCGCGAGGTCCTCGACCGACCCGCAGCGCCTGCAGACGAGGTGGTGGTGATCGAACGGACGGGCGTCGTAGAGAGCCGCTCCGCGGCCGGCGGCGATCCGCCTGACCAGGCCCGCCTCCTCGAGCACGTCGAGCGCCGAGTAGACGGTCGGCAGCGAGACGCCGGGGAGCAGCTCGCGGACCCGGTCGAGCACCTCCTCGGCGCTCGCGTGCCTGCCGAGCGCCTCCAGGGCTCGCTCGACCATCAGCCGCTGCGAGGTGGCGCGAAAGCCGCGCTCCCGAAGCGCCTCGCGTGTCGCCACGGCGCCGCTCATGAGGTAAGCCTAACTGAGTTGCTCCTATAAGGTAGACCTAATCTTAAAGAAATTGCTATAACGGCCCGGTGAGCAAGTTTCTCAGCGGGTGGCGGGCGGCGAGCGAGCGCGAGCGCGCGCTTCAGTACGTGCAGCCGGCGCTGATCGGCCTGATCGACGGCACCGTCTCGACGCTCGCGCCGATGTTCGCCGCCGCCTACGTCGCGGGCGGGCGGGCGGCGCTGCTGATCGGCCTCGCCGCGGCCGTGGGGGCGGCGATCAGCATGGGCCTCTCCGAGGCCCTCTCCGACGACGGCAGCCTCACCGGCCGGGGCAACTCGACCGTCCGTGGGCTGATCACCGGGTTGGCGACGTTCGTCGGCGGCTCGGCGCACGCGCTGCCCTTCCTTGTCGCGGATCTCGACACGGCGCTGACGATCGCCTACGTGGTCGTCGGCCTGGAACTGGTCGCGATCGCCTGGATTCGCCGCCGGTTCATGCAGGTGCGGCTCTCGCTCTCGCTGATCCAGGTCACCCTCGGCGGGGTGATCGTCGTCGCCGTCGGCGTGGCCCTCGGCCAGGCCTGAGGCCGGTGACCGCTCTACTCTTCGCCCGGTGAGCGGCGAAGGCGCCAGCGGGTCGGGCCTCACCGTCCTGATCATGGCCGCCGGGGAGGGCACGCGGATGCGCTCGACCCTGCCCAAGGTCCTGCACCCGGTGTGCGGGCGGCCGATGGTCGCCTGGCCGGTGCTCGCGGCGCGCGCGGCGGGCGCTGAGCGGGTCGCGGTGATCGTCTCGCCCGACCGCGACCTCGCGCCCGGCGCTGCCCGAGGACACCGAGACCGTGATCCAGCCCGAGGCCGACGGCACCGGCGGCGCGGTTCGCGCCGCCCACGACCTGGTCGCGCGACTCCGAGACCGTGGTCGTGCTCTCCGGCGACCATCCGCTGATCAGCGGCGAGATCGTCGCCGCGCTGCTCGAGACCCATCGCGCCGCCGGCGCCGGGGCGACGGTGATGACCGTGGAGCTCGACGACCCCGGCGCCTACGGGCGGATCGTCCGCGACCCGACGGCGACGATCGAGCGGATCGTCGAGACCAAGAACCCCGAGGAGGTTCCGCCGGAGGAGCTCGCGATCCGCGAGATCAACACCGGCACCTACGTCTTCGACGCCGAGCCGCTCGTCGGGGCGCTGGACGGCCTCGGCAACGACAACTCGGCCGGGGAGTACTACCTCGGCGACGTGCTGCCGATGCTGCGCGCCGACGGCCACCGGGTGGTCGCCCACCTGGCCGACCGATGCGAGCGTCAACCTCGGCGTCAACAACCGCGCCGACCTCGCCGCGGCCACCGCCGAGGCTCGCCGGCGGATCCTCGAGCGCCACATGCTCGCGGGGGTCACGATCGTCGATCCGGCGGCCTGACCTGGATCGACGCCGACGTCGAGATCGCCTCCGACGTCGACGCTCGAGCCGGGCACCGTGCTGCGCGGGGCGACGAGGATCGGCTGCGACTCCGTGATCGGCCCGCACACGACCCTGATCGACTGCCGGGTCGGCGAGGGGAGCCGGGTCGCTGCACTCCTACCTCAGCGAGGCGAGCGTCGGACGACCGCTGCCAGGTCGGCCCGTTCGCCTACCTGCGCCCCGGCGCCGAGCTCGCCGACGGCGCCAAGGCGGGCACCTTCGTCGAGGTGAAGAACGCGCGCATCGGCGAGGGCGCGAAGGTGCCGCATCTCTCCTACGTCGGCGACGCCGAGGTCGGCGAGGGCGCCAACGTCGGCGCCGGGAACTATCACCGCCAACTACGACGGCTTCACCAAGAGCCGCACGAAGATCGGGGAAGGTGCGCGGATCGGGATCAACACCTCGCTGGTCGCCCCGGTGAACGTCGGCGACGGCGCTTACACTGGCGCCGACGCGGTGATCCGCGAGGACGTTCCCGAGGGAGCGCTCGCGGTCTCGGAGAACGAGCAGCGAAACATCGACGGGTACGCGGAGCGCAAGGCAAGCGAAGCGAAGCGGAAGGCAGAGGGGGCAGAGAAGAGATGAGCATCCTCGAGCAGCAACCCCAGCCGCTCAGCTCGATCCCGCACGACTACACGAAGCGGATGATGGTCTTCGGCGGCCGCGCCTCGCGCGAGCTCGCCGCGCGGATCGCGACCAAGCTCGACGTCGATCTCGGCAAGGTCGACCTGCGCACCTTCGCCGACGGCGAGGTCTACTGCCGCTACGGCGAGTCGATCCGCGGCGCCGACGTCTTCCTCGTCCAGTCGACCGCCGCGAACGCGGCCGCCGGGATGACCCCGAACGACTCGCTGATGGAGCTGGTGGTGATGATCGACGCCGCGAAGGGCGCCTCCGCCCACCGGATCATCGCGGTCATGCCCTGGTACGGCTACTCGCGCCAGGACAAGAAGTCGGCGCCCCGAGAGCCGATCTCGGCCCGCGTCGTCGCCCAGTTCCTCGAGGCTGTCGGCGTCGACCGGGTGCTGACCATGGACCTGCACTCCGGCCAGGTTCAGGGCTTCTTCAGCAAGCCGGTCGATCACATGACCGCGATGCCGATGCTCACCCAGTGGTTTCTCGACCAGCACTGGGACGACGAGCTGGTGATCGTCTCGCCCGACGCCGGCAGGGTGAAGGTGGCGCGCAACTTCGCCCGCAAGGTCGGCGTCCACTGGGCGGTGATGGAGAAGGAGCGCCCGGCGAAGCAGGTCGCCGAGATCGGTTACGTCGTCGGCGACGTCAAGGGCAAGACGGCGGTGCTCGTCGACGACATGATCGACACGGCGGGCACGCTCACGGCGGCCGCGCGCACCGTGCTCGACGAGGGCGCCGCCCGGGTGATCGCGACCGCCACCCACGGCCTCTTCTCGGGCCCCGCCTACGAGCGTCTCGCCTACGAGAACTCGGGGATCGAGCGGATAGTCGTCACCGACACGGTCCCGATCCGGCCCGGCAAGCCCGAGAACATCACCGTGATCTCGGCGGCGACGACGCTCGCCGACTCGATCCGGCGGATCTTCGCCGACGACTCGGTCTCCGAGATCTTCGCCGGCGAGAACCAGCTCTTCTAGGACGCCCGCGGGCTCAGCTTCCGAGGTCGGCGAGATGCCACTCGCCGTTCTCCTCGGTGAGCAGCACGGTGCGCGGCTGGGCCGGTGAGCCCTTCGTCTTCAGCCGGGTCTCGACCCGGGCGCGCAGCCCGCTGACGCTGACCAGGCGGATGTCCACCTGAGAGCCCCTGAAGAGGATCGGGTGGAGGACCGCGAAGACCTCGTCGCAGCTCAGCCGCTCGTTGCTTCGCAGCTGCTGGGCGGTGTTCACCTGCAGGCTGCGCCTGGCGTCGCGGGTGAGCAGCTCGCAGAAGGTCTCGCTCTCGCCCGCCGCGGCCGCAGCGAAGAAGTCCTCGACCGCGCTCTCGACCCGCTCCTCCTGGGTGACCGGGTCCTCGAAGGGGCCGAGGTCGGCGATCGCGAGCGCGCCGAGCGCGATCCCGGCGAGCAGCAGCAGGGCGGCGATCCGGCGGCGGAGGACGTCGCTCATCGGCGCCACGCTACCGCGCGGGGCCGTCGCGCCACTACAGTCCGGGCGTGGACGTCCGCACCCTCGACCTCTTCGACACGCTCGGCCGGGCGCTGCTCTGGGGAGCGGTTGCGGTGCTCGGCCTGGCGATCATCGCGGCGATCGCGATCGCCGGCTCGGAGAGCACGATCCCGGGCCTCGACGAGCTGCAGCGCCAGAACCGCGGGGTCGTCGCCCTCGCCGCCTTCGCGCTCGGGATCGCCGGCGCCGGGGCGCTGGCGGGACTCGGCGCGCTGCTCCGGCTGAAGGTCGCCGAGGCGCGCCGCGAGCAGTCCGGCTGAGTGCTGCGGATCGGGCACAAGGGGGCGGACCTGATCCGCACGGGGAACACGCTCGAGAGCTTCACCGCCGCGGTCGAGGCGGGAGTCGACGTGATCGAGTTCGACGTCCTCCGCCCGCGCGCGGACTTCGCCGGCGGGGCCGAGTGGAGAACGGCGCCGGCGGGGCCGGTCGCCAGCCCGGGAGGGCCGCTCCTCGTCGCCCATGACTGGGCCGATGCCGATCGTCGCGAGCCGCTGACGCTCGCCGAGGCGCTCGACGCGCTCACCCGGCCGCCGCTCGACCGGGTCCGCTTCGACCTCGACCTGAAGCTCGCCGGCCGCGAGGACGAGATCGCCGCCGCGCTCGCCGAGCGCGGCCTGGTGGAGCGGGCGATGGTCTCGACGATGGAGGCGCGCAGCCTGGCCACGCTGGCGGCGCTCGAGCCGGCGCTCGAGCGCGGGCTCACCCTGCCGAAGGTCGGGCGCGACTGGAACCGGGTCGGCTGGGCCCGCCCGCTGGTGATCGCGGGCAAGGCGTCGCTGAGGGCCCGGCTGCCGGGCCTGGCCGCGCGTCGTGCCCGCGAGCTCGGCGCCTGGGCGGTCTGGGTCTATCACCCGCTGATCACCGCGAGGCTGATCGCCGGCGCGCACGCGGCCGGAATCGCCGTGATCGCCTGGACCGTCGACGAGCCCCGGCGGATCGCCGAGCTGAGCGCGCTCGGGGTCGACGGCATCTGCACCAACGACCCCCGCCTCCTCTAGCGACCGCTGGTCACTGAGCCACACCCTGGGGTGCTTCAGTGACCAGCGATCTCCGCCCCTCGCAACGGCTGGTCACTGAGCTACCCCCTGGGGTAGCTCAGTGACCAGCGATCCTGTCGGGGGGGCTACTTGGTGTGGACGGCGGAGAGGAGCTCGTCCTCGGTGAAGGTCGCCGGCGCCTTGCCGGTGGTCGCGAAGCGGTAGAGCGCGACCCCGAAGATGCTCCGCATCGCCTGGGCGATCAGCATCGCGACGGTGAGGATCATCACCCCGGCCACGGCCAGCAGGGCGCCGCCGGCCAGCCCGGCGTCGCCGCCGGAGTCGTTCGCCCAGAGGAAGATCCCGGCCGCGATCAGCGCCAGCCCGGGGAGCACGCCGAGCAGGAAGACGATGCCGCCGATCGCGACGTTGCCGGTCACCTGGCCGACCCAGCGCTCCTTGAACAGCGTGGCCGAGCGCTTCAGGGTGGTCCACGGGCCGGTGCCCTCGAAGGCGATCACCGGGACCGCCATGAACGAGACCAGCGACCAGGCGGTGCCGATCAGCGCCGCGGCGATCGTCTCGCCGATCGCGCCGCCGCGCTGCAGCGCCGAGATGATCACCCCGACCAGCGCCGAGAGCGCCGCCCAGCCGGCGATCGCGCCGGTGTGCGAGCGGGCGACCGCCATCCCGTCGGCGAAGGTGCTACCGCGGCCGTGGAAGATGCCGTCGGCGGTCGAGGCGAGGCCGACGCTGAAGTAGATCCCGAGAAAGGTGGCTCCGTAGATGCCGATCGCGGCGAGCAGGCCGCCGACCACCTCCTGGCCGTCGTCGATCAGGTACATCCCCGGCAGCAGCGCGATCGCGAGCAGCGCCAGCGCCGAGAGCGCGCCGTAGATCGGGAACCGGAACAGCTGCTTGTTCTCCCGCAGCAGCGCCCAGCTCTTCTTGGTCAGCTGCCAGCCCTCACGCATCCTGCTCATCGACTCTCCTTTGGCTCTGGTGGCGAAACCTGCTTCGCCGCGGAGGCATTCGCACCTTCCGCTCCTCCCTGTATCGGCTCGAAAGCCAGGCATCTATAGAGTCGCCCCGATGCCGGCAGGGACGAGGATGGCACTGTTCGCGATGGGCCTCGGCGTGATCGTGATCGCGAACGACTTCACCGCCCTGAACGTCGCCCTGCCGGCGATCGAGCAGGACTTCAACGTCGACGTCGGCACGATCCAGTGGACGGTGAACGCCTACGCGCTCGTCTTCGGGATGGGGCTGATCACCGGCGGCCGCCTCGCCGACATGTTCGGCCGGCGGCGGATCTTCTTCATCGGCACGGCGATCTTCGCCGGCTTCTCGCTGCTCGGCGGGATCTCGCAGAACGCCGAGCAGCTGATCGCCTGCCGGGTCGGGATGGGGGTCGGCGGAGCGCTGATGTGGCCGGCGATCCTCGGGATGACCTTCGCGGCGCTGCCGGCCGAGCGAGCCGGGCTCGCGGGCGGCCTGATCCTCGGCGTCGCCGGGCTCGGCAACGCGGTCGGGCCGCTGCTCGGCGGGCTGCTCACCGACGAGATCTCCTGGCGGGCGATCTTCTTCCTCAACGTGCCGGTCGCCGTGTTCGCGGCCGCGGTCACGGCCGCGAAGGTGCATCAGCCGCCCCCGGACGGGGGCCGCCAGCGAATCGACTACGGCGGGATCGTCGCGGTCTCGCTCGGGCTGGTCGCCCTGCTGCTCGCCCTCGACCAGTCGGCCGAGTGGGGGTGGAGCGACCCGCGCGTGATCGGGATGTTCGCGCTCGCGCTCGTCTCGTTTGCGGCCTTCGCCGCGGTCGAGCGCAGGATCGGGGAGGACGCGCTGATCCCGCCGGACGTGCTCGCCAAGCGCCGCTTCGCCGCCGCCTGCCTCACCGTCCTGCTGCTCTCGGCGGTGTTCTTCTCGATCGTCCTCTACGCCCCGCAGCTGATGGAGAAGGTGCTCGGCTACTCGGCGCTCGAGGCGGGCGCCGGGCTGCTGCCGATGCTGGCGAGCTTCGCGGCCGTCTCCTTCCTCGCCGGGCGGCTCTACGAGCGCGTCGGCGGGCGCCCGGTGATCGTCGCCGGAACGATCGGGCTCGCCGCCGGGCCGCTGCTCATCTCCTTCTTCGGGGCCGACTCGAGCTACGCGGCGATGGTCCCCGGCCTGTTGGTGGCCGGGGTCGGCGCCGGCCTCTTCTACCCGTCGATCACCACCGCCGCAGTCACCGCTGCTCGACGAGGCGCGCTCGAGCCTCGCCGGCGGGATCACCTACATGTTCCAGATCGCGGGCGGCGCGATCGGCCTCGGGCTGACGACCGCGATCTTCACCACTCGCTCCGAGGACAAGGTCGTCGGCGACGCCGCCGAGGTCGGCCTCCGCCTCGGCGCCGATCAGGCCGCGGTGATCCACGGCGTCCTGGCCGGGACCGAGTCGGGTCAGGCCGCCTTCGCCAGGCTGCCCTCCTCCGCAGCCGAGAAGGCTCTCGAGGTGGTCAGGGACTCGTTCGTCGCCGGCGCCCAGCTGAGCCTGCGGGTGGTCGCTGCGATTGCGCTCGCCGGGGTGATCGTCGCGATCGTCGGGGTGCACCCGAAGCGCGGCGCGAGCGCCCCGCCGCAGGACGCCTAGACGTTCCTGGCGGCGAACCTGGGCACGCGCCGCTGCCCGCGCGACTCGAAGTAGCTCCCACTCGGCCTCGCCGAGCTCGGTCTCGGGCTCGTCGGCGTAGATCCACTCGCGCATGATCCGGTGCCAGTTGCGCTTCGCGCCGAGCTGGGCGAGCACCGCGAGCACGCCGATCTCCATCCGCCGGCCCATCAGCTCGTCGGCGGGAATGTTCTCGCGCCGCATCACCTGGAAGTACTCCGAGCGCGGGTCGGACGCCGACTCGATGATCTTCATCACCCGCCGCGCCGAGACCCGGTAGTCGCGGTCCTCGATGTACCAGCCGCCGACCAGCATCACGTGCTCCATCAGCTGCTCGGCGTCGAGCTTCGTCGGCTTGCGCGAGGAAGCCGAGCTCGGCGAGCCGCTGGCGCAGCGCCTCGGGGTCCTTGCGGATCGCGGCGTCGAGCGCCGCCTGCTCGAGCTCGATCTGCTCGCGGTCGAGCTTCTTCGTCATCCCGAAGTCGAGGAAGGCGACCCGGCCGTCCCCCATCAGCAGGTAGTTGCCCGGGTGGGAGTCGGCGTTGAAGTGCTGCAGGTGGTAGATCGAGCCGAAGCAGAAGCGGAAGACGATCTCGCCGAAGCGGCTGCGCTCGTCCTGGCGGCAGCTCCTTCACCTCGTCGAAGCCGGTCCCCTCGACCAACTCGGTGACGAGGACGCGGCGCCGCGAGAGGCGGGTGACGACGTCGGGCACGTAGATGAACGGGTGGTCGCGGTAGGCGCGCGAGAAGCGTGCGCTGGTTCTGCGCCTCGTACTCGTAGTCGAGCTCCTCCATGACCCGCTCACGGAGCTCCTCGGCGACCGCCTTGGCGTCGAGCCCGGGGGCGAGCGCCTTCGCGAGGCGGACGAGCATGCCGGCGTTTCGCATGTCCGACTCGAGCGCCTCGGCGACGCCCGGGGTACTGGATCTTGACCGCGACCTCGCGCCCGTCGATGAGCTCGGCCCGGTGCACCTGGCCGATCGAGGCGGCCGCGAAGGCCTCCTGCTCGAACTCGGCGAAGTGCTCGCCGAGCGGCCCGCCGTACTCCTCGTCGAGCACCTTCGAGACCCGCTTCCAGGGCATCGGCGGCGCCGAGGTCCGCAGCTTGGCGAGCTCCTCCTGGTAGAGCTCGGCGTACTCGGGGGGCAGGAACTCGGTGTCGATGAACGAGGCGAGCTGGCCGAGCTTCATCGCCGCGCCCTTCATCTCGCCGAGGGTTCGGACCATCTTCAGCGCGGTCTCGAGGTGGCGCTCGCCTCGAGCTTCTCGGACGCGCGCTCGTCGGAGCGCCCGATCGTCGCCGCCTTGGTCCCGGCGTACTTCGCCGCCTGCCCTCCGAGCGCGCTCCCCAGCTTCGCCGAACGCCTGACTCTCCCCTTCGGAATCTCGAGATCGTCATCCGACACGCGAGCAGGGTAGCTCCGAGCGCGGGCTCGCGCCAGTCGGCGCCGATCGAGGCGAGACCGCGGCCGCGCGGGCCGCCGGGCCGGCGAAGCCGCGGCGGCCGCAGGCACTTCTCTATCCTCAGCCGCCGCATGGCTTCCGATCGCACCACGCTCAAGGCTCAGCCGCGGACCGATTTCGGCTCGCGCGAGACCCGCCGCCTGCGCCGCTCCGGGTTCGTCCCGGGGGTCGTCTACGGCGACGGCTCGGAGGCGCGTGCCTTCCAGGTCAACGAGCGCGAGGTCCGCAACGTCCTGCTTCACGGCGGCGCGCTCATCGACGTCGAGATCGAGGGCGCCGGCGCGGTCCCCGCGGTGATCAAGGAGGAGCAGCGCGACCCCGTGCGCGGTCAGCTGATCCACCTCGATCTCCAAGAGGTCAAGCTCGACGTCAAGATCGAGGCCGATGTCGCCGTCGAGCTGGTCGGCGGCGACGACGCTCCGGGCGTCAAGGAGGGCGGCGTGCTCGAGCACGTCACCCACCAGCTGACGATCGAGGCGCTGCCGACCGCGATCCCCGAGTCGATCCCGGTCGACGTCTCCGGGATGGAGATCAACGACACCCTTCAGCTCAGCGGCATCCTCACCCCCGACGGGCGTCGAGTTCGTCCTCGGCGAGGACCAGAGCGCCGACGAGATCACCATCGCCACCCTCTCGCCGCCGCGCGTCGAGGAGGAGCCCGAGCCCGAGCTCGAGGCGGAGGCGGAGCTCGTCGGCGAGGAGGGCGAGGCGCCCGAGGCCGAGGCCGGCGAGGACGAGGCCGCCGAGTCGGCCGACTCCGACGACGGGGAGTAGCGCTGTCGCCGTTCGCGCGGCGGCGTCCCGCTGAGGGCGTGGCCGGCTTCCTCGTCATCGGCCTCGGCAATCCGGGCACGAGGTACGCGAGGACGCGCCACAACGTCGGCTTCGAGGTCGCCGCCGAGCTCTCGCGGCGCTGGGGGCTGCCGAGGGCGAAGCCGAAGTACCGCGGCCTGATCAGCGAGGGGCGAATCCGTCCCGGCGGGCCGCGCGCGGCGGTCCTGATCCCGCAGACCTACATGAACGAGTCCGGGGATTCCGCCGGCCCGGCGCGCGGGGCGCTGCGGGTGCCGCTCGAGCGCGTGATCGTCGTCCACGACGAGATCGACCTGCCGTTCGGCGAGATCCGCGCAAAGCTCGGTGGCGGGGCGGCCGGCCACAATGGCCTGAAGAGCCTTCGCGACGGGTTCGGCTCGGCGGATTTCTGGCGTCTGCGCATCGGCGTCGGGCGCCCCGACTCGACCGACCCCGAGATCGTCTCCGCGCATGTGCTCGGGCGCTTCAGCGAGCCCGCGGACGAGGTTCGCGAGCTGGTCGAGCGGGCGTCCGAGGAGACGGAGAGGCTGATCGAGAGGATCGACAACGAGGAGGAGGACGATGAGCGCTGACCCGGTCACCGGCTACGACGTCGACGAGGAGGGGGTGGCGCTGCTGCGCCTCGACCGCCCCGAGGCGCGCAACGCGATCAACACCCAGATGCTCGAGGAGCTGCTCGCGCACCTCGCCTCGGCCCGCTCGGACGAGCGGGTCCGGGCGCTGGTGCTCTCCTCGACCGACCACATGGCGCTCTCCGCCGGGGCCGATGTCCGCGAGCGGCTCGACGAGGCCGGCGGGGTCCGCAAGATGGAGCTCTTCGCACGGCTCTACGACGAGCTCACCGGTTTCCCGAAGCCGACGATCGCCGCCTGTCACGGGGCCTGCGTCGGCGGCGGCGCCGAGGTCGCGGTCGCCTGCGACATGCGGGTCGGCGGCTCCAACCTCCGCTTTCGCTTCCCGGGGGCCGCCCTCGGCGTTCCGGTCGGGCCGGCGCGCCTGGTCACCCTCTGCGGCCTCTCGGTCGCGAAGTACCTGCTGCTCGGCTCGAAGGAGATCGACGCCGACATGGCCTACCGCTGGGGCCTGATCCACAAGGTGGTGCCGCCGCCGCGTACCGAGGAGGAGGCCCTCAACCTCGCCCGCCACGTCGCCGGGCACCCTCCGGAGGCGGTCGCCCGGTTGAAGCGGCTGCTTCATGAGTGGGACGGGGTCGAGGATCGCTCGCGCGCCGAGGGCGAGGGCCAGGTGGAGTGGGCGCGCACCGGCCCCGGCCTGCCGCGCTCCGGCTGAGGGCTACTCGGAGACGTCTTCCCGCGCCTCGTTGAGGTCGGCGACCACCCCGAGAAGGTCGCCCTCGCGGTAGAAGTCGACCGCGATCAGGTTCGCCGGCCGCTCGCGCAGCCGCTCGCACTCGGCGATCCGCTCGCCGAGCGCGCCGCGCGCGTTCACCTTCCGGGCGTTCGAGGGCTTCGGAGCCGGGCTGGTGTCGATCCAGTGATTGATCAGGAACAGCGGAGCGCCGGGCGGTCCGCGGTTCTCCTCGCAGCTCGCCTGGGATCAGCTTCGGGTCGGTCAGCTCCTCGGGCTTCTTGAACGAGTAGGGGGTCTCCTGGACCAGCTCCTCGTAGACCGGGTGGTACCAGGGGATCGTCCCGTCGCCGGCGTCCTTCTCGGCCATCACGACGACTCGCCCGCCCGAGCCCACCATCTCGCCGAGGGTCGGGAACGGATCCTCGAGCGGGCCCATGTAGACGTAGTCGATCAGCCCGCTGCGCTCGAACGCGGCCTCGATCTCCTCCGGGGCGACGTAGTCCTCGATTACGATCGAGACCACCTCGTCGGGGTTCGCGGCAAGGAAGTCGCGGACCTCGCCGAGGGCGCGATCGATCGCGATCGCCCCGAGCTCGCAGAAGCGGTGGCAGAGATAGACGCCGCGCTCGCCCTTGTCCTTTCCGCCCACGAGCCGGTCGCGGACCCGCAGCGCGGCGTCCAGGGCGTCCTCGCCGAGCTCCTCGACGTAGACCTCGCGCTCGGCGCTGTCGAGCGAGGAGAGATCGGTCTTGATCGGCCCGTCGGCGGTGGGGCTGCCGTAGTGGGCGTCGATCAGCAGGCCCCGGACCCCGTCGCGAAGCTGCGCGCCCAGCCCCGCCTCCTGCTGGGCGAACAGCCAGCCCGGGTAGCTCGCCGCCGACATCGAGTTGTGGGTCGCGGGCACCGCGGCCTCCTCGTAGCTGCGGTCGCAGAGCGCCTCGGAGCCGTTGCAGCCCTCGGTCTCGACGGCGAGTGACTCCGCCGAGGTGCCGCCCGTGCCGATGAAGATCGCCCCGCCCGCCAGGATCGCCAGCGCGACCACCGCCGAGGCGGCGAGCGCCGAGCGGCCGCGGCGCGCGCCGCGCTCGGACTCGGGCGTCGCCGGGATCGTCATCCGCAGCAGCTCGGCGGCGCCCGCGTAGGCGATGTAGAGCCCGACGAGGATCGCCGCGAGCTCGACGAAGGCCTGGTGGCGGACGACGATCAGGATTCCGGCGGCGAGCAGGCCGAGGGCGCGCAGGGCCCGCGCGCGCGGGCGCTCGGGGACCGTCGTGACCAGCGCCCACCCGCGGCGAAGCTGGGCGGCGACGTCGACCGGGCGAAGCAGCGAGCTCGCCGCGGCGGCGATCACGGCGCCGGCGGCGCCGAGCAGCAGCAGCGCGGTCTCGAGGTCGAAGGCGAACGCGTGCCAGAGCCCCGCCACGGCATCGCGCGGGCCGCCCTCGTCGGCGCCGGAGAGGACCAGGGCGCGAATCGCCTCGAGCCCGACCAGGGCGATCACCGAGCCGACCCCGAGCGCGATCCCGAACCCGAGCACGGTCCGGCGGCGGTCCGGCGAGGTCCACAGCGCCGCGCCGAGGAGAAGCACGGCGGCGCCGAGGCCGATCCAGGGCAGCGGCTTCACGTTCTCCGCGAGCTGGACGGCCTTGAGCACCGGCGCGGGCGGGTCCGTGGTCAGCACCTCGGCGGCGCTCGCCGCCGGGATCTTCCGCGCCAGCTTGGGGTTGAAGGCGGCGAGCGCTCCCCTGGCGGTCGCGCCGACGTCGGCGATCGTCAGGGTCACCGTGCTCGTGTCGCCCTGGAAGACCGCGCGGTGGACGTCGGCGAGCCCGGCTCGCAGCAACCCGCGGAAGGTCGAGCTCCGCACGACGCCCGCGAGCACCTCCTCGAGCACCGGCCGGACCGCGATCAGGTTCGGATCGGCGCTCACCAGGTCGCCGGCGATCCGGCTGGCGAGCTCGTTGGCGACCGCCTCCTCGGCGAGCGCCGAGGTGGCTCGCTCGGAGAACTGCTCGGGATTGAACAGCGCTCGCGAGCCGTAGCCGGCGAACAGCGCGACGATCAGGGCGAGCGCCGCCAACGCGGCAAGCGCGGGGGCCGCGGTTCGGCGCGCCGAGTGGCTGACGGCCATTGCCGCCGCAGCCTATCTGCGATCGGCCACGGAGCCCGCGCACAGGCGCCGCTCCGGGTCGCCGCTAGCATCGCCTGACTGCTCCGCAGCCTGCTCGACATCGCGCTCGACGACGAGCGATTCGGCTCCCTCGCGACCTCGATGCGGTCCGGCGAGGCGGTCGAGCTGCGCGCTTCCGGCTCGATCCGCCCCTATCTGCTGGCCGCCCTGCTCGATTCGGAGGAGGCACTCGCCGGACGGCCGGCGCTCGTCGTCGCCCCCGACGACGTCGGCGCCCGCGACCTCGCCCGCTCGCTCGGCGCCTACCTGGCGCCGCGCCGGGTCCGCTACTACCCCTCGCGCGGGCACCGGCTACGAGTCCCACCTCGCCCCGCCGCCGCACCTGGTCGGGCTGCGGATCGGGGCGCTGCGAGGCGCTCGAGCGCGCGGGCGAGGGGGCCGGCGAGGCGCCGATCGTCGTCGCCAGCGCGGTCGCGCTCGCCGAGGCGGTTCCCGACGCGTCGCTCCGCCCGCGCGGCTTCTCGCTCCAGCCGCGGCGAGGAGATCGACCTGGCGACGTCGCCGAGCTGCTCGTCGAGGCCGGCTACGAGCGGGTCGACCAGGTCGAGGAGCGTGGCCAGTTCGCGGTCCGCGGCGACATCCTCGACGTCTTCCCGCGCGACCGAGGAGCGGGCCGCGCGGCTCGAGCTGTTCGGCGACGAGATCGAGTCGATCCGCTGGTTCTCGACCTTCACCCAGCGCTCGCTCGGCGACGCCGAGCGTGATCGAGCTCGACCCGGCGGCGGAGCTCGACGCTCGAGCACCGCGAGCTCGCCGAGCATCGCCGCCGGCGAGGAGCCGCCGAGCGACCGGGCGTCGCCGAGCTGCTGCCGGTCGACCGCTTCGTCGCCCCGCTGGAGCTGATCGGCGAGCGGACCGCGGTCGCTGCTCGCCGACGCCGAGGAGATCGAGCCCGCGCTTCGCGACCACTGGGAGGACGTGACCACGGCGATGCACGACGCCGACGCCGCCGACCTCTACGTCGACGTCGCCGAACCGCTCACGGACCGGGCCGCGCTCAGCCTGCGAGCGTCGAGGAGAACCGGATCGAGCCCGAGCCGGCGAGCGCGAGCGCCGTGCCGGCGGCGCGCAGCCCTGGCGCAGCCAGGCCTACGTCTCCGCTGCCCGCTCGATCGGCGAGGCGGAGGCGCGAGCTCGAGAAGGAGCTGCGCTCCGGCTACCGGGTGATCGTCACCTTCGAGCGCGCGCGGCGAGGCCGAGCGCGCCCGCTACAGCCTCGACCGGGTCGACGCGCGCTTCCTCGCGGGCGCGCCGCCGGGCGAGCCGGCCCTGTCTCTTCGCCGAGGCCCCGCTCAGCGAGGGCTTCGTCTCGCCGGAGCTGCAGCTCGCGGTGATCCCCTTCCGCCGCCTCGTCCACCGCCGCCGCGCCGCCGCGCCCTCGCCCGGGCGGCGGGCGGATGACGTCGTTCGCCGACCTGCGGGTCGGCGACTACGTCGTCCACGAGGACCACGGGATCGCCCGCTTCGCCGGCTTCGAGACCAAGACCCTGGCCGGCGTCACCCGCGACTACCTCGAGCTCGAGTACCGCGGCGAGGACAAGGTCTTCGTCGCCCACCGACCAGCTCACCAAGATCACCCGCTACGTCGGCGCCGGGGCGAGGCGCCGCAGCTCTCGGCGCTCGGCGGCGAAGCGCTGGGACGCGATCAAGTCGCGCGCCCGGCGCGCGGCCCAGGAGCTCGCCGGCGAGCTGCTCAACCTCTACGCCGAGCGCCAGGCCCGCCGCGGCCACGCCTTCGCCCCCGACGGCGAGTGGCAGCTCCAGCTCGAGGAGCGCGTTCCCCTACCGCGAGACCGCCGACCAGCTCGAGGCGATCGAGGCGGTCAAGGCCGACATGGAGTCGGAGCGCCCGATGGACCGCCTGATCTGCGGCGACGTCGGCTACGGCAAGACCGAGGTCGCGCTGCGCGCGGCCCACAAGGCCGCGTCGGAGGGCAAGCAGGTGATGATCCTGGTGCCGACGACGATCCTCGCCCAGCAGCACCTCGGCACCTTCCGCGAGCGCCTCGGCGACTTCCCGCTCGAGATCGAGATGGTCTCGCGGCTGCGAAAGCCGGCCGAGGTTCGACGACGGCCCTCGCCGGGTTCGCCGAGGGCAAGGTCGACATCCTGATCGGCACCCACCGGCTGCTCTCGCGCGACGTCCGCGCCAAGGACCTCGGCCTCGTCGTCGTCGACGAGGAGCAGCGCTTCGGGGTCAAGCAGAAGGAGCTGCTGCGCCAGCTGAAGCTGAAGGTCGACGTGCTCTCGCTGTCGGCGACGCCGATCCCGCGCACCCTGCAGATGAGGCTCGCCGGGCT
Source organism: uncultured Solirubrobacterales bacterium (assembly GCA_963769035.1). GTDB lineage: Bacteria > Actinomycetota > Thermoleophilia > Solirubrobacterales > 70-9 > WHSW01. Next base: position 918,844 of record CAVYKD010000001.1, read on the forward strand.
GCGCGACATCTCGGTGATCGAGACGCCGCCCGAGGGCCGGCGGCCGGTGCGCACCTACGTCGGCCCCTACGACGAGGAGCTCGGTCGCAAGGCGATCAAGCGCGAGGTCGCGCGCGAGGGCCAGGTCTTCTTCCTCCACAACCGGGTCGACACCCTGCACGAGGTCGCCGAGCGGCTGCGCGCGCTCTGCCCCGGCGTCCGCTTCGCCGAGGCCCACGGGCAGATGGACGAGGCGCGAGCTCGAGGCGACGATGCTCGGCTTCCTGCGCGGCGACGCCGACTGCCTGGTGGCGACGACGATCATCGAGTCCGGGCTCGACATCCCCGCGGCGAACACGCTGATCGTCGAGCGCGCCGACCAGCTCGGCCTCGCCCAGGCGTACCAGATCCGCGGCCGGGTCGGCCGCTCTCGCGAGCGCGCCTTCGCCTACATGCTCTACCCCTCCGAGGAGGCGCTCACCGCGCGAGGCCGGCGCAGCGGCTGGCGACCCTCTCCGACCACACCGAGCTCGGCTCCGGGTTCGCGATCGCGATGCGCGACCTCGAGCTGCGCGGCGCCGGCGACCTGCTCGGCGACGAGCAGTCGGGCCACGTCGCCGCGATCGGCTTCGAGCTCTACGTCGCAGCTGCTCGACGAGGCGGTCGAGGCGATGCGCGCCGCCGCCGGCGAGGAGGGCGCCGAGGGCGAGCGCGAGGCCGCGGTCCGCCTCGACGTCGACGTCGACGCCTACCTGCCCGCCGGACTACGTCCCCTTCGAGGCGGCGAAGATCGACGTCCACCGGCGGATCGCCGGCGGCGCGCGAGCCCGGGCGAGCTGCGCGCCCTGCGCGACGAGCTTCGCGACCGCTTCGGGCCGGCTGCCCGAGCCGGTCGAGAACCTGCTCGAGCTCCAGCGCGCCCGGATCGAGCTCGGCGGGCCGGAGCGCCGCGACCGCCGAGATCCGCGGCGGCCGGCTCTCGATCGTCCCGCTCGATCTCGACTCGGCGACGGTCGGCCGGATCCGGGAGCAGATCCCCGAGGCGATCTACGAGTCCGCGGGCGAAGACGCTCTCGACCGCGAGTTCCGACGCCGAGCCGGCCGAGCGACTCGCCGCGGTGACGCGGCTCGCGGAGGCGCTCGGCGGGGCCTCAGCTCCGGTCTGACGATGTCAACGGTTATGCTGCCGACCTCGTGAGCCCCAGTCAGCAGGGAAAGAAGGGTCGCAACCCGGCCGCTGCCCAGGCGCAGAGCGCCTCGCGGCACGCGTCTCGGCCTGGTCGTCTTCGGCGTCCTGCTCGTCGGCCTGTTCGTCGGCGTGGCGCTCGCAGCTCCGGCCTCGGCAAGCCGGCGATCCCCGACGGCGCGATCGCCGAGGTCGAGGACGTCCCGAACGGCGACGATCACGACCGAGGAGTTCGACGGCGCGCTGCAGCAGGCCGCGGCCGCGCAGGGCCTCAAGGAGGTCCCGCCGGCCGACGACCCCCAGTACGAGCTGCTCCGCGACGCGGCGATCTCCGACCTGATCCTCGCCCGCTGGGTCCTCGGCGAGGCCGCCGATCGCGGCATCGAGGTCGACCGACCGCGAGATCGACCGAGCGAGCTCGACACGGTCAAGGAGCAGCAGTTCGGCTCCGAGAAGGCGTTCGAGAAGTTCCTCGAGGAGTCCGGCTTCAGCCTCGACGAGGCGCCGCCGAGCGGATCGAGCTGCAGCTGATCTCCGAACCGGATCCAGGCAGGCTCGTCGCTGCCCTGGCCGAGCCCGAGAGTCGCCGACGCGGAGATCGAGGACTACTACGACGCGAACATCGAGCAGTTCGAGCAGCCCGAGACCCGCGACGTCCGGGTGATCCTCACGAGGACCGAGGACGAGGCCGACGAGGCCAAGGCGGCGCTCGATGAGGACTCGAGCCCGACGAGAGCTTGCGAGGCGGTCGCCAGGGAGTACTCGATCGACGAGGCGACGAAGGAGCACCGGCGGCCTCCGCGAGGCGGTGGTCGAGGGCCAGTCCGAGCCGGAGCTCGACGAGCGACGATCTTCAGCGCCCCCGAGGGCGAGCTCTCGGCCCGATCGAGCGCCGACGCCGGCTTCTACCTCGTCCAGGTCGAATCGATCAGCGCCGCCGAGACGCAGCCGCTCGACGACGCCGAGCCCGATCCGGAGGATCCCGGCGACACGCAGGCGCCGCGAGCAGATTCGCCAGCCCTGCTCGCCGCCCGCCAGCAGGAGATCGCGCAGACCTTCCAGGAGGACTTCACCGACGAAGTGGAAGGCGCGGACGTGTCTGCGCCGAGGACTACCTGATCGAGCGCTGCTCGAACTCTCCCGGCCGCCGAATCCGTGCACCGAGGAGGTCGCCGGCGACGACCGGCTGCGGCGGCCCCCGTGCCCGGTCGCAAGGTCGCCGCACCGGGCAGCCGCGGCGTCTTCGGCACTCCCGCGGCGACGCGCTGCCGCAGGGCCCGGTCACCGGCGCCGGCGGCCCCGGGCGCGGTCCCGCCCGGCGCTGATCCCGATCGGCCCAGGCGGCCAGCTGCCCCCCGGCGCGACGCCCCCGCCCGGCGCGGCTCCGCCGGCGCAGCAGGCCCCGCCGCCCGCGCCCTAGCCGCGCTCGCGGATGGGCGAGGCTGCAGCCGGCTCCGGCGCGCGGCACTGAGCGCCCTCGAGCGACTCGACGAGATCACCCGCCGCCTGCGCCGCGAGTGCCCCTGGGATCGCGAGCAGGACGAGCGCTCGATCGTCCCCCACACCGTCGAGGAGGCCTACGAGCTCGCCGACGCGGCCGCGAGCGGCGACGACGAGCGAAGCTCCTCGACGAGCTCGGCGACGTCCTCTTCCAGGTGCGTCTTCCTCTCGCTGCTGCTCGAGGAGCGCGGCGCCGGCGACGCTCGGCGACGGTCGCCGAGGCGATGACCGAGAAGCTGATCCGCCGCCATCCCCACGTCTTCGAGGAGCGGAGGCGCGCGAGCTGCTCGAGCGCTCGGCGCCGACGCGCGACGGCCGAGGTGCTCGCCAACTGGGACCGGATCAAGCGCGAGGTCGAGGGACGGGCGGCCGAGGATCCCTTCGCCGACATCCCCGAGAACCTCCCCGGGCTGCTCTACGCGCGCAAGGTCCTGCGCCGCGCCGACCCCGCCGGCGGGGCGCCGCCCGGGCGCGAGAGCCGCGACGAGGCCGAGGCGGCGGTCGGCGAGATCCTGCTCGAGGCGGTCGCGATCGTCGCGGCGCCTCGGGGTCGATCCTGAGCTCGCGGTCCGCGCCGCCGCGCGGCGACACGGCGTCGACGCGGCGCCGAGCCGAGCCCTCCTGAGCGCGGCGCGCCGCCGACCCTGTCCGGCGACGCCGCTCGGCGACGTCATCTAGAACTCCCGCCGCTGATGGGCAGCGATCAACGGCGATCCACGCCCGCCAGATCCTCGACTCGCGCGGCAACCCGACGGTCGAGGTCGATGTCCGCCTCGGCTCGGGGGCCTTCGGCCGGGCCGCGGTGCCCTCAGGCGCCTCGACCGGCGAGTTCGAGGCGACCGAGCTGCGCGACGGCGGCGACGCGTGGGGCGGCAAGGGCGTCGCCCGGGCGGTCGCCAACGTCAACGGCGAGATCGCCAAGGCGCTCGAGGGGCGCGCGCGCGACCGACCAGGTCGGCGCTCGACGAGGCCCTGCTCGAGCTCGACGGCACCCCGAACAAGTCGCGCCTCGGCGCCAACGCGATCCTCGGCGTCTCGCTGGCGGCCGCCCGCGCCGCCGCCGCCGAGGCCGCGGCTGCCGCTCTACGTCTACATCGCCGAGCTCTACGGCGCCTCGCGCGAGCAGGCGAGCGTGCTCCCCGTGCCGATGATGAACGTGCTCAACGGCGGCGCCCACGCCGACAACTCGGTCGACCTCCAGGAGTTCATGATCGTCCCCGCCGGCGCCTCGAGCTTCGCCGAGGGGCTGCGGGTCGGCACCGAGGTCTTCCACGCGCTCAAGGCGACGCTCTCCGAGCGCGGGCTGAGCACGGCCGGTCGGCGACGAGGGCGGGTTCGCCCCCGACCTCGACTCGAACGAGGCGGCGCTCGAGGTGCTCGTCGCGGGGATCGAGGCGGCGGGCTACGAGCCCGGCAGGGACGTCTTCATCGCGCTCGACCCGGCGACCTCGCGAGATCTACTGCGAGAGCGACGGCGCCTACGTGCTCGAGCACGAGGGCCGGGCGCTCAGCGCCGAGGAGATGGTCGGCTACTGGGCAGAGAATCGTCGAGCCGCTACCCGATCGATCTCGATCGAGGACGGGATGGCCGAGGAGGACTGGGCCGGCTGGACGACCCTGACCGAGAAGCTCGGCGAGCGCTGCCAGCTCGTCGGCGACGACCTCTTCGTCACCAACCCGGAGCGCCTGCGGCGCGGGATCGACGACGGGGTCGGCAACTCGATCCTCGTCAAGGTCAACCAGATCGGCACGCTCACCGAGACGCTCGAGGCGATCACGATCGCCCGCGAGGCGGGCTACTCGGCGGTGATCTCGCACCGCTCGGGCGAGACCGAGGACACGACGATCGCCGACCTCGCGGTCGGCACGGGCGGCCGGGCAGATCAAGACCGGCGCGCCCTCGCGCTCGGACCGCGTCGCGAAGTACAACCAGCTGCTGCGGATCGAGGAGGAGCTGGGGGAGAGCGCGACCTATCCCGGGTTGAGTTCTTTCACCGGAAGGTAAGCGCCGCGAGGCATCGAAACGATGGGCGATGAGCGCACGCGCCCAGGCTGCCCGTGGATACCGGATGCGTCCGGCGCCGCGGCCGTCCTCGCGACGCCGCGGCGGAGCGCGGGTCAACTGGGACAAGATCGGCCGGGTCTCGCTCGTGCTCGTGCTCGTCGCGGTCCTGGCCGCGTACGTCGGCCCGTCGCTCAACTTCCTCGACGCCTGGCGCGACTCGAAGGCCGCGCACGCCGATCTCGCCTCGCTGAAGCAGGAGAACGAGGCCCTGCGCGAGCGGATCGCCACCCTCGGCGAGCCCGATGCGGCCGAGCGGGCCGCCCGCAAGAACGGAATGGTCGCCGAGAGCGAGGCGCCCTACGTGCTCCACGGCACGCGCCGCTGAGCGCCCTCCCCCTCCGAACTGCCCGGGTTTCCGTTCACGGGGTGGATGAGATTCCGGGCGGTTCGCGCGCCGCGGGTCGCGCAGCGGCTGCGCAGCGGCGGTGGCGGTGCGGGCAGCGGCGGCGGTGGCGGTGGCGGTGCGGCGATGACCGCGGCCGCGCCGGTGACGCTCTCGCTCGGCAGCTACCTGCTCGGCGCGCTCGAGCTCGCGGTCATCCTCGCGGCGCTCGGCTTCGCCGCCTGGCGCGCCCGCGAGCGCCTGCTGCCCGCCTGGGAGGGCGCGCCCGCCCGCCTGGTCGAGATCGTGCTCGCGACCGTGGCGCTGATCTGGGTCGCCGAGCTGCTCGGGACCTTCGGCGCCTTCGAGGAGGCCCCGGTGATCCTCGCGGCGCTCGCGCTGGCGGCGCTCGGCTGGCTCGCCGGCGGGCCGCCCGCGATCGCGAGCGGCGAGCAGGCCGCGGCGGCCCCGCCCGCGCCCGCGGCCGGGCGCGCCGCCTGGGTCTGCGCGGCGATCGTCTGCGCCGGCGTCGCGGCCGCCTGGATGGTCCCGACCCTCCAGGCGCTCGCCGGGGGGATGGATCGCGCCGACTCGCTCTGGTACCACATGCCGCTCGCCACCCGCTTCGTACAGAGCGGCGACCTCGGCGCGATCGACTTCTTCGATCCGATCTTCTTCGCCGCCTACTACCCGGCGAACTCCGAGGTCCTGCACGCCTTCGGGATCCTCGCCTTCGGCCGCGACATCCTCTCGCCGCTGCTCAACCTCGGCTTCCTCGCGATCGGCCTGCTGGCGTCGTACTGCATCGGCCGCCCCTGGGGGCTCGGGCCGCTCTCGCTGATCGGCGGGGCGATCGCGCTCGGCTCCCAGCAGCTGGTCGAGTTCCAGGCCGGCGAGGCGCTCAACGACATCACCGGGGTCGCCTTCGTCCTCGCCGCGGTGGCGATCCTCGTCACCGCCACGCCAACCCGGGCCGAGGTGGCGGTTTCGGGTGCATATCCCCCACAACTGCCATCTCGCCGCGGGGCGCTGGCGATCGCCGGGTTGGCGGCGGGGCTCGCGGCGGGCACGAAGCTGAGCTTCCTCGCCCCGGTGGCGGCGCTCGCGCTCGGCGTCGCGGTGATCGCCGGCCGCGGCCGGCGCCTGCGCGGCTTCGCCTGGTTCGCGGCCCCGGCCCTTCTCGCCGGCGGCTACTGGTACGTGCGAAACGCGGTCGCGGTCGGCAACCCGATCCCGTTCACCTCCTGGGGCCCGCTCGGGCTGCCCTCGCCCGAGCGCGGCTTCGAGCTCCGCGAGCCGTTCTCGGTCGCCCATTACTGGAACGACCTCGATGTCTGGCGAGACTGGTTCTTCCCCGGGCTCGACAACTCCTTCGGGTTCCTCTGGCCGCTGGTGATCGCCGGCTTCGTGGGCGCCGGGGTCCTCGCGCTCTGGCGCGGCGCCACGCCGCTCATGCGGGTGCTCGGCGCGGTCGTCCTGGTGACCGCGCTCGCCTACCTGTTCACGCCGCTGACCGCGGCCGGGGAGGAGGGCGCGCCGATCTCCTTCGAGTGGAACGTCCGCTACATCGCTCCGGCGGTCGCGATCGGGCTGGCGCTGCTGCCGGTGCTTCTCGCCGCCGGCGGCTCGGTGGAGCGCCGCAACGCCATGCTCGCGGCGCTGACGGTGCTCGCCGCGGTCACCGTCGGCTCGCTGGTCCAATGGCAGCAGGGCCACGTCAAGGGGGCGCTCGCCGCCGGCATCGCCGTGCTGCTCGCCTTCGCCGCGATCGCCCGGCTTCGCGAGCGCGGCGCGATCGGGCCCGGCGCCCCGCGGCGCTTCGCGATCGGCCTCGCCGCGCTCGCCGCCCTCGGAGCGCTTGCCGCGGGCTACCTCGAGCAGCGCCACTACCTCGAGCGCCGCTACGACGACCTCAGCCCGCAGCTGAAGCTCGCCGAGGCGGCGCGGTGGGGCAACGAGCTCGAGGACTCGCGGGTCGCGATCTCGGGCGTTCGCGGCGTCTTCAACCAGTACCCGTTCCTCGGCCGCGATCTCTCCAACCACGTCCAGTGGCTCGGGGTCGAGGGTGAGGACGGCGCCTACCTGCGGATCCCCGACTGCGAGACCTGGCGCCGCGAGCTCGCCGCGGGTGGCTACGAGTACGTCGTCACCACCTACGACCCGTTCCTGCCCGGGGAGCTCACCGACACCAAGGAGGCGCTGTGGACGCGCCGCGACCCGGGTGCGCGCGAGATCCTCCGCGACGGCCCGGTCAGCGTCTTCGCGCTCGAGCGCCCGCCTGACCCGGCGGGCTGCGGCGGGCTCCCCGATCTCGCCCCGGCAGAGCTCAACGGGGACTCGGTCAATGCCGAGCCGCTCGCCAATCAGCCCTAGCCTGCTTCCTCCCGATGCTCGAGATCTACATCTGCGCGCTCGCGATCGTGCTCGCCTCGCTCGCCGTCGGCGGAGCGCTGCTGCGCCTGCTCGGCTGGCCGGGGCCCCTCTGGCTCGCCGGCGCGAGCGGGTTCGCAGTCCTCGTCGTGCTGGCGCCGTTTCTGATCCGGCTACCTGGCCGGGCGACGAGCGCCGCGATCCTGCTCGGCCTGCTTGCGCTGCTCGGCGCCGCCCACCTCTACCGCGAGCGCGCTCGCGCGCCCGAGCGGGCTCCCGCTCCCGGCGCCCGGGCGGCCGCGCTCGCGACGGCGCTCGCCCTGGCCGCCCTCGCCGCGCTCCCGTTCCTGCTCCACGACCGCATCGGGATCCTCGGCGAGGGGATCTACACCAACGACCACGCCGCGCAGCTCTACTGGGCCGACTGGCTGCAGAACGGCTTCGGCCCGCAGCCGAGCGCGGTCCGCTTCGGCTATCCGATCGGGCCGCAGGCGCTCGTCGCGGTCGTCTCGTCGGCGACCGCGATCGACCTCGTCGCGGCCTTCAACGGCCTGCTCGTCGCGATCGTCGTGCTCAGCGGCCTGACCGCGCTCGGCGCCCTCGCCAGGCTTGCGCTGCCGGCCCGCGTCACCGTCGCGACGCTCACCGGCCTCACCTACCTCGGCGCCTCGTTCCTCGCCCAGAGCGCCTTCAAGGAGACCGCGATGGCGCTCTTCGTGCTCGCCTTCGCGATCGCGCTCGGCTCGCTCAGCGGGCCCGACCCGAGCCGCCGCAGCGGCCCGCCGCGCAGCGCGGTGCTCGCCCTCGACGGTGATCCTCGCCACCGCGAGCGTGCTCACCTTCAGCCTCCCGGGGCTGCTCTGGATCGCGGTCGCGCTGCCGCTGTGGCTGCTGCTGGAGGCGCGGGCCGGGCGCAGCCCGATCGACTGGGCGGCCGTTGCCGACTCCGCCTCGCGCCACCGCCGCGCCCTCGCCGCTGCGGGGCTCGTGGGCGCGGTGATCGCGGCGCTCGCGATCGGCCCTGCGATCTCGTTCATCGATCGGATCGGCGACGTCTCCGAATCGCAGGGCCGGCTGAGCTCGCCGATCTTCCCGGGCGAGGTCTTCGGGGTCTGGCCCGAAGGCGATTACCGGATCGTCCGCGGCGAGATCCCCGGCTCGCTGATCGCGACCGCGATCGGCTTGCTGGCGGCCGCCTACGGCGCCTGGGCACTGCTTCGCCGCCGCCAGTTCGCGCTCCTGGCAACGCTCGCCGCGGGCCTGCTCGTCTATCTCGGCACCCGGCTGTTCGCCCAGATTCACGTCGAGGCGAAGGCGCTCGCGGTGATCGCGCCGCTGGTCGCGCTGGTCGCGCTGCGAGGGCTGCTCGAGCCCGCCGGGCGCGAGCGCCCGGCGCCGGGCGGTCTCTCGGCCCGGGTTCGCTACCCGCTCGGGGCGCTCGCTCGCCGTGCTCATGCTCGGCTCGAGCGTGCTCGCGCTGCGCGCCGCCCCGGTCGGCTTCGAGGAGCGCGGCGCCGCGCTCGAGCGGCTCGCCGAACGGGCCGAGGGCGCGCCGCTGGTCTTCCTCGGCCTCGACCGCTTCGGCGCCTACTGGCTGCGCGACACGCTCACCCGCGCCCCCGGCGGCTACGTCCCCCAGGAGGTCCCGAATCGGCCCGAGAAGCTCTGGCAGCAGGGTCGGGCGGTCGACTTCGACAACCTCGAGTCGCGAAAGCTCGATCAGCTTCCGCTACGCGATCACGACCCCGGCCGCCTACGCCTCGGCGCCGCCGCCGAACTTCACAGCGGTCGCCGAGGACAGCGAGTACGTGCTCTGGCGCCGCCAGGGCCACACCCCGCCCAGCGACGTTCTCGAGGGCGAGTTCGGGCCCGGGGTCGAGTCGCGCTGCGCCGGCGCCGGGCCGCGACGGCCCGCCCGAGCTCCGCGTGAGCATCTTCGCGACCTCGCCCGCGGTCGGCGACCCAGGCGACTGGAGAGGCGCGCCGCACGTCGAGCGCGCCGTCGGCGGCCAGGAGTCCGGCTTCGCGGCGCCGGCGAGGCTGACCAACAGCCTCGAGCTCCCGCGCGACGGGGAGTACGACGCTCTCGCTGCAGTACCACTCGCAGGTCGCCGCTCACGGTCAGCGTCGCCGGCGAGGAGATCGCGCGGCTGCCCCCTACCCTCGAGGGCATGTATCTGGACGGCGCCGGAAGGGGCGCGTTCTGGCCCGCCGGCAGCTTCGAGGCCGCGCCACGGCGTGCGTCGAGGTCTCGGTGGAGGCCGCCGAAGCCCGGCGGGATCGACGGGCTGCGCTCGGCGGCGAGCGGCGCCTCTGGCTCGGCGTCGTCGCGGCGACCGCGCTCGGCGATCCTCGGGCCGAGCTCGCGGCGGCGCCATGCGGCTACGTCGACCACTTCACCCGCTGACGCCGCGAGCGACGCCGGGGCGAGCCGGTGAACAAGCACGCGGCACTCCCGACGGAGGCCGCCTCGCCGGTCGTCGGCGAGGTCGAGGTGCCGCGCGGCGACGACGTCGCGCCGGTCACCTTCATCGGCGGCACCGGCCGCAGCGGCACGCACGTGCTCGCGCAGCTGCTCTCGCGAAACGAGCGCATGGCGCTGGTCCCGGTCGAGGTCCGCTTCCACACCGATCCCGGACGGCTTCCCCGGGCTGCTCACCGGCGAGGTCGACCTGGCGCGGTTCATGCGCCGGCTGCGCGGGCTTCTGGTGGAAGGGGCGCCAGATGAGCCAGGAGAGCGGCAACCTGGTGCGGATGCGCGGGATGTACCGCTTCGTCGAGCGCGAGCGCTTCGAGGCGGCGGCGGCGCGCTTCGAGGCGCGCTTCGAGGCCGAGCGCGAGCTCGCCTGCCGGCGGCTGTTCTTCGACCTGCTCGCCTTCCGCGCCGACGAGCGCGAGGACGGCCGCGGGATCGTCGAGCAGAGCTGCGACACGATCGCCCAGGCCGAGACGCTGATCCGGATCTTCCCCGAGGCCCGCTTCATCCACGTCGTCCGCGACGGCCGCGACGCCTCCGCCTCGCGGGTCGCGCAGACCCGCGGGCTCGCTGCGCCCGCGCACGCGTACCCAGGGGATCGACTGGTGGGCGGAGCGGATCGAGGCGATCGAGGCGGGCGCGGACGCGATTCCCCCGAGCGCAGCTGCTGACGATGAGCCTCGACGAGCTGCTGCGCTTCGATCGCGGCCGGGTCGCGCTGCGGCCGCTGTTCCGCTTCTGCGGCGCCCATGTCTCGAAGGCGCCGCGGCGCTACTTCAACAACCGGATGAGCCGCGAGGAGGCGAACGCCGAGCGCTGGCGCGCGGGGATCTCGGCGGCGAAGGCGAAGCGGCTCGATCGCCCGCTACCAGGCCGCGCTCGCCGAGCTCGAGCGCGCGGCGCCCGCTGCGCGCCGCTGCTCCGCCGCTCCTACGAGCGCAGCGTCGATCCGGAGCTTCCGCGCGCTCGTCTACGTCTACGATCAGGGCCGCGATGAGCGACGATGATAGCGCGAACCCAGCCGACCTGGTCTTCGTCGGCGGCACCGGCCGCAGCGGCACCCACATCCTCAGCTACCTGCTCGACCGCCACTCGCGCTTTCACGGCGTGCCGATCGAGTGTCGCTTCCACTGCAACCCGAAGGGCCTCGCCGACGTCGTCACCGGCGCGCGCCGCGGTCGAGGACTTCCTGACCAAGCTGCGCGGCTACTGGTGGCACCGGGTGCGGGTCGGCGACCGCGCCTACGTGCGGGCGAAGTGGCGGGCGTTCGGGCCGCGGCGGCGAGGTCCGCGGCCTGCACACGGGATCGGAGCGCGACCGCTTCGAGCGAGGCGGTCGCGCGGTTCGAGGAGACGCATGCGGGCGATCTGCCCGCAGCCGCGCGGACGCTGTTCTACGACCTGCTGCGACCCGCTCGCCGAGGACGCCGGCAAGCCGGTGCTGGTCGAGATGAGCTGCTTCACGATCGCCGCCGCCGACGGCCTCGCCGAGATCTTCCCGGAGGCCCGGTTCGTGCACACGCGTCCGCGACGGGCGCGACTCGGGCTCCGTCGAAGGTCTCGCTGCGCCAGAAGGCCCATCACCCGACCGACGTCGCCTCCGGGATCGAGTTCTGGGCCGACCGCCTGCGCCAGGCCGAGGAGGGGTGCCGGCGCCTCTCCGACGCCGACCGCGAGCGCCTTCACGTGATCAGCCTCGACGAGCTCGTCCAGTCCGACCGCGATGCCGCCTACGCGGCGCTGCTCGGCTTCCTCGGCGTCGCCGACGAGCCGGCGATGCGCGAGTTCTTCGACTCGGGAGATGAGCGCCGACGCCGCCCACCGCGAGCGCTGGCGCGAGGGGCTCGACGCGCTCGAGAGCGGCTGAGATCGTCCGTCTCTACGAGTCGACGCTCGAGCGGCTCGAGCGCGAGCGCTACCACTGCGCGCCGGTCCTTCGCCGCGCGTACGAGCGCACCCAGGTTCAGCGGGCCGCTTGACCGCGGATCCTGTTCACCACCTCGAACGGCACCGGGCTCGGCCACCTGACCCGCTCGATGGCGATCGCGCGCCGGCTCGAGAGCGCGGTCGAGCCGCTCTTCCTGACCCTCTCGGCGGCCGCCCCGGTGGTCGAGCGAGATGGGCTTTCCGGTCGAGTACGTCGCCTCCTACTCGACCCCGGCGTCGGGCAACGACTACCGCTGGTCGCGGCGCCTGCGCGGCGCGCCTGCGGGCCGCGATCGCCGAGGCCGACCCGGAGGTGGTCGTCTTCGACGGCACCCACCCGTACGAGGCCCTGCTCGGGGCCCTGCCGAGCGGCGCCCGCGCCGTGTGGTGTCGGCGGCCGCTGTGGAAGCAGGGCTCGAGCCGGATCCCGCTCGGCCGGGCCGGCGCCTTCGACGCGGTGCTCGAGCCCGGCGAGCTCGCCGAGTCCGAGGACCGCGGCCCGACCGTGGCGCTCCGCGAGCGCGCCAAGCGGGTCGCCCCGGTCGTCCTGCTCGATCCGGGCGAGCTCCTCGGCCGCGCCGAGGCCGAGGCCGAGCTCGGGCTCGAGCCCGGGCGCACGAACGTGCTCGTCAGCCTCGGCCAGGGGGCGGAGGTCGAGCGCCGCCAACGCTCGCGCTCTCGCGCACCTCGGCGCGCGCGGCGACGTCCAGGTCGCGGCCCTCTCCTCGGCGATCGCCGGGCTCGATCGCCACGCCGTGCCCGACGGCGTCGTCGAGCTGCGCGCCACCTACCCGATGAGCCGCTACTTCGCCGCCTTCGACGCCGCGATCGCCGCCGCCGGCTACAACGCCTTCCACGAGCTGATCGCGCTCGGCGTGCCCAGCCTCTTCGTGCCGATGGCCCGCCAGACCGACGACCAGGCGGCGCGGGCGCGCTGGGCGGCGCGGGCCGGGGTCGGGCTCGCGATCGCCGCCGCCGACGATCCCGCGCTCGAGCGCGAGCTCGACCGGTTGCTCGACCCCGAGGTGCGCGCCGCGATGGCCGCCGCGATCGCCGCGCTCGGGCCCTCCGACGGGGCGGTCGAGGCGGCGAGCTGGCTGAGCGCGCTGGCGCGTGGCGAGGCCGGCGCCGCGGCGAGCGCGGCGAGCGTCGACTCCGGCGCCGGCAAACGCGGCTCCCCTCGCGCCTTTCGCCGCCGCTGGGGGACCTTCCTGGCCAGCGTCCCGCAGACCGCCTACCGGCTCACCCGCCAGCAGCTCACCGAGCCGCGGCCGCGGACGGTGATCGAGGCCTTCGACCTCGGCGCGGGGACGATCGAGGCGGTCGCGCGAGCGCTCGAGGCGACCCCGGACGCCCCCGAGCGGGTCCTGGTGATCACCGATTCGCTCGAGTTCGCGGCGCTTCGCGCGCTCGGGGTCGGCTTCGAGCACGTCCCGCCGGCGGGATCGCGCCAGGCCGAGCTCGCCGGTGGCGAGTACGAGGCCTTTCGCGATCGACGGGTCGCGCTGGCGCTCGCCGAGCGCCCTCGGCCGCGCCGGCGGCTGAGCGCTCGCTGAGTAAAGACGGCTCCGGCAGCCGCTACTCTCAGGTACTCCGATGGGGTACTCCTTGAAGCCGCTTGAACAAGCGGCGTCGGACGCTGAAACACGCGTTGGCGCCCTCCCGAACCTGATCATCATCGGGGCGCAGAAGTGCGGGACCAGCGTGCTCCACTACTACCTCGGCCTCCACCCGGAGGTCTCGATGTCGAAGCCGAAGGAGCTCAACTTCTTCATCGAGGAGCGCAACTGGCCCCGTGGGATCGACTGGTACAAGGGCCACTTCGACGCCGACGCGGTGGTCCGCGGCGAGGCCTCGCCGAACTACACCGCCTACCCGCAGCACGAGGGGGTGCCAGAGCGAATCGCCTCGGTGGTCCCCGACGCGAAGCTGATCTATTTCATCCGCGATCCGCTCGAGCGGATCGCCGCCCACTGGGTGCACAACTACGCGAAGCGCCGCGAGAAGGGCAGCCTCGCCGAGACGCTCGTGCACCCGAACACCTCCTACGTGACCCGCTCGATGTACGCGATGCAGCTCGAGCGCTTCCTCGAGCACTTCCCGAAGGAGCAGATCCTGGTCATGCAGCAGTCCGAGCTGCGCTACCGGCGCACCGAGACGCTGCGCACGATGTTCGAGTTCATCGGCGTCGATCCCGAGTTCGACCATCCGCGCTTCGAGCAGGAGCGCCACGTGACCTCGGGGAAGACCCGGGCGACGCGGCTCGCGGTCCGGCTCGAGAAGCTCGGGCGATCGAAGCGGGGGCGGATGCTCCCCTCCAACTTCTGGCTGGTGCTCGACGACCGACTGCCGCTGCGCAAGACGATCAAGCGGCCCGACGTCCGCGCCGCGCTGCCCGCCGAGACGCTCGACGCGATGCGCGCCGACGCCGAGCGCCTGCGCGAGCTGACCGGCCGCGACTTCTCGAACTGGACGCTCTGGGACGCTTGAGCGGCCGTCTGGGCTCATCCCCGGCGCCTCGCTGATGGCGGGCAAGCAGAAGAGCAAGCAGCAGCACGACCATCCCGGCGGCTCGGGTGCCGTGCTCGGGGTCAGCCTGCTGCGGAACTCCTCGGTGCAGGCGATCAGCCTGATCGTCGCCAACGGGATCGCCCTGGTCTCGATCATGGTCGTCGCCGCCTTTCTCGGCCCGGCCGAGATGGCGCGCTACGGCCTGTTGATCTTCCTCGCGGGGCTGACCACCCAGCTCGCCTCGCTGCTGGTCAAGCCCGGAACCGTCCGCCGCACCTTCGGGGGCGGCGACGATGACGATGATGACGACGACGACGACGTCGCCTCGGCCTCGCCCCCGCGCACGCTCGGCACCGGGCTCGCCTGGGCGCTGGTGCTCGGCCTGGCCGCGACCGCGCTGATCTACGCCTTCCGCACCTCGATCGCCGACGTCCTGCTCGGCGACCCCGAGGACGAGGGGCTGGTCGCGCTCGCCGGGTTGCTCGCCGGGGCGCTGCTCGTCTTCAAGATCTGCGACATCGTCCTCTGGCTCGAGCGGCGGCCGACGGCGTTCCTGATCGCCGACACGGCGCGGCCGCTGCTCGGCCTGATCGTGCTCGCCGCGTTCCTCGCCTCCGGCTCGGGCGTCGAGGGGGCGATGATCGGCACGATCATCGGCACCGCCTTCGCCGGGCTCGTCGGGCTGGCGCTGCTGTGGGGGAGCTTCGAGCCCTCCTTCGACCTCACCGAGATCGGCCAGATCATCCGCAAGGGCGGCCACCGAGCGCCGATCGTGATGTCGTTCTGGCTCGTCCAGAACGCGGACATCTTCATCCTCTCGCGCTTCGTCGACCACACCGAGCTCGGCGTCTACAGCCTCGCCTCACGGCTCGGCTTCGTCGTCTCGTTCCTCCCGCAGGGGTTCCGGATGGGAATGCGCCCGCTGCGGAAGTCGACCGCGTTCGACGCCTTCCGCGACCAGTACGGCAAGCAGACCGCGCAGGGCCAGCTGCTCGGCTACTTCACCCTGATCTGCATCCTCGCGGTGCTGATCATGGTCCTCCTCGGCGGGATCCTGGTCGACGTCGCCCCGGCCGCCTATGCGGGCGCCGCCGGGCTGATCCCGTTCACCGCGGTCGGCTTCGTGATGCCGGCGCTCTACCGGACGGTGAACCAGAACGTCAACATCCCCAACAAGCGGCCGCTGTTCGTCGGCGGGGTGGTCTCCGCGGCGCTGATCTTCATCGCGATCACCTGGGCGCTGGTGGGCGAGATCGGCGTCTACGCGGCGCCGGTCGGGATGATCGCCGCCTTCGGCCTGCCCTCGACGCTGCTCTTCGTCCGCGGTCAGCGCGGCGGCAAGCCGATCAGGTTCCCCTATCGCGAGGTGCTGACGGCGCTGGGACTGGCGGCCGCGTTCGCCGGCCTCTTCCAGCTCCTCCCCGATATCGGCCCGTTCGCCGAGGCGGCGGTGGCCGTCGCGCTGATCGGCCTCTGGATGGTTGCGCTCGGGCCGCTGCGCGCGATCCCGCCGCAGCACTGGCGCCCGCTGATCCACATGGTGCGCTCGTTTCGCCGCGGCACGCCGGTGGACTTCCGTGCCCGTCGCGGCCTGCGGGTGCTGGAGCCCGAGGAGCGCGCCGAGCTGCGCACCGCGGTGATCGGCAGGCTGCCGCGCGAGCGGCTGGCGCCGGAGACGGGCGAGGGGCTGCGGCTGGTCCGCCAGCTCCGCCGGGTCGGCAAGCGCGGCGGGATGCCGGTCGGGCGCGAGACCGAGCTCGACGCCGAGATCGCGCTCTGCCTGTTCGAGGACGCATCGACCGCCGTCCGCAACTCCAGCGGTCAGGCGGTGCTCGCCCGCGGCGCCGACTCGAACGACCTGCGCTCGCTCGAGGACCTGGTCGGCCACCTCTCGCGGGTCCCCGACGACGGCTGGGAGGGACGCCTGGCCGCCGAGCGCGGGTTCACCCTCCCCGGGGTCGAGAGCCGCCGCCGCCGCACCCGGCGCCGCAGCGTGCGCTCCGCCCGCTGACGCCACGCCACCCCGAGCCGCCGCGCACTACGGGCCGCCACGCCGCCCGAGCCGCCGCGCACTACGTGCCGAGAT
The DNA here is from genome assembly GCA_963769035.1 of uncultured Solirubrobacterales bacterium. Classification (GTDB taxonomy): domain Bacteria; phylum Actinomycetota; class Thermoleophilia; order Solirubrobacterales; family 70-9; genus WHSW01. The sequence goes on from CAVYKD010000001.1 coordinate 935,265, forward strand.
GGCAGTTACGGGTGCATAACACCCACAAGTGCCACCTCGGCAGGGTGCGGCGTGGCGCCAGGGTCGAGACGGCCATTCTGGGTGCATAACACCCACAAGTGCCACCTCGGCTGGGTGCGGCGCTGCGGCAGGGTGCGGCGTGCCGCCCGGGCGCTGCGGCGGGGGTGGAGCGGCGCCCGGTTACTCGGAGCGCTTGATGACGATCCGGTCGGGCTCGACCGTGACCTCGACCGGCGCTTGCCGGCCCAGTGCTCGGTGTAGATCGGATCGTCGGCGATCGCCGGGTCGAGCCAGAGGCCGTAGCCCTCCTCGGTCGCCGTGATCGAAGCTCGCCTGCATGCCCGCTCCGGCGCGCCCGCGACCGCGTCCGCCGCGGCGCCGGCGGCGGCGTCGTGGCTCGGCTCGCCACCCTGGCCGCCCTCGCGCTCGCCATCGGCCGAGGTCGGAGTCCTCGTCCTCGTCGGTGTCGTCCGCGTCCGCATCCGCGTCGCCGTCCTCGTCGTCCTCCTCGGACTCGGCGGCGAGCTCGTCCTCGCGGGTCGCGGCCTCGATCTCGGCCTCGATCTCGTCGCGGAGGTCGGGCTCCTCGCTGGTGTCCTCCCCGTCGGCGGAGAGCTCGTGCCGGCGGCGGAACTCGCGCAGCTCCGAGGTCGAGACCTCGAGCTGGTGGGCGATCCAGGCGTCGGTGCGGCCCTGTCGGACCCAGGCACGGACCTGGTTGAGCTGTGAGCGTAGAGGCTTGGCCATCTGGTTCTCCGTTCGCGACCCCTGCGAGCGGGCGAGTCTAGTCGATCGCTCGTTCGTAAACGCGCCGGCGAAGGCTGCGCGGCGGCTGGTTGGGGGTGGCGCGGTTACTAAAGACTAGGTACCCTGCTGGCTCCGTCAACAAAGGGTGAGGGTCGCCGGGGGGTGGCGCTCGGCCGCACCTCGAACGGAGGCGAGATGTTGGTCCTGACGCGTAAAACGAACCAGAGCATCATGATCGGGGATGAGATCGAGGTCTCCGTCCTGGCCGTTTCCCGGGACAAGATCCGACTCGGCATCACGGCGCCGCGCGACGTGCCGGTGTTCCGCAAGGAGGTCTACCTCTCGATCAAGGAGGAGGGCCAGACGCCGGCAAGCGCGAACGGAACGACCGCCAGCGTCGCCGAGGCGCTCGACGGCCTGGCCGCCGGGGAAAAGGCCGAATAGCAGCGACTTCCTCACGGAGGGTGGCCGATCGTGCGTGAGATATGTCACGAACTGTGAGTGCTCAGTTAGCAAACGCTCGTAAACACGCCATATCCGGTGGTAAGCTCCAGCCGCCGATGGCGACCGACATGCGCATGGAGCAGAGCCTCGATCAGTTCGAGGTCGCGTTCGAGCAGGAGGCTGCGCTCGAGCGTCGCCGACGCCAGCAACTCCGCCAGCGCGCCGTCGAGCGCTCGCACGCGCGCCGGATCGAATCGACCGAGAAGCGCGGCAACGTCGGCTTCGGGGTCCTGCTGCTCACGCTCACGCTCACGGTCGTCGTGGTCACGATCGTGATGTTCGAGACGCTCGCCTGGCTGATGGCCTAGCCGTCGCCGAGCCGCCCGCAGCTTCCCCACAGCCCCAGGCCCTCCGCCGCAGCCCGCTCGGCGAGCTCCGCGAACCGCTCCGCGAAGCGGTCGTTCGGCGCGATCGTCAGCGTCGTCGCGAAGCCCCTGCGGACGAGCTCGGCGTTGACGAAGGTGTCGTCCTCGAGATAGACGTAGGCGAGCAGCCGCCCGTAGACGTCGCGGCGCTCGGCGTCGAAGACGAGGCGGACGCCGCTCACCCTCGACGAGCCGGCGGTTGAAGCGGCTCGCCTCGGGCCCGAAGCACTCGACCGGCGCGCCGGGCTTGACCGACTCGGGGGTGTCGACGCCGATGTAGCGCACGTCCTCGCGTGAGCCTCCGAGCGCCACCTCGACCGTGTCGCCGTCGATCACCCGGGTGACGAGCACCCCTCGCTCGGGCGCCGACGCGGGCGTGGCGGGGGGGCCGTCGTCGGAGGTGCCCTCTCCGAGCAGCACCGCGATCAGGATCGCCAGCGCCAGCAGCGATCCGATGCTCGGCAGTCGATAGCGCCCCATCACCACCCAGTCTCGCGGAGCGAGCCGCGCCTGACGGCGCGGGGTGTCGCGGCTCAGCCCCGGGCGAGGAGCAGGAGCGCGTCCTGGCCCTACGGGGCCCGCCCGGAGCGCGCGCGCGACGGTCGGCCCGAGGCCCGCCCGCCGCGCTACGGCGTGCGGCGGACGTTCGAGAGCATGATCTCCTTGATCTGCTCGATGATCTCGAGCGCCTCCGACCACTCGCGCTGCCAGACGTTGCGGCCGTAGATCACGCCGGAGCCGCCCGCCTCCATGATCGTCCGCGTCTGTCCGAGGAGCTGCGTCGTCGTCGACCTTCGAGCCTCCCGAGAGCACCACCAGCGAGCGGCCGGCGGACTCGACGCACCTGGCGGATCGCCTCCTCCTGGGAGACCTCGATCTCGTTGTAGGGAGCCGGGGCGTCCTTGTCCTTGGCGGGGTCGAGCTTCGGCATGTTGAGCTTGACGACGTCGGCGCCCATCTCCATCGCCATCCGGGCGGCGTAGTCGATCGCGTAGAAGCGAGTCGCTGACCGCCCTTGCCCTCGATCGCGGTGCCGCGCGGATAGGCCCAGATCACCAGCGGCATCCCGAAGCGGTCGCAGTCCTCGCGCACGCGCCTTGAGCTGGAGCAGGTCCTCGTCCTGGCGCGGCGAGCCGACGTAGAGCGTGTAGCCGACCGCGTCGGCGCCGAGCCGGACGGCGTCCTCGACCGAGGCGTTGCACGGTCGAGAAGCGCCTCGTCGGAGGGCGGGATGTCGGTCTTGCCGTTGACCTTGAGCAGCAGCGGCACCTGACCGGCGTAGTCGGGGTAGTACTTCTCGGCCATCCCGATCTGGCAGGCGATCGCCGAGTAGCCGGCCTCGGCGGCGAGCCTGAACTGGTACTCGGGGTCCTTCGAGGCGGGGTTGGGGAAGAAGTCGCGCGGGCCGTGCTCGATTCCCTGGTCGATCGGGAGCAGCAGCAGCGTCCCGTCGCCGGGGCCGAACTCGAACAGCAGGCGGTGCAGGCGGGCGCGCTTGCCCGGTGCGAGGGTGGCGAGGAGGGACTTCTGCTCGGTCGCGGTGATGACTTCCATACCGTTCCTTTGCGGCGGTTCGAGGATTTCCGGCTGAACCGGGTAGAGGCGCCTGAGTATAGGCTTGCCCCGCCCGAGATCCGCCTCGGTGGGGCCGAGCGTCGGGCCGTGGCGGCGAAGAGAATCTCGATGCTCGATCACAACTTCACCGGCCCGCCGTTCACGATCGGCGTCGAGGAGGAGCTGATGATCCTCGACCCCGACGACTGGAGCCTGGCCCAGTCGATCGAGGAGCTGCTCGCGGCTGGTCCCCGCCTCGCACGAGGGCCAGGTGAAGCCGGAGCTGATGCAGTCGGTGCTCGAGATCGCGACCACCCCGTGCGCGACGATCGCGCGAGGTCGACCGCGCAGCTGCGCGAGCTGCGCGAGGTCGGTGATCGGCGCCGCGGAGCGCCACGGCCTCGCGATCGGCGCCGCCGGCGACCCACCCCTTCGCCCGTCTCCGCCGACCAGGAGATCGTCGATCGCGCCGCGCTACCACGAGCTGATCGACGAGCTCGGGATCGATCGCGCCGCAACGAGCTGATCTTCGGCACCCACGTCCACGTCGCGATCGAGGGCGCCGACCGGGCGATCTACGTCGCCGACGGGATTCGCCGCTACCTGCCGCTGCTCCTCGCGCTCTCCACCAACTCACCGTTCTGGGTGGGCGAGCGCACCGGGCTGATGTAGCTCCCGGGTGCCGATCTTCCGCTCCTTCCCGCGCGAGGGGATCCCGCCGCACTACGGCACCTGGGAGATCTTCTCGCACCGGGTCGAGCTGATGATGCGCGGCGGGCGCGATCGAGGACTACACCTTCCTCTGGTGGGACGTGCGCGCCCACCCGAAGCTCGGCACGGTCGAGACGCGGATCTTCGACCAGCAGACCCGGATCGAGCACACGGTCTCGCTGGCGGCGCTCGACCTCTGCCTCGCCCACCGCCTGCAGCGCCGCCTACGACGCCGAGGAGCCGCTGGTCGAGTACCCCTCGGAGCTGATCGACGACAACAAGATCCGCGCCGCGGGCCGCGGCATCGACGGCCAGCCTGATCGACTTCCGCGCCGGCGAGCAGGTGCCGGCGCCGACGATGGCGCGCGACCTCGTCGCCCGGCTGCGACCGCATGCCGAGGAGCTCGGCTGCGCGAGTGAGCTCGAGGGGATCGAGGACCTGCTGGCGAACGGCAGCGGCGCCCACCGCCAGCTCGCGATCGCCGACGGCGGGGCCGACCTGAGCGCGCTGGTCGCCGAGATCGCCTCCTTCACGCGACCCTGAGCCCGCCGAGGCGCAGCGGCGAGCGGCGCCGGGACGCTCGCGCTACCGAGCGACGCGGTTGGCGATAATGGGGCGATGCCCGGCCCCGAGCTCTCCGTCGTCTGCAAGAGCTGCGGCTCCGAGGTGAGCCCGTACGTGACCGAGTGCCCCTACTGCGGCACCCGGCTGCGCAAGCGAGCCCCGAAGCTCGAGCGCGTCGGCGACGACATCAAGATGCGCGAGGACCGAAAGCAGCGCCGCCGGCGAAAGGCCGCCGAGCGCCGCGGCCGGCTCGGCGAGCGGGTCGCGCTCGGCGGTGAGCTCGAGCTCTCGAGGAGGCCGGTCGCGACGGCGCTGGCGATCGCGGTCTCGGCGGTCGTGCTGATCGCCGAGCGCGCCACGAACCTCTCGCTGCTCGACTTCGGGGCGATCGTCGGCCCGGTGGGCGGGGAGGCGTGGCGCTACTTCGCGGCCCCGTTCGCCTACGACGACCTCGGCTACCTGTTCGTCTGCGCGCTCGCGATCGCGATCTTCCTCCCCGCGCTCGAGCGCCGAGTCGGCAGCGCCGCCGCGCTGCTGCTCGTGATCGGCTGCGGGTCCCTGGGAATGCTTGCCGCCGAGGGGCTCGACTCGGCCTTCGGCGACGGGATCACGGTCGCCGCGGGAGGCAACGGGATCGCGCTCGGCGTGCTCGCCGCCTGGCTCGTGATCCGCGACGGCGAGCGGCGCGCCGACCCGAGCGAGGAGTACGACCGGATCGCGGTGGCGGTCGCCGCCGCCGTGCTGCTGTTGCTGCCGCTGGTCGAGGACTTCGCCGACCCGTGGGCCGGCCTCGCCGGCGGCCTTGTCGGCGCCGCCTGCGGGCTCGCAGCGGCGCTCGGCGGGCGGCGCGCTCAGGGCTGATGAGCAAGTTCACCGCGCTCACCGACGAGCTTCACGAGTACGTGGTCGCCCACGGTGCCCGCCAGGACGAGGTGCTTCGCAGGGTCCAGGCCGAGACCGCGGCGATGGGCGAGATCGCGGTGATGCAGATCGCCCCCGACCAGGGAGCGTTCCTGACCATGCTCTGCCGCATTCTCGGCGCCCGCGAGGCGCTCGAGCTCGGCACCTTCACCGGCTACTCGGCGATCTGCATCGCCCGCGGGCTCGTCCCCGGAGGCCGGCTGATCGCCTGCGAGCTGAGCGAGGAGTACGCCGAGCGCGCCGCATCGAACTTCGCCGATGCCGGGGTCGCCGACCGGATCGAGATCCGGATCGGCCCGGCGCTCGAGACGCTGCGCGCCCTGCCGCCCGCCGAGGTCTTCGACTTCGCCTTCATCGACGCCGACAAGACCGGCTATCCGGACTACTACGAGGAGGTCCTCGCGCGGATGCGGCCGGGCGGGGTGATCGCGGTCGACAACGTGCTCGCCGGCGGCGATGTCGCCACGGGCGAGCCGGCCGCGTCGGCCGACTACTCGCCGGAGTCGCTCGCGGCGATCCGTGAGCTCAACGAGACGATCACCGCCGACGAGCGCGTCGATGCGGTGATGCTGGCGATCGCCGACGGGGTGACGCTGGCGCGAAAGCGCTAGCGCTCTCGGAGGCGCCGCTCACCGGTCGCTTGCCCGCCCGCCGCCGAGCGGATAGCGTCTCGCGATGGATCAGGCGGCCGCCATCGAGCTTCAGCGCGACGCGCTCGCCCGCTGGCTGCGCGCGATGGCGCAGGCGTCCGCGGGCGCGCGGCTCCACGAGCGCGACGGCGTGCTCGCCCTCGCCGCCCCGGCCTGTCCGGACCGCTCCGTGGTCAACTCGGCGATCTACCGCGACGCGGCCGGGCTGAGCGGCGGCCTCGAGCGGCTCGCCGCGTTCTACGAGGAGGCCGGTATCGCCGCCTGGACCGTCTGGGTGCCGGAGTTCGACGCCGACGCGATCGCCGCGCTCGAGGAAACGGGCAGCGCGCTCGACGCGACGCCGGCCGCGATGAGCCTCGAGCTCGACGGCCTCCCTCCCGCGGAGATCGGCGATCTCGACTGGGACGAGCGCGCGGAGCCGGCGGAGGTCGGCGCGGTCAACGACCTCGCCTTCGGGCTCCCGCCGGAGACGGGGCTCGCCCGCTCGCTCGAGCGGCGGCCGGAGGACTCGCGCCTGCTGCGCGCCCGCGTCGATGGCGAGACCGCGTCCGTGCTCGCGACCATCGAGGGCCCCACCGACCTCGGCTTCTACTTCGTCGCCACCCACCCCGAGCACCGCGGCAAGGGCCTCTGCTCGCGGCTGATGGCGGCGGCGCTCGGCGCCGCGAGGGAGCGCGGGCTGCGCACCGCGTGGCTGCAGGCGACGAGGATGGGCGAGCCCGTCTACGCGAAGCTCGGCTTTCGCCGCGACTTCATGCTCCACATGTACGAGCGCCGCCGCGATTGAGCCGAGCGGCGCAGCCGCGCCGGGCGCTCGGATAGGTTCGACCGCCATGGACCCTGAGCGCGCCCTCGAGATCCAGCGAACGGCGATGGCCGACTGGATCGCGCTGTTCGCCGCCTCCTCGCCCGGAGCGAAGGCGTTCGAGCGCGACGGGATCGTCGCCGTGGCCGTTCCAGCCTGTCCGGAGCGCTCGATCGCGAACTCGGTCTTCTTCCGCGAGGCCGGCGCGCTGGCGGGCGCGCTCGAGGAGCTTGCGGAGTTCTTCGACCGGGCCCCGGTCGATGCGTGGACCGTCTGGGTGCCGGACTTCGAGGCCGACGCGATCGCGGCGCTCGAGCGCGCCGGGCACAGCTTCGACGGCAAGCCGCGAGCGATGGTGCTCGAGCTCGAGGGCTGGAGCGGGCCCGAGATCGGCGACCTCGACTGGGGCGAGAGCGAGGATCGCTCGGTGCTCGGCAGGCTCAACGACCTCGCCTACGGGCTGACCCCCGAGAACGGGCTCGCCCGCGCGCTCACCGACCCGGCCCCGGGCTACCGGATCTACGAGGCCCGGGTCGAGGGCGAGGTCGCCTGCGTCCTCGGGACCGTCGACCACGCCCCGAGCGCGGGTGCCGAGGGCGGCGATCTGGGCTTCTACTTCGTCGCCACCGACCCCGCCCATCGTGGCCGCGGCCTCGCCTCGCGGCTGATGGCGGCGTTGCTGGGCGATGCTCGCGATCGCGGGCTCGAGACCTCGTCGCTGCAGAGCTCGGCGATGGGCGAGCCCGTGTACGCGCGGCTCGGCTTCGAGCCGCACTTCCGCCTCCACATGTACGAGCGCCGCCGCTGAACGGGAGCCGGACGTGAGAAACGAGGCGAACGCCCCTCGCCTCGTCACTCATACGGGCCGCGTGTCCCCGCGCCCTCCAGCGTTTCACAGCTGCCGGCGATGTCAACCCCGCCGAGGGCTATCGTGGGCGCGGTGAGCCCCGAGCCCTACTCCGAGGCCGAGCTCGACGCCGCGGTCGAGGCGCTCTCGGATCCGGAGCGATTCCGCGTCGCCGAGAGCGCCGTGGCTGCCGCCGCGCCGGCGCTGCAGCGGATCCTGGTCGAGGCGCTCGAGGTGGGCGGGTGGTTCTCCGAGGCCCACGAGGACGAGCTGCGAAAGGCGCTCGAGAGCGAGGATCGCGAGCAGGCCGCCGTCGCGGTGCGGACGCTGCTCGCCGAGGAGGCGCGGATCGCGATGATGGTCGGCGTTGCGGTCGGCTGGGCGCTTCGCGAGCAGCTGCGGGCGCCGGGCGAGGATCGCGACCAGGATTAGGGCTGGTGTTGGTGCCCGCGCGCGAACCAGATCGAGCGGTCGCGCCAATCGTGTGCCATCAGCGCCATCCCGGCGCCCGCGAGCAGCGCGCCGGTGAGGCCGTGATGGAGGCGCTGACCGCAGACCCACAGCCGGCGGCGCCGCGAGTCGTAGCGGACGATTCCGCGAGCGAGCTGGTGTAGGTCTTCCTCGGCCATCGTGGTCATCTCGATCCGCTGCCCTCAGTATCGGCCGGGTGCGTCGAGCCCATTAGCCGCCGCGGCCGGCGACTTGTAGGCTTCGCCGCAGAGGGAACGTGGAGGCGGGCACCCAGACTTTGAGCGCGATCGCGGGGCGCGAGGACTTCCTCGCCACCGGCGATCCGGCGCTTCGCGAGGACTCCGCGGCGGCGAAGTTCGAGCTGCTCGGCTACGCCGAGCTCTACGAGCTCTGGGAGCGACAGCATTGGGCCACCCAGGAGATCGACTTCAGCGTCGACCGGGTCGACTGGCACGAGCGGATCTCCGTCGAGGAGCGTTACACGCGCATGTACGGGCTCTCGGCGTTCTTCATCGGCGAGCAGCGGGTCACCGACGAGCTCGGCCCGATCATGCGCGCCGCGCCGACCGAGGAGATGCGGATCTTCCTCTCGACCCAGATCGCCGACGAGGCCCGCCACGTCCGCTTCTTCAATCGCTTCTACGAGGAGGTCGGGGTGCTCGAGGGCGCCGACGACCTCGCCGGACGGCTGTTGGCCGGCGACGCCCACCTGAACCCGGAGTTCTCCGAGCTCTTCGACGGGATGCTGCGCTCGAAGGTCGACCGGCTCGCCGCCGAGCCCGAGGACACGGTCGTGCTGGTCGAGGCGGTGACGCTCTACCACATGGTCATCGAGGGGGTGCTGGCGCTCACCGGCCAGCACTTCATCATCGGCTACAACGAGCAGCAGGGCACCCTGCCGGGCTTCGTCGAGGGGTTCTCGAACGTCGCCCGCGACGAGCATCGCCACGTCGCCTTCGGGGCCCGGTTCCTGACCGACATGGCGGCGCAGGGGGAGCAGTACCGCGAGGCGATCCAGCGCACCCTGGTCGAGTCGCTGCCGATCGCCGAGGGCGTCCTGCGCCCGCCGTTCGCGCCGGCCGACGACGATGACTTCGAGCTCTTCGGTGTCTCGATGCGCCAGACGCAGGAGTTCGCCGCGCAGTGCCTCACCCGGCGGCTCAAGGTGATCGGGCTCGCCTGAGCCGGACGGCCGTACCATCGGCACCGGTCAGCGGGGCAGGGGCCTCTCTCATCGATTGACCGATCGATGGTTTCGACAGGGGCCGATCGGAGGAGCCGCGATTGGCCGCAAATCCGTCCGGTCGGAGGTAGAGGGAGGGCGCCGCTTCCGGGAAGCTTCAGATCCCCCCTAACCCCCCACGTCGTGGGAGTCGAAGGGGTCTCACACGAGAGCGATGAATTTCAATCTCACAACCGCATCGTCCAATCCGGGCAGGGATGCTCGGGCGGCGCTGCGCGAGGCCCGCGAAGCTTCTATCGGCGTTCCGGGCGCTGGCCCCACCGGCGCCCGGTCCCGTTCCCAGTGGTCTCAGTCCGGGGTCATGGATGGCCTCGGACTGAGGCACTGGGAGCTTTTCTCCTAGCCCGGCGCCGTCCCGCGCCGATGTTCGCGGCCGGCGGGCTGAATCCGCGAACCGCCATTTAGACTCGCCCCATGGCCGACCCCGTCACCGTCCTGGTCGCCGACGACCACCCGATCTACCGCGAGGGGATCGTGCGCGCGATCAACGAGCGCGCCGAGCTCGAGCTCGTCGGCGAGGCGGGCGACGGCCGCGAGGCGCTCGAGCGGATCTCGGCGCTGCGCCCCCGGGTCGCGGTGCTCGACATCCGCATGCCCCACCTCGACGGGACCCAGGTTCTGAGCGCGCTGCGCCGCGACGGCGTCGAGACCGACGTGCTGTTCCTCTCCGCCTTCATGGAGCCCGAGCTGGCCTACAAGACGGTCGCCGCCGGCGCCAAGGGGTACCTCTCGAAGGAGGCCTCGCGCCAGCAGATCTGCGACGCGGTCGCGACGATCGCCAACGGAGGCACCGCCTACGCCGCCGAGGTCCAGGCCCACCTCGCCCGCGAGATCCAGGAGCGCGAGCGCGGCGGCGGGCCGCCGAAGCTGACCGATCGCGAGGCCGAGGTCCTGCGGCTGATCGCCGACGGGCTGTCCGCGCCCGCGATCGGCAAGCAGATCCACCTCTCGACGACGACGGTGAAGAGCCACCTGCACTCGCTCTACGAGAAGCTCGGCGTCTCCGATCGCGCCGCGGCCGTCGCCGAGGCGATGCGGCGCGGCCTGCTCGAGTAGTGGCCGACGAGGCCGCGGCCCTCCGCGCCCGCGTCGGCGAGCTCGAGCGCGAGCTCGCCGAGTGCCGCCAGCTGGTCAGCCAGGTGATGGAGGCCGAGGAGTACGCGCGCCGGCGGATCGCCCAGCTGATCCACGACGACTCGCTGCAGTCCTTGCTCGCCGCGAACCAGGAGCTGATCGAGGCGGCGCCCGGCCGGGCGCAGGTGATGCGCGCCCACGAGGTCGTCGAGGGGACGATCGCGCGGCTCCGCGACGCGATGCTCGCGCTCCACCCGGTGACGATCGAGCAGGGCGGCTTCGAGATCGCGCTCGGCGCAGTCGCCCGGGCGGCGGGGCGCCAGGGCGGCTTCGAGGTCGAGCTCGACCTCGACCAGGCGGCGCTCGGCGCCGCCGACGAGCTGCTGCTCTCCGTCGCCCGCGAGCTGCTCACCAACGCCGCCAGGCACTCGGGCGCCGGCGCGGTCTCGGTGGCGCTTCGCCGCGCCGGCGAGTCGGCCGAGTCGGTCGAGTTGGTCGTTCGCGACGATGGTTGCGGCCTCGACCCGAAGCGCCGCGAGGAGGCGCTGGGCCGGGGTCACCTCGGCCTCGCCACGGTCACTCAGCGCCTGCACGCCGCCGGCGGCGGGCTCGAGATCGACTCCTCGCCCTCCGGGACCTCGGCGCGGGCCTGGGTCCCGCTCGAGCGCCCCGCCGCGGCCCCGCCCGGCTAGCCGGGCCGCGGGGTCGCGGGGTTTCGGCGGTGCGCGCCGCGGGGTAGGACCTTCGCGGTGGCGCCGGTGACCTCGCCCCAGGCCCTCGAGCGAGAAGGAGAGACGAGATGACGCAAAGCGAGTTGGAGAGCGAGTCCGCCTCCGAGCGGATCGACCGGCGTATCAAGGAGCTCGATGACTGGCGGGGCGAGATGCTCGGCCGCCTCCGCGGGATCGTCGCCGACGCCGATCCCGAGGTCGTCGAGGAGTGGAAGTGGAGAGGCGTTCCGGTGTGGTCCCACGCCGGGATGATCTGCACCGGCGAGACCTACAAGGAGGTCGTCAAGATGACCTTCGCCAAGGGCGCCGCCCTGGAGGATCCCTCCGGCCTGTTCAACTCCAGCCTCGAGGGGAACACGAGGCGCGCGATCGACTTCCGCGAGGGCGAGGAGATCGACGAGGAGGCGCTGAAGGCGCTGGTTCGGGCCGCTGTCAGCCTGAACGAGTCGAAGGCCCGCCGCTGAAGCCGGCCGGGCGGGGCGCCGAGCTCTAGCCGGCGGGGTGCTGCGGAGAATCGGCGAGCGTCCCGGCCGGGCCGGTGACGGTCACGGCCGGATCCGCCGGATCGATGGCCGGCTCCGCGGAGGCTTCGGCCGGTTCGCCGGCGCCTGCCTGCGAGGGCGGCTGAACGGTGGTGTTGCCCGCCGGCGCCGCCGGAGGCTCGCTTGCCGCGGGCGCGGGCTCTGCGCTCGCCGGCGGCGGGGCCGCCCCGGCGCCGGACGGGGCCGGGGTGACGACCGCGACGCTGGCCTCGCTCTCGTGCGGGTTCGCCGTGCCGCTGCCGCTGCTGGTCAGGTTGGCGTTGTCGGAGGGCTTGGCGCCCGGTTGCGCGGCGGTCTCCTCGACGACCTGCTCGGGGACCGGCGCGGTCGCCGGCTCGGTGGGCGCGGCGCTTTCGGCGGGCGCCGGCGCCGGGCCGGTGGGAGCCTTCTCGGCGCTCACCGGCGGGGTTGCGACCGCCACGGCGCTGGCCTCGAGATGGGCCTTGCCGGCCTTCACCTGAACCGGCTCGGCGGCCGGCCTGATCTGGGCCGGCGCCTGCTTGGCGCTCCCATCGACGCCCGCGCCGCCGTAGATGTCCCTCACCTCGACCGCTCCGGCGGCGATGATCGCGGCGGTCGCGGCCGTGGCCGCCGCCTTCGCGCCGATCGCGCCGCCTCCGGCTGCCGCCGCCGCCCCGCCGAGCGCCGCGCCGCCACCGGCGACTCCCGCCGCGGCGCCGACTCCCGCGCCGGCGCCCGCGCCCGCGACGGCAGCGGTGCCGACCGCGGCGCCGCTTCCGGCCGCGCCCGCGGCGCCCGTTGCGGCGCCGGCGCCTCCGACGGATCCCGACCCGCCGAGCAGCGCCGAGACCTTGGCGATGATCGCCTGGCCGAAGATGGCGAGCGGGCCGAGGGGGGCCAGCGCAGCGAGCGTCTTCGAGTTCTCGCGCAGCTCGCCGCGGTACTCGCGGCAGGGCTCGCAGCGCTTCAGGTGGTGGCGCACCGGGCCCGCCGCCTTGCGCAGGCCCTCGGCGGCCTCGGCGAGCTCGAGGCGGACCTCGCCGCAGGTCAGGTGGCGCGACTGGGTCGCCTCGGCAAGCGACATCCGCGCCCGCACGAGCAGCGACTTGACCGCCGGGATCGTGGTGTCCATCGCGGCGGCGATCTCCTCGTAGGAAAGCGCGTCGATCTCGCGCAGCAGCAGCGCCGTGCGCTGGGTCTCGGGAAGGTCGCCGACGTCGACGATCAGGGCGCGGAACTCCTCGCGCTTCTGCACCCGGTCGGCGGTCGTGACGCCGCCCTCGGCGGGCATGATGTCCATCGAGTCCTGGCCCTCGGGCACCGGGCGGCGGAGGTGGTTGAGGCAGCGGTTGCGAGCGATCCGATAGAGCCACGGGCGGGCGTTGATCGCTCGCGTGTCGGCCAGCATCGCGGCGTGCGCCTTGACGAAGACCTCCTGGAGCACGTCCTCGGCGTCCTCGGCCGAGCGCAGCATGTGGCGGCAGAAGGCGAGCAGTCGTGAGTGGTAGCGATCGAAGAGGACCTCGAAGGCGTGCTCGTTGCCCTCGCGGATCAGCGCGACCAGGCGCTCATCGCCCTGCAGCCGGAGCAGGGGCGAGCGGCGGCCAAGCAGGCCGCCGCGGCTGGCGTGTGTCAGTGCTGAGGCCTCCATATGACTGAATCCGCGCGGTACTGCCCCCTTGAAACACCGTAACAAGGGGGTGGTTGCGGTCCAAGCACCGTAGGTGGCGCGGATCAATCCGCCGTAAAGGCCCGCGGGGGAGGACGACGGGGTCGCGCCGACCGGCTCCGGGCCGCGAAGATCCCTGCTCAGACGGTGGATCGAGGCGATGGAGCCCGCTCGGTCGAGCGCTACCGTGTGCCTGCGCCGGGGTGGCGGAACTGGTCATACGCGATCCCCTTAAAAGGGATTGTCCGAAAGGACATGAGGGTTCGACTCCCTCCCCCGGCATCCGATGAGCGATTCAGCCGATCATGGGGACGAGGCGCGGCTGCTCGAGGCGGAGCGGCCGAGCAAGACCGCCGAGTACGTGGCGCTGTTCCGGGCGCTCGAGTCGGCTCGCCCGGTCGGCGCGCGGCTCTTCTCCGACCCGCTCGCGGGCGCGTTCCTCTCGGCACCGCTGCGCGCCGCGCTGGCCCTCTCGCGGGTGCCGGGGATCGGGCGGGCGGTGCCGGCGTTCATCGATCGCCGCTGGCCGGGCCCGCGGCGATGGGTTGTCGTGCGGACGCTGATGATCGACGCGATGACCCGCGAGGCGCTCACCGAGGGCGCCGAGCAGGTGGTGATCCTCGGCGCCGGCTTCGACGCGCGGGCCTACCGGATCGCCGAGCTCGCGCGGCGGCCGGTGTTCGAGGTCGACCAGCCGGCGACCCAGGCGGTGAAGCGCGAGCGGCTCGAGTCGGCGCTCGGGACGGTGCCGGCCTCGGTGCGCTTCGTCGGCATCGACTTCGCCCGCGAGGAACTCGGTGAGCGCCTCGCCGAGGCGGGCTGGCGGGACGGGCTGAGCTCGTTCGCGATCCTCGAGGGCGTGATCAGCTACCTGACCCGGGAGGCGCTCGACTCGACCCTGGCCTGGTTCGTCGGCAGCTGCGCGCCGGGCAGCCGGATCGCGTTCACATACGTCGACACGCGGCCACTCGACTCGCTGCGCGAGAACGGCGAGACGCATCCGTGGATCGCCTCGGTCAATCGCTCCGGCGAGCCGTTCCGGCTCGGCTTCGACCCGAGCACGCTCGGCCGCGAGCTCGCGGCGCGCGGCCTGGAGCTGATCGCCGACGAGTCGACCAAGGAAGGCGAGGACCGGCTCGGCGTCACCGCGGGCGGCCCCGAGGAACCCGCCTTCTACCGCGTCGCCCTCGCTCGGGTCGCCGCCTGACTCCCCCGATCGGGGGATCTTCGATCCTGCGATCCGTCGAGCCCGGGTTCATACCCCGGACGGGACGATCGGTGGTTGACTCACATACCCAGTTTCAGGGATGTTCGTCCGACGAAGATTCGCACGTCCCTTCGGGGGAGGGGACGTGCGTTCCTTCGCTTCTCGGCGGCGGACGCGAGCGCACCGGGGAGGATCGCGCCGCAGGCCCGGGGAGGAGTCGCAGAGCGCCCTCTCCCGGTTGCGCCGCCCGTCACCGTGGTGGCGCCCCACGCCCCACGTCCACATAGACTCGTCGCGCCGTGGGCCGCAAACGTGTCCGAGTGTTCGTCGCCGACGACCATCCGCTCTACCGCGATGGGGTGACCCGCGCGATCCGGGCGCGTCCCGAGCTCGAGCTCGTCGGCGAGGCCGCCGACGGCCGCGAGACGCTCGAGAAGATCGGCGCGCTCGACCCCGACGTCGCCGTGCTCGACATCTCGATGCCGGAGCTCGACGGGATGCAGGTGATGAAGGCGCTCAAGCGGCGCGAGTCCGATGTCGTCGTGCTGTTTCTCTCCGGCTCCTCCGCGCCCGAGCTCGCCTACGAGGCGCTCGCCGGCGGGGCGATGGGGTTCCTGCTCAAGGGCGCCGCCGGCCAGGAGGTCTGCGACGCGATCGCCGCGGTCGCCCGCGGCGAGACCGTGCTGGCGCCCCAGATCCAGGCCGGGGTCGCCGCCGGAATCCGTGAACGCGCAGCGAACGACGGCGGTCCGCGGCTGACCGAGCGCGAGCACGAGGTCCTCGCCGGAATCGCGAAGGGTCTCTCGGCGCGCGAGATCGGCGACCAGCTGAGCCTCAGCGCGGCGACGGTGAAAACCCATACCTCGCACCTCTACGAGAAGCTCGGGGTCTCCGAGCGAGCCGCGGCGGTCGCCGAGGCGATGCGCCGGGGCCTGCTCGAATGAGCGAAGGCCCCGACGACCTCGACCAGGCGAAGCTCGCCCACGAGCTTCGCAACACGCTCGCCGCGATCGACATGCTGCTTGAGGCCGCGATCGAGGAGGCGAGCGCGAAGGGCGACCCGCGGGCGCTGATCACCAAGGCGCGCGTCGGCGTGATCGAGACGCTCGACCTGATCGTCGAGCGCCTCGAGCGCCCCAAGCCCCCCGACGCCTGAGAGCCCCGGAGCGCCCCAAGCGCCGCGAAACCCGAACCGCCCCAACCCCCCCAACGACTCGAACCGCTGGTCACTGAGCCCCCGCCTGGGGTATCTCAGTGACCAGCCATTCCGCCGCTTCGGCGCCCGCATGCACCGCTGGTCACTGAACTACACGCGGGGGTGGCTCAGTGACCAGCGATCTCGGGTGGCGGAGCTTGCCCCGGGCGGGCGGGCGGGGGGTGCGGCTTGGGCGGGTGGGGCTGGTGGGGCGGCTCGGCGGGGGCGGGGTGGTGCGGCTCAGGCCGCGGCGACCGCGGCGGCGATCAGGTCGGCCGCCTCGTCGGCGCCGAGGCCCTCGCGGCGGACGAGCGAGCGCCAGGTCTCGAAGGCGACCGCGTGTCCGATCGCGGCTCGGGTCCGCCGGGCGCGGGCGCCGCGCGCACGGCGTCCCGCCATCAGCACGTCCGCGGCGGCCTCGAACCAGCTCGCGAACGCCGCCATCGGCTCGGCCATCGAGGGGACGACGGGGAGATCGCGGGTGATCTTCTCGATCATGTACTCGGTTCCGTCGAACCACTCGTAGAGCTCGCCGAGGGCAAGGCGCAGACGGCGCGCGGGGTCGTCGATCGCGGCCCACGCGGCGAGGTCCGGCATCGGGTTGGCGGCGCTCCAGTGAGCCGAGCAGGCGGCGAACAGCGCCGGCTCGTCGGGGAAGTGGCGGTAGACGGTCGCCCGCTGCACGCCGGCGCGCTCGGCGATCGCGCTCACCGTCGTCCGCGCCGGCCCGACGGAGCCGTGCAGCCCGACCGTCGCCTCGGTGATCCGCCGCCGGGTCTCCTCCTCGAGCTCGGCGCGGCGGCTCTTGCGGTAGGTCCGCTTCGGGCCTTTCGTCATTTCGGTGGACATTGCTGTGCGATCAATCTTGACAGATTCGGCGGCCGTATGCTAGGTTCGTCGCACAGGGCTGTTCAACGAAAAGGAGAGGGACATGGAGACGGCGCAGTTGGTCGAGAGCCTGAGGCGATTCGACGCGAGCCAGGGTCCGCGCAAGGTCGGGCCGAACGAGGGTCACTATGCGGAGCTCGGCGGATGCGGGGCGCGCTTCCTGGTCTGGGGCGAGGAGTCCGGGGGCGGCTTCTCGATGGTCGAGCACCCGATCCCGCCGCGCTCGCTGTGCGCGCCGCTTCATCGCCATACGGGCGTCGATGAGTACAGCTTCGTGCTCGAGGGCCGCATGGGCGCGGTGCTCGGCGACCAGGTGATCTACGCCGACGCCGGCGAGCTCGCCTTCAAGCCGCGCGACGAGTGGCACACCTTCTGGAACGCGGGCGACGAGCCCTGCCGGATCCTCGAAGTGATCTCACCGGCCGGCTTCGAGCACTTCTTCCGCGAGTTCGCGGTGGCGCTCGAGAACGGCGACACCGACATCGAGGCTCTCGGCGAGAGGTACGGGATCGAGTTCGAGATGGACAGCGTGCCGCGGCTCTGCGCCGAGCACGGGCTCACCCATCCGATGCTCGCCGCGGCGCAGGCCTAGCCAGCGGCTGGACCCGACGCGGGCGCTCGCCGAGCGCGGGCGCCCGCCCACGGGCTGCGCTATAGCGAACGTGGGCGCCCGACCGGCCACGGGCACGCCGCGCCCCGGCCAGGGGCACGCCGACCGCCGCCCGCGCCGCCCCTAGAGCTGGGTGAAGACCGACTTCGTCTCCAGGTAGGCGTCGAGGTTGTGGTGGCCCTTCTCGCGGCCGATCCCCGAAGCCTTGTAGCCGCCGAACGGGGCCGCCGGGTCGCCGGCCCCCCAGGTGTTGATGTAGACCGAGCCCGCCCGCAGCATCGCGGCGAGCTTGTGGGCGTTGGAGACGTCGCGGGTCCAGAGCCCGGCGGCGAGCCCGTACTCGGTGTCGTTGGCGCGCGCAGCGACCTCCTCGAGGTCGTCGAAGGGCTGCGCGACCAACACCGGGCCGAAGATCTCCTCGCGAGCGATCCGCATCTCGTCGGAGACGCCGGTGAACAGCGTCGGCTCGACGAAGTAGCCGCCGCCGTCGGAGCCGTTCTCGGGCATTCCCCCGGCGACCGCCTCGGCGCCCTCGGAGAGCCCGGAGTCGATGTAGCCGGTGACCCTGCCGTACTGCTCCTCGGAGACGAGCGGGCCGAACTGCGAGTCGGGGTCGAGCCCTGGGCCGACCTTGGCCTCGCCCGCGAACGCGGCCAGCCGCTCGACCACCTCGTCGAACTTGCCGGAGTGGACGTAGAGCCGCGAGGCGGCGTTGCAGGACTGCCCGGAGTTGAAGTAGATCCCCTGGAAGGAGCCCTTGACCGCGGCATCGAGGTCGGCGTCGGGGAGGATGATGTTCGGGCTCTTGCCGCCGAGCTCGAGCGTCACCCGCTTGAGCGCCTTGCCGCACTTGGCGCCGATCTCGCGGCCGACCACGGTGGAGCCGGTGAACGCGACCTTGTCGACGCCGGGCGAGTCGACCAGCGCGGCGCCGGTCTCGCCGTCGCCGGTGAGCACGTTGACGGTGCCGGCGGGAAAGCCCGCCTCGAGGCAGAGCTCGCCGAGGCGGATCGCCGTCAGCGGCGTCTGCTCGGCCGGCTTCAGGATCAGCGAGCAGCCGGCGGCGAGCGCCGGGGAGATCTTCCACACCGCCATCAGCAGCGGGTAGTTCCACGGGACGATCTGGGCGCAGACCCCGACCGGCTCGCGCAGCGTGTAGACGAACAGGTCGCGCCCGGAGACCGGGATCGTCTCGCCCTCGATCTTCGTCGGCCAGCCCGCGTAGTAGCGCAGGTGGGCGACCGAGGCGGCGACGTCGCCCTTCGCCGCGGCGAGCGGCTTGCCGTTGTCGAGCGACTCGAGCTCGGCGAGCTCCTCGCCGTTCGCCTTGATCAGCTCGGCGAGGTTGTAGATCAGCCCGGCGCGCTTTGACGCGGAGACCTTGCGAAGCGGGCCGTCGAGCGCCGCGCGGGCGGCCGCGACGGCGCGCTCGACGTCATCGGCGCTCGCCTGGGCGATTGCGCAGATCGGCTCGCCTGTCGCCGGATCGATGGTCTCGAAGGTGCGGCCGTCGGCGGCCTCGACCTGCTCACCTCCGATCAGCAGCTTGTGGGGGGAGCGGGCGAGGAACTCCCGCGCCGCGTCGGATGAGAGTTGGTTCGCGGTGGCGGTAGGCATGCGCTGATCGTAGTCGGGAGGCCGAGACCCCGCCGCCCCGGCGCCCACCCGAGCCGGTCCCTGCCGGGCCCGGCGACCAGCTGTCGTGCGCTACGGCCTCGCCGGGCAGTCGATCGACTCGGGCAGCTCGCCCTGGGCCGCAAGCGCGGCGGCCTGGTGCTCGGCGAGCGCCGCGTCGTAGGCGGCCTGCTCGTCGGCGTCGGGGACCCCGTCGGCGTCCTCGTCGGGGTTCTCGGGATCGAGATCCTCGGGCGGCTCCTCGGGAAGCGGCGGCGGCTCGGGGAGCGGATCGGCCGGCATTGGCGGCTTGCTCTCGCATGGCTCCGGCTGCGCGGGCTCGGCGGCGCTCGGGTCGGCGCCCGCGTCGGCGTTCTGCGAGGCGTTGCCGCCACGCGGCTCGCCGCGCTGGCCGGGGGAGACCTCGATGGTGGCGTTGCCGGGCCTCTGGTCGGGCTTCGCCTCGGCGGTTTCGGAGGTGATCAGGTTGCCCGGGTCGTCCTCTTCGTCCTTCTTGCCGTCCCCGTCGGCGGGCGGCGGGCCGAAGGCGGAGATCCTCACGGAGTAGGAGCCGGCGCCGACGTAGGGGACCCAGAGCGCCGCGCCGCCATCGCCGACGGTGCCGTAGTCGACCACCGAGCCGTCGGCGCGGGTGACCGTCGCCGAGTAGCTGTCGGCGCCCTCGATCTCCTCGAAGGAGACGTTCAGCTTGCAGACCACCTGGGTCTCGACGAGCCCGCAGTTGTCGAGCGCGGTGGAGACGGAGAGTGCGGCAGGGGCGGATACCGCCGCGGGCGGCTCGGATCCATCCGAGTTCAGTGCCATCGCCGGCAGTGGGGCGGCCAGCGCGAGCAGTGTGAGCAACACGGCTCTTCTCCTTCCAACAAGCATCCTATACACCGCCCTCGGGCTCGAACGATCCGCCGATCAGCTCGGCGCCCGCGAGCGTCCGCGCCGACGCTCCCGGCTCGACCGTGGTCGCCAGGTAGTAGCGGTACGGGCCGGCGGCGCGGAGCACGACCTCGTAGGTCGGCTCGCCCGGCGGCGAGTCGGCGGCGAGCCGGACGACGCTGCCCTCGAGCGTCGGCGCGGCGACCCGCTCGACCACGCTGGCCGAGCCGGCGAGCGCCTCGAGCTGGGCGACCGAGCGCGAGACGAAGCGCTCGAAGCCGAGCTTCGGCCTCTCCTCGATCCACAGGGTCACCTCGGCCTCGGCGCCGGGGGCGGCGGCGGCGAAGGTGGCTCCGCTCGGCGCCTCGAGGCGCTCCCAGCCCTTCGGCATCACCAGGTGAAAGGAGGAGCCCTGGACGAGCTCGGTGTGCTTGGAGCGCTCGCCGGCGGCGGCGGAGGCGCCCCTGCCGCCCTCGGCGGCGGCGTTCGGGTCGGCGGGCAGGGCGTTCGCCGCGCCGGCGGCGCCACCGGTGATCTCGGCGGGGGTCGGCGCGCTCAGGTTCGGGGCGGCCGGGGCGGCCTGGAAGGGCGCGTCGCCGCCGCCCTGGATCGCGAGCAGGCCGCCGATCACGAGCAGCGCTGCGACCGGCAGGCTGAGCAGGCGCCACAGCCGACCCGAGGGATCGAGGCCGCGGCGGGCGCCATCGGAGCCGCTTCGCAGGAGCCCGGACCCGCGCGCCCCGAGCCCGGAGGGGTTGAAGCCGTGGGCGAGCACCTCCTCGACCGAGTCGGTGTCGAAGTAGCGCTCGCAGCCGGCGCAGCGGACCCGGCGGACGATCCGCGCCGGCACGGTCGCGGGCAGCCGCACCTCGGTGGTCGCCTCGCACTCGGCGTGGCGGGCGCGGACGACGTGCGCGCGCACGCCCGGTGGCGGCTGAGGAAATCCGCCGTTCGCGGTCAGGTTGATCTCAAGGACGTTCCCCACGCTTACCCCATCGGGCAGCCTAGAACGAAGCTTGAGCCGCTGCCAGGCGCCGTCGGGAGGCGAGCGCCCCGTCGCACAC
The DNA here is from genome assembly GCA_963769035.1 of uncultured Solirubrobacterales bacterium. Classification (GTDB taxonomy): domain Bacteria; phylum Actinomycetota; class Thermoleophilia; order Solirubrobacterales; family 70-9; genus WHSW01. The sequence goes on from CAVYKD010000001.1 coordinate 956,094, forward strand.
ACCGAGATGCCGATCGGTGGGAGAATTCGCGGACATGGCTGTGGGGGCTCTGACGTTCTTCTACCGTCGGCTCGGGGTCAACTACCCCCTGGTGTACCTCGCCGTCGAGCTGCAATCGGCGCTCCTGATCTACGCCGGCACGCTCGCCCTGTTCACCTTCTACTTCGACGCCAGCGCCGGCGAGTACCTCGCGGTGCTGCTGATCGGGAGCGCGCTCACCGAGCTCGCGATCGTCGTCTCCGTCGTGCGCGCCCGCAGGCACATGGCCCCGATCCGCGCCTGGATCGGCGGCGAGCGCGATCCGGAGTCGACCGCCGAGGCCTGGAGCGCCGCGATCGGGCTGCCGCTGGAGCTGATCCGCCGCGACCTGCTGGTGCCGGTGGTGCTCTCGGTGCTGCCGATCTGCGCCGCGGCGACGGCGATCCTCGGGCTCGACGCGCTCGCCTTCTTCGCCCTGCTTGCCGGGGCGGCGGTCGCGATGGGGTACTCGGCGACGCTCCACTACCTCGCGGTCGAGGCGGGGATGCGGCCGATCCTGATCGAGCTGAACGCGCAGATCTCGCCGCCGACCACGGCCCGGATCAGCGCGTTGCCGCTGCGCTTCCGGCTGATGGTCGCGCTGCCCTTGATCAACCTGGTCACCGGGCTGGTCGTCGCCGCGCTGACCTCCGACGGCGGCGGCGGCGCCAACCTCGGCCTCGACGTGATGGTCGCGCTCGCGGTGGCGACGACGATCTCGCTCGAGCTCACCGTGTTGCTCTCGCGCTCGATCCTGCGCCCGATCAACGACCTCGGCAGGGCGCTGGCGCAGATCAACGAGGGCGACTTCACGGTCTCGGTGCCGGTGACCACCGGCGACGAGCTCGGCGACCTGACCGCGAGCTTCAACGAGATGGTCGAGGGCCTGCGCGAGCGCGAGCGGATCCGCGAGGCGTTCGGGACCTACCTCGACCGCGAGATCGCCGAGTACATCCTCAGCGACGGGTTCACAGAGGAGGGGGTCGAGGTCGAGGTATCGATCCTCTTCTGCGATGTCCGCGACTTCACCCGCTTCGCCGCGGATGCGACCCCGGCCGAGGTCGTGGCCGCGCTCAACCGGCTCTTCGAGGTGATCGTTCCGATCATCTCTCGCCACGGCGGTCACGTCGACAAGTTCGAGGGCGACGGGCTGCTCGCCGTGTTCGGGGCCCCCGAGCCGTTCCCCGACCACGCCGACCGGGCGGTCGGCGCCGCCTGTGAGATCGTCGCCGCGGTCAACGAGCGCGGCCGGGCCGGCGAGCTGCGGGTCGGGCTCGGCGTCAACACCGGACGGGTGGTCGCCGGCGCGATCGGCGGCGCCGGGCGGCTCAACTTCTCGGTGATCGGCAGCGCGGTCAACCTGGCGGCGAGGGTCGAGGCGGCGACCCGCGACCTCGACGACCCGATCCTGATCACCGCCGAGACCTGGAAGCGGCTCGGCACCCAGTTCGACACCGAGAGCCGCGGCCGGGTCGAGCTCAAGGGGATCGACGAGGCGGTCGCCCTCTACGCGCCCCGCCACGCCGGCAGCGAGGCGGCCGAGCGCGAGGCCGCCGCCGAGGAGGGCTCGCAGCCGAGCCTGCGCAGCCGCCTGCTGGCGATGCCGCGGATCCGCCGCTGAGCACCCGCCGGCGTGCGTGATGTGGCAGGGGCCGGCGCTTCGCGCGTGTGCGTGAGCCGCCCCCAGCTAGGCGCGGCTCAGGCGGCGAGGCGGCGGCGGAGCAGCCAGTCGCCGGCCAGCGAGCCCGGCGGGCCGCCGGTGAACAGGACGATCAACGGGAACCACCACCCCCAGCGCTCCTCGCCGGCGCCGCGGATGCAGAGGTAGAGCAGGGCGAGGAAGCCGATCCCGTGGATCGGGCCGAGCACGTGGACGAGGTTCTCGCGCTCCGAGAGCGAGGCCCAGAGCAGGACACCGAGCAGGAGCGCGTCGGCGAGCGCGATGATCGCGATCAGGTTGAGCCGGCGGACCGTCTCGGCGCGGGCGCCGGGATCCTCGGGCAGCGGCGGGTTGGTCGCAAGCGAGCGCACCTCGCTACCCCGTCTGTTGTTCGGTGGCCTCGATCTCGGTGAGGTTAGTGAGGGCCAGGGTTTGCGCCCCCACGGCGCGTGCGAATCGCGCCCCGCCGCGGTTGCGGCCCCGCTCGCGCGGGTAGCCGCGGGCCGATGGGCAAGCTGCGCTACCTCAACCCGGTTCGGATTCGCGATGCGGTCCGCGAGGTCCGCCGGCTGAGCTCCGGCGGCGGACCGCGCCGGCTGCGCCTGCTCAGCGTCGGCCACCCGCAGGGGCTGATCGTGCCGACCTCGGAGGTTGCCTTCGAGGTCGAGTCTCTCGACGGCAGGGTCGCCCGGTTCGCTCCCGAGCTGCCGGTCCCCTCGCCCTACGCCTGGGCCTACCGGGTCGCCCGCGCCCTCGGCGTGCCGCTGGTGCGCTCGTTCGAGCCCGAGCAGGCCTCGTTCGAGATCGCGGTGCCCCGGCGCGGCGGCTCGAAGAAGGGAAGCGGATGAGCGAGCCGACCGACAGGGAGCTCGAGGAGAGGGTCGACATCGCGCGCGAGGAGATCGACGGGCTGCGCGAGCGCGACGGGGACGATTCCGAGAGCGGGGAGCAACACGGAGCCGACCAGCGCGAGGACTTGAAGGCCGCGACCGAGCGGGTGCTCAGCGAGCGCCGGCGCGGGAGCCTGGCCGCCAACGACGAGGAGGGACGAGGATGAGCGAGAGCGGAGAGACGACCAGAGGCGGTCTGTTCGGCAAGTTCGCCGGCAAGGCGAAGGAGGTCGCCGGAGAGATCACCGACAACGACGAGCTCGCCCGCGAGGGCAGGCTGCAGCAGGCGCAGGCCGAGGCCGGTGCGGAGGCGGCCGGCGCTGCCCGCGAGGCGCAGCGGGCCGAGGTCGAGGCGACGATCGAGACCGAGCGGGTCGAGAACGAGCGCGAGCTCGAGCAGACCCGGGCCGAGGTCGAACAGCGCCGGGAGGAGCAGCTCGCCGAGCGCGATCGCAAGCGCACCGGCGAGCGGGCCGAGGCCGAGGCGGCCAGCGAGGTCTCCGAGGCCGAGCAGGCGGTCCGCGAGGAGCGCGCGGTCGGCGACGAGGCGCTCGCGCGCGCCGAGCAGGCCGAGAGCGAGACCGAGGCGGAGGCGCGCCGGCTGGAGCGCGAAGCATGGGCGGCCGAGCGCAAGGCCGAGACGATCGACCCGAAGGAGCGAGGATGACCCCACCGAACACGATTCCAGGCAGGGCCGTAGCGGGAGCGCTGAAGCTGGTCCGGCTGCCCGCCGACACGGCGACCAGGATCGCCCCCGACGGCCGGCTCACCCGTACGGTCGAGAACGCGATCGACCGCGCCGACGCCGGCGTTCGCGGCACCGCCGCGGCGCTGCTCGGCGACACCGCGCTGAAGCGCGAGGCCGAGCGCCGCCGCCGCGCCGCCGCCGAGCGCGGCCGCGCGGTCGAGCTGCGCGCCGAGGCGAGTGCGGCGAAGGCGGAGGCGAGCGCGGACGTGGAGCGCGCCGAGGCCGACGCCGCCAAGCGCGCCGCGGAGGCCAAGGAGCGCGCGGGAAGCGCCCGAAAGCGCGCCGCCGAGCGCGCCGACGCGCTCAAAGCGCAGGCCGAGAGCAGCGAGGAGAAGCGCAAGCAGTCGGCTCGGCGCAAGGCCACCAAGGCGGAGGCGAAGAGCGAGGAGAAGGCCGACGAGGAGCGCGTCGAGGCGCTTCAGGAGAGGGCCGAGGCGCTCGAGAAGCGCGGCGAGGCGCTCGAGGCCACCGAGGAGACGCTGCGCCTCAGGGACGCGGCCGAGCGCACCAAGCGCGATCGCAAGGAGAGCTCGGCAGCGAACGGCGCCCGCAGCCACTGAGCTGCGGGCGCCACCGAGCGGGAGCCTCGCCTATTGGGCGGGGAGCTCGTAGTCGAGGGTCAGCGAGGCGCCGCTCTCGTCGTGGGCGAAGCTCGCCTCGCCGGAGATCCCGGTGAGCTCGCCGGTCCCCGAGCCGGGGACGATCGCGCCGAAGCTGTGGCCCTCCGAGTCGTCGCCGCGAAGCGCGCCGTGCTGGATCACGAATGACCCGGCGCGGCCCTCGACGCTCGCCTCGACCCGCTCGATCGCGGCGTAGGCCTCGCCGCCCTCCGCCCGGCAGGTGACGAGCTCGGCGACGCTGGTGCCCTCGACCTCGCCGCTGAAGGCCTTGTGGACGGTCGCCCGGCTCAGCTTCGGCCCGCGAGCCGGCTCGTCGTAGGTGGACTCGTCCCAGTCCTCGATCTCGAACTGCGCTTCCACGTAGGGCATCGCTGGGGCTCCTTCGGTTGGCTTCGCCGCGGCTCTCGCGGGCCGCGACGCATGGCGACGGGGGCGCGGAGCTCAGGGCCGGAGGCTAGGCGGCGGGCTCGCCCGGCGGTCGCTCGAGCTCGGCGACCAGCTCGTCGAGCTTCAGCTCCCTGAGCTCGCCCGAGACCGCGTCGAGCTCGCCCTTGCAGAACTCGATCAGCCCCTTCGCCTCGCGACAGAGCTCGAGCGTCTCGCGCAGCTCGGCCTCGCCGGAGTCGAGCCGGGCGATGATCTTCTCGAGCCGCGCCGAGGCGCTCTCGTAGTTCTCCGGGCTAGGGCTCGCTTCCATCGCTCCTCGTCTCCTCGATCTCGGCGCCGACAGCATCGTCGGCGAAGCGGACGACGACCCGGCCGCGCTCGCGGGCGGCGGCGGCGCTCGCCACCGGCGCGCCCTCGCGGTCGGCGACGAGCGCGTAGCCGCGCTCGAGGGTGCGCTGCGGGTCGTGGGCGGCGAGCGTGCGCGAGTTGGCGGCGAGCCGCCCGGTGTCGGTGGCGAGGATCGCCTCGGCGCGGCGGCGCAGCCGCGCCGCGCCGCGAAGGAGATCGGCGCGGACGGCGCTCTCGGCGGCCGAGTAGGCGTCGCCCTTGCGGGCGAGGACGAGCGCGTGGCGGCGGGCGAGCCGCTCGCGCTCGTCGGTGCCGCGGGTCGCCGCGGCGCGGATCTCGCGCAGCATCTGGTGAAGGCGGCGGCGCTCGTCGCGGATCGAGCGGCTCGGCGCGCGCGAGCAGTCGGCGAGCCGCTCGGCGCGCCTCGCGACCGCGGCGGTGGCGGCGCGGGTGGTGCTCGCTCCGCGCCCGCGGAGCTCGGCGCGGGCGCCGCGCAGGTCGACGGCGACGAGCGCGTCGGCGGCGTGGGTCGGGGTCGAGCAGGCGTGGGCGGAGACGTCGTCGATCAGGGTGCGATCGACCTCGTGCCCGATCGCGCTGATCACCGGCAGGCGAAGCAGCGCGACGGTGCGGCAGAGGCTCTCGTCGCAGAACGCCCAGAGGTCGGTCAGCGAGCCGCCGCCGCGACAGACGACGGCGACCTCGACCGCCGGGACCTCGGCGAGCTCGCGAAGCGCCTTCGCGATCGCCGGCGCGGCGCGGCGATCCTGAACCGGGGCGTCGGCCCAGACGATCGTGCCCCGCCAGCCGCGCCGCTCGAGGCCGGCGAGCAGGTCGGCGCAGGCCGCCGAGGAGCGCGCGGTGACGACGCCGATCGTCTTCGGGATCGGCGGGCGGGGGAGCTCCTTCTGCGGCCTGAACAGGCCCTCGGACTCGAGCAGGCGGCGCGAGCGCTCGAGCTGGGCGAGCAGGTCACCCTCGCCGGCGAGCCGCAGGTAGGTGACGCGGAAGGAGAAGCTCGGCGAGGCGGTCTTCGAGCCCGGGTAGTAGTCGGGGCCGCCGGCGATCACCACCTCGGAGCCGTCCTTGAGCGCGCCCTCGGGCAGCTTCAGCTTCTCGAGGTCTGAGTTCCAGATCGAGCAGGGCGCGGCGCCCTCGGCGTCGCGGAGGTCGAAGTAGGTCTGGACCCGCGAGCGCTTCAGGTTGAAGACCTCGCCGAGCAGGAGGATCTGCGGGCGGCCCTTGAGGTGGCGCTGCCACCCGCGAGCCCAGGCGCCGACCTTGAACGGGCCCGGCAGGTCCGGGTCGGCGGCGCCCGGGTGGGGGCGCTCGCCGAGGTCGAGGTCGATCTGATCGTCGGCTGCCATCGGTTGTTCAGTCTGATCATCGCGCCTTCGACTGACGGGACCGATCGGGCCGCGCCGCTTGACACTCGCGCCGGGCATTTGTGAGGATCGGGCGATGGCCGACGATCGAGCCCGCGGCCGACTGACGGTCGGCGCCGCCACCCCCGCCGCGCGCCTGGTCGAGGAGCCGACCGCCGAGGTCCGCTTCGGGCTCGTCCTCTACGGCGGGGTCTCGCTGGCGATCTACATCTACGGGGTCGTCTACGAGTTCTGGCGGCTGGTGAAGGCGAGCGAGGACGCCGAGCGAAACGCCTGGAGCGAGCTGCTCGAGGCGACCGGCAAGAGCGCTGCGGTCGACATCGTCTCCGGCACCTCGGCGGGCGGGATCAACGGGCTGCTGCTCGGCAAGGCGCTGGTTCGCGGCGGCGATCTCGAGGCGGTTCGCGGGATCTGGGTCGACGAGGCCGACTTCTCGCTGCTGCTGCAACCGCAGGGCGCACCCGAGCCGAGCTCGCTGCTTCGCACCGAGCACTTCGAGTCATTGATGAGCGACGGGCTGGCGCGGCTCGATCCGCCGGAAGGCAGGCGCCGGCCGCTGACGAGGGTCTTCGACCTGTTCGTCGCCGCGACCCGGCTTCGGCCCTGGCAGCGCGAGTTCGCCACCGACCTCGGCGGCTCGATCGCGACCCGCCAGTACCGAAAGCGCTTCCAGCTCAAGCTGCGAACGAAGAACTACAACCCGGACGCCGGCGGCGGCCAGCTCGGCTACGACCGCGACGACTTCGCCCCCGAGAACAACCGCGTGCTCGCCGAGGTCGCGCGGGCGACGAGCGCCTTCCCCGGCGCGTTCGAGCCCCGGCGGATCGAGCGCGACGAGGACTCCGACGGGGTCATCTTCGAGCCCGGCGAGCCCGATGAGGCCTACTTCTCCGACGGCGGGATCCTCCACAACAAGCCGTTCACCGAGACGCTCGACGCGATCTTCGCCCGTGCCGCCGACCTCAAGGTCGAGCGCTGGCTGGTCAGCGTCGAGCCCGACCCGGAGGGCCGCGGCGCGCTCGAGAGCGGCGAGCCGGAGCTCGACGAGGTGCTCTCGAAGTCGATCTTCGGGATCCCCCGCTATCAGAGCATCGCCGCCGATCTCGAGCGGATCGAGGCCCACCGGCGCCACGCGGCCCGCCAGCGCGATTTGCTCGACGACCTCGAGCGCCGGATCATGAGCGGGCTCGAACGCCGCAGCGGGCTCGGCTGGACGTTCGACGCCGACGCCCTCGCCGACCCGAGGATCGGCGAGGGCGAGCGCGCGGCGCAGTTCTGCGCCGACCTCGCCGGAGAGCTCGCCCGCTTCGCCTCGCTCTCGGAGGCGCAGGCGCAGGTGGTCGAGCAGACGCTGCGCGCCGCGGTCAACCAGTTCGGCGAGAGCTTCGACCGCGCCGACTTCTCGTTCGAGCGCCGGCGGATCTACTTCCTGCTGCGCCGGCTGCGCGCGCGGCTCGCCGATCCGGCCGACGAGGGGGAGGCGGACCTCGCCGAGCGGGTGCGCGAGCTCTGGGCCTGCTTCGACCGGGTCGGCGCCGAGCTCTGGGCGGTGCTCGACGAGCACTCCGAGGAGCTCGCCGCGCTGCGCGCGCTCGAGGGCGTCGAGCTGAGCTCGGCGGTGTACGAGCTCGCCAGCCGGATCGGCGCCGGTCTGGCGCCGCCGCTCGAGGCGATCCGCGAGCAGGCGGAGGAGATCTGCACGGCGGTCGACGATGACGACGCGCTCGGGCCCGGGTTCGCGGGCGCGTTCGCGGGCGCGCTCGGGCGGACCCCCGAGCGGGTGCCGATGCGGCTCGCCTGGAGCGAGTACCGGCTCTGGGACATGTTCGTGCTCCCGGTCGATCCGGCTCTCGGGTTCGCCCGCGACGAGATCAAGCTCGCCCGGGTGAGTCCCGAGGACGCCGGCTACATCCGCAAGCCCGCCGAGGAGAAGCTCGCCGGCGACAGCCTCGGCCATTTCGGCGGCTTCCTGAAACGCGAGTGGCGCGAGAACGACATCCTCTGGGGCCGCCTCGACGCCGCCGAGCAGATCACCCGGATGGTCGGCGCCGGGCTCAGCGAGGCCGAGCTCGAGCCGCACATCCGCCGCGTCCAGGGCGAGATCTTCGCCGCCGAGCTCGAGCAGGTCGCCTCCGAGACGGCGCCGGAGGATTACCGCGAGTACCTCGAGCGCTCCTATGACGTCGGCTCGGAGACGCTCGCCGAGGTCGACTCGGGCAAGCTGGTCAACCTCGCCGTCGACACCGCCGGGATCGCCCGCAACATGCTCGGCCGGCTCGAGCGGGCGCCGCGCACGAAGATCCTCGGCAAGATTTACAGGTGGGTCGGCGGGGTCCTCGGCGCCCTGCTCGCGATCCTTCGCTGGCCGGTGCGGGCGATCTGGGGAGACGAGCGGCCGCTGGTGAGCATCCCCGGGATCGTGATCCTGATCGCCGCCGCCGCGAGCACCCTCGCGCTGATCGCGAACGGAATCGGCTGGCTGGAGCTGAACGCCCGAGCGACCGCGCTCGTCGCGGCCGGCTTCCTGCTCCTGATCGGCTGGACGGTGCTGATGTCGCTCGCCTGGAAGCGCCGGCATCCGAGGCGCGCGGAGCGAGAGCGCTCGCCACCGGGCCCGCCGCCGACCGCGGGCTGAGCGCGGCGACGCTCACGCCGCCTCGCGCTGGCCGAGCTGAGCGCCGATCCGGCGGATCTGGGAGCGGACGAAGGCGCGCAGCGGCGCCAGGGTCGGGCCGACGGGCGGGTCGGCGCTCGCCGCGGTGCGCTCGAGCGCCTCGCCGATCAGCGCCGCGGCGTCGCCGGCCGAGAGGACCTCGAACGGCCAGCGGCGGCCCTCGTGGGCGTCGATCTCGGCGCGGTTGTGGTCGATCGAGGGGCCGGCGAGGATGTGCTTGGCGAGCCCGCCGAGCCGGCGGTCGATGAACACGCTGACCCCGCCGCGCTCGCCGCAGGGCCAGAGCAGGTCGACCATCACGATCGCCCCGTCCTCCGTGGTCGGGTCCTCGATCCGCCCGGCGCGGATCGCCCGCGCGTAGCCGACCGAGCCGAACCACGGCGGCGTCTCGGAGGGGCGAAGGGCGAGCTCGCCGAGAAAGGCGTCGGCGAGCTCGCCGATCGGCTCGCCGGCGACAGCGGCAAGTCCGGCGAGCAACTGCCCGGCGACCGCGCGCTCGCGCGAGCGCCGCAGCCGCTCGATCACGCTGTAGCCGATCGCGGCGGCGCCGTCGGTGCCGAGCGTGGTGGTGACGGTGCCGCTCTCCCAGAAGGAGGCCAGGTTGGAGGCGTAGCTCTCGCACTCGATCGGCCCGGAGAGCCCGCCGCCCTCCGCCAGCGCCGCCTCGGCGATCCAGCGGCCGACCTCGCTGATCTCGACCCCGTCCTCCTCGGGGGCCTGGGCGCGCGCGTCGGCCCAACCATCATCGCCATCCTCTCGCCGCGGTTCGGGTCCGGTTGCCATGCCGACGACGCTACGCCGCGACCCTTGCTCGGTGGCGCGCGAAACGTGCCGAAAGCCGCACGCCACCGTGCCGGGACACGCCTGCCAGGATCCCCGCGTGCCGCTCGAGCTCCGCCCGACCACCGCCGCCGACCTCGAGTTCGTCGAGCGGGTCGAGCGCGCGCCCGAGGCGGCGCCGTTCCTGATGCGCTACAGGCGCGGGCGCCACCTGCGGGCGCTCGAGGACGCCGAGGTCGAGCACCTGGTGATCGTCGAGGGCGAGCGCCGGCACGGGTTCGTGCTGATCGCCGGGATCGGCAACGAGCACCGCAGCCTCGAGCTCCGCCGGATCGCGGTCGCCGAGCCGGGGAGGGGGATCGGCCGCGAGGCGATCGAGCTGGCGCTGGCGCGCTGCTTCGAGGCGCACGGCGCGCACCGCGTTTGGCTCGACCTGAAGCCCCACAACGAGCGCGCCCGGCGGGTCTACGAGGCGCTCGGCTTCGTCGCCGAGGGGATCGCCCGCGAGTCGGTCCTCTCCGAGGGCGGGTTCGAGTCGATGCTGATCATGTCGCTGCTCGAGCCCGAGTGGCGGGCGCGGCGAGGCGGCGCGGGGCCGGCGGGCTGACCCGCCGAGCGCCGCTCGGCGGACGGCGGGCGCCCGTCGGCGAGGGCACGCTCGGCCAAGGGTCTATCGTGAGCGGAGATGACCGAGGCTGAGATTCGAGAGCGGATCGAGTCGCTCGTCGCTGAGGAGCACCAGCTGCTCGGCCATCGCTCGGAGTCCGGTCTCGATCCCGAACAGCACGCCCGGCTCGAGGCGGTGATGCTCGAGCTCGAGCGCGAGTGGGATCGCCTGCGCCGCGTCCAGGCGGGGATGCCAGAGGATCTCGCCGACGCCGACGTCCCCGATCCGCCCAACGACCTCGACGGGCCCGACCCGGAGCCGCTTCACCTCGACCACGGGCTGCACGCCGACGGCCCGAGCCCGGACCCGGGGATCAGTCCGAACGCGCCGTAGGGGCCGGCGCGGTTCGCCGGGGTGGTCGGGCCCACGGCTCGATAGTCTCGCCCGATGGCGACGACCGAGGAGAGCGCCCGCCTCGCCGAGACCGGCACCGGCAACCCCCACGGCGGCCGCGAGGTCGCGCGGGCGCTGAAGGCGCGCGGGGTCGAGAAGCTGTTCACGCTCTCGGGCGGGCACCTGTTCTCGATCTACGACGGCTGCCTCGCCGAGGGGATCGAGATCGTCGACACCCGCCACGAGCAGGCGGCGGCGTGGGCGGCGGAGGGCTATGCGAAGGCGACCCGCAGGCCGGGCGTCGCGGCGCTGACCGCGGGGCCGGGAGTTACCAACGGGATGAGCGCGATCACCGGGGCGCTCTTCAACCGCTCGCCGCTGGTCGTCCTCGGCGGCCGCGCGCCGGAGATGCGCTGGGGATCGGGCGGCCTTCAGGAGATCGACCACCTGCCGTTCGTCTCGCCGGTGACGAAGAGCGCCGAGACCGTCAAGGAAACGGGCCAGATCGCCGCCGCGACCGCGCGGGCGATCGACACCGCGCTCAACGGCCCGACCGGGCCGACCTTCGTCGACTACCCGCTCGACGTCGTCTTCATGGAGGGCGAGGGCGAGATCCCCGATCTCGCCGCCGCCTCCGCGCCCGCCGCCTCGAGCGCCGAGGAGGCCGCGAGCCTGCTGGCCGGCGCCGAGCGGCCGGTGATCATGGCCGGCACAGGGGTCTACTGGGCGCACGCCGAGGGCGAGCTCCAGGAGCTCGCCGAGTCGCTCGGGATCCCGGTGTTCCTCAACGGGATGGGCCGCGGCTGTCTGCCCGCCGACCACGAGCTCTGCTTCTCGCGGGCGCGCGGCCAGGGGCTGGGGGAGGCCGACGTGGCGCTGGTGATCGGCGTCCCGCTGGATTTCCGGCTCGGCTTCGGTGGCTCCTTCGGCGAGGAGACAGAGCTGATCTGGCTCGACGAGTCGGCGAACGAGCTGAGCGCGAACCGAACGCCCGACCTCGAGCTGGTCGGCGGGATCAAGGCGACCCTGGCGGCGATCGCCGGCGCGGCGGGCGGCTCAGGCGATCGCGACCGCACCCGGGCCTGGGTCGAGGCGCTGAGCGCGACCGAGGAGGAGAAGCGCGCCGGGGAGACCGCCGACCTCAACGACGAGCGCGCCCCGCTTCATCCGCTGCGGGTCTACAAGGAGCTCGCCGAGGTGCTCGACCGCGACGCGATCGTGATCGGCGACGGCGGCGACTTCGTCTCCTACGCCGGCCGCGTGGTCGAGACCTACGCGCCCGGTTGCTGGATGGACCCCGGCCCCTACGGCTGCCTCGGCGCCGGCCCCGGCCAGGCGATCGGCGCCAAGATCGCCCACCCCGACCGCCAGGTCGCGATGCTGCTCGGCGACGGCGCCTTCGGCTTCTCCGGGCTCGAGTTCGACACCATGGTCCGCCACGGCCTGCCGGTCGTCGGGATCGTCGGCAACAACGGGATCTGGGCGCTGGAGTACCACCCGATGCGCTTCCTCTACGGCTACGAGGTCGCGGCCTCGCTGCGGCCGGCTACCCGCTACGACGAGGTGGTGGCGGCTTTGGGAGGCCACGGCGAGCTGGTCCGCCACCCGAGCGAGCTGCGGCCGGCTCTGGAGCGGGCGTTCGCGAGCGGCAAGCCGGCGCTGGTCAACGTGCTCACCGATCCCGAGGTTGTGTATCCGCGGAAGGCTGTGCTGGCTTAGGGCAGACGAGACCTCAGCCACCCGCCGCCCCTGAAGCACTCCCTCACCGCCGCCGCGAGGGCCGTCGCACCCGCCCCGCCCGCGCCGCCGCCCGGCCGCTCGGCTGCTCGCCGGCATCGGCGGGGAAGGCGGTCAGCTGGATCAGCTCGCCCTCGTGGACGAGCGCCGAGCCCTCGACCCCGTTGGCGTCGAAGCGGAGCTCCTCGCCGAGGCCGACGCCCGGGCGCCGCTGGGCGGGCTCGCAGTCGCCGATCAGAAGGACGAAGCCGCGCGCGGTCTCGGCGCTCGCCGGGTCGGCGGGCAGCTCCGTCTCCTGGTCGAGCGCGTCGAGCGCGTAGCCCTGAACGAGCGGCCTGTGCAGGCTGGCGAACACCTCGGGCCGGCCGACGACGTCGAGCACGGTGAAGCGGCCGTTGATCGCGACCAGCGCTCCCGCCTGGCCGTCGTGCAGATCGATCGCGCCGGCGAGCTCGGTGAGCCGGCCGCGGCGCTGCTCGTAGACGTCGTGCATCGCGCCGGTCGGTGAGTTGACGCCCATCCGGTTCGAGCGCTCGGCGACCTCGCGCCAGACGGCGCCCTGGTCGGCGCGTGCCTCGCGATCGACCGCCACTCGCTCGCGGACCTGTGCGGCCTTGGCGCGGCGAAGCTCCGGGTAGGCGGCCTGGGGCGCGGGCGAGAACGCCTCGGCGTGGCGGGCGCCCTGCCAGCGCCCGGCCTCGACGCAGCTCACCGGGATCCGCAGCCTTGCTCCGGCGGGGACGAGCACCGAGACGTCGAAGGTCCGGTTCTGCTGCGCTCCGAGAACCTCCTCGCCCTCGAACAGCAGCACGCTCCCCCCGGTCGGGTTCTCGACCAGGAGGTCGTTGACCGAGGCGCCGCCCCTGAGCTCGCCGATCCGAAAGCCTGTCTCGCGGGCCTCGGCGAAGCCGGTGTAGGCGATGCGCGGCTCGGGGGCGAAGATCGGGAAGACGGCGAGCGGTCCGGCTGCGTCGGGCTCGCCGACGCGAAGCGGCTCGGTGAGGAAGCTGGAGATGCTGTCGGTGGGCGGTTGGGTCTCGGTCTTGGTAGTCATGTTCTCTCGGTCGTCTGCCGGCGGGCGAATCTGACAAGCCCCCTAGAACGGGATGTCGGACCCCGGCGCGCCCGGCTCGATCTGGGCCCGCATCGCCCACGACGCGCTCGGCTCGCTCTCGCTCGCCGGCGACTTCCTCTCGCCCGCCGCCGCCTTCACCGTCCACGACGGCAGCTCGCACCCGCAGAGCGGGCACCACTTCGGGAACGTCTTGGCGTTTCGCACCGTGAGCCAGAACTCCGGGGTCGCATCGCTCCACCCGGCCCGGCAGGTCGGGCAGCTCACCGACGCCTCCTGCAGGCGCTCGGGATCGGGCTCGAGCTCGATCACGCGGTCATCCATCCACAGTCGCCGGTAGCCGACGTCGCGCGCCCAGCCGATCAGCACCCCGTCGGCCTCGGCGCGGTCGGGCCCCGGCGACCAGTAGCGGACCGCGAGCTCGCCCTCGCCGACGTTGGTCAGGTCGGCGATCGCGACGCCGGCGCGCCGCCGGGCCGGAAACAGCGTGCCGAGCGGGCCGCCGGTGATCAAGAACGGCGCCCAGCTGGTCAGCATCAACCGGCCGCGGCGGATCGTCGCCCGCCAGCTCGGCACCGGCACCCCGTCGTCGGCCTCGCCCATGAACTCCTCGATGAACTCCTCGAAATCTCCCATGGGAGATACGTCGCCGCGGGCGCCGTCTTCCTGACGCCCGCGCTCGCCAGCGCGGGCGACCGGCCGGCGGCGCCGGCTCCGCCCGCGCCGCGCCGGCCGATGCGTCCTAGCTGTCCTGCCTCGCCAGCTCCGCCGCGCTCAGCCCGAGGATCACCCCGAAGGCGACCGCGCCGGTGTTCGCCCGCGCCGAGTCTCGTCGCTCCAGTCGCTCGCGGATCAGCGCCCGCTCCCTCTCGCTGACCCCGACCGAGTCGAGCAGCAGCCCGACCGCCTCGACCAGCTCGTCGAACGGGCGGCCCTGCTGCACCGCCTCGAAGTCGGCGAGGCGGTCGAAGGCGCGCTCGAGCGCCGCCGCCGCACGCGGCTCGGCGCTCATCGAGCGCACCGCCTCCGGCTGATCGCAGCGCCCGGCATCAGCCCGCCAGCTCCGCGAGCAGCTCGTCGGCGTCGGTCTCATCGTCGCCCTGCGCGGTCAGCTCGATCGCCCTCTCGAGCGCCCCCCGGGCCTCGTCGGTCTCGCCGATCGCCGCCGCCGCCCGGCCGAGCCAGCACCAGTTCCAGGCGCAGTGCGGCGCCAGCTCGGTGTAGAGGCGCAGGTGGGAGTAGGCCTCGCGGAAGCGGCCGAGCTCGTACAGGGTGTAGCCGAGCGCGAAGTGGGCCATCATGTCGCCGCTCTCGAGGCAGCAGCGCCAGGACGCGAGCGCCTGCTCGCCGTCGAGCTTGGTGGCGAGGTCGAAGTAGGCGCGGTTGATCGTCGGCTCGTCGCCGAGGTAGGCGCGGGCGGCGAGGATGATCTCGGCGGCGCTCGCCTCGTCGAGGCCGAGCAGCGGCACCGCGAAGCGCGGGCCGGTCCAGACTCGGGCGACCGCCGGATCGTCGACGTCGAACTCGGCGAAGCGCCTGACGTGAAAGCCGCGCGGCCTGCGCCCCCGCGGGCGCCGCCAGTAGGCGAAGTCCTCGCTCAGCGGCAGCCAGAGCTCCGGCGGCTGGCCATCGAGCACCCGGCCGGGCTCGATCGCGCTCAGGTAGTCGTAGTCGACGTCGCGGCTGAGAAAGAGGGTGGGGGCTGACACACCAATTGCGTCGGGCGCGCCGGCGCGATTCTGACGCCGGCCGCGGGCTGCGGCGAGGCGGCCTCGCCGGCCCACACGCCTCGCCGTGGCGCCCCCTTGCGGCCTATCCGTCCAGCGCACGCGATTTCCGCAAACTGGAGACCCGGCTGTGCCAGACTGGACCCAGGTCATGGATGGACCAAGCTCCGGGACGAGAGCCCGGAAGGCCAAGCGGGCGGGAACTCTTCGGAAGGCCGCGCTCGCGGATCAGCGCGCGGCGACGATGCGCGAGATCGCCGAGCGGATCGGCCGATCCGTCGGCGACGCGGTGCTGGTCAGCTCCGCCGGGCGGGTCGTCTTCGTCAACTCCGGCGGCGAGCACGCCTTCGGCTACGGCGCCGACGAGCTCGGCGAGCTCGGCATCGATGCGCTTCTCCCCGGCATCGAGCAGACCATCGAGGCAAGCCTCGACAGCGCCCCCGAGCCGCTCGCCTGCGAGGCGCGACGCAAGGACGGCACGACCTTTCCCGCGCAGCTCAGCTTCAGTCGGATGAGCCTCGACCGCGAGTACGAGATCGCGATAGTCCGCGACCTCAGCGGGCAGCGCCGGGTCGAGGACGAGCTGCGGCGGACCCGCGATCAGCTGGCCGACGCCCAGCGGCTCGCCAAGATCGGCAGCTGGGAATGGGACATCCCCGCCGACCGGGTGAGCTGGTCGGACGAGCTCTTTCGCATCTATGGGTTCGAGCCCGGAGCGTTCACGCCGAGCTATGAGAGCTTTCTCGAGCGCGTTCATCCCGACGATCGCGACTCGGTCGATGCCCGCAACCACAAGGCGTTCGCCGACCACGAGCCTTTCGAGGATGTGAAGCGCTGCACCCGCCCCGACGGGTCGGTCTTCCTGATGCGCACCAACGGCGAGGTGATCGCCGACGACGCCGGCCGGCCGGAGCGGATGCTCGGGATCTGCGAGGACGTCACCGCCGAGCTCGAGGGCGAGCGCGTCCAGGCCGAGCTCGCGGCGATCGTCGCGTCCTCCGACGACGCGATCTACGCCAGCACCCTGGCCGGCGAGATCACGAGCTGGAGCCCCGGCGCGGTTCGCCTCTACGGGTATGAGCCGGAGGAGGCGCTGGGGCGCCCGGTCACGAGCCTGGTCGCCTCCGAGTACCGCGACGCGCACGAGACCAAGATCGAGCGGCTGATCGACGGCGAGACGGTGAGCGCGTATGAGGCCAGCCACCTGACCAAGGACGGCTCACGGATCGATGTCTCGGTGGGGATCTCGCCGGTCCGTCGCGCCGACGGCTCGCTCAGCGCGGTCTCGACGATCGCCCGCGACATCGCCGAGCGCAGGCGCTTCGAGGCCCAGCTCAAGCATCTCGCCGACCACGACGCGCTCACGGGCCTCGCCAACCGCCGCCATTTCGAGACCGATCTCGACCGGCGCGTCGCCGAGGTAGGCCGCTACGGCAGCGAGGGCACCGTGCTGATGCTCGACCTCGACAACTTCAAGTACGTCAACGACGCCTTCGGCCATCGCGCCGGCGACGAGTTGCTGCGCAGCGTCGCGCAGCTCCTGCGATCGCGAATTCGCGAGACCGACACGCTCGCCCGGCTCGGCGGCGACGAGTTCGCGATCTTCCTCTCGCACGCCGACGCCGCTGCCGCCGCGACCGTCGCCGGCGACCTGCTCGAGGCGCTCCGCGAGCACGTCGTTCCGATCGACGGGCGACCGGTCAGGGTGACCGCGAGCATCGGGATCATCTGCGTCTCCGAGGCCACCGCCACGGGCGAGGACCTGCTCGCCGAGGCCGACCGGGCGATGTACGAGGCAAAGGATTCCGGCCGCGACCGCGCCGTCAACGGGACCGGCTCCGAGCGCGGACATCGCGGCGAGACCCGGCTCGGCTGGGAGCATCGGATCCACGAGGCGCTCGATCGCGACCTGTTCGTCGTCCACTGCCAACCGATCCTCGACCTGCGGGCCGACCGGGTCTCTCAGTACGAGCTCCTGCTGCGGATGGCCGAGGGCGAGGAGCTGGTCCTGCCGGGCGCCTTCCTCGGCGTCGCCGAGCGCCTCGGGCTGATCCACGCGATCGACCGCTGGGTCGTCGGCGAGGCGATGCGGCTGCTCGCCCTCCACCCGGCTCTCCGCCTCGAGGTCAACCTCTCGGCTCGCTCGCTCGACGATCCGTCGCTGCTGGCGCTGATTCGCGACGGAATCGCTGAGCACGAGATCGACCCGAGCCGGCTGATCTTCGAGATCACCGAGACCGCCGCGATCGGCAACATCGACGTCGCCTGGAGGTTCGGCGCCGCGCTCGACGAGCTCGGGTGCAGCTTCGCGCTCGACGACTTCGGCGCCGGATTCGGCTCCTTCTACTACCTCAAGCACCTGCCGGTCGAGTACCTGAAGATCGACGGCGACTTCGTCTCCAGCCCGCGGACGCTGACCGACGAGCTGGTGATCGACTCGATGGTCCGGATCGCCCGGGGCTCGGCAAGAAGACGATCGCCGAGTACGTCGAGGACGAGCAGACGCTTGCCGCCGTGCGCCGCGCGGGGGTCGACTTCGCCCAGGGCTTCCACGTCGGCCGCCCGGCGCCGGTCAGCGTGCTCACCCGGCAGCTCGCGGCGGACAACGAGTAGTCGCATCTGCCGCGCGCGGGGCGCGGCCGCCGCGCGCTCGCGCCGGCGGCTAGCGGGAGCCGCCCGACGGGATCACCGCGCGCAGTCGCCTGCCCATCGCAGAGCCGGAGCTGCGGAAGGTCTCGCAGAGGCGATCGAAGTCGCCCTCGGTGTAGCGGTAATGCTGTTCGACCAGCCAGGCCGGCATCAGGATCGCGGCGGCGAAGGCGTTCGCCTCCTGCTCGGTCGAGCGCGAGGCGACCGCCGCGCCGGCGGTCGCGCCGGGCTCGGGATCGACCGCGGAGGTGCGGCAGAAGAGCGGCTGGCCGCCGCTTCGGTGAAGCACGTGGTGGCCGATCTCGTGAGCGATCGTGAACCGCCGACGCCCGGGCCAGAGGCTCGCCTCCTCGCGGTTCACCCAGATCTCGCCGAGGCTCGGGATGAGGAGGCCGGAGAGGGTGACGTCGTCGGCGAGCTCCGGGCAGCCCGGCGCCGCGCGCATCTCCGCGGGGGCGACGTCCCGGACGCGGAGGCCGAAGTGGCTGTCGGCGATCTCCTCGATCGGGATCGGCGGGCGATCGCCGTCCCAGATGTAGTCGGGAAGGCGGGCGAGCACCGCCTCGGCTCGGCTCTCGATCTCCTCCATCGAGCCGATCCTAACCCGCCGGGGGCGAGCGCCTGGCCGGAGGCCGGCGGCGGCGCCAGAGGGCGCGCGCGATCAGCTCGGCGAGCGCGAAGTCACCCTCGCGAAGGGCGAAGCGAAAGAGCAGAAACGGGCGGGATGCGGCTTGGAGGGTCATGGAGGGTGAGTCGGACGCTGCGGCGCGCGGCTGACAGGGCCCGCTCAGAGGCGCGGCGCCTAGCGCTTCGGCGGCAGCGAGCGGGCGTAGGCGACCCCGCGCTTCACCCACGGCTCGAGCCGGCGCCTGGTTCGAACGCCCTCGGCATCGACCCGCAGCCATCCGTCCATCGCCCGCCCGCGCATCTCGAACGGCCGCACGTGTGGCTTGGCGAGCAGCGCCTCGCTCTCGGCCGGCTCGACCCGCGCCATCAGGCCGCCCTGGCCGCTGACCGCGACCGCCATCCTGCCGCCGATCAGGAAGGCGAGGCCGCCGAACATCGCCTGCTCGCCGACGCCGTCCTCGTCGCCGATCAGCTCACGGATGCGGTTGGCGAGTTCCTCGTCGTAGGCCATCTGGGGATCATGATGAACGGGCGGCCCCTCAGGAGCCGCCCGTGAACATCTCGTCGATCTCGTCTCGGCGCCGGCGTCACCGGCGCGGCTTTGAGTTCAGCCGCGAGGCGGTCGTCGGCCTCGTAGCGCTCATCGGGCCTCGCCTTGCGAAGCCATCGCGGGCGCGGTTTCCGGGCTCGCCGGGCCGCTCGTTCCCTCCGCGATCCGCTGGCCGACCTTCTCGAGCCGCTCGGCGCTCGAGCCGTAGATCTCCCAGAGCGCGACGAGCACCCGCTTCGAGACCCCCGACGCGGGCAGGCTGCCGTGCTCCATCCGGTGGTAGTAGTCGCCGACCTTCTGCTCGCGCCCGGCGACGCCGAGAATCGCGCACAATCGTTCAACGACCTCGTCGCGTGTCAGCCGCGACCGCTGCGCGTATGCGCGGCAGCACCGTCGGCCACCAGCCCGAGAGTCCCTCGAGCGAGCGGGCGACCGACTCGGCGGCGCGCTCGGCGCTCGACCCCGTGTAGGCCTCGGCGTCCCAGGCCTGACCCGGCGAGCGCGCCAGGTACGCGTCGATCAGCTCGGTCAGCTCGTCGCGATCGATGCCCTCGACCCTGTTCAGGTACTCGAGCGGGTCGGCCTTGCCGCCGGCCTTGGCTCGGCGATGTAGTCGAAGAGAGCTTGTCGACGTCGGTCATCGCTGGCTAGGGCTGGTCGTCGGCGTCTTCGAGCTTCTCGCGAACGCAGCCGCGAAAGCGGGAGACGATCTTGTGCACGTTGGTTGCGCTCATCGGCGGGTCGAGCGTCGGGGAAATGATCGTTCACGGTCTCGGCCGTGGCGGCCGCGTCGATGTCCTGGAACACATTCAGCTCGATCACGTCACGGTGCGGCTCGCTGAGGTCGGCGAGGCACTCGTCGATCACCGACTGTACGATCGATGGCGCCGGTCTCGTCGGCGATCGAGGGCTCGCTCGCCCCAGACATCATCCTCGCCCTGCTGCTCGGTCGGGCAGCGGTCCGACATCCGGGTCGCCCTCGCGTCGCGCGGTGGTAGTCGGCGATCCTCCGTCGGACGATCGCGCTCAGCCAGTCGACGAACTCGCCGACGGAGGTGCCGTCGAAGGCCGATCTTGATCGCCGAGGTGATCGCCTCCATCGCCACGTCCTCGGCGTCTCGGGCGGCGACCTTCATGCTGACCCGGCGGTGGACGTCGTCGAAGTGGCGCCAGCAGAGGTGAGCGAGCAGGCCTCGGGCAACGTCGAGGCATCCGGCATCGGTTGCCCTCCGGATACGGTCGATGAGTTCATCGGAGCTGAGCTTCTCGAGCTCGGATTCGCTCAGTGGCTTGCAGGGGTCGTTTGGCAATTGATCGCTTCGATGCTCGTTTGGTCGGCGGTTGGGCCGTCTTTCTGACAACTGCCGCGAACTCCATGAGGAACGCGGGCGGATGAGAGTAAACCTTGTGTCAGACGTAACGAGTGAGCCTGCCTTCGACAACCTCCGAGCGCCTTATTCCCCCAGCCCCCGCAGCCACTCCATCACCGCCCAGGTCGCCTCGAGGTCCTCGCGGTTGTAGGCGAGGATCTGGTCCATGATCGAGGCGCGCAGCTCCTCGTCGTCGGTCTCGGTCGCCTCGATGTAGCGGGCCATCGACCACTCGCCGCCGAACTCCTCGAGCTGGCGCTCGTAGCCGGCGAGCTGCTCGATCTGCTTCAGGCCGTAGCTCGAGATCGGCAGCGCGACCGACTCGTAGGTGATCGGCAGCAGGTCGAGCAGGTTCTCCTTGACCCGCTCGGCGACGCCGTCGCGGTCGCCGTAGCGCTCGAGGTAGAGGTTGATCTTCGCCTGCTCGTAGCTCGCCCAGTGGACGAACGGGATGTCGCCGTGCTCGGCGAAGATCCGCGCCGGCCTCGCGCAGGAACGCCTCCCAGCCGTCCCGGTCGCCGCGGGCGCCGAAGCCGGCGGTCGCGGCGCGGAACTCGCCCGGCCGCTCGCCGAACACCTGCATCCCCCAGAGGTAGATCTTCTCGAGCTCGTCGAGCTGCGGCGGCATCCCCTCGAGGTCGAACATCACGTAGCTGGAGTGATCTCGGGATCGCCGGCGGCGCGAGCAGGATCTCACGGTCCTCGACCAGCGACCGGGCGCCGGCGAGGATCCGCGCGGCGCCCTCGCCGACCGGTCTGCGTCCTCCTGCCCCACGGCCGCTCGAGCTCGGCGAGGCTGCGCTCGTCGAAGCGCTCGAGCAGCTCGTCGAGCGTCTCGACGCCGTGGCGCTCGAGCTCGCCGATCAGGCCGCGGTCGACCCACGGCAAGCAGCCCGATCGAGCGGCGCTCGACGGCCGCGGGCCAGCAGCGCTCGAAGAAGCCGCAGCGCGGAGCACTTGCCCCAGCCGACGATCTCCCGGGGGCGCTCGCCGGCGAGCCGGATCTCGAGGATCTCGCTCGAGGATCTCGAGCGCCCGCTCGCCGCCCTCGTAGGGGAGGTCGATGATCTCGCCGCCGCCGCCGTGGACCTGTAGGGCGACCGGCGGCTCGCCGAAGGTCTGCTCGTAGAGCCAGCCGTAGGTCGCGAGCTGGAGCTCCGACAGCCTCGGTAGCGGCCGCCGCCGATCCGCCGCGCGAGCTTCGAGTCGCGGATCGCGTAGCCGGAGCGGGCGGGGAGGAGGAAGTCGGGCACGCCGACGATCTCGACCTCGGCGCCGGCGAGCGTCGTCTCGACCCGGAACGCGCCCTGGTAGATCACCCGCTCGCCCTCCGCGACGAGCTCGCGCGGTGCGCTCGGCGCGCTCGGCGATCGGCAGCCCGCCGAGGTCGACGTGGTTGGGAAAGCGGGCGAGGTGGCGGCGCTCGTGCTCGCGGCCGAGCCCGCCGAGGATCGAGCGGTAGGCGCCGGGCGGGGCCTCCTCGACGCCCTCGGCCCGCAGCCGCACGCGCAGCCTGCACTTCGACGGCCGGAGGAGCGCGAAGAAGTCGGTCGCGATCAGGCGCTGCCGGTCGCGCGTCGGTGCGGGGTCGGTGGCGGCTTCGATCTCGGGATTCTCCATCGCCGGCTCTCTGAGGGTCGGCGGGGTAGGCTCGCCGGACATGCAGGCCTCCGCCACCGCGACCGCGCGTCAGAACCGGGTCGACCCGCGGGGAAGGCTGATCGCCGACCGTGCCCGCGGCTCGATGATGGGCAACCGCGGCGTGCTTCACGACGCCGAGGGGCGGATCCGCCGCAGCTTCGAGCTCAAGCGATGGATCATCTGCCGGCTCGAGTTCAGGGGCCGCCGTCGCCAGATCATGCGGGCGGGCCACTACACAGAGCTCTTCTTTCTCGACGAGGCGACCGCTTTCGCCGCCGGCCACCGGCCGTGCGCCGAATGCCAGCGAGAGCGCTACGAGGAGTTCCGCGGCGCCTGGATCGAGGCCAACCGAACCGCGGCCGAGCGAGCCGAGCCGGTTCGCGCCGGCGACCTCGACGCCGCGCTTCACCGCGAGCGAATCGGCGCCGACGGCGGCAAGGTCACCTTCGAGGCGAACTGGGGCGACCTTCCCGACGGCGTCCTCGTCCTGCGCGGAGCGCGACCGGAGCTCGCCGAGCCGGAGCTCCGCTGGGACGGAACGCCGCGCACCTGGCGGGCCTCCGGGTACGGGCTGCCCGGTTCCGCCGAGCCGAGCGAGGCGGTCACCGTGCTCACCCCGCGCTCGGCCGTGAACGCGTTCGCTGCCGGCTTCCGCCCGGCGGTGGCCCTGACCTAGGCGCGCCGCCGCGCACCGAGACCCGCGAAGATCCCTCGCGACGATGAAGCGCTTCGCGGTCATCGACATGGGCTCGAACTCGTTTCGGCTCGTCGTCTACGGCTACGAGCCGGGCGGCTGGTGGAGCCTCACCGACGAGATCCGCGAGGCGACCCGGGTCAGCGCCGGGATGGGGGAGAGCGGGGTGCTCCGGCCCGAGCCGCTCGACCGCGCCATCCACACCGCCGCGGTCTTCGCCTCCTTCCTGCGCGCCTCCGGGGTCGAGGATGTCGACGCGGTCGCCACCAGCGCGATCCGCGACGCGCCCAACCGCGCCGAGCTGCTCGACGCGATCGGCGAGCGCACCGGGCTCGAGGTGCGGGTGATCGACGGCGCCGAGGAGGCGCGCTACGGACACCTCGCGATTGCCAACTCGCTGACGATCGAGGACGGCTTCGGGATCGACGTCGGCGGCGGCAGCGTGCAGCTGATGCGGATCGAGGACCGCGACCTTGCGCAGGCCGTATCGGTGCGGCTCGGCGCGGTGCGGGTCAGCGAGGCCTTCCTCGACGGCGAGGAGACATCGGCGAAGCAGGTCGAGGCGCTTCGCGGGCACGTCGCCGATCAGCTCTCGGAGCTCGGCTGGTGGAAGGGCGGCGAGGGCGTCCGCCTCGCCGGGATCGGCGGCACGATCCGCAACCTCGCCACCGCGGCACAGAAGCGGCTCGAGCTGCCCGACGTCGACGTGCAGGGGTTCTTCCTCGACCGCGAGGCGCTCGGCGAGCTTGTCGAGCTGCTCGCCTCGACCCCGGTGGCCGAGCGCGGCTCGGTGCGCGGGATCAAGCCCGACCGCGGCGACGTCATCCTCGGCGGCGCGCTCGTCCTCGAGGCGGCGATCGAGCAGGGCGGCTTCGAGGGGATCGAGGTGACCGAGGCCGGCCTGCGCGAGGGGATCTTCTTCGAGCGCTTCCTCGAGGGCCGCGACCCGCCGCTGCTCGAGGACGTCCGCCGCGAGTCGGTGATCAACCTCGCCCATCGCTACCGCACCGATGACGCCCACGTGGCGCACGTAGCGCGACTCTCGCTGGAGATGTTCGACGCGCTCGCCGACGCCGGCCTGCACGAGCTCGGCGCCTGGGAGCGTGAGCTGCTGTGGGCCGCCTGCATGCTGCACGACATCGGCGTCGCGATCGACTACGACGACCATCACCACCACTCGCGCTACCTGATCCTCCACGCCGGCCTGCCCGGCTATGACCCGCGCGAGCTGCAGCTGATCGCGCTGATCGCGCGCTGGCACCGAAAGGGCGAGCCCGACGCCTCCGAGCTTCGCGACCTCGAGCAGTCCGGCGACGACGAGCGGCTGGCGCTCCTCTGCGGGGTGATCCGACTCGCCGAGCAGCTCGAGCGAAGCCGCGACGGCGCGGTCGCCGCGATCGAGATCGACGACACCAAGAAGCGGCTCCGCCTGCGGGTGCTGACCGACGGCGGTCCGCGCTCGGACCCGAGCGTCGCGATCTGGTCGGCGCAGCGCAACTCGGCGATCCTCGCCGGCGCGATCGGCAAGCGGGTGGAGGTGGAGGAGGCCGAGAGCCCCGCGGCGGGGTGAGGTCGATGGGTTTCGGCGCGTGAGCGGCCCCGGGCGCGGCCGCCGGTCGGCCAGATCGCGCGGTCGTCTCGCGGTCCGCGGCCCGTTCCGCGAAGATCCCGCGATCGAGGTCTGGCTTCACTCCTTCTCGTTCCCCGGCCGCGTGGTCGAGACCGCGCGCGCGGCCGAGGCGTGGGGCTTCGAGGGGATGCTGCTCGCCGACAGCCAGAACCTGAACGCCGAGATCTGGGTCGAGCTGGCGCTCGCCGCGGCGGCAACCGAGCGGCTGCGGCTCGGGCCGGGGGTGACCAACCCGGCGACCCGCCATCCGGCGGTGACCGCCTCGGCGGCGGCGACGCTCCAGGTCGAGAGCGGCGGCCGGGTGGTGCTCGGGATCGGCCGCGGCGACTCGGCGCTCCGCCAGATCGGCCGCGAGCCGGTCCACGTCGCCGAGCTCGAGCGCGCGCTGGTCGCGATCCAGGCCTACCTGCGCGGCGAGGATGCCGAGCTGGACGGCTTCACCGGCAGGCTCGCCTGGCTCGCGGGCGCCCCCGCGGCGCCGAAGGTGCCGGTCGCGGTCGCCGCCTCGGGCCCGCACGTGATCGAGCTTGCCGCGCGCCACGCCGAGCAGGTCGACTTCACCCTCGGCGCCGAGCCGGAGCGGCTGCGCTGGGCGGCGGGGGTCGCGCGAGCGGTGAGCGCCGAGGTCTCGCTGGGCGCGTTCGTCAACGTCGCCGTCGATCCCGATCCCGCGCGCGCCCGCGAGCTCGTCCGGGGCAGCGCCGCGATCTTCGCCCGCTTCTCGGCCGAGGGCGCTCCGCCGGACGGGCTCTCGGAGGTGACCCGCGCCGGGATCGAGGAGATCGCCGCGGGCTACGACGAGTCGAAGCACGGCCAGGCCTCGGCTGTGCACGCGAGCTCGCTCGCCGACGCGTTCGTCGAGCGCTTCGCGATCGCCGGCGACCCCGAGCGGGTCACCGAGCGCCTCCTGGGCCTGCGCGAGCTCGGGATCGAGCGGGCGATCGTGGTTCCCTGCTCACTCGACACCGACCCGGCCGCGCTCGCCCGCTCGAACGAGCTCTTCGCGAGCGAGGTTCTGCCACACCTTCGTCCCTGATCCGCGCGCCCACCCTCGATGGCTGGTCACTGAGCTACACGCTGGGGTCGCTCAGTTACCAGCGATTCGCCCCGGGTGGGGGCTAGCGGCGGACCTTGACCGAGCGGTAGCCGCCGCGCATCACGTTCAGGTCGACGTCGCCGTTGATGCCGTCGACCGATCCGGTGCTCGAGCGCTGCCAGATCTTCCAGCCCCGCCCGCCCCAGTTGTTCGCCGGGACGATCGGCGCTCGCACGTTCCAGTTTGCGACCCAGAGGCGGTGCCCGGCATCGGCGAAGGCGGTCGTGTTCGCGAGCGCCTGCCAGCTCGTGTTGTTGGTGTAGATGATCGGGCGCATCCCGAGCTTCGCCTCGACCCGGCGCAGCCAGACCCGCACCCAGAGCTGGAGCTCGGCCGCATCGAGGTCGGAGAACGGCGTCTCGACGTCGAGCGCGGGGCGCAGATCGCCGCCCTTCAGCCGACCGACCGACTCGAGGAACACCGCCGCCTCGAGCTGCGCGTCGCGCCGCACCTCGCGGCGCCCATCGCCGCCGACGAAGGCGCGGTGGTAGGGCCCGACCTTGATCCCGGCGCGCTTCGCCGCCTTGAGGTTGCCGTCGTAGTACTCGTCGGGCCCGCAGCGCTCGGGCCGAACCGCGCAGTCGCCGCCGTCGCCGCGGCTCGCCTGGACGAAGGCGAACTCGATTCCCTCGGCGGCGACCCGTGGCCAGGTGATCGTCCCCTGAAAGCGCGAGACGTCGATCCCGGGGTGGCGCCCGGCAAGCGCGCTCGCGGGGACGAGGACGAGGAGCGCGATCGCGGTCGCGATCGCCCCGAGAGCTCTGCTGGCCGACATCGCTTCGATGCTACGTCCAACCCGGCGCGCGCTTGCAAGTAGCGCCCCAGGACCGAACTGCCCGGGATCCGCGCCGGGGGGTGGTCGGAGATCCGGGCAGTTCGGGGGGAGGGGGCGGAGGCCGCGGGCGGTCGGAACGCCGGGCGCACCGGGGGGGAGCGGTGAGGAGGCCGCGGCGCGGCGCGCGCGGCGGGCCGCCACCGGCGCCGGTAGCGTTCCCCGCGCATGGTCAGAGCGGGGGTCTTGGTGGCAGGGACGCTGGCGAGCGCGCTGGCGCTCTCGGGGAGCGCGGCCGCCGCCTCGTCCGCGGGCGCCGCGCCGCCGGAGCCAGACGCCCCCGCCGCTCGTCAGCGCATCCGAGGCCGCGCCCACCCCCACCCCGCCCGCGCCTCCCGCCGCGACGCCGAAGCCGATCACCGACGGCCCCGCCCGCTTCGAGGTGCTCTCGCCGACGCTGATCCGGCTCGAGTACGCCGCCGACGGCAGGTTCGAGGACTCGCCGACGCTGACGGTGCCCAGCCGCGCCGGCCTCGGCGCGAAGTTCAAGAGCAAGGCGAAGAACGGCGTGCGAACGATCCGCACCTCGGCGATCACCCTGCGCTACCGGATCGGCTCGGGACCGTTCAGCGCTGCGAACCTGACCGTCAAGGTGGGGGGCTTCGGCACCCGCCGCCCGTCCTTCCCGCAGTCGCTAGGGCCGACGCCGGGCAACCTCGGCGGCTGGTATCGCGGCCTCGACCTCCAGGACGGCCCGGTCCCGCTTCACGACGGGATCCTCTCGCGCGAGGGCTGGTACGTGCTCGACGACACCAACTCCGTGCTGCTTCGAGACGGCGGCTTCGGCTTCGAGGAGCGCCGGTCGCGCGCGGGCGCCTACCAGGACGGCTACCTGTTCGCCTACGGCTCCAACTACGGCGCCGCGCTCGGTGACCTCCGCGACCTCACCGGCCCGGCGCCGCTGCTGCCGCAGAAGGCCTACGGGGTCTGGTTCTCGCGCTATCAGGGCTACAGCGAGAACGACTACAAGCGCCTGCTGGCGGAGTTCCGGCGCAACCGGGTCCCGCTCGACGTGCTCGTCGTCGACACGGACTTCAAGTCGCCCAACGACTGGAACGGCTGGGGGTGGACGAAGGTCTACTTCCCCGAGCCGAAGCGCTTTCTCGACTGGGCGCATGGCAAGGGCCTCGACGTGATCTTGAACATCCACCCCTCGATCGCGACCGACGACCCGAGCTATCCGGCCGCGAACGCCGCCGCGGGCGGCCTGCCCGACGCGAGCGGGCGCTGCAAGCGGTTCGTGCGTGACCCGAACGTCAGCTGCGGCGCGTGGAACTGGGACGAGGCTGAGGACGTCGCCTCCTACTTCGCCCTGCACGAGCCGTTCGAGGCCGCCGGGGTGGACGGCTGGTGGCTCGATTGGTGTTGCGACGAGAGCCGAGTGACGGCGAGGGGCCTGACCCCGGACACCTGGATCAACTCGCTGTACGCGAACCGCTCGCGGGCGCGGGGCAGCCGCTGGCCGGTGCTCTCGCGGATCGGCGGGACCTACCTCGACTCGAGCCTGGCGATGAGCGGCGTCTGGGCCGAGCACCGCAGCGCGATCCACTTCACCGGCGACACCTACGACACCTGGAAGATGCTCGACTTCCAGACCGAGATGACCGCGGCCGAGGGCGCCGGGATCGGGATGCCCTACGTGTCCCACGACATCGGCAGCTTTCACGGCGACCGGCTGGGCAGCGCGATGTACGTGCGCTGGGTCCAGCTCGGCGCCTTTCAGCCGATCATGCGCTTTCACTCCGACCATGCGCCGCGGCTGCCATGGGAGTACCGGGGGCGGGCCCGCAAGATCGCCGCCGGGTTCCTGCGCCTGCGCGAGTCGCTCGTCCCCTACCTCTACACGCTCGCCCGCCAGGCCTACGACAGCGGCCTGCCGCTCGCCCGCCCGATGTATCTGGGATCGCCGGAATCAGGCGCCGCCTACCGCTTCCCCCACCAGTACATGCTCGGGCCGAAGCTGCTGGTCGCGCCGGTGGCGGCGGCCGGGAACCGGGCGCGAAAGCGGGTCTGGTTCCCGCGCGGCGAGTGGGTCGACGTGTTCACCGGCAAGCGCTACCGCGGCGCCCGGGCGCGCACGCTGCGGATCCCGCTCTCGCGGATGGCGGTGTTCGCCCGCGCCGGGGCGATCATCCCGCGCGCCAAGAACCGAACCCGGGTCGGTCGCGGCGCCGCCGACCCGCTGCTGCTCGACGTCTACGCGGGCGCCGCCGGCTCGTTCACCGTGTATGAGGACGGCGGCGACGGGCTCGACTACCAGCGGGGGCAGTCGAGTCGCACCGAGCTTCGCTGGAGCCAGTCGGCGCGCTCGGCGAAGCTCGCGATCGGTGGCGCCCGCGGCAGCTACCCGGGCCGCCCGAAGGCGCGCCGCTACCGGCCGCGGATCATCGGGATCGCGAAGCCGCGCCGGGTCACGATCGCCGCCGGCGGCAAGCGCCGCCGGGCGAAGTTCTCCTATGACTCGAAGGCGCGCGAGCTGACCCTGCTCACCGGCCGGGTGCCGAGCGCCCGCGGGGCGACGGTCACGCTCGACCTCCCCCGCGGCCGCCGCGGCGGCCGGCGCTAGGCCCCCCGGGCGAGCCCCGCCACCGCAGGCGAGCGACGCGGCCCGGCAGAACCGCTGGTCACTGAGCTACCGCCCAGTGTGGTCCAGTGACCAGCCATGCGCGGTCGTCGGGTCCCGGGGAAATGGCTGGTTAATTGACTACACCCCGGTGTCGTCCAGTGACCAGCGATCCCTCGGGTGGCGGTGGCGGCGCTTGCCGGGGGTGGCGGCGCTCGCCCGGGGGGTCAGGTGAGGGAGGAGGTTGCCTGGTCGAGGCGCATGAACTCGCGGACCTCGGCGGCGCGGCCGTCGGTGAGGCGGATCAGGTGGAAGAGCGGCACCTCGAGCTCGACCCCGCTCCAGCGGCCGCCCGTATCGAGCGAGAGCTCGACCAGGACCAGCTCGCCGGGTGCGTGCCAGGCTCGCTCGAGAGCGATCTTCGCCCGCCCGAGGATCTCCATCCGTGCCTCGAGGTGGCGCTCGACCTCCTCGGCGCCGCGCACCGACCTCGCGTCGGGGAAGTCGGGAGGGTCGTGCCAGACGATCTCGGGGTGCCAGCCTTCGCGGACCATCGCCTCGGGCCCGCCCCGGTTCCAGCCGTCGTAGAGCTCTCGCAGCCGGGCGGCGACCTCGGTTGAGACCGGCCGCAGCTCCACCCCGTCGATGACGACAGCTCTCTCGCCCATCGCCACCGAGTATCCCAGAGCACGCCGCGGGCTCGGGTGGCCCACGAGCGGCCCGCTCGCCCCCCGCGCGCCGGCAACGGAGCGCGCCCCGTTCGGCGCTAGATCAGGAGCTCGGTGCCCGCGGGGTCGAGCGGGTGAAGCTCGGAGCGCTCGAGTGCCTCGGCGCGCAGGTGGGCGATCGCCGCGTACTCGGGCGATCCGACCATCTCCAGGAACGCCTGGCGGGTCGGGTACTCGACCACGGCGACCACGTCCCACTTGCTCGGGCCGATCAGCGCGGCGCTCCCGGTGCCGGCCGTGACGATCCGGCCCCCGGCGCGCTCGAGCAGCGGAGCGACCGCGGCGGCGTACTCGGCGTAGCGCTCGCGGCCGCCGCCCGGCTTGAAGTCGAGCAGGTTGAGCATCATCACGGGGCCCTCGCCCGCGCGCGCGGTCAACTCGCTGAGCGCGACCGGGTTGAGATCCTCGCCCTCGGCCGGGTTGGAATCGCCTGCCATCGCCCGACCGAGCCTAGTCCGCATTGGCGCCTAGTGCGGGTACGTCTCCGGGCCGTGGCCGTTTCGGGAGGTCAGGACCTCCTCGTCGGCGCGCTCGGCCGGCCGCTCGAAGAGCCGGAACTCGACCCCGTCCTCGCCGATGTTCGCGTCGAGCACCTTGTCGTCGAGGAACTCGACGATCTGCGAATCGACGGTGACCGGGACGCCGCCCACCCGCAGGTCGTCCTCGTCGGGCTCGATCGCGATCGAGAGCTGTAGCTCGCCGTCGCCCTCGCCGGCACCGTCCTCGAACCCGAACGACGGCCTCGTGATCCGCAGGACCGCGCTCTCCGGCACATCCGCCTCGCGGACGATCGCCTCGACGAGTTCGACTGCGTTTTCGGTCAGGGCGAGCATCGTGCTCCTCTCGGATCGGGTGACAAGGCACTCCTGCCCGCCGAGCGGGGCGGTGAAACGCGCCCCGGCCGGCCTGGGTGACGTCCGTCACGGTGCTGCGCGGCCCGCGTCACCCGCCGCACCGCCGTCCCGAGCGCCGACCGCCCCGCACCGCGGCCGCGACGCCCGTCAGTGGGCTCCGTGGCCCCCGCCGGAATTGCCCGAGCCGCGCGAGCCCGAGCCGCCGCCGCCCGAGCCGCCGCCACCGCCGTCGCCCGGTCGGCTGACCTCGATCAGGCCCATCATCCCGGCGTCCTCGTGGGCGAGGATGTGGCAGTGGTAGACGAACTTGCCGGTGAACTGGGTGAAGCGCTGGCGGATCGACGACGTAGCCGCCCACCGGCAGCGGCACCGTGTCCTGGAGGCTGCGGGCCCGTAGGGCTTGCCGTTGACCGAGATCACCTGGAAGTCGTTGATGTGGATGTGGAACGGGTGCTGCTCGCCGGAGGCGTTGATGATCAGCCACTGCTCGGTGTCGCCGAGCCTCGAGTGGACATCGACGCGGTTGTGGTTGAACTGCTTGCCGTTGATGTAGAAGCTGGTTGCCGTCGTCGCTCTCGGAGAAGCCGAAGCGGCGCCGGCGGTCGACCTTCGCCTCGGCGAGGTCGGGCATCGGCCCGAGGCTCCGCGGCATCGGCCCGGCGTCTCACCCGCGCGCCGCGCGAGGTCACGGTCGCGAGCGTCCGCTTCGGGTACTTGTCGCCCTGGGGGCCGGTCGAGTAGGCGAGCGTCTCGAGCTGTGTACTCGCCCGCCTTCGGCCCGCTGACGAGCACGTCGTAGCGCTTGCCGGGCGGCAGCAGCAGCTCGCGGCGTCCGCCAGACCTCGCCGACCGGGTTGGCGTCCTCGCCGACGACGTGGAAGCGGCAGGCCCTCGAAGGAGACGCGGTACCAGATGTCGGCGCCGATGTTGGCGAAGCGCCACATCTGCGTCTCGCCCGGCGCGATCTCGAGCGTCGGGATCGACGAGCCCGTTGACGGTCCGCGTCGTGGGCGCGTCCGAGTCGATGTCCTCGGTCGACGATCGCCCCGTTCTTCACCTGCACGTCCTTGAGCGCGAAGAGCCGCTGCTCGACCTCGCGGAGCTCGGCCGGCAGCCGTGCCGCTCGAGCCCCTCGACGACGATCGCGCCGGAGAGGCCGCTGAAGACCTGCTGCTCGGAGATCCCGTGCTCGTGGGAGTGGTACCAGTAGAGCGCCCGGGCTCATGTCGCGCGGGACGGGCACGGCGACCTTCGGCGGTCGTCCGCGCCGGGATCGTCCGCAGCACGTTGTCGGCGATCCCCGACGGCGAGGTGTGGAAGCCGTGGAAGTGGATGTTGGTCGGCTCGTCGAGGTTGTTCTCGAACTCGAGCCGGATCCAGTCGCCGGGCGAGACGACCATCGTCGGGCCCGGGAAGGTGCCGTCATAGGACTTGCCGAGCACCTCGGCGCCGCCGATCTCGAGCGGTCCGTCGCCGACGCCGCAGGGTGGCGGCGAGCTCGCCGCCCTCGCTGCGAAGCTCGCGCGGCTCGCCGAACGGCGCGCCCGCGGTTGGCTCGAACGCCGCGCTCTCGACCTCGCCGAGGCTTTCGTCCTTCTCGGAGAAGCCGAGGCAGCCGGAGATCGCCAGCGCGCACGCGAGCGAGGCTGCGAGGAGCGTGATCCCTGGTGTGCGGCGGGTGGGCAGGCCCGCGATCCTAAGCTCGCGGAGCCTCGGGAAGCGCCGGTTGGCCGGCGCCCACGACGGGAGCCTCGGCCGCGCTCGCGAGGGGCGCGGGCTCGTTGGCGGTCCTCGCCGGGGGGGTCGCGGCGGCGGCGGCGCTCATCGAAGCCGGGAGCGTTGCCCCACCCGGAGCCGGCCCGAGAGGCGCCGGCGCCTCGCGCCGGGCGCTCGGGCGCAGCCGGTCGAGCAGCGCCCAGCCGGCGAAGCAGAGCGCGCCGACGGCGCCGG
Source organism: uncultured Solirubrobacterales bacterium (assembly GCA_963769035.1). GTDB lineage: Bacteria > Actinomycetota > Thermoleophilia > Solirubrobacterales > 70-9 > WHSW01. The sequence continues at coordinate 988,324 of CAVYKD010000001.1, forward strand.
TCGCGGTCAGCAGGGCGCCCGCGGCGGCGACCACCGCCTCGCCGTTCGAGCCGAGGATCAGGACCGCGGTGGCAACGCCGGTGGTCGGCCCGATCGGCAGCAGGCCGACCGCCGCGGTGCCGATCAGCAGCGCAACCGAGTCGAGAACGGTGATGTCCACCCCGAGCCCGCGCAGGACGAGGTAGTTGCGGAGCACCTGGGCCCCGGTCGCGAGCATGGTCAGGCCGATGATCCGGTTTCGGTGCCCGAGCCCCCGCATCACCGCGAGCCCGTTCCAGAAGCCCTTCGTCCGCCGGCGCGAGAGCCTGGTCAGGCCGACCACGAACCCGCCGCCCACGGCGAGGAAGACGAGCGGCCACCACCAGGCGAGGCCGAGCGGCCCGATCAGCGTGAACGAGCAGATCGCGGCGAGGCCGATCTCGATCACGATGATCGGCATCTCCGCGGTCACCAGGGTGCCGACCTTCGGGCATTCCTCCGGCGCCGTCTTGCGCAGCGCGGCGATCCGCATCCCGACGCCGATGCTCGAGTTGACGAGGTTGCCGAGGTAGCCGATCGCCGAGGCGCGATAGAGGCGCCGGCGGCTCACCGATCCGCCGGCCGCCTCGACGCAGACGTGCCAGGCCTCGCTGCGAAACAGGAGCCAGACGATCTGCAGCGCCGCGGCGGCGGCGAGCACGGCGAGCGAGGCGTCGCCGAGCGCGGCGACGAAGTCGTCGCGCATGTCCCAGAGGACGTAGGCGAGCACCGCGGTGACCGCGAGCGAGGACACGAGGGTGACCGCGAGCGGGTGGGCGCGCAGTGCCGCGCGCACCCGCGCGACGCGCCCCGGCGGGCCCGGGGTCACCGGGTCGGCGTCAAGCATCTGAATCGAGTCTAGGCCGCGCTCGCCCGAGCGATCGAGATTCGAGCCCTGCGTCTGCGCTCAGCCCTCGAGCGCGGGCGGCTCGGTGCCGAGGACCGTGGCGATCTCGCCGATCGCGGCGCGCTCGGCATCGGAGACCCGCTCGCCGCCGATCCCGAGCACCCCGCCGGACTTGTCGGCCTCGGCGGCGCGCCGGCCGACGTCCATGACGAAGGCCTTGAACGCCTCGAGCTCCTCGGCCGACGCGCTCGGCTCGAGCAGGGTGACGGCCTCGCCGATCTTCGCCAGGCCCTCGCTGCGCATCTGCTCGAGGCTCGGGTAGCTGCGCGGATCGATCTGCGGCGCTTGGGCCGCGATCTCGCCGATCACGTCGTGGTTTCGATGTGCCTCGCGGGCCGCGATGTAGGCCTTGCCCATCGCGAGGCTCTCGCGGATCGTGCCGCCCTTCTGGGCGGTCGCGACGATCAGGCCGGCGAACGCCGGCGCGTTGGCGATCGTCTCCCAGTCGAGCGCGTTGAAATCAGCCTTGGTCGCCATATAGATGTCCTTCCTGGTTGACCGGCGAGCCCAGACTAGCGGTCGGATCGCGCGGTTAGGCGCTCCTCGATCGGGCATTGGGGAGGGTCGAGGCGCGCACGGACCAGCGCGCCGCAAACAGCGAAGAAGGAGCCATAAATGGCACAGCAGACGAAGGCAGATCGCTCCGCCGCGGCGAAGAAGGCCGCGGCCACCCGCGAGCGCAACCAGATCCGCGAGGAGTCGCGCGGGCAGGGCCAGAAGGCCGCCGCGAGCAGGCTCCACAACGAGGCCCAGGACAGCCTCAAGGACGCCCGCAAGGCCGCCGGATCGGTGATCTCGAACACCACCGGGGCGGTCAAGTCGGTCGGCGACGCCGCGTTCAAGACCGGCAAGTCGGTCGTCGCCCGGATCGGCATCGGCAGCCGCTAGGCCGCGCCCGACCGGACCGCTGCGCGTTCTTCCACCCCTGGCGGGGGAGAAACGCGCAGCGGCGCCGCGTTACCTTGTCTCGCATGACAACTGAAGCCGTCACAGCCGAAGACGTCGAGCTCGCCGAGGCGCGCTGGGATCTCGATCCGCTCGTCGACGGGCGCGGCGAGGAGGGGACGCTGGCGCTGCTCGACGAGGTGGCCGCGTGGGCGAAGCAGTTCGCCGACACCTACCGCGGGAAGGTCGCGGAGCTCGACGCCGCCGGGCTCGCCACCGCGATGCGGACACTCGCCGAGCTCGGTGACAAGGTCGGCCGCGCCGGCTCGTTCGCCTCGCTCGCCTTTGCCGTCGACACGCAGACGCCCGAGCGCGGCGCCCTGCTTCAGCAGGTCTCCGAGCGCGGCGCCGCGATCGAGACGACGCTGCTGTTCTTCGACCTGGAGTGGACCGCGCTCGACGACGAGCGCGCCGAGGAGCTCCTCGCCGACGAGGCGCTCGACTTCTGCCGCCACCACCTGCGGACGATGCGCCGCTACCGCCCGCACCTGCTCTCCGAGCCCGAGGAGAAGATCCTCACCGAGACCGCGGTCACCGGCCCCTCCTCGTTCGCGCGCCTGTTCACCGAGCTGATGTCCGCGATCACCGTCGAGGTGCCGAACGCCGAGGAGCCGGTCGAGCTGATGGTCGCGCTCGCCAACCTGCAGTCCCCCGATCGCGAGCTGCGCGCGGGCACGGCTCGGTCGGTCACCGCGGCGCTCGAGCCCGGCCTGCGCACCCGGGGGTTCATCTTCAACACCCTGCTTCAGGACAAGGCGACCAAGGACCGGCTGCGCTCCTTCGGTCACTGGCTGGCGGCGCGGAACCTCTCCAACGAGGCCTCCGACGAGTCGGTCGCGGCCCTGATCGAGGCGGTCGTCGGCCGCTATGAGATCGCCCGGCGCTGGTACCGGCTGAAGGCGAAGCTGCTCGGCCTCGACCGGCTCGCCCACTACGACCGGATGGCGCCGGTCGCCGCCGACGAGCAGCGGATCGGCTACGGCGAGGCCCGCGAGCTCGTCCTCGACTGCTACCGCGGCTTCTCGCCCGAGCTCGGAGCCAGCGCCGAGGAGTTCTTCACCGGCCGCTACATCGACGCCCCGCCCGCCCCGGGCAAGCGCGGCGGCGCCTTCTGCTCCTACACGGTGCCCTCGCGCCACCCCTACGTGATGCTCAACTACACCTCGCGGCCCGGCGACGTGCTGACGATGGCCCACGAGCTCGGCCACGGCGTGCACGCGGCGCTCGCCCGCCCGCAGGGGATCTTCGAGTTCTCGACCCCGCTGACCGTTGCCGAGACCGCCTCGATCTTCGGCGAGTCGATCGTGCTCGGGCGGCTGCTCTCCGATGCGCCCGACGCCGCGGCCCGGCTCTCGCTGCTCGCCGACTCGCTCGACGGCTACGTCGCCGCGGTCTTCCGCCAGATCGCGATGAACCGCTTCGAGGACCGGATCCACAGCGAGCGCCGCGGATCCGGCGAGCTCTCGGTCGAGTCCTTCAACCAGGCCTGGATCGACACCCAGACAGAGCTGCTCGGCGACTCGGTCGAGCTCGGCGAGGATTACTCCTCGTGGTGGTCCTACGTGCCGCACTTCGTCGACACCCCGGGCTACGTCTACGCCTACGCCTACGGCAACCTGCTCGCGCTCTCGGTCTACCGCCGCTACGAGGAGCTCGGTGAGGAGTTCGTGCCCTCCTATCTCGAGCTGCTGAAGGCGGGCGGGTCGATGCCGCCGGAGGAGCTCGGCAAGATCGCCGGTCTCGACCTCACCGATCCCGGCTTCTGGAACGCCGGGCTCGACCTGATCGAGCGTCGCCTCGCCGAGGCGGAGGCGGCGGCCGAGGAGGCCGCGGCCTAGGCTCCGCTCAGCCTCGCTCGTCGTTGAGGTGACCGCGTAGCTCGACCACGGTGTCGCCGTCGAGCATCGTCCGGGCGCGGTCGTCGTCGAAGCGGATCAGCTCGCCGTCGCGGACGATCGCGAGCACCATCCCGTGCTCCGAGTGGGTCCGGGTCGGCCCTCCCTCACCGGCCTCGACCCTGTGCTCGACGATGTCGAGCCCCTTGCCGACGGTGAGGATGTCCTCGAGCACCTCGCTGACCTGCGGCGTCTCGCTGGAGAGGCCGAGCAGCCGGCCCGCGGCCGAGGAGGAGGTGATCACCCCGTCGGCGCCGCCCTGGTGGAGCAGGTGGACGTTCTCCTCCTCGCGGACCGCGGCGACGATCGTCGCGCTCTCGCTGAGCTCGCGGGCGGTCAGCGTGATCAGGATCGCGGTGTCGTCGCGATCGACGGCGACGATCACCGACCGCGCCGTGGCGATCCCGGCCTCGCCGAGCACCTCGCGGCGGGAGGCGTCACCCGCGATCGCGGCGATCCCCTCCGCGGTCGCGCTCGCGCGCGAGGACGGGCTGTCGTCGATGACGACGATCCGCTCGGGGCTCACGCCGCGATCGAGCAGCGTCCGCACCGCGCCGCGGCCCTTTGTTCCGTAGCCGCAGATGATCATGTGGTCGTTCAAGGTCCTCCTCCATCGCGCCACCCGGTAGGCGTGGCGGCTTCGCTCCGCGAGTATCTCCAATGTCGTGCCGACCAGCAGGATCAGGAAGAGCACCCGTGCCGGGGTGATCACGATCGTGGTCAGCAGCCGCGCCTCGTCGGTGACCGGCAGGATGTCGCCGTAGCCGGTCGTGGTGATCGTCACCGTCGAGTAGTAGAAGGCGTCGAGCAGGCTGATCCCACCGCCCTCGGGGTCGCTGTAGCCGTCCCGCCCCAGCCAGGTCACCATCGCGATCAGCACGATCAGCCCGAGGGCGACGAAGAGGCGGCGGACGATCTTGCGAACGGGGCCGCTGTCCGCGCCCGGCAGCGAGACGATCTGGGCGCGCTTGCTGGTGCCGTCCATCGCCCGGAGGCTATTCCAACCCCGCGACGGGTCCGCGGGGCTCGCTGGAAGGGCAGGCGCGGCTCGCCGGCCGGGTCCGCGCGGCTGGCTGGCAGAGGCCCCGCGGCTCGCTGGAAGGGTCCGCGCGGGTGGCTAGACGCGCTCGAGCACGACGACGGGGATCGTGCGGTCGGTGCGCGCGGCGTAGTCGCGGTAGCCCGAGTAGCGCCGCTGGGCCTCGGCGAAGAGGAGATCGCGCTCCTCGCCGGTCGCCTCGCGGGCGCGCACGGTGCGCTTCTCGCGGCCCACCTGGATCGTGGTCTCCGGGTTCGCCTTCAGGTTGTAGTACCAGGCCGGGTTCTTCGGATAGCCGCCCTTCGAGGCGATGATCGCGACGTCCGCGCCGTCGTTGGCCTCGACGTAGAGCAGCGGCGCGGTGCGCTTCTTGCCGCTCTTCGCTCCGACGTGATCGAGCAGGAGCATTCTCGCCCCGACGCCGGGGACCCGTGGTCCGATCAGCCCGCCGCTCGCCCGGTAGATCAGCGTGTGGGCGCCCATCAGCCGCCGCAGCAGCGGCCATGAGCGGTCGGCGAGGTCGAGCATTCCCACACGGCAAGTATGCCGCGCGATCGTCGAGCCGGTTAACTCGGCCGCGTGCATCCGCTGCCGATCGCCGCCGAGCGCGGCTTCTCATTCGCCGATCCGGTCGCGGTCGGGCTGATGTTCTGCGGGATCGCGGTCTTCGCCGCGGTCGGCGCGCTCTCCCACCAGCACGAGCGGGCGTTCTCGGCGAGCATCATCTACCTCGGGCTCGGGATCGGCGCGGCGATCGTGATCAACGTCTTCGAGATCCCCTGGCTCGACCCGATCGACGACGCAGAGCTGATCGAGCGGCTCGCCGAGCTGGCGGTGATCATCGCCCTGTTCGGGACCGGGCTGAAGCTCGAGCGTCCGCTCACCCTCGGCGCCTGGAGCTCCGTGGTCCGGCTGCTGATCGTGGCGATGCCGCTGACGATCGCGGCGGTCGCCCTCTTCGGGACCCAGGTGATGGGGCTCTCGCTCGGCGCCGCGGTGATCCTCGGCGCGATCCTCGCCCCGACCGATCCGGTGCTCGCCGGCGACATCGGGGTCGGGCCGCCCGGTGACGAGGACGACCACGAGCCGAACTTCTCGGTCACGGGCGAGGCCGGGCTCAACGACGGGCTCGCCTTTCCGTTTCTCTTCCTCGGCCTGTTCATCGCCGCCGAGCAGGGCACGGGCTGGCTCGGCGAGTGGCTGCTCGCCGACGTCCTCTACGCGATCGGCGCCGCGCTCGCGATCGGCGTCCTGCTCGGCTACGGGATCGGCGGGCTCGCGGTCAGGCTGCGGGCGCGGCGGCTGCTCTCGACCGAGTTCGACGCCTGGCTCGCGATCCCGAGCGTGCTGCTGATCTACGGCCTCACCGAGCTGGCCGGCGCCTACGGGTTCATCGCCGCGTTCGCCGGCGGGGTCGCCTTCCGCCGCTACGAGAGCACCCACGAGCAGAACCTCGCGGTCCACGACGGCGCCGAGGTGGTCGAGAAGTTCGGCGAGCTGGTGCTGATCCTCCTGCTGGGCAGCATGGTCACCGTCGCCGGGCTCGGCAACCCCGGCCTCGCGGGCTGGCTGCTGATTCCGCTGTTGCTCTTGGTGATCCGCCCGCTGGCGGTGGTGGTCTCGATGCTGGGCGGCGGCATCCCCTCGGGTGAGCGCGCCTTCGTCGCCTGGTTCGGGGTGCGCGGGATCGGCTCGCTCTACTACCTGGCGATCGCCGCCGGCGCCGGGGTGCTCGCCGCCGAGGACGTCAGCACGATCGCCTGGACGGTGATCGGCTGCGTGATCGTCTCAGTCGTCGTCCACGGGGTCAGCGCCTCGCCGCTGTCGCGCCGCTGGCTTCCGCCCGAGCCGCGCTCGCGGAGCTGAGCGCGAAGCGCTCGGCGATCAGCTCGTAGGAGCGGATCCGGTCGGCGTGATCGTGGACCATCGTCGTGATCATCAGCTCGTCGGCGCCGGTGCGCTCGGCGAGCCGGTCGAGCCTCTCCTTCACCGTGTCTGCGCTGCCGATAGCCGCCGAGCCGGAGAGGGAGCGCACGCTCGCCTCCTCGGAGGCTGAGAAGCTGTGCGCGGCGGCCGTCTCCGGGGTCGGAAAGCGTCCCGGCATCCCGGCGCGAAGCCGCGCCATCGAGAGTCGCGCCGGGCCCGAGAGGTAGCGGGCGCGTTCGTCGTCGGACGCGGCGATGGCGGCGCAGGCGACGATCGCGTAGGGCTCGGCGAGGAACTCCGAAGGCTCGAAGTGCTGGCGGTAGATCTCGAGCGCGGCGTCCGTGTTCTGCGGCATGAAGTGGTGGGCGAAGGAGAACGGCAGCCCGAGCACCCCGGCGAGCTGGGCCGAGTAGCCCGAGGAGCCGAGCAGCCAGATCGCGGGCAGGTCGCCGAGCCCGGGGACGGCGCTGATCCGGTTGTAGGGATGGCCCTCGGGGAACTCGCCCTTGAAGAATCCGATCAGCTCGAGCAGCCGGCTCGGGAACTCGTCGTCGGATAGCGGGTCGACGCCGCGCCGAAGCGCCGCGGCCGTGACCCCGTCGGTGCCGGGCGCGCGCCCGATCCCGAGGTCGATCCGGCCCGGGTGAAGCGCCTCGAGCATCCCGAACTGCTCGGCGACGACGAGCGGTGTGTGGTTCGGCAGCATCACCCCGCCGGAGCCGACCCGGATCGTCTCGGTCGCCGCGGCGAGCGTCGCCGCGAGCACCGCGGGCGCCGAGCTCGCGATCCCGGGCATGTTGTGGTGCTCGGCGACCCAGAGGCGGTGGTAGCCGAGCCGCTCGCTCACCCTCGCGAGCTCCACCGAGTTGGCGAGCGCCTCGGCGTGGCTCGAGCCCTCGCCGACTATCGCGAGGTCGAGGACCGAGAGCCTCGGGGAGGTTGTAGCGCCCGCCATCGGATCCAGTCTGGCAAGGTGGTCGATCCGGATGGGCATCGAGACGGCTGAGGTCAAGGAGCGTCGCGTCGCGGTCAACGGGGTCGAGCTGCACGTGCTCGACGCCGGCAGCGGCGATCCGGTGGTGCTGCTTCACGGCTGGCCGCAGCACGGGCGGATCTGGCGGCATCTCGTCCCGGCCCTGGCGAGATCGCACCGCGTCCTCGTCCCCGACCTGCGCGGCTTCGGCCGCTCCGAGGCGCCCCCGGGTGACTACCGCAAGCACGTCTTCGTCGACGACCTGCTCGCCCTGCTCGACGCCGAGGGAATCGAGCGCGCGGCGCTGGTCGCCCACGACTGGGGCGCCTGGGCCGCCTGGCTGACCGCGCTCGAGCATCCCGAGCGGGTGAGCCGCTTCGTCGCCATCGACATCCCGCCGCCGCCGGGCGAGTTCAAGCTCGGCCGGGCGCTCCGCCAGCTGCGCGGCCTCTGGTACCAGTTCGTGCTCGCCTCGCCCGTCCTCGGCCGGCGGCTGATCGGCCACGGCGCGCCGGTGCGGGTGCTGATCCGCGGCGGCAGCGGCAAGGGGATGCGCTGGAGCGAGGAGGACCTCATGGCCTACTCCGAGCCCCTGCGCGAGCCGGCGCGGGCGCGGATGTCGGTCGCCCTCTACCGGACCTTCGCTCACCCGCGAGGCGCCGGCGATCGCGCGCGCGCACCATACACGGCGAGCGCGGCTCCGAGGTGCCGGCGCTGGTCATCCTCGGCGGCCAGAGCCCGCTCTTCGCGATGAGCAGGGACCTCGAGTCGACGCGAGATGATGCGGGTCGAGGTGCTGCCCGACGCCGGCCACTTCGTGCCCGAGGAGAAGCCCGATGAGGTCCGCGAGCTGGTCGAGGCGTTCCTCGCCGAGACCGCGGCCGCGGGCTAGACCGAGGCCTCGGCCCGCTTCACCTTGCGGGCGATCTTCACCCGCTCGGTGCGATCGAGCTCGGCCTTTCGCAACCGCAGGCTCTGCGGGGTGATCTCGACGCACTCGTCCTCGCGCAGGAACTCGAGCGCGTTCTCGAGCGAGAGCTGGCGCGGCGGGATCAGGCGCACGAGGATGTCCGCGCTGGCGGCGCGGACGTTGGTCTGGTGCTTCTGCTTGGTCGCGTTCACGTCGAGGTCGTCCGAGCGCGAGTTCTCGCCGACGATCATCCCCTCGTAGACCTCCTCGCCGGGGCCGACGAACAGCGAGCCGCGGTCCTGGAGCGAGTGCAGGGCGAAGCTCGCCGTCTGGCCCTGGCGATCGGAGACGAGCGCTCCGGTCGGCCGGGTGCGAAGCTCGCCCGCCCACGGCTCCCAGCCCTCGAAGACGTGGTGGAGGATCCCGGTGCCCCGGGTCTCGGTGAGGAACTCGGTGCGAAAGCCGATCAGGCCGCGGGCGGGGGCGAGGTAGTCGAGCCGGACCCAGCCCGTCGAGTGGTTGATCATCTGCTCCATCCGGCCCTTGCGGAGCGCGAGCATCTGCGTGACCACGCCGACGTACTCCTCGGGAACGTCGATCGCGAGCCGCTCGACCGGCTCGCAGAGCCTGCCGTCGATCTCGCGGGTCAGCACCCTGCGGCTGGCCGGCGACGATCTCGAAGCCCTCGCGGCGCATCAGCTCGAGCAGAACGACGAGCTGGAGCTCGCCGCGGCCCGTGCACCTCCCAGGCGTCGGGGCGCTCGGTGTCCTTGACCCGGATCGAGACGTTGCCGACAAGCTCGCTTGTCGAGCCGGTCCTTGATCTGGCGCGCGGTCAGCTTCGAGCCGTCGCGGCCGGCGAGCGGGCCGTTGTTGATCCCGATGACGATCGAGAGCGAGGGCTCGTCGACGGTGATCACCGGCAGCGGGCGCGGATCGTCGGGGTCGGCGAGGGTCTCGCCGATCGTCACCTCGTCGATGCCCGGCGACGGCGATGATCTCGCCCGGCCCGGCCTCGTCGGCCTCGACGCGGTCGAGCGCCTCGGTGACGTAGAGGTTGGCGACGGTGGCGCTGGGCGATCGTGCCGTCGGCGCGGCACCAGGCGATCGGCTTGCCCTGGCGGATCGTCCCGTTGCGGACCCGGCAGAGCGCCAGGCGGCCGACGTAGGGGGAGGCGTCGAGGTTGGTCACGTGGGCCTGCAGCGGCGCCTCGGCGTCGTACTCGGGCGCCGGGATCTGCTCGACGATCAGGTCCATCAGCGGCTTCAGGTCGGTCGCCCTCGTCGCCCTGCTCGAGCGAGGCCCAGCCGGCCTTCGCGTTCGCGTAGACGATCGGGAACTCGACCTGGTCGTCGGCGGCGTCGAGATCGAGGAAGAGCTCGTAGACCTCGTCGACGACGGCGTCGATGCGGGCGTCGGGGCGGTCGACCTTGTTGACGACGAGGATCACCGGGAGTCGCGCCTCGAGCGCCTTGCGGAGCACGAACCGGGTCTGCGGCATCGGCCCCTCGGAGGCGTCGACGAGCAGCAGGATCCCGTCGACCATGGTCAGCGCCCGCTCGACCTCGCCGCCGAAGTCGGCGTGGCCGGGCGTGTCGACGATGTTCATCTTCACCTCGCCGTAGCGGACCGCGGTGTTCTTGGCGAGGATCGTGATCCCCTTCTCGCGCTCGAGGTCCATCGAGTCCATCACCCGCTCGGCGACCTCGGAGCCCTCGCGGAAGGCGCCCGACTGCCACAGCATCGCGTCGACCAGGGTCGTCTTGCCATGGTCGACGTGGGCGACGATGGCGATGTTTCTGAGGTCGTCGCGGCGGGCCATGGCGGCCGTTGAGTGTGACAGGCACCCCTCCCCGGATCCCCATCCGTAGCCGCAACGAGGTAGCGAAAGCGCAGTATTTCTCGGCCGGACGACGGCCGATCTGAAGGATTTTCACTACCGTGCGGTTTGTTGATGTCGTGTTAGGAAACAAGGCAGGGATCGCAGGCACGAAGCCAAGAACCGTCGCCCGGGCCCACCCGTCCGCGGCTATGTGTCGTGGTAACACTGCGCACCCTCTGGATGTAAGTCATGAGTGAGGAGCGCCCCGACCTGAGCGCGCTGCAGAGCCGCGCGGAGCTGACCGCCGCGCTGCGCGAGGGCGTCCAGAGCCTGATCGAGCGGACCGACGCCGCCGCGGAGGAGACGCTGCGCCGGGCGCAGGCGGACGCCGGCCGGCTGGTCGAGGAGGCCTACGAGCGCTACTCCGAGCTCGCGACCTCGCGGGCCCGACGGCTGAGCCAGCTCAGCGACGCGCTCGTCGCCGAGGCCGCGGCGCTCGCCGAGCGCGCGAGCGCCCTGAGCGTGGCGATCGACCACTCGATCGCCCAGTTTCGTAGCGAGCTCGGGCTCGGCGACGGGGCCGGCCGCCTCTACGTCGACGTCCCTCCGGCGCTCGCCGAGCGTGGTGGGGACCCGTCGGACTCGGGTACGACCGCGGATGAGAGCGCTGCTGAGCTCTCCCTTCCAGGCTCGTCGAGCGAAGAGGGACACGGCAGGCCGGCGGGCATTCTCGACCTGTTCCGCTGGGAGACCCGCGGAGCGGAGTCGGCTCGTCCGGTCGCCCGTCACGGGCTGCGGTGGTCGACGCCGCTCGAGGAATCGATCACCGCGGCGCCCGAGGAGGTCCGTGTGCTGATCGCGCAGATGCGGCAGGCCGGCGAGCCCGAGAGCGCCGTCGTCAGCCTCCTGGAGGAGTGGGGAATCGTCCCCAGGTGATGGTCGATCCGGGCGACGACTCGCGCTCCGCGGGCGGGCCGCGCCACGGCGGCGAGCCCGACCTCGGGCTGCTGCGAAACCGCCACGCCGACCGGGTAGGGATGCGCATGGAGGAGATCCTCGAGGGCGCGGCCGAGGTCGCGGAGCAGCTCGAGCGCGACGCCGCCGCCCGCGCCGAGGCGATCGTCGCGGCGGCGGAGCGAGAAGCGGCGGAGCTCAAGAAGGCCGCCGCCGCCGAGGCGCAGCGAATCCGCGCCGAGGCGGAGACCGAGGCCGGCGGCGTGGTCGCGGCGGCGGAGCGCCGGCGCGCCGAGATCGAGGCCGAGGCGCAGGCGATCTCCGAGCGGGGAAATGCCGTGCTCAGCGGGATCGGCGAGGTCGCTCGCGACCTCGAGCGGCTGATGGGGGAGATGCGACCCGGCGATCTGCCCACGGGGCCGGCGGCGGCCGCCGATGGCGCCTGATGCCCCTCACCCGCCGGAGCGCCCGGGTCTATCGTGTCCGCCGATGGCTCCCGCGCGCCCGAGGCTGATCGAGTTCCCCGCCGACGATCCCGAGCGCGCCCGCCGCTTCTGGGCGGGCATGCTCGGGACCGAGCTCGAGCCCCGTCGCGAGGGCGAGGGAGAGGGCTGGCAGACCGCGGGGCGCGAGGCGCCCGCGGTCGGCGTGCACCGGCGGGGTTCGGGGCCGGGCGACAGCTTCTCGCTGCCCTATTTCGAGGTCGAGGCGATGGAGCCGGCGCTCGAGCGGGTCAGCGAGCTCGGCGGGTCGCTCGTCCACCCGGGAGAGCGCTGGTCGATCTGCCGCGACTCCGAGGGCAGCCCGTTCGCGCTCAGCGCCCCCGGCTGAGCGCGCCGGCGCTCAGTACGTCTTGCGGATGCGGTCGAGGATGAACTTCTCGGTAAGCACCCCGGTCGCCTTGTCGCGCTTCGGGATGTAGGAGACAACCCTGCGGTGGGTCAGCTTCGCGATCGCGATCCGCGCATCGGCGTGGTAGGCGGCGGAATCGAGCGAGTCGAAGATCACCGTTTCCGTGTCCGCCTCGCCGTCCGCGGCGGGCTCGGCCGCCGCCTCGGTGATCGCGCATTCGATCACGTCGCCGCGGATCTGGGTCGAGATCGTGCTCTTCCGCCCGCCGGAGTGGCGCTGGCGGACCGAGTTCAGGCTCCGGCCGATTTCGTCGCAGAGCTCGGTCTGCGCTTGTGGGTCGCTCATCGCAGCCCCTGTCCCCTCCCTCGGGATGGGCCGGTGTGAAAGGGCAGAGAGAAGGCGAGAACCCAGACCGGCAGTTGCAGGGAGTCTATGGCACCGCCCCCGATCCGGCGCCTGCAACGGGTCGTTCGCAGCGATCCTGCTACGGTGATCGCGTCGGTGGGCCATCCTGGCCGCCGAGGAGTACCGTTTCTTCCGTGCACTTCGTGAGTGCGTCCGGGTTTCGCCGCTCCCACACTCAAAGAAAGAAGTGCACACCATGTCCTTTGCCGATCTCGGCATCTCGCGTCCTGTCACGGACGCGCTCTCAAAGCGCGGAATCACCGCGCCGTTCGCCGTCCAGAAGCTCGTCATCGAGGACGTCCTCGATGGCCACGACGTCCTCGTCCAGTCGCCCACCGGGTCGGGCAAGACGCTCGCCTTCGGGGTCCCGCTCGTGGACTGCATCGAGGCCGACGACCGCCGCCCGGCGGCGCTGATCCTCGCTCCGACCCGCGAGCTCGCCCTGCAGATCGTCGAGGAGCTGCGCGAGATCGCGACCGCCCGCGCGCTCTCGGTCGCTCCCGTCTACGGCGGGGTCGGGATCGAGAAGCAGGCGAAGAAGGCGGCTCGCGCGCACATCGTCGTCGCCTGCCCCGGCCGGCTCGAGGATCTGCTTCAGCGCGGCTACTTCAAGCTCGACCAGGTCCGCATGCTGGTGATCGACGAGGCCGACCGGATGCTCGACATGGGCTTCAAGCCCGCGGTCGACCGGATCGTCGCGAAGACGCCGCGCGACCGCCAGACGCTGTTCTTCTCGGCGACGCTCGAGGCCGCGGCCGGCAAGGTCGCCCGCGCCTACACCCACGAGGCGCGCAAGCACGTCAACGAGCCGGTCGAGACCGACAAGGGCGAGACCGCCCATCGCTTCGTCCACGTCGAGCACGACGGCAAGGTCGATCTGCTCGTCCACGAGCTGAAGGAGACCGAGCGCGGGCGCACCCTCGTCTTCGTCCGCACCAAGCACGGCGCCGACCGGCTGGTCCGAAAGCTCAAGAACCACCGGGTCGAGGCGGTCGCGATGCATGGCAACAAGTCGCAGAACCAGCGCCAGCGCGCGCTCGCCCAGTTCGAGAAGGGCACCGTCCAGGTGCTCGTCGCCACGGACGTCGCCGCCCGCGGGATCGACGTCGAGGACATCACCCACGTGATCAACTTCGACGCCCCGGGCGACAGCGACACCTACGTCCACCGCACCGGGCGCACCGGGCGCGCCGGTCGTGACGGGGCGGCGGTCTCCTTCGTGCTTCCCGATCAGGACACCGAGATGCGGAAGATCGCTCGCGGGTTGGAGCTCGGCCGCGAGTACGACCACGGCCGGCCGGCCCATGTCGGCTCGCGCCCCGAGCGCAGCGGAGGCGGCGATCGAAACGGCCGCCAGGCGCGATCGAAGCCGCGCAGCGGGCGGCGATCGAACCAGCGACACTCCGGGCGCAGTTACTCACGCTAGGTCAGGAGGGCCCGGTGCAACGGGTGAACATCGCCGAACCAAACTTCGTCTATGACGATGACGACCCGGCGGGATTTCGCAGCGGCATGGACCGCTTCGGCCCCGCGCTCGGCGCGAAGCAGATCGGGACGAGTGTCTACGAGCTGCCGCCGGGTCAAGCGCTTTGCCCCTTCCACTACGAGCATGCCGAGGAGGAATGGCTGCTCGTGCTGGAGGGGTGCCCCACGGTTCGCGACGGCGACGGAGCCCACGAGCTCGCGCCGTTCGACCTGGTGATGTTCCCCAGCGGGCCCGACGGCGTCCACCAGGTCCGAAACGACTCGCAGGAGACCGCCAGGGTGCTGATGTACTCGACCGTGATCTATCCCGCGGCCACCGTCTACCCCGACAGCGACAAGATCGGGATCTGGACCGAGAACAAGTCGGACGACCTGATCGTGCGCCGCTCGAGCGGGGTCTCCTACTTCGACGGCGAGGCCTGAGCGAGCCGGCGCAGATCCGCCGGCTCGTTCGTGTTCTCGACCGCGATGGACGGCACGGTGGACCTCCGGCAGGAGCGCCAGAGGATCGTCAGGGCCCGGCGCGCCGCCGCCGCGCTGGTCGGGCTCGCACTCGCGCTCGGCGTGGGCGCGTTCCTGCTCTTCGCCCGCGGCGATTCCGAGGCGGAGGCCTCGCTTCGGCTCTTCCTGGACCGGTTCGAGGCGGGCGAGTACGTCGGCGCCGCCGAGCTCACCGATCGCCCCGGGGCGGCTACGGCGCGCGCGCTGGAGGCGAACGTCATCGGCCTCGACGGCGCAAAGCTCTCCACTGAGGTGGTGGAGCTCGAGGAGTCCGACGGCGCCGCCGGCGCGGTCGTCGCCTACGCCTGGTCGGTTCCCGGGGTCGGCGAGTTCGCCTACGAGAACCCTGAGGTCGAGCTCGTCCGCGAGGACGATCGCTGGCTGGTCCGCTGGCGCGCCGACGCCGTCCATCCGGCGCTCGACTCGAAGGGCAGCCGGCTCGGGACCAGCCGCGAGTTCCCCGAGCGGGCGCCCATCGTCGACCGCGAGGGCTCGAGGATCGTCCAGCCGCGCCCGGTGGTGGAGATCGGCATCGTGCCCGCGAAGGCCGATGACGTCGGCGCGGCGATCGCAGCGATCACGTCGCTGACCGAGGCCGACCCCAAGGCGCTGCGCGCCTCGGTCGAGGCGGCCGCGAGCCCGAGGAACTTCGTGCCCGCGATCACCCTTCGCCAGCAGGAGTTCGCCGCGGTCTCCGAGCGCCTCGACGCGGTCCCCGGGATCGAGTTCGGCCAGCGCGAGCTGCCGCTGGCGCCGACCAAGGAGTTCGCCCGGGCACTGCTCGGCACGGTGGCGCCGATCACCGCCGAGCAGCTCGAGCAGCTCGGCGACCCCTACGCGGTCGGCGACAACGTCGGGCAGTCGGGGCTCCAGCTCGCCTTCGAGCGGCGGCTCGCCGGGCTTCCCGAGCGCGCAGTGATCACCCGGCTTGCGGACGGCACGCCCGCCGACGCGCTGCTCGAGATCGAGGGCGAGCGGGGCAGGCCGCTGCGAACGACGCTCGACGGCGCGGTCCAGGTCGCCGCCGAGGAGGCGCTCGGCGACTCCGAGCGGGTGAGCGCGCTGGTCGCGATCGAGCCCTCCTCCGGGGACGTTCTCGCCGCCGCCTCGAGACCGGCCGACGACGCGTTCAACCGGGCCTTCGAGGGCCGCTACCCGCCCGGCTCGACCTTCAAGGTGATCACGACCGAGGCGCTGCTCGGCGCCGGCCTCGACCCCGACGAGACCGTCGACTGCCCGCCGACGATCATCGCCGGCGGCCGCTCGTTTCGGAACTTCGAGGGCTCCGCGGCCGGCGCGGTGCCCTTCCGGGTCGACTTCGCCGAGTCCTGCAACACCGCCTTCATCTCGCTCGCCGGCCGGCTCGGACCCTCCGATCTCGGCGAGGCCGCGGCCCGTTTCGGGGTCGGCAGCGGGCCGGGCGAATCCGACTTCCCGCCGAACAGCGTCTCCGAGGTGCCGATGTTCCTCGGCCGGGTCCCGGTGACCCGGCCCGAGGTCGAGCAGGCGGCTTCGATGATCGGCCAGGGGGAGATCCTCGCCAGCCCGGTGGCGATGGCGGGCGTCGCCGCGACCGTGATCGACGGCCGCTACCACCGCCCGCGCGTGCTCGCGAGCGATCCGCGCAAGCGCGGCCGGCCGCTCGATCCGGGCGGAGCTCGAAGACGCTGCGCTCGATGATGAGAGAGGTGGTCACCGGCGGCACCGGGACCGCCCTCGCGGGCGTCGCCGGCGAGCCGATCGGCAAGTCGGGGACCGCCGAGTACGGAGGCGGCGACCCGCCCCCGACCCATGCGTGGTTCATCGCCGGGCGCGCGGATGTCGCCGTCGCCGTCCTCCTCGAGGACCGGCCGTCCGGCGGTGAGTACGCGGCGCCGATCGCGGCGCGCTTCCTCGACGCGCTCGGCTGAGCTCAGCCGGAGACGATCGGGACGAGCAGGCGCCGCGCGGTCTCGCGGGCGGCGCGGTCGTCGCCGAGCGGGAGCACGCTCTCCGGGATCAGGGCGAAGCTCGCGGTCACCCGCAGGAACACCTCGGCGACCTGCTCGAGGTCGAGGTCCGAGCGGGCACCGGAGCGCTTCGCCGCCGCGAGCCGGCCGGCCACGTAGGCGCGGGCGAGCCCGAAGATCGGCGCGCGGCGGTTGGTCAGCGCCTCGAGCAGCGCCTCCGGCTCGTGCTCGACCAGGCGGCCGAGCAGCGGGTGCTCGCGCAGCATCCGCAGCCCGGCGACGAAGCCCTCGGCGATCTGCTCGTCGATCGGCTGCTCCGGCGTGGTCGCCTCGTCGAGCAGCGCCAGGCAGCGCTTCGCCTCGCGTACCGAGAGCGCCTCGATCAGCCCGCGGCGGTCGCCGAAGTGGCGATAGACCGTCACCCTTCCGACCCCGGCCCGGCGGGCGACCGCCTCCAGGGTGAGGTTCTTGATCCCCGAGGCGGCGGCCACGTCGAGGGCTCCGTCGAGGATCCGGGTGGCGGTGGGATCGCGGGGCTCGGCGGCGCTCTCCTCGAGCGCCCGGGCGAGCAGCGGGGCGGCCTCCATCAGGCGCTCGCGGCCTCGGCGGCGCGCCGGGCGGCGTCGAGATGCGGGCTCTCCGCCGGCGAGGCGACGTCGCCGCGGGCGATCTGCGTGCGCCGCCACTTCAGGTAGGCGGGCCCGAAGTTGCGAAGCGGCCGCGGCATCAGCGGCGTCGCCGCGCGGCTGGCCGCCCCGAGAGCACGGAACTCGACCTCCTGGGCGGCGGTCAGGTGGACCCCGAGGCGGTCCTGAAGCGATGCCGGGAGGAGGCCGACGGTGGCGAGGCCGGCGAAGCGCGCGAGCGGCTTGCTCGCGGCCCCCCAGGCGCCCGTCGGCAGCCCCCTGAGCGGCGGCGCGGCGGGCGCGGCCAGCGTCTCGAAGACGTCATCGACCGACTCGGTGCGCTCGAGCTCCTCGCTCGACATCCGCGCGATGTACTCGCGGAACTCCTCGTAGCTCTCGGGGAGGTCGCGCCAGCGGACCCCGAGGAAGCGGCCGAGCGGCCGCCACTCCGCCCAGAAGCGGCGGCGCTCCTCGAGCGAGAGCGGCCGGCCGAAGCGCTCGTGGGCGCGCAGGATCGCCTCGGCGAGGGTGGCGTGCACCCAGGCGTAGGCGCGCGGCTCGAGCGAGTGGTAGGGCGTGCCGTCGGGCAGCGTCCCCTTGATCTGGCGGTGGAAGCGGCGCACCCGGGCGCCCATCTCCGCCGCCGCCTCGGGGCCGCCGTAGACGAGCACGGTGGTGAAGTCGAGGGTCCGGAACAGGCGCCCCCAGGGGTCGGCGCGGAAGTTCGAGAACTCGCTGACCCCTGCGCCGACGGTCGGATGGGCGACCTGGAGCAGCAGCGCGGTGCCGGCGGCGGCGAAGGCGCGCGCGTCCCCGGCTCGCTCCCAGGTGATCGAGCCCGGCCGGATCGCCAGCTCGGCCCACTGCTCGCGGGGTGGCAGGATCGGCTCGCGCTCCTGCTCGCTCTCGCGCTCCTCCTCGCTCTCGGGCTCCTGATACATGAGACACGCTCAATGTATCACTCGCGTCAGAGGCGGCTCGCTCGGCTCGAGCCGGCCGGCGGCTCAGCGCACGAAGAGGATCTCCGAGTACTTCGGCAGCGGCCAGAGGTCGTCGGCGACGACCCGCTCGAGCTTGTCGGCGACCTCGCGGACGCTCGACCATCGCGGCGAGCTGCTTGTCGCGGGCGTAGATCGGCCAGCTCGAGGCCCTCGAGCCCGTCGGGGTACGTCGTTGGCCTCCTCGAGCTTGCGCGATCGCGCTCGACGAGCTCGTCGATCGAGCGCCGCGACCTCGCCCGCGAGCTGCCGACTGCCCGGCGTCGTCGATCAGCGCGCAGGTAGCGGAGCGCCGCCGGCAGGATCATCGTGCGGGCGATCGTCTGCGGCGGTCTCGGCCTCGATGTTCGCCCTGGTCGCGTACTGCTCGACCCAGACCTCGTAGCGGGACTCGAGCTCGCGCTCGGAGAGCACGTCGTACTTCTCGAACGCGGCGACCGTCGTCGGCGCGATCACCTCGGGCAGCGCGTCGGGCGTCGTCCGCAGGTTCTTGAGCCCGCGCTGCTCGGCCTCGGCGTGCCACTCCTCGGCGTAGTTGTCGCCGCCGAAGCAGACCGCCTTGTTGGCGGCGTAGGACTCCTTGACGACCTCGGCGACCGCCGGCGGTCAGCTCGGTGCCCGAGTCGAGCTTCTCCTCGAGCTTGTCGGCGAGCTCGTCGATCGCCTCGGCGACGATCGTGTTCAGGACCGTGTTCGGGAAGGCGAGCGACATGCTCGACCCGAGCGCCCGGAACTCGAACTTGTTGCCGGTGAAGGCGAACGGCGAGGTCCGGTTGCGGTCGCCGCCGTCGCATCGGCAGCGGCGGCAGCACCGGGGTGCCGAGGTCGAGGAACGCGCCCGGCGTGTTCGGGTCGCCCTCGCCGGTCGACGATCGCCTCGAACACCTTGTCGAGCTCGGCGCCGAGGAAGATCGAGATGATCGCCGGCGGCGCCTCGTTGGCGCCGAGCCGGTGGTCCTGGCCGATGTTCGCGACCGAGGCGCGCAGCAGGCCCTGGTGCTTGTTGACCGCCTGGATCACGGCGGCGCAGAAGAACAGGAAGTTCATGTTGTCCGCCGGGGTGTCGCCCGGGCTCCATCAGGTTGTGGCCGGTGTCGGTGCCCATCGACCAGTTGTTGTGCTTGCCGGAGCCGTTGACGCCGGCGAACGGCTTCTCGTGCAGCAGGCAGACGAGGCCGTACTTGCGGGCGACGTTCTGCATCACCTGCATCGTCAGCTGCTGGTGGTCGGAGCCGACGTTCGAGTTCTCGAAGATCGGCGCGAGCTCGTACTGGCCGGGCGCGACCTCGTTGTGGCGGGTCTTGACCGGCACGCCGAGCTTGCGCCAGCTCGTGCTCGGTCTCCATCATGTAGGCGAGCACCCGCTCGGGGATCGAGCCGAAGTAGTGGTCGTCGAGCTCGTGGCCCTTCGGCGGCTTGGCGCCGAACAGCGTGCGGCCGGTGGTGACCAGGTCGGGGCGCTCGTAGTAGTACTGCTCGTCGATCAGGAAGTACTCCTGCTCGGGGCCGACCGTGGTGAAGACGCGCTGCGCCTCGCTCGTCGCCGAGCAGCCGCAGCGCGCGGATCGCCGAGCTGCGAGAGCGCGTCCATCGAGCGCAGCAGCGGGATCTTGGCGTCGAGCGCCTCGCCGGTCCAGGACGCGAACGCCGTCGGGATGCAGAGCAGCGCGCCGTTCGGGTTCTCGAGGATGAAGGCCGGGCTGGTCGGGTCCCAGGCGGTGTAGCCGCGGGCCTCGAAGGTGGCGCGGATGCCGCCGGTCGGGAACGAGGAGGCGTCCGGCTCGCCCTGGATCAGCTCCTTGCCGGAGAAGTCGGCGATCGCGCTGCCCTCGCCGTCGGGCTCGAAGAACGAGTCGTGCTTCTCGGCGGTCAGGCCGGTGAGCGGCTGGAAGACGTGCGTGTAGTGGGTGCGCGCCGCGCTCGAGCGCCCACTCCTTCATCGCCTCGCGCGACCTCGTCGGCGAGCGAGGGGTCGAGCGCCTCGCCGGTGTCGAGCGTCGCCTGGAGCTTCTTGAAGCGTGTCCTTCGAGAGGCGCTCCTTCTGCACGTCGCCGGAGAAGACGTTCGCGCCGAACGGGTTGTTCGTCGTCCTCGGTCAGGTCGACGCGCCGAGCGTGGCTCGCCGTTCGGGCTCCAGCTGGCGGCGGTCGACGTTCTTCTGGCGGATCGTGGTCATCTTCGTGTTTCCTCCTCGAAGCTCGGCAACGCGCCCTCGGTCGTCGGGGCGCGCTTGGGACGGTTTATAGAGCGTGGCTGTGGGTTCCGCAGGCTAGGGCGGGGCCATCGGCGGGGCGTTGTCCGCATGTACAAAGATCCCCGGGAGGGCTTCTCCCGCCTGTCGCCCGGATCGCGGGCGGCCGCCGTCGCCTCGGGCGCCGGAAAACCGCGCGTTTACGGGGGATTCCGAAGTTTCCGCAAATAGCGAGGTTTTTCGCTCGCCTCTCGGAGAAGGCCTTCCTTTGCTACCTTATAGAGAGCCGGAGCGCCGCAGGGGCGCTTCCGATGGAGTTCCGTACCCGTGCGCCGCTCGAGTGCTTTCGGGGTCTCAGGAACCCGATCGCCGACACTCGACCCAGGAGTCCCACATGCCCTCCGCTGCTGCACACGGCGCCAAGAGCGCCCGACCCAAGTCGTCCGCCGCAAAGAGCTCACCCAGCCAGACCTGGCGTTGCGAGCGCTGCGACGTGGCGATCAGCTACATGCCGGGGCACGAGCGCAAGGACCCGCCGGCAGGTTGGGCGAAGGACGGCGGCAAGTCGCACTGCCTGCGCTGCCGCCGCGCCGAGGCCGCCGAGGTGGCGATCGAGAGCGCGCCCGCCGACACCACCCGTGAGGAGCGCGCGAAGATCCGCGCCGCCGCGATCCTCGACTTCGAGATCCTCCGCGATCCCGATCGCCCCAACGGCGAGATCGCCAAGGTCGTTCGCTGTTCGGTCCCGGCCGTGGTCAAGAGCCGCCGCCGGATCGAAGAGCTGACCGGCAACCCCAGCTAGCGCGAGCGCCCGCCGCGCGGCCCCGGCCGCGCGCTGACCGACCGAGCGAGCTCCGAGCTCCGCGCGCCTAGCGCCGGGGCGAGCTCCGCACGCCGAGGTCCGGGGCGAGCTCCGCACGCCGAGGCCCGAGGCGAGCTCCGCGCGCCGAGGCCAGCGCCGCCAATCGGGCGGCGAGCGCCGCCAACCCGGAGCGAGCGCCGCCAACCCGCGGCGAGCGCCGCCCACCCGGAGCGAGCGCCGCCAACCCGCCCGAGGTGGCACTTCCGGGTGCATAACACCCACTTCCGCCATCTCGGCAGGGGAGCTCCGCCAACTCATGCCGAGGTGGCATTTCCGGGTGCATAACACCCACTTCTGCCATCTCGGCGCGGGGGTGGCGCGGCGGCTCGGCTGGCGCCCTGGCCCGCTCGGCGCCGCGGCCCGCTTGGCGCGGCGGGCTGGCTTGGCGCGGCGGGCTGGGGGGCGCCGGCGGGCTGGCTTGGCGCGGCGGCCCGGGGGCGCGGCGCTAGGCGAGCTTCTGCTCGCGCTCCGCGGCGCGCTCGTCGTGGAAGGCGGCGGCGCTGCCGGCGGTGCGGATTCGCTGCTCGAGAGCGCGCGCCCGCTCGGCGTGGGCGGCGGCCGCCTCGGTGTGCTCCTCGGCGGCGATCGCGTGACGCTCGGCCTCGCTGCGCTCGCTCTCGGCCTCGCGGCCGAGCTCGCGGGCGCGGGCGATGTTCGAGTCGGCCTGCTCGCGGTGCGCGGAGGCCTCGCCGGAGAGCCGGTCGTGCTCGACCTCGCGCTCGAGGGCCCGCTTGCGCAGCAGGCTGGCCGCCAGCCCGATCAGGAGCAGTGCGGCGAGAGCGACGACGATGATCGTGATTGTCGACATAAGCGCCCCTTTACCCCCTTGCCGTGGGGAGTACGCCTCGCCCTGGGAGCCCCGCCCCTCCGTCCCCCCGCGCCGAGCAGGCGTCGAACACGGAGCGGGCGGCTCCTGCGGGACCTGCCCGCTCGGGCCGTCAACCGCCGCTCAGGCGCGCGGCGGCGTCCAGCCGCCGAGGGCGCGCTCGAGCTCGAGCGCGACGGCGATCGCGACGTGGTCGCGGTCCCGCCCGGCGGCGACCTGGACGCCGAGCGGCATCCCGGCCTCGTTGAGCCCGGCCGGCACCGCGGTGACCGGGAGGCCGAGCAGGTTGAAGAGGGCGGCGGGAGCGAGCAGCCACGGACGCCCGACCGTGCGCCCGTGGCGGGGCGCGATCCGCGAGAACGGCGGATGGAGCAGCACGCCGTCGCCGATCGCCTCCTCGACCTGCCGGGCGAGCGAGCGCTCCGCGGCGGCGGCCTGGCGCTGCAGCGCGTCGGGCATGTACTCGGCCAGGTTCTCGCTCGCGAGTGTGAGCAGCAGCGGGGTCGTGTAGCGGCTGCGGCCGCGGACCGCGTCGGCGAGCAGGCGCCCGAAGCCGGGCAGCGTCGTGCCGCCCTCGGTGAGCAGCTCGCGGATCGCGCCCGATTCGCGCATCGCGTTCAGATACGGCTGAAGCACCGTCTTCACCGCGGGCAGCGAGACCCGATGTACCTCGGCGCCCGCGCTCCCGAAGCGCCCTCGCCGCCCGGATCCGGGCGTTGCGGAGCTCGAGCGAGACCGGCAGCAGCGAGGCGTCCTCGGAGATCGCCACCCGCAGGCCCTCGATCGAGACCTTCGCCGGGTCGCCGAGCTCGACCTCGCGCACGGTCGGATCGACGCCGTCGGGGCCGGCGACGGCGCGCAGGAACGGCATCAGGTCCTCGGCGCGGCGGGCGAGCGGGCCGACTCCGAGCAGCGTCGAGCCGCGCTCGTTCGGCACCGGGTAGTGGCCGGTATGGGGAACCAGGCAGCCGGTCGGCTTGTGGCCGAAGCAGCCGTTGAAGAAGGCCGGCAGGCGGATCGAGCCGCCGATGTCGGTGCCGAGGCCGATCGGCGCGAAGCCGGCGCCGACCGCGGCGCCCTCGCCGCCCGAGGAGCCACCGGCGGTGCGCCGCGGATCGTGAGCGTTGTTGGTGCGCCCCCAGATCCGGTTCTGGGACTCGATCCACATCGTCAGCTCCGAGGTGTTCGTGACCCCTAGCGGGATCGCGCCCTCGGCGACCAGTCGCTTCACCGCGGTCGCCGTGCCGTCGGCGATCACGTGCTCGCGATCGAGCGAGCCCGAGGTGTGCGGCATCCCGGCGAGCGCGAACGACTCCTTGATCGTCACCGGCACGCCGTGAAAGGCGCCCAGCCGGGCGCGCTCACCGGCCTCGGCGAGCGCCGCGTCGGCGGCATCGGCCTCGGCTCGCGCGGCATCGAAGCGGTGCGCGATGATCGCGTTCAGGGTCGGGTTGCGGCGCTCGATCAGCGCGATGTGGGCCTCGAGGCAGTCCCGCGAGCTGACCTCGCCGCGCCGTATCGACGCCGCCAGCTCGCTGGCGGAACGCTCGGTCAGGCTCGCCGGGGTGACGGTTGTCGTGCTCACCGCGCCGGTCAGCGTACCCGCGACAGGGCGGAAAGGGGTTAGGGGGCCCCGTGGCCGGGAATGGGATCCTGACGTGAGCGACTCGTCGAGCGACAACGGGGGTGTGAGCACGGCGCCGAGCCCGGCGGCGGGCGGCCCGCTGTTCACATCCGGGCGCCGGTTCGGGGGCCGCTACCGGCTCGAGCGAGCGGTCGGGCGCGGCGGGATGGCCGCGGTCTGGCTCGCCACCGACGAGCGCCTCGACCGACAGGTCGCGGTCAAGATCCTCTCCGACACGATCGCCGGCGATCGCGAGTTCCTGAGCCGCTTCCGGCGCGAGGCCACCCTGGCGGCGAGCCTTCAGCACCCGAACCTCGTCCGCGTCTACGACTTCGACGCCGGCGAGCGCCCCTATCTGGTGATGGAGTACGTCGATGGCGGCACGCTCGCCGAGCGGATCTCGCGCGGCGAGACGATCGACGCGCCGGCGCTCGCCGCCGAGCTCCTCTCCGCGCTTCGCCACATCCACGCGGCGGGAATCCTTCACCGCGATGTCAAGCCGCACAACGTCCTGATCGACGCCGAGGGGCATGCGCGGCTGACCGACTTCGGCATCGCCCAGGCCCACGGTGCCACCTCGCTGACCAGCACCGGCCATGTGATCGGCACCGAGACCTACCTCGCACCAGAGGTGCTGCGCGGCGATCCGGCGAGCGAGCGCTCGGACCTCTACGCGCTCGGCGTCCTGCTCGCCGACGTCGCGCCCGGCGGCGCCGATCCCGAGCTGTGGTCGCTGATCGACCGGATGCGCGACCGGGCTCCGGAGCGACGCCCGGCGTCGGCCGCGGCCGCGCTCTCCGAGCTCGAGCGCTTCGGCAACGGCGCCGCCCCGTCGCCACCGACGGAGCCGACCCAGCCGATCGCGCTCGCCTCGGATCCGCCCGACGCGGCCCGGGCCGACCCCGCCGAGGCCCCGCCCGCCGAGGAGACAACCCGCTCGCGGCCGGTGGACGAGCCCCTGTCCTCCCCGCGCCGCGCGGCGCCGAGTCGCGGCCGGCGGATGATCGCGGTGGCGACGATCGGCGCCGGGCTGATCGCCGTGGTCGTCGCGCTCGCCCTCACGATCGGCGGAGGAGGGGAGGACGCCCTGAACTCCGGAGCGGACGCGAAGGAAGCGAAGGCGAAGAAGCCGGCGAAGGAGGAGACCGCGCCGGCCCCGGCACCGAGCGAGGCGACCAGCCGCCACCGAGCCCGAGCCGAGCGCGAGCGCCGCGGGCACCGACGGGGCGAGCCTCAACGACCAGGGCTTCGCGCTCTCGGAGCAGGGGAGCTACGAGGAGGCGATTCCGGTGCTCGAGCAGGCCGTCGCCGCGCTCGAGGGATCGGGCGACGAGCTCACCCTCAACTACGCGCTCTTCAATCTCGCTCACGCCCTGCGGCTCGCCGGCCGCCCCGACGAGGCGGTGCCGCTGCTCGAGCGGCGGCTCGCCTACCCCGACCAGGAGGACGTCGTCGCCGCCGAGCTCGAGGCGGCGCGCTCGGAGGCCGGGCTCGCGCCCGAGGGCAAGCCCGAGAAGCCGCCAAAGGACGACTAACCGCCGCCGGACGAGGGGTCCGAGCAGGCGACGGTTCTCGATCTCGCCCGGCCGCGATCTCGCCCGCGCCCGCTTAGAATCGGGCGCGAGGGGATCTGAGTGGCGGCCGATGCCGACAGCGAGGCGGCGGGCGAGGGCGAGCGGGGGGCGTCCCCAACCCCCACCGGCCTGCTCGAGCGCGAGCGCGAGGTCGCCGGCCTCGATGACTTCGTCTCCGCGATCGGCCGCCCCGGCGAGCGGATCGGGTTGATCGAGGGGCCTGCCGGGATCGGCAAGACGACCCTGCTCGCCGAGGCGCGGCGGATCGCCGAGTCGGACGGGATTCGCGTGATCGGCGCGCGGGGCTCCGAGCTCGAGCGCGAGTTCCCCTTCGGGGTCGTCCGCCAGCTGCTCGAGCCGCTCCTGGCGAGCTCGCCGGAGGGCGCCTTCGACGGCGCCGCCGCGAGCGCCCGACCCGTCTTCGAAGCCGACGTGGCCTCGGAGGGCGCGGTCGCCGACGCCGGGTTCGCCACCCTGCACGGCCTCTACTGGCTCAGCCTCAACCTGCTCGGCGACGTGCCGACGCTGATCGCGCTCGACGACCTTCACTGGTGCGATCGCCCCTCGCTGCGGTTCATCTCCTACCTCGGGCGCCGGCTCGGCGAGACCCCGGTGCTGATCGCGGCGACGTTGCGCCCGAACGAGCCCGGCGCCGACGAGCTGCTGCTCGCCGAGCTCGCCGGCGATCCGCTGAGCGCGACGATCCGGCCGGGCGCGCTCAGCCGCCGCGCGGTCGCCGAGCTGATCGAGCGCCGGCTCGAGAGCCCGGCGGAGGAGCCCTTCGCGAGCGCCTGTCACGTCGCCACCGGCGGCAACCCGCTGCTCGTTCAGGAGCTGCTCAAGGCCTTCGCCGCCGAGGGCGTCGCGCCGGTTGCGGCGAACGCGCGCCTGATCGGCGACGTCGGGCCGCGCGCGGCCTCGCGGGCCGTGCTCCTTCGCCTCGCCCGCCTGCCGGCCGAGGCGGCGAGCGTCGCGAGGGCGGTCGCGGTGCTCGGCGACGGCGCCGAGCTCGGCGCCGTGGCCCGGCTCGCCGGCCTCGATCCGAAGGTCGCGGCGGAGGCGACCGGGGCGCTCGCCGGGGTCGAGATCCTGCGCCCCGAGCCGCCGCTCGGGTTCGTCCACCCTCTGGTCCGCGACGCGGTCTACCTCGAGCTGCCGCCGGGCGAGCGCGAGCTCGAGCACGCCCGAGCGGCCGAGCTCCTGCGCGACGCGGGCGCGCCCGCCGAGCAGGTCGCCGCCCAGCTGCTGCACACGCCGCGAACCGGGGTCGAGTGGGCCGCGGACGTGCTCGAGCGGGCGGGCCGCTCGGCGGCCGCGAAGGGCGCCGCGGAGAGCGCCGTCGCCTATCTGCGCCGCGCGATCGCGGAGCCGCTCGACGCGGAGCGGCGCGGGCGCCTTCTCGACGAGCTCGGCCATGCCGAGATGCACACCCGCGGCAAGGACGCCGCGGCCCACCTCGCCGAGGCCTACGAGTCGATCACCGAGCCGAGAAAGCGCGCCGAGACGGCGTTCTCGCTGGCGCGGACGCTGAACTTCACCCGCCGCGTCGACGAGGCGAACGTCATCGCGACCCGCGCCCTCGCCGAGCTTCCCGAGGAGCTCCCGGACATCCGCGACGCGCTCGAGGCGATGCGGCTGATGACGGTGGTCTTCGGGGCCGGCGAGCGCTCCGCCCTCCGCCGGCTCGAGGAGCTCTACGAGCGCCCGGTCGGGCAGGGGCCGGGGGCGAAGATGCTGGCCGCGGTGGCGGCCTTTCACTGGGCGAACACCGGCGGCAGCGCCGAGCAGTGCTCGCGGCTCGCCCGCGCCGCGCTCGAGGGCGAGGACCTGCTGCGGATCGACAACGACAACGGCCTCTTCTGGGTGAGCGCCAACGTCGTCCTCGTCTATGCCGACGATCCGAGCGCGCTCGAGGTCTGGGAGGCGGCGCGGCGCGAGTCGCACCGCTCGGGGTCGCTGTTCGGGATCCTCTCGGTCAACCTCTGGCGGGGGTACACGCTGCTGCGCTGGGGCGAGCTGCCGGAGGCCGAGCTCTCGCTGCTCGCCGGCGCCGAGCAGATGAACCTCTGGGGCTCGGAGGCGGGCACGGTCAACGAGTTCCCGGCCGCGTTCCTCTGCGAGACCCGGATCGAGCGCGGCGATCTCGCCGGGGCGCGGGCGGCGCTCGCCAGCCCTGGTCCCTACGACGTGCGCGGCGACGGTGCGAACTTCATCCGCGGCGCGAGCGCCGAGCTGCTGCTGGCCGAGGGGAGGGCCGAGGAGGCGCTCGAGGCCGCCGAGGCCTATCGCGAGTACCTGCACGAGCACGCCAACCCGAGCCCGCACCCCTGGCGGACCCTGAAGGCGGTGTGCCTCGACCGGCTCGGGCGCACCGACGAGGCGATCGAGCTCGCCCGAGCCGAGCTCAGGGTCGCCCGCGCCTTCGGGTCGCCGGGGGCGCTCGGGCGCGCCCTGCGCGTGCTCGGCGAGCTCGAGCGAGAGGCGGGGCTCGGGCACCTCGAGCAGGCGGTCGCGGCCCTCGAGCCCTCGCGCTCGCGCCTGCAGCTCGCGAAGGCGCTCTGCGCGCTCGGCACCGCGACCCGGCTGGCGCGCAGGCCGACCGAGGCGCGCGAGCCGCTTCGCCGGGCGCTCGAGCTCGCCGACGTCTGCGGGGCGGCGCCGCTGGTCGAGCGCGCCCGGGCCGAGCTCGCGGCGAGCGGCGCGCGCCCGCGCCGCGAGGCGCTCACCGGGCCGGCGTCGTTGACCCCCTCCGAGCGCCGGGTGGCCGACCTCGCGGCCGCCGGGCGGACCAACCGCGAGATCGCCCAGGAGCTCTACGTGACCCCGAAGACGGTCGAGGTCCACCTCTCGAACGCCTACCGCAAGCTCGAGATCAAGGGGCGGCGCGAGCTCGCCGCCGCGCTCGAGCCCGCCTGAGCGGCCCGGGCGCGCCCAGGAGCGGTCCGGGATCGCCAAAGTTAGGGGTGGCGTCTTGGGGGATCCCGCGATGCGCGGGCGCCGCCTCGCCTCGAAGCTGGCGGGGTGAACGAGACCAAGGTCACCTTCAGTCTCGAGCTCGAGTTCGCGGAAGGCGCGCTGCGCGGAAAGGTCGTCCCCCCGGACGGCTCGGCCCGCGAGTTCACCGGCTGGATCGGGCTCCTCGGGGTGATCGACCAACTGCTCGCCGCGTGCGCTCCGGCCTCGGACGCCGCGACGATCGAGACATAGGAGACCCGAGATGCTCAGCACCCCCCGACCGACCCTGGACCAGCTTCGCGACCGCTTCGGCGAGGCGATCGTGACCGCGACGGATGCCGGCTGGGACGCCGCACGCGCGAGCTTCAACCTGGTCGTCGATCAGCGCCCGCCGGCGGTCGCGCTCCCCGGCTCGGCCGTCGAGGCCGCGCGGATCGTCGCCGCGATCCGCGACGCCGGCCTGAGGATCGCGCCCCAGGGCTCGGCCCACAACCCGATTCCCCTCGGCTCGCTCGAGGACACCGTGATCGTCAAGCTCGACCGGCTGACCGGCGTCGAGATCGACGCCGAGCGCGGGGTGGCCCGGGTCGAGGCGGGCGCCCGCTGGTGGGACGTCGTCCCGAAGGCCGCCGAGCACGGGCTCTCCGTCCTTCACGGCTCCTCGCCGGAGATCAACGTGGTCGGCTACTCGCTCGGCGGCGGGGTCGGCTGGCAGGCGCGAAAGCGCGGCCTGCAGACGAACTCGATCACCGCGATCGAGATCGTCACCGCCGACGGCGAGCACCGGGTCGTCGACGCCGACAACGAGCCGGAGCTCTTCTGGGCGCTGCGCGGCGGCGGCGGCAACTTCGGCCTCGTCACCGCGATCGAGTTCCGGCTCTACCCGCTGCGCGAGGTCTACGCCGGCTCGCTGTTCTTCCCCTACGAGCGCTCGGGCGAGGTCTTCCACGCCTGGCGCGAGTGGACGGCGAACCTCCCCGAGGAGGTGACCTCGGCGGTGCGGATGCTGCAGTTCCCCGACCTCGAGATCATTCCGGAGATCGTTCGCGGCGGCTCGTTCGCGGTCGTCGGGGCGGCGGTGCTCGGCGACTCCGAGCAGGGCGCGGAGTTGCTGCGCCCGCTGCGCGAGCTCGGAGCGCAGACGGACACCTTCGCGATGATCCCGGCGGCGGAGCTGACCGAGCTCCACATGGACCCGGTCGAGCCGATGCCCTATCTCGCGCGCGCACTCGCTGCTCGGCGAGCTGCCGGCGAAGGCGGTCGACGAGCTGATCGCGGCCAGCGGCCCGGGCAGCGACTCGACCCTCGGCGTGGTCGAGCTCCGACACCTCGGCGGGGCGCTCGGCCGCGAGGCGCCGGGATCGGGAGCGCTCTCGAGGATGAACGGGAAGTACCTGACCCTCGGCCTCGGCGCCGTGATGAGCCCCGAGATGGCGCCGATCACCGAGGCCGAGCTCGCTCGGTTCGAGAACGCGCTCGCACCGTATGACTCCGGCCGCTACCTCAACTTCACCGAGGTGCGCCACGAGCTCGAGGCGATGTTCCCGCCCGGAGCGCTCGAGCGCCTGCGGGCGGTCAAGGAGCTCCACGACCCGGCCGGCCTCTTTCGCGCCAACCACGCGCTCTAACCGCCCGCGCGAACGACGCCCGCCGCAGCAGCCCCGCCGGGGTGGCGACTCTCCCGCCACCCCGGCCGCGGCCTGCCCCGGTGGGCGCGGCCGCTCGAGCGCCGCGTCAGCCCGCGGCCTCGGCGCGGCGCAGGCCGGTCCAGGCCCAGCTCGCCATCACCGCCATCAGCCCGGCCCCGACGCCGATCGCGAGCAGCGCGTCGGCGGGCGCGCCGATGATCAGGCTGCGGCCGGCCTCGAGCGTCGCCGTCATCGGGTTGAAGTCCGAGACGACCCCCACCCAGCCCTCGATCAGCGGCCGCGGGACGTAGACCGGCGCGGTCATGATCAGCAGGAAGGCCGGCAGCTGGATCAGCGGCGCGGCCTGCATCGTCCGCAGCCGCATCGCCATTCCCGAGGCGAACAGCAGGGCGGCGATGTTGAGGAGGATCGCGATCAGGGCGACGCCGAGCAGGTCGACGCCGCCGCCGAGGATCTCGGCCCCGGCGAGCAGCGCGATCACCGTGACCACGCTCCAGACGAGGATCGCCCGGGCCAGCGCGGCCAGCGAGTAGCCGACGATCATCGCCCTGCGGTCGGTGGTCGCGAGCATCATCCGGCGGGCGAACCCGCCCTCGAAGTCGGCGGCGATCGAGAAGCCGGCGAAGACCCCGCCGAAGACGGCCGACTGCATGAGCACGAACACGTACTGGAAGGTCGTGTAGTCGGGGTAGCCGAAGTTCGGCGCCTCGCTGACCGCGGAGAGCCCGCCGGCGAAGGCGACGAAGAAGAAGATCGGCATCAGCAGCGAGGGCAGGATGAACTGCGGCTTCGTGAAGACGACGAACAGCTGGCGCCAGGCGATCGCCAGGGCGGCGCGGGCGAAGCGCGACTCGAGCGGCCTCACGTGCGCTCCATCCTCGTCCGCAGCGCGGCGCTCGCCGCGACCAGCCCGAGCCCCAGGATCGCGACCGTGCAGCCGGTCCCGAGGGCGAGCGCCTCGCCGTCCCAGCCGCTGATCAGGAGGCTGCGAAAGGCCTCGATGATGTAGCTGACCGGGTTGATCGTGGCGATGAACTGAAACCAGTCGTTGGCGATCAGGTCGCGCGGCAGCGCCCCCGAGCTCAGGAAGAGAAAGACGAAGAGCAGCGGGAAGGCGCCCTGGACCGCCTCGCCGTTGCCGGTCCGAAGGCCCAGCGTCAGCCCGAGCGAGCCGAAGGCGACCGCGACCAGGACGGCGAGCGCGAGCAGGACGAGCGCCCCGGCGAACCCGGCCTCGAGGTCGGCGCCGAAGGCGAGCCCGACGAGCAGGTAGGCGAGGCCCTGGACGGCGCCCTGGACCGCCACCCCGGAGAGCTGGCCGGCGATCAGCGCCGGGCCCTTCAGCGGGGTGAGCTGCAGGCGGTTGAAGAAGCCGCGCTGGATGTCCTCGGCGATCCCCTGCCCGGCGCCCATGGTCGCGAACAGCGCTCCCTGCATGAAGGTGAGCCCGAGCGCGAAGGTCAGGTAGGAGCCGGTCGGAAAGCCCGGCAGGTCGGAGGCGGCGCCGAGCCCGCTCGCGTTCACGGCGAGCAGGAAGAGCGGGAAGACCAGGCTCGAGACCACGACCGCGGGTTGGCGCAGTGTGCGGGTGACCGAGCGCTGGGCGAGGTAGCCGACCTGGACCATCGTGCCGGCCCGCTCGACGCCGAGCAGGCCGCCGGTCGCGCTGGCGAGCGCCGCGATCAAGCGGTGACCGCCTCGAACTCGCCGCTGGCGCTGCGCTCGGCCTCCTCCTCGGCGGCGCCCTCGAGCCGCTTGCCGGTCTTGGCGAGGAAGACGTCGTCGAGCGACGGCGCGTGGATCTCCAGGTTGGAGACCCCGATCGCCTCGGCGTCGAGCGCGCGGACCACCTCGGCGAGCTGCTCGGTGCCGCCGCCGAGCCGGACCGCGGCCGATCCAGGCGGGGCCGGGCACCGGCTCGCCGAAGCGGGCCAGCACCGCGGCCATCCGCTCGCAGTCGGTGGGCTCGATCGGGGCGGCCTCGACGGTCGGGCGGCCGATCTCGGCCTTGAGCGAGTCGGGCGTGCCCTCGGCGACGATCCGGCCGGTGTCGATGATCCCGACCCGGTCGGCGAGCGCGTCGGCCTCCTCGAGGTACTGGGTGGTGAGAAAGACGGTGACGCCGTGCGAGCTGGCGAGCCGCTGGACCTCGTCCCAGAGCGCGGTGCGGCTCTGCACGTCGAGCCCGGTGGTCGGCTCGTCGAGGAAGAGCACCCGCGGCTCGTGGACGAGCGCGAGCGCGAGGTCGAGGCGGCGCCTCATCCCGCCGGAGTAGCCGCCGACCTTGCGGTCGGCGGCCTCGGCAGAGGCCGACGCGCTCGATCAGCACGTCGCCGCGCGCGCGGCCGTCGCGGCGCTGGCGAGCCCGTGCATCCCGGCCTGCAGGCGCATGTGCTCGCGCGCGGTCAGGAACGGGTCGAGCGCCGCCTCCTGGAGGGCGACGCCGATCGCGTCGCGGACCCGGGGCGCCCTCGTTGACGATGTCGAAGCCGGCGACCCGCGCGGTCCCGGCGGTCGGCGGCAGCAGGGTGGTGAGCATGTGGACGGTGGTCGACTTGCCGGCGCCGTTGGGGCCGAGGAAGCCGTAGATCTCACCGGGCTCGACTCGCAGGTCGATCCCGTCGACCGCGCGCGGGCCCTTCTTGAACTCGCGGACGAGGCCCTCGACCTCGATCCCGTTGTCAGCCACGCTCGTCATCATCGGTACTCCTAGACATTTGATCCTTTCAACTATCCGGAAAGTAAAGTATCATCGACCCCCGATGAGCGTCGAGCAGCCATCAGAGGCGGTACCGGCGGTGAAGCCGCCGCGGTTCGACCTCGCGGGGTACGGCGAGGGACCGGGCGACGAGGCGTGGGCGTTGATCGCGCAGCTCTTCTTCGAGCACGGGCGGCCCCGGATCATGAACGCCGGACAGGACCTCGAGCTCTCGCCGCCCCAGGGGATCGTGCTTCGGCTGCTCGACGAGCCGCGGCCGATGGGCGAGCTCGCCGGGCTGATGCACTGCGACAACTCGAACATGACCGGGATCGTCGATCGGATGGAGGAGCGCGGGTATGGTCGAGCGGACCGCGGCGCAGGGCGATCGCCGGGTGAAGCTGATCGCGCTCACCGAGCGCGGCGGCGAGCTTCGCGAGGAGATGAACCGGCGGATGGCGGCGGCGCCGGAGCCGCTCGCGCGGCTCTCCGAGGCCGACAAGCGGGCCCTCCGCGACATCCTCAGGCGTGCCCTCGAGGCCGAGTAGCTGCGCGCGCGGCCGGCGGGCCGGGCGGGGTCCCGCGTGGGCGGTGCCGGGGTGGCGCGCCGGGCGGCTATAGGGTGGGCGTGGTGAAGGAGCTCGGCCCGCCGACGTCGTATCTGGCCCTCGAGGAGGGGGCGAAGGTCTATTCCAGCGACGGCGAGCCCGTCGGCCGGGTCGCCGAGGTCCGCGCCGACGAGAACCGCGCGACATCTTCGACGGCATCGTGATCGTCAAGGGCCTGCTGCCGACCTCCGGCTCGCACCACTTCGTCGCCGCCGACAGGGTCGAGGAGATCTACGAGCGCGGCGTCGCTGCTCGAGCTCGACGCGGCGCAGGTCGAGGCGCTTCCGAGGCACCCGGAGAGCTGATGGGCGTCGAGGGGGTGAGCTGATGGCGATCCGGGAGGCGAGCGAGGCCGATCTGCCCGCGCTGGCGCCGCTGCTGCGCGGCTACGCGGACTTCTACGAATCCGACCCCAGCGACGAGGAGCTCGAGCGGATGGCCCGGGCGGCGATCGCGGCGCCCGAGGACGAGGCGTTCCTGCTCGTCGCGACCGACGAGAGCGGCGAGGTCGTCGGCTTCGCCCACAACCAGTGGAAGTGGTCGAGCCTGAACGGAGCGCGGGTCGCGGTGATGGACGACCTCTTCGTCGCCGAGCGCGCCCGCGGCGCCGGTCATGGCGACGCCCTGGTCGAGGCGGTCGCCGCGGTCGCCCGCCGCCACGGCGCCCCGGCGCTCTTCTGGTACACGACGCCGGACAACAAGCGAGCCCAGAAGGTCTACGACCGCGCCGGCGGCAAGGCCGAGACGCTGCTCGAGTACCACCTCGACCTGTAGGCGCCGGCCCGCGCCGCCACTGCGGGCCGAGATCTCAGGGGTGGGTGTTATGCACCCGGAAGTGCCACCTCGGCCGGGATGGCGGCGCTGACGGTGACCGCGATCCCGTTGAGGACGGCGTTGCCGGAGGGCACGTCGACCTCGACCGGGGAGAGCAGGTTCGAGTTGACCCCGGCGTGCTCGCCGGCGACGCTCATCCGCACGCCCGGCTGCGTCGTGGCCCCAGCCGTGCGGGATCGAGACCACCCCGGGCATGATCTCCTCGGTGACCTCGACCGGCGCGCTGAGCTCGCCGCTCTGCGAGCGCACCGTCGCCTCGCCGTCGGCGAGCGATCCCGAGCCGCTCGGCGTCGTCGGGATGGATCAGCAGCGTGCAGCGGTCCTTGCCCTTGACCAGCGGCGGCAGGTTGTGCATCCAGGAGTTGTTCGAGCGCAGCTGGCGGCGGCCGATCAGGACCATGTGGCCGTTCGAGGGCTCGGCCGCTCGCCGCTCGCCGCCAGCTCGGCCTCGAGCCGGGGGATGTCGGCGACGATCTCGGCCGGCGCCAGCTCGATCTTGCCCGACGGGCGTTCGCAGCACCTCGGGCAGCCGCGGGCCGCATCGCGCCGAGGTCGATCCCGTGCGGGGCCTGCTCGAGCTTCGCCAGCGTCGAGCCCGTCCGGGTCGGCGCCGAACCCGTCGCCGAACGGGCCGGTGCGCAGCATCAGGTCGAGCATCCGCTCCGGGCCGCGCCGCGGCTCGAGCTCCGCGACGATCTCGGCCGGGTCGCGGCCCTCGATCGGCGAGCCCGCGCTCGCCATCTCGCGGCTCGATCAGCGTGCCGACGACGAGCTCGTCCCAGGCCTCGATGTCGGCGTCGGGCCCCTGGCCGGCGGCGATCGCGGCGAGCCGCAGCACCGTCTCCCACTCCTGCGGCTGGTCCGCGGCCGCGTCGATCACCGGCGGCGAGTAGTTGGCGATCGAGCGGATCGCGAGCTGGTAGAGGGCGAAGTCGTAGTGGGCCTTGGCGAGCGGCTCGGGCGCCGGCAGGATGACGTCGGCGTGGCGGGTGGTCTCGTTGACGTAGATGTCGAGCGAGACCATGAAGTCGAGCCCCTCGACCGCCGCCTCGAGCCGCCGGCGTCGGGGGTCGAGACGCAGCGGGTTGCCGGCGATCGTGACCAGCGCCCGCACCTGGCCCTCGCCCGGCGTCGTGATCTCCTCGGCGAGGCCGACCACCGGGTAGCTCGCCGAAGACCTCGGGGCGCTCGGAGACCCGGCTCGCCCAGCGGCCGATCCGCACGCCCTTGCCGCGCGGCCCGGTGCCGCTCGAGTTGCGCTGGCCGACGGCGGCGAGCGGGAACATCGCGCCGCCCTCGCGGTCGAGGTTGCCGGTGAGGTAGTTGATGACGTCGACCAGCCAGCTCGCGAGCGTGCCGAAGCGCTGCGTCGTCGTCCCGATCCGCCCGTAGACGGCCGCCGCCCCGGCCGCCGCCAGCTCGCGGGCGATCCGGCGGATCTCGGCGGCCTCGATCCCGCAGGCCGGGCGCGACCGCCTCGGGCGGTGAACGGCTCGGCGAGCCCGGCGAGCGCCTCGGCGTCGTTGGCGTGCTCGGCGAGCGCGCCCGGGTCGGCCAGGCTCCTCGCCGATCAGCGTGTTGGCGATCGCGAACAGCAGCAGCGCGTCGGTTCCCGGGGTGATGAAGTGGTGCTCGGAGGCCTCCTTCGCGGTCCGCGAGCGCCGCGGGTCGATGACGACGACCTTGCCGCCGCGCTCGCGAATCGCGCGGATCCGCCCGCGCATGTCGGGCGCGGTCAGCAGCGAGCCGTTCGAGACCAGCGGGTTGGCGCCGAGGATGAGCAGGTAGTCGGTGCGATCGACGTCCGGGACCGGGACGCTCAGCCCGGTGCCGAACATCAGCCCGGCGCTCACCTGCTTGGGCATCTGATCGACGGTCGAGGCGGAGTAGATGTTCTTCGAGCCGAGCGCCTTGTTGAACGCCGGGCCGTAGATCATCGGGCCGAGGCTGTGCGCCGACGGGTTGCCGAGGTAGACGGCGACCGCGTCGCGACCGTGCTCGCGAAGCACCCGGCCGAGGCCGCGGTCGACCTCCTCGAAGGCCTCCTCCCAGCTCGCCTCGACGAGCACGCCGTCGCGGCGAACCAGCGGCCTGGTCAGCCGGTCGGGGTCCTCGTGGAGCGCCTTCAGGCCCTGCGACTTCGGGCAGAGAAAGCCGTGGCTGAAGACGTCCTCCTCGTCGCCGCGAACCGAGACCACCTCGTCGCCGCGCATCGTCACCGCCAGC
Source organism: uncultured Solirubrobacterales bacterium (assembly GCA_963769035.1). GTDB lineage: Bacteria > Actinomycetota > Thermoleophilia > Solirubrobacterales > 70-9 > WHSW01. The sequence continues at coordinate 1,024,577 of CAVYKD010000001.1, forward strand.
CCGCAGGTCGCCTCGCAAAACGGGCAGGTGCGGAAATGGACCGTCTCGCTCGCCACTGCCGCGGAGCCTACACCCGCCCCGGCGGCCACCGATAGAGCCGGCGGGCGGGAGCGCCGCAGGCCACACCCAGGGGTGAGATCGACGACCCCGCGGGCAGGCGCCTTCCAGCCTTTGGACGCCTTATCGCGGCGGCGCCGCGGCCACAGACTCGCTCCATGGAAGAAACCGGCAACCCCAAGGAGACACTCATGACCAAGCACACCCACCGCAAGCGCCTCGGCCAGGCCCCGGCGATCGTGATCGCGCTCGTCGCCCTGTTCGCGGCGATCTCGGGCACCGCCGCGGCGCTGCCCGGAACGCAGACAGTCAACTCCGGCGACATCAAGAACGAGAGCGTCAAGAGCATCGACCTCAAGGACGGCAAGGCCGTCGCGAGCAGCGATGTGATCGACGAGACGCTGACCGGCCTCGACGTCGCCGACGACACCCTGACCACCCAGGACGTCAAGGACCAGACGCTCACCGGAACCGACGTCGAGGACAACTCGCTGACCGGAGCCGACGTCGCCGAGAGCACCCTCGGCCAGGTCCCGAGCGCGACGACCCTGAACGGCAAGGGCCCGGGGGCGTTCGTCTCGAGCGCCGTCTACAAGCGCGAGTCCCCGATCGGACCCGGCAACACGATCGGCGACGGCACGCAGGTGATCTCACAGGCCTGCGACGCCGGCGACCTGATGCTCTCCGGTGGCCCGGCGAACGTCAACGCGAACACGGATCTGCTCGAGAGCTTCCCGGCTCCCGGGACGACCAACGCCTGGCAGGCGCGGGTCAACAAGAACGGCGCCGTCGACAACTGGAGCGTCGTCGTCCTCTGCGCGAACCAGTAGGAGCACGGTTCAGCGCACCGTTTCGCCCAGCGGCGGCCGGCGGGGAGCACGACTCCTCGCCGGCCGTCCACTCTTTCTGGCCGATCGGCCACGCGGCTTGAGTTTCTCTCGGCGCTGCCGATCGAACTGACATGAACCTGAGGGGACGGGTGGGAACCATCGCTGCGCTCGGCGCGCTCCTGATCGGCGGCGCCGTGGCGGCGACGCCGGCCCAGGCGGGCGCGGGCTCGAAGGAGCACGGCGTCAATCGCGCCAAGCTGGCGAAGAAGGCCACCGCCAAGGTCGAGAAGCGAAACGGGATCGACGTGCTCCGGGTCAGCCGCTGCGGCCCGAAGAAGAAGAAGCGCGGGCGGCTCAACTACTCGACCTGGATCTGCGAGTGGCGCGCCGCGGGCCTCTATCCCGGCGAGGTTTCCTACGCCTGCGCCGGCGATGCGAAGTGGAAGCGAAAGAAGCGCCGCTGGATCGTCGAGCCCTGCGTCAACCAGCGCCAGCCCCAGGTGCCGCTGCTCGCGACCCCGAACCCGCACCCGCTGTGGGGCCTCAACGACGACTGGGCGAACCACCTGTTCATGGGCGGCAACGCGCACGCCAAGCAGGTCCTCGGCCTGCTCGACGGGACCCACTCGAACGTGATCCGGATGAACCTCCTGTGGAGCGTGGTCGAGAAGAACCGCGGCAGCTACGACTGGAGCGCCTTCGACCGGCTCAACCAGATCTTCACCGAGCACGGCCTGAAGCCGCTCTGGGTGGTGCTCGCGGCCCCGTGCTGGGCGCAGCCGAGCCCCTCGGGGTGCGCGGCCGGTAACGACAAGCTGCGCCCGGCGCCCGCCTTCTACGACGAGCTGGCGAGGTTCGCCGCCGCGGGGGCGGTTCGCTACCCGAACGCGATCGGCTTCGAGATCTGGAACGAGCCCAACTACCCGCGCTTCTGGGGTGGCGTGATCCCCGACCCGGCCGAGTACTCGGAGATGCTGAAGAAGGCCGCGAGCGCGATCGACGCGGCGGCGCCGGCGATGCCGGTCATCAGCGGCGGGCTCTCGCCGCACGCCGACACGGACAAGCACGCGATCGGCTTCTCGAACTTCCTCAGGGCGATGTACGCGAGCGGCGCCGCCCAGCAGGTCGACGCGATCGGGATCCACCCCTACGCGAGCGTCGGGCCCGCCGAGGACTACGTCGCCGACGTGCGCGTCTACCTGGGGAAGATCCGCGCGGTGATGCAGGCGGCCGGCGACGCCGCCAAGCCGATGTGGGCGACGGAGTGGGGGATCTCGACCACCGGCCCGCACGCCTACACGCCCGAGCAGCAGGCCGCCGCGCTCGGCGAGCTCTACGAGATGATGCGCCGGGTCGACTCGATCCCGCTGATGATCCTCAACGGGCTGCTCGACAACCCGGCGCTCTCCGAGCGCGAGGCGGGGTGGGGGATCGTCAACCCCGACAAGAGCCGCAAGCCGGCCTTCTGCGCGATCAACGCCTTCCGCGGCTACGGCTGCTAGGCGGAGGCGCTCGCGGCGGCGAGCGCCGCGCCCCAGAGGATGTCGTGCTCGGAGATCTCGATCTCCGAGAGGCCGAAGGCCCTCATCACCTGGACCAGGATGACCACGCCGGCGACGATCGTCGGCGCCCGGCCGCGGTGAAGGCCGGGCACCTCGAGGCGCTCGGCGAGGGTCATCGAGGCGAGCTCGGAGAGCATCCGCTGGATCGAGCCGAGCGGGAGCACGTAGCCGTGGACGAGCTCCGGGTCGTAGGGGTCGAGGCGCTGATCGATCGCCGCCAGCGAGGTCGGGGTGCCGGCGACGCCGATGCCCTCGTTCGCGGTGGTGAGGGTCGCGTGCTCGAGCGATTCGCCGATCAGCCGGCGGACGTCGGCGGCGAGCGCCTCGAGCTCGCCGGCCTCGGCCGGGTCGTGGTTGATGTGGCGCTCGGTGTGGCGCACCGTGCCGACCTGAAGCGAGGCGTGAAAGCTGACCTCGGGCCCGTCGCCGATCACCAGCTCGGTGGAGCCGCCGCCGATGTCGCAGACGAGGGTCTGCTCGCCGGCCTGGCGCTCGGCGAGCGCGCCGAGGTAGGTGAGCCGAGCCTCCTCGCCGCCGTCGATCGTCCGCGCGTCGATCGCGAAGCGCTCGCGCAGCTCGGCGAGGAAGACGGCCGAGTTCTCGGCGTCGCGGACGGCGCTGGTCGCGATCGCCGCCACCCGGTCGACGCCGAGCGGCCCGTAGATCGCGACGTACTCGGCGACCGCCTCGCAGACCGCCTCGATCGCCTCGGTGGCGAGCTGGCCGGAGGTGTCGACCCCGCGGCCCAGCCGGGTCACGGTCGAGCGCCGCTCGAGCTCGCGGACGCGGCCGCCCTCGACGTCGGCGACCAGCAGCCGGGTCGAGTTCGTGCCCATGTCGATCACCGCGATCCGCATCGAGCGGGTGATCCTACGGGGTGGCGGTCGACCCGGGGTGGGTATAAAGTCGGGACTCGAACGGGGGTAGGAAGTGCCAGAGACACAGCCACTCGCGGCGTCGAACGAGGAAACGCACGAGGCCTGGAACGGGGTCCTCTTCGATCGCTGGATGAGGTTCCGCGAGACCGTCACCGTCGGGCTCGGCGCCCACGGCGAGGCGGCGCTCGCCCTCTACCCGCCGAAGCCGGGCGACCAGGTGCTCGACATCGGCTGCGGGCTCGGCGACACGACGACCACGCTCGCCGCGCTGGTCGGCCCCGACGGCCACGCCACCGGGATCGACGTCGCGGCGCGGTTCATCGAGCAGGCGAGCGCCGAGGCGGAGGCGGCCACGGCGGGGAACGTCGAGTTCATCGCCGGCGACGTCCAGGCGATCGAGTTCGCCGAGCGCTTCGACTACGCCTTCTCGCGCTTCGGGACGATGTTCTTCGCCAACCCGGTGGCCGCGCTTCGCAACGTCCGCGAGGCGCTGGTTCCCGGCGGGCGCTTCTGCATGGTCGTCTGGCGCCAGAAGCTCGACAACGACTGGCTGCACCGGGCCGAGCTGGTCGTCGAGGACTACGTCACCAGGCCGGAGGAGTCGGATGAGCCGACCTGCGGGCCGGGGCCGTTCTCGATGGCGGGCGCCGACACGACCAGCGACATCCTGCGCGGCGCCGGCTTCGAGCAGATCGCGCTTCACCGCACCGACATCGAGATCTCGATCGGCGACGATCTCGAGCAGGCGGTCGAGTTCGTCACCGCGCTCGGGCCGGCGGGCGAGGTGATCCGCCTCGCCGGCGCCGAGGCCGAGCGGATCCGCCCCCAGATCACCGCGGCGCTGCGCGAGGCGCTGGCCGAGTTCGTCACCCCCGAGGGCGTGCTCGCGCCGGCCTCGACCTGGGTGGTCGCGGCGCGGGCGCCGGGCGGCTGAGCGCGGCGGCGCGGCGCGAGCGCCGCTCAGTCGCTGAACTCTCGCGCGATCAGGCGATCGAAGACCCGGTCGGGAAGCAGCGGGCGAAGCCGCGCCTGGATCTTCGCGTCGGTTCCGACCAGGTACCGGGTTCGCGGCCGGTTCGAGGTGAGCGCGTGCAGAACGGCCTCGGCAACTCGCTCCGGCGGGACGCCGCGCTCGGCGGTCCGCTTCGAGAGTCGCATCAGCCGATCGATGTCCTCGCGGTAGAGCTCGCGCACCTCCGGCGCCATCGCCGCGATCAGGGCGGGCGCACGGGCCTCTCCCTTCTCCCAGATCGGCGTCGCGACCGAGCCCGGCTCGATGATCGAGACGCCGACGCCGAAGCGGGCGACCTCCTGGCGAAGCGCGTCGCCGATCGCCTCGATCGCGTGCTTCGAGGCGGTGTAGGCGGAGCTGAACGGCAGCCCGATCCGCCCGCCGATCGAGGACATGAAGACGATCCGGCCGCGGGCGGGTCGGACCATCCCCAGCATCGCCCTGGTCACCGCGACCTGGCCGATCACGTTGACCTCGAGCTGCTCGCGCAGGGAGTCGGTCCCGAGGCCCTCGATCGGGCCGGGGAAGACGATGCCGGCGTTGTTGACGAGGCCGTCGAGCCGACCGCCGGTCCGGGCGCCGATCGCCTCGGCTGCGGCGGCGATCGCGGCGGCGTCGGTGACGTCGAGAATCAGCGGCTCGATTCGCTCGCCGCCCGCGCCGGCGAGCGCCTCGCCGTCGGTCACCTTCCTGACCCCGGCGAAGACCGTGAACCCGGCGCGGCTGAGCTCGAGCGCGCAGGCGCGGCCGATGCCGGTCGAGCTGCCGGTTACCAGGACCGAGCGGCGCTCCGGGACGCTCATCCTCGCTGTTCGCGCTCGAGCTCGGCGACGTCGTGGGCGCAGAACACGCGGACCTCGTCGGAGTGGGCGAGGGCGAGCTCGCGGATCCGGGCGTGGTTTCGGTTGCGCGCGCCGCGGTCGGAGGCCATCACCTGCTGAAAGACCCGCAGGCCCGGCGGGCAGCCGGGCGGGTCGGCGACCTCGTCGCGGTGAAAGTAGGCGTCGCCGCAGTGGAGCATCCAGCCCTCGCCGTCGCGCACGGCGATCCCGGTGTGGCCGCGCGAGTGGCCGACCAGCGGCACCAGCGCGATCTCGGGATCGACGCCGGGGAGGACGCGGATGCTCTCGAAGCCGAACCAGGAGTCGCCCTCGACCTGATGGACGGCCCATTTCGGGTTGTGCTCGAAGTGGCAGGCGGGGTAGCGGGCGCGCTCGCGCAGGCTCGGCGCCAGCGCCGGCGTCCTTCTCGGGCGCGAACACGTGCACCTCGGCGTCGGGGAAGTCGGGCAGGCCGCCGGCGTGGTCGAGGTCGAGATGGGTGGCGACGATGTGGCGGACGTCCGCCGGGTCGAGCCCGAGCGCGCGGATCTGCGAGATCGCCGTCTCCGCCTCGATCGCCTGCGGGCGAAAGCTGGCGGCGAAGGGGACGCCGAGGCGGCGGTAGGGATGGCGGACGTCCTCGGAGCCGAAGCCGGTGTCGACGAGGACGAGCGCGTCGCCGGTCTCGATCAGCAGGCAGTGGCAGCAGAGCTCCGCCGCCCCGACCCCGCCCTTGCCGGCGATCAGCCGGGCGCCGTAGGGGCAGAGGGTCCCGCAGTTGAGGTGGTGGATCTTCATCTCGGGGACCCTCTCACACGGGGGTGGCTGGGGGCGGGGTGGGGGGCGATGGGGGGCGGCGGCGAGGGGCCGCGGCGGCGATCGTGGGAGCCGCCGGGCGGCGGGGGGCGCGGATCGCGAGGCCGTCGGGCCAGGATCGCGGGACCGCCGGGCGGCGACGCAGCGCCCACATCTGCGGATCGCCCCAGCTAGAATGGGCCTACGCCGCGGGGTGGAGCAGTCAGGTAGCTCGCCGGGCTCATAACCCGGAGG
>CAVYKD010000002.1:0-963059 GCA_963769035.1 uncultured Solirubrobacterales bacterium
CTTGACAACTGATCTGCTCATCTACACCTCCTGCTGCATCAATTCAGTCAGCAAGTTGGCCAAGTGGTTGAGGCATCAACAGCATCATGCACACTGCGTGGCCTGCTCACAACAGGAACATGAGGTCACTCATTCAGCTGCTCAGCCATAGCACAGAACACTCCTCGGTGCCCACACTTGGTCACATCATAGTAATTATAGCAATCTTGACAGCTCGTCTGGCAAACATGACCTGCTGCTGATGCTTTTTCCAGCAGCCTTCACCTTCTGCTCCTGCTTGGTCTTTTGTTGCGACATGAGCAGGGGCCAGGCAACGCAGTGACAGTGGGGACAACCTGACAGGGTCAGATCTCACTGATCATCTTGAAGTCCCTCGCAGGTGTTTGATCACACGGTGTCAGCATCCTGGGTCAACCACCACACCTGGAACACGAGGTGAGCATTTGATCTCCCATCGTGCTGTCCACTGCCGCAGGACTGCCATGGGAGCCTGGGACCCGGCCTGGGAGTCAGGCTGGCAGCCACATGGACTCCCTGCAGACAGAGCATGGAAAGGAATGGGCAAATCAGACCGGGCAGCCTGGGGGTGGCAGCTGCACAGCTGGGTCTGGCTACCTCATCCCGGGGGTGTTAGAAAGAGGGCACCGGGCGGGCAGCCAGAGGAAAGCAAGCAGCAGGGCAGCACGTCATCGAGCAGATGGCCCCTCACATACAGCAACAGAGATCACAGCATTGTCTCAAGCTCGCGGTGCCGAAGCCGATCACCATGAGCGGCAGCTTCGACTCGGCGCTCGCCGATCTTGCGACCGCACGGATTCGGTGCGCTCGTCAACGCGGACCCGGGACCCGCCCTGCCGGAGCTCCGCGGCACGCCCTTCGGTAGTCTGCTCGATGGTGGTAGCGACCGGGCAGGACACCGCGACCGTGCGTCGGCGCGAGCCAGACCGGGAAGCGGCCGCCGTCGAGGTGCTCGATCAGGATCCCGGCGAAGCGCTCCATCGAGCCGAGCAGGGCGTGATGGATGACTCACGGCCGATGGTCGGCGTTGGCTTGGCCCTGGATGGCTGAGGTCGGATCGCTCCGGCATCGGAAGTCGAGCTGACAGGTCCCGGGCCGCCAGAGCGGCCGACGCGTCGGTGACGTGGAAGTCGATCTTCGGCCGCCGTAGAAGGTCCCCTCCGGGGCTGGTGTCGTATTCGCGGCCCTGGCGCTCGAGCGCTCGTCGCAGCCGGCCTCGGCGCCCGCCCCATTGCTCGTCGGTGCTGATCGATTTCTACGTCGGCCGGGCCGCATAGGCTCGACCCGGTACTGAGTGAAGCCGACGCGCGCGTAGAGCTGGTGGCGGATCGCCTGGCACATCGACGTCGACCTCGTCGGGGATCTGTTCGAAGCGATGGCGGGTGATTGCATCGTGCGGTCGACGTCCCGGGTGAAGCGGACCCGAGGGCAGCCGGCCGTAAGCACCCCCTCGCGGCTGTCAGCGCGCGATGATCGCCGAACTGCAAGGCGCAGCGGCAGCTCGCGGTAGGAGTGACGCCGCGAGCCGAACACGAGGCAGGCGCCGGGGCAGTTCATCGGCTTGAGCGCGTAGCGGCGCTCGTCGCCCTCACGCTGCGGAGGGCTCAACGGAGTACATGTTCGTCGCGGTAGTTGTCCCAGTGCCCGGAGCGGTGCCAGAGCTCCTCGTCGAGCACCCGCGGGGTCTTGATCTCCGAGTAGCCGCGCTTCTCGAGCTGGGCTCGGACCTCGCGCTCGATCAGCCGCAGCAGCACGGTGCCCTGCGGCAGCCAGAACGGCATCCCCGGCGCCTCGGGGCGCAGCTGGAAGAGGTCGAGCTGCGGGCCGAGCTTGCGGTGGTCGTTCTCGCGCGCCGCCTCGAGCAGCGCCAGGTGCTCGTCGAGCTCGCCTCTGCGAGTGAAACGCGGTCCCGTAGATCCGGGTCAGCATCGTCCGGTTCTCGTCGCCGCGCCAGTAGGCGCCGGCGATCGAGCTCAGCTTGAACGCCTTGATCCGGCCGGTCGAGGGCGCGTGCGGGCCCGCGCAGAGGTCGGTGAAGGGGCCGTTTCGGTAGAGCGAGACGCCGTCGACGCCCTGGTCGCGGACGAGGTCCTCGATCAGCTCGACCTTGTAGGGCTGGTCTCGGCGCGGAAGCGCTCGAGCGCATCGCGTCGACGGCGACGTCCTCGCGCTCGAACGGCTCGTCGGCGGCGACGTGCTCGCGCATCGCCGCCTCGATCCGCTCGAGGTCGTCCTCGCTCGGGCGCTCGCCGTCGGGGAACTCGAAGTCGTAGTAGAAGCCGTCGGCGACGGCGGGCCGATCGAGACCTTCGTCCCCGGCCAGAGGTCGACGACCGCGGTCGCCATCACGTGCGCGGCGTCGTGGCGGATCAGCCAGAGCGCGTCCTCGGCCTCGGCGCCCCTGCTCTTCTTCGTCACGATCGCGATCTCGGCGCCGTCGGGCAGCGGCGCCGAGAGGTCGCGGAGCTCGCCGTCGACCTTGATCCCGAGCGCGTCCTGGGCGAGTCGCGGCCCGATCGCGGCCGCCGCATCGGCGCCGCTCGCACCGTGGTTCGAGCTCCAGCGGGCTGCCGTCGGGCAGTCTGACTGTGAGGTTCTCGGCCATCGGCGGGCCATGCTAGACGTACCCCTCGAATCCCCGAACTCAACTCGGAAGGGAGTGAATCGATGAAGCAATCGAAGCTGATGGCGGCGCTGCCGGCGCTGGCCTCGTCGCGCTGGCGCTGCCCGGCGCTCTCGCTCGCCGGCAAGAACACCACCGAGGTCGATGCCCAGCTCAAGGGCAAGAACGAGGTCCCGGGCCCGGGCAGCCGAAGGGCAGCGGCGAGATCGAGGTGCTGCTCAAGCCGACCCAGAAGAAGGTCTGCTTCACGCTCGAGGCTCAAGAAGCTCGACTCGGTCGTCGCCGGACACATCCACAAGGGCAAGTCCGAGACGTCTCCGGCCCGGTCAAGCTGACCCTGTTCGAGGACGAGAACGGGCTCGACGGCAACGGCGCCTATGAGGGCTGTGTCAAGAAGGTGAACAAGAAGCTGGTCAAGAAGATCGCCTCCTCACCGGAGAAGTTCTACGTCAACATCCACACCGTCGACTACCCCGACGGGGCGGTTCGCGGGCAGCTCGAGCCGACGGCGCTGGAGCGCGGCTAGAGCCGGAGCGGCCGGGGGCGGCCTCAGTCGTCCCCGGCCGGATCCGCGCGCGCCCCGTCGGTGATGAACGGGCATGGCCCCGGCCCGGCGGCGTGCGGCGAGACGCTCAGTTGCCCGGGGACGAGCGCGCCGTCGCGTAGCTCGACCTCGAGCAGCGCGGCGATCTCCCCCTCGGGCGCGACCTCGCCCTCGCCGACGACGCAGATCCGGTTGCCGCGCAGCTCCCAGACGAGGTAGTCGCGCGCGTGCTGATCGGCGAGCGCCTCCGCGGGAGCCGAGATCAGCACCGAGCCGTCCGGCAACCCCGCGCGCAGCTCCGCCAGCGCGGTTGAGTAGCTGCCCGGCCCGACCGGGCCGTTGACGAGCGCGAGCAACCCCGACCCGCCCGCGGCGGCGAGGAACGCGGCGGCGATCCAGCTCGGCGCGGCCGAGAGCAGCCCTCGCACCGAGATCAGCGCGACCAGCGGCGCGGCGATCACCAGCGCCTTCGCCTCCTGGTAGGGGGTGCCGGCGGCGTAGGCGTAGACCCACAGCGCCGCGGCGACCAGCAGCGCCGCCGGGAGGACGTGCTCGCCGCGGCGGGGCGAGCGCCGAAGCCCGTGGGCGAGCGCCGCGGCGCCGAGCGCGGCGCCCAGGTAGAAGACGATCGCGGGAGCGGCGCCGTCGCCGGGCTCGACCCGGAAGTCGCCCGAGGGCCAGATCCCGAGCGCCTCGAGCGGCGAGAGCCGGTCGAACAGGTTGCCGAGGCCGGCGCTCTTCGGATCGAAGGTCTCGAAGCTCGCGAAGCTCGCTATCCGCCCGGCCTCCGGAAGCGCGAGCACGATCAGGGCGCCGATCGCGAGCAGGGTCACCGGCACGGCGGCTCGAGCGCGGGCGCGGGCCGCGGCCGGCGAGTCGCGCAGCGCGGCAAGCGTCAGCTCGGCGGCCGCCCAGGCGAGCAGCGCTCCGGCGATCCAAAGGAGGCCGGGGAAGCTGTAGGCGTAGAGCGCGCCGAGCGCGATCGCGGCCAGCGGCAGGCCGCCGAGAAGGCGGGCCCGCGGGGCTCCCTCGCCCCAGCCCCTGGCCAGCTCGGCGAGCCCGACGGCGAAGGCGAGCACGAACAGGGCCTCGATCGCCTCCTTGAAGGCGCCCTGGATGTAGTTGGAGGCGAGCAGGTAGGCGAAGCCGACGACGAGCGAGCCCGCGACGGGCCAGCCAAGGCGCCCCGGGGTCTCGAGCGCGGCGAGCGCCGCGAGGCAGGTGGCCACGGCGGTCGCGATCATCAGCCCGTCGAAGCCGTGGACGAGGCTCGGGCCGAGCGCCGAGATCGCGACCACGAGCGCGTGCGGGCCGAGCGGATACCCCTCCGCGATCAGCCGCTCGCTGCCGCCGGCCGCGAGGCGCTCGGCGGCGAACAGGTGCTGCGACATGTCCGGGTTGAGCCCGGTGCCGAGGATCCCGAAGCGCATCTCGACGATGAACGGAAGGGCGGCGAGCACGGTGCCCGCGAGCGCGAGCGGCGCCGCCCGCGCGAGCCCCGGGGCGAGCGCGACGAGGCCGCCGCGCAGATAGGCGGCGGCGGCGAGCAGCGCGAGCGCGAGCGCGATCAGGGCGCTCGTCCCCTCCCCCGGCAGGCGCACCGTCCCCCAGGCGAGCGCGAGCAGGGCGCCCAGCCCGATCGCGGGGCTCAGATGCGACCACTCGCGGCGCCCGCCCAGCGCGACGATCGCCTGGCCGACGAGCGCCGAGCCGGCGAGGATGAGCAGGAGGGCGATCAGCGTCCCGAGCATGCGGCGGGATTCTCGCCGCTGCCGCGCCTCTGCGGCGCAGCGGCGTTCGTTAGGGTGATTTGAGCGGCGAGCATGAGGCTCGCCGATCGAGCGAGAAGGGCAAGGATGCAGGCACGAGCGAGGCTCGCGATCGCGGCGGCGATCGCGGCGATCGGGACCGTCGCGGCTCCCGCCGCCCAGGCGGCGCCGGAGGATCAGGATTACGCGGCGACCGCCCTCAACATCATCCCCTCGGGCCAGTTCGGCGGACGTCCCGATCGCCCGCCGGCGCCGACCACGCAGGCGCTGATGTACGACGGGCTCACGCCGCTCTTCGACCAGGTCACCGACGCCGACCTCGACCACGTACTTCAAGTCCGAGGACGTTCGGCGATCGGCGACCGACGGGCCGGCGTCGACGAGCACATCCCGCGCACCCGGCGTGACGATCACCCGCGACATCTACAACGTGCCCCACGTCGTCGCCGCCACCCACGAGGACGGCGTCTGGGCCGCCGGCTGGATCGCCGCCGAGGACCGCGGCCTGCTGCTCGAGCAGGCCCGCTACAACGCCCGCGTCGCCGCGATCGACGTCCCCGGGCCTGACCGCGATCGGCCTGATCACCGAGCTCGCAGAGCTTCACCCCGAGCGCAGCAGACCGAGGCGGTCGTCGCCAAGCAGACCGAAGGAGCTGAAGAAGGCCGGCAAGGAGGGCAAGGCGCGTCCTCGCCGACATCGACACCTACATCGAGGGCATCAACGCCTACCTGGCCGCGAACGAGCCCGCGACCGCGCCGTGGACCCGCAACGACGTCTACGCGCGTGAACGCGCTCAAGGGCCAGTTCCTCGGCCAGGGCGGCGGCGACGAGGCGCGGCGCTCGCAGTTCCTCGGCGGGCTGCAGAGAGCGCCTCGGCAAGAAGAAGGGCATGAGCGTCTTCAACGACCTGCGCCAGTTCACGCAACCAGCGAGCAGCCCGACCTCGATCGACGGCAAGTTCCCCTACGGCCGCATCCCGAAGAAGGCCAAGGGCAACGTGATCATCGACCCGGGCAGCTACGAGCCGCGACCCCGGCGGTCGCCGACCGGAGGCGCTCGCGCGGACGCCGCACCGGAGACGAGCAGGCCTCCAACACGCTGATGATCAACGGCGAAGCAGCTCGGCGACCGGCAAGCCCGCTGATGGTCGGCGGTCCGCAGATCGGCTACTTCTACCCCGGCTTCACCTACGAGATCGACATGCACGCGCCCGGCCTGGACTGGCGCGGCGCCACCTCGGCTCCGTTCCCCGGCTACCTGCTGATCGGCCGCGGCGAGGACTTCGCGACGACGCTGACCTCGGCCAGCGGCGACATCATCGACCAGTACGCGGAGACGCTCTGCGGCGGCAGCGACACGAAGTACAAGTACAAGGGCAAGTGCCGCGAGATGGAGCCGTTCAACGCCGGCACCCTCGGACGGCGAGCCGGTCGACCTTCAAGACGCACCGTCCACGGCCCGGTCGTCGGCTACGCGACGGTCAACGGCAAGAAGGTCGCGATCTCGCTCGAAGCGCTCGAGCTACGGCAAGGACGTGCTCGACCAGCTCTTCTTCCGCCGCCTCTCGAACGGCCGGTCGACGAGCCCGAAGACGTTCTTCAAGGCCGCCGCGAAGACCCCGCAGACGTTCAACTCGTTCTACATCGACAACAAGCACGATCGCCGAGTACACCAGCGGCCTGCTGCCGATCCGCCCGAAGAGCGTCGACCCCGGCCTGCTCACCGACGGCAGCGGCAAGTACGAGTGGAAGGGCTTCCTTGCCGACGTCGAAGCACCCGCAGGGCAACGAACCCCAAGGACGGCACGATGACCAACTGGAACAAGACGGTCGCCACGGGCTTCGGCGCCGCCGACGACCAGTGGGGCCGCAACGGCATCGGCCGCCCGCGTCGACCTGCTCGACAAGAACCTCGCCCGCCTCGAGGCCGACGGGCAAGTGGACGCTCGCGGCGGTGACCGTCGGCGATGAACGCCGCCGCCACCCAGGACGTCCGCGCGATCGACACCGTGCCGCTGCTGCCGCAGCTGCTCGAAGGGCACCGAAGGCGCCGAGCGCAGCGGGCGCAGCAGATGCTCGACCTGATGATCGCCTGGAACGCGGCGCGGCGGCAGCCGCCTCGACCGCGACCTCGACGGCAAGATCGACGATCCCGGCGCCGCCGTCATGGACGGCTCCTGGGACCGAGATCGCCGACGCGTTCATGCAGCCGCAGCTCGGCCCGCAGCTCGACGAGCTCGACTCGCTGTTCTCGCGCTTCGACCAGCCGCCCGGCGGCCAGTACTCGGGCTGGTACCAGTACTTCGACCGCGACATCCGCGCGCTGCTCGGCAAGCAGGTCGAAGCAGCCGTTCAAGATCGAGTACTGCGGCAAGGGCAACCTGAAGAAGTGCCAGGCGCTCGATCTGGAGCGGCGCTCGACGACGTCCGGCACGCGAGATCGCCGCCGCGCAGGGCACCGCCGACCCGGCCGCCTGGCGCTCCGACGCCGAACGCCGAGCGGATCAAGTTCGTCCCCGGCCTACTGGCGACGACGATGCGCTACACGAACCGCCCGAGCGGGATCCAGCAGGTGATCTCGTTCGACCGAGGCCGCTGAGGGCGGCCGCCGCGCCGGGGCGCGGGGCGCCGCACCGGGGCGGGGCCGGGCCGGGGCGCTGCGCCGGGCCGGGGCGCCTCACCGGGGCCGAGGCGCTGCGCCGGGGCGGGGCGCTGCGCCGGGGCGGGGCGCTGCGCCGGGGCGGGGCGCCTCACCGGGGCCGAAGCGCCTCACCGGGGCCGAGATGGCACTTGTGGGTGTTATGCACCCGGATTCGCCACCTCGGCCCGGGGTGCGGCCTCGGCCCGGGGTGGCGGAGGCGGCCCGGGTGGCGGAGGCTCAGAGCTCGCGCTCGTAATGGAGCATCGAGGGCGCGGCTTTCGAGCCCTCGCGGTTGGTGAAGCCGGCGCTCTCGTAGAGGCTCAGGGCGGCCGTGTCGTCCGTGCTCGTGCCGAGGTCGATGCGACTGGCTCCGGCGCGCCGGGCTGTCGCCAGCGCGGCCTCGAGCAGGGCTCGGCCGAGGCCACGGCCACGACTGGCGGGCGCGACGTAGAGCTCGTCGAGATGGGCGTCGAGGCCGTCGTCCCAGAGAGCTCGATTGAAGCGCAGCACCGCGAGGCCGACCGGCGGCTCACCTTTCAGCAGGACGACGATCTCGCGCTCGCGGATCAGCTCGCGGACGCGGGCGGTGAGCCACTCGACGCCCGGCGCCTCGGCCTCGAACTCGGTGTTGAAATCGTCGAGCAGCCGGGCGACGACGGCGGCGTCGGCGTCCTTCGCCACGCGCGGCGACAAGGAGTCGGGAGGTGCTCCCATGCCGGCAATCATGACGGCGCGCGAAGCACGCCTCACGCCGCACCGCCCCGCCGCACCGGGCCGCCGCGCCGCCCCGGGTCGCCGCGCCTCACCCGGCCGAGATGGCACTTGTGGGTGTTATGCACCCGGATCTGCCACCTCGGCCCGAAGTGGCGGAGCTCGTGCCGGCCCGAGCCGCGGCACGAGACGCAGCGCGAGGCGCCGGCGAAGCTGCTCGGTTGAGGTCTTCTACTCCGACAACCCGGCGGCTTCGAGGGCCTCTGCCCTACTTTCGAAGATGTCCCATCGAATGACCCGGCCTCCGCGGAAGGTCCACAGCTGCACAAGCTGTTTCTCGAACGGGGCGCCGCTTCCCTTGCCTCGGCCGCGTTCGCGGAGCACGACGACAACATTGGGACCTGCATCCAGAAGCTCCTCAGCCTCGACGCTGTACTCGTCCCAGGTTCCCCAGTAGTGGCGAGAAGCCTCGATGACCGCATCTCGCCCGAAGCAGACGCTGTCGAGGTCCGGGAGCGACTGACTCCCCCGCCGATCCCAGACGACGAACTCGTCGAGCATCGACCAGAAGGCGTGAACGTCGGCGATCCCCCGCCGAGCGAGCTCCATGTTCTCCTCCGACATCGCCCGCGCAGTATCTCGCGTCGCTGACTTCCCCAAGCGGTCGACTGGGAGCGATGGGCGCTACTGGGCTCGAACCAGTGACCTCCAGCTTGTCGAGCTGGCGCTCTCCCAACTGAGCTAAGCGCCCGGGCGGCGGAGACTAGCAGCGAGAACGCGGCGCTCGGCTAGGCGCCGGAGCTCTCGCGGAAGGCCTTGCGGACCTTGTCCGGGTAGCGGAAGAGGCGCTCGAAGGACGGCGCCTGGACCTCGTAGCCGAGCCGCTCGAGCAGGCCCGAGGTCTCGAGCCCGACGAGGTCGTGCTCCTTCGGGCGCTCGCTGCGCGCGCTGCCGCCGAACGAGCACGGCGTCGCCGCGATCGCCGCGGGATCGGGCAGCGCGCGGCGGCGTCAGGTCGGGCTTGCGGCGGAAGTCGGAAGCTGCGCCCGATGTTGGAGGCGTAGCGGTGGCGCTTGTTCAGGTAGCCGAGCCCGTAGCGGTAGGAGATCAGCTTCAGGATCGACTCGTGGGTGGCGGTCATGTGGCTGACCCGCCCGCCGCCGCGCGTAGGGCGAGATCGCCACGGCGGGGGTGCGGAAACCGGTCAGGCCCCAGTCGTTGTCGATGTCGTGCGCGTCCGCGCGGTCGTCGGGGACGCGCCGCGGCCGCACGTGGTCGAAGAACCCGCCCCACTCGTCGTAGTTGATGAACAGCGCCCCGCGGGCGTACTGAGGCGACTCGATGAAGGCGTGGGCGATGTCGGACATGAACGCCTGGCCGAGGCGGATGTCGCCGTGCGGGTGCTCGTCGGCGGAGAGGCCGTCCCCCCCGCCGCCGTCGCGAAACGGCGGGTCGACGAAGCAGACGTCGGGCAACCGGCCGGCCGCGGCGTCGTCGTAGAACTGCAGCACCGGGCGCACCCAGCCGAGCCCGCGGGTGCCGTAGAGCGCCGGGAACGGCAGGTCGGAGACGTAGTAGCCGATCGAGAGCCCCTTCGCCTTCGCCCGGTCGAGGATCGTCTCCCAGGTGAAGCCGACCGTCTGCTCGGTCTCGGGCGGGAACAGGTTCGACTTCTGGCCGCCGTTCTGGGCCGCCAGCTGGTAGTGGCGGTTCGGATAGGTCGAGGCGAGGATCGAGCAGAACCAGCGGTCGTAGAGGGTGAACTGATCGGCCGCGTGCGGGATGAACCCGAGATCGTCCTTGAGGTAGTAGCCGAGCGCGAGCTCGTCGCTGCCGGTGCCCTTGGCGTTGCCGGTGTAGAAGCCGTCGAGCTTGCCGCCGTTGAGCTGGTGGCGGCCGCCGTTCCAGCCGTGGTCGGGATCGCGGAAGTCGCAGCCCTGGAAATCGGGGCTGAGATGGTGGGTCGGAAAGCGCTGCGAGCCGTCGAGGTTCGGGTAGCTGAGCCCGGTGTTCTTGCCGTCGGCCTTCGGGTGCCAGCCGAAGTAATGGTCGAAGGAGCGGTTCTCCATCATCAGAACGACGAAGGTGTCGATCGGCAGGTTGCGCGGCTTCGGGAACGGCCGGCGGTTGGCCTGCTTGGCGGCCTCGGCGATCAGCGTCTCGGCGGGCAGCACGCTCGCCATCCCGGCGATGCCGGCGGCCGCGGCGGTGCGGCCGAGGAACTCGCGGCGGCGAAGCGTCCCCTCCGGGTCCCCCGCGAGGGCGCGCTCGGCCAGCTGCGGATCGGCGAGCTCGCCCCGGGCGCTTCGCGAGGAGTGGTCGGCAGGTCTGCCGATCACGGCGACGGCTCCTCGACGACCTCGCAGTCGTAGACGCCATCCTCCTCGAGGTCGACGATCGCGACGTCGTATCCCTTGCCGCAGTTGATCTCGTCGGCGGCGCCGTCGCGGGCGTAGATCCGGTCGTTGCCGGGGCTCGGCAGCTCGACCCCGTCCCTCATGTTGAAGGCGTCGCGCCCGGGCCCACCGCGCAGGCGGTCGGGTCCGCGACCGCCGATCAGCACGTCGCGGCCGGCCTTGCCGACGAGCAGGTCGCCGCCGCCGCGGCCCTTGAGCGTGTCGGCGCCCTTGGTCCCGACGAGACGATCGGACTTCGGGGTCCCGCTGCGGTTGCCGGCGAGGGCGCTCGCCGCGAGCACGCACGCGATCGCGACGAAGGTTCCCAGCCAAGCCGTCCGAGCCATCTCGCGGGAGCCTAGAGCCGGAGGGGTCGCGATGTAGCGGTTCGCTTACGGCCTCTCGGGCTCGACGACCAGGGTGAGCCCCTCGACCGCGGTGATCCTCACCGGCTCGCCGGGCACAGCGCGCGGCTCGGCGCGCGCGTTCCAGATCTCGCCATGGACGCGCACCCGCCCGCGCGGCTCGCAAGCCTGGATCACCTCGGCGCGCTCGCCGATCATCCCCTCGGCGCCGGTGGTCACCCGGTAGCGACGCAGGAACTTGATCCAGAAGTAGACCTCCCCCACCTCGATCACCGCAGCCACGGCGAGGATCACGACCCGCCAGGGATCCGGGATGAAGAAGAGGCCGGCGATCGCGAACGCGAGCAGCACCGGCCGAAGGGTAGTCCGGCTCGGGTCGGGCTAGCCGGCGAGCGTCAGCGTGAGCACGTTGGTCCAGTTGCGGTTGATCGTCGCCACCATCTCCTCGTCCTCGGCCAGGCAGTGGCGTGCGAGCGCCGCCGTCTCGACGTCGCCGGCGCGATCGCCGAGCTCCGCGATCAGCTTCAGCGCGGCGATCTCGACGTGCTCGAAGACGAAGGCGTTGCGCGCGTTGGCGCCGTGGTTCTGGCCGCCGATCCCGCTCGCGGCGACCCAGGCGCGGGCCCCGGCGCCGAACGACCCCGCCCGCCGGCGGCTCGGCGTTGCGCCGAGCTCGGTGACCCGCAGCGCGAGCCGCTCGACGTGGCCGGCGGTCTCCGCGCGGTGGCCGGAGAAGGCGTTGTGCATGCGCCTGAGCAGCTCCGCGACCTCGGCCTCGGTCGCCGGGTCGTCACGCTCGGCGGCGACCCGGGCGAGCATCGGGTCGAACATCGCCAGGGCGCCGGCCTTGACCGCGTGGATCGAGCGCAGCCGGGTGACGATCTGGCCGTCGAGCCCGCCGGCGGTCAATCCGAGTCGCTCTCGATCGGGTGGCCGAGGCGCTTCCACTTCGGGACGCCGCCCTCGATCACGTGGATCACCCGCTCGGCGCCGAGGCGCTGGATCAGGCTGGCACCGACGGCGGCGCGCTGGCCGGAGCCGCAGACGACCGCGACCGGGCGCTCGACGTCGAGGCCCTCGGGCACCTCGTCGATGTCGTGCCAGGGCGCGAAGACCGAGCCGGGGATGTGGCCGGCCTGCCCACTCGGCTCGCTCGCGCACGTCGAGGATCTGCAGCGTCGTCGGCCTCGACGCGCTCCTTGAGCTCGATCGAGTGGCAGCCGCTCGATGCGCTCGACCTCGCGCTTCTCCTGGCGCCAGCTGGTCATGCCGCCGCCGAGAAAGCCGGCGAGGTTGGAGATGCCGACGGCGACGCCAGCCGAGCCGCGCGGCGCCCGTCCTCGTCGTCGCGGCCGATCAGGACGATCTCCTGGTCGCGGTCGGCGAGCCAGGCGAGCTTCGAGCCGAAGCCCGCGCGTGAGCATCGGGATGCAGACGGCGCCGGGGATGTGGGCGTCGTCGAACTGCTGGTCGGTTCGCGCGTCGACGAGCAGCGCACCCTCGCGAGCGCCTCTGCTCGACCTGGCGCGGGGCCAGCGGCAGGACCTCGAGGCCGGCGGTGACGCAGCGGGCCCTTGTTGAGCTCGACGATCGCCTTGAAGTTGGGCGGCTGCGGCCCGAGCTTGGCGACCGCCTGCTCGACGAACTCCTCCTCGTCGGTGATCGCCAGGGTCGGGTTGTGGTCGCGCTCGAAGCCGATCGTCGAGGAGATCTTCATGTCCATCCCGGGCCCGCCGCACATCGATCCACCGAGGTGCCCGGGCCAGACCTCGCAGCTCGTCGGGAAGGCTGAGCAGCTTGTCCTGGAGCGAGTGGTAGATGCCGCGGGCGCCCTCGCGCTCCTCGATCGCCAGGTCGGGCCGGGCGACGTCGTTGACGAACAGCGAGTCGCCGGTGAGGACCGCCCACGGCGTCATCGCCGCGATTGCGGTCGATCAGGGCGAAGGCGGTGTGCTCGGGGCGGTGCCCGGGGGTGTGCAGCGCGCGGATCAGCAGGTCGCCCGACCTCGAGCTCGAAGCCGTCCTCGATCGCCTCGTGCTCGTAGTCGGGCTCGGCGTCTCGGTGGATGTGGATCGTCGCGCCGGTCGCGGCCGCGAGGCGGCCGTGGCCGGAGACGTGGTCGGCGTGGTTGTGGGTCTCGAGGATGTGCTCGATCGAGACCCCGACGTAGCGGGCCAGCTCGAGGTACTCGTCGATCTCGAAGCGCGGATCGACGACGGCCGCGACGCCGGCGCTCTCGTCGCCGACCAGGTAGGAGGCGCAGCCGAGATCGTCGTGGATGATCTGGCGGAAGATCATCGCGTCGCTGCCGGCCTCGACCATCGAGCCTGAGCTCGCGCAGGCTGGTCGCGGACGCCGGCGCAGACCTCGTCGCAGAGGTCGATGAGGGTCGGGTCGGCGATCGTGTAGAGCGCCCGGGAGCCGTCGCGGCGGCGGCGGACCATGCGCTCGCCGAGCAGCACGCCCGAGGTGCTTGGAGACGTTCGCCTGGGTGCCGCCGACGGCCTCGACCAGCTCGCCGACCGAGACCTCGCCGCGCGCGTGCATCAGGTTGAGCAGTCGCAGGCGGGTGGGCTCGCCGAGAACCGCAGAAGCGGCGGGCGATCAGCTCGGCGAGCTCTGGGGTCAGGTCGGTCATCGCCGAGCAGTATAACCGTATAGTTGAGTGCGTCATATGGAGATGCTTCTCGCGATTCCCTTCGGGCTTGCGATCGGCGCGGTGGTCGGGACGGTCGGCGGCGGCGGCGCGATCCTGGCGCTGCCGGTGCTCGTCTACGTACTCGACCAGGGCGTCAGCCCGGCCTCGACCGCGTCGCTGATCGTCGTCGCCCTCGGCGCCTCCTTCGGCGCCGGATCGCAGGCCCGCGACGGACAGCTCTGCTGGCGGGTGGCCCTGACCTTCTCGGTACCCGCTGCGCTCGGCGCCTACGCCGGGACCCTCGCCAACGGCGCGGTCAGCGCGCACACGCTGATCCTCGCCTTCGTCCCGGTGATGCTCGCCGCGGCGGCGCTCACCTACTGGCGAGGCAGCACGGACGAGGAGTCGGCGGGGCCCGGCGGATGCCCGCCCGCGGACATCACCACCGCCGGCGGCGCCGGCCTGGTCGTCGGGGTGATGACCGGGTTCTTCGGCGTCGGCGGCGGCTTCCTGATCGTCCCCGCGCTGACCATGCTGCTCGGCCTGACGATGCGCCGGGCGATCGCGACCTCGCTGGCGATCATCACGCTGACCGGGATCGCGGCGCTGATCAGCCACCTGATCGAGGGCGCCGAGCCCGACTGGGCGCTCACCGGGGTGCTCTGCGCCGCCGCCGCGGCCGGCGCGCTCGGCGGCAGCGCCCTCGGCCGCCGGCTGCCGCCGGCGACGCTCGCCCACGCCTTCGGCGTCGTCGTCGCCCTGGTCGCGATCTTCCTGCTGATCGACGTCCTCCTGCTCGGCGGCCCGCCGGTCGGCTGAGCGGGGTGCGCGGCCGCGCGCCGCAGCCGATCAGCCGGCGAGGGCGCCCGCGTACACCTGCCACGCGAGCACGGTCTTCGCGGTCAGGCTGATGAAGATGTAGGCGCGCTCTCCGAACAGGTAGCTGCGCCACCGCCCCACCCTGCGGTACTGCAGCGCCATGTTGATCGCGAAGCAGTTGAAGAGCAGGAACAGGGAGACGAAGATCGCCACCACGAAGGTGGGCACCCCCTCGCCGTTCGAGTCGGCGAGCACGATCTGCAGGCCGATCGCGATCCAGGGCACGGCGCCGGCGATGCAGCCGTAGAGGAACGGGCGCCAGTCGGGATCGTCGCGCTCGGGCCCGTTCTGGCGCTCCATCACCAGGCCGAAGAGGATCATCGCGGCGTTCACCCCGAACAGCGCGATCAGGGCGGCGAGATCCCAGATTCCCGCCAGCATCGCGATCAGCACGATCATCAGCGAGGCGCTGATCGAGTACTCGTACCAGCGGGCGGGATTCACCCCGGCCGCGAGGTTGCGCTCGTACCACCGCCGCGCCGGGCCCGCGACGAGCAGATGGTCGATGGCCGCGAGCAGCAGGAACGCCGCCACCGCCGGCCCGAACGGAACCTCGAAGAGCCGGTCCGGCGCCGTCGTCTCCCCGCTCCCCGGGGGCCCGGTGAGGAAGGTGGCGGTCACCGGCAGCTCGGCGTCGCCGGCCAGCGCAAGGATCGCCGCCGCCTGCACGGCGAAGATGCCGCCGACGACGGCGTTCAAGCGGCGCAGGCCGCGAGAGGTGTCTTCGTTCAGCATTCGGACGACAGCACCGCCTCCCACCCTAGACGGCACGCGGCTTGGGCCGGCATGCGCGCTGCCCAGCGGTCGGACGCGCCCAGGCAAGCCCAAGGCGCCTGCCGGAATCGAACCGGCGTAAACGGCTTTGCAGGCCGCTGCGTAGCCACTCCGCCAAGGCGCCGGGGTGCGGGCGCAAGCCTAGCGGGCCGACCGCTCGCAACCCGGCGCTCGATGCGCCCGCGCGGGCACCGCCCCGATCGGCTCCTGACCGACCGTTCGCACCGGTCGAACGGGCCCCACTCGGAGCGGCTGGTTCGACCGGTGCGACCTCGATGGCTCCGTCCCGGCGGTGGGCCGGTCGGACTACGCCCCGCTCGTGTGCGCAGATCGACCGGAGCGCGTTCGCCGGCCCGTCGGCGCGCCGTCTTCGAGCCCTGGCGCCCCGCCGCTAGGCTCGCCCCCGATGCCGGTGGAGCTGAAGACAGCGGGGCCGCTCGCGTTTCGCGAGGCGGTCCCCGAGGGCGCCGAGAGCGGGGCGCCGGTGGTGCTCGTCCACGGCTTCCCGGAGAGCTCGCTGATGTGGGTGCCGCTGATCGAGGAGCTCGCGCGGCGCGGCAGGCGCTGCGTCGCGCCCGATCTCTACGGCCTCGGCGATTCCGAGGACGAGGGGCCGGCCACGTTCGAGCGCAACCTCGAGGCGCTCACCGCGCTGCTCGATGACCTCGGGCTCGGGCGGGTCGCGCTCGTCGTCCACGACTGGGGCGGGTTCATCGGCCTCGCCTGGGCGGCCCGCAACCCGGCGCTCGTCGAGGCGCTGGTGATCAGCAACACCGGCTTCTTCTCCGACGGCCGCTGGCACGGGCTCGCCGAGACGATGCGAGGCGAGCAGGGCGAGGCGCTCGCCGCGGCGCTCGATCGCGACGGGTTCGCGGCGATGCTGCGCGCCGGCGGCGCCGCCTTCACCGAGGCCACGATCGACGCCTACTGGCGGCCGTTCGCCGCGGGCCGCGGGCGCCGCTCGACACTCGAGTTCTACCGCTCGATGGATTTCGAGAAGCTCGCGCCGTACGAGGGCGAGCTCGCCGCCCTCGGGGTGCCGACCCTGCTCCTCTGGGGCGCCGCGGACGAGTTCGCGCCGCTCAGCGGCGCGCGGCGCTTCGAGCGCGAGATCCCCGGAGCCCGGCTGCTCGCGCTCCCCGACGCCGGCCACTTCGTCTTCGACGAGCAGCCCGAGCGCACCACCGCGGCGGTCGCCGAGTTCCTCGACAGCCACACGCCGACCGCTTAGGGTCGGCCGAGTGGGGGATCCCCAGCTCGAAACCGTGCGACGCGCCTACCGGGCCTTCGCGCGCCGCGACGTCGATGCGCTTCGCGCGATCAGCCACGCCGAGATCGAGGTCCACGCCGTCACCGGCATGATCGCCGGCGGCGGCGAGCCCTACCGCGGCCCCGATGGGCTCGCCGACTACATCGCCGACGTCGAGCGGGTCTGGGACGACATCAAGCTGACCCCGCAGACCTTCGAGCGCCTCGACGAGAACCAGCTCCTGGTCAGCGGGCGGGTCCGGGTGCGCCGCGAGAGCTCGCGCATCGACACCCCGAACGCCTGGCTTTGGGAGTTCGAGGGCGACCTCGTGCGCCGAGTCCGGGTGCTGAACGATCCGGATCAGATCAGCGAACTGCTCGGCGAGAGCCCCGGCAATTAGGCCCGGCTCCACCCGCGGCGTGGGAGAAGCGGTCATGCGATCCCTCGACGTTGCTACGGTCCCCATGTAATTCACCTGGGCAGATGCCCAGCAATCGTGCCAGCGCTCCTCGTTCAAGGTTTCGGCCTCCGTGGTTCGCAGCACACATCTACGGAGGACGCGCATGCCCAACGGAACAGTCAAGTGGTTCAACCCGGAGAAGGGCTTCGGCTTCATCACGCCCGATGACGGCTCGAAGGACCTCTTCGTTCACCAGAGCGCCATCAACGGAGAGGGCTTCCGCTCGCTCAACGAAGGCGACAAGGTGTCGTATGAGCCCGAGGACAGCGACAAGGGCCCCCGGGCGACGAACGTTTCGACGATCTGATCCCGGCTCGCTAGAGCTGTTTTTCGAGGAGCGCCCTCGCCGGTTACGGCGGGGGCGTTTTTCTTTGCCCGGCCACTCCCCCGCTCGCGCTCACCCGAGCGACGCGGCGATCGCCGCGGCCGAGCGGTCCACGTCGGCGTCCGTGGTCGCCCAGTTCGAGAACGAGACCCGGACCACCTCGCGGCCGCGCCAGCGCGTCCCGCCGAGCCAGCAGGTGCCGTCGCCCTGGATCGCCGCGATCGCCGCGCGGTTGGCCTCGTCGCCACCGGGGAACGCCACCAGGACCTGATTGAGGACGACCTCGTTGAGGATCTCGGCTCCCGGGATCTCGCCCAGCCGCGTCGCCATCCGCCGCGCCTGGGCGCAGCTTCGCTCGACCAGCGCCGCGACGCCCTCGCGCCCGAGCGAGCGCAGCGCCGCGTAGACGGGGATCGCCCGCGCGCGCCGCGAGGACTCGGGCACGTAGGTGGTGGAGTCGCGCTGACCGGGATCGGCTACCAGGTACGAGGCCGCGAGGCTCATCGCCGCGCGGTGGGCCTCAGCGTCGGCGACGATCGCGAGCGCGCTGTCGTAGGGGACGTTGAGCCACTTGTGCGCGTCCACGGCCCACGAGTCGGCGCGCTCGACCCCGGCGGTCAGCGCGCGGGTCGAGGGCGCCGCCGCCGCCCAGAGGCCGAAGGCGCCGTCGACGTGAAGCCAGGCGCCGCGCTCGGCGCAGGCGTCGGCGATCGGCCCGAACGGGTCGAGGGCGCCGGTTGAGACGTTGCCCGCCTGGGCGCAGACGATCGCCGGTCCGCCGACCTGCGCGAGCGCCGCTCGCCAGCGCCTCGGGCTCGATCCGGCCCTGCTCATCAACGGCGACGCGGATGGCGCCCGCCTCGCCGAAGCCGAGCAGCCGCAGCGCGGTGAAGATCGTCGCGTGCGCCTGCTCCCCGCAGACGATCGCGACCGCGGGCGCGCCCGCGAGTCCGTCGCGCTCGACGTCCCAGCCGGCGCGCTCGAGCACCCGATGGCGCGCGGCGGCGAGGCAGGTGGTGTTGGCGCCCTGCGCGCCGGTGACGAAGCCGACGCTTGCCCCGCCGGGAAGCCCGAGCAGGTCGAGCGCCCAGCCCGCCGCGATCTCCTCGATCGCCGCGGCCGCCGGGGAGAGCGAGTGAAAGGCGGCGCACTGATCCCACGCGGAGACGAGCCAGTCGGCTGCCAGCGCCGCCGGCAGCGCCCCACCGATCACGAAGCCGAAGTGCCGCGGCCCGGCGCTGGCGACGAGGCCGGCGTCGGCCCCCGCCGCGAGCGCCTCGATCACCGCCTCGGGCGGCTCGCCGCGCTCGGGCATCGGGCCGCCGAGCGCCGCGCTGATCGCCGCCGCGTCGGCGGCGGCGGCGACCGGCCGCTCGGCGAGCGTGGCGAAGAAGCGCTCGGCCTCGGCGGTCGCGACATCCAGGGCTCGCTTGCGCGGGTCCACGGAGCGATCCTATGCGCATCGCTGAAACGCGTGGCCGGCCCGTGGCTGCGAACCTTCCCCCGGTGAGGATCAATCGATGGGCCGACGCCCGCCCCGCCGGCGGCGGGCCAGCGAGCCTCGGCAGCGTCGGCGGCGCGGCGATGCTGCTGCTGACCGCGCTCTCGGTGACCTGGGGCTGGTGGGCGTGGAAGGAGGGCGCCTACTTCGGCGTCGTGATGCTCCCCGGGACGATCCTGCTCTGCATGACCGCGGTCCTGCTCAGCCGCGTCGCGCCCTGGGGCGGTCGGCTGCGGCTCTCCCCGGGCGCGCGGGTCGCGCTCATCAGCCTGACCGCGCTCGGCCTCTGGACCGGGCTGTCGGCGCTGTGGAGCGCCGCGCCCGACGTCGCCGTGGTCGACGGGCTGCGGGTGCTCACCTACGCGCTCGTCTTCGGGCTCGGGATCTGGCTCTGCAACCTGCTCGCGCCGCGCATCCACCTCGCCCTGGCGCCGGTGGTCATCGGCGCCGGCTTCGCCGCGGTGATCACGATCATCGCCCTCTTCGGATCCACCCCCCGGGACCTGTTCGAGACCGACGGGACGCTCGACTTCCCCCTCGGCTACCGAAACGCGAACGTCGCGTTCTTCGCGATCGCGAGCTTCGCAGCGATCTCGATGGCGGCAAGCACGGAGCTCGACTTCCGCGCCCGCGGCGCCGCCCTGGCGGTGGCGAGCGTCTCGCTGAGCCTGTTCGCGCTCGGCCAGAGCCGGGCCTCGGCGCCCGCGATCGTGCTCGCCCTGCTCGCCTTCGTGCTGCTCTCACCGCAGCGGCTGCGCGCCCTCAGCTGGCTGGCGCTGGCGATCCTGCCGATGCTCGCCGTCGTCCCCTCGCTGCTCGACGTCTACGCGGCGGTCAACGACGAGGGCCTGGCGGCTGCGGTTTCCGAGATGAACGCGGTCGGATGGACGCTGGCGCTGATCGCCATCGGCGCCGCGGCGCTCGGCGCCGTCGTGGCCCGCTTCGAGGCCCGGCTGCCGGGTCTCGGCAACCGCAGCGCCGACACCAATCGCGCGGTCGCGGGCGGGATCGGCGCGCTCGTCGTCGCCTCGTTGATCGCGTTCGTGGTCGCGGTCGGCAATCCGGTCGACTGGGTCGGCGACCGGGTGCAGGAGTTCAAGGAGACCCGCACCCCCGACCTCAGCGAGGAGGCGACCCGGTTCTCGCTCGACGCGGGCTCGGAGCGCTACGACCTCTGGGTCGTCGCGATCGACGAGTTTCGCGAGCGCCCGCTGCTCGGCACGGGCGCCGGCGCCTTCAAGTACGCCTACCTGGAGAAGCGCGAGGTGCTCGCCCGCGACCCCCACGACGCTCACAGCGTCGAGTTCGAGAACCTCGCCGAGCTCGGGCTCCCGGGGCTGGTGTTGCTGCTGGCGACGCTCGGTGGGGCCACCGTCGGCGCGATGCGCTCGCGCGAGCTCGGCCCGCAGGCCTCGATGCTGAGCGCGGCCGCGCTCAGCGCCGGCCTCTACTGGCTCGTTCACGCCTCGCTCGACTGGTTCTGGCCCTACCCGGTGGTGACCGCCCCGGTGATGATGCTGCTCGGCGCAGCCTGCGCCCCGGCGGTGTTCGCCGGCGAGCGCATCCGCGGACAGCGCTGGCGCCCCTGGCTCGCCGGGGCAGCGGTGCTCGGCGCGATCGCCGCCGTGCCGCCGTTTCTGAGCGAGCGCTACGTCAACAACGCCTACGCGGGCTGGCAGGGGGACCTCGAGCGCGCCTACCGTGACCTCGACGCGGCGCGCTTTCTCAACCCCCTGAGCGACGCCCCGCTGCTCGCCGAGGGCGCGATCGCCCGAGAGCTCGGCGACAGGCCCCGCGCGATCGCGGCATTTCGCGCCGCGGCCGAGGAGCGGCCGGAGGAGTGGGGCGCGCATTACCTGCTTGCCGAGCTGCAGGCGAAGAGCGATCCGCCCGCCGCGCGCCGCGAGGCGAGGATCGCGCTCGAGCTGAACCCGCTCTCCAGCGACGTGAACGAGCTTGCCGACCGCCTCGGGGTGAGCGGAGCGGCCGAGGGGTGAGTCGCGAGAGCCGGGACGGCGCCGTCAGCGCGACGACGTCGAGGCTCGCGCGGGGCTAGTCGCTGCCGAGGGCCTCGTCGAGGATCGGCGTCGGGTCGTCGAGCCCGAACTCGCGGCGCAGCGTCTCGTCGATCTTCTCGCGCGAGGTTCCGGCCATCGCCATCTGCGACGCCCGCACCAGCAGAGCCTGGCGGTTGCCGACGTCATCGCCGGAGCTTGCCTCGGCCTTCTTCTTCTCGCCCGCCGACGGCTTCGCGGCCCCGTTGCCGCCCGGGCTCTCCTGGCTCTTCTGGGGCTCGGGCTTGGGGGCGAATCGGCGGGTCGCGGGCGGTGGCGTGGGCATGGAGCTCAGCGAGCTCGATGTCGCCTCGACCTGCTCGGTCACCGTCTCGAGCTCGCCGGCCAGCTTGATCAGTCGCCCGCGGAGCTCGTTGACCGCGCCCGCTACCTGGCTGACCGCGTCCCTGGTCTGCTCTGCGGCCGCGGACGTGCGCGCCGCCGCGGCCTCCTCGGCCTCGCGGGCCCGCTCGGCGACCGCGTTCGCCTCGGCCTCGGCCTCGGCCTTCGTCTCCGCAGCGGCCTGCTTCGCCGCGCTGGTGATCTTCTCGATCTGCGCGGAGACGGCCGCAAGAGCCTCCTGGACCAGCTGGTCCGCTGCCTCGGAGGGCTGTGAGTCTTCCTCCACCTCGTCAGATCCTTCCTCTGAGTCCTTTTGGCGTCGGCGCACTACCACGTCAGCTTGCTTCCCTTCAAACCGAGTTTCGAAACCGTGGCCATCATAACCACGACGGCGATCAGTTTGTTTCCACGGCCCGAATCGTGTCCGACTCCGATTGGCGGCGCTCGCTGGAGGGCGCGGGCCCGACCACGAGATCGACCGCCCCGCCCGAGCCGTAGCCGTAGTAGCCGCGACCGGCGCGCTCGCCGCCGCCGATCACGATGTAGCCCTCGGGCGCGAGGCGGCTGCGGTCCAGCAGCTCGCGGAGCATCTTCAGGGTGCTGCGATGGGTGTTGCCGGGACGCACGACGACGAGGAGGTCGTCGGCAAGCGAGGCGACGGTGAGCGCGTCGCTGACCTCGCCGAGCGGCGGTGTATCGATGATCACGTAATCGGCGATCTCGCCGGCCTGGCGGACGATGTCGGGGAGCCGCCAGAGCGCGGCGTCGCTGAGGTGCGCGAGATCTGGGTCGGCCCGCACCGGCAGCGCGCGGAGGGTCCGCAGCTCGGACGGATAGACGAGCAGGTCGGCGATGTCGCGCTTCGGATCGACCAGAGCGCTCAGCGGCGGCCCGTCGATCTTCAGCGAGTTGCCGAGCTGCGGGTTGCGAAGGTCGAGGTCGAGGATCACGACCCGGCGGCCCGTGGCGGCGAGCGTCACCGCGAGGTTGATCGCCGAAGTGGTCTTGCCATCGCCGCTGGACGGGCTCGTGACCATGACCACGCCGCCCTCGCTGGAGCGCTGCTCGAGCAGCACGGCGAGCGTGCGGAACGGCTCCCTGACCCCGGGCGGCATGAACCACCTGGAGCCCGCCGGCCCACGCCGAGCGCGCTGGGGAAGGATCGGCACGCGGGCGAGCACCTGAAGCGGGTAGAGGCGCAGCGCCTCGTCCTCGTCGCGCAGCCGCCGCGTGGTCAGCTCGAGGAGGACCGCGGTCCCCGATCCGAGCACCAGCCCGGCGATCGCCGCGAGGATCAGCACCAGGACGCCCGGCGGCCCGGTCGCCGATTCCTCGGCCACGGCCTGCTGAGAGACGGTCAGGGTCGGGTCCCCGAGCTGAAGCGCGAACTGGATCTGGTCGAGGCGCGAGGCGAACTCGGTCCGCGCCCCCTGGTCGGTGGCCGGCAGCGCGTCGAGCTTTCCCTGCAGCTGCTCGATCCGCGTCCGGCCGACCAGATCGAGCTCGTCGGCGCGCACGGTGAGAGCGGAGCTGACGAAGGTGTCGGCCAGCTCGACGGCCTGCCGGGAGTCATCCGCCGTCGCGGTGATCAGGACGACGTTGCTGTCGCCCAGGGGGTCCACCTCGGTGTGCTCGAGCACCCGCTCTCCGGTCCAGGGGTCGCCGAGGCGCTTGGCGGCAAGGTCGGCAGCCGCCTGCGAGTCGACCAGCGAGACCGCCGTCTGGATCGTCCGCGCCGGGTCGCCGGGATCGGACTTGATCACCGGCAGGCCGACGAAGGTCGGGTCGTCCGGCGGGACCGGCTCGACCAGGATGTGCGCGGTCGCCTCGTACTGGGGGGCGCGGATCACCAGCACGGCGACGCTCGCGGCCACCGACGCCAGCGCGATCGCCGCAAACAGCAGCCTGTGCGCCCTGATCGCGTTCAGATAACCGGCGAGAGCCCCCTCCTCTCGCGCCGGAGTCCCACTCGGGTCGATACTCACCGCCCCGAGTCTAGTCGGGGAGCCGGTCTCGTCGGGGGACCGCCGTCGAGCGGCGGCGCCTCAACGGTCAGCGATCGCCGCGGGACCGCCCCGGGCTGCGCCCGGCGAGGTGGGCGCCGACCCGCGCTCGCGGCTCGCGATCGCGAGCAGGGCGGGACCGAGCGCCAGCAACAGCCAGAGGCGCTGATCGAGCGCGGCGGAGAGGAAGAAGGCCGCCGCGAGGATGCTGATCGTCGCCAGCAGGACCCCGCGCGCGAGCGTTTCCGACGCGGTCTCGCCGCGCGCCTTGAAGCGCTCGGCGGCGCGTTTCGTCGCCGCCAGGCAGGCGCCGACGAGCAGCAGGTAGAGCGCCAGCGCGATCAGGCCGTTCTCGGCGTAGAGCTGCAGGTAGGTGTTATGGACGAAGGTCGTCTGATCGACGATCTGGTCGGCCCGCAGGATCTCGCCGGGGCGCCGCACGTAGTCGGGCGAGTTGACGACGAAGTTGTTCAGTCCGACCCCGACGATCGGGTGGTCGGCGCCCATCCGCCAGGCAACCGTCCACAGATCCGAGCGCCCGCCGTCGTCGTCGAAGGCGGTCACCCGCTCGAGCGCCGTCGGGGCGTTCGCGAAGGTGAGCGCGGCGATGCCGACGGTGACGGCGGTCGCGGCGCCGACCGCGAGCCGCTGTCGCTTGAAGATGAAGAAGGCCGCGATGATCGTCGCGCCGGCGGCCAGCGCGCCGCCCCGCGACGCGCTCCAGACGAGCCCGGTGATCAGCACCGCGATCGCGACCAGCAGCGGAACGCGCAAGCGCAGCGATCGGCCGACCGCGAACAGGCACCCCGCGAGCACCGTCGCCGCGACCAGGCTCGCGGCGAGGAAGTTCGGATCGCCCGCGTTGCCGCTCTCGCGCGCCCCTCCGGCGACCTCACTGGTCAGGCTGCCGTCGAGGATCCCGCTGATCACGGCGACGACGGCACCGCCGACGAACGCGAGCAGGACGAGCCGAATCGTCTCCATCGTCGGCAGCGTGGTCGCGGCGACCAGGAAGAGGACGGCGACGGCGTACCAGTGCCAGACGTCCGCGAGCGCGAGGCCACCGTCCTCGGCCCAGCCGAGCGAGAGCGTCAGCCAGATGACGAGGCCGGCAAGCGCGGCGAGCAGCGTTCGATGCCGGGAGATGATCGCCCTGACGGCGTCGGCGCGCGATCGCAGGCTGCCGAACCAGGAGGCCGCGATCAGCAGGCCGGCGGCCTCGCCGCCGAGGTTGAACGCCGGGATCCCGTGCAGGAAGGCGAGCGGGACCCAGAGGGCCAGCGCCATCGGCAGGTTGACGAAGACCAGGGGCAGGTAGCAGAGGGCGATCAGCACACCGATCCCGATTGGCACGTCGGCGGCGATCGTGAAGCCGACCATGACCGCGGCGCCGATGCCGCCGATCGTGAGCGCGAGCGCCGGGCCGCCGTAGGGGCCCGGGCGGCGTCCCGCGAGTCCCGCCGGCAGCGGCTCGAGACGGGTCAGCGGATCCACCTTCGCCAGTCTAGTCCGCACCCGACGCCTACCATGGGAGCGGATGGCTGAGGAAGGGGATCGGGCTCGGCGAGGAATCTTCGCCCGGCCGGCCCTGCCGGTCCTGCTCGCGGGAGCCTTGATCGCGGCGGCGCTGCTTGCTCCCGGGGATCGGGAGACGCGCCCGCTCGGCCCGATCCCCGCCGACGCCCACTACGTCTCGACCGCGGGCTCGGACTCCGCCCCCGGCACCGCGGCCGAGCCCTGGCGCACGCTCACCAAGGCGATCGCCGCGGCCGAGCCCGGCGACACCGTGGTGATCAGGCCCGGCACCTACGGCGAGCGCGGCACCAACACCTACTTCTCGAGCCCCGGCAGCGCCGAGCGGCCGATCGTCTTCCGCGGCGACCCCGGCGGGCCGATGCCGCAGATCCTCGGCCACGTGCGGATCTCCGCCGACCACCAGACGCTCAACTACATGCTCTTCGACGGCCCGACCGGGCCGGTGAAGCCGGCCAGCGCCGAGAACCCCGACGGCGAGCAGGTGCAGGTCTCGATCTACGGCCCGGCGGTCGACGGGGTCGAGATCTCCGACTCGGAGATCCGCAACTCGGGCTGGCACGCGGGGATCTACGCGGCGACCGCCAACGGGGTGCGGATCGTGCGCAACTACATCCACGACAACGGCGACTTCAACGACCCCAGCCAGGCGAACATGAGCCACGGGATCTACTTCTCGGCGGGCTCGGGGCTGATCGCCAACAACCTGATCGAGCACAACGTCGCCCGCGGGATCCAGCTCTACACCAACCCCCACGACGTCACGATCGCCAACAACACCGTGGTCTCCAACGGCAAGGCGGGGATCCAGTTCGCCGCGCAGACCCAGAACTCGATCGCGGTCAACAACCTGGTCGCCTACAACGGCCTCTACGGGATCCGCTCGGCCGAGCTCACCGGCAGCGGCAACGTGGTCGAGGGCAACCTGGTCTGGGGGAACGGCGAGGGGGAGCTCGCCCTCCCCCACGAGGGCATCGCGGCGAGCGACAACCTCGAGCTCGAGCCGAGCTTCCTCGACGGCTCCTGGCTGCTCGCGCCGTCCAGTCCCGGCGTCGATCAGGCGCTCGCCGAGCCCGCGCTGAGCGAGGACTTCAGGGGTGCGCCGCGGCCACGCGGCGCCGGGCCCGACATCGGCGCCTACGAGGCCGGATGAGCGCGGCCCCGAGCGAGGGAGGCGACCCCGCCGCGGCGGGCGGCGCCGGCGCGGAGGACGCCGGGGCCGCCACCCGGAAGACGATCCGCGGCTCGGGCGTGCTGCTCGGCGGCCAGGCGTTCGGGCTGCTCGTCAACCTCGCCACGCAGATCCTGATCATCCGCTACCTGACGCGCGAGAACTACGGGGCGTTCGCCTACGTGCTCTCGGTGATCACCGTCGCGCAGGTCGCCTCCGCCTTCGGCCTCTTTCGCGGCGTCAGCCGGTTCATGCCGATGTACGAGGAGCGCGGCGAGCTCGGCAAGGCCGCGGGAACGTTCCTGTTCGCCTTCGGCACGGTGACCACGATCGGGCTCGCGGTCGTCTGCCTGGTGATCGCCTTCCGCAGCGTGATCGCGGGCTCGGTGGACAGCGCCGAGACGGTGCTGCTGCTGACGATCATGATCGCGATGGCGCCGATGCAGTCGCTCGGCACGCTGCTCGACGGAGTCTTCGCGGTCTACGGGCGGCCGCGTGCGATCGCGCTGCGCAAGTTCATCGTCACCCCGCTGATCCGCCTCGCCGTCGTCGGGATCCTGATCTTCT
Source organism: uncultured Solirubrobacterales bacterium (assembly GCA_963769035.1). Classification (GTDB taxonomy): domain Bacteria; phylum Actinomycetota; class Thermoleophilia; order Solirubrobacterales; family 70-9; genus WHSW01. Next base: position 26,565 of record CAVYKD010000002.1, read on the forward strand.
CCGACGGCGGCGTGCTGATGCTCGGCTGGGGCTACCTGGCCTCGGAGGTGCTCGGCCTCGCCTTCTACTCGTTGCTGCTGATTCCGCTCCTGCGCAAGCACGGTCTGCTCGCCGAGATGCGCTCCGGGCGCCTGCAGATCCCGGCGCGGGAGATCCTCAGCTTCACGACGCCGCTGATGAGCACCGAGATCGCCGCTGCGAGCTCGAACGCCGCCGGCGTGATCGTGCTCGGCGCGCTCGCCGGGGCGAGCGAGGTCGCCGACCTTCGGGCCGTCTATCCGATCGTGCAGACGATGGGGTACGTGCTGACCAGCTTCGGGATCCTCTTCCTGCCGCTCGCGGTGCGGCTCCATTCGCGCGGCGACCCGGCCGAGCTCAACCGGCTGTTCTGGCAGGTGACCACCTGGATCACCGTGCTCGCCTACCCGATCTTCGTCGCCTGCGTGCTGCTCGCCGAGCCGATCACCGTGCTCCTCTTCGGCGAGCGCTACGAGGGCTCGGCGCCGCTGCTCGCGATCCTCGCGCTCGGCCAGTACGTGAACGTCTCGCTGGGGCCGAACGTCGAGCTGCTCGGGGTCTACGGACGGGTGCGGTTCGTGACCGCCACCAACCTCCTCTCGATGCTCGTCAGCGTCAGCCTGGCGCTCGCCCTCGTGCCCGCCTTCGACGCCTTCGGGGCGGCGGTCGCCTACAGCATCACCTACGTCCTGCTCAACCTGGTCCGCCAGGCTGGCCTCGTGCGGGGGACCTCCGTCCACGCGCTCGATCGCGGCTACGCCCTCGTCTGGCTCGCGCTCGCAACGAGCACCGGCGGGGCGCTGGCGGCGCAGATCCTCCTCGACCCGCCGCTGCTCGCATCGATCGCGATGGCGCTCGCCTGCTACGCGATCGTCCTCGCCGTCGCCCGCCCGCATCTGCGGCTCGCCCACACCTTCCCCGAGCTCGCCCGGCTGCCGCTGATCCGAGCGTTCGCCGGCCGGCCCGACCGGATCGAGTAGGGCCGACGGCGCCCGAGGCTCTCGCGGGCGACGTTTCAGACGATTGGTATGTTGGGCTCGAGTTGGCCGAGGGGAACGAAACGCGCGCCGCGGACCAGGTGGCGAGCGAGACGCCGCGTGATGAGGCCACGGTCGCCTACTTCGACGAGGTCGTGCCCGAGTACGGAACCGCGCGGCTCGAGTTCGCCGCCCGGTTCATCGCCGAGCACAGCGGGCCGGAGAGCAGCCTGATCGATCTCGGCTGCGGAACCGGCAACACCCTGGTCTACCTCTCCGAGCAGGCGGGCATCGATCGCGTCGCCGGGCTCGACGTCAGCCGCAACTGCCTCGAGCGGCTGCGGGCCCGACTCGACTGCGAGACCCACCACGGCTCGATCCTCGACGACGAGGTGGTCGCCGGGATCGAGGGCGACTACGACTTCGCGATCGTCGCGGCCGTGCTCCATCACCTGATCGGCCGGACCCGGGCCGAGTCGAAGCGCCACGCGATGCTGGCGATCGACAACGCGCTCGCGCTGCTGAAGCCCGGCGGCCATCTGATCGTCCACGAGCCGATCTACTACCCGTCCTGGGCGATGAGCGCCGTCTTCTACGTGAAGAAGGGGGTCACCCGGATCACCGGCAAGCGAGTGCCGCTGCTCGGCTACTGGAACAACATCGGCGCGCCGGTGGTCTCCTACTACACCAACGAGGAGCTGACGGAGATGCTCGCCCGCGGCGGCGGCGAGCTGGTGGCGGAGGAGATCCGCCCGGAGGAGGTTCCCCGCGCGGTTCGCCGGGTGATTCGGAAGACGAGCACGACGCTCGTCCTCAGAAAGCCGGTCAGCGCCTAGCGCGTCCCGATCAGGCGGGGCGCTCGAGAAACCGGGCGAGGCGCTCGATCTCACTCTCGATCGTGTGCCCGTTCGCGTACTCGAGCGCCCGGTCGACCAATGCGGAGCGAGAATCGCGATCGGCGGCGAGCCGCTCGAGCGCGGCCGCCGCGGCCTCGACGTCACCGGCGGGGACCAGGAATGCCGCGTCGCCGACCGCCTCGCGGATGCCGCCCACGTCGGTGCTGACCACCGGCAGCCCGGCGGCGAAGGCCTCGATCAGGACCTGCGGCATGCCCTCCGTCCACGAGGTGTGGAGCAGGAAGTCGCTGGCGCGGTAGGCCTCGCGCATCCCGTCGCCGAGCGGGACGTAGCCGCGAAAGCGGACCCGCTCGGCCAGCCCGAGCTCCTCGGCGCGCTCGGCCAGCGCCTGTTCGAGCGGGCCCTCTCCGCAGATCTCGAGGCTCCAGCGCCGCGCGGAGCTCGCGCGAAGCCGAGCGAGGACGTCGGCCAGCATCAGCGGGTTCTTCTCCGTCTCGAGCCTGCCGACGCTGAGGATCTTCAGCTCGTCGCCGTAGGAGCGCCGGGCGGCGAACTCCCGGGAGACGACATCGTCGGGCTCGACCATCGACACGGTCAGCTCGAGCAGCGAGCCGGCGGCGGCGTAGCGATGGCGCAGAGCCGGGCCGACGACCACGGTCGGGTAGCGTCGCGAGAGCTGGACGAAGACCGCGTCGAGCGCGTCCCCGGCGAGCTGCAGCGACCGCCGCCGCGGGTGGCGGGATCGGACGTAGGCGGGCATGTCCTGCCGGACCCCGAGGAAGACGCGGCGACGGCGGAGTCTCGCGGCGAGGACGAAGAGCAGCGCGAGCGGATGCGGACCGAGCAGCCAGACCGCATCGAGGTGGTCGAGCGCCCGCCAGAACCTGCGCATCGAGGTCCACATCGAGCGCAGCACGGGCCCCGGCGAGGCGAGCGTCTCGTAGTGCGGAAGCGCGATGAACTCGATCTCGGGCGCCAACTCGTAGCGCGCCGGCTGGGGCCGTGGGTTCAACCGCCCGAGGATCGTCAGGCGCTCGAAGCGCGGCGCCAACCTGGCGAGAAAGACGGCGAAGGCACGCTCCGCGTAGAGGCGATCGCCGCTTCGGCTGTAGCTGTAGTCGGTGTAGACGGCGAGGCGCATTGGCGCGATCCCGGACCGTCCGGCGATGCCGGAGGCGGCGAATGTCGAGGTCGGCGGCCGGGGCGGGACGATCCTAGAGCACCCGCTGCCGCGCTTCGGCGGGCGGCCGTGCGCCGATAGATTGACGATCCTCTTGAGCAATCCCCTCGTCCTCTGCTATCACGCGGTCAGCCCGGACTGGCCGGCGGCGCTGTCGGTGACCCCGCAGCAGCTCGAGAGCCAGGCCGGGGCGCTGCGCTCGGCCGGCTACCGGGGGGCGACGTTCTCCGACGCCGCTCAGGCTCGAACCGGCAAGGTGGTCGCGTTCACCTTCGACGACGCCTACCGCTCGGTGCTCGAGCTCGCGCTCCCGATCCTGAGCCGGCACGGCTTCCCCGCGACGGTGTTCGCGCCGACCTCGTTCATCGGCACCGGGGAGCCGATGCGCTGGCCGGGAATCGACGGCTGGCTCGACGGGCCGCACCGAAGCGAGCTCGTGCCGATGGATTGGAGCGAGCTCGGCTCGCTCGCCGAGGCGGGATGGGAGATCGGCTCCCACACCCACACCCACCCGCACCTGACCGAGCTCGACGACGAGGCGCTCGCCGACGAGCTCGCGCGATCGCGCCATGAGTGCGAGGACAAGCTCGGCCGCGCGTGCGGATCACTCGCCTACCCCTACGGCGACCACGACGGACGGGTCGTCGCGGCGACCGCCGGGGCCGGCTACTCGTTCGCCGGCACCCTGCCGGCGCGCCTTCATCCGCTCGAGCCGTTGCGGGTGCCGAGGGTCGGGATCTACAACGTCGACGAGCGGGTCCGCTTCCGGCTGAAGACCTCGCCGATCCTGCGGCGGCTTCGGGCCGGCCGGGCCTGGCCGCGGCGCTGAGCGGACCGCTCAGCCGCCCTCGAAGGCGCCGATGTCGGGGCCGGCGCCGAGCGGGCGCGCGGCGCCGTCGAAGTCGGTCGGGGGGGCGAGCGGCCCCAGCGCCCGGTCGATCGCGGCGCTGCCCGGCCGCGGGCGGTAGTTGCCGAAGGCGCCGAAGCCGGGGTCCTGCTCGAGGTTGCCGGCGAGCGTTAAACCGTCGGTTGGAGGGGCGCCGCCCCCGCCGTTCGCCCAGACCAGGTTGCCCTCGACCACGTTGCCGCTGCCGGTGAGCTCGGCCGAGCGGATCCCGTAGAGGCCGTTGTAGGCGACCAGGTTGTTGACCGCGATCGAGTTCTGGGTCTGCGCGGCGAACTGGATCCCCGCCTTGCCGTTGGAGACCACGGTGTTGTTGGCGATCGTGACGTCGTGGGGGTTGGTGTAGAGCTGGATCCCGCGGGCGACGTTGTGCTCGATCAGGTTGTTGGCGATCAGCCCCGAGCCCGCCGAGAAGTAGATCCCGTGGCTCATGTTCGCCTGGCTGGGGTCGTTGAAGTCGCCGTTGTCGTGGATGTAGTTGCGCACGATCCGCACCCCGTTGGCGGTCGCCGCGTAGATCCCCGCGTGCCAGCCCGAGTTGCGGATCTCCGAGTCGGAGATCTCGACCCCGTCGACCGCCGGGCCGTAGATCGAGACCTGCACCTGCTCGCCGTCGGGGTTCTCGGCGCTGGCCGGCTTCACCGGCCCGGTCGGGCCGTCGAAGAGCATGTAGTTGAGCGTCTGGTGGTCGGCGGAGATCCGCACGTGGCCGAGGATCTGCGGCATCGGCCCGCCGGGGTCGCCGCGGAAGACGATCGGCCGCTCGGCGCTGCCGGGGCTCGAGAAGTAGGTGTTGGTGCCGCGCTCGCCGTAGGTGCCGGGCCTGATCACCACGGTGTCGCCGGGCTCGGCCGCGGCGATCGCCTTGGTGAGCGTGCGCCAGGGCTCGGCCGCGGTGCCGGGGGCGGAGTCCGAGCCCGCGGTCGAGACGTAGTGGGCGTCGGCGGGGATCGGGCCGAGGTGGGAGCGCTGGAGGTAGGAGCCGCGCGCCTCGTTCGAGCTCGCCGACGCGAGCTGGGGAGCCCCCTTCACCCTCACCTTCTCGCAGCCCTTGACGGCGTCGAGCGGATCGACGATCGCCTTGTCGCGGCCGGGGCCGCAGTTGATCCGGTCGCGAGTGCCGTCGCGGGCATCGATCCGATCGGCCCCGCCGCCACCGGCGAGCCGGTCGCCGCCTGGGCCGCCCTCGATCCGGTCCTTCCCGCCACCGCCGCGCAGGCAGTCACCGGCGCCGCGGCCGCGCAGCGTGTCGGCGCCGCCCTTGGCGGAGATCGCGTCGCGGCGCTTGGTGCCGATCAGCACGTTGGCGCGCTGGTCTCCGGTCTTCGCCCGGTCGCAGGACTTCCCGGCGGCGGCCGTCTCGGGCGAGCCGAGTGCGCCGAGCACGAGGCAGGCGGCGATCGCGAGAACAAGCCCAAGCCCAGCGGACCCGGGAACCGAGCCGCGGTGGTCGAGTGCGACGACCGAACGATCAATTCCCCCACGCGACCCCACAGGGAACCCCTTCCCCTTCGCTCGCAGGATGCGAGCGAGCCCATCCTTACTACTGATTGGTTAGTCGATCCGTACTACTACGAACCAACCTACCTCATTTCGGGGTTGGGTGCGCAGGTAGCTCAGCCGCCCTCGAAGGCGCCGATGTCGGGCCCGGCGCCGAGCGGGCGCGCGGCGCCGTCGAAGTCGGTCGGGGGGGCGAGCGGCCCCAGCGCCCGGTCGATCGCGGCGCTGCCCGGCCGCGGGCGGTAGTTGCCGAAGGCGCCGAAGCCGGGGTCCTGCTCGAGGTTGCCGGCGAGCGCCAGGCCGTCCGCGGGCGCGAGGTCGTGATTGCCGTTCCCCCAGACCAGGTTGCCCTCGACCACGTTGCCGCTGCCGGTGAGCTCGGCCGAGCGGATCCCGTAGAGGCCGTTGTAGGCGACCAGGTTGTTGACCGCGATCGAGTTCTGGGTCTGCGCGGCGAACTGGATCCCCGCCTTGCCGTTGGAGACCACGGTGTTGTTGGCGATCGTGACGTCGTGGGGGTTGGTGTAGAGCTGGATCCCGCGGGCGACGTTGTGCTCGATCAGGTTGTTGGCGATCAGCCCCGAGCCCGCCGAGAAGTAGATCCCGTGGCTCATGTTCGCCTGGCTGGGGTCGTTGAAGTCGCCGTTGTCGTGGATGTAGTTGCGCACGATCCGCACCCCGTTGGCGGTCGCCGCGTAGATCCCCGCGTGCCAGCCCGAGTTGCGGATCTCCGAGTCGGAGATCTCGACCCCGTCGACCGCCGGGCCGTAGATCGAGACCTGCACCTGCTCGCCGTCGGGGTTCTCGGCGCTGGCCGGCTTCACCGGCCCGGTCGGGCCGTCGAAGAGCATGTAGTTGAGCGTCTGGTGGTCGGCGGAGATCCGCACGTGGCCGAGGATCTGCGGCATCGGCCCGCCGGGGTCGCCGCGGAAGACGATCGGCCGCTCGGCGCTGCCGGGGCTCGAGAAGTAGGTGTTGGTGCCGCGCTCGCCGTAGGTGCCGGGCCTGATCACCACGGTGTCGCCGGGCTCGGCCGCGGCGATCGCCTTGGTGAGCGTGCGCCAGGGCTCGGCCGCGGTGCCGGGGGCGGAGTCCGAGCCCGCGGTCGAGACGTAGTGGGCGTCGGCGGGGATCGGGCCGAGGTGGGAGCGCTGGAGGTAGGAGCCGGACGGGCCCGAGCTCGGGGCGCCGATCTCGAAGGTGATCGCCTTGCTGTGCCCCGTGTTGCGGGCGGCGTCGCGCTGGAGCGCCTGGGCGGTGTAGGTGCCGGGAGCGAGATCGGCGCTCGCCGCGACCGAATAGCGTGAGCCAGAGCGCGCGACCCGGACCCGCTGAGTGGGCCCGCCGGCCGCGCTCGTCCCGGAGTAGATCTTGACCGCGACCCGCTTCGCGTCTCCGCTCGAGTCCCCTGCGCTCCCGCTGAACGTCGGCCGCGACTCGCCGAGGCGGTCACCGGCGGCCGGGGCCTTGAGGCTCACGGCGGGCGCCGTCGTATCCGAGGACTTCCCGGCGGCCCGTCTGCTCACCTTCTCGCAGCCCTTGACGGCGTCGAGCGGATCGACGATCGCCTTGTCGCGGCCGGGGCCGCAGTTGATCCGGTCGCGAGTGCCGTCGCGGGCATCGATCCGATCGGCCCCGCCGCCACCGGCGAGCCGGTCGCCGCCTGGGCCGCCCTCGATCCGGTCCTTCCCGCCACCGCCGCGCAGGCAGTCACCGGCGCCGCGGCCGCGCAGCGTGTCGGCGCCGCCCTTGGCGGAGATCGCGTCGCGGCGCTTGGTGCCGGCGAGCAGATCCGCCCCACCGGTGCCCTGAACCACTCGTGAGCACTTCGCCCCCTTGCCGGCCAGCGCCGCCGGCGGCGCGCCCAGCGGCGCGGCGCAGACGATCAGGGCGGCGAGCGCGGGCAGGCACAGGAAACCACGGCCGTGGGTTGACGGCATGGAAACGACTCCTTTCGGCGGCTGAGCCATCTCGCCGGGCGAGACCTCTGGCTTTGCGTCCCCGCCTCACGACGGGTTTGCCTTTTCGTGGAGCCCTCGCGGCTCCGGTTCAGGAGTTGAGTCGGCAGTCGAGCGGCCGGCGTGAACCTGCGTCCGCCGCGATGGACGGATTGCCCAGCCGTCGGCGGACCCCTACGCTGAGGGCACCGTGCCGCCGAGCCCTCGCACCTCGCCCTCGCCACCGGCCGAGATCGTCAGCGTTCTCGTCCCGGTGCTCAACGAGGCGGATCTGATCGAGGAGACCCTCGACGCGATGCTCGAGCAGCGCTTCGAGGGCGAGGTCGAGCTGGTCTTCCTGGATGGCGGCTCGACCGACGACACCCGCGAGATCCTCGCTCGCCGAAGCGCCGAGGAGCCCTCAGTGCTCCTGCTCGACAACCCCTCGCGACGGGTGCCGAACGCGCTCAACATCGGCCTGCGCAAGGCGCGCGGCCAGTTCATCGCGAGGATGGACGCGCACACCTTCTACCCCGACGACTACCTCGCCCGCGGGGTCGAGCGCCTGCGAGCGGGCGACGTCGACTGGGTGAGCGGGCCACAGATCGCCGAGGGTGCCGATCCCTGGTCACGCGCGATCGCGCTCGCGCTCAGCGTCCCGCTCGGTGTGGGCGGGGCCCGGTTTCGCTCCGCGCTCGATCGCGAGGTCGACGTCGACACCGGCTTCACCGGCGTCTGGCACCGAGCCACGCTCGAGGCGCTGGGCGGCTGGGACGAGCGCTGGCCGGTGAACCAGGACTCCGAGCTCGCCGCCCGGGTACGCGAGCGCGGTGGCAGGATCGTCTGCGTTCCGGAGATGGCGGCGCGCTACGTGCCCCGGGCAAGCCTCGGCGCGCTCGCGCGTCAGTACTGGGCCTACGGCCAGTTCCGGGCGAAGACCAGCCTGCGCCATCCGCAGAGCATGCGGCGCTCGCACCTGCTCCCCCCCGCGCTCCTCGGCCTCACCGCGGTGGCGGCGCTCGGCGGTTCACGGGCTGGCCGCATCGCCCGCCTCGGGCTGCTCGGCTACGTCGGGCTGCTGGTGGGCGAGGCTCTCCGCCAGGCTCGCGCCGGCCACGGCGCGGCGGCGGTGAGGCTGCCGCTGGTCCTGGCGACGATGCACCTCGTCTGGGGCGCGGGGCTCATCGTCGGCGGCGTGAAGTTCGCCCCCGGCCGGGGGTCCGACCCGCCCTCCTGAGCCGGCGCCCCGGCGAGCTAGCCCACCACCCGGCGCAGCCACCTCGGCGTCGGATCGAGCTCGGCGAGCGGTCCGGCGGCGGCGAGCGCCACGCGGGCGGCCGCTCCTCGGCCGGCGACGCAGGTCTCGAGCCCGGGGTCCCCGGAGGCGAATCGCAGCTTGTAGGGCTCGTCGCCGCGCAGCAGCCTGTACTCGTCGACGCCCTCGTCGAGCGCCATCCGGATCGAGTGCGAGAGCAGGATGAACCCGACCGAGCGCTCGTCCCACGCCGGGTCGCGACCCGACTGGTAGTAGAGCTCGTTGCCGGCGAAGCGGAATCCATAGAGCGCCGCCACCGCCGTGCCGTCGACCTCGGCGATCCACAGCCGCAGCCAGCCGCGCTCGAGCGCGCTCGCGGCGAAGCCGCGGTGAAACGCCTGGCGCTCGGACGAGAACGCCGTCGTCACGCCGCCGCGCCAGCGCGCGGCGTGCAGCTCGAACAGCGTCTCGAGGTCCACCTGGAGACGGCCCGGGTCCTCGCAGAGCCGGAAGGCGAGCTCGTGCTCGCGGCGCAGCTTGCGCTCGCGGCCGCGCACCTGCTGGCGGAAGTTCTTGCTCCGCGATGCCAGCACCTCATCGAAGCTCCGCCCCTCGGCTCGCAGCACCGGGCTGCTCTCGCGGCGCAGGACGCCGGCTCCGAGGCGCGCGCTCCAGCCGTCCTCAGCGAGCAGCTGCTCGCCGAGCAGCAGGTCCCACGCGCCGAACAGGCCGTCCTCGAGCCCGCGGCGGATCGCGCGCCCGAGCGCGACCCGGTCGCCCGCGGCGCAGACGGGACCGAGCTGGTCGCCCGGCCCGTGGCCGAGAAAGCGCAGCGCCCGCATCCCCCCGATCCGGGTTCGGTAGAGCGGGACCAGCCCCCGCAGCACGCCGTCGGCGTCGCGCCAGCCCGCTATCCGCTGCTCACCGCTGCCGAACCGTCGCCACCAGCCCGAGAGCCACTCGGGCGTCGCGAAGATGTTGTCGGCGCGCTCGGCGAGCTCGCGGACGTCGTCGGCCTCGGCGTCGAGATCGGCGATCGGCGTGAGCCTGGGCTCGCGAGCGCGCGGTGCGGCCGGGCGCATCGCCGAGACGACGCGATCGAGCTCCGCGGGCCCCAGCTCCTGGTGGGCCGGGATGACGAGCGTGCGCTCGCGCCGGCGCCGGGCGTCCGGGTGCTGGGCCGCCACCAGCGAGGGGTGGGGGTCCGGCCACAGGTCCAGCGCGTGCACGCCGCGGCTCGCGAGCCGGCTCTGCAGCTCGCGCTTGTCGGCGGTCTCGATCGGCAGCCCGAGCGGCGACGCGCCGCGCGGCAGCTCCCGGAAGGCGAGCGGCACCTGCTCGGCGAGGCGCTCGAGCAGGGTCTCGAAGTTGGTTCGCCGCCTGATCGCGATCGAGGGGTCGGCGACCCTCGCGAGGAGGCCGGAGAGCGCCCTTTCGCGGAGCAGATCGAGCCCGCGCGGATCGACCGGGACGGGCGGCGGGCGGCGGGCGAGGAGGGCTGCGCGCGGCAGCCCGACCACCTCGTGAAAGGAGAAGACCGCGAGGTCCGCGAGCGAGCCGACCGGAGCCCCGGCGACCGACGCCAGCCACGCGTGAGCCGCGTCCTCGATCAGATTCAGGTTGTGCTCGTCGCAGAAGCGTCGCCAGCGCGGCGAGTCCTGGGGAAAGCCGAGATAGTGGATCAGGACGAGGGCTCGCACCCGCGGCCCGAGCATCGCCGCGAGCTCGTCGGCGCGGGGCTCGAGCCGCTCGTCACCCTCATAGAAGCGCGGCTCGAGACCGGCGCGGATCAGCGCCTCGACGCCGGCGCGCGGGTGGTAGGCGGGAACAAGCGCCTGTGCGCCGGGCGCAAGGTCGAGCGCCCGCAACCCCTCACCGATCGCGTCCCGTCCACGGGGGTAGGCCCGGCACTCGGGCTCGGCGAGCGGGAACGGCAGTGGGTCCGCCGGACGCCGCCAGAGAACCGCCTTCGGCAGCGCGGGACGGACCCGGAGAACGGTCGCGCCCCTCACCCCCACCCCGTCCCTTCGCTCATCGGCTGCCGCCGGGGCCCGGTTGGCCGACCGCGTGCACGCTCGAAGCTCCCACCCTCGTGCTCACCGGTCCAAGGTACTAGGGCGAGCTTGCGGGCCGGTGAGACGGCCTCAGGTCACGAACCACTCGCTGTCGAGCTGCGTCAGCAGGCCTGCGCCGCTCGCCAGCGTGGCGAGCAGCTCCGGGTCGCGACCGTGCAGGACCGGCACCCGGGCGAGCCCGATCGCGGCGATCCGGCGCTGAAGCGCGGCGTCGAGGTGCGGCTCGAGCCGGCCCGCGAGCACGCGGGCGCCGCGATCGCGGGCGTCGGCGATCAGCTCGCCGAGGACGGCGTCGAGGTGCTCCTCGGGCGCGTAGAGATGCAGCACCCGGCTGGCCCGCTCGCGGCGAGGCAGATACGCGTACCACCCGATCGGCCCCCCCCGACCGCGGACCAGCCGGCAGACCAGCTCGCCCTCCCGCGCCCTGATCTGGGCGAACAGGTGGCTGAGGTGCTGCTCGTCATAGTCCACGCGGAGGCGAGTTCGCCGGGTGAGCCCCGGCAGGTGCTCGACGATCTCCGTCGGCGAGGCGTCCTGAGCGCGGACCTCGGGGTCGGCGGCGGGCGGGCGACGCCGAGGGATGCTGTGAGCCGGGAGCGAGCCCACGGGAACCCGCTCGCGCCCGATCGGTCGACGGCGAATGGCCTGACCCGCCAGCGAGCCGAGCCAGCCGAGCGGGCGCAGCACCAGCATCCAATCGCAGGAGCGGGTGTGGTCTCGCTGGCCCCCGTAGGTTCGCCAGATGCGAGCCACCGTCGGGCTCGCGCTGTCAGACCAGGTGAGGTCCTGCGGCCCTCTGAGCAGGCGCCCGAGCAGCAGCGCCCCGGTGGCTCCGGCGCGGCTGTCGGGAGCGACGACGAGATGGGAGCAGCAGACCCCGGTCAGCTGGCGGCCCTCGAAGCTCAGCCTTCGCACCTGTCCGCCGATGAAGCCGGCGAGCTCCCCGTCCGCCCCGATCGCGACCAGGGAGCCGATCTCCGAATCGGCCCAGGGGTGGGCGAGAACGGTCCGCTCGAGGAATGCGCGATCGCCGCCCCAACCGGGGAGGAGCGAATCGAGCAGCGTCGCCACCGCCGGCAGGTCATCTCCGCTCAACGCTCGAATCTCACTCATCTCAGCTCGCGAACTTAGCCCCCGCGCTGTCGGGGCGCAGCGTGTTTGGTTAGGTTGGGCGGACTGTTACCCATTTGGTCCCCACAAGTGACGCCTGAGGAGCACAAGGGTTTCGATCCCGCCGCGTGTGCCGAGCGGCTCGCCGCGCAGACGGCGACCGCGATCCGCGAGCTCGGACGCAGGGGAGCGGTGGTCGCCGTTTCCGGTGGAGTCGACTCCGGGGTCGCCGCGGCCCTCAGCGTCCGAGCGCTCGGAGCCGAGCGGGTGCTCTGCCTGCGGCTTCCCGAGCGCGACGCCGGCGACTCGTCCTCGGACCTCGGGCTCGAGCTCGCCCGCAAGCTCGGAGCCGTCACCGAGGAGCAGTCGATCACGGCGGCGCTCGAGGCGCTCGGCTGCTACCGGATGCGCGACGCCGCGATCCGCAAGGTCTTCGAGGACTACGAGCCGAGCTGGCGACACAAGCTGGTCCGCTCGCCGCCCTCGGGAGGGGTGATCGTCTTCTCGCTGGTCGTCGAGCGAGAGGACGGCAGCTCGGAGCGGCGGCGGATGCCGCCCGATGCCTACCGCGAGCTGATCGCGGCGACGAACATGAAGCAGCGCGTCCGCAAGCTGCTCGAGTACACCTGGGCCGACCGGCTCGGATACGCCGTCATCGGCACGCCGAACCTGCTCGAGTTCGACCAAGGCTTCTTCGTCAAGGGCGGTGACGGGCTCGCCGACGTGAAGCCGATCGCGCGGCTCCTCAAGGGCCAGGTGTATGAGCTCGCGCGGGAGCTCGGCCTGCCCGAGGCGATCGCGACCAGAACCCCGACCACCGACACCTTCAGTCTCCCGCAGACCCAGGAGGAGTTCTACTTCGGTCACTCCTGGGAGCTGATGGACGAGCTGCTTCGCGGCCACGACGCCGGAGTGCCCGCCGCCACCCTCGCCGGCGAGATCGAGCTCTCCGCCGACGAGGTCGAGGCGGCCTACTCCGAGATCGCCCGCCGCCGCGTCGCCACCCACTACCTGCATGCCGCCGCGGTCGTCCCGGAGGGCGGCTGCTGAGGATGTGCGGGATCGGCGGAGTCCTCAGGGCCGAGCCGGCCAAGCCCGTCGACGAGCCGACGCTGCTGCGGATGGCGGCCGCGCTCCGCCACCGCGGGCCAGACGGGTTCGGGCTCGCGAGGGCTCCGGGGGCGGGCCTGGTCTCGACCAGGCTGGCGATCTTCGACATCCCCGGCGGCTGGCAGCCGCTCGGCGCCGGGGCGACGATGCTCGTCTACAACGGCGAGGTCTACAACCACCCCGAGCTGCGCGCCGAGCTCGAGGGTCGCGGCGAGCGCTTCGAGACCCGCTGCGATACCGAGGTGGTACTGCGGCTGCTGGTTCGCGACGGGCTCGGCGCGCTCAGCCGCCTCAACGGGCAGTTCGCGCTGGCCCTGTGGGAGCCGGGCCCGCGGCGGCTGACGATGGCCCGCGATCGCTTCGGCGTCCGCCCGCTCCACTTCTCGGTGCTTTCCGACGGCACGCTCGTCTTCGCCTCCGAGGCGAAGGGAATCTTCGCCTCCGGGCTCCTCGATCCGGCGCCGGACCCGGCCGGAATCGATCAGATCTTCACCCTCTGGGGGCCGCGCCCCCCGCGGACCGCCTTCGCGGGGGTCAGCCAGGTCGCGGCCGGCTCCCTGGTGGTGTGGGAGCGCGGGGCGATCGTCGATCGCCGCCGCTGGTGGTCAGCCGACTTCTCACCGCGGCCGGGGCCCGCCGCCGAGCCCGAGGAGATCGCCGAGCTGATGAGCGAGAGCGTGCGCCTGCGGCTTCGCGCGGACGTGCCCGTCGGCACCTACCTCTCGGGCGGCCTCGACTCGAGCCTGATAACCGCGATCGCGCAGCAGGAGACCTCCGGCACCCTGCGGACGTTCTCAATCGCGTTCCGCGAGGCGTTCTTCGACGAACGCGGGTACCAGGAGGAGGTGGCACGAGCGATCGGCACCGAACACCACGCCGTGGAGGTCGGCGGCGAGCAGATCGCCGGCGCCCTGCCGGAGGTCGTGTGGCACGCCGAGACGCCGATGGTGCGGACCGCGCCGGTGCCCATGTACCTGCTCGCCCGTCAGGTCCGCGAGGACGGGATCACCGTGGTCGCCACCGGAGAGGGCGCCGACGAGCTCTTCTGGGGCTACGACCTCTTCAAGGAGGTGGTGATCCGCGAGCTCTCCGAGAGCGATCCGGCGCGGGCCCGCGAGCTGGTCGATCAGCTCTATCCGTATCTCGGCGCCGGCGCGGCGCGGCGCGGCCCGGGGTGGCGGCGGTTCCTGCTCGAGGCCGGCGACCCCGGCGACAGCCTCGGCTCGCACCTGACCAGGGCTCGCTCGACCGCCGCGATCAAGGCCTTCTACTCCCCCGAGCTCGCCGCGGCGAGCGGATCCGAGCGAGAGGCGCTCAGCCGGCTTCGCTCCGAGCTGCCCGCCGAGTTCGGCGCATGGGGCAGCCTGGAGCGCGCCGCGTGGCTCGAGCTGACCACGCTGCTGGAGCCTCAGCTGCTCGCGGCGCAGGGCGACCGTGTGGCGATGGCGCACGGGGTCGAGGGCCGCTATCCGTTTCTCGACCACCGCATGTTCGAGTACGCCGCCCGGCTCCCGCCGTCGATGAAGCTCGACCAGCTGAACGACAAGGTCGTCCTCCGCGAGCTTGCCGCGAAGCTGCTGCCCGCGCAGATCGCCGCCCGTCCGAAGCAGCCCTACAGGGCGCCCGTGGTGGCCCCGTTCTTCGGGGCGGCCGCGCCGCCCTGGGTCGAGGAGGCGCTCTCCCCCCCGGCCCTCGAGGCGGCCTCGATCTGGGATCCGGCCAAGGTCGCGGGCCTGCTGCGGCGCTGCCGCGAGGGACGGGTGAGCGCGCCGCGCGAGGAGATGTCCCTGATCGCGATCCTCTCCACCCAGCTCTGGCACTCCGCCTTCATCGCGGACCCGCCGGCGTGGAGTGCCGAGGCCGGCGAGCCGCGCGTTCGAATCGTCAGCGGCGAGAGCGCCTCCGAGCAACGGACGGCGTTGCGATGAGCGAGCCCGCCGGAGTCCGCCGGGAGATCCGGGCCTTCATCGAGGACAACTTCCTCTACATGCATCCGGATGTCGAGCTCGCCGACGACGAGGACCTGCTCGAGCGCGGCCTGGTGGACTCGCTCGGCTTCGTCGAGCTCGTCGAGGAGGTCCAATCGCGCTACGAGATCGAGGTCCGCGACGTCGAGATCACCGAGCAGAATTTCGGCTCGATCGACGCGATCGTCACCTACGTCGAGGGCAAGCGGACCGGCCCTTGAGCGGACGGACGTTCGCCGAGGACCTTCGCGCCGGCGCCCGGCGGAACCCGGATCGCATCGCCCTGATCACCCCCGAGGGCCCGCTCACCCTCGGCGAGCTCGACCGCCGCGCGAGCCTGCTCGCCGCGCGCCTCGGCGAGATCGGCGTCGCCCGCGGCGACCGGGTGGCGATCATGCTCCCGAACGGCGCCGATGCCGCGGTCGCCCTCTACGGCGCGATCCGGGCCGGCGCGGCGATCTCCCCGCTCAACCCGACGACGAAGCGCGATCGGCTCGAGCTGATGCTCACCGACCTCGAGGCCAAGGCGGTGATCTCCGACCCGAGCCTGAGCGCGACCGTCACCGAGGCCACCAGCGCATCGGACGGCGTTGCGGTGATCGACGACCTCGCGGGGCTCGCCGACGAAACCGCCGAGCCGCCACCGGCGCCTGCGCCGGCGCTCGAGGTCGATCTCGCGGCGGTGATCTACACCTCCGGCTCGACCGGCGAGGCGAAGGGCGTCGCGCTCACCCACCGCAACATGACCTTCGTCGCCGACTCGATCATCGAGTACCTACGGCTGGGGCCGGGCGACCGCATCCTCAGCGTGCTGCCGCTCTCCTTCAACTACGGGCTCTACCAGCTCTTCATGGCGATCCGCACCGAGGCGACGCTGGTGCTCGAGCCAGGCTTCGCCTTCCCGGGCCGGCTGGTCTCGCTGCTCACCGACGAGCGGATCACGGCGCTGCCGGGCGTGCCGACGATCTTCCAGACGCTGCTCTCGCTGCGGGGGCTGGGCGAGCGGAGCTTCCCCGACCTGCGCCTGATCACGAACGCGGGGGCGGCGCTGCCGGCGGCGACCGTTGGCGCCCTGCGGCGCGCCTTCCCGGAGAGCGAGCTCTTTCTCATGTACGGCCTGACCGAGGCGACCCGGGTCGCCTACCTGCCGCCCGGGCTGATCGACCTGAAGCCGACCGCCGTCGGCAACCCGATCCCCGGCACCGAGCTGTGGCTCGAGGACGAGCAGGGCAACGTCCTCGGACCCGGCGAGCCCGGGGAGCTGATCGTCCGGGGCCCGCACGTGATGCAGGGTTACTGGAACGACCCCGTGGGCAGCGAGCGCAGGCTGCGCCCCGGGCGCTGGCCGTGGGAGCGAGTGCTGCGCACCAACGACGTCTTCCGGCTCGACGAGGACGGCCACCTCCACTTCGTCGCCAGGCGCGACGACGTGATCAAGTCGCGCGGCGAGAAGGTCGCGCCGCGCGAGGTCGAGGAGGCGCTCGCCGCGGCGCCGGGAGTCCGCGAGGCGGCCGTCGTCGGCGTGCCCGACCGACTGCTCGGCGAGGCGGTGATCGCCCATGTCTCGCCGCAGCCCGGCGAGCAGCTGGATCCCGGCGAGCTCCGCCGCCGCTGCGCGCAGGCGCTCGAGGATCACAAGGTGCCGCGGCTCGTCGTCGTGCACGCGGAGCTTCCCCGGACCGCCAACGGCAAGGTCGATCGCAGGGCCCTGCGCGCGAGCGAGGGCGGGCGGGCCTAGCGACCGCGCCGCCCGCTCAGGGTCGCCGCGGCGCCGAGGAGGTGCTTCGGAGCGCCGCCGGCGAAGGCGCCGAGCGGGCCCGGTAGCCGTTTCTCGCCGCGGCCCCGAGCCAGGCGTCGACCTGAGCGGCGGGCATCGGCCGGCCGACGGCAAACCCCTGGACCGTGTCGCAGCCCAGCCTCGCGAGCAGGTCCCAGGCTGCGCGATCCTCGATCCCCTCCGCGCAGGTCGTCAGGTCGAGCCGGTGGGCGAGGTCGATGATTGCCTTCAGCATCAGGCGGCGGCGCTCTCCCTCGGCGTGGTGCGTGAACCGCTGGTCGATCTTCAGGGCATCCACCGGCAGCTCCTCGAGGCGCGCCAGCGAGGAGTAGCCGGTGCCGAAGTCGTCGATCGCGATCGACACCCTCGCCGCCGCTCGCACCCTGCGCAGCGCCGGGGCGAGATCGTCGCGGCCGACGCTCTCGGTGATCTCGAGAGTGAGCGATCCCGGGCTGACGGCGTTCACCGAGAGATCGGAGGCGATCTCCTCGCCGAGCTCGGAATCCTCGATCACCGCCACCGAGACGTTCACCGCAACTCCGATGTCCACCCCACGCGCCTGCCAGCGGCCGCACTCCTCGATCGCCAGGCGCAGGGTGAGCCGGGTCAGCTCGAGGATCGTGCCCCGCTCGCCCTCGGCCGCGGGGACGAACTCCCCCGGCATCAGGGTCCCGCGGCGCGGATGATCCCAGCGCGCGAGCGCCTCGAAGGCGACGACGCGGCCGCTGCGCGCCTCGACGACCGGCTGATAGTGCAGGCTCACGTGCCCGCGCCGGATCGCCTCGCGAAGCCTGCCGCGCACCAGCGCCCGCCCGAGGTGGTAGTCGCCGAGCGCGCCCTTGGCGAAGTAGCCGGTGAGCAGGCCGAGTGCGAAGAAGAGCAGGTGGCGGTGGCTCATCAGATCGGCCGAACCGAAGCCGTGATCGTCGATCGCCCGGGCGAGAAAGCCCGCCGAGGCGATGAAGGCCGCCGCGAAGCCGCCCAGGACCCCGAACATCATCGCGACGACGACGATCGAGAGCGCGACCAGCGCCGTGATCCACTCGGGCTCGCCGAGGGCGACGCCGATCGTCGAGAAGCCGAGGACGAGCAGCACCGCGGCGACCGCGGGCGCCATCCGCCGCGTGAGGAAGGCGCGGACCAGTCCGGATGCCTCCTCGCGGAGCCTGGTCATGCGACCGAGTCTAGACCGGGCGCCCGGCTCGTCCACGCCCGCAACATGGCGATCGGGGCGGCCACGGTCGGCATGGCCCGAAGGGAGGACGATATCTTTCGCCGGGCGATCGGCTGGAGCCTCCTGCTGGTCGTGGTGATTCGCGTGATCGTCTACCTCCAATCAACCGACCTGCTCTCGCGGATGGTGATCTGAGCTGGCCGCCGCCGCACCGCGAGGCGATCGCGGCGGACTGATCGGCGCGCTCGAGCGGGCCTGCGGCGCCGAGCACGTCTACACGCATCCCCAGCAGCTGAGGACCTACGAGTCCGACGGCCTGCTGCAGTACGCGCAGGCCCCCGTGGCCGCGGTGCTGCCGGGCTCGGCGGAGGAGGTGAGCGCGGTCGTGGCCGCCTGCCACGCGGCCGAGGTCCCCTGGGTCGCCCGCGGCGCCGGGACCGGGCTCTCGGGCGGAGCGCTGCCCCTCGCGGAGGGCGTCCTGATCGTGGTCTCGCGGATGCGGCGGGTGATCGAGGTGGACAGGGACAACCTGCGGGTGCTGGTCGAGCCCGGGGTGACCAACTCCGACGTCTCGCGCGCCGTCGGGCCCGACCTCTTCTACCCGCCCGACCCGTCCAGCCAGATCGTCTGCTCGATCGGCGGCAACGTCGCCGAGAACTCGGGCGGCGCGCACTGCTTCAAGTACGGGTTCACGACCAACTACGTCACCGGGCTCGAGCTGGTCCTCGCCGACGGCACCCTCCTCGAGATCGGCGGCAGGGAGCTCGACCGGCCCGGGTATGACCTCGTCGGCGCGTTCGTCGGCTCGGAGGGCACCCTCGGCGTGGCGACGAAGATCTGGCTGCGGGTGATCCCGACCCCGGCGAGCGTGCGCACCATGGTCGCCTTCTTCGGATCGACGAGCGAGGCCGGCCAGACGGTCTCCGACATCGTCTCCGCCGGGATCGTCCCGGGGGCGATCGAGATGATGGACCGGCTGGCGATTCGCGCCGCGGAGGGCGCCACCAACGCCGGCTACCCCACCGACGCCGGCGCCGCGCTGGTGGTCGAGCTCGACGGCTCGGCCGCCGAGTGCGAGGCGCGCTTCGAGGAGGTGCTCTCCCTCTGCGAGGCGAACGGCGCCACCGGGACGAGGATCGCGGCCGACGAGGCCGAGCGCGAGCTGATCTGGCGGGTGCGAAAGGCGGCCTTCGCCGCGATGGGACGGATCGCGCCGAACTACTACGTCCAGGACGGGGTGATCCCGCGCACCCGGCTTCCCGAGGTTCTCGGCAGGATCGACGAGCTCGCGGCCGAGTACGGGCTCGAGGTCGCGAACGTCTTCCACGCCGGCGACGGCAACCTGCATCCGCTGGTCTGCTACGACGGCGCCAAGCCGGGCGAGCCCGAGCGCGCCGAGGAGCTCGCCGGCCTGATCGTCGCCGCCTGCGTCGAGGCGGGCGGCTCGATCACCGGCGAGCACGGGATCGGGGTCGACAAGAAGCGCTACATGCCGCGGATGTTCGAGGAGGACGACCTCGCGACCTTCCAGCGCCTGCGCTGCGCCTTCGACCCCGCCGGGCTGGCGAATCCCGGCAAGGTGATGCCGACGCCGCGCCTGTGCGGCGAGGTGCCCGGCCCGTACCGCCGCCATCCGCTCGAGGCCGCCGGCGTCGCCGAGCGCTTCTGATGGTCGCCGCCGACCCCGTCGCGATCGAGCGGCCCGGCTCCGCCGAGGAGGCGGCCGAGATTCTCGGCCGCTGCGCCGAGCGCGGTCGCGCCGTGCGCATCCTCGGAGGCGCGAGCAAGGCCGGCTGGGGAAACGAGCCTGTCGAGCATGCGGTCGAGCTGCGTACGGGCGCGCTCGACTCGATCGTCGAGCACAACCAGGGCGACCTGACCGCGATCGTCGGGGCCGGCGCGGCGCTCGCGGGGATCCAGGCGAAGTTCGCCGCCGCCGGCCAGATGCTCGCCCTCGACCCGCCCGACGCCGCGGGCACCGCGACCATCGGCGGGGCGCTCGCGAGCGGCGACTCGGGCCCGCTTCGCCACCGCTACGGCGCCGGGCGCGACCTCGTGGTCGGGATGAAGATGGCGCTCTCCGACGGGACGATCGCGAAGTCGGGCGGCAAGGTGATCAAGAACGTCGCGGGCTACGACCTCGCGAAGCTCCTCACCGGGTCCTTCGGGACCCTCGGGCTGATCGTCGAGGTCGCCGTCCGGCTCCATCCGCTGCCGGAGAGCAGGCTGACCGTTCGCGCGGCAGGCGACCGGCCCGAGGCCCTCGGCCGGGCGAGCGCGGCGCTCGCAGGCTCGCACCTGGAGGTCGAGTGCCTCGACGCTCGGTGGGCCGACGGCGCCGGCGAGGTGCTGGCGCGCTTCGCGGGGGTGGCCGTTGACGATCAGGCCGAGAACGCGGCCCGGATGCTCGCCGACGCCGGCCTCGAGCCCGCCGCGATCGAACCCGGCGAGCCGGCCTGGGAGGCACAGCGCGCCGCCCAGCGCTCGGATCGCGGATCGTGCTGCGCGTGTCCGGCACCCGCTCCGACCTCGCGCCGATCACCGAGATCGCCGCCGGCGCCGGCGCCTCGCTGGTCGCGCGGGCGGCGCTCGGGATCTACTGGCTGAGGCTCGAGGACCTCGACGACGGCGCCTGCCTCGCGGCGGTCTCCGAGCTGCGCGCCCTGCTGGAGCCGCGGCCCTGCGTGCTCCTCGACGCTCCGGCGTCGGTTCGCCGCGAGCTCGACGTCTGGGACGAGCGCGACCCGGCAAGGCTCGAGCTGGCGCGCCGGGTCAAGCGGCGCTTCGATCCGGCGGAGATCCTCAACCCGGGCCTGTTCGTGGGCGGGATCTGATGGCGGGCGCGTTCGACGAGATCCGCCCGCCCGAGATCGACCTCGTCGATGACTGCGTGCACTGCGGGTTCTGCCTCGAGACCTGCCCGACCTACACGCTCTGGCACGAGGAGATGGACTCGCCCCGTGGCCGGATCGTGCTGATCAGGGAGGGGCTCGAGCCGGGCAGCGAGCTCTCCGCCGAGCTCGTCACCCACTTCGATCGCTGCCTCGGCTGCATGGCCTGCGTGACCGCCTGCCCCTCGGGGGTGCGCTACGACAAGCTGATCGAGGACACCCGCGCCCAGGTCGAGCGAAACGTCGCCCGGCCGCGCTCGGAACGGCTCTTCCGAGGCCTCGTCTTCAAGACCTTCCCGCATCCGGGGAGGCTGCGGGCACTCGCGCCCCTGCTCGCCGCCGCGCGAGGGCTCGGGCTTCCGGCACGGGCGAGGAAGAGCCGCCTGCTCGCTCGCGTCCCCCGGCTGCGGGCGCTCGCCGGCCTCGCCCCGGCGACCCCGCTTCGCTCGACGCTGAAGCGGCTGCCGGCGCTGACCCCGGCCCGCGGGAAATCGAGGGGAACGGTGGCGCTCCTTCAGGGATGCGTGCAGCGAGTCTTCTTCCACGACGTCAACGAGGCGACGCGGGAGGTGCTCGCGGCCGAGGGCTTCGAGGTCCATGCGCCGCGCCTTCCGCGCTGCTGCGGCGCCCTGCAGATCCACGGCGGCCGCGACGCGGAGGGTCGCGAGCTCGCCAAGCGCACGATCGCCGCCTTCGAGCGCTACGAGGTGATTGCGGTCAACTCGGCGGGCTGCGGGTCGGCGATGAAGGACTACGGCCACATCCTTCGCGACGAGCCCGACTGGCGCGAGCGCGCGGAGGAGTTCGCCGGGAAGGTGCGTGACGTCTCCGAGCTGCTTGCCGGGCACGATCCGATGGCCCCGCGCCACCCGCTCGAGCTCCGGCTCGCCTACCACGACGCCTGCCACCTCGCCCACGCGCAGGGGATCCGCGCCGAGCCGCGGGCGCTGCTCGGCTCGATCCCCGGGCTCGAGCTGGTCGAGCCCGCCGGGTGGGAGATCTGCTGCGGCTCGGCCGGGGTCTACAACCTGCTCGAGCCCGAGCCGGCCGCCGAGCTCGGCCGCCGCAAGGCCGAGAACCTGCTGGCGACCGGGGCCGAGGGCGTGGTCGCCGCGAACCCGGGCTGCGCGCTGCAGATCGCCGCGCACAGCGAGGCGCTAGGCAGCCCGCTGCCCGTGTATCACCCGATGGAGCTGCTGCGAGCCTCGATCGAGGGATCGAAGCTGCGCGGCGCCGAGCCGACGAGGAGGGAAGGTTGATGGCAGGCATCGAGGTCGAGGGGAGGCTCGAGGGAGCGCTCGCCGAGCGCGCCGACGAGGTGATCGGCGAGGAGGCCCTCGCCTTCGTCGGCGAGCTCCACGAGCGCTTCGGCGCGAGGCGGGAGGAGCTGCTGCGCCGCCGTGCCGAGCGGCGGGAGCGCTTCGCCGCGGGCGAGAGCCTCGACTTCCTCGCCGAGACGCGCGAGCTGCGCTCCGCGGAGTGGAGCGTCGCCCCGGCTCCGCCCGACCTCGCCGACCGCCGGGTCGAGATCACCGGCCCGACCGACCGCAAGATGGTGATCAACGCGCTCAACTCCGGCGCTCGCGGCTTCATGGCCGACTTCGAGGACTCGAACTCGCCGCTGTGGTCGAACATGGTCGGCGGTCAGCTCAACCTCGCCGACGCGATCGACGGCTCGATCGAGTTCTCCTCGCCGGAGGGCGCCGAGTACGCGCTCGGCGACGAGGTCGCCACCCTGCACGTGCGCCCGCGCGGGCTTCACCTCCCCGAGCGCCACCTGCTCTTCGGCGGCAGGCCGGCGAGTGGCTCGCTGTGCGACTTCGGCCTCTACTTCTTCGCCAATGCCCGCAAGCTGATCGCGGCGGGAAGCGGGCCCTACTTCTACCTGCCGAAGCTCGAGAGCCACGCCGAGGCGAGGCTCTGGAACGAGGTCTTCGAGTTCAGCGAGGGCGCGCTCGGCCTCGAGCCCGCGGTGACGCGGGCGACCGTGCTGATCGAGACGCTGCCCGCGGCGTTCGAGATGGACGAGATCCTCCACGAGCTACGCGAGCGCTCCGCCGGGCTCAACGCCGGGCGCTGGGACTACATGTTCTCGGCGATCAAGTGCTTTCGCGACCGGCCCGAGTTCGTGCTCCCGGACCGCAACGCGGTGACGATGACGGTGCCGTTCATGCGCGCCTACACCGAGTTGCTGGTGAAGACCTGTCACCGCCGCGGGGCCCATGCGATCGGCGGGATGGCGGCGTTCATCCCCTCGCGAAAGGATCCCGAGGCGAACCGCCGAGCGCTCGCGAAGCTGCGCGAGGACAAGGGCCGCGAGGCCGGCGACGGCTTCGACGGCTCCTGGGTGGCTCACCCCGACTCGGTCGCCGCCGCGACCGAGCAGTTCGACGCGGTCCTCGGCGAGCGCCCGAATCAGCTCGGGCGCCTTCGCGACGACATCGAGGTCACGGCGTCGGAGCTGCTCGACATCGCCGCGACGCCCGCCGAGTGCACCCTCGAGGGGCTGCAAAGCGACGTCAACGTGGCGATCCAGTACATCTCCTCCTGGCTTCGCGGCAACGGTGCGGCGGCGATCCACGGGCTGATGGAGGACGCTGCGACGGCCGAGATCGCCCGCTCGCAGGTCTGGCAGTGGATCCGCCACGAGGTCGAGCTCGACGACGGCCGCACCGTGACCCCCGAGCTCGTTCGCGAGATCGAGGACGAGCAGCTCGCGAGCATCCGCGCCGAGATCGACGACGACGAGTGGTTCGAGACCCAGGGCCGCCCGGAGGAGTCGCGGGCGCTGTTCGAGCGGGTCGCCCTCGATCCGCAGTTCGTCGAGTTCCTCACCCTGCCCGCCTACGACTTCCTGCTCGAGCGGGTCGAGGGCGCCGGGAGCTAGCGCGACGCGGCGATCCGCCGGCCGGCCGCGGCGAGCTCGGCGGGCGTCGTCGCCGTCTGGACACCGCCCAGCCCGAGCTCCGCGATCCGCTGAGGCTCGAGGGCCAGCTCGCCGACCACCGCGTGGCACTCGACCGCGGCCCGGCGGCAGCGACGGCCGACTTCGGCCACGGCCTTTCCCGCGAAGGTCTGCGAGTCGAGGCGGCCCTCGCCGGTGATCACCAGCGAGGCTCGCGCAAGGCGCTCGTCGAAGCCGACCGCGTCGAGGACGTAGGGCGCGCCCGGCACCAGGGTCGCGCCACGAAACGCGTAGAGGCCGCCCGACAGGCCGCCGGCGCAGCCGCTCATCGCCACCCCGCGCGGATCGCGCGGAGCTCGCTCGGCGAGCCGCTCGAGACGCCGCTCGAGACGCGCGAGCAGCTCCGGGTCGGCTCCCTTCTGCGGACCGAAGACGCGCGCCGAGTCCTCCCAGGCGGTCCGCACGTCGCAGACGACGACGAGCTCGGGGTCGGCGCCGGCCGCGTCGAGCACCTCCAGGCAGCCGGCGCCGCCGTCGGCGGTGGCGCTGCCGCCGACGGTGACGATCACCGCGCCCGCCCCGGCCTCGAGCGCGGCGAGGATCAGCTCGCCGGTGCCGCGCGTCGATGCCGCCCAGGGGTCGAGCTCATCGGCGTCGAGTCGCCAGAGGCCGCTCGCCTGGGCCATCTCGACCACCGCCCTGCCGTCCGCCAGCAGGCCGAAGGCCGCCTCGACCGGCCGCCCGAGCGGATCGGAGGCGATCGCCGTCCGGCGCTCGCCGCCGAGCGCCCCGAGGAGCACGTCGAGCGTGCCCTCGCCGCCATCGGCGAGCGGCACGGGGTCCGCCACGGCGCCCGCGGCGGCAACGCCACGGGCGAGTGCCGCCGCGACGTCGGGCGCCGAGAGGGTGCCCTTGAAGCTGTCCGGGGCGATCAGGATCCGAGCGGGCCGATCGACGCGCGCCATGGAGGCGATCTTCGCAGCCGGGCGCGCCGTCTCCCGCTACCCGGGATCCTCGAGCGCCGCGAGGGCCTCGGCCTCGGTGCGGAACTCCCGCACGCGGGCGATCTCCTCCCCGGCGAAGCTGAACACGTAGGTCTCCTCGACCTCGACCTCGACGCCGCTTCCGCGCCCGCGGACCTCGACGCGGACCGGGACGACGACGTGCGTGCCGTGGACGGTGAAGCTCGCGGGCCTGATATCGGCCTCGAACCCCGACTCCCACAGATCGGACCAGGCGGAGTGGAGCTTGCGGACCCCGTCGCGACCCTCGTAGGTCTGATGGTCGGGCTCATCGGTCGCCGTCGTCCAGCGGACCTCGGGTGAGAAGAAGGTGAGGACCTCCTCGATCTCACCGCCGGAGAACGCCGCGAGCAACCTCGTGGTCAGCTCGGCTGGGTCGGTGGCCACGATGGCGGCAGTGTATGCCCCGGCCCACTGATTCAATCCGGTGATCGCGGGCGAGACCGGCAGCATCGATCGGCGCGCAGTGCTGAGGGCCACGGTCACCCCGCTGGCCTCGATCTTCGGCAGCGGCTTTCTGATCCTGGTCCCGGTGCTCGAGCGCGCGGTCGGCTCGCTGACCGTCCTCGGAGCGCTCGCCATCTGCGTGCTCGCCTGGTTCGTCGGCTCGGCGGTCCGCCGGATCATCGGCACGGTCGAGCCGCTCGCGGCCGCCGGGCGACTCGACCCGGGCATCGCCCGCCTCGAGCGGGTCAGTGACTGGCTGATCGCGGTGGCCTATGTGATCTCGGTCGCCCTCTACCTGCGGATCATGTCCCAGTACGTCGTCGACGCCGTCAGCTCGGGCTCCGAGGACGCCGAGCGCGCGCTGGCGGCCGCGACCGTGCTCGCGATCACCGCGCTCGCGATGCTCCGGGGCTTCCACGGCCTCGATGTGCTCGAGCGGATCTCGCTGATCGCCGTGCTGGGGATCACGACGCTGCTCGGCGGGGCCTTCCTGCTCGCCGATCTCGGCGATCTGCTCGGTCAGGGCCTCTACCTGCCGCCGGTCCCCGACACCGGCGTGGGAACAGCGCTGCTGATGGTCGGCGGCGTGCTGATCGCCGTGCAGGGGTTCGAGACCGTCCGCTACCTGGGGCGCGAATACGACGCGCCGACGAGGATCTGGGCCTCCCGGGTCGCGCAGGTCGTCTCCGCCTCCATCTATGTCGCCTTCGCCGCGCTCGCCACCCCGCTGATGGGAATCGGCACCCCGGACGGGCTCGACAGCAGCCTGCTCGAGATCAGCGAGCGAGCGATCGCCGGACTGGCCCCGCTCCTGGCGCTCTGCGCCGTGCTCAGCCAACTCAGCGCCGCGACAGCCGACACCGCCGCGGTCGGCGGCAACCTGCAATCGCTGCTCAGGCGGCTGATGCGCGGCCCGCGCGCCTACGCGCTCAACGGCGTTGCCGCGTTCGTGCTGATCTGGACGGTGCCGACGCTGACGATCGTCGCGATCGCCTCACGCGCCTTTGCCGCCTACTACTGCGTCCAGTGCCTGATCGCGATGCGCACCTGCGACCGCCGCGCGCCCAGGCTCGGCTACGCGTCGCTGGCCGCGCTGATGGCGGCGATCGCCCTGCTGGCGCTTCCGGCGAGCTGAACGAGAGACGGCCGGCCCCCGCGACACGAGGACCGGCCTCTGAGCGCCTTCGTCTCGCCTAGAAACCGCCGACGTTGATCAGCGGCTCCTTGATCCCGTCGGGATCCTGGCTCGGCCAGATCCAGTTGGTGTTACCGGAGCTTCTCAGCGCGGCCTTCACCTGGGCCGGGCGTCGCGGTCGGGTTGTTCGCCGTGTACAGCGCCGCGGCGCCCGGCCGTGTGCGGGCTCGCCATCGACGTGCCCGAGATCGTGTTGTAGCCGCCGTTCATCCAGGTCGAGAGGATGCAGACGCCGGGGGCGATCACGTCCACGTCCGCTCCGTAGTTGGAGAAGTCGGCGAACGTGTCGTCCTGGTCGGTGCGGCAGGTCGGGCGCGCGCCGCCGCCGGGCTGGCCGTTGAAATCGGCCAGCGCCGAGACGGTGATCACCTCGTCGTACGCGGCGGGCGCGAAGGTCGCCGCATCCTGGTGGTCGTTGCCGGCCGCGACCGCGTAGGTGACACCCGCGTCGACCGAGTCGCAGATCGCCTGGTGCTCGGCGTCGCCGTCGGTCCGACCGCAGTTGCCGTCGTCCGAACCGGAGCCGCCGAGGCTCATGTTGGCGACCTCGATCGCGCCGGCGTTCGCGGTCACCCAGTCGATCCCGCAGATGATGTCCGACTCCCAGCCGACGCCGGCGGCGTTGAGCACCTTCGACGGCCCAGATGCGCGCGCCCGGGGCAACGCCGACGACGCCGATCGCGTTGTCCTTGGCGCCGATCGTCCCGGCGACGTGGCTGCCGTGACCGTGGTCGTCGTCGGCGCTGCCGAGACCGAGCGGCAGTGGTGCAGTTCTTCGATGCGGTCACGTTGAGGTCCGGATGGTCGAGGTCGACGCCGGTGTCGATCACGCCGACATCGACGTTGACCCGGTCGTCGACGCCGTTGATGTTCGCGGTCGGGCTCAGGTCGGCGTCGATGCGGTCGATCCCGGTCGGGAGTCTCTGCGCCGCGATCGAGGCCCGGCCGGTCGCGCTCGACGTAGTCGATCGCGCCGCTCGCCTTGACGACGGCGAGCTCGGCCGCCGGAGAGCTTGGTGCAAAGCCCGAGAGCGCATTGCTGTAGGTGTGCGTCGCTTCGAAGCCGACCCGGTTCGAGAGCGCGGACGTCTTCTGAGCCGCGTCGACGCCCTGGTCGAAGACGACGATGTAGCGCTCGCGCTCGGACGCCGAGGCGGCAGCGGGCAGTACGATCACGGCGACAAGTGCGGCCGCGAGCGCGACAAGACACTTCTTCTGCACGGTTGCTCCTCCTTCGAGATTCCCTGGGCCCCCAAAGAGCGCCATACCCCAGAGGGCCTCGGCTCACACCTGCGGCCGGCCGCGCGTTGGCCCGAGGACGGACCCTCCGCGGGTAGGGTTGGGGCGTGGAGATCGTGCGGGCCAACGAGCTCGAGATCGCCTTCGAGCGCGCCGGTGAAGGGCCGCCACTGGTGTTCGTCCACGGCGCCGCCGAGGACGGCCGGGTTTGGCGGCCGCAGCTCGCCGCCCTCGCCGACGAGTTCACCGTCATCGCCTGGGACGAGCCCGGGGCGGGTGGCTCCGCCGACGTCCCTGCGGACTTCGAGCTGGAGGATTACGCGAGCTGCCTCGCGGCGCTGATCGACGCGCTCGCGCTCGGCCCGGCGCACGTCGCCGGGCTCTCCTGGGGCGGCACCGTCGCCCTTGAGCTCCTCCGCCGACATCCGGAGCTCGTCGCCACCCTGATCCTGGCCGACACCTATGCGGGCTGGAAGGGCTCGCTGCCCGAGGAGGAGGTGAGCGAGCGCGTCGCGGGCGCGCAGCGCATGCTCGCCGCGCCGCCCGGCGAGTTCGACCCCACCGTCCCCGGGCTGTTCGCCGGCGACCCTCCGGCGGAGTTCCTCCCGCTGCTCGAGCAGATCGCCGCCGCGGTCCGCCCGGAGAGCCTGCGGACGCAGCTGACCGTGATGGCCGCGGCCGACCAGCGCGATCTGCTGCCCCGGATCACCGTGCCGACCCTGCTGATCTGGGGCGAGCTCGACGCGCGCTCGCCGCTCAGTGTCGCGGGCGAGCTCGAGCGCGCGATCCCGAACGCGGAGCTCGTCGTGATCCCGCGCGCCGGCCACGTCTCCAACCTGGAGCGGCCGGAGCCCTTCAACGACGCCGTGCGCGAGTTCTGCCGAGCCCACCCACCCCCCCGGCCCGAGATGGCTGGTCACTGACACACCCCAGGGGGTAGCTCAGTGACCAGCGGTTCCAGCGGGCGCCCCCACGGGCGGATGGCTGGTCACTGACACACACCAGTGGGTAGCTCAGTGACCAGCGGTTCTCGTGCGGGGGGTTCTCGAGCGGGGGGTGCGGCGGCGCGGCGGCGCGGCGGCGCGCGGGTGCGGCGGCGCGGCGGCGCGCGCAGTCCGGGTACTCGTCCTTGCGCCAGGCGCGTGGCTCCTCGGAGCCCGCCTTCGGGGCGCGATCGAGCAGGAAGGAGTAGTAGGGGGCGACGAACGGGTCGGGTGCCATCACCGTGTAGGTGTGGTAGACGGTCCCGTTCTCGCGCGCGAACGCGATCCAGCCGGGCCCTCGCGGAGGCCGTCCTTGAGCTCGGCTCCGACCTGCTTCGCCCAGTCCTCGAGCCACTCGGGCGGGTCGTCGATCATCTCCTTCACCTCGGGGATCTGCTCGGCCTGCTCCTCGGTGAGCGCGAGCCCGAAGTCCCAGGGGAAGTCCGTCCCGTAGGTCGAGACGTAGGGGAACTCCCAGCCCATGCGCTCCTTGTATGCGGTCAGCCGCTCGATCGGCGCCCGGGAGAAGCAGATCAGGGTGACGTCGCGGTGGTTGAGGTGGATCCGGGAGCCGTCGAGCCCGTCGGCGAGATTCGAGCAGCCGGGGCAGGCCCCGAGCGTCGTAGTCGGGCCCGTACATGATGTTGTAGGCGAGCAGCTGCGAGCGCCCCTCGAAGAGCTCGTCGAGGGTCTTCGTGCCCTCCGCGGTCTCGAAGCCGTAGCGCTTCTCGACCGGGACCCAGGGGAGCTCGCGCCGCTGTCTCTTGATCTCCTCGCCCCGCTCCGCCTGCGTGGCCTCGAGCTTGGCGAGCCGCTCTCGCGCCGCCTGCCACTCCTCGCGGGTTCCGATCGTGTGCTCGGGCATCTCGGCTCCTCTCGTTCGGCGCTCAGGGCGCGGGCGAGCCGGCGGTCGGTCCGCGGTGCCCGTCCCTCATCCACTGAGACAACGCGGCGCGGCGAAACTCATCGCTGCGGCTGCGTGCGCGCGGGATCCCATGTTGACGTGCCCGCACGGGCCTGATATCAAACCCTGCGCTGCTGCAAGCCCAGTGGGGGAACTGGAGTCGAATGTCCTTGCTTTGCCGCCGTCGGCGATTCTTCTTGGGGGCCACCATCGTTGCCGCGCTCTGCGGGGCGCCGATCGCAAGCGCCGCCGACGTGCCTCCGGGCGCCACCTGGTCGGAGGAGACGATCGAGTCGACGGATGGGGTGAAGCTCCACGCCGACATCCTCAGGCCCTCGGACCTTCCCGCCGACGCCAAGACGCCGGTGATCGTCTCGATCGGCCCGTACTTCAACCACTCCGGGCCAGGTCGGGCCCGCGGGACCGGTCGAGGACGCCCGCTACGACCCGATCGGCCCGTCGAGCGGCCCGTCGGACCGCTTCCACGACTTCGTCGAGGGCGCCAAGCTGATGGAGCGCGGCTACACGTTCGTGATGGTCGACCTGCGCGGCTTCGGCGGCTCGACCGGCTGCCTCGACTGGGGCGGGCCCGGCGAGCAGGCCGACGTCGTCGACGGCGGTCGAGTGGGCCGCCGCGCAGCCGTGGTCGACCGGCAAGGTCGGCATGTACGGCAAGTCCTACGACGGCGTGACCGGCCTGATGGGCGTCAACCAGCAGCCCGAGGGGCTGAGGCGGTGGTCTCCCAGGAGCCGGTCTACGACCTCTACCGCTACCTCTACGGCGACGGCATCCGCCGCCTGAACTCGGTCGCCACGCCGGCGCTCTACGACCTGATCGACGCCACCCCGGGGCCGCCGCTCGACGACCCGACCTACAACGTCGACGGCGCCAACGACACCCAGCGCCCGGGCTGCAAGGCCGCTCAACCTGCTCGACCAGGCCGGCAACGACGACCACTCCTCGGCCTACTGGCGCCAGCGCAACCTGATTCCCGGCGCCCAGGGCTCGGAGGTGCCGCTCTTCCTCACCCAGGGCCTGACCGAGAACAACACGGTCGCCGACGGCACCGCGCAGTACCTGGAGAACCACGCCGGGCTACGAGCGCGCGTGGCTCGGCCCGTGGGACCACGTCCGCGGCAACGAGACCGACGAGACCGGCCGGCTGAAGATGGGCCGCGCCGGGTTGCTTCGACGAGGTCATGCGCTTCTACGACCGCTTCCTCAAGGGCGTCAAGCCGACGGTGCAGCGACCCGCCGGTCGCGGTCCAGACCAACGACGGCAAGTGGCGCGCCGAGGACAGCTGGCCCCCCGCCGACGCGACGGGCTACACCAGCCCGCTGCAGCCGGGCACCTACACCGACGACGGCCAGGGCGACGCCACCAGCCGCGACTCCGACGGCGTCTGGACGATCTCCCCGCCGCTGCCCCACGACGCGCACCTGGCCGGCTCCGGCAAGGTCGATCGTCGACGTCTCCTCCGCCCTGCCGCGGCGCCAACCTCGTCGTCGACGTCTACGACCTCGACCAGAGCGGCACCGGGCCGCTGATCACCCGCCAGGGCTACCTGGTCCGCCAACGGCGGCAAGGTCACGCTCGACCTCTGGTCGGCCGACTGGAAGGTCGCGCCGGGCCACCGGATCGGCGTCCGCGTGACCGACGCCAACGCCGACTGGTGGATCCACGCTCCCGACCGCTCGGCGACGGTCACGGTCGACGGCGGCACGGTGACGCTGCCGTTCCTGCGCCGAGCGAGCGCACGCGGACGATCCAGGGCGACCCGGGCACGCAGCTCGCAGGGCTACCTGTCGCGAGACGATCACCGTTCCGCCGGAGACGATCGAGAGCTCGGAGTCGGCCTCCTTCGCGCTGCCTCCGAAGATGAAGGGCGACAACGGGGGCGGCGTGATCGACGCCGACCCGGCGCAGCCGCCGATCGAGGGCTCGATCATCACCAAGGCGCCCGGCGGCGGCGAGCGGATCCCCGGGGTGACCAGCGAGCACTTCGAGTTCGACGTCGAGCCCGGCTACGACAACGCCAAGCTGCGGGGCGTGGTCACGCCAACGCTGCCGTCGGACCTCGACCTCTACCTCGAGCGCCTCGGCGACGACGGCTCCTGGACGGAGGTTGCCAGCGGCACCAGCAGCGCCCTCGACGGCGAGACGATCGGGGCCGAGGCGCCGATACCCGGCCACTACCGGCTCGAGGTGCACAACTGGGCCGGCCCGCCCGGCAACCAGAGCGCGATCAAGCTCACCTTCCTCAACTCGGCGAGCGAGCCCGGCACCTGAGCCGGGCTCAGCTCACCGCGGCCCGCTCTATCGTCCAGGGCGTGCGCGGTGCCTGCTGCTTCACTGCCTACCTGGTCGCGGCCGTGTGGGCGCTCCTCGCCGGCCACCCGACGGTCGCGGAAGCCAAGCCCACGATCGTCGATGGAGCGTCGCGTTTCGAGGTGATCACCCCCTCGCTGATCCGGCTCGAATACGCGGCCGACGGCGCGCTTCGAGGATCGGCGCACGCTGACCACCGACGGCCGACTGGCGACCAGGCCGAACGTTCCAGACCCGAGGCTCGCGGCGGACATCGCGGATCATCCGCACCTCGCGGCTGACGCTGCGCTGGCGGCGCGACTCCGGCCCTTCGAGGCGGGCAGCCTGCGGCTCCGGGTCGGCAAGCACGAAGCTGACGCCCGGTTCGGGCCCCAACCCCGAGCCGCTCGGCGGCTGGCGGCGGTCGCTCGACCTCGTCGACGGACCCGTGCCGCTGCACGAGGGGATGCTCTCGCGCGCCGGCTGGTACCTGCTCGACGACACCGAGACGGCGCTGATCAGCCGGCGACGGCTTCGAGGCCCGCGCCCGCCCGCGAGGGCGCCTACCAGGACCTCTACCTGTTCGCCTACGGCCGCGACTACACCCGCGGTCTGCGCGATCTGCGCACGCTGACCGGGCCGGCGCCGCTGCTGCCGCGCAAGGCGTTCGGCGTCTGGTTCTCCCGCTGGTGGCCCTACGGCGACGAGCGACTGGCGCGACGATCGTCGCTCGCTTCCGCGAGGAGAGAGTCCCGCTCGACACGATCTCGCATCGACACCGACTTCAAGCGCGTCCACGATCCGGCCGGCGGCCGCAGATCGCCGTCGACGGCCGTCGGCGCCCCGGCGGCGACTACTCGTGGAACGGCTGGGACTGGAACGCGCGAGCTCTATCCCGATCCCGGCGGCCTTCCTCAAGCTGGGCGCGGTCGGCCGGGCTCGAGGTCGGGCTCAACATCCACCCGTCGATCAGCAGCCGCGACCCGCGCTTCGCCGAGACCCAGGCGGCAGCGGGCGGCGGGCTGACCGCCGATCCACGGCTGCCGCATCGTCGCAGGCCGACCCGAACGGCCGAGTGCATGGTCTTCGACTGGACCGACCCGCGCGCAGCTCGCCGCCTACTTCGACGCTGCACGAGACCTTCGAGCGCGACGGCCCGGTCTTCTGGTGGCTCGACTGGTGCTGTGACGGCAGCCGCGCGACCGCCCCCGGGCTGACGCCCGACACCTGGATCAACCGCGACTACTACGAGCAGCCAGCGCGCACGCGGGCTGCGCTGGCCGGCGTTCAGCCGCATCGGCGGCTCCCACCAGGCGGGCTTCGGCGCGAGCGGCGGCACCGGCGCCTTCGCCGAGCACCGCCACACGATCCAGTTCACGGGCGACACCTGCGCCTCCTGGCCGCTGCTCGCCTTCGCCGCCGAGTACACGGCGGCGGCGGCGAGCATCGGCATGCCGTACGTCAGCCACGACATCGGCACCTTCCACGCGGTCTCCCCGACCGAGCACCTGCGACAAGGACCTGAGCCCGTTCGCTCACCCCGCGCGAGAACGAGCTGCCCGCCGGACATGTACGCGCGCTGGGTCCAGCTCGGGACCTTCCAGCCGCTTCGACCGGCTGCACTCCCACCACGGCCGCGCGCCTGCCGTGGGAGTACTCGAGCCGGAGATCGAGCGCATCGCGACCAGGTTCCTGCGCCTGCGCGGGCAGCTGGTCCCCTACCTCTACACGCTCGCCGCGCGAGGCGCACCGGACCGGCATCCCGATGGCGCGGGCCGCTCTACCTGCAGTGGCCGCGGCCGGGAGCGGCGCCTACAAGCATCCGTCCCAGTACACGCTCGGACGGGACGTGCTCGTCGCGCCCGGTCGCCGAGCCCGGCGACCTCCGCCACGACGACGGTCTGGTTTCCGCCCGGCGAGCTGGGTCGACTGGTTCACCGGCAAGCGCTACCACGGCCCGGCGACGAAGGAGCTGGACGATGCCGCTGGCGCGGATGCCGGTGTTCGTCCGCGCCGGCGCGATCGTGCCGATGCAGCGCAGTCTGCGCGACCACGCCAGCGGGGTCGCCGGACTCGCTCGTTCTGCTCGCCCACGCGCGGCGAGGGGAAGAGCACGGTCTACGACGACTCCGGCCGCGGCTTCGCCTACGAGCGGGGCCACTTCACTCGCACGACCGTCACGCAGCGCCGCTTCGAGGGCGTCACCGAGCTGAAGATCGGGCGAGCCCGGGGCAGCTTCGGCTCGGCGCCGGGCCGGCGCAGCTATGAGATCCGCCTCGTCGGCGTCGCGCGACCCAGCGCAGTGACCATCGCCGGCAGGCGGATCGGCACGGGCCGCTACGACGCCCAGACACGTACCGCAACCATCCGCATTGGCTCCCAGCCCACCGCGCGGCCGCTGCTGATCCGGGTTACCACTCGGGGGTAGGCGAGCGAACACAGTCGGCGGCGTGACCGAAGTGGCGCCATGGGCTACGCAGACCGGCAGCCGGTGCGTCCGGCGGCGGCAATCGACAGAACTGCCGCAAGCCGAGGCGTGGCCGCCGGGCCGGCGGGCCTGCCCCGTGCGGACTCCGAGCTCTTCGAGCGCTCGCTCGGCCTTGTGCTCCCAGGGGCTCATTCCGAGGGACCGATACATGCCGAGGGCGTCGTTGAGTCGCTCGCCGGCACGCTTCGCCGACGGCGGGTCGCCGGCCAGCGCCAGCGTCCGTCCAAGATCGAATCTCGCATGGGCGACCCACGGCTGTGCGCCCATGCGTTGGTTCATCGTGATCGCGCTCTCGAAGTGATCGATCGCCTGATCGCGGTGACCGAGGGTGCTGGCGAGCTGCCCGAGGGGGCGGGCCACCGACCCGAACGCGATCTCGATCTTCCCGAACGCGTTGCGTTCGGCGTACGGCGGAGTCGGCTCGTAGAGCACCTCGGCCCTTTCGGCGTCGCCGAGCGACGCGCAGACATCGGCGAGCAGGGTCATCGAGCCCAAGTACTCCTCGTCGAAATACACCTGCTCGAAGTCGTTCTCGGCGAGGTCCAGGTAGGTGGCTCGGGCGCGGTCGGCGCGGTCCAGCTCCACGTAGAGGTTTGCGAGAGCGGAGCGGAGGATGTGATAGGTGGGCCACTGAGTCGCCGCTTCGCGGAGCTCTTCCTCGCAGCTCTCCAGCCCGCCGCGCTCACGGTGAAGGAGGAACGTCTGGAGCGCGTAGGCGGTGACGGCGTTGAACCGTTGGGCGTGTCGCCCGGCCTCGTATGCGCGCTCGATCGATTCCTCTGCGGCATCGAAGCGACCCTCGAAGAGCGCGAGCACGGCCTCGAGCTCCGCCGAGCCCCAGGAATAGGTCGGCACTCGCAGGCCCTCGCCGTGCTGGATCAGCGCGTCGAGCGCCCGCTTCGTCCCGTCGATGTCCCCCAGCTCGAGCAGCGAGGCCATCAGGTAGAGGTTTCCGGTGAACGCCCGCTCGAGCTCACCGATCTCCGCGGCGAGCGCAATGACCTCGCGCGCCGTCTCGGCGAATCGCTCGGTCGAGCTCGGGTCCGTGATCAAGATGCAGCGGGCGTCGAGAGTGCTCGCGAGCGTCCGCGGGTCGTCGAGGCGCCTCGCCATTGCCACCGCCTCCTCGCTTAGGGGCAGACCGCGCTCGCGATCCGGCTGATCGCGGACGGCGCAGGACAGCCGGGCCATGAGCCGGGAGCGGAGCGCGCTGTCGGACTGCGGTAGGGAGGCAAGCGCATCCTCGAGCAGGGGGATCAATTGCGGGTCCCCGCGTGCCGCGGGCCAGACGAAAAGACCGCCGTACCCGAGCGCCGCCCGCCCAAGCGTCTCCGCGTCACCGCGCCGGCGGGCGATCTCCGCGGCTGCAAGGAACGTGGTCTTGGCGTCGTCCTCGTCGCCGGCGCGTAGCCGGGCCTCGGCAAGGGCGAGCGTCAGGTCGCAGCGCGCCACCTCATCCGTGCGTCCTGCGGTTCGCAGGAGCCGGATCCCGAGCTCGTAGAGGCGCGCGGCCTCCTCGTAGGCGAGCTGGCGGGCCGCATGATCACCCGCCCGCCGTGCATACGCGAGCGCCTTCTCCGGGTCGCCGGTCGGACCGGCCTCGAAGAAGTGGTACGCGAGCTCCGCGAGGTGGGGGTCCGGATCGGCGCCGTGGAGGGCCTCGAGCGCCTCTCCGGCCCGATCGTGGAGACGGCGCCGGCGTGAGGCCCCGAGCTCCTCGTAGAGCACGTCACGAATCAGTACGTGGGTGAACCGCAGCCGATCCGGCATCCCCGGCACCTCGGTCACGATGCGCTCGGAGATCGCCTCGTCGAGGACGTCCAGGAGGTCCGGAGCAGGACGCCCGGTCACCTCGGCGAGCGCCTCGAGGTCGAAGTCCCTGCCGACGACCGCGGCGACACCCAGGGCGCGCCGGCATTCCTCGGAGACCTTCTCCAGCCGCCGGCCGATGACCTCGTGGACGCCGTGCGGGATCCCCACCCGGACCTCCGCGTCGCCCGCCGCATCCTCGAGGCGGTTCTCGGAGACGAGGAGTTGCACGAGCTCCTCGACGAACAGGGGATTTCCTCCGGTGCCGCGATGAATCGCCGACACCACCCTTCGCGAAGCAGTGGCCTCGGCGCTCGCCGCGATCAGCCGGGAGACCTGGGATTCCTCCAAGCCCCGAAGCCGGATCAGGCTGAACGCCTGGTGCCGTCCGAGGTCGTCGAGCGCCGCGTCGAGAGGATGATCGGGCCCGACCTCGACGTCCCGGTACGTGCCGAGGATCAGGACCGGCGCCTGGGCGATCTCACCGACCATGAACCGCAGCAGGAGCAGGGACGGAGTATCCGCGGCGTGCAGGTCGTCGAGCACGAGCACCAGGGGTGCGTCGGCGGCGGCCCGCTTGATGAAGTGGGCCGTTGCGTCGAATAGGCGGAAGCGAGCGCCTTCCGAGTCGGGTGAGGCCGGCGCCGCTAGCTCCGGGAAGCGCTCGCGCAACTCGGGAAGGAGTTGGGCGACCTCCGACCCACCCGGGCCGAGCCGCGTTCGCAGCGACTCCGTCTCGGCGCCGGCGACGTAGGACCGCAGTGCCTGTACCCACGGCCAATAGGCAGGGGCACCGCCCGCCTCCCAGCAGCGCCCCCAGAGCACCCGGGCGTTCCGGCTGCCCGCGGCCCCGGCCAGCTGGTCCGCGAGGCGGGTCTTCCCGATCCCAGGCTCGCCGCCGAGCATGCAGATGCTGCCGTGGCCGTTGAGGGCCCGCTCGAGCGCTCTGTCGAGCTCGGCCAGCTCGCGCTCGCGACCGATGAAGGCGCCGTCGACGTCAGCGCGGTCGATCGGCTCGACCTCGCCACGGACGGCCTGCGCCTGCGGCGGACCGTCTTCGGCGGCCGGCTTCCGGGC
The DNA here is from genome assembly GCA_963769035.1 of uncultured Solirubrobacterales bacterium. Classification (GTDB taxonomy): domain Bacteria; phylum Actinomycetota; class Thermoleophilia; order Solirubrobacterales; family 70-9; genus WHSW01. The sequence continues at coordinate 63,675 of CAVYKD010000002.1, forward strand.
CAGATCGAGCTCGGGATCCTGGTCGAGGATCGCCCTGTGCAGTCGCTGAAGGTCCTTACCGGGCTCGATGCCGAGCTCGCGGACCAGGGCGTCGCGAGCGGTGCGATAAGCATCGAGGGCGTCGGCCTGCCGGCCGGACCGATAGAGGGCGACCATGAGCTGACCTCGTGGACGCTCTCGTAGCGGCTCGGCCGCGACCAGGGCCTCGAGCTCGGCAACGACCTCCGCGTGGCGCCCGCAGGCAAGGTCGGCTTCGAGCCTGCCCTCGAGCGCGGCGATGCGAAGCTCCTCGAACCGCGCGGTATCTCTCTGGGCGAACTGCTCATAAGTGAGATCCGCGAGCGCCGGACCACGCCAGACCGCGAGCGCGTTCCTCAGCCGCTCTGCGGCTCGTTCCGGATCATCGGACTCGAGCGCCTCGCGACCCTCGCGCACGAGACGGTCGAACCGCGTCAGATCGAGTCGCTCAGGCTCGAGCACGAGCAGGTACCCAGGCGAGCGGGTGATCAGCAGCCGCCCCGGACCACCCGCGCCTCGCTCGGGTTCGAGCACCTTGCGGAGCTGGGAGATGTGGGCCTGGAGCGCCTTCGCCGCGGTCTCCGGTGCCGACCCTCCCCAGAGCTCGTCGATCAACCGATCCGAGGAGACGACCTCGTTCACGTTCAGGAGCAGGATCGCGAGCAGGGCGCTCTGCTTGCCGGCGCCGAGGCGAATCGGCTCGCCCTCCATCGAGGCCTCGAGCGGGCCCAGGATCCCGAACTCGATCGTCACCGAAACGACCGTACCGCCTCACCGGCCCTTTACCAGCGCCTTTACCCGAGTCAGCCCCGGTGACTTACCGGCACGGGCGAACGTGGCAAATGAAAGAGGTCGCGGGGCGACCTCGAGAGCAAAGGAGTGAGATCATGACCCGCACAGGAAAGGTGTTCATCTCGGTTCTGGTTACCGGCGCGATGACCATGGCGATCACCGCCTCGGCCGTGGCGGCGGACTACAGCTCGGTCAGCGCCCTGGTCGGCGATCAGAGCTCCGCAGCGGCGGAGCCGAGCGGATACAGCTCGCTGAACGCGATCGTCGGCGCCGACGGGTCCGGGGCGAGCCCGGCCGGCCCCAGCTCGGCGACCGCGACCAAGGGAGATCGCAATCCGACTCAGAGCAGGCCCGTGAGCGCCGGCGCGAGCGGCAACGGGAGCTCTCTCAACTCGATCGTCGGACCGATGAGGTGACCAGCGCGAGCCCGCTGAGCCCGCCGTCGACCAGTAGCTCGGATGGCTTCGCCTGGGGTGACGCGCTGCTCGGCGCAGCGGTCGTCGCCTGGGGCTTGCGCTGACGATTGCCCTGTTGCTGGGCACGACGCGGCAACGGACCCGGGTCGAGCCCAGCGTCTAGGGCCGATCCGGAGCCGGCGGCTCGGCCGGCTCGTGCGGGAGGGGCGGCGCTTCGCCGGCGCCGCCCCTGTTGCATCTCCTGTTGGAGACGGGACCTCTCGGCCAAGAGGCGGATCGCACGGGAGAGCGGCTGATCTGTTGAAAATCCCCGCCAAATGGCTTGTTCATGCGGTGCATGCGCGCCGTGCTACCAGCGCTGCTACCGATTCCCGGATCACGTGGACCGCCGCCGACTGGTAGCTGAACCGGCCTTGCGTCCGGCCGCGCCCCGAATGACCGCCGCGTGCCGACACCGGCCGCTTCCAGGCGCGCTTACCCTCACACGTCGTGCGGGAGCGGCTGCGGCCACAGGTCGCTGAACGGACTGACGCTCATGTACTTGAAGCCGGTGTCGACGGCCAAAGTGACGATCACCGCGTCCCCTCCCAGCCGCTCGGCCAGGCGATGCGCCCCGACCACGTTGGCCCCAGTCGAGATGCCGGCGAAGACGCCGTCCTCGCGCGCGAGCCGGCGCGTCATCTCGAGCGCCTCGTCGTCGTCGATCGCCTCGACGCGGTCAACCTTGTCCGCGTTCCAGTGCGGAACGACGAAGCCCGTCCAACCCTGAATCAGGAACGCTCCCAACTTCCCGCGGCCGATCGCCGCCGATCCAGCCGGCTCGTGCGCCTGGATGAACACACCATGGGGTCTCAACGCGTCCGAGACGCCCATCAAGGAGCCGCCCGTACCGATGCCGTGACAGAACGCGGTGACCCGTTCCTCGGTCTGCTCCCAGATCTCGCGTCCCAGCCGGTCGCGATGGCCGGCGACGATGTAGGGGTTGTTGAACTGGTCGGTCGCGTAGCAGCCGGGGCGCGCCGCGAGCTCCTCGGCACGCGCGACCATATTGTGGATGTCCTGGGCGGTCACGTTCGGCGGGCCCTCCAGCGAGGCGACGACGTCGAGCTCCGCCCCCAGCGCTCGCATCAGCTGAAAGCGCTCCTCGGTGAAGCAGTCCGCCATCACGATCAGGGCGCGATACCCCTTCGCCCGGCAGACGAGCGCCAGCGCGGGGCCTGTGCTCCCTCCCGTGTACTCGACGACGGTCTCACCGGCGGAGAGGAGCCCGTCGCGCTCGGCGCCCTCGATCATCGCCAGGGCCATGCGGTCCTTCATCGACCCGGTCGGGTTGCGGTACTCGAGCTTCAGCCACAGCTCCGCTCCGTTGGTCGGCACGCACCGGCGGACGCGCAGTAGCGGAGTGTCTCCGATCGCGGCAAGGATGGATTCCACCCGGCAATGATCTCAGTCTTTCCTGCGGCACAATTGCGCCGACACTCGCTCAGATCCGGGACCACGGATGCGCGCCCGGCAGGCGGACCGCTCGGAGTTCCTGGCGGAACAGATCGCGCCTGTCCCTGATCTGACGGAGGTCCGGAAAAGAGCGGCTGATGGGATTCGAACCCACGACCTCCACCTTGGCAAGGTGGCGCTCTAGCCAACTGAGCTACAGCCGCGCGAGCGGGTGAGTATAGGGCCGCCGTCGGGGGCCCGGGGCGCTCAGCTCTCGAGCTCGGCGCGCAGCCCCGCGAGGTCGAGCGGCTCGGTGAACATCGCGACGCGCTCGGGGTCGGCGGGGTCGCGGGGCCACTGCTCGCGTGGGCGGTCCCAGTAGAGCTCGACGCCGTTCTCGTCGGGGTCGCGGAGGTAGAGCGCCTCGCAGACGCCGTGATCGGAAGCGCCGTCGAGCGCGATTCCGGCCTCGGTGATCCGCTGCAGCGCGTCGGCGAGCCCTCGGCGGGTCGGGTAGAGGATCGCCAGGTGGAAGAGGCCGGTGGTCCCGGGCGCCGGCGGCGAGCCGCCGCGCGAGCCCCAGGTGTTGAGGCCGATGTGGTGGTGGTAGTCGCCGGCGGAGACGAACGCCGCGTCGGGCCCGAGGCGCTGCATCAGCCGGAAGCCGAGCACGCCGACGTAGAACTCGAGCGCGCGGTCGAGGTCGGAGACCTTGAGGTGGACGTGGCCGATCCGGGCGCCGGGGTCGATCGGCCCGCCCGGCTCGACCGCGGACATCAGCGCGCGCCGTCGAGGGTCTCGTTGACGAGCGCGTCCGCGGCGGCGTTGTGCTCCCGCCTGACGTGGCGGATCGACCAGCGCTCGAAGCCGCCGAGCGCGCTCCGCACCTGGCCGTGGAGCTCGCGCAGGCCGGCGTCCTTGACCTTGTACTCGCCCTTCACCTGCTTGACGATCAGCTCGGAATCGCCGACGAGATCGACCTCCGTCGCGCCGAGCGCGGCGGCGCGCTCGATCCCCAGCAGCAGCGCCCGGTACTCGGCGACGTTGTTGGTCGCCCGGCCGATCGCCTCACCGACGCTCTCGATCGGCTCGCCGTCGGGCGTCGTCAGGACCGCCGCCACCGCCGCCGGGCCCGGGTTGCCCCGCGCTCCGCCATCGACGTGGACGACCACCCGCCCGTTGCTCATCGCGCTCACAAGCGCAAGCTAGCAACGCAATACGGGGCGCCCCGGGCCGTGGCCCGTGGCGCCCCGTTCAGCTGACGGCCCGATGCGGTCTAGCGCTCGATCTGGCCGCGAACGGCGCCCTTCGGATACGCCTTCGTGGTCAGGTCGGCGTAGTGCGCGTCGGGCTTGCGCTTCAGCCGCTTGACGATCCTGCCACGGAGTCCGTGGACGCATCCGCTGGCCCGCTCGCTGCCCTCGAAGAGGGTGATCACCGGACGGGCGATCGCGCCGGCGCCGCCCTTGTGGACGAACGCGCCGGTGACCTTGTCGAGCTTCCGGGTGGAGAGCTGGAAGCAGACGCGCTTCTTCACCCGGTTGACCTTCATCGTCAGGGTCGCGGAGCCGTCAGGGTCTCCCCCGGCCGGGTTGACGACCTGCTTGCCGTCCATCTGCGCGGTCAGCCCGGTTCCACCGAAGGCGAGGACCGGGATCGAGAGACCGATCGCCGCGATGGCGACAACGCTTCCTGCTTTGAGCTTGCTTGGCACTGGTTCCTCCTGTGGAGTGGTGTTGTCCGGCGGCCCACCCGCCGGCCCCCTTGTACGCGAACGAGCTACCCGTCCCCCTTGGAGGACTTGACGAGCGAGTTGACGGTCTTGGTCAGCTCCTCGAGCTGCTTCTTCGTCGCCGTCTGGTCGTTCTGCAGGGCGGCGACGTCGTTCGTGAGCCGATCGGTGGTCGCGGTGAGCTTCTCGAGCTCGGCCTTCAGCTTGGCGGTCTCGCTCCGGTCGGCGGAGGCCGCCTTCTCGGCGCCCTCGCCCCGCTTCAGTGCCTTGTTCACCTGCTTGGCCACCGATCCGGTCCGACTCGCCTGCGCGGCGAGCTCCTTCTTCAGCGACGTCGCCTTCTCGTCGAGCTCCTGCTGGACCGAGGCGGAGAGCTCGGACTCCGACTGCGTGTCGTTCTTGGCGCCGATCGCGATCACCAGCGCGACGATGCCGAGCACCAGCCCGACCGCCCCGACCGCTGCGAATAACGTGCTTCGTCTGTCTTCCATCGGGCGGACTGTACTCCCGAGCGACTAGCCGAGACGCAGTAGAAACCGGCCTTGCGAGGAAAGATTCGAGGTCGCCAACCGGGCGTCCCGGGCGGGCGGCTCGGCTCAGGCGCTGACGCCCTCGGCGGCGCCCGCCTTTCGCCTCGGCGACCACCTTCGAGGCGAGGTGCCCGGGGACCTCCTCGTAGCGCAGGAACTCCATCGTGTAATCGCCGCGGCCGCCGGTGATCGCGCCCGCCGGTCTGCTTTCTGTAGCGCCCGTGGGTCTCGGCGGAGCGGCGGATCGTCTCGATCTCGGGCCCCTGCGGCGGGTGCAGGTCGATCGAGACGCCGAAGCGGCGCTTCATCCGACCGGTACCGGGCCCAGCCGCGAGTCGCGGCTGAGCCCGTAGCCGGTCGCTTCAGACCTTGGCGAAGTCGTTCACCTGGGTGAGTCGGAACGCGTTGCCCGACGGGTCGCGAAAGCCGGCGTCAACCCCGTAGGGCATCTCCGTCGGCTCCTCGGTGAACTCGACCCCGCGGGCCTTGAGCTGCTCGTACTCGGCGCGGCAGTCGTCCGTGGCGAGGAACACCGTGCCGGCGCAGCCCTTCGCCATCAGCACCTTGATCTGCTCGCTCGTCTCGGCCTCGAAAACCGGCGGCCCCGGGATCGGCATCAGCACGATCGCGAAGTCGTCCTGTCCGACCGGTCCAACCGTGAGCCAGCGAAAGTCGCCCATCTCGGCGACCGTGACGTCCGTTCTGACCTCCATGCCGAGCTTCTCGGTGTAGAAGGCGAGCGCCTCGTCCTGGTCGTGGACCCAGAGCTGTGCGTGGGCAATTCTCATCGTCGTTCTCCTTGCGTTCGGGAATCCGTGTGTGCCGGCCACGCTATGACGGCGGCGCCGGTTTGTCTTCTCGAAACGTGCGGTTTCTCGGGCGCCCGTAGGCGCGCAGGAAGCAGGAGGGGATGACCACGCGCGATTCCGCCGGCGGGAACTTCGCCCGGTAGGCGGTCGGCGGGACGCCGAAGGTCCGGGTGAAGCTGGTCGTGAACGAGCCGATGCTCTGCAGGCCCACCGCGAGGCAGATTTCGGCGACCGAGTTGTCGGTCGTTCGCAGCAGCATCGCGGCGCGCTCGAGCCGGCGGGTCAGCAGGTAAGCGTGGGGCGACTCGCCGAACTCGCGCCGAAACTCGCGGCTGAAGTGGGCCCGGGAGAGACCGGCGGTCGCGGCGAGATCGTCCACGCCGAGCGGCTCGAAGTAGCGCGCGTCGGCGAGATCCTTGGCCCGCAAGAGGTGGCGCTGCGAGGGGACGAAAGCCATCGCCTCAAGGATGACGCCCGGCCACCTCAAGAGTCCGTACGGGTACCCCCACCGTCTTTCGGATGCCGAGATCCGCTCAGCCGTGCCGGCGCGGCTTCTGCACCCGCCACCAAGAAGACTGCGTGATCGAGACGTCGCCGTTCAGAACTACGCGAGCGGCCGCCGAACCTCACCCTCGTCGGCGGCTGCTGTGGCACCAACGAGCGTCATACCGCTGCGATCTGCGCCGCCCGGCGGCCTGAGCGCTCGGCGGGTCCAACGCTCAGTAGCGGATCTCGCCTTCAATCCGTAGGGTGCCCTTGCAGCGCCTGAGGTTGCAGTTCGTCCCGCCTTCGAGAGTGCCGAGCTTGCCGGGCTTGACGTTCTTGAACTTCTTCGCCTTGGCGCACCCCTTGATCCGCAGGACGCCGCCGTATTGGACCTCTTGGTGGGTCTCCGTGGTCTCGATCACGTTGCGGTCGATGTTGAACGTCCCGAAGCACCGCGCCTGGTTCTGGTTCTGCACGGAGCCACTGCCCAGGTAGATAGTCCACTTCCCGGTGCGGATGTCTCCCCCGGTCTGGCTTCGCGGCGTCTCGGTGGCGGCCAGCTCGCGCCCGAACGGCTCACCTTCGCTGAGAAAGCTGTCGACCACGACCGGGCCAGGATCGATGTCCTGGGCGTCGGGCGTCCAGAACAGGTCGACGTCGTGCTCCTTGATGCCGGCGGCGGTGCTTGTCGCCGTCGCGAACAGCGCGAGCAGCGCCGTCGCCAACAATCCCACGGATACGAAACGCCACCACCCCTTCATTGCTGCGATCCTATCGCGACCCCGCCGGCGTCGCCAGGGGTGTAGCCGCGCAGGCGGGCGACGGGCGCAAGCACCGCACACAGCGCCCGCCGGACGAGGCGCGCCGGGTAGTGCGCCGTGGCCGTCGCGGCGACGGGCGCGAAGTCCGCTAGGCGCTGACGCCCTCGGCGGCGCCCGCCTTCGCCTCGGCGACCACCTTCGAGGCGAGGTGCGCGGGCACCTCCTCGTGGCGCGGCGAACTCCATCGTGTAAGTCGCCGCGGCCGCCGGTGATCGCGCGCAGGTCGGGGGCGTAGTCGAGCACCTCGGCCATCGGCACCTCGGCCTTGATCTCGGTGGCGCCGCCCTTCGGCTCCATCCCGAGCGGATGGCCGCGGCGCGAGTTGAGGTCGCCGATCACGTCGCCGACCGCGTCCTCGGGAACCGTGATCGTCATCCGCATGATCGGCTCGAGCAGGATCGGGTCGGCCTCCGCCATCGCCTGCTTGAAGGCCATCGAGCCGGCGATCTTGAACGCCATCTCGGAGGAGTCGACGGTGTGGTACTGGCCGTCGAAGAGCCGCACGCGGACGTCCTTGATCGGGTAGCCGGCGAGCACCCCGTGCGGCCATCGCCTCGACGACGCCCTTCTCGACCGCGGGGATGAAGCCGCCCGGGATCACGCCGCCCTTGATCGCGTTGACGAACTCGAGGCCGGTGCCGGGCTCGGCGCGGCTCGATCTCGATGTGGCAGTCGCCGAACTGGCCGCGGCCGCCGGTCTGCTTCTTGTAGCGGCCGTGCGCCTTGGCGGAGCAGCGGATCGTCTCGAGGTAGGGCACCTGCGGCGGGTGCAGGTCGATCGCGGCGCCGAAGCGCTCGCTCATCCGATCGACGATCACCTCGACGTGGATCTGGCGTCAGCCCGGCGATGATCTGCTCGCCGGTCTGCGGGTCGCGGTGCACGTCGAGGGTCGGGTCCTCCTCGGAGAGGCGGCGGATCGCGTTCGCCGCCTTGTCCTCGTCGCCCTTGGTCTTCGGCTCGTAGGCGAAGGCCATCACCGGCGCGGGCAGGTCGAGCGGCGGGAAGCGGAGTCGGCGTCGCCGTCGGCAGAGCACGTCGCCGGCGCGGGTCTCCTTGAGCTTGGCGACGGCGCCGATGTCGCCCGGCGCCGAGCTCGTCGACCGGCGTCGTCTCCTTGCCCTCGGGGACGAGCAGCTGGCCGATCCGCTCCTTGCTGCCGGCGGGTGACGTTGTCGACGTGCGAGTCGGCCCTCAGCGTCCCGGAGCAGACGCGGAACAGGTTGATCCGGCCGGCGTAGGGATCGGCGCGGGTCTTGAAGACGTAGGCGACCAGCGTCGCCGTCCTCGTCCGGCGCGATCTCGATCGGCTCGCATCCTCGCCGCTCCCGATCGTCGCGCTGACCGGGCCGCGCATCGCCGGCGAGGGCAGGTCCTCGACCAGGGCCTCGAGCAGGCGGTTGGTGCCGAGGTTGCTGGTCGCGACCCCGCAGGTGACCGGGAAGAGGTGGCCCTCGGTGACCCCGCTCTTCAGCGCCGCGACGATCTCGTCGTGGGAGATCTCCTCGCCCTCGAGGTAGCGCTCCATCAGCTCGTCGGAGTTCTCGGCGACCTCGTCCATCAGCTTCTCGCGGTACTCCTCGGCCTGCTCGCGGAGCTCCTCGGGGATCTCGCTCTCGCTGGAGCCGCCGCGTCGCGCCTCGCTCTCATGCTCGAAGGCCTTCATGTCGATCAGGTCGATCACGCCCGCTGATCTCGTGCTCGGCGCCGATCGGGATCTCGGTCGCGACGACGTGCGGGCCGAAGGCGCTCCTTCAGCGACTCCAGGGCGCGAAGAAGTCGGCCCGCTCGCGGTCGAGCATGTTGACGAAGACAGCCGCGGCAGGCCCTGCCTCGGCGGCGCGCCGCCAGAGCCGGTCGGTGTGGACCTCGACCCCGGTCGACGCGCGTTGACGACGACGACCGCGGAGTCGACGACCGCGCAGCGCGCCGAGCGCCTCGGCGACGAAGCTCGGCTCGCCCGGGCGTGTCGATCAGGTTGATCTTGCGGCCGTCGTGCTCGAACGAGGCGACCGCGGCGCCGATCGACATCCCGCGCTCCTGCTCGTCGTCCTCGAAGTCGCAGACGGTCGATCCGTCGTCGACCCGGCCGAGCCGGTTGATCGCCCCGGCCTCGAAGAGCAGCGCCTCCGCGAGCGACGTCTTGCCGCTGCCCCGGTGCCCGACGAGGGCGACGTTTCGAATCCGGTCAGGCGGCTTGTGCGGCATGGCCCGACTATATGCCGAAAGCCGTCAGGGCTGGCTCAGGGCCGTTCGGACAGGTTCCCCGCAGTCCGAGGACGGCCTTGGTGTGGAGCTGGGAGACCCGCGACTCGGTCACGCCGAGGACCTCGCCGATCTCGCGCAGGGTCAGGTTCTCGTAGTAGTAGAGCGCGATCACGAGCCGCTCGCGCTCGGGCAGCGCCTCGATCGCGTCGGCGAGGCGGTCCTTGAGCTCGGCGGCGTTGAGCGCCTCCTTCGGGATCGACCGCGTCGCGATCCGGATCGTGTCGAGCAGCGAGACCTGGCTGCCGCCGTCGGGGTCGGCGACCGTCCAGAGGTCGTCGAGCGCGAGGACCGAGGAGTTGGCGATCTCGAAGCAGGACGTCCTGAAGGCTCGACCGCTCGATGCTCGAGCTTCTCGGCCATCTCCTCCTCGGTCGGCGCGCGCCGAGCTTCGCCTCGAGCTTCTGGTGGGCGCTCTTCGACCTCGCGGGCCTGGTGCGGACCGAGCGCGGCACCCAGTCGAGCGAGCGCAGCTCGTCGATGATCGCGCCCTTGATCGCGGGAGACCGCGAAGGTCTCGAACTTGATCTCGCGCTCGGTGTCGAAGCGCTCGATCGCGCCGATCAGGCCGACCAGGCCGTAGGAGATCGAGGTCCGCCTCCTCGACGTGCGAGGGCAGGCCGGCGGCCATCCGGCCGGCGACGAACTTGACCAGCGGCGAGTAGGCGACGACGAGGCGCTCGCGCGCCTTCTCGTCGCCCTCCGTCTTGTAGCGGCGCCACAGCTCGTTGAGCTCGACTGCCTTGACGTTGGTTTCCATACCGTGTTCCGGCGCAAATCTACGTCGCACCGGGCTCGGCTACGCGCGCGGGTGAGCCAGTTCGTACTGCTCGCGAAGCCGCGACGGCTCGACCCGGGTGTAGATCTGCGTGGTCGAGACGCTCTCGTGACCGAGCAGCTCCTGGATCGAGCGCAGGTCCGCCCCGCCCTCGAGCAGATGGGTGGCGAAGGAGTGGCGCAGCGCGTGCGGCGAGACCCTGCCCGCGACCGCCGCCTCGCGGACCCACTTCTCGAGCCGGCGGCGTACGTCGGAGGGGGAGAGGCGGCGGCCGCTGCGCGAGACGAACAGCGCCGGCTCGATCGGCGCCCGGCGAGCGCCGGCCGAGCCGTCTCGAGGTAGCGGTCGCAGGGCGCGCTGGGCGCGGCTCGCCGACCGGCACGACCCGCGTCCTTCGAGCCCTTGCCGGGGACCCGCACCGTCTCGGCTTCGAAGTCCAGCGTCGCCGAGCGTCGAGGGCGACGATCTCGTCGGCGCGCAGCCCGCACGAGTAGGCGAGCTCGAACATCGCCCGGTCGCGGATCTCGAGCGGGCGTCGCGAGGCCGGGATCCGCTCGAGCAGCGCGGCGACATCGTCGCGGCCGAGCACCCGCGGCAGCTCGCTGGCTCGGACTTCGGGGTGGACAGCAGGTCGGCTGGGTTCTGGGCCGCCTCGCCCGCTGCGACGAGGCGGTCGTAGAAGCCCGGACCGCGGCGAGCTTGCGGGCGACTGCTCGCTTGCGCGAGCCCGCGTTCGGAGAGCGCGGCCGCGTAGCGGCGCAGGTCGCGGTAGGCGAGCTCGCCGGGTTGGCGAGCCCGCCTCGCTCGCCCAGGCGGCGAGCTCGAGCGAGGTCGCGACCGTAGGCCCGGCGGGTCGCCGGCCGCAGCGCGCCGCGGGCTCGCTGCTCGCTCGGTACGATCGAGCGCCCGCCGCCACGCCGGTCCGGCTCGAACTCCGCGCTCGGCACCGCCGCCTGCAGAACTCGTCACGCCATGCCCGGAGGGGTTCGCCGCGCCGCCGCGCAGCCTCCACCTGCGAGCGATCCTCGGCCGGGGCCGGCTCAGCCGATGTAGATCGGGGTGCCGACCGGGACCAGGTCGTAGAGCTCGATCGACGTCGGGCGACCGCCATCCGCATGCAGCCGTGCGAGGCGCGCGCAGCCGAGCGAGCCGACGTCGTCGGTGCCGTGGATGCCGACCCCGTCGGTGATCCCCATCCAGCGCGCGCGCAGCGGGTTCTCGGCGGTCCCGCCGGCGACGACCGTGCCGGCGAGCTCGCCCGCCCAGTCGGAGTTCGGAACGCTCCAGACGGGGTCGACCTGCTTGTTCTGGATCGAGTAGAGGCCGGTCGGCGTCGGGTAGTCCGGCGCGCCGACCGCGATCGGGTAGCTGTCGGCGACCTCGAGGTCCTTCCACAGGGTCGCCGTGAAGGTCGCCTGGTCAACGGTGAGGTAGGTCGGATAGCTGGGCCGCGAGCTCCGCCTTCGTCACCTCCGGCTCGATCTCATCGACCGGCAGGTTGACCCGTCGCTTCGACGGGTCCGAGCTCTGCACGGCGCTCTCGATCCGGGAGCGAAGCTTGTTCTGGTCGACCGCGAGGCCGGTCTGCCCCTGGACGGCGACGAGCTCGGCCGAGCTCGGCTCGATCGTCGCGTCGACCGGGTCGCGGTCCACCTCGGCGACCACCTTGGCGATGAAGTCGTCGATCGCCTCCGAGGAGTAGGAGATCTGCGGCGCGATCGCGAGATCGACCTCGCCGCCGGTGGCGTAGCGCCAGACCCGGGTGGGCAGACCGCCGTCCCGGCTCTCGGTGAGCGCCCGGTCGACCGCCCCGTCGATGTCGGAGCCGACCTCGAGCTGCTTCGGGCTGAGGTTGTACTTGACGCCCTCGAAACGGATCGTGACGTCGTCGCGGAGCGGCTCCACCACCACGTCACCGACCACCGTGCGCGCCTCGTCCGCGGTCATCCCGCCGACATCGACGCCGCCGATCGTCACCCCGCCGGCGATCTCGTCCGAGCGCGAGGCATCGACCGCGTAGGCGCCGACCGCCCCCGCCAGCAGGAGCATGATCACGAAGACAAGTGCTATTTGAAGCTTGCGTCCCACTGGAGATCCTGGTCCGGAAGTGTAGGAGAGCACCCCGTCGCCGGACCATGCAGCCGGCGGCCTGCAACCGCCTGTTCAGTCGCGGCGAGGCTCAGATGCCGAGCGGCTCGCGGTCCGCCGCGACGCCCTCGCTCGAGCCCTCGATCGCGCGGCGAACGTGCGGGCTCCAGCGCAGGAAGTCCTCGACCTCGCGCTCGTACGTGTAGGGCTGCTCGTGGCCGCGCAGCACCGGGTCGAGACGCTGGCGCTCGGCAAGCCTCAGCACCGCCTCGCGCGAGGTGAAGCCGTACTCGAAGCCGGCCGCCTTGAACAGGCGGTTGTCGATCCCGCGGCCGAAGCGCATCAGGTTGACCATCTCGTCGGGGATCTTCACGCCGAGCCGGCGAAGCGGTCCGGCGAGCAGTTGCGCCCCGAACGGCGGCAGCACCGGCAGCGGCCGCTTGCCGAGCAGCCCGATCACCTCGGAGAGCGCGAGCACGCCGTCGGCGGCGACGTTGTAGGTCCCCGGGAGCTGGTTCAGGGTCGCGTGCTCGAGCGCGTGCACGACGTCGTCCTCGTGCACGAACTGCAGGCGCGGGTCGAAGCCGAGCACCATCGGGATGAGCGGGAGCGCGAACATCCGCGTGAACGCCGTCTCCACGTCGGCCCCGAGGACGTTCGAGCAGCGCAGCATGGTGACGGTGACCTGCGGGTTTCTCTCGGCGTACTCTGCGACCGCGGCCTCGGCCTCGACGATGTCGCGCTCGAGCATCGTCGCCGGGCGGTGGCGAGGCTTCATCTCCTCGGTGAAGAAGGCCGGGTCGTCCTGCTCGCAGCCGTAGACGTAGGAGGAGCTCTTGAAGATGAACTTGCGCACCGGCGAGTCCGCGCCGGTGCAGGCGGCGAGGATGTTCATCGTCCCGATCACGTTGTTCTCGTGGGCGACGCGCGGCGGGACGCTCACGGAGTTGACCGTCAGCCGCGTGTCGATCACCGTGTCGATCTCTGCCGCGCGGACGATCCGCTGGATCAGCGAGTGCTGGTTCGAGACCTTGACGAACTCGGTCCGCTCGAGCTCGAGGGTCGGCGCACGCGAGTCGAGGCCGATGATCGCCTCGATCTGCTCGAAGCCCTCGAGCGCCTGCGCGAGCCTGCCGCCCCAGTAGGTCGACAGCCCGGTGATCAGGACGCGCCGCGACGGCGAGGCACTCATCCGAACCACACCGATCGCCGCTTCGCCACCATCTCGTGGAGGTTCTCCTGGATCCGGGCACGGATCTCCTGAGCGACCGTCTGCACGAGCGCCTTGTCGTGAACGGCCTCGGGGCCGCCGAGCTCGAGCGTGTCGATCGGCTCGAGGAAGCGGATCTTGAACTTCGCCGGCAGATAGCCGAGCATCCCGGCCGGCCCGAGCCACGGGAAGGTCGGGGTGATCGGGAAGTAGATCAGCTTGGTCAGCCGCTGCATGAAGTTGGCGTGGGCGAAGATCGGCGCCGCCTCCTCCGCGCCGACCACGCATACGGGGACCAGCTTCGCCTCGCCCCTGATCGCCGCTTCGACGAAGCCGCCTCGACCGAAGCGCCGCAGCCGGTAGCGGTCCTTGTAGAGCTTCTCGGTGCCCTTACGGCCCTCGGGGAAGACGAGCACGAGCTCGCGCTCGTCGAAGAGCAGCCGGTGGACGTTGGCCGGGTGCGCGGCGACGCAGCCGACCTTCGGGATCAGCATCGAGAAGCCCGGGTACCCCTTGAAGAAGTGCTCGACCGTGATGTGCAGCGGTCGCGGCTCGGCGTGCTCCTCGCGGATCGCCTTGCCGATCATCGCCGCGTCGGGAGGGAGCGCGCCCGAGTGGTTGGAGACGAGCAGCGCTCCGCCGTCGGCGGGGACGTTCTCGATGCCCTCGACCTCTGCCCGGAACCAGTAGCGGTAGAAGAACTCGACCAGGGTGCGGTCCATCAGGCCCTCGATCCGCTCCGAGCGCCCCCAGTCGTTGAGGCGCCGATCGGGCTCGATCGCGGGCAGCAGCTCGCGCATCAGCTCGCCGCGACGGCGCTCGGGCAGTGGGCGGGGGTCGCGCTCGGCGGCGGGGGCGAGTGAGGTTCGATCGGGCATCGGGCCATAGTATCCAGGCGCCCGTGGGACGATTCGGACCGCCGCCAAGCCCGACACCCCCAGACGGCCCGGATCCCTACGGCGATCCCGATCCCGAGTGGCTGCGCATCGATTGGGCGCGCCATCGCCGGACCGCGGAGGCGCTCGGGACCCAGGTCAACTACGTCGAGCTCGGCCCACCGGCCGCCGAGCAGGACCCGCTCGCGCTCGTCTTCGTGCACGGCCTCTCGGGCTGCTGGCAGAACTGGCTCTCGAACATCCCCCACTTCGCCCGCCGCCACCGGGTGCTCGCGCTCGACCTGCCCGGCTTCGGCGATTCGCCATCGCCGGAGTGGGAGATCTCGATCTCGAACTACGGCCGCCTGGTGCTCGAGTTCTGCGACGCGGTCGGCGTCCGCGACTGCGCGATCGTCGGCAACTCGATGGGCGGGTTCGTCGCCGCCGAGACGGCGGTCGCCGAGCCCGGCCGCTTCGAGCGCCTCGCGCTCGTCTCCGCGGCGGGGGTCTCGAGCGCCCGGTCGAAGCGGGCGCCGACGGCGGCCGTGGCGCGGATGATCAACGCCGGCGCGCCGGTCGCGTTCAAGGCGCAGACGCGCGCCCTCCGCCGCCGTCGCGCCCGAAACGCGGCCTTCGCGGGCATCTTTCACCGCCCCCACGAGCTGCGCCCCGAGCTGATCTGGGAGACCTTCTCGGGCGGCGACCGGGGTGAGAAGTTCGTCGAGGCCCTGACCAACCTGGCCAGCTACGACATCCTCGACCGCCTCGAGGACGTCGATGTGCCGGCGCTGATCGTCTGGGGTCGCCACGACAAGGTGGTGCCGCCGCGCGACGCCGCCGAGTACGCCCGGCGACTGAGGAACTCGTCGCTCGAGGTGTTCGACGAGTGCGGCCACCTGCCGATGGCGGAGCGGCCGCTGCGCTTCAACCGCTCGCTCGAGCGGTTCCTCGCATCACCTAGCCCGTGATCGCGCCCTGGCTCGCCGAGGAGACGCTCCTCGCGTACTTCGCGAGCACGCCGGTTCGGTACTCCGGCTCGGGCGCCCGATACTCGGCGATCCTGGCGGCGATCTGCTCGTCGGTGAGCGCGACCTCGAGCACCCGGCGCTCGACGTCGATCGTCACCTCGTCACCGTCGCGGAGCGCCGCGATCGGGCCGCCCGCCACGGCCTCGGGGGCGACGTGGCCGACCATCAGCCCGCGGGTCGCGCCCGAGAAGCGCCCGTCGGTCAGCAGCGCGACCTGCTCGCCGAGGCCCTCGCCGACGATCGCGGCGGTGACCTGCAGCATCTCGCGCATCCCCGGGCCGCCGGCGGGGCCCTCGTTGCGGATCACGACGACGTCGCCGGCGACGATCCCGCCGGCCTTGAGCGCCGCGAAGCAGTCCTCCTCGCACTCGAAGACCTTCGCCGGGCCGCTCTGGCCCTTGCGCTCGGTGCCGGCGAGCTTGACCACCGCGCCCTCGGGAGCGAGGTTGCCGCGCAGGATCGCCAGGCCGCCCTCGGCCTTGAGCGGGTCAGCGAGCGGGCGGATCGACCTCCTGGCCCTCGAGCTCGCTGGCCGCCGCCGCCTCCTCGCCGATCGTCCGCCCGGAGACGGTGATCGAGTCCTCGTGCAGCAGGCCGGCCTCGGCGAGCCGGCTGAGGATCAACGGCACGCCGCCCGCGCGGTAGAGGTCGGTGGCCACGAAGCGCCCGCCCGGCTTCAGATCGGCGAGCAGCGGGGTTCGCTTCGAGATCGCGCTCGAAGTCGTCGATCGAGAGCTCGATCCCGGCCTCGCGGGCGACCGCGAGCAGATGGAGGACGCCGTTGGTCGAGCCGCCGGAGGCGCTCAGGCAGGCGATCGCGTTCTCGAGCGAGTCCAGGGTGATCACCTTGCTCGGGCGCAGATCGTCGGCGAGCACCCGCATCACCAGCTCACCGATCCTCTCGGCGACGGTTCCCTTCTCGTCGTCCTCGGCCGGCACCATCGAGCTGCCGCCCGGCGAGATCCCGAGCGCCTCGAACGCGCAGGCCATCGTGTTCGCGGTGAACTGCCCGCCACAGGCCCCGGCGCCGGGGCTGGCGACGTTCTCGAGCTCGCGCAGCTCCTCGTCGCTGAGCTCGCCGGCGGCGTTCGCGCCGATCGCCTCGAAGACGTCGACGATCGTCACGTCCCTGCCGTGCCAGCGCCCCGGGGCGATCGAGCCGCCGTAGAGGAGCACGCTCGGGATGTCGAGCCGGGCAAGCGCCATCACCGCGCCCGGGATCGTCTTGTCGCATGCGGCGAGCGCGACGATCGCGTCGAACTGGTAGCCGCGGGCCATCAGCTCGATCGAGTCGGCGATCACCTCGCGCGAGACGAGCGAGGTCTTCATCCCCTTCGTCCCCATCGTGATCCCGTCGGAGATCGCGACCGTGTTGAACTCCATCGGGGTCCCGCCTGCGGCGCGGACGCCGGCCTTGACGTGCTCGGCGAGCCCGCGCAGGTGGAAGTTGCACGGCATCGCCTCCGTCCAGGTGTTGGCGATCGCGATCGTCGGGCGCGAGAGCGCCTCGTCGTCGTAGCCGATGCCCTTCATGTAGGCGCGCGCGGCGGCCCGGTCGGGGCCGTCGAAGACCGCCGCTGAGCGCGGTCGCGGGAGCGCGTTGCCGGATGCCTGCTCGCTCATCGCCGCGGAGTCTAGGACCCGGCCCGCGCTCAGCTGAGCGCGACGGCCCTGGCGATGTCGGCGCGGGCCTGATCGGGATCCACCTGGCGGCCCGGCGGGTTCAGGTTCGACCGGCCGATCAGCTCGTCCTCGGCGCCGCGAATCGCCATCCAGCGCGCGAGCACGTCGTCGGCCGGCGGCAGCCGCGCGCCCTCGTCCTCGAAGCTGACGCAGAACTCCGAGAGCAGCTCGCCGGTGAGCGCGTCGTAGGCGACCAGCGGGCGGTAGGGATAGACGAGATAGGCGTAGCGGCGATTGCGCCCGCGAACGGAGAGGAACCCGAGCCGCTCGTAGGTGGAGAACTCGAGCGGCGAGAGCACCGCGCGCATCAGCTCGCGGGCGCGAGCCTCGGCGGGGTCCACCTCAGCCTCCGGCGGCGCGCGGAAAGAAGACCACTCGCTCGGCGCCCGCGGGGATCTCGGCGAACTCGCGCACGATCGTCGCCTCGTGGCGCTCGCCGTCGCGGGTCGGCACCGCGGCCCACATGCCCAGGTCGAGCTGGCGGCGGAACTCCTCGATCAGCCGCTCCTCCTCCTCGGCGACCTCGGGGTCGCCCTCGGCGAGCAGGACGTCACCGTGGCCTGCTCTCATCCGCACCAGCTTCATCGAGAGCGATTATCGCGCCCGAGCCCGAACACGTCCACCGGCCCGGCGCCACGCCCGATCTCGCGCAGGCCGTTGCCGACCGCCTCGGCGGCGATCTCCTTGGCCCAGCGCGCGGCCTCGGCGAGCTCCTCGCCGCGGGCGAGATGGGCGCACAGCGCGGAGGAATGGGTGCAGCCCGAGCCGTGCGCGGCGCCCCCGGGTAGCGCGGCCCCTCGATCGAGAGCGCGCCGCCGTGATCGACGAGCAGGTCGCTGCCCTCCTCGGTGTGACCGCCGGTGACGATCACCGCCCGCGCTCCGAGCCCGAGCAGGGCCTCGCCGAGCTCACGCTGGCTCGCGCCCTCGCCGAGCCCGGAGAGAGCGCGCGCCTCGGCGAGGTTCGGGGTCAGCACGCTGGCGCGCGGGATCACCCGCTCGATCAGCGCCGCCTTCGCGTTCGGGTCGAGCAGGCTGGCGCCGCTCTCGGAGACCATCACCGGATCGACCACCACCGGGGGGTCACCGAGCAGCGAGAGCGCCTCGAGGACCGCGTCGATCGTGGTCTCGTCGCCGAGCATCCCGACCTTGACCCCGTCGACCCCGATGTCCGTGGCGACCGCGCGAACCTGGGCGACGATCATCTCCGGCGGGATCGCGAGCACCGCCTCGACGGCGACCGTGTTCTGGGCGGTGATCGCGGTGATCGCGCTCATCCCGTGAGCACCGCAGCGCGCGAAGGCCTTCAGGTCCGCCTGGATCCCCGCGCCACCGCCGGAGTCCGAGCCGGCGATCGTCAGACAGGCGGGTACGGAGCGCGCGGCGGCCACAGGGGGCCAGCTTAGTGCGAGGCTCACGCACCTCCCTCGGGGCGCCCGAGGCCCGAGGGGGCGTAGCCCCCGAGCGGCTCGCGGCTCAGGTAGCCGAGCAGCTCGAGCCGCGCGAGTGCGATCGCGGCCTCGGCGGGTGAGAGCGCGCCCTCGAGCGCGACCCGGTCGGGCGTCCCGGCGCCGCGCTCGACCAGATCGAGGACGCGCTCGAGCGCCGGCTCGAGCGGGGCGCCGACCCGCCGCGGCGAGCCCGCCCCGACCCCGGCGAGCAGGTCGAGCACGTCCTGTGCGTCGCGGATCAGGGCGGCGCCCTCGCGGATCCGCTCGTTGGTGCCGGCGGAGACCCGCATCCCGACCTGACCCGGCACGGCGCCGACCTCGCGGCCGAGATCGAGCGCCAGATTGGCGGTCACCAGCGTGCCGGAGCGCTCCGCTGCCTCGACCACGACGACGACCCCGGCAAGCGCGGCCATGATCCGGTTGCGGCGGGGAAAGTCGACCTTGCGGGGGGTTGTTCCCGGCGCTCGGTCGGAGACCACCGCGCCGAGCTCGCGGATCTGCTCGTGCAGCCGCCGGTGTCGCGCCGGATAGACGACATCGACCCCGCCGGCGAGAACCGCGACCGTCCTTCCGCGGGCCTCGAGCGCGCCGCGGTGCGCAGCGCCGTCGATGCCGAGCGCCATTCCACTGACCACGGTGACCCGGCAGGCGGCGAGGTCCGCCGCGAGCCGCTCGGCGACCCGGATCCCGTAGGCGCTGGCGCGGCGCGAGCCGACGATGGTCACCGCCTGGCCGGGCTCGAGGCAGCGAACCGCCTCGCGCTGGCCGAGCCCGTTCAGCACCGGCCCTCCGCGCTCGCCGAGGTCGAGCAGTCCCGACGGGTAGCCGGGGTCGGCCGGCGCCAGACGCCAGCTCATCGCCGCGGGCCGGCTCGCAGGGTGAGCGCCTCGGCGAGGTGGTCAGCCCCGACCGTCGCGCTGCCGGCGAGGTCGGCGATCGTCCGCGCGATCCGCAGCAGGCGGTCGTGGCCCCGGCCGCTGAGCGACACCCTTCCCGAGACGAGGAGCGAGCGCGCCCGCGGATCGAGCTCGACCATCGAGCGCGTCTCGCCGGCGGCCATCTCGGCGTTCGAGCGACCTCGCCCGAGCCGCTCGAGCTGGAGCTCGCGCGCGGCGATCACGCGCTCGCGAACGACCCCGGAGCGCTCGCCGGGCGGCCCGGCGAGCGCCTCTCGCGACGGCTGGTCGATCCTCAGCCGGAGATCGATGCGGTCGGCGAGCGCGCCGCTGAGCTTGGTCGCGTAGCTGCGCACCGCGGGCTCGGGACAGCTGCACTCCCCCGACTCGTACCCGCGCCCGCACGGGCACGGGTTGGCCGCGACGATGAGCTGAAAGCGACACGGCAGCTCGACCGAGTGGCGGGCTCGCGCGATTCGCACGCTGCCGTCCTCGAGTGGCTGGCGGAGCGCCTCGAGCGCGTCGCGGCGGAACTCCGGCAGCTCGTCGAGAAAGAGGACCCCGCGGTGGGCGAGCGTGACCTCCCCCGGGCGCGGCGGCGAGCCTCCACCGAGCAGGCCGGCCGCGGAGACCGTGTGGTGCGGGGCGCGAAATGGCCGCACCCCTGCGGCGAGCCGGTCGAGCGGGCGCCCGGCGGCGCTCGCGATCCGGATCGCCTCGACCGCCTCGGCCGGGTCGAGGGGCGGAAGCAGCGAGGGCAATCGGCGCGCCGCCATCGACTTGCCGGCTCCGGGCGGGCCGATCATCATCAGGCTGTGCCCGCCCGCCGCGGCGACCTCGAGCGCCCGGCAGAGGACGGCCTGACCGCGCAGCTCGCCGAGGTCGGGCAGCTCGCGCTCGATCCCCGAGCGACCGAGATCGAGCGGCGCCGGCTGGCCGGGCTCTCCCTCGCCGCCGAGCAGCTCGAGCTCCTCGAGCCGCTCGAGCGGGATCACCCGCAGCCCGCCGACGAGCGCCGCCTCGGCGGCCGCGTCGGCGGCGACCACGAACCCGCGCGCCCGGCTGCGCGCCGCCGCCTCGGCCATCGCGAGCACGCCGGGGACGCGGCGAATCGATCCGTCGAGCGCGAGCTCTCCGGAGAAGGCGACCTCGCCGAGCGCCCCGGCGTCCACCTGGCCGGACTCGGCGAGCACGGCCGCGGCGATCGCGAGATCGAAGCCGGGACCGGCCTTGCGCAGGTCGGCGGGCGCGAGGTTCGCGGTGATCCGCTTCTGCGGGAAGTCGAAGCCGGAGTTGACGAGCGCCGCGCGAACCCGCTCGCGCGACTCGCGCACGGCGGCGTCGGGGAGGCCGACGAGGGCGAACGAGGGCAGCCCGGCCCGAACGTCGGCCTCGACCCGGATCTCGTGGGCCTCGACGCCGATCAGCGCGAAGGTGCGGGCGGTGGCGGGCATCGTTCGCGACGACGCTAGGCCGCGCGAGCGCGCGGATGGCTCGCGAACCGTGGCGAAGGCGAGACCGAATCGGCGCAATCACCGTTACCCGCGCGGGGCGCCCGTGCCTAGGCTCGGTCGCGATGACCGCCTCCCGCCAAGCGCTCGGCCGGCGAGCGGAGGACCTGGTCGCGAAGCGCCTGGCGGTGGCGGGCTGGCGGGTGGTCGAGCGCAACGTCCGCATCGGCGGGATCGGTCTTCGCGGCGAGCTCGACCTGATCGCGCTCGACGGCGACACCCTGGTCTTCGTCGAGGTGAAGGGGCGACGAACCGGGTCCTCGGCCGGGCCCGAGACCCCGGCGCTCGCCGTCGGGTCCCGCAAGCAGACGGCGATCAGGCGGCTGGCGGCAGCCTGGCTGCGCGAGCGCGGCGGCGCGGTGCCGCGCCACCGGGAGCTGCGCTTCGACGTCGTCGGGCTGCGGCTCGACGAGCGCGGCCGGATCACCGAGTACGAGCACCTCGCGGCCGCCTTCTGAGTGGGCGGCCGCCGGCTCAGCCGAGCGAGAGCTGGGAGTAGGCGATCGAGGCGAAGCTCCGCCGGTGAAGCTCCGAGGGGCCGCGCTCGATCACCGCGGCGCGGTGCTCGGGGGTCGAGTACCCGAAGTTGTCGGTCGAACCCGAAGCCCGGATATTCCTCCTCGGCCCGCACCATGCAGCGATCGCGGGTCACCTTCGCGATCACCGAGGCCGCGGCGATCGCGGCGCTGGTCGAATCTCCCTGGATCACCGGCCGGTGCTCGAGCCGGCACTCGCGGACGGGGAAGCCGTCGGTCAGGCAGACGACGTCCTCGACCCCGCTCGCGACCCGCTCGAGGCTGCGCCCGAGCGCGCCGAGGTTGGTCACATGGAGTCCGCGCGAGTCGATCCCGCGGACGCAGCGCACGGTCACCGCGACCCGCGCGACCGCTCGCATCACCGCCGGGTAGAGGCGCTCGCGCTCCTCCGGGCTGCGCTGCTTGGAGTCGTCGAGCTCGCCGAGAGCTCGGCGGTCGCGGAGGCTGAGGCGCTCGAGGTCGATCAGCACCGCCGCGGCGACCAGCGGGCCGGCGAGCGAGCCCCGGCCGGCCTCGTCGGCGCCGGCGACGAAGCGGCTGCCGAGCTCGCGGTCGAACTTGAACAGCCTCGCGGCCTTGCGGCGGCGGCGCGCGCTGCGCTTCGCGGCCGGTCTAGAGGAGGCCGATGCGGTCGACCGGCCAGTAGGTGAAGAAGGCGCCGCCGATGAGCCAGTCTCGAGGGACGGGGCCCCAGTAGCGGCTGTCGTCGCTCGCTCCACGATTGTCGCCCATCATGAAGTAATGGTCGGGTGGAATGGTGATCTCCTCGGGGAAGTCACAGCCGGCGAAGCCGCGACAGCGCCGGATCGTCCAGTCGGACTGGTCGACCGGCTCGCCGTTGACGATCGGGTTGCCGTTCTCGATCGAGAGCGTGTCGCCCGGTCCGGCGACGACCCGCTTGATGAAGTTGGTGTCGGCCATCTCGTCGGTGGGCTCGGGGCACGGCTGCTTCGGCTCCTTGTCGACCCCGCACTCGTTGCCCTTCTCGGCCCCGACGGGAGGGTGGAAGACGACGATGTCGCCGATCGCCGGGTCACCGCCGAGCCGGTAGGCGAACCGGTTGACGAGCACTCGCTGGCCGACCTCGAGCGTCGGCACCATCGACGGCGAGGGGATCTGGTACGGCTTGACGAGGAAGGCCTGGATGCCGAGCGCGAGGCCGATCGCCAGAGCGACGATCAGGACCAACTCGATGAACGCGCCGCGGCCGGTTGTCGGCTTAGGAATGATCCTCGGAGTCCCCGGCCGCGACCTCGGAACCCTCAGGGTCCTCGGTCTCCACCGCCTCGCCCTCGGTGACGGCCTCGGGCTCCTCGATCGGGTCGACCTCCTCCTGCGTGACGCCCTCGGAGTCGACCGCGACCGGCTCCTCGGCGCCCTGGATGACGAGGTCGTCCTCGATCCCCCAGCGGCGCTCGGCGACGCGCGCCCGCTTGCCGACGCGGCCGCGCAGGTAGTAGAGCTTCGCCCGGCGCACGTCGCCGCGGGCGATCGACCTCGAGCTGCTCGATCTTCGGCGAGTGGACCGGGAAGGTTCGCTCGACGCCGACGCCGAACGACTGCTTGCGGACGGTGAACGTCTCGCGCGCGCCGGAGCCCTGGCGGGCGATCACGATGCCCTCGAAGACCTGGGTGCGCCTGCGGGTGCCCTCGATCACCTGGAAGTGGACGCGGACGCGGTCGCCCGGCATCGAACCGGGGAACTCGCTTCAGCTGGCGCTGCTCGATGCTGTCGATGATCGTGCTCATGGTCGAAGGGTTCGGGCGTCGGCTGTCGGCCCGCTGGACGCGGATCCGGAAAAAGCGCGGTACGGCGGCCCGCGCGCGCGTCACATGGTAGCCGACTCGCGCCGGCGCGGCAAAGCGGGCGCCTCGGCCCATCCGCGCCGCCCGGCTCTGCTCCAGGCGCCATTCGCGGACCCTGGCGTGGTCGCCGGAGAGCAGGATCTCGGGCACCTCCCAGCCGCGATAGCTCGGCGGGCGTGTGTAGTGCGGGTACTCGGGCGCTCCGCCGAGCGCCTCCGAGAACGACTCCTCGACCACGCGACTCGGCATGGCCGAGCGCCCCGGCAGCTTGCGCATCACCGCGTCGGCGACGACCATCGCCGCCAGCTCACCGCCGGCGAGCACGTAGGGACCGATCGAGATCGAATCGTCGGCGAGGTGCTCGCGGACCCGGTCGTCGATTCCCTCGTAGCGACCGCACAGGAGCGCCAGATGCGGCTCGGCGGCGAGCTCGGCGGCGAGCCGGTCGTCGAGCTGCCGGCCGGACGGCGAGAGCACGACGGTCCGCGAGGGCCGGGGCCGATCGCCGTAGGCGGCCTCGAGCGCCGCGTCGACGACGTCGACGCGCAGCACCATCCCGGCACCGCCGCCGTAGGGCGAGTCGTCCACCTGACGGCCGCTGAGCGGGGTCGAGTCGCGGTAGTTGAAGACGCGGAGCTCGGAGCCCAGCTCGAGCGCGTTACGGACGTGACGCTGGGCGCGAGAACCACTCGAACCACTCCGGGAAGAGGGTGAAGAAGTCGATTCTCACGGCGCGACCGAGCAGCCGCCGGGACCGATCTCAGTCCTCGACGATCTCGACCATGACGCGGCGCTCCTCGACCGTCGCGGCGGCCTTGGCGACCGTCCGGATCGCGTTCGCGACCCGGCCCTCGCGGCCGATCACCCGGCCGAGGTCGTCCTCGGCGACGTGGACCTCGAGCACGATGCCGTCGCGTCCTCGATCTCCTCGACCCGGACGGCGTCTGGATCGTCGACCAGCGCCTGGACGAGGAACTCGACGAGATCGCGCATCGATACGCGGGAGCGCCTCGGCGCCGCCCGGCTAGGCGCCCGTGGCCTCGATGCCCTTGGTGCGAAGCAGCGTCGCGACCGTGCGCGAGGGCTGTGCGCCGTGATCGAGCCAGTGCTGGGCGCGCTCGTCGTCGAGCACGATCATCGAGGGCTCGGTCTGCGGGTTGTAGTGCCCGATCGTCTCGATCGTGCGCCCGTCACGCGGGGAGCGCTTGTCGGCGACGACGATGCGCCAGATCGGGTTCTTCTTCGAACCGACCCGTCTCAGTCTGATTCTGACTGCCATGAGCGACGCGAGAGGTTAGCGGTTAGCGCATCCCGCGCATCAACTGCTGCGGGATCGGGCATCTTGCCCTTGGCGAGCTGGCTCATCATCTTGCGCATCTGGGCGAACTGCTTGACCAGTTGGTTGACCGCCTGGACGGTCGTTCCAGAGCCCTGGGCGATCCGCTTGCGGCGCGAGCCGTTGATCATCGTCGGGTCGGCGCGCTCGGCGGGGGTCATCGAGAGGATGATCGCCTCGAGCCGGTCGAGCTCGCGGTCGTCCATGTCCACCTGGCGGAGCTGCTTCATCGCCTTGCCCATCCCGGGCATCATCCCGAGGACGTTCCCGAGCGGCCCCATCTTGCGGACCTGGCGCATCTGGGTGAGGAAGTCCTCGAGCGTGAACTGCTGCTTGCGGATCTTGCGCTCGAGCTCGGCCGCCTGGTCGGCGTCGGAGACCTGCCTCGGCCTTCTCGATCAGCGAGAGCACGTCGCCCATGCCGAGGATCCGGCTGGCCATCCGCTCGGGATGGAAGCGCTCGAGCTGCTCGATCCTCTCGCCGGTCGAGACGTACATGATCGGCTTGCCGGTCACCGCCCTGACCGAGAGCGCCGCGCCGCCGCGGGCGTCGCCGTCGAGCTTGGTGAGCACCACGCCGTCGAAGTCGACCGTCTCGGCGAAGCTCTCGGCGACGTTGACCGCGTCCTGGCCGGTCATCGCGTCGAGCACGAGCAGGACGTTGTGGGGCTTGGTGCGCTTGCGGATCTGCGACGAGCTCGTCCATCAGCTCCTCGTCGATGTGGAGGCGCCCGGCGGTGTCGACGATCAGCACGTCGAGGCTCGCCGCGCGCGCCTGGTCGAGCGCCCACTCGGCGATCTCGACCGGATCGCGCTCGGTGCCCTGCTCGATAGACGGTCGCGCCGGAGCGCTTGCCCATCGTCACCAGCTGCTCGACCGCGGCCGGGCGCTGGATGTCGCAGGCGGCGAGCGCCGACCGACTTGCCCTGGTCGCCGAGCAGCTTCGCGAGCTTCGCGCAGGCGGTCGTCTTGCCCGAGCCCTGCAGGCCGGCCATCAGGATCACGGTCGGTCCCCGAGCTCGCGCAGCGCGAGCTCGCGGCTGGCCCCGCCCATCAGCTCGGCCAGCTCCTCGTTGACGATCTTGACGACCTGCTGGCCGGGGTCGAGCGACTCCGAGCACGCCGGCGCCGAGCGCAGCGCTCCTTGACCTCGGCGGTGAACGACTTGACGACCTTGAAGTTGACGTCGGCCTCGAGCAGGGCGAGGCGGATCTCGCGCATCGCGGCGTCGACGTCGTCCTCGGTCAGCTTGCCGCGCGAGCGCAGCTCGCCGAGCGTCGCCTGGAGGCGATCGGAGAGCTGGTCGAACATGCGCTGATCAGCTTAGGCCACGGTGGCCCCTTCGCCCTGGGGCCGTGATCCGTAGTGGCCACGTAGCTGAGATCCCGCCTGGAGACGGATGGAGCGTCGTCCCGTCTCGGCTACGGTCGAGAGGGCGTCCCGGACCGTGCGGCGCGCTCGCGGGGCCGCGCCCTCGATCGCCTCCGCGCCGTGCTAGAAGGCGGGGTATGGCGATCAACCGGGCGGTGCCCAACATCAAGTCCGACAGCCCCGCCGAGACGCGGGACTTCTTCGTCGATCTGCTCGGCTTCGAGGCCGTCATGGACCTCGGCTGGGTGGTGACGGTGGCCTCGCCGACCAAGCCCACGGCCCAGGTGACGATCATCGGCGACGAGGATCCCGCCGCGCCGGGGATCTCGGTCGAGGTCGACGACGTCGACGCGGTCCATGCCCGGGCGCTGGAGCGGGGCCTCGAGATCGCCTATCCCCTGCGCGACGAGGAGTGGGGAGTCCGGCGCTTCATGCTGCGCGAGCCGAGCGGCACCGTCGTCAACGTCCTCTCCCACCGCCCCGACTGACCCGGACGGCGGCGCGCGGCGCCGGTGGCGCGCTTGCGCGCGGCCTATTCCTGATCGATCAGCGCGTGGGCGAACTGCTCGGCGTCGAACGGGCGCAGGTCATCGATCTGCTCGCCGACGCCGATCAGCTTCACCGGCAGGCCGAGCTCCTTGGCGATCGCCAGCGCGATCCCGCCCTTCGCGGTCCCGTCGAGCTTGGTGAGCACGACCCCGGTGAGATCGACGGCCTCGGCGAACACCTTCGCCTGGCGCAGGCCGTTCTGGCCGGTGGTCGAGTCGATCACGATCAGGGTCTCGTGGGGAGCGCCCTCGAGCCGCTTGGCGGTCACCCGCCGCACCTTGGCCAGCTCCTCCATCAGGTTGCCGTGGGTGTGCAGCCGCCCGGCGGTGTCCGCGATCACGACGTCGGCGCCGCGGGCCTCGGCGGCGGCGACCGCGTCGAAGACGACGGCTCCCGGATCGCCGCCCGGGTTGCCCTTGACGATCTCGACCCCGGCCCGTCCGGCCCAGGTCTCGAGCTGCTCGATCGCCGCGGCGCGGTAGGTGTCGGCCGCGGCGACGATCACCCGGAGCCCGAAGTCGCGCTCGAGCACGGCGGCCAGCTTGCCGATCGTCGTCGTCTTGCCGGTCCCGTTGACGCCGACGACCATGATCACGGTCGGCTTCGCGCTCAGGTCGAGCCGCGGCGCCTCGGTCCCGGCCAGCTCGGCGAGCAGCTCGACCAGGCGCTCCCGGATCGCCTCCGGGCCGCCGACGCCGCCGAGCTCGACCTCGGCCTCGAGCTTGCCGACGACGTCCGCGGTGGCGCTCGCGCCCGACGTCGGCGAGGATCAGCGCCTCCTCGAGGCGCTCCCAGGTCTGCTCGTCGATGCGCTCGAAGAGGCTCGATGAGATCTCGGCGCCGAGCGCCTGACGGCTCTTTCGCAGGCTCTCGCGCAGGCGCTTGAAGCGCCCGCCGCGGCGCTCAGGCTCGGCGGCGGCCGGCGCTCGGCCGGCTCCGTCGAGCCCGATCAGCTGGTCCCACTCCACGCCGCCGAGGCTAGCTCAGGCGGCTCGCTCCCGCTCGGCGTCGGCGAGCGCAGGCTGCTCGCTCTCGAACCGGCGCGAGACGACCTTGGTCACCCCGCCGCGGCCCATCGAGACGCCGTAGAGCACGTCCGCCGCGTCCATCGTCCGCTTCTGATGGGTGACGATGATGAACTGGGCGCGATCGGAGAAGCGGTCGACGAGCTGCAGGAAGCGGTCGATGTTGGCGTCGTCGAGCGCCGCCTCGACCTCGTCGAGGATGTAGAAGGGCGAGGGACGGGCGAGAAAGACGCTGAACACGAAGGCGAGCGCGACCAGCGCCTTCTCGCCGCCGGAGAGCAGCGAGAGCCGCCGGGTCGCCTTGCCGGCCGGGGTGACCTCGATCTCGACCCCCTGGCTCGCGAACCGGTCCTCGGGCTCCTCCTCGACGTCGGCGTCCTCGGCCTCGGGCTCGGACGCCCCGCCGAGAACGGACCTCGGGCCGCGGTGGTCCTCGACCAGCCGCAGCTTGCCGCGACCGCCGGGGAAGAGGTGCTCGACCAGCTCCTCGAAGTTTCGCTCGGTTGCCTCGAAGGTCTGCTCGAAGGCCGCGTGGATCTTGCGATCGGTCTCCCTGATCAGCGAATCGAGCTCGGAGAGCGCGGTCTCGAGGTCGGTGCGCTGAGTCTCGAGGTCCTCGACGTGGGCGAGCGCCTCCTTGTACTCGCTCTCCGCCAGCGGGTTGACCGGGCCGAGCTGCTCGCGGCGCCGGGCGACGCGCTCGAGCTTGGCCTCGATCTGCCCGCGCTCCTCCTCGCCGATCCGCTCCGCGGCCGCGGAGAGCTCGCGGCCGAGCGCCTCGGCGAGCTTGGCGAGCTCGGCGACGGCCTCGGCGCGGCGATCGCCCAGATGGGCGACCTCGACCTCGGCGGCGGTCACCGAGTCGCCGGCGGCGCGCAGCCGGGCCTGGATCTCGGCCTCCTGGCGCGAGCAGGCGCGAAGCGCCTCGGTGACGTCGTCTCCCCCGCCCTCGCCGAGCATCCGCCGCTCGAGCGCGGTGGCCCGCTCACCGGCGCCGTCGCGAGCGTCGGCGGCGGCCTCGCAGAGCTCCGAGAGCGCCTTGAGGATCTCCGCCTCTCGTCCGATCCGGGCGCTGAGCGAGTCCTGGCGCCGGCTGCCGAGCATGTCCTCGAGCCGGCGCGCC
Source organism: uncultured Solirubrobacterales bacterium (assembly GCA_963769035.1). Lineage (GTDB taxonomy): Bacteria > Actinomycetota > Thermoleophilia > Solirubrobacterales > 70-9 > WHSW01. Next base: position 92,242 of record CAVYKD010000002.1, read on the forward strand.
ATCTGCGCGGTCCGCCCCGCCGCATCGCCGATTCTCGCGATCGCCGCCGCCCGCGCGCTGTCGGCTGCGGCCGCGATCGCCTCGGCGAGCGCCTGCCGAGCGCCTGCTCGAGCGACTCGCGGATCCGCTCGAGGCCGGCACCGACCGGATCGTCGCCCGCGCGGGCGCCGGTAGCGGCGGCGAGCTCGTCGGCCAGCGCCCCGAGCGCCGCGCGGCGGCGCTCGATGCGAGGCGGCGAGCTCGGCGCGGCGCGCGCCGAGCGCCTCGGCGCGGACGCTGATCCGCTCGTGGGCGGCGCGCACCGCCGTCAGCCGGCCCCAGGACTCGGTGCGCTCGCGGTCGCGCTCGGCGAGCCGCTCCTCGATCGCGGTCCGCCGCCGGTTGACCTCGCCGAGCTCGAGATCGAGCTTCGCCTGGGCCTCGCGGGCCGCCGCGGCGCGGGCCTCGGCCGCGGCCAGCTCGGCGTCCTGGCCGCACAGCTCGGAGGCCAGCAGCCGGGCGCGCAGCTCGCCGCCCTCGCGCTCGAGCCGCGCGTGGATGTCGGCAGCCTGCGCCTGGCGCTTCAGCGGCCGCAGGCGCGCTCGCGCCTCACGCTCGACGTCGAGCGCCCGGTCGAGGTTGTCCTGGGTGCGCTCGAGCTTCAGCTGGGCGCGGCGGCGGCGCTTGCGGTGCTTGCCGAGGCCCGCCGCCTCCTCGACCAGCAGGCGGCGCTCGCGCGGCGTCGAGAGCACGATCTCCTCGACCCGGCCCTGGCTGATCACCGAATGCATCTCGCGGCCGAGGTTGGCGTCGGCGAGGGTGTCGATCACGTCGGCGAGCCGCGCCCGGGCGCCGTTGAGCCGGTAGTCGCCCTCGCCGCCGCGCTCGAGACGCCGGGTCGATCGCGATCTCGGAGAACTCGGCCGGCGCGTGCCGTCGTCGTTGTCGATCACGACCTCGACCTCGGCGTAGCGGCTCGGGCCGACGCCCTCGCCGCCGGCGTAGATCATGTCCTGCATCGACTGGCCGCGGACGCTCAGCGGGCTCTGCTCGCCGAGCGCCCAGAGGACGGCGTCGGTGACGTTGGACTTGCCGCAGCCGTTCGGGCCGACGATCACGCTGACGCCCGGCGAGAAGACGAGCTTCGTCCGCTCGGGGAAGGACTTGAAGCCCTTGATCGTGATCGAGCTGAGATGCATGGGGATCTGGCCGGTCGAACGGTAGCCTCGCGACGCGGTCGGACGAAACTTTCGCAGCTAGCCCTCGAAGGTCTCGAGCGCCTCTTCGGCCGCCAGCCTGCTCGGCCGCCTTCTTCGAGCGGCCCGAGCCGCGGCCGAGCACCTCGCCGTCGACGCTGGCCGCGACCTCGAAGAGGCGGTCGTGCGGCGGGCCCGACTCGCCGGTGACCTCGTAGTTGACCCGCGTGCCCGAGCGCGCGAGGCGCTCCTGGAGGGCGGACTTGAAGTCGAGCAGCCGCTCGGAGGCGATCTCGAGCTCGGTCGCGAAGGCGGCGACCGTCGCCGCGGCCGGTGAGCGCGAAGCCGTGATGCAGGTAGCAGGCGCCGATCACCGCCTCGCAGACCGAGGCCAGCGCCCGCTCGGAGGCGAGCAGCGCGGGGATCTCGATCCCGCCCTCGAGCTCGTCGGGGCGATCTCCGCCGAGCAGCTCCGGGACCCCGAGCGCGATCGCGACCTCGGCGCAGGCGCGACCGCTGACCGCCTGGCCGTGCATCTTCGTCAGCCGCCCGATGTCGGCGCTCGGGTAGCGGCAGGTAGAGGTACTCGGCGATCGCCAGGCCGAGGACGCTGTCGCCGAGGAAGGCGAGCCGCCCGTAGGAGTCGGTCCGCGCGCTCGACCCAGGAGGAGTGGGTCAGCGCCTGGCGGCGCAGCTCCGGCGGCAGCTCGTCGAGCAGCGCTCGCAGCGGCTGCGGGCCGGCCGCCGCCCTCGTCGCTGGAACGCTCCTGCCGAGCCTGCGGATGCCCCGCGCCATCCCGCGCGCGGCCGACCGCTCAGGCGGGCAGCCGGCCGACGACGAAGTCGACCGCGTCGCCGACCGTCTCGATCCTCGCCGCCTCCTCCTCGGAGACGCGAGATCCCGTAGGTGTCCTCGAGCTCCATCACCAGCTCGTAGAGGTCGAGCGAGTCGGCGTCGAGGTCCTCGCGGAAGCGGGTCTCGTCGGCGATCCGCGTCGGGCTCGACCTCGAGCTCGGCGCGAGAGGTGCTCGCGGACCTTGTCGCAGGACCTCGTCGCGATCAAGACTCATCGGCGATTCTCCCATCCCGACCGGCGGAGTGCGCTCGCGCAACGCGCCCCGGGTCGCCCCGGAGCGCTCGAGCAGCTCGGCCGGTGCGCTCGACGGCGCCCGCGCTCGACCGCGCGGGCGGCGAGCCGGATCGCGTTGGCGATCCCGTCGGCGCCCGAGCTGCCGTGCGCGACCACGGCGACACCGCGCAGCCCGAGCAGGATCGCCCCGCCGGTCGCGTCGGGGTCCATCTGCGGCCGCAGGCCGCCGAGCGCGGGGCGCAGCAGCAGGCCGCCGAGCGCCGAGACCGGGCCGGAGCGCGCGGCGTCGCCGACCGCCCCGGCGACCGCGCGCGCGGTTCCCTCGATCGTCTTCAGGGCGACGTTGCCGGTGAAGCCGTCGGTGACGATCACGTCGGCCGCGCCGGCGAGCAGGTCGCGGCCCTCGACGTTGCCGACGAAGTCGATCGCCTCGCCGGCCGCGGCGAGCGCCGCGTGCGCCTCGACCACGTCCGGCGTCCCCTTCTTCGGCTCCTCGCCGACCGAGAGCAGCGCCACCCGCGGGCGCTCGACGCCGAGCACGGCCTCGGCGAAGGCGGCGCCGAGGTAGGCGAACTGGACGAGGTGCTCGGCGCGGACCTCGGCGTTGGCGCCGACGTCGAGGAGGAGCGTCGGCGCTGCCGTCGCGGCCGGGGACCGGCAGCTGCACGGCGAGCGCCGGGCGCCGGACGCCCTGCATCCGCCGCAGCGCGAACAGGGCCGCGGTCATCGTCGCCCCGGTCGACCCGGCGCTCACCAGCGCGTCGGAGCGACCGCTCGGCGACGTCGGCGGCGGCGAGCACGATCGAGGCCTCGGGGCGCCCGCGCACGGCGGCGACCGGCTCGTCGTCGTTGGCGATCCGGCCCGCGGCCTCGACGACCTCGACGCCGATCGAGCCCGCGAGCGCGGCGAGCTCGTCCGGGTCGCCGAAGACGCGCACCGCGATCCCGTCCGCGGCAGCGCGCCGCGACGCCCGCGACGATCACCTCGCCCCCCGCTCGGCCCCGCGCGCCGTCGAGGGCGACCGTGGTCACCGGGGTACTAGCCCTGCTCGCCGGCGGGCTGTCCTCGCCGATCTCGTGCGAGATCACCTCACGCCCCGCGTAGGTGCCGCAGGTCGGGCAGACTCGATGCGGGAAGCCGCGGGCTGTGACAGCGCGGGCACTCGTTCAGCCGCGGCGTCGCGGCCTTGTGGTTCGCGCGGCGCTTGTCGCGCCGGGTGCGCGACTGTCTCTTCTTCGGGACGGCCATAGGCGCGGCAGATGGCTCACGCGGCTCGAGGCCCTAGGACGCTGCAGCTCGCCGAGCTTCGCCCAGCGCGGATCGGGCTCGCGTCGGGTGGTCGTGCGCGCCCGCGGGCGCGTCGTTGAGCGACTCGCCGCAGACCGCGCACAGACCGGCGCAGTCGGCCCGGCAGAGGAGCTGCTGGGGGAGCGCGAGCACGAGCGCGTCGTGGGCCCAGGCGCCGACGTCGAGCTCGCCCTCCTCGACGTAGGGGCTGCGTCAGCTCCTCGTCCTCGGCGCCCGCGCTGATCGACCTCGCGGGCATCGACCTCGACCGGCGATCCGGGCGCGCTCGAGGCAGCGCATGCACGGACCCGCGAGCGTCGCCGCGAAGGCGCAGTCGCAGCGCGTACCCGGAGGCGGTGCGCGAGATCTCGAGCCGGGCCGTCGACGGGCCGCCGGCCGAGCGAGTACTCGCCGCCCCGAGCGCGACGGTCGCCGGGATCGACCTCGAGCTCGAGCCGGCGCCCCTCGCCGGAGCTCAGCGCCAGCCGGGTGAGGTCGATCGTCTGACGCCCCCGATTCGCCTTGCGCCTGTGATCATGTTCCGCCATGAGCTCGCCCTCCCTCTCGCAAGATAGCGCCCGCGGATGACCGCCCGATCGGAGTGGCGGCCGGAGACCTACCTCGAGCTGATCCGGGCCGAGGTGCCGCGCTACGACGAGCTTCAGGAGGCTGGCGATCGCCGTCGATCCCGTTCGCCCCGGAGACGGCGCTCGAGCTCGGCTTCGGCACCGCCGAGACCACCCGTCGCCTGCTGGGAGCGCTTCCCCGAGACGCGGATCACCGGGCTCGACTCGAGCGCGGAGATGGTCTTCAACGCGCGCCGGCTCGGCTGGGAGGAGATGCGGCTGGCCCGGATGGAGGACCCGCTCCCCGACGGCCCCTGGGACCTGGTGATCTCGGTGCTCACCGTCCACCACCTCGACGACGACGGCAAGCGCGACGCTCTTCCGGCGCGTGCGCGAGCAGGCGCGGGCGCTGGTGATCGGCGACGTCGTCGCGGTGCCCGAGGAGCGCCGCGTCACCCCGCTCGAGCCCGGCCGCGACATGCCCTCGCCCGCCGCGCTGCTCGCCGAGTGGTGCGAGCGGAGAGGTCGTCTGGGAGGCCGACGACCTCGCCGTGATCCGGGCCGTCTACGACTGAGCTTCGCCGTAACCGGGCCGCGCGACCTCGAGCTTGCGGGCGACGTGCTCGCGCAGGCCGCGCGATCGCGTCGCTCGAGCCGGTCGTCGAGCTCGCCGCGGCGGATTGCGCGCGGGCGAGCTCGCTCGCCGCGGCGCGGGCGGCCGCGTCGGCGTCCTCGGGCGCCGGGTCGGACCGGAGCGCTCGAGCAGCTCGCGGAAAAGGCGCACGTCGGCGATCGACGGGCCGGCGCCGGCGCGCAGCTCGCGGGCGACGACCGCGCAGAGGTTGGCGGCGACGAGCACCTGGAAGCGGCGCTCGCGCGGGACCCACTCGCGAACCTCGGCCGAACAGCGTCGCGGCGAGCGCGTCGAGCAGCTCAGGGGCGGTCGGGCGATCCTGCATCAGCGGCCTCCCGCGGCGCCGAGCAGCTCGAGCAGGTCCCACTCGGGCTCGCAGATCCTCCGCCCGAGCGAGGCGAGCTCGGCGCTCGATCCGCGCGCCGCTGAGATGGTCGTGCGCCTGGCGGGCGCAGATCACCGCCCACTTCGACGTTGCCCATCGCCTCCCACCAGCGCAGCCGCTCGGGATCGGGCGGCGCGCCGCCGGCGGCCTCGTAGGCGTCGAGCAGCTCGTCGAGCTCGCCGAGGCCCGCGACCGGCAGCTCGTCGTTGCCGAAGCGCCACGAGCGGATGCAGAGCCAGCCGATGTCCTCGGCCGGGTCGCCGGCGTGGCAGAGCTCCCAGTCGATCACCGCGGCAAGGCCTGCTCGTCGACGATCAGGTTGCCGAGCCGGAAGTCGCCGTGGACGAGCGCTGACGCGCTGCGGGCGGCGGCGGGTTGAGCCGCAGCCAGCGCAGCCCGGCCTCGACCGCCGGGAGCGGCTCGCCGATCCTCGTCGAGTGGCGCCCTCCCACAGCGCGCAGGCCGCGAGCGCCGGATCGGCTCCGGCCGCGCGCCAGCCCGTCGATCGCCGACGGCGTCGATCGAGTGGATCTGGGCGAGCGCCGAGCCGAGCTGCGCCGGGCAGCCGCTCGCGGGCGGTCGCGTAGCTCCTCGCGGCGCAGCACCCGTGGCGCCACCGAGGTCCCGGCGACGTGCTCCATCAGGTAGCCGGCCGCTCCCGAAGCGGCCCGCCCGCGGGCTCGAGCGCCGATCGGCGGGGCGACCGGCACGCCGGCGAGGTCGGCGGCCGCGATCACTCGCAGCTCGAGCTCGAGGCGGGAACGACATCCCGGCCGGCCGGCTCGCGCCGGAGCACGAAGCGCGGCTCGCCGGCGGCCTCGACCGAGGAAGGTCTCGCGCGAGGCGCCGCCCTCGATCGCGCTCAGCCGCGAGCTCGCCCGGGTCGTCGCCGAGTGCCCTCGACCACCGCCTCGCGGACGGCCGGCGGCATCCGGGGCCGCCTCGGCGGTCGACCGATCCGCCGAGGCGCGCTAGCCGACTTCGGCGGGCTCTTCGTCGCGGCCGGCGAGCCGGTCGCGTCCGCGCTGCACGGCGGCGAGGAACTTCTGGAGGTTGACCTCGAGCGTGGAGAGGATCTCGTCGGCGTAGTCCTCGGCGCCGAGGCGGATCTCGCGCTCGGTCTCGCGGGCGTCCTCGACGATCTCCTCGGCGGCGCGCTCGGCCTGCTTGTAGATCTCCTCGTCGGAGATCAGGCGCTCCTGCTGCTCGCGGGCCTCCTTGACGATGCGCTCGGCCTCGCGCTTGGCCTCGGCCAGCATCTCCTGACGCTCCTTGACGATCCAGCGCGCCTGCTTGATCTCCTCGGGGATCGTCGCCCGCATCTGATCGAGCAGGTCGTAGATCTCCTCGCGATCGACGCGGACCTGATCGGTCAGCGGCACCGGGCCGCGCGTTGTGGACCAGGTCGTCGAGCTTGTCTATGAGTACGAGAACGTCCATAAGGCTGCGGGAAGCTTACGCGGCGCAGCGCGGACGGGCTGCTAGAGCGCGCATTTCGGCGCCGTTTTGCAAGCTCCTGCCCACAGCTACACCCGTGGCGAAGCGCCTAATCGCGCTGAGCGCGCTCGGCGCAGCGCGGCCGCGACCGGCGCCGGAACGAGGTCGGAGACGTCGCCGCCGAAGGTCGCCATCTCCTTGACCCCGGTCGAGGAGAGGAAGCTGTACTCGGGCGAGGCGAAGACGTAGATCGCTCTCGATGTCGGGCGCGAGCTTGCGGTTGAGCTGGTTCATCTCGAACTCGTACTCGAAGTCGGAGATCGCCCGCAGCCCCTTGACGATCGCGGTCGCGCCGCTGCTCGCGGGCGAAGTCGACGAGCAGCGTCGAGAAGATCTCGACCTCGACGTTGTCGAGGTCCGCGGTCGCGTCGGCGAGGAAGTCGTCGCGCTCCTCGGCCGTGAAGAGCGTCTTCTACTTGCGGATCGGCTGGTTCGACGACGCCGACGATCACCTGGTCGAAGACGCTGCGAGGTCGCGGCCGATGATGTCGAGGTGGCCGTTGGTGACCGGGTCGTAGCTGCCCGGGCAGATCGCGATGCCGCTCGCTCATCGCTCATCGCTGCGCGGCTCTCGCGATGGACGCGGATCAGCGTGTCGCCGTAGCGCGCGCTCGCGCGAGCGAGCTCGGCAGGCCGAGCTCGAGCGGACGGTCGCGCGCGAGCTCTCGACGACACGCGCGCACCCGGCGCAGAGCGCGGCGGGCAGGAGGTTGTCGAGGTCCGGGCGCAAGGCGGTCGGCGAGTCTATAGGGCGGGTCGCAGAGGACGAGGTCGAAGCGTCCCCGTGGCGCTGCGGCTCGAGGAAGCGCAGGGCGTCGGCGCGGATCGACTCGCAGCCCGGTCGCGCAAGCCCGAGCGCGCTCGACGTTGCGCTCGCGCCGAGCCACGGTGCGCGCGGTCGACGAAGATCGCCGAGCCGGCCCCGCGCGAGAGCGCCTCGATCGCCGAGCGCGCCGGTCCCGCAGAAGAGGTCGAGCACGCGAGGCCTCGCAGACGTCGCCGAGGATCGAGAAGAGCGCCTCGCGGACGCGGTCGGAGGTCGGCCGGACGTCGTCGCCCGCGGCGCGGCGGCGCTCGATCGCGGCGCCGCCGCAGCTCTCCGGCCGCCGATCCGCAGCCGCCGGTCGATCCTCACGCGCGCGATCCGCTCGTCGCGCTCGTCGCCGAAGCGCCGCGCGCGGCGTCGAGCGAGCGGGCCCGAGCTCGGGCGCGTCGAGCGAGCCGTGGCGCTCGAGCAGTCGCCCGGACCTCGTCGCGCGCCGCGAGCGAGCAGCGGCGGCGTCGTCGGGCAGCTGCGGCGACCCGGAAGCGCGGCAGGCCGTGCTGGCGCGTGCCGAGGACCTCGCCCTCGCCGCGCAGCGTCGAGGTCGACCTCGGCGAGCTCGAAGCCGTCGCGCTCGCGCGCGATCGCCTCCAGCCGCGCGCCGCGCGCGCTCCGGCCTCGGCGTCGGCGAAGAGGATGCAGTGGCGACTCGTGCTCGCCGCGCCCGACCCGGCCGCGCAGCTGGTGCAGCTGGGAGAGGCCGTAGCGCTCGGCGTCCTCGATCACCATCACGGTCGCGTTCGGCGACGTCGATCCCGACCTCGATCACGCTGGTCGCGACCAGCACGTCGATCTCGCCCGCGGCGAAGCGCGCCATCGCCTCGGCCTTGTCGCGCGAGGGCATCTGCCCGTGCAGCACGCCGACCTCGAAGTCGCGCGAGCTCGCCGCGCCGCGAGCCGCTCGGCCTCGGCGCTCGGCCGCCTTCGCCTGCGAGCTGTCTCCGACTCGCTCGACCAGCGGGCAGACGACGAAGGCCTGGCGGCCCTCGCGCAGCCGCTCGCGGATGAAGTCGTAGGCGCCCGCGCGCTTCTCCTCGCCGACGACCCAGGTCTTGATCGGCTGCCGGCCCGCCGGGCAGCTCGCGCGAGCGTCGGTCGTGTCGAGGTCGCCGTAGGCGGTCAGCGAGAGCGTCCGCGGGATCGGCGTCGCGGTCATGTGCAGGACGTGCGGCGCCAGCCTCGCCGGGCCCCTTGGCGTCGAGCGCCGCGCGCTGGCGCGACGCCGAAGCGGTGCTGCTCGTCGACGACGCGACGGCGAGGCCGGCGAACTCGACGTCGGGCTCGATCAGCGCGTGGGTGCCGACGATGAGGCCGAGCTCGCCGGTCGCGAGGCGCTCGAGCGTCTCGCCGCGCGGCTCGGCGCGGCGGTCGACCCGGTCAGCAGCGCGAACGGGATCGGCCTCGCGCCGCCGAGCAGCGCGTCGAGGGTCGCGGAAGTGCTGCTCGGCGAGCGTCTCGGTCGGCGCCATCAGCGCCGCCTGGCGGCCGGACTCGAGCGCGCGCAGCATCGCGTAGAGGGCGACGACGGTCTTGCCCGAGCCGACCTCGCCCATCAGCAGGCGCTGCATCGGCCGGCCCGCGGCCGAGGTCGGCGTCGATCTCGTCGAACGCGGCGCAGCTGGTCGTCGGTCAGCTCGAAGGGCAGCGAGTCGAGCCAGCGCGCGACCAGCTCGCCCGCCGGGCTCGAGCGCGATCCGCCGGCCGCGCCTCGCGGCGCGCGCCGCGGCGCATCGCGAGCGCCGCCTGGTGGAGGAAGAGCTCCTCGAAGGCGAGCCGCGCCGCGGGCGGCCTCGGCGTCGGCCGCCGAGTCGCGGGAAGTGGGCGCCGACGCAGCGGCATCGGCCGCGCCGGCAAGCCGTCGCCGGGCGCGCAGCTCGGCCGGCAGCGGCTCGATCGCGTCGCCGCGCGTGCGCGACGCGCCTGCCAGGCCCACTCGCGGAGCCGCTGCGGCCGAGAGCCGTCTCGCGTCGCGGGGTGGACCGGGACGATCCCGGTCGTGTGGAGTGCCGGTGCCGAGCGGCCGGCGGCCGCCTCCGGCGACGAACTCGTGGTCGGCGACGCGGAAGCCGCGAGCGGTCGAGCTTGCCGTGCAGCAGCAGCCGTCGTCCCCGGCGTGAGCCGCTCGGCGAGCCAGGCCTGGTTGAACCAGATCGCCTTCATCGGCCCGGTCGCGTCGGCGACGTTGGCCTCGACGATCGCAGGTCCGCGGCGGCGCGTCGGCCGCACCGCGCGCCGAGCGCACCTCGACCATCGACCGTCGCCTCCTCGCCGATCCGCAGCTCGGCGACCTCGCGCACGCCGGCGCGGTCGCGGTAGCCGTGCGGGACGTGCCCGAGCAGGTCGCCGAGCGTCTCGATCCCGATCTCGCCGCGGCGGCCGGCGAGCTTCGGGCCGACGCCCTCGCAGCGAGCTGAGCGGCGCCTCGAGCCGGCTCGGGCGCGGCAGCGAGCGCAGCGGCGACGCTCGCGCAGCCGGTCGCGCTCGAGCGCCTCGCCACTGCCGAGCGCGCGCGGCAACGCTGATCGGGCTCGCGCGACGCGGCCGCATGCGACCCACGAGGCTAGATTCCGCTGCGCCGATGGGACAGATCGACGATCGACTCTCGCGAGCTCGGCCTCGAGCTGCCGCAGCCGTTCGCGCCGCCACCGGGGATCGAGTTCCAGTTCGACCTCGTCCGCGTCAGCGGCGGCCTCGCGCTACGTCTCCGGGCACCTGCCCGATCGACGGCCCCGACGTGCTGGTCGCCGGCAAGGTCGGCGCCGAGCTCGAGCCTCGAGCAGGGCGACGAGGCGGCGCGGCTGACCGGCGCTCTCGATCCTCGCCTCGCTCGAAGCAGGAGCTCGGCGACCTCGACCGGGTCGGCGGCTGGGTCAAGGCGCTCGGCCTCGTCAACTGCGCGCCCGGATTCGACACGCCGCCCGCGGTGATCAACGGCTTCACCGACCTGATCCTCGAGGTCTGGGGCGTCCCGGCGGGCGCCACGCGCGCTCGGCGATCGGCGTCGCGCGGCTGCCCTTCGACGTCCCGGTCGAGGTCGAGGCGATCGTCGAGCTCGCGTAGCGCCGCGACCCGCCGGCCGCCACGGTCGAGCCCGGGCCGCGGAGTCGGTCTGGGACTACCCGCGCCCGCCGCGGGTCGAGCGCTGCGACCGGCGCGTCGCGGGTCGAGCTCGGCGGCGAGCCGATCGCCGACACCGACCGCGCCGCTGCGCGTGCTCGAGACCGCCGGCCCGCCGACGATCTACATCCCCCGCGAGGACGTCCGCGTCGGAGCTGCTCGAGCCCGGCCGAGCGGCACGCGTCTGCGAGTGGAAGGGGTCGCGCGAGCTACTTCGACGTCGGCGCCGGCGGCGCAGCTGCGCGAGCGCGCCGCCTGGACCTACCTCGACCCGCAGCCCGCCTTCGCCGAGCTTCGCGGCCACATCGCCTTCTACGCCGGCCGCGTCGATGCCGCTACCTCGACGACGAGCGGGTGACGCCGCAGGCCGGGGCCTTCTACGGCGGCTGGGTCACGCGCCGAGATCACGGGCCGTACAAGGGCGAGCCGGGCACCGAGGGCTGCGTAGCCGCGCCTCACTCGAACCGCGATCAGCCAGCAGTACTTCGGAGCTGGCCGCCGCGATGGAGCTCGAGCTCGGCCCCGTCGGGGAGCTGAGAGCTCGACCTCGAGCTGCTCGAGGTCGAGCTCGGCGGCGGCCTCCGCCCCTCGATCACCGTGACGATCTCCGCGTCCGGAGTCGCCGACCGCGTCGGTGCGCGCGGCGAGCGTCCTCGCAGCGTCGAGCCGGCACCGCCCCAGGCGACGATCTCGCTCGTCGACGAAGCCGACCGCGTCGCCGCGCACGAAGCGGCCCTCGGCGTCGTCGCGGGCGGCCGGCGCGACCGCCCCGGAGTGCGATCGTGGCCAGCGCCTCGGCGAGCCGCTCCGCGTTCGCCTGCGGCGGCCTCGGCGGGTCGAACTCGACCAGCGCCGCGAGCGCCGCCTGCTGGGAGGTGCGTCGGGACGACCACGACGCGGCTTCTCGGACAGGCCGGCCGCCTCCTCGGCGGCCATGACTCACGTTCGGCGAGTTCGGCAGCACGACGACCTCGTCGGCGCGCGACGTCGTGGATCGCCGGCGAGCAGCTCGTCGGTCGACGGGTTCAGCGTCGGGCCGCCGTCGACGACGAGCGCGCCGAGCTCCTCGAAGAGCCGCCGCAGCCCGTCGCCGCGACGACCGCGACGACGCCCGGCTGGCGGCGCCGTCGGCGAGCCGCGCTCGCGCTCGGCGATCTGCTCGCGCATGTCGGCGATGTCGTCGAGCTGCGACCTCGCCGACGCCGTCGAACAGCGCCATCGCCGCTCGGGCTCGTCGGTGTGGACGTGGACCTTGCAGCGTCGCCTCGTCGCCGACGACCAGCACCGAGTCGCCGAGCTCCTCGAGCCGCGGCACGAACGCGTCGCGCCTCGAGGCCCTCGCCGGGGACGATGAAGTTGGTGCAGTAGCGGAAGCGGCTGTCGGCGTGGTGCGACCTGGTCGAGCGCGGGCGGCCGCGTGGTGCGCGATCTCGGGCAGCTCGGCGTCGTCGCCGCGCAGGCCGGCGACGATCCCGGCGAGGATCAGGACGAGGCCGTAGCGCGCCGGCGTCGACGACGCCGGACTCGGCGAGCACGTCGAGCTGCTCCGGCGTGCGCGCGACGCGCCTCCTCGCCGGCGCGAGCGCCGTCGCTCGAGCATCGTCGGCGAGCAGCGCGTCCTGCTCGGCGTCGCCGGCGTCCGGCTCGAGGCGCTGGCGCTCGGCCGATGCGGGCGAGCGCTCGGCGACGGCATCGCGCCATCTCGCGGAACACGGTCAGCATCGTGCCCTCGGCGGGATCGCGGACCGACTCGTAGGCGGCGTCGGCGGCGCGCGCGAGCGCCGCCGCGACCAGCACCGGGTCGATCAGCTCGCCCGGCCGGGTCGCCAGCTCCTCGGCGGCGCCGCGGACGATCTGGCTGAGGATCACGCCGGAGTTGCCGCGGGCGCCCATCAGGGCGGCGCGGGCGACGGCGCGGACGATCGCTCGCGGCCGATCTCGTCGACCGTCCGGCCGTCGCGCTCGAGCCGGTCGAGCTCCTCGATCACGGCCCGCATGCGTCAGCGCCATGTTGTCGCCGGTGTCGCCGTCGGCGACGGGGAAGACGTTGAGGTCGTTGACCTCCTGGCGGCGCGCTTCGAGGTGAGCCGTAGCGCGACGGCGACGACGCGGCGGAATCGTTCAATAGAGGAGTCGGCCATGCGGCGCGAGAGACTACGTACAGCCAGCGGTCGAGCCGGGACCTGCGACGCTCAGGCGGCCTTGGTGACCTTGTTCGGCCTTCAGGCAGCGGGTGCAGACGTAGACGCGCTCGCGGGCGCCGCCCTCGATCGATCCGGACCTTCTGCAGGTTCGGGTTGAAGCGCCGCCGGGTCGCGACCATCGAGTGGCTGCGCGAGTTGCCGAACGCCGGCCTCTTTCCGCAGCTGTGACAGACCTTGGCCATCGGACGCGGGATGGTAGCCGAAAAGCTCGCCGCGGCAGCCTCGCGAGCTCGCGCTCAGACGCCGAGGCCGTCTTGAGCTCGTTCATGCCGCAGCACGGCGCGCGCGGCATTGGCCCTGGATCGCGCTTGCCGCCGCCGGCCCGGGCCAGCGCCTGCTCCATGTTGTCGACGGTGAGCACCCCGAAGGCGCAGGGCACGCCGGTGTCGAGCTGGACGTCCTGGATCCCGCGGGCCGCCTCGCCGCAGACGAAGTCGTAGTGGTCGGTCTCGCCGCGGATCACGACGCCGAGGCAGGCGACCCCGGCGAAGCGGCCGGACTCGGCGCAGAGCTTCGCCGCGAGCGGCAGCTCGAAGGCGCCCGGGACCTCGAAGACGTGCGACCGACGTCGGCGGCGACCCGGCCTCGGCGAAGCCTCGGCGTCGGCGCCGTTGACCAGCGCTCGGCGAGGTCCTCGTAGAAGGTGCGCGACGCAGATCGCGTAGCGGTCGCGTCAGCCATTCTCGCTGCGTCGGCCGCCTCGGCGTCGCGGCATCGCTGCTCGTCGTGGATCATCTCCTCGTCGAGCGGCAGGCCCTGGTGGTGGAGCGTGTGGCCCATCTTGTCGCGCTTGGTCTGCAGGTAGGCCTCGTTGTGCGGGTTCGGCGACGCCTGCGATCGGGACCTGCTCGGTGACGCGAGAGCCCGTAGCCCTCGAGCCCGATGATCTTCTTCGGGTTGTTGGTCAGGATGCGGATGCTGCGCAGCCCGAGGTCGCCGAGGATCTGGGCGCCGATCCCGTAGTCGCGCAGGTCGGCCGGCAGCCCGAGCTCGAGGTTGGCGTCGACGGTGTCGAGGCCCTCCTCCTGGAGCTTGTAGGCGCGCAGCTTGTTGAGCAGGCCGATCCCGCGGCCCTCCTGGGAGAGGTAGAGCAGGACGCCGCGGCCCTCCTCGCTCGATCATCGCCAGCGCCGCCTCGAGCTGCTCGCCGCAGTCGCAGCGCAGCGAGTGGAAGACGTCGCCGGTCAGGCACTCGCGAGTGGACGCGGACCAGGACGTCCTCGCGCCGTCGACGTCGCCCTTGACCATCGCGACGTGGTGCTTGTCGTCGACCAGCGAGCGGTAGCCGACCGCGCGGAACTCGCCGAAGGCCGTCGGCAGGCGCGTCGAGACGACGCGCTCGACCAGCTTCTCGGTCTTGCGGCGGTAGGCGATCAGGTCGGCGACCGTGATCATCTTCAGGCCGTGCGCGCTCGCAGTAGGGGATGAGGTCGGGCGACGCGGGCCATCGTCCCGTCCTCGTTCATGATCTCGCAGATCACGCCGGCCGGGTTCAGGCCGGCGAGCCGCGCGAGGTCGACGCTGGCCTCGGTCTGGCCGGTGCGCTCGAGCACGCCGCCGTCCTTGGCCTTCAGCGGGAAGACGTGGCCGGGCTGGACCAGGTCCGCGGGCTCCGGTGCCGGGGTCGATCGCGACCTGGATCGTGTGCGCGCGGTCGTGCGGCCGAGATGCCGGTGGTGACGCCCTCGCCGCCTCGATCGAGACGGTGAACGCGGTCTCGAGCGGCGACTCGTTCTTCGCCGCCATCAGGTCGAGGCCGAGCTCGTCGCAGCGCTCGGGGGTCAGCGCGAGGCAGATCAGGCCGCGGCCCTCCTTGGCCATGAAGTTGATCGCCTCCGGGGTCGCGAACTGGGCCGCCATCACCAGGTCGCCCTCGTTCTCGCGGTCCTCGTCGTCGCAGACGACGACCATCCGGCCGGCGCGGATGTCCTCGAGCGCCTCCTCGATCGTCGCGAACGGTCGCCGAGTCCGTTGCTCGGTCTTCGCTGTCATCTGCTGAATCGTAGCAAGCCGCTCGACGTAGCGGGCGATCACGTCGAACTCGACGTTCACCGCGCGCCCCGCTCGAGCTCGCCGAGGGTGGTCCGCTCCAGCGTCTCGGGGATCAGCGAGACCTCGAGCTCGCCGCCGTCGAGCGCGGCGACGGTGAGGCTGACCCCGTCGAGCGGCGATCGAGCCGTGCTCGACGACGTAGCGCGCGAGCTCGTCCGGCAGCGCGACCCGCACCCGGCGGGCGAACCCGTCGTCGGTCACCGAGACGACCTCGCCGACCCCGTCGACGTGGCCCTGGACGATGTGGCCGCCGAGCCGGCCGCCGGCCCGCAGCGCGAGCTCGAGGTTGACCGCGGCGCCCCGCGCGAGCGCCGCCGAGCGTGGTCAGCGCGAGCGTCTGGTTCATCACGTCGGCCTCGAACCGACCCTCGCCGAGCGCGGCCGCGGTCAGGCAGCAGCCGTTGACGGCGACCGAGTCGCCCTCGCGCAGCCCGGCGCCAGCTCCGCGGCGATTCGCAGCCGCGCCCCGTCGCCGCCCGCCTCGACGGCCTCGACCGTTCCGAGCTCCTCGACGATCCCGGTGAACATCGCTCACCACTCTCGCAAGCGCGCGGTCGCGAGCACGTCCTCGCCGGAGGGCTCGCAGTCGAGGCGGATCGCCCGCTCGGCATCCTCGAGCGCGGCGCCGTCGACGCCGGCGAACACCGGGCGGCCCGCTCCGAGCAGGATCGGGGCGATGAAGAGCCGCACCCGGTCGATCTCGCCGGCGTCGAGGAACGCTCCCGCGAGCCGCGCCCCGCCCTCGAGCAGGATCGAGTCGAGCCCGCGGGCGCCGAGCTCGTCGAGCGCGGACCCGACCCGGCCGGGCGGGTCGCCGGCGACCACGATCACCTCGACGCCGGCGCCGCGAGCGCCTCCAGCCGCTCGGCCGGAGCGTCGCCGTCGGCGATCACGTAGAGCGGCGCCTCGGCGAGCGAGCCGACCAGCTTCGAGTCGAGCGGCAGGCGCGCCGCCGAGTCGAAGACGACGCGTGCGGGCTGGCGGGTGGCGGCCGGATCGCCCCGCCTCGCGGTCAGCAGCGGGTCGTCGGCGAGCGCGGTGCCGATCCCGACCGCGATCGCGTCCGCCTCGGCTCGCCAGCGGTGGACCAGCTCGCGGCTCTCGCTCCCCGAGATCCACTTCGAGTCGCCGGCCGCGGTCGCGGTGCAGCCGTCGAGCGAGGCCGCCGCCTTGAAGGTGACGAGCGGGCGCCCGGTGCGGGCGAGCTTGCGGAACGGCTGGTTCAGGAGGCGCGCCGCGGCCGCCTCCGCGCCGTCGGCGAACACCACCTCGACGCCCGCGTCGCGCAGGATCCCGGGACCGCGGCCGCTCGCCTTCTCGGTCGGGTCCTCGGAGGCGATCACGACCCGGGCGATCCCGGCCTCGAGCAGCGCCTCGGTGCAGGGCGGCTGGCGCCCCTGGTGGGCGCAGGGCTCGAGCGTGACGTAGATCGTCGCGCCGGCCGGATCCTCACCGCGCCGGCGAGCGTCCTCGATCGCGGCGACCTCGGCGTGGACGCCGCCGAGCTCGGCGTGGAAGCCCTCGCCGATCACCTCGCCGGCGCGGCTGAGCACGGCGCCGACCAGCGGATTCGGGCTGACCCGCCCTCGACCTCGCTCGGCGAGGTCGAGCGCACGCCTCAGCAGGGACCGCTCAGCCTCTGTCGCGACCGCCTCGATGCCAGGAAGGGTACGTTGCTGGTTTGGCGGAGCACTCGGAGAATCGCGGCTTCGGGCGCTCGGCGGGCACGCTCTCGGCCGGGGTCGGGGCCGCGGGGCTGCTCACCTACCTGTTCTTCTCGCTCGCCTCGCACAACCTCGACCCGACCGCCTACGGAGAGGTCGTGGTGCTCTGGTCGGCCGTCTTCGTGACGATCTCGGTCGCCCACCGACCGGTCGAGCAGTACCTCTCGCGAACCCTCGCCGAGCAGCTCGCGGGCGGCGAGTCGATCGGCGCCACGATGCGCACGGCGGCGGCTCTGCAGGGAGCCATCGCGGCGCTCTTCGCACTCGCCGCGCTCGCCCTCCGCGACCCGCTCCAGGACGAGCTGCTCTCGGGCAACGCGACCCTCTACTGGATCTACGTCGCCTCGGTCGTCTGCTTCGCGGCGAGCTTCTTCGCCCGCGGCTTCCTCGCCGGAAGCGGCCGCTTCCGGCTGCTTGCCGCGCTCCTCGTCTGCGAGTCCGCCTCGCGGGCCGGGTTCGCGCTGGCGCTCGCCCTCGGGATCGCCAGCGGGCAGGACGCGGTCGCGATCGGGATCGTCGCCGCCCCGCTGTTCAGCCTGCTCGTCGTCCCGCTCGCCCTCGGGCGCTCCCACCGGCGCGCCGGTCCGCCGGCCCAGGGGCCGGCCACCCGGCGGGGACTGGCCCACGGCGGAGCCTTCGCGGGCGCGGTCTTCGTGATCATGCTCTCCGAGCAGATCTTCCTCAACGGCGGGCCGCTGCTCCTGCGGGGCCTCGAGGGGGCGGCCGCGGCCGGCTTCATCTTCAACGTTCTGATGCTCGCCCGCGCTCCGCTGCTCGTCTTCCAGGGCGTCGCGATCAGCCTCCTCCCCCACCTCACCAGGCTGCGCTCGAGCTCGGCTGACGGCTCGCGGGCGCAGTTCGAGCTCTCGATCGAGCTGACCCTGCGCGCGGTCGCCGCGTTCACCGCGCTGACCGCGGCGATCGTCGCGCTCGCCGGCCCGGCGCTGATGCAGGTCGCGTTCGGCTCGCGCTTCGACTACGACCGCCCCGGCCTGCTGATCGTCACCGCTGCGATGGGGCTCTACCTGGCGGCGACGACCCTCAACCAGGCGACCCTCGCCCAGGGCCAGGTGCGGCGCGCCGCCCGGGCCTGGGCCGTCTGCGCCGCCGGCTTCCTCGCCTGGTGCGTGTTGCCGCTGATCGACGACACCGACCTGCGGATCGAGCTCGGCTTCCTCGGGGCCGCGGCGGCGCTGCTCGCCCTGCTGTGGCGCCTCTACCGAAGCCCGTCGGGCTCCGCCGTCCCCTCCGAGGCCGACGAGGTGGGCGCGGGGCTGGCGCTCGCCGACGAGGCGAGCTGATGTCCGACTACGAGCTGATCCTGATCGCAGGCCTGCTGCTTGCCGCCGGGATCGGGGCCGCGAAGGTCGCCGACCGGGTGCGGGTCCCGGGGCTGCTGCTGTTCCTCGGGCTCGGCATGCTGATCGGCTCGGACGGGATCGGCGGGGTCGAGTTCGACGACGCCGAGCTGACCCGGACGCTGGGCACGATCGGCCTCGTCCTGATCCTGTTCGAGGGCGGCCTCACCGCCGGATGGAGGGAGATCCGCCCGGTGCTCGGGACCGCGGTCTCGCTGGCGACGCTCGGCACCGTGCTGACCGCGCTGATCGCCGGCGGCGCGGCGATCATGCTCTTCGACCTCGGCACGCTCGAGGGCCTGATCATCGGCGCCGCCGTCGCGGCCACCGACTCGGCGGCGATCTTCGCCGTGCTGCGCGGCTCGCGGCTCCAGCGCCGGCTGGCGCGGGCGCTCGAGGGCGAGTCCGGACTCAACGACCCGGTCGCGCTGCTGCTCGTCACCGGCTTCATCGACTGGATCGAGCTGCCCGACTACGGGATCGCGGAGATGACCGGGGCCCTGATCCTGAAGCTCTCGCTCGGGCTCGCGCTCGGGCTGCTCGTCGGGTTCGCGGCGCGGTGGTCCTTCCGCAACCTCGACCTGCCCAACCCCGGGCTCTACCCGGTCGCCTCGTGGCCACCGCCGCGCTCGCCTACGGTCTCGCCGAGGTCGCGCACGGCTCCGGATTCCTCTCGGTCTACATCGCGGCGCTGGTCCTCGGCTCCGGACCGGTCCCGGCACGCCAGACGACGATCGCCTTCCACCAGGGGCTCTGCTGGGTCTCGCAGATCTCGCTGTTCGCGCTCCTCGGCCTGCTGGTCTTCCCGGCCGGCCTCGGCGAGGTCGCTGCCGAGGGGCTCCTGCTCTCCGCGGTCCTGATCTTCGTCGCCCGCCCGCTGGCGACGCTGGTCGCGACCGCGTTCTCGCCCTTCCGGCTGAGCGAGCGGGTGATGCTGAGCTGGGCCGGCCTGCGCGGGGCGATCCCGATCTGGCTCGCGACCTTCCCGGCGGTCGCCGGGGTCGAGGGCAGCGAGCTGATCTTCAACGCGATCTTCTTCGTCGTCGTCACCTCGACCCTGATCCAGGGAGCGAGCTTCGAGTGGCTGGCACGGCGCCTGGGGGTCACGTCGACCGAGCCGGCGCTGCCCCAGCCGCTGATCGAGACGGGGACGATCCGCCGGCTCGGCGGCGAGTCGTTCGTCTGGCGAGTGGGGCCCGGCGACGCCGCCGTGAGCCGCCAGGTGAAGGACCTCGGCCTGCCCCGCCAGGCGCTGATCAACCTGATCGTTCGCGGCGGCGAGGTGCTGCCGCCGCGCGGCTCGACCGAGATCGAGGCCGAGGACGAGCTCCACGTCGTCGTGCGGCTCGAGGCGCTGCCCGAGGTCGAGGCGCTGACCGAGCGCTGGCGCGAGGGCCCGCTCGGAGAGCCGCCGGTGCCGGCGCTGCCGCCGCGCGGCGCCCCGCAGGTGTTCTCGGTGCGCCCCTGGGCGCCCGCCGACGGCGACCCCGGTCGCCCGATCCGGGTCGAGGGGGTGGACGTGGTCGCCCGGCTTCGCGTGCGTCGCGACGGCAGCGGCTCGCTGCTGCTGCTCGCCGACGGCCGCTACGCGCTCACCTCGCCGCAGCTGCTCGCGGTCGGCGGACGCCGCCAGCTCTCCGCCTGGATCTCGCGACGCCTCGCGCGCGCGAACCCCTCGACCGCGGAGCGCGCCTGGCTCCAGGAGGCGGCCGGAGCGCTCTCGGCGCCTGGCTGACCCCTACTCGGCGCCGGCCGCGCTGGCGATCTCGGCGTAGGCGGCGGCGGGATCCGCGCTGCCGAAGATCGCCGAGCCGGCGACGAAGAGGCTCGCCCCGGCGCTCGCCAGCGAGCCGACGGTGCTCGCGTCGACGCCGCCGTCGACCTCGATCACGGTCTCGGGCGAGCAACTCGCGAAGCGCCGCCACCTTGCCGGGCGAGCTCGGGATGAAGGCCTGGCCGCCCCAGCCGGGGTTCACGGTCATGCAGAGGATCAGGTCGGCGACCTCCCCGAGGTCAGCGCACCGCCTCGACCGAGGTCCCCGGGTTGATCGCGCAGCCCGGCCAGGCAGCCGAGCTCGCGGATCGCCGAGAGGGTCCGGTGGCAGTGCGGGTCGGCCTCGGCGTGGATCGTGATCGCGTCGGCACCCGCCTTCGCGAACTCGTCGATCTGGCGGCCGGGCTCGGCGATCATCAGGTGGACGTCGAGGACGCCGCCGCCGTCGTGGACCTGATCGGCGATCGAGGCGGCGATCAGCGGCCCGATCGTGATCGGCGGGACGAACTGGCCGTCCATCACGTCGACGTGGATCACCCGGGCCCCCGCCGCCATCACCTCCTCGACCTGGGCGCCGAGGCGCGAGAAGTCGGCGGAGAGGATCGACGGCGCGACCCTGACGGTCGAGAGGATGCCCGGCTCGCTCATCTTCAGACCGGCTTCAGCATCGAGTGGCCGCAATGCTGACAGAGCAGGTCCTCGTCGGCCGACATCCGCACGATCGTCTGGTGCTCGCCGCAGTTCGGGCAGCCGGAGACGAGCTCGTAGCGGCGCAGGCAGTAGACGCAGCGGTAGCGCCCCGGCAGCTGGGTCGGGCGCAGCCACGGCTCCCCGCAGCCCGGGCAGCCGGGCCGCCCGATCGCGGGCTTCTCCTCAGCCACCGCGGAACCTGGCGATGAAGAACCCGGAGGTGCGGTCGCGATCCGGGCGGATCTGCAGGAAGCGATCGTCGCGGCGCGAGCGCAGCTCGCGATGCGCGGCGCCCAGGTCGTCGACGCCGAGCCCGGGAACCAGCTCGCCGAGCCCGCTCGCGACGGCCTCGTTCTCCCGGGCCGAGATCGTGCAGGTCGAGTAGACCAGCGTCCCCCCGGGAGCCAGCGCCCTCGCCGCGCGGGTGAGCAGGCGGCGCTGGAGCCGCGCCAGGCGCTCGATCAACTCCGGGGACTTGCGCCAGCGGGCGTCCGGCCGGGAGGCGAGCGTCCCGAGGTCTGAGCAGGGCGGGTCCACGAGGACCCGATCGTAGCCCGAGCCGAGGTCGGCCTCGGCGGCATCGGCGACGACGACGCTGACCGGAACAGCGGCGGTGCGCGCGCAGAGCTTCTCGACCTCCGCCGCCCGCCTCTCGTCGATCTCGACGCTGACCACCTCGCCGCGCCCCCCCATCCGCGCCGCGATCGCGGTCGTCTTGATCCCGGGCCCGGCGCAGAGGTCGAGGACCCGCTCGCCGGGGCGCGGGTCGAGCAGGGCGACGACCGCCTGCGAGCCGCGCGATTGCGGGGTCAGGTCGCCGGTCTCGACCCGGGCGCGCACCGGGTCCCCGGCGCTCTCGACGACGAGCGCGTCGCGGGGCTCGAGCAGGGCCCGCCGCCGGCGGCCGCGAACCGCGACCCCGGCCTCGCGAAGGGCGGCCGCGATCCGCTCCGGGTCGCGGGCGCGAAACGCCGCCTCGGCGGGCTCGTTCATCGCCCGCAGCAGGGCCTTCGCGTCCTCGGCGCCGAGCTCCTCCCAGAACATCGAGGTCAGCCAGGACGGATAGGAGAGCGCGACCGCGGCGCCCTCGGGGGTCGAGTCGTCGAGCGAGGCGAGCAGCTGCTCGCGCTCGGAGGAGAGCCGGCGAAGGATCGCGTTGACGAAGCCGGCCGCCGCCCGGGCGCGGGCCGGCGGGCCGCCGTCGCGGCGAACGCCGGCCTTGGCGAGCTCGACCGCCTGATCGACGGCGGCATGGTCGGTCGACCCCTCGGAGAAGCAGAGCTCGTAGAGGCCGAGCCGCAGCGCCGCGAGCGCGCCGGGGTCGATCGCGCGCGCCGGGCGGCGAGCGAGCCCGGCGAGCAACGCGTCGGCGGTTCCGCGGCGCTGCACCGCCCCGTAGGTGAGCCGACGCGACTGGGCGAGCTCGCGGCCGCTGAGCTCGTAGCGCGAGGCCGCCGAGGCGAAGGCGCGGTCGGTGTAGGCGTCCTCCTCGAAGGTCCGGCGGATCACCTCATAGGCGGCGCGTCGCCCGGGGGTGATCCCGATCGGCGTCTCGCGGCTCATCCGCCGGCGAGCTCGGGCGTTCCGTGCCCGCGCAGGTAGTCGGCGGCGGCCATCGCCCTGCCGCCGGCCGGCTGAACGGTCTCGAGGCGCAGCACGCCCTCCGCGCAGCCGATCAGGATCGCGTCGCCCGACTCCGAGGCCTCGACGGCCGCCGGCGCGAGCGAGCCCGGAAGCGCCTCGGCGGCGCGGACCCCGAGCCGCTCGCCGCCGGCGAGCTCGAGGTAGGCGCCGATGTGCGGGGTCAGCGCCCGGACCCGGCGCTCGAGCTCGGCGGCGGCGTCGGCGGGATCGAGCCGGCGCTCGGCCGGGTCGATCTTCTCGGCGTAGGTGACCGCGGCCTCGTCCTGCTCGGTCGAACTCGAGCGTCGCCCGCGGCGCGCAGCGTCGAGGGCGCGGACGAGCAGCTCGCCGCCGAGCTCGGCGAGCTCGCCGGCGAGCGTCGCCGAAGTCGTCGGCGGCCGATCGCCGACCTCCTCGGCGAGGGCGACCGGGCCGGAGTCGAGGCCCTCGGCGAGGCGCATGATCGCGACCCCGGTGTCCGCGTCGCCGGCCATGATCGCGCGCTCGATCGGCGCCGCCCCGCGCCAGCGCGGCAGCAGCGAGGGATGGACGTTGAGGATCGGCGAGCTCGGCGAGCAGCGGCTCCCGGATCAGCTGGCCGAAGGCGCAGACGACGCACCGACCTCGGCGCTCGCGCCGCGATCGCTCGCGCGCCTCGGGCTCGTTGACGTCGGCGGTCTGGTGCAGCGGCGAGCTCGAGCTCGCGCGGCGGCCGCGGCGACCGGCGGCGGCGCAGCCCGCGCCGCCCGCGCCCGCGCGGCCGTCGGGCGGCGCGATCACGACCAGGCCGGGCGGTGCTCGGAGCGCGGCGAGGCGCGCGCAGCACCGTCGCGGCGAAGTCGGAGGTGCCGAGGTAGGCGGTCCTCACGCTCGGCTCGGGCTCGTCGGTCTGCGGGCGCTCGGGGCGAGGTGCTCGCCCTCGCGCAGCGCCCGCAGGGCGCCCTTGCGCTGCTCGCGGCTGCGTGCGGTCGAGGATCAGGACGCCGTCGAGGTGGTCGATCTCGTGCTGGAGGACCCGCGCCTCGAGCCCGGAGGCCTCGATCGTCGATCGGCTCGCCCTCGACGTCGACGCCGCCGACCCGCGCGTGGAGCGGCCGCTCGACGTCGACGCCGACGCCGCGGCAGGCTGAGGCAGCCCTCCTCGGCGGTCGCGAGCTCGTCGGAGAGCCACTCGATCTCCGGGTTGACGAGCGCCGTCGGGCGCGCCGTCGGCGCCGGCCTGGAAGACGAGCATCCGC
Source organism: uncultured Solirubrobacterales bacterium (assembly GCA_963769035.1). Taxonomy (GTDB): domain Bacteria; phylum Actinomycetota; class Thermoleophilia; order Solirubrobacterales; family 70-9; genus WHSW01. The sequence continues at coordinate 115,481 of CAVYKD010000002.1, forward strand.
CGCAGCACGCCCGAGCTGGGTGGCGGCGAGGCCGACGCCCATCGCGTCGCGCATGATCGCGACCATCCGCTCGACCTCGCTCGGCGAGCTCGGCGTCGAAGTCGGTGACCTCGGAGGCGCGTCGAGCGCAGCACCGGGTCGCCGAACTGGCGACCAGCGCGAGCGCGCCGCTGCGGCGCTCGCGCTCCGCCTCGCTCAGCCGGCGCTCGTGCGCCGGCGCGTCCTCGACCTCCGTCGTCGCGTCGATGGTCTCGGCGCTCCTCGACCGCCTCGTGCGTGCTCGCCCATGGCCGTATGCCGAGCTTACTGCGGGTCGACGTCGACCGACGACCGTGAGCCTCGCGCAGCTCGCCGGCGGCGAGCCGGCCTCGACCGCGTCGCGGACCGCGTCGACGGCGCCGCGCGCGGCTCGGCGGCCTTGACGATCACGCTGGCGGCGCTCGCGGCCGCGGAGGCGGAACAGCGGCGCCGGGCCGAGCGCGCTCGCGCCGGCGCGCGAGCCGCTCGCGAGACCGCGCGCGAGCGACGCCGGCCGCGCGCTCGAGCCGGCGCCGGTCGGCCACGCGAGAGCTCGACCCGGATCAGGTGCGAGAACGGCGGGTAGCGCAGCTCGCGCGCGGCGCTCGAGCTCGCCGGCGAGGAAGCCGGCGGCGTCGTGGCGCGGCGGCGTGCGCGGATCGCCGCGGCGTCCGGGTGCGAGCGTCTGCACGAGCACCTCGCCGCCGCGCCCCGCCGCGGCCGCTGCGCCCGGCGAGCTGGGCGACCAGCGCGAAGGTCCGCTCCTCGGCGCGGAAGTCGGGGAAGCGCAGGGTCGCGTCGGCGTCGAGCGACGACGCCCGAGCGTCGACGTCGGGGAAGTCGTGGCCCTTGGCGACCATCTGGGTGCCGACCAGGACGCCCGCGTCGGCGCCGCCTCGAAGCGCTGCGAGGATCCGAGCGTGGCCGCCGGCGCGCGCGGCGCTGTCGGCGTCGAGGCGGAAGACCGGCAGCGGCGCCAGCCGCGCGGCGAGTCGCGCCTCGACCCGCTCGGTCCCGGCGCCGCGCGCGGGCGAGCGTCACCGAGCCGCAGTCGGGCACGCGCTGCGGCGCCGGCTCGCGGTGGCCGCAGTGGTGGCAGGCGAGGCGCCCGCTGGCCCGGTGCAGGACGAGCGAGACGTCGCAGTCGGGGCACTCCCAGCACGTGCCCGCAGCGAGCGGCAGGTGAGGTAGGGCGACGAAGCCGCGGCGGTTGATCAGCACGATCGCCTTGCCGCCGCCCGCGGCATGCCCGGCGAGCGCGCTCGCGGGTGCGCGGGTGCAGCGGCCCGGCGCGACCGTCGCGCTCGCGCATGTCGACGCATCTCGACCGGCGGCAGCGCGCGCCCGTCGACGCGCTCGGGCAGCTCGCAGTCGCGCTCGAGCTCGCGAAGCTCTCCGGGCGCGGCGTCGCGGTGCCGGCGACCGAGCACCGCGCCGGCGCTCGGCGGCGCGGCGGCGCGGCGACCTGCGCGGGCGTCGTAGCGCGGGTCGCCCTCCTGCTTGTAGGAGGAGTCGTGCTCCTCGTCGACGACGATCAGGCCGAGCTCGCGCGACCGGGGCGAAGACCGCCGAGCGCGGGCCGACGCAGATCCGCGCCTCGCCGCTGCGCAGCCGGCGCCACTCGTCGTAGCGCTCGCCGGCCGACGAGCTCCGAGTGCAGCACCGCGACGCGGTCGCCGAAGCGGGCGCGAGAAGCGGCGCGACGGTCTGCGGGCGTCAGCGCCGATCTCGGGGACCAGGACGATCGCCCCGCGGCCGCGCTCGAGCGCCGCCTCGGCGGCCGCGCGAGGTAGACCTCGGTCTTGCCCGAGCCGGTGACGCCGTGCAGCAGCAGCTCGCGCTCGCGCCGTCGAGCGCCGCGACGATCCGCGGCGGTCGCGCCGCGCTGGGCCGCCGTGAGCTCGACCGGCGGCGCCGGGCGCCGCCGATCGTCGCCTGGCGGGCGCCGGCGGCGGACGCTCGCGCTCGGCGAGCTCGACCAGGCCGCGCGCCTCGAGCCGGCGGAGCGCGTCGCGGTCGATCCCGCCGCTCGGCGAGCGAGCTGCGCGCGACCTCGCCCGGCTCGCCAGCGAGCAGCTCGAGCGCCTCCGCTGGCGCTCGCCGAGCCCGGTGCGCTCGGCCGCCTCGAGCGCCGCCGGCGACGGCCCGGGCGACGGTCTCGCGCGCGCGGCTTGGTCTGACCGCGGGCGCTGCCGGTCCCCGGGCGGCAGCACCAGCTCGAGGCCGCGCGCCGGGGTCGAGCAGTACTCGCGCGCCGACCCAGAGGCCGAGCTCGACGAGCTCGGGCGGGACCCCGGCCTCGAGCGCCTCGATCGGCTCGGCCAGGCGCTCGGCGGGCAAGGTCGCTGCTCTCGGCGAGCTCGACCACGACGCCGAGCAGCCGCCGGCGGCCGAACGGGACGCGCAGGACGCGAGCCGACCCCGACCTCGCCGAGCGCGTTCGGGCAGCAGGTAGTCGAACGGGCCCCGCAGGGCGCGCGCGGTGGTCAGCGGCTCGACCTTGGCGATCGGCATCGCGCTCGAGGCTAGACGCGGTGCGCGGCGGGTTAGACTGCCGCGCGGTGGCACCGAAGCTGCATCCCGGCGAGCAGGTCCTCTTCGAGGGCCACCCGTCCTGGCGGTCGATCCTCGACTTCTACCTCAAGGGGGTCGCGGCGACCGCGGTGATCGCGCTCGTGGTCGGCTTCGCGACGAAGCTGTTCGGCGACGAGACCGACACCGGCCTGGTCACCGTCGTCGCGCTGATCGGCGTCGCGCTGACGATCCTGATCGGCTTCGTCAAGCGGGTCGCGACCAACTACACGATCACCAACCGCCGCCTGCACATCAAGCGCGGGATCGTCTCGCGGACGATCCAGGAGACGCGCCTCGAGCGCGTCCAGAACGTCAACTACCAGCCAGTCGGTGCTCCAGCGGATGCTGCAGATCGGCGACGTCGACTTCGACACCGCCGGCCGGCGACGACTACAACTTCGTCTTCGCCGGCGTCGCCGAGCCCGGCGACGTCGTCCACATGGTCGACGAGGCCACCGCTCGCGGCTGCGCCGCGTCGGCCTCGGCGACGAGTCCGGAGCTCCGAGCCCGCCCTAGCGGCCGCGCTAGAGCGCCGCGCGCGGGGCAGCGGCGCTCCGAGCGCCAGCCGCCTCGCGCAGCGCGTCCGCCTTGTCGGTGCGCTCCCAGGTGAAGTCGGCGTCCTCGCGGCCGAAGTGGCCGTAGGCCGCGGTCTTCTGGTAGATCGGCCGGTGCAGGTCGAGCTCCTCGCGGAACGCGCCCGGGCGCAGGTCGAAGTGCTCGGACGATCAGCGAGACGATCTGCGCCCGGCGCGATCTGCTCGGTGCCGAAGGTCTCGACCATCACCGAGACCGGATGGGCGACGCCGATCGCGTAGGCGACCTGGACCTCGCAGCGGTCGGCGAGCCCGGCCGCGACGACGTTCTTGGCCACGTAGCGCGCCGCGTAGGCGGCCGAGCGGTCGACCTTCGACGGGTCCTTGCCCGAGAAGGCGCCGCCGCCGTGGCGGGCCATGCCGCCGTAGGTGTCGACGATGATCTTGCGGCCGGTGAGGCCGGCGTCGCCGACCGGGCCGCCGATCACGAAGCGGCCGGTCGGGTTGACGAGCAAGTTCTCGGGCGTGTTCAGCTTGCGCTCGTCGTAGAGCTCGCCGGGCAGGACCGGGTGCGATCACGTGCTCCCAGAGGTCGGGCCGGATCAGCGTGTCGGTGTCGACGCCCGTCCTTGTGCTGGGTCGAGATCAGGACCTTCTCGATCTCGACCGGGCGGCCGTCCTCGTAGCGGACCGTGACCTGGGTCTTGCCGTCGGGGCGCAGGTAGGGCAGCGACGTCGGCGCTTGCGGACCTCGGCCAGCCGCTGGGCGAGCCGGTGGGCGAGCGAGATCGGCAGCGGCATCAGCTCCGGCGTCTCGCGGGTCGCGTAGCCGAACATCATCCCCTGGTCGCCGGCGCCGGCGATGTCGAGCTCGTCGTCGTCGGACGGCGTCGGTGCGGCGTCTCGTAGCGCCTCGTCGACGCCCTGGGCGATGTCGGGCGACTGCTTGTCGATCGCGTTGATCACCGCGCACGAGTCGGCCGACGAAGCCGAGGTCGGCGTCGGTGTAGCCGATCTCGCGGATCGTCTCGCGGGCGATCTCCGGGATGTCGACGTAGGTGTCGGTCGAGATCTCGCCCGGAGACGACGACGAGGCCGGTGTTGACGAGCGTCTCGCAGGCCACGCGGCCGGTCGGGTCGTCGCGCAGGACGGCGTCGAGGACGCCGTCGGAGATCTGGTCGGCGACCTTGTCGGGATGGCCCTCGGTGACCGACTCGGAGGTGAACAGGTACTCGTTTTCTTGAAGCTGATCAGTCATTGGCGCGAGAGGTTAGCCCTTCCGCCGACGCGCTGATGAGCAAGCGGGCGTCGGTCGAGAGGAGGTCCTCGTCGGAGCTCACCGAGAGCGCGAAGGCGTCGAGGCTGCGGAGCTCGTCGGCGAAGGTGTTGAACGCGGGAACCTGGGCGAGGCCGATGCGAAAGCCCTGGGCGATCAGCGCGTCGAGGTCGAGGAAGGCGAGCAGCGAGACATCGTCGGAGAGGTCCTCGACCGCGCGCTCGAAGCGGTCGCTGTCGGCGAGGCCCCCCTCGCCCTCGGCGAGGCGCTCGATGCCGAGCGGGTTGGTGGCGATCACCGCGAGCCCGTCGAAGACCGCGTAGGCGACCTCGAGCGCCGGCGAGAGCCGCAGGCTCGAGACCTCGACGCCGGCGACCTCGGAGGCGCCGAAGACGGGCGCCTGCAGGTCCGAGCCGGGGTTGACCGCGTCGGCGAGCGGTCCCTGGAGGCGGGCGAGCGCGGCCCGGGCGCGGGCCTCGTTCACGCCCGAGGCGACGAACTCGAGAAACGGAGCGCCCTTCGACGGCTCGATCGCGATCGCCGCCTCCTCCCCGAGCGCCGGCAGCAGCTCCTGCTCGAGGTCGATCTCCTCGCTGCGGCGGAGCGTCTCCACCAGATCCTCGAACCCGGCGGCGATCCCGGGAGCCTGCGCGGCGGCCTGACCCACCAGCGCCCTCACCGTCTGTCCCGGCCGGGCGAACCCCAGGTAGGCGAGCGAGTCCTCCGGCAGGCGCTCGGCGAGGGATTGGTCGAAGGCCGGGAAGGCGCTGAAGAACCCGGGCGAGGCGCTCTCGCGCTCCGGATCGAGCCGGCTGCGGACGGCGAGCTCGAGCGTCTCGGCGCCGTCGGCCGCGAGCGCGATCGCGGCGCCCTCGGTCGAGCCCGGCGAGACGAACGGCGCCAGCGACCCGAGGCCTCCCCCACCGCCGCCTCCGAGCAGCTCGGCGGCGCCCGCCGCCGAGAGCCAGACCTCGAGGAAGCGATGCTCGGGAAGCCGCTCGCGGGCGAGCTCGGCGGCGCGATTGTCGCTCAGCGCGGTGGACCCTTCGGCGGCGGTCGCCGTGTCGAGCAGCGTGCGCACCGCCCGCTGCGAGCCGATCAGCAGGAACCCGTCCGTCTGCGCGGTCGAGACGCCGCGCTCGTCGGTGGCGATCTCGACACCCCGGTACTCGCTCGAGGCGGGGGCGCCGGGAGCGATCGCGTCGGCGAAGCCGCTGGCGCCCTCGGGGTCGGAGACCTCGAGCAGAACGACCTGCTCGGCCGCCCCGCCGCCGCTCGGCAGGATCGCGAGCGCGGCCTCGCCGCCGAACCACGGCTGGAGATCGCGCTCGTAGACCGCCGCCCTGCCGCCGGGGCCGGGGATCAGGCGCTCGAGGCGGGAACCGACCTGGTCTGCGAACAGGGGCAACCGCTCGGCGAGGCCGCCGAGCTCGGCGATCTGGTCGGTATCGGGGTCGAGGTTGAGGTGCACGTAGGCGAGGGCGTCGCCGGGGACCAGCTCGGCCGCGTCGTCGGCCGGCGGGCACCTTTCGCCGCGCGGGGAACGCGCAGGGCAGGCGCGGCACCGCGAGCGTGATGAACAGGGCGAGGGCGCCGGCGAGGGCGAGCGCGAACGCCAGCCGGCGGCGGGTGGCGAGCGAGAGCCGCCCCCAGGCGCCGAGGACGGCCCGTCCGAGCGCTCCGAGCGCCCGCCCGACCAGGCGCAGCGCCCTGCCGATCGCGAAGAGGACGTCCGCGACCAGATAGCGGATCGCGTCGAGTGCCCGGCGCAGCCGGCTCATCCCTCCGTCCGCCGCTTCTTCTTCGGGATGAAGTCGATGACCAGCGGCACGCCCTCGAGGCCGTAGTGCTCGCGCAGCCGGTTCTCGAGGAGGTAGGCCCAGTCGTGCGGTGATCAGCCGGCGGTCGTTGACCTGGATCGCGATCCGCGGCGGCGCGGTCGCCGACCTGGGCCGCGTAGTAGAGGCGCAGCCGCGCCGGCGCGGCGCTCCGGCGGCGAGCGCTCGGCGACGATCGCGCCGACCAACCGGTTCAGCTCCGGGGTCGGGATCCGCTCGGCGCGGCGGTCGGCGAGCTGCGATCGCGGTCGCGAGCAGCTTCGGCGACGGCCGCGGCCGTCTTCGCCGAGACAGGCGATCACCGGCGGGCGCTGGCGGAGCTTCGCGGCGTGGCCAGCTCGCTGCTTCGAGCGTCCTCTGAGGCTCGCGCCTCGCCCGTCGAGGCCGGTGGCTCGACTGGTCCCACTTGTTGAGCGCGACCACGGTCGCGCACCCCGTCTTCATCGCCAGCTCGCCGACCCTGCAGGTCCTCGCTGGTCACGCCCTCGGAGGCGTCGCAGACGACGATCGCGACGTCGGCGCGCTCGGCGGCGCGCTCGGAGCGGAGCTGGGCGTAGTAGTCGACCGTCCCGGCGACCTTGGTCCGCCGCCGCAGGCCGGCGGTGTCGATCAGGCTGACCGCGTCGCGGCCGTCGAACTCGAGCGGCGGTGTCGATCGCGTCGCGGGTCGTGCCCGCCAGCTCCGAGACGATCACCCGCTCGGTCGCCGAGCAGGGCGTTGACGAGCGAGGACTTGCCGACGTTCGGTCGGCCGATCATGGCGATCCGAGCAACGTCGGGCGGCGCTCGCCCGTCGGCTCCGTCACCCGGATCGCTCGGGCGCGGCGACGCTCTCCCTGAGCACCGCCGCGATCCGGTCGAGCAGGTCGCCGGTCCCAGCCCGTGCGTCGCCGAGACCGCCAGCGGCTCGCCGAGGCCGAGCGCCGTGGAGCTCGGCGGCGAGCGGCTCGTCGCTCGGGCCCGTCGACCTTGTTGGCGACGACGAGGACGGGGACCGTCGGCGCGGCGCAGGATCTTCGCGACCTCGGCGTCGCCCGGGCCGAGGCCGGCCGGGCGTCGACGACGAGCGGCGACCGCGTCGGCGTCGGCGATCGCGGCCCGCGCCTGCTCCTGGACCGCGCGCGAGAGCGAGTCGTCGGCCGCGAGGTCGACGCCGCCGGTGTCGATCAGCGTCGAACTCGACGCCGTTCCACTCGGTCCGCAGCGCCTTGCGGTCGCGGGTCACCCCCGCCTCCTCGTGGACGACGGCCTCGCGGCCGCCGACCAGCCGGTTGACGAGCGTGGACTTGCCGACGTTCGGAAAGCCGACGATGGCGATCCGCGGAAGCCTCGCGATCACCGCCTCATGCCAGCCCCCGCTCGCGGGCCAGCTCGACGACCCGGCCGACCACCTCGTCGATCGCGAGCCCGGTCGTGTCGAGCTCGACCGCGTCCTCGGCGGCGCGCAGCGCGCCGTGCTCGCGCTCGCTGTCGCGCCGGTCGCGATCGCGCTGCGCGGCGAGCACCTCGCTCGGCTGCTCGCCGGTCTCGGCGGCCCGCCGCCGCGCCCGCTCCTGCGGGATGGCGGTCAGGAAGACCTTGAGCGGCGAGTCGGGGCTGACGACGGTGCCGATGTCGCGGCCCTCGGCGACGTAGTCACCCGCCTCGATCAGCTCGCGCTGGCGCTCGACCATCGCCTCGCGGACGCCGGGTGGACCGAGACCCGCGAGGCGGCGGCCGAGACCTCGGGCGTGCGGATCGCGTCCGCCGACGCCGAGATCGACGAAGTCGACCGCGAGCTCGATCCGGCGAGCCCGCCGAGCGCCGGTCTCCGCTGCGGCGATCGTCGGGATCGCTCGCCGCCGAGCGCCGCGAGCGCGACGCACGCGGTACATCGCCCCGGAGTCGAGGTAGGTGAAGCCGAGCGCCGTCGGCGACGGCCCTGGCCACGGTTGATTTGCCGGCCCCCGCGGGCCGTCGATCGCGATCACCATGGACTAGGTACGAGCGCCACTGAGCCGCCCGAGGTCGGTCCTCGAAGCCCGGGTAGCTGACCGCCGCCGCGTCGAAGCCGCGCGACCTCGACGCCCTCGCGCGAGGCGAGGCCGGCGACGGCGCCGAGCATCGCCATCCGGTGGTCGCCGTGCGACATCGATCGTGCCGCCGCGAGGCCGCCCGCGCCGGTCGACCACGAAGCCGTCCGCCGGTCGCCTCGATCTCGGCGCCGAGCGCGCGCGAGGCCGTCGACGACGGTGGCGATCCGGTCCGACTCCTTGTGGCGCAGCTCCTCGGCGCCGGCGATCACGGTCTCGCCCTCGGCGAAGCAGGCGGCGAGCGCGAGCAGCGGCAGCTCGTCGATCGCCAGCGGCACCTCGCCGGCGCCGACCCGGGTGCCGGCGAGCGGCCCGGAGCGGGCGACGATCGTCGCCCGACGGCTCGCCGGCCGCGGCGCCGGTCTCGATCACCTCGATCGCGGCGCCCATCCTGGTCAGGATCCCGAGCAGGCCGATCCGGGTCGGGTTGATGCCGACGCCCTCGAGCCGGACCTCGCTGCCCGGGACGATCGAGCGCCGCGACGAGCGCGAAGGCTGCCGAGGAGAAGTCGCCCGGGACCTCGATCGCAGCGGGCTCGAGCCGCGTCGGCCGCGAGCTCGATCAGCTGATCGCCCGGGCGGGCAGCTCGCCGCGGATCGTCACCGGCGTGCCCGCGTCCGAGTCGCCACGCGGACGCCGCAGCGCGCGCAGCATCCGCTCGGTGTGATCGCGAGTCGGCCGGGCTCGATCACCGACGGTCGTCGCCCTCGGCCAGCAGCCCGGCGAGCAGCAGGCACGACTTCACCTGGGCGCTCGCCACCGGCAGCTCGGTACTCGATCCCGCTGCAGCGCGCGCGCCGCGATCTCGAGCGGCGGCAGGCGTCCCTCGCGCGGCCTCGATCTCGGCGCCCATCAGCGCGCAGCGGCTCGGCGATCCGGTCGACCGGCCGGCGGCGGATCGACTCGTCGCCGTCGAGGATCCAGCGCCCGCCCGGCTGCCCGGCGAGCCAGCCCGGCAGCAGGCGCATCAGGGTGCCCGCGTTGCCGACGTCGACGCTCGCCGGGCGCCGCGCGCCCGCGCAGGCCGACACCCTCGATCCGCAGCTCGAGCGCGCCCGAGCGTCCCGTCGCCTCGGCGACGCTGGCGCCGAGGGCCTCGATCGCGCCGAGGGTCGAGCGGGTGTCGGCGGCGTCGAGGTAGTTCGCGATCCGCGTCTCGCCGTCGGCCATCGCCGCGATCAGCGCGGCCCGGTGGGAGATCGACTTGTCCGGCGGCGGGCCTCGAGCTGCCCGCGCAGCGGCCCCCGCGGGCTCGAAGCGCGCGGCGCTCATCGGCTCACCCGGCGGCCGAGACGACGTGGCCGAGCGCGCTGACGATCTCGGCGGCGCGCGCGGCCGCCTCGGCGCCGGCGACCCAGATCGAGATCGCCCCGGTGCGCATGTCGGCCGCGGGATAGAGCGCCATGTCCTCGATGTTGACGCCGGCGCGGCCGAGCTCGAGCGCGATCTCGGCGACGGTTCCGGGCCGGTTCTCGACGCCCGATCCGCAGCTCGCGCAGCTCGCCGCCGACGCAGGCTCGGACTCGAGCAGCCGGCGACGGTCGTCGCCCGCCTGGCGCTGCCACTCGCCGAGGCCTCGGCGGAGTCGCCGGCGCCGAATCAGCCGCGGCGGCCTCGCGCGAGCCGCTCGACGCACCGCCTCGATCTCGGCGACGACGCGCGTCGCGGTTGGTGGCGAAGATGTCGCCCCAGATCGCCGGGTTGGCGCCGGCGACCCGGGTCGTGTCGCGAAAGCTCGGCCCGACCTCGGGCAGCCGCTCGGCCTCCTCGCCGAGCGCCGCCGCGGCCTGCGCGACGAGCACGTTGGCGAGCACGTGCGGCAGGTGGCTGACGGTCGCCATCACCCGGTCGTGGGTCTCGGCGTCGATCGCCTGCGGGCGGGCGCCGAGGTCGGCGACGACGCGCTGCAGCGCGGTCGTAGGCGAGGCCGCTCGACGCCGCGGTCGGGGTCAGGTACCAGCGGGCGCCCTCGAAGCAGCTCGGCCCGGGCGTTCGCGACCCCGGCGGTCTCCGCGCCGGCGAGCGGATGGCCGCCGATGAAGCGGTCGGCCCTCGGCGCCGCCGGCGAGCTCGTCGACGCAGCGCCCGCTTGGTCGAGCCGACGTCGGTGACCACCGCGTCCGCGCCGGCGGCGGCGCAGCGCCTCGGCGACGAGGCCCGGGCAGCGCCCTGACCGGCGCCGCGCAGAAGACCACGTCGGCGCCGGCGACCGCCTCGGCGACCGATCCGGCGCCGCGATCGAGCGCGCCCAGCTCGACCGCCTCGGCCGAGGTGCGCCGGGTCGCGGTCGTAGCCGATGACCTCGGCGCCGAGCCGCCCTCGGGCCGCGAGCCCGATCGAGCCGCCGATCAGGCCGACGCCGAGGACCGCGACCCGCGGGCTCAGACGCTCAGACGACCGATACTTGCTTGCCGGCGACCTCGGCGACGCGCCGGACCTGCTCGGCGTAGTCGGCGAACGTCGTCGGTCGGCAGCGCCTGCGGGCCCGTCGCAGATCGCGTGCTCGGGGTCGGTTGTGGACCTCGACGATGATCCCGTCGGCACCGGCCGCGGCGGCGGCCAGCGACATCGACTTGACCCAGTCGCGGCGGCCCGGCGCGTGGCTCGGGATCGACGATCACCGGCAGGTGCGTGAGCTCCTTGAGCGCCGGGATCGCCAGCAGGTCGAGGGTGAACCGGTAGGCGGTCTCGAACGTCCGGATGCCGCGCTCGCAGAGCATCACGTTCGTTGCCCTCCTTGAGCACGTACTCCGAGGCCATCAGCAGCTCGTCGAGGGTCGGCCGAGAGGCCGCGCTTGAGCAGGACCGGCATGCCGGTCCGGCCGACCTCGGCGAGCAGGCGTGTAGTTCTGCATGTTGCGGGCGCCGATCTGGATCACGTCGGCGACCTCGACGACGTCGTCGACGTCGCGCACGTCCATCAGCTCGGTGACGATCGGCAGGCCGGTCTCCTCCTTGGCCTCCTGCGAGCAGGCGCAGCCCCTCGACGCCCGAGGCCCTGGAAGCTGTACGGCGAGGTCCGCGGCTTGTAGGCGCCGCCGCGCAGCATCGTCGCGCCCGGCGTCGTCGACGATCCGCGCGACCTCGAGCGTCTGCTCGCGGCTCTCGACCGTGCACGGGCCGGCGATCAGGCGCGAAGTGGTCGCCGCCGACCTTGCGGCCGTCGATCTCGAGGACCGATCGCTCGCCCTTGCTGAACTGCGCCGAGGCGAGCTTGTACGGCTTCAGGATCGGCACCAGGTGGTCGACCCCGGCGTCGCCCTCGAGCCCGAGCGCGGCGACCCGGTCGCGATCGCCGATCGCGCCGATCACCGTCAGCAGCTCGCCCTTGGAGAGGTGGGCCGAGCAGCCGACCTCCTCGATTCGCTCGACGACGTGGGAGATCTGATCCTCCGTCGCCCCCTCTTTCATCACGATCATCATCTGTCGTCAAGTCCCTCTTGTAGTACCGGCAGTGCACGCATTGTCCCGCTGTCGGCGTCCGGCGAAGTCTTGCTGATTGCTCGCGTGGGCCGCTGCGGCCCGGTCGGACGCCTAGCTAAATCGCCAATACTACGCGAACCACGCACGCGACAGCGCGCCGGAGGGGGCGCATCGCGAGAGTCGACGCGAGCACGTGATCCACGGCGCACATTGAAGCACGCGTCCGCCGCAACCGCAACCATCCGGGCGTGCTGAGCGGCGCCCTCGCAGCGATCCTGTCGGCGCTGGCGCTCGCCGGCGCGCCGGGCTTCGAGGGCTCGGTCGAGCCGATCGAGGGCAAGGTCGAGAGCGGATCAGGGGCAGCTCGTGGCGCCCGGGGTGCCCGGTCGGGCTCGGCAAGCTGCGCCTGCTCGAGGTCTCCCACTGGGGCTTCGACGGCGCCGCGCACCGACGGCAGGCTGGTGGTCCACCGCCGCGAGGCGCGCGGGGTCCTGGCGGTGATGAAGCGGCTGTTCGCGCTGCGCTTCCCGATCCGGCGGATGGAGCTGATCGACCGCTATCGGCGGCCGACGACCGCCGCTCGATGGCGGCCGACAACACCTCGGCGTTCAACTGCCGCTTCGTCGCCGGGACGACCCGCTGGTCGATGCACGCCTACGGCAAGGCGATCGACCTCAACCCGGTCGAGAACCCCTACGTCCTCGGGCGGCCACGTCTCGCCCGCCGGCCGGGCGAGCCCTACGCCGACCGCTCGCGCGACGCGCCGGGGATGATCCACGACGGCGACGCGGTCGAGTCGAGGCCTTCGCGCGGCGGGCAGGCTGGGAGTGGCTCGGCGACGGGCCGCAGTCGATCCGCGACTACCAGCACTTCTCGAGCGAGCGGGAGCTAGCCGCCGGGATCAGCGGCAGCCCGACCGCGAACGCCGGTCTGGCCGAAGCGCAGCCCTGAGCTTGGTGTAGTAGGCGCTCGCCCGACGCAGCTCCGCAGCCGCTTCGCGGTCACCCTGACGGCGCTGTCGGTAGCACTGGCCCCCGCTCACGCAGCCCTTCAGCCTGCCGGCGCCGCGCGCCCGCTCGGCCCCCCAGCTCTTCCACTCGAGCCGCTTCAGCGGTCAGCGCGGCGCCCGAGCCGCTCTGCGAGGCGGTGTACTCGAGCCTCACGCGGCTCGATCGGGAACGAGCCGCCGCCGGCGTCGCTGTAGATCCGCGTCGCCGCGGCGGCCCCCGACGCGCTCGCGATCATCGCCAGCAGGCAGCAGGCGGTGAGCTTGCCCGAGTCGCTCCATCGCGCCCAGCTCCTACACGGGCTCAGATCGCGTCCGCCAGCGCGTCGAGGAAGCGGCCGGTTCTCGCTCGGCGGTCCCGTAGCTGACCCGGATGTGCCCGGGGCCGCCGAGCGGCGTCCCGGGCCGGACGAGGATCGCCGCGCTCGGCGAGCGCCGCGACGACCTCGGCCTCGTCGCGGTCGCCGAGCGCGATCCAGGAGAAGTTCGCCTGCGAGTCCGGGGTCTCGAGCCCGAGCTCGCGGACGCCCTCCTCGACCGCGACCCGCTCGATGATCGTCCGCTCGACCCGCTCGGCGACGTCGTCTCCGTGACGGATCGCCTCGGCCGCGGCGGCCTGGGCGAGCGCGTTGACGCGAGAACGGCTGGCGGACGGCGTCGACGGCGGCGCGAAAGCGCGGCGAGCAGAGCGCGTAGCCGACCCGCAGCCCGGCGAGGCCGTAGACCTTCGAGAAGGTGCGCAGGAGGACCAGGTTCGGGAACCGCCTGCGCAGGTCGACGGTCGCGTCCGGGTCGTCGTCGAGCTGGAACTCGACGTAGGCCTCGTCGAGGATCACGGTCACGTGGTCGGGGACCTCGGCGAGGAACTCGGCGATCCGCGCGACCGGGATGTGGGTCGAGGTCGGGTTGTTCGGGTTGCAGATCGAAGACCAGCTGGGTCGCGGCGGTGATCTCGGCGAGCATCGCGTCGAGGTCGTGGACCTAGCCCTCGGCGAGCGGCGACCCGGATCTCGCGCGCCCCCGAGAGCGGCGCGAGGTACGGGTAGATCGAGAACGCCGGCCAGGCGTAGACGATCTCGTCGCCGGGCTCGCAGAGCGCCAGCGCGGCGGCGAGCAGGATCTCGCAGGAGCCGTTGGCGACGCGCGACCTGTGAGGGCTCGGTCTCGTAGCGCTCGGCGATCCGCCGGCGCAGCAGCGACGGCGCTCGGGTCCGGGTAGCGGTTGCGCGGCCGACGCGCGCTCGCGCGATCGCCTCGGGGACCGCCTCGGTGGGGTCCCCACGGCGACTCGTTCGAGGCGAGCTGGGCGATCCCCTCGCCGGCGAGCGACTCCGGCGCCTTGCCGGCGGGCGCGCCGGCGACGTAGCCGGGGATCAGCTCGAGCTTGCTCGGCGAAGCGAGGCTGTCATCGGGCTCCTACTGCGCCGCGTGGAGGTCGGCGCGCAGCTCCTGCGTCTCGCCGAGGTAGACGTGCGCGGGCGCGTGGTCGGCGGGGGCGTAGTAAGTGGACCAGCACCCGGATCACGCGCTCCATCGCGCCCGGCACCGGCGATCTCGCGGGTGCAGATCAGCGGCACCTGGTCGAGCCCGAGCTCGCGCGCGGCGACCGCCGGGAACTCGGCGTTGAGGTCGTCGGTGCAGGTGAAGATCACGCTGACGACGTCGCTCGGGCTCGAGCCCGTTGCGCTCGCATCAGCTCGCGCGACCAGCTCCTCGGTGGCGTCGAGGATCGGTCCGCGATCGTTGCGCTCGGCCTGGACCGCGCCGCGCACGGCGAAGAGCCGCTCGCGGATCTCGCTGCGTCCTCTCATCGGCCCGGCATCCTTCCAGAGCCCGCGCAGCTCGGGCTCGCGCAGCTCGCCGCGCCTCGCCCCGGCGCAGCTCGCCGAGCTGCAGCGAGCCGAACGCGGATCCGCTCGAGCTCGACGACGTCGTTGCCGATCGCCTCGACCATCCGGCGGACCTGGCGGTTGCGGCCCTCGCGCGATCGTCGATCTCGATCACCCGCGCCGAGAGCCGCCGGACGCCGGCCGGGTGCGGTCGGGCCGTCGTCGAGCTCGACCCCGTCGCGAAGCCGTCGCAGCTCGGCGTCCGCGCGGCGGGCGTCGCAGCCGCACCCGGTAGGTCTGCGGGACCTCGTAGCGCGGATGGGTGAGCCGGTTGGCGAGCTCGCCGTCGTTGGTCAGCAGGATCAGGCCGGTCGAGTCGGCGTCGAGCCGGCCGACCGGATAGAGGCGGCGCGTCGAGGGCGACGAGCTCGGTGACCGCGCGCCGCCGCCCGGGCTCGCTCGCGGTCGAGATCACGTCGATCGGCTTGTTCAGCATCCAGACCTCGCGCGGCTCGGCGCCGACCGGCGGCCGTCGACCTCGACCCGCTCGTCGTCGTCGACGTCGCGGGCCGGGTCGGTGACCGACCTCGCCGCCGACCGCGACCCGGCCCGGCGGCGATCAGCTCCTCGGCGCCGCGGCGCGAGGCGACGCCGCCGTGGGCGAGGTACTTGGCGCCAGCCTCAACCGCAGGCTCCGCGCTGCTCGCCCGCCTTGAGCAGGCGCTCGCGCAGCTCGGCCTCGTCCTCGGGGGTCGGATCGAAGCGCGCCGGATCCGGGCAGCGCGTCGAGCCCGCTGAGGCCGAAGAGGCGCTCGAACAGCGGCGTCGTGCGGTGGATCACGGCGCCGAAGCGCGAGCGGCCCGACTCCTCGATCAGGCCGCGCTCGGTCAGCGTCTGCACCGCCGACTCCGACGAGACGCCGCGGATCCGCGCGATCTCGGGCCGCGAGACCGGCTGCAGGTAGGCGACGATCGCCAGCGTCTCGGCCTGCGCCTGGGTCAGCGGCGGCGTCTTCGGCTTCGCCAGCAGGCGCGCGGGCGGCGTCCTCGGCGTCGGGATCGGTGGCGAGGGTGAAGCCGCCGCGCGACCTCGTCGCAGGACGACCCCGCGGCTGCCTCGAGCGAGCCGGCCCGAGCAGGTCGAGCGCGCGATCGATCTCGGCCTCGGTCGCCTCGCAGGCCTCGGCCAGCTCGCGCGATCGCGACCGGCTCGGGCGAGAGGAACAGCAGCGCCTCGACCGTCTGCTCGAGCGCGCCGCTCATCGCTCGGCCGCCAGCTCGGCGCGCGAGGCGGACGGGCTCGCTCCTGGGTGATCCTGATCGGCTCGAAGACCCCGCTCTGCTCCCAGGTCGCCTCGCCGCTGCTTGTGGAGCTCGAGCAGCGCGAACAGGGTCACGGCCTGGGTCAGCTGTCCTCGTCGCCGAAGCTCTCGTCGAAGTCGAGCTCGCCGCGGCCGAGCAGGAGCTCGCGCAGCACGTCGAGGCGCTGTCTCGAGCGAGACCGTCGGCCGGATGTGGCTGGTGTCGAGCCTTCGGCGGGACTCGGAGCAGGTCGCCGATCGCGGCGGCGAGCAGGTCCGGCTCGTAGGCCGGGCGGGCGGCGTCGACCGCGACCCGGCGCAGGTCGGGCGGCAGCGGCGCCGAGCGGTGCAGGTAGCCGCGCCCGGCGGCGAACAGCTCGCCGAGATCGGCGGCGGCGTCGCGGTAGCGGCGGTACTCGAGCATCCGCGCGAGCAGCTCCTCGGCCGCCTCCTCGGGCGCGAGCTCGAGCGCCTCCTCCTCGGCGCCGGGCAGCATCAGCCGCGACTTGAGCTCGAGCAGCGAGGCGATCAGGACCAGGAACTCGGTCGCCGCCTCGAGGTCGAGCTCGCCCTGCTCCTCGAGGTGGTCGAGGTAGGCGATGACGATCTCGCCGAGCTCGACCTCGGCCAGCGCGATCTCCTCGCGCAGGACGACGCGTCATCAGCAGGTCGAAGGGCCCGACGAAGACGTCGAGGTCGAGGTCGAGGTCCGCCGCTCTCATCCGGGTGAGCGTAGCCTGGGCGGGGATGGACGCCGCGGAGGAGAGGGTGAAGCCCGACGACGGCTCCGAGCTCGAACCCGCGCCCGCATGCCGTGGACATCTACGAGCGGGTCTGCGACGACACGATCGAGGAGCTGAAGCGGCCCCCGTCGAGCCTCGCCTTCTCCGGCCTGTTCGCCGGGTTCACGATCGGGGCCGGGCCGATCGCGGTCGCGCTCGCGCTCGTCGCGCTCGGCGACGGCGACTCGCAGAAGTTCATCGCCGCGCTGCTCTACCCGATCGGCTACATCGCGGTGATCATCGGCCGGGCCCAGTTCTTCACCGAGAACACGCTCTACCCGGTGATGGTCTCGATGCGCCGGCCGGAGTTCCTCGGCACCGCCGCGCGGCTCTGGGGGATCGTCTACGCGACCAACCTGGTCGGCGCCTTCCTCTTCGCGATGCTGGTGATGCTCACCGGCGCCTTCGGCGAGCCGGCGCAGGCGCAGATGGTCGCCGAGGGCCTCGGCGACACCTCCGGACCGCTGACCACGACGTTCTGGAGCGCGGTGGTCACCGGCTGGCTGCTCGCCCTCGTCGCCTGGCTGGTCGAGGCTTCGGAGACCGCCACCGGGCAGATCATGGTGATCTTCGCGCTCACCTTCCTGGTCGGCCTGGGCGGCTTCGACCACTGCATCGCGACCACGGTCGAGGCGTTCACGGCGCTGCTCGACGGGACAGCTCGCGCTCGGCAGCCTCGCCGAGTGGCTCGCGTTCGCGACCCTCGGCAACGCCGCCGGCGGGATCCTGATCGTCGCCGCGATCAACTACGGGCAGGTCCGCGGCGAGGACGGCGACTAGCCGGAGACGCGGTGCCGACGCCCATCGCCTCGCGGACCTCGGCGAGCGATCGGCGCGGCGATCGCCCGCGCCTTCTCGGCGCCGAGCGACAGCGTCCGCTCGAGCTCGGCGCTCGTCGGCGCGAAGCGCCTCGTAGCGCTCGCGAACCGGCGCGAGGTAGGCGACCACCGCGTCGGCGACGGCGCGCTTGAAATCGCCGTAGCCGCCGCCGGAGAACTCCTCCTCGATCGCGGCGGGCTCGACGCCCCGGATCACCGCGAGGATCTCGATCAGGTTGGTGACCCCGGGCTTGTCGGCGCCGCGGACCACCTCGGAGCCGGAGTCGGTGACCGCGCTCTTCAGCTTCTTGCGGATCGCCTTCTCCTCGTCGAGGACGAGCACCGTGCCCGCCTCGGTGCCGGCGGTGGTCGACATCTTCGAGGACGGCTCCTGCAGGTCCATGACCCGGCCGCCGATCTCGGGGATCCGGTGCTCGGGCACGACCAGGATCCCCTCGCCGAAGCGCTCGTTGAAGCGGCGGGCGATCTCGCGCGTCAGCTCGACGTGCTGGCGCTGGTCGTCGCCGACCGGCACCTCGTCGGCGCGGTAGGCGAGCACGTCGGCGGCCATCAGCACCGGATAGAGGAAGAGCGCCGCCGCGACCAGCTCGCGCTGCCTTGCGGACTTCTCCTTGAACTGGTGCATCCGGTTGAGGTCGCCGTGCGCGGTAACCGCGGAGAGCAGCCAGGTGAGCTCGGTGTGCTCGCGGACGTCGGACTGGCGGAACAGGATCGAGCGCTCCGGGTCGAGCCCGGCGGCGAGCAGGATCGCGGTCGTGTCGTAGAGGCGCGCGCGCAGCTCGGTGGGCTCGTAGTGCACCGAGAGCGCGTGCAGGTCGACGATGCAGTAGATCGACTCGTCGCCCGCCGCGGCGGCGCGGTCCTGACCCTCGACGTACTGGCGGATCGCGCCGATGTAGTTGCCGAGGTGCTTTCGCCCGGTCGGCTGGATGCCGCTGAAGATCCTCACGCGGCGCAATCTAGGCGCTACGGCGGCTCATCGCTCGGCGGGCGGCTCGCGCAGCTGGTGCGCCGGGGTGAAGAAGTTGCGGTAGGCGAGCGTGGTCGCGACCAGCGCCGAGAGCGAGACGCTGCCGAGCAGCGTCCAGAGCAGGATCAGCTGCAGCCGCACCGCGTCGATCGGGTCGGCGCCGGCGAGCAGCATCCCGATCATCGCGCCGGGAAAGAAGATCAGCCCGGTGGTCTTGGTCGAGTCGACGAGCGTGATCGTCCCCGAGCGCAGCGCGCGGCGCAGGCTCGGACGCGCCGCCTCGGTGGAGGTCGCGCCGAGCGCCAGCGTCGCCTCGATCTCCCGGGCGCGGTCGCTCATCTCGTCGCCGAGCCGGTTGAGCGCGACCGCCGCCGCGGTCATCGAGTTGCCGATCACCATGCCGCCGACCGGGACGAGGTAGCGCGGCTCGGGCTCGAAGATCCCGAGCGCGAGCACCAGGCCGAGCGTCGCGGCGGCCGGCGAGCGTGAGCGCGATCGCGATCGGCGCGAGCGCGCCCGGCACCTTGCGCGCCCGTGGCGCGCGCCGTCAGCGAGCCGAAGGCGACCATCACCGCGAGCAGGCCGCCGACGAGGAGCAGGCTGTCCTCGTCGAAGATCGCCTGGATCACGTAGCCGATCGCGATCAGCTGGATCGCCGAGCGCGCGACGGCGACGACGATCTCGTCCTCCAGCTCGGTCCTGCGCCAGACCGAGACCCCGATCGCGAGCCGCGACCAGAGCGAGGCTGGCCGCGACCTCGCCGACGCTGACGTCGATCCCGGCGCTCATCCGGGCCGCCGAGGACCTCGGCGGTCGTGGCCTTCGCCGACCGACCCGCCCGGCCTCGATCCGCATCACCCACTCGGACAGCCGCCGCGCCTGCGCGACGTCGTGGGTGACGAGTACGGTCGAGATCCCGAGCCGCTCGCGAAGCTCGCCGAGCGTCGCTTCGACCGCCTCGCGAGCCTCGGCGTCGAGCGCCGAGGTCGGCTCGTCGAGCAGCAGCACCGAGGGCTCGAGCGACGAGCGCCCGGGCGAGCATCGCCCGCTGCTGCTCGCCGACCGAGAGCTTCGCGGCGTCGCGCTCGCCGAAGGAGCGGTCGAGCCCGGCGAGGCCGAGCGACGCGATCGATCGCCGGCGCGTCGAGCTCGCGGCCGAGGCCATTCGCGCCGCGAACCCGAGGTTGTCGCGCGACCGTGCCCTCGAGCAGCGCCGGCAGCTGCGGGACGAGGCAGACCTCGCGGCGAAGCGCGAGCAGGTCGAGCTCGCGAACGTCGCGACCGCGGTAGCGGACCGTGCCCGAGTCCGGGTCGGCGAGCCGGTTGAGCAGCCGCAGCAAGCGTCGACTTGCCCGAGCCCGAGGGGCCGGCGATGCAGCAGGCGCCCTCGGGGATCCGCGCGCTGACGCCCCGAAGCACCTCGTTTGCCCCCCGCCGCAGGCTGACCTGGTCGAGCTCGAACACCTGGCTTGCGATTATCGACATATGCCAGATCGGACCGGTCCCCCGGCGCTCGAGCCGATGCTCGCGACCGCGGCGCGGGCAGCTGCCGCGCGGCGGCGGTTGGGCCCACGAGATCAAGTGGGACGGGGTCCGGGCGCTGGCCAGGGTCGCCGGTGGCGAGCTCCGGCTCTCGGCGCGCCGCGGCACCGACGTGACCGAGCGCTATCCCGAGCTCGCCGCGCTCGGCGCCGCCGCTCGGAGGCCACGAGCTCGTCCTCGACGGCGAGATCGTCGCCTTCGACTCGCAGGGACAGCCGGACTTCGGCCTTCTGCAGCGCCGGATGGGCCTCGCCGACGCCGGCCGGATCCGCCTGCGGATGGGCGAGACCCCGGTCACCTACGTGATCTTCGACCTGCTCTGGCTCGATGGCCGCTCGCTCTGCGAGCTGCCGCTCGCCGAACGCCGCGCGCGGCTCGAGGAGCTCGCCCTCGACGGGGCGAGCTGGCAGACCCCCGGACAGCATCGCGGCGACCCGGTGGCGTTCTGGGAGGCGGTTCGCGAGCGCGGGCTCGAGGGCGTGGTCGCGAAGCGACTCGACGGCGTCTACCGGCCCGGAAGGCGCAGCTCGGAGTGGGTCAAGGTCCAGCACCGCCGCCGCCAGGAGCTGCTGGTCGGCGGCTGGATGCCCGGCGAGGGCCTGCGTGCCCGGCAGGTCGGCTCGCTGTTGGTCGGCTACTGGGACGCCACCCCCGAGGAGGCGGAGCGGCTCGGGCGCGACCAGCGCCTCGTCTACGCCGGCGGGGTCGGCACCGGCTTCACCGAGGCGGCGCTCGAGGCGCTCGCCGAGGCGCTCGAGCCGCTGGCGCGCCCGGCGAGCCCGTTCGAGGCGGGCTGGGACCCCGAGGTCAAGTACGCGGCACGGGCGCGCGAGCGCGGCGGGCTGCGCTGGGTCGAGCCCGAGCTCGTCTGCGAGGTCGAGTTCCTCGCCTGGACGCACGAGGACACCCTGCGCGCCGCCTCGTTCAAGGGCCTGCGAACCGACAAGGACCCCCGCGCCGTCATCCGCCAACCCAACACCTAGCCCGCGCACGCCCGCAGGCGAAAGCCGAGGACGTGGCGCGAGTTGTTCGCCCGCGCACGCCCGCAGGCGAAAGCCGAGGACGTGGCGCGAGTTGTTCCAACTCCGCAAGCTTTCATTCGCCCGAGCGATGAGAAAGGGGTGCGTGGGTAGTCTGAGGTACTTAGAGGTCTATGGCGCGCGCGATCTGGTCAGGTTCAATCTCCTTCGGGCTCCTCAACGTGCCCGTGAAGCTCTATTCGGCGGTGTCGAAGAAGTCGGTGTCGCTTCCGCGAGCTGCGCGAGTCCGAC
This sequence comes from uncultured Solirubrobacterales bacterium, assembly GCA_963769035.1. Classification (GTDB taxonomy): domain Bacteria; phylum Actinomycetota; class Thermoleophilia; order Solirubrobacterales; family 70-9; genus WHSW01. The sequence goes on from CAVYKD010000002.1 coordinate 136,757, forward strand.
GGCTCGCGGGTGCGCCACAAGCGGGTCGCCGAGGCCGACGGCGAGGAGGTCGAGCTACGAGCGAGATCGTCAAGGGCTACGAGATCGCCCCCGACCAGTACGTGGTGATCACCAAGGACGAGCTCGAGGAGCTCGATCCGAAGAAGACCCGCGCGATCGAGATCCAGGACTTCGTCGACCTCGACGAGATCGACCCGATCTACTTCGACCACCCCTACTACCTCGGCCCCGACAAGGGCGCCGAGCGCGCCTACTCGCTGCTGGTCAAGGCGATGACCGAGCTCGACAAGGTCGCGATCGCCCGCTTCGTGCTGCGCAACCGGAGAGCCTCGCGGCGATCCGGCCGATGGAGGGCGTGCTGACGATGGCGACGATGCGCTTCGCCGACGAGGTCGTCTCGCCGACGGAGATCGAGGAGATCCTCGGCGATGACGTCGACGTCAGCCGCAGAAGCGCGAGCTCGAGATGGCGAAGGCGCTGATCGAGTCGCTGAGCCGCCGACTTCGACGCCGACAGCTACAGGGACGAGTACCGCGAGGAGCTGCTGGCGCTGATCGAGCGCAAGGCGAAGGGCGAGAGCATCGTCTCGGCCGAGACCGAGGCGCCGAAGCCGACCAAGGCGCCCGACCTGATGGCGGCGCTCGAGGAGAGCCTCGCCGCGGTCAAGGGCGAGGAGGCGAAGTCGAAGCCGGCGCCGCGAAGCCGACCCGCCGCGAAGAAGCCGGCCGCCAAGAAGCCGGCGGCGAAGAAGTCATCGCGAGGCAAGGCAAAGGCCGGCAAGTAGAGGTCGATGGGCGCGAGATCGCGCTCACCAACCTCGACAAGGTCCTCTGGCCCGAAGCAGGGTCGCGCCCCCGCCTTCACCAAGGCCGAGGCGATCGACTACTACGCGCGGATCGCGCCGAGACGATCCTGCCCCATCTGCGCGGCCGCGCGCTCACCAGGGTCCGGTTCCCCGACGGCGTCGAGGGCCAGCGCTTCTACGAGAAGCGCGGCGCCGAAGCACACCCCGGACTGGGTCGCGACGGCGCCGATCGAGATGGGCTCGGCCGGGACGCTCGACTTCATCGTCGCCGACGACCGAGCCGACGCTGGTCTGGCTGGCGCAGCTCGCGGCGCTCGAGCTCCACCCCTCGCTCGCGCTCGCCGCGAAGCCGGAGCGGCCGACGGTGCTCGCCTTCGACCTCGACCCGGGCCCGCCGGCCACGATCGTCGAGTGCGCCCGGGTGGCGATCATCGTCGCGCGACCTGTTCGCCGAGCTCGGCCTCGAGTGCTTCCCGAAGACCTCGGGCTCGAAGGGGCATGCAGGTCTACGTGCCGCTGAACACGCCGATCAGCTACGAGGACGACCAAGCCGTTCGCCCACGCGCTCGCCCAGGCGCTCGAGCGCTCCGAGCCCGAGCTCGTCGTCTCCCGCCAGAAGAAGGAGCTGCGCAAGGGCAAGGTGCTCGTCGACTGGAGCCAGAACGACTACTCGAAGACGACCGTCGCCGTCTACTCGCTGCGCTGCCGCGCCCGCCCCTGGGTCTCGACCCCGCTGCGCTGGGACGAGGTCGAGGAGGTCGCGCGAGCGCGAGGACCCCGAGCTGGTCCGCTTCGAGGCCCCCGACGTGCTCGAGCGGGTCGAGGAGCACGGCGACCTGTTCGCGCCGGTGCTCGAGCTGAAGCAGAGGCTGCCGAAGAACGCCGTCGAGATCCTGCCGGCCTCGGGGTCCGCCTAGACCGGGACGACCGCCCGGCGCGCCGGACGCCGGCGCAGCGCCTCCGCGGCGGCGGCGATCCGGCGCACGCCCTCGGCGATCTCGCCCGGCTCGAGGTAGCCGCAGGAGAGCCGCATCGAGGGCCCGCGACGGCGCTCGATCGACATCGCCGCCCCGGGCACGCAGGCGACCCCCCGACGGGCGGCCTCCTCGATCAGCTCGCGCTCCTCGAGCGGCAGGTCCAGCGTCAGCCACACGTGGCCGCCGCCGAGCGGCGGCTCGTAGATCGCCGCGTCGCCGAAGCGCTCGTCGATGGCCTCGAGCAGGGCCTCGCAGCCGCGGCGATAGAGCGCGCGGGCCTCGGCCACCTGCCCCTCGTAGGCGCCGGTGGCCAGATAGCGGGCGACGAGCAGCTGGGTGAGCGTGTTCGAGTGGATGTCCTGGGCGCGCTTCTCGGCGACGATCCGGTCGAGCACCGGCCCGCTCGCCGCGACCCAGCCGGTGCGCAGCCCGCCCCCGACCACCTTCGAGAAGGAGTCGCAGTAGATCACGTGCGCGGGCGCCTCGGCGCGCAGCGAGCCCGGGTCCTCGCCGCTGAAGCGCAGGTCGCCGTAGAGGCCGTCCTCGACGATGAAGAAGCCGTGGCGACGCGCGAGCGCCAGCAGGCGCGCGCGGCGCTCGGCGGAGAGGTCGCTCCCGGTCGGGTTGTGCAGACGCGGCTGCAGGGCCAGCGCCTTGATCTCGTTCCTCGCCAGCAGGCGCTCGAAGGCGTCGATGTCGAGCCCGTCGCGATCGACCGGGACGCCGACGACGCGGGCGCCGCCGGCGCGCAGCGCCCGCAGGATCGACATGAAGCTCGGGTCCTCGCAGGCGACCGTGTCGCCGGGCTCGAGCAGCGCCCGCGTCGCCAGCGCGAGCCCCTGGCTGGCACCGTTGGTGACCAGGATGTCGCGCGGGTCCTCGGGCGCGCCGCGGGCCGCCGAGAGCTCCGCGATCTGCTCCCTGAGCTCGGGCACGCCCTGCACGTCGGAGTACTGGAGGGCGCGTTCGGGAGCCTCGCGCAAGACCGCCTCGGTCGCGGCGCGGATCGCCTCGATCGGGAAGATCCTCGCCGAGGGATAGCCGACGGAGAGCGGGATCAGGCCCTCGGCCGCGGCCTGTCCGTGCATCTCGGCCAGCACCCGGTCGCCGTAGCTCTCCTCGTGTTCGGGAAGCGCGTAGCGCTGCCAGGCGATCGAGTCGCCGACGATCGGTCGCGAGGCGTCGTGTCCGGGCGGGCGGGCGCCGCCGCGGACGAACGTCCCGCGGCCGACGTGCGCGCTGACCAGGCCGAGCTCGCGCAGGCGCCGGTAGGAGCGCACCGCGGTGAGATGGTTGACGCCGGCGAGCTCGGCGAGCTCGCGGGTCGGCGGGAGCTGCTCGCCGGGGTCGAGCTCGCCGCCGCCGATCGCGGCGGCGAAGAGGTCGACGAGCTGCTGGGTCAGCGAGACCGCGCCGTCGCGCTCAAGCGTGGACAATCTATCTTTGTATGACATTGACATACCTCCTACCCCCTTTGTACGGTCCTACTATCGTCAATGGGGGCACCAATGTCAAGTATTGAACGTATAACGATCTCAATCGGGGGAACCGCAAGGGCGACGCCCACGCGAACGCGGGCGACGCGCGCGCGACCGCGGCCCGGGATGCGGGTGGTCGCCCGGACGCCCGCTCAGCCGAGCGGCTGGCGGAGCACAGGGCGGCGCGAGGCGGCCGCCTCGTCGAGCCGGCGGACAGGCGTCGTGTAGGGAGCGTTCCTCGGGATCGAGGAGTCCTCCTCGGCCTCGGCGAGGATCTCCTCGATCGCGTCGGCGAGCCGGTCGAGCGATTCCCGCGTCTCGGTCTCCGTCGGCTCGAACATCAGCGCCTCGTCGACGAGCAGCGGGAAGTAGATCGTCGGCGGATGAAAGCCGTAGTCGAGCATGCGCTTCGCGATGTCCAGGGTCTTCGTCTCGAGCTCGCGTCTCGAGGGCTCCCCCGAGAGCACGAACTCGTGCATGCAGATCCGCTCGAAGGCGAGCGGCAGGTACCTGCCGGCGCGGCCGCGCCTCAGCTTCGCGAGCAGGTAGTTCGCGTTCAGCACGGCGGTCTCGGACGCCTCCTTGAGCCCGTCGCCGCCGAGGCTCGCGATGTAGGCGTAGGAGCGCACGAACACGCCGAAGTTGCCCTGGAACCCGCGCAGCCGGCCGATCGACTTCGTCCGCCGCGTGGTCGAGCTCGAAGCCGCGCCTCGCCGCGAACGATCCGCGGTGCGGGCAGAAAGGGCGCGATCCGGTCGGAGACCGCGATCGGCCCCGCGCCCGGCCCGCCGCCGCCGTGCGGCTGGCAGAACGACTTGTGGAGGTTGACGTGGACGATGTCGAAGCCCATGTCGCCGGGCCGGCTGTAGCCCATGATCGCGTTCAGGTTGGCGCCGTCGTAGTAGAGGGTCCCCCCCACGCCGTGCACGATCGAGGCGATCTCGGTGATGTTCTCGTCGAAGAGGCCGAGCGTGTTCGGGTTGGTCAGCATCAGGCAGGCGACCTCGTCGCTCGCCTTCGCCCGCAGATCGTCGAGGTCCACCCCGCCGCGCTCGTTGGTCGCCACCTTGACGACCTCGTAGCCCGGCCATGGTCACCGTCGCCGGGTTGGTGCCGTGGGCCGTGTCGGGGGTCAGGACCTTCGTTCGCCGCTCGCCGCGGTCCTCGTGGTAGGCGCGGGTCAGAAGCAGGCCGGCGAGCTCGCCGTGCGACCCTGCCGAGGGCTGCAGCGAGACGTGCGGGAGCCCGCAGATCTCGCTCAGCGCGCGTTCGAGTCGCCACATCAGCTCGAGCGCGCCCTGGGCGCGCTTCGGGTCCTGGGCGGGGTGGAGCCGGGCGTGGCCGGGAAGCGCCGCGACCCGCTCGTTGACCCGCGGGTTGTGCTTCATCGTGCACGAGCCGAGCGGATAGGGACCGGTGTCGAGGTCGAAGTTGCGGCGCGACAGGCGGTTGTAGTGGCGGACGATCTCGGGCTCGGAGATCTCGGCGAGCTCGGCCGGGCGCTCGCGCAGCAGCTTCGCCGGAATCAGCTCGTCGAGCGGGGTCTCGTCGAAGCCGTCGGCGTCGGTCGGCGGCAGCACCGCGGCGCGGCGACCCTCGACCGAGCGCTCGTAGATCGTCAGCGCGCGCTCGCGCTGCTGGGGGGTCGGCACCTCGGCCGAGCGCGGCGGCTTCAGGTCCTCGAAGCTCATCCGGCCTCGACCTCGACCTTCGCCGACGCGAGCACCCGGCCGAGCGCGTCGGCCAGCCGGTCGATCTCGGCGCGGGTGCGGCGCTCGGTGATCGCGATCAGGAGGCCGTCGGCGTGCTCGGGGTAATCGCGAGCGAGCGGGTAGCCGGCGGCGATCCCCTCGGCGGCGAGGGCGTCGAGCACCTCGCCGACCGGCGCCTGGAGGCGGATCGCGAACTCGCGCGCCACCGGCGCCTCGTGCAGCAGCTCGACCCCGTCGATCGCGGCAAGCCGCCGGCGCGCGTAGGCGGTGCGCCGGACCAGAAGCTCGCCGAGCTCGACGAAGCCTCGCTTGCCGAGCCAGGCCAGGTAGACGGTCCCTCCGAGCGCGTTCAGCGCCTGCGAGGTGCAGATGTTGTGGGTCGCCTTCTCGCGGCGGATGTGCTGCTCGCGGGTCTGCAGCGCGAGGACCCAGCCGCGGCGGCCGTCGGCGTCGCGGGTCTCGCCGGCGATCCGCCCCGGCATCCGCCGCAGGTGATCCTCGCTCGCGGCGAAGAAGCCGAACGAGGGGCCCCCGAAGTCGAGTCGGCCGCCGAGCGGCTGGCCCTCGCCGACGGCGACGTCGACGCCGCACTCACCGGGCGGGCGAAGGACCGAGAGCGTGATCGGGTCCACCTGGGCGACGCAGAGCGCGCCGGCCTCATGGGCGGCCGTTGAGAGCGCCTCGAGGTCCTCGATCGCGCCGAGGAAGTTCGGGTTCTGGACGAACACGGCCGCGACGGAGTCGTCGAGCGCGCCGGCGAGCTCCTCGGCGCTCGTCGCGCCGCCCTCGAGCCCGACCTCGACGATCTCGGCGCCGAAGCCGACGGCGTAGGTCTCGAGCGTGGCGCGCGAGTGCGGATGCAGGCCGCGTGAGACGACCAGCTTCTCCCGCCCCTTGCCGGCGCCGAGCGCCAGGTAGGCGGCCGAGGCGACCGAGGAGGGCCCCTCGTAGAGCGAGGCGTTCGCGACCGGAAGCCCGGTGAGCTCGGAGATCGCGGTCTGGAACTCGAACATCACCTGGAGGCCGCCCTGGGAGACCTCGGGCTGGTAGGGGGTGTACGGCGTGAGGAACTCCGAGCGCGACTGGATCGCGTCGACGATCGCGGGCGAGTAGTGGTCGTACATCCCCGCGCCGATGAAGCAGAGCTCGGACTCGGCATCGGCGTTGCGGGCGGCGAGCGCGGCCAGCTCGGCGTAGACCTCGCCCTCGGAGAGCCCCTGGGGCAGGTCGAGCTCGCGATCGAGGCGCACCTGCTCGGGGATCTCGGCGAACAGCTCGTCGGTGGACTCGACCCCGATCTCGGCGAGCATCGCCTCGCGATCTGCGTCGGTTGCGGACGTGTAGCGGCTCACGGCCCTGATGCTAGTGGGGCGCCCGGAACGCCCGCCCCTCGGCGCCCGGGGACGGCCGCGCTCAGGCGACCGGCTCGGCCTCGCGCTCGGGCGCCGCGGCTAGCGGGACGAACTCGATTCCCTCGTCCTCGAGCGATCCGCGGCGCAGCATGCGCAGGTCGCGCGGCGTAGTTCTGGTGCAGGCGCCACGGCGTCCTCGATGCCCTGCTTGGGCAGCGCGTCGATCGCCCGCAGGACGTAGCCGGCCTGCAGGTCGAGGAACGGCTCGCGCGCCACCGACCGATCGGGCGCCGCTCGGCACGCAGTGGCCGTAGCCGCGCTCGTCCATGTGGTTGAGCAGCCGGCAGACGTACTCGCTGACCAGGTCGCACTTGAGCGTCCAGGAGGCGTTCGTGTAGCCGAGCGCGAGCGCGAGGTTGGGCACGCCGCTGAGCATCATCCCCTTGTAGCCGACGGTCTCGCTGAGCAGTCGACCTCGCGCCCGTCGACCGCGAGCTCGATCCCGCCGAGGGCCAGCACGTTGAGCCCGGTCGCGGTGACGATCACGTCGGCCTCGATCTCGGCCCCCGACGCGAGCCGCAGCCCGGTCTCGGTGAAGGTCTCGATCTCGTCGGTGACGATCGACGCCCGGCCGTGGCGCAGGGCCCGGAAGAGGTCGCCGTCGGGCACCAGGCAGACGCGCTGGTCCCAGGGGTCGTAGCGGGGGGTGAAGTGCGTGTCGATCGCGTAGCCCTCGGGGCAGCCTGCGCCGCGCCGCCCGGCGGATCGCGGCGCTGATCAGTCGCGGCGCCGCGCCGCGAGAGCTGGAAGAAGGCGGTGGTGACGAGCACGTTCTTCCAGCGCACGAGCCGATAGGCGATCTGGGCCGGCAGGAGGCGTCGCAGCACGTCGGCGATCGGGTCTCGGGCCGGCAGCGAGATCACGTAGCTGGGCGAGCGCTGCAGCATGGTCACGTGCGTCGGCCTCCTCGGCCATCGCCGGCACCAGGGTGACCGCGGTGGCGCCGCTGCCGATCACGACGACCCGCTTGCCCGCGTAGTCGAGGTCCTCGGGCCAGTGCTGCGGGTGGATCGAGCCGGCCGCGCGAAGCGCTCGCTGCCCTCGAAGTCCGGCGTGTAGCCCTCGTCGTAGCGGTAGTAGCCGGTGCAGCATGTAGAGGAACGAGCAGGTGATCCGAAACGGCTCGCCGGTCTCGCCGCGCTCGCCCTCGACCGTCCAGCGCCGGCGTCTCCGAGGACCAATCGGCGCGGGTGACGCGATGGGCGAAGCGGATCTCGCGATCGACCGCCGTGCTCGCTCGCGGTCTCGCGGATGTAGCGGCGGATCGTCGGGCCCGTCGGCGATCGCCTTCGCCTCCTCCCAGGGCCGGAACGAGTAGCCGAGCGTGAACATGTCCGAGTCCGAGCGGATCCCGGGATAGCGGAAGAGGTCCCAGGTGCCGCCGATCGCCTCGCGCGCCTCGAGGATCGCGAAGCTCTTGCCGGGGCACTCACGGCGCAGGTGGCAGGCGGCGCCGATCCCGGAGAGCCCGGCGCCGACGATCAGGACGTCGACATGGTCCGGGTCGATCTCGGCTGGCGATCTCACGGCGGCAGGCCACTCTAACCGCGGCGCTCGGCGCGGGCGCCGCTCGCGACGGGCCCGGGCACGCCGCGCGAGCGGGGCCCTCGAGTGCCCCGCTCGCGCCCGATCGTCGTGCTGGGGGCGCTAGCCCTGCAGGCAGAGCGCCTGAACGTTCAGCGTCTGGGTGGTGCCGGAGTTGTTGCGGCCGACCACCGCCCAGGTTTGTGAGCCCGCGCCGAAGCTGGCCTGCAGCCCCTTGTTCGCATTCAGCGGGGCATCGAAGAAGCCGCCGCCGCCGAGCCTGATCTCGTTACCGGGGCAGGTCACCGCGACCAAGCCGCTGTCGCCTGTGACCACGGTGTCGGAGGCGGTCCGGATGATCACCTGCCCGAGGTCCGGCGCGCGGACCTGGCCGTTGGCGATCTTGTCCGTGGTCACCGCGTCCGCGGCGATCTTCGCGTTGCCGACCGCAGCGTCGGCGAGGTTCGTCCCGAGCACCTTGCCCGTCCCGATCAGCGGATCGGGATATGTGCCGGCCAGGTCGCCTCCCGCGGGGCCGGTGGGCTTCGCGGTCTCGGCGGTGTTCGCGTGATTCACCGAGAGCCCCGGCGCCGCCTTGTCGATCTGCTTCCTGGCGATCTTCTTGACCTTCGACTTGGTCAGCTTCGCGACCGGATCCTGCGCGACCGACGTGCCGACGAGCGCGAACACCAGCGCCAGCGCGGCAACGATCAGCGCCGGCGAACGGCGTGCTGCATCCGACATCTGAACCTCCCTCTAGGACCTATGCCAAGCCGCCCGCCCAGCGCGCGACGGCTTCCTGGCGACCGACTCTCGCCGCAGGCGGCGTGCTTGTCAAGCGGAGGAGAGGAGCTCCCGGTAGGCGGCGACGTCGAGCAGCGCCTCGACCTCGGCCGGATCGGAGAGGCGGACCTTGACCAGCCAGCCATCGCCGTAGGGATCGTCGTTGATCTTCTCCGGAGAGTCGGCGAGCGCCTCGTTGACCTCGATCACCTCGCCGGAGAGCGGCGCATAGACGTCGGAGACCGCCTTGACCGACTCGACCTCGGCGTAGGCCGTGTCCTTCGCGACCGACGCGCCGACCTCGGGCGGCTCGGCGAAGACGACCTCGCCGAGCGCGTCCTGGGCGTACCAGGTGATCCCGAAGACCGCCTCCTCGCCGTCGATCCGCGCCCAGTCGTGCTCGGGGTGGTACTTGAGGTCCTCGGGGTAGGTCTCCTCGGCCATCTGGTCCTTTCAGTCCTTTCCGTGGTAGAGCGGCCTGGACTCTACGCGTGCGGGGCGGCGTCTTCCGCGCACGTCGATCTCGATCTCGGTGCCGGGCTCGGCGAGCTCGGCGCGCAGGTAGGCCATCCCGATGCCCCGCTCGAGCGAGGGTGAGAAGGTGCCGCTGCTCACCTCGCCGGCGGGCTCGCCGCCATGGAGCACCGGGTTTCCCGGGCGCGGGATCCCGCTGCCGGAGATCGAAAACGGGGCGAGCTTCTCGGCGGTGCCCTGAGAGCGCGCCGCGGCGACCGCCTCGGAGCCGAGGAAGCCGGTCTCCTCCTTGCAGCACCAGCCGAGCCCGGCCTCGATCGGGTTGCGATCGGTGGAGAGGTCGTTGCCGTAGAGGTGAAAGCAGACCTCGGTGCGGAGCGTGTCGCGGGCGGCGAGCCCGGCGGGCTCGACGCCGGCTCCGAGCAGCGCCCGCCAGAGCGCCGGCGCGGCCGCGGGCGCGATCAGGACCTCGACACCGTCCTCGCCGGTGTAGCCGGTCCCGCAGACGAGCGCCTCGACGCCGGCGAGCTCGCCGGCGAAGCCGACGGTCGCGGTCCGCATCCGGGCGGGCAGCGGCCCCTCGGCGAGCCGCTCGAGCGCGGCGCGGGCCTCGGGCCCCTGGACGGCGAGCATCGCGTAGAGGTCGAGGCGGTCGCCGACCTCGCAATCGAAGCCCGCGGCGTGCTCGCGAAAGCGGGCGAGGTCGCGCTCGTGGTTGGCCGCGTTGGTCACGGTCAGATAGCGGTCCTCGCCGAGCCGGTAGGTGAACAGGTCGTCGAGGACCCCGCCGTCCTCGCGGCAGAGCACCGAGTACTGGGCGCCGCCCTCGGCCAGCCTGGCGACGTCGTTGGAGAGCAGCAGCTGCAGGAGCTCGAGCGCGCCCGGCCCGGAGGTCTCGATCTCCCCCATGTGGGAGACGTCGAACACACCGGCGGCCGAGCGGACCGCGAGGTGCTCGTCCTTGACCCCGCGGTACTGGACCGGCATCTCCCAGCCGGCGAACGGGACCATCCGCGCGCCGGAGGCGAGGTGCTCGTCGTAGAGGGGTGTGCGCCTGAGCGCCGCGGGGGCTGCGGATTCCACGGCGCCCAGGCTACCCCGAGAGATCAGCCGGAGATCTCTCCTCCGAACAGGCAGACGTTGCCCGCCCCGTAGACACCGTCGCCGGCGGCAAGCGCGCCGTTCTTCGCGGCCACGGTCGTCTGGCCGAGCAGGTGCGTTCCGTCGACCCCGACGACGTTGAACTCGCCCTCATCCATCAACGCGGGGGTCGCCGCCGTCGCGATCGCGTCGTCGAGCACCCGGTCGGTCTCGGGCGTGCCCGGGTTGAGGAAATCGGTCGGGGCGTTGCCACCGGAGAGCTCGTCGGTCGAGCCGTCGAAGATCGCCCCGCTGGCGCTGCTCGCGACGTAGATCTCCGCGAACGTCGCGTCGGCGACCGTGTCGCGGAAGCACTTCGCCGAGATCGCGATCTGACCCTTCCCGAACAGCTCGGTCGAGGGGGCCGCGATCCGCGCCGCCGCCTCGCTCGGCCCCTCGGTCGCGGTCAGCTTGACGAAGTTGCCGGCCGGGCTCGAGATCACCGCGTAGTCGCTGATCTTGGTCGAGTCGAGCGTCTCGTTGGCCACCTTGGCCCCGGTCACGCCCAGGTCGGCGAGCTGCTTCTCCCCCACCGCACCGTCGGCGAGCTGCTTCGACTTGATCCCCCTGTCCTTGATCCGGTTCCCCCTGATCGACTTGCCCTTGATCTGCTTCGAGCCGATCGCGCCTCTCGCGATCACCTTGGTCTTCACCGCTCCCTTGGCGATCGCCTTGGTGGTCACCGCTCCCTTCGCGATGTCGTTCTTCTGAACCGATCCCTTGCCCGGCAGCGCCGCGGCGACGCCCGACATCGCCATCACCAGCGCGGCCATCGCGACGAACAGCGCCGGCGAGGGGCGCAGCCTCTTGATTGAAGTCATCCTCGAGTTGCCTCCTGTTGATTGGGTTATCCGAAAAGCGTCAGGGAGAACTGACAGACGTTGCCTTCGCCGAAGGTCCCGTTGCCCCCTGCAAGATTGCCCTGCTTGACCCCGATCGAGGCGATCGCCTGAACGGCGACCCCGTCCGCCGCGACCGCGGCTCCGGTCGAGGTCTCGAAATCGGCCGAGCCGGGGGCCGCGGTCGAGACCGTGGCGATCCTGCGCGCGCCCTCCGCGGTCTCGGGGCCGAGCAGCGCCGCGTCGCCGTCGGGGAGATCCGCGGCACCGTCGAGCTGCGCGCCGGCCCCCGCCCTGGCGAAGATCGAGCCCTCGATCACGCCCGCGCCGCTGTCGCGGTAGCACTTCGCGTAGAGCGTCAGCTCACCCTCCTCGTAGAGGATCACCTCGGGCGCCGCCGCCCGCGCCGGCTCGATCCCGCCCGCCGATTCGCTGGCGAGCAGCCGGGTCGGCGAGTCGTCGGCGATCTCGAAGCCCGCGAGGTCGGAGGCGCGCAGCGAGTCCGGGGCCACCTGCTTCGAGCTGATCGCGTCGTCGCGGAGGTCGCGGCCCTTGAGCGACTTGCCCTTGACCTCCTGGGAGCGCACCGCGTTCTTGCGGATGTCCTTGGCGCCGACCGAGTTGCGGCCGTCGAGCGCAACGGCCGCGCCGCTCATCGCGAGCACGAGGGCGAGCATGGCGACCGCGAGGGCGGGCGTCGGGCGCAAGCGGCGGATCCGGTTCACCTCCATCGGGCGGTATAACCGCCCCGCCGGCGGCGAGTTGCGGCGCGCGGGCTCAGGTGCCGCGCAGGAACGGCGGGACGTCGATGTCGTCGTCGGAGACGGTGAGCTCGCGGCGCTCGCGATCGGGCAGGGCCCCGACCTGGCGGCGACGGCCGCGCTCGCGCACCTGCATCGGCTTGCGGGCGAGCGTCTCGCGACCCTCGAAGCCGGTCGCGATCACGGTCACCTTGACCTCGTCGCCGACGCCCGGGTCGATCGACCGTGCCGAAGATGATGTTGGCGCCCTTGTCGGCGGTGTCGACGACGATCTGGGCGGCCTCGTTGACCTCGAAGAGGTTCAGGTCCTCGGAGCCGGTGAAGTTGAGCAGCATCCCGGTCGCGCCCTCGAGCGACTCCTCCATCAGCGGCGAGGAGATCGCCATCTTCGCGGCCTCGAGGGCGCGGTTCTCGCCGGCGGCGGTGCCGATCCCCATCATCGCCGAGCCGGCGTCGGCCATCACGGTGCGGACGTCGGCGAAGTCGAGGTTGATCTGGCCCGGGGTGGTGATCAGGTCGGTGATGCCCTGGACGCCCTGGCGGAGGATGTCGTCGGCCATCCGGAAGGCCTCCTGGACGGAGGTCCGGCGCTCGACCACCTCGAGCAGCTTCTGGTTCGGGACGATGATCAGGGTGTCGACCTTGGCGCGCAGCTTGTCGATCCCGTCGAGGGCCTGCTGCATCCGCCGGTTGCCCTCGAACTCGAACGGCTTCGTGACCACGCCGACGGTCAGCGCGCCGATCTCCTCCTTGGCGATCTCGGCGATCACCGGGGCGGCGCCGGTGCCGGTGCCACCACCCTCGCCGGCGGTGACGAAGACCATGTCGGCGCCCTTCAGCGCCTCCTTGATGTCGTCGCGCGACTCGGCCGCGGCGCCGGCCCCGACCTCGGGGTTGGCGCCGGCGCCGAGCCCGTGGGTGAGCTGGTGCCCCGCGGCGAGCTTGATGTCCGCCTCGCAGGACTGCAGCGCCTGGACGTCGGTGTTGATCGCGATGAACTCGACGCCCTTGAGCCCGGCATCGACCATCCGCGAGACGGCGTTGGTACCGCCGCCGCCGGCGCCGACCACCTTGATCACTGCGAGATACGAGGACTCGACCATGTTCTCTCTTCTTCGAGTTGCCCGGGGATCCGTCCGAGGCTGAAGCGATAGTTGAGCGTTTTGCGCTCTATGCAGCCTGAACGTGAGAATGACCGTAGGGCATCCCGCGTTCGGTGTCAATCGTCGCGATCCTGCCCCGCATGGGATCGTGCAGGCGCTGACTCTCGACCTGGTGTCGAGGGTTTTGAGAAATCGACGAAGCTCGACTCAGGGTCGAGGGTTGGCGCCCTAGGTCGGGTTTCCGCCGACCGCGGGTCGCTCGGGGACGCGCACGTCGAGATAGGTCAGCGAATCCAGCTTCGGGTCGGCGAGCACCGCCGCGATCGCCTTCCACTTCGCCCCCGCGCCCGACTCGTCCCCGAAGCGGACCGGGATCCCGCCGCGAAGCGTGATCACGATCCCGAAGTCCTTCGTCAACTCGACCGCCTCGATCAGCGGGCGGATCGGATCGGGGGCCGCGCCGACCACCAGCGCCTGCTCGAGCGCCTCGCCCTGGAGCCGCTTCGCGGCCAGATCGGCGCCCTCGATCTCGAGCTGCGGGACGCCGTCGGCGGGCGGCTCGATTCCGGTCAGGATCGTCCCGTCGGCGGCGACCGGCGTCTCCTGGCCGAGGACCATCGCCGGCGGGCGCTCGCTGATCTCGAGCCGCAGCCCGTGCGGGAAGTTCGGATCGACCTCGATCGCGGCGACCGAGGGGAAGGCGAGCGCCGCGCGCTCGAGCTGCTCGCGGTCGACGGCGAGCGTGGTCATCCGCTCGCCGACCTCGGTCAGCTCGGCGACGATCGGTTCGCGGCCGGCGGTGACGCCGACCACCTCGACGTCGTTGACAGCGACGAACGAGGAGTGGCGAAACCAGAGCATGTAGGCCGTCGCCCCGCCGACCAGCAGGAGGGCGAGGATCGTCAGCCGTGCGCGCAGGCTCGAGCGGGCCATCCGCTCCCTATTCGCACCGCGCCGTCGCGCTCCTCCCTCGCCGCTCAGCCGAGCCGCCAGCCGGCCGGCCACTCGACCTCCCCGAGGACCTGGACCTCGGGCTCGAGCACGACCCCGAAGCTCTCGAAGACCAGCCGGCGGCCCGCGGCGAGCAGCTCGAGGATCTCCGCGGTCGTCGCTCCGCCGGTGTTCTCGACGAAGTTGGCGTGCTTGGGGGAGAACCGGGCCCCGCCGACGACCAGCTCTCCGGCCCCGGCCGCCTCGAGCAGCTGGCCGGCGGTGCGACCGCCGGCGCCGGGGTCGAGGGTCGGGGTTCTTGAAGGTCGAGCCGAAGGTCTTGATCCCCGACGGCTGCGCCTCGCGGCGCTTGGTCCGCATCGCGGCGAGCGTCGCCTTGACGGCCTCGGGCTCGGACTCGGCGAGCGCGAAGGAGGCCGCCGAGACAACCTCCCCGGGGCCGAGGTTGGAGTCGCCGATACTCGAAGCCGAGCGCCTCGGGCGCCCGCCGCTCGGCGCCCGCAGCGCTGCAGACGTCGACCCACTCGAGCACCCGCGCGAGCTCGCCGCCGTAGGCGTTCGCGTTCATCCGCACGGCGCCGCCGACGGTTCCCGGGATGTTGATCCCGAACTCGAGCCCGGTGAGGCCCCAGCCGGCGACCTTCGCGGCGGCCGAGGGCAGCCGCACGCCGGCCCCGCAGACGAGCACGCTGCCGGCCGCGCTCGATCCTGGTGAGCTCCCCGTCGAGCTTCAGGACCAGGCCCTCGACCCCGCGGTCGGCGACGAGCAGGTTCGAGCCCGAGCCGACGACCTCGACCGGCCTGCCGTTCGCCTCCGCCCAGGCGAGCAGCTCGAGCAGCTCGGCCTCGTCGGCGGGGCGCGCGAACAGCTCGGCGTTGCCACCGGCGCGCACGGTGGTCAGCCGCGCAAGCGGGAAGTCGCGCCTGAGCTCAATCATCGACCAGCGCCTCGGCGAGCCTGTTGACGTCGCCGGCCCCGATCGTGACCAGCAGGTCGCCGGGCCCCAGCCGGCCGCGGAGCGCCGCGGCGGCGCCCGCGGCGTCGCGAAGCCACCAGACCGGGCGGCCGCCGGCGCGGTCGGCGGCGGCGCGGGCGACGTCGAGCCCGCTGACCCCGGCGAGCTCGCCGGTCGGCTGCTCGCGGGCGGCGTAGACGTCGAGCACGCCGATCTCGTCGGCGGCGGCGAGGGCGGCGCCGAAGCGGCCGGCAAGCGCCTTCGTCCGCGAGTAGGAGATGGGGCTGGAAGACCGCGATCAGGCGCCGGGGCTCGAGCTCCCGAAGCGCCGCGAGCGTCGCCGCCACCTCGGTCGGGTGGTGGGCGTAGTCGTCATAGATCAGCGCCCCGCCCGCGCCTCCCTTGAGCTCCTGGCGGCGGGCGATGCCGGGAAAGCCCTCGAGCGCCGCCGCCGCGGCGCCGAGCTCGAAGCCGGCGAGCTCGAGGATCGCGAGCGCGGCGCGGGCGTTGAGCACGTTGTGCTCGCCGGGGACGGCGAGCTCGAGCGCCGGGCCGGGGCGCGAGAGGTCGAAGTCCTCCGCGGTGACCGCGGCAGCGGCCCCGGCGGTGAAGCGGGCGAACGCCTCCTCGAGCTCGGCCAGCGAGCCCCAGCGCGAATGGTGATCGAGCTCGACGTTCGTGACCAGGGCCAGCTCGGGGCGCAGCTCGAGGAAGCTGCCGTCCGACTCGTCGGCCTCGGCGACCACCCACTCCCCCGCCCCCCAGCCCGCGTTCGCCGGGCCGCCCTCCGCGCCCGCGCCGGGAAGCTCGCCGCCGATGAAGAACGCGGGGTCGGCATCGAGCGCGCGCAGCGCGTGCACGAGCATCCCCGTGGTGGTCGTCTTGCCGTGGGTGCCTGCGACCGCGATCAGCCGCTTTCGGCGGGTCAGCTCGGCGAGCAGCTCGCCGCGGTGAAGCACCCGCTGGCCGCGCGACCTGGCGATCTCGAGCTCCGGGTTGTCGGCGGCGATCGCGGTCGAGACGACGACGTCGGCGCCGGCCGGCACCGCGGCGGCGTCGTGGCCGACCCGGGCGTCGATGCCGGCGGATCGCAGCCGTGTCAGGTAGCTGCTCTCGGCGCGGTCGGAGCCGGTCACCCTAGCTCCGAGGCCGGCGCAGACGAGCGCCAGGCCGCTCATCCCGGCGCCGCCGATGGCGATGAAGTGAAGCTCGCGGCCCTCCATCTAGGCGAGCGCTCCGATCACCTCGGCGGCGACCCGCTCGGCCGCGTCGGGACGAGCCAGCGCCGCTGCCGCCCCGGACATCGCCGCGAGTCGCGCCGGGTCGCCGAACAGCTCCGCGGCGAGCGCCCGCAGACGGCCCGGCTCGAGCTCGTCGTCGGCGACGACGACGGCGGCGCCGGCCGACTCCATCCACTCGGCGTTGGCGCGCTGATGGTCGGCGGCGGCGTGCGGGTAGGGGACCAGGATCGAGGCGCGGGCGGCGGCGGCGATCTCGAAGATCGACCCGCCCGAGCGGGCGAGGACGAGGTCGGCGGCGGCGAGGACGTCGGCGAGGCCGGGCTCGTAGGCGAGCAGCGTGTAGCGGGCGGCGTCGCCGACCATCCGGACCACCGCATCGTGATCGCGCCGGCCGGAGATGTGGACGACGTGGAAGGCGCGCTCGGGATCGCCGGCGAACGCCTCGGCCGCGGCGAGGTTGATCGAGCGGGCTCCCTGGCTGCCGCCGAAGACCAGCAGGCATGGATTGCCGGCGGCGACCCCGAGGCGCTCGCGGGCGGCGACGCGATCGGCGGCGCCGATCGCCGCGGGCACCGGCCGGCCGGTGACCACGTAGCGAGGCGCCGAGCGGCCCTCGATCGGAAAGGCCAGGCACACCCGGTGGGCGCGGCGGGCGAGCAGCCGGTTGGTGACCCCGAGGTGTCGATCGGCCTCGGTGATCACCAGCGGCAACCGCAGCGAGCTCGCCGCGAGCCCGACCGGCCCGGCGACGTAGCCGCCGCCGCCGAGCACCGCGTCTGCGCCCCGGGCGCGCAGCAGCCGCCGCGCCGCGGGCAGCGCCCGGGCCGCCACGGCCGCGGCGGCGAGGGCGCCGAGCGGGCCGCGCCCGACCAGCGCCCGGGCATCGATGAAGTCGATCTCGTATCCGGCCGCGGGCACCAGCTCGGCCTCGGAGCGCTCGCGGGTGCCGACGAAGGAGACCCCGACGCCGTCAGCCCGAAGCGCGTCGGCGACCGCCAGCGCCGGCACGACGTGTCCGGCCGTCCCCCCCGCGGCCACTACGACGTGGTTTCGGTTGCGCTCTGCCATCGACGACGCGCAGTCTCGCATTGCTTTGGCCGCGGGCGACGTTGAGCAGCAGCCCGACCCCCGCGAGCATCACCAGCATCGAGGCGTTGCCGTAGGAGACGAAGGGCAGCGGCACGCCGGTGAGCGGGGCGAGGCCGAAGACCGCGAGCAGGTTGACCAGCGCCTGGATCAGGACCAGCGAGGTGAGGCCGGCGGCGAGCAGCTTGCCGTAGCGATCGCGGGCGTTCTGGGCGATCCGCAGGCCCGCGTAGGCGAACATCCCGTAGAGCCCGACGAGGGCGAAGATCCCCATCATCCCCAGCTCCTCGCCGATGACCGCGGCGATCATGTCGGTGTGTGCCTCGGGAAGGTAGAAGGCCTTCTGCAGGCTCTCGCCGAGGCCGGTGCCGAAGAGTCCGCCCGATCCGAGGGCGATCTTCGCCTGGATGAGCTGGAAGCCGGACCCGCCCGGATCGCCGGCCGGATTGAGGAAGGTCGTGATTCGCTCCATCCTGTAGGGCTCGATCAGCACCGCGACCAGGGCGATCGCAACCAGGATCGCGGCGAGCAGGCCGAGATCGCGGAGCCGTACTCCGGCCGCGACCAGCAGCGCGGCCAGCGCCAGGCAGGTGACGAGCGCGGTGCCGAGATCGCTGACGAAGACGACCAGCGTCGCGGCCCCCGCGACGCCGAGAATCGGCATCAGCGGCTCGAGCCCGCCCTTGACCAGCTTCGGCCGCGTCGCCAGCAGGTTGGCGCAGTAGAGGATCAGGGCGAGCTTCATCAGCTCGGAGGGCTGGATCGAGAACGAGCCGGCCCCGATCCAAGCGCGCGAGCCGTTGACCTCGCGGCCGATCCCGGGGACGAGCACGGCGAGGCAGAGCCCGAAGGCGATCAGCAGCAGCAGCGGCGTCATCGGGCGCAGCACCTTGACGCCGCGCAGCGAGAGCACCCTCATCACCAGCAGGCCGGCGGCGCCGAACACGAGGGTCCGCTTCAGGTAGTAGGCGCCGTCGCCGGACTCGCCGAGCAACGAGGTGGTCGAGCTGGCGGAGAAGACCATGACGACGCCGAAGGCGAGCAGGCAGAGGGTTGCGGTGAGCAGCAGCGAGTACTCGAGCGAGGGGCTGGCCTTGCGGGTCACGACGCTCCCCGCGCGAGCTCGCGGAAGTGCTCGCCGCGCTCCTCGTAGTCGCGATAGTCGTCGAAGCTCGCGCAGGCGGGCGCGAGCAGGACCGTCTCGCCCGGGGCCGCGTCCGCCGCGGCCGCGGCGAACGCCTCGGCGAGCCCGGCGAAGCGGCGATGCTCGACCCCGGCCCGCCAGACGGGCTCGAGGTCGCGCTCGAGCGTCTCGGCGGCGGCCCCGATCAGATAGCAGGCGCGCGAGCGATCGGTGAGCGGCTCGACCAGCTCGGCGAAGCCCGCTCCCTTCAGCGAGCCGCCGAGGATCACCCGGAGCCCGCCCTCGAAGGAGCGGATCGCGGCGGCGGCGGCGGCCGGGTTGGTCGCCTTCGAGTCGTTCACATAGGCCACGCCGGCGCGCTCGGCCACCGGCTCGAGCCGGTTGGCCACACCCGGGAAGCTCGCCAGGGCCTCGGCGATCGGCGCCTCGCCGACCCCCATCGCCTCCGCGGCGACCGCGGCGGCGGCGGCGTTCTCGGCGTTGTGCGGCCCGGGCAGCGAGAAGCGGTGGCGACCGACGGCGGCGGAGTAGTCGAGCCGGCGAGCCTCGCCGGGAAGATCGATCCCGGCGAGCGCCGGGTCGGACGCGTTGAGGACCGCGAAGTCCTCGCTTTCCTGCCGGGCGAAGATCCGCAGCTTCGCCTCACGATAGGCGGCGAAGCTTCCGTGGCGGTCGAGGTGGTCCGGGGTCAGGTTGAGCAGCAGCGCGCACCGCGGCGCGAACGCCTCTGTGTCCTCGAGCTGGAAGCTCGAGACCTCGGCGACGATCGTCGCCTCCGCCGCGACCTCGCCGACCAGCGAGGCGAGCGGCCTGCCGACGTTGCCGGCGACCTCGACCGGCTCGCCGGCCGTTCGCCAGACGTGTCCGAGCAGCTCTGCGACCGTCGTCTTGCCGTTCGTCCCGGTCACCGCGACGAACCGGTTGGGCAGCAGCCGCCAGGCGAGCTCGAGCTCGCCGATGACCGTGAGCCCGCGCTCGCGAGCGTGGGCGATCGCCGGGGCCGTTGCCGGGACGCCGGGCGACTTGACGACGCTTCCCGCCCGCTCGACCAGCTCGACCCCGTGACCATCCAGGACAACTTCGACGCCGAGGGCCCGCAACCCTTCCGCGCCGTGGGGAGATCCGGAGTCGACGCCGATCACGCGGGCGCCGCGACTGACGAGCGCGGCCGCCGCCGCCTGGCCGGAGCGGGCGAGCCCGACGACGAGGTAGGGCTCGGGCGGCAGCGCGGGTCTCATCCCGACAGTTTCGGTGCGGGTAGATTCATTCCTATCTTCGAGGCCGTTCACAGCGAGGAGGCCCGTGCCCCCACGGGCGCCGTCTGGGCGCTGTGGAGCGACCCCGAGCGATGGCCGGAGTGGAACTCCCAGCTCGAGTCCGGCGAGCTCGAGGGCGAGCTCGCGGTCGGCTCGAGCGCGCGGGTCAAGTTCCGCAGGGGCGGCAGGATGCGCTTCGAGATCGTCGCGCTCGAGCCCGGCGCGCTCCTGATCGACGAGGCCCGGTTCCCGGGCGCGCGACTCGGCCACGAGCACCGGCTCGAGCCGTCGCCCGCCGGCTGCACGATCACCCACCGCGTCTACGTCAGCGGTGTCGCCTCGGGCCTCTGGTCGCTGATGCTCGGCCGCAAGCGGCTGCGCGCCTCGGTCGGCGAGTTCGCCGCGCGCGAGCGCGAGATCGTCGAGGCGAGGCCGTGAGCCGGGCCGCGCTTCGCGCCGTCATCGAGCTGATCGCGGCGGCGGTGATCGGCGCCGGGGTGCCCCTGTTCTGGGTCTGGCTGGGATCGCAGATCTCCGAGTCGCGGGGAGCCCAGGGAGTCGAGGCGGCGACGGCGATCGTGCTCGTCGTCGGGATCATCCTCACCTACGTGGTGGTCGTCGTGATCGCGGCCGCGATCCAGGGCCGTTACGAGCCGCGGGAGACCGGGCCGCGCCACAGCCGCCACCCCTGGCTTCGCAGCCTGCGCGACGAGCCCTACCGGCCGGGAGCCGGACGGCTCTCGCCGGTCGAGGCGGTCTTCGTGATCACCGCGATCGTCGCCTCGATCGCGATGATCATCTGGTTCTTCGCCTTCGCCGGCAGCCCGCTGCCGACCTAGCCGGCGTCGCTAGCCGATCGAGTTCTGGTACAGGGTGAAGCCGATCCCGGCGCAGACCGCGGCGACGATCCAGAAGCGCAGCATGATCTTCGTCTCCGACCAGGCGAGCAGCTCGAAATGGTGGTGGACCGGGGCCATCAGCAGGACCCGGCGCCGGAAGAGCTTGAAGCTGATCACCTGCACCGCCACCGAGAGCGCCTCGATCACGAAGATCCCGCCGAGGATGATCAGCAGCAGCTCCGTCTGGGTCATGACCGCGAGCGCGCCGATCGCGCCACCGAGCCCGAGCGAGCCGGTGTCGCCCATGAAGATCGAGGCCGGGAAGGCGTTGAACCATAGGAAGCCGACCGAGGCGCCGACCAGGCAGGCGGAGATCAGCGCCAGGCCCTCCTGCCCGCTCGCGATCGAGATCGCGGTGTAGGCGAGCAGGACGATCGCGCACGATCCCGCCGCGAGGCCGTCGAGCCCGTCGGTGAGGTTGACCGCGTTCGAGGCCCCCGCGATCACGAGGAAGATCAGGACGAGGTAGAACACCGGCCCGATCTCGAGCTCGAACTCGAAGATCCGCGACTGCACCGTGGGCTCGAAGCCGAGCACCTCGTAGGCGACCCACCAGAGCCCCAGCGCGAGCCCGATCTGGGCCAGCAGCTTGTAGCGCGCCGAGAGCCCGAGTGAGCGCCGCTTCGAGATCTTGATGAAGTCGTCGGCGAAGCCGAGCGCCGCGCAGCCGATCGCCACGCCGAGAACGGCGAGGCTCTGCGTGTCGCGATCGGAGAGGACCAGGTAGGGGATCGAGATCGCGAGGAACAGGATCAGCCCCCCCATCGTCGGGGTGCCGGCCTTCTCGTGATGGCCCTCCGGCCCCTCCTCGCGGATCTGCTGGCCGAACTCCTTCACCCGCAGGTAGCGGATGAACTTCGGGCCGAGGAAGATCGTGATCAGCATCGCCGCCATCCCCGCGATCAGCACCTCGCCGCGGTCGATCGCCTCGGAGGCGAAGCTGCTGATCTGCGCTTCGCTCACCGTTCGACCAGCCGCTCGGCGACCGCCTCGAGGCCGATCGAACGCGAGCCCTTGACGAGGATCACGTCGCCGCGGCCGATCCGCTCACCGATCAGCTCCGCCGCCGCGGCGGCGTCGGGGACCCACTCGTCGGGGGCGTAATCGCGGGCCAGCTCGCCGACGCCGACGAGCTCGTCGATGCCGTGCTCGCGGGCGAGCGCGCCCGCCTCGCGGTGATAGCCGGGGCCCTGCGGGCCGAGCTCGGCCATGCCCCCGAGCACCGCGATCCGCCGGCCCGCAGCGCTCAGCGAGGCGAGGTGGAGGATCGCCGCGTGCATCGAGATCGGGTTGGCGTTGTAGCAGTCGTTCACGAGCAGGGCCCCCGACGGGAGCTCGATCCTCTCCCCCCGCAGTCGCGAGAAGGATATGCGCGACGCCCGGCCGGCCATCGCCTCGATCGGGACGTCGAGCGCCGAGCCGATCGCGACCGCGCAGAGGGCGTTGGTGAGATTGTGCGCCTCCGCGAAGGCGAAGCGAAAGCGAGCCTCCCCGCTCGGGCTCACGATCGTCGCCGCCGTGGATTCGCCCTCGCGCTCGGCGTCGAGCGCGAAGACCTCGCCGCCGGGGCCGAAGGTGATCGCGCTGATCGTGTCGGCGAGGTGCGGGGAGAGCGCGTCCGCGTCGGCCGGGATCACCGCCCGGCCCTCGGGCCCGAGGCCGGCGAGGATCTCCGCCTTCGCCTCGACGATCGCCTCGAGCGTGCCGAGCAGCTCGAGGTGGACCGGGCCGATGTTGGTGATCGCGGCGACGTCCGGGCGTGCGATCTCGCAGAGCTCAGCGATCTGGCCGATTCCCCGCATCGCCATCTCGAGCACCAGCACCTCGGTCTCGGGCGGCGCGGCGAGGATCGTCAGTGGCAGGCCGATCTCGGTGTTGAAGTTCTCGCGGCTGGCATGGACGCGGCCCGGGATCAGCGCCCTGGCGATGTCCTTCACCGAGGTCTTGCCGGTCGAGCCGGTGATCCCGACGACCGGGCAGGCGAGCTCGCGGCGCCACTCGGTGGCGAGGGCCTGAAGCGCGGCCAGCGGGTCCTCGGCGGCGAACACCCAGCCCGTCGAGTCCGTCGCGGCGACCTGCTCGGCGCGCGCCGGCTCGACCAGCACCCCCCAGGCGCCGGCGGCGAGCGCGGCGGTCGCGTGCTCGCCGCCGTCGGCGCGCGAGCCGCGAAGCCCGAAGAAGAGATCGCCCGGCTCGACCTCCCGCGAGTCGATCTCGGCTCGCCGCGGCCGTCCGCCGCCGCCCTCGCGGGCGACTCGCGCGTTCACGGCGCTCGCGATCCGCTCTGGCGAGAGCTCGATCACGCTCGGGCGGCCCCGGCCTGCAACGCCCCCAGGGCGACCTCGCGATCGTCGAAGGGGATCTTCCGTCCGCCCTCGAACTCCTGGCCCTGCTCGTGTCCCTTGCCGGCGATCACGACGGTGTCGTCCTCGCGCGCCGTCGCGAGGGCGCTCGCGATCGCCGCCTCGCGGTCGGGCTCGATCACCACCTCCGCCCTCGCCGCGCCCATCCCGGCGCGGATCTCATCGATGATCGCGACGGGGTCCTCGGAGCGCGGGTTGTCGGAGGTGACCACCGCGACGTCGGCGAGCCGCCCGGCGATCTCGCCCATCAGCGGCCGCTTGTCGCGATCGCGGTCGCCGCCGCAGCCGAACACGCAGATCAGCCGCTTGCCGGGCGCGGTGATCTGACGTGCCGAGGCGAGCACGTTCTCGAGCGAGTCCGGGGTGTGCGCGTAGTCGACCAGCACGGCGAACGGCTGCGCGGCGTCGACCGGCTCGAAGCGCCCCGGCACCCGCTCGGCCCCCGAGAGCGCGGCGACGGCGACCTCGGTCTCGACGCCGAGCGCGACCGCGCAGGCGAGCGCGCAGAGCGCGTTCTCGACGTTGAAGCGCCCCGGCAGGGGCAGCGCGACCTCGCGCTCAGCGCCGTCGGCGAGCAGCCGGAAGCGCGAGCCGAAGGCGTCGAAGCCGAGCTCGAGGGCGCGAAGGTCGGCCCGCTCGTCCCCGTTCGCCGAGTAGGTGACCGCGTCGAGCTCCGCGGCCAGGCGAGCGCCCATAGGGGTCGTCGAGGTTGATCACCGAGCGCGCCGGGTCGGCGGCGACGAAGAGGCGTCGCTTCGCCTGAAAGTAGTCCTCCATGTCGGCGTGGAAGTCGAGGTGGTCCTGGGTCAGGTTGGTGAACGCCGCGACCGCGAAGCGGATCCCGTCGCTGCGGTTGAGCGCCAGCGCGTGCGAGGAGATCTCGATCGCGCAGGCGCGGTCGCCGCCCTCGACCATCCGCCGGAAGGTCGCCTGCATGTCGATCGCCTCCGGGGTGGTGCGCTCGACCGGCTCCTCGATCCCGCCGACTACCCGCTTGACCGTGCCCAGCAGCCCGGTCTGGATCCCGGCGTGCTCGAGCACGTGGCGGATCAGGAACGCCGTCGTCGTCTTCCCGTTCGGTCCCGTGATCCCGGCGACCGCCAGCTCCGCGGTCGGGTCGCCGTAGAAGCGGACCGCGGCGTGCGCCATCGCCACCCGCGCGTCGGCCACCCTCGCCTGGACCACGAACGGGGGCAGCTCGAGCGGGCGCTCGCAGACCACCGCGACCGCGCCGGCCTCGACCGCCGCCGCGGCGATAGGCATGGCCGTCGACGGTCAGTCCCGGGTAGGCGAAGAAGGCCGTCCCGGCGCCCGCCCGGCGGCTGTCGTAGGCCAGCCCGGTGACCTCGATCTGACCGTCGCCGATGATCTCGTCGACGGCGGCCCCGGCAAGTAGCTCGCGCAGGTTCATCGGCGTAGCATCGTAGGGCGAGCGCGGGGGCCCGTGGGTCGGCTCGGCTAGCGCGGCGCGATGCCGAGGTACGGTAGCGCGAACTCGGCGATCTTCCCGAACGCGGGCGCGGCGACCGTGCCGCCGTAGTAGTCGCCCTTCGGGTTGTCGACCACCACGGTGACCAGCAGCTGCGGGTCCTCCGCCGGCGCGAAGCCGACGAAGGAGGCGACGAACTCGGTCTCGGAGTAGGTCGCCGTCGACGACCTTCTGGGCGGTGCCCGTCTTGCCGGCGAGGGTGTAGCCGGGGACGGTCACCGCCGAGGCGGTGCCGCCCGCGCTCGAGCACGCCCTCGAGCATCTCGCGCACCTTGCCGGCGTTCTTCGGGCTGATCACCTCGCGGCCCTCGGGCTGCGCGAGGGCCTGGCCGTCCTCGGCGAGAACCAGCCGCGGCGGGCGCAGGACGCCGTCGGAGGCGATCGCCGCGTAGGCGGCCGCCATCTGCAGCGGGGTCACCGAGAGCCCCTGGCCGATCGGCAGGTTGCCCATCGTCGAGCCGGAGTAGGCGTCGGGAGGGACGATGATGCCCTGCTCCTCGCCGGGATACTGGATCCCGGTCGGCCGGCCGAAGCCGAAGCGACGGATCCAGCGATTGAAGCGGCCGCCGAAGCTGGGATCGCCGAACGCGTCGTTGAGCGCCATCCCGATCTTGACCGCGCCGACGTTCGAGGACTGGGCGAGGATGTCGGCGACGGAGAGGCTGACGTAGCCGCGAGCGTGCGATTCCTCGATCGTGCGATCGGCGACCTGGATGCTCGGCGGCAGGTCGAAGATCGTGTCCGGGGTGACCACGTCGTCCTCGAGCGCCCCCGCCACGGTGAAGGCCTTGAAGGTCGAGCCCGGCTCGTAGGTGAAGCCGGTGGCGAGGTTGCCGAGCAGGTCCGGGTCCTCGACCCCGGCCGGGTCGCTGGGGTCGATCGGCGGCCAGTTGGCCATCGCCAGGACCTCGGAGCTCCGCGGATCCATCACGATCGCGGTCGCGCCGTCGGGCTGGTAGGTCGCGCCGACCTCGTCGAGCACCTGCTCGGTCTGAGCCTGGATCGCGGCGTCGAGGGTGAGCTGCAGGTCGGAGCCGGCCTCGGCGGCGGCAAGCGTGTCCCGCTCGAGCTCGTCGCCGAGCGCGTCGGAGACCACCTCGCGCTCGCCGTCGGTTCCGTGCAGCACCGTGTCCTCGGCGGCCTCGAGCCCGGTCAGCCCCTGGTTCTCGGTCCCGACCGTGCCGATCACCTGGCCGGCGAGCTCGCCCTGCGGGTAGATCCGTCGGCTGTCGGGGAGCATCCCGATCCCCGGCAGCTCGAGCGCGGCGATCGCGTTCGCCTTCTCGATCGAGACCTTGCGATTCACGTAGGAGAACCCGGAGTCGGCGGTCACGCTCTCGAGCACGGTGCCCTGGTCCGCGTCGAGGATCTTCGCAACCTTGTGCGCGGTCGCCTGCGGGTCCTCGACCTGATACGGGGTCGCGAACACCGTCGCGGCGTCCTCGGAGACGGCGAGCTCCTTGCCGTTGCGGTCGAGGATCGCGCCGCGCGAGCCCGGGATCACCACGGTCTCCTTCTGCTGGCTCTGCGCGGCGTCGGCGAGGCCGTTGCCCTGGATCCCCTGGACCCAGACGGCGCGAACCAGGATCAGCCCGAGAAGGACGACGAACGCCGCGAACAACAGCCCGACCCGGCGCTCGATCAGGCTCACGGCGAGGCGACGCCTCCGACCGCTGTCGCGGGCGCGGGCGGCGCCGTCTCGACCGGAGCCGACTCGACCGGGGCGGTCTCGACGGGAGCCGTCTCAACGGGCGCCGCCTCGGCCGGGGCGGTCTCGGCCGGCGCCGTCTCGGCGGGGGCGAGCTCTGCGGGGACCGTCTCGGTGGCGGTGCCCTCGAGGGGAGCGCTCTGCGCCCCGAGCAGCAGCTCGCCGTCGCGGAGGCGCTTCGCGGCGATCGCGGCATCCTCCTCGCCGGCCTTCAGGTAGCGGTAGGCGCCGGGGGCCGGGACGGTCAGGCCGAGCTTCGAAGCGACCTTCTGAAGCTCGTCGTTGGAGAGCATCACCGCCATCTGCGCCTCGAGCGCCGAGTTGCTGCGCTCGAGCTCCTCCGCCTGGCCGGCGGCGCCCGACGAGGAGGCGCTGAAGCTGAGCGCGAAGACGTTGAGAGCGACGATTCCGACCAGCAGGGTCGCCAGCAACCCGATCCAGAGCCTTCCCCGGGTGAGCCGGAAGACGAGGCCCGAATCGGCGATGCCGCCGACCGCGACGGCGGTCCGGCCGACCGCGGCCGCCGGAGCCAGCCGGTATCCGAGCGGGCGTCGCGGGGCCTGTGCGGCCCGCGCTCGCGGCGCCGCGGCGCGCGCCCGGGGCGCCGCTGCCCTGCGCGGAGCCGCCCTTCTCGGCGCGGGCGCCGCCGCTCTTGCGCGGGCGGTCGCGGGCTTGGCTCTGGCTGTCGCTGTGGCGGGCATAATCTGACTACCTCCGGGGGGTTTCGTCCGCTCCCCCATGGCTTCCTTCAACGATCAGCTTGCGAGCGACCCGAAGCCGGGCCGAGCGGGAGCGGGGGTTTCGCTCCGCCTCGTCCTCTGAGGGCTTGACCGCGCGACGCGAGATCAGCTCCGCCTCGGGCTCGTGGCCGCAGTTGCAGATCGGCTGCTCGGGCGGGCAGATGCACCCGGTGGCGAGCCCGGCGAGGAACCGCTTGACGCGCCGGTCCTCGAGCGAGTGAAAGGCGATCGCGCCGAGTCGCCCGCCGGCGCCGAGCAGGTCCCAGGCCGCGGGCAGGGCGCGATCGAGAGCATCGAGCTCGCCGTTGACCGCGATCCTGATCGCCTGGAAGCTGCGCTTCGCCGGGTGCCCGCGGCCGAACCGGTAGGCCGGCGGGACCGCGTCGCGGATCGCGTCGACGAGCTCGCCCGTTCGCCGTAGCGGGCGGCGGCGCGCGATCTCGGCGGCGATCGCGCGGGCGTGGCGCTCCTCGCCGAACTCGCGCAGGGTCTCGGCGAGCCGCGCCGGCTGCCACTCGTTGACCAGCTCGAGCGCCGAGAGCGGCTGCGCCGGATCCATCCGCATGTCGAGCGGCGCGTCGTAGGCGTAGGAGAAGCCGCGCTCGGCGACGTCGATCTGCATCGAGGAGACGCCGAGGTCCATGACGACGATGTCGGCGCGTACGCCCTCCTCGGCGAGCCCGGCGAGCGCAGCGGCGAACTCGCCGGCGACGAAGCGCGACTCGCAGGGAAGCTCGCCCGCGAGCTCGCGGAAGCGCTCCGCGGCGGCCGGGTCACGGTCGATCGCGATCAGCCTGCCGGTCGGGCCGAGCCGATCGGCGATCAGCCGCGAGTGGCCGCCGGCCCCGAAGGTGCAGTCGATCGCGAGCTCACCGGGCTGCGGGTCGAGCAAGGCGAGGAGCTCAGGGGCCAGGACGGGGACGTGCTCGGTCGGGCTGGGCATTTGAATCAGTGTGGCCATCTCGGTTCAGCCGGCGGCCTGTCCACCGGCGAGCTCCTCGGCCATGCGCTCGGCCTGCGCGTCGATCTCGGCATAGGCCTCGGCCCAGCGCTTCGGGTTCCAGACCTGAAGGTGATCGGAGGCGCCGACCACCATGCAGGCCCCGTCGAGCGCCGCGTGCTCGAGCAGGTGCTTGGCGATCCTCACCCGGCCGGCGGAGTCGAGCGACTCGTCGGCGGCCGAGGCGTTGAAGCGCAGGGTCATCATCCGGCCCTTGCGGCTCAGCGGGTTGAGCTCGGCGAGGAACTTCTGGCTGAACTCGTCATAACCCCGGGACGTGAACAGCTGCACGCAGGGGTCGAGGCCGGCGACGAGAACGATCCCGTCGGCAAGCTCGTCCCGGAACTTCGCCGGGATCGTGAGCCGATCCTTGGAATCGAGGCTGTGCTCGTATTGACCGCGAAACGCCATGAGCTGAGCACCTTGGGAGTGGGAGGAAATCTGGACCGGAGCGGTGCGGTGGGAGGAACCTCACCGCTCCGGTCCCTGGGTCAACTTCGAGGCGCCACGCTAACCCACTCTGTCCCACTTTGCAACACAACGGCGCACCGGGATTGGATCGCTTCCGTCGGACGGAACCCCTAGCGCCGTGGGCCGGGGCGGCTTTTTCGCTCCACAGCACGGGTTTTGCGGATCGCCCGTGAGGGCCTCGGCCGCTCGGCCGGGGCCCGGGCCTGCAAGCGCGGTTGCACTAGGCTGCCCGCGATGAGCGAGCAGCAGGTGAGCGAAGCGGCCGATCCCGGCGCGATCCCCGGCGACGCGGACGACACCCGCGGCCGGCACTTCCGCCGGCTGCTGACCGCGACGCCGAACCTGATCGTGGTCGCGATCGGCGTGGTCGCAGCGATCCTCGGCGGCGCCGCAGCGGGCGTGATCGTCGCCGGCCTCGCCGCGATCGGGGGAGTGCTCGCGCTCGACCTGCTCGTCGTCTACCTGCTCGCCTCGAGCCGGGCGGCCGACGACTTCTTCCGCGCCTACGCCGATGCCCGCAAGCTCTCGCGCCTCGACGGCAAGACCCCGCTGCCGGCGGTGACCCCGCTGCTGCGAAGGGGCGACGAGCGCTACGCCGAGCAGCGCTTCAACGGCGTCCTGCCCGGCGGCCTCGACGGCAGCCTCTGCCTCTACACCTACGAGGACGAGAGCCGCGACTCGGACGGCAACAAGCAGACCACCTACATCCACTTCACGATCGTGCTCACCGAGATCCCCGATACGGCGGCGTTCGTCCAGGAGCTGTTCGCCCAGCGGCGCTTCGGGTTCCGGTTCCTCGACGGGGCCGAGGACGTGTTCCGAAAGCGCCAGCGGGTCGAGCACGAGTCCGAGGCGGTGGACAAGAAGTTCGAGATCTTCACCGGCGAGCACGACGACCTCAACCGGGCCCGTCAGATCCTCTCCCCCACGTTCCTGGTCTGGCTCGAGAGCAACTCCCCCGAGACCTTCGCCTTCGAGCTTGTCGGCGGGACGCTGGTCACCAACGTCAAGGGCCACAAGAAGTCCGCCGCCGAGCTCGACCTGCTCTGCGAGGCCTCGGCGGCGATCGCGCGGCGCCTGCATGAGGAGGCGACCGAGCTCACCGGCGGCGCCCCCAGCACCACGGCCCCCTAGCCCCCCAGCGCCCCCACACCACCGCCCCCCTCCGGGGATCGCTGGTGACTGAGCGACGCCCCGGTGTAGCTCAGTGACCAGCCATCGGATCGGGTCTCAGATCGGTAGCGGTTCGGTGAGCCTTTCGACAACCCAATCGCCCCCGGCGCGGCGGAGCTCGTCGGCGCCGTAGTCGCCGGTGGCGACGCCGACGACTCGGATCCCGGCGCCGTGGCCGGCCTCGATGTCGAGCGGGGTGTCGCCGAAGGCGATCGAGCCGGCGCGGTCGAGCTCGCCGCCGGCGTGCTCGGCGGCGCGATCGAGCGCCGCGCGGCAGACGCCGACCCGCTCCTCGGCGTCCGAGCCGAAGCCGCCGAAGGCGAAGAAGCGGTTCAGGTCGGCGCGCGCCAGCTTCGCCTCGGCGGCGGCGGGCGTGTTGCCGGTGATCAGCCCGACGATCCGCCGCTCGGCCGTGAGCCGCTCGAGCAGCTCGACCACTCCCGGCATCACCCGGTAGCCGGGCGAGCGCTCGACCTCCTCGGCGAGGTAGGTCTGGCGCAGATCCATCAGCTCCTCCATCTCCTCGGCGCGGGGCGGGCGACCGATCGCGCCGACGAAGCAGGCGCGCCCGACCGCCGGGTCGGGGACGCCCTTGCCGGTGTAGTCGGGAACGTTGACCTCGACCCCGTGCAGGTCGACGAACGCGCGGTGCCAGGCGCGGTCGCTGGCGCCGCCGGTGGCGATCAGGGTCCCGTCGACGTCGAAGAGGAGCGCCCTAGCCACGCCGGGCCCGGTAGCGGCGGATCAGGGCGTTCGTCGAGCTGTCGTGCTCGAGCTCGGGCTCGGCTCGGCCTCGAGCTCGGGGATGATCCGCTTCGCCAGCACCTTGCCGAGCTCGACGCCCCACTGGTCGAACGAGTCGATCCCCCAGATGGCGCCCTGGGTGAAGACGCTGTGCTCGTAGAGCGCGACGAGCGTGCCGAGCGTCCGCGGGGTCGAGCCGCTCGGCCAGGATCACGTTCGTCGGCCGGTTGCCCTCGAACATCCGGTGCGGGACGAGCGCCTCGGCGCCCTCGGCGCGGACCTCCTCGGCGGTCTTGCCGAAGGCGAGCGCCTCGGCCTGCGCGAAGACGTTCGACGATCAGCAGGTCGTGGTGGTCGCCGAGCGGGTTGAGCGAGCGGTCGAAGCCGATGAAGTCGCACGGGATCAGCTGCGTTCCCTGGTGGATCAGCTGGTAGAAGGAGTGCTGGCCGTTGGTCCCCGGCTCGCCCCAGAAGATCGGCGCCGGTCGCGTAGTCGACCGCGCGTCCCGTCGAGGCGTCACGTGCTTGCCGTTCGACTCCATCGTCAGCTGCTGCAGGTAGGCGGGGAAGCGCTTCAGGTACTGCTCGTAGGGCAGGACCGCGACCGTCTCGGCGCCGAAGAAGTCCGCGTACCAGACGCTCAGCAGCCCGAGCAGCGCCGGCAGGTTGCGCTCGAGCGGCGCCTCGCGGAAGTGCTCGTCCATCGCGTGGAAGCCGGCGAGCATCTCGGCGAAGCGCTCCGGGCCGATCGCGATCATCGTCGAGAGGCCGATCGCCGAGTCCATCGAGTAGCGGCCGCCGACCCAGTCCCAGAAGCCGAACATGTTGTCGGTGTCGATGCCGAACTCCGACGACCTCCTCGGCGTTGGTCGAGACGCGCGACGAAGTGCTTGGCGACCGCGGCCTCGTCGCCGCCGAGGCCGGCCAGCGACCAGTCGCGCGCCGATGCGCGCGTTGGTCATCGTCTCGAGCGTCGTGAACGTCTTCGAGGAGACGATGAAGAGCGTCTCCGCCGGGTCGAGGTCGCGGGTCGCCTCGACGAAGTCGGTGCCGTCGACGTTGGAGACGAAGCGGAAGCGTCAGGTCGCGGTCGGTGTAGTGGCGCAGCGCCTCGTAGGCCATCACCGGGCCGAGGTCGGAGCCGCCGATGCCGATGTTGACGACGTTGCGGATCGGCTTGCCGGTGTGGCCGCGCCACTCGCCCGCAGCGGACCCGCTCGCCGAACGCGCGCCATCCGGTCGAGCACCTCGTGGACCTCGCTGACGACGTCGACGCCGTCGACGATCAGCGAGCGCTCGCGCGGCATCCGCAGCGCGACGTGCAGCACCGCGCGGTCCTCGGTGACGTTGATGTGCTCGCCGCGCGAACATCGCGTCGCGCGCGCTCGCGCAGCCCGGCCTCGTCGGCGAGCTCGCAGCAGCAGCGCGCATCGTCTCGTCGGTGATCCGGTTCTTCGAGTAGTCGAGGTAGAGGCCGCCGGCCTCGAGCGACGAGGCGCTCGCCGCGCGTCCGGGTCGTCGGCGAAGAGGTCGCGCAGGTGGACGCTCGCGCGACCTCGGCGTGGTGGCGCTCGAGCGCGCGCCAGGCCGGGCGCTCGCGCAAGCTCGAGGGGAGGCTCGCCGCCGCTCATCTGCGCTCCGCCACCCGCTGCTCGAACACGGCCTGGATCTCCTCCAGGCGCTTGCCCTTCGTCTCGGGGACGAGCCGCATGCAGAAGACGAAGGTGAGCGCGCAGATCCCGGCGTAGAAGAAGAAGGCGCCGCCGCGACCGAGCGCATCGATCAGCAGCAGGAAGGTGAGCGAGACGATGAAGTTGAAGAGCCAGTTCGCCATCGTCCCGACCGCGGCCGCCTTGCTGCGCACCTCGAGCGGGTAGATCTCGGCGTTCAGGAGCCAGAAGATCGGGCCGAGGCTGACCGCGAAGGCGCCGACGTAGAGCATCAGGCTGCCGATCGCGACGACCGAGCCGAGCGGTGCTGCCGGCGCCGGCGACGAAGACGAGGCCGAGCGCCGAGCAGCGCGATCGCCATCGCCGCGCTGCCCGACGAGCAGCAGCGGCCGCCGCCCGGCGCGGTCGAGCAGGCGGATCGCGACCACGGTCATGCCGACGTTGACGATGCCGACGCGCGACCGAGGCGAGGATCGCGGCCGCCGAGGAGTCGATGCCGGTGAACTGGATGATCGTCGGCGCGTAGTAGATGACCGTGTTGATCCCGGCAGACCTGCTGGAGGATCGCGAGCCCGATCCCGACCACCAGCGCCGCTCGCACGACCGGCCGGCCCAGGTCGCTCCAGGTGCCCGGCTTCGCCGCGACCTCGTCCTTGATCTCGACGATCTCCTGCTCGATCGTCTCCGGGTCGCCGGAGCGCAGCCGCGCGAGCGTCGCCCGCGCCTCGAAGTCGCGCCCCGCCATCACCAGCCAGCGCGGGCTCTGCGGCATCCGCAGCATCCCGATCCCGAAGCGCGAACGCGGGCACGGCGCCGAGGCCGAGCATCCAGCGCCAGCCCTCGCTGGAGTCGAAGGCGAGGCCGACGACGTAGGCGACGACGATCCCGATCGTGACCGCGAGCTGGAAGAAGGTGACCAGGCGCCCGCGGATGTCGGGCGGCGCGACCTCGGAGATGTAGACCGGCGCGGTCGCCGAGGCGAGCCCGATCGCGACGCCGAGCACCATCCGCG
Organism: uncultured Solirubrobacterales bacterium; assembly: GCA_963769035.1. Taxonomy (GTDB): domain Bacteria; phylum Actinomycetota; class Thermoleophilia; order Solirubrobacterales; family 70-9; genus WHSW01. The sequence goes on from CAVYKD010000002.1 coordinate 169,668, forward strand.
CGATCACCAGCAGGCCCGCGCCGGGAGCCGCCGCGCAGACCAGCGAGCCGACGACGAAGACGACCGCCGAGATCAGGATCAGCAGCCGGCGGCCGTACGCGTCGGAGAGCCTGCCGGCGAGGCCGGCGCCGAGCACCGCGCCGATCGGCACCGCGCCGACGACGAGCCCCGACTGGAAGCTCGAGAGGCCGAAGTCCGGGGTGACGAAGAGCAGCGCCCCGGCGATCGACGCCGGTGTCGTAGCCGAACAGCAGACCGCCGAGGCCGGCGATCGCCGCGGTCATGACGACGTTGCGGCCGACCTGCCGCGAATCGATGGCGGGGGCCCCCTCCTGCACTATCAGGCGACCCTATCGGGTGCTCTGGCTAGACGAGCTGCTTGCCGAGCGTGCCGAGCAGATCGCGCCAGGAGGAGTTGAACGACTCCTTGCCCTCCTCCTGGAGGCGAGCGCCGAGCGCGCCGACGTCGATCCCGGCGGCCTCGAACGCGTCCAGGCGCTCGGCGGCGTCGCCGCCGTCGGCCGGCAGCGGGCCGCGCGACGCTCGCCGTGCTCGGCGAAGGCGAGCAGGGTCTTCTCGGGCATCGTGTTGACGGTGAGCGGCGCGGCGAGCGCGCTCGACGTAGAGGACGTCGGAGGCCTCGGGATCCTTGGTCCCGGTGCTCGCCCATCAGCAGCCGCTGCGGGCGCGCGCCCTCGTTGGCGAGCCGCTGCGCACGCGGTCGGAGTCGAGCAGCTCGCGATAGGCGGCGTAGGCGTGGCGGCCGATCGCGATCCCGAGCTCGTTCTTGAGCTCGGCCGGGAGCCTCGCCGGCGATCGCGGCGTCCCAGCGGCTGATGAACAGCGAGGCGACCGAGGCGACGTTCGGGTTCAGCCCGGCCTCGATCCGGCGCTCGATCCCGCGCATGTAGGCGTCGGCGGCGGCGAGGTAGTGCTCGGTCGAGAACAGCAGCGTGACGTTGACCGGGATCCCGGCGAAGATCGTCTCCTCGATCGCCCGCCGGCCCGCCTCGGTGCCCGGGATCTTGATGAAGAAGTTCTCCTCGGCCCTGCCGTAGAGCTCGGCCGCCTGCGCGATCGTCGCCTCGGCGTCGTCGGCGAGCAGCGGCGAGACCTCGAGCGAGACCCTGCCGTCGACGCCGTCGGTGCGCTCGTGGACCGGCCTGAACAGCTCGGCGGCGCGGCGCAGGTCGGCGAGCGCGAGCTCGAAGAACATCTCCTCGCCCTCGAGCCCGCGCTCGCGAAGCTCGGCGATCTGCTCGTCGTAGGCGTCGCCGGCGCCGATCGCCTTGTCGAAGATCGTCGGGTTCGAGGTCAGCCCGGTGACCGAGAGCTCGTCGATGTAGCCCGCGAGCGTGCCGTCGTCGAGCATCGTCGCGGGTGATGTTGTCGACCCAGAGGCTCTGGCCGAGGTCGTGGAGCTCCGCCGTCGCCTTCATCCGTCCTCCTCCCGCGCGAGCACCTCGCGCGCCGTTTCGACAACTGCCTCCGGGGTGAAGCCGAACTTGCTCGAGCAGGTCCTTGAGCGGCGCCGAGGAGCCGAAGGTGTGCATCCCGATCATCGCGCCCGCGCGGCCCGACGTAGCGGTCCCAGCCGAGCGTCGAGGCCTCCTCGATCGAGATCCGCGCGCGTCAGCGCGCGGCGGCAGCACCTCGTCGCGGTAGCGCCGGTCCTGCGGTCGAAGAGCTCGCAACGACGGCATGCTGACGACCCGGGCGCGGACGCCGTCGGCGCTCAGCTGCTCGTGGGCCTCGAGCGCGAGCGCGACCTCGCTGCCGGTCGCGATCAGGATCAGCTCGGGGTCGCCGGTCGCGTCGGCGAGCACGTAGGCGCCGCGGCGCAGGCCCTCGGCGGCGGCGTATCGCGAGCGGTCGAGGATCGGCACGTTCTGGCGGGTGAGCACGAGCGCGACCGGCTGGTGGTCTGCTCGATCGTGACACCGCCACGCCTCGGCGACCTCGTTCGCGTCGCGGGCCGGATCACGATCAGGCCCGGGATCGCCCGCAGCGAGGCGAGCTGCTCGACCGGCTGGTGGGTCGGCCCGTCCTCGCCGAGGCCGATCGAGTCGTGGGTGAAGATGTGGATCACCGGCAGCTCCATCAGCGCCGAGAGCCGGATCGCCGGGCGCGCGTAGTCGGAGAAGGTCAGGTAGGTCGACCACGAGGGCCGCATCTTCGACGAGCGACAGCCCGTTGGAGATCGCCGCCGACTCGTGCTCGCGGATGCCGTAGTGGAGCTGGCGGCCGTCGCGGTCGCCGGGCTCGAAGTCGCCGGCGCCCTCGAAGTCGAGCCGGACCGAGGTCGAGTCGGTCAGGTCGGCCGAGCCGCGAGACGAGCCAGGGGACGCTCGGCGGCGATCGCGTTCTGGACCTGGTTGGAGGCCTTGCGGGTCGCGATGCCCTTCTGCGTCGGCCTCGAAGCTCGGGATGTCGCGCGTCCCAGCCGTCGGGGAGCTCGCGGTGCTGCATCGTCGTCGAGCTGGCGGTCGCAGGGTCTCGTGCTCGCGGTGGTAGCTCGGAGCAGCAGCCGCTCCCACTCGCCGCGCAGCTCGGCCCCGCGCGCGCCGATCCCGTCGGCGAAGCGCTCGCGGCACCCCGTCGGGGACCAGGAACTGGGCGTCCTCGGGCCAGCCGTAGGCGCGCTTGGTCTCGCGCACCTCCTCCTCGCCGAGCGGCTCGCCGTGGGCGGCGGCCGTGTCCTGCTTGTGCGGCGACGCCGTAGCCGATGTGGCTGTCGACGATGATCAGCGTCGGGCGCTCGTCGGTCTGGCCGGAACGTCCTCGAAGGCGCGGCTGATCAGGTCGAGGTCGTTCGCGTCGCCGACCCGGGTGACGTTCCAGCCGTAGCCCATGAAGCGGGTGGCGACGTCGTCGTCGTAGGTGATCGTCGGTGTGGCCGTCGATCGTGATGTGGTTGTTGTCGTAGATCCAGCAGAGGTTGTCGAGGCTGCTGGTGGCCGGCGAGCGAGGCGGCCTCGTGGGAGACGCCCTCCATCAGGCAGCCGTCGCCGCAGATCGCGTAGGTGTCGAAGTCGAAGAGCGTCGAAGCCCGGGCCGGTTGAAGTGCGCGGCCAGCCACTTGCGCGGCGATCGCCATGCCGACCGAGGTCGGCGACGCCCTGGCCGAGCGGCCCGGTGGTCGTCTCGACGCCCGAGGTCCAGCGGTACTCGGGATGGCCGGCGGCGCTGCGAGTCGAGCTGGCGGAAGCTCTTGATGTCGTCGAGCGTGACCGCCGGCTCGCCGAGCGTCTCGTAGTCGGAGTCGACCGCCTTCACCCCGGCCAGGTGAAGCAGCGCGTAGAGCAGCATCGAGGCGTGGCCGGCCGAGAGCACGAAGCGGTCGCGGTTCGGCCAGATCGGGTCGTCGGGGTCGAAGCGCAGGAAGCTGCTGCCAGAGCACGTAGGCGACCGGCGCGAGCGCCATCGGCGTGCCCGGGTGCCCGGAGTTCGCCTTCTGGATCGCGTCGATCGAGAGCGTGCGGATCGTGTTGATCGCGAGCTGGTCGAGCTCGGTCGAACGGTTCGCGCTCGGTCGCCATGGCCCTCACCCTATCCACGTCGGCGATCGCCGCTGCGCACGGCGGCGATCGCGATCGTGGAAGATGCGCCGATGAGCGCCGACGACGAGAAGCGGCTCGCCGCCGAGGCCGCGGCCGAGCTGGTCGAGGACGGCATGGTCGTCGGTCTCGGGACCGGCTCGACGGTCGCCCACCTGCTGCCCGCGATCGCCGCGCGCGGGCTCGAGATCCGCTGCGTCGCCACCTCGATCGCGACCACCGAGCAGGCGCCGCGAGCTCGGGATCGCGGTCGAGGACTTCGACCGCCTCGACCGCCTCGACCTCGCGATCGACGGCGCCGACCAGATCGCGCCGGACGGCTGGCTGGTCAAGGGAGGCGGCGGCGCCCACACCCGCGAGAAGATCGTCGCCGCGGCGGCCGAGCGCTTCGTCGTCATCGCCGACTCCTCGAAGCCGGTCGCCGAGATCGGCGCGCCGATCCCGCTCGAGCTGCATCGCTTCGGGCTCGCCGCGACCCTGCGCGAGCTCGGCGACGTCGTCATCCGCGAGGACGCGGGCCGCTCTCCCGACGGCGGGGTGATCGCCGACTACCACGGTGAGTTCGGCGGTCGTCGCGGGGCTCGCCGCCCGGCTCTCGCGGCCCCAGGCGTGGTCGACCACGGGCTCTTCGAGCCGACGCTGATCGCCGAGCTCTTCGTCGCCCGCGGGGCCGAGGTCGAGCGGGTCTCGCGGCCGCTCTAGCGCGCCAGCCTCGGCGCCCGGGAGGAGCGCCGCCTCGCAGACCACGGTCGGCTCGGCGAGCTCCACCCGGCCCGCCGGAATCGAGGGTCGCGGGCGAGGAGCCGCGCGAAGGCCTCGCGCTTGTCGGCGCCGGTGACCAGCCACAGCACCTCGCCCGCCGCCTCGATCGCCGGAGTAGGTGAGCGTCATCCGGCGCCTGCCCTGGTACTCGCCGGCGGTCAGCGCGACGCGGCGGTCGCGTGACCTCGAGCACCGGGTCGCCGGGGACCAGCGAGGCGGTGTGGCCGTCGGGGCCGAGCCCGAGGTGGACGAGGTCGAGCCGCGTCGGGCAGCGCTCGCGTCGTAGCTCGGCGGCGGCGGCCTCGAGGTCGTCGGACTCGACCGGCATCGGCCGCAGCGAGCCGAGCGCCGGCTCGGGGCAGGCTCGCGACGCAGGTGGGTCAGGTTTCGCTCAGCGTCGCCGGCGGGGGCGATCCGCTCGTCGACCTGGAAGAGCTCGACGGCCTCGCCACGTCGATCGCGATGCTCGCCGAGGAGCTCGAACATCCGCCAGGGCGCGTGGCCGCCGCTCACCGCGACGGCGAACCGGCCGCGCTCGGCGATCGCGACCGTCGCCGCGGCCGCGATCAGCTCGGCGCCGCGTGCGCGCGGCCGCCTCGGCGTCGGCGACGACCTCCTGGACGGCCGCCTTCCCAGCGACGGCTTCTCGTCGTGGCCGCCGAACTCCTTGCGCATCGCCGAGAGCACCTTGTTGGCGAAGTCGTCGAGCTCGCGCGAGGCGAAGCGCGAGTAGAGCGCGGTCGAGAGCACGGGCGCGGGCACGCCCTCCTCGATCGCGGCGATCGAGGTCCAGCGGCCCTCGCCGGAGTCCGAGACCCGGCCGGCGAAGCCCTCGAGCGTCGGCGACGCGTGCGAGCGCCGCGGCGGTCAGGTCGAGCAGCCAGGAGCCGATCACGCTGCCGCGGCGCCAGACCTCGGCGACCTCGGCGACGTCGATGCTCGTACTGGTAGTACTCGGGATCGCCGAGCGGCGCGGTCTCGGCGTCGGCGTCGCGCTCGCGCTCGCCCGGCGTCGGCGTTCTCGAGGATGTTGAGGCCCTCCGCGTAGGCGGCCATCACCGCCGTACTCGATGCCGTTGTGGACCATCTTCACGAAGTGCCCGGCGCCGCGTCGGCCCGCAGTGCAGGTAGCCCTGCTCGGCGGGGGTCGGCTCGCCGCTCGCGGCCGGGCGTGCGCTCGGCCGACTCGACGCCCGGGGCGAGCGGTCGCGAAGATCGGGTCGAGCCGCGCACCGCCTCCGTCGGGGCCGCCGATCATCAGGCAGTAGCCGCGCTCGAGCCCGAAGACGCCGCCGCTGGTGCCGCAGTCGATGTAGTCGATCCCGCGCTCGGCGAAGCGCTCCGCGCGGCGGATGTCGTCGCGGTAGTAGGAGTTGCCGCCGTCGATGATCGCGTCGCCGGGCTCGAGCTTCGCGGCGAGCTCGCTCACCGTGCTCTCGGTGATCTCACCGGCCGGCACCATCACCCAGACCGCGCGCGGGGCGCTCGAGCTTGGCGACGAAGTCCTCGAGCGAGTCGGCGCCGCTGGCGCCCTCGCCGGCGAGCGCCGCGATCGCGTCGGCGTTGACGTCGTAGACGACGCACTCGTGGCCGTCGCGCATCAGGCGGCGGACGATGTTCGCGCCCATCCGCCCGAGGCCGACCATCCCGAGCTGCATGCGGCCGGATCCTAAGCGCATCGGCCCGCGGTCGATAGACCGCGGCCAGACGGCGACCGAAGCGGACACCCTGGTGATCTTCGGGATCACCGGCGACCTCGCCCGCAAGATGACCTTCGACGCGCTCTACCGGCTCGAGCAGCCGCGGCGACGCTCGACGTGCCCGGTGATCGGCGTCGCGCCGCAACGAGCTGGAGCGACGAGGAGCTCGACCGCCACTGCCGCGAGGCGATCGAGGCGCACGGTCGAGAGCCCCGACGACGACGGTGATCGAGCGCCTCGACGGAGCGGCTCGAGCTACGTCCAGGGCGACTTCGACGACGCCGCGCACCTACGCGGAGCTCGCCGAGCGAGATCGAGCGGATCGCAGCGAGCGGCTCTTCTACCTCGAGATCCCGCCGTCGCTCTTCTGCGAGGTCGTCCGCGCACCTCGCACGCGGCGGGCCTCACCGAGGGCGCGCGGGTGGTGATCGAGAAGCCGTTCGGGCACGACCTCGCCTCGGCCCGCGCGCTCAACGACGAGCCTGCACGAGTTGCTGGACGAGGAGCAGATCCTGCGGATCGACCACTTCCTCGGCAAGGAGCCGGTGATGGACATCCTCTACCTGCGCTTCGCGAACACGATCCTCGAGCCGGTCTGGAACCGCCAGCTACGTCGACTCGGTCCAGATCACGATGGCCGAGAACTTCGGGGTCGAGGACCGCGGCAGCTTCTACGACCCGGTCGGCACGATCCGCGACGTCGTCCAGAACCACCTGCTGCAGGTGCTCGCGCTGGTCGCGATGGAGCCGCCGTCGGCCGGCCCGGCCGACTCCGACCCGATCCGCGACTCGCAAGGTCGACCTCTTCCGGGCGATGCCGGCGGCCGACCCGAGCCGCTACGTCCGCGGCCAGTACGACGGCTACCGCGAGATCGACGGGGTCGCCGCCGACTCGAAGACCGAGACCTTCGTCGCGCTGCGCCTCGAGATCGACAACTGGCGCTGGGCCGGGGTGCCGTTCTTCATCCGCGCCGGCAAGGCGATGCCGGTCGACGGTGACCGAGGTCCGGATCGTCTTCAAGCAGCCCGCCGAAGCTCGGCATCGGCGGCGCCGACGCTGCCCGACCCCGACGAGCTGATCATCCGGATCAAGCCCGAGCCCGGCGCCGAGCTCTGCCTGCTCGGCGAAGAAGCCGGGCGAGGACGGCGCTCCAGCGGGTCCATCTCGACGTCGCTCTTCGAGGCAGCAGGTCGGCGACCAGCCGGAGCCCTACGAGCGCCTGCTGCGCGACGCGCTGCGCGGCGACACCTCGCTGTTCCCGAGCCAGGACGCGATCGAGGAGACCTGGCGGATCGTCGCAGCCGCTGCTCGAGGAGCCGCCGCCGATCGAGGCCTACGAGCAGGGGAGCTGGGGGCCGGAGGGAGCGCGCCACATGCTCACCGGGCACGGTGGCTGGCGAAGGCCCTGGCTGCCCGAGTAGCCGCGCGCGCGCCCGCCGCCCCCGGGCTGGGCGCGGGGGCTCAGTCGTCGAAGAGCAGCGAGGCGCCGATCGCCCCGCCGAAGTCGCCGAGCTCGGCGAGGCGGATCGCGGGCGGGTCGGCGTCCTTGAACAGGTGCTTCGACATCTGCTCGCGGATCCGCTCGACGTAGGGCTCGCCGAGCCGGATCGCCGAGCCCGCCGCCGATCACCACCGCCTCGAAGTCGATCAGGTTGACCGCCGAGGCGACGGCGGCCCCGATCGCCTCGACCGCCTCGCCGATCAGCTCCTCGGTGAGCTCGTCGCCGGCCTTCAGCCCGCGCTCCCAGATGCTCGAGGTGAGCCGGTCGCGGCCGCGCTTCTCCATGATCTTGAAGAGGTCGGTGTGGCGCCCCTTCTCGTGCTCGTGTCGCGCCCGGGCCTCCATCGCGGCGCGGCCCGCGTAGGCCTCCATGCAGCCGCGGCGCCCGCAGGGACAGTGCCGGCCGCCCTGCTTGACGACCATGTGGCCGATCTCGCCGGCGCTGCCGCGCCCGGTCCAGCGGCCGCCGTCGAGGACGACGCCGCCGCCGACCCCGGTGCCCCAGAAGACCCCGAGCAGGGAGCTGAACTCGCGCCCGGCGCCGAGCTTGAACTCGGCGTTCGTGGCGACGTCGACATCGTTGCCGATCCTGACCGGCGCTCCGAGCGCCTCGGAGAGGGTCGCCCCGAGCGGGAAGCTGCCGCTCCAGCCGGGCAGGTTGTTGGCCGAGGAGACCTCGCCGCTGGCGGCGTCGACCTCCCCCGGCGAGCCGACGCCGACACCGGCGAGCGACGCGGTCTCGACCGAGGCCGCCTCGGCGGCCTCGTCGAGCGCCGCGGCCATCTCCCGGGCGACGTCGGCGGGCCCGCCCGCCGTCGGCGTCGGGCGGCGCGCGTCGCCGACCACCTCGCCGTCGGCGGTGATGATCGCGCCCTGGATCTTTGTGCCGCCGAGGTCGATGCCGCCGCGAAGGATCATCCGCGGGCGAGTCTAGCCCGCCCCGAGCGAGCCGAAGAGCGCATCCGAGTGAGCGATGATCGCGGCGAGGATCATCAGGAGCACCGAGGGGACGAGGACGAGCGCGACGACCAGCTGGATCTTCGGCGCCGCCCGGGCGGCGCGCTCCTCGATCCTCCGGCGGGTCTCGCGGCGCAGCGCCGACGCCTGGCGGTGAAGCTGCTCGGCGAGCGGCGAGCCGTAGCTTCGCGAGCGCTCGAGCGCCGCCGCCAGCGCACCGATCTCGGGTCCGGGGATCCGCACGCGCAGGGCGGCGAGCGCGTCGCGGGGCGCGCGGCCGGCCTCGATCTCGGCGACCGCGCCGGCGAGCTCGACCGCGAGCGGGCCGGAGCTCGCCTCGGCGAGCTCGGCGAACACGGTCGCCGGGTCGCGGCCCGAGGCCGCGCCGACGGCGAGCATGTCGAGCACCTCGGGCAGCGCGGCGATCGCGCGCGAGCGCCGGCGCCGGGCGGCCCGCTCGAGCAGCGCGTCGGGGGCGAGAGACCCGGCCGCGACCATCGCCGCGGCCAGCGGTGCGGCGAGCCGGCCGGGAAGCGCCGGCACCGCGAGCGCGGCGACCACGCCTCCCCCGAAGCGCGCATGCGGCCTTGATCGCGATCAGCGAGCCGGGATCGAGCCGGCCGCGAGAGCCCGGCGCGGCCGATCCGGTCGGCGAGGCCGGCCGCGATCGAGGCATCGCCGTGAGAGGTCAGGCGGCGAGCCCGCGCGGCGAGCGAGCTCGCGGCGCGAGCGGCGCGACCCTCGAGCGCTGCCGGCGAGCTCCCAGATCGGCGGCGACCGCCGAGCAGCACCGCGCCGCGCCGCGAGCAGGGCGCTCACCCTTCGGCGATCCTGCTGAGACGGCGGATCGCGGCGAACCCGGCGAGCTGGAGCGCGGCCGAGAGCGCGAGCAGGGTGGCGGCGCCGGGCTCGGCCAGCAGCCCGGCGACGAAGCCCGGGCTCGAGCAGCTCGGCCAGCAGCGCGGCGCCGACCGGCATCGCGACGACGAGCAGACCGGTGAACCGGGCCTGCGCGGTTGCCGCGCGCGCGTCCGCCTCGGTGCGCTCGCGGTCGGCGGCCGCGGCGGCGAAGCGGCGCAGCAGGGTGGCGAGGTCGCCGCCGGCGAGCTGCTGGGAGAGCAGCGCGGCCGCGAGCGCATCGACGCGCGGCGAGTCGAGGCGCCGGCGCAGGCCGCCGAGCGCATCGCGAGTCGGCGCGCCGAGGGCGAGCTCGGCGCGAACGCGCGCCGATCTCGACGGCCGCCGGGCCCTCGAGCGAGGAGGCCGCGGCCGCGAGCGCCGCTCGCGCCGAGCGGCCCGAGGCGAGCGCGTCGGCGATCGCGGTCGCGATCTCGGCGAGGCCGCCCTCGACCCGGCGCCGGTAGCGGGCGCGGCGCCGGGCGATCGCGGCGCTCGCCGCGGCCGGGCCGGCGGCGGCGAGGAGCGGCGCCGCGCCGGGGCCGCTGATCAGCAGGGCGAGCGCGAAGAACGACGACCCCGCCGAGGACCGCGAGCCGGCGGCGCTCGGCGTCCGTCGGCAGCGTGGCCCTCGCGGCCGGCGCGGCGAAGCGGCTCGAGCGTCGCCGCGACCCAGCGGCCCGCCGCCGGGGTGGCGAGCAGCGCCTCGCGCGCGGCGAGCGCGGCGAGCCCACCCGCGAGCGCCGCAAGGGCGGTCGCAGATCCAGGCGACGGCGCTCACCCGCGCCTCCAGAGCTCGCGGACCGCGACCGCCCCGGCCGAGCGCAACACCTCGCCGACGGTGGTCACCACCCGCAGCCCGCCGCGGGCGCGGGCCATGTGGACGACGAGGTCGATGCCGCGCGCAGAGCTGCTCGCGGATCGCCTCGTGCGGGAGCCCGACCCCCGCCATCAGCGCCAGGGTCTCGATCCGGCGCAGCGCGTCCTCGGGGGAGTTCGCGTGCACGGTCGAGAGCGCGCCCTCGTGCCCGGTGTTGAGCGCCGTCAGGAGATCGAGCGCCTCGGCGCCGCGGACCTCGCCGATGACGATCCGGTCGGGGCGCATCCGCAGCGCGTTTCGGAGCAGGTCGCGGATCGTCACCTCGCCACGGCCCTCGACCGAGGCCGGCCGGCTCTCGAGCCGGACCACGTGCGGCTGGCGCAGGCGGAGCTCGGCGGCGTCCTCGATCGTCACCACCCGCTCGGCCGGGTCGATGAACGCCGAGAGCGCGTTGAGGAGCGTCGTCTTGCCCGAGCCGGTGCCGCCGCGAGACGAGGAGGCTGCGGCGCTCGCCGACGGCCTCGGCGAGCAGCTCGGCGAGCTCGGGGCTGAGCGTCCCAGCCGCGACCAGCGCGTCGGGATCGGGACGCGCGGCGGTGAACCGGCGGATCGAGAGCAGCGGCCCGTCGATCGCGAGCGGCGGGATCACGACGTTGACCCGCGAGCCGTCGGCGAGCCGGGCGTCGGCCATCGGGCTGAGCTCGTCGACGCGGCGGCCGAGCGGCGCCAGGATGCGCTCGATCGTGTCGCGCGAGCGCCTGCTCGGAGTCGAAGCGGACCTCGGTCGGCTCGATCCGCGCCGCGCGCGCTCGACGTAGACGCAGGCGTGGCCGTTCACCATCACCTCCTCGACCTCGTCGTCGGCGAGCAGCTCCTCGAGCGGGCCGAGGCCGACGGTGTCGCGGAGGATCAGCTCGGCGACCTGCCCGCGGCGCTCGGGCGAGAGGATCCCCGCCGCCTCCTCGACCAGGGCGCGGACCGTCGCCTCGAGCCCCGGCGCCGGCTCGCCGGCGAGCGCCTCGGCGTGGCGGCGCTCGATCAGGCGCAGCCGAAGCTCGGCGGCGAGCGCGCGGGCGTGGTCCTCTGCGGTGGCGATGCTCTGAGGAGGCGCGAGCGCCGGCGATCTCTCCCCCCTCGCGCCTATGCTCGCGGCGTGAGCGCCACCGACGTCCTGCTCGTCGCCGCGGTCCTGCTCGGGATGTCGCTCCAGGCCGCGGTCGGCTTCGGGTTCGCATTGATCGTCGCCCCGGCCGCCTACGCGAGCTTTCCCGCCGGCGAGGCGGTGACGCTGGTGATCCTGCTGGCGATCGCGATCAACTGCCTCGTCCTGTTCACCGAGCGGCGCCCGCGGGCGATCGCCGCCGGGCCGGCGCGCAACGTGCTCCTCGCCGCCCTGCCGGGAATGGTCCTCGGCGCGCTGGTGCTCGAGCGCGTCGACCACGAGGCGCTCCAGATCGCGCTCGGCGTCGTCGTCCTCGCCGGCGCCGGCGTGCAGGCCGCCGTCCGCGGCGTCCCGCGGCCGCGACGAAGCGCGCCGCTCGAGCTCGGGGCCGGGGGCATCGCCGGCGTCCTGACCACCTCTGTGAGCGTCAACGGCCCGGTCCTGGTGCTCGCCTTCGGCGCGCTCGGCCTGCGCGGAAGCGCGTTTCGAGACTCGCTGGCCGTCGTCCTGCTCGGGCTCAGCGTCCCGGCGCTCGCGATCGTCTTCGCGGTGGTCGGGGTGAGCGCGGCGATGCCCGATGGCGGGCTGCTGCTCGCCTGCGTCCCGGCGCTGCTGGTCGGCCACCGCTTCGGCGCGGCGATCTTCCGGCGCCTCGACGACGCCACCCACCACCGGATCGTGCTCATCGCCGCCGCGACCGCCGGCCTGCTCAGCATCGTCGTCGCGGTCGCCTGAGCGCCGCCCCTCAGCGCGCGATCAGCCTGAGCGAGCGCGCGAAGCTCTCGGCCTGGATCAGCCGCAGCGCCTCGCGAGCGGGTCAGCGCCAGGGTGGCGATCTGCGAGCCGGCGGGCTCGAGCAGCGGGTCGCCGGACTCGCCCGCACCCGCCGCGCGCAGGCCGAGCAGCTCGACCGCCTCGGCGGCGACGTAGGTTCGCCCCGCCCCGGCCGGGCCCGGCTCCGAGGTGACGACGACATCGACCGCGCGCCCCCCGGCGCCGGCGCCCGCGGCGAGCGCCGCCGCGCCGGTTACCGCGATCTCGACCGGGCTCTCGGCGTCGCCGAGGCGCGGATCGCGGCGCCCGGAGCCGCTCTCGGGCGCCGCGAGCAGGGCCGCGGTCAGGTAGCTGCCCGCGGGCAGCTCGCCGACCAGGCGGCGGCCGACGAGTTGCTCGGGCTCGCTGAGGACGCCCGGCGGCAGGAAGCTGAGGGGCACCCGGCGGGCCTCGACCGACTCGGCGACCCGCCTGGCGGTGAGCCTCCCACCCGGTGGTAGCGGGGCGCTGCTCACGAGCACCTGACGGAGCTCGCCGAACTGCTCCTCGAGGCCCACCGGCCGCGCCCCCGTGGCGCTCGCCGCGAGCCCGGCGCAGAGCGCCGCGGCGGCCGCGAAGCCGACCGCGCGCCGCCTGCCCTTCACCGATCGCCGGCCAGCGGGAGCTCGATCACGGAGCTTGCGCCGCCGGCCTCGATCGAGACGCCGAAGCGCCCGCCGTGCTTCGCGGCGACCTCGGCGACCAGCTCGAGGCCGTGGCCGCGGCGCGGATCGCCCCGGCGAGCGCAGCCTCGCCTGGGTGCGCCCGAGGGCGGGAGCGACGAGCCCGCGGCGCCGTCGCAGACGTGGAAGCGGACCCTCCCGGGCCGGCGGCTGCCGCTCAGCCGCACCGTGCCCGAGCCGTGCTCGAGCGAGTTCGCGATCAGGTTGTCGAGCGCCCGTGAGATCAGCGCCGGGTCGCACTCGACCAGCACGGGCTCGACCGACCAGCGGAGCTCGATCGCCCGGCCTGCGCCGAGCACCGCTCCGCGCCAGCGCTCGATCGCGGCGCGAGCGAGCGCCCCGGCCTCGATCCGCGCAACCGTCCGGCGGGCGCCGCCGTTGATCTCGCGATCGAGGTCCTCGAGCGCCCCGATCGCCGCCTCGAGCTGGCCGTGTCGAAGCCCGCCGCCGGCGAGGGCGAGTGCCTGCAGCGGGCGGCGCAGCTCGTGGAGGGCGCGGTTGAGGACGCCGCGGCGGCGCGCGCTTCGCGCCCGCTCGGCGATCGCGACGCTCGCGAGCACCAGCGCGAGCGGCCAGCCGGCCAGCGCAGGGTCAGCGATCGTGTCCATCCGGGCCCCCGGCGCCGTCGAGAAGCCGATAGCCGACGCCCCAGCAGTTGACCACGAAGCGGCCGTGCTCAGGGTCGAGCTTGCGCCGCAGGCGGCTCGCGTGCGAGTCGACCGTGCGGGTGCGGCCGACCGAGCGAAACCCCCAGACGTCGCGCAGCAGCTCGGCCTTGGTGAACACCCTGGTCGGCTCCGAGGCCAGCGCCTGCAGCAGGGTGAACTCCTTGTTGGCGAGCTTCACCGCCCGCCCGCCGACGGTGACCTCGCGCCGGGCGGGGTCGACGACGAGGTCGTCGACGCGAAGCGGCCCGCCGCGGCGGCCCTCGCGGCGGCGCAGGATCGCCCGGACCCGAGCCTCGAGCTCGTCGTAGTGAAACGGCTTGGTCACGTAGTCGTCGGCGCCGCAGCGCAGGCCGCGCAGCCGGTCGGCGTCGCCGCCGCGGCCGCTGAGGACGATCACCGGAAGCTCGCTGTCGAAGCGCCCGCCGGCGCCGTGGGCGGCGCGGATCTCGCGCAGCACGTCGAGGCCGAAGGCGTCGGGGAGGTTGAGGTCGAGCAGGAGCAGGTCGGGCTGGCGGTAGTGGCAGAGCCTGAGCGCGTCGGAGGCCGAGGGAGCGGGCAGGGCGCAGAAGCGATCGGCGGTCAGGTGGTCGCAGAGCAGCTCGAGCGTCGGCGGGTCGTCCTCGCAGACGACGATCGTCGCGAGCGGCTCGCTCGCCGGCAGCATCAGCCGGCCTCCGAGGGGGCGACCGGAAGCTCGAGGACGGCGGCGGCGGCGCGCTCGCGGGCCAGGCGGGCGGGCCCGAGCGCGGAGCGGACGCTCAGCGGTCGCAGCTCGGAGTCGAGGAAGACGACGTCGATCGCGAAGCGCATCCCGAAGGTGTGAATCGAGCGACAGCGCGGGATCAGGAGGCCCTCCCCCGCCCGCCCGGCTCGCAGCCAGGCGAGGCCGAGCAGGCGGGAGCGCAGATCGACCGCCACCGGAACCCGCGTTGAGGCGACGTCCGCGAGGGGCAGATTGCGGAATCGGCGCGGGGGATCGATGACGGCCACGCCGCCTACAAGCCCGCCGCGGCTCGGCGCGCCCCCCCGCCCCGATCGCCCGCGCCGCCCGGCGTGCAGCGCGCGGCGAGCGCGGCTCGTTACGGTCTCCCCTGGCCGGATCGCCGGCGCGCGGCGGCGAGCGGGCCCGCGAGGATGAGTGGAACCCGACCCCACACGCCCACTGAACGACTCGAGCTCTGGTCGGCGATCCTGATCTCGATCGCCACCGTCGCCACCGCCTACAGCGCGTACGAGTCCACCCGCTGGAGCGGCCGCCAGTCGACCGAGTTCACCTCCGCCGGCGCCGCGCGCACCGAGTCGGCGAAGGCGCGCGCCGACCACGCCGCCAACCTTGCCATCGACGCCGGGCTGTTCGCCGACTTCGCGGGCGCATACACCGATGACAAGAAGCGCCTGCAGAGCGCGATCCAGGGAATCTTTCGCCGCGAGTTCCGCCCGGCGGTGAAGGAGTGGCTGGCGCTCGACCCGCTCAACAACAAGGGCGCGCCGGCGACCCCGTTCGCGCTCAAGTCCTACCGCCCGCGGCGCCTGATCGAATCCCGAAGGCTCGAGCGCGAGGCGGTGGCGCACTTCGAGAGCGGCCGCGAGGCCAACCAGAACTCCGACAACTACGTGCTCGCGACGATCATCTTCGCCGCCGTCCTCTTCTTCGCCGGGATCGCGACCAAGTTCACCTCGCGCGAGCTCGTCACCGCGATGCTCGGCGCCGGCACGCTGGTCTTCGCCGCGGGCCTGGTGCGGCTGGTGACCCTGCCGTTTCTGTGAGCCGGGCGGCGGGCACGCCGCGTTCAGCTAGAACAATCGGATCAATCTCGAGCTCGCACTGACCGCGATCCTCGCCGTCGTCGTCCTGCTGCTCGTCGCCTCGCAGTGGACCCGGATCCCGTATCCGATCCTGATGGTCCTCGGCGGGCTCGGGCTCGCGCTCGTGCCCGGGATCCCCGAGGTCGAGCTCGAGCCGGAGCTCGTCCTCCTCGTCCTCCTGCCGCCGCTGCTCTACGCGGCCGCGTTCTTCACCCCGCTGCGCGAGCTGCGCCGCAACGTCCGCCCGATCTCGCTGCTCGCGGTCGGCCTCGTGCTCGCGACCATGGTCGCGGTCGCCGATCGTCGCCCACGACGCGTCCTCGGCTTCGGCTGGGCCGAGGCGTTCGTGCTCGGCGCGATCGTCTCCCCCACCGACCCGGTCGCGGCGACGGCGATCGCCCGGCGGCTGCGCGTGCCCGGCCGGATCGTGACGATCGTCGAGGGCGAGTCGCTGATCAACGACGGCACCGCGCTGGTCGCCTACAAGTTCGCAGTCGCCGCGGTCGTCACCGGCAGCGTTCAGCCTCGCCGACGGCGAGCGGCGAGTTCGTCGCTCAGCGTCGCTCGGCGGGATCGCGATCGGGATCGCGGTCGGCGCGGTGATCGCCGCGATCCGCCGGCGCCTCGACAACCCGCCGGTCGAGGTCACGATCGCGCTCTTCAGCGCCTACTTCGCCTACCTGCCGGCGGAGGCGATCGGCGTCTCGGGCGTGCTCGCGGCGGTCACCGTCGGCATCTACATGGGCCGGCTGACCTCGCGGCTGACGACGCCGACGACGCGGATCCAGGGCAACGCCGTGTGGGAGATCGTCACCTTCCTGCTCAACGCGACCCTGTTCGTGCTCGTCGGCCTGCAGCTGCCGACGGTGATCGACGGGATCGTCGACGCTCGACAAGTCGACCCTGGTCCTCTACGGCGCCCTGACCGCGCTCGACCGTGATGCTCGTCCGGCTCGCCTGGGTGTTCCCCTTCACCTACCTGCCGCGGCTGCTCTCGCGCCGCGATCCGCGCCCGCGGCCCGGCGCCGCCGTGGCAGCACACCCTGCTCGTCGCCTGGACCGGGATGCGCGGCGCGGTCTCGCTCGCCGCGGCGCTGGCGCTGCCGCTGAGCGATCGACGGCGGCGCCGCGTTTCCGAACCGCGACCTGATCATCTTCCTGACCTTCTCGGTGATCCTCGCGACCCTGCTCGCTCCAGGGCCTCACGCCTGCCGCTGCTGATCCACTGGCTCGGCGTCGACGATCACGACGAGACGCTGAGGATCGAGGAGGCGACGGCGCGGCTGCGGGCGACCGAGGCGGCGCTGGCGCGGATCGACGAGCTCGAGGGCGAGGAGTGGGTGCTCGAGGGGACCGCCGAGCGGGTCCGCGGCGCCTACCAGCTACCGCCGCCGGCGGTTCACCGCGCAGCTCCCCGACGGCGAGTTCGACGGCGGGCTCGGCGGCGACGGGATCGACTACGAGACCCGCTCGGGGGCCTACCAGCGGCTCGTCCGCGAGCTGCTCGAGGCCCAGCGAGCGATCGTGATCGAGATGCGCGACCGCGGCGAGATCAACGACGACGTCCTCGGCCGGATCGAGCGCGAGCTCGACCTCGAGGACACGCGGCTCGAGATCTAGCGGGCAGGCCCGAATTCGACGTCGGAGGTGCAAACCCTCGTTCAGCTTCGCGGCACCTCGAAGCGCCGCTCGCGCCCATCGGCAAAGATGCGGCCGGCACTGATGGAGCGGGCGACGCGCGGGAGAAGGCAACTCGAGAGGGAACTACGAGTCGGGCTCCGACTACGTCCTCGAGTACGGGGAGCTCCGCTTCTCCTTCAACGAGCGGGACTTCGCGCAGCGCGTCGAGCAGGCCGCGGTGAAGCTCGACTTCGTCGATCAGGGCCTCGACGAGCGACGAGCTCCACGACCTGCTCGAGCTCGCCGTCAACGGTGAGATCCGCGAGCCCAGCTCGGCCCTCGGCGAGCACGTCAACGAGCACTGGGACGGAGCTCGTCGGGCCCGCCAACCGCAGCCTCGTCCATTGGATCCGCCGCCTCGTCTTCCGCGGCGCCTGGCTCGACCAGCGGGTCAAGGAGGGCGAGCTCGACATCGTCTTCGACGAGGACACGCAGCACCTTCGGCTACGTCCAGCCCGATCGCGACGCCGAGCCGATCGAGCTCTCGCGCGAGCCCTCGCTGGGCCGGCTCTCCTACGGCGGCCGCGACGCCTGATCAGCCGCGTCAGGCATCTGAGCAGGTCCGAGTTCGGAGCGTCGTCGATGCGCGCCTCGAGCGGCCAGCGCCGCGTCCTCCGGGGTCAGCTCGGTCGAGCTCGGAGCGAAGCTCGCGGACCGCGGCGAGCTCGTCGGGCTCGCGCAGCGAATCCTCGTTCGAGATCCGGCATCCGGACCGGGTCGAGCGCCGGACACGACGCCCTCCGCGGCGAGGTCCGGCGTCGAGGCGGATCAGCGACGTTCTCGGTCGTGTCAGCGCCTCGCGCTCGGCCTCGCCCTCGTCGTCGGTGTCGAGCGACGGTGGTCGCGATCACGGTCAGCGAGCCCGCCGTCCTCGGCGAGCTTGCGACCGGAGCCGAACAGCCGCTTGACCTCGTCGACGCCGCCGGCGGCGAGCGCGAGCCGCGAGAGCGAGTCGCAGATCAGCGACCGACGTCGCTCGCCGGTCTCGGCCGAGCCGCCTGGCCTGCTCGAGCGCGAGCTCGGCGGTGCGGAGCTGCTCGACCGGCGCCTGGTCGGCGGTGGCGATCGCGAACTCGGCCGTCGGGCAGCGCCTCGCGCCAGGCGGTCGCCTCCTCGGGGCGCTCGTCGACGAGCAGCACGACGCACTCGGCGTCGGTGGCGGCGATCAGCGGCCGGCGATCGCGCGCAGCAGGGTCGTCCGGCCCGAGCGCGGCGCGGCGCGGACGAGGACCCGCTGGCCGAAGGCGAGCGGCGCGAGCAGATCGACCGCGCGGATCAGGGACGTCGCGCCCTCCTCGAGCGGGATCCGCGTCTCGGGAGCGACCGCGGGCAGCTCGTCGAACTCGGGTCGCGCCTCCTCGACCGCGGGCTCGTCGCCGTTGACCGTCTCGACGTGGACGAGCGCGCGGTGGCGCTCGCCGCGGCGCGGCGGCGGGCGGGCCCGGCGACCTCGTCGCCGGCGCGCAAGCTCGCAGCGGCGGATCTGGGCTGCCGAGACGTAGACGTCGCCCGGGTCGGCGCCGAGGCCGCTCGAGGCGGAGGAAGCCGTAGCGCTGGCGGGTCATCGGTCGAGCACGCCCGTGGACCTCCTCGGTCGGCAGGTCCTCCTCGTCCCCCTCCGCGATCTCCTCGTCGTCGAGCGGCTTGCCCTCGACGACGACCTCGGGCTCATCCTTCTCGTCCTTCGCCGGCGAGCGCGGGATCGGCCGGCGCCGCGGCCGCACGCGGCCCTCGCGGCCGGCGCCGCCTCTGATCGGCCTCGGGCGCCGCCTCGAAGCGGCCTCGGGCTCCGCCTCCGGGCGGCCTCCGGCTCGTCGCCGATCGACGGCGAGCTCGTCGGCGTCGGTCTCCTGGAGCGCCTCGATCAGCTCGCTCGCGGCGCAGCATGCGGAAGTCGGCGGACCCCGTGCTCGGCGGCGACGCTCGTGCAGGTCGGCGAGATGGAGGTTGTTCGAGCTCGCTCGCGGTCATCGAGTCGTGAGACTCCTAGCGGACGTGGAACGCGCGGCTCAGGTCGGCGACGCCGCCGGGTCGATACCCTCGGCGGCGGCGTCGGCGACCCAGCGCTCGGCCTCGTCCCCGATCCGCGCGCCGTCCCAGCCGAGCTCGGCGCCGAGCCGCCTCGGCGACCGGGCGCACCGCCTCGGCGCGTGCGAAGCTGACGGCGCCGCGAGCAGGCCGAGGCGGGTGCGGCGCAGCAGCACGTCGGCGACCGAGCGCGCCTGCTCGGGGCGCGCGGCGATCACGACCTCGGCGAGCAGGTCGGGCTGGCCCTCGACGATCGGCGCGCGCGAGCGCCGGGTCGCTCGCCGACCAGCTCGAGGACCTTGCGGGCGGCGTGGCCGTAGCGGAACGCGAGCTGCTCGCGGCGCCCTCGGGCAGGTCGCTCCGACGCCCTCGGGCGGGTCGAGGTCGCCGTCGCGCGCCGCCATCCCGAGCGGGATGTCGTCGGTGCGGCAGGGCGCGACTCGCGGCCCTCGCGCTCGACCATCCGGTCGACCATCTGCTTCGCCATCCGCCGCCAGGTGGTCAGCTTGCCGCCGGTGATCGTCAGCATCCCCGAGGAGGTCTCGTAGAGCTCGGCCTTGCGCGAGATGTCGACCGACTTCTTCGGGTCGCCGGTCGAGATCAGCGGCCGCACGCCGGCGTAGGCGCCGGTCAGGTCGCCGCGGTCGAGCTCGGTGCCGAAGAACGCGTTGACCGCATCGAGCAGGTAGTCGATGTCGTCGGCGCCGGGCGCGGACGTCGTCGATGTCGCCGTCGTAGTCGTTGTCGGTGGTGCCGATCAGGGTGCGCCCGTACCAGGGCAGGGCGAAGATCGTCCGCTCCTCGCCGGCCGGGACGATGCAGGCCGCGCCGCCGAGTCGGCAGCGTCTCGCGCGCGACGCGTCACGTGGGTGCCGCGGCTCGGCGCGATCCGCGGGATCTCCTCCTCGTCATGGATCTCGTCGGGGCGGATCCGGTCGGCCCAGACGCCGGTCGCGTTGACACGTTGTCGGCGCGCGATCTCGAACGCGCTCGCCCGATCTCGGCGTCGACGCAGGCGACCCCGGCGGCGCGGCCGCCCTCGTCGAGCAGCTCGGTGACCTCGGCGCCGTTGCAGCAGCACCGCGCCGAAGCGCTCGGCCTCGCCGAGGATCGTCAGCACCAGGCGGACGTCGTCGGTCTGGCAGTCGTAGAAGAGGTAGGCCGTCGCGCGGGTCGCGGGCGGCGAGCGCCGGGATCAGCTCGGCGACCTCCTCGCCGCCGATCGTGCGGTGGCGGTCCGGCGACCAGTAGTCGTCGTCCGCTCGCCGCGCTCGGCGCGCTCGCGGCGCGCCGCGCCCGACCCGCGTGGTCGCCATCACGTCGTACATGTTGAGGCCGATGCCGATCTGCCGGTCGCGCCGCTCCTCGCCGAGGGTCGGGACCAGGAACGGCGTCGGGTAGACGAGGTGCGGCGCGAGCTGGACCATCAGCTGGCGCTCGAGCAGCGCCTCGCGGACCAGCCCGAGGTCGAAGTTCTGCAGGTAGCGAAGGCCGCCGTGGACCATCTTCGAGGAGCGGCTCGAGGTGCCGATCGCGTAGTCGTCGCGCTCGACCAGCGCGACCGAGTAGCCGCGCGAGGCGGCGTCGAGCGCGACCCCGGCGCCGGTGATCCCGCCGCCGATCACGACGACGTCGAAGCGCTCGCCGGTGATCGCCTCGCAGCGCCTGCGCTCGCGACTGCAGCATCAGTCGAGGTACTCGGTCACGTGCTGCGGCCGGCTCGCGCTCGGGGCGGGCTTGCTCCTGGACCGGGTGGCCGAGGTGGATCAGGCCGACGAAGCGCTCGCTCGTCGCCGAGCCCGACCGCGGCGCGGCCCGCGTCGCGTGCGCAGCACCCCGGGCGTGCGCCAGTAGCCGGCGAGGCCGCGCGCGTGGGCGGCGAGCAGGACGATGTAGGCGGCGACGGCGGTCGCGTGCAGGTCCTCCTCGTCGGCGACCGCGTCGCCGCTCGAGCGCGCACGGAGCAGACGACCAGCGTCGGCGCCCGGTCGAGCTTCGTCGCGGCCTCCGGGCCCGGCGGCCGCCTTCAGCCGCTCGAGCGCCTCGGGGCCGAGGACGCGGAAGCGCCACGGGTTGGTCAGGTGGTGGTTCGGCGCCCAGCGGGCCAGCTCGAGCAGCTCGTCGAGCCGTCTCGCGCGAGACCGGCTCGGGCGCGGTAGGCCTTGTGGGTGCGGCGGGTGCGGATCGCGGTCTCGACGTCCATCGGCGAAACCCTAGAGCGTCGAGGGCAGGCGGTCCCGGTACCAGAGCAAGCCGGCGCCGAGGGCGAGCGCGAGCCCGGCGAGCCCGCCGGCGACCCAGGGAGCGAGGTCGGAGCCGGACTCGGCCTCGGCGGCGGCGCCCGAGGGCGGCCCGGCCAGCGCGGCGCTCTTCGGCGGGCGCCGGAGCGGTCCACCGGGGCGGCGGCCACCTCGGCGGCGCTCGCGGAGCGGCCGAGGCCGGCGCCGGCTCGCCGGCGCTCGGCCCGTCCCTGCCGCGCCCGGGAGCGATCGCGGACCGGCGACTTCGCCGGTCGCCCTTCGGGGTCGCGGGCTCACCGCCGAGCGCCGGCGGGCTCGCCGGGGTGCCTGCGCCCTGCTGCACGGGCGCCGGCTGCGCTGTGCGCTCGGGCGCCCGCGGCACCGCCGCGAGCGGGAAGGCGGCCTCGCGGGAGCGCGAGCAGCGCCTGCGCGGTGACCCAGACCGGGGTCTGGTCGGTAGCCCGAGGAGTAGCGGTAGTGGCCGTCGGCGGCCTGCGCCCGCGTCGAGATAGCGCGATGCGCCTTGGCGAGCGGCCCGCCGCCGGCGCCCGCGGCGACGAGCCCCTGGATCGCCCAGGCGGTCGACTGCGCGTTGACGACCCCGCTGCCGGCCAGCGCCCAGCCGCCGCCGGCGTCTGCGAGCTGGCGCAGGTAGCGCGACGCCCTGCTCGGAGCGCCTTGCCGAGCTGTCCGGCGGCGGCGAGCGCCTGCAGCGCGGCGCCGGTCGAGTCCGCCTCGCTCGGGGCCCGCGGCTGGATCCCCCAGCCGCCGTCGTCGTTCTGCGCCTCGCGCAGCCAGCGAGCCGGGCGCCCGAGCTCGCCGGTCCGGCGCCCGCGGCGCCGCAGCGCGAGCACGCCGAAGGCGGTCAGGTTGACCTGGCCTCGACGAGCCGTCGCCGTCGGCTTGTCGCGCAGCTCGGCGACCAGGTTCTCGCCGGCGAACGAGCGCGAGTCGAGCCCGGCGCCTCGAGCGCGAGGATCGTGCGCTCGAGGTCGCCGGTCGAGCTGATCCGGCCGACGTTGGCGCGCAGGTAGTCGACCGGCGTCTCGCGTCCGGAGCGCCTGACGTCGAGCGGGTTGACGCCCGGCGGCCTCGAGCCCGAGCATCACCCAGCCGGTCATCGCCGGGCTCGAGCGGCTGCCCGGGCGCGGCCGCGAAGCCGCCGTCGGCGTTCTGGGCGGCGGCGAGGTAGGCGAGCGGCGCCGGCCTTCGCCTCGGCTCGCGGCGGCTCGCTCAGCGCCGGCGCTGACAGGCGCTCAGCGAAGCCCGCGCAGCACGCAGGCCGAGCGCGGCGGCGCCCGCCGGGCGCCAGGTCGAACTCGAGCCGCGTCGCGGTAGCGCGAGATCATCCGGACCAGCGCCGGGCCCGGCGGCGAGCGCGATCGCGAAGTTGCCGGCGGCGTGGGCGACGTTGAACGGGATCCCGCGCGCCGAGAGCGCCAGGTAGCGGTCGAGCGACTGCTCGCCGCCGTAGGTGACCATCACCGAGAGGTCGAGCAGCGCGCCGTAGGCGAGCCCGGCGAGCCGCGCAGCGAGCGCCAGGCCGAGCCGGCCGAGGCGGCGGCCGCTGAGCACGGCGAGCGGCCGCGCCGGCGAGCGCCGACCATCCCCCAGCCCGCCATCTGCCAGGCGGTCCACGGGCCCTGGCCGAGCCAGATGTTCGAGACCAGAGCGGCGAGCGCGCCGACCGCGAAGCCCGGCGCGCCGCCGAGCGCGAAGCCGGTGATCAGGACGATGTCGGTGGTCGCGACGACGTTCGGGATCGGCGCGAACAGCCAGCCGCCCGGCGACCGCGAGCGCCGCCAGCGCGGCGACCAGGGCGACGATCCTGCGCCGGGGGCCGCGAGCGCTCGTACCAGACGAAGCCGCCGACGAGGACGACCAGCGCGAGCAGCGACGATCACCGCCAGCCGCCAGCTCATCGCGGCGCCGCCTCGCGGCGTCGGCAGCCGCGCGTCGAGCAGCCAGCGCCCCCTGCTCGGGGGTGACCGCTCCGGGCACGCCGAGGATCCGCGCGACCTCGGTCGAGAAGTACCAGCCGCCGGAGAGGATCTCGTCGGCGGGGCCGTCGGCGATCAGCTCGCCCGTCGCCGAGCAGGACGACCCGGTCGGCGAACTCGGCGGCGAACTCGACGTCGTGGGTGGCGACGAGCACCGCCGAGCCGCGGCGCGGCGAGCTCGCCGAGCCAGCGCGGCCGAGCTCGCGCTTTCGCGCCGCGGTCCATGCCGCGGGTCGGCTCGTCGAGGCAGACGACGCCGGGGCGCCGTCGCGCCCGCGCCCGGCCATCACGATCGCGAGCGCGAGCCGCTGGCGCTCGCCGCCGGAGAGGTCGCGCGGATCGGCGTCGCGCGGCCCAGGCGAGACCGACCGCGTCGAGCGCCGCCGCGCCGGCGCTCGCCGGGAAGCTCGTCGCCGACCCGCTCGCGGACGAGCAGGTCGCGCGGGCTCTGCGGCAGCAGCGCGCACCCGCCGGGCGCCTCGACCCGGCCCGCGCACGGGCTCGACCAGCCCGGCGGCGGCGCGCAGCAGGGTGCTCTTGCCGGCGCCGTTTCGCCCCATCAGCGCGACCCGCTCGCCCGGCGGCGATCGTCGAGGTCGAGGCCGCGCAGGACCTCGCGCGGGCGGCGCCGTCCCGAGTCGAGCTCGACCCAGAGGTCGCGCGCGCGCGAGCGCCGGCTCGAGCCCGCGGCGGCGCGTCCCGGCCGCGGCCTCGGCGCGACCGGCGAGCGGCAGCCGTAGCCCGTGCCTCGAGCACCCTGCGAGCGTCCGGCGGCGACCGGGAACGGCCGGATCCCGGCGAGCGAGAACAGCCGCGCGCCGGGCGTCGCCAGCGACGGGATCGGCGCCGGCAGCGCCCACGCCAGGAGCTCGCAGGGGCTGCCGTCGAAGCGCGACCCGCCCGGCGTCGAGCGCGACCACGCGGTCGGCGGCGGCGAGGCAGCGCTCGAGCCGGTGCTCGGCGAGCACGACCGCCACCCCCCACTCCTCGTTCAGCCGGCGGAGCAGGCCGATCAGCTCGTCGCCGGCGACCGGATCGAGCTGCGAGGTCGGCTCGTCGAGCAGGACGAGCCGCGGGCGGGGACCAGCGCCGCGGCGAGCGCGACCCGCTGCAGCTCGCCGCCCGAGAGCGTGTCGGTCGCGCGCTCGAGCAGGTGCGGCGATCGCCGAGCGCCAGCGCGACCTCCTCGACCGCCCGGGCCCGCGCCGCCGGCGGCCTCGCCGCGCAGCTCGAGCGGCAGCTCGAGCTCGGCCGCGGACCGTGGTCGAGACGACCTGCGTCTCGGGCTCCTGCGCGACGAAGCCGACCGACCGCGGCGAGCTCGGCGGGCCCGTGCTCGCGGACGTCGAGCCCGCCGACCTCGAGCTCGCCCGGCGACCTCGCCGCCGTGGAAGTGCGGGACGAGGCCGCAGAGCGGCGCGCAGCAGCGTCGTCTTGCCCGACGCCGGAGCGCCCGGCGAGGACGACGAACTCGCCGGGCTCGACCTCGAGGTCGAGCTCGTCGAGCGCGGCGCGCGGCGCCGGGATAGGAGTAGGTGAGCCCGCGGGCATCGACGACCGGCTCAGCCACGCCGCCCCCTCCGGCGCGCCGCCGCCGAGGAACGGGAGCGACCGCGCAGCAGCGGAAGCGACGCCGCGCAGCGCGAGCGTCGCCGGCGCCGGCGCTCGACGCTCGACCGTCGGGTAGGCGTCGAAGCCGCCGAGCGCCGGCGAGCCGGGCGCCGATCGCGAGCGGCGACGGCGATCAGCGCGGCGGCGCCGAAGCGCCGGGCGTGGCGCGGCGGCGCCGCGGGCCGGCGCGAGCGCGGCGCTCCGCGAGCGATAGCCGCGCAGCTCGAGCGTCGGCCGCGACGTCGACCGCGCGGTCGAGCGAGCCCGCGACCAGCCGGCGCGCGATCGCGGCGCGGCCGACCGGCGCCGCGGCCGGGCCGCGCAGCGCCGCGGCCTCCCGCAGCCGCGCGTCAGGTCGGCGACGGCGAGCGGCACCAGCCGCGTGATCAGCGTCGCGGTCAGCGCCGAGTGCCGGGCGAGCGGCCGCAGCGCGCGCAGCATCCGGTCGGGATCGACGCAGTGCCGAGTACACGGCGAAGGCGGCGAGCACGACCACGATCCGCAGCGCCATCACCCCGCCCTCGGCGAGCGCCTCGCCGCTGATGTCGATCTGGCCGAGCAGCGGCAGCTCGCAGCCGCGCACGAGGATCGTCGTCGCCGCGCTGCGAGACGATCCCGTTGACGATCGACGATCAGGACGCCCAGCGCAGGCCGCCCAGCGCAGCCGAGGCCGCAAGCGCCCGGCCGGCGCCGGCAGCGAGCCCGGCGACCGCCACCGCCGGCGCCGAGCGCCGGCGAGCACGATCGGATTCGAGAACACGAAGGCGAGCGACCGCGAACCCGAGCAGGTAGGCGCTCGCGGCCACCGGCGCCCGCCGCGGCGAGCGGGCCGGGGCGCGGGCGCGTAGGCGATCGCCGACCTCATTCGCTCCGCCTCCGCGGGAACGCGGCGAGCTCGCTCGTCTCGTCGGCGACGACCGCGTAGCGGTCCGCGAGGCTGCGTCGTCGTCGAGCAGGGTCGAGCGCCGTCTCGACCCCGTCGCGCGTCGGTGCCGGTGACCAGCCAGGTCAGCGGCTCCTCGCCCTCGCGAAGGCCGGCGACCAGGCCGGCGCCGGGGCCGAGGCGTCTCGCCTCGCCGCCGCGCTCATCGAGCGCCGACGAGCTCGTAGCGGCGACCGGCGGGCTCGAAGCGGGCGAAGACGCCGCTGCTCGCGGGGCCTCCGCCGAGCTGGCCGGCCACCGGGTCGTCGCGGATCGCGGCCCACGGACCGACCAACAGCCGCAGCGCCTCGGTCTCGGGTGAGCCGCCGCCGCGCTTGCTGGCCTCGATGCTCGCGTCCACCCCCTCCTCGGAGAGGCGCTCGGCGACCGCGTCGCAGGGCCGCGCGCAGGCCCGCGCACTCGATTCGCACCGGCAGGCGCTCGGCGGCGGCGGATACCTGGGCGAACGGCTCGGGCCACGAGCCGACGACGGCGGGCACGCGCATGGCGTCGGTCCAGTCGCGGTAGGTCCCACCAGATTCGGTCGCCGCCGCGAACGGGGACCTCGGGCAGCCCCGCCGGCGGACTCGATCCCGTTCACGTAGAAGAACCAGTCCCGGCTGCGCCCGTCGTCGAGCTCACCCTCGACGCCGTCGATCGACTGCACGAAGCCGCCGCCGTAGCGGGTGGTGATCTCGGCCTCTCGTCGAGCACGCGCATCACGGTCTCGGACTCGGCCGGATCGCTGGAGGGTCGCCGCGAGCATCTGCTCGCGCCGTAGTCGCGGGTGACGGTCGAGGGTCGCCTCGCCCCGCTGCTCTCCCCGGGGCCGAACCCGCAGCCCGGGCTCGCGGCGACCAGCAGGCGCGGTCGCCGCGAGCGCCGGGATCAGGCGCAGCCTCATCTCCTCCTGACTCGCTCGCAGTTGCGGGCGATCTTCGCCTTGCTCGCCGCGGCGCGAGCAGCACGGAGTCCTTGCCGCGACCGCAGTTGACGCTGTCGCCGCCGCCCTTGCGCAGGTCGACCGTGTCGGCGCCGCCGCGTGCGCGAATCGCAGTCGGCGCCCCTGGTGCCCTTGATCCGGTCGCCGCGCGGGCTGCCGACGATGCGCTTGCCGCGCTTCGCCGGGCAGGCGCCGAGCCTGGCGTCGACGCAGACGGCGAGCGCCTGCGAGGGAATGTCGGAGCCGCGCGTGGCGACGCAGCGTCGAATCGGAGCGCAAGCGTGACCTGCGCGGTGCCGTCGGCGCGGTCGTCGTCTCCCCCTCGGCACCGGCGATCGTCGCCCCGGCGGCCGGCAGCGCTCGCGCAGCTGACCTCGTAGCGTCGCCTGGTCGGTGAGGCAGGCGTGCTCGGACGACCCGGACGGTGAACGGCTCACCCGCGCTTCGCCGCGGGCCGGCGCCACAGCTCGAGCTCAGCCGGGTTCGGGCTCGGGGAAGTTGTCCGGGGCGAGGTAGAAGAGGATCTCGTCGCCGTTTCGCGACCGTCAGCTGGTCGGCGCCGAGCGCTCGACTCCTCGTGGTTCGACTTCAGGTACCAGAACTCGCTCGGGCCCGGCCTCGACGCCGCCGATCCCGCAGATCGCGAGGCCGAATCCGAACTGGTCGGTGAGCGAGAGCGGGCGCACCGTCTTCGATCGCGCCGCGCCGCGGTCGCGAGCAGGCTGAGCGCGTTCGGCGTCGTCGTAGGTGTACTCGGCGCCGCTGCCGCCGGGAGGCGCCGAAGCAGTCGGCCTGCGGCCGGGTCGGGACCGTGACCGAGTCGTCGACGAAGTAGGTCGTGCCCGGGTCGAGGACCTGGTTCGCGGTGAGGACGCGGAGCTTCGCGCCGTGGTGATGCGGCCGCGGCGAGTCGGCGCGGAATCGCGAGCGAGGCGCCGAGCGCAAGCGCGCGCGCCGCACGGCGTAACGGGTACGTGAGAGACATGAGCCACCCTTCCTTCGAGGGTTGTGTTGGCCGGCCGGCGGCAGGTCTCCTGGCTTCCGGGCTGGTCGTCGCGCCTTCCCGGGGCCGCTCGCGCGCGCTCCAGTGGCCGAACTGCGTCATGCGACGCCCTTCTACCCGATCACAGTGGCGGGACCGCGCCGGTTTCGCACCGGACTTCCCTTGACCGCAACCGATAATTGTGTGCTTGGCACACATTACTAACGTCCCGCCCGTCTCCTCCGCTTCGCGTCCGGGGACGGCCGGGTCAGAGGACGCCCTCGCTCGAAGGCGAGGACGTGGCGCGAGTTATTCCGAGGTGCGTTCCTCGACCTTGCGGCGGAGCTCTTCGACGACTTCGGGCATCGCCTGCTTCATCCGCGAGAGCTCCCAGTGCTCGATCTTGATCAGGCGCACCGACGAGGTCGGCGACGACGGTCGCGCCGCGGGGCTGCTTCTCGAGCAGCGCCTGCTCGCCGAAGACGTCGCCGGGGCCGAGGTCGGCGAGGTGCTCGCCCTCGCGCTCGACGCTCGACCGTGCCCTCCTCGATCGCGTAGAGGTCGTTTGCGAAGCCGCCCTCGCGGATGATCGTCTTGCCTTCGACCGCGGACTCGAGGCTCGCGAACGTCGCCACCTTCGCGAGCTTCTCGTCGTCGACCTCGGCGAAGAGCGGAATGTTCTTGAGCACGCTTACGTCCACGGGTCTCCTCCCGGCGAGTTACCGTCGGGAAAGTATCCGATTGTGCGCCTCGCGGCGCGCCTCTCCCTTCGGCGTCGGCACGTCGTACGGCTTCAGCCGCTCGTAGGAGCCCGGCTCGTACGGCTCGGGATCGAGCGGCGTCACCGGGCGCCGGATAGGCGTTGTGACAGACGCCGGCGTTGGGCGCGACGTCGTCCTGCGGCCGGCAGATCGCCGGCGGTGTTGCGCGTCGAAGGCCTCGCCGGGCTCGAACATGATCGCGAAGCGCGCCCACTCCCCGTCCTCGTCGCCGTGAGCGGTACGCCGACGCCATGTTCGTGAAGAACGAGACGATCCCCTCGGTGCGCGGCGCCGCAAAGCGCAGCAGCGGCACCAGGTTGCGGACCGCCGCCTCGAGGCCGGGCACCGCCTCGCCGCCGAGGATCGACGACGCGCAGCAGCTTGCGAAGCGACGGCAGCCCGGAGAGGGTCTTCACGGTCGCGACCGTGTCGGCGGTGAGCGGTCCGATGTCGGCGAACGCCGGGGCGAGGTCGGGAGCCGCGTCGGCGAGCTCGCGGACCAGCGGCCGTGCCTCGGCGAGCAGCGGGCGGGCGCCGCGAAGCGCCTCGCTGCCCGCCGCGAGCACGCGTGGCAGCTCGGCGACCCCCTGCTCGAGCGAGTCGGTGTTCGAGCGCCAGCGCCGCGAGCGCGGCGCGCCCGGCGACGACGATCCTGCGAAGCGCCCGCTCGCGCGTGCCGAGCTCGCCGATCACGACCCCGGAATCGCCGACCAGCTCGGCGAGGTCCCGCTCCTGGCCGTGCAGCGTGTCGGTGAGCTGGCGCAGCTCGGCGGTCGCGCGGCCGAGCTCGCCGACCGTGTAGTTGAGGTCGCGGCCCGGCGGTCGGCACGGCGGCCGCCGTGCCGAGGGTGTCGATCGTCGAGCGCACGTGGCGGCGCCCGTCGCGGTCGAGGAAGTCGAGCGCCTCGTCGAAGTCGACGCTCGCAAGCGCCCTGATCCTCGCCCCCGATTCGAGCTCGCCCTCGCCCTCGCTGCCCGGCATCAGGTTGAGATAGGGATCGCCGAGCAGCGTCCGCTCCCCGATCGACACCGCCGCGTCGGCGTTGACCGGCCCGAACTCCTCGGAGACGGTGAAGCTGACCGTCGCCTTGGAGGTGCCGTGGTCGAAGCTGACCTCGGTGACCTTGCCGACCGGGACGCCGCGCACGAGCACCGGCTGCTTGGTCGGCAGCGCCTCGGTGTCCGCGAACACCGCCTCGAGGTGGTAGGGCTCGCTGCGCACCGCGTCGAGCGCGCTCGGCCCCTCGAAGGCCTCGTTGAGGGCGACGAACGTGATCGCCCCGAGCACCGCGCAGACGATCGAGAAGACGAGCCCGACCCTGGGGATCCGATGGTCCATCTAGCGACCCCCCTTCGAGCTCAGCACCCGCTCGGGGAGGCCGTCGATCGTGAACCGCAGCACGCAGGCGAGCGGGTTCTCCTCGCAGGTTCGCTCGAGCGCCAGCGCGAGGCGCCGCTCGAGCAGCGAGGGCCGGCCGCCGCGGCCCCGCGCCGCCGCCGGGCCCATGCCGAGGTTCTCGGGCTTCGGCTGCTCGAACTCGAGCACGTCCACCTGCCCGTAGGTGCCGCCGTTGTCGTTCACCGAGGTGGCGCCGCTGAGCGTGTCGGCGAGCTGCGCGCCACCGTCGCGGAACTCGTTCATGATCCGGGTGAGGCTGACGAGATCGCGGGCGGTCGGGATCAGGCCCCTGACCTTGGCCTCGAGCCCGCGGGTGCCTCGCAGCAGCAGCTCGGCGGGCTCGGCGCCGCGCAGGGTCAGGTCGCTGAACCTGCCGACCAGGACCTCTGCCCGCGGCAGCAGCCCGCGGAGCGACCGCATCGACTCGGCGAGGTCGGCGCTCGCGGGAATGATCCGGTCGAGCGCCGGCACCAGCAGGTCGGCTAGGTCGGCCCCGGCTCGGAGCGAGCGGTCGGCCTGCTCGAGCGTCGGCGCGAGCGCCCTGGTCAGCTCGGCGAGCTCGCGCTCGCGGGCCGCGGTGACCGCGAGCGTGTCGCTCCCGGCGGCAACCGCGTTGCCGAGCTCGACGCCGCGCTCGCCGACGGTCGCGAACACCGTGTCGAGCTCGCCCACCAGCCTGGTGAGCAGACGTCGCCGCGTGGCCAGCGAGCGCGCGATCGGAGTCGCGGTCTCGGTCAGCCGCGAGACCTCGCGAAGCGCGCCGGGAAGCTTCTGCTCGGTGCCGCGCAGGCCGCGACTCGCCTCGCCGAGGAGGATCTGCACGTAGGCGCGGGTGTCGGCGTCGAGGATCTCGGTCAGCTCGTCGACGGCGACGAACGCCGTGCTGCGCGAGGCCGGGATCGGCTCGTCGTCCGGCAGCGGCCCGCGCGCCGGCGTGCCGGGGTCGATGTTGACGATCAGGTTCTGGATCGCGCTCGCCGGGCGCAGCTCGGCGCTGGCGTCGGCGAAGAGCTTGCCGCGCAGCTCCGGGTCCATGCTCAGCGTCGCGACCGCGTGGCCGCTCTCGTAGCGAACGCCGGTCACCCGTCCGAGCACCGCCCCGCCGACCGCGGCGCCGGGCTCGTCGACCCGGTCGAGCCCCTTCGCGTCCTCGATCTCGACCTCGATCACATAGGCGCTCTCGGAGCCGGGTAGCCGGATCCCCTTCTTGGTCAGCGTGTAGGCCAGGAAGCCGAGCGCGGCGACGATCTGCAGCGCGATCACGAACCTGCCCAGCGGCACCCGCCTCATCGCGCGCACATCCCTTCCGCGGCCAGCGCCGCCGCGAGCTCCGGGTCGAGGGCGCCGATCTGCTCGCAGGGAAGCCGGCCGAACAGACCCGAGCTCCCCTCCGGGTCGAAGTACGCGCCGAGGCGGATCAGGTGGCCGGCGCCGAGCGGCCCCTGGGCCTCGGTCTGGTAGGGGCGCAGCGCCGCGGTCCCGCCCGCGAAGCCGGAGATCAGCTGCAGGTAGGTCGGCAGGCCGAGTCGCGAGTCGCGCTCGAGCGCCGGCAGAACGTTCTCCTCGAGCAACCGGCCGGCCGGGCGCAGCGTCTCGAGCAGCCGCACGAACGACGGCGCCGCCGCCTCGGCTCGGCGCAGCACGGTCCCGATCGCGTCGACCAGCGGCAGCGCGCGGCGGAGCGCCGGGGTCGCCTCGACCAGCAGCGGCTGCAGCCGGGCGAGCGTCGGGGCGAGCTCGACCAGAGCCGGGCGCAGCTCGACCGCGAGCCGGTCGGTGCGATCGACCAGCGCGGTCAACCCGGCGCCACGCTGACGCAGCGTCTCCAGCGGGCTCGGCAGGGCGGCGAGCGCCCGCTCGAGCGGCCCGCCGCCCTCGGTCGCGAGCGCGGCGAGGGTCGCGTCGGCTCGGCGCGCCAGCGGCACGAGCGCGCTCTCACGGCGGGCCAGCGCGTCGACCGTCGCCGAGGCCCCGCGGATCGCGCCGGAGAGCTCCTCGCCGCCGGGCCCCTGCAGGGCGCGGGCCACCGGAGCCAACTCGCGGGTCAGCTCCGGCGATCTGCGGAGGGTTCGCTGGAGCGCCTCGATCGAGCTCCCGCCGCCGGCCTCGGAGGCGACCCGGACGAGCTTCCGAAGGCTCTCGCGAGCCGGCTCGCGGAGCACGCGGACGGCCTCGTCCAGTGAGACGTAGACCCTGGTTCGCTCGCGCGGGATCAGGCCGCCGTCCTCGATCGGCGGCGCGCTCGGGCTGCCCGGATGGAGATCGACGAAGGCGCTGCCCTCGAACAGCGTGTGAGGGCGCAGCTCGACGCGGGCATCCTCGTGAACGACGATGTCGGGGTCGATCTCGAGCTCGACCAGGGCATCGTCGCCGACCCGCTCGACCTTGCCGAGACTCCCCGAGTTGACCCCGGCGACGCGGATGTCGCGGTCGATCGAGCCGAGCCCGTTGACGCTGTCGAAGCGCGCCCAGACCCGCATGCTGTCCGAGAAGGGGTCGGGGCGCAACGCGGCGACCAGGATGACCGCGACCCCGAGCGCGATCACGGCCAGGCCGAGCAGCCGCTTGCGCGAGGTGTTCGGGCGGCCCCTCAACACGACTCCGAGTGGCCGAGCGCCTCGCCCGGGTCCGGATAGGGCGCCCGCGGGCGGTGGCAGGTGAGCACCGGGGCGAAGCGAAGCGCGATCGAGTTCGCGGCCGTCTGGCCGACCGGGACCTTGACGCTGGTCGCCGAGACGATCCCCTCGCCGGCGAGGCGGATGTCGCGCCGGTAGGGGCTGACGCCGTCGATCAGCGTGTTCAGGGGCCCCAGCAGGGGCTTGATCGAGGCGACCGTCGGTCGCAGGTCGTGGAGCACGGGGGCGGCGGCGGCGAGCACCGGGTTGATCGCGTCGGTGAGCCTGATCGTCTCCGTGCGGAGCTCGTCGCCGAGCGCGAGCAGCTCGTTGACCTGTGGCAGCGCGGCGACCAGCTTGCGCGCCGCCGGCCGCAGCGCATCCGCCGCAACCGCCGCGTCGTCGAGCACCGGGTCGGCGAGCGGCGCCGTGGCGAGCAGCTCGTCCTCGAACGGCCGCAGCAGCTCGATCGCCTCGCCGAGCTCCTCGCCGCGCGAGGCGAGGGCCGTGGCGACGCTGCTCGCCGAGCCGATCAGCTCGGCGACGTCGCCGGCGCGCTCACCGGTGAGCCCGCGGGCTATCCGCGCCGCGCCGCCGACGATCCGGGCGATCGAGCCGTCGCGCTCGACGATCGCCCGGGTCTGCGAGGTCAGCTCAGGCATCAGCGCGGCGAGGTCGGCGAGCGCCGCGTTGACGTCCCGGCCCCGCCCGGCGAGGCCCACGCCCGCGCCGGTGGCCACGTCCTGGAGCGAGCTGCGCGCGCGCTCGTCGAAGATCTGCGCGACCTCGAGCAGGTCCACCCCGGAGCCGCTGCGAGCGAGCGGGATCGTGCCGCCCTCGGGCATCGGATCCTCGACGTCGCCGGGGAACAGCTCGAGGTAGGTCAGGTAGACGATCGAGCGCACCTTGACGTTGGCCCGGGCGTCGTTGCCGATCGGCGCGAATGCGGGCCGCAGCTCGGCGGTGACCCGCACGTTGCCCTCGTAGGGCTCGACCTCGGTGACCAGCCCGGCGAAGCGGCCCGCCACCCGGACGGAGTCGCCCGGCTTGAGAATCGGGGAGTCGGCCGGGACGACTGCGTTGACCTCGTAGCGTTGCTGGAGCGGGACGCCGTTCACCGAGGACCACGCGACCCAGGCGAGCACCGCGCCGATCGCGGCGACCACCAAGCCGAGGAGCAGCTCGCGACCCTCGAGGCGTTTGGCGAAGCGCTTCATCGCGTGAGGAAGTCCAGTAGCCCCTCGACGGCGCCGAGATCCGCGCCCTCGCCGCCCTGCTCGAGCGCGTCGTTCACGTCTCCGAGGGTTTCCCCGAGGGCATCGCCGAGCCCGCCCGCGGCTCCCTGCCCGGAGCCGTCACCGCCCCCGCCCGGGGCCGCCGGCGCCCCGGCGCCCCGCCCGTCTCCCCCGCCCCCGCCGGGCGACCCCTCGCCGCCACGGTGGGGACCGCCGCCGGCGATCGCCTCGAGCAGGCAGCCCGGCCGGATCGGGATCCCGAAGGTCTCACAGGTGAGCACGGTCTCGGCGCGCAGGAAGCGCCGCTCGGGGTCGTTGCCCTCGTAGCCGGCCTGGTCGCCGCGCTCGACCCCGACGGCACCGAGGCCGACGTCGTCGGCGGCCTTCTCGCCGGTCCCGTAGCCGTCGGCCGAGAACAGCGCCCGCTGCAGCTCGCGCTCGCCGAGCAGCGAGTCGAGCACCGCGCCGGCGGCTGCGGCGATGTCCAGCGGCGCGGTCAGCACCCGCGAGGGCGCCTCGCGCAGGGTCGGCAGCGAGGCGGTCAGCAGCCGATCGATCAGCACCAGCGTCGGGCCGACCGCGTCCATCGTCACCTCGGCGTCGTCGAGGAACGGGCCGAGCCGCCTCAGCGTCGTCTCGATCTCGGGCGCGCCGTCGGCGATCGTGCGCGCCAGCGGGCGTGCCGCGATTGCGACGTCGGCGAGCTTGCCGAGGGTGCGCTCGGCGCGGCCCGCGCTCGCCGGAAGGCGCTCGAGCGCGGCGTCGAGCTGCGGGCGGCGGTTCGCGGTCACCTGCAGGGTCGTCGAGAGAGAGTCGATCAGCGATCCGAGCTCGCGCCGGCGCGAGGCCGTCTGCGCGGTGACGCTCTCCGCGTCGGCGATCAGGCCGCGCAGGACCGCGTTTTGGCTGCGCACCTCGGCGAGCGCCTCGTTCGCCGCCTCGAGCCCCGGGCGAAGCTCGAACACCGCCCGGTTGAGATCGGCGCCGCGGCGCTCGAGGCCCTTGCCGAGCTCGACCAGTATCAGCTCGACGCCCTGGCGGACCGGCTCGTTGAAGCTGTCGAGCAGATCGTCGAAGCGCGGCGCGACCAGGGTGCGGCGATGGTCGATCACCGCGTCTCCGAGCGGCTCCTCGTCCTCGCCCGGCTCGAGCGCGACGTAGCTGTCGCCGGTGATGTCCTGCTGGCGGACCGCGGCGCTCGCGTCGGCCCGCGGAGGGGCGGTGCCCTCGTTCAGGTTCATCCGCACGAGAACGCGGCCGGTGTCGGCGACCTCGATCTCGCCGACCGAGCCGGCGATCGCGCCGTCCACACGGACGTGCATACCCGGGAGCAGCGGATAGACGTCGTCGAACTCGGCGGCGACCTCGGTGTCGCCGGCTCCCGGGTTCGAGCCGATGTAGAGGGCGGCGAGCGCGGCGGCGAGCAGCACGGCGCTGAAGGCGGCGGTCATCCGCGCGACCGTGTCGTTCACGGCCCCTCCTCCTCGGGCTCGATGAAGCTGCGCGGCGGGGCGCCGCCGCCGACGAACGTCTTCCAGTAGCCCTCCCAGGGCTCGCCCTCGGCGACGCCGGGGTTGCGGTCGAAGGGCCGCACCAGCGAACCGGCGGCGTCGGAGCTGGCGTCGATCAGGTTCGGGTGGCGCGGGCGCTGGATGAAGATCGCCGAGGCCCGGATCAGGTTGCCGTTGGCGTCGTAGTTCGAGGTCGCGTCGCCCGCGAGGGTGAAGAAGTTGACGACCTCGGGCGCCCGGGCGCGCATGTGGTCGAGCAGCGGGCCGAGGCCGCCGAGCACCGCCGGCAGGCGGCGGACTACCGGCAGCGCTGCCGCGATCACCGGGCGCAGCGCCCGCAGCTGATCGCCCAGGCCCGCCGCGATCCGGCGCGCCGAGGAGGCGACCGGGCGCAGGGCCGCCATGGCGGGCCGCAGGGCGCGCGCGGTCGGGCCGAGCTCGGCCACCGCCGGGCGAGCGGCCTCGACGAGCTCGCGCAGGTTCGGGGTCGAGGCGGCGAAGCGCTCGAGGGTGGCGCGCGCAGCGGCGAGGCCGGGCCCGATGGCCTCGGCGGTGCGGCCCAGCTCCGCCTGCCGGATCGCGGCGAGGCCGAGGACCTCGGCGAGGCGCTCTGCGCTGTCGCCGAGCGCGGCGGGGCTCTCGGCGAGCGCCGACACGACCGTCCTCGAGTCGGCGACGAGGCCGCGCAGCGCGATCCCGTCGGCGTTCACCTGAGCGAGCAGGTTCGCGGTCTCGCCGAGCGCCGCCGAGCCGCGCCGCAGCGTCCGGGCGATGTCGGGACCGCGTCCGCGGGTCGCCGCGTCGAGGTTGGCGAGCAGCTTCCCGGCGGCGGCGCGGGTGCGCGGGTCGAGGGTCGAGGTGGCGACGTCGAAGTCCACCGGGTGGTCGGTGTGCGACGGGCCGAGGGTCGCGCCGTCGGCGAGCGCGGGGCCGTCGCCCTGGGTGAGGTCGACGAAGCGGTTGATCGCTCCGACGTTGGAGGCGAGGCGGATGTTCGCGAAGGCTCCCTGCTCGAGCCGGAAGTCGGAGTCGATCCGCATCCGCACCTCGGGGTAGCCGTCCTCGCTGAAGGTGATCTCCTCGACCTTGCCGACGTCCGTCCCGCCCGCCTTGACCTCACCTCCCTCGATCAGCCCGCGGACGTCGTCGAAGACCGCGGTGACCTCGTAGCTGCCCTCGGAGCGAAGGGCGATCGCGAGCACGAGGAAGAACGCCGCGAGCACCGCACCGAGCGCGAGGAACCGCGCGCGACTCGGCGCCGGCCCGCTCATGCGACCGGGAGGTTCGGGTTGAACCCCCAGAAGATGAACGTCATCAGCATGTTGAGGATCGTCACGACGACGAGGTTCGCCGCCATCGACCTCGCGGTCGCGACCCCGACCTCGACCGGCCCGCCGCGCACCCGGTAGCCGAAGTAGAGCGCGGTGAGGATGACCGCGAACGAGAGCACGAGGCCCTTGATCACCGAGTAGAGGATGTCCACCGGGTCGAGGGCGGTGTAGAAGGCGAACTCCCAGGTGCCCTGCGAGACGTCGCCGAAGCGGACGAAGGAGGTCAGCCAGGCGGCGGCCTGAGCGGCGGCGAGGCCGATCAGGTAGGCGATCGGAAGGATCACGGCGGCCGCCAGCATCCGCGTCGAGACCAGGTAGGTGATCGAGGGCACGCCGATCACCTCCATCGCGTCGACCTCCTCGTTGACCCGCATCGAGCCGAGCTCGGCGACGATCCCGCCGCCGATCTTCGCCGCGACCATGAAGCCGAAGATGAACGGGACGACCTCGCGGGTGGTGCAGAAGGCGCTGAAGATCGGGGCCGCGATCCCGGTGCCGAGGGCGCGCGAGAGCGCCGAGCCCTCGAGCCCGCAGGTCGCGCCCGCCATGAACGAGATGAAGACGAGGACGAGGACGCTCCCCGAGGCGATCAGCGCCGCCTGGCGAAGCGCCTCGCTGCCGTACTGGCCGACCCCGCGCAGGCCGCGAAAGCCGGCGATCACGAAGCTCGCGTAGTCGCCCGCCGCGTCGACCACCGGAAGCTCCCGCCGCTCCCTCACCTCAGCCTCCCGAGGTTCGCTTCGGGATAGAGGGCGAGGAAGAGCGAGGTGTAGACGACGCTGATCGCGAAGATCACCACCAGGCATGTGACCACCGACTCGTTCACCGCCTTGCCGACGCCCTCGGCCCCGCCGCCGACTCGGATCCCCTTGTAGGCCGCGATCACCCCGATGATCAGGCCGAACATCGTCACCTTGAGCACGCTCGACCAGAGGTCGATGTAGCTGGTCAGGATCAGCAGGTTGTCGAAGAACGCCGCCGGGGTCGCCCCGTAGAGGAACACCGCCGCCATGAACGTGCCGAACACCCCCGCCCAGAAGGTGAGCAGGTTGAGCACCGGCATCATCAGCCCGAGCGCGAGCACGCGCGGCAGGATCAGGTTGCGGACGGGGTTGATCCCGAGCACCTCGAGCGCCTCGAGTTCCTGGCGGATCTTGCGGGCGCCGATCTCGGCGGTGATCGTCGAGCCGAGCGTCCCGGCGACGATCGCCGTGGTCAGCACCGGCCCGAGCTCGCGCAGGAAGGCGATCGGGGCGATCGCGGAGACCCGGTCGATCGCGCCGAAGGCCGAGGCCAGCGACCCGCCCTGGATCCCGATCGTCGAGAACCCGATGACGAAGGCGACGACGCTCGCCGGACCGAGCGTGACCCGCAGCGAGAAGATGAACTGGCGCACGAACTCGTGGCGCCAGGAGAGCCCCGGGCTGACCAGCTCCCCGAACACGCTCAGCCCCAGTGAGGCGATCCCGCCCGCGTTCAGCAGCCAAAGCCTTGGCGGCACGGCCGACGTGTTCTCTCTCATCCCGAAACCCTCACGCCCCCAAGCGCGCCCGACGCTACCTCTCAATCGGCTCCCCGTGCGCCGGTCGATTCAAGTTACGGCGCCGTAGCATATGTCGCGCCGCGGCCCCCGCGAGTAGGCTCCCGACCGCGATGGCAACCCGAGCCGGAAAGCGACGCTACGCGCCGCGGCTGCCCCCGGAGGAGCGTCGCGAGCAGCTCCTCGACGCGGCCCTGTCCGTGATCGACGAGCGCGGCTACGGCGGCGTCTCGATGGAGGCGATCGCGCGCAGCGCCGGGGTCACCAAGCCGGTCGTCTACGACCTGTTCGGAAACCGTGGCGAGTTGCTGATGGCGCTGCTCGAGCGCGAGGAGGAGCGGGCGCTCGCCCAGCTCGCCGCGGCGATGCCGGTGGAGCCCTCCCAGGACCCCGAGGAGCTGCTCGCCGAGGGCTTTCGCGCCTTTCTCGAGTCGGTCGTCGCGAACCCGGAGTCCTGGCGTCTGATCCTTCTGCCCGCCGAGGGCACCCCGGAGGTGGTCCGCGCCCATGTCGAGCGCGGGCGCGATGAGGTACGCCGGGGGCTGGCGGAGGCCCTCGAGGGGAAGGTTGGCGCCGCCCCCCGCGAGGGGGCCGCCGACGTCGAGCTCGGCGCGCACGCCCTCGTCGCCGCCGCCGAGCAGCTCGCCCGCCTCGTCCTCACCGATCCCGGCGCCTTCACGATCGAGCGCGCCGACCGCTTCGTGCGGGAGCTGCTGGCGGCGCTCGGCGCGCCCCGGTCGCGCTAGCGGCGCTTCGGCGCGTAGATGTCGGTGATCGTCCCCTCGGCCACCTCGGCCGCGAAGCCGACGCGTCTCCGAGAGGGTCGGATGCGGGTGGATGGTGAGCGCGAGATCGTCGGCGTTGGCGCCCATCTCGATCGCGAGCGCCACCTCGGCGATCAGCTCGCCGGCGTTGACGCCGACGATCCCGGCGCCGAGCATCCGGCGGCTCGCGGGATCGACGAGGAGCTTCGTGAGGCCCTCGGAGCGAGCGGTGGCGAGCGCCCGGCCCGAGGCGGCCCAGGGGAACTTGCGACCTCGTAGTCGATGCCCGTCCCTTCGCCTCCGTCTCGGTCGAGCCCGGTCCAGGCGATCTCGGGATCGGTGTAGGCGACCGAGGGAATCGCAGCGCGGTCGAAGGCGACGTCCTCGCCGGCGATCACCTCGGCGGCGACGCGGCCCTCGTGGTCGGCCTTGTGGGCGAGCATCGGCTCGCCGGCGATGTCGCCGATCGCGTAGATGTGCGGGACGTTGGTGCGGCGCTGCTCGTCGACCGCGATCACGCCGTCGCTCGCCGACCTCGACGCCCGCTCGCGTCGAGCTCGAGCCGGTCGCCGTTGGCGCGCCGGCCGACCGCGACGAGGACGAGGTCGTAGGTCTGCGGCTCGGGGCGCCGCTCGCCCTCGAACGATGACCTCGAGGCCCTCCTCGGTCGCCTCGATCCCCGCTGACCGCGGTCGCGAGCATGATCGCCTCGTAGCGCGTCTCGATCCGCTTCGCGAGCGGCTTCGACGAGGTCGCGGTCGCAGCCGGGGATCAGCTCGGCGGTCAGCTCGACCACGCTCACCCTGCTGCCGAGCGCGTCGTAGACGGTCGCCATCTCGAGCCCGATGATCCCGCCGCCGACGACCAGCAGGCGCTCGGGTATCTCGGCGAGCTCGAGCGCGCCGGTCGAGTCGACGATCCGCTCGTCCTCGGGAAGGTCGGGAAGCTCGACGGCGCGCGAGCCGGCGGCGATGATGCAGTGGTCGAAGTCGATCGCGGTGCCGTCGACGTCGATCGCGGTGTCGGAGCGTGAACTTCGCGACCTCGCCGGTCACACCTCGACCTTGCGCTGCTTGGCGAGCCGAGGCGAGGCCGCCGGTGAGCTTGCCGACGACCTCCTCCTTCCAGCCGCGCAGGGCGTCGAGATCGATCTCCGGCTCGCCGAAGGAGATCCCGAAGCCCTTCGCCTCCTCGGCCTCGCGATCACCCGGGCGGCGTGCAGCAGCGCCTTCGAGGGAATGCAGCCGACGTTCAGGCAGACGCCGCCGAGCCGCTCGTAGCGCTCGACCAGCGCCACCTCGAGGCCGAGGTCGGCGGCCCGGAACGCCGCCGAGTAGCCGCCGAGCCCGGCGCCGATCACGACGACGCGCTTGCCGGCTCGGGCCGCTCGGCGGCTCTCGGCATGGGCGCGGCTCCTGCGCCGCCGAGCTCGTCGTCGATCGGCCGGCGTGCGCCGGTCTCATCGGCGGCGTCCGTCCTCATCGCCGCGGGCGGCTCGCTGCGCGTCGGCGTCTCGCCGGAGCTCGGCCTCGGCGGCGGTCAGCTCGCACGATCGCGGTGCCCTCGGAGACCTGGTCGTCGATCGCGACCAGGATCTCCTCGACGGTCCCCGCCTCCGGCGCGGGGACGTCCATCGTCGCCTTCTCGGACTCGAGCGTGATCAGCGGCTGCTCGGCCTCGACCGCGTCGCCGGCGGCGACGAGGATCTCGATCACCGGGACGTCGTCGAAGTCGCCGATGTCGGGGACGCGGATCTCGATCGGCTCGCCCATCAGAGCAGCACCCGGCGGAAGTCGGCGAGCTCGGTCGCCAGGTAGGCGCTGAAGCGCGCGGCGGCGGCGCCGTCGATCGACGCGGTGGTCGTAGGAGAGCGAGAGCGGGCAGCATCAGCCGCGGCACGAACTCCGAGCCGTTCCAGGTCGGCCGCATCGCCGCGCGGGTGACGCCGAGGATCGCGACCTCGGGAGCGTTGACGATCGGCGTGAAGCCGGTGCCGCCGATCCCGCCGAGCGAGGAGATCGTGAAGGTGCGCGCCGCGCATCTCCTCGGCGGAGATCTTGCCCTCGCGCGCCTTGCCGGAGAGCTCGGCGAGGTCGCCGGCGATCTCGAGCAGGCCCTTCTCGTCGACGTCGCGGATCACGGGGACGAGCAGGCCCTGCGGGGTGTCGGCGGCGAATCCGAGGTGGTAGTAGCGCTTCAGGACCAGCTCGTCGCCGTCGAGCGAGGAGTTGAAGTCGGGGAACTTCTTCAGCACCGAGACGCAGGCCTTGACCAGCAGCGCGACCATCGTCACCTTGACGTCGTCCTGCTCGGAGTTGATCTGCTTGCGGAACGCCTCGAGGTCGGTGATGTCGGCCTCGTCGTGGTGGGTGACGTGCGGGATCGTCGACCCAGTTGCGGGCCAGGTTCGGGCCGCTGATCTTCTTGATCCGCGAGAGCGGCGACCCGCTCGACTCGCCGTACTTCTCGTAATCGACCTGCGGCCAGGGGGCGATCTCGAGACGGCAGCGCGCCACCCTGCTCGGGCGATCCCCTGGCGCTTCTGCGCCGCCTCGACGTCCTCCTTGGTGATCCGCCCCTTGCGCCCGGTCCCGCTCACCCGCGCGAGGTCGACTCCCGAGCTCGCGGGCGAGCCGCCGCACCGACGGGCAGGCGTACACGGGCCCGGCAGCCGCCGGCGCTCGGCTTCGTCGCCGTCGCCCCGGAGGGCGTCGGGCGTCGGGCCGCTCCGTTCTCCGGCGGCGGAGCCGCCGTCCGAGTTCCTGCTCCTCCGCCGGCGAGCGCCGAGGTCGCCGGGGCGACATCGGTGGCCGCGAGGCCGCTCGCGCGCGCCGTCGCTCGATCGTCAGCAGGGCGGCTGCCCTCGGAGACCTTGTCGCCGAGCGCGACCAGGATCTCGTCGACCTTGCCCGCGAACGGCGCCGGGACGTCCATCGTCGCCTTGTCGGACTCGAGCGTGACCAGCGGCGAATCGGCGGCGACCTCGTCGCCGACGCAGACCAGGATCTCGATCACCGGGACCTCGTCGAAGTCGCCGATGTCGGGGACGCTGACCTCTCGGACCTCGCCCACTACGAGACCGCCGGGTCAGGCGCCTCGGGGTCGATCTCGAAGCGCTCGATCGCCTCGGCGACGACGCGCGGCCTCGATCTCGCCCTCGGCGGCGAGCGTGGCCAGCGCGGCCACCGTCGACGTGCTCGCGGTCGACCTCGAAGAAGCGG
The DNA here is from genome assembly GCA_963769035.1 of uncultured Solirubrobacterales bacterium. Lineage (GTDB taxonomy): Bacteria > Actinomycetota > Thermoleophilia > Solirubrobacterales > 70-9 > WHSW01. The sequence goes on from CAVYKD010000002.1 coordinate 211,778, forward strand.
CGCAGGTGCCGGCGGTAGTCGCGAGCGCCCGAAGCCGTCGGTGCCGAGCACCTCGAAGCGGCCGGGCACCCACTGGCGGATCCCGTCCGGCAGGGCCTTCATGTAGTCGGTGGCGGCGACGACCGGGGCGCTCGAGCCGGCCGAGGCACTCGCTGATCCACGGCGGTCGGCGCATCCTCGCCCGGGTGCAGCCGCTCGTGGCGCGCGCAGCGCAGCCCGTCGCGGCGCAGCTCGGTGAAGCTGGTCACACTCCAGACCTCGGCCTCGATCTCGAAGTCGTCGGCGAGGATCTCGGCGGCCGCCTCGACCTCGCGCAGGATCGTCGCCGGAGCCGAGCAGGCGCAGCTTCGCCTCGCCCTCGGCGCCGCGCGAACCCGGTGCAGGCCGCGCAGGATCCCCTCCTCGGCGCCCTCGGGCATCGCCGGATGCGGCGTAGTTCTCGTTCATCATCGTCAGGTAGAAGAAGACGTCCTCCTGCTCGGCGACCATCCGCCGCAGCCCGTCGTGGACGATCACCGCGAGCTCGTAGGCGTAGGCGGGGTCGTAGGAGACGCAGTTGGGGATCGTCGCCGCGAGCACGTGGCTGTGGCCGTCCTCGTGCTGCAGGCCCTCGCCGTTGAGCGTCGTCCGCCCGGCGGTGCCGCCGATCAGAAAGCCGCGCGCGCGGCGAGTCGCCCGCCGCCCAGGCGAGGTCGCCGACCCGCTGGAAGCCGAACATCGAGTAGAACGCGTAGAAGGGGACCATCTGGCGGTCGTGGTTCGAGTAGGAGGTCGCCGCCGCGATCCAGGAGGAGAACGCGCCCGCCTCGTTGATCCCCTCCTGCAGGACCTGCCCCTTGCGGTCCTCGCTGTAGAACATCAGCTGGTCGGCGTCCTCGGGCTCGTAGAGCTGGCCGACGTGGGAGTAGATGCCGAGCTGGCGGAACATCCCCTCCATCCCGAAGGTGCGCGACTCGTCGGGGACGATCGGGACGATCCGCGAGCCGATCTGCTTGTCGCGCAGGAGCGCGGCCAGCACCCGCACGAAGGCCATCGTGGTCGAGACCTCGCGCTCGCCGGTGCCCTCGAGCTGCGAGGAGAAGGTCTCCAGCGGCGGCACCGCCAGCGGCGTCGTCGACCCTGCGCCGGCGCTGGGGCAGGTGGCCGCCGAGCCGCTCACGGCGCTCCTTCAGGTAGCGGATCTCCTCCGAGTCCTCGCCCGGGTGGTAGTAGTCGATCGACTCGACCTGCTCGTCGGAGATCTCGAGGTCGAAGCGGTCGCGGAAGGCGCGCAGCGCCTCCAGGTTCATCTTCTTCTGCTGGTGGGTGATGTTCTGTCCCTCGCCGGCCTCGCCCATCCCGTAGCCCTTGATCGTCTTCGCGAGGATCACCGTCGGCCGGCCCTCGGCGGCCTGCGCCGCGGCGTAGGCGGCGTGCACCTTGCGGGCGTCGTGACCGCCTCGGTTGAGGTCCCAGATCTCCTCGTCGCTCATCTCGCGAACACGCTCGGCGAGCTCCGGGTAGGCGCCGAAGAAGTGCTCGCGGACGAAGGCTCCGTCACGGGCCTTGTAGGTCTGATACTCGCCGTCGACCACCTCCTCCATCCGGCGCACCAGCAGGCCGTTGTCGTCGGCGGCCAGCAGCGGGTCCCAGCGGTCGCCCCAGATCAGCTTGATCACGTTCCAGCCGGCGCCGCGGAAGATCGTCTCGAGCTCCTGGATGATCTTGCCGTTGCCGTGAACCGGCCCGTCGAGGCGCTGCAGGTTGCAGTTGACGACGAAGACGAGGTTGTCGAGCTGCTCTCGGCCGGCGAGCGCGATCGCACCGAGCGACTCGGGCTCGTCCGATCTCGCCGTCTCCCATGAAGCATCCAGACCTTGCGCCCGCTGGTGTCGCGGAGCCCGCGATCGTCGAGGTAGCGCATGAACCGCGCCTGGTAGATCGCCATGATCGGCCCGAGGCCCATCGAGACGGTCGGGAACTGCCAGAACTCGGGCATCAGCCAGGAGTGCGGGTACGAGCTGAGCCCGTCGCGCGAGACCTCCTGGCGGAAGCCGTCGAGCTGCTCGGCGCTCAGGCGGCCCTCGAGGAAGGCCCGAGCGTAGATGCCCGGCGAGGAGTGGCCCTGGATGTAGACAGGTCGCCGTCGTGCTCGGCGGAGGGGGCGTGCCAGAAGTGGTTGAAGCCGATCTCGTAGAGCAGCGCCGCGGACTGGTAGCTGGCGATGTGCCCGCCGAGCTCCGAGGACTCCCTGTTGGCGCGCAGGACCATCGCGATCGCGTTCCAGCGAATCATCGAGCGGACCCGGCGCTCGAGCGAGGGATCGCCCGGAAGCTCGGGCTCGGCGTCGACCGGGATCGTGTTCACGTACGGGGTCGGGCCGACGTACTCGATCGCCGCCCCGCGCGAGCGCGCCCGCTCGATGACCCGCTCGACCAGATCGTGGGCGCGTCGGGTGCCGTCGTTGCGAACCACGGCATCGAGCGCCTCGATCCACTCCTGGGTCTCGGCGGCGTCGACGTCGGGTACCTGGGCCATTCGCTCCATCCTAGGACTCACGGGCATCGGGCCGCGATCACGCTCATCGTCCTTTCATCGCGCGCCGCTTGCATTCGAGTCAGCGATCCCCAGGTGGGACACTCGAGACACGAAGGAGTGAGACAGATGAGGAAGCGAACCAAGGCAATCGCGGTCGGTGCCGCGGCCGCCGCCCTCGCCGCGGCCGGCGCCGGCGTCGCCACCGCGACCGGCGGCGGCGACGACAGCGAGGCTCCGATCACCGGCTCGGCGCTCGATCGGGCATCGGCGGCGGCGCTCGACCATCTCGGCGGCGGAACCGTGAGCGAGACCGAGGTGGGAGACGAGGAGAGCCTCTACGAGGTCGAGGTGACCAATGCCGACGGCAGCCAGACCGACGTGCAGCTGAACCGCGACTTCGGCGTGGTCGGCGAGGAGACCGACGGCGCCGGCGAGGACGATTCGGGCGAGTAGCGAGGCCGACGCCACGGCCGGCGGCGGCCCGTCCCGCGGACAGCGGAGCGGGCCGTCGCCTTCCGGGCCCTAGAGCCGCGAGAGGTCTGCGGCCGCCCGCAGCGGCCCGAGCCGGGTCGAGCACGCCCGCCCGAGCGCCACACCCTCCTCATCGTCCTCGGCCTCGGCCGCCAGCCAGGCCTCGATGACCTCGGCGAGCGCCGCCGGATCGAGGTCCGGGTGAGCGCTGACGGCCAGCAGGTGCCCGTGCGCGGCCTCGATCCGCAGCGCGTAGGAGGGGAAGTGGCGCTGGATCTCGTCGGCGAGCTCACGGGCCTCGTTCGGCTCGGTCGCGGCGATCATGTGCACGTGGCCGCTGGCGAGGACGACCTCGACCACCGGTCGGATGCCGAGCTCGTCGGGCTCCCCCAGCCGGACGAGGTCGCCGAAGTTGAGGCCGTCGTTGAGAAACGGCACGTTGGCGAGCATCGCCTGGTCGGGATCGGCCGGATCGGGCAGTGCGGAGAGCACCTCGCTCCAGAGCGGGATCCCGGCGTCTGCCACGGGGACGCCGACCGGGATCCTCTCGGCGTCTTTATGTCCGTTCGTATTCATCGAACGGATGTTCGTGGTGGGAGCGGACGGAACCGGCGATCTGCAAGGGATCTTGCAGATCGTGCGTGAACGTGCTCAGCCGGCCCGCATCCGGGCGCGCGCGATCGTCCCGTCCGCGCCGGAGCGGATCTGGATCAGGTCGCAGAGGTGGTTGGCGACCCAGAGGCCGCGACCTCGCAGCTGCCTCGCGGTCGGCCGTCGCCGGCCGGCGAGCGGATCCTCGAAGATGCCGCGGTCCTCGACCTGGCAGACCACCGTGTCGCCCTCCTCCCCGCTCTCGTGCCAGATCCGCGCGATCCCGCCGCCGCCGCCGTGCTCGACGCTGTTGGCGGCCAGCTCGCCAACGGAGACCACCAGGTCCCAGCGGCGCCGCTCACCGAAGCCGGCGGCGATCGCGTGCTCGGCGACCCAGCGCCTCACCCGTCCGATGCTCTTCTCCTCGAAGGTGAGCGCCTCGGCGTCGTCGGGCGCCGGCGCCAGCGGCCCGCTGAACGGTGCGCCGCGCCGATGCGGCGGGCTGTAGGCGGCGCCGTTGTGGTCGTGGTCGCGCCCCCGCAGGCCGGGGTGATTGCGACAGGCCGCCTCGAGCACGTCCTCCTCGAGGCCGGCGCTGTCATACGGGCAGAGGAGCTGGAACGAGGGCGCCGACTCGAAGGCGAGGTTCAGCAGCGCCTCGTGGTGGTCGCACTCGACGAGCTCGTCGGCGCTTCGCCCGGGCCAGACCGGCTCGCCGATCCCCCGCACCGCCCGCCCCCCGGAGGATGCGAGGAAGTCGCGCCACGCCGGGATGATCCGAGCCGGGTTCTTCCCGAGCTCGCCCATCTCGATGAAGCGGACCCAGTCGGCGTTTCCGCCGAGCTGCTCGCGCATGAGTTCGATCCGCGGGCCGCTGACCGCGACCTGGACCGCCTCGCCAAGCTCGACCCCCTCATGGACGAACGGAACGGTCCCCTCTAGGAACTCACGCTCGTCCGAGTAGAACAGAGCTTCGTGCTTGAAGCCAACCGCCACCGTCATGGTGATCTCAGCCATTGTGGCAGGTCGCGTGGAACGATTTCAGCCCAACCGGACCCTGCGATGATGGCCCGCGTGCCAGACGCGGCGACCTCAGGATGAAGCGGCTCGACCGGGTCCTCGAGTACGTGCGCACAAGCCTCTGGGTGATCCCGGCCGCGGGCACGCTGCTCGCGGTCGCGGCCGGTCTCGGCGTCGTCGCCCTCGACGACGCGATCGACACCCGCTTCGGCTTCAGCGGCAACGCCGACGCCGCCCGCACGGTGCTCTCGACGATCGCCGCGGCGATGATCACCTTCACCGGGCTCGTCTTCAGCATCACGATCGTCGCCCTGCAGCTCGCCAGCGGCCAGTTCTCGCCGCGCGTGATGCGCACCTTCCTGCGCGATCGCACCAGCAAGGTCGCGCTGACGGTCTTCGTCGCGACCTTCAGCTTCGCCTTCGCGGTGATGCGGGCGACCCAGGCCGACGAGGTTCCGGGGATCTCGGTCAACCTGGCGATCGCTCTCGTCTTCGTCAGCGTCGGCTTCTTCATCCACTACATCGACCACACCGCCCACTCGATCCGGGCCGCGGCGATCATCGATTCGGTCGCGGCCGAGACGCGCGCCTGCATCGAGCGCAACTACCCGCCGGAGCAAGAACCCGACCCGCCGCCACCGAGGCTCGACGGCGAGGCTGTCGCGGTCGTCAACGAGGGGAAGCCGGGGGTGATCACCGGCTTCGACGCGGATCAGATCGTGAAGCGGGCGGCGGCCGCGGATGCGGTCGTGGTGCTGCGCGCCGGCGTCGGCGATTTCGTCCCCGCCGGCGGCCGGCTGCTCGATGTCCATGGCCCGGAGCGCGAGCAATGCGACGTGACGCCGCTGGTCTCCCTCGGCCGCGAGCGGACGATGCACCAGGACGCCGCGTTCGGCATGCGCCAGCTCGTCGACCTCGCCGCGAAGGCGCTCTCGCCCGGGATCAACGACCCGACCACGGCGGTTCAGGCGATCGATCAGATCCACGATCTGCTGCGGCGACTGGCCACCCGGCCGCTGCCCACCGGGCGCGTCGCCGACGCCGACGGCGTCGTCCGGCTTGTCTTCCCGAGCATGGAGTGGAGCGGCTTCGTCTCCCTGGCGACCGACGAGATCCGCATCTACGGGGCCGGCAGCCTCCAGGTCCTGCGCCGGCTCGGCAACATGCTCGAGGACCTGCTGTCGGTGGCCGACGAAGCGCGGAGCACACCGCTGCGCGAGCAGCTCGATCTGCTCGCCAGCGCCGCCCGGCGCGAGTTCGCCGACGAGCGCGACGTTCGCGTGGCGGGCCTCTCCGACGCCCAGGGCCTCGGGTCCTGACCCCGCCCGTGGGCCCGCGGCCCGACCAAGATCGCGGCGGCCACCTACGGTGGTCGTGAGGAGAGCCGAGATCAGCGCCCAATCGAGCGACGACGACCGCACCAGCCGGAGCCTCAACCTGACCACCGGCGGCCTGACCCTGCTCGGCGTGATGCTGAGCATCGGGATCACGGTCGGGATCGGAATCAGCGCAGCCTGGTGGATCCGGGTGATCGCGGGCATCGCGACGACCGCGATCCTGATCGCCGTGGTGAAGCTCGGCACGTCATCGGGGCGCGGCCCCGTCGCACGGCTGGCCAACTGGGTGATCGGCGTCGACTCGGCTCGCGACTGACGACGCGAGCCGAGGCCACGCAGCGGACCTCCGCGCCCTCCAATGACCTGTGTTAGGTTCGCGGCTGCGTGCCGTCCGCACGCGTGCCGTGGCCTCCTGACGCCGGGGCCGCGAGGAAAGTCGAGTGGAGGGTTTGGGAATTCATGTTTCGTCGCAGCCTGTGTGTCGCGTTTACCGGTGCCGTCCTCGTCGCGGCGCCCGCCTCGGCCGCTGAGGTCCTCACCACGGACCTCTCGGTGCCCGCCGCCCAGGCGCGCACCTGCCACTCCGAGCTGCTCTCGAGCGGCGCCGGCTACACCCAGCGCAAGGTCACCGCGCCGGCGACCGGCGTGATCAGCGCCCGGCTGAACGGCGAGCCCGGCGGCGACTGGGACCTCGGGGTCTTCGATGCCAAGGGCCGCAGCGTTGCCGGCTCGGCCTCCTTCGGCGCCCGCGAGCTCGCCGAGGGCATCGCGACCAAGGGCCAGCGCCTGACCGTGCAGGCGTGCCGACGCTCAGGCTCGGGCGAGACCGCCCGCCTGACCGTCTCCGGCCGGGGTCTTCCGAGCGCCGAGGGCGCGGACCGTCTGCGGCTGGTCAGTGTCGCGACGCCGACGCCCGCCGACAAGGACCGGCTGCTCGCCACCGGGCTCGACGTCACCGAGCACGCTTCGCCGAGCGCCGTCGAGGTCGTCCTTCACGGCGCCGCCGACGCGGTCAGGCTGAGCGCGGCGGGCTTCGCCTACGAGGTGCTGATCCCCGATCTGATCGCCCACGACCGGGCCGCGCTGCGGGCCTCGAGCTCGAGCTCGCAGCCGGGCGCCGAGATGCCGAGCGGGCGGACCGAGTACCGACGCCTCCCTGACTACTCGGCCGACCTCAAGCAGCTCGCCGAGAGCCACCCGGATCTGGTCCGGCCGATCACCCTTCCCTACCTGAGCCGCGAGGGCCGCCCGATCGAGGGGATCGAGATCACAAAGGATCCGAACGCCCGCGACGGCAAGCCCTCGTTCCTGCTGATGGGGCTGCACCATGCCCGCGAGTGGCCCTCCGGCGAGCACGCGATCGAGTGGGCCTTCGAGCTGGTCAACAACTACGGCAGCGACCCGCGGGCGACCGACCTGGTCGACCGTACGCGCACGATCGTGATCCCGGTCGTCAACCCGGACGGCTTCAACCTGACCCGCGAGGTCCCGTTCGCCAACGAGACCCTCGATCCGATCGCGAGCACGGTGCCGCTCGACTCGGGTCAGCCCGTGGTCGACCCGGGCTTCGCCTACAAGCGGCGGAACTGCCGGATGGTCCAGCTGAACGCGGGCCTGAGCGGCTACGAGCCGCGCCCCGGCGCCTGCTCGGATGCAGACAACCGTGACTACGGCGCCGATCCGAACCGCAACTACGGCGGCGCCTGGGGTGGCCCGGGCGCGAGCCCCGATCCGCTCAGCGAGACCTTCTGGGGCGAGGGGCCGTTCTCCGAGCCCGAGACGCAGAACATCCAATGGCTGATCTCGCACCGCCAGGTGACCACCCTGATCAGCAACCACACCTACTCGGATCTGATCCTCCGCCCGCCCGGAGTCGCGGCGCAGGGCGACACGATCGACGAGGAGCAGTACCGCGAGCTGGGCGCGGCGATGGCCGCCCAGAACGGCTACTCGAACTGGAAGAGCTACCAGCTCTACGACACCACCGGCACGACCGAGGATTGGAGCTATTTCGCCACCGGCGGGTTCGGCTTCACCTTCGAGATCGGCCGCGCGGCCTCGAGCATCACCAACGACGTCCGCACCGGCGAGTCGAACACGCAGCTCGGGCTCGACCTCGTCGGCTCCTACGCCTCCGTCGGCTTCCACCCGCCGTACCCGCTCGGGGTCACGTCGGAGTGGTACGGCAAGGGGCCCCATGCCGGCAAGGGCAACCGCGAGGCCTATTACACGGCGCTCGAGGCGGCCGCCGACGAGGCCAAGCACTCGCTGATCACCGGTGTCGCCGCGCCCGGAACCGTGCTGACGCTCTCGAAGACCTTCCAGACGGCGACCTCCCCGCAGGCGCCGGATGCGAACGGGCTGGCGATCTTCGACCCGGCCGGAACGCCGATCCTGTTCACCGATCAGCTCGAGACCGAGCTCGTCGTCGGGGAGTCGGGTCGCTTCAGGTGGGACGTGAACCCCTCGACCCGTCCGGCGGTGCTGCAGGGCAGGCCCGGGCGCGTGCCCACCGGGCCGACCAGCCCTCCGCAGAGCTTCGAGCACGATCCGAACGCGCCGCTGGTGCCCGCGGCGGGCGCTCCGGTGCCCGGCTCCTACGAGGAGCGCGACTTCGTGATCGCGCCGAACGAGGACAACGGCAGCCTCAACGTGCATCTCGAGTGGCCCTCGGGCGAGACCGAGCTAGGCCCCGACGACCTCGACCTGCGGGTCTACCGCAAGAACGAGCTCGGCCTCTACGACGAGATCGCAAGCTCGACCAACGCGGGCGGGCCCGAGGACGCGACCGTGGTCGATCCGCCGCCGGGCGAGTACCGCTTCCGGGTCGAGAACTGGTACGCGACCAACGACGACGCGAAGAACTGGAAGGCGTCGCTGACCTTCGCGCCGCCGACGGCGCCCGTGCCGGGGACCCACGAGGCGTGGAGCCTGAGCTGCACGACGCCGAAGGGCAAGACCGACTCGACGTCGGTCACCGTCGATCGCGGCGAGACGGCCGCAGCGGATCTCGGCAAGTGCGAGAAGGGCGGTCCGAAGCCGCCGAAGAAGCCTAAGTAGGCGAACGACCAGGGAGGTTCATTGTGAGGCGAGGGACTATCGGGCTGGCGATGCTGGTGCTGGTGTTGAGTGGCGCGTTCGCGCTCTCGGCATGTGGGGACGACGACTCCACGACCGTCGACGAGACGACCACGGTCGAGGAGGCGGCGACGACCTCCGACGACACCGACACGACCACGACGACGCCGACCACGACGACGAGCACCTCGACGACGACGGACGAGACGACGCCGGGCGGCGCCGTCGTGCCGGCGGTGCCCGACTGCGAGAAGGGCGAGATCTACTCGGAGGGCAGCAAGGCGTGCGTGCCGATCGGCAGCGGCTCGAACCCGTGCCCCGAGGGCGAGGTCCCGGCCGCCGACCAACCGAGCTGCATCAAGGAATAGGGCCGGGAAGGCGCGCCGCGGCCCGATCGGGCCGCGGCGTCGTCGATACTCCGGCGACGATGTCTGAGCGGGCGCTCGAGGCGGTTCGATCCATCTACGAGGGCTGGCGTGTCGGCGACTTCCGCGCCGGTACCGACCTCTACGACCCGCGGATCGTCATGGTGATGGGCCGGGAGTTCCCCGAGGCCGGCGTCTATCACGGGCCCGACGGAGTCGCGGGGTACATGCGCACGTTCCTCGGCGCCTGGGAGCGGGTGACGATCGCGTCGGAGGAGCTCGTCGCCGCCGGCGACACGGTGCTCGCGGCGGTCGTTCAGCGCGCGGTCGGCAGGGGCAGCGGAGCTCCGGTGGTGCTCCGCTACTTCCACATATGGTCGTTTCGGGGCAAGCGCATCATCCGGCTCGAGATCGTGATGGAGCGTGCGGAGGCACTCGCGATCGCCGGGCTGAGCGAGTGAGGTCGGGCTGAGCCCAGGGGCGCTCGCCGCGGGGGGCGCGTAGCCCATCGCGGCGGGCCAGGAGCTCGACCCCCGGCCCGCCGGGCCCCGGCTCAGCAGGGCGGCGGGGCTGCGCCCTGACGCTCGGCGATCCGGTTGCACGCCTGGGGCGACATCAGCGCCTTGATGTTGAGGACCCCGATGTCCGCGCCCTTGGGGAAGCTCATCTCGAAGCTGTCCGAGAGCACCTCCGCGGCCTGCTTGGCGAGGGTCGCCTCACCCTCGATCCGCAGGTTCGCGCCGAGGCTGCCGCCGATCCTCGCGTCGCTCAGGTCGAGATCGAGAAAGCGCATCTCCGACTGGCGGGACTTCGCGTACACCCGAACGTTGCGCTTGCCGATCCGAGCGGTGAACTTCGAGGCCTTGACACTGATTCCGTTGAGGGCGAAGAACTTCAGCCCGCCCCGGTGCTCGATCTCGCCCTTGGGCCCCGTATTGACGCGGCCGCCCTCCATCGGGAACACGTAGCCGTTCTTGTTGTCCTTCGCGGCCCCGGTGGTCTTCAGGCCGATGCCCTGCTCGGCGAAGCCCTGGAACGTGTCGTCATCCAGCTTCAGCACCGTCTTTCCGTCCGCGACCCGGTCGGCGCTCGACGCCGTCGCCAGCGCCAGCGAGGCGATCGCGATCCCTGCCGGAATCATCAGCCACGCTCTCCACCCACTGCGAGTCACTCCTGCTGTGTGCTTCACGGTCCCTCCTGTCCATCGCTCGCGGCCCGGCCCTGCGCCGGCCGCCCCGCGGGGACCGTATTGGCTTTCGCGGCCCCGCGACGAGGTCTACGGAGCGAGGCGACTCGGCGTGCGATCGGCGACCGGTTCCCGCGCCGCTCGATCACTCGTGCGGGATCTTGTACGTCATGCGGACACGATCCCGCAAGAGTTTGTGGATGGGCGCCCGCGAGGCCCTTCGTCAGCTCCGACGGCCACGGGCTGCGCGCTCGATCATCGATGCGAGCCCGCTCACCGGCCCCGAGGTGGCCGAGCTTGTCCGGATTGACCACCGACCGGATCGACTGGACCCTGTCCTCGGCGATGTCGAGCGACCAGACGCCGATCAGGCCGTTCGCGTCCTCGATCACCGCGCCGGGCAGGCCGTTGACGTTGGCGACGCGGAACTCGATGCCCTCCGGAGCGACTGGCCGATCCTCAACCAGCTCGCGATCGCCTGGGTCACCCGGCGCCTGCCATAGAGCGCGCGAGCGAGGGCCGGCACTCGGCCGCCGCCGTCGCCGTGCAGGGCGACATCCTCGGCCAAGCAGCGATTCGAGCGTCTCCAGATCGCCCTCGCGGGCCGCGGCAAGAAAGCGCTCCGCCAACTCGTCGCGACGGCGCTCGGACGCCTCGTAGCGCGGTCTGCGCTCGTCCACACGCCGGCGCGCGCGGGTGGCGATCTGGCGCGTCGCGGCCTCTCGCTCTTGCCCGACGATCTCAGCGATTCGGTCGTACGGGTAGTCGAACACGTCGCGCAGCAGGAACACCGCGCGCTGCTCGGGCGAAAGGTCCTCGAGGACCACGAGGAAGGCGAGCGAGAGGGAGTCGGCGATCTCGGCGTGCTGCGAGGGGTCCTCGTCGGCCGGCGGTGACGATCGGCTCGGGCAGCCACTCGCCGACGTAGGTCTCTCGGCGAGCGCGAGCCGAGCGCAGCTCGTCGATGGCCAGCCGGGTGACGATCGTCGACAGGAAGGCCTTCGGGCGACTCGCAGGCGCTCAGCCTCCTCGAGCGCCCGGTGGAGGCGGAGCAGCCCCTCCTGAACGACATCCTCCGCCTCGCTTACGCTGCCGAGCATCCGGTAGGCGATCGCGAAAGCGCCAGGCCGCAGCTCCTCGTAGAGCTCCTGCGAGGCCACGACTAGCCGAGCCCCGTCGCGAAGCCCTCGCGCCAGCTCGCGTGCCGAGGCGCCCAGGCCAACTCGCGCTTGGCCTTGGCGTTCGACGCGCCGCGGGCGTCGGTCATCATCATCGTGGCCGACTCGCCCGCCAGCAGGCGGCCCAGCCAGCGCGGCAGCCGGATCGGGGCCGGAGCATCGACCGCCCGCGCGGCGATCGGGAGCCAGTCGGCGACGGCCGCCGGCTCGTCGTCGACGACGTTGTAGATGCCGCGCCCACGTCCTTCGACCGCGTCGACCGTGGCCTCCGCGGCGTCCTCGATGTGGATGAACGACCAGACCCCGCCCGCCTTGCCCAGGAGCGGCAGCTGTCGCTTGCGAATCGCGTCCAGCATCGTGCCTTCGGGGCCGAGGCTGACGTTGGTCCCGGGACCGTAGAACGCACCGTAGCGGAGCACGACGCCGTCGGTCCAGCCCGCTCCGGTCACGGCGCTTTCGAGATGGAGGATGGCGTCCAGCGTCGTTCGCATCTGCTCGGGCGGGTTCTGGTCGAGAGGGTCGTCCTCGGTCTTGACAGGCCCCCCCGCGCGGGCGTAGATGGCGGGGGCGTAGCTCTGCGCGACGAAGCGATGCGCGCCGACGGCCCGGCGGCAGCGAGCAGGTGGTCGGTGCCCTCCGTCCGCAGCCTGTTCGTCTCGGCGAAGTCGCGCGCGAAATGGCGCAGGTCGAGCGCCTGCGGAATCGCGGTGAGCTGGTGCACGACCACCTCGGGCTCGGCCGCGGCGACAGCCTCGGCCACCGACTCGGGATCGAGCGCATCGCCGACCACCGGTTGGCCGCCCAGGTCCCGAATCAGCTCCCGCTTGGACTCGCTGCGAGTCATGCCCGTGATCTCGTGTCCGCGCGCCGCCAGGCGGGGAACCAGCTGCCGGCCCAGCGCGCCGGTTGCTCCTGCGATGAAGATCCTCATCGTCGTCTCCTTTCGGTGTCTCTCCCCTAGAGACGAAATCGCCCGCGCCGCTGTGACAGAAGATCATCGACGAAGCGACATTTTCGCGGCGGAAGGCCCGCAGCTTTCCCCACGGCTTTCTCCTGGGGCTACTCCTCAGCCGAGAGCATGGGTCCTGGGGGTGGTTCGGCGCTCGCCCCCGGGGTAGCGGCGAGGGGTGTTCCTCTTCTTCTCGAACCGCCTCGGCTGCCTGCCGTCGATGCTGCTCTCGCTGGCGGTGACCGCCGTTCTGCTCCTGCTCCTCGGCGTCATCGGCCCATGAGCGTCGGTCGACTGCAGCCTGTTCGCGGCAGGCAGGGTGAATGGGGCCGCTCACGCCGCTGAGCCCGGGGAACACCGCCCGTTGGCCCGGGCGGAAGCGGGCGCGCTCTCGCCGGTCGCCCCCTCCGCAGCCTTGACCTGTCCAGGTACTGCGGCTAGCCTCGCCTCATTCCGTTTCGACCCGAGGGGGGCCGAACGATTTCGGAAGCACCCGCTGGCATGTGTGTGCGCCCTCCTCACGCGACGATGCCCGTCGACCCCGTCCTACGGGCAGCTCACCGCCGCCGGGTCGAGCCCGTCGAGGATCGCCGGGTTGTCGGCGTCGGCGCCGCAGTCGATCACCAGGTCGGCGACACCGTCGTTGGCGTTCAGGGTGTCGATCCCGGCGAGGCCGAAGAGCTTGTCCTTGCCGAGCCCGCCGACGAGGGTGTTGTCGAGCGCGCTGGCGGTGAGGCTGTCGTCTCCCTTGCCGCCGGTGAGGTTCTCGACCGTGGCGTCGACGTTGTCGCGAAGCCCGGCCGGGCCGTCCTCGGAGGAGCCGTCGTTGTTGGTCCCGGCGCCGATCGTGACCACGATCGCCAGGGTGCGGGTGGCGTAGGTGGCGAGGTCGACTCCCGGGCCGCCGATCAGCTGATCGGCGTCGAGGCCGCCGTCGAGGCTGTCGTTGCCCTCCGCTCCCTTGAGCAGGTCATCACCGGAGTCGCCCGTGAGGGTGTCGTTGGCGTCGCCACCGTCAAGGGTGTCGTCGCCCGAGCCGCCGGCGAGGTTGTCGTTTGCGTCCTCGCCGCGCAGGGTGTCATCGCCGGAGTCGCCCTTGAGCGTGTCCTTGCCGGCGCCGCCGCGCAGCAGGTCGAAGCCGGGGCCGCCGATCAGGGTGTTCTCCTTGGAGTTGCCGCGCAGGGTGTCGTCGCCGAAGCCGCCGAGGAGCTTCTCGAAGTCGGCGGCGATGTTGTCGCGAGCGCCCGCCGGGCCGTCCTCGAGCCCGCCGTCGTCGGCGCCGCCGCCGATCGTCAGGTTGAGGTCGAGCTCGTGGGTGCCGTAGTGGGCGGTGTCGGAGCCATCGCCGCCGCAGAGGATGTCGGCGCCCTCGAGTCCCTTGACCGTGTCGCTTCCGCCGCCGGCGAAGATCACGTCGTCGCCGACGCTGCCGGAGATCGTCTCCGAGGCGTCGGTGCCCGCGATCGTCGCGGTGCGCCCCTGGCAGGACGGGTTGGCCGAGCCCCAGTCGGGGGAGTAGTCGGACGCCGCGTTGTTGGTCAGCCGGGTCTGCCCGGTGCCGTCGGCGTTCATCGCGTAGATCTCGTAGTTGCCGTCGCGGTAGCTCTCGAAGGCGATGTACTTGCCGTCGGGAGCGAAGGCGGGGGCGTAGTCTGATCCCGCGTTGTTGGTCAGGTTCACCTGCCCGCTGCCGTTCGCGTTCATCGCGTAGATCTCGTAGTTGCCGTCGCGGCTACTGGCGAAGGCGATCTTCTTGCCGTCGGGGGAGAAGACCGGGGAACTGTCGTCGGCCGTGTCGTTGGTCAGCCGGGTCTGCCCCGTGCCGTCGGCGTTCATCACGTAGATCTCAGGGTTGCCGTCGCGGTAGCTGTAGAAGGCGATCCGCTTGCCGTCGGGCGAGAAGCTGGGTCCGAAGTCGGTCGCCGCGTTGTTGGTCAGCCGCGTCTGTCCTGTGCCGTCGGCGTTCATCGCGTAGATCTCGAAGTTGCCGTCGCGGTAGCTCTCGAAGGCGATCCGCTTGCCGTCGGGAGCGAAGGCGGGGGCGTAGTCTGATCCCGCGTTGTTGGTCAGGTTCACCTGCCCGCTGCCGTTCGCGTTCATCGCGTAGATCTCGTAGTTGCCGTCGCGGAGGCTCTCGAAGACGATCCGCTTGCCGTCGGGCGAGGAGGAGGGGGAAGCGTCGCTCGCCGCGTTATTGGTCAGGTTCGTCTGCCCGCTGCCGTTCGCGTTCATCACGTAGATCTCGTTGTTGCCGTCGCGGTGGCTGTGGAAGGCGATCTTGCCGTTGACACCCGGGACCGCGGCGGCGGCCGGGGAGGCCAGCACCGCCAGGACGAGCAGCGCCCCGACCGAGCTCGCGGCCGCCATCCTCGCTCGCCGTCGCGCGTCCGCACCCTCACCCCAGCCGTGCATGTCCCTCTCCCCGTGTGTCCGTGTTTCTCGGGAGCCCGACCCCCCGGGGTCCCGCTCTGGTGCGAAGAAACTACTCGGGCATGTCGCGCGAAGTCAAGCCTGGGTGTCGAGGCTCACCACGCCGAAGCTCGGTCGCTAGAGCGCGCCCGCATGGACAGCTCACCGGCGCCCGGCGGAGCCCATCGAGATCACCGTTGTCGGCGCCGGCGCCGGCGCCGTCAGTCGATCGCCAGGTCGGCGAGGCCGTCGCTGCCGTTCGGGCTGTAGACCCTGGCGAGGCCGAAGAGCCTTGCTTGTCGAGACCGCCGGTCCGAGTTGCATTGCTAAGCGGGTATCGGCTCTAGAGTGCCGATGCTGGGCTCCGTTGCACCGCTAGAAACCACCTTGGACCGCTCTGCGGCCTGCCCTTTTCCCACGGCGACTCCTCAGCCGAGAGCATGGGCCCTGGCCCGGGGTGGTTCGGCGTTCGCCCCCGGGGTAGCGGCGAGGGGTGTTCCTCTTCTTCTCGAACCGACTCGGCTGCCTGCCGTCGATTCTGCTCTCGCTGGCGGTGACCGCCGTTCTGCTCCTGCTCCTCGGCGTCATCGGCCGCTGAGCGCCGGTCGACTGACGGCCGGTTCGCGGCAGGCAGGGTGGATCGGGGGCGCTCACGCCGCTGAACCCGGGGAACACCGGCGCGTGGGCCCGGCGTAGCGTCACACCTCCTTCGTTCGTCAGCCGATGGCTGACTCGTTCGGCGCCGCAGCGGTGGCTTGCGATCGCCATGAAAACGAGCCTCGTCTTGACCTGTCCAGGTACTGCGGCTAGCCTCGCCTCATTCCGTTTCGACCCGAGGGGGGCCGAACGATTTCGGAAGCACCCGCTGGCATGTGTGTGCGCCCTCCTCGCTCCCGCCCAGGAGGGAACCATGCTCAGCAGCCTGCGGCCACGCTCGCTCTACGACGTGCTTGCGGCACTCGGATTCTTCATCGCGCTCGCCACCGGCAGCGCCTATGCCGCCAACACCGTCTTCAGCTCTGACATCGTCGACGGCCAGGTGAAGACCGCCGACCTCGCCAACGGCGCGGTATCGGGAGCCAAGCTCGCCGACGGCGGCACCACGGGGGACAAGGTCAAGGACGGCACCCTGAAGGGCCGCGACGTCGCGGACAACGGCCTCAAAGGAGTCGACATCGACGAGTCGACGCTGACGAATATCGGCGGCGGCGGGCCGGCCGGCGGCGACCTGGCCGGCAGCTACCCGGATCCGCAGATCGCGCCCCACGCCGTCAGCGGCCTCGAGGTGGCCGATGGCACGCTCGGGGGTGCGGACATCGCCTTCAATTCACTCGAGGGATCCGAGATCGACGAGTTCAGTCTGGAACGGGTCCCGGAGGCTCGCCAGGGCGGTTTGGGTCGCTATGGATTCACGGGCAGCTGCGATCCCGAGGACGCGACATTCATCAACTGCTCGACCGTTTCCATCGGACTCAACACGCCTGCGCGACTCTTGGTGATGGGGTCGGTTCAGTGGGCCGACGAGCAAGGCACCGACGTGGACAATGCACTCGGTGCCTGTCGCCTTGCCACGGCCTTCGGCCCGATTGGTGCGTCCCAGGTCGACCTGTGGGGCCACCACGACGGCTCTCCGAGAACGCGCCAGCTTGCGACGCTCGTAGCGGTGACGGATGTGCTTCCGGCCGGGTCCCAGTCCGTCGGGATCGAGTGCAACCAGCACGAGTCTGTTGGCGCGATCGTCTACGAGCAAGCTCGAGTCGTGGCGGTCGCGCTGTCGAGCGTTTGATGGGAGCTGAGCTCCCTTGCGTGGCGAGCCCAGCAAGTCGCGAGCGGCCTAGAAGCGCGGAAACGCGCTCATAGAGCGGGTTCCCGGCGGGGAGCACTTCTTCCCACGTTTTTCCCACGGCGACCATCCGCCGCCCGATCGCGAGTCGCCAAGGGTGCCGCCCGTTGCTGGCGGTCAGGCGCGACGCTGTCGGCACCGTCGCCGCGTCGTGGCCGACCCTCCTGCGACCTCACGCGACGATGCCCGTCGACCCGTCCTACGGGCAGCTCACCGGCGCCGGGTCGAGCCCGTCGAGGATCGCCGGGTTGTCGGCGTCGGCGCCGCAGTCGATCACCAGGTCGGCGACGCCGTCGTTGGCGTTCAGGGTGTCGATCCCGGCGAGGCCGAAGAGCTTGTCCTTGCCGAGGCCGCCGACGAGGGTGTTGTCGAGCGCGCTGGCGGTGAGGCTGTCGTTGCCCTTGCCGCCGGTCAGGTTCTCGACCGTGGCGTCGACGTTGTCGCGAAGCCCGGCCGGGCCGTCCTCGGCGGAGCCGTCGTTGTTGGTCCCGGCGCCGATCGTGACCACGATCGCCAGGGTGCGGGTCGCGTAGGTGGCGAGGTCGATGCCGCCGCCGCCGATCAGCCGGTCGGCCTCGGTGCCGCCGTCGAGGCTGTCGTTGCCGCCCGCTCCCTTGAGCAGGTCCTCGTCGGCATCGCCGGTCAGGGTGTCGTTGGCGTCGCCACCGTCGAGGCTGTCGTCTCCCGAGCCGCCGGCGAGGTTGTCGTTTGCGTCCTCGCCGCGCAGGATGTCCTCGCCGGAGTCGCCCTTGAGCGTGTCCTTGCCGGCGCCGCCGCGCAGCAGGTCGTCACCGGCGCCGCCGATCAGGGTGTTGTCCTTGGAGTTGCCGCGCAGGGTGTCGTCGCCGAAGCCGCCGAGGAGCTTCTCGAAGTCGGCGCCGATGTTGTCGCGAGCGCCCGCCGGGCCGTCCTCGACGCTGCCATCGTCGGCGCCGCCGCCGAAGAGGTCGGCCGCGACATCGCCCTCGTGGCTGCCGTAGTGGGCGGTGTCGGAGCCGTCGCCGCCGCAGAGGATGTCGGCGCCCTCGAGTCCCTTGACCGTGTCGCTTCCGCCGCCGGCGAAGATCACGTCGTCGCCGACGCTGCCGGTGATCGTCTCCGAGGCGTCGGTGCCCGCGATCGTCGCGGTGCGGCCCTGGCAGGGCGGGTTCGCCGAGCCCCAGTCCGGGGTGTAGTCGGACCCCGCGCTGTTGGTCAGGTTCGTCTGCGCCGTGCCGTCGGCGTTCATCGCGTAGATCTCATCGTCGCCACCGCGGTTGCTCCGAAAGGCGATCTGCTTGCCGTCGGGCGAGAAGCTGGGATCGGAGTCGAGCGCCGCGTTGTTGGTCAGCGGCGTCTGTCCCTTGCCGTCGGCGTTCATCGCGTAGATCTCCCGGTTGCCGTCGCGGTTGCTCTCGAAGACGATCCGCTTGCCGTCGGGCGAGAAGCTGGGATCGGAGTCGAGCGCCGGGTTGTTGGTCAGCCGCGTCTGGGCGGTGCCGTCGGCGTTCATCGCATAGATCTCGTCGTTGCCGTCGCGGAGGCTGGTGAAGACGATCCGCTTGCCGTCGGGCGAGAAGCTGGGTCCGAAGTCGGTCGCCGCGTTGTTGGTCAGCCGCGTCTGGGCGGTGCCGTCGGCGTTCATCGCGTAGATCTCGTAGTTGCCGTCGCGGTGGCTGTGGAAGGCGATCCTCCTGCCGTCGGGGGAGAAGGCGGGGGAAGCGTCGCTCGCCGCGTTGTTGGTCAGCCGCGTCTGGGCGGTGCCGTCGGCGTTCATCGCATAGATCTCGTCGTTGCCGTCGCGGAGGCTGTGGAACGTGAGCTTCCTGGCGTCGGGTGAGAAGCTGGGGGCATGGTCAACCGCCATGTTGTTGGTCAGGTTCGTCTGCGCGGTGCCGTCGGCGTTCATCGCGTAGATCTCGAAGTTGCCGTCGCGGAGGCTGGCGAAGGCGATCTTGCCGTTGATGCCCGGGACCGCGGCGGCGGCGGGTGAGGCGAGCAGGGCTGAGCCGATCACCGCTCCGACCAGTAGCGCTATCAGTGGCCTCGCCGAGCGCAAGACGCTCTCCGCATCACCACAGGTGTTCACGTCGGCCTCCCTCGTGTTTCCGTGCTCTCAAGAGCCGCCGTTCGTCCGCGGCTCTCGCTGCGAGGACACTATGTCGGCGCGGAGCGAAGTCAAGTCCCAGTGCCGTGGCTCACACAACGCCTAGGCCGCCCGATGCCCTGCGCGCTCGTTGACGCAAGAAACTCCCGACTGGCCGGGGTTTCACAACCACCGCACTGGGATTCGAAGATCGATTGTCGGCGGGCCGCAAACGGTTTGGAATGGCCGTATCCCGCATCACAGAGCCGATCCCGCCCGGTCGGCCATACCGCTCTAAGGGTGGTGGAAGCGGAACGATCCAGCTACGGACCGCAACCGACCGCGACCGGCAGGCCCCTATTAGGCGCGCACTTGGCGCGCGCCGACTTTGTATCGCTTTGCATGGAAAGCGACACTTTCGAGAGATACTGCGTGGGCGATGTCAGAGGAGAACCTGCAGGTCGTTCGGGCGGGGTTCGACGCGTTCTCGCGTGGCGACATGCCCGCGCTGCTCAAGCTGTTCGACCCGAGCGTTGTCTTCGCTCCGATTCCGGAGACACCGGACGGTCAGTCCTTCCACGGACACGAAGGTCTGTTGCGGGGGATCCCCCAAGTGACGACAGAGGTTTGGGACGACTTCTCGGTCGAGCTCGGCGAGATGCGCGACTTCGACGACCACGTTCTTGTATCGCTGCGGTGGTGGGGGCGTGGACCGAGCAGCGGGATAGAGGTGGAAGTCGACATCTGCGCGCTCGTCACCTTCCGTGACGGCAAGATCGTCCGCTGGCTGTTTTTCCTCACTGAGCAGGAAGCCCTCGAGGCCGCCGGGCGATCGGAGTAGGCGATGTCGGAGGAGAACGTTGAGATCGTTCGGCGGGTGTACGACCAGATCGTCGCCAGCCCTGAGGCAGTTCGGGACCTCGTCGCCGCGGACTTCGAGGTGGACCTCAGCGACATTGCCCCCGACATCGGCGTCATCCGAGGGTTCGACGCCTATCTCCAAGCAATCCGCCCCTACTTCGAGACCTTCAAGGACTTCTGGGTCGAAGTCGACGAGGTGGTCCACGCCGACGAGGAGCGCGTGGTGACCGAGGTGCACGACGGCGGGCGCATGCCGGGTGCGGGCTCCGAGGTCAGGAATCATCGCTTCCACGCCTTCGCTTTCCGTGACGGCAGGCTCATTCGCTTCTCGGCTCACCTCGACAGGAACCAAGCCCTCGAAGCCGCCGGGTTGTCGGAGTAAGGAGTGTCGACTTGCCGTTGTCGCGGGGGAGCAGGATCAGGCGCTCGCGGCGATCGGAGAACACCTCGGCGGCGATCTCGTCCTGCGAGGGCTCGAGCTCCAGGTATCGCCTGCATGGAAAGCGATACTCCTAACTTGACGCGCCTCAATGCCGCGATAGGCTCGGAGCATCCGATTCGACCCGGGGGCAGAGCCCAGTTCGGACACCGCGTGACGGGGTTGCTCGTCTCCCCACACCCGAGAGGAGGGGACAATGCTCAGCAGGTTCCGTACGCATCTGACCTTTGCAAACGTAGCCTCTGGCCTCTCGCTCTTCCTCGTTTTGAGCGGCGGGACCGCGATGGCGATCGACGGCTCCCTGCCGGGTCAGAACACGGTCGGCTCGGAAGACATCATCAACGGCGAGGTGATCCCCGCCGACATCAAAGCCGAGTCGATCGGCTCGAGCAAAATCGCCGATCGTCAGGTGAAGAACGCCGACCTCAGTCTCGGAGCATCGTCCTCGAACACGATCGCCGACAATGGCGTCCAGGGGATCGACATCAAGGACGAATCGCTGACCGGCGCCGACGTTGAGGATTTCAGTCTCAGCAGCCACGACATCGGAGTCCACTATGCCTCGGTCGGGCCGACTGGGATAGTGCTCGCCTCGTCGAAGAGTGACTTGGTCGGTACTGATGTGGGCGGCGCTGGTTTCTATGTCATCGACTTCGGGATCGGGGACGTCACTGAGTGCGGCGCGACGGCGACAGCCATGCACCTCAATACGAACGGAGCGCAGGCCACCGTCGGCTTTCCCAACGAAAGCGAGCCCAATGTAATACGGGTGCAGACGTACAGCGGCGAGGGCGGGGGCCTCGACGACTATGGATTCCGCGTGACGGTGGTCTGTTAGGAGCCCGGGACGCTCGGAGTCACTGGGTATCGGATTCGACGAGGAGTATCGCTTTGGACGAAAAGAGCTACCTCGGGCTTCCGCCGATCGGTTCGAGAACATCATTGTTGTGCCGACGTTCGACACCGATAACAAGTCAATCCGTCGACTTTCCGCAGCTACCGCTAGTCACTTCGCAACTACGTACTCGTCTCGTCTCTGGCCGAGATGCGGCTCTCAGAGATCCGCCGCGGTGGCATCCAGGACTTCTGCGACCGACTACTCGCGGATGAACTCGCGCCATCAACCGTGCGAAACATCCTCAACCCGCTACAGGCGATCTTCGGAGAGCCGTGCGGCGAGAGCGCGTGACGTTCAACCCCACGATCGATATTGAGCTACCGACGGACGCGAAGAGCCGTGACCGCATCGCCTCGGCAACGGAGGCGCAGGCGCTGATCGCGGCGCTCCCGGCGGACGAGCGCGCCCTGTGGGCGACGGCCCTCTACGCCGGCCTGCGCCGCGGCGAGCTACGCGCCCTGCGCTGGTCAGACTTCGACCTCGGCCGCTCAGAGATTCGCGTTCAGCGCGCGTGGGACGTGGAGGGCGCGATCGATCAGGGGTTTCGTCAGCACCGCTACCGGGATTCGAACCCGGGTTTCCGCCGTGAGAGGGCGGCGTCCTAGTCCCCTAGACGATAGCGGCAGGGTGCGCCAGTCTAGCGAGCGGCGATCGAGGCGATCAGGCGGGATCGGGCAGCGGCGGGAGCGGCTCTCCACAGGCTTCGCCGGCGCAATCTCGGCGCTCCGCGAGCCCCGCCGCGAGCGCCTCCTCGGCCGCCGCGTAGGCGGGTCGGCCGGCGCGGTTCTCGAGTTGGTAGGGATCGCGCTCGAGGTCGTAGAGCTCCAGCTCGCCGGTCTCGTACTCCACGTACAGGTAGCGCCCGGCGCGCAACGCCGAGTAGGGCACCCCGTAGTACGCCGACTTGTCGTCGACCAGCGACTCGATCACCAGCGCGCGCTCGTCCTCGTCCTCGCGGGCTGGGTCTGTCGCGTAGCGGGAGCAGCGAGCGGCCGTCGTAGTCGAGGGTCGGCTCGGCGCCCGCGATCTCGGTGATCGTCGGGGCGAGGTCGATGTTGCCGACGAGCGCCTCGGAGCTGCTCCCCGCCGGGATGCCGGGGCCGCGGATCAGCAGCGGGACCCGGCTCGACTCCTCGTAGGGCAGGAGCTTCCCGTACTCGATCCGATGCTCGCCGGCGAAGTAGCCGTTGTCGGAGGTGAAGACGACGTAGGTGTCCTCGAGCTCACCGGCCTTCTTCAGCGCCCGGACGATCGCCCGCACCTGCCGGTCGACGGCGAGCAGCGACTCGAGCACCTCCTGCTGGCTGGCCGCCACCCGGGCCGGCAGGCCGTCGGCCGGCTCGCGCTCGCTGAGAAACGACGGCTTGTCGGAGAGGTCCTCCTCGTTGAAGTTCGGCGTCCGCGGTGCTTCGAGGCCTGCCAGGGCGCCGCTGTCCTCGGGGGCCGGGGTCGCCGGCGCGTGCGGGGCGTTGAAGCCGACGTAGAGG
Source organism: uncultured Solirubrobacterales bacterium (assembly GCA_963769035.1). Classification (GTDB taxonomy): domain Bacteria; phylum Actinomycetota; class Thermoleophilia; order Solirubrobacterales; family 70-9; genus WHSW01. Next base: position 234,472 of record CAVYKD010000002.1, read on the forward strand.
AAGAACGGGCGCCTGCGACCGGCGGCGGCGCGGATCACCCCGATGGCCTTCTCGCCGAGCACGGTCGTCTTGTACTCGGCCGGGTCGGGGCCGTAGTGGACCAGCTCGCCGTTCTCGCTCAGCTCGTACTCGACGTAGTTCTGCGAGGTCGGGTCGACGAGCGCGTACCACTCGTCCCAACCCGGCGGCACCCGGGTCGCGCGCTTCTCGTCGTAGCCGTTGAAGTACTTGCCGACGAACCCGGTCCGGTAGCCGGCGCGCCGCATCCACACCCCGATCGTGTCCCGCCGGCGAAGCGCCGGCAACGCGTTCGGCCCGCCGTTCGAGATCACCCCGTGGTTGTGCGCGTACTGGCCGGTCTGGAAGGTCGCGCGCGAGGGGCAGCAGAGCGGGTCGGTGACGTAGGAGCGCTCGAAGTCGATCCCCGCCCCGCCGATCAGCCGCCGCGTCTTCGGCATCACCGACATCGCCGAGAGGGTCTGATCGTCGGTCATGATCACGACCACGTTCGCCCGCGCTGCGAGCTCCGCGGCGGCGGGCGCACCACGGCGCTCCGTCTCCTCTCCGCCCGCGAGCCCGATCACCCCGAGCGTCGCGAGTGCCCCGGCGCCGATTACCCCGAGCGCCGCGAGCGCGAGGCGGCGGCGGGGCACCGACTTGTCGGCACGGCGGGCGCTCGGCATCGCGGGGACGATAGCCGCGGGCGGCCGTTCAGCCGCGCACTCGCGAGGGGAAGCGCACGACCTCGATCTCGCCGCGCAGCAGGCGGATCCGATCGCCTGCCCGCGCCTTCGGCGCCTTCGGGCCGAGCACGGTGACGAGGTTGACGAACATCGGCCGCGGCCTACCGGCCCGGACCGCGTCACCGCGGATCTCGAGCACCCCGACCTTGCGGCTCGTGCAGCGGCGCTCGTCCTGGGTGCAGTTGCTGCCGTTGTTCTCGGCGATCTCGCCGGCGAGCGAGGCCCTGGCCTTGACCCACTCGCTCGGCCGCGTCGCCCGCGGGCGCTCGGCGAGGATCAGCCGGGCGCTGGTCCTGACCGCGTAGGGGAGGTGGGAGATCTCCGTCCGCATCTCGGCCGCCACCGCGAGCTGAGCCCCCGATCGCAGCCCGTCGAGGCGCTTCGAGATCACCACCCGGCGGCGGAAGTCCGGCCGCATCGAACCGCTCGTCAGCCGCGAGGTCGAGGTCGGCGAATAGGCCGAGGGCGGCGCCCCGCGGTAGCGAACGGCGTTGATCCGGCCGCGGTCCTGAGGCACCCTGCCGTCCGGCTTCAGGCCGCCGACCATGAGCAGATCGCCCGCGCGGGCACGGGGGTGATGGGCGTCCGCGACCAGGTTGATGAAACAGCGCTCGAGCGGGCACGGAGGCGGGCGCCGCGAGCCGATCGAGCGCGCCACGTCGCGGAAGACGAGCACGCAGTGATGCTCGTACTGCGGGTGTCGCTGCGTGCACTGCTCGCGCTCGATCCTCCCCAGGGCCACCGTCCCCGAGCCCCCGCTCGCCCGCGGGCTCGCCGCGAGCAACAGCCTGGCGCGGGCCTTCGGCGCGTACTCGTAGGGCCGGCCGACGCAGCGCGGCAGGGGCTTGGGGCAGTCGCCGGTGACCTGGAGCTCGGCGCTGATCCGCAGGCGGTCGCCGGGGGCGAGGTCGGGCAGCTTCGGCGGGCCGAGCGAGATCACGACCCGCGGGCGGGCGCCGCGCCGGCGCGTGATCGGCAGGGTCCTCACCAGCTCGGAGCCATGCCCGGTGGTCGCCACCTCCACGCGCGCATCGGCCGGCAGGCCGTTCGAGCGCTCCGCGCTCGACGCCGGGGAGCCGAGGCCGAGCGCGCCCGCGGCGACCCCGATCAGCGTCGCGGCCGCGAGCCGCCCCCCTGCTGCGCTAGCCGCCATCTCGCGGCGACTCTATTCGCGCCGCCGGAGCCGAGCTCCGGAAGAATGCGGCTGAGAGGACTCGAACCTCCAAGAGCTTTCGCTCACATGCACCTGAAGCATGCGTGTCTACCAGTTTCACCACAGCCGCCTGGCGGTTGAGAATCTAGCGTGAACGCCACGCCGGAAGAGAGGAAAAGCAAGATGCCCGAAATCGTGCCGATGTCCGATCTCGACCTGCACGAGCACGTCTCGCGCTTCGAGGGCGCCGACCACGGCTCCCAGGTCTCGTTCTTCTACAGCCGCAACGAGCCGGGCGGCGGCGCCACCCTGCACCGCCATCCCTACGAGGAGACCTTCGTCGTGCTCGAGGGCACGACCACGTTCACCGTCGACGGCGAGCGCCTCGAGGTCGAGGCCGGCAACGTGGTCATCGTCCCCGCGGGGGCCGAGCACGGCTTCGTCGCCTCGGGCGACGGGCCGATCCGCCAGCTCAGCATCCACCCCTCCCCCCGGGTCGAGCAGGTGGACCTGGCCGGCTGAGCCCGGCGGGTGAGATCCGGGTTAGGGTGGGTACCCGGAGGCTGATTCGTCGAGGAGGAGAGCCGTGGCGAAGAGCGAGACGACGTTCGCGTCCTACGAGCAGGCCTGCGCGGAGCACGCGTGGAGCGTGCCCGAGCGCTACAACATCGCCGCCGACGTCTGCGACAAGCACCCTCGCGACAAGCCGGCGATGGTCTGGGAGCGCTTCGACGGCGAGGCCCGCGAGCTCGACTGGGGCGAGCTCCAGGACCTCGCCAACCAGGCCGCCCACCTGCTTGCGCGGCCACGGGGTCGAGCGGGGCGACCGCGTCGCCGTCGTCCTCCCTCCGACGCCCGAGACCGCGGCGATCTTCTTCGGCACCTGGAAGCTCGGCGCGATCCTGCTCTCGATGTCGGTGCTCTACGGCGACGACGGGATCCGCCATCGGCTCGCGCGACTCGAAGCCGCGGCTGCTGGTCACCGACGCCGCCAACGCGCCGCGCTTCGAGGCGGCGCTGGTCGAGGAGATCCTCGTCCTCGACGAGGGCGAGGGCCTGCTCGCCGGCGCTGCCGACCGAGCACGATCTGCGAGGACACCTCGGCCGACGACCCGGCGCAGCTCTACTACACCTCGGGCACGACCGGGATGGCCAAGGGCATCGTCCACGCCCACCGCTACATCCTCGCCCACGAGGAGTTCGTCTACTGCCACGACGTCCGCGACGGCGAGCGCTTCCACGGCATGGGCGAGTGGGCCTGGGCCGCCGGAATCTCCCCGCTGCTCGGCCCGTGGCGGCTCGGCGCGCGTCCAGTACGTCTTCCAGCGCGAGGGCGGCTTCGACCCCGCACGAGCAGCTCGACTTCCTCTCCCGCCACGAGGTCACCAACGTGTTCACGACGCCGACCGCGATGCGGGCGATGATGGCCGATCGAGGACGCCGGCGAGCGCTACCCGCAGAGCTTCCGGATCGTCTGCTCGGCGGGCGAGCCGCTCAACCCGGAGGCGATCCGCTGGTTCCGCGAGCAGTACGGCGATCACCGTGCTCGACTACTACGGGCTCACCGAGTCCTACCCGCTGTGCGCGAACTTCCCCTTCATGGAGGTGCGCGAGGGCTCGATGGGGCGGCCGATGCCCGGCTGGGACGTCCAGCATCCTCGACGAGGACGAGAACCCGGTCGCCGCAGGGCGAGCGCGGCGAGATCTGCCTGCGCGCGCGCTCGAACCCGCACTACCCGCTCGGCTACTGGAACCTGCCCGAGGAGAGCGAGGAGACCTTCGGCGGCGAGTGGTTCCACTCCAAGGACGCGGCGACGCAGGACGAGGACGGCTACGTCTGGTACGCCGGGCCGCGCCGACGACGTGATCATCGCCGCCGGCTACCGGATCGGCCCGTTCGAGGTCGAGTCGGCCTGCATCGAGCACCCGGCGGTGCGCGAGGCGGCCGCGGTCGCCTCGCCCGACGAGGTGAAGGGCAACGTCGTCAAGGCCTTCATCGTGCTCGCCGAGGGCCACGAGCCCTCCGACGAGCTCGCCAAGGAGATCAAGGGCTTCGTCCGCGAGCGGCTGAGCGCCTACGCCTACCCGCGCCGGGTCGAGTTCGTCGACGAGCTGCCGAAGACGCTGACCGGCAAGATCCGCCGGATCGAGCTGCGTGAGGCCGAGCGAGAGGCGACTACGACCACCTGAGGCGGGTAGCCTCGATGGGATGAAGGCGGGGATCGTCCTTGGCGCGGGCGGAGTTCAGGGCGGAGCCTGGCTGACCGGCGGGCTCGACGCGATCGCGACCGAGACCGGCTGGGACCCGGCGACGGCCGATCGGATCGTCGGCACCTCGGCCGGCGCGATGCTCGGCGCGCTGCTCGCGGCCGGGATCCCGCCCTGGTTCATGGTCGCCCACTCGGCCGGCGAGACCTTCGCGGGCGTGACCGACGCGAGCGGCGCCTCGCACGCCGAGGCCGATCGCTCCGGCGGGACGGCGTTCAGGCTGCACCGCGGCCTGCCGCCGATCGGGCCGGGCTCCTGGCGGCTCGCGCTCCGCACGCTCACCCACCCACGTCGCTATCCGCCGGCGGCGATCGGCGCCGGCTGGTTGCCCCGCGGCTTCATCTCCAACGAGGCGTTGCGCGAGCAGGTCCGGAGGGTGGTGCCCACCGGCTGGGCCCCGCATCCGGGACTGTGGGTGGTCGCCTGCGATTACGCGACCGGCCGCCGGGTGGCGTTCGGGCGCTCGCCAGCGCCCGCGGCGGAGCTCGCCGACGCGGTCGCCGCCTCCTGCGCGATCCCGGGCTTCTACCACCCGGTGGAGATCGCCGGCCGCCGCTACGTCGACGGCGGCATCTACTCGACCTCGAACCTCGACCTGGTCCGCGATGAGCGCCTCGATCTCGTCATCTGCCTCAACCCGACCTCCTCGCTTCACCCGACCCGCGCCTGGAACCCGCTCGAGTGGGGCGCGCGCCTCGTTCGCGGCCAGGCCGGAAGGCGGCTCGGAAGCGAGGCGCGAAAGCTGCGCGAGCGCGGCACCGAGGTGATCCTGATCCAGCCCACCGAGGAGGACCTGGTCGCGATGGGCCCGAACCTGATGAGCTCGAAGGGCCGAAACGACGTGATCGAGCTGGCCCGCCGCACGGTCGCCGAGCAGCTTCGCGCCGGCCCGCGCTCGGACCTGCTCGCCGAGCTGCCGCCCGGGCGCCCGGAGAAGCTCAGCCGCCCCGCGGGGCCGCCCTCCGGCTGGCCGCCGCTGCTCGAGCTCCAGGGCGGCTAGCGCCGGACGGCGCGCCGCTCGGCGGCCGACCCGCCGGCTGCGCATCAATCCACCCGATAGAGGGGTGAAGCGCGCAGCCAACGAGCGCGCGGCCTTTCATCGAGCGTTCATCGCCGGGCGGAGAGGATGGGGCCATGATCAACCGCACGCTCGCCCTCAGCGCCCTGCTCGCCGGCCTCGCCTTCGCCGGCTGCGGCGGCGAGACCACGACCACGCTCACCGCCGGGGAGCCGGCGTCCTCGGAGGCCGCCTCGGCGCTCCCCCAGGGCTCCGAGCCGGCGCAGCTCGATCCCGCCGAGTTCACCACCGAGATCGACAACCCCTACTGGCCGATGGCCGTCGGCAGCCGCTGGGTCTACCGGGAGACCGACAGCGAGGGCGCCGAGCAGCGCGTCGTCGTCACCGTGACCCCGAGGACGAAGCGGATCGCCAACGGGGTCGAGGCCGTGGTCGTCCATGACGAGGTGAGCGAGAACGGCGACCCGGTCGAGATCACCGACGACTGGTACGCCCAGGACTCGGCCGGCAACATCTGGTACCTCGGTGAGGACACCACCGAGTACAAGAACGGCAGGCCCTCCTCGACCTCGGGCTCCTTCGAGGCCGGGGTCGACGGCGCCGAGGCCGGGGTGGTCGTCCCGGCCCAGCCGGTCGAGGGCGTCACCTACCGCCAGGAGTATTACGCCGGCGAGGCCGAGGACACGGCCGAGATCGTCGCCCTCGACGCCCAGGCCGAGGTCCCCTTCGGGCACTTCGAGCCGGCGTCTGATGACCAGGGACCTGAACCCGCTCGAGCCGAAGGTGCTCGAGTTCAAGTTCTACGCCCGCGACGTCGGGCCGGTGCTCGCCGTCGGCGTCTCGGGGTCGAGCGACCGCGAGGAGCTGATCAGCTTCCGCCCCGGCGGCTGAGCCGCAGGCCCCGCTCGCCCGAGCGGGCTGGACATCTTTGCCGCCGAACCCGCGCGCCCGCACCCCGTTTCGTGAAATCGTGCGCTGATGCGCAGGAGATCGAAGCCGCCGCTCAGCCTCCGCCGCACGCTCGCCGAGATGGTGCGGACCGGCCGCGAGCAGTATCGGATCCTGATCTGGGCGGCGCTTATCGTCTTCATCCCGCTGGGGCTCTTCGACGTGCTCGACGAGCATGTCCAGGAGCCGTTGCGCGAGCTCTCCACCGACGAGATCAGCGTCACCGACATCGTCGCCGGCCTCGGCGCCGGGATCGTCCACGCCGCGGTCGCGCTCTCCGGGGAGATCTTCTATGCCGGCGCCGTCGCCGCCGCGGTGCTCGCGGTCCGCGAGGGACTGGAGCCCTCGCTGCGCGGGATCGCCCGCGGGCTGCCCTACGGGCGGCTGATCGCGGTCGACCTGCTGGTCTCGTTCGTCGTCGCCGTCGGCTTCGTCGCCCTGATCGTCCCCGGCCTGATCGCGCTCGGCCGCTTCGCGCTCGTCGCCCCGGCGGTGAAGCTCGAGCACCTCGGGGTGCGAGCCGCGTTCCGCCGCTCGAACGAGCTCGTCCGCGGGCGCACCGGCAAGGTGCTGCTCCTCGTCCTGCCGGCGATGGTGGTCTCCGACACGCTCTCCTCGCTGGTCCAATCGGAGACGATCGGCTCGATCGGCGAGAGCTTCGCCGGCGACTGGCTCGCCGCAACCCTGAGCGACATGGTCACGGCTCCCTTCTTCGCCCTTGCCGTGGTCGTCCTCTTCTTCGAGCTGCGCGCCGCTCAGTCCCCGGACCCGCGCTCCTCGAGCTTGGCCCGGTAGGCCTCCTCGGTCGATCCGCCGATTGCGTCGCGCACGGCCTCCTTGACGCGCTCGGTTCGCCGCCCGGACGCGAACCGGACCTCGGCCTTCGCCTGTTTCGCGGGTCTGCGCTCGCCGTAGAAGCGCCGTGCCCAGGGCGATTCCGGCTTGCCGATCCGGCAGGAGGCGTAGATCGCCAGCGGGACGAAGAACAGACCGGCCGTCCCGTGGAGGTAGCGCTGCTTGGCGAAGCTGATCGCCGCGAACGCGAACCAGATCAGCACCCCGGCAATGCTGGCGAGCACCGCCTCGAGGCTGCCGTCGTCGAGCTCGAACGGTCGCGCCCCGAGCAGCGCCAGCGCGATCAGGCTCGCGGCGAGCACGGTCGCGTCGATCGAGCTGCGCCCGCGCTCGGACCAGTAGACGTCGTCGAGATAGAGCCAGAGCGCGAACTCGTCGATCGTCAGCCCCATGCCGATGCCGAAGGCGAGCGCGCAGATCTCGTAGATCGGGGTGACCGCGAAGCCGGCGAAGCTGATCGACCCCGCGACCATCATCGTCACGATCCCGAAGACGAGATGGTGGACGTGGACGCCGCTCTCGCTGACCACGCTCCCCGGCCACCAGGGAACCCGCGGGCTCCGCATCAGCCGGGTCGAGAGGCGGATGAACGCGAACGAGAGCAGGAAGCCGAGCAGGACGAGAAAGAGCCACTGGCGCTCGTGCTCGACGAGCTGGTGATTCCAGAAGTCGGAGATCATCCTCGGGCCCTTCCGCGCCCGCGCCCCCGAGTTGGCGCGCCGGCGAGGGCGCCCGCGCCGGCTCGCGTCTCGACCCGCATCGCTGGACCGTATCGCGAGGGCGGGGATTCCCGGCCTGCCAAGCTCCTTGCATGCACCGCTGGGGGATCATCGCCGCGGCCGTCGTGGTCGCCGTGCTCACCGCGAGCCAGGTTCTACTGCCGCCGCTTGCCTCCCACGAGGTCGAGAGCCGGCTGACCGCGAACGGCGGCGAGGCCGACGTCACCCTGGGCGCGCTACCGGCGCTGCGCCTCCTGCTCTCGGACGGCGAGCGGTTCGAGGTCCGCGCCCGCGACCTCGACCTCGAGCTCGAGGAGGAGGAGCAGATCTTCGGCCGCCTCGACGGGTTCTCGATCGTCGACGTCTCGATCACCAACCTCCAGGCCGGACCGTTCGCGCTCGGGAGCTTCGACCTCGACCGCCGCGGCGGCGGCCCCTACTCGCTGATCGCGACCGGGACGACGACGACGAACGAGCTCGCCCAGTTCGGCTTCGAGCAGCTCGAGCTGCCCGGGGAGAGCCTGATCGACTCGCTGCTCGATCCGTTCCTCGACCAGGTCGACGCGACCGTTCCGCTCGAGCTCGACATGGAGCTGATCTCCGACGAGGGCCGCGTCCGCGTCCTCTCCGGCGGCGGCACCGTGGCCGGCGTCCCCACCGGCCCGCTCGCCGAGCTGATCACCTCGGCGATCGTCGTCCGGCTGTAGCGGGCGGGCGGTCCCCGAGCGCTCTCCCTCCGATCTCGCCGGCAACGAGCGGCGAGGGCGCTGCCGGCCTTGGCCCGGCCGCTGGGCGCCGGCGAAGGATCGCGATGTGTGATCGGCGTCCGTTTCGGGTATCGAGGCGGCGATGAAGGGCACCCCCGCACTGGCCATCTCGTTCGCCGTCTTCGTCCTCTACGCCCTGGTGATCACCGGGGTGCTGGCGCTCGCCGGCACCTCGGCGCTCGTGCCGCAGGCCGCGATCCCGATCTCGATCGTCGGCTTCGGCTGCTACCGCCTCTACCTGCAGGCGCGCGACGACGGGCCGCGCGCGGAATCGGCCGCTAGGGGCGCCGTGAGGGAAGCGGCGGCAGCGACTCCTCGCTCTCGAGACCGACTCTTGGCAGGATCCGCTCGAGCCAGCGCGGCAACCACCAGTTCGCCTTGCCGAGCGAGCACCATCACCGACGGGCACGAGCAGGCAGCGGACGATCGTCGCGTCGACCGCGATCGCGACCGCGAGGCCGACCCCGAACTGCTTCACCGTCGGGTCGCCGTTGAGGATGAAGCTGGCGAAGACGCTGACCATGATCAGCGCCGCCGAGGTGATCACCCGGGCGCTGGTCGCGAGGCCGTCGACGACCGCCTCGCGGTTGTCGCTCGGTCTCGGCGAAGTGCTCGTGGATCCGCGAGACGAGGAACACCTGGTAGTCCATCGAGAGCCCGAAGAGGATCGCGAACATCAGCAGCGGCACGAAGCTGACGATCGGGATCGCGTGTGTCGAGCCCGATCAGCTCGATCCCCCAGCCCTTCTCGAAGACCGCGGTCGAGGACGCCGTAGGCGGCGGCCACCGAGAGCAGGTTCATGAGCCCCGCGGTCAGCGGGACGAGGATCGAGCGGAAGGCGATCATCAGCAGCAGGAAGCGAGAGCCCGACGACGATCGCGATCACCAGCGCGAGCTTCTCCGCCGATCTGGTCGGCGAGGTCGATGTAGCCGGCGGTCGTGCCGCCGACGTAGGCGGTCAGCCCGCTGCCCTTGGTCGCGTTCGGGATCACGTCGTCGCGCAGGTCGGTGACGACGTCCTGGGTCGCGTACGACGACGGGCGCGGTCGTCGCGGTGACGGTGAAGACCGCCGCGTCGCCGTCCGTCGCTCACCTTCGCCGGCGAGACGTCGTCGACGTTCTTCGCCTTGCCGATCTTGTTCTCGAGCTTGACCAGGCGCGGGTCGCTCGCCGTCGACTGCAGGAACTGCTTCTGCTGGTCGGTCTGCTGCTGCTGCTTCTGGCTCGGCTGCGGCTGCGCCTCGGCCTGCTGCTGCGGCCTCGGTCTGGGCCTGATCGGGCGGCACGCCCTCGGCGATCAGCTGCTGGTAGATCTGCTGCGCCTGCTGGTTGCCTCGGCCTCGGCCTGCTGCTGCTGCTGGGCGTCTGGTCGTTGAGCTGGTTCAGCTTCTTCTGGTCGTTCTGCGCCGGCGGCTTCGAGCTTCACCGCGACCAGCAGCGGCCCGTTCGTCGCCCGCGCCGAAGCCCGCCGCTGATCGCGTCGTAGGCCTGGCGGGCGGTGTCGACTCGGGCAGCACGCCGACGTCCTCCTGGCCGAGCTCCAGGTCGAGCAGCGGCAGCGCCAGCACGACCAGGAGCGACGACGCCGGTGATCGAGCGCCGGCCAGGGGTGCTTGGCCGACGCCGCGGGCCCAGCGCTCCCAGCCGTGCGGGTGGTCGTCGTCGCGCTCGCGGCTGCCGCCGAACGGGACCGCGCAGCGAGTTGACCCGGCTGCCGAGCACGCCGAGCAGCGCCGGCAGCAGCGTCAGCGCCGCGGCGACCGCGACGACCACGACGATCGCCGCCGAGTAGCCGAGCGCCGAGACGAGCGGGATGCCGCGCGAAGCACGAGCGAGCAGCAGCGCGATCACGACCGTGCCGCCGGCGAACGCGACCGCGCCGCCCGAGCTGCGCGGTCGCCCGGGCGACCGCCTCGGGCGGCTCGACCCCGTCGGCGAGCAGCTCGCGGTAGCGGGTGACGATGAACAGCGAGTAGTCGATCCCGACGCCGAGCCCGATCATCGTGCCCAGCGTCGGCGCGACGGTCGAGACCGTCGATCAGGTGGCTCGAGCACGACGATCAGCGAGAGGCCGCAGACGACGCCGACGAGCGCGGTGACGATCGGCAGCGACATCGCGACGGCCGTCCCGAACGCGAACAGCAGGATGATGATCGCCGCGGCGAGCCCGATCGCCTCGCTCGCATGCGGTCGACGGCTTCGAGACCTCCTGGCCGAGGTAGCCGCCGGCGCGAGACCTCGCAGGCCGGCGTCGCCGCCGGGCTCGGCGGCGTCGATGATCGTCTGCGGCGTCGTCCGTGGTCGAGCTCGCCCTGGCCGATCGTGAGGGTCAGCGAGATGTAGCCGATGTGCCGTCCTTCGAGAGCTGGTCGGCGCCCTCGCTCGGAGAGCGGGCTGACGCGCCTTCTCGACGCCGTCGGCGTTCGGCAGCGAGCGTCGTCGTCGCCTTGACGGCCTTGCGTGTTCGGCGCCCGAGTCGAGCTTGCCGGAGTCGGAGACGAGCACGATCGGGACCGTGCCGTTGCGCTGATTCGGCAGCTGGGCTCGACGAGCAGGTCCGCGCCGCGGTCGAGTCGGTGCCCGGCAGCCGCAGGTTGTCGCTGGTCGCGTCGCCGACGATCCGGGAGCTGATCGCCATGCCGACGACGATCACGACCCAGATCGCGACGACGATCCGATGGCGGCGGACACACGCGTGGCCAAGCCGGTAGAGCAGCAGGCTCAAGTCAAAGGTCCCGTCTGTTGAGTGGCGTACTCAGCTTCCCTGCGGAACTGGGCCCACCCTAACGGGCGCCCGGGGGGCAATGTGCCAGTTCCCTCTCAGTGGCGAGCGGCGCCGCCTAGGCGCCGAGCCAGGCGGCGATGCGCGCGCCGATCTGCTCGCCGGCGTCCTCCTGGAGGAAGTGGCCGGCGTTCTCGATCTTCTCGGGCGGCTCGGCGTTGATCGCGGCGGCGAAGCGCTCGCCGACCTTGAACGGGATGATCGGATCTGAGTCCGCCCAGAGGTGGAGCTTCGGGCGCTCGTCATCGCGCAGCGCCTCGAGCACCCGCTTCCCGGCCGCCGCCCCCGGCATCTCCGGCGACGTCGGCAACATCAGCGGGAAGGCCCGCGCCCCGGCCTTCGCCTCGGCGCTCGGAAACGGGGCGTCGTAGGCGGCCGCGACGTCGTCGTCGAGACCGCGCGCGGTCGCGCCGGCGACGAGCATCGGGATCGGCAGGTCCTCGGTGCGCTCGACGAAGTCGCGGAAGGTCTTCCAGGCGTCGCTCATCGGCTGCTCGCCGGTGAACAGGCCCGTGTCCATGATCACCATCCTGGCGATCCGCTCAGGCTGCTCGACCGCCGCCCGCAGCCCGATCGGGCCGCCCCAGTCGTGGACGACGACGGTCGCGTCGCGCAGGTCGAGCCGCTCGATCAGCTCGCCGAAGAGCTCCGCGTGGCGGTCGTAGGAGTACCAGCCGAGATCGGTCGGCTTGTCGGAGCGCCCGAAGCCGGCGTGGTCTGGGGCGATGCAGCGAAAGCCCGCCTCGAGCACCGGCGGGATCACCTTGCGCCACAGGAACGACCAGGTCGGCTCGCCGTGAACGAATACGACCGGCGCGCCCTCACCCTCGTCGATGTGGGCCAGGCGCAGGCCGTCGACCTCGCGGTAGGCGGGCTCGTAGGGGAAGTCGGGCAGGTCGTCGAAGCGCTCCTCGGGGGTGCGATAGGCCTTGCTCATCGAGCGAGACCCTATGGGCCCGGCGCCGTTCGGCGCGCCCGGTCTAGCGCGCGGTCGCGGTGGCGGTGCCCCTGGCGCGCCGGGCGGCGTCGATGTTCTCGATCAGATGGCCGCTGATCCGCTCGTAGAGCTGCGGCGGGAGGTCGTGGCCCATCCCCTCGATCAGCTCGAGCTGCGCGCCCGGGATCGCCGTCGCGACGGTGCGCCCGGCGACCGGCCGCACCAGCGGGTCCGCGGTCCCGTGGATGACCACCGAGGGCGCCCGGATCGCGCGCAGCTTGCGGGTCCGGTCGCCCGACGCGGTCACCGCGTGCAGCTGGCGGGCCGCGCCGGCCGGGATTATGGGCGCGGTCGTAGCTCGCCTCGACCATCGCGCGCAGGCGCTCGGGGTCGGGCGGATAGGCCGGCGAGCCGATCACCTCGAAGGTCTTCGAGACCGCGGCGACGAACCCGTCGCGGTCGCGGGGCGGGCTGGCGAGCAGCATCCCGAGCGCTCGCAGGCGCGGGATCGAGGCGACGCGCTTGCCGCTTCCGGTCATGATCAGGCCGAGCGAGCGGATCAGCTCCGGGCGGCGGTAGCCGGCCACCTGGGCGATCATCCCGCCCTGCGAGGCGCCGACGACGTGGGCCGAGTCGAAGCCGAGCAGCTCGATCAGCCCGGTGAGGTCGTCGGCCATGTCCTCGAGCGAGTAGGCGAGCCCGCGGCGCAGGCCGAGCAGCATCGGCAGCCGACCGGGAACCGGCGCGTCGATCCAGGTCGAGTGGCCGATGTCGCGGTTGTCGAAGCGGACCACGCGGCAGCCGCGCTCGGCGAGCATCGAGCAGAAGCCGGCGTCCCAGGCGGTCATCTGCGTCGCCGAGGCCCATCACCATCATCACCGGCTCGCCGTCGGGATCGCCCATCTCCTGGTAGGCGATCTCGATCCCGTTGACCGGGGCGCGCTTCTCCTCGCCGAACTCCATCCCGGAGAAGGTTAGGAGGCGGCGATCGCGTGCGCGGTCCGTCGGGCCAGGGCCATGATCGTCAGCATCGGGTTGGTGCCCGACGCGGTCGGGAAGGCGCTCGCGTCGCCGATCCACACGCCCGCGCGTGTCGTGGAGCTCGCCCCACGGGTTCGCGACCGAGCTCGCCGGGTCGGCGCCCATCCGGCAGGAGCCCATCTGGTGGGCCGAGAAGAGCAGGAACTCGCGCGGCTGCGATCGGCGCCGAGGTGACCTGCGACGATGAACGCCTCGAGGTCGTCGCCGCGCGTCCAGTCGGCGCGCCGTTCGAGCCGAGCCGATGATCGTCTCGGCGCCCGCCGCCTCGTGGATGCGGATCGAGCTGCTCGACCCCGGCGCGGATGTTGCGGATGTCGACCTCGTCGGTGACCGGGTAGCTGCGGCACGGCGTTGCCGGCCTCGTCGAGCACGCACCCTGCCGTGCCCGTGCTCGCGAGCGAGGCCGATCAGCGCGGCGGCGTGGTCCCAGGCCTTCATCCGCTGCTTGTGGTCGCGCGCCCGAGCGCCACGGCAGCGCCCCGGCGAACAGGCCGGTGGTCGCCTGCGCGCCCTCGAGCAGGAAGCCGTGCCGTCGCCGGTGTCGGCGAACTCGTGCGAGAGCGCCCGCCTGCGGCGGGCCCCCAGTCCAGTTCTGCGGCTCGCCGTAGAAGGCGGTCACCGCGGCGGTCGGGTGCAGGCGCAGGTAGTCGCCGATCGCGGGCCCGCCGATCTGCGAGCGCATCAGCAGCGCCGGCGACTCGATCGAGCCGCAGGCGACGACGACGATCGGCGCCCGGACGGTGAGCCGGGTCGGCGAGCCGTCGGCAGCCGTCGCTCGGGATCGCTCCAGCTCGCCTCGACGCCGGCCGCGCGACCGTTCTCGACCAGGATCCGCTCGGCGCGCGCAGCCGGCGACGATCTCGGCGCCGCTTCGCCTGCGCGTCGAGCAGGTAGGTCTTCGCGGTCGAGTGCTTCGAGCCGGACTGGTCGCCGAAGCCCATGTAGGCGGCGCTCGCCGGGTCGTAGCGCTCGCGATCCGCGTTGCGGCTGCACCGCGCGGAAGTCGAAGCCGAGCTTCTCGCAGCCCTCGCGCAGGCGCTCGTGCGGGCCGGTGAGATCGGAGCACTCGCCGTTCACCCGCAGCCGCTCGCAGACCGGCGTCGAGGTGGCGCGTCGAACTCGGGCCCGTCGAGGCCCTCGAGGCCGTGCTCGCGCGGCCCACTCCTCGCGCACCCAGGGCGTGGGTGCGCAGGCAGTTCGTCCAGTTGACGACGGTGCCGCCGCCGACGCCGGTCCCGGCGACGATCGAGACCTGGCCCTCGGCGGTCGGGAACGGCCCGCCGTTCAGGTAGAGGCGCTGGTAGGCGGAGAGCTCGAGGCTGATCGAAGTCGCGAGTCGTCGTGGTAGCCGCCCATCTCGAGCACGACGACCGACTTGCCGGCCGCGGCGAGCTCGCCGGCGATCACGCCGCCGCCGGCGCCGGAGCCGACGATGCAGACGTCGGCCGTCGATCGTCCTCGCTCGGCGCCGGCGGGCCTGCGGATCTCGAGCGGCCGCTCGCGGCTCGGGCGGCGGCGCGAGCGGGCCCGGGTAGCCGATCGCGTCCCAGGTCGGGTTGCGCCCGGTGCCGAGGTCGGGCAGCGCGTAGAAGATCGACCCGGCGATCCCGCGCAGCGTCGCGATCCCGGCGAGCGCCTCCGGGCTCGTCGCTGAAGCCGTGCACGATCTGCTCGCGCACCTCCTGCGGCGTCGCCGCCGCCATCCCGCTGCTCGGCGAGCGAGTCGAGCAGCGCCGCGCAGGCCGGCGATCTGCTCGTCGGCGAGCTCGGCGCCGAGCAGCGCGATCTCGACCGCCTCAGGGACGCCGACGTCGCTGGCGCTGCGCGCCCAGAAGCCGGCCGGGTCGTCGTCGCCCTCGGGCGGCTCGAGCGACGGGATCAGCGTGTCGCAGAGCGCCGATCAGCGTCGCCCGCTGCGCGTCGGAGAAGAGCTCGCTGGTGCGCCAGCGCCGCGAACATCTCGCCGATCGCCGCGCTGACCTGCGGCGTGTAGGGGAAGTGGTGCGCCTCGCGCGCCGGCGCGTAGCCGGGCGTGATCAGCAGCGACTGGCGCTTCGTGTACTTGCGAATCCCGTCGGCGCCGTGGCGCGAGCCGAGCCCCGACGCCTTCCAGCCGCCCATCGGCAGCTCGAGCGCCGCGTAGTTGAGCTGCGCGTCGTTGACGCAGGCGACGCCGGCCTCGATCCGCCGCGCGATCGCCTCGCCGCGCTCGTCGTCGCGCGTCCACACCGACGCCTGCAGCCCGTAGGCGCCGTCGTTGGCGAGCTCGACCGCCTCGTCGGCGTCGCGCGACCCGCATCACCGGCAGCGTCGGGCCGAAGGTCTCCTCGGTCATGCAGCGCATCGAGTGGTCGACCTCGGCGAGCACGGTCGGCTCGAAGAAGCGGCCCGGCCCGTCGCCGCGGGTGCCGCCGGTGAGCACCTTCGCGCCCTTGTCGACGGCGTCGTTCGACGTGCGCCTCGATCAGCTCGATCTGCGGGCCGAAGATGATCGCGCCGACGTCGACGGAGCCGGCCTCGCCGGGCGGGCCCTGGCGCAGGCCCTCGACCTTCTCGGTCAGCCGCTCGAGGAACTCGTCGTGGATCGCGTCCTCGACGTAGATCCGCTCGACCGAGATGCAGACCTGGCCCGAGTTGTTGAGCCCGTAGGAGATGGCCGAGTTGGCCGCGCGCTCGAGGTCGGCGTCGGCGAGGACGATCATCGGGTCCTTGCCGCCGAGCTCGAGGCTGACCGGGGTCAGCGTCTGCGGCCGCCTGCGCCATCACCTTCTTGCCGGTCGCGACCGAGCCGGTGAACATGACGAAGTCGACCTCGTCGACGAGCGCCGCGCCGGTCTCGCCGCGGCCGGTGGCGACCTGGAAGACGCCATCGGGGGCGCCGCACTCGGCGAGCATCTCGGCCATCAGCAGCGAGGTCAGCGGCGTGATCTCGGAGGGCTTGAGGACGACCGCGTTGCCGGCCGCGAGCGCCGGGATGCAGTCGCCGAAGGAGTTGTTGAGCGGGAAGTTCCAGGGCCGATCACGCCGACGACACCGAGCGGCGCGTAGCGGACGGCTGAGCTTGCGCCCGCGGACGAACGGCGAGGCCGAGTCGATCTCCTCGTCGGCGAGGTACGGCGGCGCCTGCTTCGCCCAGAACTCGAGCGCCGAGAGCCCGTAGGCGAGCTCGGCGAACTGGGTCTCGTCGGCCGGGCGGCCGGTCTCGGCGCAGATCGTCGTGACGACGCGCTCGCCGTTGGCGACCATCCAGCGCCGCGCCGCCAGCAGGACCTCGCGCGCGGCCCTCGAAGCCGAGCGCCTCCCAGGCGGGCTGCGCGGCGCGGGCCGCGCGCGACCATCGCGCGCGACCTCGTCGGCGCCGAGCTCCGGCACGGTCGCGATCGTCTCGCCGCTCGCCGGGTTCTCGACCGCGATCTGCCGCTCATCCCGGCCGAGTCTATTCCGGCGCGGGGTCCGCGGGCCGCGGGCGCCGAACCGAGTGCGGCGCGAGCTCACCGCGCTCGTCCTCGATCACCTCGGTGCCGGCGAGGCGATCGGCGAGCGAACGCCGGCGGGGGTCGAAGGCGATCGATCACGAAGCCGAGCCCCAGCGAGAGCACCGAGAGGGCGGTGCCGAACAGGCGGCGGACGGCGCGGCGGGCACCGATCCGCGCGCTCGCCCTCGGCAGCTGAGGCGGATCGAGAGGAAGCGCATCCCGGGCGTCTGCCCTGCGAGCGCCCAGAAGACGCCCGAGGTAGATCGCTCCGGCGCCGGTCCAGAGCGCCGACCCGGCGACGATCGCCAGCCCGGAGGGGCTCTGATCGTCACCGAGAACGCCACCGACGGTGACCCCGAAGATCGCCGATACCGCCAGGAAGATCAGGTTGAGCGCGGCGCCGTCGATCCCGGCGGCGAGCGACTCGGGTGACCAGGCCGACCCGCTGCGGCCCCGGCGGAGCGGCGCGGCGGCCGCGCACCCGGGTGACGACCGCGTCGAGCAGGTCGTCGAAATGGTCGGCGATCTCGCGGACTCGCGCGGCCGATGTCGGAGAGCAGGCCGACGCCCTGCGAGGTGATCGCGGCCCGGACCTCGGGCGCCTCGGCGATCCGCTCGACCAGCTTCTGGACCTCGATCGCTGGCGAGCAGGTGATCCCAGACTGCGGTCGGCGGTCTCGGAGTCGAGCGCGGCGATGATCGCCTCGGTCACCTCCGGGCTCGAGATCGCCTCGCGCCAGCGCCGGGCTGGTGATCGTCACGCTCGATCGCCTCGGCGGCGCCCTCGGTCTCGAGCGCGCGCACGATCGCCCGGATCACGGCCGGGCTCTCGAGCGCGCGGACGACCGCCTCCTCGGCGCTTCGCTCTGCGGCCTGCGTCGATTCCGGTGGCGCCGGCGACTGCCCGGACCCCGCGCGCGCCGGCGCCGAGCAGCCGTGGAAGCGGCTGTCGCGAGTCGGCGGCGCTCGTCGTCCTGGGCGGCGCATCGCGGCGAGTCTATTCCGCGTGCCTGCGACGATCTGGCGTGAGGACCGCGGTGATCTCCGACCTCCACCTCGGCGCCGGCAGCGGCGTCGACATGCTGCGCCACGCGCCGATCCGCGACCGGCTCGCCGAGGCGCTCGACGGGGTCGATCGGCTCGTCCTGCTCGGCGACGTGATCGAGCTCCGCGACCGGCCGCTTCACGAGAGCCTCGAACGGGCGGCGCCGGCGCTCGCCGCGATCGGCGAGGCGGCGAGCGAGCGCCGAGCTGATCGTCGTCGCCGGCAACCACGATCACCACCTGATCGAACCGTGGCTGGAGCGGCGAGCGCTCGATCGGGCGACCGCCGCTCGGCCTCGAGCAGCGCGGCGAGATCCCGGCGAGCGGCGCGCTTCGACGATGCTCGCCGAGCGCCTCGGCAGGCCCGACGCAGGCTTCGCCTATCCCGGCATCTGGCTCGGCGAGGGTGTCTACGCGACTGCACGGCCACTACCTCGATCGCCACCTGACCGTGCCCGACCCTCGAGCGCCTCGGCGTCGCGATGGTCGAGCGGATCCTCGGGATCGTCCCGATCGGGCCCGACCCGCTCGAGCCCGCCGGTCGGAGCCCGCGACGACGCCCGACGAGTACGAGCGGGTGCAGACGCCCGTCTACGCGTTCCTCCTCGGCCTCGCCCAGGCGACCGTCGGCGAGCGCGCCGGCGGCGCCGACCCGTCGGTGCGGGTCTGGCGTCTGCTCTCCGGCGGCGAGACCCGGGCCGCGCGGATGCGCGGCTGGCTGCTCGGCTCGGTCGCGCTGCCCGGCGCAGTCGGGGTCGCCAACCGCCTCGGCCTCGGCCCGGTCGGCGCCGACGTCTCCCCGCAAGGCGATCGCTCGGGCGGGGATCGAGGCGATGGGCGACGTGGTCGCGCGGCTCGGCGTCGAGGCCGAGCACGTGATCTTCGGCCACACGCACCGCCGCGGCCCGCTCGGCGAGGAGCGCGGCTGGCGGATCGGCGAGACCCGGCTCTGGAACACCGGGAGCTGGGTCCACACCCCCTCGCTGCTGGGCGCCGACGCCACCGTCAGCCCCTACTGGCCGGGGACGATCGCCCTGCTCGACGACGGCGCCCGCCCGCGCCTCGAGCACCTGCTCGACGACCTCAGCCGCGAGCAGCTCGCCGAGCCTGGCTGAGCGCCGCCGGGTCGGCGGTTGCGCAGTCATGCGCCATCGCCCGATGTGCCATCGCCGCGCATAGACTGGCCCCGATGGCCAAGCCGAGCGCCGAGTTGACGATCGACGAGCTCGCGCGCGAGACCGGGATGACGGTGCGGAACATCCGCGCCCACCAGTCGCGCGGCCTGCTGCCGCCGCCCGAGGTTCGCGGGCGGACCGGCTTCTACGGCCGCGCCCACGCCGTCGCGGATCGAGCTGATCCGCGAGCTCCAGGCCGACGGCTTCAAGCTCGAGGCGATCAGCCGGCTGCTCGACTCGGCCGGCGGCTCGAGCGAGGAGGTGCTGCGCTTCACCCGCGCGGTGAAGGCGCCGTTCGAGGACGAGACGCCGCAGATCGTCACCGCGGCCGAGCTCGCCGAGCGCTTCGCCGACGCCGGCGACGAAGGCGCCCGAGCTGCTGCGACGGGCCGAGAAGCTGGGGATGATGCGGCCACTCGGCGACGACAACTACGAGGAGCTGAGCCCGCGGCTGCGCGCGCGCGAGCGCCGAGCTGCGCGAGCTCGGGATCTCGACCGAGACCGCGCTCGACGTCGCCCGCGAGATGCGCAAGCAGTCGGACTCGGTCGCGAAGACGTTCGTCGAGCTGTTCATCAGCGAGATCTGGGAGCCGTTCGAGCAGCCGCGGCTACCCCGAGAACGACCTGCCCCACGTGCGCGACGCGCTCGAGCGCCTGCGCCCGCTCGCCTCCGACGCCCTGCTGGCGATGTTCCAGCTGGCGATGACCGACGCGGTCGAGAAGCGGATGGGACGCGAGCTCGAGCGTCTCGAACGGGGCGGCTAGCTCAGGCCTCGTACTCGCCCGCGGGCTCGGCCTGCGCCGGCGGGCCCGCGAGCCCGGCGTCCTTGCAGATCGCCGTGACCTCGGTCGGCGACCGGGCTAGACCGCGTCGATCAGCGAGCCGCCGGCGCGTTCGCGCAGCTGCTCGCGAATCTCGTCGACATCGACCCGTGCGGGCTCGGTCGTCTCGAGGAAGTCGCGGAGGATGCGCGGCGAACTCGCCGCGGGCGCTCGACCTGCGGGAAGTGCCCGGCGCCTCGGGCAGGACCTCGAGGCGGCTGCCGGGCATCGCGTCGTGGGCAGCCTCGCCGTGCGCGACCGGGATGATCGGGTCGCGGTCGCCCCAGACGATCAGCGTCGGGCATCGCGTCGGCGAGGTAGAGGCGGTCCGTCGCGCTCGACCCGCTGGCCGCCGACGTCGATGACGGCGCGCATGGTCTGCACGAAGGCGTGGGAAGCGTCGGCGTCGCCGAGCGAGGCGAAGCCGCGGGCGACCTCGGCGACGTCGGGCGCGATCGTCGAGCTCGAGCCGGTCGAGCAGGCTGCCGATCGCCTCGCCGGCTCCGAGCACGCGCGCGTGGGCGATCAGCGGCAGCACGATCTCGGAGCCGGGCAGCGTCGCGGCGCGCAGGATCGGGTGCACCTCGCGGCCGAGGCCGCCGCTCGAGACGAGCACGAGGCGCTCGCAGCGCTCGGGGAACTGGTAGGCGAACTGCATCGCGATCCCGCCGCCGAGCGAGTGGCCGACGACGGTCGCGCGCTCGTGGCCGAGCGCGCGAGCAGATGTCGCGGACGCCGCTGGCGTAGGCGCCGAGCGAGTAGTCGCCGCGCGGCTTCGCCGACTCGCCGTGGCCGAGCAGGTCGGGCGCGAGGACGGTGTAGTCGCTCGGCGAGCGCATCGATCGTCGGCTCCCACTGGGCCGAGCGGCCGGTGATCCCGTGGATCAGAAGGAGCAGCGGCCCGCTGCCCTCGTAGCGGAAGGCGACGCGGTGGCCGTGAAGCGTGATCTCTTGGTTCTCGTTCATCGCGGACTGGAAACCCTTACCCCTAATAACGTTACATACGCCGGTGAACAACTCGCGCCACGTCCTCGGCTTCGCCTGCGGGCGTGCGCGGCGAGGATTGGCCGGCTACACCGCCGACCTGGCTGCCCAGGCCATCCGCCCGAGCTTCTCGCCGAGCGTCTGTGGCGTCCAGTGCTCCGGGTTTCGCAGCAACGTCCGGGCGCCGACCTGGGCGAGCCCGACGATCGTCTGGCCGAGCAGCTCGGAGGCGGCCTCGGCATCGTCCCCCTCGAGGGCCGAGAAGCGGTCGACCCAGCGTCCGCGCGATCGCGGCGGCAGCCGCGGCCTGGCGCTCGAGCCCGCGGCTGATCCGCGTCGCGACCGCCTCGTTTCGCGCCGCCCTCGCCGAGGAAGACGATCCGGTAGGTCTGGCGGGCGAGTCGGCGACGGCTTGGAGGAACGCCTGGTAGCCGCGGATCAGGGTGCCCTCGGGGTCGGCGACACCGCCGCCGGTCTCGCAGCGCGCGCTGGGTCTCGGCGAGGATCCGCTCCTCCTCGCGGTCGAGCATCGCGCTGAAGAGCTCGTCCTTGGAGGCGAAGCAGTCGTAGACGACCGGCTTCGAGACGCCGGCGGCGCTCGCGATCGCGTCCATCGAGGTCCCCTCGAAGCCGCTGCTCGAGGAAGAGCTCGGTAGGCGGTGTCGAGGATCAGCGGCCGGCGTCGCTCGGGCCCGAGGTGGGCGGCGCGCTTGCGCTGCGGCTGGACCGACATTCCTACCTATGGTAGCATTTTCCTACTCTCAGTAGATAAGTGCGGACTTTCCAGCACTTCCCTATCGGAGGAACGACTCGCAATCGAGCGCAACCGAGACACGCAGGCCCCGGATCAGGTCTGACGAGGCCCTCGTCGAGACCGACGACCAGCCGACCTTCTCGCTCGAGCTGACCCAGGACCAGAAGGACATCCGCGACTGGGTCCACGGCTTCGCCGAGAACGTCGTCCGCCCCGCCGCCCACGAGTGGGACGAGCGCGAGGAGACCCCCTGGCCGGTGATCCAGGAGGCCGCGAAGATCGGCCTCTACGGCTTCGAGGCGATCGCGCAGTTCTTCGCCGACCCGTCCGGCCTGCACGCTGCCGATCGTCAACGAGGAGCTCTTCTGGGGCGACGCCGGCATCGGCATGGCGATCATCGGCACGACGCTCGCGGTCGCCGCGATCTTCGGCCAGGGCACCGCGCGAGCAGATGGGCGAGTGGATCCCGCAGTGCTTCGGCACCGAGGACGACCCAAGGTCGCCGCGTTCTGCGCCTCCGAGCCCGACGCCGGCTCCGACGTCTCCGCGCATCCGCACCACCGCCAAGTACGACGAGGCCAAGGACGAGTGGGTGCTCAACGGCCAGAAGGCCTGGGCGACCAACGGCGGCATCGCCAACGTCCACGTCGTCATCGCCTCGGTCGACCGCGAGCTCGGCTCGCGCGGCCACGCCGCGTTCGTCATCCCGCCCGGCACCAAGGGCTGCGAGCAGGGCGCCAAGGTGAAGAAGCACGGCCTCCGCGCCTCGCACACCGCCGACGTCCACCTCGACGACTGCCGCATCCCCGGCTCGCTGCCTGCTCGGCGGCAAGGAGAAGCTCGACGAGCGCCTCGCCCGCGTCCGCGAGGGCAAGCAGCTCGAAGTCGCAGGCCGCGATGCAGACCTTCGAGGCCATCGCGCCCGACCGTCGGCGCCCAGGCGGTCGGCATCGCCCGCGCCGCCTACGAGTACGCGCTCGACTACGCCAAGGAGCGCGAGCAGTTCGGCCGGCCGATCATCGAGAACCAGGCGATCGCCTTCACGCTCGCCAACATGAAGATGGAGATCGACGCCGCCCGCCTGCTCGTCTGGCGCGCCTCGTGGATGGGCCGCACCGGCCAGCACTTCGAGAACGCCGAGGGCTCGATGTCGAAGCTCAAGGCCGGCGAGGTCGCCGTCTGGGTGACCGAGCGCGCGATCCAGATCCTCGGCGGCAACGGCTACACGCGCGAGTTCCCGGTCGAGCGCATGCACCGCGACGCGAAGATCTACGACATCTTCGAGGGCACCGCGGAGATCCAGCGGCTCGTGATCGCGCGGGCGATCTCCGGCATGCACATCAAGTAGCCGCCGCTCCACTCCGGGCGGGGCGCCAACCCTGGCGCCGCGCGCCGACCCGGGCGCGGGCGCCAGCCCAAGCCGAGATGGCACTTAGGCGTGCCCTGACACGGGTTCGCGCCACCTCGGCCTGGGGGGCGGCGCGCCCCGGGCCGAGATGGCAGATACCCGTGCCCTGACACGGGTTCGCGCCACCTCGGCCTGGGGCTGGCGCCGGCGCTCGGTCTGGAGCGGCGCCCGCGCTATGGTCGGCTCGTGCCCGCGAAGCTCGTCGGCGTCAACCACATCGCGCTCGAGGTCGGCGACCTCGACGAAGCCCTCGCCTTCTACGGGCGCCTGTTCGATTTCCGGCTCCGCGGCCGGATGGGCGACCGGATGGCGTTTCTCGACATGGGCGACCAGTTCATCGCGCTCAGCGCCGGCCGCAGCCAGGGACCCGACGACGCACGCCACTTCGGCCTCGTCGTCGATGATCGCGAGCACGTCCGCGAGACGCTGGAGCGCGAGGGGGTCGAGATCCTCCCGGGCCGCGGGCTCGACTTCCGCGACCCGTGGGGCAACCGCATCCAGATCGTCGAGTACTCGCAGATCCAGTTCGAGCGCACCTCCGGCGTCAGGCGAAAGCTCGGGATCGAGGCGATCGAGAAGAGCGAGAGCGCGCGCGCCGAGATCGCCGAGAACGGCCTCGAGTGAGAGCCCGGTGAGCGCCGGCACCCGTCCCTACGGCGGCGTCAGCGCCGAGGACCGCGTGGCCGAGCGGCGAGCGCGCCTGCTCGAGGCCGGCCTCGAGGTGCTCTCGGGCGAGGGCTGGACCGGGATGACCGTGCGCCGGGTCTGCGCGCAGGCGGAGCTCACCGAGCGCTACTTCTACGAGAGCTTCGCCAACCGCGAGCAGCTCGTCGTCGCGGTCTTCGAGCGGATCACCGATCAGGCGGCCGCGCACGTCCTCGCCGCGGTCGAGGCCGCGCCGCACGACGCCCGGGCGAAGTCCCGCGCGGCGATCGAGGCGTTCGTCGAGCTGCTCTCCGACGATCCGCGCCGTGGCCGCGCGATGCTGATCGAATCGGTCGGCGCGCCCGAGCTTCGCGGCCATCGCGAGCGCGGCATCGAGGCCTTCGCGAGCCTGATCGCCGAGCAGGGGCGGGCGTTCTACGGCGAGCGGGCGGTCGCGGCGGAGGACGCCGAGATGACCGCGATCGCGCTCACCGGCGCGCTCGCCGAGCTCCTGGTCGCCTGGCTCGCCGGGCGGCTCGAGGTCTCCTCCCGGCGCCTCGTCGACCACTGCGTCGAGATCTTCGTCGCCGCCGCGCCGGTGAGCTCCTCCACCCCGCCCCGATGAGCGCCGGGCTACTCGGCGCGCTCGCCGCGATCGCGCTGAGCGGCGCCGCCGCGCCCGCGCCAGCGCCCGCCCCCGAGCGCGCCGCGGGCCTCGGCGACGCCCAGCTCGTCGGCCAGCGGATCGTCTCCGGCTTCGAGGGCCACCAGCCTCCGGCGGCGCTTCGGCGGCGGATCGCCGCCGGGAGGCTCGCCGGGGTGATCCTCTTCGACGACAACTTCGACTCGCGCGCCGGGGCGCGCCGGCTGGTCGGCGAGCTCACGGCGATCAAGCGGCCGAGGGGCATCGGGCCGCTGCTTGTGATGATCGACCAGGAGGGCGGGCTGGTGAAGCGCCTGCCCGGCCCGCCGGGTCTGTCGGCCGCCGAGATGGGCGCCGCCGGCCGGCGAACCTGCCGCCGCCAGGGCGCGGCGACGGCGCGCTCGCTCGCGCGGGTGGGGATCAACGTCGATCTCGCCCCGGTGCTCGACGTCGCCCGGCCCGGATCGGCGATCGAGTCCGAGCAGCGCTCCTTCGGGCGCGAACCCGGGCGCGGTCGGCGCCTGCGGCGGGGCGTTCGCCGGGGCGCTCGAGCGAAACGGGATCGCGCCGACCGCGAAGCACTTCCCGGGGCTCGGCGCGGCGCCGGTCAACACCGACGACGCGGTCCAGCGGATCGGCCTCTCGGCGAAGCGCCTGCGCCGATTCGACGAGGCGCCCTTCGCGCGCTTCGCCTCCGGCCGCTCGACGGGCCGCCTGGTGATGCTCTCGAGCGCGATCTACCCGGCCTTCTCCGAGAAGCCCGCCGCGTTCTCGCGAAAGCTCGTCGGCGGCGAGCTTCGCCGCCGCCTCGGCTTCGACGGGGTCTCGATCACCGACGCGCTCGAGACCGCGTCGACCGCCGCCTTCGGCGGCCCCACCGCGGCCGCGCGCGCGGCGGCGAAGGCGGGCACCGACCTGCTGCTGTTCACCTCGCTCGCGGGCCGCGACCGACGCGGCGCCTGCTGCGCGGCGTGCTCGAGGCCGCATCGCGGGCGCTTCACGGCGTCGGTCAGGCGGGTGCTCGCGCTTCGCGACTCGCTTCGCTGAGCGGCGCGCGCCGGGCGCCCGGCTGCCGCGCCGGCGTTGTCCATCGACCCGCGATGGTCTGTCAGATACGGATGCGGCACGGGTACTTCCCGCGCGGCTCGCTCGCTCTTCGGCGGATCCACGAGCGAGCGAGCGGTCGGGCTGCTCTACGGCCAGCGCGCTCTGATCATCGGCGCGCTCCACCCGGTCGCGTTCACGGGCACCTACGAGAGCACCGCCGGGCGGGCGCGCGCCGTTCCGCCGGCTCGCC
Source organism: uncultured Solirubrobacterales bacterium (assembly GCA_963769035.1). Taxonomy (GTDB): domain Bacteria; phylum Actinomycetota; class Thermoleophilia; order Solirubrobacterales; family 70-9; genus WHSW01. The sequence continues at coordinate 259,952 of CAVYKD010000002.1, forward strand.
CACACCGGCAAGGTCTTCGAGGAGATCATCTTCGGCACCCGCGCCGAGGCCGACGCGGCCCTGGCCTTCGTCGCGCGCCTGCACGAGCGGGTCGAGGGGGCGCTTGGCGAGGACGCCGGTCCCTGACCCGGCCGGCACGCGCTACTCCGCCTTCGATCCGGAGCTGATGCTGTGGACGATGGCGGTGATCGCCGACTCCGCCCCCTACTTCTACGAGCTCTTCGTCCGCGAGCTCAGCGAGCGCGAGCGCGAGCTCCTCTGGCAGGAGTACGTGCGCTTCGCGGGGCTCTTCGGGATGCCCGCGAGGCCGCCCCGCCGAGCCACGGCGAGTTCCGCCGCTGGTGGAGCGAGACGCTCGCCTCCGAGCGCATGCACCTGACCGAGGAGGGCCGGCGGGTCGGCTACGAGACCGCCTTCGAGATCCCCCTCCCCGCCTCGCGGCGGCTCGCCAAGCCGGTCCACGACCTGATCATGCTCGGCAGCCTGCCGCCGCGGGTGCGCGAGCTGTACGGGCTCGAGTGGGGCACGGCGCGCGAGCTCGCCTTCCGCAGCGCCGTCGCCGACCGTGCGCGCCTCGCGCCCGGTGACCCGCGCGCGTACTGCGACGCGGCCGCTGCGCGGGCCACTACGAGCTCGTCTGCGCACCGAGAGCCGGCGGATCGAGAGCGCCGGGCAGCCGACCCCGGCCGCCACGGCCTAGCGCGCGCCGGCCACCGCCCAGCTCCAGCGGCCGTCACCGCCCAGCGCGCCGGCCACCTCCCCAGCTCCAGCGGCCGTCACCCCCAGCGCGCGGCGCCCGCCGTCAGCGCGGCTTCGGCAGGTCCTTGAGCGGCTTCTTCAGCAGGTCGGCCATCCCCGCCGCGCCCGCGTAGGTGAGATGGAGGCCGTCGGGCTGGAACCAGCCCGCGTGTCCCTGGCTGTAGCGGACCCAGTCGAGCAGGACGATCCGGTTCTCCCGCTTGGCGGCCTGCTCGCGGATCACCTCGGCGTCGTGACTTTGCACGCCGCCCGTCTCCAGCGGCGTGACCAGGCCGAGGGTCCGCTTCTTGCCGACCAGCTTGAGCGCCTTGGCGATGTTCCCCTTGGTGACCGTGCCGTTCGACCCGAGCGCGACGACGACCAGCCGCGGAAGCTTGTCGTGGCGCTTCAGGCTCTTGATCAGCGCCAGGCCCTCCGCCCATTGGCGGCAGCCGCGCGCGTTCGCCCGGTAGCCGATCTTGGCGAGGTCGGGGAGCGCGAGCAGCATCGGCGAGTCGCCGATCGCGATCGGCGCGCGGCCGAGGCTGACGTCCTTGCGCGGGCTCTCCTGCGCGACGCCGCCGCAATTCGCGTACGCGGCTCCCGCGAGGGCGAGCAGCGCCAGCGCGCCCGCGATCGTCGTCATTGCCAAGCCTCTCAACGGTCCCTTCCCGTCGCCCCAATGATCATCTACCATCCCGCCGCTTCCAGGGGGAATCTAATACAGGCGGAGCGCGGCGCAGCCGGATCCCCGCCAGCGACAGGACCGACGACCTTGCTCTTCCCGACAGTCGAGTTCGCGATCTTCTTCCCGGTCGTGCTCGCGATCTCCTGGGCGCTGATGTCGCGGCAGGCCGCTCTGGAAGCCGTTCATCGTCGTCGCCAGCTACGTCTTCTACGCCGCCGCCGACCCGCGCTTCTGCCTCCTGCTCGCCGGGATCACGCTCGTCAACCAGGTCGCCGCGAAGCTGATCGCCGCGCGCCGACGGACGAGCGCCGGCGGCAGCTGGATCTGCCGGATCGCGGTCGCCGGTCGACCTGCTCGTCCTCGGCGTCTTCAAGTACTACGGCTTCTTCGTCGAGGACGTCGGCGACGTGCTCGACACGGTCGGCCTCGGGATGCCGCTGCCGCTGCTCACGATGCTGCTGCCGATCGGCGTCTCGCTTCTTCACCTTCCAGGCGATCACCTACGTGGTCGACGTCAAGCGCGGCGATGCCGAGCCGGCCAGCCTGCTCGACGCCGCGATCTACCTGAGCTTCTTCCCCCACCTCGTCGCCGGGCCGATCGTCCGCGCCAGCGAGTTCCTGCCGCAGCTGCGGCGCCGCGCGACCCGAACCGGGTCGCCGTCGGCGCCGGGATCGCCCTGATCGCGCTCGGCCTGATCAAGAAGGTCGCTGATCGCCGACACCCTCGCGCGCGAGCTCGTCGACCCGGTCTTCGCGGTCCCCGAGGCCTACTTCAGCGCCCGACGCGCTGCTCGCCGCCTACGGCTATGCGGCGCAGATCTACTGCGACTTCTCCGGCTACACCGACATGGCGATCGGGCTGGCGCTGCTGATGGGCTTCGTCTTCCCGCAGAACTTCAACAGCCCCTACCGGGCGACCGGCTTCCGCGACTTCTGGCGGCGCTGGCACATGACCCTGTCGCGCTTCCTGCGCGACTACCTCTACATCCCGCTCGGCGGCAACCGCGGCGGCGCGGCTGGCACCTACCGCAACCTGATGATCACGATGCTGCTCGGCGGGCTCTGGCACGGGGCCGCCTGGACGTTCGTGCTCTGGGGCGCCTTCCACGGGGCAGGGCTGATCTGCCGAGCACGCGCTCGACGGCCGGGTCGGGCGCCGGACCCCGGCCTGGCTGCGCTGGTTCGCCACCTTCAACCTGGTCTGCTTCGCTTGGATCCTCTTCCGCGCCGGCGACCTCGGCCTGTTCGACGACCTTCCTCGGGCGCCTCCTCGACCCCGGGCCGGCGACCCTGTGGACGCTGCCGGCGCTGGCCGCGATCGTCGTCGTCGTCGGCGCCCAGCTGCTCCCCCAGCGCCCGCTCGAGCGCGCTCCAGGTGTGGATCGAGAACCGCCACCCGCTCGCGCTCGCCGTCGGGCTCGCCGCGGTGGTGCTGATCGTCGGTGCGACCGTGCCCGAGCCAGGGCGTGCCGCCCTTCATCTACTTCCAGTTCTGAGCCGCCGATGCCCTCCACGCACCCAGACGACTCTCAGATGAGCCGGTTCGAGCGCGAGGGCGTTCGCAAGGTGAGCGCCCGCGAGGCGGTTGTCGCGATCGCCGTCGCGGCGCTGATCCTGATCGTCCTCTCGGGCGGCTCGATCGATCGGGCCGCGAGCGAGCTCGACCCAGGCGTCGGGCGCGACATCGTCGCCTCGGTCGGCGACCCGGCCGGATGGATCGCCGAGACGCTGCCGTTCGCCGAGGCCCAGGCCGAGCTGACCGCCGGGCTCTCGCCCGACGAGGAGCTGCTCGGCGGCGGCTTCGAGGCGGGCGCCGCGGCGCCCGCCGGCGAGCGGGTGCCGCCGATCGGCCCGGAGGCCTTCGACCCGGTCGCGATCGGCTCCCCGCCGCCCGCCAAGCGCCCGCTCGAGAAGCTGCTCGTCACCGGCGACTCGCTCTCGATCCCGCTCGACCAGGAGCTCGCCCGCCGACTCTCGCCGGACGGGGTCGAGGTGGTCCGCGAGCCGCACCTCGCCACCGGGATCTCGAACAGCGACGTCCTCGACTGGGCCAAGCTCTCGCGAAGCCAGGTGGCCCGCGAGCGGCCCGACGCCGTCGTCGTCTTCATCGGCGCGAACGAGGGCTACGCGATGCCGGGGCCCGGCGGCGAGCAGATCGAGTGCTGCGGGCCCGACTACGCGGCCGCCTACGCGAACCGGGTGCGCCAGGTGATGGACACCTACCGCCAGGGCGGCGAGGCGCGGGTCTACTGGCTGACCGTGATGACGCCCCGGGACCGCGACGCCCAGGAGGTGGTCGCGGATGGTCGACGCGACGATCCCGGTCGCCGCGACCCCATGGGCCAGCGAGGTGCGGGTGATCGACACGGTGCCGATCTTCACCCCCGGCGAGGAGTACCGCGACTCGATCGAGATCGACGGCAGGCAGACGATCGTGCGCGAGTCCGACGGCGTCCACCTCAACGATGCGGGCTCGGCGCTCGCCGCCGACGCGGTGCTCGAGCGGATCGACGCGGACTTCAGCCGCTGAGCCACCGGGGCCCGCGGCGCTGGGCGCGCCTTCGGGACGCGCCCAGCGACGGCCGAGCTAGGTGTTCTGCGTGTAGTTGAAGACAACCTTCTTGGCGCCCTTCTTGCAGACCACGGTGGCGCTGTACTGGGCCGGCGAGCTGGTCCGCTTGCCCTCGTCGCACTTGAAGCCGAGCACCCGCGACTTGCAGCGCCCGTCCGCGCCGCCGTTGTCCTTGCGACAGGCGTTGAAGGCCTTGACCACCTTCATCCCCTTGCGGCAGCTCGTCCGCTTCACCTTGAGCACGTTCACGTAGGAGGTGCCGAGCGACTGGCCCTGCTCGTAGCTGTACTCGCAGTTCGCCTTCTTCGCCCCGCCCGGCCGCTCCGAGGCACTCGCCGGGGCGCTGAGCACCGCCAGCGCGGCGAGAGCAGCCACGCACGCAAAAGACCCTGTCCGAACTCCTGCCTTCATCCAGTTCTCCTTTTCTGTTCCCTGAGAGATCGCCGCGATTCTAGTTGCAGATCCGGCCCACCCGGCGACGCTGGCCCCCGCCGGTCACCCGTCCTCGAGCAACACTCGCAGGCGCTCGAGCGACTTGCGCGCCTCGCGCTTGCCGGGGGCGGCCGAGAGCATCGCCCCGGCCGCCTTGCCGAGCACCCCGCCGGGGAGCTCGAAGACGTTCTCGTAGACGAACCGGGTGCCGCCGTCCTCGCCCTCGAGGCAGTAGCGGACCCGGGCCTTGGAGCCGGCCGGCCCGGCGCCCTCCCAGCGGGCGAGGTTCGGCGGATCGGCCTCGACCACCCGCCACTCGACCCCGAAGGACTTCCCGGCGAGCCGCAGCCGCTGCTTGAAGGAGTCGCCCTCGTCGAGCGCGCCGGGAGCCGCGCCGTTGACCGAGTCATGGGCGCTCACCCATTGCTCGAGACGGGTCGGATCCATGATCGTCTCCCAAACCCGCTCGGGGTCCGCGGCGATCACCACCTCCTCGCGTACCGAGCGGCTCATCGGCCGGCGAGCGCACGTCGCTCGTCGACGGCGGCGCTGAGCACCGCGTCGAGCCGGCGCGGGCGGATCCGGAAGAGCCTGGCGCCCGAGGGGTCGCTGACCACGGTCGGCTCGCTCAGCCCGAGGCTGAGCTCGGCGGCGATCCGCGGGCTTCCGGGGGTCAGCGCCGCCGCCCCGGCCGCGACGGTCGCCGGGCGGGCGATCTCGGCGGAGAGGCCGAGCCGCCGCGGTGGCCGCCTGCCGAGCGCCCGCGCCATCGCCTCGAGTACCTCGAAGTGGGTGAGCACGTCGGGCCCGCCGATCTGGATCTCGCGGCCGGCCGACTCGGGGACGTCGAGCGCGGCGCGCAGGTAGGCGACCACGTCATCGAGCCCGATCGGCTGCGTCTCCGTCTCGATCCAGTCGGCGACCGGGACAACCGGCAGGCGCTCGACGATCCCGCGCAGGAGCTCGAACGACTCGCTGCCCGGGCCGACCACCATCGCGGCGCGAAAGTAGGTCAGCGGCGGCCCCTCGGCCGCCAGCGCCTCCGCGGTCTGCCTGCGGCTCGCGAGGTGCCTCGATCCGGCGCTCTCGCCGAGCCCGCCGAGGTAGATCATGCGGGCGACGCCGGCCTCGGTGGCGGCGCGCGCGAAGCGGGCCGCGGCGGCGCGCTCGATCGCCGGGTAGTCGTCCCCCTTGCCGATCATGTGGACGAGGAAGTAGGCGACCTCGACCCCGCGGAGCGCGCCGAGGAGGCCCGCGGGCCTGGTCACGTCGCCGGCGACGATCTCCGCGCCCGCCTCCGCGAGCCCGGTCGCGGCCTCCGAGCCCGGGTCGCGTACCAGGCAGCGGACCTCGATCCCGTCCTCGAGCAGCCGGGCGACCAGCCGCCTACCGACGAACCCGGTCGCGCCGGTGACGAGAACCCGCATCCTCAGCGACTTCCCGGCTGCGCGGCCGGTGAAACGGCGCCGATCTCGCCGGCCAGTGCGCCGACCCGCGAGGGCGGCAGATCGAGGCGAGCGAGCGAGCGCAGGAAGGCGTTGCAGATGAACACGTGGATGCGCAGCTGGGTCTGGGCGTACAGCCAGGCGCCGAAGCGGGCGAACCGCCCGCCGCCGCGCAGCCACGGATAGAAGTTGCGGACCTCGAGGTTGACGTTCAACTCCTGCTCGCGCGCGTTCGCATCGGCCGGTCCGCACCGGCACACGCGGATGCGCAGGTAGCCGTTGTCCCGGCCCGCTCCAGCGACGAGCAGACCGCGCTCGATCCGCCAGGTCACCGTGCCGGAGTCGGCCGAGGTCTCGTACTCGGGCGCGTGGAAGCGAAGCAGGGGCAGGTGCCTGGTCAACAGCACCGCCGCGCGCGAGTGGTCGCTGTAGATCACCCTGACCAGGCCGAGCGTCGCGCGGGTTATGTGGCGCCAGTAGGCGCGCGCCAGCCGCTCCAGGTACTCGGGCTTCCAGATCTCCTCGAGGATCGCCGCGGGCAGGGTGACCTCGGCCTCCTGAAAGGAGCCGACGGCGCCCGTCTGGGGAACGCGAACCGTCTCCTCGGCCTCGATCAGCCGCACCTTGGCGAGGTCCTCGCGGCTTCCCTTCCTCCGCGCGACGAGCGCGATCATCGCGATCCCCCCGGCTGACTTCGTTCAATCACCCCAGTAGCTCTACCACGGACCGGGCTTGCGGGACGAGATCGCTCCCCAGATCGCGGTAAATCGGCGGCGGATGCCTCAAGCGACGCGGCCCGCTCTCCGATTCCATCGGCGATGGACCGCTCACCTCGTGACCCGCCGCGGACGCAGACGTCGGCCAACGACCTTCGCGGCTGGCTGAGCAATCCGCCGCTTCGCGACCGGGTGAGCTGGCGGGAGGGGATCCTGCCGCGGAGCCTGATCAGCGAGGACCGCGGCCTGCTCGCCCGCACCTCGGGCACCCTCTACCTCGCCGGCGCCGCGGTCGGCTTCGCGATCCTCGCCCTGGGCGAGAGCGCCGGGCGCAACGATCCGACGATCGCCGTGATCTCGGTGCTGGCCGTGCTGCTGGGCGGCGTCTGCTTCGTCGGCTACCGGCGCCTGCCGCGGGGCTTCTTCGTCGCGATGATGGCCCTCGGCACGCTGATGATCACCGCCGTCGGAGCGGGAACACCCCCCGGCGCGGAACCGGTGTTCGGCTTCTTCTACATCTGGGTCGTGTTCATGGCGTGCCTCTTCTTCTCGGCGCCGATCGCGACCGCCCAGGTGCTCTTCGCGGCGATCTCGTTCGCCGCGCTGCTCGTCATCCGCGACTCCCCCTACACGATCAACCTCGTGATCAGCGCCTTCGCGACCTTCGGAACGACCGGCGTCCTGATCGCGATCCTCCGGCGGCACGTCGAGTCGATGGCCTTCGACCTCACCGCCGAGGCGCACACCGACGCGATGACCGGCCTGCTCAACCGGCGGGGGTTCGACGAGCGGTTCCGGATCGAGGTCGAGCGGGCGGCGCGGATCGGCCGGCCGCTGGCGCTGGTGATCTGCGACCTCGACCGCTTCAAGGCGGTCAACGACCAGCTCGGCCACGACGAGGGCGACGCGGCTCTGCGTCGTGCGGCAGCGTCGATCCTCGCGGCGACGAGGGGATCCGACCACGCGGCCCGCATCGGCGGCGAGGAGTTCGCCGTTCTGCTGCCGGAGACGAGCGGGCCGCAGGCCTACGACATCGCCGAGCGGATCCGCGACGGCGTCCGCGCCGAGTTCGAGGGCTTCCCGGTCGCGGTCACGATCAGCTGCGGGGTTGCGAGCCTTGCGGTCGGCGCCGGAGCCGAGGACCTCTTCCGCACCGCCGACCGGGCGCTCTACGCGGCGAAGCGCAGCGGCCGCAACCGAACCGCCGAGGCGAAGCCGCCGCTCCGGCTCGCCGCCGAGAGCTGACGGCGCGCCGCGGCGCGCGCTGCGATTAGGGTCCCGCGCCGATGCCATCGCTGCCGCGCCTGCCGCTGATCCCCGACCCCCTGCGCCGAATCCGGGTGCCCAAGGACCTCGACTCGATCACCGCGGTCGGCGAGGAGGCCGATCCCGAGGCCGTCGGCGCGAGCGCCGGCAACGTCGAGGCGATCTGGAAGGCCGCCGGCGACTGGTACCGAAGCGGGGTCCACCCGGCGATCCAGGTCTGCGTGCGCCGCGAGGGCGAGGTGATCCTCGACCGCGCGATCGGCCACGCGCGCGGCAACGGGCCCGGCGACGGGCGGGAGGTCGAGAAGGTCGCGGCGACTCCCGAGACCCCGTTCTGCGTCTACTCGACCTCGAAGGCGATGACCGCGTTCGTCGTCCACAAGCTCGCCGAGCGCGGCCTGCTCGACCTCGACGATCCGGTGCACGAGCACATCCCCGGCTACGACGCCCACCGCAAGCACACGATCACGATCGGCCACGTGCTCGCCCACCGCGCCGGCGTCCCGAACCTGCCCCGCGAGGCGCTCGACCTCGGCCTGATCGACGATCGCGACTACCTGCGCCAGCTCCTCTGCGACGCGAAGCCGTTCGCGAAGCCGGGGCGGCTGCTCGCCTACCACGCGGTCTCGGGCGGATTCATCCTCGGCGAGGTCGTCTCGCAGGTGACCGGCAAGGACATCCGCACCGTGCTCGCCGAGGAGTTCCTCGAGCCGCTCGGCTTTCGCTGGACGAACTACGGGGTCGAGGCGAAGGACGTCGAGGAGGTCGCGGTCAACTACCTGACCGGCCCGCCGACGATGCCGCCGCTCTCGAACCTGCTCTCGCGCGCCCTCGGCACCGACCTCGACGACCTCGTGGAGTCCACCAACGACCCCCGCTTCCTGACCGGGATCGTCCCCGCGGCGAACGTGGTCACGACCGCGAACGAGGCGTCGCGCTTCTTCGAGATCTTCCGCCGCGGCGGCGAGCTCGACGGCGTCCGGGTGATGAAGCCGGAAACGGTCCGCAGGGCGCTGGTCGAGCGCTCGCATCTCGAGATCGACTTCTCGCTCGGCTTTCCGACGCGGTTCAGCTACGGGCTGATGCTCGGCGCCCGGGTGCTGAGCCTCTACGGGCGCGACACCCAGCACGCCTTCGGGCACCTGGGCTTCACCAACATGCTCGCCTGGGCGGACCCCGAGCGAGCGATCTCCGTCGCGGTGCTCAACAGCGGCAAGCCGATCATCTACCCGGAGCTCCACCGCTTCCTCGGGACGATGCAGCGGATCACCTCGGAGATGCCCAAGGTCGCCGAGGACGAGCGCCACTTCTAGGGGGCGAATCCTGAACGGCTGAACGCTCTGGGGGTCCATGGACCCCCGAACCGTTCAACCGTCGATGCGAGCGGTGCTCGCGCTCGCCGCGGCGCAGCACGGGGTGGTCACCCGCGCGCAGCTTCGCGACCGCGGGGTGAGCGGGCATGCGATCAAGCACCGGATCGAGCGCGGCCGGCTGTTCGTGATCTTCAGGGGCGTGTATGCGGTCGGCACCCCGCACCTCACCCGCAACGGCCGGTGGATGGCGGCGGTCCTGGCCGGCGGCGAGGCAGCGCTGCTCAGCCACCGGAGCGCGGCGGCGCTCTGGGGCATCCTCGAGCGCGAGGAGCCCGGCGCGATCGAGATCTCGGTGCCCGCCCGCCGCAATCCGCGCGTTCCCGGCGTTCGCGTCCATCGCCGATCCGGGCTCGAGGGCGCGGCGGCGAGCAGGGAGCGGGTCCCGGTCACCTCGATCGTGGTGACGATCATCGACCTCGCGCCGATCCTGGACCCTGACCGGCTCGAGGCGGCGGTGAACGCCGCGGACCGCGCCCGCCTGATCGATCCCGAGTCACTTCGCGGGGCCCTTCCCCGGTACGGGAACCGGCCGGGCGTGGCGCTCGTCGCGGCGATCCTCGACCGCCGCACGTTCACGCGCAGCGACTCGTGGCTCGAGCGCCGCTTCCGCCCGATCTGGCAACGGGCCGGCCTCGAGCCCCCGCTGACCCAGCAATGGGTCAACGGCGGGCGGGTCGACTTCTACTGGCCGGGGCTCGGCCTGGTGGTCGAGACGGACGGCCTCCGCTATCACCGCACCCCGGCCCAGCAGGCCGTTGACCGCCGCCGCGATCAGGCCCACACGGCGTCGGGCCTGACCGCGCTGCGGTTCACCTACGAGCAGATCGCGCGCGCCCCGGCCGAGGTCGAGGCCGTGCTGCGCGCGACCGCCAAGCGCCTCACCCAGACCCCGCCGGACTGAGCGCCGGGAGAGCGCGGCCGAGCCTCGGAACCCGGGGGAACGGAGCGCCGAGCGCGCGCGGCCGACCGCCTCACCCGGACCCCGCGGGACTGAGCGCCGAGCGAGCGCGGCCGAGCGTCGGTCGCGAGCCCGGCCGCGGAGGCGGGGCCGCGTCAGCCGGCCGCCGCCCGCTCGCGCTCGACCAGCACCCGGCGCAGGATCTTGCCGGACGGCGACTTCGGGATCTCCTCGACCGTCTCGACCAGGCGGATCTTCTTCTGCGGCGAGACCTGCTCTCCGACCCACCCGATCAGCTCGTCGGCGTCGAACCCCTCCCCGGCCGCGACGACGTACGCCTTCGGAAGCTCGCCGGCCTCCTCGTCGGCGACGCCGATCACGGCGACGTCGGCGACCTCGGGGTGGTTGATGATCAGCGCCTCGAGCTCGGCGGGCGCGACCTGGAAGCCCTTGTACTTGATCAGCTCCTTGAGCCGGTCGACGATCTCGAAGAAGCCGTCCTCGTCGACGATCGCGACGTCGCCGGTGTGCAGCCAGCCCTCGTCGTCGATCGGTCGCCGCGGTCGCCTCCGTCGTTGTTGAGGTAGCCGGTCATCACCTGCGGGCCGCGGATCCAGAGCTCGCCCCGCTCGTCCTCGGCGACATCCTCGCCGCTCTCGGGATCGACGAGGCGGCACTCGGTCGCCGCGAGCGGGCGGCCGATCGAGCCCGGACGGTTCTCGCCGTCGGGCCTGATCACGTGGGTGACCGGGCTCGTCTCGGTCAGCCCGTAGCCCTGGATCACGGTGCACTCGACGCGCTCGGCGACCTTCTCGGAGAGCTCGCCTCCGAGCGGCGCGGCGCCCGACATGATCGTCTCCAGCGAGCTCAGGTCGGCGTCGTCGATCGCCGGGTGCTTGGCGAGCGCGAGCGCGATCGGCGGCACCACGTAGGCGCGGGTGACCGAGTGCTCGGCGATCAGCGAGAGGAACTGATCGAGGTCGAAGCGCGGCATCGTCACGATCGTCGCCCCGGCGCGCAGGCCCTGGTTCATGATCACCTGCATCCCGTAGATGTGGAAGAACGGCAGCGCCGCGACCAGCGTGTCCTGCTCGCGGATCGGGAACGCCTCCTGGATCTGGCAGAGGTTCGCGACCAGGTTGCGGTGGCTCAGCATCACGCCCTTCGGCAGCCCGGTGGTCCCGCTCGAATAGGGCAGCACGGCGAGATCGGTCTCCGGATCGCTCGCCACCGCGGGCGCTCCGTCGGGGTCTCCGAGCAGCTCGGTGAACGAGCGCGCGCCCTCCGCCTCGCCGAGCACGAAGACCTCCACCCCGCCGGTCTGCTCGGCCGCCTTCCTGGCGGCCTCGAGGAGCGGCTCGACCGTGAGCAGCATCCTCGCGCCCGAGTCCTCGAGCTGGTGGGCGACCTCGCTGGCCGTGTAGAGCGGGTTCATCGTCGTGCACTTCGCCGCCCGCCGAGGCGGTTCCGTGGAAGGCGATCGCGTACTCGGGGACGTTCGGCATGTAGAGGCCGAGCACGTCGCCGGGCTCGAAGCCGCTCGCGGCGAGCCCCGAGGCGAGCGCGCGGATCCCGGTCTCGAGCTCCCCGTAGGTGATCGTGCGCCCGCTCGGGCCGTCGACCAGCGCCGCCTTCTCGGCCCTCGCCCCGGCCCGCTCGAGGACGAACGAGGTCACGTCCATCGCTGGAATCTCGACTTCCGCCTCGGCGGCGCTGTAGATCATCTGAAAGCTCGCTCCTTCTCGCCTGCGCTTGCCGGCCTGACACTATCCGCGCCGCCGCGCCGCCGCGCCGCCGCGCCGGGCCGGCGGATCGGCTCGCCTCACCGCCCGCAGCGGGTAGCGTTCGCGCGCGAATGAGCTCGGGGGCCCTGATCGCGCTCGTCGCCGGCGTGCTGCTCGTCGGCCTGGTCGCGTTCACCTACAACCGGATGGTTGCGCGCCGAAACGCGGTCGACTCGAGCTGGTCGCAGATCGACGTCCAGCTTCGAAAGCGCCACGACCTGATCCCTCCGCTGGTCGAGGCCGTGCGCGGCTACGCGGCCCACGAGCGGGCGACGCTCGAGCGCGTCAGCGAGGCGCGCGCCGCCGCCGCCGACGCGCAGGGAGTCGGCCGGCGCCTCTCCGCCGAGGGCGAGCTGGGGCGCGCGACCGGTGGCCTGCTCGCCGTTGCCGAGGCCTATCCCGAGCTCGAGGCGAGCGCGAACTTCGCCGGCCTCCACAGCGAGCTGCGAGCGCTCGAGGATCAGATCGTGATCGCCAGGCGGGTCTACAACGACACCGTCGAGACCTACAACACGCTCGTCCAGATCTTCCCCGCGGTGATCGTCGCGAAGCTGTTCGGCTTCGACGCCCGCGAGTTCTTCGACGCGCCGATCGAGGCCGAGGCGACGCCGAGCGTCCGCCTCGGAGGGGCCGCGAGCGGCATGAGCGCGGCGCGGATACGCCCGCCGGCTCGCTGCGCTCGGCATCGTCCTGGCAGCGCTGGCGCTCGCCCCGGCCGCGCAGGCGCGAAGCTCCAGGGTCGCCGACGCCGACGTCGCCCTGCGGCTCGCCGCGAACGGCGACCTGCTGGTCAGCGAGCGACTCACCTTCGAGTACGACGGCCGCTTCGAGGGCTCCTACCGCGACATCCTGCTGGCGCACGGCGAGACGATCGTCGGCGTCCGCTTCGAGGAGGACGGTCGCGCCTACGAGCCCGGCGGCAACACCGCCCTGGGAAGCTCCGACCGACCAGGCGTCTTCGGGGTCGAGCAGTTCGGCGCGGCGCCGCGCACGGTGCGGATCGTCTGGCACTACCTCGCCTCCGACGAGCGGCGCACGTACACGATCTCCTACCGCGTCCGCGACGCGGCGGTCGCCTACAACGACGTGATCGACGTCGGCTGGACCGTCTGGGGCGATCAATGGGACTTCGACCTCGACTCGCTGAGCGCCGAGCTGACCGACGCGGCCCTCGACCCCGCCAGCGACGCCTACCGCGTCTGGGGGCACCCGCGCGAGGTCGAGGGCGAGACCGTACGCGGCGCCGGCGAGGCGACGCTCGAGGCGAGCGACGTGCCCGGCGGGACCGCGGTCGAGTTCCGGGTGGTGCTGCCGCGCGAGCCCGGGCGCGACGTCTCCGGGATGCGTCAGGTTCCCCGCGACGGCCTCGCCGAGATCCTCGCCGCCGAGGCGTCGCTCGACGAGGACTTCAACACGCCCTGGAAGCGCCTCGTGCGCTTCGTCCGCGACCACGCGGTGGCGATCGCCGCCGCGATCGCGGCGCTGCTGGCCGCCCTCGTCGCGCTGTTCGCGCTGCTCGCCCGCGAGCGCCCGGCGTCGGTTCCCGAGTACCTCGCCGAGCCCCCTGACGACGCCAGCCCCGCGCTTGCCTACGGGCTCGCCCGTGAGGGCGCCGACAGCAACGACACGGTGCTGGCGACGCTGCTCGACCTGATCGACCGCGGGCTCTACGAGACCTCGCAGCGGACGACGAAGAAGGAGAAGCTCGACCTGGCGATCGCGGCCCGCCCGGATCAGCAGGCGGAGCTCGAGCCCCACGAGCAGGCGGTGCGCGAGTTCTTCGACGAGCTGCTCGACGGCGAGACGATCGCGCTCAGCGGCCTCAGCGACCAGATCCCGGAGCACTCGGCGACCTGGCGCGCGCGCTGGGAGCGGATGACCGAGAAGCTGAACGAGGCCGAGGCGGGCGCGATCTCCTGGGACCGCGACCTGCGCCCGGCGCGGGCGCTGCTCGCGCTGCTGGCCACGGCGGCGTTCGGCGGCGTGTTCGCCGCCGCGCTCGACGGCGGCGCCTGGCTCGGCGCGCTCGCGATCGAGATCCCGGCGCTGATCGCCCTGATCGCCTTCCCCGGCGCTCGCCTTCGCCGGGTCAGCCCCGAGCACACCGAGCGCTCGCAGCGCTGGCGCGCGTTCGAGCGCTGGACCGAGGACTTCCCGCGACTCGAGGACGACCCGCCGGCGACGCTCGAGCTGTGGAAGCGGATCCTCGTCTACGGGGTCGCCTTCGGGACCGCGAAGCGGATGCTCGAGTCCGGCCGGATCCCGGCGCCGGTGCTCGCCGACTCGGCTTCCGGCAGCCACTGGAGCACCTACGCGCTCTCCGGCTCGCTCGACGGGTCGCTGAGCGGCACCAGCTTCAGCTCCGGCTTCGCCTCCCAGGTCGCGCCGGAGAGCAGCTCCTCCGGCGGCGGTGGAGGCTTCTCGGGCGGCGGCGGCGGAGGCTTCTCCGGCGGCGGCGGTGGAGGCTCGTGGTGAGCGCGCGCGCCGCGATCTCGCTCAGCCGCCGGTGAGCCCGAGCCCCGCGAGGAACTCGATCTGGCTCGCCGCGATCTCGCCGGCGAGCGGCTCGCCGAACGGCTCGAAGTGATCGGCGTCGAAGCTGTGAAGCTCGCCGCGGGGGGCGCGCTCGGCAAGGCGCTCGACCGAGCGGCGGTCGACGGTGATGTCGCGGGTGCCGACGCCGACCCAGAGCGGGCACTCGATCCGCCGCGCTAGGCGCAGCGGCCGGTGGAAGGCGACCGTCGCGAAGACCCCGGCGGTGACCTCGTTTCGCCAGGGCGAGTCGGCGGCGACGGTGGCGGCGAAGCCCTCCCCCTCCCCGGCCAGGGTCATCGCTCCGCGCGAGCCCTCCGAGCCGGTGACCGGGATCCTCGTCGGGCGGCCCGCGAGGTCGGCGAGCGCGCGGGGAGCGATCCAGGCGGCGACCGCGGGCCTCGTCGAGAGCAGCCGCCGGAGGCCGTTCACGAACGGGGCGTGAACGAGGGCCGCGGCGAGGCCGGGTGTCCGGGCGGCGAGAGCGGTGACGTGGCCGCCGGAGAACGAGTAGCCCCAGAGGACCGTCCGCCGGGCGTCGATCCCCTCGAGCGCGCGCGCGAGCTCGATCGCGCGCTCCCAGTCGGCGAGTTGCTCGCGAACGCGGAAGCGCTGGCGGGGCTCGCCCCCGGAGTCGCCGAGGCAGCGGTGATCGAAGGCGAGCACCGCGAGCCCTGAGGCGGCGAGGCGCTCGGCGTAGAGCGCCAGCCCGTCGTGGCGGGTGAGGCTGAACCCGTGCGCCATCACCACGCACGGAGGGTCGGGACCCGCGGGCGCCGGGCGGAAGGAGCCAGGCTGCGCACTCCGCCCCCGAGGACTGGAAGCCGACCTCCTCGACGACGGTGCCGCCGAGCGGCGAGCGCAACTCCATTCGCTAGCTGATCAGGCCCTGATCGCCGGCCCCGCGAGCGGTCTCCGCGAGCGTCGCGACGCTGTCGTGCACGGGGGTCCAGCCGAGCTCGCGGGCGGCCTTCGCGCAGTCCATCACGACCGGGATCGAGGCGGCGGCGATCCACTGCGTCTCCGCGGGCAGGAAGGGGATGCGAGAGAGCGCCGCGGCGGTCGCCTTCACGACCAGCCCGGGGACGGGCACCCGCTGCCAGCCCATCACCTCGGCGAGGTCGGCGGTCGTGATCGTGCCCGGCGCGGCGAGGTTGTAGGCCCCGGGAGCGCCCTCGCCGAGAACGGCCGCCGCGAGCGCGCGGGCGACGTCGTCGTGATGGACGAGCTGCATCGGGACCCCCGGATCGGGCACGAACGGGCGAACGCCGGGGATCGCGTCGGTGATCCGGCTGACCAGCGACATCGGTCCCTCGGTGCCGAGCTGGCGGACGACGGTGAGCGCGTCGGGGCCGGCGACGACGCAGGGGCGAAAGACGAACGCCTCGGTCGGCGAGCCCTCGACCGCCTCGGCGAGGACCGCCTCGAGCTCGGCCTTCTGGGCCGAGTAGTAGAAGTCCTCGCTACCCCGCGGGCCGACGTCCTCGGTGAGCGGCTGGGGGTTGTCGGCGTGGAACCCGTAGGCGGCGACCGAGGAGGTGTAGACGAGCCGCTTCGCGCCCGCCGCGACCGCGGCCTCGAAGACGTTTCGCGAGCCCTCGAGGTTGACCGACCGGGTCGACTCGTGGTCGCCGAAGATGATGAAGGCGAGGTGGACGACGACGTCGAAGCCGGCGACCAGCGAGGCGACCGAGTCGCGGTCGAGGACGTCGCCCTGGACGTACTCGGTCCGCTCCCAGCCGTGGCTCGCGGGGTCGAACGGACGCCGCGCCATGCCGACGATCCGCTCGATCTCGGGGTGTCGCTCGAGCTCGCGGATCATCGCGCGGCCGATGTCTCCGCTCGGCCCGGTTACCGCGACGCTCAGTCCCACGGCGCGAGCCTATCTCCCGGCCGCCGCCGCCGCCGGGAGAGGGCTCGATCTGACGGCGCGGCGCGCGGTCGGCGCCGGCGCGCTCACGCCGGCCCGGGCTTCAGGCGCCGGCGCGGCCGCTCGCCAGCAGGGTCACCCCGGGAAGGTCCAGACCCTCGGGGCCCTCGAAGGGCGCCGCCGCCGTCGTCGCCCGCTCGCGGATGCTTGCCTTCGCCTCGTCGGGAAGCGATGCGAGCACGTTCGCGAGCGGACCGGCCATCGCGCTCGCCCGCTCGAGCCAGACGTCGGCCGAGGGCGCTCGCAGCGGCACCGAGACCTCGTTGACGGTGACCTCGGCGAGCCCGGCGTCCGCGAGCAGCGCCGCGAACCGGTCGCGGTCCTCGAGCGAGAAGGGCCCCGGAATGCCGGGAGGCGGAACCGGGTTGCCGAGCTCCGCGCTGACCGCGTCGAAGATGAAGCCGAGCCAGGGGTTGCGCTCGCGCGGCCCCCACACGGCGACGGCGAAGCGCCCGCCCGGCGCCAGCACCCGCGCGATCTCGCGAGCGGCGCGCTCGGGGTCGGGAACCAGCATCAGGCCCTCGCGACAGAGGACGACGTCGTAGAGGCCGTCGGGCTCGTCGATCCGCTCGAGGTCGAGCACCCGGGAGCTGATGTTCGAGAGACCGCGCTCCTCGGCGCGCGCCGCGGCGATCGCGACCATCTCCGCGGCGACGTCGGAGACGACGACCGTGCCATCCGGGGCGACGCGCTCCGCCGCCGCGAGGCCGACGCTGCCCGGGCCGCAGGCGAGCTCGAGCACCGACTCGCCCGAGGCCGGAGCGGTGAGCTCGATCATCCGCCCGGTGACGGCGCTCCCTCGCCGGTCGATGAACTCGGCGTTCGCGCCCCAGCCCGGGGCCACCGAGGCCCACATCGCGTGGAGACCGGCGCGGAGCGCGTCACGCGGGTCCTCCTCCGTCGCCGCCACCGGCGCGTCGTTGCCGCTCGTCGCTTCGCTCTGGGTCTCCACAATCAGCCTCCCAATCTTTCGTTACACTATCAGTGTAGTGATTACCGCGCTAATATAACCGAATGGCTCGGGAAGTCAAGGTCCCTCGCCCCTACAACTCTCCGCGCCGCCGCGAACAGGCGGCGGCCACCCGCCGGGAGATCCTCGCCGCCGCGCAGCGGCTGTTCGAGAGCCACGGATATGCCGGGACCTCGATGGCGGCGATCGCCGAGGAGGCCGGCGTCGCCCTGAAGACGGTCTACGTCGGCTTCGAGACCAAGAGCGGGCTGCTGCGAGCGCTATGGCACCAGTTGCTTCGCGGCGAGCGCGACGAGGTTCCCGTGGACCGCCAGAGGTGGTACATGGAGGTGATCGAGGAGCCCGATCCCGAGCGAAAGCTGCGCCTCAACGCCCGCAACTCGCGGATCGTCAAGGAGCGCGCCGCCGCGCTGATGGAGGTGATCCGCGACGCCGCGGCCGCCGACCCGGATATCGCGAAGCTCTGGGAGCGGATCCAGCGCGAGTTCTACGAGAACCAGCGCAGGGTGATCGAGAGCCTCGCCGCGCTGCGCCCTAACCTCGACCTCGACGCCGCCGCCGACACCGCCTGGGCGCTCAACCACCCGAACCTCTACCTGCCGCTGATCCGGATCCGCGGCTGGACCCCGGAGCGCTACGAGCGCTGGCTCGGCGACCTCTTCTGCTCGGAGCTGCTCGGCATCCGCTGATCCCCGAACGCGAGCGCGCGAGCGCGAACGAGGGACGCGCGCCTCGGGCGAGGCTCCCGCAGGCGCGCGCCGCTAGCCTCCGCCTCGATGACCGCCCAGCCGAGCCTCACCCTGCACGTCCTGCCCCCCTCCCATCCCTGCCGGACGGTCGAGCGGGCGCTCGACCTGAAGGGCCTCGCCTACGAGCGGGTCGCCCTCGCCCCCGGACCCCACATCGAGGAGATGGAGCGGATCTACGGGGCCGGGCGCAGCACCGTCCCCGGGATGCTCTTCGGTGAGGAGCCGGTGCACGGCTCGCGGCCGATCCTCGAGCGGCTCGAGGCGCTCGCGCCCGACCCACCCCTCTATCCCGAGCCGATCGCCGACGAGGTCCGCGAGGCCGAGCGCTGGGGCGACGAGGAGCTTCAGGACCTCGGTCGGCGCCTTCCCTGGGGAGCGCTTCACTTCCGCCCGGAGGCGATGGGCACCTACGGCGGCGGCGAGGCGCTCGACCCGGCGGGGACCGACTACGCGATCAGGTTCCTGCGCTCGACCTGGAAGTACCACTCGATCACCGCCGAGCGGCTCGCAGAGGACCTCGCCGGGCTGCCCGAGAAGCTCGCGCGGATCGACGAGTTCGCCGAGCGCGGCCTGATCGACGGCGAGCGGCCGACCGCCGCCGACCTCCAGATCGGCGCCACCGCCCGGGTGCTGCTGACCCTCGGCGACCTCCGCCCGCTGCTCGAGGGACGCCCGGCGGAGCGGATCGCGCTGCGCTGGTTCGAGAGCTACCCGGGCGAGATCCCGGCCGGGGCCTTCCCGGCGGGCTGGGTCCCGGCCCGCTGAGAGCGCGCCCGCCGCGGCGCCCCCGAGGACGACGCCGCCGACGGCGTGGCCTCAGCCGAGCCCGGCCCGACGGACCCGGTGCCACTCGGCGACGACCCGGTCACGGACCTCCTCCCCCTCGGGGCGCGCGCAGACGACGTGCTCGGCGTCCACCGGGTGGCTGCCGACGCGCTGCAGGCGAAGCCCGTCGCCGCCGGGAAGGAAGTCGGGCATCCAGGCCGCGAAGCTGAAGCCGAGCGGCTCCAGCCGCTCGACCATCGCCGCCGCCGCCGGGTCGGCGAGCGGAACGTCGAGGTGGATCGCACCGAGGTCGAAGGCGTCGAGCCCCTCGAGCTCGTCGGCGACCCGCTCGGGCAGGTCGGCGCCGATCTCCGCGACCCGCAGATGGGCGAGCTCGGAGCCGGTGATCACCGAGGTGTGGATCCGCGAGCCCCGGTCGCCGGGGGCTGCGGGCTCGCTGACCACGGTCCGCTCGAGCCCGAGGCGCTCGGCGAGCCCGGCGGCGAACTCGGCGTGGCGGGAAGGCAGGTGGATCGTCGCCGGCTCGGCGCGCAGCACGGTGTGGGTGACGAGCAGGGTGCGGCGACCCCGGTTCGGGTTCTCGAAGCCCGCCATCGCGACCGCGGCGGGCGAGCCGCCGATCAGCAACCCCGTCTCCGAGCCGCCGAGGTGGAGGATCTCGCGCTGGCTCGCCGGGTGATTGGTGACCGCCTCGGCCCAGTAGCCCGAGAAGCCGGCGTCCCTGGCGAGCGTGTGGCGGAGCTGCGACATCCGCTCGGCGAGCCCGTGGCCGCGGTAGCGGGGATCGACGACGAGCCTGCCCGCCTCGGGGACCCGGTCGCCGCGGTCCTCGGCGAAGACCGCTGAATGGCCGACGACCTCGCCCTCGGCGCTGACCGCGACGACCGAGTGCATCCGCTCGCTGCGCAGATCCTCGACGATGTGGCGGGGCTCGTAGAGAACCGGGTCCTTGTAGGAGTAGCCGTAACAGCGGTAGAGGCAGCGGACCAATCCGAGCGCGTCGCCGGGCTCCATCGGGCGGATCACGAGCGCCGCGACCGCCTCCTCGGAGGCTCGCTCGACCTCTCCCTGGAGCACGCGCTCGCCGCCGAGGTCGGCCTCGAGCGGCTCGAGGCGAAGCGAGCAGCTGGCGACGTTGCCGGCGCGCCCGTGGGCGCCGATGTGCAGCTCGTCGACGAAGCCGAGCGCCGCCAGGCGCCGCGAGGGAGCCCGCCGCGACTCGCCGGGGGCGAGCGGCAGCGCGCGGTCGCAGACCTCGACCTTGAAGCGGCCCGAGTCGATCCCGACCCGGACGGTCAGGTCGTCGCCCTCGACCGCGAGTGCGCGCGGTCGCTCGCCTGCCTCGTGGACGAGCTCCTCGACGACCGCCCGCAGGCGGGTCGCGCGCTCGGGGCCGATCGCCGAACCGAGCGCGAGCTCTCGGACCAGCGCCCCGGCGGCGCCCCGGGCGGCCCCGGCGCCGTTCATCCGGAGCTCAACCGTCAGCGGCTGATCGCGCTCCTGCACTGCTCCAGCCTATGTCTCCGTGGCCGGCCGGGCCAGCCCGGCCGTTGAGGCGCGGCGAGCTCAGTCGCTCAGCGAGGCCGGCAGGCCGAAGCGGCCGAATACCCCCGGGGTGACGAAGCCGTCGATCTGGCTGATCGCCGCGCCCTCGAAGCTCAGCACCTGGAAGGCGTAGGGCAGGAACGCCCCGGCCTCGGCGCTCCAGTTGTAGGCGCCGATTGCCGGCTGGCCGTTGGCGCTCGCGCGCAGCAGGCGCACCTTCCGCTCCGTGTCCTCGAAGCGCCCGCGCTCCGTGGCCCAGCGCTTGGCGAAGGCCCACTTGCTGAGAAAGACCCGCGCCGCCTCGCGCCCCCGGTACCAGGTCGCCATCGGCGGCATCGTCACCAGCGCGTCCTCGGCGAGCATGCCGACGACCGCGTCGACGTCGCCGCGCTCCCAGGCGAGCATGTAGCGCTCGACGATCCGGCTGATCTCCTCGTCGCCGAGCGCTCGCAGGGTCTCCTGCTGGCTGCGCTCGGGCAGCCTCTCCCCCGCCGTCTGGCGAGCCCGCTGCAGCGCGCTGTTCACGGCGGCGACGGTCGTCTCGAGCGACTCGGCGACCTCGCGGGCGGAGAAGCCGAGCACCTCGCGGAGGATCAGCACGGCCCGCTGGCGCGCCGGCAGGTGCTGGATCGCCGCCACGAATGCCAACTCGAGGCCCTCGCGAAGCTCGTAGCGCGATTCGGGCGCCGCGTAGCCGTCCTCGACCGCGAGCACCTCGTCGGGGTACGGCTCGATCCACACCGACTCGACCAGTGGGCGACCGGGGCCATCCTCGGGATCGCTCGCCGGGCCGTAGCCGGCGGGGAGCAGCCGCTTCGGCCGCCGCGCGATCTGGTCGAGGCACACGTTGGTGGCGATCTTGTAGAGCCAGGATCGAAACGAGCTCCGCGCCTCGAAGCGGCCGATCGCGCGCCAGGCGCGAAGCATCGCCTCCTGGACGGCGTCCTCGGCGTCCTGGACCGAGCCGAGCATCCGGTAGCAGTGCGCGTGAAGCTCGCCCCGGCGCGGCTCGATCAGCCGCGCGAACGCCGCCTCGCTGCCTTCGCGCGCGGCCTCGATCAGCTCGCCTTCGGCGGCGGTGCTTGTCTGCTCGGAAACCATCGCTCCTTCCAACTTAGTGATCGGCGGGCGATTGCCTGGATCGGCCGCGCTCGGATAGCGTCCACCCGACGGCACGGCCACGAACAAAGGGGAGACGCGTGAAGCTGGTGATCGGGATCGTCCGGCCGGAGAAGGCCAACGACGTGCTCGAGGCGCTCTACCGCGCCGAGGTCCGCGGCGTCTCGATCAGCCGCGTGCAGGGCCACGGCGGCGAGCTCGAGCGGGTCGAGACCTACCGCGGCACGACCGTGAAGATGGGCCTGTCCGAGAAGGTCCGCTTCGAGATCGCCGTCTCCGACGAGTTCGTCGAGCCGACGATCGAGGCGCTCTGCGAGGGCGGCCGCACCGGCGAGGTCGGCGACGGCAAGATCTTCGTGGTCCCGCTCGAGCGCGTCGTGCGCATCCGCACCGGCGAGACCGACGACAGCGCCGTGACGCCGGTCGGCTCCTGATGGGCCTCGCAGGCCTCGCAGCGGCCAAGATCGACACCGGCGACACCGCGTGGATGCTGATCGCGACGGCGCTGGTGCTGCTGATGACGCCGGCGCTCGGGCTCTTCTACGCCGGGCTCGTGCGCTCGAAGAACACGCTCAACACCTTCATGATGTGCGTCGCGCGCGCTCGCGGTCGCCGTCGTCACCTGGGCGGCGATCGGCTACTCGCTCGCCTTCGCCGAGGGCAACGGCTTCATCGGCGGCTTCGACTACGTCTTCCTCAACGACGTCGACTTCGAGCCGCGCGAGGGACCGACGATCCCGCACCTGCTCTTCTTCGCCTTCCAGGCGACCTTCTGCATCATCACCACGGCGCTCGTCTCCGGCGCGGTGGTCGAGCGGATGCGCTTCGGCGCCTTCCTCGGTCTTCGCGCGCTGTGGTCGGTGCTCGTCTACGCCGTGCTCGCCCACTGGGTCTTCGGCGGCGGCTGGCTGCTCGAGGGCGGCACGCTCGACTTCGCCGGCGGCGTCCCGGTCGAGATGGGCTCGGGCTTCTCGGCGCTCGCCGCGGCGCTCGTCGTCGGCGCCCGCAAGGACTACGGGCGCCAGGCGCTCCTGCCCGCACAACGCGATGTACGTGCTGCTCGGCGCCGGGCTGCTGTGGTTCGGCTGGTTCGGCTTCAACGGCGGCAGCGGCTTCACCACGGGCGACCAACTCGGTGCTCGCGTTCACCAACACGCTGCTGACGCCCGGCCTGCACGCTGGTCGTCTGGTTCGTCCTCGACCTCATCCGCGGCCGCAAGGTGACGGCGATCGGCGCCGCGACGGCGATCGTCGTCGGCTGCGTCGGGATCACCCCGGCGGGCGGCTTCATCAGCCCCGGCTGGGCGATGCTGCTCGGCGCGCTCGCCGCGCTCCCCAGCTACGCGATGATCGTCTGGCGCACGCGGACCCGGGTCGACGAGACGCTCGACGTGCTCGCCGCCCACGGCATCGCCGGCCTCACCGGGATCCTGTTCATCGGCTTCTTCGCCCAGCTCGTCCTGGAACGGGGTCGCCGACGGCGCCCTGTACGGCAACGCCGCGCAGCTCGGCGACCAGGCGCTGGCCGCGCTCGTCGGCGCCCGCCTACGCGTTCGCGCGCCACCTACGTGCTGCTGAAGGTGATCGGCGCGGTGATGCCGCTGCGCGCGACCGAGCACGAGGAGTCGATCGGCATGGACATCGTCCAGCACGGCGAGGAGGCCTACGCGACCGGCGAGGGCGCGATCCTGGTCGCTCCGGAGAGCGCCGCCGAGGGAGAGCGGCTGGTGAAGTCGGGGTAGCCGGCGCTCAGCGGCGGCGCTTGGGCTTCACCCGGATCGAGCCGCGCATGAACGGGTGGATCCGGCAGAAGTACGTGTAGGTCTTGCCGCCTGGCCTTGCGTCGCCGTCAGCGGCGGCGTCGTGTAGGCGTTCGAGCCGGTGGTCACCTCGGTGCTGGTGCCGGTGCCGTAGCCGAGCTGGCCGGAGTCGAACTTGATCGGGCCGTTGGCGAGCGGGTAGCCGATGCCCGAGCCGCGGTTGCAGGGCGCCTGGCAGGAGGTGATGCTGTGCCAGACCTGCTCGGTCTGCGGCATCGCCGGGAGCGCGTCCTGGTTGGTGAAGGTGACGGTCTCGCCCGGGCTGATCACCGGCGGGCGCATCAGCCGACGTCGGGAAGCCGCGGGTGACCGAGAAGCCGCCGTCGAGTAAGACGAAGCTGTCGGATCGTCGATGCCCGCCGCCGGCACCGGCCCTGCGCTGCGCAGCTTGCGCGGGTCGGGAAGCTTGAGGTTCTTGCGGGCCTTGCTTGTCGATGTTCTCCGTGCAGGCGGCCGTGGGTGAGGATGCCGCCGCGCGTCGTACATCGCCTTGACCTCGGCGGCGTCGTCGAAGGGGTCCTTGCGCGGCCGGGTCGTCGGCGCGGCGTCCAGGCGAGCGGCAGGATGCCCATCGACTCGTACCAGGAGGCCTCGCTGGACGTCGTAGGTGGCGTTGATCGAGACCGTGTCGCCGGGCTTCAGGCTGATCCGCCAGTTCGGCGGCGTCGCCTCCATGCGCGACGTCCCAGCTGACCGCGCCGGCGGGCTCGTAGTAGCGGGCGTCGGAGCGGAAGAGCGGCCTGACCTCGGCCGGGTCGTCGCCGTCGACCGATCGCCGGCGTCGGGGCCGTCGCGCGCGACCTGCAGGTCGACGCGCATGCCGCCCGGGATGCAGGTGGCCGGCGCCGAAGACCAGCGTCGCGCCGCTCGCCGGGACCGTCCAGCGCGCGAGCGGCGCTGATCTTCTCGCGCTCCTCGTAGCCGGGCGTCGGCGGGTCGGTCGGCACCTCGTCGGGGAAGATGTACTTGCCGTCGCCGTCGCGGTCGAAGCCGCGCTCGGCGTCGAAGACCGGATAGATCTGCGGCGCGCCGGCGACGTCGAGCCAGCGGATCTCGACCGGCGGATGTCGGTGCGCGCCGGGCTCGTCTCGGGCACCCAGTCGATCTCCCAGGTGATGTAGACCTGGCGGCCCGTCGGAGGCGTCAGGTTGTGGATCATCTGGTTGATGCCCCAGTTCGCGTCGCCGTCGACCTTGAAGCCGTAGCCCTGCGGCAGCTTCGGGATCGTCTTCTCCTCGCCGGCGGCGAAGGTCGGGCCGCCGCCGGGCGCGAGCCAGACGACGTGGTGGAGGTGCAGGTCCCAGACGCTCGGGGTGACCAGCTTGCCGTCGGGCTGGATCTCGACCATGCTCGGCTTGAAGCGGGTGATGTAGCCCTCGGCCGGTCGAGCCCGGCGCGAAGATCGCCGGGTCGACCGGGCCCGCTGACCTTGGCCGCGTTCGGGCAGGTCTGCGTGACGCTGAAGTCGTTGAGGTTCTGACCCGGGTGGATCGGGATCGCGTCGGTCCGGCACTGAAGGTCGTCATGCCCGGGTAGCTCGCGGCGCCGAGGATCTCCTCCTTCGCCGACGCGGGCGCCGCGCCGGCCAGCAGCGCAACGAGGATTCCGAGCGCGGCCCTCCTGGCACAGCGGCTCACCGGCCCATTGTTGCGAACTCCCGGCGCGGGGAGTGCGCGGTGACTACGGATTCGTCCCCGCGGCTCGCATCGCCTCCTCGAGGCGCCCGGCGAGCTGGTCGCGAAGCTCGCGGGCGCCCGCCGAGCGGGCCTCGCCGGTGCGCACGTCGAGCAGGTTGTCGGCCTCGTCGGGGTCGCGCTCGAGGTCGTAGAGCTCGTACTCGCTGCGCCGCCCTGCCGTTGCGGGTCGAAGTAGACCGCGTACTTGCGCGGTCGCGGTGCGGATCGCGCGGACCCGGTTCGGCTGCCCGGGCGCCTCCTGCATCGCCGTCCCGGCCTGGTGGTCGTCGTAGGTGAAGTGGACCGCGTCCTGGACCTCGGCGCCGGCGCGGGATGGTCGAGCACCGGCGCCGAGCTCGACCGGCGAGCGCGGCGACGCGCTCACGCTCGGGCGCGGCCGCGTCGGCGAGGATCGGGGTCAGGTCGCGGCCGCGAAGCCCGGCCGGCGCCGTCGCCGCCGAGCCGAGCATCGTCGGCAGCACGTCGACGAGCGAGGCGAGCGCGTCGGTCTCGGCCGGCTCGCGGAACAGCACCGGGTTGGAGACGACGAGCGGGACGTTGATCGTCTCCTCGTAGGCGTTGAACGCCTTCTGGCGCAGGCCGCCGTGGGAGAGGCCCATCTCGCCGTGGTCGGCGCAGCGGACGATCACCGTGCTCGAGCGCAGCGAGTCCGGGTCGTCGGGATCGCCGAGCGCCGCGAGGATGCGGCCGATCTTCTCGTCGACGACGCGGTGCAGGTGGGCGTAGAAGTTGACGTAGTCGAGCTGCTCGCGGTGGTCGCGCAGCGGGCCCGAGGTAGGCGGTCATCCCCAGCCGCATCAGCGAGTGGACCGCGGGCTTGTCGCGCAGGTCCTCGTCGATCGTCGGCGGCAGGCCGACGCCGAGGTCGCGGAACTCCTCGGCGAGTAGCCGCCGGCGCGGTAGGAGGCCGGGTAGCCGAGCACGTCGTGGGGATTGACCAGCGAGACGATCAGGCAGAACGGCTCGGGCAGGTCGGCGCGGCGCCAGCCAGCGCTCGACCTGGCGCGGTGTAGACCTCGTCCCAGCCCTCGCCGTCGCCGGCGTTGCCGCCGCCGAAGTGCTCGGCCTTCGCGTTCTCGCCCGCGTCGGGGGCCTCCCAGTCGGCGAAGCCGTAGTCGCGCGCGAGCCGCTCGGCGTCGTCCGCGCCCCAGCCGCCGAGCATCGGCCGTCGCCGCCGCGCGGGTGGGTCAGGTGCCACTTGCCCTTGTAGGCGACCTGGTAGCCGGCGGCGCGCAGCAGCGTGCCGAGCGTCGGGCATCGCCGGCGGGCAGCTCGGTCTCGTCGCCGGTGCTGTGGCCGAGGCCGAGCGGCGCCGCGCGCGAACGCCTGCAGCGACGCGCCCGGCGGAGCCTCGCGGCGGCGCAGGATCCGCCCATCGTCGCCGCGACCGCGGGCGACGTTCCGCGGGTCGGGGCGCAGGTCGGCGGCGGTCAGGGTCAGCGTCACCCCGTGCTCGGCCGGGTAGCGGCCGGTGAACAGCGTCGCCCGGCTCGGCGAGCACATCGCCGTGTTGCAGAAGCCGTTCGTTGAAGCGTGAGGCCGGTGCGGGCGAGCTCGGCTCGTTCGGCATCAGCTCGCGCAGCCAGCCCGGCTCGTCGGCCAGTGGCGGGGCGGCGCTGCTGATCGGTGATCA
Organism: uncultured Solirubrobacterales bacterium; assembly: GCA_963769035.1. Lineage (GTDB taxonomy): Bacteria > Actinomycetota > Thermoleophilia > Solirubrobacterales > 70-9 > WHSW01. The sequence goes on from CAVYKD010000002.1 coordinate 286,645, forward strand.
GCAGGAGCAGGTTCGGCGGGCGTGGCGCTCAACGGCGCTGCGCTCAGGGCTTCACGTTGCAGCGCTTGCCGGCGCAGCTCTCGAGCCGCGCGAGCTTCGCCGCGAGGTCGCGCCTGGATCGCCGCGTAGGCCGGGATCGGCGACGCTGGCGAGCTGGTACGGGTCCGAGCGCTTGCGGTCGTAGAGCTCCTCCTCGCCCGGTCTCGCGTCCAGACGACGTAGGTGTAGCGGTCGGTGCGCACGCCCTTGTAGGGGCGGTCCCAGGGGTTGACCGGGATCGGCCCGGCGAACAGCGGCGCGAGCGCCTCGATCTCGAGCGCGCGGTTCGGGCGCTTGTTCGGATCGCGGATCGGTCGGCATCAGCGAGACGCCGTCCATCTTGCGGCCCGCGCTTGGCGTCGGCCATGTCGAGCAGCGTCGGGGCGAAGTCGATGTTCGAGACCTGGCCGCTGAACGGTCGCGCCCGGCGGGACGCCGGGGCCGCGGATGATCAGCGGCACCCGCAGCGACTCCTCGTAGGGCAGGAACTTGTCGCCGGGGATCCGGTGCTCGCCCTGCAGCCAGCCGTTGTCGGAGAGGAACACGATCATCGTGTTCTTGAGCTGATCGGTCGTCTTCGGAGCGTCGTCGACCAGCTTGCCGACGTGGTCGTCGACGGCGAGCAGCGAGCCGGTCGCGGCCCTGGTAGTCGAGCTGCAGCTGGTCGATCTGCTCCTCGGTCAGCAGCGGCGCCGTCGTCCTGCATGCTCGACGGACTTGTCGCTGAGGTCGGCCTCGTTGAAGCTCGGGCGGCCGCGGCAGCTTGTAGCGTCTCGCTGCGCTCCACGTAGCGCGTGGGCGGGCGCGGGGATCGGGTCCGGGGCGGCCCATCAGCGTCGTCGCGACGTCCTCGCGGTGCGGCGCCGCCGGCGACCACCAGATGAAGAACGGCTTCTTCGACGTCGCGCTCGGCCGGACGAGCTTCGTCGGTCATCCTGCCGGTCACGTCGGGGGAGTAGTCCTTGGCGCTTCTCGGTGCCCCAGTAGGTGTAGGGCGGCGGGCCGAAGACCTCGCGCAGCTTGGCGTAGATCGCCGGCGAGCGCCGTCGGGCTCGGCGATCGACCTCGATGTTCGGCGAACTCGACGAGCTTGCGGGCGAAGTCGGCGTCGCCCCAGGTGCTGCAGCTCGCCGTCGCTGTTCATCACGAAGTTGAAGTAGTCGTAGGCCGAGACGTCGAGCAGGCCGCGCCAGATGTCGAAGCCCTCCGGGACCTCGCCGTGAGCGTCGCTGCGCGCCGTAGCCGTTCAGCCACTTGCCGATCATCGCGGTCCGGTAGCCGGCGTCGCTGCGAGCCAGGCGGGCAGGGTGTTGCCGCGGTCCTTCATCCCGTACCAGCCGTAGGGGTAGAAGTTGCCGACGACGCCGTGGTTGTGCGCGTACTGGCCGGTGATGAAGGTCGCCCGCGCCGGGCAGCAGAGCGGGAACGAGTCGACCGCGTCCGCGAACGTCGTGCCCTTGCGTCGGCGAGCAGCCGGCGCACGTTCGGCATCAGCTTCACGTCGGTCGGTCGCCATGTCGTCGGTCATCACGACGAGGATGTTCGGCCGCCCGTCGCCGGCGGCCGGCCGGCCGCGCGTCGCGGTGGCGCAGAGGAACAGCGCACTCGCCAGCGTCGCGAAAGCGATCGCGAGGGCTCGCGGTCGTCCATGACCGTTCGAGGCTTCCATGCCTATCCGCTGCGCTGCCGTTCCACCCGAGCCAAAGCTAACACGCCACTTCCGCGGCCGGGCGAGCGGAGCGCTGAGCCAGCGACCGCCAAAGTAGGGTCGGCGCTACCCGTTCGCGCCAAAGTTGGGCGCGGCTCTCCGGCTCGCCGTCGAGCGCCCGCATCGGTGAGAATGTCGCGGTTCCCGCTACGACAGGGCCGCCCGGCGGCCTGGATTGGTGATTCGAGATGAGCTACCGCGACCACCTTCCCCAGCTCGACGGCGAGCTGTTCCTCACCGACGGCGGGATCGAGACCGTCGCTGATCTTCCACGAGGGGCTCGAGCTGCCCGAGTTCGCGGCCTTCGACCTGCTCAAGGACGAGGCCGGGACCGAGGCGCTGCGCCGCTACTACGCGCCCTATCTCGAGCTCGCCCGCGAGCATGGAACCGGCTTCGTGCTCGAGAGCCCGACCTGGCGGGCGAACCCGCGCTGGGCCGCGGAGATCGGCTACTACCGAGGAGCAGCTCGACGAGATCAACCGCCGGGCGATCGCGCTGATGGAGGAGCTCCGCGACGCGGCCGAGCCCGCGGAGGCGCCGATCGTGATCAGCGGCTGCGTCGGCCCGCACGACGACGGCTACGACCCGGCCGAGATGCTCTCCGCCGAGGCCGCCCAGGAGTACCACTCGACCCAGATCGCCACCTTCGCCGAGACCGCGGCCGACATGGTCACCGCGATCACGATGACCTACGCCGACGAGGCGATCGGGATCGCCCGCGCCGCGCGGGAGGCCGGGCTGCCGGTCGGCGATCTCGTTCACGGTCGAGACCGACGGCCGCCTGCCGAGCGGCCAGCCGCTCGGCGAGGCGATCGAGGAGGTCGATGCCGAGACCGGCTCGGCGCCCGCCTACTACATGATCAACTGCGCCCACCCGACCCACTTCGAGGGCGTGCTCGAACAGCCGCAGCCGTGGCGCGAGCGGATCCGCGGCCTGCGCGCGAACGCCTCGACGATGAGCCACGCCGAGCTCGACGAGGCGACGGAGCTCGACGAGGGCGACCCCGCCGACCTCGGCGCGCGCTACGCCGCCCTGCGCGAGCGCCTGCCCCAGCTCAACGTGCTCGGCGGCTGCTGCGGCACCGACCACCGCCACGTCGGCGCGATCCGCGCCGCGTTCTCGCAGCGGGACTGAGCGCCGGGCCTATCGGCCGCGGGCGTGGCGGCGAGCGCAGGGAACCCGGCGATCGAACGGTAGGACCGCCGAGAACCGGCAGCCGTTCGGGGCTCGGATCTTCACCCTGCCCTCGCCGGCGCCGCGCAGCCGATCGCCGGCCCGCGAAAGCGTGGTGAGCTGCTCGGGCGCCGCGGCGAACCTGAACCGGAATCCCCAGGCGCGGCCCGTCCGGGCCACGGTCTCGTAGGTCCACCGATCGGCCGGGCCCACGGTCGGCTCGAACAGCCCCCACTCGGCGATCGCGTGGGAGAGGTGGCGGCGGCGAGACGGCCAATCGTGGGTCCCCCGCTGCGGGCGGTAGGTGACCTGCACACCGGCCTCGCTCGCGGCGGCGACGAAGTCCTCCGACTGAGCCCGGGTCTCGGCCTCCGCCAGTTGGCCGATCCCGGCGCCCTCGCCCTCGGCCGGCGCGCCGTCGCCGACGGCGACGTAGAGGCGGGTATGGACGAGGTTGTCGACGAGGGCGGTGGGATCGTGACCGGCCCAGTAGAAGCCCTGCGCGCGCGGGTCGCCGAAGATCGCCTCGGGGTCCTGCTCGACGAAGGCCCCGAAGACGGGCTCGATCTGGAACTCAGGGCGCCGTAGCGAGAGCGTCCCCTGCGAGGCGCCGGCCGAGCCGAAGTAGCCGGGACGCTGGGAGGCGTAGAACATCGCCCCCATGCCGCCCATCGAGAACCCGTAGATGCTGTGCCAGCGGCGACCGCTTCTGATCGGGAGCCGCTGCTTGACCAGCGGGATCAGCTCGTCGAGGTGAAAGCGCTCCCAGCCCGGATCGCCGCGAAGGCCCGCGTTCCACCAGTTGGTGTAGTAGCCGCGGTCGGCCTCCGGCATCACGATGATCCCCTTGAAGCCCCGCGCCAACTCCAGGATCTCCCCCTGGCCGGGCATCGCCCAGGAGTCGTAGGCGTCGCCGACGCCGTGCAGGAGGTAGAGCACCGGATAGCCACGCCGAGATCTCGCCCTGTAGCCGTCCGGCAGAAGGACGTTCACCCGCAGGGCGTTCGGGCGCGGTGGGCTTCCTGGGTTGTTGTAGCCGGACGCCGCCTTCGCCGGATCGACAAAGCGGCTTTCCACCGTCCAGGTGACGATCCGCGCCGCGCTCGCGCTCGCCGGAGCGGCGAGCGTCAGCAGGGCGGCGGCGAGGATGGCGACCCACGGCAGGCGCGGCCCGAGTGCGCGCGATCTCGGCAGCGAGAGCGCGATCGTGGTCGCCGCGCGCGGTGCCCGGTCGGCTCTCTGAGCATCGACTCCCGCCGGGCGGCGCTAGGGGGTGGAGCCGCGGGCTCCGCCGACCCGGCGTCGCTCGGCGGCGGCGATCAGCCCGACCGCCGCGATGATCCCGACCACGGTCCCGAGGAAGTTGAGCTCCCAGATGTCGCCGGTTCCGATCGCGCTCGCGACGATCCCTCCGACCACGGCGCCGGCGATGCCGAGCAGGATCGTCATCCCGGCGCCGATGTGCTGGCGGCCGGGCAGGATCAGCCGGGCGAGGACGCCGATGACGACGCCGATCAGGATCAGGCCGAGGAGCTGCATGCCTCGATACTAGGGGCAGCTCAGCGCCGCCGGGTCGATCGGGTCGCGAAGCGCCTCGGGGTCGGTGTCGGCGCCGCAGTCGATCTTGGTGTCGCGCTCGCCGTCGCGGGCGTTCAGCAGATCCGATCCGGCGAGCCCGAACAGCGAGTCGGCGCCGGGGCCGCCGATCAGGGTGTTGGCGAGCTCGTTGCCGGTGAGGCGGTCTGCTCCCCTGCCGCCGCGGATCGCCTCGATCGTCGCGGTGATCGTGTCGCGCTCGCCCGGCGGGCCGTCGGCGGTGCGAGCCGTCGTCGCTTGCCGCGCCGGCGATCGGGCTGGCGATCGAGGCGATCACCGCGAGGCCGCTCGAGGCGTAGCTGGCCAGATCCTCGCCGGGGCCGCCGTCGAGCAGGTCGGCATCGCCGCCGCCGTTCAGGGTGTCCTCGCCGGGGCCGCCGGCAAGCTGGTCGGCGCCGTGGCCGGCGGCGAGGCGATCGTCGCCGCGGTTGCCGCTCAGGGTGTCCTCCTCGGAGCCGCCGCTGAGGCGGTCGTTGTCGGCGCCGCCGGCCAGCCAATCGGCGCCGGAGCCGCCGAGCAGGCGATCGCGATCGCCCTCACCGCGAAGGCGATCGTCGCCGGGGCCGCCGTCGAGTCGGTTCGGCGCGGCCGAGCCGATCAGCGCGTCGGCGCCCGCGCCGCCGGTCAGGTTCTCGACGTCGGCGGCGATGTTGTCGCGCTCAAGCGCCGGGCCGTCCTCGGCGCCGCCGTCATCAGCGAGCGCCCCGGTGAGGTCGGCGCGCACGGGCTCGCTGCGATCGGCGTAGCTGGCGCTGTCGGTGCCCTGCCCGCCGCAGATCACGTCGGCGCCGGCGCCGGGGATGATCGTGTCGTCGCCGCTCGAGGCCGGCGATCACGTCGTTGCCGGCGGTGCCGCGCAGGACGTCATCGCCGGCGAGCCGGCGATCGTCGCCCCGCGGCCCTGGCAGGGGGTGTAGGCGGGGCCCCAGGTGATGTCCATAACGATCCCCGGCGGATCGGGGAAGCCGGCCAGCTTGCGCTGCTCGGTGCCGTCGGTGTTCATCGTCGTGAAGCTCCCAGGCCTGCGTATCGCTGTTGTAGCGCATAAAGGCGATCTTCTCGCCGTCCGGGGAGAAGGTCGGCGCCCAGCCGTAGGTGAGCCGGCGCGGGTCGCTGCCGTCGGGGTTGATCGTGTAGACCTCGGCGGGCCCGCTGTAGGGATAGTCGAGGCTACGGCGAAAGACGATCCGCTCGCCGTCGGGGGAGAAGTCCGGCGGGCCGTTGTCGGTGGTCGGCTTTTCGGGGGTCAGCCTGATCGGCGGGCTCGGCTCGCCGTCCGCGCGCAGCTCGATCGCCCCGAGATGCCACGCTCCGCCCCCGGTGCTGTGAAAGGCGATCCACTTGCCGTCGGGGGAGAACGCCGGGTCGGCGTCCGCGGACCCACTGTTGATCAGTCTTTGCTCGTTGGAGCCGTCGGCGTCCATCAGGGAGAGAGCCCACTCCTTCGAGAAGGCGATCTGACTGCCGTCGGGAGAGAAGGCCGGGCCGCCGCCGTAGTTTTGCTGGTTCGGCTCACCGTCGGTGAGCTGGTGAAGGCCCGATCCGTCGGGGCGAATCAGGAAGATGTCGGTCTCGTAATCTGTCCTATTGTGCCTGCTCGCGAAGGCGATCCACTGCCCGTCGGGAGAGAAGCCGGGATCGCCATCCCAGCTCGGGTTATTGCTGAGGTTCCTCGGCTGCGAGCCACCCGGATCGAGCACGTAGACCTCGTTGTTGTAGTTGGGCCGCTCGCCCTCTAGGACGCTGACGGCGATCGGGCCGTTTCGCCCCGGGTAAGTCGCCGCGGCCGGGGCGGCGAGCAAAGCCAGAAGCGCGGACAGGGCGAGGAGGATGGCGGCGAGCGGCCGGGCGGGGGCCTTCGGGCGTGGCCGGCTCGGATGTCGCCTCGCGCCGAGCACCCTAGGGGCAGCTCAGCGCCGCCGGGTCGATCGGGTCGCGAAGCGCCTCGGGGTCGGTGTCGGCGCCGCAGTCGATCTTGGTGTCGCGCTCGCCGTCGCGGGCGTTCAGCAGGTCCGATCCGGCAAGGCCGAACAGCGAGTCGGCGCCGGGGCCGCCGATCAGGGTGTTGGCGAGCTCGTTGCCGGTGAGGCGATCGGCTCCCCTGCCGCCGCGGATCGCCTCGATCGTCGCGGTGATCGTGTCGCGCTCGCCCGGCGGTCCGTCGGCGGGCGAGCCGTCGTCGCTTGCCGCGACCTGCTCGTCGCCCGCGGCGGGATCCCAATCGCTCGGGCTGGCGATCGAGGCGATCACCGCGAGGCCGCTCGAGGCGTAGCTGGCCAGATCCTCGCCGGGGCCACCGTCGAGCAGGTCGGCGTCGCCGCCGCCGTTCAGGGTGTCCTCGCCGGGGCCGCCGCGAAGCTGGTCGTCGCCGTGGCCGGCGGCGAGGTGATCGCGCCCGCCGGCGCCGTAGAGGCGATCGTTGCCGGGGCCGCCGAGGATCCGGTTGGCCTGCTCGTCTCCGAACAGGACGTCGGGCCCGGCGCCGCCGCTCAGGTTCTCGACCTCGGCGATCAGGTCGAGGACGATCGGGTCCTCGGAGTCGCCCCCCACCGCCAGGGAGCGGGCCCGATCGCCCTCGCCCTCGCCGCCGCTCGCCGGAGCGAGGCGGGCGGCGACGGGCTCGCTGCGATCGGCGTAGCTGGCGCTGTCGGTGCCCTGCCCGCCGCAGATCACGTCGGCGCCGGCGCCGGGGATGATCGTGTCGTCGCCGCCGAGGCCGGCGATCACATCGTTGCCGGCGGTGCCGCGCAGGACGTCGGCGCCGCTCGAGCCGGCGATCGTCGCCCCGCGGCCCTGGCAGGGGGTGTAGGCGGGGCCCCAGGTGATGTCCATAACGTTCCTCGGCGGATCGGGGAAGCCGGCCAGCTTGCGCTGCTTGGTGCCGTCGGTGTTCATCGTCCAGATCCCGACCTTCTCGAGGACGTAGTCATAGCGAACGAAGGCGATCTTCTTGCCGTCCGGGGAGAAGGTCGGCTCCCAGCCGCGGGCAAGGCGGCGCGGGTCGCTGCCGTCGGGGTTGATCGTGTAGATCTCGTAGGGCCCGCCGTAGGGGTAGCCAACCATACGATGAAAGACGATCCGCTCGCCGTCGGGGGAGAAGTCCGGCGAGCCGTTGTCGGTGGTCGGCTCGTCGGGGGTCAGCCTGATCGGCGGGATCGGCTTGCCGTCCGGGCGCAGCTCGATCGCCTCGAGGCGGTGCTCTCCTAGGGTGTTGCTTTGAAAGGCGACCCACTTGCCGTCGGGGGAGAACGCCGGTTCGGTGTCCCAACGCCCGCGGCGAGTCAGCCATTGCTCGTTGGAGCCGTCGGCATCCATCAGGGCGAGATTGAAATCCGCTGACTCGCCCTCCTTCGAGACGGCGATCTGGCTGCCATCGGGAGAGAAGGCCGCGCCGCCGCCGCCGCCGTAGCCTTGCTGATTCGGCTCAGCGTCGGTGAGCTGGTGAAGGCCCGAGCCGTCGGGGCGAATCAGGAAGATGTCGGCGTCGAAAGTTGCCGTCCTGTTGCGGCTACTCGAGAAGGCGATCCACTGCCGTCGGGAGAGAAGCCGGCACCGTAATCCCAGCCCGGGTGATTGCTGATGTTCCTCGGCTGAGAGCCGCCCGGGTCGAGCACGTAGACCTCGTAGTTGTACTTGCGCCACTCACCGTCGTCGATGTTGACTGCGATCGGGCCGTTTCGCCCCGGGAAGGTCGCCGCGGCCGGGGCGGCGAGCAGGCTCAGAAGGGCGGCCAGGGCGAGGAGGAGGGCGGCGAGCGGCCGGGCGGGGGTTGCGATTGCGAGCGGCTGAGGTATCTCCGTCCTCCTTGACGATGCACCGATCAACGAGCGGAGCTTTATTGTTGCGCTCGCACAGCAAACATATCTCTCGGCGGGGTCAAGTCAAGGGGCACGCCCACTTCAGTTCGACTTGGGTCGGCTGAGCCGAGTGAACAATCACTTGTCTTGTTTGCTCACTCGATGGCCTCCTCTCGAGCCTCGCGAGCCTCGGCGGCGCTCGGGGACGGCGTCACCGAGCCCGACAACTGAGTCGTCGCGAGCACGGCCGGCAGCTGGGCGCGGGAGCCGAGGTCGAGCTTCTGTAAAGGCGTGGCGGAGGTGCGACTCGACCGTCTTCGTGGTCACGAACAGGGCCTGGGCGATCTGCTTGTTGGTCAGCCCGTCGGCGGCGAGACGCGCCACCCTGAGCTCGCTCGGGGTCAGCGAGCCGACCCCGGAGATCGCCGCGCGCCGCGGCCGGGCGCCGCTCGCGCGCAGCTCCTCGAGGGCATGGTCGGCAAGCGGCAGCGCGCCGCACGCGTCGGCGGTCTCGAGGCCCTGGAGCAGCGGCTCGCGGCAGGCGACGCGCTGTCCGCTTCGCCGCATGGCGCCGCCGAGGTCGATCAGGGCGCGCGCCCGCTCGAGCGCCGCCGGTGAGCCCTCGAGGGCCTCGACCGACTCGGCGAACAGCTCGAGAGCGCGCTCACCGCCGGCGGCGAGACCCGCCGCTCGAAGCGCCGCGCCGCGGGCGGTGCTCGAGCCGAGGGTCCGCGCCTGCCCGAGCGCCTCCTCGGCGAGGGCAGCCGCGCCCGAGCGGTCCCCAAGCCTGATCGTCGCGAGCACCGCGGGCCCCCGCCACCCGAGCATGATCGGGTTGTCGAACTCGTAGTGCTCACGCAGGTGCCGGCCCGCCGCCGCGAGCTCCTCGACCGCGGCGGCATCCTGATCTCGGGCGAGCGCCACCCGGCCGCGCGCGTGCAGCAGGAACGCCCGCTCGATCCCACCGCGGTCGGCCTGCTCGATCAGGGCGATCGCCTCCTCGGCCCGATCGAGCTCGCCGCGCTCGATCTGCGCCTCGGCGAGCGCCGCCGCGCTCCAGCCGCCGCTGCGGCCGAGCTCGAGCGCCTGCTCGGCCGAACCGACGCTCTCCGCGAGCCTCCCGCGTCGCAGGTAGAGCCGCGCCTGCCAGTGACAGGCGATCGCGTAGGCGACGCTCGAGCCGCCGCTGCGAGCGCGCTCGAGCTCGAGCCCGACCGCGCGCTCGGCGAGATCGAGCTCGTCGACGAACAGCAGGGCGGCGATCGCGAAGGCCGAGAGCACGCCGTGCGAGCCCTCCTCGCGCTCAGCGAGCGAGGCGAGGCAGGCCTCGGCGAGCGGGCGCACGAGCTCCACGTCGCGGTTCCGGCAGGCCAGCGTCGCGGCGAGCGGGCCGAGCAGGCCCGGCCCGTGCTCGAACCCGCCGGCCCGGGCCTCCTCGACCAGGGCCGAGAATCGTCCGTTCGCTGCGGTCCGCCCGGCGGCAACGAAGAACTGCGCTCCGAACAGATCGGCGAGCAGCTCCTCGGCGAGCGGATCGTCGGCGGGCAACTCGCCGAGGCCGCGCTGGAAGGCGTCGGCCGCCTGTTCGTAGCGGGCGCGCGCGAGCAGCAGCCTCCCGCTTGCGCGGTGTGCGAGCGCGCGCGCCTCCGGGTCCGCGACAAGCTCGAGCGCCTCGTCGATGCGCCGCTCCGCCCCGGGCCCGCCGGCCGCGGCCTCCGCGTGCGCGAGATCGAGCAGCAGGCCCGGGCGCTGCTCTGCCGTGGCGGGCTCGTCGAGCGCGCGCGCCAGCAAGCGGGCCGCGGCGGCGGGATCGCCCCCCGCGCTCGCCCGGGTCGCCGCCGCGGCGAGAACCTCGACCGCCCACGGCTCGCCGTCCCCGGGCGCGGCGAGCAGGTGCGCGGCAACCGCCTCGAGGGGAGCGCCGTCGCCTTCGACCAGCCGCGCCGCGCGGCGATGGGCCCGAGCCGCGGCGTGCGCCGGCAGGTCGGACTCGACCGCGGCGGCGATCAGCGGGTGGGTGAACGAAAGCGGCTCGCCGGGGCGAAGGATGTGGGCGCTCGCGAGCGCGTCGGCGGCCTCCTCCCCACCCTCGGCGTCAAGGCCGGCGAGCGCCGCGGCGTGGCGAAGCGGCGCGCCGTCGCCGAGCACCGCGGCGGCACCGGCGAGCGCGACCGCGGAGTCGGGGAGGTGCGCGAGCCTGGTGAGCACCGAGCTGAGCACCGACTCGGGCACGATTCGCTCGATCGCCGCGGCGGAGCCGGCGCTCGGCGCGACCGTATCGTCGCGCAGCGAGCGCAGCAGCTCTCCGAGCAGGAAGGGATTCCCGGCGCTCGCGTGGGCGCAGGCTCGGGTGAACCCCGCGTCCGCCTCGGGGAACGACTCTCGGGTGAGCAGCTCGACCGCGCGCTCGCTCAGCGGCGCCGGCGTGAGCAGCCGGTCCGCCGATGCCTGGTCGCGAAGCAGCGCCAGCGCCCGCGGGGTCGCCGGCTCGCCGGTCCGCACGGTCGCGACCAGGGCCACTGGGACGTCGCCGAGCCGCGCCGCCAGATGGCCGAGGAACGCAAGCGAGCCGAGGTCGGACCACTGCGCGTCGTCAACGGCGAGCAGCATCGGGCCGTGGAGCTCGGCGAGATTGCAGGCGAGCCAGAAGAGGCCGTGCGCGAGCACGTGAGCCTCCTCGCCCGGCGCCGCCGCGAGCGCGCGCTTTCCGCCGGCGAACAACGGTGAGGCGAGGCCGGCGGCGCCGGCGAAGAGCTGCTCGCGCTCGCCATCGCCCGCGGAGGCGACCGCGCGCTCGAAGAGCTGCAGGCATACCCCGAAACCGAACTCGCGCTCGAGCTCACTGCCACGGGCGGCGAGGACGCCGAGCCCGGCGCCCGCCGCAAGCTCTTGCGAGGCCCCGAGCAGGCGGGTCTTGCCGACCCCGGGCTGGCCCTCGATCAGGATCAGCTCTCCGCTCCCTGAGCTCGCCGAGGCGAGCGCACGCTGAAGGCGAGCCCACTCGCGCTCGCGCTCGTAGAGGCCGGCCGGAGGCGGTGCCGGCGCCGAGTCCGGATGCTCCTCGGCCGCCGCTGGTTCGCTCACCTGCTCATTCCCCCTCGTCGCTCGCAGCCTCGCCGGCCGGCGAGGGCCAGCGGTCAGCCGGCGACGATCTTAGGCGCGAGCGCGGTGCCCGCGCGCCGGTAAGGCCGCGAAATCTCGGGGTCGTCCCGGAGAAATCTCAGGGACGGTGCCGGGTGAGATTCGCGGCGGCGGGCGCGAGGATCGGCGGCAGTGGGGGGCTTCGGAACAGCGCAGCTGACGCTCGAGCTCGAGCTCGAGCCGCGACGCATCCGCGGCAGCCTGCGCGAAGGGGGCGGCGCCGCTCGGCCGTTCGACGGCTGGGTTCAGCTGACCGGCGCGCTCGAGGCCGCACACGCTGACGCTTGTGCCCGCTCCGCCCGCACCACCGATTCGCCTGACCCTCCGAGCGCCGGCCCCGAGCCGGCGAGCGCCGCCGGCCGACCACGCACCGAGACTGGAGAGAACAGATGAAGATCGCCGCTGCCCGCAGCACCGCGACGCCGGCCGCCCTGCGGCGCCTGGGGATCGCCGGATCCGGGGCCCTTGCGCTCGCGTTCGCCTTGGCGGCTCCGTCGAAGGCGCCCGCGGCGGTCACCGAGACCTTCGCCTACACCGGAGGCGAGCAGATCTTCATCGTCCCGGCCGGGATCACCAGCGTCGAGATCCTCGCGGTCGGCGGCAAGGGAGCGCAGGGCGGCGACACCTCGTTCGGCGGAGGCAATCCCGGCGATCCCGGCTTCGGCGCGCGGGTGACGGGCACGCTCGCCGTGGCCCCCGGCGACGTCCTCTACCTCGAGGTCGGCGGCAACGGCACGGTCGGCGGCCTCACTCCCGGATCGGGAGGCTTCAACGGCGGCGGCTCGGGCGGCGGCACCACCGACGGGGGCAACGGCGGTGGTGGTGGAGGCGGCGGCGCATCCGACGTGCGCACGTGCTCGCGCTTCGACCTGAGCTGCCCCGGCGGCCTCGGCACGCTCGAGACGCGACTGCTGGTCGCCGGTGGTGGTGGTGGTGGCGGCGCCGGCTTCGGCGAGGGCGACGGCGCAGCCGGCGGCAACGCCGGCCAGCCCGGCGGCGATAAGAACGGAGTCCGCGGCACGGCCTTCGGCGGCGGGGCGGGGACCGCGAGCGCCGGGGGCGACGGCGGGGCGAGCAACGGGCAACCCACCACGACGCCTGGAGCGAGCGGCTCGCTCGGCGCCGGCGGAAGCGGCGGCGACGGCCAGTACGCCGCCGCCGGTGGCGCCGGCGCCGGCCTCTACGGCGGCGGCGGCGGAGGCGGCGGCAGGTACTACGGCGCCGGGGGGGGCGGCGGCGGCGACCTGGTGCCCGCGGGCGGCAGCTCGGTGCTCGACGCGAGCGGCGTGCCGCAGATCAGCGTCACCTACGGTCCACTCGCTCCGGTGCTGAGCGCCACGGACCCGGCCTCCCCGGGCCGGACGAGGATTCCCAAGGTGATCGGCAGCGCGGAGCCGGGGGCGACGATCAACCTCTACCAGCAGGCCGACTGCTCACGAGCGATCGCCGGAACCGGGACCGCCGCCGAGCTCGAGGGGGCGGGGGTCGCGATCGCGAAGCCGGTGGCTCGAAACGCGACCACCCCGATCGCCGCCCGGGCGGTCGACGCCGACGGCAACGTCTCGGCCTGCTCGAACGCGCTCGACTACACCCATGACAGCGTCGGGCCCGCTGCTCCGGTGCTCGACTCGACCGACCCCGCCTCGCCCTCGCAACAGCGCAGCCCGACCGTCTTCGGCAGCGCCGAGGACGGGACCACGGTGAAGCTCTACAACCGCGCCGACTGCGCTCGCGGGGAGATCGGCGCGGGCAGCGCGGCCGAGCTCGCCGCCGGGATCGCGGTGAGCAAGCCGCTGGCCCGAAACGCAACCACGCCGATCGCGGCGCGCGCGTTCGACTCGGCCGGGAACGCCTCCGCCTGCTCCGCGGCGCTCGACTACACCCATGACTCGATCAAGCCGGCGGCGCCGACGCTCAGCGCCACCGACCCCGACTCGCCCTCGCCCGAGGCGAACCCAAGGGTGCTCGGCAGCGCCGAGGCCGGAGCGACGATCAGGCTCTACCTGCGGACGACCTGCGCGGGGGGCCTGATCGGCACCGGGACGACCGCCGATCTCGAGGGCGCCGGTGTGGCGGTCTCGAGCGACCTGCGCGCCAACCGCACGGTCAGCATCGCCGCCCGGGCAATCGACGCGGCCGGAAACGTCTCCGAGTGCTCGAACGCGCTCACCTACACCCGCGAGGCCGATTGCGCGGCGCCCGGACGCACGTCGCCGGCGCCGGGCCGCGGCGAGCGGGCGGTCGTCCCGCCCTGCGGCTAGGCGAGCGGCCCGCGCTTGCCGCGGGCCGCTTGCCCCCGAGCCTCACCCCCCGGCCGCCTCGCGGGTGAACTCCGCGGTGTGCACCTCCCCACCGTGCCTGAACTGGAGGAAGAGCCGGTAGCTGCCCGGGCTCGGGAACTCGGTCATGAACCGGATCGCGCCCGGCTTCGCGCCGCCGGCGGGCGGACCCCCCGCGGCCTCGACCGGATGCACGTGGAGAAAGGCGAGGTCACCCTCGCGCAGGGCGACCAGGTGCCCGTCGGCGCCCAGGTAGGGATCGACCTCGACCACCTCGTCCCCGCGGCGGATGTTGAAGGCGAGCTCGCTCTCCTCGCCGGCGAGCGCCGCCTCGCCCTCGATCCCGACCTCGTAGCCGGTCTCCGTCTCCGTCTCGGTCTCGGTCTGCTGCGAGGCGAACCTCTCGTACTCCGCGGAGCCGTCGACCGCCAGGTCCGCGCCGAGAGTCTCGCTCTCTCCCTCGTGACTGAAGTCGGCGAGGACTCGGTAGGAGCCCGAATCGGGGAGCATGATCGGCGTCGACCAGGTTCCGGCGCCGCTCACCCGCGGGTGCAGGTGCTGGAATCCGGTGAGATCGCGCCGGACGACGATCAGGTGCATCCGCTTTGCGTGCATGCGATCGAACTCGCCGCACCGGCTCGCCGTCGGCGCCGACGATGCGGAAGCGAAGCTCGCTCTCGGCCGCCTGCGGAAGCTCGGGCCGGCTCGAGCTCGAGACGGAGCCCGTTCGCGGCGATCGCGAGCCCGCGGACGCCCTCGGGCGCGGCCATCGCGGTGATCGCGCTCTCCCCGTCCGGGTGGGCGGAGCCAGCAACCGCATGGGATTCCTCGGAGCCCCCCGCCGGGGCACCCTCGCCGCCATGCGACTCACCGCCGCCGCCGATCGCCTCGGCGACGAGGACCGTGCTGCCGAAGAGCGCCGCGGCAATCACCGCCGCGCCGACGAGCCGGGTCGGGGGACCACCGTGGATGCCGGTGTTGTGGACGGCGGTGTGACCCTTGCCGCGAGCGATCAGGCAGCGGTTGACCGGGACGGTCGAGCGACGAACGGCGACCGCCAGCGCGAACGCGAGCGCGCCCCAGAAGAGGATGCTCGCCGAGCCCGGCCTCCATCGCCCCGGGGACGATCAGCATGATCACGTTGTCGACCACCTCCATGGTCGCGATCGAGAGCGTGTCCGCCGCCAGGGCGATCGGGATCACCGCCGCCGAGCGCGAGGCCGGCGCGCAGCAGCGGCAGGCTGGTGAGCGTGTAGCCGAACAGGAAGGCGAGCCCGACGGCGAGGGCGATCGTGCCGAGGTCCGAGAAGCCGAGCGCGGTCCCGATCGCCATCCCGGCGACCTCGCCGATCGCGCAGCCGGTGAGGCAGTGCAGGGTCGCGCTGATCGCGACGCCGGTCAGCGCGCGGCCGCTCGGTCGGCATCTCGTGGTGGCCGGAGGCGTGTGCGGCGTGAGCTTCCATTTCGGTCTTCTCCAATCACCGTCAGAGGTACTTGCCGGCGCTCACCATAGCATACCCCCGAGGGGTATACGCCAGACCCCCGACCGTATGCGAGCGGTGCCGAGCGGCACCTGTCGGTCGCTCGGCGCCGGGAGCGGCTGCGAGTTGAGCACCACCGCCTTGATCGCCGGAACGAGGACTGCCTTCGCGCGGGCGCCGGAGACCCGTCGGCGGCGATCACATCTCCTCGGCGCGAGTCCCCCTGGCCGGGACCTCCGCCACGGGCTCGTGCTCGGCCGCGGCGGCGGCGCGCTCGAGGCGCCTGGCATAGACGCGGACGAGCGGCCGGGCGGTGAGCCCGTGTGCGAAGACGCTGGCCAGCACGGTCACGGTCATCGCCGCGAGCACGATCTCGAGCCCGGGCAGCTGCGGCTCCTCCTCGACGACGACCAGGGCGAGGATGATCGAGGCGAGTCCGCGCGGGCCGAACCAGGCGAGGAAGGCGATCGAGCTCGCGCCGCAGGCCGGTGCCGAGCATCGCGATCGCCACCGGCAGCATCCGGATCACGGTCAGGCTGAGCAGTCCGAAGACGACGACCTGCCAGGCGGCGGCGTCGAGGAAGCCGATCGCGCTGACCCCGAAGATGAAGAAGACGGCGAGGTTGAGCAGCTGGCCCTCGTCCTCGGTGAAGTCGAGGATCTTCTCGCCGCAGCGCGGGGGTGATCCTGCCCGTGGTCGAGGCCGGCGATGAAGGCGGCGATGAAGCCGTTGCCGCCGAGCCCCTCGGCCAGCGCCCAGGCGACGATCGCGAGCCCGAGCATCGCGAGCTGCTGGAAGGTGCCGGTGATCAGCTCGCGGTCCACCGCGCGCCTGGTAGAGCGCACCCGCCGATCAGCCCGAGCCCGACACCGACCAGGGCGCCGAGTCCGATCTGCTCGGCGGCGAAGCTGAGCCAGCCGGTGGCCGTGACCTCCACCTCGGCGACGGCGAGGCCGACGAACAGGAAGAGGAACGGGATCGAGAGCCCGTCGTTGAGCCCGCTCTCGACGTTGAGCGCCTGGCGGATCCGCTGCGGCACGCGGCCGCTGGAGACGACGACCTGGCCGAGGGCGGCGTCGGTCGGCGCCAGCACCGCCGCGATGATCGCCGCCTCCCAGAACTCGATCCCGTCGAGCAGCAGGGCACCGGCGAGCACCCCGAGCCCGATCGTCAGCGGCATCCCGATCCCAAGCAGACGAGCCGGAAGGTTGCCGTTGCCGCGCAGCACCCGCAGGTCGATCCGGGCCGCGTCGGCGAACAGAACGATCACCAGCGCGACCTCGGCGATCAGCAGGCCGGTGTCGACCGGTCAGCTCGAGGTCGGTGAGGCCGAGAACGTCGGGGCCGAGCGAGGATGCCGGCGGAGACGAAGACCATCGGCGCGGTGATCGCCATCCGCTCGAGCCGCCGCGAGACGAGGCCGTAGGCGAAGAGGACCGCGGCGAGGATCGCCGAGGTCGCTCATCTCACCCGCCGGGCCGCATCGCGCGAGCGGACTCTATCTGCGAGCGGGCTCACGGCGCCGTCCGCGCGCGGCTCCCGCCACCGCAAGCCGCTCTGGTCGATCCACGCGCCTTCACGGCGCGCGGATCGACCGGTGCACGCTGCTTCGGTGCGGCTAGGGCTTCAGCGTCACCTTCTTCTTCGCGACGACGACCTGCCCATAGGCGTCGGTCGCGGTCGCCTTCACCGTCGCCTTGGTCTTGTTGACCGCCTCGATCCGCTTGCGGTTCTTGCGATTGAACGCCAGCGGCTCGTGGAACGAGATGTTCGGGAGGAGGAAGTCGAAGCTCTTCTTCGAGGAGTACTTCTTCTCCGCCTTGCCCTTCGCCCGCAGCTTCAGCTCGCAACCGTTCGAGCACGAGGCCGTGACCAGCAGGCCGTCGGGCGACTGCTTCTTCTTCGCGCTCAGCGCCAGGCTCAGCACCGGCGGCGGCACCGCGCGCGGTTCGCCGTAGACGAAGTCGTCCATGACGACCAGATCCTCGGCGTTGTTCGCCGGCCCGAGCACCTGGTTGCCGCTCGTGATCGTCACCTTCGCGACCCGCTCGCCGTCGGGGAACGAGACGCCGAGGAACGAGAGCGTCTTGTCGCCGCCCGTCGCCGGCACGCCGTAGGTCCCGAGGCTGGTCCCGGTGGCGTCGAAGAACTGGATCGAGCTCGACCCGGAGACGTCGACGTCGGTGAACACGGCGCCGAAGCCGTTCGTCGTCGCGGCGGTGGTCGTACCCGCCTGGAAGAAGTCGACCGTGGTCTGGGTGCTGCCGAGCGGCGTGAACAGCCGTTCGGGCGAGAACGTCTCGAAGATGTTCGGGTAGTTCGGGTTGATGTTGCCGAACCTGACCGGCACCCCGCTGGCGGCATTCGCGCTCACCTGGAAGCCCGTGCCGGGGGTCGAGAAGACGACGCCGCGCGGCGAGTTGACGTTGAAGAAGTTGGGCGGCAGGTTGTTCGGCGCCGAGAAGGCGTCCGGCGTGCCGTCCCAGTTGATCTCACGCCGGCCGGTCTCGAACGTCGTCGCCACGTTCGGGTTCAGCGCCCCGCCGAGATCGGCGCGGAACTGGTTGACCGTTCCGGCGATCGCCGCGTTGTTGGCGCCGGCCGCCGAGCGCACCACGGGCGCGGCCGATGAGCTCGCGGGAAGCGCGAGCAGGCACAGCGCGCACAGAACTCCGGCTCCCTGGACAAGCTTCGTGCCCGATGGCATGGATGAACGCAACATTCGAAGGTCTCCTCCCGTCTGACGATTGGCCCCTAGGCGAAAACCTATGCGCGCACCGTGCGGCGGTCAAGTCCGCCTCGCCCGCGAGAGCCCGGGCCCGACCGGGATTCGGCCCGAGGGCTCCCTGCGGACAGCCCGCCGCCGCCGCTTGCCGTTCCCGTTCGGACAAGCGGCGGCGGATGATCGGGCTCGAAGGGACGCCCGTGCCCCGAGCTACGCCGCCTTCGGCTTGATGTTCTGGTTGACCCGGAAGACGTTCTCGGGGTCGTAGGCGGCCTTGATCTCGGCCAGCCGGTCGTAGTTGTCGCCGTAGCTGGCGCGGACCCGCTCCTCGCCCTCGTCCATCATCATGTTCACGTAGGCGCCGCCGGATGAGTAGGGGTGGAGCGCCTCGTGGTAGTCGATCGACCAGCGGCGGATGCTGTCGATGTTGGCCGGATCCGGGTCGACGCCGGCGAACACCGAGCCCCAGTTCGCCTCGCGGTAGTTCCACGCCGTCTCACTCGAGTCGACGTCGTGCGCCGCCCCATCGATCGGATACAGGTGCATCGTCGACTTCCAGGTCGGCATCTCGGCGCCGTGCTTCGCGTGCGCCTCGACCGCCTCGTCGGGGATCTCGGTGACGAAGTCGGCGCGCCAGTACCACTGGTCGCCCTTCGGGTAGACCTCGTCGAAGGCGCCCTGGAGCGCCGAATGAGGCATCGCCTGGACGCCGTGCATGAGCGGCTCCGAGACGTTGTCGAGCAGCGGCGCCATCGCCTTTGCGGCGTCCTCCTCATCGCCGACGTAGCACCAGACGATGCCGCTGACCGGGCGCAGGTGGAGCTCCTCGGGGAAGGGCGGGCCCGGGGGCACCGCTCCGTAGAGGAAGAACCCGTTCAGCTCGCGCGGGGCCTCGGTGATGAAGTCGCGATAGACCGAGAGCACCTCGGCCCCGGCCTCGAGCGACCAGAAGGTCGGCCCGGCGATCACCGTGCCGACCTCGTGCAGGCGGAACTTGAACGAGGTGACGATGCCGAAGTTGCCTCCGCCACCGCGGATCGCCCAGAACAGGTCGGGATGCTCCTCGGCGTTGACCGTCACCCGCTCGCCGCTCGCCAGCACCATCTCGGCCTCGAGCAGGTTGTCGATCGTCAGGCCGCACTTGCGGCTCAGGTGGCCGATGCCGCCGCCGAGAGTCAGCCCGCCGACCCCGGTGGTCGAGATGATCCCGCTCGGCGTCGCCAGGCCGTGCTCGTTGGTCGCCGCGTCCACCTCACCCCAGGTGCAGCCGCCGGCGACCCGGACCGTGCGCGCCTGCGGATCGACCTCGACGCCCTTCAGCTCTGAGAGGTCGATCACGACCCCGTCGTCGCAGGTACCGAGGCCGGCGCCGTTGTGGCCTCCGCCCCGCACCGCGATCGCCAGGCCGTGCGCGGTCGCGAAGCGAACCGCCGCGGCCACTTCGTCGCCATCGGTCGGGCGCACGATCAGCGCTGGGCGGCGGTCGATCATCCCGTTGTAGACGGGGCGCGCCTGCTCGTAGTCGGCGTCGTCGGGCCCGATCAGGCGCCCTCGGAACCCCGAGAGCTCCTCCTGGGCGGTCTGGGCGGGTGTGGTCGCTGTGCTCACGGTTCACCTCATGGTCGAGTGGGTCATTGCGCGCTCCACGCTAAGCCCGGCCCGCCGCCCTGTCATGACCCGAACTGACCCATTTCCCGCTTTCCGACGCGGGAAGGAGACGGTCGCCAATAGTCAGATCTGACTATTGTCGGGTGTGGCACCCATGGACGAGCTCCCCGGTCCCCTCCGCTCGATCTCGACGTTTCCGTTCGTCGGACGCGACGCCGAGCTCGACGCCCTGCGGGCGCTCGCCCCGGGACGATCCAGGCAGGAGCACCGGGTCGTCCTCGTCGGCGGCGAGCCGGGCTCGGGCAAGAGCCGCCTGGTGCGCGAGTTCGCGGGCGAGGCTGCGAGCGCCGGGGCGCGCGTCCTCTACGGAGCCTGCGACGCGGTCGTCAACGCGCCCTACGGGCCGTTCGTCGAGGCGCTCGACCAGTTGGCGCGCGACGCCGACCCGGACGAGCTGCGCGCCGCGCTCGGCACCGGCGGCGGCGAGCTGACCCGGCTGCTGCCCGACCTGCCGGCGCGGATCGGCGATCTCCCCGACCCGGTCAAGGCCGATCCCGACACCGAGCGCCACCGCCTGCACACCGCGGTCTCCGACCTGCTCAGCGCGATCAGCCGGCAGCGTCCCGTCCTGCTCGTGCTCGAGGACGGCCACTGGGCCGACCCGCCGACGCTGCTTCTGCTGCGCCAGCTTGCGCGCGCCGGCGCCGATGCCCGCATGCTGCTCGTGCTGACCTTCCGCGACGCCGAGGCCGACCTGCCCCGGGAGCTCGCCGAGACGCTCGCCGACCTGCGTCGATCCGACGCCGTGGCGCGGCTGCGAGTCGGCGGGCTCTCGCGCCACGAGGTAGGTGATCTCGTTCGGCGGGCGACGGGCGAGGAGTTGACCGCAGGGGTGCCGGAGCTCGCCCGTGCGATCAGCGACCTCACCGACGGCAACGCGTTTCTCGTCTGCGAGCTCTGGCGGGCGCTGGTCGAGACCGATGGGGTGGAGATCGTGGACGGCGCGATCCGGCTGACCGGGCCGGCGGCCGAGCTCGGCACTCCCGACAGCGTTCGCGAGGTCGCGAGCCAGCGACTCGCCCGCCTGGCGCCGGCGACCACGGACCTGCTCGAGCTCGCCGCCACCGCCGGAGCGGAGTTCGAGCTCGAGCTGCTCCGGCGCGCCGGCGGCCTCGACGAGCCGGCGCTGCTCGCGGCGATCGAGGAGGCGACCCGCGCCGCGATGATCGAGGAGCTTCCCTCCCGCGCCCTCTCCTACCGGTTCGCGCACGAGCTGGTGCGGCGGGCGCTCCTTGACCGGCTCACGGGGGTGCGCCGGGCCGAGCTCCACCTTCGAGTCGGCGAGGCCCTGGAGGAGACCGGCGAGCGCTCGAGGCGGGCGCTTGCCGACCTCGCCCACCATTTCACCGCAGCGGCCCCGTTCGGCGAGCCCGGCCGTGGGGTCACCTACAACCTGCGGGCCGCGGAGGCGGCGACCGGGGCGCTCGCCTTCGAGGAGGCGGCCGAGCGCCTGCAGGCCGCGCTCGAGCTCGAGATCGAGGATCCCCGCGAGCGCTCCGGAGCGCTGCTCGACCTCGGACTCGCCCACCACCGGGCGGGCAAGGCGCTCGAGGCGCTGAAGGCCTTCGACGCCGCCGGGGCGCTCGCCCGCGAGCTCGGCGACGCGGCGTTGCTCAGCCGGGCGGCGATCGGATACGAGGACGCCTGCTGGCGTCCGGGGATCGCCGACCGGGGCGCGATCGAGTTGCTCGAGGAGGCGGCCACGGCACTCGGCCCGGAGAACTCGGAGCTGCGGGTGGGACTGCTCGCGGGCCTCGCGCGGGCACTCGACTTCCAGGGCCAGCACGAGCGCGGCGCGGCGGTTCGGACCAGCGCGGTGACGATGGCCCGCGAGCTCGAGGACCGAACCGGCCTTGCCACCGTGCTGATGCGCTCCTACTGGTCGCGGGGCAGCAGCTCGCTGGACGAGATCCTGACGATGCTCACCGAGGCCAAGGACCTCGGTGAGCGGCTGGGCAACAACGAGATCCGCGCCGAGGCGATGGCCTGGCTGGTGCCCGCGTTCGTCGGCCTCGGCGAGATCGAGTCGGCGCGGCGCGAGGTCGCGGCGCTCCGCGAGACCGCCGAGCAGACGGCGCAGCCGTTCATGCTGCACGTGGCCGAGCACTACGGCTCGGCGATCGCCCTCGGCGACGGAGCCCTCGACGCCGCCGAGGCGCTGGCCCATCGCTCCCGCGAGTGGAGCCGGCTGCTGACCGGCCGCGACGCCTCCGGCGTGTACGGCATCCAGATGTTCTCCATCCGGCGTGAGCAGGGGCGGCTCGCGGAGCTCGTCCCGGCGCTGCGGATGCTCGCGGCGAGCGGCGAGGAGCAGGGGCCGTGGCGCCCGGGTCTCGTCGCCCTGCTGGCCGAGCTCGGCGATCAGGCGGAGGCGAGCGAGGAGCTCTCGCGCGCCCTGGCAGGCGGGCTCGACGCCTACCGCGAGTCGCTTTGGCTCGCGTCGCTCACCTACCTGACCGACGCCTGCGCGGCGCTGGGAGACGGAGCGGCCGCCGCGGTCATCTACCCGGAGCTGGAGCCGTTCGCGGGGACGAACGTGATGATCGGCCACCTGGTCGCCTCCTACGGGGCGGCGGACCGCTATCTCGGCATGCTCGCCGCCTGCGCCGGGGAGGCCGAGCTGGCCGAGCGCCATCTCGACGCCGCGATGAAGCTCAACCGGCGGATGGGATCGGCGACCTGGCTCGCCCACACCGCGTATGAGTACGGCCGCCTGCTGCTGAGCCGGGGGCTGAGCGATCGGGAGCGAGCCGAGGCGCTGCTGAGCGAGGCGGCGCAGCTCGCCGGCCGCATCGGGATGAGCGCGCTCGGCGCTCGGATCGAGGCGGTTCGCCCGCGCGCGCCGAGCGGCGATCTGCCCGACGACCTCTCGCCAAGAGAGGCGCAGATCCTGAGGCTGGTCGCCCGCGGGCTCAGCAACCGCGAGATCGGCTCGGAGCTGTTCATCAGCGAGCACACCGTCGCCAACCATGTCCGCAGCATCCTGCGGAAGACCGACTGCTCGAACCGGACCGAGGCCGCCTCCTATGCGCACCGCCACGATCTTGCCGAGGGCTGAGGTCGCGATACGATCCCCCCGATGCCCCTCTACATGATCGAGCGCAACTACGCCGAGGAGCTCGAGGTCGGAAGCGAGGACGTCAAGCTGGTCGACGAGATCAACGCCGGCGAGGACGTCCACTGGCTGTTCTCGTTCCTGAGCGCGGACCGCCGCCGCACCTACTGCCTCTATGAGGCCCCCTCGCCGGACGCGATCCGCGCCGCGGCGCGGCGCGCGAACCTCCCCGCGGACGTCATCGTCGAGGTCGGCCCGGCGACCACGGAGATCTCCGATCGCCTGCGCGACTGGGCGAGCTCCCAGTCCACCTCCTGAGCGCCGGCGCCGCCCGCCGCATTGACGAGCTCGACGTTCTCCCGCGACATCGCCCGCACACCAGGCCCGGTCAGCCCTGCCCTCTCGCGGAGTCCCGATCGCGAACCAGGGCCAGGCCGCCGCTGAGGGCGATCACAGCTCCCAGGCCCATCAACAACCAGACCGGGAAGGCGATCGGCAGCTTCTTCGCGGACTCGAACTCGCTCACGCTCGCCGCCACCGCGTCGGACAAGCGAGCGAGCCGCGGGCCGATCACCGGCCACTCCTCGAGCAGCCGCCCCGCAGCGGGGTAGCGGGCCTCGAGCTCCTCGACCAGCTCGGCCTCCGAGAGCCCGCGGGCGGCGGCGAGATCGGGCAGGATCTCCCCCTCCGTCTCGAGCACGAGGGCGTCGAGGCTCGCGGAGCCAGCCTGCGCCGCCGCCGCGGCCTTCTCCGAGAGTCCGTTCTCGGCGAAGTCCTTGACGTCCTCGCCGTCGGACGCCTTGCCGAGCGCCCCGAATGCGACGGGGCCGGCGATCAGCGCCACGCCGAGCGCGAGCATCGCGGCGTGGGACCCCGTTGCGCCGCGCAGGGCGAGCAGGCCCAGGAGCACACAGCCGAGGCCGGCGGCCAGGAACAGCCAGGGCGTCGCGGTCAGAGGCAGCGCGGCGACGGGGATGTCGTAGACCGGCTTGAACTTGTCCTCGACCGCGTCGAGCTGCTGCGAGTAGCGAACCGAGAACTCGTGTGCCGTCGGCACCTCGAGCTCGGCCGCCGCGAAGGCCGGGTAGCGCTCGGCCAGATCGGCCTCGGTGATTCCGGCGTCAGCCGCGAGGCCCGGAATCGCGTCGGCGACCAGCATCGAGCTGCCGTCGCGGGTGACCTCCGCCTCCGCCAGATAGCGCTCGGGGTTGTCGTCCAGGGTGAGGAAGGTGAAGCGGTCGAGGATCCGCTCCGCGTCAGCGGTTCGATCGAACATCGAGTACGCCGGCGGGATCGCGATCAGGACGGCACCGCAGAGAACGGCGAGGACGGCGGTCAACCTGCCCATCGCCCGATCCTAAGCGCCCGGCCGATCTCCGCAGCGGTCCGCTCGACCACCTGGCGGCCGAGGTCGATCCGCGCCGGAGCCATGATCGCGTGATGAATCAGGCCGGCCACGCGGGAGTGCTCCACCTCCACTCCGGCGGCACGCAGCCTGTCCGCATATCGCGCCCCCTCATCGCGTAGCGGATCCAGCTCGCCGGTCACGATCAGCGTCGGCGGCAGGCCGGCGACGTCCGGCGCGCAGACCGGGGAGAGCAGAGGCTCCGTGCGGTCCACCCCGGGCGCGTACTGCTCGATCGCCCATTCCATCTGCTCCTTCGTGAGGCCGTAGCCCTCCCCGAGGGCGTGCCAGGAAGGCGTCTCGAGGCGCGCGTCGAGGACGGGCGCGAGCAGGGCCTGATGGTCGAAGCCGGCCTCGCCGCGCACCCGATCGATGAGCACGGCGGCCGCGGCCAGGTTTCCGCCCGAGCTCTCCCCCGCGACCCCGACTCGAGCCGGATCGCAGCCGAGCTCGCCGCCGTGCTGGCGCATCCACGAACCGACCGCGTACACCTCGTTGATCGCGGTGGGAAACCGCGACTCGGGTGAGAGGTGGTAGTCCACGGTGGCGATCGCGCACCCCGAGCGGTTTGCGTAGACGCGGAAATGGCCGTCGAACAGGTCAACCGTCACCCGGACCCAGGATCCTCCGTGAGCCCACACCACGATCGGTGGAGGCTCCTGCGTCGCCGGCACGTACAGCCGCACGGGCACGTCGCCGTCGGGCTCCACGCGGATCCGCAGCTCCTCGACCCGCGTCATCTCCTCGCGCTCGAAGCCCATCGCCTTGAACGGCGCCACCGCCGCCCGGAACTCCTCGAGCGGCACGCCCCCGGGGGGCGGGGCGGGACTGGCCGCCGCGGCGTCGAGAAACGCTTGTGTCTGGGCATCCATGTCAGCCCCTCGGCTTACGGCGTGGGCGCGCACCCGATGCGGTTCTGCCAGCCGGCGCGGAACATGCCCCCGTCGGGGAGCGACACTATCAGCGACGACGCACCCGACCGGAGGCCGTGAGATGCTCACGGCGTTGGGTGGGTTCTCGAAGAGGGTTTGCTGGCTCGCGGCGGTTGCGGCGCTCGTCGTCGCGGGCGGCTCGCAGACGGCGAACGCGGCGACCGCGAGCGGCAAGCAGGTCGATCGCGCCGTCCACCGAGCCGAGGACAGGCTGCCCGTGCGGGCGGTCATCTACGGGGTCTGGGTCAAGGGGAGGCCGCTCGCGCGCGGCGCGATCGGGCAGGCGAAGCCGGGCGTGCCGGCGACCACGAAGGACCACTTCAGGATCGGCAACGTGACCGAATCGATGACCGTGACGGCCCTGCTGCAGCTCGTCGAGGAGGGCCGTCTGAGCCTCGACGATCCGATCTCCACCTGGTTCCCGGACTACCCGCGCGCGCAGGAGATCACGGTCGACATGCTGGCTCGAAGCACGTCCGGGTATGCCCACTACGGAGCGGATCCGAGCTTTGCCAGGACGGTCTTCGAGAACCCGAGGCGACGCTGGAAGATCCCGGAGGTCCTCAACCTCGCCTTCGGCCTCCCGCCCCTGTTCGATCCGGGCGCCAGTTGGGCTTTCTCCGACACCAACTTCCTGATCCTGGGTCAGATCCTGCGGCGGGTGACCGGAGAGCCCGTGGAGCAGCTCCTCCGCGAGCGGCTCTGGAGCAGGCTCGGGATGAGCGAGACCAGCCTGCGAAACGGCGGCCGCCTCCCCTCCCCCGTCCTTCACGGGTTCACCGACCAGCGCGGCCACTACGAGGACGCCACCTCATGGTCGGCCACGATGTTCAGGGGGGCCGCCACCGGAGTCTCGACGCTGGACGACGTCGGCAGGTGGGTGAGGGCACTCGGAGCGGGAGCGCTCGTCTCGCCCGAGTCCCACGCGCTGCAGGTCGGTGACCGGAACGTCGGCCTCGGCGGGCAGACCGAGGCGTTCCACTACGCGATGGGCAGCGGCGTGAGCAACGGCTGGATCTACAACAACCCCCACCTGAGCGGCTACAAGGGGCTGGCCGCCTACCTGCCGGGGAAGCGGATCGCCGTGGTCGTCGAGGTGGTTGATGGGCCGGGCGGCTCGGACGCCAAGCGCTTCAACCACGCGATCGCCAACCGGATCGGCGAGCTGGTCGCTCCCAAGCGGCCGCCGAACCTGCCGAAGTAGCGCTCGCCGGACGTCCGGCGGCGCGCATCAGCGAGCGCAGGGCGGGTCGAGGCAGAACAGGAAGTCCGGCGGCTGCTCCGGAGCGAGGAGCTCGCCGATGCGGTTCTGAATCGCGGCGTCGTAGCGCACCGCCTCGCGCGCCCCGGGTCCGTCGGTGGTCGCCACCACGACGGTGATCTCCCTGGAGGGCAGGTGGCTGACGAAGCTCTTGTAACCGAACAGGTTCGGGTTGTTGTAGACCCAGCCGTTGTTGACCACGCTTCCCATCGCGTAGTGGAAGCTCTCGGTGAGGCCGTCGAGGCCGACGTTCTGAGCTCCGAGCTGGAGCTCGTGGGCCTTCCGCGAGACCAGCGCTCCGGTCCCGAGGGCGTTGAACCACGTGCCGAGGTCGTCGAGCGTGGAGGTCACGTTGCCGGCCCGCCTGAGCGAGCTGGGTGACCAAGCGGTGGCGTCCTCGTACTCGCCTCGGCCCCTCGTGTAGCCGTGCAGGACCGGCCTCGGGATGAAGGGACCGGTTCGCATCTGCGTCTCCCTCATCCCGAGCTCGCTCCAGATCCGCTCGCGCAGGAGCCGCTCGACGGGCTCGCCGCCGACCCGGCGCAGCACCTTCCCCAGGAGCAGAAAGTTGGTGTCGGAGAACGCCCAGCTCGTCCCGGGGTCGAAGAGCGGCGGCAGGCTGAACGCGTCAGCGAGCACCTCCGAGACCTTCCAGCGCCGCTCGGGATCCGCGTAGAAGTCCTTGACGAAGTCGGGATGCGCGGCGTAGTGGGCATAGCCCGACGTGCTTCGGGCGAGCATGTCCACGGTTACCTCGTTCGCCCTCGGCAGGTTCGGAAACCAGGTGGAGAGGGGATCGTCGAGGCTGACGCGCCCCTCCTCGACGAGCTGCAGCAGCAGCGTCACGGTCATCGACTGCGTCACGTTGCCGACCCGGAAGTGGTCCCTCCTCGTTGCGGGCACCGCCGGCTGCGCCTGGCCGAGCGCGCCTCGCACCAGCGGATGGCCCCTGACCCAGACTCCGAAGATCGTCGAGCGCAGGGGGTACTTCTCGTACATGGCCTGCACGGCCCGCGCCACCCTCTCGGCACTCGGGGCCGCGGCGCTCGCGGGCTGGGCAGCGCCGATCGCGAGCAGGACGGCCGCGATCAGCCCGAGGACTGATCGGCGGATCATCTGGGATCGAAGCGTTCGCAGGTGATCGGGAGCGCGCAACTGGCGCCGACCGCCGCCCCGGCGGCGCCCCAACGCCGCGTCGATCTCCTGTTGATGATTCTCCGACCCCTTGCCGCGAGATTATCACCGCCAACCGGCGCCTCGACATAGACTTACTCGGGCTTGGTCGCCTACGAAGCAGGGGAGTGGAGTCAGCTGTTCATCGCGACGGCGGGCGCCGCCGCGGCGCTGGCGGGGCTCGTGTTCGTCGCGGTCTCGATCAACCTCGAGCCCATCCTGAAGGGGCAGGGCCTTCCCGAGCGTGCGCTCCAGGCCGTCCTGATGCTGCTGATCGTCGTCCTGGTCTCGATCGTCGTGCTGATGCCCGGCCAGGATCACGTCGCGCTCGGCGTCGAGCTACTCGTGGTTGCGGCGTTCTACGCCCTCGGTCTCCAGCGCACGGCGCGCGGCCACCTGCCCACGGCCGAGCAACCGCGCGCGTGGCTGGTCCTCAGGGTGCTCGTGCTCGCCCTCGGCGCCGTACCGCTCTTCGTCGGCGCATGCAGCCTCCTCGTGGAGGCGGGCGGCGGTCTCTACTGGATCACCGCCGGAATCGTTGGCGCGATCCTCGGGGGTGTCACCAACGCGTGGGTGCTCCTGGTGGAGATCCAGCGCTAGCGCTCGCGCCCGGACCCGCCCGGCGCCCGCGCCCCGCCGGGTTGCCGGATACGATCCCACGAATGGAGACGCGCTCGGTCGAAACCGCCGTCGGCCCGATCGAGGTGACCGTCGCGGGCGACGGCCCGCCCGTTCTCTCTCTGCACGGATCGCCTGGCGGTGCGGGTCAGGGGATGGCGTTCGCCTCGCACTTCCGCGACGGCGGGCTGAAGGTGATCGCTCCCTCGCGGCCCGGGTACGGCGAGACGCCGCTCGAGCGCCGCAGCACCTTCGCGGACCACGCCGACCTCGCCGCCGCGCTCCTCGAGGCGCTCAACGTGGAGCGCGCGGCGATCTTCGCGGTCTCAGGCGGCGGGCCGACCGCCCTGCAGATCGCGCTCCGCCATCCGGACCGGGTTGACGCGTTGATCCTCGAGGACGCCGTAACCGAGAACTTCAAGCCCTCGCTCACCGAGCGGGCGGGAGACGAGCTCATGTTCTCCCACCCGGCGCTCGAGCTGTTCGCGCGCCAGGTCGAGAAGGACACGACCGGCGCGATCGCGGGGATGCTCAAGTCCGTCAGCACGCTCGACCACGAGCAGATCGGCAAGGTGGCGAGCGCCGTCGCCGCCCGACCCGGGATGAAGGAATGGCTCGCCGAGCTGGTCCCGAACCTCGCGGCCAAGCGTCATCACGCCGGGTACCGCCACGACCTGCATCTGTTCACCGAGCTGCCGGAGTACCCCCTCGATCAGATCCGGGCTCCCGCCCTCATCTGCCACGGAGAGGCGGACAGCGAGGTGCCCCTCGGGCACGCGCAGCACGCCACCGATGCGATCCCCGGCGCGGAGCTCCTGGCCGTCGCGGAGGCGGGCCACATCCTCACGTTGAGCGAGCGCGGCCAGGAGGTCCGCGAACGGCAACTCGCCTTCGCCAAACAGCACTCGGGCTAGGACCGCAACGCCGGTCCGCTCGCGGGACGCCCAGGCGCTAGCGCGCCGCGACCGCGCGCTCGTGCACGACCTCGCCGCCCTGCATGACCCAGGTGACGCGCTCCAGAGCAAGGATGTCCTCGAGCGGGTCGGTCTCGACGGCGATGAGGTCGGCCAGCTTCCCGGGCTCGACGGTGCCGACGTCATCCCGCCCGAGGCATTCCGCCGCCCCTCCGGTGGCCGCAGCGATCGCCTCCAGCGGCGACAGCGCCTCGGCGAGCCAGCGCAATCCCGCGGCCCAGCGCTCGTGCGGGACATGGGGGATTCCGGAGTCGGTGCCGAACGCCATCCGCACCCCCGCCTTCCTCATCTCGACGGCGAGGGCGAGCCGGCGCTCGAGAAAGTCGCCGCCGCGCTCCCGACAGAGCTCCTCGAACCAGGCGTTGAACGTCGGCACACACCAGATCCCGTCCCTCGCCATGCGCTCGGCGACGTCGGCGCGGTAGTCGATGCCATGGTCGCCGACCATCCAGTCGCAGTGCTCGACGGAGTCGAACGCCGCTTCGACTACGTTCGCGATGCTGTCCGCCGAGTGGGCATGGGCGGCGGCGCGCCTCCCCCCGGCATGAGCGGCATCCGTCGCCGCCTTGAGCTCCGCGACCGTGAACTGGGGCGTGCTCGGGTCGGTGCCGGGCGTCAGGTTGGCTCCGCTCGCCATCACCTTCACCCAATCGACCCCGGCGTCGATCTGCCTCTGCGTCCCCGCGGCGACGCTCTCGGGCCCGCCCTCGACCTCACCGCCGAGCAGGCGCATCGCGCCGCCCTTCGTCGTCACCGGGATTCCACTGCACAGCAGCCGCGGGCCGCGGATCGCACCGCTCGCCTGGGCTTCGCGGATCGCGAGGTCGAGCCCCGCCGGCGCGCCGCAGTCGCGCGCGGTGGTCACCCCCGAACGGAGCAGGCGCTCGGCGCGGCCCGCCATCGCGAGCAGGAATCCTTGCGGGCTCGCGTCGCGGACATGCGCGAACGGGTCCG
The DNA here is from genome assembly GCA_963769035.1 of uncultured Solirubrobacterales bacterium. Classification (GTDB taxonomy): domain Bacteria; phylum Actinomycetota; class Thermoleophilia; order Solirubrobacterales; family 70-9; genus WHSW01. The sequence continues at coordinate 316,627 of CAVYKD010000002.1, forward strand.
GGCTGCCGTCGATGCACAGGTGGATATGCGCATCGATGAAGCCCGGAAGGAGCGTGCGCTCACCGAGATCGACCGTCGGCACGCCCTCGTCAGTCCGCCGGGCGGCGTCGGCCCCGATCGCGACATCGGCGATCCTCCCGTCTTCTCCGATGAGCACCTTCGCGCGCTCCGCCGCCGGAGCGCCCGTCCCGTCGATCAGCCTCGCGGCGGTGACGGCGAGCGCAGCGTCCGCGCTCATCTCAGCCAGAGCCGTTCCCGGACGACTCGAAGCCCGGTCCCGGCAGCACGAACCTCGCCTTCTGCGGGTCGTCGCCCGTCGGCCTGGCGCCCAGCTCCTCGAACTTCTTCAACAGCTGCATCCCGCCGAACAGCTTGTTCTCGGCCTCCCCGTGCAGGCCATGCTTCTCGTACATCTTCCCGACCGCGTCACGAACCTCGAACAGGGTCGCCCCGCCGTTGGCGAGCGCCTCATGCACGGCCTCGTCGAACGCGAAGTACGACTCGATCAGCCCGTCCAGGTGCTTCGCCGCGCCCTCGGCGTCCAGGGCCTGGAACTGATGTCCGTTGGCGAAGGCCGCGACCTCCCCGCGCTCGACGAGTCCGCGACAGCGCGTCAGCGTCTCGAACGCCTTCGCCGGGTCGGAGTCGGGAAACACCGGATAGAACCCCATCGCCTCGTCCGCGGTGTAGAGCACCTTCTCCCTTGGCAGGTAGGCGATCACCTGCCCGGCGGTGTGCCCGCCCGCGCGCAGGATCCAGAGGTCGCGGCCGAAGCGCCAGCCGGGCCACGCCGCCGCGCCGGTTCCCAGCGACTCCAACGGTCGCGACTCGAGCGGGACGACGCGATCGATGCGCGTCTCGAGCTCTCCGAACATCGCGTTCATCCCCTGCGCCATCGCCTCGGCCGGAAACGGCAGCGGCAGGTAGCGGCTCGCCCCGCCGAACGCGCGCTCGAAGTACCCCTCGTCGTCGGCCATGAGCGCGAGGTCGGCCTGAGCGATGTAATGCTCCGGTTCCCTGACGCCCAGCTCGTCGATCAGCGAGTTGTTCCCCACGTGATCCGGGTGGCCGTGGGAGTTCACGAGCACGACGCGCTTGAACGGCGCAAGCCGGTCGATCGCCTCTCGCAGAGGCTGGCGGAAGTCCTCCGTCGCGCCGGTGTCGATGATGTACAGCGTGTCGCCGGCGCGATGCAGGAGGACCGCCGCGACATCCGCCTGGAGCTTCTGGAAATCCATCGGCCGCCCGCCGACGAGCAGTGTGCGCTCAGCGATCTCGACGGCTTCGCCGAAGGCGGGCTCCGCCGTGACCGTCATGGCCGGGTGGGGGCCGAGACGGGGGCTGCGGCTGGGCTTGCCGGCCCCCCACCCTCCTCGCGCCTCACCTGCTCTGGGTACCAGGCGGTGAACTTGAAGGCGCCGACGACGAGCGCGATCGGGATGATCCAGTTGAGCCAGTCGCGTCCGTCATCGACCTCCTGGGCGATCACGCCGAGCACCGCGGAAACTGCGAACACGAGGCCCCAGGCGAGGGTGAGCGCGAAGTTGACGCGCTTGAAGCGCGGCGTGTCCCAGACCTCGCGCGGCGCAGACTCGCGCGCGTACTGCTCGGTGAACGGGATGAAGGCGAGCGTGCCCAGCACGACAACCGCCAGCACGCCGCTCGCCGCGTACTCCCACGTACTCGGGCTTGCGACCACCCAGAAGATGAGCCAGGGAACGAATCCGACGAACGGGTTCTTCATGTCTCCTCCCAACCCCGTGGCGGCGACCCCTCGCCGTCCCATGCGCAACCCTACTTGGGCCGCCGGCGAGTTGCCACCCGATCGCGCCACGAGACGGGCGACTCCCGCGGCTAGGTCTGCGTCGCCGGTGCCAACTCGTCCGCTACCGCCTCCCGGGCGGTCGTGGACGTAGGCGAGGTACGCAGGTGCCCGAGCAGCGGCCACATCACCGCGGCGGCGACGAACGCAACGACGGCAGCGACCATAAGCACGGCGTTCAATCCGTCCACGATGCCGGAGGCGAGATCGGATGCGTCCTCGCCGCGCGAATCGAAGATCGCGCCTAGACCGGCGATGCCGATGGCGATGCCGAGCTGGCGGAAGGTGTTGTTGATCCCCGACGCGAGGCCGCTCTGATCGATCGGCAGGACGCTGACCATCGCCGAGGCAAGCGCCGGACTGATGATGCCCATTCCGAGGCCGCCGACGATGAACCCGGGAAGAAGCTCGAACCATTGACTGGAGGTGCTCGCGCCTCGCATGAGGAGCAGGGACGTTCCGATCGCGACGAGTCCGATCCCGAGCAGGAGCCGCAAGTCGACCCGCCCCGTTGCCTTGCCCGAGATCGGCGCGACCAAGAAGAAGAGCACGGTCATCGGAAGCATCGCCAGGCCGGTGTCGGTCGGCGAGAGCTCGAGGACGCTCTGCAGGTAGATCGCCAGGAACAGGAACAGTGGATAGATCGCAACCGACTGAGCGAACGCCACCAGGGCCGTTCCGCTGAAGGCCGGAACTCGAAAGAGGGCGAGTGGGAGCATGGGGGCCCGGCTTCGAAGCTCGATTGCGGCAAACGCCACCACGGAGGCTGCGCCAGCCCCCAGCGACCCGATGACGAAGGCGCTCCCCCACCCGTCCACGTTGCCGCGGATCAGCCCGAGTGTGACCAGGAAGCAGGCGGCGGCGAAACTGACCATGCCGGCGATGTCGAGGCGCTGATCACGCGCCCCGAAGGACTCCGGGAGCCGCCTCAGCGTGAGGGCTATCAGGATGAGCCCGAGCGGCAGGTTGATCAGGAAGATCCAGCGCCAGTCGAGGGCGTCGACCACCACCCCACCGACGACCGGTCCGGCGGCCAGAGCGCCGCCCGTGATCGCGCCCCAGACGCCGAGCGCGAACCCTCGCTCGGCACCCTGAAACTCATGGGCGAGCAGAGCCAGCGACGCGGCGAACATCGCCGCGGCACCGATGCCCTGCGCTGCGCGGGCCACGTCGAGCAGCGGGCCCGAGGTAGCGGCACCGCAGAGGGCGGAGAAGATCGTGAAGACCACCAGCCCGGTTGCGAACGCGGCGCGCCGCCCGTAGCGGTCCGCCAGAACCCCCGCGGCCTCGAGCGGGTCCTCCAGAACCTGCTCCAGAACGCGATCCGCCACACCCCCGCCGACGGGACGGTGCGGGTCGAGGCCCGGCGCGCGGCAGGGGCGCTCGAGCTGAGCGTCTCCGACAGCGGTGAGGGGATTCCCCCCGATGCGCTCCCGCACGTCTTCGATCCGTTCTGGCGAGTCGACCGATCGCGGAGCGCCGACGGCTCCGGCCTCGGCCTAACGCTCGCGAAGCGCATCGTCGAGGTGCTCGGCGGACGGATAGAGGTCGAGAGCGCCCCCGCGGCCGGATCGCGCTTCGCCGTGCTCGTGCCCGAGCGCCGCTGAGAGCGGTGGCGCCCCAGGATCGCGGACGCGTGGCGATCGCAGCGGGACAACGGAACGAGTGGGGCCCTCGAGAAAAGGGCCATATCCGCTCCCGCACGGGCCGGGTGACGAGAAGCGGCACTGGCGGCGCTCCAATCGGGGCGACTGGATTTGAACCAGCGACCGCTCGGCCCCCAGCCGAGTGCGCTACCAGACTGCGCCACGCCCCGTATGTGGGGCCGAGTCTAGCCCCAGGCGAATCTCAAGCGGGCGGCGGGGATCGAACCCGCACCGAGAGCTTGGAAGGCTCGCATGCAGCCATTACACCACGCCCGCGTGCGCACGATTGTACGAAGCCGGGCGGCTCCGGCGAGGCCGCGGCGCGCGCCGCTCAGCCGACGCGAAGGCCGAAGTCGGTGGTGTAGATCCCGCCCGGCTCGCCGCCGTCGGCCGGCGTCCCGGTGGAGAAGCCGACGCCGATCTCCCTGTAGGCGCGGCTGAGGATGTTGGCGCGGTGACCCGGGCTGTTCATCCACGCCTCGACCGCCTGGCTCGGGCTGCCCTTCTCGCCGTAGCCCCAGGCGATGTTCTCGCCGAAGGCCCACCGGCGCAGGTCGTCGAGCAGGTATCCGCCGGACTCGAGCCGAGAGCCGAGATCGCCCTCCCCGGGGCACTCGTGCGCGAAGCAGCCGCTGCCGGCCATCCTCGAGTTGTGGCGCTGCGCCGCCCGCTGAAGCCGCTTGTTGCGCTTCAGCGGGCGCAGCCCGGCCTGCCGGCGCTCGGCGTTGATCAGGCACAGCGTCGCCTTGCGCGCCTGTCCCTTCGTGATCGAGCCCGGCCTCGCCTCGCCCCATCTCGAGCAGGCGTCCGCGCCCCCCTTCGCGGCGGCGCCGCGCTCGGGAAGCGCGGCGGCGATCAGCAGCAGCGCTCCCGTGAGGGAGCAGAGCAAGGCCGCGAGGTCTCGGTGCCGGAGGACCATCGGACCCCTGATCGACGGTGGCCGATCGCCGCTTGACGATCAGCGCGGGGACTCGGACAGGCGTCCAGGCGCCGCCCGGCGCGGGGAGCGCGTGGCTCGCTACTTGCGCACGCCGAAGACGACCGCGAAGGTGCCGTAGCCGCGGCTGCAGCGCCTCGGAACCCGCTTCTTCGTGGTCGAGATGCCGACCTCGTCGAAGTCCTTGCCGAGCAGGTTGATGCGGTGGAAGCGGCTGCCCATCCAATTGGCGACCATCGACTCGGCGGTCACCGCGCAGCCGGTGTTCTCGGAGAAGCGAAACGAGCGGGCGCCGCTGAAGTAGCCGGTGCGCCTGATCCGGGTCTCGAGCCCGGGCTCGCCAGGGCATCGGTGGGAGAGGCAGTTCTTCTTCACCATCGTCTTCGCGTGCTTGGCGGCCGCCTTGCCGAGCGCCTTGTTGGGCGAAAGTGCCCGGCGAGCGTGCCGGCGGCGCTCCTCGTTGATCAAACAGAGCGTCGCCTTTCGCGCCTGCGGACCGGTCCCCTCGAGGATCGGGAGGTCGACGTTCTTGCACCCCGCGGTCGTCCCGGCGGCGGCGGGGGTCGTCCGCATCACGGTCGGGCCGATCAGCGCCAGGGCGCCGATCAGCGCCGCGGCCAGCAGGCCGATCGCCGCTAGCGGCGATCGGGTCACTGAGAGGCGGGTCGAGGTCACGGCGTCGAAGCCTAGCGAGAGGCGGACCTCGACGAGAAGGCCGGAGGCGCTCGCGCGCCAAGCGAGGCCGCGAGGTCGAGCGGGGGAGCCGGGATTCGAACCCGGATTCACGGTTTTGGAGACCGTGCGTGTAGCCATTGACTCACTCCCCCGGGGGGCGCAGATTAGCTCGCGGCGATCGATGCGGGCGGAGGGATTCGAACCCCCAAGCTCAAAGAGCACCGCCACCTAAAAGCGGCGTGTCTGCCAGTTCCACCACGCCCGCGGGCCCCTGGAGTTTGACATCGCCGGAGCCGGAACCGTCGCGCGTGGCCGCGCCAGCACATATGCTTTCCGCAGATGGCGATCACCGAGGCCAGACCCGGATACGAGCTCTGGCGGCCGAACCGCGAGAAGGTTCAGTCGCAGACGATGAAGGCGGTGATCGCCTTCGTCCTGCTCGTCTCCGCGGGGCTGCTGCTGGTGATCACGATCGGTGGCTGGGAGCGCCTGCTCGGCTCGAGCGTCGCGGTGATGACGCTTCTCTGGGCCGGGCTCTACATCGTCATCGCCTTCCTGGTGATGCGCTGGAACCGCGGCGTGCTGCCGGTCGCCGCGGCGCTCGCGGTGATCCTCGCGATCTTCGCGGCAATCGCCGCGCCGGACTGGTTCGCGCGCTCGAAGGACGGGCTCGAGTCGCCGGCGCTGCCCGAGGACCTGCTGGGCCTGCTGACCGCCGTGATCATCCCGGTGCAGGCGATCCTGGTGATGGTCTCGATGATCGGCTTCAGCCAGGAGTGGCACGTCGAGGAGGAGCGCCCGATCGGCGAGCAGCCTCCGGGCGACCGCGACGAGTCGATGCCCGCGGGCTCCTCGCCCTCCCCCGCCGCCGGCTGACCGCGGCTCCCGCGCCGCCCTCTAGAACAGGGCCGACTGCTCCTCGCGCGGCTCGATCAGAGCCGGTCCGTCCTCGCGGACGTTGTTGACCAGATCGGATACCTCGCGGGCGGCGAGCAGGTCCTCGGGTGCGGGGACGAGCAGCCCGAGCAGCTCCTCCGCCTCGCGCTCCGGGTCGAGCCAGGCCGCCTCGGCCCCGCGGTCGAGCACCACCGGCATCCGGTCGTGGATCGGGCGGATCAGCTCGTTGGGCCGCGTGGTCACGATCGTGCAGCTGTGCAAGCTGCTCGCCGTCCGGGCGCTTCAGGCTCGCCCAGAGGCCGGCGAACGCGAACAGCTCGCCGTCGGGCCGGCTGAGCCAGACCGGCCGCTTGCCCCGCTCGTCGCTCAGCCACTCGTAGAAGCCGTCGGCGGGGATCAGGCAGCGACGCTCGCGAAAGGACTCGGCGAACGCCGGCTGGCCGGCGAGCGTCTCGGCGCGGGCGTTGATCAGCGGGCGCTCGCCCTTGCGCTCCGCCCAGCGCCCGGGCAGCAGCCCCCAGCGCAGCCGGCCGATCTCGCGCTCGCCCTCCGCCGCGCGGCGCACCGCGAGCACCGGGTCGGTCGGGGCGATGTTGAAGCGCGGCCGCTCGCCGGTGAGATCGACCGAGTCGCGCACGCTGAAGCGCGCCGTCAGCTTTGCCGGGTCGGGATTGGCGAGCGTGTAGCGGCCGCACATCTGCGAGCGGAACTTAGCCGCTCGCGGAGCCTGAGCGGGCCCTCCCGCCACGGGGCCGGCGCGGCGCACGGTCCTCGCGCCGCGTCACAATGAGAGCGGCAAAGCGGCGGTGGCGCAACGGTTGACGCGGCGCCCTCAAAAGGCGCTGTCCTTCGGGACGTGTGGGTTCGAATCCCACCCGCCGCACTGCGAAGGCGATAATCCCCCGGTGGATTCGGTTGGGCGGATGGAGATCGTTCGCGAGCTCTGCTCGTTCGAGGGCCGAGTCGCGGGCAGCGACGCCGAGCGGCGCGCCGCCAACCGGCTCGCCGAGCGCCTGCGCGAGCTCGGCCGCCGCACCGAGCTGCAGCCGACCCACGTCCACCCTCAGCTCGGCGTGCTCTACGCGCTCCACTGCATGATCGCGCTCGCCGGCAGCCTCGTCGCGGTTGCGATCCCGGCGCTCGGCTTCGGGCTCGTGCTCCTCGCGGCGACCTCGATGTATCTCGACCTGAACGCCCGCTTCTACCTGCTGCGGCGCCTGTTCTTCCGCCGCGCCTCGCAGAACGTGCTCTCCAAGGGGACCAACCGCGACGCTCCGGCGCGGCTGATCATCAGCGCCCACTACGACGCCGCCCGCTCGGGCACCGCCTACCGGCCCGAGCGCATGCGCATGCTCGCGCGGCTCGAGCGCCTGCTGCGGGTCCCGCTCAGCCCGATGCGCCTCGTCTTCTGGTCGATCGCGCTGCTCGTCCCGATCCTCGGCCTGCGGCTCGCCGGGATCGACAGCGACGGGGTCTCGCTGCTCCAGCTTCCGCCGACGCTCGTCCTGCTCGTCGGCGTCTTCGCGTTCGTCGACATCGCGCTCTCCGAGGTCGTCGAGGGCGCCAACGACAACGCCTCCGGCGTCGCCACGGCGCTCGGGCTCGCCGCCGAGATCGAGCGCGACCCGCCCGCCAACCTCGACGTCTGGATCCTGCTGACCGGCGGCGAGGAGAGCCTGATGGAGGGCATGCGAGCCTTCGTCCGAGCGCACCGCAAGGTGCTCGAGCGCGAGTCCACCTACGTGCTCAACCTCGACTCGGTGGGCCGCGGCGACGTCCGCTTCGCGGTCGGCGAGGGGCCGGCGGTCACCTATGAGCTCGACTCGCGGCTGACCGAGCTCTGCACCGCGATCGCGCTCGCCGACTCCGAGAACGGCAACCGCTTTCGAGCCGCGCCGCTGCGACACGGCTTCGCGAGCGACGCGCTGCCGTCGCGCCTGGCGAGGATCCCGGCGACCACGATCAGCTGCCTCGAGCCCGGCGCGCTGGTCCCGGCGAACTACCACACGCCCGACGACCGCCCCGGCGAGCTCGACCCGAAGGCACTCGAGCGCGCCCACGGCTTCGCGCTCGAGCTGGTCCGCCAGCTCGACCGCGACGTCGCTCGCCGCGTCGCCGGCTAGGCGCTGGTAGAACCCACCCATGGACGCCTCGACCGCCCGCTCCGAACGCGGGGAGCTGCTCTGGCGCCCCTCCCCCGAGCGGATCGAACGGGCCAACATCACCGCCTTCATGGGCGCCGTGGAGGCGGAGCACGGGCTCGACTTCGAGGGCGACTACGAGGCGCTCTGGCGCTGGTCGGTCGAGCGGCTCGAGGACTTCTGGGCGATCGTCTGGGAGTACTTCGGGGTGATCGCCTCCGCGCCGTATGAGCGCGTGCTCGCGAGCCGCGAGATGCCAGGCGCGCACTGGTTCGAGGGCGCGCGGCTGAACTACGCCGAGAACCTGCTGCGCGAGCGCCCCGCCGAGCAGCTCGCGATCCAGCACGCCTCCGAGCTGCGCGAGCTCTCCTCGCTCACCTGGGGCGAGCTGCGAGCGCAGGTCGGCGAGGCGGCGGCGGGCCTGCGCGCGCTCGGGGTCGGCCCGGGCGACCGCGTCGTCGCCTACATGCCGAACATCCCCGAGACGATCGTCGCCTTCCTCGCCAGCGCCTCGATCGGGGCGATCTGGTCCTCCTGCTCGCCCGACTTCGGCGCCGGCAGCGTCGTCGACCGCTTCGCCCAGATCGAGCCCAAGGTCCTGCTCACCGTCGACGGCTACCGCTACGGCGGCAGGGACTTCGACCGCGGCGAGGTCGTCGAGCGACTGCTCGCCGAGATGCCGAGCGTCGAGCGCACCGTCGTCGTGCCCTACCTCTCCCCCGCGCCCGAGACCGGCGCCTACCGCGACCCGCTGAGCTGGAACGAGCTGCTCGCCCTCGGAAGCGGAGCGCCGCTCGAGTTCGAGCAGCTCCCCTTCGACCACCCGCTCTGGGTGCTCTACTCCTCGGGCACGACCGGCCTGCCGAAGGCGATCGTCCAGGGCCACGGCGGGATCCTGCTCGAGCAGCTGAAGAAGCTCAACCTGCACCTCGACGCGCAGGCCGGGGACCGGGTCTTCTGGTTCACGACGACCGGCTGGATGATGTGGAACTTCCTCGTCGGCGTGCTTCTCACCGAGGCCTCGATCGTCCTCTACGACGGCAACCCGGGCCACCCCGACATGGAGGTGCTCTGGCAGCTCGCCGCCGACGCCGGGATCACCTGCTTCGGCACCAGCGCCGCGTACATCGCCGCCTGCATGAAGGCCGGCGCCGAGCCCGGCGCGGGGCGCGACCTCAGCGCGCTGCGCTCGGTCGGCTCGACCGGCTCGCCGCTCGCCCCCGAGGGCTTCCAGTGGGTCTACGACCACGTCGGCGAGGACACCTGGCTGTTCTCGACCTCGGGCGGCACCGACGTCTGCACCGCGTTCGTCGGCGGCGTCCCGACCCTGCCGGTCTATCGCGGCGAGCTCCAGGCCCGCTCGCTCGGCTGCGCGGTCGAGGCCTGGGACGAGGACGGCGAGCCGGTGATCGACGAGGTCGGCGAGCTGGTGATCACCGAGCCGATGCCCTCGATGCCGATCTACTTCTGGGGCGACGAGGACGGCTCGCGCTATCGCGAAAGCTACTTCGAGATGTTCCCGGGCGATCTGGCGCCACGGCGACTGGATCGAGATCACCTCACGCGGCACGGCGATCATCTACGGGCGCTCCGACTCGACGATCAACCGCGCCGGGATCCGCATGGGGACGAGCGAGATCTACCGCGCCGTCAGCTCGCTCGAGGAGATCACCGACGCGCTCGTCGTCGACGTGCCGCGCCCGGGAACCGAGGGCTGGATGCCGCTGTTCGTCGTCCTGCGCGAGGGCGTCGAGCTCGACGACGAGCTGCGCCGGGAGATCGCCGCGCGGGTCCGCGCGCAGTGCTCGCCGCGCCACGTCCCCGACGACGTGATCGCGATCGCCGAGGTCCCGCGGACGCTCAGCGGCAAGGTGCTCGAGGTACCGGTGAAGCGGATCCTGATGGGAACTCCGGTCGATCAGGCGGCCTCGAAGGACTCGCTCGCCAACCCGGCGGCGCTCGAGCCGTTCGTGGCGATGGCCACGCAGCTCGCCGCGGACGCCGCCGAGGCCTGAGCCGCCGCGCCACCCCGGGCGGAGCGCCGGAACCTGAGCCGTACCGCGCCACTACGGGCCGAGGTGCCGGAACCCGAGCCGCCGCGCCACTACGGGCCGAGGCCGCCACTCCGGGCCGAGGTGGCAGTTGTGGGTGTTATGCACCCACAAGAGCGATCTCGGCTCAGCGAAGCCCGAGCCCGGCGGCCCGCTCGCGCGCCTTCGCGACGATCTCCTCGACGCCCTCGACCACCCCGCCGCGCATCAGCACGCGGCCGGCGACGATCGTGGTGTCGACGATCGAGCCCGAGGCCGCGTAGACGAGTCCGGCATCGAGCTCGCCGAGCGCGAGCGCCGGGTCCTCGGCGCGCACGAGCAGCAGGTCGGCGGGCGCGCCGGGCTCGATCCTCCGCCCGGCGAGCAGGCCCGAGCGCTGGCCTCTGGCGATCTCCAGGGTCTCCGTCGCGGTCACCGCCGCCGGGTCGCCGGCCTCGCTCTTCTGCAGCAGGGAGAAGAACTTCGCGTCGCTGAGCAGGTCGAGCGAGTTGTTCGAGCCCGGGCCGTCGGTGCCGAGCCCGACCTCGACCCCGACCGTGCGCGCCTCGCGATAGGGAAAGACCCGGCCGACCGAGAGCTTCAGGTTGGCGACCGGGTTGGAGACGACGGTGGCGCCGCGGTCGGCGATCAGCTCGAGCTCGCCGCGATCGAGCCAGCAGCCGTGGCCGAGCACGGTCAGCGGGCCGAGCAGGCCAACCCGGTCGAGGTAGAAGGCGGGCCGCATGCCGTGCTCCTCGAGGCAGGACTCGACCTCGTGCTCGGTCTCGGAGAGGTGGATCTGCACGGGAACGCCGAGCTCCGCCGAGCGCTCGGCGACCCAGCGGAGCGAGCGCTCGCTGAGCGTGTAGATCGCGTGCGGCGCGAACCCGGGCCGCGCGAGCGCACCGCCGCTCGCGTCGATCTGCTCGAGGCTCGCCTCGGCGTCCGCGCAGGCGCGCTCCGACTTCTCCGGGTCGCGGTCGTCGATCAGCGGCGCGGCGGTGATCGCGCGAACCCCGGCGTCCTCGACCGCCCGGGCGGCGGCCTGGGCGTGCCAGTACATGTCCCAGAAGGTCGTCGTCCCGGTGCGGATCATCTCCGCGCAGGCAAGGCGAGTGCCCCAATAGACATCGTCCTCGCTCATCCGCTTCTCGACCGGCCAGATGTGCTCGGTCAGCCACTCCATCAGCGGCAGGTCGTCCGCGTAGCCGCGAAACAGGGTCATCGCGGCATGGGTGTGGCCGTTGACCATCCCGGGGACGATCGCGAGGCCGCCGCCGTCGATCACCTCGTCGCCGGGCTCGGGCTCGACCGAGGGTCCGAGGGCGGTGATCACGCCGTCCACCGCCCGCAGCCCGACCCGGGCGCCGCCCAGGGTCGCGTCTCGAATCGTCAGCGCCACGCGCTCAACCTACTCCGAGGCGCCAACCCATGCCGAGATGGCACTTCTGGGTGCATGACACCCACAACGGCCATCTCGACCCGTCGGGCGCTGCGGCCCGGGGCGCGCTGCGGTCCTTCTGGCGCTGCGGCCGGGGGCGCGCTGCGGTCCTTCTGGCGCTGCGGCCGGGGTCATGCGAGGCGCGGGAGGACCTCGGCGAGGAGGTCGATCAGCTCTCCGCGGCGCTCCTCGCGGTTGCGCTCGATCTCGCTCAGGTCGAGCGCCGTCCCGGCGATCCCGTTGGCGAGGTTGTCGACCGTGCAGACGGCGGCGTAGCGGAGCCCGAGCTCGCCGGCGACGACGCACTCCGAGGCGGTCGTCATCCCGATCACGTCGGCGTGCGCGGCGACGTAGCGGACCTCGGCGGGCGTCTCGAGGCGCGGCCCGCGCGCCTGCCAGTAGACGCCGCCGTCGCGCAGCGGTGCGCCGGCGGCCGCGAACGCGTCGAGCACCTCGGTGCGCCAGCCGGGGTCGAAGCCGGGCACCCGGTGCGCCTCGGGGCCCTCGAGCGCGCTGGCCGGCTCGGCGTCGAGGGCGATGAAGTCGTCCGGGCAGAGCCGCGTCCCCGGCGCGAGCTCGGCGCGCAGCGAGCCGACCGAGGAGACCGCGAGCACCCGGTCGCAGCCCGCCGCGAGCAGCGCCCGAAGGTTGGCCGCGTGGTCGATCCGGTGCGGCAGCAGGTAGGCGTCGCCGTGGCGATGGATCGCCTCCCAGCGCCGGTCGGCGAAGCGGACACCGTGCAGCGCGCTGCCCGCGACCACGCCGAGGCGGGCGGAGCTCAATCGATCAGCCTTCGGCTGAGCTGGCGAACGGCGATGCGCCACATCACGAAGGCGAAGACGGCGAGCGCTCCGACCCGCAGCAGGTCGGTCGCCTCGAAGCCGAAGGCGGCGTGGCGGACGAGCTCGACCAGCTGGTAGAGCGGGTTGAACTGGGCCGCGATCTGGACGCCCTCGGGCAGCTGGTCGATCGGGAAGAAGGTGCCGGCGACCAGGAACAGCGGCGTGATGACCAGCGTCGTCACGTAGTTGAACTGGTCGATCTTCGCGACCGTCGCCGGCGACCGCGATCCCGAAGCGCGGCGAAGCCGAGCGCGGTGACGAAGCCGAAGAACGGGACGAGCAGCATGCCCCAGGCTCGGGTCGAGGCCGAAGGCGAACGAGACGAGCAGCGGGAAGCAGCCGTAGAAGCCGGCGCGGAGCCCGATCCAGAGCATCTCGGCGGTGACCAGCTCCTCGACGTCGACCGGCGCGGCGAGGATCGCGTCGTAGGTGTTCTGGAAGCGGTGCTTGACGAAGGTGCCGAACATCGCCGGCAGCGCGCTCGAGAAGATCACCGCGGTCGCGACCATCCCGGTGCCGACGAACTCGACGTAGTCGAGGCCGTCGACCTCGTCGACGATCGTCGCGCCGAGGCCGAGGCCGAAGGCGAGCAGGTAGATCGATCGGCTCGAGCACGCTCGAGAAGGTCGTCGCCTTCCAGAAGGTGCGGAAGTTCGCGACCTCGCGGCTCATCACGCCGGCGATCGCGGCCGGCTCGAGCCGTCCCGAGCCGACCTCGGACGCCGGCTCATTCGGCCTCCTCCCCGGTCAGCAGGACGAAGACGTCCTCGAGCGAGGCGGCGCGCCGCACCGCGTCCTCGGGGACGGCGCCGTCGGTCGCGCGCTCGGCGCCGACGATCGCGATCGCCGGGCCGGCCGGGCGGACCTGCAGGCCCTGCGCCTCGGCCTCCGCGCGGACCTCGGCCAGCGCGCTCCGGCGGGCCGTAGACCTCGGCGGTCTCGCGTCCGGCGTGCTCGCGCGATCAGCTCGGCCGGCTTGCCGCGGGCGATGATCCTGCCCGTCGGCCATCACCGCGACCTCGTCGGCGAGCCGCTCGGCCTCCTCGATGTAGTGGGTCGACATCAGGATCGTCGTGCCCGCGGCTGCGCAGGTCGTCGATCAGCGTCCACATCTCGCGTGCGGATCTGCGGGTCGAGGCCGACGGTCGGCTCGTCGAGCAGCAGCAGGCGGGGCTCGTGGACGAGCCCGCGGGCGAGCAGCAGCCGGCGGCGCATGCCGCCGGAGAGCTCGTCGACGGCGTCGTGGCGGCGGTCGCGTGAGGCGCGCGAGCTCGAGCGCGCGGTCGACCGCGGCGCGGACGTCCGCGACGCGGTAGAGGCGGGCGAAGACCGCGAGGTTGTCCTCGACGGTGACGTCGACGTCGAGGTTGTCGAGCTGCGGGACGACGCCCATCTCGGCCCGCGCCCGCTTCGCCTCGCCGGGCAGCTCGAAGTCGAGGACGCGCAGCGCGCCCGAGTCGGCGATCGCCTGGCCGGTGAGCAGCCGCATCGTCGTCGACTTGCCGGCGCCGTTGGGGCCGAGCAGGCCGAGGCAGATCCCGGCCGGCACGTCGAGGTCGAGCCCGTCGACGGCGGTGATCGAGCCGAAGCTCTTGACGACGCCCTCGAGCTCGATGGCCGATCTGGGGACGCTCGCGTTCACGCGCGCGAGGATACGGCGCGGCGATCGCGAGCGCGGGCGCCGAGGGCCCGCGACCGACCGACTAGATTGCCGGGCCTCATGGAGCTCGCCGAGGCGCTCGCCATTCTCGCCGCGGGCCTCGCCGCGGGAGCGATCAACGCCGTCGTCGGCAGCGGCACGCTGATCACCTTCCCGGTGCTGGTCGCGCTCGGCTACGCGCCGCTGATCGCGAACGTCTCGAACGCGATCGGGCTCGTCCCCGGATCGGTCGCGGGCGCCTGGGGCTACCGCCGCGAGCTCGCCGGACAGCGCAGCCGGGCGCTCCACCTCGGAGTGGTCGCGCTCGCCGGCGCGCTCGCCGGCGCGACCCTGCTGCTTGTGCTCCCGGCGAAGGCCTTCGACGCGATCGTCCCGGTGCTGATCGCGCTCGCCGTCGTGCTGGTGATCGTCCAGCCGCGGCTCGAGCGGATGCTCGCCGAGCGCCGCCGGCCCGATGGCCATCGCGGCGCCCCGGTGCGGGCGGCGATCGCCGCCAGCAGCGTCTACGGCGGCTACTTCGGCGCCGGCCAGGGGATCCTCCTGATCGGCATCCTCGCGATCGGGTTCCGCGACACCCTGCAGCGGCTGAACGGGCTGAAGAACGTGATCGCCGGGATCGTCAACCTGGTCGCCGGGATCGTCTTCGTCTTCGCCGCCGATGTCGACTGGACCGTCGCCGGGCTGATCGCCGCGGGCTCGGTGGTCGGTGGCCTGCTCGGCGCCCGCTACGGGCGGCGGCTCTCGCCGACGCTGCTGCGAAGCATGATCGTGGTCCTCGGCCTGGTCGCGATCGTCCGGCTCGCCTTCGACTGAGCGGGCGCTCAGACCGGCGTGATCGGGTTGCGTCGCTCGCTGAAGGCGCGGTCCTTCGACTCGGCGAGCGCGAAGCGCCGGATCAGCTCGGCGCGCAGGTCCTCGGGCTGGACGACCGCGTCGATGACCAGCTCGGAGGCGAGGTGCAGGATGTCGATGTCCTCCGCGTACTCGCGCGCAGCTTCGCTCGACGCACTGCGGCGCGCTCGTCCTCGTCCTCGATCGCCTGGATCTGGTTGAAGAAGACGGCGTTGACCGCGGCCTGCGGGCCCATCACCGCGATCGACGCGCGTCGGCAGCGCGATGCACGCGTCGGGCTCGAACGCCGGGCCCGGCCATCGCGTAGAGCCCGGCGCCGTAGGCCTTGCGGACGACGACGCGAGAGCTTCGGCACCGTCGCCTCGCTGACCGCGCTGATCATCTTCGCGCCGTGGCGGATGATGCCCTGGCGCTCGACCGCGGTGCCGATCATGAAGCCGGGCACGTCGGCGAGGAAGAGCAGCGGGACGTTGAACGCGTTGCAGGTCCAGATGAAGCGCGCGGCCTTGTCGGCGGAGTCGACGAACAGCACGCCGCCCTTCTGCTTGGGCTGGTTGGCGACGATGCCGACCGACGCGGCCGTCGAGGCGCGCGTAGCCGACGACGAGCTCCTTCGCCCAGCGCGCGTGGACCTCGAGGAACGAGTCCGGCGTCGACGAGCGACGTCGATCAGCGTCCTTGATGTCGAACGGCTTGTTCTCGTCGGCGGGGACGATCTCGCGGATCGGCGCGTCGGACGCCGGGCTCGGCCGGGCGGCGCGGCCGGCGGCTCCTCGCTGCCAGTTGCGCCGGCATGTAGGACGAGGTAGCGCTTGGCGAGCGTCGATGCCCTCCTCGTCGGTCTTGACGAGGAAGTGGCCGCAGCCGGAGACGCCGGTGTGCATCCGCGCGCCGCCCATCTCCTCGAGCGTGACCTTCTCGCCGATGACCATCTCGGCCATCCGCGGCGAGCCGAGGTACATCGACGCGTTGCCGTCGCGCATGATCACGACGTCGCAGAACGCCGGGATGTAGGCGCCGCCGGCGGCGCACGGCCCGAACAGCACGCAGACCTGCGGCACGACGCCGCGACATCTGCACCTCGTTGTGGAAGATCCGCCCGGCGCCGCGGCGGCCGGGGAACATCTGGACCTGGTCGGTGATCCGCGCGCCCGGCCGAGTCGACGAGGTAGATCATCGGCAGCTCGCAGCGTCAGCGCGCGCTCCTGGATGCGGAGGATCTTCTCGACCGTCTTCGGCGCCCCACGAGCCGGCCTTGACGGTCGGGTCGTTGGCCATCAGCGCGACCGGCCGGCCGCCGATCGTGCCGATGCCGGTGACGACGCCGTCGGCGCCGAGGCCCGTCCTGCTCCCAGTTGGCGAGCAGCGCCTCCTCGGCGAACGAGTCCGGCGTCGAGCAGCCGCGCGACGCGCTCGCGGACGGGCAGCTTGCCCTGCTCGGCGGACTTCTCGCGGTGGCGCTCGGGGCCGCCCGCGAGCGCCGCGCTCGAGCGCCGTCGCTGGAAGTCGGTCACGCGGTCGCGCGCTCCGCGATCGTCGGCGCTGCTCGGCGCGGCGTCGCCCTGGTCGCGGGCTGCTGCGTCGGCGGCGCGTCGGCTCGGCGCCGCGCGTCGTCCTCGTCGGCGGCCGAGGTCAGCCGCCGGCCATCGGCGAGCCGGCGATCGCTCGCCGGGCATCGAGCCGGCCGCTCGACTCGCGGTCGCCGTCGCCGTCGACGGCCGAGCTCGCGGTCGAGCGGCGGCTCGCGTCAGGCCGGGCCGTCGCGCTCGGCGATCGCCGGCGCGCCGGGCGGCGATCGGCCGGCGGCGTCGAGCGACGCCGCTCGCCAGCTCCGCGATGCTCGACGCGATCGTCCCGTCGCGGCGCGCGGCTCGAGCGCCGGCGATCACCGCCTCGATGCTCGCGCCGGCGCGCGGTCGCCTCGTCGACGACCGTCGCGGCCGGCGCTCCGCCGCGTCGGCGCGCGGCGATCCGTCGGCGATCGCCGCGACGCCTGCGCGCGCGCCGTCTCGGCGTCGCGGCGTCGGCCTGCGGCGCGCGGTACGGCGGGCGTAGGTCGTCGGCCGCGCCGCGCGACGTCGTGCCGCGTCGAGCTCCGTCGGCCGAGCTGCGAGCACGCTCGGCGGTCGCGTCGCGTCGACGCAGCGTCTGCGCGGACCTCGGCCGGTCGGCCTCGGCGCGCGATCGGCTCGGCCGCGCGAGCTGCGCCGCTGGCCCGAGGATCGCGCCGGTCCGCTCGCCGACCCGCTCCAGCTCGCGCCGGACGCGCCTCGGAGCCGACGAGCGCCTGGTCGCCGCCGCCGGTCTCGAGCCAGTCGGCCGAGCGTCGGCGTGAGGAAGGCGTCCGACCTCGCGGCGGTCGTAGCCGCGCGCCGCGAGCGGGAAGCGTCGCGTTGCGAATTCGCTCGATCGAGCTCGTCAGCGGCCATCGACGTGCCCCGCCCGCCTGCGACGCCCGTGCGGCCGGCGATCGCCGCGAGCGCCGGCCTGGCAGACCGAGGCTCGGCTCGGCGACCGGCTTCTCGCCCGAGTAGTCGTAGAAGCCCTTGCCCGACTTGCGCCCGTACCAGCCGGCGGCGACCATCTTGCGCAGCGTCGGCGGCTGCGGCGAAGCGGTCGCTCGCGGTACTCGTCGAACATCACGTCGCCGATCGAGACGAGCGTGTCGAGCCCGACGAAGTCGGCGAGCGTGAGCGGGCCCATCGGGTGGCTGGCGCCGGCCTTCATCGCCGCGTCGATCTCCTCGATCGAGCCGACGCCCTCCTCGTAGGCGCGGATCGCGTCGAGCATGTAGGGGACGAGCAGGCGGTTGACGATGAAGCCGCGCTTGTCCTTGCGTCGGCGACCGTCGTCTTGCCCGAGCTTCTCGCCGACCTCGAAGCCGAGCTCGAGCGCCTCGTCGCAGGTGGTCACCGTCTGGACGACCTCGAGCAGCGGCATCACCTGCGCCGGGTTGAAGAAGTGGAGGCCGAGGAAGCGCTCGGGCGCGCGCCGTCGCGGCGGCCTGGTCGATCGACCGACGAGCGAGGAGGTGTTGGTGGCGAAGACGGCGTCGTCCTTGACGATCGCCGTCGACCTCGCGCCACATCTCGAGCTTCGCGTCGAGGTCCTCGGTGATCGCCTCGATCACGAGGTCGCAGTCGGCGAGGTCGCCGTAGTCGTGCGTGCCCTGGATGCGGCCGCGGATCGCGTCGGCGTCGTCCTGCTCGATCTTGCCCTTCTCGACCGCGCGGCCGAGCTGCTTCTCGATCTTGCCGAGGCCCTTGTCGAGCGTCTCCTCGTCGACCTCGCGCACGACGACGTCCCAGCCGGCCTGGGCGCAGATCTGCGCGATCCCGTGGCCCATCAGGCCACAGCCGACGACTCCAACCTTGCTGATCTCCATCTGCTCCTCGAACCTCCGTCGTCTTGGTTGTGGGCGCCCGGCGCCCGAAAGCGGCGCCGAGCCTACAGATCGGCGGCCGCCGCGAGGGGTGCGCTCCGGTGTCGCGCCTAGGCCGCGCCGGCCTCCTCGAGCAGCTCCCCATCGCGCTCGGCGAGCGCGTTCAGTCGCGCTCATCGGGCGGACCATCACCATCAGCTCGGCGATCAGCCCGTCGTCGTCGAAGCGCAGGAGGTCGACGCCCGTCGAGCTCGCGGTCGCCGACGCTTCGCCTCGAAGATCAAGACCGCGGTGTCGTCGTTCTCGACCTGCTCGACGTAGCGGAAGTCCTCGAAGACCTGGATCACGGCCCCGAGCAGGATCGCAGGAGCACCTCGCGGCCCTCGTAGGGCTGGAACACGACCGGGCTGCGAAAGCGGACGTCCTCGGCGAAGACGTCGGTCACGGCGCTGAAGTCCTTTGCCTCCGCGGCGGCCTCGAGAAGGCGTCGCTCTTCATTCGTGCTCTCCCTTGATCGCGTTCAGCCGGCGGCCTGCTGATCGGGAACCGTACTCGCCGCGGTCGGAGCCACTCGACCGGCCCGGCGGTGAGCACGTGCGCGCCGAGCGGGCGGCCGAGCGACCTCCTGGGCGGCCGCGGACGCCTCGAGCAGCGCGCCGAGGTCGATCCCGGTCTCGATCCCCATCTCGTGGAGCATCGAGACCAGGTCCTCGGTCGAGATGTTGCCGGTCGCTCCCGGCGGCACCGGGCAGCCGCCGAGCTCGCCGAAGCTCGACTCGAACGAGTCGATCCCGCGCCTCGAGCGCGGCGAGCACGTTGGCGAGCCCCTGGCCGCGGGTGTTGTGGAAGTGGGCGGTCAGCTCGACCTCGCGCGAGCGCGCTCGCGGGCGGCGGCGAAGAACTCGCGCGACCTGGCGCGGGTTCGCCATCCCGGTGGTGTCGCCGAAGCCGACCTCCTCGCAGCCGGCGGCGGCGAGCCGCTCGGCGATCTCGAGCACGCGCTCGGGCGGCACCTCGCCCTCGTACGGGCAGCCGAACGAGGTCGAGATCACGCCCTCGCAGCGCAGCCCCTCCTCGCGGGCGCGGCCGATCACCCGCTCGAGCCCGGCGAGCGACTCCTCGATCGAGCGGTTGACGTTCTTGCGGTTGTGGGTCTCCGAGGCCGAGAGGAAGACGTTGACCTCGTCGAAGCGCTCGCGTCGCGCCAGCGCGTCGCTCGAGCCCGCGCTCGTTCGGGATCAGCACCGAGTAGGCGACGCCGTCGGGCGCGCTCGATCGCCGCCGAGCACCTCGGCGCCGTCGGCGAGCTGCGGGATCACGTCGGCGCGGACGAACGAGGTGACCTCGATCCGCTTCAGGCCGGTCGCGCGCGAGCAGGTCGATCAGCCGCACCTTCTCGGCGGTCGCGATCACCTCGGGCTCGTTCTGGAAGCCGTCGCGCGGGCCGACCTCGCGGATTCGGACGCTCTGCGGCAGCGAGCTCATCGTCCCCTGGAGGTTATGCGGCCGGGCGCGGGCGGGCCCTCGCGGAGCCGGCGGCGGTCGCGGGTGAGCCGCGCGGCGTGCCCGGGCGGAGCTACGCGGGCGGGCCCGCGCGGAGCCGGCGGGCGACCGTGGCGAGGGTCCTCTCTACGCCGCGCCGTCTCGAGGCGGACCTGGGCATGGGTGAAGCGGAGCACCGTCAGACCACCGGCGGTGAGCTCCTGGTCGCGGCGGCGATCGCGGGCCTGCTGGGTCGGCGTGCGGTGATAGCGGAGCCCATCGGTCTCGACGACGAGGCGCAGCGCCGGCCAGAGGAAGTCCACCCTGAAGCCGTGAACCCGCCGGCCGGTGAGCGGGGCCGGAAGCCCGGCGCGCCGCGCAATCGGTCCGAAGCGCCGCTCGAGCTCGGAGTCGGTGAGCACGAAGGTCGCGCGATCGAGAAGCGCGCGCAGGGGCGCGACTCCCGGCTGCCCCGCGTAGCCGGTGAGCGCGCCTCGGAGCGCCTCGGGATCGATCAGGCCGCGCTTGTCCGCCTCGTTGACCGCCGCCTCGAGCGCGAGGCGCGGCAGGTAGGAGGCCAGGTCGACGAGCGTGCGGGCCGCCGCGGTGACCGGAAGGCCCCGATGGACGACGACGTCGCCGCCGCTGAGCCGGGCTCGGCGGTGGACCCGGATCGAGCGAGGTGGCCGGGGCGCGCGCGGGGCCACCACCGAGACCTCGACGATGCCCCGCTCCGCGCCGATGCCGAGCAGCGCTGCCGCGCTGCCGTGACTGAGCACCGCGCCCGGCCCGCAGGCGAGCACGATCGCCATCCACCTGCCCTCGCGGGTGAGCTCCGGGCGGCCGAGCGCGTAGACACCGCGGAGGGCCCGGTGGAGCCTGCGGCTCGCCAGCGACCGCTCGATCGTTCGCGGGCTCACCCCTCGCGCCAGCAGCTGGCTCCGCGCCACCACCCCGTGCTGGCGCGCGGCCAGCGCCCAGATCTCCGACGACTGCGCAGAATCCCACCGCATGCGTGGTTAGAGCGCGCAGCGCCCGGCGACTCACCCCGCGCCGCGTGTCGAGTGCGCGGAAACCCACCGCGGGCGGTGGTGAAGTGCGCAGTCGGCGGTGCGGCGCGGCGGCGCGGCGGCGCGGCGCGGCGCAGTCGGCGCGGCGGGGCGGCGGGCTGGCGGCGGGTGGCGCTAGGTGGCGACGGCGCCGACGTCGATCACGCGGCGCTCGTGGGTGCCGACGCCGATCGTGCGCTCGCCCTCGGTGACCTCGACGTCGAAGCGGAGCTTGCGCTCGTCGACGATCTCGCGCAGCGTCGCGCGGACCGTGCAGCGCGACGCCCTCGGCCGCGCCCGCGACGTGCTTGATGCAGACCTCGAAGCCGACCGTCGCGCGGCCCTCGGGCAGGTTCTCGAAGGCGAGGATCGAGGCGCAGTCCGCTCCATCATCCCGATCATCCCCGGGGTCGAGAGGACCCGAGACGCCGATCGTCCCGCCGACGTCGGTGAGCAGCCGGTCCTCGACGATGAAGTCGTCGATCCGCTCGAGCCCCGGCTCCAGGGTCGATTCGGCGGGGCGCTCGCCGAGCTCGATCTCGCCGAGGTTGATCAGCTTGTTCTGCGACTCGCCCATCGCGGCTAGACCATCCCGAGCCCGCCGGAGACGCCGAGCGTCTCGCCGGTGACGTAGGAGGCGTCGTCGGAGGCGAGGAAGGCGACCGCGGCGGCGACCTCCTCGGGCTGGCCGAGCCGGCCGAGCTGGGTCGCGGCCTTCATGTTCTCGATGATCTTCTCGCCGATCTCGCCGAACTCGAGCGCGCTCATCAGCAGCGGCGTCTCGATCGGCCCGGGGCGACCGCGTTGGCGGTGATCCCGAAGCGGGCGTCCTCGCGGGCGATCACCTTCGTGAACGCGATCACGCCGCCCTTCGCCGCCGAGTAGACCGCCGAGCCCTTCGAGCCGACCCGGCCGGCCTCCGAGGCGATGTTGACGATCCGCCCGTAGCCGGCCTCCTGCATCCCCGGCAGGACGGCGTGGGTGCAGGCGAGGACGCCGATCAGGTTGACCGCGATCACCCGCTGCCAGAGCTCGGGGTCGGTGTCGGCGAAGAAGCCGAACTCGTCGGTGCCGGCGTTGTTGACGAGGATCGTCGAACGGCCCGTGCTGGGCGACCGAGGTCGCGCGCGGACTGCGGGTCGGTGACGTCGAGCGAGCGCCGGGGTCGCATCGATCTCGCCGGCGACGGCGGCGGCGCCCTCGACGTTGATGTCGCCGATCACGACGCTCGGCGCCCTCGGCGGCGAGCCGCGCGCGCGATCGCCGCGCCGATGCCGCTGGCGCCGCCGGTGACCAGCGCCCTTCTTCCCTCGAGCCGCATCCGCGGCCCAGCATATGGGGGCGCGCCCGCAGGCGCGGCGCACGTTCAAAGCGCGGCTCGCCCGCGGGGGCGGCGCACGTTCCGGCGCTGCCCCACCGCCCCCCGCCCAGACTGCGCGCCGAATGGCACGCGGCGAGGCGATCCCGATCATCGGCGGCACCGGCGCCCTCGGCTACGGGCTGGCGCTGCGCTGGGCGAGCGCCGGCCACGCGGTCGTGATCGGCTCGCGAAGCGCCGAGCGCGCCGCCGAGGCCGCCGCGAAGCTCGCCGGGACGCTGCCCGACGCCGAGGTCGAGGGCCTCGACAACGAGGCCGCGGCCAAGCAGGGGCCGGTCGTCTTCCTCACGGTCCCGTTCCGCGCCCAGTCGGAGAACCTCAACAACCTTCGCGAGGCGCTCGAGCCGGGCCAGATGCTCGTCGACTGCACCGTGCCGCTCGCCGCCGCGGTCAGCGGCAAGGCGACCCGCTCGCTCGGCGTCTGGCAGGGCTCGGCCGCCCAGCAGGCCCAGGAGATGGTCCCCGAGGGCGTCGACCGTGGTCGCCGCGCTGCACACCGTCAGCGCGCCGACGCTCGCCGACCTCGCCGCCGACCTCGACGAGGACGTGCTGATCTGCGGCGACCGCAAGGCGACAAGGCGCAGGTCGCGAGGCTGATCGAGGCGATCGAGGGCCTGCGGGCGGTCAACGCCGGGCCGCTCGAGATGGCGCGGATCGTCGAGCAGCTGACGCCGATGCTGATCTCGATCAACGTCCGCTACAAGACCCACGCCGGCATCAAGCTCACCGGCATCCCCGACGACGACCACTGGGCGTGAGCGCGACGGGCGTCCGGGTGCGCTGCTCGCCGGCGGCACCGGCGGCGCCAAGCTCGCCGCCGGGCTGCAGGAGCTCGCTCGGCGAGGACCTGAGCGGTGATCGCCAACACCGGCGACGACATCGAGATCCTCGGCGTCCGACGTCTCCCCCGATCCCGACCTCGTCACCTACTGGCTCTGCCGGCGAGATCGACGAGGAGCGCGGCTGGGGAATCGCGGACGACGGCTTCGCCGTCTTCGAGCAGCTCGACGCCGCTCGGCGCGCCCGACTGGTTCCGGCTCTCCGACCGCGACCTCGCGACCTGCCTCTACCGGACCGACTTCCTCGCCGAGGGCGGCACGCTGACCGCCGCCCAGGCGCAGATCGCCGCCGCGCTCGGCGTCCGCGCGCGGGTGCTGCCGATGTGCGAGCGAGCCGGTCCGCACCACGGTCGAGACCGCGCCGGCGCCCGCGAGCTGCAGGAGTTCCTGATCCTCGACCGCGGCGAGGGCGCGATCGACGGGGTCGAGCTGCACGGGATCGAGGCGGCGCGGCCGACCGCCGGAGGTGCTCGAGGCGATCGCGCGGCGCCGAGCGATCGTCATCGGCGCCCTCGAACCCGGTGATCTCGATCGGCCCGATCCTCGCCGTGCCGGGGATGCGCGAGGCGATCGCGCGACGCCGGCGCCCCGGTCGTCGCGGTCAGCCCGTTCGTCGGCGGGCGCTCGCGAAGGGGCCGACCGAGACGTTCATGCGCGCGCGTCGGGCGACCGGTCAGCGCCGCCGGGCGTCGCCTCGCTCTACGCGGGCCTGCTCGACGGGATGGTCGTCGACGAGGGCGATCCGACCCGCCGCCCGAGCAGCCGCCGACGCTCGTCTGCCCGACGCTGATGACGGACGCCGCGAGCCGGCTCGCGCTCGCCGCGCGCGTGCTCGAGTTCGGCCGCTCGCTCGCGAGCCCGAGCGCGAAGGCCGTGAGCAGGCCTCAGGTGCGAGCGCGATGAGGGCGACCGCGATCATCCCGGTCAAGCGCTTCGGCGCCGCCAAGCAGCGGCTGCTCGAGCGCGCTCGACCGCCCCCAGCGCGCGGCGCTCGTCGACGGCGATGCTCGCCGACGTGCTCGCCGCGGTCAGCGCAGCCGAGGCGATCGAGCGGGTGATCGTCGTCACCGGCGAGGCCGCGCGGAGCGGCTCGCGCTGCGCCACTCGCAGCGGACGACGACGCCGCTCGAGGTGCTCCAGGACCCCGACGACGCGGGCCACTCGCGAGGCGGCGACGCTCGGGATCATCCGCGCGCGCGCGCTCGGCGCCGAGTGCGGTCGCGCTGCTGCCCGGCGACTGCCCGCTGCTCGACCCGGCCGAGCTCGACGCGGCGCTCGCGCGCACGAGCCCGAGGCCGGGTCGTCGTGGTCCCCGACCGCCACGGCACCGGCACCAACGCCCTGATGCTCTGCCCGGCCGACGCGATCGATCCGGCCTTCGGCGCCGGGCAGCCGCGAGCGCCACGCCGACCGCGCCGCAGCGCGCCGGACTACGAGGTCGCGGTCGAGCAGCTCGCACTCGCTGGCGCTCGACCTCGACACCCCCGACGACCTCGCCGCGCTCGCGACGACGCTGGCCGCGGCGCCCGAGCGCGCGCCGCGACGGCGGCGGCGCTGGTCGACTCGGCCTCGCCGAGCCGGCGGCCGGATGAGCGCCGGCGCGGTCGAGGCGATCGCGCTGCGCCGGGCTCGGCCGAGATCGGCGAGGGCGACCGCGCTCGGCGCGCTGATCGCGGGCGGCCGAGCGACCGGGTCGCGCTCGCCGAGCGACGACGTGGTCGTCGATCTCGCAGAAGATCGTCTCCAAGGCCGAGGGCCGGGTCCGCCGCCTCGACGCGGTCGAGCCCGGCGCGCGCGCGCTCGAGCTCGCCGGCCGAGCTCGGCAAGGACCCGCGGCTGGTCGAGCTGATCCTCGGCGAGAGCGGCGCGGTCGTCCGCGCCGCGCGGCGGCGTCCTGATCGTCGAGACGCACGACGGCTGGATCTGCGCCAACGCCGGCATCGACCCTCCAACGTCCCCGGCGAGGACTCGGTCGCGCCTGCTGCCCGCTCGACGCCGACGCCTCGGCGCGGCGGATCCGCGCCGAGATCGCTGCGCGCGCCGGGTCCGCGCCGGCGGTCGTGATCGCCGACAGCTTCGGCCGTCCCTGGCGGGTCGGCCAGGCCGAGGTCGCGATCGGCTGCGCCGGCGTGCTCGCCGCTCGACGACTGGCGCGGGCGCCGACGACGCCCACGGCCGCGAGCTCGCCGCGACCGCGATCGCGATCGCCGATCAGCTCGCGGCGGCCGCCGACCTCGCCCGCGACAAGGGCTCGGCGGGACCCGGTGGTCGTGATCCGCGGGCTCGAGCCGCCTGGCCGGACGGCCGAGGACGGCCCGGGCGCGGCGGCGTCGCTTCAGCGCGCCGCCGAGCGAGGACCTGTTCCGGTAGCGGCGCCGAGGGCGCTCGTCGCCGCGCTCGCCATGCTTGACGCCGAGCGGGTCGGGGGCGCCCTCCTCGGTGAACTCCGGCGGCGTCGTAGGCCTCGCCGGGCGACGCCGCCGATCGCGAGCACCCGCGCCGGCTCGTCGCCGGTGACGATCTTGCGCTTCTCGCCGGCGCCGACCCGCGACCCAGACGCCGGGCTCGAGCGCGTGCTCCTCGCCGCCGGCCGGTCAGCGTCGCCGACCCGCTCGAGCGACGGTGTAGACCTCCTCCTGGTGGTCGTGCGGACTGGTCGTGGTCGGGGTAGTCGGTGAAGCTCGGCCGGGAGCTCGCATCACCGCGAGCCCGAACGAGCTGACGCCGAGCCCGGCGCGGACGCGCAGGAACCCGCCGCCGAAGATCGCCTCGAACTCGTCGAGGCGCTTGACGGTGACGTCAGGCCATCGGCGGACCCGGCGGTCGGATCGGGCTCGCCCTCGTCGGTGAACTCGGTCGACCGAGAAGGCGGCGCCGGGCATCCCGCCGAGCACGAGCACCCGCGCGGCGTCCTCGCCGGTGACCAGCTTGCGGGTCTCGCTCGGACCGACCCGGGCGAACACGCCCGGCTCGAGCCGGTGGCGCTCGCCGCCGGCGAGCAGCGTCGGCCGCGCCCTCGAGGACGACGTAGACCTCCTCCTGGCCGTCGACGGAGTGGTCGTGCTCCGGGTAGCGATCCGCGTTCGGCCGGCAGGCGAAGGATCTGCATCCCGAACGAGCTGACGCCGAGGCCGGAGCGCGCCTTCAGCATCGCGCCGCCGAAGGTCGGCTCGAAGTCCTCGGTGCGCATCACGGTGACGTCGGCCATCGGGCTGAACCCTACTCGTCGTGGGCGACCGCGCTCAAGGCAAGATCGTCGTAGGTCTCGACGATCTCGTAGAGCGTCGTCCGCTGCGCCGGGGTCCGGCCGCCGCGGCGCGCCGCGGCGATCAGGTCGTCCGGCTCGAGCCGGACGCCGTGCTGGGAGCCGGCCATCCGCGAGATGTTCTCCTCCATCAGCGTGCCGCCGAGGTCGTTGACGCCCCAGCGCAGGCTCTCGGTGGCGGCGTCGAGGCCCATCTTCACCCAGCTCGCCTGCAGGTTGCGGATCGTGCGGCCGAGCGCGAGCCGGAAGGCGGCGGTGTGCTTGAGGTTCTCCTCGGCCGAGATCTCCTCGATCCCGTGGGTGCGGCCGAGCAGCGTCTGGAAGGGGATGAAGCTGAGCGGGACGAACTCGGTGATCCCGCCGGTCCGCTCCTGCAGCGCCGCGGATCACGCGCATGTGCTCGGCCAGCTCCCAGGGCTCCTCGATGTGGCCGAACATCACGGTCGAGGTCGAGCGCAAGCCCGGCGCGATGGGAGGCCTCGATGATCTCGACCCAGCGCGCGGCCGGCAGCTTGTTCGGCGAGATCCGCGCGCGGACGCCGTCGTCGAGCACCTCGGCGGCGGTGCCCGGCGTCGAGCCGAGGCCGCACTCGAGCAGGTACTCGAAGACCTGCGTCGGGCGACTTGCCCGAGCGCTCGCACATGTAGTGGATCTCCATCGGCGAGTAGGCGTGGAGGTGGATCTGCGGCGCGACCTGCTTGGCGAGCCGCAGCCAGCGCCCGTAGTGCTCGAGCGTGTAGTCGGGGTGGATGCCGCCCTGCATGCAGATCTCGGTCGCCCCGAACTCGACCGCCTCGTCGATCCGCGTCTGGAAGTCGTCCTCGCTCGACGTCGTAGGCGTCGGGCGAGCGCTGGCCCTGGCCGAAGCCGCAGAAGGCGCAGCCGACGATGCAGACGTTGGTGAAGTTGATGTTGCGGTTGACGACGAAGGTCGCGGTCTCGCCGGCGAGCTCGGCGCGCAGCTCGTCGGCGGCGACCCGCATCTACTCGATCACCTCGGGCCGGGTCTCGGCGAACAGCGCGGTCAGCTCCTCTGCGGTGAGCTCCTCGCCCCTGCGGCCCCTCTCGATCGCCGCCGGGGCGAGCTCCGGGTCGATCGCGGCGCTCCGCGCGCCGGCCCGAGCCGCGCCGCGGGATGAAGCTCCAGTACTTGAGCTTGACCACGTCGAGCACGCCCTGCTCGATCCACTCGGGATCGAGGTACTGCGGGTAGACGCAGAGGCGCTCGGTGAGCGCGTAGCCGCGCGGCGCGAGCCGCTTGCGGACCTGGTGGGGGCTCGGGAAGGGGTGCTCGGGCGAGATGTGGTCGCCGTTGGCGGAGAGCCCGCCGAGGTCGGTCGCGCCCGCCTCGACCAGCTCGTCCCACCAGTCGGCGAGGTTCGGCGGGATCTGGATCCCGACGTCGGGCATCAGCCTGCGGGTCTCCGCGACGAGGCGCTTCATCTCGCTCGAGCGTCGACCGGCGCCGCCCACTCCGGCCAGCACCGGCTCGCCGGCGCTCTGCGGCCGGCTCGTCGATCGCCCCAGCGCCGCTCGAGCCGCCTCGTCGGCGATCTCCGCCACCTCGCTGCCCGTAGTAGCGCGGATGCGGGACGAAGTTCTGCAGGATCACCTCCTGGATGTGGCCGTGGCGCTCGTGGACCTCGGCGAGCGCCTCGAGCGAGGCGATGCGCTCGTCCTCGGTCTCGCCGATGCCGACCAGGATCCCGCTGGTGAACGGGATCCGCAGCTCGCCGGCGGCCTCGATCGTCTCCAGCCGACCGCGCGGGTGCTTGGTCGGCGAGCCGGCGTGCACGGTCTCCATCAGCCGCTCGGAGATCGACTCGAGCATCAGCCCCTGCGAGGCGGTGACCTCGCGCAGCCGCGCGAGGTCGTCGCGGTCGAGCACGCCGAGGTTGGTGTGCGGCAGCAGGCCGCGCTCGAGCGCCCGCTCGCAGGCCCAGACGACGTAGGAGATGAAGTCCTCGTGACCGTAGGAGCGCAGCCGCGCGGCGACCTCGGGTTCACCTCGGGCAGCTCGCCGGTCAGCACGAGCAGCTCCTTGGCGTTGCGCCGGACCGCCTGCTCGAGGCGCTCGCTCGACCTCGTCGGGCGAGTAGAGGTGCGCCTGGTGGGTGGCGAACGCGCAGTACTTGCAGTAGCACCGGCACGTCCGCGACAGCGAGAGCGTGTAGTTGCGGGAGAAGGTGACGCGCCGCACGGGCTCACGCTATCGAAGCCACGGCGGGCGCCCGGAGGGGCGCCCGCCGTCGACCGCTTACTTGTTGCGCGCGCGAACCTCGGCGTCCTTGACGGCCTGGCCGACGGCGCGAGCGTCCGAGGTCGCGGGCTCCGGTGCCCTCGGCGTACTGCGGGCCGGCGATCACGAAGCGGTAGACGCCGACCGCGAGCAGGGCGCCGACGATCGGCCCGACCACGTAGGGCCAGACGTTGTCGAAGCCGTTGAACTCGTCGCCGATCAGCGCCGGGCCGAACCAGCGGGCCGGGTTGAACGAGCCGCCGGTCAGCGGGCCGAAGATCATCACCGCGAAGCCGAGCGTGGTGCCGATCGCCGAGCGGCGCCCACTCCTGGCGGGCGCGCGGGTTCATCGCCACCGCGATGACGGCGAGGACGAGCAGGAAGGTTCCGAGCGCCTCGACGACGGCGCCGGCGAACGGGCCGGCGAGCAGGTCGCTGATCGTCGCGGCGCCGTAGTTGGCCGGCGCGGCCCTCGTCGAGCAGCAGGCCCTTGACCAGCAGCGCGCCGAGCACGCCGCCGGAGAGCTGGGCGAGGATGTAGACGACCGCGTCGACCGGGTCGATCCGCTTCATCGCCGCGGCGGCGAGCGTCACGGCCGGGTTGAAGTGCCCGCCGCTGACCGCCCCGAAGACCATGATCAGCCCGAAGAGCACGAAGGCGTGGACGAGCCCGATGACGGCGAAGTCGGAGCCGATCTGCGCGGCCGGCTCGGTCTGCACGTAGAGCGTGACGACGGTGCCGATGACGAAGACCAGGAACAACGTTCCGACCAGTTCGGCGATGTAAGCGGCGAGCCCTCGATCCTGCACTTGGTGAAGTCCTCCTAGCTTGGGTGCGGGCGGCAGTCTACAGAGTCGCCGCGATCAGCTGCGTCGCGGTGCGTCGTGCTCCATCTGCAGCCGGCGCCCGTCGGCGATCACCTCGAGCGCCTCCTCGCGCGACTCCCAGCCGTCGACCTGGACCTCCTTGCCCTCGAGCTGCTTGTAGACCGAGAAGAAGTGGGTGATCTCGCGCTGGAGCTGCTCGGGGATGTCCTCGAGCCGCTCGGCGTGGTTCCAGCCGGGATCCTGGGTCGGCACGCAGACGACCTTGTCGTCCTCGCCCTTCTCGTCCTGCATCACGAACAGCGCGATCGGCTTGACCGGGATCACGCAGCCGGGGAAGGTCGGCTCGGAGACGCAGATCATCGCGTCGAGCGGATCGCCGTCGCGGCCGCGGTGCCCCATCAGGAAGCCGTAGTCGGTCGGGTAGACCATCGACGAGGAGAGAAAGCGGTCGAGCACGACCCGGCCGATGCCCTCGTCGTACTCGTACTTGTTGCGCGATCCCTTCGGGATCTCGACCAGGGCGAGCAACTCGTGGGTCACGGGGTGCTCGTCGGTCAGCTGCTCGAGCATCGGAGAAGCCTACCCGCCGGGACCGGGCCCGGGGCCGATAGCCTGCAGCGCGAGTGAGAATGGTCGCTGCGCTGCTGGCGGCCGTGCTCGCTCGCGGCCCTCGGCGGCTGCGGCGAGGACGGCGCGGAACCGGGCGCCTCCAGGCGAGGCGACCCTCGTGCTGGACTTCCAGCCCAACGCCGTCGCACGCCGGCATCTACGCGGCGCTCGCGGCGGGGGCCTTCGCCGAGCGCGGGCATCGAGCTCGACGATCCGCGAGCCCGGCGCGTCGACCGACGCGCCGAAGCTGCTCGCGAGCGGCCGCGCCGAGTTCGCGATCCTCGACATCCACGACCTCGCGCTCGCCCGTGAGCGCGGCATCGACCTCGTCGGCGTCGGCGCGATCGTCGAGCGCCCGCTCGCCGCGGTGATCGCCGGCCGACCGCGACCGCGTGCGGCGGCCGGCGGACCTCGCCGGGTGCCCGCGTCGGCGTCACCGGCCTGCCCTCCGACGACGCCGTGCTCGACGCCGTGCTCGAATCTGGCGGGGCCGATCCGGGCTCGGTCGAGCGGGTGACGATCGGCTTCGACTCGATCGCGGCGCTCTCCGCCGGCGCGGGTCGACGCGGCGACCGCGTTCTGGAACGCCGAGGGGGTCGCGCTGCGCGGGCTCGGGGTGCCGACCCGCGAGTTCCGCATCGACGATTACGGCGCGCCGCGCTATCCGGAGCTCGTGCTCGCGAGCTCGGCGGACACGCTCGCCGAGGACCCGGAGCTGCTCGCCGACGCGCTCGCCGGAATCGCCGCCGGCTACGAGCTGCTCGATGCCGACCCGCGGGGCGCGCTCGACGACCTGCTCGCCGCGGTTCCGGGGCTCGGCGAGTCCGAGCAGCGCGCCCAGCTCGAGGCGCTGCTCGAGGCCGACGCGTTCGGCGATCCGCTGCGGCTCGAGCGTGGCCGGCTCGCGGCCTGGGCTCGCTGGGGCCTCGAGCGCGGCATCCTCGCCCGTCCGATCGACCTCGACGCGGCCTTCCCGCCGCTGCCCGGCGCCTGACGAGCCGGCCGGGCGACGGCCCTAGAGCGAGCGCCGGGCGCGGAACTCGCGCCGCACCGACTCCGGCCGTCCCCACATCTGCACGACCTCGGCGCGACCCTCGTGGAAGTCGCGGACGATCAGCTCGCCGCTGATCCCCTGCTCGTCGAGCAGCTTCAGCGTCCCCCAGACGGTCTCGGCGGCGGCGGCGTGGCCGAAGCTGTGGGCGACGTTGATCCGCCAGTGCCACTCGGCGTTCGAGTAGGGCTGGGCGTTCATCTGCGTCATCAGCACCGCGGCGTCGATGTAGTGGTCCTCGTCGTCGATTCGCAGGTCGCAGACGACATCGGTCCAGTCCCCGGGAAGCGATTCGATGATCGACTTGAAGTCGTCGGCGAGCGCCATCGCGACGATCGTACCGCCGCGCTCAGCCGGCGGCGCGCGCCGGGGTGACGACCATGCGACTGGCGAGCTTGGCGCCGATTGCGTGCGGGCTCTCGTCGACGACGATCATGATCGCGCCGCCGAACGGCTCCTGCTCGCGGATCCCGATCAGCGCGCCCGGCCGGATGCCGCGCTCGGCGAGGTAGCGGAGCATCGCCGGATCGGAGTCCGAGACCCGCGTGAACGTGGCCGAGTCGCCGGGGGCGAGCTCGAGCAGGGGCACGCCGCCGGCGAGCTCGTCGATCGCCAGCTCGCGATCGGGAATCGGGTCGCCGTGGGGGTCATGGGTCGGGTCACCGAGCGCTTCGGCGATCCGCTCCTCGAGCTCCTCGGAGATGTAGTGCTCGAGCACCTCGGCCTCGTCGTGGACCTTGTCCCAGGGCATCCCGAGCGCCTCGGCGAGGTAGGACTCGATCAGCCGGTGGTGGCGGATCACCTCGAGCGCGACCCGCTCGCCGCGGTCGGTCAGCGCGACGCCGCGATAGGGCTCGTGCTCGGCGAGGCCGAGCTCGGCCATCCGCTTCAGCATCGCGGTCACCGTGCCCGGCAGGACGCCGAGGCGCTCGGCGAGGGCCGAGGTGCCGACCGGCCCGTCGTCGCGGCGCTCGAGCGCGTAGATCGCCTTCGCGTAGTCCTCGACCGCCTCGGTGTTCGGGCCGTGCGAGCCCCTGCGGAAACCTGAGTGCGCCATCGCCTAGACCGAGATCAGCAGCCCGGTCGATGTAGAAGAGGAGGACGCCGAGGCCGACCGCCGTCGTCGTCGCCCCGTCGAAGCGCCTGTCCGGCCTCGTCGCGAATCGCGGGAGCGATCTGGACGATCACCTGGACGATCGCGCCGACACCGACGCCGAGCAGCAGCGCGGCGAGCTCCGGGTTGGTGACCGACGGCGCCGATCACCGGCGCCGGCGATCGCCGGGCGCGCCGGCGATCAGCGCCGAGCGCCGAGCAGGCGCCCGACCCGGCGCGCTCGCGGCGCAGCGGGGCGACGATCGCGAGGCCCTCGGTCGTGTTGTGGATCGCGAAGCCGACGACCAGGAAGGCACCGAGCGCGAGCTCGCCGACCGCGTAGGCGGAGCCGATCGCGAGGCCCTCGCCGAGGTTGTGCAGGCCGATGCCGATCGCGATCATCAGCGAGAGGCGGAACCCGCCGGCGCCCCGGTCGGGCGCCGGCGCGCGCGGAGCGCGCGGTCGATCCCGGTCAGCGCGAGGAAGGCGAGCAGCCGCGCCGAGGAAGACCAGCTCGGTGCCGCCGAAGGCGCCTCCCGAGCGCCGATCGGCGATCTCGAGCCCCTCGAGACGTCGCGTCGATCGCCAGGAAGGCGAGCAGGCCGATCGTGAAGGCGATCAGGACCGCGATCCACGCCGGCGCGATGCGCCGCATCGAACGGCAGCAGCGCCATCCCGAGCACGACCGGGATGACCCCGACGTAGGTGCCGAGCAGCGCCATCAGCCCGAAGAGGCCGGCGTCGGCGCTCGGGGTCTCGACCGCGGCCGTCGATCGAGTGCTCGATCACGACGCCCGGTCGAGGTGAGCAGCGAAGACGCGTAGCGGCTCGCCCTCCTGCCAGGGGTAGTCGAGCGTCAGCCGCTGCCGAGCCGAGCCGGCCGATCGCGCCGCTCGCGCCGGTGAAGTCGACGTAGGCGTCGTTGACGAACGACCTGGGCGACCGCGACCGCGTCCGGGCCCGTGTTCCGCACCGTGAGCTCGATCTCGCCGGGACGCGAGCACGGTCCGCTCGACCGCGAGGTCCTCGATCGGCGGCCCGCGCGCGATCCGGAGGCCGGGGCCGCCGAGCGAGCGCGAAGAGCGAGCGGCGATCGCGATCAGCGCCAGCGGCGCCCGACGGCGAGCACCCAGGTCGGCACCGGGCGAGCAGGCCGCGTCCGCCGGGCTCGAGCGTCTCGCTGCGCGCCTCCATCCTCACGCCGACCTCGAAGAAGCCCATCCAGCCGAGCTCGGCGAACTCGGTCTTGTGGGCGTGGAACATGTAGCGGCCCGGGTGCGGGAAGCGCATCTCGCAGATCCCGCGCTGGCCCTGGCCCTGAATGATCGTGTCGGTGAACTCGGTCGGCTCGAGCCGGGTCCCGGTCGGGAAGTAGTCGAAGAAGTTCGCCGTGGATGTGGAAGCGAGTTGATCGGGTCGTACTCGAGCATGTTGACCAGGTAGATCCGGACCAGCTCGTCGCGCTTGCACCTCGATCGGCTCGTGCATGTAGTGGAACGGGATCCCGTTGACCGCGTAGAGCTGGTTGCCCTCGCCGTCGAAGTTCGTGTTGTAGCCGTTCATGGACCATCACCATCTCGTCGGCGTCGGCCCGCCCCTCCTTCGGGTCGACGATGAACGTGCCGTACATCCCGCGGGCGATGTGCTCGGCGAGCGGCGCGACGTGGCAGTGGTAGAGGTGGAGCCCGAAGGGCTCGGCGTCGAACTCGTAGGTGGTCGCACTCGCCGGGCTCGATCGACCCCGGCGCCGAGCCCCGGGACCCCGTCCATGTCCGCCGGGTGGATCCCGTGGAAGTGCATCGTGTGCGGGTGCTCGGAGCCGTTGCCGAACCGGATCCGCAGCAGGTCGCCCTCGCGTGCAGCGCAGCGTCGGGCCCGGGACCCGGCCGTTGTAGGTCCAGGCCGGGAAGCGCACGCCCGGGGCGACCTCGATCTCCTTGTCGCCCGCGACGAGCGTCCCACTCGCGCAGCATCCGCCCGCTCGGCAGCCGGCGTGGTCCTGCCGTAGTCGAAGTCGCGCAGGATCGTCGGTCGGGTCGAAGCCGTTCGCCGCGTGGTCGACCACCTGCCCGCCGCGAAAGGTCGGGCCGGCGGTGCCGAGGCCGTTGGAATGGCTGGGCACGCCGTGGCCGCCGTGGGCGCCCTCGGCGCCGCTCGGGCCGCCTCCGCGGCGGGATGCTGGGCACCGCCGAGCGCGTCGTGAATGCCCTGATGGGGGACGGTCTCGTGAAGCAACGCGAGCGTCGGCGCCGCAACGACGCCGCCCGCGAGCAGGCGCCGGCGAGAGATTCCCCTCGCGGTGCTCCCCTCTTCGTCGCCCGGTCGCTTTCGCTCGCTCATAAGAGAAAGTTTGACACATCAAACATCGAAGTTTCCCAGCGTCCCGAGATCGGGCGCGAACCGGTCGCGCCCGCTACGCCCGCCCGCCCGGCGCGCTCGCTGTCAAACTGGGTCGAGCGATGGAATCGTCGATCGAGATCGAGCTCGACGCCCAGTACAGGGCGCTGCGCGAGGGCGCGGGCGAGCTTCGTCGGGAGGGCCGGCGGGCGATCGCCGTCGGCGGCCCGGAGGCGGCCGAGTACCTGCAGGGCCAGCTGACCAACGACGTCGAGGCGCTCGAGCCGGGCGGCGGCTCCTACTCGGCCCTGCTCGATCGCAAGGGACACATGCAGGGCGATCTGCGAATCCTGCGCCTCGACCAGGCGGGCGCCCCGGGCGCCGACTTCTGGATCGAGACCGAGGCGCTCGCCGCCGACGCGGTCCTGCGACACCTCTCGATGTACAAGATCGGCCGTGAGGTCGAGGTCGCCGAGGTGAGCGGAGACCTCGAGGTGATCTCGGTGATCGGCCCGGCGGCGGAGAAGATCGCGCTCGGCGGCCCGCTCGCCCCCGAGCACGCCCATCGCGAGACCGCGATCGACGGGATCGGCTGCCGGGCGGTCGCCACCGATCTGGGCATCGATCTGCTGGTCGATCCCGAGCGCGCCGCCGCGCTCGAGGCGGCGGTTCGCGAGCGCGGCGCCGAGCCGGTCGGCGAGGGCGCCGCCGAGATCGTCCGCGTCGAGGCCGGAAGGCCGCGCTTCGGCGCCGAGATGAGCACGGCGACGATGCCCGCCGAGGCGGGGATCGACGAGCGCGCCGTCAGCTTCACCAAGGGCTGCTACATCGGCCAGGAGACCGTCGCACGCCTTCACTACAAGGGTCGGCCGAATCGCCACCTGCGCGGGCTGCGGCTCTCCGCGGCCGGCGCCGGGCACGGCGACCCGGTCCTGCTCGGCGAGCGCGAGCTCGGCAGCGTCGGCACGGCGGTGCTCTCGCCGGCGAACGGGCCGATCGCGCTTGCGATCCTGCGCCGCGAGGCCGAGCCCGGATCGAGCGTCACCGTCGGCGGCGAGCTCAGTGCCGAGGTGGTCGAGCTGCCCTTCGCCTCCTCGCCCTAAGACCGGCTCCTCCGCCGATCGCTTCGGTTAGGGTTCGCCCGGCATGAGGGTGAGGAGAGCGCTGTCCGTTCCCGCCGCGGCGATCGTCGCGGCGCTCGGCATCTCCGCCTGCGGCGACGACGACTTCCCGAACGAGAACCGCCCGCCGGCGCCGATCGAGCTGACCGCAAACGTCACCGACGCCAAGGTCGTGGTCAGCCCGAGCGCGATCGGAGCCGGGCCGGTTGTCCTGGTGGCGAGCAACCAGTCGAAGAACGAGGCGACCCTCAACATCGAGGGGCCGACGACCACCACCGGCACCCCGATCCCGCCCGGCGGGGTCGGCCGGCTGCAGGCGGACCTCGAGCAGGGGACCTACGTGGTCACCAGCGGCGAGGAGTCGAGCGCCCGGCCCGGCCGGATCAAGGTCGGCGCGGAGCGCCGCAGCTCGCAGAACGACCTGCTGCTTCCCTGAACGACCCGGCCGCCCCGTCGGGCGCTAGGCGGACTCGTCGGCCTCGGCGATCAGCGCATCGATCTGCAGCAGCTTCGCCTCGATCGCGGCGACCATCGTGTCGAGGCCGCCGCGGGCGCGATCCGACTGGGTCTTGATGCCCGTCAGCGCGGAGCGGATCGCCTGCGCCTGCTTGAGAGCCGTGACCGCCTCCTGGGCGGCGTCGCGGACGGCCGGCGCGTCGACGGTGAGCTCGCGGTCGCGGGCCATCGCCACCCGCGCGGCGGCGAGCCGGTAGGCGATCCCGAGCCCGAGCCCGGCGGGCTCGTCGCGATCGACGTCGACGATCAGCTTGTTGCCCTCGTACTCGGTCAGCGTCTCGCGGCCTGCGGGGACGTTCTCCTCGCCGGCGACCACCAGGACCCCGAAGGAGGCGGCGCGGGCCTCCATCGCCTCGTTCAGCTCGTTCCAGGCGGCGTTCTTGCTGAGCCGGTTGTCCTTCGCCTCGAAGACGATCCGGCCGAGCGCCGAGCCCTCGCAGGCCCCGATCTCGACCAGCGTGTCGCCCTTCTTGCCGCCGCCCTCGGCCTGCTCGCCGCCGGTGTGGGTGGCGAGGTCGCCACGGGCGCCGGCGATCACCTCGATCGCCTCGTGGACCCGCTCCTCGAAGCTCAGCCCCTTGCGGGTCCCGGCCGCCTCGGACTCGGCGAGCCGGTGCTCGTACTCGCCCTTGTCGAGCAGGCGGGCGAGGTTCTCCTTCAGCTCGGAGACCTGCGACTGCATCGCCCGCGACTCCTTGGCGTGCGAGTCGCGCAGCAGCTCGACCTCGGCGCGGTGGCGCTCCTCGGTCTCGACCAGCTTCTTGCCGATCCGCACCTGCATCCCGACCAGCGGGTTCGAGGCGTCCTCCGCCGTCAGCGCCGCGAGCAGCTGCTCGCGCTGCTGGCGCGCCTCGGCGGTGACGATCTCCTTGATCTGCGCCTGGACCGAGTCGTTGCGCTCGGCGCCGAAGGCGCGCGCGATCTCCTCGGTGAGCGCCTCGGCGCCATCCTCGAGCGTTCCGCCGAGCTTTCGATCGAGCTCGCCGAGGCCCGCGTCGAGCTCGCGGCGGACGTAGTCGACGTTCACGGCGGCCTGCTCGGTCTCGAGCACCCGCGCGCCGATCTCGATCGCCTTGCGGACCGTCTCCGGCGCCGGCGAGCCGGACTGGGCGCGCTCGCGCACCAGCCGTGCGGCACGCTCGTCCTCGACCGTGAGCGATTCGATCACGATCCGGGCGCCGAGCGCGCGGACCGTCCCGGCGGCGTCGCCACCGGGATCGTCGAGGGGCAGTTGTGGTCGTTGCGAGGCTTCCATCCGGGCTCTCGAAGGTAGTCGGGCCTCCGGACGAGAAGCTGACGCTCGGATTTGATCGCGTAGCATCCGCCGCTCCTTTTCCCGAGCCAAACGAGGAGAACCGTGGCCGTAGACGTGAACGAGGTATCGAAGCTGGATGTCGAGCCGGGCACCCTGCCGAAGACGATGGCGGCATGGGTGATCCGCCAGGAGCGCGAGGGCGAGCCCAAGGACGCCTTCCAGCTCGAGCAGATCGAGGTGCCTGAGCCGGGCCCGTTCGAGGTCGTCGTCCGGGTGATGGCGGCCGGGGTCAACTTCAACAACGTCTGGGCGGCGCTCGGCAAGCCGGTCTCGGTCTTCGGCTACGGCGACCACCCCGAGTTCGGCCACCACATCGGCGGCTCCGACGCCTCTGGGATCGTCTGGAAGGTCGGCGAGGGCGTCACCCGCTGGCAGCCCGGCGACGAGGTCGTGATCCACTGCAACCAGGCCTCCTACGAGGACGTCGAGGTGCATGGCCTCGACCCGCTGGCCGCACCCAGCCAGAGGATCTGGGGCTACGAGACGACCTGGGGCTCGTTCGCCCAGTTCACCAAGGTGCAGGCGCAGCAGCTCCTGCCGAAGCCCAGGAACCTCTCCTGGGTCGACTCCTCGGCGTTCGGGCTCACCTACTTCACCGCCTACCGGATGCTCGTCGACCGCTGCAAGATCCAGGCCGGGCACAACGTGCTGATCTGGGGGGCGGCCGGCGGGCTCGGCGTGTTCGCGGTCCAGCTCTGCAAGGCCGCGGGCGCGAACGCGGTCGGCGTGGTCTCCTCCGACGAGAAGGGCGAGCTTGTCAAGCAGCTCGGCGCGGTCGACTACATCAACCGCGCGGAGTTCAGCGGGATGATGCGCTCCGACGCCAACCACCCGGTCGCCGACCCGGCGGCCGACAAGGAGCGCTTCAAGGCCTCGCGCGGGTTCGCGAAGCGGGTCAAGGAGATCCTCGGCGACGCCCCCGACATCGTCTTCGAGCACGTCGGACAGGCGACCTTCCCGACCTCGGTGCTCGCGGTGAAGCCGTTCGGCAAGGTCGTGATCTGCGGCGCCACCTCCGGCTACAACCTCGACTTCGACGTCCGCTACCTGTGGATGAAGCAGAAGGAGATCATCGGCTCGCACTTCGCGAACGCGTACGAGTGCATGCGCGCGACCCAGCTGATGGCCGAGGGCAAGGTCCGCCCGGTGCTCTCGCAGGCGATGGACTTCGAGGGTGTGCCGGACGCGCACCAGCTCCTGCACGAGAACAAGCACTCGGGCAAGATCACGATCCGCGTCGGCGCCACCGACAACTCCGAGGGCCAGCACGAGGACGGTGAGGGCGCGATCTGGGCCGAGGTGGGCGCCTAGCGTGGCGAACGCTCGGCTCCGACCGGCGCTCGCGGCCGCGGCGCTGGCGGTGGCGATCGGGGCTGGTGCCGCGCCCGCCGCGGATCGCGCGGCCGGCGATCAGAAGCGCCCGCCGAAGGTCGGCGAGCTCCACTACTTCAAGCAGAGCGGCGAGCCGGGGCCGGCGACCCGGCTCGAGGTGTTCGCCCGCCGCGCCGACGCCGTGAGGATGAAGGCGAGCTATGGCGGAGAGACCGCGAAGGCGGCCGGCGTGCCGTACAAACCGGTCGAAAGCAACCGCTACGGACACCCCTGGATCCCGGATCCGAAGCGCGGCCGCAGGGAGCTGATCAACACGATCAAGCACTCGATCGAGGCGACCGGAGCCGCGACCGTGATCGTGACCGCACGCAACGACGCGGGTCGCAGCAAGGCGCCGGTTCGGATCGCCTTCTCCGAGTGCAGCAAGAACCCGCCGCTCTATCCGTTCACCTGCACGATCGAGCTCTGAGCTCGGCGAGGCAAGCGCGCGCCGGCGCAGCCGCCGCCCGGGCGGACGCCGATCGCGAAACAGTCATCTAGAGTTCCGGCCGATGGCGGAGATCCACTACATCGAATGGCACATCGTGCCCTTCCGGCGCGACCGCTTCCTCGAGATCTGGGAGCCGGCGCTCGACCGGGCGCTCGCCTATGGCGCGAAGTCGGCCTTCCTCGGCCGCAACGAGGACGACCCGCTTCACCTGCGCCAGGTGACGACCTGGGAGAGCCGCGAGCAGCAGCAGGCCTGGTGGTTCTCCGACGAGCTCTCCGCGCTTCGCCAGGAGGCGCTCGCCCTCTACCACAAGCCGGTCGAGCAGCACTGGCACGCGCGGGTGGCCGACGCCGCCCTGCGGGCCACCAACGGCCACGGCTAGACCCGCGCACCCCCCAGCCCGCGGCGCGCTCCGCCACTCCACGCCGAGGTGGCACTTACCCGTGCCCGGGCACCGGTTCGCGCCATCTCGGCGGGAAGTGGCGCGCCGGCCGGGGTGGCGCTGCGGCCGGGGTGGCGCTGTGGCCCGGGTGGCGCGCCGGCCGGGGTGGCGCTAGGCGACGAGCTGGAGGCGCTCGCGATGGCGGGTGGAGAAGCGCTCGCCGACGTCGGCGAGGATCGCCAGCATCTCGTCGGTGGCCGGCGAGCGCGAGCCGCCCGGCCTCGCCGCCGCCCAGACGCGGCGCTCGGGGGCCGGCGGGTCGGTGACCCGGACGACGACGTCGGAGCGCAGCGTCGGCAGCGCCAGGTCGGGAAGCAGGGTGACCCCGAGGCCCGCCGCGATGAACCCCTGCATCACGTGGTAGTCGTCGGACTCGAAGCCGATCCGGGGCTCGAAGCCGACGCCGCGACAGGCGATGAAGATCGCCTCGGCGCAGGTCGAGGGGCTGGTACCGCATAGCCATTCCTCATCGGCGAGCGCGGCGAGCGGGACGACCTCGCGAGCGGCGAGCTCGTGCTCGGTGGGCAGGGCGACGTACATCGACTCGGTGAGCACGGGGACGCGCTCGAGGTCGCGCTCGGCCGGGGCCGGCGTCGTGCGGTAGTCGAAGGTGAGGGCGAGATCGAGCTCGCCGCCGCGCAGCCGCGGCAGCGATTCCTCGGGCTCCGCGTCGACGACGCTGAGCCTCACGTTCGGGTGCCGGCGGTGGAAGATCGAGACCGCCTCGGTGAGCAGGGTCGCGCTCGCGCTCGGAAAGCTGGCCAGGCGAAGCTCGCCGCCCTCGAGGCCGGCGATCGAGGCGAGCTCCCGCTCGGCCTCGTCGAGGCGGGCGATCGCCGCCTCCGCGTGGGAAACCAGCACCCGGCCGGCGTCGGTGAGCTTCGGGCCCTCGCGGGTGCGGTCGAGCAGCTTCATCCCGACCTCGCGCTCCAGGGTCGCGATCTGCTGGCTGACCGCCGACTGGGAGAGGTAGAGGGCGTCCGCGGCGGCCGAGAACGAGCCCTGCACGGAGACCTCACGCAGGATGTTGAGGCGCTTCACATCGAGCATAAGGGCAGCTTATCACCTACGTCAGAGATTGATGTTGCGCTAATGACGGGGAGGGCGGAACATCTGGATAACGCCACCACCAGAAGAAGCGAGGCCAGCGATGAGAACCAGACAAGAAGCCCACACCGCCCTTTCGAACGCGCTCACGATCCGGCGCATCGGCGAGGACGAGCGCGACCGCGAAGCGCTCGCCCGGCTGGCCGGTCGCGACAGCCATCAGCCGCTGGAGGGCCCGGTCCTGGTCGCCGAGGTCGAGGGGAAGATCCTCGCCGCCATCTCGCTGGCCGACGGCGAGCTGATCGCGGACCCGTTCAGCCGCACCGCCGAGCTGCGCTCGCTGCTCGAACTGCGCGCCGGCCAGCTTCGCCGGCGCTCGGTGCGAACCCGCCACACCGCGCGGTCCCGCCGCCCGGCTCCCTCCTCCGGCGCGCTTGCCGGCTCTCCCCCGGGGCCGGCGGGCGACTGCTCGACCTGCGCTCGCTCTGAGACTCCTCAGGGCGAGCGCGGGCCGCGGCGGCCACCGCGGCCGCCGCTAGGAGCGCTCGAGTGGCGCCATCGTCAGCCCGGCGCCCTTGAGCTGCTCCCAGTAGAGCTCCGCCGTCTCCTTCGCGCCGCTCCAGACGATCGCCTGGCCGGAGCCGTGAATCTGATCGGCGAGCCGGTAGCCCTGCTCGATGCCGATCCGGGGGATGTAGCGGGCGAGCGTCTTGGCGACGTGGTCGAAGGTGTTGTGGTCGTCGTTGAGGACGATCACCAGCCAGTTCCCGCCGAGGCCCGATCCCGGTCCGGCGCTTCGCGGGCGCTCGATCGTCTCGGTGCTCATCCTCGCGACGAGACCATGAGACGAGCGAGCGTCAGCGGCGCGGGACGCCGACGTTGACGCTCTTGATCACCGCGACGACGTCCTTCTGGGTCTTCTTCGCGCTGCCGATCGCGAAGCGGACCTTGCGCCCGGTCACCTGGCCGGGATCGTCGTCTGTGACCGTGGCGAGCTGCTTGCCGTTGGCCTTCGCGATCAGCGACGCGCCCCGGGCCACGAAGCTCAGCCGGTTGCGATCGCCGACCCGGTTGATCGCCTTGCTCTTGCCGACGACGGGGAAGCCGCCACCGGACGGTCCGCGCGAGATCTCGTACTTGCGCTTCTGCGGGAAGACGCGCAGCGTGTAGCCGATCCCGCCGCCTCCGGCTCGCAGGGTGAGCTCGACGAAGGAGCCCTCGCGAATCGCCTTCGGGGTGCCGTCGAGGATCTTCGCGTCGACGCCGAGCGCGTGATCGGGGAGCTCGGAGTCACCCTGGACCGGGGCCTTGTAGGCGCACGTCGCGGGCCCCTTGCGCACCGATGTGAGGATCGTCTTCTGGTTCTCGCGGTAGCGGGTCTTACAGGCCTTGCCGCCGCCCGAGCGGACGATCTGCTCGTACTCGGCGATGTTCGAGAAGTCGTTGGCGTAGACGGTGATCCCTTGCGCGGCTCCGGCGAGGCCGAGGGCCACGCCGACGCTCGCCAGGGCGGCGATCGTGGCCTTCGCTCTTTGGGTGATCCTCATGCTCATCGCTTCTGGGCTCCTCTCGCAGCAGGGTAGCCGTTGAATCACCCTCAACACCGCCCTGCCCCCAAGGGTGCGGTCGCGGCCTTGCAGACGCGCCCGGGAGCCGCCCGCCTACTCCTCGGAGCGCTTTCGCCAGTAGCGCTCGAGGCCCGCCCATTGCTGGTCGGGCGGGGTCACCTGGCGCAGGCGCGCGGCGGTCTGCGGGTCCGCCCCTCGGTCGATCGTCGCCTCGAAGGCGCCGAGGAAGCCCTCGCGATCGCCGGCGCGCGCGAGCTCGGCGCTCGCCAGCAGGGCCTCGCGGATCCGCCCGAGCTGCTCGTCGGGGTCGGCGGCGCCGAAGTGGGTGAGGTGCAGCCGCCTGGGCGCGAGCGCCTCGATCCGGGTGAGCGAGTCGAGCCACGCCTCAACATCGGTCTCGGGCGGCGGCGTGGGCGCGAGGGTGAGCTCGGAGGGAGGGATCCTCACCCCGGCGACGTCACCGACGAAGGCGTCGCCGGAGTCGAGGTCGAGATAGGTGACGTGATGGCGGGCATGGCCGGGGGTGTGCTCGACCCGCATCCCCTCGACCTCCTCGCCGCCGACGAGGGCGATCACCCGCTCGGCGGGCACCGGCAGGACGGCGCCCCAGAGGCGCTCCATGTTCTCCTCGCCGTAGAGCCGCGCCGCGCTGGCGAGCAGGCGGGCGGGGTCGGTGACGTGCGGGGCGCCGAACTCGCTGACGTAGACGCGGAGCTCGGGAAAGCGCCGGGCGAGCGCGCCCGTGGCGCCGGCGTGATCGAGGTGGATGTGGGTGAGCAGGATCGCCCGCGGCGGCTCCTCGAGCTGCTCGACCCAGTTGCCCAGCGCGGACTCCGGCCCGGGATCGATGATCAGCCCGCGGACGAGGTGCGCGCCGATCGCGCGATCGTGCCCGAGGTGCATCGTGTCGATGAGCAGGGGCTCGGGCGCCATCGGCCGTGAATCTACCCATCGAACGTAGAATTGATCCAATGAGCGACCGATCAGACCACCGTCTCGCGGAGCGCGATCGCCCGTGGGTGATGCGCACCTACGCAGGGCACTCCGACGCGAAGCGCTCGAACGAGCTCTATCGCAAGAACCTCGCCAAGGGCCAGACGGGGCTCTCGATCGCCTTCGACCTGCCGACGCAGACCGGCTACGACCCCGATCACGTCCTCGCCCGCGGCGAGGTCGGCAAGGTCGGCGTCTCGGTCGTCCACAAGGGCGACATGCACCAGCTGCTCGACGGCATCCCCCTGGACGAGATGAACACCTCGATGACGATCAACGCCACCGCGGCCTGGCTGCTCGCCCTCTACGCGACGGTCGCCGAGGAGACCGGTGTCGATCGCTCGCAGCTCAAGGGGACGACCCAGAACGACATCATCAAGGAGTACCTCTCGCGCGGCACCTACGCCTTCCCCCCCGGCCCCTCGATGCGGCTGATCGCGGACACGGTCGCGTTCACGGTCAACGAGTCGCCGAGCTGGAACCCGACCAACGTCTGCAGCTACCACCTTCAGGAGGCCGGGGCGACCCCGGTCCAGGAGATCGCCTACTCGCTGTGCGACCGCGCTCGCCGTCCTCGACGAGGTCAAGGCCCGCGGCCAGGTCGCCGAGGAGGACTTCCCGAAGGTGTTCGGCCGGATCTCCTTCTTCGTCAACGCCGGTGTCCGCTTCGTCGAGGAGCACGCGAAGCTGCGGGCGATGTCGCGCCTTTGGGAGGAGCTCGGGCGCGAGCGCTACGGGGTCAGCGACGCGAAGTTCCTGCGGATGCGCTACGGCGTCCAGGTCAACAGCCTCGGCCTCACCGAGGCCCAGCCGGAGAACAACGTTCAGCGGATCGTGCTCGAGGCGCTCGCGGTCACCCTCGGTCGCAACGCCCGCGCCCGCGCGATCCAGCTGCCCGCCTGGAACGAGGCGATGGGCCTGCCGCGCCCCTGGGACCAGCAGTGGAGCCTGCGGATCCAGCAGGTGCTCGCCTTCGAGACCGACCTGCTCGAGTACCCGGACATCTTCGAGGGCTCGAAGGTGATGGACGGGCTCGTCGACGAGCTCGCCGAGGGCGCCCGCGAGGAGATGACCGTGGTCGCCGAGCAGGGCGGCGCGGTCGAGGCGGTCGCCTACATGAAGGCGCGCCTGGTCGAGTCGCACCGGGACCGGATCGCGAAGATCGAGTCCGGCGAGATCAAGGTGATCGGCCAGAACTCGTACACCGAGACCGAGGACTCCCCGCTGACCGCCGGGGCCGACG
Source organism: uncultured Solirubrobacterales bacterium (assembly GCA_963769035.1). Lineage (GTDB taxonomy): Bacteria > Actinomycetota > Thermoleophilia > Solirubrobacterales > 70-9 > WHSW01. Next base: position 361,190 of record CAVYKD010000002.1, read on the forward strand.
GCGGGATCCTCACCCCGGACCCCGAGGTCGAGCGCGAGCGCATCGAGGCGCTCGAGCGCTGGAAGGCCGAGCGCGACGAGGCGGCCGTCGAGAGCGCGCTCGCCGAGCTCGCCGCGGCCGCCGCGCGACGAGTCCGTGAACATCATGCCGGCGACGATCGCCGCCGCGAAGGCGGGCGCGACCACCGGCGAGTGGGCGCAGACGCTGCGCGACGTCTTCGGGGACTACCGGGCCCCCACCGGCGTCGGCGCCGCCTCCGCCGGCGCCGACGAGGAGCTGATCGCGGGGGTCCGCGAGCGGGTCGACGGAGCTCTCCGCCGAGCTCGGGCACCCGGTCAGGATCCTGGTCGGCAAGCCGGGCCTCGACGGGCACTCCAACGGCGCCGAGCAGATCGCCGTGCGCGCGCGTGACGTCGGCATGGAGGTGATCTACCAGGGCATCCGCCTGACCCCGGAGCAGATCGCCGCCTCGGCGCGCGACGAGGACGTCGACATCGTCGGGCTCTCGATCCTCTCCGGCTCGCATCTCGAGCTGATCCCCGAGACGGTCCGGCTGCTTCGCGAGCACGGCGTCGATGCCCCGGTGGTGATCGGCGGGATCATCCCGCTCGCCGACGCCGCGAAGCTGCGCGAGGCCGGCGTCGCCGGCGTCTACACGCCCAAGGACTTCGACGTCAACCGGATCATGGGCGAGATCGTCGACCTGATTCGCGAGCAGAGGCGCGCCGGATCCCCGGTCGCCGGCTGAGCGACGGCCGGAGGCCGGCGGCCCCGCCGCCATGAACCTGCCGATCGAGTTCCCGGCGCTCGGCCTCGACGACGGAGCGGTCACCGTCCGGCTGATCGCCCAGGCCGACCTGCCGGAGATCGTCGTCGCCTGCAACGACGAGGCGATCGCCCGCTACACGACCGTCCCCTCCCCCTACCAGCCCGAGCACGCCCAGACCTGGCTCGCCCGCGCGAGCGTCGGGATCTCCTCCGGGACCGACCTCGCGGCGGTTGTCGTCGACTCGCGCGAGGGCGGGCTGCTCGGCTCCGTCGGCCTGCACGGGATCGACCGGATCTCGGGTCGCTGCACGGCCGGGTACTGGGTGGCGGAGCAGGCCCGCGGCCGCGGGGTCGCGAGCCGGGCGCTGCGGCTGATCAGCGCCTACGCCTTCGACGAGCTCGGCATGCGGCGGATCGAGCTCACGATCGAGCCGGCCAATCAGGACTCGCGCGCGGTCGCCGAGCGCTGCGGGTTCGTCCGCGAGGGACTGCTGCGCTCGTTCATGATCATCGCCGGGGCGCGTCGCGACATGCTGATCTACGCGCTGATCTCCGAGGATCGGCCACGGCGCTACCCTGAGCCGTGATGAACGAGCTGAACGGCGACCAGAGCGCCTGGCTACGTTGCTATCGATGCTGGTCGACCCGCCTCGAGGCGCAGGTCCACTACGACGCGATCATCCGCGTGGACCCGGACTCGGGGGAGACCGCGGAGCGGGTCGAGGAGGTGCAGGAGGCGGTCGTTCAGTGCCTCGACTGCATGCACGACCAGCCGCATCTCGGGATCGAGGAGGGCCGCGTGGTCCCGGTCGAGGACCGCTGGGAGCGGATGGTCGCCGGCACCCCGTGGGTGGCCTCGTGCACGGTCACGGTGGACCAGGACCTGGTCGAGACCTGCTCGGGCCCCGACGCCGCCGACAGCCTCACCTACGCGTCCTTCGGCGAGCAGGGAACCCGCGAGTTCTTCACCCACGTTCGCTTTCACAAGCACGATGAGGAGCGGATCATCGTCCACCTCCTGGTCGAGCTCTACGCGCGCTCCGGCGAGGAGGCGAGCGAGGTCCTCGAGGACGCCTCGCGCGGGGTGCTCGAGCTCACCTCGCTGGCCGAGGAGTCACGGCCGCCCGCGCACGCCAACGGCGACGCGCACTAGCGCCGCGCCGATGCCCACCGCGCCAATCGGCGGTGGCGGTGGCGAAAGAGAAAGCCGACGATCGCGAGCGCGAGCCGCGCCGAGCCGGGAACCCGGGCGACGCCGCGCTTGAGCTCGAAGCCGAGCCGGTCGGTGACCCGGCAGGCGGCCTCGCCGGCCGGCTCGACGGTCCGCTCGTGCTCCCAGACCGCGAAGCTGAGCGTCCGCGAGCGCTCGAGAAAGCGCCGCCCCGGGTCGAGCTCGACGATGCAGAGGTCGTCGTAGTCGACCGGGAGGAAGCGGCCGAGCAGGATCCAGCTCCGCCCGAGCGCCTCGCCGACGACGATCTCGTCGATCGTCTTGCCCCGCAGGGGGGCGGGCATCGTCATCCGCAGGATCGGGCCGAGCTCGTGGTTGATCCCCGGCTCGCTCACCGCGCGCGACCAGACCTCGGGCGCCGCTGCGCCGATCAGCGAGGTTCGCTCCACCGAGTGCACAGCGGATTCCTATATGAATCCGTGGGTGAGCGGACTCGGCGCCTTCATCTCACCCGGCAAGAGCCTCGAGCGAGCGGTCGAGCGGGTGGCACTCGCCGACCGGCTCGGCTTCGACGCCGCCTACACGACCCACATCGCCGGACGCGACTCGCTGACCACGCTGATGGCCTACGCCAGCGCCAGCGAGCGGATCCGGCTCGGCACCGGCGTGGTGCCGATCTTCTCGCGCACCCCGGCGACGATGGCGCAGACCGCGGCGACGATCGACGAGTTCTCCGGGGGGCGCATGGTGCTCGGCCTCGGGGTCTCGCACCGGGTGACGGTCGAGAACTGGCATGGCCAGAGGATCGACAAGCCGGTGACCCAGATGCGCGAGTACATCGGCGGGGTGCGGGCGATCCTCCGCGGCGAGGACCCGCCCGACTCGGAGCGCTTCCCGACCAAGTTCCGCGTTCATGGGGTACTCGGCGCGCGCCGATCTGCCGATCTACGTCGCCGCGCTGTCGCCGAGGATGCTCCGGCTGACCGGCGAGATCGCCGACGGGGTGATGCTCTGGCTCTGCTCCCCCTCCTACATCCGCGAGACGGTGGTCCCCGCGGTCCGCGAGGGCCTCGCCGCCGCCGGGCGCGCGGATGGAGGGGTTCGACATCGTCGCCGCCGTGCCGATCGCGCTCACCGACGACCCCGAGACGGCGCGGGCGCGCTTCCGCCAGGACCTGATCCCCTACGCGTCGCTGCCGTTCTACCGAGCGATGCTCGAGGGCTCGGGTTTCGGCGAGGAGATCGCCGCCTTCGACGAGGGGATGGCGGACGGGGACGTCGAGCGGGCCAAGGGCGGGCTCTCGGACCGGATGCTCGACGAGCTCGCCGGGATCGGCTCGAAGGCCGAGGTCCACGCCGCGTCGGGCGCTACCGCGACGCCGGCGTGATCTCGCCCGGCGTCGGCGGCATCCCCGGGAGCGACTTCGACGCCGGGCTCGAAGCGGCCGCCGAGCTGATCTCGCGGCTCGCGAGCGCGGCTCGCGAGCGGTTCAGCTAGCGCCGCCGCTTCAACCTCGCGCCGAGCCGCTGGGCGCTAACCATCGCCCGCTCGGCGAAGCCGCCGCGGGGCGGCACCAGGCCGAGCTGGCGGGCGATCGTCGTGAAGTCGTAGATCGCCTCGTAGCGCCAGATCAGGCCGCCGCGAAACTGCCAGACGTCGAAGCCGACGACGTCGATCGACTTGCCGGTCGCCGCAAAACCCGGCGGCTCGATCGGTCCGCTGTTGGTGCCGAACATCCGCCACGGCACGTACGCGGCCAGGAAGTCCTCGGTGATCGCCGGATCGCCGGGCTGCTCGAAGCTCAGGTCGGGGAAGGCCCGTAGCGAATCGCGGGCGAACTCGGCGACGGCGGCGCGGCCTCGCGCCGGCTCCGGGAGGGCCGGGTCGATCCAGACGACATCGTCGCTCGCGCAGCTCGCAACCGCAGCCGCGTCACCGGAGCTCCAGGCGCCCACATAGCGCTCGGCGAAAGCGTGGAGCCATTCGCTGCTCTCGATCCTCTCGGCGCCCTCGCCGATTTGCCCCCGCGTCGCGATCGTCGCCTCCATCGGTCCTCCTCAGATCCTCGTTGACCTCTGGACCCTAACCACCCTCGAGCGCAGCGCGGCCTCGAGCAGCTCGCCGGCGGCGAGGACGAGGCCGTCGGCGCCGGGCCGGGCGACGAGCTGAACCGAGGAGGGCAGCCCCTGCTCCGCCGGCCCGCAGGGGAGCGCGAGCGCGGGCGCGCCGACCAGGTTGAAGGGGAGCGTGAAGCCGACGTAGCGAGCCCTGATCTCGAGCTCGTCGACGTCGGCGCGATCGGCGACGCAGGGCAGCGTCGGCGTGATCAGCAGGTCGAAGCGCTCGAACACGGCGGCGAGCCGCTCGCGGTAGCGCTCGCGGCCCGCGGCGGCCGCATCGATCTCGCGGTCGTCGAGCGCGAGGCAGCGCTCGACCTTGGTGGCGACGTTGGCGCCGTAGAGCTCGCCGTGCTCGGCGAACAGTCGCTCGTGGACGCCGGCGACCTCGCGCATGAACAGCGAGACGAGCTCCTCGCCGCGCTCGAGCTCGATCCGCTCGAACCCGCCGAAGGCGCCGGCGGCGGCCTCGACGTTCGCCCGCACCAGCGGGTCGGCGAGCTCGCTCCACGCCAGCGCTACCCGCAGATCGGCGAGCGAGCCGGACGAGCCGGACGCGAGCGGCACGCCCATCGCCCCGGCGAGCTCGGCGCAGACGGCGACCGAGCGCGCCATCGGGCCGGCGTGGTCGAAGCTGGGCGCCAGCGGGAAGCAGCCCTCGAGCGAGACCGCGCCGAAGCTCGGCTTGAAGCCGGCGACCCCGCAGCAGGCCGCCGGGATCCTCACCGAGCCGCCGGAATCGGTCCCGATTGCGCCCTCGGCCTCGCCGAGCGCAAGCGCCGCCGCGTTGCCGCCGCTCGAGCCGCCCGCGATCCGGCCCGGGGCGGTTGGATTCGGAACGGTCCCGTAGTGCGGATTCTGCGAGGTGATCCCGTAGGCGAACTCGTGCAGGTTGGTCTTGCCGGCGACCGCCCAGCCGGCGCGCTCGAGCCGGGCGACCGCGCTCGCGGTGCGCTGCGGGACGTGGTCGCGAAAGACCGCCGAGCCGTAGGTGGTCGTCAGGCCGGCGGTGTCGAAGAGGTCCTTGACCGCCAGCGGGCGGCCCTCCCGCCGCTCGCGCGGCCGGGCGAGCCAGACGCTCACTAGCCGGGGTTCTTCTTCGGCACCAGGACCGTGCGCTTGAACTCGGCGACCAGGGTGTCGTCCTGCTTGTAGACGCGGGTGTGGACCTTGACGATGCCGCGGTCGGGCTTCGAGCTCGACGGCCGCACCTCGAGCACCTCCGACTCGCAGAACAGGGTGTCGCCGTGGAAGACCGGGTTCGGGTGGGAGAGCTCCTCGGTGGCGAGGTTGGCGATCGCCTTGCCGGAGACGTCGGAGACGGACATCCCGAGCGCCAGCGAGTAGACGAGCGGGCCGACGACGACGTTGCGACCCTGCTGCGAGTTCGCCGCGTAGACGTCGTTGAGGTGCAGCGGGTGGTGGTTCATCGTGATCAGGCAGAAGAGGTGATCGTCGGACTCGGTGACGGTCTTCGCCGGCCAGTGCTTGTAGACGGCGCCCTGCTCGAACTCCTCGAGGTAGCGGCCGTAGGGGTGGGCGCCGGACGCCTCGCGCTCGGCCTGATCGGTTGAAAGCTGGTGGTTCTCGTCGCTCAAGGACGCTCCTCTTCTGGGTCGGATGACCCCTCCTCCGGGCGCGGGATCGTAGCGTGATAGCTTGGCCGGGCGGGGAAGGCAACCGGGGCGGGGTTCGGGGTGAAGCGCTTTTCGTTGATCGTGACGTTCGCGGTGCTGGCGGCCGCGGCACCGGCGCACGCCGGCGACCCGGCGCCGTCACCGGCCGAGCGCGAGCTGGTCGGGCTGGTGAACCAGGAGCGAGCCGCCAACGGCCTCGCCGCGGTGGAGATCTCGCCGGCGCTGACCGAGATCGCCGACGACTACGCCGGCTGGTACGCGACGACGGGCACGGAGATCGACCACAGGTACGACCCGCCCTACACGGAGCGCGCCCGCGCCGCCGGGTGCTCCGAGTACAGCTGGGACGGACCGGTGCTCGCCCAGGGGTACGGCTCGCCGCGCGCCGTGCTCGACGGCTGGCTGGGCTCCCCCGGCCACCGCGCCGTACTCCTCGACCCCGAGATCACCCACATCGGCCCGGGAAACGCGGGCGGGTACTGGCTGGCGTACGGGCTCGTCTGTGAGCGAAACGCGCTCAGCACGAGCGGCGACTACGGCGCCGATCCCGGCGCCTCGGCGAGCGGGGACCTGGTCGTCGGCAAGCTCAAGGTGCGCGCCAACCGGATCAGCGTCAAGGCCCGAACCGCCGCCGGGGAGGCTCGCGCCCGGCTGATCGCCAAGCGCGGCCGCAGAACCGTCCGCGGGCCGCGGTACTTCGTCGGTCCGGACGGCCTGACGAAGCTCACGGTCGCCGTAACCGCCATCGGCAGGTGGAGCCTGTGGCTCGAAGCGGCCGGGGCCAAGCAGAGCCTCGGCAGGGTCAGGGTGGGCTAGCCCCCGCCTGTCCGGGCGCGACCACCGCTTCGAGGCCCTCGAAGCGCCCGATGTCGGCGATCTCGTCCGCGATCGCGCCCTCCCACTCCGGCTCGAGCTCGCCGAACGGCTCGAGCGTGACCGTGAGCCGGGTGCCGGTTCGCCTCGACGACCAGGTCCCGGCGATGCGGCCGTCGACGATGATCGCCGGGCGGACGATCCCGCCTCCGGGAAGCACCTGTTTCACGTGCGCCGCTTCGATCGCGAAGTCGCGCGAGACGTAGCCCATGTTGTAGTTGTCGAACGCCCCGAGCAGGCGAACCAGCGGGCTCGGGCGGGCTCGTGGCGCGCGCCCGAGGACGAGCAGATCGGCGCCCTCGACCCTCACCCGCCCGAGCTCCGAGGCGATGCGCTCGACCCCCGCGCGGGCGTCGCGGAGCGGCAGCCCGGACCAGCGGGCGAGGTCACGCTCGCTCGCCGGCCCGTAGGCGCGCAGGAACCGCCGCGCGAGCTCGGCGAGCGACCGCTCCCGCGAGACGCCGGCCAGCGGGCCGAGCCAGTCGCGGGTCGCGACCAGGCAGGTCTGCCCGCCGCGGTCGGGGCCGAGACAGAGCTCCCCGTCGAGCGTGGCGAGCAGCCAGAGATGGGTCTTGAACTCGGCCGCGGTCGCGAAACCGGCGCGCTCGAGACGCTCGGCGAGCTCCGGGCGGGTCAGCGCGCCCTCGGCGGCGACCGCGTTGCGAAGCACGGCCATCGCGCGCTCCTGGCCGTTCGCGTCGAGGCCGAGCTGGGCCAGCCGGCGCCGCGACCAGCCGACGATGATCGGCGCGAACAGGGGGACGATCCAGCCGGCGTCGTCGGCGGGGATCAGATGGACCGTCTTTCGCATCATCCAGGCGCGCAGCAGCGAGCGCTCCTCGGTCCGGGCTCGATCGACGTCGGCGGCGCTCAGGCCACGGGCGCGGGCCCGGAAGGCGAGCTTCGCCGCTCGCGGCTCCTGGGCCTGGAGCGGGCCCGCAAGCCGCGCGACGTCGGCCGGGTGAGCCATCGCGCGCGGACGGGCGAGCTGCTGGGAGGCGGCGCGCAGGCGCGCGAGCCGGCTCACGTACCGCCGATCACCTGGCCGATCAGGCGCTTGACCCGCTCGTCGCCGGCGACCCTCAGGTGCTTGTAGTAGAAGGCCTCGCGCCAGTCGACCAGCCCGCCCTCGTCGGCGAGCAGGGCGAACATCGTCCTCGGGATCGAGAGCTGCAGGCGCTCGCCCTCCCCCTCCCCGGTCCCGACCTCGGGCCCCGGCAGGGCGACGTGAAAGCGCTCGGACTCAGCGGGGCCGGTGAGCCCGCCGGCGGTCAGCTCGAGCCCGAACGTGAGCTTCAGGCTCGCCAGCTTCGGCACCTCGGCCTGCACTCGCGAAACCGCCTTGGCGATTTGCTGGGGATCGGTAGCCACGGGCGCGGATCAATGAGCCTTCTTGAGCCGGCCGCGCGCCTCGGTGCGCTCGATCACCTGTCCGATCAGCTTCTGGATGTTGGGGTCGCCCTCGGCCTTGATGTGGCCGTGGTCCCAGGCCTCGTGCCAGTGCTTGATGCTGCCGTCGGCGGCGAGCTCGTTGAAGTGCGAGCGCGGCACCGAGACGTGGACGCGCTCGTCCTCGCCGAAGCCCTTGCTGACCTTCGGTCCGGGCAGCTCGACCCGGTAGAGCTGGACGTCGCCGCGGCCGCGCAGCTCGAGCCCGAAGACGAGCTTCAGCTTGGCGAGCGAGGGCACCTCGCGCTGGAGGTCGGCGACCACCTGCTCGATCAGCTCCTTGGTGCTCGCGGCCACGGGATGGGTTCTAGCAGGCGCTCAGATCTTGTTGCGCTCGAGCAGCTTCTTGCCGATCACCATCCGCTGGATCTCGGAGGTGCCCTCGCCGATCAGAAGCAGCGGCGCGTCGCGGTAGAGGCGCTCGATCTCGTACTCCTTCGAGTAGCCGTAGCCGCCGTGGATGCGAAATGACTCCTCGACGCACTCCTTGCCGGTCTCCGAGGCGAACAGCTTCGCCATCCCGGCCTCGAGGTCGGAGCGCTCGCCGGCATCCTTCATCCGCGCCGCCTTGCGGGTCATCAGCCGCGCCGCCTCGATCTTGGTCGCCATGTCGGCGAGCTTGAACTGGATCGCCTGGTGCTGGGCGATCGGCTTGCCGAACGTCTTGCGCTCCTGCGAGTAGCGAAGCGCGAGCTCGAGCGCGCGCTGGGCGATCCCGACGCCGCGGGCGGCGACGTTCACCCGGCCGACCTCGAGCGAGTCCATCATCTGCTTGAAGCCCTTGCCGACCCCCTCGGGGCCACCCAGGATCCGCTCCGGCGGGCACTTGTAGCCGCTGTAGACGAGCTCGGTGGACTCGACGCCCTTGTAGCCCATCTTCTTGATCTTCGGCGGCACCTCGAGGCCGGCGAACTCACCCTCGTTCTTCTCGGCCCAGGGCTCCTTCTCGGTGATGAAGCAGGTCATCCCCTTGTAGGGAGGATCGGCCTTGGGGTCGGTCTTGACGAGAACGAAGACGACCCCGGAGCCGAGCCCGTTGGTGACCCACATCTTCTGGCCGTCGATCACCCAGTTGCCGTCGCCGTCCTCCTTCGCGGTCGACTTGATTCCCTGGACGTCGGAGCCGACCTCGGGCTCGGAGAGCGAGAAGGCGGCACGGATCTCGCCGGTCGCCATCTTCGGCAGGAAGTAGTCCTTCTGCTCGTCGGTGCCGAACTTGATCAGCAGGTAGGAGCCGATGAAGTGGGTGTTGACGACGCCGGAGATCGAGATCCACCCGCGCGAGAGCTCCTCGACGATCAGGGTGTAGGTCGAGAGGTCGAGCCCCATGCCGCCGTACTCCTCGGGGATCGTCACCCCGAACAGGCCGAGCTCCTTCATCTGCTCGACGATCGCCTCGGGGAACTTGTCCTCGTGGTCGTACTCCTCGGCGTGAGGGATGATCTCGTTGTCGACGAAGCTGCGGACCATCTCGACGATCGCCTGCTGGTCGTCGGTGATCTCCTGGTAACGTCGCGGTCGCTACGGCCATGTCTCCTGCTCTGTCGGGGTCGTCGGATGAAGTCCTGCGGGTGGCGGAGGATACTGCTCCGGTGGGCAACGCCGACCGCCTGATCGAGGCGCTCGCGAATGGCTTCGCGGCTCCCCGAGATGCCCGCCGGGGCCTGGTTCGGGTTAGACCGGAACCCGGCGCGGGCGCCCGACCCGGCGCGGCTCAGACCCGCTCGATCCCGGCCTCCGCGCAGCCGGCCTCGAGCACGTCGAGGCCGAACGCCTCGGCGGGGCCGAGCGCTCCGGCGCCCTCGAGCCCCTCGGCGGCGGCGCGGGCGGCCCCCCAGGCGAGGACCCGGCCGGTGAACTCGTAGCCGTTGACGCCCGCGACCTCGACCGTGGACAGCTCCTCGCCGCCGGCGCCGTAGGCGATCGCGACGATCGCGGAGCCGGTGCCCGCCCGGGCCTCCTCGTCGGGCCCCCCGGTCGAGCCCTTGACGAGCCGCGAGGTGAGCGCGGCGACCGCGGCCTTCGCCCCCGGCAGCTTGAAGATCGCCGCGTTCACGGCGGCCATCCGCGCCATCGTCCGCGAGCGGTCGCCGAACCAGCCGAGGTAGACGTTCACCTCGCGCAGGCCGGGCGCGAGCGCCGGCAGCGTGAAGTGCTCGGAGGAGCCGACCGAGATCGCCTCGCGGCTGCGCCCGGCCGCCTCGAAGGAGCGCACCCTCGCGGCGCCGCGCTCGGTGCGGATCCCGTCTCGCCAGGCGAACGCGGGCTCGACCAGCGCGCCGGCGAGCGAGGCGCGGGTGCCCCCGCTCATCCCGCCGAGCCCGCCGCCGGTGGTGAAGTAGCCGATGTCCACCCGGGTCGCCTCCGCGCCCGCCTCGCGCAGCGCCAGCGAGCCGGCGAGGTTGCCGGGCACCCAGTCGTAGCCGAACGCGGTGAGGAGGCCGGCACCGGCCTCGCGCGCACGGGGTCCGAAGTGCTCGAAGATCCGCCGGATGAACGCCGGCTCGCCGGTCGAGTCGATGTAGGAGGCCCGGGCGTCGATTGCCGCCTCGACCGCGGGATCGCCGAAGCGGGCGAACGGACCGACCGTGCTGACGATCACGTCGCCGGGCTCGAGCAGGGCACGGACCGAACCGGGGTCGGCGACGTCGGCGCGCGCCGCCTCGAGGCCGCCGAGCTCCTCGGCCATCGCCTCGAGTCGGACGGGGTCGCGCGCGGCGAGCACCGGGCGGTCGCCTCGCGCGACCATCGCCTGCGCGGTCAGGCGACCGGTGTACCCGGTGGCTCCGAAGAGGATCGCTCGGCCGGCCATCGGTCCTCGACCCTACCGGTCGCCGCCGGGCCCACCGGCGAAGGCCGGCGCGCTCAGAGCTCCCAGCCGAACGAGATCGACCGATACCCGGCGCCCTCGCGCTCGTAGAAGCGATGCGCGTCGGTGCGCGCGTCGGCGCTGTCGAGCTCGAGGTGGGTGGCGCCGCGCTCGCGCGCCCAGGCCTTGGCGGCGTCGAGCAGCGCCTTGCCGACGCCGGCCGAGCGGTGCTCGGGGTGAACGGCGAGGTCCTCCACCCACGCGCGGTAGCCGAAGCGCACCGAGTGCAGGTCCTGGTAGGCGGTGCAGAAGCCGATCAGCGTCCCGGCACCGGGGCCGGGCTCCCCGGCCGGGGAGCCCGCCGACCCGGCGAGGAGCACGACCGCGTCGTGGGATTCGATCGCCCCGCGCAGGGCGACCGAGGCGCGCCTGGGGTCCCAGGCCGGCGGCCGGTTGCCCGGGGGCGCGAACAGCCACTCGTACAGCGGCACGATGGCCTCGACCTCCCCGGGCGACGCGGCGCGAACCTCGAAATCCACGGCGGCGAGCCTAACGGCTGGCGGGATCCGCGACGAAGCGCGGCGGGCGCGCGGTCGGCTAGCTTCCGCGGCCCCGCTCGAAAGGAGTTTCAGGTTGCGCAACCCGAGGGATTACTTCAAGCCGCTCGCCATCGGCGCCCCCGAGCCCGTCACCGAGGTGCCGTTCCGGCCCTCGCGGATGATCCATTTCTTCGACGCCTCGAACGAGAAGATGGCGGCCAAGGTCCCCGAGATGGCCAAGCAGGCCGACATCCTGCTCGGCAACCTCGAGGACGCGGTCTCGGTCGACAACAAGGTCGCAGCGCGCGAGGGGCTCGTCAAGGTCGCCAACGAGGTCGACTTCGGCGAGACCGCGCTCTGGACCCGCGTCAACGACCTCGCCAGCCCCTGGGTGCTCGACGACCTGACCACGCTGGTCACCGAGATCGGCGACAAGCTCGACGTGATCATGGTCCCGAAGGTGGAGGGCGCCTGGGACATCCACTACGTCGACCGGCTGCTCGCCCAGCTCGAGGCGAAGGCGGGAATCGACCGGCCGATCCTGGTTCACGCGATCCTCGAGACCGCGCAGGGCGTGGTCAACCTCGAGGAGATCGCCTGCGCGAGCCCGCGCATGCAGGGGATGAGCTTCGGCCCCGCCGACCTCGCGGCGTCGCGGCGCATGAAGACGACGCGGGTCGGTGGCGGGCACCCCGGCTATCTGGTGATCAACGACCCCGACCCCGAGGATCTCGAGGCTCCGCGCGCGACCGCTCAGCAGGACCCCTGGCACTACTCGATCGCCCGCATGGTCGATGCCTGCACCTCGGCGGGCCTGCTGCCGTTCTACGGGCCCTACGGCGACATCAAGGACGTCGACGGCTGCGAGGCGCAGTTCCGCGCCGCCTTCCTGCTCGGCTGCGTCGGCGCCTGGTCGCTGCACCCGGTCCAGATCGAGATCGCGAAGAAGGTCTTCTCGCCCGACCCCGACGAGGTCAAGTTCGCCAAGAAGGTGATCGAGGCGATCCCCGACGGCCGCGGCGTCCACATGATCGACGGCAAGATGCAGGACGACGCGACCTGGAAGCAGTGCAAGGTGATGGTCGAGCTCGCCGAGATGCTGGCGAGGAAGGACCCGGAGCTGGCGGCGGCCTACGAGCTCTGAGCGTGCCAGCGTTCAGACACCGGATGCGGGTCCGCTTCAACGAGTGCGATCCGCAGGGGATCGTCTTCAACGCGAACTTCCTCACCTACGCCGACATCGCGATCACCGAGCTCTACCGTGAGGCGTTCGGCTCCTGGGACGCGCCGATGCGCGAGCACGGCGTCGACATGGTGGTGGCGGAGGCGAGCGTCCGCTACCTGGCGCCGCTTCACTTCGACGAGGAGTTCGAGCTGGTGGTGACGCTCCCGCGGCTCGGTGAGACCTCGACGCTCACCCGGGTCGAGATCGAGCGCGACGGCGCGCTCGCCGCCGAGGTCGAGCTGCGCCACGTCTTCGTCGATCCGAAGGCCCGATCGAAGACGCCGATGCCGGAGCCGGTGCGCGAGATCCTCGGCCGCTACACCTGAGGCGCGTCGCGGCGCTCGCGGCGAGCTCCACCCCACCGAGCGTGAAGAAGTGCCCCGCCACGGTGGACAACTTCACGCTCGCGGGGATGCGGGGCGGGCCGGGCGGCGCCGACCGGGCCGCGGCGGCGGCGTCTAGCCGAGGCGCTGCTTGAGCGCCTCGAGCTGCCCGGTGATCTCCTGCGGGAGGTCGTCGCCGAACGCGGCCAGGTGCTCCTCGACCTGAGGCAGCTCGGCGCGCAGCGCCTCCTCGTCGACGGTGAGCAGCTCGCGCATCGCCTCCGCGGTGACGTCGAGGCCGTCGAGGTCGAGCTCGCCCTCGGCCGGGACGAGGCCGATCGGCGTCTCGACCGCCTCGGCCTCGGCCCTCGCAGCGGCGGAAGACCCACTCGAGCACGCGGCTGTTCTCGCCGAACCCGGGCCACAGGAAGCCGCCGTCGGCGTCCTTGCGGAACCAGTTGACGTAGAAGATCCGCGGCAGCTTCGTCGGCCTCGCCCCGCTCGCCGATCTCGAGCCAGTGGCGGAAGTAGTCGGCCATGTTGTAGCCGCAGAAGGGCAGCATCGCGAACGGGTCGAAGCGCAGCTTGCCGACCTCGCCGAAGGCGGCCGCGGTCATCTCGGAGCTCATCGTCGCCCCGCAGAAGACGCCGTGCTCCCAGTCGAACGCCTCGCGCACGAGCGGCACGACGCTCGGCGCGGCGGCCGCCGAAGAGGAACGCGTCGATCGGCACGCCGGCGGGGTCCTCCCACTCGGCGGCGATCGAGGGCGCCTGATCGGCGGGGACGGTGAAGCGGGCGTTCGGGTGGGCGGCGGGGCTCTCGGAGTCGGGCGTCCACTCCTTGCCGTGCCAGTCGATCGCGTGCGCCGGCGGCTCGCCGGTCATCCCCTCCCACCAGACGTCGCCGTCGTCGGTGAGCGCGCAGTTGGTGAAGATCGTGTTCTTCTCGATCGCGGCCATCGCGTTCGGGTTGGTCTTGTGGCCGGTGCCGGGGGCGACGCCGAAGAAGCCGGCCTCGGGGTTGATCGCGTAGAGGCGGCCGTCGTCGCCGAACTTCATCCAGGCGATGTCGTCGCCGATCGTCTCGACCTTCCAGCCCTCGAGGGTCGGGATCAGCATCGCCAGGTTGGTCTTGCCGCAGGCCGACGGGAAGGCGCCGGTGACGTACTTGACCTTGCCCTCGGGCGAGGTCAGCTTGAGGATCAGCATGTGCTCGGCCATCCAGCCCTCGTCGCGGGCCATCACCGAGGCGATCCGCAGCGCGAAGCACTTCTTGCCGAGCAGCGCGTTGCCGCCGTAGCCCGAGCCGTAGGACCAGATCTCGCGGCGTCTCGGGGTAGTGGACGATGTACTTCGTCTCGGCGTTGGTCGGCCAGGGCACGTCCTCCTCGCCGTCGGCGAGCGGCGCGCCGATCGAGTGCACGCAGGGGACGAACTCGCCGTCGTCGCCGAGCATCTCGAGCGCCGCCGGCGCCCATCCGGGTCATGATCCGCATCGAGACGACGACGTAGGGCGAGTCGGTGAGCTGGACGCCGACGTGCGACTTGTCGGAGCCGATCGGGCCCATCGAGAACGGGACCACGTACATCGTGCGGCCCTTCATCGCGCCCGGCGAAGATCCCGTTCATCCGCTCGCGCATCTCCTGCGGGCTCCGTCCAGTTGTTGGTCGGCCCCGCCGTCGGCCTCGGTCTCCGAGCAGATGAAGGTGCGGTCCTCGACCCGGGCGACGTCGCTCGGGTCGGACCAGGCGAGATAGGAGTTCGGGCGCTTCGCGTCGGAGAGGCTTGCTGGAAGGTCCCGGCGTCGACGAGCTCCTGGCAGAGGCGGTCGTACTCCTCGGCCGAGCCGTCGCACCAGAGGACGGATTCCGGCTGCGTCAGGTCGGCGATCTCCTCGACCCAGGCGGTCAGCTTCTGATTCTTGGTCGGGGCGTGTACGGACGCGCTCGTCTCGCTCAAGTTGCTCGTCAACTCCTTATCGATCTGCCGGAAGAGGGCGCCATTGTGGCAAGGATGGCCGCCCACGCGGGCGCTCAGAACGACGCCAGAGCCTCGCTCGCCGCTCGCTCGCCCGAGGAGACGGCGCCGTCCATGTAGCCGTTCCAGCGCTCGCGGTCTCGGTGCCCGCCCAGTGGATCGGCCCGATCGGGGCCCTCAGCGCCGGGCCGTTGTCGGTCCACGCCCCGGGGGCCATGAAGGCCCCGTAGCAGCCGCGCGTCCACTCCTCGTTCGCCCAGGCCTTGTCCGCGTAGCCCTCGAGCCGGCTCGCCGGCTCGCCGAACAGCCGCGCCAGGCAGCGCCCGACCAGCTCGCGCCTCTCGGCCTCGGTCAGCGCCGCGGCGCGCCGCGCGGCGCGCCCCTCGAAGAAGGCGAGCAGGACGCCGGGCGAGCCGTCGGGGGGCGAGTTGTCATAGACGACCGAGATCGGCCCGTCGCAGCTCGTCGCCTGGCCCGAGAGCCCGCGGTCGCGCCAGAAGGGGCGCTCGTAGATCGCCATGCACTTGACCACGCTTCCCATCGCCATCCGCTGGCTGAGCCCGTCGCGAATCGCGGGCAGGATCGGGTCGTAGGAGATCCGCCCGGCGAGGGTCGGCTGGAGCGCCACGATCGCCGCGCCGGGCGCGGACGGTGAGCCGATCGCAGCGGACCTCGACCCCGTCGGCGGAGTGGTCGATCGCGCGCACCGGGAGCGCCGAGAACGAGCGCGTCGCCGAGCTCGTCCGCGACCAGCTCGGAGATCACCTGGGTGCCGCCGACGATCCGGTCCTGCTGGGCGCCGCCCTCGGTGTCGATGAGCGCCTCGATCGAGCCCGCCGAGCGGATGTAGAAGAGCACGTGCAGCAGCGAGAGGTCGCCCGGCTCGGTCGCCCACACGCCGTGGATCGCGAGCCGCAGCAGGTCGCGGGCGGCGGCGGTGCGGACGTTCCGGCGCATCCAGGTGGCGAACGTCTGCGAATCCCACTGGGCGGCCCTGGGAGCCCGCCAGGGCGCATCGAGCGGGACCTGGGCGGCGAGCCGGTTGAGCCGCGCCAGCGCCAGCCCGGTCTCGGCGAGCCCGAGCGGGTTCAGCTTCGGGATCGTGCCCCGGTAGCGGCGCACCCGCCCGCCGCGCTCGAACAGGTTGACCCCCTCGGTCCAGGTCGGGAAGGTCTCGACCCCGAGCTCGGCGATCAGCGCCAGGATCCGATCCTGGCCCGGGCCGACCCATTGGGCTCCGAGCTCGACTCGCTTGCCCTCGCCGAGCTCGTGATTGAGCGTCCGCCCGCCGACGCGCTCGCGGGCCTCGACGACGATCGCCTCGCGCCCGGCCTGGCGGAGCCCGCCTGGCAGCGGTCAGCCCGGCGAGTCCGGCGCCGACGACGACGACCTCGGTCTCGCTCGGGCGGTTGGCGGAGGCCTCCATCGGGGATGATGATGAACGAAGCAGCGAACACCTACGAGGGAAGGACGGAAACCAGCCATGGCCGAGATCACGGCGGACCAGATCGTCGAGGCCGCGAAGGCGCTCGGCACCGAGGAGTTCTCACGCGGGGACCTCGCGGCTCAGCTCGGGGTCGAGAAGACCGACATCAAGCCCGCGTTCCGCGAGGCGCGCCAGGGCGGCCGCCTCGAGAAGACGCGGGACGACGAGGAGAACACCGGCTACTTCAAGCTGACCGGAAGCTGAGCACCCGACCGGCGCCGCTCACGAGGGCGGCGCCGGGATCGGGCTCGCCGCCCGAACCCGCGGGGACTCGTCATCGGCGCCGCCCTTCGCCCTGGCCGCGCGCCTTTCCTCCCGCCACCGCTGCCGGTTTCGCTAGGGTTCCCGCCCCGCCGGGCCGAAGACGGCCGCGGCCCCTGAGACCGATGCGCTTCTACGAGTACGAATCACGCCGGATCGTCGAGCGTGCCGGGATCCCGGTGACGAAGTACGGCTTCTGCACCACTCGCCGACGAGGCACGCGCGGCCGCCGAGGGCATCGGCGGCCCGACCGTGATCAAGTCGCAGGTGCTCACCGGCGGGCGGATGAAGGCCGGCGGGGTCAAGTTCGCCGACACGCCCGAGGAGGCCGCCGAGCACGCCGCGGCGATCCTCGAGCTCGAGATCGGCGGCCACCTGCCGGTCGGCGTGCTGGTCGACCCGAAGGCCGAGATCGAGCAGGAGTACTACGCGGCGGTGCTCTGGGACGGGCGCGCGAAGCGGCCGATGATGCTGTTCTCGGACATGGGCGGCATCGACATCGAGCAGGTCGCCGAGGAGCATCCCGACCACGTCGGGCGCGGCCACCTCTCCAACCTCCACCCGATCGCCGACTTCGAGGCCAAGGAGACCGTCGCCCGCTGCGGGATGACCGGCTCCGAGCTCAACCGGGCCACCGCCGTGCTCGCCCGCCTGGCGCGCCTGCAGCGCGACTACGACATGACCCTGGCCGAGATCAACCCGCTGGCCGCGCCTCGCGCGACGGCTCGTTCGTCGCCCTCGACGCGCACATGGAGATGGAGGACGAGGCGGTCGGCCGCCACAAGAAGCTGCTCGACCGAGATCGGCGTCGACCTCGAGGAGCCGCGCGAGCTCTACGAGCCGTCGCGACTTCGAGCGCAACGTCAAGGCGATCGACGCCGCCGACCACCGCGGCGTGATCCAGGGCAAGGACCACGGGTTCGCCGGCAACCTCGGGCTGGTGATCGGCGCCGGCGGCGGCTCGCTGACGCTCACCGACGCGGTTCGCTCCCAGGGCGGCAGGCCCGCCAACTACGCCGAGATCGGCGGCAACCCGTCGGTCGCCAAGTCGAAGGGCCTGGCGATGGAGGTGCTGAAGAAGGACGGGGTCGAGAAGATCGCGGTGATGATGTCGATCGTCTCCAACACCCGGGTGGACATCGTCGCCCGCGGCGTGATCAAGGCCTGCCTCGAGCTCGGCAAGGACCCGGCCGAGACGATCGCCGTCTTCCGGATCCCGGGCGCCTGGGAGGAGGAGGGCGCGAAGATCCTCGCCAGGTACGGGGTCGAGTTCAACGACCGCTCGGTGCGCATGTGGGAGGCGGCCGGGACCGCGGTGGCGAAGATCCAGGGCGCCGGGACGGCCGGATGAGCATCCTCCTCGACAAGGACTTCACCTTCATCGTCCAGGGGATCACCGGCCGCGAGGCGGTCAACCTGACCCGCGAGTGCCTCGACTACGGCTCGAAGATCGTCGGCGGCGTCACCCCCGGCCGCAAGGGCCGCGAGGTCCACGGCGTGCCCGTCTTCGACACCGTCGAGCAGGTCGTCGCCGACCACGGCTCGGCTCCCGACGGGGCGGTCGTCACGGTCCCCCCCGCGTTCACCAAGGACGCCGTGCTCGAGGCGATCGAGAACGGGATCAAGCTGATCGTGATCGTCACCGAGCGGATCCCGCGCGCCGACGTCGCCCAGATGGTCGAGCTCGCCGACGAGCGCGGCGCGCGGATCATCGGCCCGAACTGCCTCGGCCTGATCGTCCCCGGGCGTCGCGAAGATGGGCGGGATCGGCGGTCCCGCGAAGGACGCGGCGAAGGCCTACTCGCCGGGGCCGATCGGCGTGATGTCGCGCTCGGGCGGGATGACGACCGAGATCTCCTCCTCGCTGACCGCCGCCGGACTGGGCGTCTCGACCGCGGTCTCGATCGGCGGCGACGCGATCATCGGCTCGACCTACGCCGAGCTGATGCCGCTCTTCGAGGCCGACGAGCAGACCGAGGCGATCGTGATCTACACCGAGCCCGGCGGGCGGATGGAGGCCGAGCTGGTCGACTGGCGCGAGCAGGCCGGCTCGAGGCTGCCGATCGTCGCCTTCATGGCCGGTAAGTTCATGGACGACGAGGAGATGCAGGGAATGAGCTTCGGACACGCCGGCACGATCGTCGAGGGCAAGGAGGACTCGGCGACCGAGAAGATCGCCCGCCTCGAGGCCGCCGGGATCCCGGTGGTCGAGCGGATCGACGAGATCCCCGAGCGGGTCAAGGAGCTGCTCGATGCCTGACGCCATGAGCGACCTCGACGGCACGTTCATCGACGTCGAGGTCTCCGGCGCGGTCGACCGGCGACGCGGAGCTGGCGCGCAAGCTCGAGGAGGTCTGCCCCGTGAACATCTTCAAGGCGACCGCGACCGGCACCGAGGTGGTCCGCGAGAACCTCGACGAGTGCGTGCTCTGCGAGCTCTGCCTCGACGCCGCGCCCGCCGGGACGGTCGTGGTCAAGAAGCTCTACGACGGCACGGAGCTGAGCCGATGAGCAGGTTCGCGATCGGCGCCGTCCTCGTCCTCTCGCTCGCGCTCGCCGCGAGCGCGATCGGGGCGAAGCCGAAGCCGCCGAAGCCGCCGAAGCCGGTGCTCACCGTGCTCACCAGGACCGAGCAGGGAGCGCTCGAGAAGCGGGCGATCAAGGTGCGGATCGAGTCCAAGCGCGGCAAGCGGGCGGTTCTCGAGGGCACCCTGCTCGTCGACGGCTATCCCGACGACTACCTGTTCAAGCTCGGCCCCAAGGGGACCCGGCTCAAGGCCCGTCGCGGCTCGGTCAGCTTCGGCCTCAGCGCACGCAAGCGCGAGGTGCTCGACTTCGCGATCAAGACCTGTCGGGGCGCCACCGTCGAGGTCACCGGCGAGGTTCGCCGCGGCCGCAGCCGCACGATCAGCGCCGAGCTGGCGACTCCGCCCGACTGCTGATCAGTCGTCCATCGGCCCTTCCCAGATCCCGAAGACCGCCCCGTCGAGGTCTCGGGCCGCCGCGATCCGCCCACCCGAGGGGACGTCCATCGGCTCCAGGATCACCGCGCCGCCGAGCTCGCCCATCCGGCCGGCGGCGGCGTCGGTGGACTCGACCGCGAGGTAGGGCATCCAGTTCGCCGGCACCGCCTCGCGCTCCTCGGGTCCCTGCTCGCGGATGCCGCCGTTGGAGCGCTCACCGACCGCGACGACGGTGTACGGCGGGCCGCCGCCCGTGTCCATCGCCTCCGAGCCCCATCCGAACAGGTCGCCGTAGAAGCGCGTCGCGGTCTCGACGTCGGGCGTCGCCGAGCTCGTTCCAGGTGAAGGCGCCGATGGCGTTGACGAGCGTGGCGCCGATGCTCTCGCCCGGCTCCCAGAGCGCGAGCACGGCGCCGGTCGGGTCCTGGATCACCGCCATCCGGCCCGCCTCGAGCACGTCGAACGCGTCCGCGAGCACGCTGCCCCCGAGCTCGGCGGCCCTCGCCGCGCTCCTCGCGGCATCCTCCACCGAGACGTAGTTGTTCCAGTGCGGCGGAGAGGGATCGCCGGCGCGCGGGGGCGAGATCGCGGCGACCTCGTCGCCGTCGACCTTGGCCATCGAGTAGGTGACCCCGTCGCCGATCGCGTGGTCGTCGTAGCTCCATCCGAGGAGCTCGGCGTAGAAGCGCTTCGCCCGCTCCTGATCGCCTGCCTGCAGCTCGATCCAGCAGAAAGTTCCCGGCGCGTACTCGGTTCGGGTGCCCATCGTTCCTCCTCGGTCGATCTCCGGGCAGACTATCCCGCGTGCTGAGGAGAGTGAAGATCGCGTGAACCTGATCGAGGACGTGCTCGAGCGCTTTCCGGCGTCGCGACCGGCGCTGCTCGCGATCGACCGCGAGGGCGGGCGGCGGGTTTGGCACTTCGGGGAGCTGATCGCGATGTCGGCCGGCCTCTCGGGCGCCTTCGCCGCCCGCGGCGTGGGCCGCGGCGACGTCGTCATGACCCTCGCCGGCAACCGGCTCGAGTGGGTCCTGGCGATGCTCGCCTGCTGGCGGATGGGAGCGGTCGCGCTGCCCTGCAACACCCAGCTTCGCCGCCACGACCTCGAGCTGCGCGTCGGCGCCGCCAACCCGATGCTCTGCGTCGGCGAGGAGGAGCTGCTCGGCGAGCTGCCCGGCGGCGTCGAGGCGATGACGATGGCCGAGGTCGCGCGTGCGCTCGACGAGGACCTCGCCCAGGAGACACCGGCGGCGGTCGCCGAGCTCGACGGCGAGGACCCGGCGCTGATCGTGTTCACCTCGGGGACCACCGGCGAGCCCCGGCCGGCCCTGCATACGCAGCGCTACCTGCCCGGGCAACCGCACCCAGGCCGAGCACTGGCTCGGCGCCCGCGAGGGCGATCTGGTCTGGTGCACGACCGCGACCGGATGGTCGAAGTCGGCTCGCAACGTCTTCCTCGCGCCGTGGCTCTGCGGCGCGGCGGCGATGATCGTCGACGATCGCTTCGACCCGCAGACGCGGCTCGCGCTCGCCGAGCGCGAGCGCGTCGACGTCCTCTGCCAGGCGCCGACCGAGTACCGGATCCTCGCCGGGCGCACCGAGCTGCGGCCGGTGCCCTCGCTGCGGCGGATGGTCTCCGCCGGGGAGGCGCTCGACCCCGGGGTGATCGAGGCCTTCCGCGAGGGCACCGGGCTCGAGATCCACGACGGCTACGGGCAGACCGAGACTGGCCAGCTGACCGGCAATCTCGTCGGCGAGGCGGTCCGCGACGGCTCGATGGGAAGAGCCACTGCCGGGCTTCGAGCTGCGGATCAACGACGAGATCCTCGAGGTCCGCACGGCGAGCTGCCCGACCTTCTTTCGCGGCTACCTCGACGGCGAGCCGTTCGCCGGCGAGTGGTGGTCGACCGGCGACGTCGTCCGCGCCGACGAGGACGGCTACCTCTGGCACGAGGGCCGGTCCGACGACCTGATCCTCTCCGCCGGCTACCGGATCGGCCCCTTCGAGGTCGAGTCGGCGCTGATGAGCCATCCGGCCGTCGCCGAGGCGGCCGCGGTGCCCGCGCCGGACCCCGAGCGCGGCGCGGTCGTCCGCGCGGTCGTCGTGCTCTCGGGTCGCGAGCCCTCCGAGGAGCTCGCCCGCGAGCTTCAGGAGCACGTCAAGGCGCTGACCGCGCCCTACAAGTACCCGCGGATCGTCGAGTTCGCCGCCGAGCTGCCGCGCACGACGAGCGGCAAGGTCCGGCGCGCGGAGCTGCGCGGCGGTCCTGGCGCTAGGGGATCACGATCGTGAAGCCGATGTCGTCGGCCCGAATCGGATGGGGACCGTAGGCGGAGAGTCACGGATGCCTTCGCCGCCGCTAACGTGGCGCGGCGCCGATGCCGAGCCCGCGATCGATCCAGCGGACCTACCTGCTGCTGATGCTCGGCAACACGCTTGCGGCGTCGTTCATCTGGGGGATCAACACGATCTTCCTGCTCGACGCCGGGCTGTCGAACATCGAGGCGTTCGCCGCGAACGCCTTCTTCACCGCCGGGATGGTCCTCTTCGAGGTCCCGACCGGGATCGTCGCCGACACCATCGGACGGCGCACCTCGTACCTGCTCGGCACCGTCACGCTGACGATCTCGACCGTCCTCTACGTGCTCCTCTGGCAGATCGAGGCGCCCTTCTGGGAGTGGGCGGTGGCCTCGATGCTGCTCGGGCTCGGCTTCACCTTCTTCTCCGGCGCGGTCGAGGCGTGGCTGGTCGACGCGCTCAGCGCGACCGGCTTCGACGGCGATCTCGAGTCGGTCTTCGGCCGCGGGCAGATCGTCTCCGGGGTCGGCGATGCTGACCGGCTCGGTCGCGGGCGGGTTCATCGCCCAGGCGACCAGCCTCGGAGTGCCGTTCGTGATCCGCGCCGGGGTGCTGGTGGTGATGTTCGCGGTCGCCTGGCGACTGATGCACGACGTCGGCTTCGCCCCGCAGAAGGCGCAGCGACCGGTCGCCGAGATGCGCCGGATCGTCTCCGCCTCGGTCGAGTACGGCTGGCGCGTTCCGGCGGTCAAGTGGCTGATGCTGGCGGCCCTGTTCACCGGCGGCGTCGGCATCTACGCCTTCTACGCGCTGCAGCCGTACCTGCTCGAGCTCTACGGGGACCCCGAGGCCTACTACGGTCGCCGGGCTGGTCGCGGCGATCGTCGCCGGCGCCCAGATCCTCGGCGGGATCGCGGCGCCGCGGATCCGCCGGCTCTTCCGCCGGCGGACCACCGCGCTGATCGCCGCCAACGTGCTGAGCGTCGATCTCGCTGGCGCTGATCGGGGTGTTCGACAGCTTCTACGCGGTGATCGGGCTGATCGTCGTCTGGGGCCTGCTGTTCGCGGCGGCGATGCCGATCCGCCAGGCCTACATCAACGGGATGATCCCCTCGCAGCAGCGGGCGACGATCCTCTCGTTCGACTCGCTGATGAACTCGAGCGGCGGCGTCTGGGCGCAGCCGGTGCTCGGCAAGACCGCCGACGTCTACGGCTACGGCTCCTCGTACCTGTGGAGCGCGGCGATCTCGGCGTTCGCGCTGCCGTTCCTGGCGCTCTCGCGCCGCGAGCGCTCGCCGGCCGACACGGTGATCGGGCCGCAGGCCGTCTCGCCAGCCGAGGCGCCGGCTCCGGACCCGGAGCCGGCGAGCGCCGCCGCTACTCCTCGCCCGCCTTCGCCCTCTGCTTGACGATCTCGTCGAGCTCGCGGACCACGTCGGGGTCGCGCAGGGTGGTCACGTCGCCGAGCTCGCGACCCTCGGCGATGTCGCGAAGCAATCGCCGCATGATCTTCCCCGAGCGGGTCTTGGGGAGGTCCTCTGACCAGATGATCCGCTTCGGGCGGGCGAGCTTGCCGATCCGGGTCGCGACGTGCTCACGGATCTCGGCGACGAGCTCGTCGGTGCCCTCGAGCTCGCCCTCGAGCGTGACGAAGGCGCAGATCGCCTGGCCGGTGTCCTCGTCGCTCTGGCCGATCACCGCCGCCTCGGCGACCTTCGGGTGCGAGACGATCGCCGACTCGACCTCGGCGGTCGAGAGCCTGTGCCCGGAGACGTTGATCACGTCGTCCACCCGGCCGATCACCCAGAGGTAGCCGTCGGAGTCCCTGCGCGCGGCGTCGCCGACGAAGTAGGTCTCGGGCCCGAACTTCGAGAAGTAGGTCTCCTCGTAGCGCTCGTCGTCCCTGTAGAGGGTGCGCAGCATGCCCGGCCAGGGCCGG
Source organism: uncultured Solirubrobacterales bacterium (assembly GCA_963769035.1). Classification (GTDB taxonomy): domain Bacteria; phylum Actinomycetota; class Thermoleophilia; order Solirubrobacterales; family 70-9; genus WHSW01. The sequence continues at coordinate 385,028 of CAVYKD010000002.1, forward strand.
CGCAGCGCCAGCAGCCCCTGCTCGGTGCCGACCTCGTTGCCCTCCTCGTCGACCACCGCCGCCTCGATCCCGGGCAGCGGCATCCCCGCCGAGCCCGGCTTCGAGGCCTGAGCGCCGGGAAGCGTGGTGATCATGATGTGGCCCGTCTCCGTCTGCCACCACGTGTCGACGATCGGGCAGCGCTCGCCGCCGATCACCTTCCAGTACCAAAGCCACGCCTTCGGGTTGATCGGCTCACCGACCGTGCCGAGCAAGCGGAGCTTCGAGAGGTCCGCCCGCTCGGGATAGCGGGCGCCCCACTTGATGCAGGCGCGGATCGCGGTCGGCGCGGTGTAGAAGATCGTCACCCCGTAGCGCTCGCAGGTCTTCCACCAGATGTCCTTGTCGGGGTAGTCCGGGGCGCCCTCGTACATCACCGAGGTGGCGCCGTTGAGCAGCGGGCCGTAGACGATGTAGGAATGGCCGGTGACCCAGCCGACGTCGGCCGAGCACCAGAAGACGTCCGACTCCGGCTTCAGGTCGAAGACGTACTTGGTCGTCCAGGCGACCCCGGTGAGGTATCCGCCGGTGGTGTGAAGGATGCCCTTCGGCTTCGCGGTCGAGCCCGAGGAGTAGAGGATGAACAGCGGGTGCTCGGCGTCGAGCGGCGCGGCCGGGCACTCCGGGTCCGCCGCCTCGATCGCCTCGTCGTAGAAGAGGTCGCGACCGTCCTGCATCGCCACCTCGTCGCCGACGTTTCGGACCACGACCACGGTCTCGATCGACGGGACCTCATCGAGGAACTCGTCGACGGACGGCTTGACCGGCGCGGTCTTGCCCTTGCGCCGGGCGGCGTCCGCGGTGATCAGCGCCTTCGCCTCGGAGAACTCCATCCGCTCCTTGACCGCCGAGGGCGAGAAGCCGCCGAAGACGAGGTTGTGGGGCGCGCCGATGCGGGCGCAGGCGAGCATCGCGACCACAACCTCGGGGATCATCGGCAGGTAGATGCCGACGACGTCGCCGGGCTCGATCCCGCGGGCCTTGAGCACGTTGGCGAGCCGCTGGACGTCGCGGTGCAGGTCGGCGTAGGTGATCTCGCGCTCCTCGCCCTCCTCGCCGCGCCAGAAGAAGGCGACCCGCTCGCCGTTGCCGGCCTCGACATGGCGATCGACCGCGTTGTAGGAGGCGTTCAGCTTGCCGCCGGCGAACCACTTGTAGAACGGCGGGTCGGAGTCGTCGAGCACTGAGTCCCAGGGCTCGAACCAGTCGAGCTCCTCGGCCAGGCTCGCCCACCACGCCTCCGGATCGGCGGCGGCCCGCTCGTGAAGCGACTCGTCGGTGACGGTCGCGTCGGCCGCGAACTCGGCAGGAGGCTCGAAGCGCTCGCGCTCGAGCAGCTCGCCGAGCTGCTGCTCGAGCTCCTGAGCGCTGCCGGATGCGACCTCCATACCCCTGAACCTATTCGACTTCGGCCATCGCCGCCGCCCTCTCGCGCGGCTCCACCGGCCGCCGCGAGCGTAGGCCGGCGCCGTCGATCGGAACCTCGGCCCCGAGGCCCGTCTGCGAGCGCACGTAGAGCTCGTCGAAGTCGCGCTCGGCCTTCGCCTCCTCGCGCGAGAGCAGGCTGCCGAGGATGCAGCCGAGGAATCCGAGCGGCACCGAGATGATCGCCGGCTGGACTGAGCTCGATCAGCGGATCGGAGCTGACGTCGGGGCCGACGAGGACCAGGCCGACGGAGCTGACCGTGCCGAGCAGGACCCCGGCGACGGCGCCGGTGGTGTTGAAGCGCCGCCAGGTCAGCGCCAGCAGCAGCGCCGGGAAGTTGGCGCTCGCGGCGACCGCGAACGCGAGCCCGACCATGTAGGAGACGTTCAGATCGGAGCCGCCGACGATCGCGATCGCGATCGCGATCGCTCCGATCGCGAAGGCCGCGATCTCGCGCCACCGCGACCTCCTCGTGCTCGGAATCGCGGCCCTTGCGGATCACGTTCGACCAGACGTCGTGAGCGACCGCTCCCGAGGCCGAGATCACCAGTCCGGCGACCACGGCGAGGATCGTCGCGAACGCGACCGCCGCGATGATCGCGAGGAAGGCGTCGCCGCCGATGGACCCCGCCCCGCCACCGACGTTCTGGGCGAGCAGCGGCGCCGCGAGGTTGCCGGCCGCGATCGACGGCCGCCGGTCGTTCCGGCCTCGCCGAGCAGCGCCCGGGCGCCGAAGCCGAGGAAGGTCGTCATCACGTAGAAGGCGCCGATCAGCCCGACCGCCCAGACGACCGAGGAGCGCGCCGCCTTCGCGTCGGGCACGGTGAAGAACCGCATCAGGATGTGCGGCAGGCCGGCGGTCCCGAGCAGCAGCGCGATCCCCAGCGAGATCGTGTCGATCGGGTTGGTGAAGCGCAGCCCCGGCGCCAGATAGGCGGCGCCGTTCTCGGACTGCGCCTGGGCGTCGTCGAAGATGCTCGATCGGGTTCCAGCCGATCTTGCCGAGCACGAACAGCGAGAGCACGACGGTCGCGGTCATCAGCAGCACGGCCTTGATGATCTGGACCCAGGTCGTCGCCAACATCCCGCCGAAGACGACGTAGCAGAGCATGAAGCCGCCCGTGAACGAGCACCGCGAGGTTGAAGTCGATCCCGACCAGCGCCTGGATCAGCGCTCCCGCGCCGACCATCTGGGCGATCAGGTAGAAGCCCGCGACGACCAGCGTTCCGAGCGCTGCCGCGACCCGCGCGGGGCGCTCGTTGAGCCGGAACGAGAGCACGTCGGCCATCGTGAACTTGCCCGAGTTGCGCATCTTCTCGGCGAGCAGGTAGAGGACGATCAGGAAGGCGACCAGGAAGCCGACCGAGTAGAGGAAGCCGTCGAAGCCGAAGAGGAAGATCAGCCCGGCGATGCCCAGGAACGACGCGGCCGACATGTAGTCGCCGGCGATCGCGAAGCCGTTCTGCACGCCGGTGATCCCGCGTCCTGCGGCCCAGAAGGTGGTCGCGTCCTTGGTCCGCTTCGACGCCCAGTAGGTGATCCCGAGGGTGATCGCGACGACGACCGCGAAGATCGAGACGGCCTCGACGTTGACCTCGGCGACCGGGGGCGCGGCGCTCATCGGCCGACGCTCCCGCCGTCGCCCTGGACGTCGCCGTCGTGGCGATCGCGGAGGGCTCGTCCGTTGCCGTCACCGTCGTGCGAGCCGCGCCCTCGAGCGCCCGCGCGGCGGCCCGGCGAGCCAGTGGGTCGAACACCGTGTCCGACCTGCGCAGGTAGAGCCAGCCGAGGTACCAGGTCATCACGAACTGGCTCAGCGCCAGCGCGTATCCGACCGTGAAGCCCTCGATCAGCCGCTCGCCCATGAAGTCCGGCGCGTAGCCGGCGAGGGCGATGAAGCCGAAGTACCAGACGAAGACGAAGGCCAGCACCGGGGCGACGAACGAACGGCGCCTTCGGGTCAGTTCCTGGAACTCCGGCGATCTCGCCGCCGCGCTCCAATCGATGTCACGGTGGTGCTCGGGCTCACCGGTGGAGGTCACAGACATCTCTCTCGCTCCCCTGTCGGGATCTGTCCCGAGACCCCCGGCTCCCGGGACCCTGTACGCCGATGCCCATTCCCACAACGGGTGACCGGCAAACCAAATCCCGGTTCCTCCACTATCTGTGCGTCGATGAACCGCCTGCTCCGCCGATTCACCCCCTCACAGCTCGCCTTCGCGGGGATCTTCGCGGTGACCATGCTCGGCCTGCTCTCGGTCGGAGCGACGCTCCCGGTCCTGCCACGCTACGTCACCGGCCCGCTCGATTCGGGCGAGCTCCAGGTGGGGATCGTCACCGGGGCGTTCGCGATCACCGGCCTCGCCTGCCGGCCGCTCGCCGGGCGGCTCGCCGACCAGCGCGGCCGCCGGCTCGTGGTCATCCTCGGCGCGCTCTCGACCGCCCTCGCGGGGATCCTCTACTTCGTTCCCGCCGGGGTCCCGGGCCTGATCGTCGCCCGGCTGTTCCTCGGCGCAGGCGAGGGCGCCGTCTATACGGCCGGGGCGGCCTGGGTTGTGGACATGACGCCGCCGGCGCGCCGCGGCCGGATCATCGGCCTCTACGGGCTCGCGATCTGGGGCGGGCTCGCACTCGGCCCACCGATCGGCGAGCTGATCCTGCACGCGACCAGCTTCGAGGGCGTCTGGGCGTTCGCGGCGGCGGCTCCCCTCGCGGGCGCTCTGCTCGCCCTGCGGATCCCCGAGCGCTTCGTCCCCCGCGATCCCGGGACCGAGCGAGCCCCGCTGATCTCGCGCGAGGCGCTACGGCCGGGGCTCGGCCTCACCCTGGCGATCGTCGGCTACGCGACGATGGCGGCATTCGTCGTCCTGCACCTCGACGAGCGCGGGGTCGGCCACGGCGCCGCGGTGTTCACCGCGTTCGCGGCGAGCGTGGTCGCGATGCGGGTGCTCGGCGGCGGGCTGCCCGACCGCTATGGGTCGATCCCGTGCGTGATCGGCGCCGGCCTGATCGAGGCGACCGGGCTGCTGGTGATCGCCGCGGCCGGCTCGGTGCCGGTCGCGGTGCTCGGGGCGGTCGCGATGGGCTCCGGCTTCTCGCTGCTCTTCCCGGCGCTGGCGCTGCTCGTCGTCAATCGCGTCGCCGAGGACCGGCGCGGCGCGGCGATGGGCACTTTCACCGCCTTCTTCGACCTCGGCATGGGCGTCGGCAGCCCGCTCGCGGGGGCCGCCGCGGCGATCGGCGGCTACGAGGCGGCGTTCGCCCTCGCCGCCGCCTGCGCCCTGGCGACGATCCTCGTCGCGCTCTCGCTGCGCGCGACCGCGGCGGCGATCCCGGCGACGGCGCCGACCTGAGGGCCCGCCCGTGGCGACTCAGGAGAACAGGCTCTGCTGGGCTGAGCCCGGAGCGCGCTGCATCGCCGGTTCGGGCGCGCGCCACGGGCGCTCGGCGCGAAAGCGGCGCGGGCCGGGGCCTCGCGCGAGCCCGGAGAGCCGCTCGCGCTCGGAGCGCGGCAGGTAGGCGCCGGCGGCGAAGAGCCGCTCGTGAACCGCGACGAGGTCGGGCCGGTACTGGCGCAGCCAGTCGAACCAGATCTCGCGCACCTCGCCGCGCAGGTGGAGGCCGATGCCCCCGACGCTGCCCGCTCCGGCCTCGCCGAGCAGCGCGAGCAGCCGCTCGACCTGGGCCGGCGAATCGTTCACCCCGGGGATCAGCGGGGCGATCAGCACCCCGGTCGCGATCCCGGCGCGGCTCAGCTCGGCGACCGCCTCGATCCGCTTGCGAGGATGCGGGGTGTGCGGCTCGGTCGCCCGCCAGGCGCGCTCCTCGAGGGTCGGGATCGAGAGGTTGGCGACGAACTCGGTGCGCGCGGAGATCTCCCTCATCAGCGCCAGGTCGCGGAGCAACAGCGGAGACTTGGTGAGGACCGAGCACGGGTTGAGGTAGTCGCGCAGCGCCTCCCAGATCCCCTCCATCAGCCGGTAGCGGCCCTCGACCCACTGATACGGATCGGTGTTCGTCCCCAGCGCCACGTGCTCGCCCCGCCAGCTCGGCCTCGCGAGCTCGGCCCGCAGCAGCTCGGGCGCGTTGACCTTGACGACGATCTCGCGCTCGAAGTCCTCGCGGGCGTTCAGGTCGAGGTAGGCGTGGGTCGGGCGGGCGAAGCAGTAGACCCGGGTAAGACGCACGCGTGGGTGCAGCCGCGGTACGGGTTGATCGTCCAGCGGAACGGCATTCGCGAGCGCTTCGGCACCTGGTTCAGGGCCGAGCGCGCCTCCACCTCGTGAAAGCGCACCCCGAGTGCTTCGGGAGCGTCGAACGTCCGGACCACGGACTCACCCACACCGGGGATCGACCCCTGCGTGCGATCTCCTCTCTCCAGGTTCTTCCAACGCACGAACACATGTTCGCATAGGGAGCGGACGGTCAGAAGGATCAGCCCGGCGCGGTGACCCGCCCGACCAGCTCCGCGGCCCGCGGCAGCACCTCCGGCGCGAGCTGGTGGCCGGCGTCGCTCTCCAGGTACTCGGTCGCGAGGCCGCCGCCTTCGAGCAGCTCGGCGGCGCGACGGGCGAAGCCGACCTCGATCACCGGATCGCGGCGGCCGTGGGCGATCAACACCTCCAGCCCCTCGCGCGCCCCGAGATCGGGGCGCCAGCCATCGACCTCGGGAACGAAGCCGCTGAGCGCAAGGATCGCGGCGGGCACGGGCCGTCCCTCGCCGAGGCCGATCGCGTAGGACATCACCGCCCCCATCGAGAAGCCGCCGATCACCGTGCGGCGCCAGGGGATCTCGCGCTCGGCGAGCAGACCGTCGAGGAAGCCGCCGAGCGAGTCATAGCTGCTCGCGAAGCTGGCGGGGTCGGGGTAGCCGACCCGCGGGACGAGGTACCAGTGGCGGCCGCCGGGCGGGATCCCGCCCAGCGGCGCCCCGGTGCTGACCCCGAGCAGCCGGCGCTCGGGATCGAGCAGGTCGAGGAGGCCGAAGAGATCGCGCTCGTCGCTCCCCCGCCCGTGGTTGAGCACCAGCGCCCCCTCCGGATCGCCCGCCGGCTCGCGCAGGAGGTGGTCGAGGCCGATCTCGGTGACCGTCACGGCGAGTCAGCGGACCTCTGCGCCGCGCGGGTTCGTGATCGGGGTCAGCACCCGCTCGATCTCCTCGCGCCGCTCCTCGAGGAACGGAGGCAGGATCAGCTTCTCGCCGAGGCGGCTCTGGTCCTCGTCGATCGCGAACCCCGGCCCCAGCGTGGCGATCTCGAACAGCACCCCGCTCGGCTCGCGGAAGTAGATCGCCTTGAACCAGAAGCGGTCGATGACCGGCGTCGGGCGGGCGCCGTGGCGGCCGGCTCGTTCGCGCCAGGCCTCGTGCTCGTCCATCGTCGAGGCCCAGGCGATGTGGTGGACGGTGCCCGCACCCTGGATTCCGGGTTCGGCGGGCGGCGGATCGTAGGCCCAAAGCCCTCCGCGCTCGCTGCCGCGGGCCTCCCAGGAGCCGTCGACGCGCTCGAACCCGAGGCCCGTCTCGAGCAGCTCGGCGCTGCGATCGGGGTCGGCGCTGAAGGCGCGCGCGCCGTCGAATCCCTGCAGCGCCATCTCCGCCGGCACCTCGGGATGGTCGGCGATCAGCGCCGGGTCGCTGACCTCGGCCGGCTTGAGCTCGTGCTCGAGCCCCTCGGGGTCACGGAACCGCAACCGCTCGCCCTCGCGCTGCGTGGCAACCGAGGCCGCGGCGAGGCGCTCGGCCCAGAAGTCAAGCGCCGCCGCGGAGCCGACCCGCCAGACGATCCTGTGAACCATGCCGGCGCCGGCGCGCCCCGCGGCGGCCTCGGGAAACTCGAAGAAGGTCAGATCGGCGCCCGGCGAGCCGTGCTCGTCGGCGTAGAAGAGGTGATAGACGCTGGGCTCGTCCTGATTGACGGTCTTCTTCACCATCCGCAGCCCCATCGTGCCCGCGTAGAAGTCGACGTTCCGCTGCGCGTCGGCGGTGATCGCGGTGATGTGGTGGACGCCCTCGAGCTTCATCTCTTCCTCCAACGGTCGGCCGGGATTGCCCGGCAAGTATTTGCGCTGTCAACTACCCTAGCAGAGATGATTGAGCGCGCAATGACCCTGTTACCCTCGCAGGCGATGGAGCCAAGCGCCGAGAACGGCCTCTCCGAGCGCGAGCTCGCCGCCTGGAGGGGAATGCTGGAGGCGCACGCCGCGCTGATCTCGCGCCTCGACGCCGAGCTCGAGCGCGATCACGGCCTGCCGCTGAGCTCCTACGAGGTGCTGATGTATCTCTCCGACTCCGAGGACGGCCGCCTGCGGATGGGCGAGCTGGCCGAGCGGCTGCTGCTCAGCCGCAGCGGGATCACCAGGCTGGTGGACCGGCTCGAGCGCCAGGGCCTGGTCGAGCGCCGCCGCTGCGACGATGACGGCCGCGGCTTCAACGCCGAGCTCACCGAGGCCGGCTGGCAGAAGATCGGCGTCGCCCGGCCGGCGCACCTGGCCGGCGTCCGCCGCCACTTTCTCGCCCGGATCGAAGAGCCGGAGCTTGCGACCCTCGCCAGCGTCTGGGCGCGGCTCAAGGAACGGACCCCGGCCGGCGACGAGTGACGGTCACCGTCTACCGGGCCCCGTGGTCGACCAACTGCGAGCGGGTCGCGATCGCCCTCGCCGCGAAGGGGCTCGAGGCCGAGTCGGTGCTGATCGAGTACTCCGATCGCACCCCGGTCGAGCGGATCAGCGACCAGCCGCTGGTGCCGGTGATCGTCGACGAGGGTGAGGTCATCAGCGACTCGGTGGCGATCATCCGCCACCTCGAGGCACGCCATCCGGAGCCGCCGCTGTTGCCCCCGCCGGGGCCCCGCCGGGCCGAGCTCGAAGTCTTCATCGAGTGGTTCGAGCGCGTCTACAAGCTGGCGCCGAACGAGATCGAGGCCGAGCTCTCTCGCGAGGCTCCCGACGGGACCCGGATCGCGATGCTGAGCCGGGAGATGGCCGCTCGGCTGGAGCTGCTCGAGGCCCTGCTCGAGGGGCGCGAGTTCCTGCTCGGCGCCTTCGGAGCCGCCGATTGCATCGCCTACCCGTTCCTCAAGTACGCCGCCGCTCGCGATCCCGCCGACGATGAGCTCTTCCACCTGATCCTCGAGCGCCACCAGCCGCTCGGCGAGAACCATCCCAATCTCGCGGCCTGGATCAAGCGGGTCGGCCGGCTACCGCACGCGTTCTAGCTCGAGATCGTCGATCGCCGCCACCGCCGCGGCGCGGGACTCGACGACCGGGACCGCGTCGGCGAGCCCGGAGAGGTCGATGGTGCGGCGCGCGATCCCCCCCGGCGCGATCGCGACCAGCGCGCACGCGGTGCGTCGCAGCCGCTGATGCGCGCTGACGATCGCGGTGATCGCCGAGGCATCGAGGAAGGTGCAGGGCTGGAGGTCGAGGATCAGCGAGCGCCGGGCGCCCACGATCCGCTCGCGCAGCGCAGCGCTCGAGGCAAGGTCGACCTCGCCGCTGGCGGTGACGAGGAGGTGGCCGCTCGAGAGCTCCTCGCTCGCGAACTCGACTGGGGGCAGGCACATCGATAGCTCCATCGGCCGCTCGGCCCGATTTCCGTAGCGATTGGACGGGTGATCGAGGCCGCGACGGGTAGCCTCGAGGCGATGGCGAACCGCCTCGCCGACGAGACCAGCCCCTATCTGCTCCAGCACAAGGACAACCCGGTCGACTGGTACCCGTGGGGCGACGAGGCGCTGGCGAGTCGCGAGGAGCGCGACCGCCCGATCCTGCTCTCGATCGGCTATTCGGCCTGCCACTGGTGCCACGTGATGGAGCGCGAGTCCTTCGAGGACGAGGAGACCGCGGCCTACATGAACGAGCGCTTCGTGCCGATCAAGGTCGACCGCGAGGAGCGCCCCGACGTCGACTCGATCTACATGGAGGCGGTCCAGGGCGATGACCGGCCAGGGCGGCTGGCCGCTGACCGTCTTCTGCGACCCCGACGGGCGTCCCGTTCTACGGCGGCACCTACTTCCCGCCCGAGCCGCGCCAGGGGATGCCGAGCTTCCGGATGGTGATGGAGGCGGTCGCCGAGTCGTGGGCCAAGCAGCGCGAGCAGATCTCCGAGATGGCGGTCAAAGTACGCGAGCAGCTCGGCGCGGTCGCCAGGATCGTGCCCGAGGACGCGGCGCTCGGCCGCGGCACCGTCGAGGCCGCGATCAGCCGCGATGCGGGCCGCCACCGACATGCAGAACGGCGGCTTCGGCGAGGCGCCCAAGTTCCCGCCGGCCTCGGCGCTCGAGCTGATGCTCGCCGGCGGCGAGCCGGGCCCGGTCGAGGTCACCCTCGACGCGATGGCCGCCGGCGGCATCCACGACCAGATCGGCGGCGGCTTCGCCCGCTACTCGGTCGACGGCGATCTGGCTGGTCCCGCACTTCGAGAAGATGCTCTACGACAACGCGCTGCTCGCGCGCGTCTACCTGCACGGCTACCAGGCGCTCGGGCACGAGCGCTGGCGGCGGGTCGCGAGCGCACCCTCGACTGGGCGCTGCGCGAGATGCGCGGCGAGGAGGGCGGCTTCTACTCGGCGCTCGACGCCGACTCCGAGGGCGAGGAGGGCAGGTTCTACGTCTGGACCCCGGGGCAGATCCGGTCGGTGCTCGCCGACGCCGGGATCGACTCCGCCGCCGAGTCCTGCTCGCCTACTACGGCGTCAGCGAGACCGGCAACTTCGAGGGCGCGAACATCCTCAACCTGATCGGGCGGCTCGACGCCCCGCGGCCGGAGCTGCTCGAGGAGGCGCGCTCTGCGCTCTACCGCGCGCGCGCCGAGCGCGTCTGGCCCGGCCTCGACGACAAGCGGCTCGCCTCCTGGAACGCGCTGATGATCGGCGCCCTCGCCGAGGCGGGCGCGGTGCTCGGCCGCGCGGACTACCTCGACGCGGCGCGGGGGGCGGCCGAGTTCGTCTGGAGCGGATGCGCGACGCCGAGGGCCGCCTGCTGCGCAGCTGGAAGGACGGCGAGGCGCGCCTGAACGCCTACCTCGAGGACCACGCCTACCTGGTCGAGGCGCTGCTGACCCTCTACGAGTCGAGCTTCGAGGTCCGCTGGTTCGATGCCGCGCGCGAGACCGCCGACTCGATGATCGACCGCTTCGCCGACCCCGAGCGGGGCGGCTTCTTCACGACCTCGAACGACCACGAGCGCCTGATCGCCCGCCGCAAGGACGTCGACGACCACCCGATCCCCTCGGGCAACTCCTCCGCCGCGCTCGGCCTGCTGCGGCTCGCGGCGCTGACCGGCGAGCGCTCCTACGCCGACCATGCGCGCTCGGTCTTCCGGCTGCTTCGGCCGGGTCGCCGAGAGCCACCCGCAGGCGGTCGCGCACCTGCTCCGCGCGATCGACTTCGACCTCTCCCCGACCCGCGAGGTCGCGCTGATCGGCGCGGGCGCCGACGGCGACCTCGACGAGCTCTCCGCGGTGGTCCGCTCGGCCTACCGGCCCCACCTCGTCCTCGCCGGCGGCCCGCAGGGCAGCTCCCGGCCCGAGCTGCTCGCGGGAAGGACCGCGCTCGACGCCCGTCCCGCCGCGTACGTCTGCGAGAGCTTCAGCTGCAGGATGCCGGTGAGCGATCCGGCCGAGCTTGCCGCCCAGCTCGCCGGCGAGGTCGGCGCCGAGGCCGGCGGGCCGGCGCGCCCGGCGGGCGGCGGGTAGATTGCCCTCCATGGCCGAGGCCGCCGCCAAGCGGAGTTCCGCATCGAAGCCGAAGACGACCGCGCAGATCGCCAAGGCCTACTTCGGCGCGATCGCCGAGAGGGACCTCGACACCGCGGTGGCGCTGTGGAAGCCGGGCGCGATCGACAGGCTTCACGGGCTCGCCGAGCTGCGGGCCCCGGGCGAGATCAAGTCCTACTTCAACGGCCTCTTCGCGGCCTTCCCGGACTTCCACTTCGAGATCCTCGAGCTCGCCGCCAGCGGCAAGAACGGCGCCTGCCGCTGGCGCCTCACCGGGACGTTCGCCGGCCCCGGCCGGTTCCAGGGCCTGGCGCCGAACGGCAGCTCGATCGCGGTCGAGGGATGCGACATGCTGCGCGTCGAGGACGGGCAGATCGTCGCCAACGACGCCTACCTGAACGGCCAGCAGATCGCCGAGCAACTCGGCGTGCTGCCGCCGCTCGACTCGCACGCCGGCAGGGCGATGACCGGAGCGGTGAACGCGAAGACCGCCGCCGCCCAGGCGCTGCAGAAGCTCCGCAGCCGCTGAGCCGGCCGCCCGGCACCGGACGGCGGGGGCCCCGGCCTCTCTCCCAACCGCCCGGATTCTCGTTCACCCCCCGGCGCGAGCGCCGGGCAGTTCGGGCGGCTCGGGCGGGGCGAGGGTCGGGCGGCGCGGGGGTCGGGGCCCGAACCTAGACTCGTCCGAATGTTCCGAGCCGCGTCGCTACTGACCCTGCTCGCGCTGGCGGCGCCGGCGGGCGCCGCCGCCGGACCGCTCGGGCTCGAGGACTGCGCGCCGGTCGAGGGCGTCTACCAGTGCTCGGGGCTGGTCGAGACCTGGGACGGCGTCCCGCTCGACACCACGCGTGACGCTGCCGCGCGAGGGCGCGCGCGGACCTGCCGCTGGTCGTCGACGATCCACGGCTTCGGCAACTCGCAAGTACGAGTACCTGAACCCGGACGAGACCGCCTACACCGACAACGCCTACGCCTGGGCGCGCGACGGCTACGCGGTGCTCACCTACACCGCGCGCGGGCTCTGGGGGTCGTGCGGCACGCCGGAGGCGCGGCTGGCCAACCCGGCCGCCTGCGCCGACGGCTACATCCACCTCGCCGACATCCGCTACGAGGTCCGCGACACGCAGGAGCTGATCGGCCGGCTCGTCGACGACGGCGCTGCCGACCCGCGCCGGATCGGCGTCACCGGCGACTCCTACGGCGGCGGCCAGACGCTGATGCTGGCCGCGCTGCGCGACCGGGTGATGCTGCCCGACGGCAGCCTCGTGCCGCTGGCGCTCGCCCCGCGGGCAAGCCGCTCGAGCTCGCCGCCGCCGCGCCGGTGATCCCGTGGACCGACCTCGTCTACGCGGCGGCGCCGAACGGCCAGGTCTCGGTCGACCGGGATCACGCCGCGGGCGGCGGCGACGAGCCCGGTCGGGGTCGAGAAGGCGACGGTCGTCAACGCGATCTTCGCCGCCGCCCAGTTCGCGACCGGGCCCGGGCCAGCCGCGTCGGCGAGCCGTTCGTTCCCGGCCGGCCGATGGGGTACCTCGCGCCCGCCGGGACTCGACCCCGAGGCCGACGTCGCCGGCTGGGTCGCGCGGACGAGCGCCGGCGAGCCCTACGACCGACGCCGCAGGCGCAGGCGATCGTCGAGCTGCTCGACCCGCTACCACTCGGCCTACTACGTCACCCCGGAGCGCCGGCCGCCGCCGCTGCTGATCGCCTCCGGCTTCACCGACGACCTCTTCCCGGTCGACGAGGCGATGCGCTTCGCGAACCGCACCGCGAAGCGCTATCCCGCGGCTGCCGCTGCTCGCTGCTGCTCGGCGACTTCGGCCACCAGCGGGCGTCGAACGACCCGCACGAGCGCGAGCGGCTGCTGCGCGCGATCCACGCGCTGGTTCGACCATCACCTGCGCGGCGCGGGCCGCGGCGCCGCGCGCCGGCGTCGATCGCCTTCGTGCAGCGCTGCCCGCGCGAGCGGCGCTCGCTGCGGCCCGTTCCGGGCCGAGAGCTTCGCGCGAGCTCGCCCGCCGCACGATCCGCGGCTCGGCGCGCCCGGGCCGCAGACGGTCACCTCCGAGCCGGCGGCGACCCCGAGGTCGGCGCTGGCGATCGACCCGGTGACCGGCGGCGGCGACTGCGTGCGTCAGCATCGACGCTCGGCGCTCGCCGGGAATCGCGACCGCGACGCGGCTGGTCGACGCCCGGCGCGGCGGCGATCACGCTGATCGGCGCGCCGCGAGCTCGAGGGCACGGCTCGACGATCAGCGGCGCCGGCCCCGGCGATCTCGCAGATCGCCGCGCGGCTCTGGGACGTCGCCCCCGACGGCGAGCTCCAGCGGCTCGTCGCCCGCGGCACCTACCGGCCCCGGCGCAGGGCCGCAACCTCTGGCAGCTCCACCCCGGCGCCTGGCGCTTCGAGCGCGGGCCACACGGCCGAGCTCGAGCTGCTCGGCCGACGCCCCCTACGCGCGGCCCTCGAACGGCAGCTTCGAGATCAGCGTCAGCGAGCTGGAGATGCGGCTGCCGGTGCGCCGTTGAGCGCCGGCGAGGAGCTCGATCGCTCCGGCGGCCGGCGCCTCGAGCGGATGCTCGAATCCCAGCCGGTCTCCGCGCTGCACCCGCGCCTTGAGCGAGCCGAGGCGCTGTCGAGTCTCGACCTGCCCGCCGACTACGTTGATCGGCGGCCTCGACAGCCCTAGAGGATCGGCAGGAAGCGCTCGATCTCGAACGGGCGTGACCTGGACGCGGTACTCGTCCCACTCCTCGCGCTTGATCTCGATGAAGCGGTTGAAGGTGTGCTCGCCGAGGATGCGCAGCACCAGCTCGGACTCGGCGGCGATCTCGATCGCCTCGCCGAGCGTCTCCGGCAGCTGCTCGATGCCGCGCTGGGCGCGCTCCTCGGGGGTCAGGTGGTAGAGGTTCTGCTCCATCGGCTCGGGCAGCTCGTAGCCCTTCTCGATCCCCTCGAGCCCGGCGTGGAGCATCGCCGGCGAAGCAGAGGTAGGGGTTGCAGGCCGGGTCGGGGCAGCGCAGCTCGGCGCGGGTCGCCTCCTCCTTGCCGGGGTGGTAGAGCGGCACCCGGATCAGCGCCGAGCGGTTGCGCCGCGACCAGGCGAGGTAGACCGGGGCCTCGTAGCCGGGGACCAGGCGCTTGTAGGAGTTGACCCACTGCGCGAAGAGCGGCGCGATCTCGCGGGCGTGGCGGAGCTGGCCGGCGATGAACGCCTTCGCGGTGTCGGAGAGGAAGTACTGGTCGTCCGCGTCGTAGAAGGCGTTCTTGCCGTCCTGCGAGAGCGACTGGTGGACGTGCATGCCGGAGCCGTTCTCGCCGAACAGCGGCTTCGGCATGAAGGTCGCGTGCAAGCCGTACTTCATCGCGTACTCCTTGACCACGATCCGGTAGGTCATGCAGTCGTCGGCCATCGCGAGCGCGTCCTTGTAGCGCATGTCGACCTCGTGCTGGGAGGGGCCGACCTCGTGGTGGGCGTACTCGACGTGGATGCCCATGCTGCTCGAGCGCGAGGACCGTCTCGCGGCGGACGTCGGAGCCGGCGTCGAGCGTGGTCAGGTCGAAGTAGCCGCCCTCGTCGAGGACCTCGGGGATCCCGCCCTCGGGCCGCGCCGAACTTGAAGTAGAAGAACTCGAGCTCGGGGCCGATGTTGAAGTCGTCGAAGCCGAGGTCCTCGGCGCGCTTCAGCGCGCGCTGCAGGATCCAGCGCGGGTCGCCCTCGTAGGGCTCGCCGCCGGGAACCTGGATGTCGCAGAACATGCGCGCGGTCGCGTCCTTCTCCGGGCGCCAGGGGAGCAGCGCGAAGGTCGACGGATCCGGCATCGCGATCATGTCCGACTCCTCGATCGGGTTGAAGCCGGTGATCGAGGAGCCGTCGAAGCCCATCCCGCCCTCGAAGGCGTCCTCGAGCTCGGACGCGTTGATCGAGAAGCTCTTCAGCTGCCCGAGGACGTCGGTGAACCAGAGGCGGATGAAGCGAACGTCCTGCTCGCGCACGCGCTCGATCACCTCCTCGGCGGTCTGCGTCGCGGTCGGGTTCGAGTCGTTCATCGCCGAAACCTTATCCACGGGCGGACTTTCTGCGTACTGGAGGGTGACGGGAAAAACCGCGAGCGCAGGCGGATGGCCCGGCGCCGAGAAGGCGCGGTCCGCCCATCTGCGATACCTTGCTTACATCACGTAAGTAATGGGCTAAAAGTAAAGTAATGGCAAGATCAACGGCGGCTAAAGGCGCGAATCGCCGGCGGCGCGCAAACGGAGGGACTACCGCGATGACAGTCAAGACAGAGATGAGCCGCTTCCACATCCACGACGAGCTCACCGCGCCGGAGGGAAGCCTGAAGATCATCAAGAGCATCCAGTCGGCCGGCGCGCGAGGTCTCGAAGTTCATCGGCGTCCTCGCCGGCGCGCCGGCGGCGCTGCGCTCCTACGCGCGGATGCGCCACGAGCTGCGCGCGGGCGCGCTGCCCCGGGCGACCCGCGAGCGAATCGCGCTCGCGGTCGCCGAGCGCCGCGGGGACCCCTACTCGATCGCTCAGCACGCGAAGACCGCCCGCGCGGCGGGCCTCGGGCTCGACGAGATCGCGCCGCGCCCGCAGCTTCAAGTCAGCCGACGAGCGCGAGGCGGGCCTGCTCGCCTTCCTCGACGTGCTGATCGCCGCCGACGGGCGCCCGAAGCAGCACCTCGCCGAGGAGGCGCGCGAGCTCGGCTGGTCCGACGAGGAGATCCTCGAGGCCGTCGCGCACCTGGCGATGAGCGAGTTCCAGAGCCTGGTCTCGAACGCGGCCGAGCTGCCCCAGGATCAGCTCAACTCGAGCGTGCTTCCGGCCGCCGCTTGAGCGGCGCTCCGGGGCTAGCCCCGCTTGGCGATCTTGGCGACGCGGACGCGCCCGGTGGAGTCGAAGCCGAGCCGATCGGCGGCACGCTGGGTGAGATCCCACTTGGCGTTGTTCGCGTAGGGCCCGCGGTCGATCACCTTGGTCCGCAGATAGCGGCCCTTGTAGCGGACGACGACCTTGGACCCGCAGGGAAGCTTCTTGTGGGCAACCCCGACGGTGCGCGTCGTCAGCGTCTGTCCGCAGGCGGTGCGGTTGCCGTACAGGCCGGGCCCGTAGTAGGTGGCGATCTGGGAGGGCATGCTCTTGGCGAGCGCCCGGTGAGTCCGGCGGGCGAAGACGCCGTCGGTGGGCAGCCCGGCGGTGCTCTGGAACCGCTCGAGCGCGCTCTCGGTCCCGGTCGCGAACTGATCGACGAGGCTGACCTTCGGGTACTGCTTCGACTTCAAGATCCAGTTCAGGGTCGCCACGTCGTCCCCGCAATCACCGACCGCGAGCCGGCGCGAGCCGAGCTGGGTCGCCGGGCAGGCGCCCGTCCCGGCGCTCTGGGCGGTGCCCGAGCCGGCCGAGGGCCCGCCGGCGCTGCCGACGCCGCCGGAGCCCGCCTCGGCGCTCGCCACCCCGGCGAGCAGGGCAAGCGTCGCGAGGGCGCTCGCGCGCAGGCCTGGGCGGAAGCCCCAGCCGTCGGGGATCGCACGGAACGTGTTCTTCTTCGCCGAGAATCGGCGGCGTGATTCGCTCATCGTCTCTTCGGCCGCTTACGGAGTTAGCTGACGGGCTCGCGCCGATCGAACGGCTGGCGCTACGCGGCGGATGCCGGCGATTCGCCCCGGGTGCTGTGGGAGCTCCCCTTGGTGGGTCCCCCGCTCCCCGCGGTATGTGGCGAGGACTCAGCGGCGAGGCAGCACGGTATCAGAAGATTGGGCGGAAGTTTGCATTTTATGAGCGTCGCGTGAGCATGTAATTCGTGCTACTAGCGAGCTTTTCCCCATTTGCCGCCCTCGGTTTCAGGGATCCTGCCCGGATACCGAAGGGGAACCGACACCCCGCGCCGACCCGAGAGCCATGGAGGGCATGATCGAAGACACCGTCACCGACGAGCGCGGCCGCCTCGATGCGGTCGAGCGCCTCAGGGCACTCGACCGGATCGCCGACCCGGCGCTGCAGAGCCTCGCCCGACTCGCCGCGCACATCAGCGGTGCGCGCTCCGCGGCGGTGCACATCTTCGACGCCGACAAGCAGCGCCGGATCGCGGGCCACGAGGTGGCTCTGGTCGATCACCCGAGCTCCGACTCGCTGTGCCGGCTCGTGGTCGAGACCGGCGCCCCGATCCTCGCCCCCGACGCGACCCGCGAGGAGCGCTTCGCCTACAGCCCGTTCGTCGGCGGCGAGCAGCCGGTTCGCTTCTACGCCGCGGTGCCGATGCGGACCCTCGGCGGTGACGTGATCGGGACCGTGTGCGCGTTCGACACGGTCGAGCGCTCGCTCGAGCCCAAGGCGATGCGGCTGCTCGACGACATCGCGATCCAGGCCGTCACCCACCTCGAGCTGATGCAGCTCGTCGGCGACCTCGGCGCGGCCGCAACCAAGGACGAGCTCACCGGCGCGGCGAACAGGCTGATCCTCGGCGACCGCCTCGCCCACCACCTCGCCCGGCTGGACCGCCACGAGCACCGCCTGATCGTCGCCGCGATCGACCTCGACGGCTTCAAGCAGGTCAACGACACGCTCGGACACGCTGCCGGCGACGTCGTCCTGCGCGAGGTGGTGCGGCGCCTCGCCTCCTGCGTTCGCGAGGAGGACCTCGTCGCCCGCGTCGGCGGCGACGAGTTCGTCGTCGCGGCCGAGATCGCCAACGATGCGATCGGGCTCGGCGCGTTCGCCGGGCGGCTGCGCCGGGCGATCGCCCGACCGGTCGAGATCGGGGAGCGGGCCGTGGTGCCGGCAGCGACCGTGGGCGCGGTCTACGCGAAGCCCGTCGGCGAGACGGTCGCCGCCGTCCTCGCGCGGGCCGACGCCGAGCTCTACCGGGAAAAGCGCGAGCCCCGGGCATAGAAGAGGCCCCGTCGCCGGGGCCTCTCCCTTAGCAGGCCGGTAAGCCGGATCCTGTCGTGTGCAGCCATCCATCTCACCGGGTCCTAGGTCCCGGTGGGGCTTTCGCCCTGCGGCCTACCTGGATCTCGCCGGGCCGGGTCGACGATCCTGCTTGGCCTTGCACCTGGCGGGGTTTGCCTGGCCGCCGCGTCGCCGCGGCGCCGGTGCGCTCTTACCGCACCCTTTCACCTTTGCCTGTGAGCGACTCAGCTGAGGTCGCCCCATCGGCCGTGTGTTTCTGTGGCACTTTCCCGCGGGTTTCCCCGGGTGGGGGTAATCCACCGCCTTGCCCTGTGGTGTCCGGACTTTCCTCGAGAGTCACCTCCCGCGACTGCATGGCCTGCGCGATCGAGTCTACGGCGCCGCTCGCTTGCGTCAAGGCCTGCGGTCGAGGATGATCGCGGAATGGCAAGCGAGCCCGGAGCCGGCGAGCGAGTCGTCCGGGGCGCCTGTCCGCACGACTGCCCCGACACCTGCGCGATGCTGACCACCGTCGACGGCGCCGGTCGCGCGACGGCCGTCGCCGGCGACCCCGAGCACCCGATCACCGCCGGCTTTCTGTGCGGCAAGGTCTCCAACTACCTCGACCGCGTCTACGCCGAGGACCGCGTTCTCGAGCCACTGATCCGCTCCGGCCCGAAGGGCTCGGGCGAGTTCCGCCCAGCCTCCTGGGAGGAGGCGGTCGATCTGGCCGCCGCGGGCCTCGAGCGGGCGATCGCCGAGCACGGCGGCGAGGCCGTCCTCCCCTACAGCTACATGGGCACCCAGGGCGCGATCCAAGGCGGCTCGATTGCCTACCGGTTGATGAACGCAATCGGCGCCAGCGAGCTCGTGAGGACGATCTGCGCGACCGCCGGGATCGCCGGCGTCGTCACCACCCAGGGGCTCTCCCCGGAGGTCGACCCGGAGGAGTGGCCGCACGCCCGCTACCTGCTCGTCTGGGGATGGAATCCGATGTCGACCGCGCCGCACCTGTGGAAGAAGCTGCTCGAGGCGCGCCGCGCCGGCGCGCGCCTGGTGGTCGTAGATCCGTATCGCAGCCGCACCGCCAACGTCGCCGACGAGCACCTCAGGCCGCTGCCGGGAACCGACGCGGCGCTCGCGCTCGGGATGATGCGCGCCGTTCTCGACCGGGGGCTCGTCGACGAGGAGTGGTGCCGGGCGCACACCGACGGCTACGAGGAGCTGCTCGAGCGCCTCGCCGAGCGATCGCTCGAGCATTGGGCCGCGATCTGCGGCGTCGAGGCGGCGACGATCGCCTCCGTCGCCGAGGGGTTCGCGACCACCCAGCCGGCGCTGCTGCGGCTCGGGGTCGGCGCCCAGCGTCACCTCGGCGCGCCGATCGCCTACCGGACGATCGCCTGCCTGCCGGCGCTGGTCGGGGCCTGGCGGCATCGCGGCGGCGGCTGCTCGTACGTGCCGACGGCGACCGCCTCCGCGGTCTCGAGCGCGGTCCTCGACGGCGACGAGCTGCGCTCGGCCCCGTCGCGGCGAATCAACATGTCGCAGCTCGGCGCGGCGCTCACCGACCCGCAGCTCGAGCCGCCGGTCGCGGCGTTGGTCGTCTGGTCCTCCAACCCCGCGCAGGTCGCCCCCGATCAGGAGCGAGTGCTCGCCGGCCTGCGCCGCGAGGACCTGCACACGGTCGTGATCGAGCAGTTCATGACCGACACCGCCAGACACGCCGACGTGATCCTCCCGGCGACCACCCAGCTCGAGCACCTCGACGCGCTCTTCTCCTGGGGCCATCACTACTTCACGCTCAACAAGCCGGCGATCGAGCCGCGCGGCGAGGCGAAGCCGACGACGGAGGCCTTCCGGCGGATCGCGGCGCGGCTCGGGCTCGACGGCGCGGCCTTCCGCGAGACCGACGAGGAGCTGCTCGAGCGGCTGCTCGACGGCGAGCCGGGAGGGGTCTCGCTCGCCGAGCTCGAGCGACGCGGCTGGCAGAAGATCGACCTCGGCCAGGGCCCGGTGCCGCACGCCGAGGGCAACTTCGGGACGCCGTCGGGGAAGCTCGGCCTGCGCGCCGACTCGCTGGTCGACGCGGGCATCGATCCGCTGCCGTTCTTCGACCCGCCCGCCGAGGCAGGCGACGGTGACCTGGCGGCGCGCTTCCCGCTCGCGATGGTGACCCCCAAGACCCACCTCTTCCTGAACTCGTCGTTCGCCAACCAGGATCGCCAGCACTCGGCGCAGCCCGAGCCGTTCGTCGTCGTCAACCCCGACGACGCGGCCCCGCGGTCGATCGCCGAGGGGGCGCTCGTCCGCGTCTTCAACGATCGCGGCTCGTTCACATGCAGGGCGCGGATCTCCGACGACGCCCGCCCCGGGGTGCTGGTCGCGCCGATGGGCTGGTGGAGCCGCGACTACGTCGGCGGGAAGAGCGGCCAGGTGACAACCTCGCAGCGGCTGACGACGCTCGCCGAGGCGCCGACGTTCAACGACAACCGGGTCGAGCTCGAGCTCGGCGAATGAGCCGCGGCGCTCAGAGCGCCCGCACCCACTCGTCGAAGAACGGCTCCGCGATCCGATAGGCGCCGCCGGGGTCCCTGGCGACGAGCTCGCGCTCGCCGAGGGCCCGCAGCGCCGCCTGCAGGGCGCTCACCGAGGGCAGCTCGTGGCGGATGCGGTAGGCGTTCGTCATCGGCCGGCCGGGCTCGCGCGCGAGCGCGACCAGGATCAGCTTCTGGACCGCCGATGCCTCATCCCAGCGAAACTGGAAATGGGCGTGCTCGGAGCGCAGCACCGCGGCGATCGCCGCCTCGAGGTCCTCCTCCCCGGCGAGCCCGTCGAACGGCGTCGCCTCCCAGAGGAAGTAGGAGAGCTCCTGCGTCGCGTAGGGGTGGCCGCCGGTTCGCTCGAGCAGCGCCGCGGCGACGTCCTCGGATATCCGCTTCCGGGTGGCGGCGAAGCGCGCGACGATGAAGGGGCGGAACTGCTCGGCCGCGATCGGGCCGAGCTCGACCTTCTTCGCGCTCCGCCAGAAGGGCTCGTTGATGTCGTTGAAGAGCCGCTCCATCAGGTGGCGGCGGCTGCCGAGGTAGACGCGGGCGATCTCGGGCTGCTGCTCGAAGATCGTCCGCATCAGCCGGGGCAGGGCGCGGTCGATCGCCTCGACCTCCTGGAACTCGTCGAAGACCAGCGCCACGGGCCGCTCGCGCCCCGCGGAGAGCTCGCCGGGTAGCTGGAGCAGACGCTCGATCGTCGCATCGATGTCGGGGGCCGCGTGATCGACCCCGAAGGAGAACCCGTAGCTGCCCTCGGCGGCGTCGATGGTGATCGTCGGCACCACCCGGAGGCCGCGAAACGGGGCCAGCGCCCGCTCCCTGGCGCGCTCGAGCGGAGAGGCGATGCTCTCGAACACCGCCGCCGCGAGCTTCTCGGCGAGCTTCTCCTTGGTCGGCGTCGTCATCAGGTTGACGTAGGCGACGAGCGCGCCCTCGCCCGAGAGCTCCGAGATCGCCCGCCACACGAGCGAGGACTTCCCGTAGCGGCGCGGGGCGAAGATGACCACGTCCTGACCGTTGAGGACGTCGAACTTCAGCTCCTGGGCTTCGAGCTCCCGATCGGCGAACGCCTCGTCAAGCGCCAGCCCGCCGTAGCTGAACGGGTTTCGAGGGGTCTTTCTGACTCGCATATGTAGCTCAGCATTATAGAGAACTACATAGACGGAGCGATTGCCCGGCCGCGCTCGCTCAGTCGAGCTCCGAGCCGCACTCGTGGCAGCCGGCGCGCGGGGCCAGCGAGCCCCCGCAGACGGGGCACTCGGCGCGGCCTCCACCGATGAGCTCCTCCCAGGCGCCGAGGATCAGATCCTCGAGCGTGGGCCCATCTGAGGGGCCTGCGACCGGCTCGAACAGCCGGGGCGCCGAGCGCACCGTCGCGGGCGGCTCGATCGCGAATGCCCTGCGCGCCGATGTCGCGGCAAGGCTCACGCTCAGACCTTCCGGAACACTCCCGTCACCCTGCCGAGCAGCTGCGCCTCGGTGGTGCGGATCGGTTCGTACGCGTCGTTCTCGGGTTGCAGGCGGACCCCGTCCGGCTCGCGGAAGAAGCGCTTCACGGTCGCCTCGTCCTCGATCACGGCGACGACGATCTCGCCGTCGTCGGCGACGTCGGAGGGTCGCACGACGACGTAGTCGCCCTCGAGGATGCCGGCGTTCTTCATCGAGTCGCCCTTGATCCGCAGGATGTAATCGCCGCTCTCGCCGCCGATCACGTCGGGGACCTCGAGGTACTCCTCGATCTGCTCCTCGGCCAGCACCGGCTGGCCGGCCGCAACCTGGCCGACGACGGGCAGGCCGGGATTCCCGATCACCTTCTTCGCCTTGTCGACCAGGAGCTCGATCGCCCGCGGCTTGGTCGGATCGCGCCGCAGCAGCCCGATCTTCTCGAGGTTGGCGAGGTGGGCGTGCACGGTCGAGGACGAGTGCAGGCCGACCGCCTTGCCGATCTCGCGCACCGTCGGCGGATATCCGGTCTTCGCCGCGTACTTGCGGATGAAGTCGAAGATCTCCTTCTGCCGCTTGGTCAGATCCACAGCTTGCTCTCTCCTTGGTTGGCGGGACGGGACGACGGCCTCTCTGAACAGAACATGTGTTCGCATAGTATCCCCTGCCTCGGACGGATGCAAGCGCGTGCGCCCGCGCGCGGCTGCGCGAGCCGCTGTCTAGAATCGCGTCTCCCTCAAGCGGCTGTGGCGGAACTGGTAGACGCGCAAGGTTGAGGGCCTTGTGGGCTGCATAAGCCCGTGGAGGTTCGACTCCTCTCAGCCGCACTCGGAGAACACTCAGCTCACAGGTAGGCCAAGAGGGAATCGAAAGGCACAACTCGACCCCTGGGTGACGATCTGACGGCTAGGTTCGGGGACGATGCGCCGCGAGACCTACGGAGAACAGGTCATCGTCGTCCGCGAACTCCTGCCCAGCTGGCGGACAAAGCTGTTCCGGATCGTCAAGTCGGGTGATCGTGGCGATCAAGCGGTTCTTGATTCCCTGCGCTCTCATTACGAGTTGGGCACGGTCCCTCGCAGGCACGGCCCGCGGCCGGCAGTACTCAACATGGCGGTCTCGATGTACCGCGAAAGGGAACAGGCGAGTAAGACGGCGCGAAACTGGTGGCCGAAGATCGGGTCCCACGTCGCGGAGCTCGAACTCGTCGCCGGCAAAGGGTTCAACTTCGCCGATACGGGGCATCCTGGGCATGTCTCAGTTTGGGGCGACCCGCTTGAGCTGCTGGCATGCGTGGTCGATATCGTTCCCGTAGAGGACTAGCGATGTACTTCGTGATACTCGACAGCACCGGGAACCTCGTTGAGTCGTTCAGCGATCGCGCCGCTGCGCTCTCCATGCTCGAAGGGATGGTGGGTCGTGAGCCCGAAGCGGCAAACGAGTTGGCGCTCTTCACATACGACGTTGACGGGAGCCCGGTGGGGCCAGCAGAGACTGCCAGCGAGCTCCTCGCCCGCGCCTGACGTCATCGGGGCGACCGGCGTCCTGGAGGGCGCCGATCAGATGGGGCGCCGGGCCGCGGGCTGAGCGCTCTCAACCCCCGGCGGGCGAGGCTGCGAGCGGGCCTGGCTCGAACCGGCAGACGTCGTCCTCGGGGCACATCGAGTCGATCACCACGCGCGCCGCCTGGGCCTGGCCCGAGAAGGGCTCGGCGCGGATCAGGTCGACCGAGCGCAGCTCGCCGTCGAGCGGGTCGAAGTGCAGGCCGGCGAGGCCGATCGCCTCCTCGCCGGCCCCGAAGAGGCCGCCGGCGCCGACCGAGCCGCCATCGACGACGACGACGTCCCCGTAGCGATCGACGTGCTGGGCGTGGTCGTGCCCGGTCGCGATCGTCAGCGGCGGCTGGGCGCCGCGCTCGTTGAGCTCGCCGGCGAGCGCCTGGGCGAGGCCGTTCTGGTGAACGAGGACGATCTCGGGCCGGCGGGGCAGCGAGTCGAACCACTCGACCAGATCCTCCAGCGCCGCGCCGAAGGCGGCCTCGGGGTCATCGAGCTCCTCGAAGGTGACCGGGCGCTCCTCGGGGTCTCCGCGACCGCGCCACTCGAGCGGGTCCGGGAAGCCCGCGACGAGCAGACCGTCGAGGTCGAGCAG
Source organism: uncultured Solirubrobacterales bacterium (assembly GCA_963769035.1). Classification (GTDB taxonomy): domain Bacteria; phylum Actinomycetota; class Thermoleophilia; order Solirubrobacterales; family 70-9; genus WHSW01. The sequence goes on from CAVYKD010000002.1 coordinate 409,246, forward strand.
CGGGTCCTCCGGATCGCCGGCGCCGCCGGCGATCCGCTCGGCGCCGAGCACGCTCACCCCGCTCTCGGCGAGGCGCCTCATCAGCGTGCTCGAGTCGTGGTTGCCCGAGACCGCGATCACCCGCTCGCCGAGCGCCGCGATCCGCGGCGCGAGCGCCGCCGCCTCGGCCTCGCCGCCGCGCTGGCCGATGTCGCCGACGAACAGCACCGGAGCCTCACCGACGTAGCGGGCCAGCGGCCCGACGACGAGCGGGTTCCCATGCAGGTCGGAGGCGAGGTAGAGATCGCGGGTCGGCTGCTCGGGACCGGTCTCGGTGAGCACCGCGCCGACGCTGCGCAGGATGCTCGCGAAGGTCGAGCCGTACTCGCTCGAGACCCGCTCGTCCTCGGCGACCTCGAGGATCCGCGCCAGCTCGGCCCCCCGCGCGAAGTAGGTCGGCGACTCGAACGCGCGCGCATCGAAGCTCGCCTGCGCGGCGAACCCGGTGGCCGCGGCGGCGAGAAGGCCGAGCGGCGCTCCGAGCGCGAGCAGGATCCAGCGCGGTCGCAGGCGGGGCAGCGCCATCGTCGCGACGACGAGCAGCACCAGCGCCGCGCCGAGCGCCCAGCCGAGCCCCCGCAGCACCGCCGCCTGGGCGGCGTCGCCCAGCTCCTCCTCGGTCGCCGCGAGGACGGTCGAGTCGCCCTCGGCGGCGCGCAGCAGCGCCTCGCGGCGGATCGACCGCAGCTCGGCGCGAAGCCCGAACGGCGCGTCGAAGGCGTCGGCCTCGAAGCCCCAGTCGGCAAGCGGGATGAAGGCGCTGGCGCTGCCGCGAAGCGAGGGCTCGAGCTCGAGCGAGACCCGCCCGAGCCGGGTCTCGGTGGTGCTCGAGCCGGCGAGCGTGAAGCCGAGCACCGCCCCGCCGGCGAGCAGGGCGAGGACGAGCGCGAGCGTGGCGGCGGGGCGCCCGAGGCGGCGCAGGCGTGCTCTGGCTGCGACGCTCATCGGCTTCAGCCTAGGGACCGCCCGGCAGCGGCAGGCGCCGCCGCGGGGGACGGCTGCTCCGCGCTCAGCCGCAGCTCAGGAGCCGCCGTCGATCCGGGTCAGCCAGAGCGAGTTCAGCGAGGGCGCCGTGCTTGCTTTGGAGATGCCGCGCACCGAGCGCTCGGCCGCGGTCAGCTCGCCGCCGGCCTCGGAGACGATCGCAAGCAGGGGGCTGCGCCGGATCAGGCCCCGGACCGCGCTCGGCAGCTGGGTGGCGACCTCGGCGGAGCCCTCGTCGAGCCGCGCGACCCGTTCCCGGGCCGAGCTGACCACCTCGAACTCGAGCTGGTCGAGCGCCGGGCCTAGCCCGCGGCGCGAGCCCCACCAGTCGGAGTTCCGGGCGAGCAGCAGCCGCTCGGCGGAGCGCTCGCGCAGCTCGAACGGCCCGATGCCGCTCTCCGAGAGCTGGACGAGCGCGAGCTCGCCACCGCCGGCGCGCTCGATGCTGGCGGGCGCGACGACGCCGAGCTGCGCTCGCGCGAGCCGGCGATCGAGGCGGCGGTCGGGCTCGGCGAGGATGAAGCGAACGAGGTCGGGCTTCGGCGAATCGACGAGCAGCTCGGGCTGGGCCGGCAGGCCGCTGAGCTCGGGGAGCGCCTGCCAGCGAGCGACGTTGGCGAGAACCGCCTGTGCGTTCAGCGGGCTGCCGTCCTGGAAGCGCACGCCGGCTCGCAGGCGCAGCCTCCAGATCGAGAAGTCCGCCGAGGGACGCGCCCTTACGACCGGGCCTGGGAGCCGGCGCCCATCCTCGAAGGGCCCGCTCAGCCGCTCGATCAGCGGCTCGTGGACCTGGCGGCTGACGAGGCGCTCGGAGTCGCTGGTCGCAAACAGCGGGTCGAGCTGGATCGGGCGCTCGCCGAGCAGCCAGGTCGCAGACCCCCCGGCGCCGGGGGCCGCACGGCTCGAGGCCGGCGGGCTGGCCGCGCCTCCGCCGCAACCGCCGATCAGCAACGCACCGAGAGCCGTGAGGAGCGCTCGCCGCATGGCGATCCGGGTCAGATCTTCAGCAGGACGATGGTGTTGAGCACGAACAGGATCCCGAAGAAGATCGTCCAGCGATCGAGGTTCCTCTCGACCAGCGATCCGCCGCCGAACGAGCCGCCGCCGGAACCGATCCCGAAGGCGCCGGAGAGCCCGGCGTCCTTGCCCGAGTGCAAGAGCACCAGGAAGATCACGATCACGGCGATCATCACCTGCGCCACGTTGAGCACGCTTTCCATCGCCGGGCAGTCTAGAGGGAGGGCCCTCGCGGGCGTCCGCAGCGCGACCTCAGAGGAGCCACATCTCCGGCAGCAGGGGAGCCCGAGCCCTCGACCCGATCGCGGACGCTGCTCACGGGCGCAGCCTATTCGGAGCCGGCGAGATCGAGCGCCTTGAGGATCTCGATCGCCTCGCGGCGAAGCTGCGCGTCGGCGCGCGCCCAGTCGGCGTCGGAGAGCTTGCCCTGGGCATGGTCGAGCTCGGCGTCGCGGATCTCGCGGTACTTCGCCTCCTTGCGGGCCTCGAGGTCGGCGACCGCCGGGTCCTCGGAGCGATCGGTCGCCGCCGCCCGCTCGGCGCTCTGGCGGCGAAGCGGCGCAGCGACGAAGGCGCCGAGCGCGAGCAGCACGACGAGGACGAGGACGAGGACCAAAGCGGCGTTCACCTGCGGATTGCCTCAGGCGCGACCGAGGTCGCGGGCGAGCCGGGCGGCGTAGACGTCGGAGACCCGCCGCCGCCTCGCCTCGGGAGCCGGCCAGGCGGCGACAAGCGCGCCGGTCACGCCGATCGCGCCGCCGATCCACAGCCAGATCACGAACGGGTTGACGTTGATCCGGAAGTCGACCGGCAGCGGATCGGCGAGGTAGAGCCCCGCGAAGCGGCCAATCGCCTCGCCCTGGGCGTCGCGGTAGGCGCGCATCTGCTCGACCTGCTCGGGCGTCGGGCCGCCGGGGCCGACCTCGGGGACCAGCGCCGCGAGTCGCTTGTCGACCGCCGCGATCACCGGGTCGACCGGGGCGAGGTCGGGCCGCATCGCCGTCCACAGGTCGCGGACGGCGCCCTCGCGGCGACCGACCTCGCTCGTCGCCTCGCCCTCGAAGAAGCTGCGCAGCGGCCCGGCCGCGTCGGAGGTGTTCGAGGAGTAGTAGTTGCGCGAGGGCAGCAGGGTGGCGAACGGCTCACCGTCGCGCTCGACCGCGAGCACGGCGCCGAAGGTGAGCCGCTGCTCGGCGCCGTCGATCGCCGCCGTCGGCTTCTCGTAGGTGAGGGTGAACTCGTTCACCTCGGCGCTCTCGCCGGGGAGCATGCGCACGTCGCGGCTGGTCTGAAAGCTGGAGGAGGCGGCGACGGCGATGAACAGGATCGCGATCCCGGCGTGGACGACGTAGCCCCCGTAGCGCCGGCGGTTGCGGGCGACGACGCGGGCCAGGGCGCGCAGCCGGCCGCCACCGCTGAGCGAGTGCTGCGCGGCGGCGCCGCGCCACAGCTCGGAGGAGAGCGCGGCGAGCGCGAAGAAGGCGAAGGCGAAGAGGACGAGCGCCATCGGCCGCTCGAGCGCGTCGGTGAGCGCGATCAGCGCGAGCACCCCGGCAACGGCGGCGGCGATCGGCCAGCGGACCAGCCGCCACAGGGTCCCGGCGCTGATCTGCCGCCAGGCGAGCAGCGGCCCGATCCCCGTGAAGAGGACGAGCCCGATCGCGAGCGGCGCGGTGTAGTCGTCGAACCAGGGCGGCCCGAGCGAGGACTTCTCGCCGGTCAGCGCCTCCGAGATCAGCGGAAAGAAGGTGCCCCAGAAGATCACCGCGGCGAGGCCGACGAGCAGCAGGTTGTTGACCAGGAAGACCGACTCGCGCGAGGCGAGCGACTCGATCCGGCGCTCGGAGCGCAGCTCGCCGAGCCGCGAGACGATCAGCGCCGCCGAGCCGAGGATCACGAAGCCGATCAGGAAGAGCAGCGGGGTGCCAACGGTCGAGGCGCCGAAGGCGTGGATCGACTCGAGGATCCCCGAGCGGACGAGAAAGGTGCCGAGCAGCGCCAGCGTGAAGGTGGCGACGATCAGGGAGACGTTCCAGACCTTCAGCATGCCGCGCTTCTCCTGGACCATCACCGAGTGCAGGAAGGCGGTCCCGACCAGCCACGGCATCAGCGATGCGTTCTCGACCGCGTCCCAGCCCCAGTAGCCGCCCCAGCCGAGCTCGGAGTACGACCAGCGCGCGCCGAGCAGGATGCCGATCGAGAGGAACATCCAGGCGACCAGCGCGAACCGCCGGGTCGAGCGGATCCAGCTCGCGTCGAGGCTCCGCGCGGCGAGCGCGCCGATCGCGAAGGCGAACGGGATCGACCAGAGGACGTAGCCGGAGTAGAGCATCGGCGGGTGGATCGCCATCGCCGGGTGGCGGAGCAGCGGGTTGAGCCCGGCGCCCTCGAGCGGCGCCGGATCGAGACGGGCGAACGGGTTCGCCCCGAACAGCATCAGGCAGGTGAAGAAGAGGCCGATCCCGGCGAGCACGGCGGTCGCCCAGGGGACGATCTCGCGGTGGCGCTCACGGGTGAGCCAGAGGACCCCGCTGGAGGCGATCGAGAGCACCCAGGCCCAGAGCAGCAGCGAGCCGCCCTGGCTGCCCCACAGGGCGGTCAGCTTGTAGCCGGTCGGGGTCGTGGTCGAGGAATGCTGCGCGACCAGCTCGACGGAGAAGTCGGAGCGAAGGAACGCCGCCTCGAGCACGACCACGCAGACCGTGAGCAGGGCGCAGAGCCCGTAGACGGCGCGCCGCGAGGAGGCCACCAGCCGTCGGTCGCCACGGGTCGCGAGCAGCGCCGCGAGCACCGCGAACGCGCAGGCAAAGGGCGCGGCGATCAGGCACGCCGCCCCAAGCTCGACCATCAGGCCGTCTCCATCGAGTTCCCGCCCACCTGGGCATTATCGCAACGCGGTGGGCCCGTCCAGGGTGTCATCTAGGCTGGCGGCGTCTCGATGAACCCGAAGGGGAAGCCAATGAACCGATTCCGCCTCGGCAGCATGGTCGCGATCGCGACCCTCGCAGCCGGACTGCTCCTCGCCGGCTGCGGCGACAACGAGCAGAAGAACGACTACGTCGACCAGATCAACGAGCTCCAGCTCGCCTACGTCGACGATGTCACCACGGCGGTCTCGGAACAGCCGCCGACCAACCCCGAGGAGGCCGCGGAGGCGGCGGGAACGCTGGCCGAGCTGACCAACGGCGTCGCCGACGACATCGAGGCGGTCGAGCCGCCGGAGGACGTCGCCGACCTCCATCAGCAGCTCGTCGACGAGCTGCGCGGGGTCGCCGATCAGATCTCCGACGCTCAGGGGGCGATCGCCGGTGGCGATCCCGACGAGGCGGCCAAGGCCGCGACCGACCTGCAGAGCGCGATCACCGCGACCCAGACGACGCTCAACGGGCTGATCGACCAGATCAACTCCACGCTTCAGGGCTGAGCGACGGCGGGAGGGACGCCCGCCGGCCGCGGGCGCTCTACTCGATCACCACGTGCTCGGGGTCGGCTTCCGCCTCCTCGGCGAACTTCGACGGGCACTTGGTGATCAGGCTGTCCTTCTCGGCGAGGAAGGTCCCCTCGCTCACGGTCCCCGAGAGGATCACCTCGCGGCCCTCGCGGAAGGGGTCGGGAACCTGGCCCGAGTACTCGACCGGGATGCTGGCCGTGGGGTCGTCGCGATCGGTGACCTCGAAGCGAAGCTCGGCGCCCTTGTTGACCACCGAGTCCTCGGCGACGGTGCCGGTGAGCTCGTACCTGCCCCCGCTGGCGCCGGCCAGCTCGGAGGGCTGCTTGCGTCTCGCTCCCGGCGCTGAACGACGTGTAGACGAGCCCGGCGGCGAGCAGCACCGCGGTGCTCAGCGCGATCGACCAGCCTGATCTTCCGCTTGCGCTCGGGATCCATCGCGCTCGATTATCGCAACCACGGCCCGCGAGCCCGCGATAGGCGCGCTCGAGGGCGGCGGCGCTCGCCGGGGCGGCGCGACGGTCGATCCATGCTCCTCTCGGGAGCGCGATTCGACCGGTCGGCGGCGCGCTCGGGCGGCGGCGCTCGCCGGGGCGGCCCCGCGAGCCCGGGTAGCTAGAGTCGAGCGCGATGTCCGACCAGCCCGTCCTCCTGATCACCGGCGCCTCGAGCGGGATCGGCGCCGCGACCGCGAGGCACGCGGTCGAGGCCGGCTACCGCGTCGTCCTCGCCGCCCGCCGCGAGGACGAGCTCGAGCGCCTCGCCGCGGAGCTCGGCGGCGAGGGCCGGGCGCTCGCCGTCGGCTGCGACGTCACCGAGTTCGAGCAGCTCGAGGCGCTTCGCGAGGCGGCGCTCGAGGCGTTCGGGCGGATCGACGCCGTGTTCGCCAACGCCGGCTTCGGCGCCACCCGCGGCTTTCTCGAGGAGTCGCCGGAGCACTGGCGCTCGATGGTGCTGACCAACGTCCTCGGCGTCGCCTACACGATCCGCGCCACCCTCCCCCACCTGCTCGAGCGCGGCAGCGGGCACTTCGTGATCACCGGCTCGGTCGCCGGCCGGCGCGCGCTGCCCGGCTCGCTCTACTCGGCGACGAAGTGGTCGGTGACCGCGATCGGCGAGGCGCTGCGCCAGGAGCTGCGCCAGATGCACGACGACAATCGCATCCGGGTGACCCTGATCGAGCCCGGGGTCGTCGACACGCCGTTCTTCGACAACCGCCCCGGCCCCGACAACGCGCTGCACGACGACGACGTCGCCCGAGCGGTCATCTACGCGCTCTCCCAGCCGGAGCGCGTCGACGTCAACGAGATCCTGATCAGGCCGACCAGCCAGTCGGCCTGAGCCGCCCGGCCCCGCTCGCGCCCGGCCGGTCGCGCCCTCGCCGTGCGGCGAGTACCTTCGGTGTGTCGATGGACACCGGCTTCACCACCCAGGACGCGCAGAGCGACTTCAGCCGCGCCCGGCGCCGCCAGCGCTCGCCCGGCTCGCCGGCGCGGCTGCGCCGCGCAGGCCGGCGACGTCAACGTGCTCCTGCCCTTCGACGAGGTCGTCGAGGCGCTCGGCCGGCCGGCGAGCGGCGGCTCGGCCTGCAGACGATCGCGCTCGAGACGATCGTCGGCACGGTCGATCGCTCGCGACGCGAGTTCGACCGCGAGCTTCCGCCCGACCTCGCGCCGCGTCCGGCGCCGCTGGCAGCGGATCAACGAGGCCGCAGCGCCGCGGGGACGGGGATGCCGCCGATCGACGTCTACCGGGTCGGCGGCCTGCACTTCGTCGTCGACGGCCACCACCGCGTCTCGGTCGCCCGCCAGCTCGGCCTCGACGTGATCGAGGCCTACGTCACCGAGATCGTCACCGAGGTCGGCGTGGACGAGGGGCTCTCGACTCGCGACCTGCCGCTGAAGAGCCACGAGCGGCTCTTCTTCGAGCGGGTCCCGCTCCCCGCCGACGCCCGCAAGCGGATCGCGTTCGCGACCCCGAGCGCGGCTACGCCGTGCTCGCCGAGGGCGTCGAGGCCTGGGGCTTCCGGCTGATCCAGGCGCTGGGCGAGCCGACTCGACCGCGAGCGAGGTCGCCGAGGCCTGGTTCCGGGACGAGTACGAGCCGGTCATCGAGATGATGCGCGAGGCCGGGCCTGATCGGCCGGCGGCACCGAGGCCGACGCCTACCTCCGCGTCGTCAGCCAGCGCTACCTGCTGCTGCGCACCCACGAGTGGAGCGACGAGGTGATCGAGCGCCTGCGCGAGGAGCTCGAGCGTCCGCCGCGCGACGAGGACACCCTCGTCGACCGCCTGCGCCGTGACATCACCAGCTAGGCGGAGGCGCTCTCGCGATCGATCCGGTCGCCGCTCTCGGGTCGAAGAAGTGGAGCCTCGCGGTGTCGATCCAGAGCTCGACCTCCTCGCCGCGCGCGACCCGGCTGGTCGGCGTCGAGCCGGGCGACGATCTGACCTGCGCCCGCGCCGCGGACCTCGGCGCCCGATGTCGGCGGCGAGCTCGTCGAGCTGCTCGGACTGGATCGCCCTCGGACTCGACGTCGAAGTAGACGTAGAGCTCGGAGCCCATCGACTCGAGGATGTCGACCTCGACCTCGAAGCGTGGCCGCGCTCGGCTGCGTCGCCGACCAGCGCCGGCGTCCTCGAAGTGCTCGGGCCGGATCCCGGCGAGCACCTCGCGCCCCGACTCGCCTCGAGCCGACCCGGGCCTCCTCGGGCAGGTCGACCTCGCCGAACGGCAGCTTCGCCTTGCCGCCGGCGATCTCGACCGGCATGAAGTTCATCGCCGGGCGAGCCGATGAAGCCGGCGACGAAGAGGTTGTCCGGGCTGGTCGTAGAGCTCCTGCGGGCGCCGACCTGCTGCAGCACGCCCTTGCGCATCACCGCGACCCGGTCGCCGAGCGTCATCGCCTCGGTCTGGTCGTGGGTGACGTAGACGGTCGTCGTCTCGAGCCGGTTCTGGATCCGCGAGACCTCGGTCCGCATCTGCACGCGCAGCTTCGCGTCGAGGTTGGAGAGCGGCTCGTCCATCAGGAAGGCCTTCGGCTCGCGCACGATCGCCCGGCCCATCGCGACGCGCTGGCGCTGCCCGCCGGAGAGGTTCGAGGGCTTGCGGTCGAGGTGCTCGTCGAGGTCGAGGATCTTCGCCGCCTCCTCGACCTTGCTCGGTGATCTCCTCCTCGGTCGACCTTCGCCATCTTCAGCGGGAAGGCCATGTTCTCGCGCACGGTCATGTGCGGATAGAGCGCGTAGTTCTGGAAGACCATCGCGATGTCGCGGTCCTTCGGCGCCTTGTCGTTGACGACGTCGCCGCCGATCCGCAGCTCGCCGTCGGTGATGTCCTCGAGCCCGGCGATCATCCGCAGCGCGGTCGACTTGCCGCAGCCCGAGGGGCCGACGAGGATCAGGAACTCGCCGTCGGCGATCTCGAGGTCGAGGTCCTTGACCGCCTCGGTCCCGTCGGGAACCGCTTCGTGACCTTGTCGAGAGTGATTTCAGACATGGGTGTCTGCTCCTTCGTCTAGCCCTTGACGGCGCCGGAGGTGAGGCCGGCGACGATCCGCCGCTGGAAGATGAGCACGAAGATGATGATCGGGATCGTCACGATCACCGCGGCCGCGGCGATGTTGCCGAACGGCTGCGGTGAACTGCGAGTCGCCGGTGAAGAAGGCGAGCGCCGCCGGCACGGTGCGCGAGGCGTCGCGAGCTGGTCAGCGAGATCGCGAAGAGGAAGTCGTTCCAGGCGAAGATGAAGACGAGGATCGCGGCGGTGAACATGCCGGGCGCGGCGAGCGGCACGATCACCTTGCGGAACGCCTGGAACGGGGTCGCCCCGTCGACCTGGGCCGCCTGCTCGAGGTCCCAGGGGATCTCGCGGAAGAAGGCGACGAGGGTGTAGATCGCCAGCGGCAGGGAGAAGCTCAGGTAGGGGATGATCAGCCCGAGCCAGGTGTCGTAGAGGCCGAGCGTTCGCCACATGTCGAACAGCGGGCCGACGGTCGAGATCGGCGGGAACATCGCGATCGCGAGCGCGCCGCCGAGGATCAGCCGCTTGCCGGGGAACTCGAGCCGGGCGATCGCGTAGGCGGCGAACGAGGCGAGCACGATCGCGATCACGGTGGCGATCAGGGCGATCCCGATCGAGTTGATCAGCGGCTTCAGGAACGGGCCGTCGAGGCCGTTCTCGAACAGCGCGTGTAGTTGTCGAAGGTCGCGTCGGACGGGGATCAGAGCCTGCCGTCTGGACCGACCGTCGCCGGCGTCTTCAGCGAGAGCGAGATGATCCAGAGCACCGGGAAGAGCGCGGAAGATCACGATCACCACCATGCCGACCGTCCAGAAGGTGACTCGCGAGGTGCCGTCGCTTCATCAGCGCCTCCTCCTCCCTGCCGGGGACGCTGGTCGCCGAAGCCCGTGACGAACAGGAAGGCGATCATCAGCACGCATCAGGAAGATCAGCACCGAGACGGCCGAGCCGAGGCCGAGGTTGAGCCTCGAGATCAGCTGGTTGTAGCCGAGGATCGAGACCGATTCGGTGTCCTGACGAGCCCCGGGTCATGACGAAGATCGAGTCGAAGACGCGGAAGGCGTCGAGGGTGCGGAAGAGCAGCGCGACGAGGATCGCCGGCTTCATCAGCGGCAGCGTGATCCGCCAGAAGCGCTGCCAGGCGTTCGCGCCGTCGACCTTCGCCGCCTCGTAGAGGCCGTCGTCGATCGTGGTCAGCCCGGCGAGCAGCAGCAGGGCGATGAACGGCGTCGTCTTCCAGACCTCGGCGACGATGATCACGCGAACGCGCTGAAGCGGTCGCCGAACCAGGCCTTGTCGTCGGCGACGAACGGGCAGCTGTTGACGAAGCCGGTGCCGGGTCGAAGGCGAACTGCCAGGCGAACGCGGCGACCACGGTGACGATCCCGTAGGGGATCAGGACCGAGGTGCGGACGACGCCGCGGCCGAAGATCGCCCGGTGCATGACCAGCGCGATCACCATGCCGAGCACGAACTCGATCGAGACCGAGACGACGGTGACGACGAGGGTGTTGAAGACGTTCTGCCACCAGAGGCTCGAGCTGAGCACGTCGACGTAGTTGTCGAGGCCGACGAACCCGCCCTCGTCGGGGAAGCGCAGGTCGACCTGCTGCAGCGAGAGGACGATGGCGTAGATGATCGGATAGGCGGTGACGAGCAGCATCGCGATCACCGCCGGCGCGCAGAGCATCCAGCCGAGCTTGCGCTCGGCCTTGGTGCGGTCGGAGATCGCGCCGCCCTGCTCCCGGCCCGCCCTCGCGCCGAGTCGATGGGCCTCTCACGCCGGTCGCTCCTCGCTCACAGCAGCCCCTCCAGGTTGAGCGCGGTCTCGACGTTCTCGCGCAGCTCCTCGTAGGTCGGGCGTCGGGTCGTCGGGGTCGATGTCGTCGAGCGGGTGGATCGACCGCTGGATCGCCAGCGAGAGGTCCTGGTAGGCGGGCGACTCGACGGGCCGCGGCGCGGCGTCCTCGATCGACTCGCGGATCAGCTGCGCGAAGCCCGGGTAGACCTTGTCGATCTCCTTCGCGTCGTAGAGGTCCTCGCGGACCGGGGGCAGCCCGCCGGCGGTCGCGATCTCGATCTGGTTCTCGGGCTCGATCAGGCACTTGATCGCGTCGAAGGCCTGCTCCTTGTTCTCGGAGAACGCCGAGACACCGAGGTTGATCCCGCCGAGCGGCGGCGCGCTCGGGCGCTCGCGGATCGACCCGCGGGTACTGCGCCGCCCATCTCCTTGAAGATGTCCGGCGCCTCTCCTTGGCGCTCGGGATAGACGAACGGGTAGTTGATCATGAAGGCGGTGTCGCCCGATCTCGAAGGCGAGCCGGCCGGGGTCCTCGTCGGAGGTGTCGATCGCCGGGGTCGGCGACGGGCGAGTCGGCGAGCTTGACCATCACCGCGAGCGCCCGCTCGGTCTCGGGCTGCGGCAGGGCGAGCTCCTCGGGCCCGCCGAGCGACCTGCTCGTCCCGGCCGACTCGACCATCGGGTTGAACCAGACGACCAGGCCCTCGTAGCTGTTGCCCTGCACCTCGATCATGTTCTTGTCCTCGGGCGAGCTCCTCGGCCTGCGGCGATCATCTCGTCCCAGGTCCTCGGGCGGCGATCGACGTGGTCGTTGCGATACCAGAGCAGCTGGGTGTTCGACCAGAGCGGCGCCGCCTAGAGCTTGTCCTCGAACTTCGCCGTCTCGACCACGCTCGGGAAGACGTCGGCGGTCGACCACCTCGGCGACGTCGCCGGCGGCAGCTCGGTCGACCCAGCCGGCGTTGGCGAACTCGCCGGTCCAGATCACGTCCATGCCGATGATGTCGATCGAGGCGTCCTCGGCGCCGAGGCGGCGGACGAGCTGCTCGCGCTGGCCGTCGGCGTCGGCGGGCAGGAACTCGAACTGGATGTGTAGGCGCCGTTCGGACTGCTTCGCGCAGCGCTTCGCCGACCGCCTGGCGGGAGCCGCTCGGCTCGTTGAAGATGAACCAGGTGAGCGTCTTCGAGCCGCGGCCGCCGTCGCCCTCATCGTCGCCGCAGCCGACTGCCAGCGCCAGCGTCGCAGCGCATCCGAGCACGACCAGCCATCGAGTGCGACCTGATCCCAACTCTCTCCTCTCGGCGGATCTCTCCGCCATGGTCGCAAGGCTATTAGCCGCTCAGCGTCCGCGCAAACCCTTCTCCCCCTCCTCGCCGGCCGGCCCGTCGCCGCGGCGGAGCACGACCCCCTCGAGCGGGCGCAGGCGCGAACCCTCGAGGGCCTCGCCGGTCGCGAGCACCGGCTCACCGGCGATCCCGTGATCGACCTCGCGCTCGCCGAGGTTGACGGCGACGGTGTGCGGCCCGCGGTCGAAGACGAGCGCGTCGCGGGTCGGACTCGCGCAGCCGAAACGGCCCGCGCAGCGCGCGCCGAAGGGCGATCAGCCGCCGGTAGAGCGAGAGCATCGAGCCGGGGTCGGAGCGCTGGGCGGCGACGCTGCGGCTCCCTCGGCTCGCCGGGCGACAGCCACGGGGTGGCGGTGGTGAACCCCCCGAGCTCGGATCCGTCCCAGTGCATCGGATGGCGGTGCGCGTCGCGCCCGAAGCGGTCGATCGGCGGTTCGGCGCCGGGCCCGTCCTCCATCCCGATCTCCTCGCCCTGATAGACGAACGCCGCGCCCGGAAGGGTCAGCAGGAGCATCGCCGCGACGCGGGCCGCGCGCGGCCCGAGGCGCGTCGCAAGCCGCGGGAAGTCGTGGTTGGAGAGCGCCCAGGCGCTGCCCGCCGAGCTCGACCCCGCGCGCGATCGCGCCGGCGAGCGAGCCCGCCTCCCAGCTCGCAGTGGAGGAGGTCGAAGGAGAAGACCAGGTCGAGGTGCTCGAGGTAGGGCGCGAGCGCGGCGGCCGGCAGGTAGACCTCGCCGACCAGGAGCGCCTCGCCGGCGGCCTCGCGGAGGGTCGAGAGCACGAGCTCGATCTCGGGGTCGTTCTTCGAGTGGATCGCCGGTCGAGCGCCGCCAGCTCCGGGTGAACCGGAAGCGGCGCGGGCCCGCTCGCCGGGCGGGTCGTCGCGAAGCTCGCGATCCTTCATCGCCGCTCGAGCGCGTCGACGCGGAAGCCGTCGACCCCGCGCTCGACGCCAGAAGCGGACCACCGAGCGCCATCGCCTCGCGGACCTCGGGGTTTCGCCAGTCGAGATCGGGTTGCTCGGGGTAGAAGGAGTGCAGGTACCAGCGGCCGCTCTGCCGGTCGCGGCTCCAGGCCGGGCCCCCGAAGGAGGCGCGCCAGTTGTTCGGCGGGCCGCCCGTCGGACCACACGTAGCGGTCGGGATGCTCGCGGAACCAGGGGTGCTCGATCGAGGTGTGCGAGGCGACGAGGTCGACGAGCACCCGCAGGCCGCGCTCGTGCGCGGCCGCGATCAGGGCGTCGAAGTCGGCGAGCGTCCCGAACAGCGGATCGACCGAGACGTGGTCGGAGACGTCGTAGCCGAGGTCCGCTCCCGGCGAGGGGTAGATCGGCGAGAGCCAGAGCGCGTCGACGCCGAGCCAGCTCGAGATGGTCGAGCCGCTGAAGCGACCCCGCGCAGGTCGCCGATGCCGTCGCCGTCGGAGTCCTGGAAGGAGCGCGGGTAGATCTGGTAGACGACCGCCTCACGCCACCACTCGCTCCGCTCGCTCACCGGCGCGAGTATGAAGCCGCCCACCACTCCCTGCCGAGGTGGCACTTGCGGGTGTCATGCACCCACTTCTGCCACCTCGGCCCGGAGTGGCGGAGCTCGACCGGGCCTGCCACCTCGGCCGGAAGTGGCGGAGCTCGCCCGGGCTCAGTCGAGCGCCGACCAGCGCTGGCAGGCCGCCGCGGCGGCGTCGAGCGCCGGGCCGAGCGCCTCGACGGCCCGGCTCGCGTCCCAATCGCGCAGCGCCAGCCCGGCGACGAGCGTGCCCATGAACGCGTCGCCGGCCCCGAGCGTCGTCACGACCTCGACCGCGGGCGCCGGCAGCTCCGCCTCGCAGGCGCCGCGGACGATCACGCCGGCGGCGCCGAGCGTGACCACGGCGAGCTCGGCGCCGAGGGCGGCGAGCTCCTCGGCGGCGCGGCGCGGATCCTCGGCCCCGGTGATCGCGACCGCCTCGTCGCGATTGGCGCGGACCAGGAAGGAGCCCGCGACCAGCTCGCGCGAGACCGCCGCCGCCGGCTCGACCTTGCCGCCCCAGCGGCCCGGGCGGATGTTCGGATCGAAGCAGACCCGCGCGCCCGACTCGAGCGCGAGGCGACGCGCCCTCAGCGTGACCTCGCGCTCGCCCGGGGTCGCCAGCGTGGTCGAGCCGAAGACGAGAGCCGCTCGCCGCCTCGAGGGCCTCCTCGATGCGCGGCCCGGCGGCCTCGACGGCGATCTTGATCGCGTCGCCGTAGATCCGAAAGCTGGGCTCGCCCGACTCGTCGAAGGTCGCGAAGGCGATCGGAGTCTGCACGCCGTCCAGCAGCTCGAAGAAGCGCAGCTCGACACCCTCGCGCTCGAGCCGCTCGCGCAGCCACCGGCCCCACTCGTCGTCGCCGACGGCGCCGGCGAGCGCCGCCTCGGCCGCCGGCTCGCGAGGCCGCGACGGCGACGTTCGCGAGCGCGCCGCCGAAGTGGGGCGTGAACGCGTCGGCCTCGACGAGCGAGGTCACCGGGCGCTCGCAGATCAGGTCGACGAGCCCTTCGCCGAGACAGACGATCAACTCAGGAGGGCGGGAGGGTGACGACTCCGAGCCAGTGCGCGTCGATCGCCTTGACGACGCTGAGGAACTGCTCCAGGTCGGCGGGCTTTCGGATGCAGGCGTTCGCGTGCTGCTGGTATGCGTGCCGGATGTCGTCGTCGGAGAGCGATGTCGTGAGGACGATCACCGGAATCTGCTTCAGGTACGGGTCGGCCTTGAGCTCGGCCAGGACCTCGCGGCCGTCACGGCGCGGCAGGTTGAAGTCGAGGATGATCAGGTCGGGCCTGGGAGCGTTCAGGTAGGGCGGCTGCCGGCGCAGGAACGCGAGCGCCAGATCGCCGTCCTCGCTGACGTGGAGCGTGTTGGGGATCTTCGCTTCGCGAAACGCCTCGCGGGTGAGCAGCACGTCGTCGGGGCTGTCCTCGACGAGAAGGATCTGCGCCGACTTGCGGGCGCGCTCGAGCATCCGGGGGCTCACGTCTCCACCCTACCGGGGCGCCCTGGCTGCCTGCGGATCGTGAAATGGAACTCGCTCCCCGCGCCGTCGGCGGACTCGACCCAGATCCGGCCGGCGTGACGCTCGACGGCCCGCCTGCAGATCGCCAGGCCGATCCCCGTTCCGGGGACCTCGCGGCCGTGCAGGCGCTTGAACATCTCGAAGATCCGGGTCCGGTGGCGCGGCTCGATCCCAGCGCCGTTGTCGGCGACGAGGAAGTGCCAGCCGCCGTCCTCCTCCGCGCCGCCGATCCACACGCGAGGGCTCTCCTGCGCGGAGAACTTGACCGCGTTCGAGATCAAGTTCCCGAACAGCTGCGCGATCAGCGCCCTGTCGCCCTCGATCGCGGGGAGCTCGCCGAGCTCGACCGCGACCCCCCGCTCCTCGATCGGGCCGCCCATCTGCTCGAGCACCCGCTCGACCTCCCGCCGCGTGTCCACCGGCTCTCCATCGACCTCGCCCCGGCCGATCCGCGAGAGCGCGAGCAGGTCCTCGATCAGCTCGCCCATGCGCTCGACCCCGCTCACGGTCGCGGCGATGAAGCTGTCGGCGTCGTCGTCGAGGCGCCCCCGGTAGCGCTGCGCGAGCAGCTCGACGAAACCGCGGATCACCCGCAGCGGCTCCTGAAGATCGTGCGAGGCCACGTAGGCGAACTTCTCGAGATCGGCGTTGGAGCGCTGCAGGTCACGGTTCTGGCGCTCGAGCTCGAGCCGGGCAAGGGCAAGCGATCGCGTCGTCTCGCGCTCGGTCGTGATGTCGCGATGGACGGCGATGAAGGCGCGCTCCTGATCGCCGTGCTCGAGCATCGACGCGCTGATGCTGAGCAGCACCGGTCGTCCGTCCTTGCGGGCCAGCCTGGTCTCATAGGCTGTCGCCTGCCCCGCGAACAGCTCCTCGGTCACCCGCCGGACCTCGCTGAGCTCGCTCGCGGTCCGATCGACCGGGACCAGCATTGAGAACTGCCGCCCGAGCAGCTCGCCACGCTCGTAGCCCATCAACTGCTCGAAGCGTTCGTTCACGTAGGCGATCGAGCCGTCGGCGTCGATCAGGGTGACGCCCTCCGCCATGTTCTCGGTGATCGCCGCCTGGAGGCGAAGCTCGGCGACCATCCGATACTGCTCGGTGACCTCGATCGTGGCGACCGTGATCTGCTCGGCGCGGGCGTCCTGACTGGGCATTGCGCTCGCCTCGAGGTGGAAGGCCCGGACGTCGCCATCGACGTCGACAACGGTATCGAGCCGGACCGGTTTGTCGGATTCGAACGCGGCGTCCCAGAGCTCGCGGAACTGATCACGGGCATCCTCCTCGACGTACTCGAGTATCGGCTTGCCGATCATCTCCTCGTCGGAGAGCCCGAGCAGATTGTTGTGCATCCAGGTGATCCGGTGCTCGCGGTCGAGGTGGAGGACCTGCACCTGCGCGACCTCGATCGCCAGCCTGAGGCGCTCCTCGGCGGCCGACGCCATCCGCTCGGCCTGGCGGATCTCGGTCACGTCGGTGAACGAGCCGATCCGGCCCGTCATACGACCCGCAGCGTCCTCCGATCGGAACCGTCCGGGCGATCACCGTGCGCTCCGATCCGTCGCGATGAAACCACCGGGTCTCGATGGCCAGGTCAGGCGATGTCGACGTGAGCAGGGCAACCAGGCTCTCGAGATCGTCGGGGTGGATCAGGGCGGACCACTCGGTGCCGAGGGCGACCTCCAGCGGATAGCCGGTCATCCGAGACCAGTAGGGATTGACGTAGGTCACGTTGCCCTCGAGGTCCATCTCGAAGATGCCGACCGGAGCCGACTCGGCGATCTCACGGAAGCGGCGCTCGCTGAGACGAAGCTCCGCCTCGGTGTCGCGGCGCGCCCGGTCGCTCCGTTCGAGGGTGCGGGCGAACGCGATCACGATCATGGCCAGCACCACCGTGGTCAGGCCGAGGCGCAGGAGCTTCGCCGCGTCTCTCGCCGAGTCCCTCCGCCTCGAGCGCCCGAAACAGCAGCGCGGAAGCCAGCGGCCCGAGAAGCGCGACCGGAAGCACGAGCCTGATCAGCGAGCCGGCCGAGCCCTCGGACGCGAACAGGGAGGCGAACCAGCCGCGACCCGCGCTCAGCATGATCGCCACCCCCAAGGCGGTGACGCAGAGCGCGGTCACCAGCGGCATCGACATGTTCGACCCGACCTGGATCAGCGCGTCGAGGCCGGTGGCGAAGCCGAGCAGCGCGATCCATCCGATCAGGGCGGCGGCGGCGGCCAGACCGCCCGATCGATCGCGCCTCGGCGATCGGAGCGGCCGGAGAGCGGGAGCGCCAGCGCGACTCCGAGCAGCACCAGCGCACGCGGCGGTGTTCGGCGCCATCCGGCCCGGGAAGCGAGCGGCCGAGTCGTCCGAGACGATGAGCTCGTCGATGCCGAGGTCGATCCCGGCCAGGAACTGGAACAGGGAGACCCCGCCGAGCATCGCCACCACGAGGCCGAGCATGCGTGGCGCAGCGGCCGTCGCCGGGGCCGACGCTCAACGCGACGGCGAAGCCCGCCAGCGCGATGCCGAGAGCGGCATGGAGTCGCGTTTCCGTGGGGTCGTCGCCGGCGGACGGGTCGATCACCCCGATCAGCCAGGCGAGGGCGATCACGGATCCGACGATGCCGATCGCGATCCCGGCCAGCCGGATCGTCCGGGTCAGATCGACCCGCGGCGACGCCGCGCCCTGCGCCTGCAGCCCCCGCTCGCTCATCAGCCGACCACCGGGACAGTCGTGCTCAGACGCGAGCCGAGCGTCGTCGGCGGACCCGGGCGGCCGAGCAGGAAGCCCTGGCCCGCGTGCGCGCCGCTGTCGGCCGCGCAGCGAAGCTGGGCGCGGCGCTCGATCCCCTTGACGACGACGGGCAGGTCGAGGGCGCGGCCGAGGCCGACCACGGCGCCGAGCAGCCGCGCGGAGCGGAGGTCGCGGTCGGCCGCGGAAGCGAAGCCGCGAGCCACCTTGACGAGGACCACCGGAAGCTCACTCAGCGCCAGGAGCGCCGACGGCCCGGCGCCCAGGTCGTCGACGGCGAGCGTCACCCCGAGCGCCCGCATCGCCTCGATCCCCGCGGGCTCGGCGACCACCGCGTCCTCGGTGATCTCCAGGCAGAGCCGCCGCGGCGCGATCGCGCTCCGCTCGAGCGCGATCGCAACGACCGCCGGGAGCCGTGGATCGCGCAGCTGGCGCAACGAGATGTTGACCGAGATCGGCAGCTTCTCGTCGCAGAGCCCAGCCTTCGACCAGGCGGCCAGCTGCTTGCACGCCTCCTCGATCACCCAGGAGCCGATCGGGACGATCATGCCGGTGGCCTCGGCATCGTGGATGAACTCGCCCGCGCCGATCAGGCCGCGGGCGGGATGCTGCCAGCGCAGGAGCGCCTCGATCCCGCTCACGCGGCGCGTGACGAGATCGACCTGCGGCTGGTAATCGAGCCGGAACTGCCGTCGCTCGCTCGCGGCCTCGAGCTGCGGCGCGGCTCGCCGCCTGCAGCTCGGCGCGAGATGCATCGCCCTCGCCCGGGTGCACTCCCGTGGTGGTCCGGGGGCGGAGGCGGCGACGGCGCTTGGAGGCGAACATCGCCCTGTCGGCGGTTCGAATCAGGGCCTCGGCCTCGGTCGAGCGGGTCGAGCCCAAGGCCATCCCGATGCTCGCCTCGACCGTACGCTCGGTGCCGGCGACGAGATAGGGGGCCGAGAGGGCGGAGCGGATCCTCTCGAGCACACCGTGGGCCGAGCCGCCATCGCCGAGATCCTCGATCATGACGACGAACTCGTCACCACCCAGGCGGGCCGCGGTGTCGGCGGGACGAATCGCGGCGACCAGACGCCGAGCCACCTGCACGAGCACCGCATCGCCGGCGGAGTGGCCGAGCTCGTCGTTGACCTGCTTGAACCCGTCGAGGTCGATGAACAGCACGGCGATCGGCTTTGCCGATCGGGGCCTGCTCCGGAGGGCGTGCCGCAGGCGGTCGAGCAGCGCGGCACGGTTGGCCAGGCCGGTGAGCGGGTCGGTCAGCGCCCGGCGGGTGATCTCGCTCTCGCCCTGCTTTCGCTTGATCGCGTAGCGGACGGCTCGCGAGAGCTGGGCGCCGTCGGCCTGGCGCTTGACCAGGTAGTCCTGCGCACCCATATGAACGGCGTCCACGGCCAGCGCCTCGTCCTCGTGGCCGCTCAGCACGACGATCGGCACGCCGGGGGCGAGCGCCTGCGCCTCGGCGACCGCATCGAGACCTTCGCCGTCCGGCAGCGAGAGGTCGAGCAGGACGCAGTCCGGCGGCTCCTCCCGGAGCACCGTGGCGGCCGCCGCGAGGGTGCCCACGCTGGACACCACGAGCTCGGCGCCGGCCTCCTGATCGGCGGTCTCGTCGGCCAGCATCTCCTCCACGAGCCTCGCGTACTCGGGCGCATCCTCGACCAGCAGGACCGAGAGCGACGAGCCGGCCTCGCGCGCACCGGCGCCGAGGCTCGGTCCCGATCTCGCTGCGGGGTCGTGCTGTCCCTCGTCGTCGATCATCCTGATCTCCTCCGCGTCCGTGCCCGCCTCGGGAGAGACTCCGCGGGCGCTGGCGTCAGCCGGTGGCGGGACGCTCGGTGGCGTCCCGGTCCCCTCGACGTTACAAGGCTGCCTCCGCCGTCCTCCGCGTGCGACCGGCGGAGAGCGGACGACGGGGCTCGAACCCGCGACCCCGAGCTTGGGAAGCTCGTGCTCTACCAGCTGAGCTACGTCCGCGAACGGCTCAGTCTAGAACCAGCCCGGCGGACTCGACGCAGCGATCGCCGCCGAGCTGCTTGGCCTCATAGAGGGCGGCGTCGGCGCGGGCGAGCAGCTCTCCCGGCCCGCTCGGCTCGTCGGGGTCCGCGCAGGCGACTCCGATCGACGCGCTGACCGACTGACCGCGGAGGCCCGGCCCGCTGAGTGCGCGCAGTGCCCCGACGAGCTTCTCGGCGACGAACCCCGCCTCGAGCTCGCCGGTGTCGGGCAGCAGGACGAGGAACTCGTCGCCGCCCGGTCGGCAGACGAAGTCGCTCCCGCGAAGCGCGCCGACGAGCGCGTCGCCGGTCGCGATCAGCAGCTCGTCCCCGGTCGCATGCCCGTAGGTGTCGTTGGTCTGCTTGAACGAGTCGAGGTCGATCGAGAGCACCGAGAGCGCCGAGCCGCGCCGGCGGGCGAGCGCAAGCTGGCGACGCAGCTCGTCGTCGAGGCGGCGGCGGTTGTAGACGCCGGTGAGCGGATCGCGCTCGGCCAACTCGATCAGCTGCCGCTCGAGCCGAAGCCGCTCGTCGTCGAGCTTCTCGAGCTCGCGGGCGGTCGAGACCGAGATCACCACGAAGAGCACGATCGCGGCGGCGACCACGACCGCCGCGCCGAGGCGAAGCGTGAACAGGCCGTTCTCGACCCCGATGATGGCCACGCCCCCGCAGAGCATCGGGACGACGATCAGCGCCGGGATCAGACGGCGGATCGTGTGCCCACCGCTTCCCCGCGAGAGCAGGAGCCGCATCCAGGCGCCACGCGGGCGAGCCGCGAGGCCGCCGGCGCTGAGCACGGCGAGGCCGACCACCGTCTGGGGGGCGATCCCGTTGGCGTTGTCGAGGCCGATCTCGAAGTCGGTCCCGTAGAGCGCGCCGACGACGAGCACGAGGACGGTCAGCCCGGCGACCGCGGCGAGCGCGTTCTCCGCCCGCGTCCATCCGGGTCCGGTGCGATCGATCACCGAGAACCAGAGCGCGACGAGCAGGATCGCGACCGCGGCGTGCGGCGAGCGGGTCGCGACCGCGGCCCCATCGGGGTCGGCGATCAGGCCGCTGAGGCCGAGCTCCTCCGAGACGACGAACCCGGCCAGGGTGACGAGCGCGCCGACCACAACGAGCTGGGCGAGCAGGTGCGACCAGGCGCGCCGCTCGTCGCTCGGCGCGGGGTCGCGGATCAGCCAGAGCGAGAGGCCGAGCATCACCAGCGCCAGCGCGGCGTTGGCCTTGATCTGGACGCCGCCAACGGCGTGGCGCAGCAGGTCTACGTCCGCGATCGCACCGACGGTGCCGAGGACGCCGAGGGCGACCGCGATCCCGGCGGCGAGCGCCGCGACACGGGGCAGCAAGGCGTCCCCCCGGGGTCGGGGCTGCTCTACGCTTGCGACGGTGGGCGTTCGTTCCTTTGCCGTATTCATGGGTGTCCTTGCCCTTATCGGCCTATTGGCCTTCGGACTTTTGTCGAAAGGCTCGGCGAGGCTCGAAATCGGCGAGAGATTCCCCGATGCCGACCTGCCGGCGCTCGCCGGCGAAGGTAGCGGCCGGGTCGGCGATTACCGCGGCAAGTGGGTGCTGGTCAACGTCTGGGCCTCGTGGTGCGATCCCTGCCGCGAGGAGTCGCCGGCGCTCCAGCGCTTCCACGAGCGCCATCGCGACGACGACTTCACCGTGCTCGGGATCGACAGCCGCGACGTCTCCGGCGACGCGCTCGAGTTCGTCGCCGAGTTCGGGCTGACCTACCCGCAGCTTCACGACGACACCGGCAGACGCCCCGACGAACTCGGGATGACCGGCTTTCCCGAGAGCTTCCTCGTCGACCCCGAGGGCAAGGTCGCGCTGGTGCGGCCGGGACCGGTCACCGGCGAGTACCTGGAGGCTTCCGTCGCGCCGCTGATCGAGGGCTAGCGGTGCGCTGTCGCCCCCTGCTCGCGCTCGCGCTCGCCTCGCTCTGCCTGCTCGCCGCCACGCCGGCGAGCGCGGTCGAGCCCCGAGCCTCGCTGCCCGACATCGAGGACGAGGTGATGTGCCCGATCTGCGGGGTCCCACTCGAGCTCGCAACCGAGGCCCCACAGGCCCAGCAGCAGCGCGAGTTCATCCGTGAGCTGATCGCCGAGGGCCAGAGCAAGCAGCAGATCCTCGACGCGCTCGTCGCCGAGTACGGCCCCGAGGTGCTCGCCACCCCCGACAGCGAGGGCTTCGACCTCGCCGCCTGGCTGGTCCCCGGGGTCGCGATCGCGCTCGCGGGCGTGGCGATCGGGGTCGGGCTTCGCCGCTGGCGACGCGCCGGCCGGGAAGGGCCCGAGGCGGCGGTCGGCCCGGGCGGCCTGAGCGAGTCCGAGGCCAGGCGCCTCGACGAGGACCTGGCGCGCTACGAGCCCTGAAGCGCGCGCCCGAGGAAGGCGACGACCTCGTCGAGCACCTCGTCGCGGTTGATCTCGTTGAAGCTCTCGTGGAGGCCGCCGGGATAGAGCCGCTCCTCGGTAGCCGGGCCGCGGAGGCGCGCGAGCGCCTCGCGGGTGCTCGCCAGCGGCACCAGCATGTCCTCCTCGCCGTGGATCCAGAGCACCGGCAGATCGCCGAATCCCGGGCCCGCAGCGACCGCGGCGACGCCGGCGATCAGCGCCCGCACGGTCGGCGCCTTGAACGGGCCGTGATAGACGAGCGGATCGGCGGCGTAGGCGTCGCGGACGGTGGAGTCCCTGGAGAGGATCGCCGGGTCGATCGGGATCTCGGGGATCGGGTCCATCTCGGCGAGCGCCTCGATCGCGGGATTGCCGCCGATCACCGGGCCGGAGAGGACGAGGGCGCTGAGCTCCTCGGCGTGCTGCTGGGCGAATCGGGTGGCGATGAGGCCGCCCATCGAGTGGCCGAGCAGGACCACCGCCATGCCGGGATGCTCGGAGCGAGCGAGATCGGCGACCGCGTGAAGGTCGGCGGTCAGGTCCTCGCCGTTCTCGATCAGGGCCGGCTCGCCCTCCGAGCGGCCGTGGCCGAGGTGGTCCGGCGCGTAGACGGCGGCTCCGTCGGAGACGAGGCGCGCGGCGACGTGCTCGTAGCGACCGGTGTGCTCGCCGTACCCGTGCGAGAGCAGCGCGACGTAGCGGGCATCGGGATTCGGCCAGACGCGGACGACGACCCGGCCGCGCCTGCCTGCAAGTTCGGTCTCGATCGATTCGCTCATCTGGTCCAAGTGGAGGTCGCGGCGTCCGGCTAGGGCCCGAACTGCTCGCGTACCGTACTCGCTGCGCTCTGCTCGCCGGACGCAGGCGGGCTCGCCGCCCCGGGAGCGGCCGAGACGACGCCGAACTCCCCCTCGACAACCGGGGCGGGGGCGGGAGCGGGCCGCCCGGCGCCAGATTCGGCGCTCGGCGACTGCTCACCCGCCCCGTCGCGCTCGCGGCTCGAGCGATCCCGCGGCTGCGAGGCAGCGTCCCCGGCGGCGGCGTCAGGCTCCGCGGGCGCGGCCGGGGCCGCCGGCGCGCTCAGATCGATCCGCTCGATCATCGGTGGCGCGGCGCCCGGGCCGTCCGGGCGCCCGGCGCCGCCGCCGGTGAGGCCGGGCGGGGCGATGGGAGTTACCCCGGCGGCGACCAAGACGCATGTCGCCGCGCCACCGCCGAGGCAGACGAGCGAGATCTTGCTGGCGACGGCGAGGCCGCTCAGCTTTGCGAGCAGTCCGGCGCCGGCGACGCCCGCCCCGCGCCCGGCGCCGGCCGCGGCGAGACCCGTGGCGAGCTCGTCGGCGCCGGGCGGAGCCCCGCGGTGGAGCAGTCCCGCCAGCGCCTCGCGGGCCCGCTCCACCGCCTCGAGGCCACGCTCGGGGATCGAGAGCCGGCCGCTGAGCTCCTCCAGCGCACCGGCGCTCACGAGCGCGCCACCGGCGTCGTGCAGGCGGGCGCGCACGCCGGCGACGAGCGCGGCGCACTCGCGGCAGTGGGAGAGATGGGCGCGGGCCTGACGCTCGGTCTCCTCGTCGGCGAGGCCGGCGGCGTAGCGGACGAGGAGCGGCTCGCGCTCGGAGCACCACTCGCCGCGCTCGAGGGCGCCGAGCTTCTCGGTCAGCTCGCCGACCCCCTTGGTGATCTCCTTGCGGTAGGCGCGCGCCGAGAGGCCGCCGATCAGCCCGCGAACCTGCGCCGGCTCGAGGCCCCACCCGTAGCGCAGCAGGATCACCGCGCGCCGCCGGGGCGGCATCGAGGCCAGCAGGTCACGGGTGACCCTGGAGGCCTCGGCGCTTGCCGCGATCTCGGGTGGAGCACCGCCCTCGGCCTCCGCCTCGATCAGCTCGAGCGGTGCGGTCGGCTTGCGGCGGCGGCGGCGAAGCTCGCGGCTCGCCTGATTCGCGACCGCCGTGAGCACGTAGCTGCGAACCTCGTCGTCGCTGAGCTCACCGTGGCGGCTCGCCAGCGAGCGCAGCGTGCCGACCCACGCGGTCGAGTAGATGTCGTCGAGCTCGTCCTCGGCGAAGGCGCCGCGAAAGGCGCGCCGTACCAGCGCCCGCGCCGGGCGCTCGAACTCGACGTAGAGCTCCGCGGCGCGCTCGCGCCAGCCCTCGTCCGATCGCTTGATCGGCGCTCGCTTGGGGGCGGAGGCGGCGTGGGCTCGCTTCATGGTCGGCTCCTAGTCCGACAATCCCCCCACGCGGGAAGCCGACCCCTCCCGGGTCCGCAAATTGCGAGAGATTTCTCGCCGCGCCGGCGCTCAGCAGACGTGCACGGCGGCCTGTGAGCGGACGACCTCGAAGGCGCTCGCCGGGATCTCCTTCAGCTGGTTGAGGTCGTAGTCGTCCCAGCGCCGGTTGGTGGCGCCCTGGAAGAACCAGTTCGAGCCGTTGTCGGCGACGATCATGCCGTAGCGCTTGAGCGCCTCGGCGATCACCCTCGCGTCGCCGCGCAGGGAGCCGATCTCGTAGTCCCGGCCTTGCAGCCGCAGCCGCATCCCCATCGGCGGCGCCTGCGGGCTCGCGGTGTCGCCGGCGCAGTGCGAGGCCGGGCTGGACCCACGCGTCGCGGGTCGACTCGAAGGTGACGCGGATCGCGTGGTCGATCCGCGCCGCAGCGCACCTCGTCGTAGCGGACGAGGCCGGGGAAGATCGGCAGCCCGGCGGCGTCGGCCGAGGTGTAGCCCGGCCGTGCGCAAGCGCCGCGCTGCGCAGGTCCCAGATCACGCCGGCGTCGGCGTTCCAGCGCTTCGCCGAGCGGCGCGGGAAGGCGCGGTAGAGCTCGTAGAGCTTGCAGCGCGCCTTGTCGTAGGCGAGCACGTGGCGGTCGCCGTCGCGACTTCGAGCGCCGCCCTCGACCGGGCGCCGAGAGCGGGATCCGGTAGCGGCCGCGGTCGGACTCGTCGCCGTAGGCGGTGAAGCGAACCCGCACCGGCTTCGCGCTTCTCCGCCGACGACGGTGTAGGGGATGCCGTAGCTGCGCGGCGAGCCGAAGTCGGGATGAAGCGCCTCGCCCCCGTGCGAGTTGATGTAGGCGATGATCGCATCCGAGTCGGGGTCGAGCGGCGCCGCGGAGATGTCCTGGTTCCAGGCGCGCTGGTCCGGAAGCGAGGGGGCATCCGCGGCGACGCCCCCGGCCGCCGGGAAGACGCCGCACTTCGCCGTGAACGGTCGCTCGAGGCCCGCGCTCGCCGGCCCACCGGCGCCGACGAATGCGAGAGCCGCAAGCGAGAGCCCGGCGAGCAGGGCGAGGGCGCGCCGGAGCACCGGCTCAGCGGGACGCGTCGAAGACGTGCGAGGCGGCGAGGAAGAGCTCGCGTCCGGCCTCGCTCTCGGGGCCGAGCGCGCGGCTGCGACCCCCGGACATGTAGACCCGTGCGAACGGGCGGCGGGTGAGCCGGCGCCGGCGCATGAAGGCCGAGGCCTCGTCGGCGTAGCCCGAGACGCGCTCGACGATCGCCCGGTGCGGCTTCGGTGGCATCAGCCGCCCGCCGGCTCGCGGATCGAGGGAGCGTCGGGCCCGCGGACGAGGTCGCGCAGCACCGAGCGAACGTCGAAGAAGAGCAGCGAGGCGAGCGTGAACCGCTCCGCGGCGGCGACGATCGCGTAGCCCGCTTCGCGAACCCCGAAGGCCTCGCCGTCCTCGGTGCCGACATGGGCCTGGGTGACGGGCTCCCCGGCGGCCGCGTCGGCCGCCGCGAACAGCTCCCGCGCCGCCTTCGACCAGCGCTCCGGGTCGCCGCTCGCGGCCAGCGCCGAGCCGTCAGGGGCGAGAATCACGGCACCTCGCAAGTCGGCCGACATCGCGCTCAGGCGGGCGAGCGCGACCTCCGCGTCGGCCGCGCTGGGAGACGGGGCGGCGGGTCGATCGGCCACGTCGGCGACAATAGCGCGCGTGACCTTGGGCAGAGCATCCTGGCTGGCGGTCGTCTCGATCTGCGCGGTCGCGGCGATCCTGTTGGCGATCAGCGGATATTCGGGCTACGCGATCGTGATCTCGGCGGTCGGGCTCTCGGCCGCCGTCAACCTTCTCTAGCCGGCTCGGAACGGGCCGACGCGGGCGTCCGGCCGGTAGGACTCCTCCGGCTCGGCGTGGATCAGCACGTCGGAGTTGCGAATCTCGCGCTCGATCGCCGCGCGCACCTCGTGGGCGAGCGCGTGCGCGGCCTCGAGCGTGGTGCCCTTGCGGAACTGCAGGTGCAGGTCGATGTAGCGGCGAGCTCCGCCTCGCCGGGCGCGAAGCTTGTGGTAGCCGGCGATCTCGGGATGGTGCGCGCGCTCGGCGGCGATCGCCATCTCGATCCGGTCGAGCTCGTCGGCCGGCGGCGCCTCATCGACGAGCACCCGGCTCGAGCGGGTGAGGATGCGAATCCCGGCGACGACGATCGCGGCGGCGACGCCGAGCGCGGCGATCGAGTCGAAGGCGGCCTCGCCGGTGATCTCGACCAGGGCGAGGCCGAGGAGGACCCCTCCGGAGGTGAACGCGTCGGTACGCAGGTGCGCGGCGTCGCCCTCGAGCGCCGGCGACTCGAGGGCCCGCGCGCGGCGATACAGGAAGGTCGAGACGACGATGTTGGCGACGGCCGAGAACCCGATCACGGCGATTCCGATCCCGAGATCGGCGATCTCGCTGCCGATCGCGAGCCTCCGGGTCGCCTCGAAGATGATCACCCCCGCGCCGACGAGGATCAGCATCCCCTCGATCGCCGCGGCGAGGTTCTCGACCCGCTCGTGCCCGTAGGGATGCTCGGCGTCGGCGGGGGCATCGGCCTTTCGCACCGAGACCAGGGCGATCACCGAGGCGAGCAGGTCGATCGAGGAGTGGATCGCCTCGGTGATGATCGCGATCGAGCCGGTGATCGCACCGGCCGCGAGCTTGAGCGCGATCAGGACCGAGTTCGAGGCGACCGAGATGCCGGCGGCGCCGACCTTGGTGCGGATCATCGGGGCGCCTCGGCGTCGATCCCGAGCGCGCGGGCGAGCTTCCGGGCCGCGATCCCGCGGTGGCTGATCGCGTGCTTCTCGCCCGGGGCGAGCTCGGCCATCGTGCGGCGATCGCGCTCACCCGTCGCCCTCGGGACGAACGCCGGGTCGTAGCCGAAGCCTCGCGAGCCGCGGCGCTCGAGGATCAGATCGCCCTCGCAGCGGCCCTCGAAGAGGGTCTCCTCGCCGGCCTCGTCGAGGGCGGCGATCACGCAGACGTAGGCGACCGAGCGATCGGCGGCGTCGGCGAGCTCCTCGATCAGCAGGTCGAGGTTCTGCTCGTCGCTCGCCGACTCGCCCGCGTAGCGGGCCGAGCGCACCCCCGGACGCCCGCCGAGCGCCGCGGCCGCGATCCCGGAGTCGTCGGCGATCGCGGCGGCGCCGCAGGCCGCATGCGCCGCCCGCGCCTTGATCAGGGCGTTCTCGGCGAAGCTCTCGCCGGTCTCGGGCGGCAGCTCCACCCTCTCGGGCAACGGGACCAGCTCGACGCCGCGAAGGATCTGCTCGAGCTCGTCGAGCTTGTGGCGGTTTCGCGTCGCGACGACGAGGCGCGGCGGCGGAGATCCGCCGGCCATCAGCCCGGAAGGCCGTCGCAGGCTTCCGATTGCCGCTGGCGGAGCTTGGCGATCGCCGCCTCGGCGATCTCGAGCAACTGATCGAGCGAGGCACGCGAGACCGGGGTGCGCTCGGCTGTCGCCTGCACCTCGATCAGCCCGCCGGCGCCGGTCATGACCACGTTCGCGTCGACCTCGGCGCGCGAATCCTCCGAGTAATCGAGATCGCAGAGCAGCTCGCCGTCGACGACCCCGACCGAGATCGCGGCGACCGACGCGTTCAGCGGGTCGCGCTCGAGCGCGCCCTCGGCGAGCAGCTTCTGAGTCGCAAGGCGGAGCGCGACGAAGCCGCCGGTGATCGAGGCGCAGCGGGTGCCGCCGTCGGCCTGGAGGACGTCGCAGTCGACGAAGATCGAGTGCTCGTTGAGCGCCGAGAGGTCGACCACGCCGCGCAGCGAGCGGCCGATCAGCCGTTGGATCTCGGTCGAGCGCCCGTCGGGGCGTCCCCGCTTCGAGTCGCGCTCCTTGCGCTCCCCGGTCGAGGCCGGAAGCATCGCGTACTCGGCGGTGACCCAGCCGCGCCCGCTGCCCTCGAGCCAGCGCGGCACCTTGGCGGTGGCGGTGGCCGTGCAGATGATCCGCGTCTCGCCCTGCTCGTAGAGGCAGGAGCCGGTGGCCGTGCGGACAAAGCCCGGATCGATCGAGACCGGGCGGGCATCGGCGGCGGAGCGGTCATAGGAGCGCGGCATGGGCGCCAGTCTGCCAGCCCGCAACGCAAACCCGCTCCGCGGCGGCGGGCCGAGTCCGCGCCGCGAAAGCGCGGCGCGCCCCGGCGCGCCGCCAGGTCGAGCTAGCGGAAGGTGATCGCGTTCACCGCCTGCTTCACCTTCGTGATGATCACCTCGGCCAGCTCGGTGCCCTGGGTGCCGTTGAAGCCCTTCATCGCGGCGACCATGCCGACCATGAGCAGCGAGACGAGCAGGATCAGCCCGACGTACTCGACCGTGCCCTGGCCGCGCTCGCCTCGCGCGCGGGCGGCGCGCCGGGCGAGAGCGAGCGCCTGTGAGTGGAGATGACCGATGCTTGCGTGCACGTTCGTTCCTTTCGTGAGCCGTTGACCCGACGATCCTCCGCCGCCGCGGCGCGCCGCTCCAGACCCCGATGTGCCTAACCAGGGCCGGCGCCGCGACGGAACCGTGTTGCGACCCGGATACGCTCAGCCCGGATGCGGGTCCTCGTCGTCACCAACATGGCCCCGGACGCCTCCTATCCGGGCCGCGGCGGCTTCGTCCGCGACCAGGTGCGGGCGCTCGCCGAGCTCGGCGTCGACGCCGTGCTGGCCGAGTTCCCGCCCGGAAGCCGCCGCTATCCGGAGATCACCCGCGCGGTCCGCCGGATGCTCTCCCGCGAGCGCTTCGATCTCGTCCACGCCCACTACGGGATCGCCGGCTGGTGCGCGAAGCTCGCCGGCGCGAAGCCGCTGCTGGTGACCTTCCACGGCACCGACGTGCGTCACCCGCTCACCGGGGCGCTGTCGCGCCGGCTGGTGAAGCGGATCGAGCTCGCGGCGCCGGTCTCGCGTGCCCTGCTCGCCTCCGAGGCGGGCAGGCCGGGGATCTCGGTGCCTGCGGGCAGGCTGGCGGTGCTTCCCTGCGGCGCCGACCTCGATCGCTTCACCCCGTCCTCGCGCACCGCCGCCCGCGAGCGGCTCGGGCTCGATCCGGCCGGCCGTTACCTGCTCTTCCCCGCCGCCGCCGACCGCGAGGTGAAGCGGTTCGACCGCGCCGCCGCGCTCGCGCGCGCGAGCGGCGCCGAGCTGCTCTCCGGCGGGGTGATCGAGCGCAAGTCGATGCCGGACTGGATCAACGCGGCGAACGCCGTCCTGGTCACCTCCGACAACGAGGGCTTCGGCCTGGTCGCGGTCGAGGCGCTCGCCTGTGACGTGCCGATCCTCTCGACCCCGGTCGGAATCGCGCCGCTGCTGCTCGGCGGAGTCGAGGGCTGCGCCGCGGCGCCCTTCGATCGCGAGCGCTGGGCCGCGATCCTCGCGCCCCATCTGGAGCGGCCCGACGCGCGGATACGAGGTCGCGCGCGGGCCGAGTGGTTCTCCTCCGAGCTGCTCGCGGCGCGCGTGCTGCTCGCCTACCGCGAGCTGCTCGGCGACGCTGAGGCGCCCGAACCGCTCAGCGTCGCCCACGACGATCTTTCGTAGAGTGCCCGGGCGATGGCACGACGCCGATTTGGGATCTTCAGAAGGGACGCTGTCGAGGCGGCCGAGGGCGAACCGGAGGCGACGGGTGAGGAGGCGACCCCGATCCGCAAGGAGCCGCCGCCCGACGCGACCGAGGAGCACCTGGTCACGGAGCCGCACGAGGCGCCGGCGGCCGGGGACGCCCTCGAACACGACGGCGGGGAGCCGGGCGAGCAGCCGACCCCTGCAGGCTCGACCGAGGAGGCTGAGCCGAGCGCGAGCCCCGAGCAGGGAGCGGAGGCGCAACCGGCGACCGCGCAGGCGCCCGCCGCGCAGGCGGAGCCCGCGCCCGAGCCGAGGGCGACGGGGGAGCCGGTCGAGGAGCCAGGGCCGCAGCCGGTCGCGGCCGAGAGAGCACGCACGGACACCGCCGAGCGGATCAAGCTCGCCGCCGAGGCCGCGGCGCAGCGCGCCGAGGAGCGAGCGATCGACGAGATTCTCGCGCTCGAGGACGACCTCGAGCGCGCCAAGGACGAGGCGAGAGGCCGGCTCGAGGCCACGCAGGAGGAGCTCCGCGAGGCGCGCCGCACGATCGCCGCCGCCGAGGCGCGGGCCGCCGCCGCCGAGGCAGAGCTGAAGCGTTCGGCGCCCGCCGCCGCGGTTCCCGCGCCAATGGCCGACGACGATGAGGACGCCCGCCGCCGCACGGCCGAGGACAAGGCCCGCGAGGCCGCCGCAAAGTGGCTTCGAAGCCAGCTCGCCGAGTCCGAGAAGGGCGTCGCCGCGCGGGTCGATGCCGCCGTGGCCGCCGCGCGCCGCGAGACCGAGCAGCGGGTCAGGGACGAGACGGCGAGCGAGGTCGCCGAGCAGCTCACCTCCCGCTCGGACATCGAGGTGAAGGAGCTGAAGGCGGCGCTCGAGCAGGCCCAGCGCGACGCCGAGAGCGCGCACAAGGAGGCCGCCGAGGCCCGCGCCGAGGTCGTCCGCGCGAAGGCCGGGATCGACGAGGCGACAGCGGCCCGGGGCGAGGCCGCCTCGGCCGCCGCCGCTTCGGCCGACACCGCCGTCCAGGAGGCGCTCGGTCAGGTCCAGGCCGCCGAGAGCCGAGCCACGCAGGCCAAGCGCGATCAGATCGAGGCCGAGCGCCGCGCCCGAGAGGAGGTCGTCCGGCAGGTCGAGCTGCAGACCGCCGACCTCAAGCGCGAGCTCGAGACGCTGCGCTCCGACGTCGACGAACGCGTCCGCGAGGCCGCCGACAAGGCCCGCGAGGAGGCCGAGAAGGCAGCCCGCGAGGACGCCGACAAACGGGCCCGCGAGGCGACCGAGGTGGCCAGGCGCGAGGTCGAGGAGATGGCGCTTCAGTCGGCCGAGACGACTCGCAAGGAGATCGAGGAGCGCGCCCTCAAGCAGGCTCGTGAGCGGTCCAAGGGCGAGCTGGAGACCGTCCGCGCCGAGGCCGAGGAGCGCGCCCGGGTCGAGATCGAAGCGGCCCGCAAGGCGGCGGAGGACCGCTATGCGGCCGAGCTCCGCACCCGCCAGGAGGAGCTCGAGGCCGAGCGCGAGGAGAAGACCCGGATCATCGAGAGCTCCGACCAGCGCCTCGCCGAGATCGAGCAGCGGGCGCTCGCCGCGGCGGACCGGGTCGCCGCCGCGGAGCGCGAGCTCACCGCCGAGGCGGAGCGCCTCGGCTCGGAGGCCGAGCGCCGGATCGCCGAGGAGACCGAGCGGGCGAAGCGCGAGGCCGAGAACGCCGCCGACGCGCGCGTTGCCGAGCGCGAGGCAACTCTGAAGCGCGCTCAGGAGGAAGCCGAGCGCGCCAAGGCCGAGGCCGAGCGGATCGGCCGCGAGGCGCGCCAGCGCTCCGAGGCGGTCGCCCGCGAGGCCACCGAGGACGCCGAGCGCCGGATCGCCGAGGCCGAGCGGGCGAAGGAGGAGGGGATCGCCGAGGCGAAGGCCGAGGGCGAGCGTCGCTACGCCGAGCTGAAGGCCGAGCTCGGCAGCGAGCGGACCGAGAAGTCGCGCTCGCTGGCCGAGGCCGAGCGCTCCCTGCAGGAGGCGACCGAGCGCGTACGGGTCGCCGAGGAGTCCGCCGCCCGCGCCGAGGTCGTGACTCGCAGCTCGGCCTCCGAGTGGCTGCGCGAGCAGGCCGCCGCCCTGCGCAAGGAGGGCGAGCGCCGGTCGAGCTCACAGGTTCGCGAGGCGGTCGCCGCGGCGGAGACGAAGCTCAGGACCGAGCTCGAGCGCAAGCTCGCCGAGCAGGAGGAGCGGCTGAAGGCGGATGCCGACTCACGGACCGCCCGCGAGGTCGGCGAGGCGCGACGGGCGGCCGAGGCCGAGGCCGAGCAGCGGCTCCTCGCTCGCGAGCAGGAGCTTCGAGCCGAGGCGGCGGCGACCGAGAGCGAGCTCGCCGCGAGCCGCCGGCGCCTCGAGGAGGCGAACGCGCGCGCCGATGCCGCCGAGCGGCGGGCGGCGATGGCCGACGCGGCCGTCCGAGCCGAGGAGGCGAGCGGCCGCGAGGAGCGGTTTCGCGAGACCGAGGCCAAGGTCGCCGAGGTAGCCGAGGTCGCCGAGGCGACCGAGCTGGCGGCGAAGAAGCGCGTCCATGAGATCGCCAAGGAGCGCGGCCTGACGAGCAAGGAGCTGATCGAGGCGCTGAGCGCGGCCGGCGTCGAGGGCAAGACCGCCGCCTCGAGCGTTGACGAGGGCGTTGCCGCGGCCGCGATTCGCCGCGCCGAGACCGGCGAGATGGAGGCGCTCGCGGCCCGGCCGTCGGTTCCGCCGCCGGCGCCCCCGGCGGACGAGCGGGACTCCGAACCGGTGCCCGAGCCGACGCCCGAGCCGAAGCCGGAGCCGGAGCCGACCGCCCCGCCGGCGTCCGAGGAGGCGCCTGCCCGCCCGGTTCCGATCGTCCCGAAGCTCTACAAGGCGCCGCCCCCGGCGCGAACCGAGCCGCCCCCGAGCGCCGCGGCCCCGCCCGAGGCCGAGAGCGTGGCGCCGCCGATCGAGAGCGCCCCGCCCGAGGCCGAGAGCGTGGCGCCGCCGATCGAGAGCGCGCCCGCCTCCTTCGAGCAGCTCGCCGACGAGGCCGAGCAGCTCGGCGGCTCGGCGCCCGGTGAGGACGTCGAGCTCGAGCCCCCGGCCTGGGTGATCGACGAGCCGGAGGCGGAATCCGATGCCGAGACGCTCGAGGAGGAGCCGGGGGCCGAGCCGGAGCCCGCGCCGCAGGCCGATGAGGACCCGGAGCCCGAAGCGGAGCCGGAGGAGGCGCCCAGCGCCGCGCTCGAGGAGGAGCCCGAGGGCGAGGAGGAGCCCGAGGCCGACGAGGAGCCGGTCGTCGAGGACGAGCGGCCCGCCGCCGAGGTTCCTGAGGGCATGGTCAGCCTGACCGCGGGGAGCTTCGACGAGCTCCGCGAGCTCGGCATGTCAGTCACCCAGGCGAAGCGGGTGATCCGCTATCGCGAGGACGGGCCCGGCTTCACCACCGTCGACGATCTCGATGGGGTACCCGGGTTCCCCAAGGCCTTCCTCGCCCAGGTCAAGGAGCAGCTCGTCCCCTGACCAGGTGCGGCGCCGCGGCGCTTGGCTCGGCTCTGCGAGGCCTGCGCTCCTCGGCCAGCGCATCGATCGTCGCCACCACCGAGCTCGCCACGGCCGGCGGCGAGTAGCCGCCCTCGAGGCAGATCAGGACCGGCACCTCCAGCTCCGCTCCGAGCTCGCCCAGCGTCGCCGCCATCTCCCCGTAGCCATCGGAGTCGACCATGCACGACGCCAGCGGGTCGTCGCGGTGGGCGTCGTAGCCCGCCGAGACGATCAGCAGCCCGGGATCGAGCTCGCGGGCGCGGGGGACGACGACGTGCTGGATCAGCGCGAGGAACTCCTCGGAGCCGGCGCCGGGCGGGACCGGCAGGTTGAGGGTGAAGCCCTCCCCCTCCCCGACCCCCGTGAACTCGCTCGGCCCCGTTCCCGGATAGAGCGGCGCCTGATGAATGCTTGCGTAGAGGACCTCGGCCGTGGCGGCGAAGATCTCCTCGGTGCCGTTGCCGTGATGGACGTCCCAGTCGAGCACCAGCACCCGCTCGGCCCCGCATGCCTCGAGCGCGTGGGCGGCGGCGACGGCGGCGTTGTTGAAAAGGCAGAAGCCCATCGCCGCATCCCGCTCCGCGTGATGCCCGGGCGGGCGCAGCGCGCAGAACGCGAACCGGGCCTCGCCCGCCAGCAGCCGCTCGGCCGCGGCGAGGGCGCCACCCGCGGCGTGCGACGCGGCCTCGAAGGAGTCGGCGCAGGCGACGGTGTCGCCGTCGATCATCCCGCCGCCCGCCGCGCACAGCGCGGCGATCCGCTCGATGTGCTCCCTGGAGTGAACCCGCGCCAGCTGCTCGGGCGAGGCGGCCGGCGCCTCGTGCGCTCGACCCCCCGCCACCCGGTCGCGCCGAGCGCCCGCTCGATCGCGACCAGCCGCCGGGCGTTCTCCGGATGGGCCCCGGTGTCGTGGCCGTGGGAGCTCGGATGGGCGAAGTAGAGGACCGGTTCGATCCAGGTACGGTACCCCGCTCTGGCCGCTTCCCACGAGACCCGATTCGACGTCGCGATCGTCGGTGGAGGCGCCGCCGGCCTCCACGTGGCGCTCGATGCGGCTGCCGCCGGAGCGCAGGTCGCGCTGGTCTCCCGCAAGCCGCTGGCCGAGAGCTCGAGCTTCTGGGCGCAGGGCGGGTTGGCGGCGGCGCTTGCCGACGATGACTCGCCCGAGCGCCACGCCGCCGACACGCTCGCCGCGGGTCGCGGCCTCTGCCGGACGAGCGCGGTCGAGGTGCTCACCCGCGAGGCGCCGGGCGCGGTCGAGCAGCTCGAGTCGCGCGGGGTGCGCTTCGACCGCGACCCGGACGGCCGGCTCGCGCTCGGCCTCGAGGGCGGCCACTCCGCCCGGCGGATCGTGCACGCCGGAGGCAGCGAGACCGGACGGGCGATCACCTCGCGCCTCGCCGAGCTGGTCGCGCTCGAGCCCGCGATCGAGGTTCTCGAAGGCTCCTCGGCGGTGGCGCTGTGGGCCGACGGCGAGCGCTGCGCCGGGGTGATCACCGAGCAGGGCCGGATCGCGGCAAGCGCGACCGTGCTCAGCACCGGCGGCGGCGCGGCGCTGTGGCGGCGGACCACCAACCCGCGGGGCGCGATCGGCGCCGGGACGGTGCTCGCCCACGCCGCGGGCGCCGATCTCGCCGACCTCGAGCTCTGCCAGTTCCATCCCACGGCGCTGATGCTGCCCGGCTCCGCGCATGACGGCGCCCTGATCACCGAGGCCGTGCGCGGCGAGGGCGCGATCCTGCTCGACGCCGAGGGCCGGCGGTTCACCGACGAGCTCGCGCCCCGCGACCAGGTCTCGGCCGCGATCCTCGACCGGATCGACGCCGATCGCCGCGACCACGTCCGGCTCGATCTCCGCGCGATCGACCCGGAGCGCTTCCCGAACGTGTTCGCGACCTGCCGCTCCGCGGGGCTCGATCCTCTCGCCGAGCCCGTCCCCGTCGCCCCGGCCGCCCACTACCTGATCGGCGGCATCCGCTGCGACCTCGACGGCCGGACCACGCTCCCCGGCCTGTTCGCGGTCGGCGAGTGCGCCTGCACCGGCCTTCACGGCGCCAACCGGCTGGCCTCGAACTCGCTCAGCGAGTGCTTCGTCTTCGGCAGCCGGGCGGCGGCGGCGGCGCTCGCGGAAGCGGGCGACGCGGACCACGCGGTGGAAGGGGACGGGTGGCGCTTCACGCCGCCCACGCTGGCGACTCGCGACGCGGTCTGGCGCGCCGCGGGCCCGCGGCGCGAGCGAGTCGAGCTCGAACGCCTGCTCGAGGACCCCTACCCGCTGGCGCGGATGATCGCCGCCTGCGCGCTCGCCCGTCGCGAGTCGCGCGGCGCGCACCGGCGCCGAGACTTCCCGATCGCCGACCCGGAGCTCGACGGGGCCCATCTGGTCGTCGATCGCTCGGCTGAGGTGGCGACCGAGCGCTGGACGTAGCCCTCCCCCAATCGTAGGAGGCTTTTCTACGTCCGATCGGTTAATAACCCCTTAACCAATCGCTCTTGCGATTTCACATCCGATTGGGATACTGCGGCCTCGCTCCCACGGAATCGGGAGCTCCAGGGAACGGAAGCTAAGGAATGGAGACCAGGGGAAGAGATGTATCGCTTCAGCCGCTCGATTTACCGCGAACTGCCTCCTCGGTGGTCGAAGACGAGCGCGACCCGACCGGTTGCACCAACAAGCAGCTCGTTCTCGACGCATGCGAGGACGTCATCAGACGACTCACCTACGACCGCCGCTACTTCGCCCGGCCGGCGCGGACGCTGTTCAGCGAGATCCGGGTTCACTTCGCGATCGGCGAGCAGCTGCGGGTCTGGCGGGTGATCGAGCGCAACATCAACCTGGCGCTCGGGTTCCTCGAGCGCATGCCGGAGGGCGCCGGCCTCGACGGCGTGCCTCGGCAGTGCCGGGCGCACACCCGCAAGGGAACGCCGTGCCAGCGCGAGCCGCTGCCCGCACGCGACTACTGCCCTTCGCACAAGCATCTCGAGGAGACCTTCGACGGGCCGGAGCTTCCACTTGAGACGCTCGACGCGATCGAGCGCTCGAAGGAGGTTCACGCCACGGCCTGATCGGCGACGTGGGGATAAGCCGCCCGTGGGGGGCGGTTCGCACGGGGTGAGACCCCGGTCAGCTCCTTCTCTGGCCGGGGTCTCTTTTTTGTAGCGTCGCGGGATGCTGCTCGGTGTCGACGTCGGCGGGACCTTCACCGACGCCGTGCTCGACGACGGCGGGCGATCCACTCCGCGAAGACCCCGACGACGCCCGGGAACGAGTCCGAAGGCGTGCTCGCCGCGATCGAGGCGGTGCTGGCGAAGGCCGGGGCGAGGCCCGGCGACGTCAGCTCCTTCGCCCACGGGATGACCGTCGGCACCAACGCGCTGCTCACCCGGCGCGGTGCGCGAACGGCGCTCGTCGCCACCCGCGGCTTCGCGGACCTGCTCGAGATCGCGCGCCAGAACCGGCCGCGCCTCTACCGCCCCTGCGCCGCGAAGCCGCCGCCGCTGGTGCCCGCCGAGCTCAGGTTCGAGGTCGATGAGCGGATCGGCCCCGAGGGCGTCGTGGAGGCGCTCAGCGAGGAGGAGATCGAGCGCGTCGTCGCCGAGCTCGCGGCGAGCGACGCGGAGTCGGTCGCGATCTGCCTGCTGTTCGCGTATCGCGACCCGAGCCACGAGCGGGCGATCGCCGAGCGCCTGCGCGCCGCGCTGCCCGAGCGTCCACGTCTCCGCCTCGCACGAGGTCCTCGCCCAGTTCCGCGAGTACGAGCGCTGCTCGACGACGGTGATCGACGCCTACCTGTCCCCCCTGCTCGGCCGCTACCTCGGCCGGCTCGCCGACGCGGCGGCGGGACGCGGACTGCCGCCGCCCGAGGTGATGCACTCCTCGGGCGGGCTGGCGCCGCTGGCCGAGGCGGCGCGCGCCGGGGCCTGGAGCGTGCTCTCGGGACCCGCCGGCGGCGCCGTCGGGGCCGGCCTGCTCGCCGGGATCTCGGGCGACGGCGACGCCCTCGGGCTCGACATGGGCGGCACCTCCTGCGACGTCTGCGTGGTCGAGGGCGGCCGGGTCCGGCGCACCGACTCGCGCGAGATCGACGGGCGGCCGATCCAGCTGCCGATGGTCGACGTCCACACGGTCGGCGCCGGCGGCGGCTCGATCGGCTGGCGCGATCGCGGCGGCGCTCTGCGGGTCGGGCCGCGCTCGGCCGGCGCCGAGCCCGGACCCGCCTGCTACGGCCGCGGCGGCAGCGAGCCGACGGTCACCGACGCCAACCTGCTGCTCGGCTACCTCGATCCGCGCTCGGCGCTCGCCGGCGGGGTCGAGCTCGACGCGGAGGCCGCCGAGCGCGCCGTCGGCGAGCTCGCCGGCGCGCTCGGGCTCGAGACGCTGGCCGCCGCCGAGGGGATCGTCCGGATCGCCAACCAGGAGATGGTGCGGGCGCTGCGGGTGGTCACCGTCGAGCGCGGCATCGATCCCCGCCGCTTCGCGCTGATGCCGTTCGGCGGCGCCGGGCCGATGCACGCGGCCGCGATCGCCGCCGAGCTCGGGATCGAGCCGGATCGTCTGCCCGCGCGCGGGCGGCGTGCTCTCGGCGCTCGGGCTGATCGCCTCCGAGCGCCGCCGCGACACGGCCCGCACCGTGATGCTGCGCGGCGAGAGGCTGACCGCGCGAGCGGATCGCCGCCGAGGTCGCCGCGCTGCGCGAGGCGATCGGCGAGGGCCTCGAGGACGCCCGGGCCGAGGCGCTCTACGAGCTTCGCTACCGCGGGCAGGCGTTCGAGCTGCCGATCGCCGGGCCGACTGACGCCCGACCCGCCGAGCTCTCGGAGGCTTCGCCGCCGCGCACGAGGCCCGCTACGGCTATCGCGACCCCGGCGGCGAGATCGAGCTGGTGACGATCCGGCTCGCGCGCTCAGCGTCGCCGGGCCCTCGCCGACGCCGCGGGCGGCCTCGGGCGAGCGGCTCGAGCGCGGCCGGCGCCGGGCGCGCTTCGCCGACGACTGGGTCGAGGCCGAGGTGCTGCGCGGCGAGCCCGGCGGCGGGCTCGAGGCGCGCGGACCCTGCGTCTTCGAGCTCCCCGAGACGACGCTGGTCCTGCCCGCCGGCTGGCGCGCTCGCGTCGACGACGCCGGGACGATCGTCGCCGACGGTCGAGCGATGAGCCGCGACGCGCACGAGCCCGATCCGGTCACGCCTGCAGGTGCTGATCGGCGGACTGCGCTCGATCTGCGACGAGATGGGCGCGGTGCTGGTCCGCGCCGCCCACTCGGCCAACATCAAGGAGCGCCGCGACTGCTCGACCGCGCTCTTCGACGCCGCCGGCGAGCTGGTCATGCAGGCCGAGCACATCCCCGTCCACCTCGGCTCGATGCCGGACGCCGTCGCCGCGGTCCTCGGCGAGGACCAGCAGCGCCGGGACCTCTGGATCCTCAACGACCCCTTCGCCGGCGGCACCCACCTGCCCGACATCACGCTGATCTCCCCGGTCGATCACCGGCGGAGAGCTCGCTCGGCTTCGCCGCCAGCCGCGCCCATCACGCCGACGTCGGCGGCCCGACCCCCGGCGGCGATGCCCGCCGACTCGACCAGCCTCGAGGAGGAGGGGGTCGTGATCGCGCCGACGCGCGGTCGGCGACGAGCGCCCTGGAGGAGCTCGCGGCGCGGATGCGAAACCCGGCCAGCGCCTCGCCGACCTGCGCGCCCAGCGCGCCGCCAACCGGCTCGGCCGCGAGCGCGCTGGCCGAGCTCGCCGAGCGACCGGCGGGCTCGGCGACCTGCGCGCGGGGATGGCGGCGATCCTCGACTACGCCGAGCGGCGCACCCGCGCGGCGCTCGGCGCGCTCCCCGACGGCGTCTACGAGCGCCGAGGACGACCCTCGAGGCCGGTCCGCAGGGCGAAACCGACGCCAGCCTGCGGGTCCGGGCGACGATCGCGGGCGAGCGCGCTGCGGCTCGACTTCGCCGGCAGCGACGCCCAGGTCGAGGGCAACCTCAACTGCCCGCTCTCGGTGACCAAGTCGGCGGCGTTCTTCGCCGTGCGCGTGCTCACCGACCCCGACGCGCCGCCCTCGGCCGGCGCCCACCGCCCGATCGAGGTCAGCGCTCCGCGCGGGCTCGCTCCTGAACGCCCGCTCGCCGGCGGCGGTCGCCGCCGGCAACGTCGAGACCTCGAGCCGGGTCGCCGACCTCGTGATCGCCGCGCTCGCCGGCGCCATCGAGGCCCCCGCGCAGGGCCAGGGGACGATGAACAACCTGACCCTGGCCGGCGAGCGGCTTCACCTACTACGAGACGCTCGGCGGCGGCCAGGGCGCCTGCCCCGACGCCGACGGCCCGAGCGCGGTCCACGTGGCGATGTCGAACACGCTGAACACCCCGGTCGAGGCGCTCGAGAGCGAGCTTCCGGTCCGCGTCCGCGAGCTCGCGGTGCGCCGGGGCAGCGGCGGCGGCGGGGCGCCGGCGCGGCGGCGACGGGATCGTCCGCGAGATCGAGGCGCTCGCGCCGATGCGATTCACGCTGATCACCGAGCGCCGGCGCCACGCCACCCGCGGGGCGCGACGGCGGCGAGCCACGGGCGCCCCGGGCGCAACCTGCTCAACGGCGAGCCGCTGCCGGCCAAGGCCGAGGGCGAGCTCCGGCCCGGCGATCGCCTGCGGATCGAGACCCCGGGCGGCGGCGGGTACGGCCGACCGGCGTTGACGAGGCCGCGCGGGACCGCTCAGCGCGCCAAACCGCCGGCGGAAACCAGAATGCAACATCGCTCACAAACTTGGCATTTCACAATGCCTTCCCTAGACTCGCGCTCCTCAGCCGGGTCCCGAACGCCCCTCTCGGGCGACTGCCGGTCCCGGTAATCCGCAGAACTCGACCCCCCTGAAACGACTTTCACATGCCTATTGCTTTCAAGGAATGGGCCGTCACCGTCCGCGCCCTCGCCGAGGGCGAGCAGCTCGTCACCCTGCGCAAGGGCGGCATCCGCGAGGAGAACAAGCACTTCGAGCTCGAGCACGAGCAGTTCTTCCTCTACCCGACCTTCGACCACCAGCGGAACGACCTCGTTCGCGAGTCCCACCACCCCGAGCTGCGCCGCGCTCTCGAGGAGGGCGTCTGGCCCGACGAGGAGCCGCCGCCGCGCGCGCTGCTCCAGGACGGCGGCATCCCGCAGCCCGACCGGGTCCGGATCCGCGCCTGGGCCGAGGTCACCGACCACTTCGAGACCGACGATCCGCGGATCGTCGACGCGCTCTCGCCCTTCCACGTCTGGACCCAGGACTACGCCGACGCAAGCGCCTGCGCTGGAAGCGGACCCACCCGCTCCACGTGCTGCTGCTCAGGGTCCACCGGATCCCGCGGCCGGTCACGGTCCGGGTCCGCGACGAGTACCACGGCTGCCGCTCCTGGGTCGAGATCGACCGCGACCTGCCCTTCGAGGGCACGCCGGTGATGGCCGACGAGGAGTTCGACCGCGCCGCCGCGAGGATCCGCGAGCTCTGTCACGCGGATCCCGTCCTCGCCTGACCGCCGAAGCGCGAAACGCCCGCGCCGGCCTCGGCACTCGCCTCGTGAGCGGCCGGCCTTGAGCGCCGGATCGTTCGATCAGCTCGTCGGCGCCGCGGAGCGCGCGCTCGTCCTCGGGATCGGCGGCGGCGGTGACGTCGTCGGGGCGCTCGCCCTCGGGCGCCGTTGCGAGCAGCTCGGGACGGAGTTCCGCGCTCGGCGGGGTCGCCTGGGAGCGAATGCCGATCGACCCCCACCCGGGACCCCGCCCGAGCGCCGAGATCGTCAACGGCACGCCGATCGGCGACGCGCGCCGTGCTCGCGGACCCGGCGACGAGCACCCCCGAGGGCGTCCCGTTCTCGGAGTCCGCACGTCGCCGGCCATCTCGGTCAGCCGAGACGGTCCTCATCGACATCACCGGCGGCGCCGCCGGCACCGCGGACGCGATCGCCACTGCCGCGCGCGAGCTCCGCTGCGACCTCGTCGTCCTCGTCGACATCGGCGGCGACGCGATCGCCACCGGCGAGGAGCCCGGGCTCGCGAGCCCGCTCTGCGACGCGCTGATGCTCGCGCGGCGCGCAGCGCGCCGAGGGTCCTCGTCAGCTCGCGGTCGTGCTCGGCGCCGGCTGCGACGGCGAGCTCGAGCTCGACGAGGTGCTGCTCGCGGCTCGCGGCGATCGCGCGTGCCGGCGCCTGGAGCGGGATCGTGGAGCCCGAGCGCCGAGATCGCCGCCGAGCTCGAGCTGGCCGCCGCTCCGACCGGCACCGAGGCGAGCCTGATGGTCGCGCGGAGCGCCCGCGGGGAGCTCGGACGGGTCGAGATCCGCGGCGGGCGCCGCTCGGTGATGCTCTCGCCGGTCGCCGCGCTCGCCTTCTGCTTCGACCCGCGGGCGGCGGCGGCCGAGCTGCCGCTGGTCGCCGCGGTGCGCGAGAGCGAGAGCCTCGAGCAGGGCCGCGCGGCGCTGGCGGCGCTCGGAATCCGCACCGAGCTCGACTACGAGCTCGCCCGCGCCGCCGGCGGCTGAATTCGCCCGGCCCGCGGCCGGCGCCGTTCGGCTAGAGTGCCGCGGCGATGAAAAGGGTGTCGAGGGTCGCCTGGGGGGTGGTCTGCGCGATCGCGGTGCTCGCGCCCGTCCCGGCGACGGCGCTCGCGGCCCCCGAGGCGCAGCCCTACGGCACCAACGACGCCGGCGGCTTCCGAAACATCCTTCCGCCCGGACAGGGCCAGAGCGTCAACTCGGTCGAGATCGGCGCCTTCCTCGCCGACGGCGCCCGCCCCCGCCACGACTCGGATCAGCTCTCAATGTACGAGGACCTGGTCTATGCCACCCCGGGCCTCGAGCGGGCCGAGATCGGCTCCTACTTCAAGGACGCGACCTTCGGCGTCGGCGCGGTCGACGTCGAGCGCACCTACAGCCCGAGGGCCGACGTGACCATCGTCCGCGACCGCTTCGGGGTTCCCCGGATCTACGGCCAGGGGCGGGCCGGGGCGATGTTCGGCGCCGGCTACATCGCCGCCGAGGACCGGATGTTCTTCATCGACGCGCTGCGGCATTCCGGCCGCGCCCAGCTCGCCGCGTTCGCGGGCGGCTCGGCCGGCAACCTGGAGATGGACCGCAGCGTCTTCGCCGACACCCCCTACCGCAACGACAGCGAGCTGCAGGCGCAGTACGACCTCGCCGAGGAGGCCTACGGCGCCGAGGGGCTGCAGGTCCAGCAGGACGCCGCCAGCTTCGTCGCCGGGATCAACAAGCGGATATCCGAGCTGCGCACCAACCCGCTGCTGATGCCGGGCGAGTACCCGTTGCTCGACCACCCCGAGGGCCCGGAGGATTGGAAGGTCACGGACGTGATCTCGATCGCCTCGCTGGTCGCCGGGATCTTCGGCAAGGGCGGCGGCGGCGAGGTGGGCTCGGCGATGGTCCTCGAGGCCGCCCGCGAGCGCTTCGGCAAGCGCGCCGGGATGGCCGTCTGGAAGGACTTCCGCCGCGCCAACGATCCGGAGGCCCCGACCACCGTGCGCGGCGAGAAGTTTCCCTACATGCGGGTGCCGAAGCGGCCGAAGTCGGCGCTCCCCGATCCGGGCACCCTCGAGGCCGCGGACGTCGTCGCGGCGAGCACGGTCGCGAGCTCGGCCGAGCGGGCGCCCACGGGCGGCGGTGCGCTCGACATCGGCTCGCAGCTGCTGGCGCTGCGCGATGGAGGCGCGTCGAACGCGCTGCTGGTCTCCAAGCGCGAGAGCGAGGGCGGTGCGCCGGTCGCCGTCTTCGGGCCGCAGGTCTCCTACTTCTCGCCACAGATCCTGCTCGAGTTCGAGCTGCACGCGCCCGGCGGGCCGGAGGGGCCGCCCCTCGACGCGCGCGGGACCGCGTTTCCCGGGACCAACCTCTACGTCCAGCTCGGGCACGGCCGCGACTACGCCTGGTCGGCGACCTCGGCCGGCCAGGACATCATCGACACCTTCGCCGTCCGCCTCTGCGAGCCGGACGGCTCGAGGCCGACGCTCGCCTCGATGAGCTACCGCTTCAAGGGCCGGTGCCTGCCGATCGACGTGCTGGAGACGACGAACTCGTGGACGCAGTCGCCCGCGGACACGACCCCGTCGGGCTCCGAGACCTACCGCGCCGAGCGTACCGCGCTCGGGATCGTCACCCACCGCGCCGAGATCGACGGGAGGCCGGTCGCGTTCACGAAGAACCGCGCCACCTATTACCACGAGGTCGACTCGGCGCTCGGGTTCGCCGACTTCAACAACCCCGAGAAGATGGAGTCGCCGCGGGAGTTCTTCGCCGCCGCATGCAAGATCCAGTACACGTTCAACTGGTTCTTCATCACCCGAAAGCGGATCGCCTACTTCAACTCGGGGATCAACCCGAAGCGCTCGAAGCGGGCGCACCCCGACCTGCCGACGCCGGCCAGGTACCCGTGGAGGGGCTTCGTCCCGCCGTCGGAGGATCTGCTCAGCGGCGAGCCGGTGAGCGAGGCGAACGTCGATCCGCGAACCAACTTCTCGCGCCAGGAGCCCTGCAGCGCCCATCCCCAAAACGTCGATCAGTCCTACCTGACGAGCTGGAACAACAAGCAGGCACGGGGCACTCGCGCCGCCGACAGCGAGTTCAACTACGGGCCGGTGTTCCGCTCGAGCCGCCTCGACGAACGGGTCCGGCCCCTGATCAAGGGAAAGCGCAAGGCGAGCCTGCCGGAGCTGATCAACGCGATGGAGGACGCCGCCACGGTCGATCTGCGCGGCGACGTCAACGTGCCGCTGGCGCTCGAGGTGATCGAGAGGGCGAACCTCGAGGTCAGCGGCGAGGTCGCGGAGGCGCTCAGGACGCTGGCCTCATGGGAGCGCTCCGGCGCCCACCGCCGCGACGCGGACGGCAACGGGACCTACGACGACACGGAGGCGGTCCGGATCATCG
Source organism: uncultured Solirubrobacterales bacterium (assembly GCA_963769035.1). Classification (GTDB taxonomy): domain Bacteria; phylum Actinomycetota; class Thermoleophilia; order Solirubrobacterales; family 70-9; genus WHSW01. Next base: position 453,831 of record CAVYKD010000002.1, read on the forward strand.
ACGCCTGGTGGCCGCGCTGGGTGACCGCGGAGTTCAGGCCGCGCCTCGGCCGCGGGCTGTTCGACGCGATCGAGGCGGTGGTCGCCTTCCACGACGCCCCGGGACCGATCGGCTCGGCCTTCATCTCCGGCTGGTACGGCTACGTCAACAAGGACCTGCGGACACTGCTCGGCGAGCCGGTCAAGGGCAGGTTCTCCCGCCCCTACTGCGGCAACGGCAGGCTCAAGGCCTGCGCGAGGTCGCTGGCGGGCTCGCTCTCGGAGGCGCTCGAGCATTCGAGCGACGCCGAGCTCTATCCGGGCGGGCCCTGCGAGAAGGGCGATGCCCAGTGGTGCCACGACGCGATCCGCCACCGGCCCACCGGCGCGATCACCCAGCCGCCGATTCACTGGGTGGACCGGCCCACGTTCCAGCAGGCCGTCCAGATCGGCAAGTAGGAGCGCTCCGCCGCGAGCCCAGGGTAGCCTCGGCGAGATGGCCTGGGTCGAGACAGAATCGCTGAGCTTCGTCGCCCGTCACGAGAGCGCCGACGAGGCGGCCGCGCAGCGCACCCTCGACGCGCTCGAGGACCTTCGCCTCCGCCTCGAGGACCGCTTCGAGGACGCCCCGGGCGGGATCACCGTGGTCGTCCACCCGACGCCCGCGTGGCTCGCCGCGGCGCACCCGTTCCTTCCCGCCGCCAGGCTGGCCGCGGCGCCGGCCGGCCGCCGCTATCTGGCCGGCTGGGCGATGGCCTCCGAGCTGCACGTCCTCAACGACGACTACCTCGATCGCCGCGCCGCCGGAGAGGACTCGCACGCCGCGCTGCGAGGCACCGCCGAGCGGCTCTACGCGCAGATCGTGATCGCGGCCAACAACGATCGCCTGCCACCTCCGTGGGGACCGCGCAAGTTCGCCCGCTACGTGCGCTGGGCCTGGTTGATCGAGGGCGGCGCCCAGTACTTCACCGGCCAGACCCAGCTCTTCCGCGCCGCGGTCAACACGCGGATGCGCCAGGGCAAACCGCCGACGTTCCCGCCCTCCGCCCGGGACGCGATCATCCTCGGCGGCACGATCTTCGACCTGCTCGAGCGCGAGCGCGGCCGCGACGCCTGCGCGGTGCTGGTCTCGAGGCTGCGCCGCGAGGGGCCGGCGGCGGCGATCGAGCTCGCCTTCGATGAGCGCTGCGGCCAGGTCGAGGCGGAGTGGCGCCGCTACCTGCGCGAGGACCTCCCCCGCGCCGGCTCGCTCGACGACTTCGCCGACTTCCCCGAGGACGAGCCGTTCGCCTGAGCGCGGCCGCTAGGTGGTCAGCAGGTAGAGCCCGAGAACGATCGCGGCGGCGAGCAGCACCGCGAGGATGAGCCCGAGCGCGAGCCGGACCCCGTAGGGCATCGGCTCGCTGCGGGGCAACCCGCGCGGCTCCTGCGTCTCGTCGCCGAAGCCGCCGAGCAGCTCGCGGGCGAGCTCCGCGCCGGCCTCGGGAACCAGGACGTCGCGCGGACCGCCGGCCATGAAGTCGGGGATCTCGAAGCCCCGCATCCTCCGCTCCATGCTCGGGATCCCCTCCTCGAGCAGCATCCCCTGGATCAGCTCGGCCTCGGCCTGGTTGCGGGCGAAGGCGACCTTGACCAGCTCGCCGCCGACGTACTCGGGGCGAACCTTGCGCGCCCGCTCGTGGCTGGCCGTCACCGGCGCCTCGCTCCTCCCGGAGTAGACCAGCGGCATCTCGCAGACCGGGCAGAAGCGCTGCTCGAGCGTGTAGGTGCGCGCGCAGCTCGGACAGCTCAGCGGCTCGACCGGCGGCCCGGCGCGATCAGCCATCGACGACTTCGAGCGCCACCTCGGCGACGCTGGGCCCGTCGATCTCGAAGGCGCGCAGGATCGGGTCGGGGCCGGCGAGCGAGGCGATCACCCATACGGCGCCCGGCCATGCCGCGGCGAGGTTGACGTCGGTCTGCGAGGGATAGGCCTCGGTGTTGGGGTGCGAGTGGAAGATCGCCACCCCCTCGCCGCGAACGTCGATCTCGTTGTAGATCCTGATCTGGTCGGCGGAGTCGATCTGAAAGCGCATCGGGCTGGCGAACTCGTTGGTCGCCGGAAAGAACGCCGTCAACCGCTCGCCGGTGGCGGCGATCATCCCGCAGGCCTCGTTCGGGCGCTCGGCGAGCGCGTGGTCGACCATCTCCGCATAGACGTCCCGCGAGACCAGCATGCGTGCGAGGCTAGCGATGGCGCCCGCCCAGGCGCCGGACTCGGGCTGTGCCCTCAGCGCAGCCGCAGCGGCTCACGGCGCGGCTCGAGGCGCCGCCAGAGGCGCGTCAGGCGGTCGTCGATCGTAAGGTCGAGACAGAAGCTGTCGAGCCACTCCTCGAACACCCCGTAGCCGAGCCGTTCGAGCATCGTCCGGCACTCCCGCCGCTCGGGCTCGCCGAGCAGCGCCTGCTCATAGACGACCAGCCGCGGGCGGAGGGTGGCGAGCGGCACCGTCTTGAGGATCTCGTGGTCGTAGCCCTCGGTGTCGAGGACCAGCAGGTCGATGCGCTCGACCGAGTGCCTGGCGAGCAGCGAGGTGAAGCTGAGACACTCGACCTCGCCGACCACGATCCGCTCCTCGAGGTCGCTCACCCAGCCGGCGTGGCTGACCAGGGCCTCGCGAGAGAGCGAGCCGAGCAGATCGTAGGAGCCGACCAGCTCCCACTCCTGCCCGGGCGCCGGCGGGCTGATCTCGTAGAACGGCAGCCGTCCGTCGTGCTCGGCGATCGCGCTGTTCTCGAGCGCGATCGCGGGGTTGGCTCCGTAGGTCGCAGCGAGTCGCTCGAAGGCGGCCGGCTGCGGCTCGACCATCAACCCCCGCCAGCCGCCGGTCGCGATCACCGGCCCGAGGTGGTCCTGCTGGCGGCCGTCGTTCGCGCCGATCTCGACGAAGAACCCCGGCGGCTGAAGCGCCGCGAAGCCCCGGATCAGGCGCGAACCGGCGAGCCTGCGCTCCCGAAGGCGCTCGCGCTGGGCCCAGCCGAAGCTGCGCGCTCGGGCGAGCGTCTTGGCGAGCTTCCGCACAGCCGGGAAGCATAAGCTCGCCTGATCCAACCGGCCGGAGGAGTTCACCAACTGATCGCGTCGCTCCGCGCTCGCCTTCCGCGCGAGGGGACCGCGACCCGCCTGCTCGAGCCGCTGCTGACCCGCGGGCTCGTCGAACGCGGGATCAACCGGGCGACGTGGAGCTACGTCAGACGGCGGGGCCTTACCGTTGCCGCCGGCCCGTTCGCGGGCCTGCGCTACCCGCGCCGGGAGGCGATCCACGTCCACGGCCTCGCGGCCCGCCTCGGAGGCGCCTACGAGGCCGAGCTGCACCCGGCGATCGAGACGCTGGTCGCCTCGGATCCGGAGTTGATCGTCAACGTCGGCGCGGGCGACGGGATCTACGCGGTCGGGCTGGCGCTGCGCTGTCCGCGGGCGAGGATCGTCGCCTTCGAGATCGACCCCTACCCCGCCCGGACGCTGGCGGCCGTCGCCCGGGAGAACCGGGTCGCCGAGCGAGTCGAGCTCGAGGCTGCGGCGAGCGCGTCCGCCCTCGCCGCCCTGGACGCGCGCGATCGGACGATCCTGATCTGCGACGCGGAGGGCTCCGAGCTCGAGCTGATCGACCCCTCCTCGGTCCCCTGGATCGCGCGCGCCGGCCTGCTGATCGAGGTCCACGACGCCTTTCGCCCCGGGGTCGGCGAGCGGCTCGCCGGCCGGCTCGCCGCGACCCACCGCCTCGAGTGGATCTCGCCCCGGCCCCGCTATCTCTCCGAGCACCCCCCGTTCTGGGGCCTGCGCGGCCTCAGCCCGAGCCAGCTCGAGGGCCTGCTGTCCGAGATCAGGCCATGGCCGACCTCGTGGCTCCTCGCTCGGCCCCAGTCCGCCGTCGAGAGCCAACGAGACGGCATCGAAGGCGGCAATCCGGAAAGATAGGAACACCGAAACGGAGATCGTGGACCGGGACCGCCCCCCGGGGCCCCGCTCCCTCACCGAAACTCGAATCAGGGATGAAGAGCGTTGGAGTGACGAACACGGACGAGCAACTTCAGGCCGGAGTCGCGGTGCTGGGCGCCGGTCCCGCGGGACTGACCGCCGCCTGGACCCTCTCCCAGCGCGGTCGTGCCGCGACCGTCTTCGAGGCGGATGGAGCGGTCGGAGGGATCGCCAAGACGGTCGAGTTCGAGGGCTATCGGTTCGACCTCGGCGGCCACCGCTTCTACACCAAGCTCGCCCCGGTGATGAATCTCTGGAAGGAGATGATCGGCGAGGAGTTCCTCACCCGTCCGCGACTCTCCCGCATCTACTATCGCGACCGGTTCTTCAACTACCCGCTGCGAGCCGACGACGTCTTTCGCGGCCTCGGGCTGCGGCGAGTCGATCGCCTGCGGGGTCGTCCTACCTGTACTGGACGCCGCCGCGCGCGCAGGCTCGAGCCGCGGACCTTCGAGGACTGGGTCGTGCACCGGTTCGGCAAGCGGCTCTACGACGCCTTCTTCCGCTCCTACACCGAGAAGGTCTGGGGGATCCCGGGCTCGGAGATCCAGGCCGAGTGGGCGGCTCAGCGGATCCAGGAGTTCAGCCTGCCGAAGGCGGTGCTCGGCATCCTCGGCCTCGGTCGCCTTCGCCGCGGCCACGCCCCGACCCTGATCGAGGAGTTCCTCTATCCCCGGCTCGGCCCGGGGCAGATGTGGGAGGCGTTCGCGCGAGCACGTCGAGGCGCGCCGGCATCCCGGTCAGACTGAACCACCGCGCCGTCGCGATCCACCATTCCGCGGGCCGGGCGGAGTCGATCGTCGTCGATGGCGACGGCGACGAGTCCGAGCACGGGGTCGAGGCGGTGCTCTCCTCGATCCCGCTCGCCGACCTGGTCGAGGCGCTCGATCCCCCGGCGCCACCCGAGGTGCGCGGCGGCGGCGGCGAAGCTCCGCTACCGCGACCTCTGCCTGGTCGCGCTGATGACCCACGAGGCGGAGCCGTTTCCCGACAACTGGATCTACCTCCACGATCCGCGCACCAAGGCGGGCAGGGTGCAGAACTTCGGTGCCTGGAGCGAGGCGATGGTGCCGAGCGGGACCACCTGCCTCGGGGTCGAGTACTTCTGCTCCGAGGCCGACGAGATCTGGACGATGTCCGATCGCGAGGCGGTCGCGATGGCGATCGCCGACCTCGCGCGAATCGGCCTGATCGATCCGTCGCAAGTCTTCAACGGGGTCAAGGTGCGGGTGCCGAAGGCCTACCCGATGTACGACTCGCGCTACCGCGAGGCGGTGGCCGAGATCCGCGGCTACCTCGAGCATTTCGAGAACCTGAAGACCTTCGGCCGAAACGGCCTGCACCGCTACAACAACCAGGACCACTCGATGTGGACGGCGATCCTCGCCACCCTCAGCTACACCGACGGCAGTCCCTCGCGACGTCTGGTCGGTGAACACGAAGGCCGAATACCTCGAGGAGGGCCCGCTCGCCGAGAGCCTCGAGGAGCTCGACCTCGTCGCGCCCCCCGCCGCCGCTTGAGCGCCCGCCGCGGACTAGCCTGAACGGCGTCGTGAGCCGACCCGCCACCGCCTCGGGCGGACTACGCCACCGGCTTGACGTGATCACCGTTCTCGCGAGCTCCGACCTGCGAACTCGCTACGGGCGCGGGGGGCTGCGAATGGTCAAGTGGCTGCTCGACCCGATCGCCGCGCTCGGCGTCTATCTCGTGCTGATCACGCTGGTCCTCGACCGCGACTCGACCGCGGTCGGGCTCTCGATCGGATGCGCGGTGATCCCCTTCCAATTCGTGATGACCAGCGCGATCAACGCGATGAGCACCGTCCAGGCGCGCGGCTCGATCATCGTCAACATGCCGTTCCCGCGAATGCTGCTGCCGCTCGCCTCGGTCGCCACCGAGTCGGTCGCTGCGACGGCGAGCCTGGTGCTCATTCCGGTCCTGATGGCGATCTACGGGATCGCGCCGACGGCGGCCGTCCTCTGGCTTCCGGTGGCGCTCGCCGCGACGATCGCCCTCTGCGTCGGGCTCTCCTATCCAGCCGCGCTGCTCGGCCTCTGGTATCCCGAGTACCAGGGTCTGATGATCTCGATCGTGCGCACGCTGTTCTTCTTCGCGCCCGGCCTGGTGGCGCTCGACCAGATCACCGGCACGACCCGCGAGCTGCTCCCGTACAACCCGCTCACCGGGCTGTTCGAGTCGTTTCGCGACGCGCTTCTCTACGGGCAGGCTCCGGCCGCGTGGCAGCTGCTCTCCCCGCTTCTGGCCGCGGCGCTGATGCTCGCCGTGTTCGTGCCGATCTACCGCCGCGAGCAGTCCCAGCTCGTGAAGCTGATCGGGTGACGGCGCCGGTGGACGATCGCGGCCGGCCGGCCGGCACCGGCGCCCCGGTGTCGGCCGAGGGCCTCGGCGTGCGCTTCGACTTCGACCGCCGCAGCCGAGTCGTGAGCGCGACCCTGGCGCACATCAGGCGGATTCGCGAGAGCGCCTGGGGGCTTCGCGACGTCTCGTTCGCGCTCGCCCCCGGCGCCGGCCTCGCCCTCGTCGGGCCGACCGGGTCCGGGAAGACGACCCTGTTGCGGGTGCTCGCCGGGGTCCTCCCTCCCGACCATGGCCGGATCGTCACCGAGGGCCTCGTCTGCTCGCTGCTGGCGACCGAGGCGGGGGTCGGCCTGCAGCTGACCGGGCGCGAGAACGCCGAGCTCCTCGGGGTGCTCGCCGGGCGCACCCTCGCCGAGACCCGCGCCTCGCTCGAGCGGATCGCCGAGCTCTCCCAGCTCGAAGCCGCGTTCGAGCGGCCGATCCACACCTACTCGATGGGGATGCGAGCCCGGCTGCACTTCGCGGTGATCCAGACGGTCGAGCCGCGGGTGGTCCTGCTCGACGAGGTCTTCGAGGCGCTCGATCACGAGTTCCGCGCCCAGGTGGAGGTCTACGCCGGTTCGATTCGCGCCGCCGGCGGCGTCGTCATCGCCGCCGGCCACGACCACACGGCGCTGGCGCGGATCTGCCCCGACGCGATCCTGCTCGACCGCGGTCACGTCAAGGCGATCGGACCGTTCGCCGATGTGATCCACGCCTACCGCGGCGATATCGACGGCTGAGCCTCGGCCGCCAGCCGCTCGACCAGCTCGGCGGCCCGGCGGGCGCCGTCGTTCTCGCGCGCCCATGCGGCGATCGCTCCGGCCGCCGCCGCGAACCGGGGCTCGCCGAGGAGCAGGCGAACGGCAGTGCGAAGCGACCGCGCGCCGAGCAGGCGATTGGGGAGCATCGCGCCCGCGCCCGAGAGCGAGACCCGGATCCCGTTCTCGGACTGGTCGCCCGCGAACGGGCAGACCAGCACCGGGACCCCGGCGCCGAGAGCGCGCGCGATCGTCCCGTGGCCGCCGCGACAGACGACCAGCGAAGCCGCGGGCATGACCTGCCGGTAGGAGACCCAATCGACGACGCTCGCGTTCGCCGGCAGCTCGCCGCTCCAGCGGGCGCCGCGCTCGTTCAGCGTCGCGAGCACCCGCACCGGCTCGCCGGCGAGCCCGGCGAGCGCCGCCGAGACCATCCGGTGGCGGCGGTCCTGGGCGGTGCTCGCCGCGACCAGGACGAGTGGCCGATCGCCGCTCGGCAGGGGGACGTCGGGGTGCTCGAGCTCGAACGGCAGCGGCCCGACCAGATGGGCCCCCCCGGGCAACCGGCCCTCGTGCTCGAGCTGCGGGAAGGTCGCGACCAGCGCGAGCCGCTCGCTGGTCATCCCGCTGGCGCGCTCGATCGGGCTCAGCCCGAGCGCCGCGCGCTCGCCGTTCATGAGCGCGAGCGCGCGCCGGCGAGCGCGCGAGTCCGAGCGCCTGGCCAGCTCCCAGAACGCTCCGCCGAGAGCCGTCCGAGGAGCGCGGAAGCCGCTGTTGAAGGGCGGCATCCCCGGATCGGGGTGAGGGTAGGGATGGGGGATCAGGCTGGCCCTCGGGACCCCCTCGAGATCGGCCGCGAGCGCCGGGATCAGCGAGAACAGATCGCAGACGACGATGTCGGGGCGGAGCTCGCGGATCGTCCTCGCCGAGCCCGCGACCGCCTCCGCGGTGGTGACCATTCCCGGCTCCAGCGGCCGCGAACTCGGAAAGGCGACGCTCTCCGGCCCCGCGACCAGCTCGAGGCCGAGCCCCTCGGAGACCTCGCGCCAGCGCTCGAAGGTCTCGATCACGACCCGGTGGCCACGCTCGCGGAGACTGCGCCCGAGCGCCAGCAGCGGGAACAGGTGGCCGAGCCGGCCGATCGTCCCGAGCATCACGGTCAGCGGCCGGCTCGCCTCAACCGCCGGCGTCATCGGCCTCCCTCGGCGTGTTCGGCCAGGCCGCGATCCGCGGCCGGCGGCCGAGGCGGCGGCTCGCGTAGGCGGGAACGCCGACGGCGACGTCGACGAACTGCCGGGTCGCGGCGGCCCGGGCGCCGGTCCGCAGCCGGGCCGGCAGCCACTCGGGCCCGAGCCGGAGCGCGACGTCATCACCGAGCAGGAGCCGGGTGAGGAGCCGCGAGTAGGGGTTGCTGCGCATCGGAGTCAGCCAGGGCTTGCGGAAGTAGTGGTGGAGCATGTAGGGCTCGGTGCCGTCGCGGTACGCGCAGCGCAGCGCGTCCGGCCGCTCGAGGCGCAGGCCGGCGAACGGGGGCACGGCGGCGAGCCGCGCCGGGAGCCCGACGACCCGATCGGGCTCGAGCCGCGCGAGCGCGAGCGCGTTGATCACGTCCTGGTCGGCGTAGAAGAGCGGGTGGCCGGGGTCGCCGCGATCGAGCCAGGTGTCGGCGAGGTCGATCCCGGCGAGCTTCTCCTCGACCTCGGCGAAGAAGCCGCGGGCAAGCTCGCCGCCGGCGAAGAGCGCGCTCGAGATCAGGTAGGGACCGCTTCGCAGCGGTCCTCGGCCAAGGCCGATCAGCGCGTTCCAGCTCGCGAAGTGGCGGTGGGTGTCGTTCTCGAACCCGACCAGCCGGCCGGGACGCGCGCGGGCGATCAGGTCCTCGAGCGAGCGGGTGACGATGATGTCGGCGTCGAGCATCGCGACGACGCCGGCCGGGTGCCGCCGCGGGGCGAGAAGCTTCTGCATGCTCGGGGGCGTCTCGGCGGGCGAGTCGACGATCGTCGCGTGCTCGCCGAGCAGCCGGCGCTGCTCGGGGTCCATCCCGCAGTCGAGCACGTAGAGCGGCTCGCGATGGCCGACCAGACGGAGCGAGTTGAGCAGCGCAACCGCGCCGAGAAAGTAGTCGCGCCCGGTGACGCAGTAGAAGGCGGCCCCGGGAACGCTCACGCCCCACCCGCCCCCCGGCGCGCCGCGCGCCGCGCCGCCAGCGGCTCGAGGAGATGCCAGTGCAGGCGGAACCCGATGTTCGCCAGGCGCCGTCGCGCGTCGGCGATGAGGCCGTCTGCGAACCAGGCGGGAACGCGCTCGCGCGGGACCTCGATCGCCAGCCCGGGACCGACGAGCGAGCGCCTCAGCATTCGCGCGAAGACCCCGTAGTGGGTGCGCTCGAGCCACGGCTTTCGCAGGTAGTGATGGACCACGAACGGCTCGGCGCCGTCGGCGTAGGAGCAGCGCAGGGCGCGCTCGTCGCGGAGCCGCAGGCCCTCGAAGGGCGGCACCGGGGCGAGCCGCAGGGGGAGGATCTCGACCGCCTCGGGCGGGGTCCGCTCGCTCGCCAGGACGGCGTTGAGGACGTCCTGCTCGGGAAAGCGAAACGGGTAGCCCTCGAGATCGGCGCCGTAGAAGCCCTTCGAGATCTCGACCTCGCCCTGGCCGCGGTCGACCAGCTCGAGCGTGCGCGCGCCGATCTCGCCGCCGGCGAGGATCAGCCCCGAGCAGGCGTAGGGCAGGCGGCGGATCGCGCCGAGGCCGAGCAGCTCGCCCCACTCGGCGACGTGGCGATCGGCGTTGTTCTCGAAGACGATCACCCGGCCGGCGGCGGCGCGCTCGATCAGCTCGCCGAGCGGCCGGGTGCAGATCATGTCGGCGTCGATCAGCACCATCGTCTCGTGGGGGTGGCGAAGCGGGGCGATCGTCTTCGCCAGCCACGGGGCGACCCCCGGCGGGGCCTCGACCAGCCTCACCTCGCCCTCGAGCAGGGCGCGCTGCTCGCGCTCGAGGCCGAGGTCGAGCAGGTAGATCGGCTCGCCGTGGCCGTGCAGGCGCAGCGAGTTGACCAGCGCCACCGCGCCGAGGAAGTAGCCGGCGTCGGCGACGCAGTAGAGCGCAGCGCCCTCCGAGGCCACGGTCAGGTGCGCCTCGCCCGCGTCCGGCGCGCCTCGAGCCGATCGCCGGCCCAGCCCGGCAGCCGATCTCCGAGATAGAAGCGGCCGAGATCGCGCGCGTTGACCACCCAGCGATCGAGCCGCGCGAGCAGCCCCGGGCGCAGTCGCAGGGGCAGCTCCTTCTCGCCCACCCCGATGGCGACGTCGTCGGCGAGCAGCAGGCGGACGAGCAGACGCGAGTAGATCCCGTGGAACATCGGCTCGAGCCATGGCTTGCGGACGAACTGGTGCAGGACGAACGGCTCGGTGCCGTCGGCGTAGGCGCAGCGCAGGGCGCCCGCGTCGAGCAGCTCGATCCCCCGAAACGGCGGCGTGGCCGCGAGCCGGCTCTCCAGCGTGGTCCCGTCCCCTCCCTCGCTCGCACGGGCGGTGAGGATCGCGTTCAGCACGTCTTGGTCGGCGTAGAGGAACGGGTAGCCGGGCTCGTTGGAGCGCCAGAAGGTGCGCTCGAACTCGACCACCGGCTGGTGAGCGTCGAGGTCCTCGAGCAGCTCGCGCCCGGACGCGCCGGCGAGCGCGACCAGCCCGGAGGAGACGTAGCGGCGCCGGATCGTCCCACCGAGGCCGAGAAGCTCCCCCCACTGCGCGCAGTAGCGATCCTGGCGATCCTCGAAGGCGACGATCCCGGCGACCCCCGCCCGCTCGATCAGCTCGCCGAGCGGCCGGGTGCAGATCATGTCGGCGTCGATCAGCACCATCGTCTCGTGGGGGTGGCGAAGCGGGGCGATCGTCTTCGCCAGCCACGGGGCGACCCCCGGCGGGGCCTCGACCAGCCTCACCTCGCCCTCGAGCAGGGCGCGCTGCTCGGCGGTCAGCCCGCAGTCGAGCAGGTAGACCGGCTCGTCGTGGCCGTGCAGGCGCAGCGAGTTGACCAGCGCGACCGCGCCGATGAAGTAGCGGGCGTCGGCGACGCAGTAGAACGCGGTCGATCCCGGCTCGCGGGGCTCCGCTCGCCTCACTCGCGCCGGCTCCCCGGGGCGAGGCGAGCCCGGATCGGATCGGTGAGATGCCAGCGGATCCGGTAGCCCGAGTTGACCAGCTTGCGCTCGAGGTACCCACCCGCCCCGCGGCGAAGCCGGCGCGGGACCGCGTCGCGATCCACCTCGAGGGCGATCCCGAAACCCGAGAGCGAGCGCCGCAGGAGCCGCGAGTAGGTCCCGTCGTCGAGCCTGCTCGACCACGGCTTGGGGCCGAAGTGATGGACCACGAACGGCTCGGCGCCGTCGGCGTAGGAGCAGCGCAGGGCGCGCTCGTCGCGGAGCCGCAGGCCCTCGAAGGGCGGCACCGGGGCGAGCCGCAGGGGGAGGATCTCGACCGCCTCGGGCGGGGTCCGCTCGCTCGCCAGGACGGCGTTGAGGACGTCCTGCTCGGTGAACCTGAACGGATAGCCCTCGACGTCGGCGCCGAAGTAGCTCTTCGAGACGTCCACCCGGGCGCCGCCGCGGTCGACCAGCTCGAGCGTGCGCGCGCCGATCTCGCCGCCGGCGAGGATCAGCCCCGAGCAGGCGTAGGGCAGGCGGCGGATCGCGCCGAGGCCGAGCAGCTCGCCCCACTCGGCGACGTGGCGATCGGCGTTGTTCTCGAAGACGATCACCCGGCCGGCGGCGGCGCGCTCGATCAGCTCGCCGAGCGGCCGGGTGCAGATCATGTCGGCGTCGATCAGCACCATCGTCTCGTGGGGGTGGCGAAGCGGGGCGATCGTCTTCGCCAGCCACGGGGCGACCCCCGGCGGGGCCTCGACCAGCCTCACCTCGCCCTCGAGCAGGGCGCGCTGCTCGGGCTCGAGGCCGAGGTCGAGCAGGTAGATCGGCTCGCCGTGGCCGTGCAGGCGCAGCGAGTTGACCAGCGCCACCGCGCCGAGGAAGTGCTCTGCGCTCGACATGCAGAAGAACGCGGCCCCGCGGCTCACGAGACCACCCGCTCGATCCGCTTGCGCGCCCGGTGAAGCGAGATCCCGGCGTGCCAGAGCAGGCTCACCGTCGCGTCGCCGCGCACCCGCTCGAGCTCGGCGAGCCGGCCCGCGCGCAGCCGCAGGGGCAGCCAGCGCGGGGGGATCTCGATCGCGAGCCCCGGCCCGCTGATGCAGCGCTGAAGGAAGCGGGCGTAGACGCCTCGGTAGGTGCGCCCCAGCCACGGCTTCCGGTCGAGGATGTGATGGACGACGAAGGGCTCCACCCCGTCCTCGTAGGCGCAGCGCAGTCGCCCGGGGTCGATCGAGGCGATCCCCGTGTCCGGGTTGGTGGCGATCATCCGCGGCTCGAGCTCGCTCACAATCGCCGGATCGATCCGGGTCGCGAGGATCGCATTGAGGAGGTCCTGGTCGGCGTAGAGGAAGGGGTCGCTCTCGGGCCCCGAGAAGGTCGGGTCATACGGGATCGCCTCGGCGAGCCGCTCCATCGACTCGATCACCTCCCTGCCCACCGAGCCACCGAGGAAGACGAGCGCCGAGGTGACGTAGCGGCGCCGGCGGGCCGGGCCGTCGAGCCCGGGAAGCTCGCCCCAGCCGGCGACGAAGCGGTCGCGGTTGTCGGCGAAGGCGACGATTCGCCCGCGCGAGGCCTCCTCGATCAAGGGATCGAGCGAGCGGCTGACGATCATGTCGGCGTCGATCAGCACCGTCGTCTCGTGGGGGTGGCGAAGCGGGGCGACGCTCTTGGCGAGGTGTGGTGGCCGGCCCGCGGGGACGTCCACGACCGTGGCCTCGGGGGAGATCAGGGCGCGTTGGCGCGGGGTCAGGCCGCAGTCGGCCACGTAGACGGGCTGCGAGTACCCGGCCAGGCGCAAGGAGTTGATCATCGCGACGGCGGCGGGGAAGTAGGCCTCGGAGGAGACGCAGTAGAAGCCGACGTCGGCGCTCATCGCGCCTCCCTGGGATCGGGCCCGAGGACGCGAAGGCGGAGGCGGTGGACGAACATCCCGAGGTGCCAGCGAAGCCATGAGACGACTCGCGTGCGGAGCCGCTCGAGCGAGGCGCGCCGGCCGTTTTGCAGCCGCACGGGGATCAGCCGCTCGGGCACCGCGATCGGCCCGAGCTCCGAGAGCAGCCGGCGCAGGATCCGCGAGTAGGCGTTCTCGGGCATCCGCTCGAGCCACGGCTTGATCAGCAGCTGATGCAGGAGATAGGGCCGGGTCGAGTCGGCGGCGACGCACGCCGGGCCGCCGTCGATCACCCGCAGGCCGACATAGGGCCAGACGGACGCGAGACGCCCGGGCAGGCGCAGGATCTGTCGCTCCGCGACCTGCTCGGAGAGCAGGATCGCGTTGAAGAGGTCCTGGTCGGCGTACAGATACGGGTAGGCGGGCTCCTTGGAGCGCCACCAGGTGCGCTCGAAATCCACCTGCGGGGCGAGCTCCTCCATCAGCGCGAACACCTCGGCGCCGGGATCGGCGCCGGCGGCGACGAGCCCGGAGCTCAGATAGCGGCCCGGGCGCACCGAGCCGAGCCCGGGCAACTCGCCCCACTCCTCGATGAAGCGGTCGATCGGGTCCTCGAAGGCCACCACCCGGCCGGCCGAGGCGCGGGCGATCAGGTCATCGAGCGAGCGGGTGACGATCATGTCGGCGTCGATCAGCACCATCGTCTCGTGGGGGTGGCGAAGCGGGGCGATCGTCTTCGCCAGCCAGGGAACCCGCGCCGAGCCCGCGTCGACGAGGGTCGCCTGCGCCCCCAGCAGGCTTCGCTCGGTCTCGCCGAGCCCGCAGTCGCAGATGTAGATCGGCTGCTGGTGGCCGGCGAGGCGCAGCGAGTTGACCAGGCCCACCGCACCGAGGAAGTAGCGGTCGTCGGCGACGCAGTAGAAGGCGGCTCCGGGTGATCGGGCGGCGCTCATGCCCCTCGCCGACCCCTGCCGGCCCCGCCGATCAGCCGCCCGATCGGCTCGCCGACCCGCCAGCGGATCTGCTGGCCGGCGTCGACCCGTTTGCGCTCGAGCGCGGCAAGCGCCCCGGAGCGCAGCCGCAGGGGGACCCACTGCGGCGGGATCGAGACCGCTCGAGGGGCCGGCCCGCTCAGCAGGCGCCCGAGGAACCTCGAGTAGACGCCGTCGTAGGTGGGCCTGAGCCAGGGCTTCTCGAGGTAGTGATGGACCACGAACGGCTCGGCGCCGTCGGCGTAGGAGCAGCGCAGGGCGCGCTCGTCGCGGAGCCGCAGGCCCTCGAAGGGCGGCACCGGGGCGAGCCGCAGGGGGAGGATCTCGACCGCCTCGGGCGGGGTCCGCTCGCTCGCCAGGACGGCGTTGAGGACGTCCTGCTCGGTGAACCTGAACGGATAGCCCTCGACGTCGGCGCCGAAGTAGCTCTTCGAGACGTCCACCCGGGCGCCGCCGCGGTCGACCAGCTCGAGCGTGCGCGCGCCGATCTCGCCGCCGGCGAGGATCAGCCCCGAGCAGGCGTAGGGCAGGCGGCGGATCGCGCCGAGGCCGAGCAGCTCGCCCCACTCGGCGACGTGGCGATCGGCGTTGTTCTCGAAGACGATCACCCGGCCGGCGGCGGCGCGCTCGATCAGCTCGCCGAGCGGCCGGGTGCAGATCATGTCGGCGTCGATCAGCACCATCGTCTCGTGGGGGTGGCGAAGCGGGGCGATCGTCTTCGCCAGCCACGGGGCGACCCCCGGCGGGGCCTCGACCAGCCTCACCTCGCCCTCGAGCAGGGCGCGCTGCTCGCGCTCGAGGCCGAGGTCGAGCAGGTAGATCGGCTCGCCGTGGCCGTGCAGGCGCAGCGAGTTGACCAGCGCCACCGCGCCGAGGAAGTGCTCTGCGCTCGACATGCAGAAGAACGCGGCCCCGTCCATGGTTCCGTACCTGGTACTGCTCACTACCCGTAGATTTTCAGAATCCGCCCGTCGAGCGCAATCACGGGCGCCGCCTAGTACCAGGCGACCTCGGGATCGCGATCCGGCTCGCGCAGGTCGCCGCCGTCGGTACCGAGCAGGTCGGGGTCCTCGCGACCGAGCTCCCAGAGCATGTCGTCGAGCTCGGGGACCGGGATCCCGGAGGCGATCGCGAGCTCCCCGAAGGCCTCCCTGGTCGCGGCGCGGACCCGCTCGAGCGTGCCCGGCTCGACCAGCCCCGAGCGCAGCGCCAGCCGCATCAGCACGCTGTCGGCGGCGACCATCCAATGCTCGGGATCGGTGGCCTCGAACCAGCCGCGGCGCTCGCAGATCTTCGCGTAGAGCTGCGCCTTCTTCGCCAGCGGGTCGGCGAAGGCCGGGTAGCGGGCAAGGCGCGCGAGCAGCCCGCTCTCACCGCCGAGCCGGCCCTCGGCGGCGGCGAGCAGGCGGGCGGCTCGCCCGCCGTGATCGCGCTCGAGGCCCTCGGCGAGCCCACGCCAAAGCGCCGCCCTGCGCTCCGGATCGGCGACCGTCTCGCCGCCGATCGCGAACGCCGCCGCGAGCGTCGCGCCATCGACGTCGCAGAGCGATTCCGCCCGCAGCCAATCGCCGCCACGCTCTCGATCGGCGGCGAGGCCGATCTCCCACATCAGCTCGCTGCCTCGAAACGGGCCCCTTCCCCCGACCCGATGCGCTTGGCGGTAGCCGCTCTTGTGGTCGACCGCGCAGAGGAAGATCGCCGCGTCCGGGTCGCTCACGTGGCCGAAGTCGGGAGGCTCGTAGCCGCCGCGCAGCTCCCGCACTCGCTCGACCAGCAGCTCGCGGCGCCGTGCCATCTCACCTCGGTGCGGGGTGATCCGCGAGAGGTCGGCGGCCAGTGGTGAGCGGGAGGGCTGATGCCCGGCCATCTTCGGAGCGTACGCCCGACGCGCCGGGTCAGGCCCCGAGTTCGCCACAATCACGCTCCGATGGCGGTCGCCGAGATCACCCCGGGAGAGCCACGCCCCCGTCCGCTCGATCGGCTGGCTCGGGTCGGCCGCGAGGCCCGCTGGGTGGCCGCGGCCGCGCTCGGCTTCATCGCCCTCTCGATCTGGTGGCTGGCGATCGACCGGCGGGTGCCCGGCGGCGGCGATCCGGGCGTCCACCTCGAGACGGCGCTCGCGGCCGCGGAGATGATCCGCGGGTTCGAGCTCGGATCGATCGTCGACCTCGGTCCCTACGGCGACAACTTCTTCTACCCGCCGCTCGTTCACCTGATCGGCGCGATCCCCGGCGCGCTCGGCCTCGGCCCGGTCGAGGACTGGGCGACGATCGCGATCAACCTCGTCTTCGTCCCGGTGCTCGCGGCGGGCACGTACCTGACCGGAAAACTGATCTACGGAGCGCGCGCCGGGATGCTGGCGGCGCTGTTCGCGCTCGGCTCGCCGATCGTGCTCAGCCTCTTTCACGTCTTCGTCCTCGACGCCCCGCTGGCGGCGATGACCGCGATCACGTTCGCCGCCCTGCTCGCCTCGGAGCGCTTCTCCGATCGGCGCTGGAGCGTCGTCGCCGGAGCGCTGGCCGGGCTTGCGCTCCTGACCAAGACCTCCGCGCCGCTCTACCTGGCCGGGCCGCTCGCGGCGATGCTCGCGCTCGGTGGCTGGCGTCAGTGGCGAAATCTCGCGCTCGCCGGGCTTGCCGCTCTCGTCGTCGCGGGGCCCTACTACCTGGTCCACCTGAGCGAGGTCCTCGACGTCGGCCAGGAGTCGACGGTCGGAACTCAGATCGGCGAGATCGGCACGGCGTTCGACCGCGACGCGCGGCTCTCAACGCGCAACCTGAGCTGGTACGGGTGGTCGGCGATCAACGAGCAGTACTTCGTCCCGCTGCTGCTGCTGTTCAGCGCCGGGTTCGTGCTCGCGCTCCGCGAGCTGCGCTCGCGCCGGCACCTTCCCGAGCTGCTCGCCGGCGTCGTGGTCACCTACGTGCTGCTCGCCCTCGTGCTCTCGATTCGAGATGCCCGCTACATCGCGCCGCTGGTCGTCTACGTCGCCGTGATCGGCACGGGCTGGATCGTGACCGTCTCGGGGCCCTGGGCTCGGCGCGGCGGCCTCGCGATACTCGCTCTCGCCTGCGCGGCCAACGTGCTCGCGAGCATCTGGGGCGGCACGCCGCAGCTTCGAATCGAGGCCCCGGGGACCGACTACAAGCTCGGCAACGACCCCGGGGCGTTCACCTTCCTCGAGGATCGCGGCTACTTCGTCGGCGCCCCGCTCACCGACCCGCTCTGGCACGACCTGCTGGCCGCGGCCGAGCGCGAGGGGGTCGGGACGGCCGAGATCACCGACTTCGAGGCCCCGGTGTGGGGCACCGATCCGATCGGCTTCTCGGTCGTGGCCGCGGACTACGGGATTCGCCCGGCCGACCCGGCCGCAGCCCCGGCGGACCTGGTCATCCGCACCTGGGTCAGCAACTCGATCTACGTCGATGAGCGCGGCTTCCCGCCCGCCTGCGCGACGATTCGCGAGGGTGCGTCCGTATATGACGGCGAGCCGCTCGCCGTTCAGGTCCTGGTCGAGCGCCGGCTTCCCGACGGGCGGCTCGCGCGCTGGTGCGAGTTCTGAGAACGTCGTCGAGCTGAGGCGTGCCGGCGCCGGGGCCGGGGCCGGGTATCACCGGCAAGCGGCTCAGCGCATCACCCTGAGCGCCAGCGCCCGCAACAGCGGGCGGACCCGGTGGAAGATCCAGCGGGCGCCGGCCCGTGGCCAGCGCAGCGGCGTCGTCACCCGCCAGCTCAGCGTCCGCCGCAGCCGCTCGAGCTCGGCCTCGGCCGCGTCGAGCTTCGGGGCGATGCTTGCCGCCGCGGAGTCCTGAGCGGTGAGTCGCTCTCGCGCGAGCCGCTGGTTCGTTCGCCAGAGCTCGCCGTTGGCGCGCTCGAGCTCCTCGATCCGGCGCTCGAGCGCCTCGATCCGCTCGCCCTCCCCGCTGCTTCTCAGCTCGCTCAACCCGGCACCGTCCAAAGCATCTCATCCTCGGCGATCCGGGCTCTGATCTCACCCTCGATCCGCGTCTGGTTCGGGGGATCCGATCTGACGCAGCATCGAGTTGTCGCGGATCCGGTACTCGAGCAGCGCCTCGGGGATCACCGTCCCGAGCAGCCCGCGGGCGTTCATCTCCCGATAGAGAGCCCAATCCTCGAACGAGGTCAGCTCGGGGCTGTAGGCGATCCCGCCCGGGGCGAAGATCGAGGCGCGAAAGAGCGCCATCGCGTCGCCGGCTACGTTGCGCTCGTGGACCAGCGGCGTCCAGTTGCCGAGCGGGCGGTAGCCCGGCTGAGAGCCCGTCCAGGGCTCGCCGCGCTCGTCGATGTAGCTCGCCCAGGAGGTCACGTAGGCGAGCTCGGGATCGCGCTCGAGCACCTCGACGGCGCGAGCGATGAAGGTCGGGGTGAGCACGTTGTCGGCGTCGAGGAACATCACGTAGCGCCCGCGCGCCTGGGCGATCCCGGCGTTGCGAGCGGCGCCGAGCCCGGAGTTCACCTGGGTCAGGACCCTGAGCCCGTAGCGGTCGGCGAGCCGATCGACGACCGCGTCCGCGGGGCGCAGCGAGCCGTCGTTGACGATGATCGTCTCGATCTCGGGATAGGTCTGGGCATCGACCGAGCGGATCGTCGCCTCGATGAAGTCCTCGAGCCGGTAGTAGGGGACCACGATCGTGACCAGGGGCGGCGCCGCGGGGCGCTCCGGCGAGGCCGTGAGCGAGGGCCGCGCTCGCTCGGCGGCGAGGGCGAGGTAGCTCTCGCGCACCTCCTCGGGCGAGGTCAGCCGCTCGAAGACCTCCCTCGGCCCGCCCGAGCCGGTGAGCTCGCGAATCGCGCCGGGCTGCTCGAGCAGCGTCTCGATCGCCCGGGCGAGCGCCTCGGCCCCGGCGTCGGCCGTGAACCACCCCGAGCGACCCGGCTCGACGATCTCGGCGAAGCCGCCGGTCGGGGTCGCGAGGATCGGCCGGTTGCGCTCGAGCGCCTCGAGGCCGACCGCGGGCCAGCACTCCCAGAGCGAGGGCAGAACGACGGCGTCATGGGCGGCGAACAGCTCGGGCAGGCGCGCCCGCGGCAGGTGATCGATCAGCTCCACCCGAGGGTCCTCGCCGAACGCGACCCCGAGCAGGGCGCGCATCGACTGACCGAGTGGAGCGGTCTCCGTGTCGCCGCCCAGCAGGGTGAAGCGCAGGCTCGGGTCGGGGATCCCCGAGATCGCCCTGGCGAGGTTGATCACCCCCTTGCGCCGCTCCAGCCTGCCGCAATAGAGGAGCCTGAGCGTGCCGTCCTCGGCGCGAGGCTCGAGCGCGGTCGCCGCCGCGCCCGGGTCGGCGCTGAGCGGGTGGCGGACCCGAACCGGTGAGGCGATCCGCTCGTCGCCGAAATAGCGCCTGTAGGCGCCGAGGACGTCGCCGCCCGGCCAGAGGAAGTGATCGCAGTGCTCGAGCGCGTAGCGCTCGATCTGGTGGGTGAGGAGGTCATGGAACTCGCCTGAGACGTGGCCGTCGAGGACGCTGGTCATCTCGCCGGTCGTATAGGCGCGGACGCAGACGGTCGTCCTCTCCAGGCGCGGGTCGCCGCACGCGCGAGCCTGGGTGGCGACGAACCCCTCGCCCAGGTAGTCGGGGAACTCGACCAGGTCGGGGCCGCCGTCGGGGAACGCCTCGCAGAGCGCCTCGAAGGCCCGCGCGCTCCACAACGAGAGCGCCGCGTCGGTCTCGCCGACCTCCCAGGCGCGAGGCTCGGCGGCGAACACGAATCGCGCAGCCCCGAGCCGCGGATCGCCCGCGGCGCGAAGCCTCTCGTAGGCGGAGCGGTGGGCGTCGGTGGTCAGGATCGTGACCTCGGCGTGCGAGGCGAGCGCCTCCGCGGCGGTGCTCACGTAGGTGCCGATGCCGCCGCCGCCGAACGGCGCCACCTCGCGCGAGACGAACGCGATCCGCGGCCGCGAGCTCACTTCGCCCGGCCGCGAAGGCGCGCCTCGAGAAGCGACCGGGCCCGGTTGACGCGCCAGCTCCAGCTGCGGTTGCGGTGCTCTCGCAGGATCGAGGCGGTCTCGTGGATCCGCTGCTGCCGGGCCGGGCTGCCGGGCTCGCGAGTCGCCGAGTCGTCGACGAGGACGATCCCGAGCCCTCCCCAGATCTCGTCGCGAAGGGCCGGCTCCTTGAACAGGTAGCCGGCGACGAAGTCGAAGTCGGCGTGAACGACCTTCGGGAAGGCCTCGAGCGCGACCGCGTCGATCCCGGCCCGCACCTCCTCGTTCGCCGTGTCGTGAAGCAGGATGGTGGTCCTGCCGATCGCCGGAGAGGCGAGCAGGTCCTCGAGGTCCCGCCTAACCCCCTCGCGCGAGTGATCGCCGTCGACGAGGACGAACTCGGCGTTCCGCCCGGCCGCGGCGAGCTCGGTGAGGAAGGCGGGCAGCAGCGCGTGGCTGTCGCCGGCGTGAAAGGTCGCGTGCTCGATCTTCGCCGTCTCGGGATCGGGCTCGACCAGATCGAAGGAGTGGACCTCGGCGCTGTGCGCGGCGATCCTTCGCAGGCTCCCCCCCTCGGCGGTGCCGATCTCGATCGAGAGCGACGGCGCGAGCGCGCTGAGCACGCCCTCGAGCGCCGCGCGCTCGCCGAGGCTCATCTGCTGGGGTCCGCCGAGCAGTGTCGAAAGTGGCTGGGACATGGCCGACGGGCAGGCTAGATGATCGATTCCAACTAGGCTCGGCTTGAGATGCCGCAGATCTGCTTCGTCAGCCGCGAGCTCGCCCCCTTCCAGCGCGGGGGAATCGGCTCCTTCATCGCCGCGGTGGCGCCGGTGGTGGCCGATGTCGCCGAGGTGACGCTGATCCTCTGCGAGGAGATCGAGCCGGCGCTGCGGGAGCTGCTCGCGGCCGGGGACCCGCGGATCGATCCACGGGTGAACTACCGCTTCGCCCCGATGCCGACGCGGGCGGGGTCGGATGGCGACGCCGACCCGGGCCCCGACGTCGGCTGGAGCGAGCGGGCGCTCGAGGCGATCGTGCGGACCTTCGGGAAGGCCGGGCCGGACCTGATCGAGTTCTGCGACTACCGCGGTGACGCGATCGCCGCACTGCGCGCCCGCCATCGTGACCCGGCGCTGCTCTCGCGGACGACGATCGCGATCCGCGCGCACACCAGCTTCGAGCTGGTGATGCTGCTCAAGGGGACGCCGCTGCCGCCCGGGGCCGCGATCTGCGGAATCGAGCGCCAGGCGCTGCGCGCGGCGGACGCGCTCACCTGGGCGGGCGGGGACGTCCTCGCCACCCTCAGGCGCTATTACGGCGCCGCCGGCCTGCCCCCGGCCCACCGGATCCGCTATCCGCTCGACACGGCGGCGCCGCCGCCACCCGATCCCCGGCCCGATCCCGCGGGAGCGCTGCGCATCCTCTACCTCGGTCGCTTCGACCGGCTCAAGGGCGTCGCCGAGCTGGTCGAGGGGTTCTCCCGCCAGCGCTCCGAGGACTGGAGGCTGACGATGGTCGGCGGCGACACGGCAAGCGCGCCCGGCGGCGGCTCGATGCTCGAGTACGTGCGCCGCCTCGCCGCCGGCGACCCCCGGATCGTCACCGAGCCGCACGCCGACCGCGCGCGAATCGAGGCCCAGCTCGCCGCGCACGACCTCGTGGTGGTCCCGAGCCGCTACGAGGCCTGGGGCTACGTCGCGCTCGAGAGCCTCGCCGCGAACCGCCCCCTGATCGCCTCGCCGGTCGGCGGATTGCGCGAGCTGGTCGATGGCCGGGCGGGCTGGCTCGCCGAGGGCTGCGGCCCGGCCGCGTTCGAGCGGGCGCTCGCCGACCGCCTCGCCGCGCCCGAGGCGGTCCGCGAGCTGATCGCCGCGGGCGCGCCGAGGGAGCGCTGCCTCGAGCTCACCGACCCGGAGCCGATCGCGGCGGCCTACCTGCGGCTGGCGCAGGGCCGGGGCGCCGAGCCCCGACGCGGGACGACCGGGCGCGAGGAGGGCGGCCGGGCACGGAGGCCGAGCGCACGAGCCGGGGTCTCGGTGATCGTCGGCGAGTCCAGCGACGAGTCCCTGCAGCGCGCCGCGCTCGACTCGGCGCTCGGGCAGACCCACGAGGTCCGGAGACCTGCTCGTCGGCTTCGACCCGGCCGAGGTCGGCGCCGCGCTGGCCGAGAGCGAGTACGTCGCCGTGCTCGGCGGCGACGACATCCTGCACGCCGAGTTCGTCGCCGCGACCTCCGCCGCGCTCGCCGCCGACGAGGGCGCGGCGATCGCCTACTCCGACCGCGCCGTCTTCGGGCCGAGGCTCGGCGAGTGGCTGGCGGCACTGCCCTCCACCCCCGCGGTGCCGTCGCTTCCGCTGCCGCCGGGCGAGGCCCGGGTGATCCGCGCCGAGGAGCCGGGCCCGAGCGCGCTTGCCCGCCTCGACGTCGGCCTGAGCCCGTTTCCCGCGACCGCGCTGCTTCGCTGCGAGGCGCTCGAGGGCATCGGCGCGGTTCCCGGCGCGCGTTGGGAGCACGCCGAGGTCTTCACGCGCCTGCTCTGGTCGGGCTGGGGCGCGATCCGGATCGCGCGCGCGCTCGTCGGCTGCCGCCTGGTCGACCGCTCCCGGCTCGCCGAGCTGATGCTGAACGCCGCGATCCTCCCCCGACTGGCCGAGGCCGAGCGGGGTATCGCCGCGGGCCGCGAGCCCGCCGTGACCCCCTAGCCGCGCTCAGCGCGAGGCGCGCGGGCGGAGCACCGCCCAGCGCATCGGCCGTGGCCGGAACTCCCAGATCGCTAGCTGGCGGTTGTTCCAGCCGAGCACCGGCGCGAGCTCGGGGAAGTCGTCGATGTTGCGCGGCTCGCTCTCGATCAGCTCGGCCTCGTGGCTCCGCTCGAGCCGGCGCAGCACGGTGCCGGTCACGGGCTGCTCGATCGAGTCGTGGAGCTCGACCAGCAGGGTCGCGTGGCGCAGCCCGGGCATCGCCTCATCGCAGATCAGCTCGAGCTCGCAGCCCTCGCAGTCGAGCAGCACGCAGGCCCCCGGCTCGAGCGCCGCCAGCTCCGCCGGATCGCAGGTCGCGCCGATCTCGACCCGCTCGGAGACCCCGTTGGCCGCCGCCAGCCGCGCGCAGTCCTCGCGCTTTCCGGCCACGCTGTCGTAGGCGAGCACCCGCGTGCCGGGCGAGGCGAGCGCGAACCCGACCGCGTAGTAGCCCTCCGCCGCGCCGACATCGACGAAGATCTGCGGAGCGGACTCGATCATCGACGCGAGCGCGCGGTGAAGCTCGCGCTCGTACGCCCCGAGAAGCTTCGCCACCAGGGCGTCCACGCCGTCGGTGAGCCCCTCGGGATAGCGCAGGCCGGTGAACGGCCCGGCCCGCACGGTGCGGCCGAACTCCTCGATGCAGCGCTGGGTGACCCAGCGCATCGGCTCGATCCGGCAGGCCCACATCTCATCCTCGAACAGCTTCCGGGTCGCCTCGAGCTCGAGGTTCTCGGCGCGCGCCGCCTCCAGCTCGCGCTCGAGCTCGGCGATCCGCCTGCGGCCGCCGCGCAGCATCACCGGCCGGACATTCTCAGCGCCCGCCGCGCTCGTAGAGATAGAAGTCGCTCCACGAGGTCTCCGGGTCGCCGTCGACGTAGGGGTAGCGCTGGGCGATCCGCTCGACCAGCCGCCACTGCGGCTGGCGGCGCTCGACCCAGCCGGTGAAGGGGTGGTGGCGAACCTCCTCCCAGCGAGTCGGCTCGTCGGTGTCGCTGGAGAAGATCAGCACGAAGCGGTCGGCGATCGCGAACAGGTCGCTCATGTAGCGCTCGTAGACGTCGTCCTCGAGCAGGTGAAAGATCACCTCGAGCGAGAGCGCAAGCTCGGCGCCCGGCAGCCTCCCTGCGCTCTCGTAGAGCTCGAAGCGCTTGCGAGGGTCGCCGGCGAAGCGCGCGCGGCAGAGCTCGAGCGCAGCGGGTGCGACGTCGAGCCCGACGTAATCGGGGTAGTCGATCAGCGCCAGCTGCTGCCCGTCACCACAGCCGAGCTCGGCGACGCTGGCGATCCCGCGCTCCTCGAGGATCCCCGAGATCGACCTCGGCCTTGAACCGGGCCAGCCGGCCCACGGAGCCGGTTCCGGAGGTGCCCCCCTCGCTGTAGATGCGCTGCCAGATGGCGGCGCTGGACGCGGCTACCACCAGACGGTTGTCTCGAGAGCCTCGAGCTCGTCGACGGGCGTCGTGTAGACCCCGGAGGAGAGGTACTTCCAGCCGTCGTCGGGAACCAGGAAGACGACGTTGCCCTCGTCGAGCTCGGCGGCGATTCGCACGCAGACCGCGGCGACCGCTCCGGCGGAGACGCCGGCGAACAGCCCCTCCTCGTGGAGCAGCCGCTGGGTCCAGATGACCGCGTCGCGGTTGGAGACCATGATCTTCCGGTCGAGCACCGAGAGGTCGATGATCGGCGGGATGAAGCCGTCCTCGAGCGAGCGCAGGCCCGAGACGAGCTCGCCCTGCATCGGCTCGGCGGCGACGATCTTGGTCAGCGGGTCGGCCTCCTTGAGGCGCCGGCCGTTGCCCATCAGGGTGCCCCCGGTGCCGAGGCCGGCCACGAACGCGGCCACCGAGTCGAGCTCGTCGAGGATCTCGACCGCGGTGCCGTTGTAGTGGGCCTCGGGGTTCGCCGGGTTGCCGTACTGGTAGGGCATGTAGTAGGAGCTCTCGGCCGCGGCCATCTCGAGCGCCCGCTCGACCGCTCCGTTCGAGCCCTTCTCGCCCTCGGTGTAGACGATCTCCGCGCCGAACATCCGCAGCAGCTGACTGCGCTCCTCGGTGACGTTGTCGGGCATCACCGCGGTGAACGGGTAGCCCTTGCGGCGGCAGATCATCGCCAGGGAGATCCCCGTGTTGCCCGAGGTCGGCTCGAGGATCGTCTGGCCCGGGGCGATCGCGCCCTCGGCCTCCGCGCGCTCGATCATCGCCTTGGCGACGCGATCCTTGACCGATCCGGTCGGGTTGCGGCCCTCGAGCTTCGCGAAGATCTTCACCCCGAGCTTCGGCGAGAGCCGCGGCAGCTCGACCAGCGGGGTGTTGCCGACCGCCTCGATCAGGTTGCCGTAGCGGCCCCCGCAGGGGCGGTTCAGCGTCTGCTCCATCACTTCACTAAGTGTAGTTGCCTGCGCGCGGAGGAGACCCCGAACGCTCACCGTCCGCCGCCGCCCCGTACCCCGGCGCGGCGCCGGCAAGCTCCGCGAGCGCCGCGAGGTCGACGAAGCGCCGCGCTCCCGCGGCCCGCCACTCGGCGAGCCGCTCGGCGAGCCAGCGCGGCCCGTGCAGGGCGAGGTCGCGGTCGTGGAAGGAGGCGATCAGCGGAGCGCCGCCGGCGAGTGCCTCCGTCGCGGGGTGGACGAGCGGCCGATCCTCGATCTCGGGGCGCCACCTGAAGCCGGCGCCGGCGCGCAGCGCCACGCAGCGCGCCGCGATCGACTCGAGCCCGAGCTCGAAGGCCTCGGCGACGACGGTGTCTCCGCAGGCGTTGCCCGGGCACAGCAGGGCTGTCGGCGGGGCCCCGAACTGCTCGCGGAAGAGCTCGAAGCCGAGTCGTAGCGGCCGGGCGGCGGCGGGGAGGGCCTCGAGCGAGCCGGTCACCTCCGGCCCGAGCTCGCGATACCAGCCGACCTTCGTGTGCGCGGTCGGCGAGCGTGCCCAGCGCTCGCGATCGGGATGCACGTGCGTGTATCCGTGCAGCTCGATCGCGGCGACGCCGCGGGCGGCCAGCGCGCGCACCGCCTCGAACTCGGCGGCGCAATCGGCGGAGGGAGCGCTGCGCCCCGCGTAGAGCACCGAGGAGGAGGGATGGACCCGGCCCGGCACGCGCTCGGCGGGCTCGCCGCCGACGAGCAGCTCGCCCCGCCCGGGGTCGCCGTCGTCGACCCAGCCGGGGGTGTAGCCGATCGTGAGCCGGGCGCGCTCGCGCTCGAGGATGTCACCGACCTCCTCCCAGCGCGCGGGTTCGAGCTTCTCGTAGCTCCAGCCGTCGAGCTGGACGCTCGCCGAGGCGCCCGGGTCGTCCATGCGAAGCGCGACCAGGCCGCGCAACGCGGCGGCGCTCATCGGCCCGGGCGGCGGGCGACCACGATCAGCCCCATCGGAAAGATGAACGGACCGCTGTGCCAGCGGACCTCGGCGCGCGAGATCAGGGCGCCGAACGCGTTCACGAGCCAGGAGGCAGGCGGGACGAGCGCGGCGCCGATCCGCCGCGACCACGGCGGCCCGAACTCGCCGAGCCCGCGGACGATGCGACCGCTGATCGTCGCCCAGGCGACGGCATAGCCACCGATCTCGCCGACGCTGAGCGGGCTCCACTCCCCCGCCGCCTCGAAGAGCTCGCGAAGCGCCGGCCCGGTGTAGCGGCGCTCGACGATCCTGCGGTCGTACTCCCAGGCCAGCGGCATCGTCAGGATCAGGGTCCCGCCCGGGCGCAGCACACGGCGCAGCTCGGCGATCGCGTCCTCCGGATCGGTGACGTAATGAAACGCCTCGGTGAACAGGACCAGGTCGAATGAGTCGTCGGCGAAGGGCAGGAACTCCTCCGAGACGACGTCGTGACGGCCGTAGTGCTCATCGATGTCCATCGAGATGTAGGAGCGGGGCTCAGCGATCAGGTCGCGGTAGGGCCGGGTCGCGGCGAACAGGTCGAGCACGTCGCCGAGCGGCCGGCCGAGGCCGGCGAGCACCCGCTCGAGCTCGTCGGCGAGCACCCGCAGCACGAGGTAGTCGGGCTGGGTGCGCCTCGGGTGGCGGCGAGTCCGGCGGATCCGCTCGAGCTCAGCCGCAGGGAGGGTCGGCCGGGGGATCTCAGTCCTCCGCCGTGGAGGCCTTGAGCTCACGCCGCTTCGCGAGCAGCACCATGACGCCGTGCGGGACCAGCAGGGCGAGCAGGGTCCGCGTTCGCCGGCCGAAGCGCCGCAGCGACTCGAACCTCGGCGACTCCTGCGCCCCCTCGTCGGGGTCGGGAGGCAGCCGCGCGAGCAGCGCGGCGGCCGCCGAGTCGGCCTTGCCGATCCGCTCGCGGGCGAGCTGCTGGTTCGTCTGCCAGAGCCGCCTGTTGGCGCGCTCGAGGTCGAGCATGTAGGTGTTCGACACCGACTCGACGACCAGCCGCATCTGCGCGGAGATCGCGTCGAGCGCTCGCGGCGGACCGTTGAGCACCGCGATGAAGTGGTTGCAGTGCTCGGGCTCGGCGCCCGGAGCAAGCCGCGAGGCGGCGTTCAGCGGGCCCTCGTCGACGGCCTTGATCAGCGATCCCTCGGCGTGCCACTGGCGCAGCACCACCGCCTCGCCGATGCTCGCGAAGGTCGCCCGCGCCGTCTCCTCCTCGAACTCGGTCACGTGGTGCTCGTTGCGCTCCCGGAAGGGGCGGCTGTTGGGGAGCGAGAGGACGATCATCACCCCCTCCTCGGCATGTCGCCGGAGCATCGCCGTGATCCGATCGAGATCGCTGAGGTGCTCGAGCGCCTCGAACATCACGATCGCGTCGTAGTCGGCGCGCAGCTCCCGGCCGAGGACCTCGAGGGCGTCCGCGCACTCGAACGAGGCCGGCCCCTCCGGGCCCGAGCGGGCGGCCGCCAGCTCGATCGACTCGCGGTGGCGATCGACCCCGCGAACCGACTCGGAGCGGGCCGCGAGGATCTCGGTCCCGTAGCCGGAGCCGCAGCACAGATCGAGCACGCGCAGACCCGCGCAGAGCTCGGCGGCGAGCTCGTAGCGGTGGCGGTGGGTGAGAGCGATCAGCGTCGGCCCCCCGACCTCGTCGGTGCTCAGGCGCTCGACTACGTCCATCTGACCGCCGCCTCCTTCAGGTGCGCGGCGAACTCGCCGCTCAGCCGCTCGCGTCTGCTCTTCGTGATCCCGCGCATCATCGAGGAGCTTCGCACCCGGTAGCGCAGAAGCGTCTCCGGGATCACGTGGCCGTAGGCTCCGATCGCCCGCATCTCCATGTAGAGCAGCCAGTCCTCGTAGCTGGTCAGGTCCGGGCTGTAGCGCAGCCCGCGCTCGAACAGCCGACGGCGGATCACCGCCATCGCCGATCCGGTCACGTTCTCGGCGTCCGGCCATGACGCGGTGTTGCCGATCGGGCGGTAGCCACCCTCGCGCGGGACCCCGTGCTCGTCGATGAACTCGCTCCAGGCGGTCACGTAGGCGAGCTCGGGCCGCTGCTCGAGGACCTCGACGCAACGTTCGACGAAGGTCTCGTCGATGACGTCGTCGGGGTCGACGGGAAGCACGTAGCGGCCCCTGATCACGTCCACCCCCAGGTTGCGAGCCTGGCCGAGGCCGGAGTTCGGCTGGGTGACGAGCGAGACCGGATAGCGCTCGGCGAGCCCCTCGAGCACCCGATCCCGCTCGCGCAGCGAGCCGTCGTTGACCACCACCACCTCGAGGCTCGGGTAGGTCTGGCGGTGGATCGAGTCGAGGGTTTCCGCGACATAGCGATCCATCTCGTAGTAGGGCACCACCACCGAGACGAGCGGAGCGCCGACGCGGCGGGCCCGCCCGTTGCCATGCCGCGCGGGGCTCGAGCGGGCGAGGTCGATGTAGCGCTCGCGGACCGGCTCCGGATCGGTGAGCTCCTCGAAGCGGCGCCGTGGGGCGTCGTCCTCCCCGTCGGCCGCCGATTGGCGGTGCTCGTGCAGGATGAGTCGCATCGCCTCACCGAGCGCGTCGGCGTCGGTTCCGGCCGCGAGCCAGCCCGAATCGCCGTCGCGAACCATGCCGACGTGTCCGCCGACCGGCGTCGCGAGCACCCGGCGGTTGTTCTCGAACGCCTCGAGGACGGTGTTCGGCCAGCACTCCCAGATCGAGGGCGAGACGCAGACGTCGGCGGCGGCGTAGCGGCCGCGAAGCTCCTCGCGATCGACGCGGCCGAGCAGCTCGATCCGCGGATCGCCGGCGATCATCAGCTCGAGCTGAGCGCGCATCGAGGTCCCCAGCGGGGCCGTCGGGGTGTCGCCTCCGATCAGCGTCAGCGCCCAATCGTCGCCCTCGAGCGCGCTCGCCGCGCGAATCAGGTTCTGGACACCCTTGCGGCGCTCGAAGCGCCCGACGTAGAGGAACTTGACCCGCCCGTCGCCGTCCCTCGCCGCGCTCGCGGGCGGGCCGGCGACGACCGGGTGGCGGACCTCGACCGGGGCCGCGATCGCATCCTCGCCGTAGAAGGAGCGGTAGGCGCTCAGGATCCGCCCTCCGGGCCAGAGGAAGTGGTCGGCGTGGCGCAGCGCGTAGCGCTCGAGCTCGTGGATGTAGCGGGTCAGCCGATCGTCGGCGACGAACCCGTCGAGCACCGCGCACATCTCGGCCGTCGTGTACGCGCGGATGCAGACCGTGGTGTTGCGCAGCGCCCGGTCGCGGGTCTGCACCGCCTGGGCGGTCACGAACCCCTCCCCGAGGTAATCGGGAAACTCGACCAAGTCCGGGCCGCCGTCGGGATAGATGCGCTTCAGTGCCTCGTAGGCGCGCGCGCTCCACAGGTGAAGCGCGCCGTACCAGTACTGGTCATCGGGGTACTCCGGCTCGGGGATGAACTCGAAGCCGACGGATTCGGGAAGCCGCGGGTCGCGGGCCGCGACGAGCTCGCGGTAGCGCTCCTCGTGAACCGAGGAGGTGATGATCGTGACCTCCGCGTGAGGCGCGAGCGCGGCCGCGCTGAACAGCACGTAGTTGCCCAATCCCGCGGAGTCGAACGGGTAGACCTCGCGGGAGACGAAGGCAAGCCGAGATTCGCCCATCAGCGGCTGAACGTAGCACCCCCGAGCCGCTCGAACCTTCGACGGCCGCCTCGCCTAGATTGCGGCTGGTGAGGAGCCCCGCGGATCGATCGCACCCCCTGCTCGAGTCGGCCCTGGCCGCCGGCCCGAGCCTCGAGGGCAGCGACTGGGCGCTCGACGACGACGGCCTCGAGGCGGTCCTCGAGGCGCTGGCCGGGGGGCGCTCGCGGTCGATCGAGTGCGGTTCGGGGGTGAGCACGATCCTGATCGCGAGGGCGCTGCGCGATCGCGGCGGAGGCTCGCTGCAGGCGCTCGAGCACGATCGCGAGTGGGCGAGGTCGGTCCGCCGCCGGACTGGCGGCGGAGCGGCTCGAGGGGTTCGCGCGAGTCATCGACGCACCCCTCATCGAGGACCCCCTGCACGGGGGCGTCCCCTGGTACGAGCCGGCGGCGGTCGCAGAGCTCGAGGGCGGCGCCGACCTGCTCCTCGTCGACGGCCCCCCGGGCGGAGGCGAGGCCGGAGCCGAGGAGGCCCGACGCCCGGCGCTCGCGGCGCTCGCCACGAAGCTCGCCCCGGGATGCCTGGTCGCGCTCGACGACGCGAACCGCCCGGGGGAGCAGCGGGTGCTCGCCGACTGGGAGGCGCGCTTCGGGATCGAGTTCGCGCGCCGGGGCGCCCGGCTCGCCGTGGGAGCGCTGTGAGCTCGGCTCGGCCGGCCCACGATCGGAGCGAGGACCGGCAGCGAAACCGCGAGGCGATCCTCGCGGCGGCGACGAAGGTGATCGCCCGCGACGGCGTGCGCGGACTGCGGGTCGAGCAGGTCGCAGGCGAGGCCGGGGTCTCCCCCGCACTCCTCTACTACCACTTCGAGAACCGGGCGGGGCTGATCTCGGCCACGCTCGAGCGCGCCGCCGAGCGCGCCCCGTCGGCTCGGATAATGGAGAGCGCCGGGGCGGGCTCCGGGCTCGAGCGGGTCGCGGCCGCGCTCCTCGGCGAGCTCGACCCGCGGCGCGAGGTGCGCGACAGCGCCGTCGTCTGGGGCGAGATCGGCGCCAGCGCGGTCTTCGAGCCTGAGGTGCGAGCGGGGCTCGAGCGCGCCTGGAGCGGCTGGCGCGACTCGGTCGCCGCGGGCCTTCGCAGCGGAATCGAGGACGGCTCGGTGCGAGCCGAGGTCGATCCCCTGGCCACCGCCGACACCCTGATCTCGCTCGTCGACGGCCTCTGCACCCGCTGGCTCTCGGGGACGCTCAGGATCGAGCGGGCGCTTGCCCTGCTCGAGGCCGAGATCGCAGAGCTCGGGGCCGGGCGCGACTGAGCCGCCGGATCACGCCAAAGCGAATAGTGTCCCCACTCCATCCAAGACAGAGAGGAACCCCCCAGCGATGAGATCGCGCCTGTCCGTACTGATCGCAGCAAGCACACTCGGCCTGACCGCATTCGTCGGCATCGGATGCGGTGACGACGACGAGACCACTTCAAGCGCCGAGACGACGGCGGCCGAGTCCGCCGCCGAGATCAAGACGATCACGGAGGGTGAGCTCTCGGTCGGCACCGACAGCCCCTATCCGCCGTTCGAGATCGGCAACCCGCCGAACATCACCGGGTACGACATCGAGGTGATGAACGCGATCGGCGAGCAGCTCGGGCTCGAGGTGTCCTACACGGACACGGGCTTCGGGACGATCTTCCGCGACACCGCAAACGGGCAGTTCGACACCGCCGCCGCGGCCTCGACGATCACCCCCGGGCGCGAGAAGGCGGTCGACTTCACCGACCCCTACTACGAGGCCCAGCAGGCGCTCCTGGTTCCCGAGGGATCGGAGATCGCATCCGTCGCCGACCTCTCCGGCGCGATCGTCGGCGCCCAGGACGGGACCACCGGCGAGGCCTACGCCAACGACGAGACCGACGCCGGCCGAGGTTCGCGGCTTCCCCGAGGGCCCGAACGCGATCTCGGCGCTGGTCACCGGTCAGGTCGACGCGGTGATCATCGACCAGCCGGTGGCCGTCGACGCGGTCGAGAAGCAGGGCGGAGTCGAGATCGTCGAGGAGATCCCGACCGACGAGCTCTACGGCTTCGCCGTCGCGCCCGACAACGACGGGCTCCGCGAGGCGATGAACGAGGCCCTGGCGACGATCAAGGAGGACGGCACGCTCGCCGACCTCTACGCGAAGTACTTCGCCGGCGCCACACCTCCCGAGTCGGTGCTCGGGACGAACGAGCTGTTGACCAACGACTGAGGCCGCGAGACAGAACGCCAGGACCGAGAGGGGCGCCGGACGGGCGCCCCTCTCGCGTTTGCGCGGGTTAGCCTGCGCGCACCGCGAGCGCAAGGGAGCGAGACATGGACTTCATCCTCGACTACTACTTCGACTTCAGGACTCATGGACGACAACTTCGGCGCGTCCTCGACGGCTTCTGGGTCGACGATCAAGCTCTCGGTCGATCTCGCGGTGTCCTGTCGCTCGTCTGGGGCCTGATCCTCGCGGTGCTCCGCCAGCTTCCCGGGCGGGTGCTGGCGCCGGTCCGCTGGCTGACGATCGGCTACATCGACGCCTTCCGCGGCGTCCCGCTGCTGCTGATCCTCTTCCTCATCTCGGGCTTTCTCTCCGCGGCGCAGGCCGAGGGCGTGATCCCGCGCTCGCTCGGGCTGCCCGACTGGTTCGGCGAGCCGACGCTCGTTCTGGTACGGGGTGCTCTCGCTGACGCTCACCTACGGCGCCTACATGGCCGAGGTCTACCGGGCCGGGATCGAGGCCGTCCCGCGCGGGCAGATGGAGGCGGCGCGCTCGCTCGGGATGAGCCACGGCCAGTCGATGCGCTACGTGATCGTCCCGCAGGCGGTCCGCAAGGTGATCCCGCCGCTGCTCAACGACTTCATCGCGCTGATGAAGGACACCTCGCTGGTCAGCGTGATCGGCGCGCCTCGAGGTGGTCCAGGTCGGCCGCGACATCCAGACGCGACGAGTTCAACGGCTCGGCGCTCATGCTCGGCGCGATCATGTTCCTCGTCGG
Organism: uncultured Solirubrobacterales bacterium; assembly: GCA_963769035.1. Classification (GTDB taxonomy): domain Bacteria; phylum Actinomycetota; class Thermoleophilia; order Solirubrobacterales; family 70-9; genus WHSW01. The sequence goes on from CAVYKD010000002.1 coordinate 486,677, forward strand.
TGACGATCCCGCTCGCCCGCCTGGTCGACTGGCTGATCGCGCCGCCAGCAGGGCAGAACGGAGCGCGGCGCTCCACCCGACGGCGAGGCCGAGCCCGCGGGCCCGCCCGCCACCGGTTTGGCGGGTGCCTGAGATGGAGGCCGCGGCGAAGAGCGGAAGCGGCTCGCCGGGCGAGGCGATGCTCTCGCTGAAGGGCGTCCGCAAGAGCTTCGGCAAGCTCGAGGTGCTGCGCGGCGTCGACCTCGACGTCGCGCCCGGGCGAGGTCGTCTGCGTGATCGGCCCGAGCGGGTCCGGGCAAGACCACGCTGCTGCGCTGCATCAACCTGCTCGAGCCGCCCGAGCAGGGGCGGATCCTGCTCGAGGGCCAGGAGATCACCGGGCGTCGGCCTGCCGACGGGGCTCGACTTCGTCCGCCGGCGGGTCGGCATGGTCTTCCAGCAGTTCAACCTCTTCCCGCACATGACCGCGCTCGAGAACGTCTGCATCGCCCAGCAGAAGGTGCTCGGCCGCAGTCGCGAGGAGGCGCGCGGGAAGGCGGAGGCGCTGCTCGCCGGGTCGGGCTCGGGCGAGAAGATCGACGAGTACCCCGACCGGCTCTCGGGCGGCCAGCAGCAGCGCGTCGCGATCGCCCGGGCGCTGGCGATGGACCCGCAGCGTGATGCTCTTCGACGAGGTCACCAGCGCGCTCGACCCGGAGCTGGTCAAGGAGGTGCTCGACGTGATGCGAGAGCTGGCCTCGGAGGGGATGACGATGGTCGTCGTCACCCACGAGATGGGCTTCGCCCGCGAGGTCGCGAGCCGGGTCGTCTTCATGGACGACGGGCGTGGTCATCGAGCAGGGCAGGCCGGCCGACGTGCTCGACAACCCGCAGCAGGAGCGCACCAAGCAGTTCCTCGGTCTGGTGCTCGAGCACTGAGCCCCCGTCGATGAGCGGCCTCTCGATCCTGATCCCGGTCTTCAACGAGCGGGCGACCGTCGAGGAGGCGATCGACCGCGTGCTCGCCGCCGAGTTGCCGCTCGAGCGGGTCGAGCTCGTCGTCGTCGACGACGGCTCCACCGACGGGACCTCGGATGTCCTCGCCGGCCGTGAGTGGCCCGAGCGCGTCCGCATCCTGCGGCACGCCTCGAACCGAGGCAAGGGAGCGGCGGTGAGGACGGCGCTCGAGCAGGCCAGAGGCGAGTACGCGGTGATCATGGACGCGGACCTCGAGTACGACCCGGGGGATCTCGCCGCGATCGTCGAGCCGCTGCTCGGCGGCGAGGCCGAGGCCGTGTTCGGCACCCGCGCCTTCGAGGCGCACACCGCCTACAGCTTCTGGTACGTGCTCGGCAACAAGGCCGTCACCTTCACCTGCAACCTGCTCTACAACTGCTGGCTCTCGGACATCATGACCTGCCACAAGGCGATGCCGACGGAGCTCTTCCGCTCGCTCGGGCTGCGCGAGGACGGCTTCGCGATCGAGCCCGAGATCACCGCGCGGCTGGTGCAGCGCGGGGTTCGAATCCACGAGATCCCGGTCGTCTATGCCGCGCGCGGTCGCGAGGAGGGCAAGAAGCTGACGGCTCGCGACGGCGTGCGGGTGCTGTCGGCGCTGATTCGCTGCCGGCTCAGCCGGCCGGCTCGTCCGCACCCTCGAGCAGGCGCTTGAGACGCAGCAGGTCCTTGCGGTTCGCCCGCCGCACCGCGGTACCGATCAGCGGCGCGAGCAGGCGGGGGAAGCCGGCGGGCCGGCCACGGTTTCGCAGCCGCATCGCCGTCCCGGCCCCGGCGGCGTCGGCCCATTCGTAGGTCGTCTCCATCGGGAACGGCCCCTCCGCCGTTCGCATCACGAAGCGCTCGCCGGGGACCATCTCGATGACCTCGTAGGTGTAGGCGAGCCGGCGGCCGAGGAAGCGGGCGACGAAGGCGAGGCGCGAGCCCACGGCGAGCGGTCGACCGCTGCGCCACTCGACCGCTTCGATGTTCGCGTACCAGGCGGGCGCGTTATCGGGTTCGGATGCGAACGCGGCGACCTGCGATCGCGGCCGTGCGATCTCGATCTCGGTGCTCACGTCAAGCGGCACGCTCACATCCTATGAGGCGGCGCTAGGCTCGCTCGATGGTCCCCCGCCGGCACGAGACCCTGCTCGTCCTCGACGGCGGCCAGGCGATCGAGTTCACCTTCGCCGACCTGCTCAAGTACCACGGCTTCGGCTCGCCGGGCGGCGTCGCGCTCGCTTTCAAGGCGATGGAGCTCGCCCTGCCCGCGCTCGGCGATCGCTCCGCGCCCGAGCGCCACGAGGTCTCGGTGCAGACGCCGTTCACCGGCCCCGGGGCGCGCGACGGCTTCGAGTGCGTGCTTCGGGCCGCCAGCGGCGGGCGCTACGCGATCGATCGGGCGCTCGAGCGGAGCGAGCTCGGGCCGACGCGGGGGCGGTTCATCTTCCTGCTCACGTATCGCTCCCGGCTCGCGAGCGCGACCCTGCGAGCGGGCTTCGTCACCGAGGAGTTCCTCGCGCTCGCCGGCCGCGCCACCCTGAGCGCCGGCGAGGAGCAACGGCTCGTGGTGCTCAAGCAGGAGCTGGCCGAGCGGGTGATCTCCGCCCCCGCCGCGCGGGTCTTCGACCTCGCCGCGAGGCCGGACGTCCGCCCGTCCCGGCCGCCCGCCACGCCACAGGCCGGCGAGCGCCCGCTCAGCCGCCCGCGCCGCCGCTGACGCCGTCCCGAGCGGACCCCAACGAGGTCGTCCGCGCCGGAGCGCTGTGCTCCGGGTTCGGTTCGCCTAGGAGCTCGGCGGCGGTGGCTCCGAGGAGGGGCCGGCGAGCTTGCAGAGCGAGCTGCCGACAGCCCCGCCGTTCGGATCGGCGGTGACCAGCACCCGGACGGGAGAGCTCGGCGTCGCGCCGTAGAGATCGACCACCAGGCCGAGGAGATCGAGGTGAAGCGGGCCCAGGATCAGGTCGAGGATCTCGCAGCTCCCCGGCGGGACCGGCGGAACGCTGTCGTCCTTGGCGCGGGCGCTCGCGGAGCTCTCCTGCTCCTGGGCGCGCAGCGGCGCCTTGAAGGAGAGCACGGGCAGCGGGCGGTCGTCGAGCCTGCGGTTGAGCGAGCGCGCGCTGCGCTTCGCCAGCAGGCTCTTGTCGAGCTTCAGCCCCTCGGAGAGGTCGCAGAAGATCTTGCCGAGGGTCCGCTTCGAATCGCCGGTCACCCTCAGGTTGATCTCGCTGCTGCGCACCTGAAGGCCGAGCAGGTTGAGATAGAGCTTCGCCAGGCGCAGCTCGAGGATCTGGCACTTCTGGGTCGTCTTGACCTTGAGCGCCACCCGCTTGCGAAGAGTCTCGGTCGTACCGTCCGGGCGCACGACCCGAGCCTCCACCGGTCCACGGGCGACCACGCGGTCGCCCTCGACGACGAAGCGCTGCGCCGAGACGTCCACGCTCAGCTTTGTCCGCTCGCCGCCCCCGCCGCCTTCGGCCGCCGCGGCCTGAGAGCTCAGCAGCCCTCCGAAGGCGAGCGCCGTCGCCACCATCATCGTTGCCCGGCGCCGCCGGGAGTGTCCGTCTGTCATCTCGCCTCCGGTGGAGTGAAAGGTTGTGCTGGAGCGCCGCCTCTACCCCGGCGGCGGCGCCGAAAACTCGCCGAGGGCTAGGCGCGCTCGCGCCGCGCCCTGACCGCGTCGAGCGCCCCGGCGAGGCCGAGGCCGCCCGCGGCGGCGAGCAGGCCGCCGACGGGGATCGCGTAACGGGCGCTGTAGGTGGTCGTCAGAACCGGGGTGGCCAGCAGCGCCAGCGCGACGGCGAGCAGGAGCGCGATCGCGCGGCGACGGACGCCGGCGCAGAGAATCAGCCCGGCGAGGCCGAGCGCGACCGAGACGAGCATCAGCGTCGGGTGGAAGCGCAGGACGTGCTGGAGCGAGCCCAGGGCCGCGGCGGAGCCGCCGACCGACAGCGGCTCGGCGTCGTAGTAGCCGTTGATCGCCGCCAGCACGTCGGCCTCGACCTCGGGGGCGCGACGGTCGATCTCGAGCGCCTCGTAGGCCGGGCCGGCGAAGGGGCGTCGCCCGAGGGTCGGCCGGATGAAGAAGCGGGCGAAGTCGCGCGCCGCCGCCTCCACGTAGTCGAGCGGCTGGGCGAGGATCGCGGCGCGCCCGAAGGCGCCGAGCTGCTCGTTTCCGTTGGGGATCGAGCCGTAGAGGCGCCGCGCCGGCGATCCCGGTTCGAAGAGGTAGAAGTCGGGGCCGTTCCGCTGCTCGGCGGGGGTCCGCTCGCAGAGGCTCTCGGTGCCCGCGGGCTCCGCGAAGCGGGCGCAGTCGGCGAACTGGGCCGCGCGCGCGTAGACGCCCCAGCCCGATGAGGGGGTGAGCCCGAGGCCGCCGGCGCCGGCGGCGCTGAGCACGGCGTAGCCGAGAACGACGGCGAGGGCCGGCGCCGCGAACGCGGCCGCGTTCGCGAGCCGGCGACGGAGACCGAGCTCCGGCAGCGCCGCGAAGACCCAGATCGCGATCACCGCCAGCAGTGGCAGGCCGGCGAGCCGCAACCAGGGCAGCAGCCCGGCGGTCGCCCCCGCCGCGAGCAGCCATGCGGCCCGCGCGGGCAGGGGGCCGACGCGCGCGCTCGACGGCTCGAGCGCGCGAACCGCCGCGTAGACGGCGAGCGCGAGCACGAAGGTGAAGGTGGCCTCGCTCATCAACGCCTGCTCGAGGAAGACCTGATCGAGCGAGAGCAGCACCGCCGCGGCGGCGATCGCCGCCGCCCACACGGGCCCGCTCGCGCGCCGCACGGCGGCGTAGATCAGCGCGCCGGTGAGGATCCCGAGCAGGTGCTGGACGGCGACCGCCAGCTCCACCTGCGCGGAGAGGAGGTGCACCGCGCGCAGGAAGATCGAGTAGCCGGACTGGCGGATCGGATCCGAGAACAGCGAGCCGTCGGCCATCCCGACGTAGGCGATCGTGTCCGAGAGGCTGGCGGCGACCGGCGAGAGCGCGGCCGCCGTCCAGACCCGCAGGGCGGCCCCGAGCAGGATCAGGATCGCCAGCGCCATGACCGGTGGGCGCCGGATCCATTCGTACAGCTCGCCCCGTCGGCGCAGCACGGCGTCAAACTACAACGCTTGTCCCGAGACGCACAGAGCCCCCCACGGCGGCCCGCAGCCGACCTGCGGATGAAGCCGTTCGACCGCATCCTGCGCGACTGGCGGATCGCGAAGGCGGGCCCGTGGATCCGCCCGGGCACGCGGGTCCTCGACATCGGCTCGGCCGACGGGGCGCTGTTCGAGCGCCACGAGCTCGTGATCAGGGAGGGCGTCGGGATCGACTCGGGCCTCGATGCCCCGCTCAGGTGCCGCAACTGGCGGCTGATCAACGGCTGGTTCCCCGAGGATCTGCCCGAGCTCGAGCCCTTCGACGTGATCACGATGCTGGCGGTGCTCGAGCACGTCCCCCCGGCGCAGCAGCGGTCGGTCGCCCGCGCGGTCGGCGAGCGCCTTCGTCCCGGAGGCCATCTGGTGATCACGGTCCCCTCGAGGCTCGTCGACCCGATCGCCGACGCGCTCGTCCGGCTGCGGGTGATGCGCGCCGTCGGAATCGAGCAGCACTGGGGCTTCGACCCGCGCGACGCGCCCGGCCTGTTCGAGGGCGAGGGGCTCGAGGTGGTCCGCTCGCGACGCTTCCAGCTCGGGCTCAACAACCTGTTCGTGCTCCGCAAGGGCTCACGCTGACCTAGAGGCGCGCGAGGACCGCGAGCGCGGACGCGACGCGCCCCGGCCGACCGTCGTCGTCGGGCCGCCCGGGACCGGATCGGACCCACCCGCGCCCGCTATCCTGCGCAACCGCCACGCGGGCGGGAGCGGTTCGGGGAGGCTTCGGCGGCACGCGGCGAGACCATGCTCATCACCCGTACGCCACTGCGAATCTCGATCGGCGGCGGCGGCACCGATCTGCCCAGCTACTACCAGCCAGCGCGGCGGCTTCGTGATCTCCGCCGCGATCAGCAAGTACATGTACGTCGGCCTCAACCGGACGTTCGCCGACGACTACCTGATCAAGTACTCCGAGCTCGAGCGGCGCGAGACCGATCGGCGAGATCGAGCACCGGATCGTCCGCGCGGTGCTCGACCGCCACGAGATCGAGCCCGGGATCGAGCTGGTCTCGATGGCCGACATCCCCTCCGGCGCCGGGCTCGGCTCCTCGGGCACGTTCACCGTCGGGCCTGCTGCGCGCCGTCTACGCGCTCAAGCGCGAGCACGTCACCGCCGGGGCGCTCGCCGAGGAGGCCGCGCCACATCGAGATCGACGTGCTCGGCGAGCCGGTCGGCAAGCAGGACCAGTACATCGCCGCCTTCGGCGGGCCTGACCTGCTTCGAGTTCGCCGAGGACGGCCGGGTCGCGGTCAGCCCGCTGGCGATCGACCAGGCGACCCTGCACGACCTCGAGGAGCACCTGCTGCTCTTCTTCACCGGCTACTCGCGCTCGGCCGGCGATGCGCTCGCCGACCAGAACAGCGCGGTCGAACGCGGGCGACGCAGCGAGATGCTCGACAACCTCGACCAGACGAAGCAGCTCGGCGGTCGAGATCAAGCGCGAGCTCGAGGCCGGAAACGCCGCCGGCTTCGGCGCGCTGATGAACGAGCACTGGGAGCGCAAGCGCAAGCGCTCGGACGGGATCTCGAACGAGGCGATCGACCGCTGGTACGCGGCCGGGATCGAGGCCGGGGCGACCGGCGGCAAGCTCGTCGGCGCCGGCGCGCGGCGGCTTCCTGCTCTTCTACGCGACCGAGCCCCGCGCGGTGCGGGCCGCGATGGAGGCCGAGGGGCTCTGACCGAGATGCGGTTCCCTTCGACCTCGACGGCTCCGTCGTCCTCGTCCGGGAGTAGCGCTGACCGGTGCAGTGCGTCGATCCTGCGCGGGCGGGCAGGCGCGACCCGCGCTGCGGCGACGCTCAGCGCGAGCACCGTGCCCGAAGCTGCTGCTCGAGGTCGCCGGCCGCCCGTTCGCCGCCCACCAGCTCGAGTGGCTGGCGCGCCGAGGGGGTCGAGCGCGTCGTGCTCTGCCTCGGCCACCTCGCCGAGCCGATCCGCGACTTCGTCGGCGACGGCTCCCGCTGGGGGCTCGCGGTCGACCTACGTCGACGAGGGCGACGAGCTGCGCGGCACCGCCGGCGCGCTGCGGCCTCGCCCACGAGCGACGGCGTGCTCGAGCCGCGCCTTCGGCGTCCTCTACGGCGACTCCTACCTGCGCTTCGACCTCGCCGGCGCGTTCGAGCGCCTTCGCGCCGCCGGACCGCGAGATCCTCATGTCCGTGCTCCGCAACGAGGGCCGCTGGGACAGCTCGAACGCGGCGCGTCGACGACGGGCTCGTCACCGCTACGAGAAGGGCCTCGACGATCCCGCCGCCGCCGGCATGGACCACATCGACTACGGGTTCTCGGTGCTCGACCGCGACCGGGTGATCGCGCGCGCTTCCCGCCGGAGCGGCCCGTCGACCTCGCCGAGGTCTACTCGGCGCGGGCCGCCGCCGGCGAGGTCGCCGGCGTTCGAGGTCGACTGAGCGCTTCTACGAGATCGGCTCCCCGCAGGGCCTCGCCGAGCTCGAGGCCCTGCTCTCCGCCGGTCGGACCGGAGGCGCCGGGTGAGCGAGGCGCCGGCCGCGACGGCGAGCCGCGCACCCGCCCCCGGCGCCCGCCCCGAGGCCGTCGAGTGCTGGTGCCGCGGCGCGACGTGGCCAGCCCGCAGCTCTCGATCGTGATCCCGGCGCTCAACGAGGAGCTGACGATCACCGACTTCGTCGCGCTGGTGCCAGCGAGGGCTCGAGGACGCGGGGGTCGAGGGCGAGATCCTCATCGTCGACAGCTCGACCGACCGCACCCCGGAGCTGGCGCTCGCCGAGCGGCGCCCGTGTCCTGCGGGTCCCGAAGCGCGGGCTGGGCCGCGCCTACATCGACGCCCTCCCCCATGTGCGCGGCGAGTGGATCCTGATGGGCGACGCCGACTGCACCTACGACTTCCGGCTGCTCGGCGACGTTCGTCGAGGGCTTCCGCGCGGGCAACGAGTTCGTCATGGGCTCGCGCTGGAAGGGCTCGATCGAGAAGGGCGCGATGCCGCCGCTGCACCAGTACATGGGCACGCCGGTCACGACCTTGATCCTCAACCGCGTCTTCGGCTCGAAGTTCTCCGACATCCACTGCGGGATGCGCGGGATCACCCGCGACGCGCTCGAGCGCATGGACCTGCGCAGCGCAGTCCTGGGAGTACGCGACCGAGATGGTGCTCAAGTCCGTCCACATGGAGCTGCGCACGACCGAGGTCCCGGTGCGCTTCCTCAAGGATCGCGAGGGGCGCGAGTCCCATCACAAGCGCATGGGCTGGTTCTCGCCCTGGCAGGCGGCGTGGATCAACCTGCGCGCGATGTTCGTCTACGGCGCCGACTTCTTCGCGCTGCGCCCGGGGGCCGTGCTGCTCTCGCTCGGGCTGCTGCTGACCCTGCCGCTCGCCGGGGGACCGGTCGAGATCGGCTCGGTGACGCTCTCGCTGTACACGATGCTGCTCGGCCTCGCGCTCACCGTGATCGGCCTTCAGGGCGTTTTCCTCGGCTGCATCGCGCAGGTGCTCTTCGACTACACCGGCAAGGCCACCCGCAGGTGGATGCGGATCTTCCCCTACAGCCGCACGGTCGGAATCGCGCTCGCCCTCGGCCTGGTCGGTTTCGTCTCGATGCTGCCGCTGCTGATCGAGTTCCTCGACCGCGGGCTCGAGCTCGGCGATCCGGGCGCGGTCGAGAACCACCTCGCCGTGTTCGGCGCGACGATGCTGGTGAGCGGCTTCTCGGTCTTCGTCTTCACCCTGATCCTGCACGGCGCGGTCGTCGCCACCGACCGCGACCGGGCTGCGCGCGATGAGCGCGACCGGATCGCCGGACCGCGTACGGCCAGGGAGGCAGCTCCGAGCCTGGTCGACCGTTTCGGCAGTCTGGCTCAGCGCCCGCGCCGTGCACCGCCACGCGGAGCTCGACGGCGCTCGCGTCGCCGATTTCGGCTGCGGCTACTCGGCGAGCTTCGCTCCGCACGGTCCTCGACTCGGTCGAAGGCGCTGTCGCTGGTCGACATCGCGCTCGCTCCCGACCTCGCCGAGCACCGCAAGGTCGACGGCGATCGAGGGCCGGCCTCGACGAGGTCCTGCCGAAGCTCCCGACGGACTCCCTCGACGTCGTGCTCTGCCTCTCGGTGCTCGAGCACCTCTGGCGCCCCGACGCGGCGCTCGGCGAGTTCGCCCGCATCCTCGCGCCCCGGCGGGACGCTGCTGATCAACGTCCCATCCTGGCGCGGCAAGACGTTCCTCGAGTTCGCCGCATTCCGCGCTCGGGGTGAGCCCGAAGGAGGAGATGGACGACCACAAGCGCTACTACGACCCCGCGCGACCTCTGGCCGATGCTGGTCGCCGCCGGGTTCCTGCCGAGCAGGCATCCGCTGCCACCGGCACAAGTTCGGCCTGAACACGTTCGCCGCCTGCCGCGCCTCCGCGGGAGGCCCCGGTTGAGCGGCTTCGCGGAGACGTTCCTCGCCGAGACCCGCGAGCTGCTCGCGGACGCTCGACAGCGAGGCGATCGAGGCGGTCGCGACCGGGCTCGCCGACGGTCCGCGAGCGCGGCGGCCGGCTGTTCATCCTCGGCGTCGGCGGCTCGGCCGGCCACGCCTCGCACGCCGTCAACGACTTCCGCAAGCTCTGCGGCTTCGAGGCCTACGCGCCGACCGACAACGTCTCCGAGCTCACCGCGCGTGCCAACGACGAGGGCTTCGAGACCGTCTTCGAGGCGTGGCTCGCGGCTCGCGCCTGCGCGCCGAGGACGGCCTGCTCGTGTTCTCGGTCGGCGGCGGCGACGCCGAGGCCGGGGTCTCGGCGAACCTCGTCCGCGCGCTCGACCTCGCGAGCGCGACCGGGCGCGTCGGTCTTCGGGATCGTCGGTCGCGACGGCGGGCACACGGCGCGGGTCGGCGAGCGCGTGCGTGGTCGATCCCGCCGCGCTTCCCCGAGCGGATCACCCCGCACACCGAGGGCCTCTGCGCGGTCGTCTGGCACCTGCTCGTCAGCCACCCGTCGCTGCAGGCGCGCGGCGACGAAGTGGGAGTCGGTCGCCGCGGCCGAGGGCCTCGATGAGCGCACGCGCGCAGCGGGTGATCATCGTCGGCGGGGCCGGCTTCATCGGCAGCCACTTCACCGACGCGCTGCTCGCCGACGACGGCACCGAGCGAGTGACGCTGCTACGACAACTTCACCTCCGGCCGCGAGTGGCATTACGCCGAGCACGCCGACGACCCGCGGCTCAGCGTCGTCGCGAGCGACGCCAACGACCTCGACGCCCTGACCGACGGCGATGGCGGGCCACGACCTCGTCATCCACCTCGCCTCGAACCCCGACATCGCCGCGGCGATGGCCGACCCGACGATCGACTTCGACGAGGGCACGCTGCTCACCCATCACGTCGTCGAGGCGATGCGGCGCACCGGGCACGCCGCGGATCGCCTACGCCTCGGGCAGCGGCGTCTACGGCGACCTCGGCGAGCACGAGGCCGACGAGGACCACGGGCCGCTGGTGCCGGTCTCGACCTACGGCGCCGTCGAAGCTCGCCGGCGAGGCGCTGATCTGCGCCGTACGCGCACATGTTCGAGCTTCAGGGCGTCGCCACCCGGTTCGGCAACGTCGTCGGCCGCCGCCAGACCCACGGCGTCGGCTTCGACTTCGTCCGCCGCCTGCGCGCCGACCCGACTCGCGGCTCGAGGTCATGGGCGACGGCCGCCAGTCGAAGAGCTACGTCCTCGTCACCGACGTCGTCGCCGCGGTGCTGGCCGCCGTCGACGCCGCCGACGCAGCCGTTCCAGCGCCTACAACGTCGCCACCGGCGACTACATCACCGTCCGCGAGATCGTCGCGCTGGCGCTCGAGACGCTCGGTCTCGACCCGTCTGGGACCGACGTCCGCTACGGCGCCGGAGCCGCGCGGGTGGAAGGGCGACGTGCCGGTCGTGCGGATCGCAACCGAGCGGATCCGGCGGCTCGGCTGGGCGCCGAGCGGCGGCTCGCGCGAGGCGCTGCGCGCGTCGATGACGGCGATGCTCGCCGACCTCGAGGCCGGCGTCGGCAGCTGAGCGTTCCGCCGACAGCGGCGCGGCGCGCTGCCGTGTTCCTCGATCGCGACGGGGTGCTCAACCGGGCCCGGGTGATCGGCGGCGTCCCGCGCGCCGCCGCGAACCTCGACGAGCTGGAGATCCTCGAGGACGCCGGCGAGGGCTGCGCGATCCTGCGCGGCGCCGGGTTCCTGCTGATCTGCGTCACCAACCAGCCCGAGATCGCCCGCGGCGGCCTTCGCGCCGAGGACGTCGAGGCGATCAACGCGAAGCTCGCCACCGAGCTCGGCCTCGACGAGGTGATCGTCTGCCCGCACGACGACGCCGACGAGTGCGAATGCCGCAAGCCGAAGCCCGGGATGATGCTCGACGCAGCGCGGCGCCACCGGATCGACCTCGCCCGCAGCTTCACCGTCGGCGACCGCTGGCGCGACGTCGAGGCCGGCCGGAACGCCGGCACCCGCACCGTCTTCGTCGATCACAACTACGGCGAGCCGCTCCCCAACCCGCCCGAGGTGGTCGTCGGCGGCCTCGGCGAGGCCGCCCGGTGGATCGTCGCGCAGCTCCGCCCGCAATCGCCATAGATTCCGCGGATGGAGGATCCGAGCGAGCGCGACCCGACCGCGCCCGCGGCCCGCGATGGCGCCGCCACTGCGCCGGCCTCGCGACACCTGCTGATCACGAGGCGCGGGCTGCGCCTCGTCCACGGCGTGGCGATCGCGCTCGTCGGGGGCCTCGTGCTCGCGGCCGCCGGAGGGGGCAGCGGGGGAGCCTCGGCCGACGAGCGCTGGCGCCTGCTGGAGGGGACGGCGGCGCTCGAGGCGGCGCCCTGCCCGGATCCGGCGAGCCTCGGCCCCGCCCCGCTCGACGATGAGAAGCTCGCCGAGGCGAGAGCCGGCGAGTTCGACGTCTTCGGGGCCGAGCGAACCGCGCTCAGCGTCCCGATCGACTGGAGCACCGATCCGCTCGGCGCCCATCGCTACCGCCAGAACCTCCACAAGCTGCGCTTTCTCGAGCCGCTGCTGAGGAGCTACGGGGCCGGCGGGGACCTCGACGACCTGCGCGCGGCGCTCGCGATCGGCGTCGACTGGGTGCGCCACAACCCCCGCGGGGAGGACACGACCCCGGTCGAGGCGTGGTCGGACAAGGTCGTGGGAGACCGGATCCCCTACCTCTCCTACCTGCTGCGGGCCTCCGCCTGCGAGCGCCTCGGCGGCGCGCGGCGGCGCGCCGAGCTGCTCGACGCAGCCTCCGAGCACGGCCGGGTGATGGCCGCGCAGCGCCTCTACGTCGCCGACAACCACGGCCTCTTCGTCGATCTCGGCCTGCTGCGCCTGGTCGAGTCGTTCCCGTTCCTCGCCGACGCCGATGCCTGGCGGGGGCTGGCCCGCGAGCGCTTCGAGGCGACCCTTCGCGGCCGGCTCTCGAGGGCGTCTGGCTCGAGCACTCCTCCGCCTATCAGCTCCTCGCGGTGCGCGCCGTCGAGGGGTTCCTGACCACGCTCGGGGAGGACGCGGAGCTCGAGGGCCTGCTCGAGGAGATGCGCCTCGCCGCGAGCTGGTTCGTTCGGCCCGACGGCCGGATCACCCAGTTCGGCGACTCGAACCTCGAGCCGGTCCCCGAGTGGGTCGCCGAGGTCACCCCACAGCCCTCGGGGGGCGGACCTTCTTCGGCGCCGGGTTCGGATTCGTGAAGGCGCAGGGGAGCGCCGGTGACACCGGCTACCTGGCGGTCACCGACGGCTTCCACAACCTCACCCACAAGCACGCCGACGAGCTCAGCTTCGAGCTCTTCGATCGAGGCGTCCCGATCGTCACCGACACCGGCCTCTACCACAAGGATCCCGGCGAGATCCGCGACTACGTGGTCTCGAACCGGGCGCACAGCGTGCTCACCGCGGACGGGGGCGACCTGCCGGTGGACGACCCCTCGCTCACCTACGGGGGCGGGCTCACCGCCGCCGGAGCCGGCGAGGGCTGGTACGCGATCGAGGGTCGCAATCGCCTGCTCGCAGAACAGGGCGTCAAGCACCGCCGCCTCTTCCTCTACAGGCCCGGGATCGCGCTCCTCATCGTCGACGGGGTCCGCTCGAGCTCACCGCACACCCTCACCCGCTATCTCCACTTCCACCCCTCGATCGCGATCGAGGAGACGTCCGCCACCGAGCTCGCGATAGGCACCGAGGGCTTCGCGGGCGCGGTCTACGACCTCGAGGGCGCGGCGCCGGCCACCCGGACCAAGGCGCGCGAGCAGGATGCGCCGCTACAGGGGCTCACCTCGCCCGATTTCCGCGAGTTCCGCCCGCGCTGGACCGCGGCCTGGAGCGACCAGGCCGCCGAGGAGGTCCGAGTGCTCTCCCTGGCGCTCGACGAGACGCGGCTGCGAGCCGTGAGCGCCCGGGCGACCCCGCACGCCTTCGAGCTCGAGCTGACCGAGGAGAGCGGCGCTCTCACGGCCCTGACGATCACCCGCGCCGGTCAGGAGCTGACCGTCGAGCCGGCGCCCTGAGCGCGCTCGCCCACCTGCGCGATCGAGGGTCACTACGATGAGCCGCTGCGAATCTGGCCGTGGCGGTCCCGGGGGGACCAAGGAGACGGTATGAGAGTGGACACTTCAGCATCAACAACCGAGCTTGTCGGCGAGCGGCGGCCGAGCGCCGCCGAGCTGCGGGTGAAGGTGTTCGCCGACGGCGCCGACCTGGCCGCGATCGAGAGCCTCGCCGCCGACCCGCTGATCCGCGGCTTCACCACCAACCCGACGCTGATGCGCAAGGCCGGCGTCACCGACTACGAGGCGTTCGCGAAGTCGGCGCTCGAGCTGGTCGGCGACCGGCCGATCTCCTTCGAGGTGTTCACCGACGATTTCGCCGAGATGGCCCGCGAGGCGCGCGTGATCACCACCTGGGGCGAGAACGTCCTCGTCAAGGTCCCGGTCACCGACACCGCCGGAAACCCCGCGACGGACCTGGTTCGCGAGCTCGCCCACGAGGGCGTGAGGCTGAACGTGACCGGGCTCTTCACGCTCGACCAGGTGAGCGCCGTCTGCGCGGCGCTCGACGGCGGCGCGCCTGCGTGCGTGTCGCTGTTCGCGGGGCGGATCGCCGACGCCGGCGTGGATCCGATGCCCGTCGTCGTCGACGCCGTGGCCGCGGTCGAGCAGATCGCCGGCGCCGAGCTGATCTGGGCGAGCCCGCGCGAGATCCTCAACATCGTCCAGGCCGATCAGGCCGGGTGCCACATCATCACCGTCACCCACGACCTGCTCGCGAAGCTTCCCCTGCTCGGGACCGACCTGAGCGAGTTCTCACTCGACACGGTGCGGATGTTCCATCGCGATGCAACCGCCGCGGGCTACGAGATCCGCGGCGGCGATGGCTGAGCGCCGCGCCTCGCCGCCGGCCTCCCGTCCCGAGGACGACTGGGACGGACACTGGGAGAGCTTCTCCGAGGCGAGCGAGCGAAACCCCGCGGTCGCCTACCGGGCGCGCCTGCTCTGCAAGCTGCTCGAGGAGGCCGGCGAGCCGCGCCGGCTGCTCGACGTAGGCGTCGGCAGCGGTGACTTCCTCTCCCTCGCCGCCGCCCGCTGGGCCGGCGCCGAGCTCGCGGGCGTCGACATCAGCGCCGCCGGGGTCGAGATCGCCGCTCGACGCGTACCCCGGGCCCGGGTCGAGGTCGAGGACCTGACGGTGGCCGGTGCGCCCCCCGATGGGCTCACCGGATGGGCGACCCACGCGGTCTGCTCGGAGGTGCTCGAGCACGTCGACGAGCCGGTCGCGCTGCTCAGCCGCGCCGCGGCGATGATGGCCCCCGGCTGCGCCCTCATCGTCACCGTGCCCTCGGGTGAGATGTCGGCCTTCGACCGCCACATCGGCCATCGCCGCCACTACACCGGGGAGCTGCTGCGCGCGCAGCTCGAGGCCGGCGGCTACGGGGTCGAGGAGATCATCCACTCCGGGTTCCCCTTCTTCAACCTCTATCGCCGCGTGATCCGCGCCCGTGGCGACGCGCTGATCGCCGACGTCGGCTCGAACGATGAGCCGAGCGCCGCAGCCAAGGCAGCGATGGCGACCTTCGATGGCTTGTTCAGGCTCAACCTGACCCGCTCGCGCTGGGGCGGTCAGCTCGCCGCGATCGCCCGCCCTAGCGACTAGGGGGAGGCTCGACGCTCGCGCCGCTCAGCGCGGGGGCGCGGGCCGCCGCGGCCGGCTCCGGCGCCGGCTCGATTCGCGGCGATCCGGCCACCGCCTCGGCGGCCGCGGAGCGGCGGCGATCGAGCAGGGTCCTGATCGCGACGGCAACGGCAACGATCGCGATCGCGGCGACCGGGAACTCGAACCGCCACTGCGTTCCCATCGTGCCGAAGAAGAGCCCGGCCTGGTAGGTCCAGGCGCCGAGCGCGAGTGCGCCGACGGTGCGCGCGGGCCCCGGCGTCCGCAGCAGGACGAGCATCGCCGCGAGCGCGAGCAACAGGTACATCCAGGCGCGATGGAGGACCTGGCCGTCGTTGTTGGAGTCGGCGAAGAGCTCCTGATAGCCGGTGGCGATCTCGTTCGCCCAGGGGAACTCGATCTCGTAGCCGCGCTGATTGGGGTCGATCACCGGGTGGTAGACGAACACCCCGGGGGCGTCGAGGCCGATCTGCCGGCCGAAGGCGTCGATCCGCCAGTCGAGGTACTGGAGCGGATCACCGCTGATCTGATCGGTCCAGGCCTGGCGCATCTCGGCGACCTGCTCGGCGCTTCGCGGCATCGGGATCGGGGCGCCCTCCCCGAAGGCGAGCGGGATGATCGTGTCGAGCGAGCTGGTCCGGTTGATCGGCCCGATCCTCTCGGAGGGGTAGACATCGTCGGGGAAGTTCGACTCCCCGTCGCGGACCGAGAGCCCGGCGAGGTCATAGAGGTAGAGGTACTGCTCCGGCTGAACCCGCTCGACCCCTCCGGCGCGAACCGCGATCTGCTGGAAGACGACCATGAAGACCCCGAGGGCAACGCCGATGAGCAGAGGGAAGCCGCGGCGGACGAGCGTGCGGCGAAACCGCAGCTGCGGCTCGAAGGCGACCGCCACGAGAGCGACGAGCAGGATCGCCACGACGGCGAGCGCGTTCTGGCGCGAGGCGAGACAGAGGAAGGCGGCCAGCAGCGCGCCGGTGAGGGCGAGGCTCCGAGCCCGCCCCCGCGAGCGCTGGGCGAGCACGATCAGGCCGCCCGCAAGCAGCAGCAGGGCGAGGAACCAGGCGTCGCGCGCGACCACGCCGAGGTTGCCGAAGACGGCAGGAGCGAAGGCGACCCCGAGGGCCACGAGCGCGGCGCCGAGGCGCGAGAATGCGGCACGGGCCAGCAGGTAGGCGCCGGCGAGCGTCGCAGCCACCTGGAGGATCAGGATCGCCCCGGGCCTCAGCCCGATCGGCCACCCGAGGCTCCAGATCCAGACGAGGATCGGAGTGTGGTGGTCGGTGATCGCAAGCGCGCCCGACGCCTGATCGATCATGTAGAGCGAGTCGGCGCTCATGTGGCCGGGGTAGAAGCCGATCGCGAAGACGGCCACGGTCAGCGTCATCAGGCCGTAGGGGAGCGCGCGACCCTCCGCGAAGCGACGCTCCGGGCCGCCCTCGCGCCGCCCCACACCCTGCGCCGGCGAGCTCGTCATCGAGACGATGGTAGAGCAGCCCGTCCGGGCCGCTCCTCGGCCCGGGAGACCGACTGCGGCTACCATGCCCGCGCGTGGACGGGGTCTCAGTAGCGATCGTCTCGTTCCGCTGCGAGGCGATGCTGCGCGAGTGCCTGCGCTCGCTGCGCGAGCATCCCCCAAGCCGACCGCTCGAGGTGCGCGTGGTCGACAACGCCTCCGGCGACGGCACCGCGGCGATGGTCGAGCGCGAGTTCCCGGAGGTGATCCTGACCCGGAACACGGAGAACGTGGGCTTCGGGGTGGCCAGCAACCAGGCGCTGCGCGCCGCCGACACCGAGTACCTGCTCGTCCTCAACCCCGACACCCGGGTCACCGAGGGAGCGCTCGAGCGGCTCTGCGCGCTGCTCGATCAGCGCCCCGAGGTGGGCATGGTGGGCGCGCGGCTCGAGCGCCCCGACGGCAGCTTCGATCACGCCGCCAAGCGCGGCTTCCCGACGCCGCTCGGCGCGCTCGCGCACTTCAGCGGCGTCGGGCGACGCGAGCGCGCCCCCCGGCGGCTCGCCCAGTACCGCGCCGGCGAGCTCGGCGAGCGCGAGAGCGGCGCGGTCGACGCGATCAACGGGGCCTTCATGCTGATTCGCCGCGCGGCGCTCGGGCAGGTCGGCGACTTCGACGAGCGCTACTGGATGTACATGGAGGACCTCGACCTGTGCTACCGCTTCCATCGGGCCGGGTGGCTGGTCTGGTACGAGCCCGCGGCGACGGTGATCCACATCAAGGCCGGGACCAGCGGCCGGCACCGGAACCTCCGGCTCACCTACGCGTTCCATCGCGGGATGCTCCGCTTCTACCGCGATCACTACGCGAGCGCGCGAAGCCCGCTGCTCAACGGCCTGATCTACACCGCGATCGCCGCGAAGTTCGTCCTCTCGGCAGCCCGCAGCGCGCTCGCGAGAGCGTTTGTTCGCGCCCGCGGATCTGAGTCCCGGTGAGCACCGACGGCTCTACACTCGCCCCTCGCGTGAGTCGATCGATCACAGGTGCGACGCAGCCGGGGGACGGCGCGGTGAGCGAGCCGACCACCGACTCGATGCTCGCCGTCCCGGCCTCGGTGCAGAGGCCGAGGTCGATCGAGGTGCGCGGGCTCGAGAAGTCGTTCCGGATCCCCACCCAGCGCAAGGACACGCTCAAGGAGCGAGCGGTGAGCCTGTTCGAGCCCACCGAGTACTGGGACCTGCACGCACTCCAGGGGGTCGACTTCGAGGTCTACCAGGGCGAGTTCTTCGGGGTGGTCGGGCGAAACGGCTCCGGTAAGTCGACGCTGCTGAAGCTGCTGGCGAGCATCTACCGCGCCGACGCCGGCCACATCAGGATCGCCGGGCGGATCGCTCCCTGCATCGAGCTCGGCGTCGGCTTCAACCTCGAGATGAGCGCCTACGACAACGTCGTCCTCAACGGGGTGATGATGGGCCTCACCCCGCACGAGGCACGGGCCCGCTTCGACGACGTCGTCGAGTTCGCCGAGCTCGGCGAGTTCACGGAGATGAAGCTGAAGAACTACTCCTCGGGGATGCTCGTCCGGCTCGGGTTCTCGCTGATGACCCAGGTCGACGCCGACGTCCTGCTGATCGACGAGGTGCTCGCGGTCGGCGACGCCGCCTTCCAGCAGAAGTGCTTCGACCTGTTCGCCCGCCTGCACAAGGAGGGCAAGACGATCGTCCTCGTGACCCACGACATGCACGCGGTCGAGAGCCAGTGCGACCGCGCGGTGCTGCTCGAGGGCGGCAAGGTGGACACGGTGGGAGAGCCCTACGAGGTCGCCCGCCGCTATCTCGAGATCAACTTCCCCGACGACGCCCCGGCGGCGGCCTCCGAGGACCTCACGATCACCGGAGCCTCGGGACACGCGCGGGTGATCAGCGCCGAGCTTCTCGACGCCGCCGGCAACCCGGCGCGCAGCTTCGCCCAGGGGGAGCCGATCAGCCTCGAGGTCGTGGTCGAGGCCGGGCACCGCCTCGAGGAGCCCGTGTTCGGATTCCAGATCGTCAACGGCGACGACCTCCTGCTGTTCGCGCCGAAGCCGTTCCCGGTCAACGACCACCGCCCGCTCGAAAGCGGCCAGCGGGTGCGCTTCGCGGCGCGGATCTCGAACCCGCTCGCCGCCGGGCACTACTTCGTCAACTGCGCGGTCGGGCACAGCCCCGAGGAGCCGCGGCCGATCGCCTTCCGGCGAAACGCCGCCGACTTCATGGTCTTCGGCACCGACGAGTTCGGCGGCATGGTCTCGCTCGACGTCGAGGCCAGCGTGCTCAGCGAGGGCGAGGCGCGATGACCGCCCGCGCCGAGCAGCTCGAGCTCAGGGAGATCAGCGGCCCGTCAGCTGTCGGCGGCGGCGCCCAGCGCTTCTTCGATCTCCTCTGGCTCAGTGCCAGGACCGAGTTCAAGCTCAGCTACCACGGCACCGCGCTCGGCTTCATGTGGTCGTTCGCGCGGCCGCTGATGCTGTTCGCGATCCTGCTCGTCGTCTTCACCCAGGTGTTCCGGCTCGGCAGCGAGGTGAAGAACTACGCGCCGATGCTGCTGCTCAACATCCTGCTCTTCCAGTTCTTCGCTCAGACCACCGAGCAGGCGATGGGCTCGGTGGTCCAGAACGAGACCGTGGTGCGCAAGATGCAGTTCCCGCGCCTCGTGATCCCGCTCTCGGTGGTGATCACGAACATCATGCAGCTCGGCTTCAGCCTGGTGATCGTGTTCATCTTCATGATCGCCTACGGGGTCGAGCCGATCTGGACCTGGGTCCTGTTCCCGATCGCGCTCGTCGCTCTGATCGCGCTCGCGACCTCGGTCGCGATGCTGCTCTCGGTGGCGTTCGTGCGCGTGCGCGACATCGGGATCATCTGGGTGGTCGGCCTGAGCGCGATCTTCTACGGGTGCCCGGTCCTCTACCCGATCGAGTTCGCCCCCCAGAAGTTCCAGGACATCATCGCGCTCAACCCGCTGACGCCGATGTTCGAGCAGGTTCGCGAGTGGGTGCTCGACTCGAACGCGCCGGGCGCCGTCGAGGCCGCGCACGGCAACCCGCTCCTGATCGCGATTCCGCTCGTCCTCGGCCTGTTGATCTGCGCCGCGGGCCCGATCGTGTTCAGCCGGATGGCGCCGCGGATCGCCGAGCAGCTCTAGCCTCGCCGCGGGCCGCGAACAGCGCCATCGCGTAGGCGCCGGCCGGGTGCTCGCGGGCGCGCTCGACCATCGCCGCGATGCCGACCGGCAGCTGATCGGGCTGGGGCAGGGCGACACCGTAGACGGGAGGGGCGATCACCGCGGCCGAGAGCGCCGCGAAGGTGAGGTCGGCGGCGCCGAAGGCCTCGCCGCGAAGATGCTGCCTGCCGTCGGCGAGCAGCTCGGCGACGAAGTCGAACTCCTCCCACACGGCCGACTCGTCGGCGATCTCGACGCCGGGTCGGATTCCGAGCTGGCGCCCCACCCAGCGAACGGCCAGCGGCCAGCCGAGGCGCAGGGCGCGGTCCTCCCAGGCGGGGACGCCCTGGTTGTTGAAGCGCAGCATCAGCTCGCGCTCGGAGAGCATGAGGACGTACATCAGCCTGCGGCCACGCGGTCCGAGGGTGCGATCGAAGCGCCGGCAGAGCGCCTCCACCTCGCGGCGCTCGGCGGGCTCGGGCGGAAACAGCCGCTCGGCCGCCGGCGTGCGCCCGTCGATCCATTCGAGGATCCGCTCGGACTCGCCGAGCGCGCCCTCGGGGGTCACCAGCACCGGAACGGTCGAGCCGCCACCGGCGCGCCGCGCCGCAAGGCGGTGGATGCCCTGGACGTGACGCTCCTCCCGATACGGGATCTCCGCCCGCTCGAGCGCCCAGCGCGCCTTCTCGCAGTAGTGGCTGATCGGGATCGTCACCAGCCGCAGCATCCGCCTTGAGCATAGGCCGCGGCGAGCCGGGGCCCGGGCCGCGGGAGCTCGATGGGGCTAGCCGGTCCCGGCGCGGGCGTCGCGGAGGCCGAGCAGCTCGGCGCGGCGGGCCGCGAGGTCCGCGTAGCCGAGATCGGCCACCGGGCCCCCGACCCCCACCAGGCCCGGCGAGGGCCCGCGCCGGATCACGCCGACGCCGAAGTCGGTGTCGAGGACCTCGACCCGGAGGTCCTCGCGGGTGGCGCGCAGCTCGACGATCGTCTTCCAGACGTCGCCGCACCACCCCGACCCGTCGTTGACGGCGGGGTCGGGATCGGCCGCCGGGGCGCTCGGCGGGTTGCAGTCGTGGACCAGGACCACCCCGTCGGCGGAGAGGTGGCGGAGCGCGTTGAGGACGTCGCGACGCGATTGCTCGTGGGTGTGCAGGCCATCGACGAAGACGACGTCGAAGCGCTCCCGCCGCGCCAGCCCGGCGAAGAACCGGTCGCTCGTCGACTCGACGAACCGACCGCGCAGGACGGTGTTCGGATGGCCGATCCAGCGCGTCCGGGAGATCCTGCGCTGCGGATCGACGCCGACCTTTCGCGCCGCCCGGACGTGCAGGAAGACCACCCCGACGTTGACCCCGATCTCCAGATAGCGCGGGCGCCGAAAGCGCGCCAGCTCGCCGGCGACGATCCCGACCCGCGGCGGCAGGGGCCGGGAGAGGGCTCGCCGCAGGACGCTCACCGGCGCTCGAGGGCGGCCTCGACCACGCCGCGCCAGCCGGCCAGGCTCGCCTCGGGGGTGAGCTCGGACTCGGCGAACTCCCGCGCCCGCGAGACCAGCCGCGCAGCGAGGGCGTCGTCGGCGAGCAGGCGCCCGATCGCATCCGCGATCGCGGCCGGGTCCTCGGGGGCGACGACCAGCGCCGAGTCGCCGTCGGCGAAGAGCTCCTCGGCGGCGCCGACCCGGGTGACGACCGCGGGGGCCCCGGCGAGCGCGGCCTCGAAGGGCACCCTCCCGAACGGCTCGTCGAAGCGCGCCGGGTTGACGACCACGTCGGCCGCCGCCAGCAGCCCGGGCACGTCCTCGACCTGTCCGGCGAGCTCGACCGCGCCGGCGAGCTCGAGCTCGCCGAGCATCCTCTCGAGGCGCTCCGCGTAGGCGAGGTCGGCCGCGCGCTCGAACGGCGCTCCCGCGATCACCGCCCGCAGCTCGGGGCGCTCGGCGCGAGCGAGCGCGAGGGCGCGGAGCAGGACGTCCTGCCCCCTGCCCTCGGTGATCGAGCCCGCCGAGACGACCAGAGGGGCACCCGCCGGAATCGCGAAGCGATCACGCGCCGCCTGCGCGTCACCGCGCGCGTAGCGGGCTCCGACCGGCGGATAGACGGCCACGACGGCGGGGCACGGGGAGCCCTCGAACTGGCGCGCGACCAGCTTCGACCCGGTGGCGATCCCGGCGGCCAGCCGGCCGGTGAGCTCGAGCAGGGCGCGGCGGGCCAGCAGCTGACCGCGGCCGAGCCCGCGCTGGGCGAAGATCTCGCCGCAGTAGACGACGGCGGGCACCCGCTCGCGCCGGGCGGCGATCAGCGCCGCGGGCAGCATCGCGCTGACGACGACCACGAGCTCGGCGCGATCGGCCCGGATCAGGCTCCGGAAGCGGCGCACGTCAGCGGCGAGGGTTCGCAGCGCGCCGAGAGTGCCGAGCGCGCCGGGTGGCCTGGTCACGGCCTCGTAGTCGGCGGCCCCGATCCTCGCGAACTCCCCGAACACCGCCGCGACCCCTCCGGCGTCGGCGCCCGCGGGGCCGCGCCTGGGGACGATCACCCGCAGCTCGCCGCGGCCCGCGAGCCACTCGAGCTCGCGCTCGAGCGAGCGCGAGGGCCCGCTCGTCTCGGCGAGATGGAAGATCGCAAGCGATCTGAGCCCGTCGCCCTCGGAGCCCCGGGGCTCGCCTCCCGGAGCGGGCCGCGCCCGCAGCCTCGTGCGGCGCGCGAGCCGCCGGCGAAGCGTCCCGAGCGCGCCGGGCGCATCGCCGACCGGCAGATCCACGGGGTAGGGGTGCGCGGCGACCCCCCTCGCCGCCCGCCATCCGGCGATCCTGCCCCGGACCCCGGAGGCGTTGCGATCGATCGCGGCCTGGCCGGCGCAGGTGAGCAGATCGCGGGCGAGCACGCCGGGGGTCCGGGCGACGCTCAGCGCCCCCCACTTGCGCAGCACGTAGCCGCGGCCGAAGCCGGTCAGGTAGTTCTTCCGCGCCGAGCCGGAGCGAAACGAGGCCGAATGCTCGTGGGTGCCGCGCGCGTCGGCGGCGAGCCGGCAGCGATACCCCTGCCGGCGCAGGCGCAGGACGAGGTCCACATCCTCCCAGTAGGCGAACAGCCGCTCATCGAAGCCGCCGAGCGCGAGGAAGGCCTCGCGATCGAACGCCGCGGCGGCGGCCGACGGCCCGACCGGATCGTCGACGCCGCGATCGAGCAGCGAGAGCGGCTCGCCGTTCAGGTAGTCCCAGACGAGCAGGGTCCGGTCGAGCTCCATGCCGGCGCTGTCGATCAGCTCGGGCCGGGCCCAGTCGCGCATCACCGAGGCGACCATGGCGATCCCGGCGCCGGGATCGAGCGGCGCGACGATCCGCTCGAGAAAGTCCGGATCGACCACGCAGTCGTCGTTGAGCAGGACCAGGGCGTCTCCCTCGGCGCGCGCGGCCGCGGTGTTGCAGGCGACCGAGAACCCCGAGTTGCGATCGAGGCGGAGCACCTCGACCCCGTCGAAGCCCGCGGCCCGCGAGGCGACCTCGCCGGCGGCCGAGCCGTCGTCGACGACGAGCAGCTGCGCCACCGCGCTCTGACCGCTCAGCGACGCGAGAGCGCGCTCGAGCCGCGGACCGCCCAGGGTCGGAACGACGACGGAGATCGAGGTCATCGCCGGGGCTGACCGGCCGCGGTCAGTAGGCGCCCGTGCCGCGCAGGGCCACCGGCACGGTCTCGGCGATGATCCTCAGGTCGCGGGAGAGCGAGAGGTTCTCGATGTAGTCGAGCTCGACCGCGAGCCGCTCCTGGAAGGTCAGATCACCGCGTCCGAAGACCTGCATCGGGCCGGTGATGCCCGGCTTCACGGAGAGCCGGAAGCGATGCTCGGGCTGGTAGCGCTGGACCAGCTCGACCATCTCCGGGCGCGGCCCGACGACGCTCATCTCGCCCCGCACCACGTTGAGCAGCTGCGGCAGCTCGTCGAGGCTCAGCCGGCGCAGGACGCGGCCGACCCGGGTGACCCGGGGATCCTCGTAGAGCTTGTACATCGGCACCTCGAGCTCCTCGATCCTGACCACCTCGCCGAGGCGCTCGTGAGCCCGGTCGACCATCGTGCGGAACTTGTGCATCCGGAACGGCTCGCCGTCGAGGCCGGCGCGGTCCTGTGAGTAGAGCACCGGGCCCTTCGAGTCGAGCCGGATCGCGAGCGCGATCAGCGGCAGCAGCGGCAGCGTGACGAGGAGCCCGAGCGAGGCGACGACGAGGTCGAAGCCGCGCTTGATCAGCGCGGTCGAGCGGGACGGGTCCCAGGTCTCGTACTCGAGCACCGGCAGGTCGGCGACCCTGGAGAGCCGCACCGGCCCGGTGCGGCCGTGAAGCGGCGAGATCACGCTGAGCTTCACCTGGCGCTCCCGGCAGAGCGCGACGACATCGCCGACCTCGCGGGCCTCGACCCGCTCGGAGGCGAAGATCACGCGATCGACCTGGTTGACGATCTGCCGGAACGGCTCGTCGCCCGCGTTGTCGAGCAGGGCGAGGTGCATGTCGGGGAAGAGGACCAGCTTGCGGCGGATCATCTGCGCCAGGGCGCCGTCGCCGAGGACGGCGGTGACCTCGCGAGGGGTCGAGCGGCGCCAGGTCCAGCGCGCAAGCCCTCGCAGGCCGAAGCATCCGGCGAGGGCGACGAGGAAGCCGATCGCCGCAGCGGCCGCCTCGACGGTGCGGGTCGAGGTCAGCGGCAGGATGAACGCCAGCATCCCGATGCCGATTCCCGCCCAGGCGGCGAGCGCGGGAGTCTCGTCGATCGTCAGGTGGCGGATCGCGACGTGGTCGCGGTCGTAGAGGTTGAGCAGCTTCGCGATCAGCACCCACGCCGGAAGCAGGACGATCGCCCAGAACAGGTGCGCGGTCGAGCCGGCGACGACGACGCTCGCGACGGCCGCGGCGAGCAGATCGGCGAGCGCGAGCAGCCGGCGACGACGGGCGTCGCGCCAGAAGCGCGGCCGCTCCCGATCGTCTCGATCTCGCCGGGCGGGAAGCTGTGCGGCTGTCATCTCGGCCCCATCTCCGCTCCTAGAGTAGTGCCGAGCGCGGTGGACCCGCCACCCGGACGGGCCGGCGGGGCGCGCTCAGCCGCGCCGGCGAGTGAACTTCTTGAACGCCTTCAGGGCCGGCCGCGGGGCGAAGTCCTGGCGCGTGAACAGGCCCGACTCGGGGCACCACACGCAGAGCGTGAGCCCCGGAGGGGAGTCGCGCCACGAGAACCAGTCGATCTGGCGGATGTTCAGTCGCTTGCGGTTGCGGGTGAAGTAGCGAAACGCCTGGCGCAGCTTCGAGGCCTGCCGCTTCTTGCCGACGACCAGCGGGTGGTCGATCCGGCCGGCGGCCCAGCCGATCTCGGTGATCCAGTAGCCCACCTTGCGGTCACCCGCCTTGCGCGAGACCTCGCGCAGCAGCTCGACCTGGAGCTTGACGTCGCGAAACGACTGCGCGTACGGGTGGACGGCTACCCCGTCGAAACGGCTCGCGATGCCGGGCTCGCGATAGAGACGCTTCAGGTAGGTGGTCGAGAGCAGCGCCGGCGGCGCGCCGCCGCCCGGCGAGTAGAACATCCCGCCGAGGATGACCTCGGCGCCCGGATCGGCGCCCTTGATCGCGCGCGAGGCCTCGGTGACCAGGGCGGCGTAATCGGGGACGTCAGGGCGCGGCGTGAAGTAGGTGGGTGAGTTCTGCTCGTTCCAGATCTGCCAGGCCCGGATCGGGCGCGCCGGGATCGTCGGGTTCTCCAGCCAGAAGCTTCCCCCCGGCCCGTAGCGGCCGACCGCGGAGCGCAGAAAGTCCCGCCAGGCCGCGAGCGCGAGACCGGAGCGCGGTGGCGAGCTCGGGCACTGCGACCTGCAGTCGTCGAGCCTGCTGACCCAGTCGGGCGTCGTCGTCAGCGTCGGCAGCACCTTGACCCCGTTGAGCGCCGCGCTGCCGACGAGCGTGTCGTAGGGACCCCACTGCTCGTCGCCCGGCAGGGCGCTCGGGTCGACCAGCGACCAGACCAGCGGGGTGCGCAGCGTCCCGACCCTGCTGGTCCCCATCTTCTTGTAGTCGTCGGGGGCGAGCTGGAACTGCGGCACGACGCCGTAGAAGCTGCGCGGCGGCTTCGCCTCGGCGGGAGCCGCGAGCGCCGCCGGCGTCGCGATCGCGGCGATCGCGAGCGCGGCGAGCCAGGCGCGCCCCGGCGCGCTCCTTGCTGAGATCTCGAACATCCCGCCCTCTCCTTCCCTCAGATACCGCCGCTGAAGCGGGTGAACTTGTGCCAGGCCGGCTTCGGCAGGAACCCGGGCTCGGCCTCGAACAGCCCGGACTCGGGGCACCACTTGCAGATCGCCGCCTGCCCCGAGTCACGCCAGGAGAACCAGGATACGACCCGCACCCGCCAGCGCCGTCGATTGCGGATGAACAGCCGGAACGAGCGGGAGAGGAATCGGGCCTGCCCCTTCATCCCCTTGTTGAGCGGGTGGCGGATCCCGCCCGACGACCAGCCGATCTCGGTGATCCAGCTCGTGACCCTGGGGTCTCCGGCCTGCCTCGCGACCCTGCGCAGCTGCTTGACCTGGTTGCGGACCCGCGAGAAGTAGGCGCTGTAGGGGTGGATCGCGATCCCCTCGAAGCGCTTCTCGATCCCCGGCCGCCGGTAGAGCTGGCGCAGGTACCGCACCGCCTTGAGCCCGCGCACCGTGCTGCTGACCGGGTCGTGGTACATCCCGCCGAGGATCACCTTGGCGCCGGGGTCGGCGTAGTGGATCGCCCGCGAGGCGGCGTTGAGCAGCCGCGCGTACGGACGCACGCTCGGCTGCGGCTGCGTGTACTGGCCCGAGTTCTGCTCGTTCCAGACCTGCCAGACCCGGATCGGATGCGGGATCAGCTCCGGGTGCGCGAGCCAGTACTCGCCGTCGGGCCCGTAGCGTGCGACCGCGCCGGAGACGAACGTCTGAAAGGCCGAGCGACCCGCGTCCGAGGTCGGTAGGAAGAGCTGGCAGTTCGGGTAGCACTGCCGGCCGTCGAGCCCGGCCACCCAGGTGGGGGTGCCGTAGAGGACCGGCAGGATCGTGATCCCGTTGCGAGCGGCCTCCCCGATCACCCCGTCGAAGGTCTGCCAGTTGAGCTCTCCGGCCGGGGCCACGGGATCGGCCGCGGACCAGGCGAAAGGAAGCCGCAGGCGGCCGATCCCGCCGAGGCCCATCCGCTCGACATCGTCGCGGTCGATCAACGCCTGGGGCCCGACGCTGAAGAAGCTTCGCGGGGGCCGCTTCGAGGCATCCGCGGGGGCGGCGAGCGCGTGCGAGACACCGGCGATCGCGAGGATCACCGTGAAGGCGGCGAGCGCGCGCCTCACCGCTTGAGCGCCAGGCGCCGGAACGCCTTGCCGGCCGGCTTCTCAGCCCCGGATCGGGAGCGCAGCCCTGAGCGCGGGCACCACGCGCAGTCCGCCTGCTCGGCGGTCACGTCGCTCCACGAGTACCAGGTGATTCCCCTGATCCCCCAGGCGCGGCGCTTCGCGAGCAGGTAGGTGAAGGACTTCCTGAGCAGCCGCGCCTGCGCCTTCCGCGTCTTCACCAGCCCGTTCCTCGGACCTCCCGAGGCCCAGCCGAGCTCTGTGATCCAGATCGCGACGGAGGGATCGCCGGCCCGCTTGACGGTTCGTCGCACGATCCTCATCTGCTGCTTCAGCCCTCTGATGTTCGGCGCGTAGGGATGGACGGCGACCGCGTCGAAGGCCTCGGCGAACCCCGGGGTCGCGTAGAGGCGCCGCAGGTAGGCGTCCGTCGGTATCACCTCGTCCGCGGTGGGAGGCCCCCACATCCCTCCGAGGACGATCTCGGCGGCCGGATCGACGCCGCGGATCGCCGCCCCGGCGCGGGTGACGAGCTGCGCGTAGTCCTCCGGGTTCGGCGCCGGCCGGTAGTACTTGGGGGAGTTCTGCTCGTTCCAGATCTGCCAGCTCGTGATCGGAAGCGGCTCGGCGCACTCGCAGGGAGCCTCGGCGCGCGCGCCCGGCGCGGCAATCTCCGGGCGACAGAGGATCGGCACCGGCAGGCCGCCGCAGTTGCCGCCCCCGCCGCTGCCGCCGGCGCCTCCCGGAGGCGATCCGCCCCAGAACTCGCCCCCGGGGCCGTAGCGGCGCGCGAGCGCCGCCGCGAAAGCCGCGAAGGCGTCGCGGCTGACCTCCGCGTTGGGGGCGCAGAGCACGTCGCACTTGCCGCGCCCGGCGAGGAAGTTCGCCCAGCCCGGCGTGCCGAACAGCATCGGCAGGATGCGGATGTCGTGCTCAGCCGCCTGCTTGACCAGGCCGTCGTAGGACCCCCAGGAGAACTCGCCCGGGCTGGGCTCGATGACCGGCCAGAAGAACATCAGGCGCAGGGTGCGGACGCCGCTCGTCTCCATCGCCATGAAGTCCGCTTCGGACAGGCCCTCGGAGGGGACGACGCCGAAGAACTCCGCCGGGGCCTTCGCCTCGGCGCGCGCCGAGCCGGCCGCCGCGAGGGCACAGAGCGCGACGAGCCAGCCGAGCGTGAGCAGCCCGGCGCGACGGCCCCACGACCGCGCGGCAACCCCCGGGGCCGCGCTCACGCGGTCGCCCCGCGGCGCCTCTTCGACACCCGCGCCGCCGCCGGCTGCTCGCGCAGCAGGCGAAGGCGCCAGAGCGCGAACAGGCAGGCCCCGAACGCCAGCCCGGCGGCGCCGACGCCGAGCAGCGGAAGGCCGCCCTCGGAATCGCCGAAGTCGAGGGTGGGGATTGCCTGGGCGCCCGCGGCGGCGCTCACCGAGGTGGCCAGGTAGACCGGCTTCGGCTTCGGCTTGGGCTCGCTGACAACCGGCGCGGCGAGCTCGGGCGCCGCCGTGGCGAGGGGAGCGACCGGCGCCGCCGGGGCCACCGGCGCGGGCGCGGCCGGGGCGGCCGCCTCGTCGCCACCGTCCGGTAGGTTCAGCGAGTACTCGTCCACGGCGGCGGGTGCGAACGCGGGGCCGAGCGCCACGAGCCCGAGCGTGGCGGCGAAGACGACGACGATCGGGGCGCGCCTAGACTTGCCAACCCGCTTCATGCGCCGAGGATCGTAGCGATTGCACGTGCGTCGTCTATCCACTTCCCACCGACAACACGTGATCTCCGCTGCCGTTGCGGTGGGCCTCCTCGCGCTCGCTCTCGCGAGCACCTCCGCGCCGGTTCCGCGCGAGGTCCACGCGGGCTTCGCGGTCGTCGTCTGGGGGGTCGCGGTGATCGGGATCGCGCTCGGAGCATTCCCCCGCGCGCCGGTCGGGCGGGCTGCGATCTTCGCCGGCGGGCTGCTCGCCTCGTTCACGATCCTGAGCGCGGTCTCGCTGCTGTGGGCCAGCGACCCGGGCAACGGGATCGACCAGGTCGCGCGCGCCAGCGGGTACACCGGGCTGTTCGTGCTCGTCGTCGTCGCCGCTCGTGACGGCGAGGGCGTCTTCTGGCTGCGCGGGCTCGCGATCGGCCTCGTCGCGGTGAGCGTCGCCGCGCTCGCGCCGCGGCTCCTCCCCGACCTCTTCGGAGCCCCCGACGCGGCCCTCGACGCCTCGGGCAGGATCGGCTATCCGATCCACTACTGGAACGGGCTCGCGGCGATGATGGCCGCTGCGGTCGCGCTCCTCGCCTGGCTCGCGAGCCAGGCTCCGGCGCGAGCGGTCCGCGCGCTCTCGGCGGCCGCGCTGGTGCTGCCGGTCGTCGTTCTCTACATGGCGCGCTCGCGCGGTGGGCTGCTCGCCACGGTGGCAGCGGTCGCCGTCCTCGTCGCGGTCGGGCCGGCGCGCGCCCGGGTGCTCGCCAACCTCGCCCTCCTCGGTGTCCTGATCGCGCCGCTGATCGGCTTCATCCGCCTTCGCAGCGGCT
This sequence comes from uncultured Solirubrobacterales bacterium, assembly GCA_963769035.1. Classification (GTDB taxonomy): domain Bacteria; phylum Actinomycetota; class Thermoleophilia; order Solirubrobacterales; family 70-9; genus WHSW01. The sequence goes on from CAVYKD010000002.1 coordinate 516,464, forward strand.
TCCTCGAGCAGCCCGGCAGCGAGCTTGCCGCCGACCAGGGGGTCGCCGTCATGCTCTTTCTCGTCGCCACGGTCGCGGCCGTCGGCGTGGTCCGCTTCGCGCTCGATCGGCCCCTCGGCCGGTTCGAGTTCCCGCGGCGGTTCCTGTTCCCGCTCGCCGCCCTCGCGACGATCCTCGGCATCCTCGCGCTCGCGGCCGCCAACCCCGGCCAGCGACTCGACGACTTCTGCGAGCCGCCCACCAACGCGCAGACGCGCAGCGACTCCGCTTCCGGCCTCAGCGAGCGGAGCGGCGGCGGTCGCTGCCAGTTCTGGGAGACGGCGCTCGACGCCTTCGCCGATCGGCCGCTCGCCGGCGCCGGCGCCGGCGAGTTCGGCGTCTTCTGGAACCAGAACGGCGCCTTCGGCTTCCAGGTCCAAAACGCCCACTCGCTGTTCCTCGAGGCGCTCGCCGAGCTCGGTCTCGGTGGCTTCCTGATCGTGTTCGGCTTCTTCGCGCTCGCGTTTCTCGCCGCCTCGGTACGCGCGATCTACATCCGCGACGGATCGGGGACGGTCGCCCTCGCCCTGATCGCCGCCGGCGCGATCTCGGCGGCGTTCGATTTCGTCTGGGAGCTGCCGGCGGTGTTCTCGGGCGTGATCCTCGCCACCGCCCTGTGCACCGGGCGCGGCCTGACGCCGCCGTTGATCAATCCGCCGCCGGCCCCCGCGAGCCCTTCGCGCCGCCCGGCCCGTGGGCTCGCGCTCGCCGGGGTGACGCTCGCCTTCGGCTGGGTCTCGCTGGTGTTGTGCGGGACGCTGCTGCTCGCCGAGCGCTCACTCGACCGCAGCCGCGCGGCGGTAAGCGCCGGCGACTACCGCACCGCGGTCGAGGAGGCCCGCCGCGCGGGCGAGCTGCTGCCGTTCTCGGCCGAGCCGCAGGTCCAGCTCGGCCTCGCCTACATGCGCGCCGGCGACTACGTCTCGGCCCGCCGGGAGACGCTTGTCGCGATCGAGCGGGCCGACGAGGACTGGCGCTGGTGGCGACAGCTGGCCCTGATCGACGGCCTCTCGGGCAACCTCCGCGCCGCCTGCGAGGACATCGCCACCGCCCGCGAGCTGAACCCGCGGCAGCGGTTGCTCTACCGGCCGACGGCCGGGCTCAGCTGCCGGAACCTGCCGCGCCGGCCGCCGAGCTGAGCCGCGGCGCCACCGAGGCGGACGAGTCGGCGGCGACGCGCTCGCCGACCGCTCAGGCCTCCTCGACGATCGGCTCGAGCGGCAGTCGCTCGGCGAGCCAGCGATAGCGCGGCGTCGAGTCGTCGAACGGCGGCGTCACCGCCGCGAGCGGGTCGGCGAGATGGAACCAGAGCCGGTAGTGCAGCTGGACGATCTCGTCGAGATCGAGCTCGCGGGCGCGGCCGTCGAGACCGCTGCGCTGGCGCAGCGGATAGTTGTAGGAGTCCGAGAGCACCCGCACCCGGTCGGCGAAGTTCGCGGTCGCCCCGGCCCAGGAGAGCTGGTCCATGAACTGGGGCATCCGGGCGTAGACGAGATCGCGCTCATACAGGGTGACGAGCGCGCTCTCCCAGGCCGTGAACAGCCCCGCCTCCCGCCTCGCCGCGATCAGACCGCTGTTCCAGTAGGCGCGGATCCGCATGCTGCCGACGGTGGTCTCGACGAAGGGCTCCTCGGTGACCTCGAGCGCCTCGTACATCCGCTTCCAGTAGGGCTCGTTCTTGCCCTTGCCGCGCGAGCCGGCGATCCGCCGATCGACCGGGCGGGCCGCGGCGATCCAGTCGCCCTCGAGCAGCTCGGTCGGCTCGTTGAGGAAGACCGAGTCCGTGTCGACGAAGACCAGCGTCTCGTGCTCGAGCTCGCGCTCGGCCCAGGAGGAGACGAAGACCTTGTTGAAGGTCGGGCGATCGTCGTGGAGGCCCTCGAGGGGCTCATCGACGTAGGTCACGCCGAGCTCACGCAGCCGAGCCACCGTGTCCGGCTCCGGGAGGTACGCCGGCCGGGGCGCGAAGGCATAGACCGGCGCCTCGGCGGCGGCCCCTCCCCACTTTCGCAGCGACTCGACGAGCAGCACGGCCTCGCCCTCGAGGCGGCCGTGCTCGACACAGATCAGGAACGCGAGGTCGGTCAAAGCCGGGCAAGCGTAGATCGTCGGCGAGCCGTCGGCTGCTCCCGCCCGGCGGCGGGGGCTCAGAGACCGGCGAGCACGTCCTCGATCGGCGGGTCGAAGATCGAGAGGCGCGGCGCCAGCGCCCGCGCCTCGAGCGCCGCCGCCCTGGCGGCGTCGGGATCGCCCGCGGCGAGGTCGAGACGGGCGGCGACCAGTCGCAGGCGCCAGTCCTCCGGGGAGCGGTCGATCGCCTCGGCGATCTCGGCCCGGGCCTCCTCGACGTCGCCCTCGCTCTCGAGCACCAGCGCGAGCTGAAGCCGGGGCTCGGCGGCCCATGGCTCGAGGTCGATCGCGTCGCCGGCCGCCTGCGCGGCGCCACCGCCCTCGCCGCGCTCGAGCGCGGCGCGGCTCGAGCTCAGCTGGAGGCTGGTCACCACCAGCAGCACCGACGCGCAGATCCCGATCCATGCGAACCCGATCACGAACACCCCTCCCGCGAAGGATCGGCGCGAGCGCCGCTCCCCGGCCGCCGGTCGCGGCGTCTCCGAGGCCGGCGCGCTCGCCGGGCCGGCGAGCAGCGCCGCAGCGATCACCAGGGGAGCGAACGCCACCGGGTTCTCCCAGATGAAGTCGATCGAGGCGTACGCGAGCCCGGAGACCAGCAGCGCCGCCGCGGCCGCCACCGCGTCGCGGTCGGGCGGCGGGTCGGCGTCGCTCTCGCCGCGTCCGCGGACCCGCCGCCAGGCGAGGCGCAGCGAGATCGCGAGGAAGCCGAGCAGGGCCGCCAGCCCGAGGAGCCCGAGCTCGGCCGCGGTGTCGAGCAACAGCGAGTGGCCGTTCGGGCCCGGGATCCCGAGCGAGCCGTTGCGGTTCCAGTAGTACTCGAAGCCGGCCGCGCCCACCCCCCTCCCCGGGTTGGCCTCGAAGGCATCGATCGCGGCGCTCCAGAACTGGTAGCGACCGCTCGAGCCGCTGCGCCCGAGCAGGTCGCGTGCCTCGCCCGCGACCGGCGCCTCCGGTGGCTGCTTGAAGTCCTCCCAGCCCTGCTTCGGATCGGCCACCACGGCACCGACCACGACCGCGACGAGGCCGGCGAGCGCGATCCCCCGCCACCCCGCGCGGGGGATCGAGACCCGCATCCCGCGGAGCCGCTCGAGCGCGGGGTCGAGCCAGTAGGCGGTGAGCGCGCAGGCGAGCACCGCCAGCACGATCGCGAGCTCGAGCCCGCCGGCCTGGCTGCGGGCGAGGGCCGTGAGCGGGTGATCGAGCAACTCGGCGCGCCCGCCGGCGAAGGCGATCAGCGCGGCCCCTCCGAGGAAGCCGACCGCGAGCCCGGCGAGGGCGCGCAAGCGCTCGTTGGCGACGGCGATCAAGACCAGCAGGCCGAGCGCCGCGGCGCCCGCCCCACCCCGCGAGGTGCTCAGGTAGAGCACGAGGACGCTCAGCGGGATCGCCCCGACGGCGAGCGCCCGCATGCGCCGCGATCCGGCCGCCGATGCGAACGCCGCCAGCAGGACGACGGCCGCGGCCTGGGAGGCGGCGAGCGCGTTCCAGTAGGTGAACGGGTCGCTGAGCCTTCCCTCCGATGCCGGGAGCCTGGAGATCAGATCGCGCTCTCCGGCGCCGAACAGCGCCGGTTCGAGCCGCGCGCCCAGAGCAAGGACCGCGATCAGGCTGAGCCCGATCGCGAGCCCGGCGAGCCACGCTCGGGCCTCGCCGCGCCTCGCGGCGACGAGGATCAGCGCGAACAGGCCGGCGTAGGCGAGCGCGACCACGGCCTCGTCATAGGCCGATCCCGGATCGGACGCCCAGAGGCCCGAGAGCCCGGTGATCAGCGCGAGCGCGGCGAGCGCGGCGGCGGCGGCGCGCGGCGCGCGCCCGATCGGCGCCCGCGGCAGGACCCCCGATGCGAGCCCGGCGAGAACGGCCAGCCACAGTGCAGCCGCCGTGATCGAGTACGCGACGGGGTCCGTTCCGCCGTCCGCGAGGGCAAGAGCAGGCAGCGCGATCGCAACAATCACGGCGATGCCGTGTTTCGGCTCCAGTTGTCGGAGGTATTGGCTGATCTGTCTCAACTTGGCCGGGTGAATGTGTACCCTCACGCGGACGCGAAGGCTTCGGGGGATAAAGGAAGGACTGCAGACGGATGACGCGAGTCAGAGAGTCTATGGCCGCAAAAACTGTGCTCGGATCGCTCCTGATCGCGCTTGCGAGCATTCTCGCTGTCGGCGCGCCCGCGGCGAGCGCCGCCGATGACAACTGCGAGTACTGCGTCAACATCCCCTCGGGCGCGGGCGGCAACGGCGCCTCGGCGAACGCCTCGGGCAGCGGCGGCACCAAGCAGGTCTCCGAGACCACGGCGACGACGCCGAGCGCCGGGACCGCCACGACGACCACCGAGGAGACCACCGGCTCCGACGATCAGGGCTCCGGCGCCGGCTCCGGCGGCGGCGGTGGCGACGGCAAGTCCTCCGGCGCCGCGGGCAAGGGCGGGGAGAAGAAGTCGAGCTCGCGCGATGGCGGTTCCGCAGCCTCCACGGTGACCCCCGAACCGGCGTCCGCCTCGAGCGGCGGCGGCGTTTCGGCCTTCCTGATCATCATCGCGGTGGTCGCGCTCGGCTGCATCGGCCTGGCCGTGTGGCAACTGCGCCGCGTCTCCTCCGAGAAGGACGTCGGCGGCGCACCCGCCGAAGCCAACCCCGGAGCGTGATCGCCGTGAAGCGCCGCTCATGGGCCCCGTCGCGGGCGCTCCGAGTGACCGTGCTGACGGCGCTCTCGCTCGGCCTCCTCGCCGGCGGCGCCGAGGCGAAGAAGGCGCCGCGTGACTTCTTCGGGGTGATGCCCCAGACCGTCCTCACCGACGAGGACTACACCAGGATGGGACAGGCCAAGGTCGGCACGCTGCGCTTCGAGATCTCCTGGTACGGAACCGACCCCACCGCCGCCGAGGGCGACTACAACTTCGCCGCCACCGACGCGACGATGACCCGGCTCGCCCAGGAGGGCATCGAGCCGTTGCCGTTCGTGTTCGGCACCCCCGCCTGGGCGGCGGAGCTCGACGGCCACAAGTGCAGCGACGCCGGCTGCATCATCTATGCCCCGCGCAGGTCGGGGGGCCTGAAGGCCTTCCAGGGCTTCATGACCGACCTGGTCGAGCGCTACGGCCGCGGTGGGACCTTCTGGGCCGAGAACCCGGCACTGCCCGAGAACCCGATCGAGCGGTGGCAGATCTGGAACGAGCAGAACTCGCCGACCTTCTACGCGCCGAAGCCGAAGCCGAAGGCGTTCGCGAAGCTGGTCAAGGTCGCTCACAAGGGCGTCAAGGCAGCCGATCGCTCCGCCGAGGTGATCCTCGGAGGGATGTTCGTCTCCCCTCGACAGGGCAAGAAGCCGGCGATGTTCTCCTTCGACTTCCTCGACCAGCTCTACAGGGTGAAGGGCGTCAAGCGAACCTTCGACGGCGTCGCCGCGCATCCCTACGCCGCCCAGATGGGCAAGGTCAAGAAGCAGGTCGAGCTGCTGCGCGACTCGATGGTCGACGCGGGGGACCGCAAGGCCGACCTCTGGATCACCGAGGTCGGGTGGGCGTCATCGGGGCCGAAGAACCCGCTGGTGCGCGGTGAGCGCGGTCAGGCTCAGCGTCTCAAGCAGGCGTTCAAGTACTTCGTCAAGAAGCGCAAGTCCTACAGGATCCCCGCCTTGATCTGGTACGCGTGGCGCGACAACCCGGCCGCCGAGGTGCTGTGCGTGTGGTGCCCCGGAGCGGGACTGGTCACCGAGGACCTGACCCCGAAGCCATCGCTGGCGGCGTACGCGAAGTTCACCGGCGGCAGCTGACCGGCCTGAACCGCGGCGGATCCCGTCGGCGGATCCTCGTGGCGGCGCTGGCAGGCCTCTCGCTCGCCGCGGCGGGGACGGGCTGCGACTCCACCTCCGACGACCCCGCCCCAGGGGAGCCCGCCCCGGTGCCGGCCGACCTCCCGGCCGCCTCGGAGGCCTTCTACGGCGTCGCCACCCAGGCGCCGCTGAGCGATGGGGATCTCGACCGGATGGCCGAGGGCGGCATCGGCACCCTGCGCTCGTTCTTCGCCTGGCAGGCGCTCGACCCGACCCCGGCGCCCGGCGACCTCGACTGGGCCGGTCCGGACGCGATGATCGCCGGCGCCGCCAAGCGCGGGATCGCCGTCTTCCCCTACCTGTTCTCGACCCCCGACTGGGTGTCGAGGATCGACGCCCCCGACTGCGACCCGGCGAGCTGCCCGATCGTCGCCCCGCGCAGCCCGCGCACCCTCGCGGCATGGCGCGAGTTCGCCGCCGCCGCAGTCGCCCGCTACGGGCCGGGGGGCGAGTTCTGGCGCGAGAACCCCGAGCTCCCGGAGTCCCCGGTTCGCACCTGGCAGATCTGGAACGAGCAGAACTCGCCGAGCGCCTACGCGCCGGCGCCGAGCGTCGAGGACTACGCCGAGCTGCTGCGCGTCGCCTCAGAGGCGATTCGCGCGCGCGACCCCGGAGCGTCGATCGTCGTCGGCGGGATGTTCGGCACGCCGTTCAAGGGCCAGCCCCCGGCGCTCACCGCCGCCGACTTCCTGCGCCGCCTCTACGCGGTTCCCGAGATCACCGAGACCTTCGACGCGGTCGCGGCGCACCCCTACGCGGCCCACGTGACGGGTGTCGACGAGCAGGTCTCAGCGGTTCACGACGAGGTGCTCAGGGCGGCCGACGACGCGAAGGTCTGGATCACCGAGGTGGGATGGTCCTCGGCCGAGGGCGATTCGCCGCTCGAGCGCGGCCCCGAGGGCCAGGCCGAGAACCTGGCCGGGGCGTACGACCTCTTCCTCTCGAAGCGAGAGGCCTGGCGCATCGAGGGCGTGATCTGGTACTCCTGGCGCGATTTCACCGGCCTCGAGATCTGCGATTGGTGCGCTCAGTCGGGCCTCTTCGAGGAGGGCTCGCTGACCGCGAAACCGGCCTGGGACGCGTTCGCCTCGCTGCCGCGCGAGTGAGCTAGCGCGACCGAACGAGGGCCGGGCGCTCGGTCGACTCGTGATAGCAGAGGACGCCCTCGCCGAAGTAGTGGGCGACGAGGCTCTTGCGTGTCGCACCCTCGCGCTCGACCGGGCGACCGCCGTGGAGAAGGTTCGCGTGCCAGATGAAGAGGTCGCCCCTGCGCGCGTGGAACTCGACCGGCTCGAGCCCATGCTCGGCGACGAGCTCCCCGATCCGCCGGTGGTAGCTGTCCTCCTTGTCCTCCTCGCCGGCCCGGCGATCCCCGAGGTCCTCGGTCATCACGTAGGGCAGCCGGTGCGAGCCGGGGTAGTAGAAGAGCGGGCCGGACCCGGGCTCGACGTCCTCGAGCGCGACCCAGATCGCGGTCAGGTAGCCCGGGGGCTCGGTGGTCATGTGGAAGCTGTCCGAGTGGGCGGACTGCTGGCTGCCGAGGAAGAAGTTGATCGTCTGGAACAGGGTCGCCTCTCGGCCCATCAGGAAGCCGAGCAACCGCAGCAGCTCGGGGTCCTCGACGATGCCGGCGATTCGCGGGGAGTGCTCGAAGGCGTTCATCACCCTCGGGCTCAGCGGGTGGTACTTGACGGCGCCGTCGTCGAAGAGGCGTTGGATCTCGGCGTTGACCGCGTCGACCTCCTCGCTGCTCAGCCGGCCCTCGAGGATCACGTAGCCGTCCTCGACCCAACCGCGGAGCTTCGCCTGCATCGCCGCGTCGAAACCGGCGAAATCGGGATGCGCCTCGAGCGCCTCGAGCGCGTCGGGACGGTCGAGCCAGGCTCGCTCCCCGCCCTCGCCGGAGATGTCGCGGTGAGCGATCGGGGCGATCACCGGCTTCTTGATCCCGAGCCTCCGGTAGTGCTCGGCGTTGCCGCGGAGCTTGCGGTAGTTGACCAGGTTGTAGGCGGTCCAGGCGGCGCGCGAGGAGCGCAGCCGCGCGACCAGCTTTTCCTTCAGCGCCATGGCAGCGAGTCTAGGCGAGGATTCCGCAGCCGCCCGCCATCGCCGGAAGGATGACCACGGTGTCGGTCTCGGCGACGCCCGTCTCGAGCCCGTCGAGCACGCGGACGTCCTCGTCGTTGAGATAGACGTTGACGTAGCGGTTGAGCTGCCCGTCGGCGGCGAAGAGCTGGTCGCGGGTGTCGGGATGGGCGCCGGCGAGCGCCTCGAGCACCTCGCCGACGTTCGCTCCCGAGGCGGTGACCTCGGCCTCCCCCCCGGTTCGGGCCCGCAGCACAGGTGGGATCTTCACGGTTGGCATGGTCGGAAAGCTAGTCGTTGGAGGAGCCGACGCGCTCGCCCGTCGGCTCGAGCGCGCGCGCTAGGCGATCGTCGGGGTCTCCTCGCGCGCGGGGGCGCCGCAGAAGAGCTCGTAATCGGGGAACTTGCCGAGCTCCGAGCGCGGGACCTCCTCGGCGTTCTCCCCGCAGATCGGGCACTCGGGGTCGCGCTTCACCTTGAGCTCGGTGAAGCGGGTGCCGAGCGATTCGTAGAGGAGCAAACGGCCGACGAGCGGCTCGCCGATGCCGGCCACGAGCTTGATCACCTCGTTGGCCTGCAGCAGCCCCATCACGCCGGCCATCACGCCGAGCACGCCGTTGGCGCCGCAGCTCGGGGCGAGCTCGGGCGGCGGCGGCACCGGGTAGAGGCAGCGATAGCAGGGGCCCTCGTGGGGAACGAAGGTCGATGCCTGGCCGTCGAAGCCGAGGATCGAAGCCGAGACCACCGGCTTGCCGAGCCGCACGGCGGCGTCGTTCAGCAGGTAGCGGGTCGGGAAGTTGTCGGCTCCGTCGACGACGATGTCGTAGGGCTCGAGGATCTCGATGATGTTGGAGGCATCGAGACGGGTGTTGTGCTCGACCACCTCCACGTCCGGGTTGAGCTGCGTGATCGCGACCCGGGCCGAAGCCGCCTTGGCCATTCCGACGCGCTCGGTGTTGTGGATCACCTGCCGCTGCAGGTTCGACTCGTCGACGACGTCGTCGTCGACGATGCCGATGCGGCCGATCCCGGCGGCGGCCAGGTAGAGGGCCGTGGGAGCGCCGAGCCCGCCGGCGCCGAGCAGGAGCACCTTCGCGTCGAGGAGCTTGAGCTGCCCCTCCACGCCGACCTCGGGCAGCAGCGTGTGGCGCGAGTAGCGCATCCGCTGCTCGCGGGTCAGCCCGGCCGCCTCGACGAGCGGCAGGTCGGCGTCCTGCCAGGCGGTGATCCCGCCCTCGATCACGGCGACGTTCTCGTAGCCAAGGCCGGCGAGCATGTCGGCGGAGGCCGAGGAGCGGTTGTCGGTGCGGCAGTAGAGGACGATGCGCTCGGAGGGATCGGGGGCGACCTCGTCGATCCGCGACGCGAGCTCGCCCTGGGGAACGTGCGTGGCCTCCTCGAGGTGGGCCTCCTGCCACTCGTTCGGCTCGCGCACGTCGATCAGCTTGGTGCCCGCCGCGATCTCCTCCTGTGCCGCGGAGAGCGAGAGCATCTCGGTCCGCTGCTTGATCTCCTCGACCGTCGCCATCCCAAAAACTCCTAATCCCTATCCGAATTCAAGGTTTACTTCAGAAAGAATAGCAACGCTCCGCATGGCGTGGGCGTGAAGGGCTTCGTCCACGCCCGGCTCACCGCGGCTCGCCCGGGGGCGGGCCGAGGCTCGGGGGCGGGTTCGCGGAGATCGCTCCTTCGAGCGAGCGGCGATCGCGCTCCTCCGCCCGCCCGAGCGCGCCCTTCGCGATCAGCCGCAGGCGCAGGTTGAGCCGCAGCGCGCGCCAGCCGAGCCACTCGCGCCGCGGCCCGTAGGCGCGACGCACGGCCGCCCGCCAGTTGAGCGTCCCGGTCGGCCGCCAGCCGTCCCGCGAGCCGTAGACCTGAGTCGAGGAGCCCTGGCCCTTGTGAACGATCCGGCAGGCGACCGGATCGATCCAGGAGCCGATCCCGAGCGCCTTCGCCCGCAGGCCGAGATCGATGTCCTCGCCGTACATCCGCAGCTGCGGATCGAACGGGCCGAGCCGGCGAAGCAGCTCGGTGGGCGCGGCGATGCAGGCGCCGGTCAGCCACTCGACCCGGGCACGGCGGTTGAGCCGGTAGGGCTCCGTGCGAGCGAGGGTCACCGCCGGCTGAACCCGGCCCGGGAGGATCGCGCGCACCCACGGCCAGACCCCCACCTCGGGGCCCGAGGCCGAGGCCTGCACGGTGAGGTCCTCGTTGAGGATCCGCGGCCCGACGAGGCCCTCGAGCTCGTCGGCGGCGGCGGCGAGCCGGTCGAGGCCGCGGTCGAGGACCACCGTGTCCGGGTTGAGCAGCACCGTCACCGGGCGCGAGGCGGCGACGAGGCCGCGGTTGTTCGCCGCCCCGAAGCCGAGGTTCTCCTCGAGCGCGAGGAAGCGGGTCTCCCCCTTCCAGCGCTCGGCGGCCGAACGCGGATCGTCCTCGGAGGCGTTGTCGACGACGATCAGCTCCTCGGCGCCACCGAGGTGCTCGTTCATCGAGTCGACGAGCTCGCCGAGATGAGCGGCGCAGTTCCAGGTGACGACGAGGATCGAGTAGCTCCCAGAGGCGGACACGAGGGACCGCATCGTAGGCGGCGCGCCGGGCCGGGCCCATGCGCGCTTCGGCGAGCGGCCCGTCTACCCTTCGCCGCCGTGAGCGACCCGGCGAACCCGACCGCGTGGCGGAGCACGGCGCCGCGCCGCGCCCGGCTCGTCCGCGCGCTGGCGGCGATCGGGCTGCTGCAGCCGCTCTACATGCTCCGCCGGCGCCTGGCCTCCCGGCGCGCCGGCGACGAGACCGAGCCCGGGCCCGACGGGCTGCCGATCCCCCCCGCCCGGCTGCAGCTCGCAACCACCCACGTCGTCGATACCCGCTTCTACCTCGAGAGCGGAGAGGCGACGAAGCTGCTGCTCGAACGGCGTACCCGCGAATCCGGCCGCGATCCTGACGAGCTCGAGTCGGTGCTCGAGTTCGGCTGCGGGTGCGCTCGGGTGACCAGATGGTGGGCGGCCGACGCAGCGCACAGGGTCGCCGGCTGCGACCTGAACCGCGACGCGATCGATTGGTGCGCGGCCAACCTGCCGAACGCCGAGTTCCGCGCGAACGGGCTCGCCCCGCCGCTTCCCTACGAGGACTCCCGGTTCGACCTCCTCTACTCGATCTCCGTGTTCACCCACCTGCCGGTCGAGCTGCAGCTGCGCTGGGCGGCGGAGCTACGCCGCGTGCTGAGGCCCGGAGGCGTCGCGCTGCTCTCGCTGCACGGCGACCTGTTCGCTCGCAAGGAGCTCCTCCAGGGCGAGCTCGACCGCTACCGCAGCGGCGAGCCGGTCGTCCTCTACGAACGCCTTCCGGGCGACCGCTGCTCGGCCTTCCACCCCCCCGAGTACGTCCGCGAGCGCCTGCTCGCGGACTGGACGGTGCTGCGCCACTACCCCGGCGAGGGCCACGAGATGGCCCAGGACCTGTGGGTCGTCGAGGCCTGACCGCCTGAACGAGAACCGCCCCCGGCGAGGCCGGGGGCGGTGTCCGTTCGGATCGTCCGAGTCTCAGCCGAGCGCCGGGCGCATCTGGCGCAGCCGGCGGACGCGCTCCTCGATCGGCGGATGGGTCGAGAACAGCTTCGCGATCCCACCGCCTGAGAACGGCTTGACGATGTAGAGCGGCTCGGCCGCCTGGTTGACCTTCATCGGGATCGCCTTCGCGCCCTCCTCGAGCCTCAGCAGCGCCGAGGCCAGCGACTCCGGGTTGCCGCAGATCTGCGCACCGGTCGCGTCGGCCGAGTACTCGCGCTGGCGCGAGATCGAGAGCTGGATCAGCGACGCCGCGATCGGCGCGAGCAGGACCAGCGCCAGCGAGGCGATCAGCCCGAGCGGCGACTCGTCGTCGCCGCCGAACCACATCAGCATGTAGGCGAGGTAGGTGATCGCGCCGCCGATCGTCGCCGCGACCGACTGGATCAGGATGTCGCGGTTCGAGATGTGCGCGAGCTCGTGCGCGATGACGCCGCGCAGCTCGTCCTCGGAGAGCAGCTTCATGATTCCGCGGGTCACCGCAACCGCCGAGTTCTTCGGGTTGCGGCCGGTCGCGAAGGCGTTCGGCTGGTCCTGCGGGATCACGTAGAGCCGCGGCATCGGCAGGTCGGCGCGGGTGGTCAGCTCGCGGACCATCTGGTAGAGCGCCGGCGCCTCCTCCTCGGAGACCGGCTGGGCGCCGCTCATCTTCAGCGCGATCTTGTCGCTGAACCAGTAGGCACCGAGGTTGATGCAGCGCGGCGATGAAGAGGAACATCAGCGCGGTGTTCGGTCCGCCGATCGAGCGCGCCGATGACGACGAGCAGTCCGGTGAGCGTGGCCATCAGGACGGTCGTGCGCAGCGCGGCTGCGAAGTTCGACTTGCGGGTGGTGGTCATCGCTGGGGTCTCCTTTGGGGCGGGCCTCCCGTTCGAGGGCCCGCCGAACACGCGTCCGACTCTCAAGACGCAGGCGGCCGGACTTGAACCTGCTGAGGACATTTTGACGACTCGGCGCCGGAAACTCATAGGGGCCAGCCCCCAACGGCCCTGAGGACCACCCCGCTTTCGCGCCGTCCCCAGGGGATCGCGACGGGAAGGCCGATACTTAGGCGATGCGCCGCAAGCGACCTCCTCACCCAGGTGCTGACGGTCAACCTGCTCCTGATCGTGGCGGCGGTGATCGCCGCCGTGATCGCGACCAACCCGGGAATCGACCTCGGCGAGGACCCCGGCGCGGCGCTGGTGCTCGGCTTCGCGGTCGCGCTCACCGTCGTCGCTCAACCTCTATCTCCTCCAGCGGCGCTTCGGGCCGCTCGAGCGGCTGGTCGATCAGATGGAGCGCGCCGACCTCTCACGACCGGGCGCGAACCTGCGCGAGTTCGAGCCGCACAGAGGGCCCGGAGGAGGTCGCCCGCCTGCACCGCGCCTTCCGGCTCATGCTCGAGCGCCTCGAGGCCGAGCGCCGGCGGGCCTCGAGCGCCGCGCTCGACGCCCAGGAGGAGGAGCGGGCCCGGGTCGCCCGCGACCTCCACGACGAGGTCAACCAGTCGCTGACCGGCCTGCTGCTGCGGCTCGAGGCGATGCGACGACCAGGCGCCGCCGGAGCTCGCCGAGGAGCTCGCCGAGGTCCGCGCCGTCGCCAACCAGGCGATGGAGGAGCTGCTCACGCTGGCCCGCCAGCTGCGCCCGACGGCGCTCGACGACCTCGGGCTGAAGGCCGCGGTGGCGGGGCTTGACGAAGGAGACCGACGGCCAGGGCGGGATCGAGACTCGCTTCGAGGACGGCGGTGCGCTCGGCGAGGTCGCCGACCGAGGTCCAGCTCGTCCTCTACCGGGTCGCCCAGGAGGCGATCTCGAACGCGATCCGCCACTCGAGCGCGGGCCATCTCTCGGTCGCCCTCGACCGCAGACGCGGGCACGGTCGCGCTGCGCGTCGACGACGACGGCGGCGGCTTCACCTTCGACCAGGCGACCGGCGGGCCTCGGGCTCGCCGGGATGCGCGAGCGGGCGCTGCTCGTGAACGGCGAGCTGCGAATCGAGTCGCGGCCCCGCCGCGGCACAAGTGTTCGGCTGAACGTGCCGATAGAGAGTGGCGATGCTGCCGCGAGCGGGAGATGAGCCGGTGAGGGTGCTGATCGCCGACGACCACGGCATCGTTCGCTCGGGCGTGCGGATGCTGCTCGAGCGCGAGAGCGACATCGAGGTGATCGCCGAGGCCGCCGACGGCGCCGAGGCCCGCGATCTCGCGATCCGCGAGCGCCCCGACCTGGCGATCCTCGACGTCAAGATGCCGAAGCTGACCGGCCTGCAGGCGACCCGCGAGATCCGCGAGCAGGCGCCCGAGGTCTCGGTGCTGATCCTCTCGATGTACGACGACGAGCGCTACCTGTTCGAGGCGCTCAAGGCGGGCGCCTCGGGCTACGTGCTGAAGACGCAGGCCGATCACGACCTGATGGAGGCGGTCCGCGCGGTCGAGCGCGGCGAGCCGTTCCTGACCCCGGAGGCGCAGCGGGCGCTGATCAAGGACGTGCTCGGCGGCGGCTCCGGCCGGCCCGGAGGAGCTGACGCCACGCGAGGAGGAGGTCGTGAAGCTCGTCGCCGAGGCGCACACGAACAAGGAGATCGCCGAGATCCTCCACCTCTCCGAGAAGACGGTCGAGAACCACCGCTCGAACGCGATGCGCAAGCTCGGCATGCGCGACCGGGTCGAGCTGGTTCGCTACGCGATCCGCCGCGGCCTGATCGAGCCCTAGGTGACATGACCGGCGGGCCTGCCGGCGCCGCCGCCTCCGCTCCCGGCCTCGCGCGCCAATACCGACCGGGGCGCTAGGATTTGGGTCGAGATGTTGTTCTCGACCAAGGCGGAGTACGGCGTGCGTCTGATGGTCGAGCTCGGTCGCCGCTCCGGCGCCTCGAGCCCGACCAGGCGCTGCCGGTCTCGCTCGCCTCGGTCGCCGAGGCCGAGACGCTGCCGCTCTCCTACCTCGAGCATCTGGTCGCGAAGCTGCGCGAGGCCGGGCTGGTCGAGCTCGGTTCGCGGCGCCCACGGCGGCTACCGGCTGGCGAGGCCGGCCGCGCGAGATCACGATGCTCGACGTCGTCGAGGCGCTCGAGGGGCCGATCGCTCCGATGGAGTGCTTCCACGACGATCGCGAGGGGCGGGTGCTCTGCTCGCACGAGGTCGATGCCGACCGCGCCTGCGCCACCAAGCTGCTTTGGACCCGGGTCCAGGGTGGGGTCACCAAGGCGCTCGCGGGGACCACGCCTCGCCGACCTGGTCGAGTTCGCCGGCGGCGACGCCCAGGTCAAGGCGCTGCCCGAAGCGGTCGCCTGACGGCGGCGACCGGGTTCTTTCCAGACTTCGACACGACAGGAGAAACGACAAGTTGGCTGATCTAGAGATTCGCAACCTGCACGTCAGCGCCGAGGACAAGCAGATCCTCAAGGGCCTCGATCTCGAGGTCTCCAAGGGCGAGGTGCACGCCCTGATGGGCCCGAACGGCTCCGGCAAGTCGACGCTCGCAAACGCGATCATGGGCCACCCGGCGCTCGAGATCACCGACGGCGAGATCGTCTTCGAGGGCGAGGACATCACCGAGGCCGACCCGGAGGAGCGCTCGCGCGCCGGCCTCTTCATGGCCTTCCAGTACCCGGTCTCGATCCCCGGCGTGACGGTCGCCAAGTACCTGCGGATGGCCCTCAACGCCCATCGCGAGGCGCGCGGCGAGGGCCAGATCACGCTGAAGGAGTTCCGCCGGGACACCGAGGCGGCGATGGAGCTGGTCAACATCCCGCGCGAGTTCTCCAGCCGCTACGTCAACGACGGCTTCTCCGGCGGCGAGAAGAAGCGACTCGAGATCCTCCAGCTGGCGATGCTGAGGCCGCGGATGGCGGTGCTCGACGAGACCGACTCCGGGCTCGACATCGACGCGCTCCAGGTGGTCGCCGAGGGCGTCAACAAGTTCGCCGGCCCGGAGATGGGCGTCCTGATCATCACCCACTACCAGCGCGTCCTCCATCTGGTCAAGCCGGACTTCGTGCACGTGATGTTCGACGGGCGGATCGTCAAGGAGGGCGGTCCCGAGCTCGTCGGCGAGCTCGAGGAGAAGGGCTACGGCTGGATCCGCGAGGAGGTCGAGGCGGCCGCGTAGCCGCCTCGAGCCCCCCATGCAGCCCGTCGCGAGCTCACGGACGCCGGCGGCGGCTCAGTTTCCGATCGAGAGGATCCGGGCCGCGTTCCCGGCGCTGACCCGCGAGGTCCACGACCAGCCGGTCGCCTACCTCGACTCCGGCGCCAGCTCGCAGCGGGTCCTCGCCTCGATCCAGGCCGTCGACCGCTACGAGCGCCGCCACCACTCGAACGTCCACCGCGGCTCGCACACGCTCTCGGCCGAGGCGACCGCCGCCTACGAGGGAGCGCGGGCGACCGTCGCCGACCACATCGGCGCCGCCGACCGCCGCGAGGTGATCTTCGTCCGCAACGCGACCGAGGCGATCAACCTCGTCGCCCGCGCCTGGGGCGACGCCAACGTCGCCGCCGGCGACCGGATCGTGCTCACCGAGATGGAGCACCACTCGAACATCGTTCCCTGGCAGCAGCTCGCCGAGCGCTGCCGGGGCCGAGATCGACTGGGTCGCCGGTCACCGACGAGGGCCTGCTCGACCTCGACGCCTACGAGGCGCTGCTCGGACGCGAGGCCCGAAGCTGGTCGCGGTCACCCACGTCTCGAACGTGCTCGGCACCGAGAACCCGCTCGCCGAGATCTCGCGACTCGCCCACGGCGCGGGCGCGCTGGTGCTCGTCGACGGCGCCCAGGCGGCTCCCAAGCTGCCGCTCGACGTCGCCGAGCTCGGGGTCGACTTCTACGCGCTCACCGGCCACAAGGCCTACGCGCCGACCGGGATCGGCGCCCTCTGGGCGCGCCTCGAGCTGCTGCGCGAGATGCCGCCGTTCCTCGGCGGCGGCTCGATGATCCGCAAGGTGACCAAGGAGCGGACGACCTGGGCCGACCCCCCGGCCCGCTTCGAGGCCGGCACGCCGGCGATCGCGCAGGCGATCGGTCTCGCCGCCGCCTTCCGCTGGCTCGACGGCGTCGGCATGGACGCGGTCGACGGCCCACGAGCGCGAGATCACCGCCTACGCGCTCGAGCGCCTCGGCGAGGTCTCCGGGCTGAGCGATCTTCGGCCCTCCCGCCGCCCCGGATCGGCTCGGGCCGGTCTCCTTCGAGCTCGAGGGCATCCACGCCCACGACGTCGCCGAGATCCTCGACCGCCACGGCGTCGCGGTGCGCGCCGGCCATCACTGCGCCCAGCCGCTGATGGACCGCCTCGGGGTCACCGCGACGGCCCGCGCCAGCTTCGGCGTCTACACGACGCCCGAGGAGATCGACCGGCTGGTGGAGGGGCTGCGCGACGCGCAAGCTATCTTCGGAACCTGATGGACGAGCTCTACCGCGAGAACATCCTCGACCACTACAAGCGCCCGCGGAACTTCGGCCGCCCGGAGGCCTTCGACCTCGAGTTCGAGGACACCAACCCGCTGTGCGGCGACGAGCAGCACGTGTTCATCAAGCTCGGCGATGACGGCAGGGTCAGCGGTGTCTCGTTCGAGGGCAAGGGCTGCGCGATCTCGACCGCGGCGACCTCGATGCTGACCGAGGAGCTCGCCGGGCAAGACGCGCGAGGAGCTGCTGCGACTCGACAAGGACGTACGTGCTCGAGCTGCTCGGAATCGAGATCTCGGCGACGCGGATGAAGTGCGCGCTGCTCGGCCTCAAGATCGTCAAGTCGGCCGCGCTCGGCGACGCCGCCGACTGGGAGGACGAGGGCGCGCTCGGCGACCCTGCCCTGGAGCGCGACGCGTACTGAGCAAGACGATGAGGATCGGATCGGCAAGCCTGCTCGCGGTCGTCTTCGCGCTCGCCCTTGGATCGCCCGCGAGCGCCGAGCCCCCGCGCGCGTTCTACGGGGTAACCCCCCAGACCAATCTCTATCCCGCCGACTTCCGGATGATGAAGCGGGGCAACGTCGGCACCCTCCGGGTCCCGATGACCTGGACGCAGATCGACTCGGCGCCGTTCGACGAGAGGAACCCGTTTCGCCGCGTCTATGACTGGTCGAGCTTCGATCCGGCGGTCCTCGAGGCAGCTCGCAGCGGGGTCCGCGTGCTTCCGACCGTCTATGGGACGCCGCAGTGGGTGGCGTCCCTGCAGGGCTGCCCGGCCAACTGCCACAAGCTCGGGCCCTCGTCGGTCGGCGGCCTGATCGGCTTCTCGATGTTCATGCGCGCCGCGGCCCAACGCTACGGGCCCCGGGGCGAGTACTGGCGCGCCCACCCCGAGCTCCGCCGCCGCCCGATCCGCACCTGGCAGATCTGGAACGAGCAGAACTCGAGCGACTACTGGAAGCCGTTTCCGAACGTGCACGACTACGGCAACCTGGTCGAGGCGGGCGGCGACGCGATCCACGCGGTCGACCCCGGCGCCAAGGTGATCCTCGGCGGGATGATCGGCGAGCCCGCCCAGGACGGCAAGAAGACGGTCTCGGGCTGGGACTTCCTGCGATCGCTGTACGCCGACGGCGACGTCCGCGATGCCTTCGACGGGATCGCCATCCACCCCTACGGAGCGAAGCTCCACTCGGTGAAGCGGACCGTCTGGCGTTGGCGCCAGGAGCTCGCCGCCGCCCACGCGCGGCGCGATCGGATCTGGGTGACAGAGATCGGCTGGGCCTCCGGGGGCGGGGATCACCCTCTCAACAAGGGGCCTCGCGGCCAGGCGAGGCTGATCGGCGAGGCGCTCGAGTTCTTCACGAAGAAGCGCCACAAGCTGAGGGTCGCGAACGTCGACGTGTACGCGTGGCGCGACGCGGCCCCGGGGGCCGACCAATGCCTGTGGTGCGCCGAGTCGGGGCTCCTGCACTACGACGGGCTGCGCCCGAAGCCCGCCTGGCGCGTCTTCCGCTCCTTCACCCGCCGCTAGAGGGCTGAGCGCCCGGGCATCCGCGGCGCGGCGCGGACCGGCTGCATCGCGCTCAGTCGACCACGGCGATCTGCGAGCGGTCCGGTTTGCAGACGAAGATCGTCCCGGCCGTCCCCTGGACGACCCTGCCAGCCCGGGCGAAGTAGGCGCCCGACGCCAGCGGATCGACGATCACCCGCCACCTGCCGGAGTTTCTCGAGGTGGTCTTGCCGAGCAGCCGGTTGGTCCCGCCTCGCTTGCGCTCGAAGAGCTTCACGGTGCGCTGACCGACGCAGGCGGCGTTCTCGGCCTTCACACGGCCGTGAAACGCCGGGAAGGTCTCCTTCATCACCAGCGTGGTCTCGATCCTGACCGTCTGACCTGGCGCTCCGCCGGCGAGGGCGGACCCGGCCGCCAGCGCGAACGCGAGCGCCACGGCGGGCAGCAGCATCGACGCTGTTCTCGTTTGCAAGGGATCCCTCCTCGGTCGTTGCCGCGGGCATCGCCAAACCTACCCCGATCCCCGAGCCGGGGCGAGCCGTCTCGCCCCGGCTCAGTCGGAGACGAGAGCGCCCTCGCCGCTCAGCGAGGCGTTCGGGTTCCCGTAGGCGATCGTCTGGAGCTCGGCGATCCGGTTGATGTCGGTGCCGGGCACCAGCGAGAGCGGTTGCCAGACCCCCTCGAGGAGGAGCTGCCCTGCGGCGACCGGCTCCGAGTCGAGCTCGAGCGCCCCGAAGAGCACCGCGCAGACGCCCGGCCTTCCCGCGGCCGGCTCCTCGCCGGTCTCGCTCAGCATCGTCACGCGGACGCGCTGGTAGCCATGGGTTCCGAAGTTGTGAACCCCGTAGGCAAGGGCCTCGCGGTCGTCGTTCCACGCCTGCACGCAGCGGGACGGCGCCTTCGCCGCGCTCTCCGACGCCTCGCCGCCGCCGGTCAGCAGGACGATCGCGACGGTCAGAGCGAGCGCGCCCGCGCCGCCGATCGCGATCACGAGCCGCGAATCGCGACGCCCGGGCACGGCGGGCTGAGGCGGCTGGCGGGGGATCGGCATTCATCCAGCCGGCAACGGTACCGGTGGCGGCGCGCGACGCCGCGGGGGCGAACGCTAAAATCCGACTCTGAAAGTAGGAAATGTGAGCTTCAGCCCGATCGACACCGCCAACCCCATCCGGGACCGCCCCCGGTGCTAGACGTCTGCAAGCTCTCCGAGCTCGCCGAGGGCGAGGTGCGGATCGTCGAGGCCGGCGATCGCAAGATCGGCGTCTTCAACTGCCGGGCGGCGAGCTGCTCGCGATCGAGGACCGCTGCTCGCACGACGACGGACCGCTCGCCGAGGGCGAGTTCGACCCCGCCGCCTGTACCGTGGAGTGCCCCCGCCACGGGTCGCTGTTCGACCTGAGGACGCGGCAGCCCGAAGCACGCTGCCCGCGTATCGCCCGGTCGACACGTTCGCGGTTCGCGTCGAGGACGACACGATCAAGCTGGAGGTCTGATCTTCAGATGAACAAGCCCCCCGAGACCATCACCCCGTCCGGCAAGCAGCTGACCGAGTCCGAGGCCGCGCTCAAGGGCATCAGCTCCGACTACAAGGAGAAGTTCGGCTTCCACGATTCCGAGACCGGGCTACGCCTACAAGGCGCCGAAGGGGCTCAGCCGCGAGATCGTCGAGTCGATCTCCGAGTACAAGAACGAGCCGCAGTGGATGCGCGACTTCCGTCTCAAGGCCTACGAGCACTTCGAGAGCCGCCCGACCCCGCAGTGGGGCGGCGACCTCGACCAGATCGACTTCGACGACATCCACTACTTCGTCCGCGCCTCCGAGAAGAACGAGCGCGACTGGGACGAGGTCCCCGAGGACATCAAGAACACCTTCGACCGGCTCGGGATCCCCGAGGCCGAGCGCAAGTTCCTCTCCGGCGTCGGCGCCCAGTACGAGAGCGAGGTCGTCTACCACCAGGTGAACGAGAAGCTCGAGGCCCAGGGCGTGATCTTCACCGACATGGACACCGCGCTGCGCGAGCACGAGGACCTGGTCCGCGAGTACTGGGCGACGGTCATCCCGCCGAACGACAACAAGCTCGCCGCGCTCAACTCGGCGGTCTGGTCGGGCGGCTCGTTCGTCTACGTGCCGAAGGGCGTCAAGGTCGAGATGCCGCTGCAGGCCTACTTCCGGATCAACACCGAGAACATGGGCCAGTTCGAGCGCACGCTGATCATCGCCGAGGAGGGCTCCGACGTCCACTACATCGAGGGCTGCACGGCGCCCGTCTACTCGAGCGACTCGCTGCACTCGGCGGTGGTCGAGATCATCGCCAAGCCGGGCTCGCGGGTCCGCTACACGACCGTCCAGAACTGGTCGCAGAACGTCTTCAACCTGGTCACCAAGCGCGCCGTCGCCCACGAGAACGCGACGATGGAGTGGGTCGACTGCAACCTCGGCTCGAAGCTGACGATGAAGTACCCGTCGATCTACCTGCTCGGCGAGCGGGCCCACGGCGAGATCCTCTCGATCGCGTTCGCCGGCAAGGGCCAGCACCAGGACGCCGGCGGCAAGATCATCCACGCCGCGCCGAACACGACCTCTTCGATCTTCTCGAAGTCGATCTCCAAGGACGGCGGCCGGGCGACCTACCGCGGCCTGCTCGAGGTCGCCAAGGGAGCCACCGAGGCGAAGTCGAAGGTCGTCTGCGACGCCCTGCTGCTCGACCCCGATTCGCGCTCGGACACCTATCCGACGATCCGCATCGACGAGGCCGACGCCAACGTCGGCCACGAGGCCTCGGTCTCCAAGGTCGGCGAGGACCAGCTCTTCTACCTGCAGGCCCACGGCCTCGACGAGGAGGAGGCCTCGAAGATGATCGTCAACGGCTTCATCGAGCCGATCACCAAGGAGCTGCCGATGGAGTACGCGGTCGAGATGAACCGGCTGATCGAGCTGCAGATGGAGGGCTCGATTGGCTGAGGGCGCCGCCGCGGCGCCCGCCGAGGTCGAACCGGACTGGCTGCGGGAGGGGCGCGACCGCGCAAAGCAGCGGGAGCGAGAGCTCGAGCTGCCCACGCAGAAGGTCAAGGGCTGGGAGTTCACCGACCTCTCGGGGCTCGACTTCGACGCCTACTCCGACGGGGTGGCGAGCGTCTCCGGCCTCACCGAGAGCGGCGACGGAGCGCTGGTGATGCCGCTCGCGCAGGCCGCGGTCGAGCATCCGGAGCTGGTCCGCGCCCACCTCGGCACGATCGTCTCCGCCGACGATCCGTTCGTCGCGCGCAACGAGTCGCGCTGGCGCGACGGCGTCTTCGTCTACGTGCCCAGGAACACCCGCCTCTCCGAGCCGCTGCGGCTGACGATCGCCGCCGAGGACGGGATCGAGGCGCAGTGGCGAACGCTGATCGTGCTCGAGGAGGGCGCCGAGGCCGAGGTCTGGGAGCGCTACACCTCCGAGGGCGAGGGGCTGTTCAACGCGGTCGTCGAGCTGGTCGTCGGCGATGCCGCCAACCTCCGCTACGTCTGCGAGCAGGAGCTCTCCGAGTCGGCATGGGTGTTCGCCACCCAGCGCGCCGAGGTCGACCGCGACGCGAGCCTCGACTGGGTCGCGCTCGGCTTCGGCTCCGCGCAGGGCAAGGTGCGGATGGAGACCAAGCTCGCCGGGCGAGGCTCCTCGGCGAAGGTCACCGGCGCCTACGCCGGCGACGGCGTCCAGCACCTCGACTACGACACGACCCAGGAGCACGCGGCCGAGGACACGATCTCCGACCTCGCCTTTCGCGGCGTGCTCGCCGAGCGCTCGACCGCGGTCTGGCGCGGGATGATCCGGGTCGACGAGGGGGCGCAGCGGACCGACGCCTTCCAGGAGAGCCGCAACATGCTGCTCTCCGACCGCGCCCACGCCGACGCCATCCCCGGGCTCGAGATCGAGGCCGACGACGTCCGCTGCACGCACGCCGCGGCGGTCGCCCAGGTCGATTCCGAGCAGCTCTACTACCTGCGCTCGCATGGGCTCGGCGACGACGAGGCGAAGCAGCTCGTCGTCGAGGGCTTTCTCGAGGAGCTGGTCGAGCGGGCCGCCGAGGGCCCGATCCGCGAGCTCCTCGCCGAGGAGCTCGAGCGGCGGCTCGGCGAGCTCCTCGCCGCCTAACGAGCAGGCCGCGGCGCCTCAGGCCTCCAGGCCCCGGAGCGCCGAGCGCGCGGCGTTGTAGCCGTTCATCCCGTGGACGCCGGCGCCGGGCGGCGTCGCCGCCGAGCAGATGAAGACGCCGGGGATCCCGGTCGCGTAGGGATCGAGCGCGAACCGCGGGCGGATGAGCGATCTGGACCGGGGTGTTGGCGCCGGTGATGATGTCGCCGCCGACGTAGTTGGCGTTGTAGGCCGGCGAACTCGGCGGGCGAGCGGACGACCGTGCCGACGATCCGCTCGCGCAGGCCCGGCGCGAAGCGCTCGATCTGGTCGATGGATGGCCTCGGTGGCGTCGCCGTCGTAGCCGCTCGGCACGTGCGCGTAGGCCCAGATCGGGTGGACGTCGCCGGCCGAGCGGCGCGGGGTCGGCGAGGTACTGCTGGCCGACGAGGACGAACGGGCGCTCCGGCATCCGGCCGCGGTTGACCTCGCGCTCGGCGGCGACGATCTCCTCGAAGGACCCGCCGACGTGGACCGTGCCGGCCCGCCGGCAGGCCTCGTCGGTCCAGGGGACGCCGCCCTCGACGGCGAGGTCGACCTTGAAGGCGCCGGGGCCGTGCCGGTAGCGGCGGTAGGCGCGCGCGACCCGGCCCGGCAGGCGGTCGCCGGCGATGTCGGCGACCGCGCCGGGCGCGAGGTCGAAGCACGACCGCGCTCGGCCGTCGGGCAGCTCGGCCAGCGACGCTGACCCGGACGCCGGTCTCGATCCTGCCGCCGTGCTCGCGCGAGCACGGCGGCCAGCGCGTCGGTGATCGAGCGCGAGCCGCCCTGGGCCACCGGCCAGCCGAAGCTGTGGCAGGCGGAGATCAGCGCCATCCCGACCGACGAGCTCATCGGCCGGTTGAGCGGGCTGAACGCGTGCGCGGCGACGCCGCCGAAGAGCGCCCGCGCCTGCGCCGTTCCGAAGGCCCGCGTCGAGCACCGTCGCCGGCAGCGCCGCCGGGAGCCCGAAGCGGGTCAGGCGCAGCGGATGCCGCGGCACGTGCAGGATCGGCTCGAAGAGGTCCTCGTTGAGCTCCTCGAAGCGCCGCCGACGGGCGCCCGAAGAGCCGCCGCCAGGCGCGGCCGTCCGCGCCGAGGCCCGCGGCGGTCTCCTCGATCGAGCGCACGCATCACCGCCGGCGCTGCCGTCGTCGAGCGGATGGGCCAGGTCGACCTCGGGCCAGCAGCCACTCGAGCCCGTGGCGCTCGAGGTCGAGCGAGTTGAGGAAGGGCGAGCCGACCGCCATCGGGTGCACCGCCGAGCAGTGGTCGTGGAGCACGCCGGGCACGGTCAGCTCGCTGGTCCGCGTGCCGCCGCCGATCGTCTCCGCCGCCTCGAGCACGGTGACCTCGACGCCCGCGCGGGCCAGCCCGACGGCGCAGGCGAGCCCGTTGGGCCCGGAGCCGACGACGATCGCGTCGCTCACGCGGGCCGGCGCGGCCGCGGCTCGCCCGATGACCTCGACCGGGAAGTCGCCAGGACTCGTCGAGCCAGGGCAGGCGCTCGACCATGTCGGCGACGTTCGACCCAGCCCTCCTCGATCAGCCCGCTCGCGGCGTCGAAGATCCGGTAGCGCTGGCGCTGGACGTGCGCGGGCTGGGACTCGAGGGTGATCACCCGCAGCTGCCCGGGCTCGAAGCGGCAGCGCTCCTGGACGGCGTCGAGCAGCTGGTGGTCGTGGAAGTGGCCGTCGCCGAAGTTCCAGCCGTTGACGACTCCGGAGATCAGCTCGCCCTCGCGCACGTGGTAGGCCTCGACGTCGTCGACGGCGCGGGGCAGCAGCCCGTTCAGCGCGCGCCCGTGCGAGTGCATCGAGCGGAAGGCGAGCCCCTTGGCGAGCAGCAGCTCGGCGGTCTCGCGGTCGTAGACGCTGGTCAGCTGCTCGACGACGATCGGCGCCGGCTTGTCGATCGTCGCGGTCGAGCTTCTCCTCGGCGCCCGGTGCCTTCTCGAAGCAGCCACTGGCTGGTCGCCCAGTTGCCGGCGTAGTAGCGCATCGACGGCAGGAAGGAGATCTTGTCCGGGCGGAGGTTGCCGAGCGATCGGGATCGCCGACGCCGATGACCAGGAGGATCGCGATCAGCAGCGGATCGTCGAGCGTCGAGAAGCGGCACGTCGCCGTAGTGCCCGAACAGGAAGAGGATCCCGAAGATCATGAACAGGTTCCACTCGAGCGGGACGGCGAGCGGGAACGTCGAGGTGATGTGGATGTGGAAGATGATCATCCCGATCACCGCGATCGTCCCGATCGGTCCCGCCGCTGGTGAGCAGCAGCAGGATCGGCAGCGTGAACTCGATGACCGTCCCGCATGTGCGCGGCGAACGCGGCGACGCGCGACGGGACGCAGGTCCTCGGGATGGTCGCGGTAGAGCATCGCCTTCGCCTTGCCGCGAGCGGTTCCACGGCGTGTTGGAGATCATCACCGAGACGACGAAGGGGAAGTGGCGGTTGAGCTTCGAGGACGCGGCGCCCAACCAGATGCAGACGAAGACGATCTGCGAGGCGACGATCAGGTTGCTCGAGCGGGAAGCAGGAAGACGACCAGCAGCGAGGCCGTAGATCTCGGGCCGGGCGGCGAGGAACGGAGACCTTGTCGCGCAGCCCGAGCAGCCGCGAGCAGGCCGAGCAGGACGCGATCGCCGTCGGATCGAGCCGGCCCGCGGCGCTGCCGGCGACCGGCTCGCCGTCGCTCCGAAGCAGCAGGTAGCGCGGCCGAGCCAGGACGCCGGCGTAGAGGAGCGACGTCGACGACGGTCCGGCGCGTGCCCGCGGTGAGCGGGACCCGGTCGGGCCACGGCGGCAGGCGGACCGTGCCGGGGCGCAGCCAGTAGAGGATGCCGCCGATCGGCGGCAGGAAGCGGAAGGTCAGCGGCATCGAGCCGCAGCCGAGGCCGAGGATCTCCCAGAGCAGCGTCCAGACGACGAGCTTCTGGAAGACGATCGGCTCGGTCCACCAGTCGCCGACGTCGCCGAGGCCGCCGAGGCCCGGGGTCGTCGCCGAGATCAGCGGCGAGGCCGCCGACGCGTGAAGACGACCAGCTTGACGATGTAGAGCAGGTAGACGCCGTAGGGCGTGCCGAAGCCGTTGACCGCCCAGTCCTGGGCGAGCGGCTTGATCCGCTCGAGATGCGGCCAGCGTCTTCCACTCCTCGACGTCGACCGGCGGCGGGCTCGGGGCGATGAAGCCCATCGGCGTGCTCCCAGGTTGAGGTGAGGGCGGTCGGCTGACCGCGGATCACCCTAATGGAGCGCGCGGAGGCACAAGCGCGATCGCCGAGGACGTGTCGCATCGACCGGGCGGCGCGGAGCGAGGGAATCCGCTTGTCTGCGGCGGATCGGATCGAGGCGCGAAAGGCGGATGGCGAGAGCGGCGAGCGGCGCGCTCGCGGCCGCGGCGATCGCCGCGGGCTGCGGCGGCGGCGGGCAGCCGGCGTTCGACGCCGAGATCTTCATCTCCTCGGTGAACGCCCGCGGCGCCGCGCTGGTGCTCGGTGACCGGCTCGAGTCGAGCCGCGAGGGCTTCGAGCTCTACGAGGTCGGCGCCGGCGGGGCCGGGGAGGCCGCGCCCGCCGAGTCCGGCTCCGGGACCCTGGTGGTGGCGCCGAGCGACGACGAGGCACTTGCCGAGTACGAGCGCTGCGAGCTGGCCGGCGAGCTCGTCTGCTTTCGCGCCGCGAACGTGGCGATCTACTTCGGGAGCGAGCTCGAGCCCGGCGAGGCGGAGCGGCTCGGCTCGGCGCTCGAGGCCGTCTCGGCCGCAGCCTCCGGCTGAGCGGCGCCCGGCCCGTCGGAACCGTCGGGGCCGCCGCGGCGATCGCGCGCCATGGTGACGAGGATCGAGCCGAGGACGATCAGCACCGGCGCTCCGTAGAGGATGTAGACCGCCCAGTGCCCGGCATGCGCGAGCGGGAGCACCATCTCAGTATGGCCGCCGCGGGCGCGGCGGGCTCACTCCGAGCCGGCCGCACACGAGCGGCAGATTCCCCGGATGACGACGTCGTGGCCGCTGACGCGGTGGCCGATCCGGCCGGAGACGCGATGGATCGCGCGCTCGAGGTCGGGGTCCTCGAACGGGGTGATCGCCGAGCATCGATCGCAGATCACGTGATGATGGTGCTCGCCGCCCGGTAGGGCGCGCTCGTATCGCGCCCCTCCCCCGCCGACCTCGATCCGGCTCACCAGGCCCTCGCGCTGGAGCAGGTCGAGCGCCCGGTAGACGCTCGCGGTGCCGATTCGCGCGCCCGCCGCGCTCAGGCGCTCGTGGATCTCCTGCGCGCTCAGGCAGCAGTCCTCGCCCGCGAGCAGCTCGATCACGGCGAGGCGCGCTCCGCCGGCGCGGCGGCCGCCGCGGCCGGCGCGGACCCTCGCGGCGCTCGCCCAGCTTCCCTTCGCGCTCTCCGCCATCACCGCAAAGCATACCGTCTATGAGAATGATTATCATTATCAAATGGACCCGATCATCATCCCGTTCGCGATCGCGACGACGCTGGCGACGCTCGCCGGCGGGGCGCTCGCCCTGCGGCTCTCCCATTCCCTGCCGACGCTGATCGCGCTCACCGGCGGGGTCGTGGTCGCCGTGGCCCTGCTCGATGTCCTCCCCGAGAGCATCGAGAGCGCCGGCGACGCCCAGCGGGTCGGTGTGCTCGCCGCGGCCGGCTTCGTCGCCTTCTTCCTCGCCGAACGGGTGCTGGTCCTCCACCACCGGGACGACCCCGAGCAGGCGCGCTCGCACCACCAGGTCGGCGCGCTCGGCGCCTTCGGGCTCTCGGCGCACAGCTTCGTCGACGGGGTCGGGATCGGCCTCGCCTTCGGCCTCGACACCGCCACGGGAGTGCTCGTCTTCATCGCCGTGATCAGCCACGATTTCGCCGACGGCCTGAACACGGTCGCCTTCGTCCTCAACCAGTCCGGCGACCGGGTTCGCGCGCGCCGCTGGCTGTTCACCGACGCCGCCGCTCCGCTGGTCGGCGCCCTGGTCGGCAGCGCGATCTCGGTCTCCGAGCAGACGCTCGGCCAGATCCTCGCCGTGTACGCGGGCTTCTTCCTCTACATGGGCGCCACCGACCTGCTCCCCGAGGCCCACGGAGAGCATGCCTCGTGGCTGCGGGTCGGGCTGACGATCGCCGGATTCGCGGCGGTCTACGCCGTCAGCACGATCGCGCACGTCTGAGCCGGCGCCAACCAGACCGGCACCTCGGCCCGCCGCGCTGATCTACCATCGCCCGATGGCGGGAGCGCGCTCGCGGGCGCAGATCGGGATTCGCATCCTCGGCACGGCGCTCGTGCTCGCCCTGCTGGCCGCCGGACCGAGCGAGGCGAAGCCCAAGCAGCGGCCGATCGTCTACGTCGTCGTCATCGACGGGCTCGACGGCGACCGGATCGAGGCCGGCAAGGCGCCGTTCATCCTCTCGCTGCTCGACGGCGATGGCGCGAGCGCGACCTACTTCCCGAACTCGAGCTCGGTGATCCCGGCGGAGACGAACCCGAACCACACCGCGATGATGAGCGGCGCCTATCCCGGCAGCTCGGGGATCGCGGCGAACTCGTTCGCGATCTACGCGCCGCTCGCCAACGAGGACACCTGCGCGACCACCGGCCCGCCCGACCTCCGCGCGCTGCCCACCGAGACCAGCGGCGAGAGCAGCACCTGCCCGGAGGCGGAGATGGTGTTCGAGGCGATCAAGGAGCAGGGCAACCCCGACCGGCTGGCGACCGCCGCCGTTTTCGGGAAGCCGAAGCTCGGGCTGATCTTCTCCGGCGAGAACTTCGCCCCGGGCGAGCGCGACGTCGATTACCTGTGGGCGCCGTGCAGCTCGGGGCCGGAGGACGACGAGTACTGCGCCGACGTGCCGGTGAACCCGATCTCCTCCTACGCCGTCGACGACAAGACCGTGATGGACGCGGTGCTGAACACGCTCGGCGGCGTGCCGCTCCCCTACGGCCGGGCCAGGCCCGACTTCACCTTCGTCAACCTGCACCAGGTCGACAGCGCCGGGCATGCCTTCGGGACGGGCCCGGTCTACGACCTGGCGATCTCCCAGGCCGACGATGAGATCGAGCGGCTGGTCGGCGCGCTGCGAGCCCGCGGAGAGTGGGAGCGCACGACGCTGATCCTCGCCTCCGACCACTCGATGGACACGACCCCGCGCAAGGTCAGCCTGACCGGGGCCTTCGAGGACGGGGGAATCGCCGAGTCCGAGTTCCTGGCGACCAGCACGGGCAGCGTCGACCTCGTCTACGTCGCCGACCGCACCTCGCCGGCGCGCTTCGAGCTGCTGGCGCGGATGCGCGCGATCGCGCTCGACCAGCCGGGCGTCGCCGAGGCTCTCTACCGCGAGCCGAACCCCACCGACGGCGGCGATGCCAACACCCTCGACGGGGCTCACCCCAACTGGCACACCGCGGGCGAGCGGACGGGGGACCTGTTCGTGACAGCGGCGCCCGGGACGAGCTTCGGCGAGCCGGCAACGTCGGCGAACCCGCTGCCGGGCAACCACGGCGCGGCGCAGACCGCCGACAACTTCCTCGCCGTGACCGGCGGAGGGCCGCTGGTCAGGCAGGGCACGCCCGCCGGACCGGCGCGTGCCGAGCGCCCGGTCAACGTCGACCTCGCCCCCACCGTGATGGGGCTGCTCGGGCTGAGCCCGAGCGCCGACTCGACCCGCGCTCGCTTCCTGCGGCGGGCGTTCGAACGCGGTCAGCTGCGCCGAGGCTCGCGCCCGCACCCGCCCAGGGTGAAGATGGGCGCGCGCAGGCTGACCGTCGGTCCCCCCGGGATCCGCTTCGAGGCGCAGGCGCGCTCCCGCGGGCGCTGGCGGTCGCTCGGGCGGAAGGTCGGGGTCAAGCGGGTTCGGGTCCCGCGGTCGGCCAGCAGGCTGCGCGTTCGCACCCGCTCGGCGGCGGGGATCAAGAGCCGCTGGGTCTTCGTCCGGCGCTAGCCGGGGCTCAGGCGTTCGCCTGCGAGAGCAGGTAGAGGCCGAGCGAGGTGAAGCCGACCATCAGCGCCAGCATCCAGTACTGCGATCGCGCGGCGATCGCGCGAGTGTCGCCGAAGACCTTGAGCGCCCGGTCGTGGCCGAGGACGAGCGCGGTCACGTGGCCGATCGACGAGCGCGGCCACCTGGACGTACCAGGTCGCGTTCGCGCTCAGCGAGCCGTAGTCGATCCCGGCGCCGGCGGTCCCGAAGATGTCCGATCCGTTGCCGAGCGGATCGGAGAGCAGGAAGCCGAACTGCGCCTGCTCCTGGAAGACGACGAGGCTGAAGTAGTGGGCGACCAGGTAGGCGAGCGCGATCGGGATGAAGGCGTGGCGCGAACAGCTCGCCGAGCTCGGCGGGTCGCGAGCGAGGTGCCGCACCGTGCGCATCCCGGAGATGCCGGCCCAGAACAGGCCCGCGACGAGCGCCAGCGCCAGGCCGAGAAAGAGGGTGTTGGTCAGCCGCAGGGCGGCGATCGGGCCGAGCGCCGAGATCGTCGGCGAAGAAGATCGACGGTCGAGTTGATCGGCTCCTTGAGCACGCCCTCCTGCGGCGCCGTCGAAGGTCGTCGCCGCCGATCGCGACCAGGACGAGGCGATCGAGCCGGCGGACCGCCGACCCAGCGGGTCGCGCCGCGCAGCACCCGGCGGCGCGCCGAGCCGGCCGTCGCGGACCTCGAGCGGCGAGAGGCTCGCGAACATCCCGAAGTAGACGGAGAAGGTCTCGCCGCGCTCGAGCCAGCGCTCGACGCCCGAACAGCGCCATCGCCGAGCGAAGGTGTAGGCCGAGTAGACGAGGGTGGCCACCGCGACGTCGTGCGGGTTGAGGCCGGCGGCTGAAAGCCGCTCTGGCCCGTAGACGAGCTCGAGCCAGACGAAGGCGACGAGGCCGATCACGGCCGGCCAGCGCCCGAGCCGCTCCGGATAGGCGAGCGGCGCCGGCGCACGACTGTCCGGCGATCAGCCGGAACCCGGCGCCGGCGACGCGCGGCGATCGCGCGCCACGGGTTGAGGGCTCGGAAGACGTCGCCGAAGAGCACGCTCAGCGACGACCATGCCCGAGCCAGAAGGTGACGAAGACGAAGGTCAGCGAGAAGTTGCGATCCGGAGCCTCGGTGCCGCTGAGGCCCGACAAGACGACAACCCCGAGCAGGAAGACGCGAGAGCAGGCCGCAGAGCGCCTCGGTGCGCGGGTTGACGAGCGCCCGCGACAGGCCGGGCCGAGAGCGGTCGCCAGCTCTCGCCCTCGAAGCGCGGCTCGAGCGCCAGGCGAGCGAGAGGCCGACGAACGAGACGATCAGGACCAGCGAGGCGCCCCAGGCGAACAGCCACTCCGGAATCGGCAGGTCCTGGCGTCCGATCAGCGCGTGGCCGGCGATGCGCAGCGGCGTCGAGCGCGCTCACGAGGCCGTCACGAAGGGTCAGCTCGGGTTCACCGTGATCTCGGCGATCGGCACGACCGAGTGCTCGAGCTCGACCTCGAAGATGCCCTCGATCGACGCCGGCACGTCGAAGAGGACCTCGCCGCCCGCGCTCGACGTCCTTCGAGACGTCGTAGCCGTGCATGTGGATCTCCTCGGCAACGTCGGACTCGACCCGGAACCGGATCGCCTCGCCCTTGGCGAAGCTGAGCTCGGCGACCCCGCCGACGGGCTCGCCGCCCTTGACCACGATCGTCGCGACCTCGTCCGCCGAGCCCGGTGCCTGGGCGCCCCCGCCGGCGGACTTCTTCTCCCCCTCCGCGTTGCCGCCCTCGCGACCGGATCGCTTCGAGTTGTCCTTGGCGGCCTCGCCGGCGGGCGCGGCCGCCTCCTTCGCCGGGGTCGAGCCACCGGAGTCCTCGGAGTCGCCGCGCAGCACGAAGAAGAGCACCGCCGCGAGGGCGATCGCCGCCAGTCCGGTGAGCGCTTTCGAGGTCATACTCATCGCGGCGCGTGATTCTAGGCGGGATCTTCAAGAGGACCTGAACCCGGCCGCTCGCCGCGTGTTTTCCCGCTCGCCCGCCCGGGTACGCAGCGGAGCGGATCCATGGGGGATCCGGGGGCTGACCGGAAGGGAACGATGACTCCGAGCAACCGTCGCGGCGGCCTTGCCGCGCTCACGATCGCACTCCTCGCGCTGATCCCGGCGAGCGCCGAGGCCTGGGCGCCCGCCGATTCGGCGGCGATCACGCCGGGCAACATGACCTACACCGACGGTGGCCAGTGCACCTCGAACTTCATCTTTCAGGGCGGGGGCGACACCTACATCGGCCAGGCCGCGCACTGCTCGGGCACCGGCGCCGCGACCGAGACCAACGGCTGCGACAGCGGCAGCCTGCCGCTCGGCACCCCGGTCGAGGTCGAGGGCGCGAGCCGTCCCGGGACGCTCGCCTACAGCTCCTGGATCGAGATGCAGGCGGAGGGTGAGAGCGATCCGGATGCCTGCGATTTCAACGACTTCGCGCTGGTTCGAGCTCGACCCAGCGGACGTCGCCGAACGTCAACCCCTCGATCCCGGGCTACGGCGGCCCGACGGGCCTCGGGCCCTCCTCGGCGATGCTCGGCGACACCGTCTACTCCTACGGCAACTCCTCGCTGCGCGGCGGCGTCAGGCAGCTGAGCCCGAAGCAGGGTGTGGTCGCCAGAAGCGAGGGCAACGGCTGGAGCCGCACGGTCTACACGCTCACCCCCGGGATCCCGGGCGACTCGGGCAGCGCGTTCCTCGGCGAGAGTGGCGAGGCGATCGGGGTCCTCGCGACCCTGCAGATCGCGCCGATCCCGGCCTCGAACGGCGTCGGCGACCTGCGCAAGGAGCTCACCTACATGCAGAGCCACGATCCGGCGCTCGCCGGCGTCGGGCTCGTGGGCGGCACCGAGCCCTTCCGGCCCGACCTGGCCGGGGCGATCCTCGACGGCTGAGCCGAGCTACGGCCCCCGGGCGAGGCCGGTTCCCAAGCCTCGCCTCGCCCGGTGACCGTGCCCGTCAGGGACGCGCCGGCTGCTCGCTTTGCGGCAGCTCGTCGATCGACGGCGCGTCGACCGTGTCCTCGCTGAAGACGAAGACGAAGATCGTGACGATCGCGATCCCGAGGGCGATCCCGAGCAGGATCCCGATCACCCTGTCCGAGCGACGCACGCCCTGCGCCTAGCCCGGGAGAGGCATTCGACGGCCCGCGCGGATCGGGCCTAGACCCCGTCGAGCAGGCGCCAGTTCGCCCGGTAGGCGGACTCGGCGGCGGCGACGAGCGCGTCCTCGTCGACCTCGCCGAGCGCCTCGATCAGCTCGCGAACCTCGGCGGCATGCTCGACGTCGCGGCCCTCGTGGACCCGGAAGTAGGCCGTCGCAGGGCCCTCGCTGTAGCCGTAGGGGCCGAGCAGTCCCTCGAGCTTCGTCCGCGAGATCTCCGGCTGGCTCGACTCGACCGCGTAGAGGCGGGCGAGCAGCTCGGCGGCATCCTCGTCGCGGGTCCAGGCGCGCACGCACTCGGCGGTCTCGGTGGTCGCGGGCGCGTCGGTCACGCCGCCGGTGGCGCCGACGAACCCGTCCCACAGCCGCACGTGGCCGCGCTCCTCGGCGGCGTGGCGGCGAAGCTCCTCGCGCTCGGGCAGGGCATCGGCGGCGGCGGCGCTCATCGTCGCGATCGCCTCGACGGCGTGGCGGTACTGACCGGAGTAGCGAGCCAGTTCCTCGGCGGTCAACTCGCCCGCCGACCAGCGCCGGTAGAAGGGGTGGCGCAGGACGTCCCAGCGCCGGCGACTCGACTCGATCCGCTCCCAGATGCTCTCGTTCACAGCCGTCTCCTGTTCTCGTGCCCTCTTGATGCCCGGAGCGCTCAGAGGCCGCTCCCGGGGGAGGCGGAGCATAACGGCAGGAGCGGGCGGCCCTAGGATGCTGCGGCGGTGAGACCGCAAAGAGCGAACATCGGAGCGCCCGAGCTTCCCGGCCGCAAGCGCTGGCTGAACGCCGAGCGGAAGCCGGTCATGGCCGAGCTCTGCGCCGCCGGCCCGGTGCTGGTCCACTTCTTCGACTTCGCCCAGCTGAACAGCGTCAGGGCGCTGCCCTACCTGATCGCCTGGGACCGCCGCTACCGGCGAGCTCGGCCTCAGCACCCTCGGTGTGCATTCGCCGCGGTTCGCGTTCACGGGCGAGCGCGAGGCGCTCGGGCCGGCGCTGGCCACGCTCGGGGTCACCCACCCCGTCGCCGACGACTCCGACTACTCGATCTGGCACGACTACGGCTGCGAGGGCTGGCCCTCGCTCTTCCTCTGGGCCCAGGGCGGCGGGCTGAGCTGGTTCCACTTCGGCGAGGGCGAGTACGCGGCGACCGAGGAGGCGATCCAGGGCGAGCTGCGCGAGCTCAACGCGCTCGTGCGGCTGCCCGCCCCGCTTTCGCCGATACGGCCCTCCGATGTCCCGGGGGCCCTGGTCGCGCCGCCGACCCCGGAGCTGTTTCCCGGCGGCTCGCCCTCGACGCCGTGGGCGGGTGGCCCGCTCGAGCTCGGCTACGAGGCGGGGGGCGCGCACGCGTCGCTCGCCGGGGCCGGAACGCTCGAGGTCTCGCTCGACGACGCCGAGCCGGAGCGAATCGAGGTCGCGGGCCCCGGGCTCGTCGATCTCGCCGTCCATCCGGGTCACGAGAGCCACCGGCTCCGGGTGGAGCCGCTCGAGGGCGTCGCGCTCTACGCGCTCAGCTTCTCCGCCGCGCCGGCGCCGAAGACCCCCTAGGGCCGGCGGGGCGGCTCAGGCGCGGGCGGCGAGCTCGGTGCGGATCTCGCTTCGGGAGCATGAACCGGACGTCCTCGTCGACCGTTCGCAGCTCCGAGACGTCGGTGGCGCCGCGCTCGCGGAAGAACTCGACCAGCTCGGCGACCAGTTCCTCGGGGGCGCTCGCCCCGGAGGTGATCCCGACCGTCTCGACGCCCTCCAGCCAGCGCCTCGTCGACCTGGCTCGCGTTGTCGATCAGGTGCGAGGCGGCGCCGAGCTCGCGGGCGACCTCGACCAGGCGGTTCGAGTTCGACGAGTTGGTCGAGCCGATCACGAGCACGAGGTCGCACTCGGCGGCGAGCTGCTTGACGGCGATCTGGCGGTTGGTCGTCGCGTAACAGATGTCGTCGGACTTGCTGCTGACGATCTTCGGGAAGCGCTCGCGCAGGCGGGCGATGATCTCGGCCGTCTCGTCGACCGAGAGCGTCGTCTGGGTGATGAACGCGACCCGGTCGGGGTCCTCGACCTCGAGCGCATCGACGTCGGCAAGCGGTCTCGACCAGGATGATCGAGTCGGGCGCCTCGCCGGTCGTTCCCTCGACCTCCTCGTGGCCCTCGTGGCCGATCAGGATGATCGTGTAGCCCTGCTCGGCGAACTTGCGCGCCTCGACGTGGACCTTGGTGACCAGCGGGCAGGTCGCGTCGATCGTGCGCAGGTTCCGCGCCGCGGAGTTCTCGTGAACCGCCGGGGAGACGCCGTGGGCGGAGAAGACGACCAGGGCGCCCTCGGGCACCTCGGTCTCCTCCTCGACGAAGATCGCGCCGCGCTTCGCGAGCTGCTCGACGACGTGCTTGTTGTGGACGATCTCCTTGCGGACGTAGACGGGCGGCCCGTGCAGGTCGAGCGCCTGCTCGACGGTCTGGACGGCGCGGTCCACCCCGGCGCAGTAGCCGCGGGGCGCGGCCAGCAGGACGCGCGTCGGGCTGTGGGTGGCGACCTCGGAGGACATGCCCACAAGGGTACTCACGAGGCGCTCAACGGATCGCGGGAATCGCCAGCAGAGCGGGCTCGCCCGACCGCCGCGAGGCTCTCCGGGCAGACCTTGTCGAGCGTGTCCTCGGGCGTGTGCCAGTAGCGCGCCCGGCGCGGCGCCGGGGCCGTAGGTGAAGTCGATCAGGTCGAGCGCCGGGATCCCGGCCTCGAGGAACGGCAGGTGGTCGTCGCCGATCGCCCCGATGCGCCCCGTGAACGGCTCCGGCGAGCCGGAGAGCCGCCGGCGGCGGCGGCGAAGAGCGCGTAGAGGCCGGGGTCGGAGTTGGCCTCGCGCGGGAGCTGCAGATCGCAGTCGCCGACCATGTCGAAGAGGACCATCGCCCGGATCTCCTCGAGCGGCGGCGGCCCCTGGCCGCCCGCCGCGCCGGCGCAAGCTCGACGTACTGGCGCGATGCCGCGGGTGCCGTCGCGCTCGAAGGAGCGCTCGCCGCGCGCCTCCTCGGCGTCGAAGAGCGCCAGCTGCGATCGAGGGGCCCGCGAGCGGGCGCGGCAGCGTCCGCGCCAGCTCGAGCACGACCGCGACGCCGGAGGCGCCGTCGTTGGCGCCGACGAAGGCCGGGATCCCCTCCTTGGTGTCGCAGTGGGCGCCGACGACGACGGTGCCGCGTCTCGCGGCCGGGAATCGTGGCGACCACGTTCATCCACGGCCGCTGGATCGGTTACGTCGTCGAGCCCGGCGGCCGACAGCCGGGCGGCGATCAGCCTCACGGTCCGCCGCCCCGCCGCCGAGCCCGCCGGCCGCGGGCCGAGCTCGACCTGGGCGCTCGAGATCGGCGAAGGCGCGATCCGAGTCGAACGCCTCGCCGGTGGCCGCCCCCGCCCCGGGCGCGGGGGACGGCTCGGGAGCGGCCTCGGCCGCCGCAGCCCGCGAGTCGCGACGACCGCGAGCGCGATCTGGAGCGGGCGATCCGGCGCACGGGGCGATACGTTAGGGGATGGCACAGGGCCACATGGATCGCCTGACGTCGGTCGACGCCTCGTTCCTGACGAACGAGAGCTCGGCCGCGCACATGCACATCGGCGGCGTGATGATCTTCGAGGGCCCGCCGCCGCAGCTACGACGACCTGCTCGACCACATCCGCGGGCGCCTGCACCTGGTGCCGCGCTACCGGCAGAAGCTCGCCTTCCCGCCGGCTCGAGACCGGCCGCCCGTTCTGGGTCGACGACCCGCAGTTCAACCTCGAGTACCACGTCCGCCACTCGGCGCTGCCGGCGCCCGGCGGCGAGGAGCAGCTGCGCAAGATGGCCGCGCGCGTCTTCTCCCAGCAGCTCGACCGCACGAAGCCGCTCTGGGAGCTGTGGCTGGTCCAGGGCCTGACCCGCAAGCGCTTCGCGCTCTGATCTCGAAGACCCACCACGCGCTCGTCGACGGCGTCTCCGGCGTCGACATCGCCACCGTGCTCTTCGACATCCAGCCGGTCCCCGAGCCCGCCGCAGGCCGAGCACGAATGGGATCCCGAGCCCGAGCCGTCGTCGGCGCAGCTGCTCGCCAAGGACGTCGAGGGCCTGGCGAAGGCGCCGCTCCGGCTCGCCGCGGCGGCTCGAGCGGCCGTCGAGCACCCGCCGGCAGGCGCTCGGCCAGGCTCGGCGAGGCGGCCGAGGGCGTCGGCGAGGTCGCCTGGACGTTCGCCAACCCGGCCCCCGACGTGCCGCTGAACACAGCCGATCGGCCCGCACCGGCGCTTCGTCTGGGTGCGCGGCGAGCTCGGCCAAGTTCAAGCGGATCAAGACGGCGCTCGGCGGCACCGTCAACGACGTCGTCCTCGCGGTCGTCGCCGGCGCGCTGCGCCGCTGGCTGCACGCGCGCGGCGTCCGCACCGAGGGGCTCGAGCTGCGCGCCCTGGTCCCGGTCTCGATCCGCGGCCGCCGACGAGCACGGCGAGCTCGGCAACCAGATCGCCGCCGTCCGCGGGCCGCTGCCCGTCTACGTCGAGGACCCGGTCGAGACGGCTGCGAGGTCGTCCGCGAGGCGATGGACGGGGATCAAGTAGTCCAAGCAGGCGCTCGGCGCCGAGGTGATCTCGCGCTTCAACGACTTCGCCCCGCCGACGCTGCTCGCCCAGGCCGCGCGGATCAACTTCTCGACCCGGCTCTTCAACCTGATCGTCACCAACGTCCCCGGACCGCAGATCCCCCTCTACGTGCTCGGCCGCGAGCTCGAGGACGTCTTCCCGGTCGCCTTCCTGCCGCGAGAACCACGCGCTGTGCGATCGCGATCATGTCCTACAACGGCGAGATCGACTTCGGGCTGCTCGGCGACTACGACTCGATGGACGACGTCGACGCTGATCGCCGAGGGCATCGAGGCGAGATCAGAGCTGCGAGGCTGCTGAGAGTCGGCCGAGGCCGCCGAGGACGGCCGGAACGGCGAAGTGCGCGAGCGCAGACCGGGCTGAGCCGAGGCCGACACGGCGGATCGGCCCAGCATGAGCGACGCGCGGACATCCGAGTCCCTTCGCTACCACCTCGAGCTGACCCCGGCCCAGCTCAAGATCACCCACACGGCGCTGCGCTCGCTGCTCGACGACTTCGGCCACGACCAGCCCGAGATCACGAGGTGATCCGCGAGGTGCTCGACGAAGCTCCCCGACGAGCACGCGATCCGGGCGATCCGCCTCGACGCCGAGCTCGAGCCGGCGCCCCGCGAGGAGCCGCCCGAGCCGCCGCCGGGCGGCGACCCCGACCGCGGCCTGAGCCGCGCGCCGCACCGGCCGCCGAGGCGGCACTTGCGGGCGTAATGCACCCGCAAACGCCATCTCGGCCCGAGCGGCGGCGCTAGCCTCGGGCGCCCCATGTCGCTCTCCGTCCAGATCGGCCTGCTGCTTTCGCGTCGCGACCGCGTTCGCCTCGGTGCTCGGCTTCCTCTACAAGCACCGCGGCGCGGTCGACTCGCCCGCCGGTCGAGTGGCGCCGGCCGATCCGGACCTCGCTCGCGCTCTTCCGCAACCCCTGGTACACGCTCGGCATCGTGATCGCGATGGCCGGCTGGGGCTTCCACGTCGCCGCCCTCGCGCTCGCGCCGATCTCGCTCGTGCAGTCGGTGATCGCCGGCGGCCTCGTCCTGCTCACGGTCACCGCCGACCGGCTCTTCGCCCACGAGGTCACCCGGCGCGAGTGGATCGGCGTCGGGCTCGCCGCGCTCGGCCTCGCCTTCCTCGCGGCGACGCTCGAGGGGACCGGCGACGAGGCGCACTCCGACTACGAGACCTCGCGCCTGCTCGTCTTCCTCGTGATCGTCGCCGGGGCGGCGATCGCGGTCGCCGTTCGGCCCGCGGAGGCCGCTCGCGACGGGCGTCATGCTCGGCGCCTCCGCCGGGCTCTTCTGGGCCGCCTCCGACACCGCGATCAAGGCCTCAGCGACGAGCTCGGCGAGAGCTCGGCGGCCGCCATCCTGATCAGCCCGCTGGCCGCTGGTCATCGCGCTCGCCTCGCTCGTCGGGCTGATCGTCTCGGCCAGGAGCCTGCAGATCGGCAAGGCGGTGCCGGTGATCGCGATGACCAGCGTCGCCGCCAACGCGCTGACGATCGCCGCCGGGCCGATCGTCTTCGACGAGCCCATGCCCGACGCGCCGCTCGGCGTCTTCCTGCGGATCTTCGCCTTCGCGCTCGTGATCGGCGCCGCCGCGCTGACCCCGGCGCCGGTGAAGGCGGCCGAGCTGCTCGAGCCCGCCTGAGCGCCGGGCTCAGGAGGCGACCGCGATCCTCAGCGGCCGCGCGCGTCCAGGTAGCTCGCGGCCTGCGAGGCGAGGATCCGCTCGAGCTCGCCGAGGGCGATGTTGATGTCGATGATGTGGAGGCCCCAGCTGTCGTCGGGGGACTCATGGAGGTCGCGGGCACCACCGAGTGGCTGCACGTAGAGGTAGTTCGCGCCCTCGCTCGAGGCGCAGAAGCCGCTGTAGCGCTCGCGCGGGCTGAGCCAGGGCGTCGAGGCCGTCGGCGGGAAGCCCCCGTAGGTGTGGGTGATCAGCAGACCGATGATGCCCGGGTAGGGGTCCGAGCGGGTGAGCGTGGTCAGCCGGCCGTCTCCGCGCGTGAGCCGCTCGGGGTCCGTGCACAGGACCTCGTACCCCGGGCCGCTGGGAAGCGCCATGTCGGTCGTGTCCGGCGCCGTCGCGGGGCGCCCGAATCGTGAGTTCGCGGGCGGCGGCTGGTCGAACGCCGACCAGGCGACCACGCATCCGAACTGGCCCGGACGCCGGCAGCCGGGAACGTGGTCGAAGTCGCCGTGGCGGTTGCGCCCCTCGCGCACGAGGACGTTGGCACCCGGGATGATCGCGCTGACCAACCGCCTGCGGAGCGAGGGCCGATCGTCGATGTGGTTTCGGATCAGGCCGCGCAGCATGCGCGAGCCCTGCGAGTGGCCGATCACGGCGAAGCCGCGGCCGTGGTTGTAGTTCGCCAGGTAGTCCTTCCAGGCCTCGACGAGGTCGGCGAAGGCGAGGTTGTAGGGCTCCGGCGAGCTGCTCGCCGACGCGATCGCCATCAGCGTCCGCTGCCGGTAGACCGGCGCGAAGACGCGGCAGTGGCGCGAGAAGCGCTGCGCCTGAAAGCGCGCGATCGCCTCCATCTCCGGATCGATCGACTTGTCGGAGTTCGTCCCGGGGTCCTCCGAGACGGTCGGATAGACGTAGAAGCAGTCGATGCGACGGCGCTTGGGGACCGTCCCCGGCCGCACCTTGTCGGTTCCGTCGGGGCGCTGAATCGTCGTCGTCAGGTCGCCGGCGCACGGGTTGGGCTCCGCGCCCGGCTTGCACAGCCAGACCACATCGGCGTGCGCGGTCGCCGCGATCGCGAGCGCAAGCCCCAGCGAGACGATTGCCGCAAGACCCCTGACGCCCAGCCCCATCGCCGCCATTCTTACAAAGGCCCTGCCGATTCGTGGCCGGCGGGGCCGCCTAGAAGCCGAGCGCGAACTTGGCGTCCTCGGTCATCATCTCCGGGGACCAGGGCGGGTCGAAGATCATCTTCGGGTGGACCTTGTCGACGCCCTCGAGGTCACCGACGAACTCGCGCATCTGCTCGGAGACCTGGGGGCCGATCGGGCAGGCCGGGGTGGTCAGCGTGAAGGTGACGAAGACCTCGGGACCCTCGATCTCGACGTCGTAGACCAGCCCGAGCGAGACGAAGTCGAGCCCCAGCTCGGGGTCGATCACCTCTTCGAGCGCCTCGTAGACATCCTCTTCGTTTGGCATGGATCAATCCTAGAGGACGCCCGGGCGCCGGCCCGCTGGCGCGATCGCCGCCCCTCTAGGCTTTCGCCCCGTGCCGCTGCTGCTGCTCTTCTTCATCCTGCTGCCGATCGCCGAGCTCTACGTGATCATCCAGGTCGGCGGGGCGATCGGGGTGCTGCCGACCCTTGGGCTGCTGCTGCTCGACGGCTTCGTCGGCGCCGCGTTGACCCGCTCGCAGGGACGGACCGCGTGGGTGCGCTTCAACCGGGCGCTCAGCGAGGGCCGGGTGCCCGCCCGCGAGACCTTCGACGGGGCGATGATCATCTTCGGCGGCGCGCTCCTGCTCACCCCCGGCTTCATCACCGACGTCGTCGGCCTGGCGCTCCTGATCCCGCCCTCGCGAGCGCTGGTGCGCGCTCTGGTCGCGAGGCTCGCCCGCCGGCGGATCTCCTTCGGATGGACGGTCGCCTCGCCGCCGCCCCGCCCGAGCGGGTTCGGCACCCGCCCGGGCCCCACCCCACGCGACTACGACTACGAGGGCAGCGCCCGCGAGGTCGAGGATCCCGCCGGGGAGCTGCCCCACGGCGAGCGCGATGAGTGAGCTCTCGCTCGCCTTCGAGTCGCCGGGCGGCGAGCAGATCCGCTTCGGGTGGGAGCTCGAGCGGCTGCGCGCGCTCGATCCGGCGGGCCCCGCCGATCCGCCGATCTTCCGGCTCGGCGGCGAGCTCGACTGGGACCAGGTCGATTCGGTTCGCGCGCTCTCGGGGCGCTTCGAGGACGGCCGGCTGATCGCGATCGCCGCGATCACCCCGGCGGGCGCGCCCGGGCACGGCGAGGAGGCGATCGCCGGCCTGCTGCTCGACGGCGACGAGGCGGCCGAGCCACTCGAGGTGGTGCTGCTCTCGACCGAGCGCGGGGGGGGCGGCGAGCTCACGCGGGTCGGGATCGAGCTCTATCGGGACGAGTTCGCGATGCCGATCCGGATCGCCGGCGAGGTCAGCTCGCGCTCCGAGCACCGCGACGGAGCGATCGCTCACGAGCGCGCGGCGCTCGAGCTGCGCTGCAACGGCGCCGGCCTCGGCGTCTTCGAGCGGCTGCGGGCCGAATGAGCGACAAGATCCGGGCGGTGATCTCGGACTTCGGCGGGGTGCTGACCACGCCGCTGATCGGCTCGTTCGCCGCCTACCAGGATCAAACCGGGATCTCACCCGTGGCGCTCGGCAGGGCGATGCAGGCGATCGCCGAGGCCGACGGGGCCCACCCCCTCTACGAGCTCGAGAAGGGCCGGGTCAGCGAGGCGAGCTTTCTCGCGCGGCTCGCCGAGGCGCTCGAGCCCGAGCTCGGGCACCGCCCGCGGATGCACGGCTTCAAGGAGATCTACTTCGAGGCGCTCGAGCCGAACCCGGAGATGATCGCGCTGATGCGCCGGGTCAAGGAGCGCGGCGCGCGGATGGCGCTGCTGACCAACAACGTGCGCGAGTGGGAGCCGCTTTGGCGCTCGATGCTCCCGGTTGACGAGATCTTCGAGTTCGTGGTCGATTCGGCGTACGTGGGGATGCGAAAGCCCGAGCCGGAGATCTACCGCCTGACCCTTGCAAGGCTCGGCGCCGGGATCGCCCCCTGGGAGTGCCTGTTCGTCGACGACATCGAGGTCAACGTCGAGGCGGCCCGCTCGCTCGGCCTGAAGGCGGTCCATTTCAGGACCAACGAGCAGGCGATCGCGGAGATCGAGGCGGCCTTCGGACCCTGAGTCGGGGCCTCGGCCGGCGACGTGCCGCCCTTGACGACAGCGGGTACGGTAGGCGGATGAAGCGCGACGCCGCTCTCGAGGCCGTGTTCAAGCCCGTCCGCGCGCCGACCACCTTCGAGGAGACCGTCGAGCGCCTCGGAGGCGCAATCCGCACCGGGCTGCTCAGCCCGGGGACCCGGCTGCCGTCCG
The DNA here is from genome assembly GCA_963769035.1 of uncultured Solirubrobacterales bacterium. Taxonomy (GTDB): domain Bacteria; phylum Actinomycetota; class Thermoleophilia; order Solirubrobacterales; family 70-9; genus WHSW01. The sequence continues at coordinate 559,005 of CAVYKD010000002.1, forward strand.
AGCGCGACCTCGCCGGCGAGCTTCGGATCTCACGCTCGACCCTGCGCCAGGCCCTGACCACGCTGGTGCAGAGCGGCCATCTGATCTCGCTGCGCGGGCGCAGCGGAGGCACCTTCGTCGCCGAGCGCCCGCCGCTCTCCGAGCCGGTCGGGGCCATCCTCGGCGAGGCCGCGGCGGCGGTGCTCGACCAGCGGGTCGCGGTCGAGGTCGGGGCGGTCATGCTCGCCGCCGAGCGCGCCGGCGGCGAGGCGCTCGGCCGTCTCGAGGAACTGGTCGAGCGGATGGGCTCGCCGAGCGACTTCGAGCAATACCGGCGCGCCGACATCCGCTTCCACATCGGCGTCGCCGAGGCCGCCTCCTCGCCCCACCTGGTCACCGAGATGACCGAGGTGCAGGCGCAGATGAGCGACCTGATCGCCCGGATCGCCGCATCCCGACGAGGTGCTGGCGCGCTCCAACACCCAGCATCGCCGGCTGGTCGCGCTGCTTCGGGGTCGCGACGGCGCCCGGGCGGCGTCGCTGATGCGACAGCACGTCCGCGGCACCGAGCACATCCTCGCGGGCCTGCTCTGAGCGGGCGGCGGCGACCGACTCTCCGCTGCCCCTTGACTGGCGTCCACCGCTCGGGTTAGGGTCCGAGTCGTCCATAGGTCGGGCTGGCACACCTTTTGCCGCGGGGTAGCGGCGATCGGTGCGAAGGCCCTCAGCGAGGGGAGTTCCGGATGGAGGCGAAGGCGACCCAGTTCAAGGACGAGGACGAGCAGACGCTCGCCGAGCTCGGCTACACGCAGAGCCTCGACCGCGCATGGAGCGAGCTTCTCCAACTTCGCGATCTCGTTCACGATCATCTCGGTCCTCGCGGGCTGCTTCACGACGTACGGTCATCGCCTGGAACAACGGCGGGCCGATCGCGATCTCCTGGGGCTGGCCGATCATCTGCGGCCTGATCCTGCTGGTCGCCTTCTCGATGTCGGAGCTCGTCTCGAAGTACCCGACCGCGGGCGGCATCTACTACTGGGCCTCCGACCTCGGCGGCACGACCTGGGGCTGGTTCACCGGCTGGTTCAACCTGATCGGCCTGGTCGGCGTGGTCGCCTCGGTCGTCTACGCCTCGGCGCAGTTCGCTGAACGCGCTGCTCAGCCTCTACGGCGTCGACCTCGGCTTCATCAACTTCGGCGACGCCGAGCACATCCTCCCCGAGACGTTCCTGCTCTTCGTCATCGATCCTGACGATCCACTCGCTGATCAACATCTTCTCGCTCGCCGCTGGTCGCGATGATCAACAACGTCTCGGTCTTCTGGCACGTCGCCGGCGTCGCGGTGATCATCGCGATCCTGATCTTCGTCCCCGACACAGCACCAGAGCGTCGACTTCGTCTTCACCGAGCGCTTCAACAACTCCGGCTTCGGGGCGCGACGGCGGGATGTTCTGGTTCTACGTGCTGCCGCTCGGCTTCCTGCTGACGATGTACACGCAGACCGGCTACGACGCCTCCGCGCACATCTGCGAGGAGACGCAGGGCGCGGCGATGGGCGCCGCCAAGGGCGTCTGGCGCTCGGTCTTCTGGGCCGGCGTCGATCGGCTGGTTCGTGCTGCTGGCGATCACCTTCGCCGCGACCGACGTCGGCACGGCGATCAACGACGGCGCTCGGCTCCTCGCTGGCGATCTTCGACAGCGCGCTCGGCTCGGGCGGCTGGCGAAGGTCGTGATCCTGATCGCGACGATCGGCCAGCTCTTCTGCGGCATGGCCTGCCTGACCAGCGCCTCGCGCATGTGTTACGCGTTCTCGCGCGACCGGGCCGTCCCGGGCTGGCGGCTCTGGACGCGGCTCAACCACCACCGCGTGCCCGCCTACTCGGTGCTCTTCATGGCGGCGCTGGCCGCTGATCATGACGCTGCCGGCGCTGATCGGCGACGAGAACAACTTCACCTACGCGTTCTTCGCGGTCGTCTCGATCACGGTGATCGGGCTCTACATCGCCTACGTGATCCCGATCTACCTGCGCTGGCGCGATGGGCGACGCGTTCGAGCCCGGGCCCGTGGACGCTCGGCACGCAAGTACAAGTGGGTCAACCCGGCCGCGGTCATCTGGGTCGCGATCTGCGTGATCATCTTCAGCCTCCCGTTCAGCGCCCGCCGGCGTGCCGTGGGACGACGAGTTCGACTGGAAGTACGTCAACTACGCGCCGATCACGGTGCTGGTCGTGATCGTCGCGGTCGGTCTCTGGTGGCTGCTCGGCGCGCGCAACACCTTCGAGGGGCCGATCCGGCAGATCGCCACCGACGACACCGGCCGGGTGCTCGAGGGCGAGCGAGCCGGACGGCCGCCGCCGCCTACGTAGTCTCCGCCGGCGGGTGAAGCTCGAGGAGCTGAAGCAGGCGGTCGCCGACGGGCACGGTCGACACCGTGCTGCTCGCGATCGCCGACATGGAGGGGCGCCTCCAGGGCAAGCGCCTGACCGCCACCCACTTCCTCGACGAGGTGCTCGAGCACGGCGCCGAGGGCTGCAACTACCTGCTCGCCGTCGACGTCGACATGGAGACGGTCGACGGCTACGCGATGTCGTCGTGGGAGCGCGGCTACGGCGACTTCGAGATGAAGCCCGACCTCGAGACGCTGCGGCCGGTCCCCTGGCAGGAGGGCACGGTGCTGCGTGATGGCCGACCTCGCCTGGGACGACGGCGCCGACGTCGTCGCCTCGCCGCGCCAGATCCTGCGCCGCCAGCTCGCCCGGCTCGCCGAGCGCGGGCTGACCGCGAACGCCGGCACCGAGCTCGAGTTCATCGTCTTCAACGACACCTACGAGGACGCCTGGAAGCAGGCCTACCGCGACCTCGAGCCGGCCAACCTCTACAACATCGACTACTCGCTGCTCGGCACGGCGCGGGTCGAGCCGCTGATCCGCCGGATCCGCAACGAGATGGCGGGCGCCGGGATGACGGTCGAGAACTCGAAGGGCGAGTGCAACCTCGGCCAGCACGAGATCAACTTCCGCTACGACGAGGCGCTGCGCGGCCGCCGACGACCACGTCGATCTACAAGAACGGCGCCAAGGAGATCGCCGCCCAGGAGGAGCATGTCGATCACCTTCATGGCGAAGTTCAACGAGCGCGAGGGCAACTCGTGCCACATCCACTGCTCGCTCGCCGACGACGGACGGCAACAACGCCTTCGCCGCCGACCAGACGATGTTCGACCGCTTCCTCGCCGGCCAGCTCGCCTGCATGCGGGAGCTGACGCTGCTCTTCGCGCCGCACATCAACTCCTACAAGCGCTTCGCCGCGGGCTCGTTCGCGCCGACCGCGGTCGCCTGGGGCAACGACAACCGCACCTGCTCGCTGCGGGTCGTCGGCCACGGCGAGGCGCTGCGCTTCGAGAACCGGCTGCCCGGCGCCGACGTCAACCCCTACCTGGCGCTCGCGCGCGATGATCGCCGCCGGCCTGCACGGGATCGACACCGAGCTGGAGCTCGAGGCCGCCGCTCGAGGGCAACGCCTACGAGTCCGACAAGCCGCGCGTGCCCACGCAACCTGTACGCGGCCCGCGACCTGCTTCGCGGCCAGCGCGCGTGGCCCGCGAGGCGTTCGGCCAGGAGGTCGTCGACCACTACCTGAACCGCGCGCAGGTCGAGCTCGAGGCGTTCGAGGCCGCGGTCACCGACTGGGAGCGCTTCCGGGGCTTCGAGCGGCTGTGAGCGGTCGCGCGTGCGGCTGAGCGCGCCGGCCGGTGATCGGGATCTGCGCGCGATCGAGCGCGCCCGCTGGGCGGTCTGGGACGTCGAGGTCGAACATCTCGCCAGCGCACCTACTCGCGTGCGACGTCGCCGGCGCCGGCGGCGCTGCCGGTGCTCCTGCCGGCCGACGAGGCGAGCGTCGCCGAGCCCGACCAGCTGCTCGACCTGCTCGACGGCCTGATCCTCGCCGGCGGCGCCGACCTCGACCCGGCCACCTACGGCGCCGAGCCGCACGAGCGCAGACGGCGGCTACCGCGCCGAGCGCGACCGCTTCGAGCTCGCGCTCGCCCGCGCGCGCGCTCGAGCGCGACCTGCCCGTGCTCGGCGATCTGCCGCGGCATGCAGATGCTCAACGTCGCCCGCGGCGGCACCCTCGACCAGCACCTCGCCGACGCCGAGCGCCACATGCGACACCGCCCGGGCGTCTTCCGCGACCACGAGGTCGGCTCGAGCCCGGCTCGCTCGCCGCCGCGCGTCGCCGGCGCGCGAGCGCGCCACGGTCCACTCCCACCACCACCAGGGCGTCGAGCCGGCTCGGCGAGGGGCTGATCGTGACCGGCTGGGCGGCGCCGGACGACGGTCGATCGAGGCGATCGAGCTCCCGGATCGCAGCTCGGCTCTCGGCGTGCTCTGGCACCCCGAGGAGGAGCGAGCGCAGCCCGGTCGGTCGCGGCGCTCGTCGAGGCCGCGCGGCGCGGAGCCGGCCGGCGGCCGATGACTCTGAGCGTGATCGAGCCGGCGACCGAGCGAGGTGATGGCCGAGGTCCCGCGGGCCGGGGTCGAGGAGACCGACGCCGCGGTCGCGCGCGGCGAAGGCGGCCTTCCCGGCCTGGCGGGCGGTCGCGCCCGGGCGACCGCGCGGCGCCTGCTGCGCGCGCTCGCCGACGCGATCGAGGCGCGAGTCGAGGAGCTGGCGACGCTCGAGGCGCGCAACGCCGGCAAGCCGATCGGCGACGCCCGCGGCGAGATCGGCGATGGTCGTCGAGTACCTTCCGCTACTACGCCGGCGCGCCCGAGCGCCTGCTCGGCGACACGATCCCGGTCGCCGGCGGCATCGACATGACCTTCCGCGAGCCGCTCGGCGTCGTCGGCCTGATCGTGCCCTGGAACTTCCCGCTGGTGATCGCCTCCTGGAAGCTCGCGCCCGGCGCTGGCCGCCGGCAACACGGTCGTGCTCAAGCCGGCCGAGCTGACGCCGCTGAGCGCGCTCGAGCTCGAGCGGATCGCGCTCGAGGCCGGCCTGCCCGAGGGCGTGCTCAACGTCGTCGCCGGGCCCGGGCTCGGTCTGCGGCCAGCGGCTGGTCGAGCACCCCGACGTCGCCAAGATCGCCTTCACCGGCTCGACCGAGGTCGGCCGCGGGATCGCCGCCGGCGCGGCGCAGACGATCAAGCGGGTGACGCTCGAGCTCGGCGGCAAGTCGGCCAACGTCGTCTTCGCCGACGCCGACCTCGAGGCCGCCGCCGCGGCGGCGCCGGCGGCCGTCTTCGGCAACGCCGGCCAGGACTGCTGCGCGCGCTCGCGGATCCTCGTCGAGCGCTCGGCGCTCGACCGCTTCCTCGCGGCGCTCGAGGCGGCGGTCAAGGCGATCCGCGTCGGCGACCCGCTCGACGAGGCGACCGCGATGGGCCCGCTGATCTCGGCCGGCCAGCGCGAGACGGTCGCCTCCTTCGTCCCCGACGACGCCCCGGTCGCCTTCCGCGGCAGCGCCCCCGACGGCCCCGGCTTCTGGTTCCCGCCGACCGTGCTCTCCCCGGTCTCGAACGACGACCGCGCCGCCCGCGAGGAGATCTTCGGCCCGGTCGCCTGCGTGATCCCCTTCGACGACGAGGCCGAGGCGATCGCGATCGCCAACGACACGATCTACGGGCTCTCCGGCTCGATCTGGACCCGCGACGGCGCCCGCGCGCTGCGCGTCGCCGCGGGCGATCGAGACCGGCGTGCTCTCGATCAACTCGAACAGCTCGGTGCGGGTCACGACGCCGTTCGGCGGCTTCAAGCAGTCGGGCGTCGGCCGCGAGCTCGGCCCGGACGCGCTCGAGCACTACACCGAGGTCAAGAACGTCTACTACGCGACCGAGGAGGGCTGACTGATGACGGGACGGCTCGACGGGCAAGGTCTGCGTGATCACCGGCGCGGCCAGCGGGATCGGCGCCGAGTCGGCGCGCGCTGTTCGCGCGCCGAGGGCGCGACCGTCGTCGGCGTCGACCTCGCGCGACGGACGCCGAGGGCGACCTCGCGATCGCGGCCGACGTCACCGACGAGGAGGCAGGTGCAGGCGCATGTACGAGCGCGCGCGGCGAGCGAGTACGGCCGCATCGACGTGCTCTTCAACAACGCCGGCATCAACCCGACCGACGACGCCTCGGTGCTCGACACGTCGCTCGAGGCCTGGCAGCGGGTCCAGGACGTCAACGTGCGCTCGCGTCTTCCTCTGCTGCAAGCACGGGATCCCGCACCTGCTCGAGACCGGCGGCGGCTCGGTGATCAACACCGCCTCGTTCGTCGCGGTGATGGGCGCCGCCATCTCGCAGATCTCCTACACCGCCTCGAAGGGCGCGGTGCTGGCGCTGTCGCGCGAGCTCGGCGTCGAGTTCGCGCGCCGCGGCGTGCGCGTCAACGCGCTCTGCCCCGGCCCGGTCGACACGCCGCTGCTGCAGGAGCTGTTCGCGACCGACCCGGCGAAGGCCGCGCGGCGGCTCGTCCACATCCCGATCGGCCGCTTCGGCGAGGCCCGAGGAGATCGCCAACGCGGCGCTGTTCCTCGCCTCGCGACGAGTCGTCGCTACGTGACCGCGTCGACGCTTCATGGTCGACGGCGGCCTCTCGGGCGCCTACGTGACACCGGAGACCGGCGAGTAGAGGATCGTGTCCTCGTGTTCGACAGGCTTCGGCCGCGCTCCGCATACGACTACGTCGCCCTGCTGGCGCTCGTCGTCGCGCTGAGCACCGGGGGCGCCTACGCCGCCGACACCGTCTTCAGCGGCGACATCGTCGACGGCCAGGTGAAGACACAGGACCTCGCAAACGGCGCCGCCGCCAACGCCAAGATCGCGGGGGGCGCGGTGAGCGGCGACAAGGTCAAGGACTCCACCCTGGCCGGCCGCGACGTCCTCGACAACTCGCTCAAGGGCGCCGACATCGACGAGTCCACGCTGAGCAGCATCGGCGGCGGCGGTCCGGCGGGCGGCGACCTCACCGGCACCTATCCGAACCCCGGGATCGCCCCGGCCGCGGTCGGCGGCCCCGAGGTCGAGGACGACTCCCTGACCGGCGACGACCTGGTCGAAGCGAGCCTCGCGACGGTGCCGAGCGCGAGCCAGGGCGGCACCGGCAGGTGGGCGTCCGACGGCTCCTGCGATCCCGTCGCCGGAGCCGGGCTGGTGACCTGCGCGACGCGCACGCTGACGCTCGCGGCGCCGGGACGGATCCTGGTGGTCGGGCGGGTTCGTGCCTACAACAACAACGCCGGCGAGGCGGCGGGCCGATGCTACGTGGGCGCGGGGACCGACCCCAACTCCGGCATCTACATCCAGTCGGTCACGGAGATCAGCCTCAAGGACATCTACACCGAGCACGCCGAGGTGATGGCGGTCGTCGGCGACTCCGGCCCGGGCGAGACGACGGTTGAGGTTCGCTGCAGCGAGTTCCTCGGCAACTTCAGCGTCCTCGAGGCCGAGCTGGTCGCGGTGGCGCTCTCCGGGGCCTGAGGCAGGCGACCGGTCGGCTCAAGCGAAGGACCGCGACCAGCGGGCGCAGAGCTCGCGCCCGAGCTCGTTGAAGGCCGCGATCTTGGCCTCGGTCTCGGCCCTGAGCGCGAGCGGGTCGAGGCCGATCCGGACGGCGTCCTCGTCGGCGCGGTAGTCGTCGATCCAATCCCGCGCGTCGGCCTGGCTGACCTCGGCATGGAACTGGATCCCCCAGGCCGAGCCGATGCGGAACGCCTGCGGGCAGACCGGCGTGCTCGCCAGGATCTCCGCCTCGGGCGGCAGCAGGCATTCGTAGCTGTGCCACTCGAACGCCTCGAACGCCGGGGCCAGCTCGCCGAGCAGCGGGTCGCCGGCGCCCGCCTCGGTGACCTCGATCTCGAACCAGCCGATCTCGGGCTCGCTCGCGCGCGCCGCCCTGCCGCCCGCCGCTTCGGCGAGCAGCTGGGAGCCGAGGCAGACGGCGAGCAGCGGCCGGCCGGCGGCGAGCAGCTCGGCCAGCAGGCGCTTCTCCGAAGCCAGCCAGGGGTGGCGGCCCTCCTGATCGGCGTGCATCGCCCCACCGAGGCTGAGCACGGCGTCGTAGCCGAGCGGGTCCGCCGGCGGGTCGGGGGTCTCGGCGATATGCCAGTGCTCGAGCTCGGCGCCCGCGGAGGCGATCGCCTCCGCGAACACGCCGGGGCCGGCATCGCGCTGGTGGGAGATCGCGAGCACGCGCATCGGCGAAGTCTGCCCCAGCGGCGTCCCGAAGGTGTCGCGGCCGTAGGATGGCGCGATGGCCGAGCGCTTCCCGATCGCGGGCAAGGTCGCCCTCGTCACCGGCTCGGCTCGCGGGATCGGCTTCGAGACGGCGCGGCTGCTGCACGCGAGGGGCGCCTCGGTGGCGGTCCTCGACCTCGACCTCGAGGCCGCCCGGACCGCGTGTGAGCGGATCGGCGAGCGGACGATGGCGCTCGCCGTCGACGTCACCGACGCCGGCGCGCTTCACCGCGCCGTCGCCGAGATCGTCGAGCGGTTCGGCGGGCTCGACATCGCCGTCGCCAACGCCGGGGTCGCGCCGCCCTCGCGGCCGATGACGGTGATCGGCGACGAGGTCTTCGAGCGCACGATCGAGATCGACCTGCTCGGTGTCTGGCGCACGGTCCGCGCCGTCCTCCCGCAGGTGGTCGAGCGCGGCGGCCACGTCGTCGTGATCGCCTCGGTCTACGCGTTCGTCAACGGCGTGCTGGCGACGCCGTACGCGATCAGCAAGGCGGGAGTCGAGCAGCTCGGGCGCTCGCTGCGAACCGAGCTTGCGATCCACGACGCCAGCGCCAGCGTCGCCTACTTCGGCTTCATCGACACGGTGATGGTGCAGGAGTCCTTCGCCGACCCGGTCGCCCGCCATACCGAGGACTTCCTGCCCGCTTTCATGCGCAAGCGCCTTCACCCCTCCGAGGCCGGCGCAGCGATCGTCGACGGGATCGAGCGCCGAGCGCCGCGGATAATCAGGCCGCGCTGGTGGCGCGTGCACTCGACCCTGCGCGGCATTCTCAACCCGCTGCTCGACGCCCGCATGGACTCCGATCGCCGCATCCGCGACGCGGTTCGCCAGGGCGAGGCCCTCGGGCGCGCCGAGCACGACCGCTGAGCGCCGCCCGCGCCGAGGCGCGAGACGGATCCCGCGTCGCTCAGGCGGCGCGCAGGTGCCGGCGCCTCACCGTCCTCGAGTCGATCAGCTCCTCCCAGTCGGAGGGGTCGAGCCGGTAGGGCTCGGTCGTCTCGATGAAGTCGCCGAGCAGCCCCGCCAGCCCCTCGGGGTCGTCGAGATGGGGGAAGTGGGCGGCCCTCGGCAGGGTCTCGAAGCGGCTTTGGGGAATCGCCTCATGGGCCTCGCGGCCGTGGCGCAGCGGGATCATCCGGTCGCGTTCGCCCCAGACGATCATCGAGGCGACCGGCCCGAGCAGGTAGAGGCGATCGACCGCGCTCACCCGCTGGCCGCGGGCGTCGATCACGGAGCGCAGCGTCTGCAGGAAGGCCTTGCGCGCCGGAGCGCGCTGCAGCGGCCGCAGCGCGCGGACGAAGCCCTCCATGTAGACGCTCGAGCGCGAGCCGCGGCGGGCGAGGCGGACCCCCAGGTCATCGACCGCGTCGAGGATCCCCGGCCGCGCCGCGATCGCGAGCGCCGGCCGAGAACCCGGGCAGCGCCGCGGTCCGCAGCATCGGGCTGACCTCGGGGCCGAGGCCGCCGCTCGAGACGAGCACGAGGCGCTCGACCCGCTCGGGGAACTGCCAGAAGAACTGCATCGCGATCCCGCCGCCGAGCGAGTGGCCGACGATCGTCGCGCTGCGGATCCCGAGCGAGGCGAGCAGGTCGCGAATCGCGGCGGCGTGCGCGCCGATCGAGTAGTCGCCTCGCGGCGTCGCCGAGTCGCCGTGGCCGATCAGGTCGGGCGCGATCACCGTGTAGCGGTCGGCGAGCTGGAGCGCGACCTTGCGCCAGTGCCGGGAGGAGTTGATCATCCCGTGGATCAGGACCACGGCGGGCCCGCTGCCGACGGTCCGGTAGATCACCTCGTGGCCGTGGAGCTCGGCCGTCCAGGCCTCGAAGTCCTGCGCGCCGGTCAAGCTCGCCACCTTACGCGACTTCCGAGGCCGGGCGGGGCTGCGCGGCCGGCCCGCCGGCGGCCCGGCGGCCGGGCGAGCTCCAATTGCCGTAGGTTTTTCCTCGATGACGCCCGAGAAGCCCGAGGTCGAGATTCCCGCCGGCGACCCCTCCTACCAGCTCGAGCTCGAGGAGATCGCCGAGGGCGACGGCGACGAAGCCACCCACGGCAGGGTGGTCGAGGTCCACTACGTCGGCGTGAGCTGGGCGACCGGCAGGCAGTTCGACGCCTCCTGGGACCGTGGAGACGACCTTCAAGTTCGGCCTCGGCAAGGGCCAGGTGATCCAGGGCTGGGACGAGGGGGTCGCCGGGATGAAGGTCGGCGGGCGCCGGCGGATCACGATCCCGCCGCACATGGCCTACGGCAAGCGCGGCGCGGGCGGCGTGATCGGCCCCGACGAGACGCTCGTCTTCGTCGTCGACCTGGTCGACGTCCACTAGCGCCAACCGGAGCCGCGCGGAGGCCAAGGCCCGGCGCGGCCGGGCGCCGCCGGGCGAGGACGCACAAGGCGACGTGTGCGATCAGCACACGAGCCGCGGAGGACAAGGCCCGGGCGCGGCCGGCGAGCGCCCGGGCGCGGCGGGCGAGGACGCACAAGGCGACGTGTGCGATCAGCACACGAGCCGCGGAGGACAAGGCCCGGCGCGCCCGGGCGCCGCCGGCGCCGGCTAGTTGTCGGAGCCGGCGCGATCCCAGATATACAGCTCGACCGCCTCCAGGGCGAGCTCCATCAGCCGCGGCGCGGAGAGCCACTCGAGCACGGTCTCGAGCGCCCGCTCCTCGGTGACGCCGCGATCGACGGCCTCCTCGCCGCGAAAGCCGGCGGCGAGCTTGAGCGCCTCGCGACGGTGCTCGCCGAGCGACGGGAAGGCGCCCATCAGGTAGTCGCGGTTGGGGATCGGCGTGCCGACCTCCATCGAGGCGTGCCAGGCGGCGAGCATCGAGATGTCGTGCTCGTCGAGCTCGGAGATCGCCTTCGCGTAATGCCCCTCGAGCTCGTCGTCGGGGATCTCGTCAACCCAGGCGCGAACCGCCTCGCCGAGCAGCTGGCGGCGGGCCTCGCGTCCGATCGAATCGGCGATCGCGCGAACCGCGTCGGCCGGGTCGATGAAGCAGAGTGCCATCGCGAGTCAAGATAGGCGGGCCGCAGGACGCAAAAACCCGCGCCGAAACACCCAAGGAGCGGGAATGGACGAGGCCGCGAGGAGCGAGCCGAACGGCGTTCCGAGGTCAGCATCGAGCGCCGAGGCGCGACCTATGCTCGTAGCGATGCCCGTCGAGCTGATAGTCGGACCGCCGAACTCGGGACGCGCCCAGGAGCTGCGCCGGCGGATCGAGCCCCTGCTCGAGCGCGATCCGCTGCTCGTCGTGCCGACCGCCGACGACGCGGCCCGCTTCGAGCGCGAGCTCTGCGAGGCGGCCGGCGGCGGAATCGTCGGCGTCTCGATCCGCACCTTCGGCTCGCTGTTCGACTCCGCGGCCGACGCCGCGGGCCTCGCGCAGCCTCCGGCGCTGAGCCCGCCGCAGCGGCTCGCCCTCGTCCGGGCGGCCGTTCGCGCCACCCCGCTGCGGCTGCTGCGCCGCTCCTCGGCTCGCCCCGGATTCGCCCCCGCGCTCGACTCGCTGATCGGCGAGTTTCAGGCGGCGCTGCTCGACCCCGAGCAGATCGAGCTCGCCGCCCGCGAGCTCGATCAGGGCGATTACGAGGCTGAGCTGGCGGCCCTCTACTCCTCCTATGTCGCGCTGCGCGACCGGGCCGGGCGCAGCGACGCGGGCTCGCGGGCCGCGAACACCCTGGCGGCCCTGCGCAGCGATCCCTCCCGGTGGGCGGGAGCGCCGCTGTTCGTCTACGGGTTCGACGATCTCACCCGGGCCCAGCTCGAGCTGATCTCGACCCTGGCGGCCTCCTCCTCGATCCTCGTCGCTGTCAACTACTCCGATCGCGACGCGCTCAGCGCCCGCGCCGGGCTGCTGGCGACGCTGCGCGAGGAGCTCGGCGCCCGCGAGAGCGCGACCCTCCCTCACGACCCCTCACACGCCGAGAGCGCGGCCCTGCGACACCTTGACGCCGCCCTTTTCGAGCCCGACGCCACGCGGATCGAGCCCGACGAGGGGATCGCCCTGCTCGACTCCGCCGGGGAGCTCGGCGAGGCCGAGGCGATCGGCGCCGAGATCGCCCGCCTGCTCGCCGCCGGCGAGCCGGCGGATTCGATCGCGGTCGTCGTTCGCGATCCCGCCACCCGCGGCCCGCTGATCGGGCGGACGCTCGAGCGCTTCTCGATCCCGGTCGCGGTCGAGGCGCGCGCGCCGCTCGCCGGCACCGCGGTCGGCCGCTCGCTGGCCGCCCTCTGCCGGGCGCTCGACGGGGACGAGCCGACGGCGCTCCTCGAGCACCTGCGAGGCGACCCGGCGACCCCGGCCGGCATCGCCGACAGCCTGGAGCTGCGCCTGCGCCGCGAGCGGCCGGCGACGCTCGAGAAGGCGACCGCCGGATGGCGGGCGCAGCCCCGGCACCTGAGCGCCCTGCGAGGCGCCGGCGACCCGGCCGCCCGGATGCGCGCGCTGGCGGCGATCGCGCTCGAGCTCGCCCAGGCCCCGCACGCGCGCCTCGCCCCGCTGGCGGGCCGCGCGGGCGCGGGCTCGGCGGTGCCCTTCGACCCGGTCGAGCAGCGCGCCGCGGTCGCCGCCGCGGAGCTCGTCGGCGAGCTCGCCGAGATCGGCGCGCTGCCCGGCTGCGAGCCTCCGGACCTCTCCGAGGCGGCGGAGGCGATCGAGAGCGCCTCGGTGGCGCTCTGGCGCGGGCCCACCGACGGCAGGGTGCGGGTGCTCGACCCCTACCGGATACGCGCCGGCCGCGCGCGTCACCTGTTCGTCGCCGGGCTTCAGGAGGGCGAGTTCCCGCGGCGCTCGCCAGGCGATCCGCTGCTCAGCGACGAGCGCCGGGCGCATCTCGGCCTCGAGACGCTGCGCCGCCGCGACTCGCTCGAGGAGGAGCGTTACCTGTTCCACGCCTGCGTCTCGCGCCCGAGCGAGCGGCTGTGGCTCTCCTGGCAGAGCGCCGACGACGACGGCGCCCCGGCGGCGCGCTCGCCGTTCGTCGACGAGGTCCTCGATCTGCTCGGCTCCGATCCCGGGGAGGCGGCGGCCTCGCTGACCCGCCGGCGGGGCCTCGAGCGGGTGGTCTTCACGCCCGCGGAGGCGCCGAGCGAGCGCGAGCTCGCCCGTGCCCTCGCCCTGCGCGAGCCGCGCGCTCGCGAGCGCCGGCCGGGGCCCCTGGAGGCCGCCGCAGTCCTCGATGAGCTCGGCGAGCGCGAACTGCTCAGTGCCAGCACGCTCGAGCGGTGGCTCGGCTGCTCCTACCGCTGGTTCGTCGAGCACGAGCTGGCCCCGCAGCGCCTCGACCCCGAGAGCGACGCGCTGCGGCTCGGCAGCGTTGCCCACGACGCGCTCGAGCAGCTCTACCGCGAGCCGCCCGGAGCCGAGGCGATCCCGAGGCCCGCGGACCTGGGGCGCTGGCTTGCGAGGCTCGCCGAGCTGCTCACCGAGAAGGCGCCCGAGCACGGCATCGATCCGGAGCGCCCCGGCGACGCGATCGCGATCGCCCGGCTGCGCGCGCAGATCGAGGCCTTCCTTCGCGAGGAGGCCGAGAGCGACCTGGCGCTGCGCCCGAGCCCGGAGCTGCTCGAGGCCGGATTCGGGTTCGACGAGGACCGGCCCGCGCTCGAGATCGGCGAGGCGAAGCTGCGCGGGCGGATCGACCGGATCGACCTCGACGCCGACGGGTCGGCGGCGCTGGTTCGCGACTACAAGACCAGCGCCAAGATCCCCGGGCGCGGCGCCTGGGAGAACCACGGGAAGCTTCAGCTGCAGCTCTACATCCTCGCCGCCCGCGAGCGCTTCGGCCTCGAGCCGATCGGCGGGCTCTACACCGCGCTCGGCGCCCGCGGCGAGCGCCGGCCACGGGGGATGCTGCTCCGGGGCGACCCCCGGCTCGAGTCGATCGACGCGGTTCGCGGCGATCCGTGCTCGCCCGAGGACTTCGAGGCAGAGCTCGAGCGCGCGCGGGCGCAGGCGGGCGAGATCGCGGGCGCGATGCGGGCCGGGAGGATCGACCGCGACCCGCTCGGCGGAAAGTGCCCGCGCTACTGCACCTTCCAGCCGATCTGCCGGCTCGAGCGCGCGATCGGGCTCGAGGACGAGCAGCCGAACGGCGCGGCGGAGGGCGGATGAGCGAGGTGGAGGCCGCGACCGCCGAGCAGCGGGCGGCGATCGAGGCGCGCGATCGCGACGGCTTCTGCGAGGCCGGGGCGGGAACCGGCAAGACGCGGGTGCTCGTCGGGCGCTACTGCGACGCGATCGAGCTCGACGGGCTCGGGATCGAGGCGATCCTCGCCTTCACGTTCACCGAGCGAGCCGCGGCTGAGCTGCGAACGCGGATCCGGCGCGAGCTCGTCCTTCGGGGCGAGCGTGCGCGCCGGGCGGGCGACGCCGAGCTCGGAGCCCGCCTCGAGCGAGCCGGGCGCGAGTCGGGACGGGCATGGGTGACCACGATCCACGGCTTCTGCCGGCGCCTGCTCGCGACCCATCCGGCGGCCGCCGGGATCGACCCGCGCTTCCGGGTCCTCGCCGAGGGCGAGGCCTCGCGGCTTCGCCGCCGGGCGCGGGAGGAGGCGGTCGAGGAGGTGGCGGCGTCCGATCGCGCCTCGGTCGACGTGATCGCCGCCTACCGGCCGGAGCGGATCGGCGAGATGGCGATCGCCGCCTACGAGCGACTGCGAAGCCAGGGGATGAGCGTCCCGCGCCTGCCCACGGTCGCCGATCCGGTGCGCTCGGTCAAGGATGCGGCGAAGGAGGAGCCGCCGCTGAGCCCCGCCGAGGCCGCCGCGGCGCAGGCCGCACGGCGGACGCTCGAGCGCATCCTGATCGCCTACGGCGAGCGCTACGAGGCGCTCAAGACCGAGCGCTCCGGCCTCGACTTCGCCGATCTCGAGCTCCGAGCGCTGGCCCTGCTGCGCGATTCCCCGGCCGTCTCGGTGAGCTGGCGGGGTCGCTTCGAGCACGTCATGGTCGATGAGTTCCAGGACACCAACCGGGTCCAGCTCGACCTCGTCGAGGAGCTCCGCGGGCCGCGGACGAAGGTGTTCCGCGTCGGCGACGAGCTGCAGTCGATCTACCGGTTTCGGAACGCCGACCTGGCGGTGTTTCGCGCCGAGCGCGAGCGGGCGGCAGCGGATCCCGCAACGGCGAGCCTCTCGCTGAGCGGCAACTTCCGCGCCCGACCCGAGATCGTCGCAGCGGTGAACCTGATCGGCGAGGCGATCGTCGGCGACTCCTACACGCCGCTCGCCGCCGCCCTCCCTCCCGCCTCCTCGGCGGGCGAGCCGGCTGTCGATCTGCTGCTCACCCTCGACGAGGGCAGGCGCAACGGCTGGGCCGAGCACGAGCGGGCGCTCGAGCTGCCGCCGTCGGAGCGCCAGGCGAAGCTCGTCGCCGAGGCCCGCGGCCTCGCCGAGCGGCTGCGCGAGCTGGTCGATGCCGGCGAGGCGAGGCCCGGCGAGATCGTCGTGCTGCTGCGCGCCTTCACCCACGTCGATGCCTACGAGGAGGCGCTCGAGCGCGCCGGGCTGAACCCGTACGCGGTCGGCGGGCGCGGCTACTGGTCCCAGCAGCAGGTCGAGGACCTGCTGCGGCTCCTGGAGACCGTCGCCAACCCGCTCGACGACGAGATGCTGCTCGGGGCGCTGGCGAGCCCGGCGGTCGCGGTCAGCCCCGACGCCCTGTGGCTGCTTCGCCGGGCGAGCGTCGAGGAGGGCGAGGATGGCGCGCGGCGAAGCCCGCCGCATCTGTGGCCGTTGATCGAGTGGCGGTTCGGCTCCTCGGCCCACCGGCCGGAGGTCGCCGACGAGCGCCGCCTCGAGGCGATTCCGCAGCGCGACGCCGAGCGGATGCGGCGCTTCTGCGCGTTGATCGGCGAGCTGCGCGCGGCGGCTCCGCTGCTCGCCCTCGACACCCTGGTCGAGCGAACGATGGTCGCCTTCGACTACGACCTCTGGCTGCTGCGGCGCGAGCGCGGTCGCGGCCGGATGGCGAACGTCCGCAAGCTGATGCGGCTGGCGCGCGAGTTCGAGGCCCACGAGGGCCGTGATCTGCGCGGCTTCCTGGCCTCCGCCCAGGAGCTGACCGAGCGCGACGAGCGCGAGGGCCTCGCCGCGGTCCAGGCCGAGGACCACGACGGCGTGCGGATCATGACCGTGCATGCCGCGAAGGGGCTCGAGTTCCCGGTCGTCGCGGTTCCCGACCTCGCCCGCGGGTTGGCCCAGGGCGAGCGCGACGGCGACGTCGTCCTCGGTCGCGTCGATCCCGAGCTCGGTGACCGCTCGATCCGCTTCGGCCTGCGCCTCGCCCTCCCCGCTGCCGACTCGCTCGGCACCTGGGAGATGCACGAGCTGCACGCCGAGAACAAGGACGAGGCCGCGGAGGAGGGCGCGCGCCTCGTGCACGTCGCCGCGACCCGGGCAGAGCGGCGCCTGATCCTCTCCGGCGTGTTCAGGGCGAAGCAGCTCGAGCGCGCCGAGCGGGCGCCCGGCGACGGCGCCCTGCAGCGGCTGCTGCCGGCGCTTGCCGAGCGGGGCCTCACGCTCGACTCCCCGGCCGCGGAGCTCGAGCTCCCCGCCGCGCCGGCGGGAGCCGCCGGCGCGCCGGCGCGAGCACCCAGGATCGCGATCCGGATCAACACCCCGGCAGCCGAGCGGGCCGCCGAGCTCGCCCTCCGCCGAGCGCCGGTTCGCGGCGAGGACGAGGGGGCCGGCGAGCTCCGGCCGGCGCCGCTGACCCGGCCCGCTGCGGTGACCCCGGTCGGCCATCTCTCCTACTCGGCGCTCGCCGACTACGAGCGCTGCGCGTATCGCTTCTACGCCGAGCGGATGCTCGGGATCGCGACCCCGCCGGGCCGCGGGCACCCGGAGGCCGCCGCCGACGGCGAGCCCGCCGCCGAGGCGGCGACGGGCGCCGTCCGCGATCGCCGCCTCGGTTTCGGCAACGCCGTCCACGCGGCGCTCGAGCGCAGCGCGAACGAGGGTTGGGCGGCTCCCGGCAACGAGCGGCTCGCCGCGCTGCTTGCGGCCGAGGGCGCCGGCGGCGAGGAGGAGCTCGCGCGGGCGCGGGCGATGATCGATGGCTGGCTCGGGTCCGAGCTGCTCGCCGAGGTCGCCCGAGCCGAGTCGCGCTCGGAGGTCCCCTTCGCGCTCGAGCTCGGGGGAGCGATCGTGCGCGGCCAGATCGACCTGCTCGTGCGCGCGCGCGGGCCGGTGGAGGGCCAGCTCGAGCTGCTCGGCGCGGCCGGGGTCCCGACCGTGATCGACTTCAAGACCGACCGGCTCGACGAGCGCGGGGCTGAGCCGCTCGCCGGCCGCTACGCCTCCCAGCGCGAGCTCTACGCGCTCGCTCTCGACGCCGCCGGCGCGCGCGGGCCGGCACGGGCCGAGCAGGTGAGGGCAATCCACGTCTTCCTCGAGGCGCCCGGCGAGCCCGTCAGCGAGGTCTTCGATGCTGCGCGGCTCGCCGCGGCCGGGGAGCGCCTGCGCTCACTGATCGCCCTGATCCGAGGGGGGCGGTTCGAGCCGACCCCGTCGCCGAGCCATTCGGTCTGCTTCGGCTGCCCGGCGGCGGAGCGCCTCTGCCCGCACCCGAAGTGGAGGCCGAGCCGGTGAGCGGGCGGGTCGCCGTGTTCGCCTACGGATCGCTGGTATCCGCGGCGAGCGCCGCGCAGACGCTCGGGCGCGCGGCCGAGCCCACACCGCTGGCGCGCCTGCGCGGCTGGACGCGGCAGTGGTCGCTGGCGCGCGACAACCGCGCCTCGGAGAAGACCTTCGCCCGCCCCGACGGCTCGCTGCCCGCCTTCTGCCTCGGCCTCGACCTCACCCGTGAGGCCGGCGCAAGCGGGCCGAACGGAGTCCTGATCGAGCTCAGCGAGGAGGAGCTCGAGCGGCTCGACGTGCGCGAGCTTCGCTACCGGCGCGTCGAGGTCAGCGACTCGATCGCGACGGGCGCGCCGCTCGGCCGCTTCGACGCGATCCTCGCCTACACGGCGCGGCCCGAGCACCATCGCATCGAGCCTCCCGATGACGCAGTCGTTCTCGCCTCCTACGTGCGCGCGGTCGAGAGCGCCTTCGCCGAGCGCGGCATCGAGCAGCTCGAGCTGTTCAGGGCGACCACGCGGCCCCACGGGGTCGAGCTCGTCGACGGTCTGCTGATCGCGGACGCGATCCCCGAGGGCAACCCGCGGGCCTGGTAGCGGCTATCGCCCCTAGGAGGTCGCGTTCCAGCGTCGAGCCCAGCTCCGCAGCTCGCGCATCGCCGGCGAGAGAGCCATGCCCTTCTCGGTGAGCGCGTAGGAGACGCGGGCCGGCGGGCCCTCGTGTACGGATCGCTCCAGCAGCCCCTCGGCCTCGAGCTCGCGCAGACGCTGGGAGAGCAGCCGATCGGAGAGCCCGGGAACCGCCTGCGAGAGCTCGGCGAAGAAGTGCGGGCGCTCGGCGAGCGCGTAGAGGATCGCCCCCGACCAGCGGCGGCCGACGAGCTCGACCGCGACATGGAAGTCGGGACATACCCGCGCCGGCGCCCCGTTGCCGTACACGGATGCGCCTTCGGCGCCGGATTGTCCGCGTGGCTGGACCTCCACCTGCTCTCGAGAGTAGCGAACCCGATCCGGCGCTCCCGCGCCTGATCAGCGGCCGGCGAGCACCCGTGTGATCGCGCTCAGGCCGCGCACGGACCGGTGTCGGTCGGGCCGATCGGGCCCGAGAGCGCCTTGCGGACCACCTGATTGGGAACCCCGAGCCCGCTCGGCGGCCCGTTCCCCCGCGATGCGGCGAACACGGTGGCGAGAACGGCGCCGTCGGGGCCGACGAGCGGGCCACCGGAGTTGCCGGCGCGGACCCTGCCGCGAAACGGGGTCATCGATCGCCTCACCGGGCCGCGACCGTAGGAGTCCTCGCTCAGCACCTCGCCGGTGCGTCCGAGCCGCGCGGCGGTCGTGGTCAGCGGCCCGTTCTCGGGAAACCCGATCAGCGCCGCGCGCCGGCCCCTCGGCGTCCTCTCGGCGAGCTCCAGCGCGCTCGCCGCGAGGCCGGGAACCCTGAGCAGGGCGACGTCGTTTCGAGGGTCGTAGTGGACCGCCTCGGCCTCGAGCTCGACTCCGCCGGCGAGGCTCACTGTGGTGTCGTCCTCGCCGGCGACGACGTGCGCGTTCGTGACCACCAGCTGCGGAGCGGCGACCCATCCCGAGCCGGCGACGCCGAGCCCGCAGGCTGTGCCGAGGACGCGGACGGTGCTCTGCGCGGCGGCGCCGACGTCGGGATCCTCGAGGATCGCCCGGGCGGGGCCGGCGACGTCGGCGTCGGGTCCGCGCACCACCTGGCGCGGGTCGACGCGGCGAAGGACGTTGAGCAGCGGCCCGGATGGCGGCAGCACGTCGTTGAGCGCCGCCAGGATCGCCGAGCGCTGGACGCTCTCGCGCAGCTTGCGACCGTCCTCGCCGCTCACGTGCAGGGCGACCGCCCCGAACCCCCAGACGACGAACAGGGCGAGCGCCGCGAGCACGAGCGCCCCGCCGAGGCCGTCGAGCAGGCCGGCCGCGCTCCCCGAGGTGCGCGAGCGCAGCGAGCCGACCACGCCGTCGAGCGCGACCGCGAAGAAGCCGCCGACCAGCACCCCGGTCAGCACCGCGACCAGCGGCGCGTATTGCGACCTGGCCCCGCCCTCGAGCAGCTCCGGCCCAACCCGCGCGCCGAGCGCCGCGCCGGCGACGAACCCGGCCAGCGGCAGCACGCTGGCGAGCAGGCCGCGCTCGTAGCCGATCGCGGCGAGCGCGAGCACGAAAATGGCTATCCCCGCGTCGACGAGGCTCATCTAGCCGGACGCCGGCGCGCGGCTAGCGCGCTTGCGCCCGCTTTGTGAGCGGATTCTCAAAGAAGGGAAAGCCTCTACCTTTTCCAGCATGTGCCGCCGGGACGCGTCGGGGCTGGGCGGGGGGTCGCAGGCTACATCGCAGACGAGAAGAAGACGGGCAGGACTCGATTGACCCGGATAAGCCCCGAGGCGCAGCGCCGCCGACGGTTGATAACCCGCGCCGCCCCGTTCCTCGGCGCCGGCGCCGTGCTCGCGTTCGTGCTCGGGATCGTCGCCGGCGCGGGCCCGGACAACCCGGGGGCGGCCCGCTTCCTCGAGGCCTGGGAGCAGCGCGACTACGAGGCGATGTACGCCGAGCTGGCCCCGCAATCGCAGCGCGAGTTCGGGCTGGACGAGTTCGAGCGCGCCTACGTGGACGCCGCCGAGACCGCGACCGTGACCGAGGTCGCGACCACCGAGCCCTCCGAGGCGGGTGACAGCGCCAGCTCGGAGGTCAGCCTCGGAACCCGCGTCTTCGGCGATCTGGCGGGGACGATCGAGCTGCCACTCGTCGATGGTTTGGTCTCGTGGTCCCCGGAGCTCGTCTATCCGGGACTGAGCGAGGGCGAGTACCTGACCCGCCGCACGCGGGCTCCGCCACGAGCGGCGATCCTGGCAAGCGACCGCAGCCCGCTCGCCTCGGGCCCGGCCGCGGCTCGCACGCGCGAAACGAGCGCCGCGGCGGTCGTCGGCGAGACCGGCTCGCCGAGCAAGGAGCAGAGCGCCGCCCTCACCGCCGCAGGGTTCCCGCCGGGATCGCTGACCGGGACCTCGGGCCTTGAGCTCGCCTTCAACGAGCGACTCTCGGGGAAGCCGGGCGGGCAGCTGCTCGCCTCGGGCCCGGGGGAGGAGGCCGGCCTCGAGGCCGGCCGCGAGCTCGCGAGGACCAACCCGGTCAAGGGCAAGCCGGTGAGGACGTCGATCGACCCGAACCTTCAGTCGACCGCGGTGAGCGCGCTCGGCGACCTCTACGGCGGCGTGGCGGTGCTGAACGCCCGCGACGGCTCGGTGCTCGCCCTCGCCGGGCTCGGCTACTCGGCTCCACAGCCCCCGGGATCGACCTTCAAGGTGATCACCGCCACCGCGGCGCTCGAGGAGGGGATCGTCAAGCCCGCCGACGAGTTCCCGGTCGAGGTCTCGAACTCCGAGATCGGCCGGGAGATCGCCAACTCGCATGACTCGCCGTGCGGCGGCGACTTCGTTACAACGTTCGCCGACTCCTGCAACACCGTCTTCGCCCCGCTCGGGGTCGAGGTCGGGAGCGCGAAGCTGGTCGAGACCGCGGAGGCGTTCGGCTTCAACGCCCCGCCGCCGCTGTTCAACGACGACGCCACGGCGGCGATCGAGCCGCCGCTCTCGAGCCTGCCGACGGAGCTCGACTCGAGCGTCGCGATCGGCGAGACCGCGATCGGCCAGGGGCAGGTTCTCGCCACCCCGCTGCAGATGGCGGCGGTCGCCCAGACGATCGCCAACAAGGGGGTGCGGCTCCCGAACGCGATCGCCAAGGCCGAGGAGCTCCAGCCCGACCTCGAGCCCGTCGAGGTCACCTCCGCAAAGACCGCGTCGGCGGTCGCGGAGATGATGGTCGAGGTGGTCAAGCGCGGAACGGGCGTCGCGGCGGCCCTGCCGGGCGTCCCGGTCGCCGGCAAGACCGGGACGGCCGAGCTCGGCCCGGCGGCGCTGGAGCCCGGGCAGGAGCTCGGCCCCGACGAGGAGGTGCCGCTCGAGACCGACGCCTGGTTCACCGCGTTCGCGCCGGCCGCCGACCCGAAGCTCGCGATCGCGGTGATGATCGTCGACTCGACCGGCGACGGCGGCACCGTGGCCGCGCCGATCGCCCGCGAGGTGCTCGCCGGCGGCCTCGGGCTCCGGTAGCTCGCTACTCGGCCGGGAAGCCGATCGCCGCGCCGAAGATCATCAGGCCCGAGCCGACGATCGCCACGATCCCCCCGATCGTCTGCTCGGGTACCGAGATCGCCAGGCCGGCGAGGCCGAGCATGAGCCCGCCGGCGAGCAGCGACCACCAGCCGCCACCGGGCCGAAGGCGCTCGCTCGCGGTCAGGGCGACCCCGGCGGCCGCCACCGCCAG
The DNA here is from genome assembly GCA_963769035.1 of uncultured Solirubrobacterales bacterium. GTDB lineage: Bacteria > Actinomycetota > Thermoleophilia > Solirubrobacterales > 70-9 > WHSW01. The sequence continues at coordinate 581,132 of CAVYKD010000002.1, forward strand.
GCAGGCGAGCCGGAGGCCGGTCGAGAACGCCCCGACCATCACGATCGCCGCCGCGATCGCGGTCAGCGCGAGCAGGATCTGAAGCCGGCGCACTGACATCCGCGCCGCCGCGCTCTAGATATCGAGCAGGACCTCGCCCGTGCCGAAGACCGAGTGGATCTCCATCTTCAGCGGGCGGTTCTCGCTCACGGTCTCGTCGACGTTGAAGATCAGCAGCGACCCCTGGTTCGGGCCCGTGTCGGCGGTCGAGTCGGGGATCGGGAGCTGACCCTCGGGCGCCACCGGGGCGCCGATCTCGAGCGCGAACGGGCTCTCGCTCTCGAGCGGCTCGAACTCGTTCTCGAGCGTGTCGAAGACGGTGTAGCCACCGGCGGAGGGAAGCTCCTCGTCGCCCTCGTTCTTGATCACCAGGAACACGCCGAGGTAGTCGGTGTCGGGAGGAGCCGGCGGGAGACCCACCAGGTAGTCCCGATCCTCGACGTCGTCGGGATTGAGGAAGCGGGTGATCTGCACGTTGTAGCCGAGCTCGCCGAGCTCGAGGGGCTCTCCCTCGACGGCCTCCTTGGGAACGCCGGCCTCGCTCTCCTCCTCGCCGCACGCACCGAGGGCCAGCGCGAGCGCGAGCGCGGCGAGCAGGCAGAGCAGGGCGGCAAGGGGACGGCGCATCAGGTCGGGAAGCATAAGAGACCGCTCGGAAACGCGCCCCGGCGACTCAGCGGGCAAAGGTCGGAAGGCGGTCGGATCCGGCGACCTCGACAGGCGACGGCGCCGCCCCGCTCTCGGCCAGCTCCTTGAGCCGCTTCAGCGCCCGTCGCCAGCCGCGCGCGAGCCTTCTCGACCGGCCGAGGGGGTTGCGGAGCTTGTCGAAGGGGTTGGCGGGCTCCGTCCAGAAGGTCACCGTGACCTCGCTGGCGCGCGCGCTCGCCGACTCGGCGAGCTCCCAGACCGTGAACACCGGTAGCCGGTTGAGCCGGCCACCGCGGCCGTGCTCGCGGACGATGTGGGGCCTCGTCGCCTCCTCGATCACCGTGTCGAGCCAGGCCCCCTCGCCCTCGAGGCGAAACCGAGCGCTCGCCCCGACGCCGGCGGGCTCGAGTCGCTCGAGCCTGAAGTCGGAGAACAGATGGTCTGTGAACGCCGGCCGGATCGAGAGGTCGCACAGCAGGTCGAAGACGACCTCGCGGGGCGCATCGATGATCGTGGTCGCGGATACGGGGCGCACGGCGGCGAGTCTATTCGTCTCGAGCGGTGGCGCGGCCGTGGCCGAGTGCCCGCCGGGGCCGGAATTTCCGCGCTCCGCGCTCCCGATCCGCGAGCCGGCGGGACCGGGGCGGTAAGATCGCCGCGAGGAGGGTAGACGCCGTGATCATGCTCAGCGAAGGATCGCCAGCGTCTCCGGCAATGTCGGTCCCATCCGACTTTCACGAAACCGGTGAGCAGCTCACCGAGGCTCGCCCTGGATCGCTCTCGTGCGTCAACTGCGGGTTCGCGATCTCGACGGCGGCGCTCGACGCGCTCCCCGAGTGCCCGAACTGCGGCGGCTCGCGGTTCCGGCGGACCTCGATCTTCGCCCAGTCGCCGAGCGTCGACGTCGAGCCCGCCGAGGCGCGGACGGCGAGCCCCGAATGGCTCGGGCGACTCCGCGCCGACCTCGAGGCGGGCCTCTACCTCGCCCACGAAGGTCCCGACGGCAAGCCGGTCAGCTTCCGCGTGCCCTCGGGCTGGACGCGGATCGGCCGCAGCGGCGCGGCCGACATCCGCTTCGACGACGCGACCGTCTCGCGCCGTCACGCCCTGATCGTGCTCACCGGGGACCGCGAGCTGCGCGCGCTCGATGACCGCAGCCTCAACGGCCTCTTCGTCAACGGCGAGCGGGTCGAGTGGACGCCGCTCAACGACGGAGACGAGCTCGAGATCGGCCGCTACCGGCTGCACGTGCTCGAGGTCTGAGCGGCGGCCGCGCCCGTTCCGATCACGGAAGATAGAGTCGTGCCGGTGAGCGAGCCCGACGCCGAGCCACCGCCTGCCTAGATGGCGACGACGATCGCGATCCTCTCGCAGAAGGGCGGCACCGGGAAGACGACGATGACCCGGACGCTGACCGACGCCTTCGCGCGCCTCGAGCTCGACGTGCTCGCGATCGACGCCGATCCCCAGGGCAACCTCTCGGACTACTTCGACGTCGACGCCGACGCCCACCCCACCCTCGCCGAGGTGCTCCAGGGCCAGGTGCGAGCCGCCGAGGCCGTCCACGGCAACGTGATCCCGGCGAACATGCGCCTCGCCGAGGCGGAGCTGGCGCTCGCCGGCAAGATCGGCCGGGAGGTCACCCTTCGCAGCGCCCTGCGTGACCTGAAGCGCTCGAAGGACATGATCCTGATCGACTGCCCGCCGACGCTCGGGCTGCTGACCGTGAACGCGCTGGTCGCCGCCGACTACGCGGTCCTCTCCACCGAGGCGCAGTACTTCTCGCTCCAGGGCGTCGAGCAGGCGATCCAGGTCCTCGACCTCGCCCGCGACTCGCTCAACCCCGAGCTCGAGCTGCTCGGCGTCGTCCTCAACATCGCCAACATGCGAACGAAGCACGCCCGGCAGACGATCGAGGCGCTGCGCGAGCGCTTCGGCGACGCAGTCTGCCGAACGGTGATCCGCCAGTCGATCGCCTACGCGGAGTCCGCGGAGCGCGCGATCCCGATCCTCGACTACCGACCGGACCGCGGCGCCGACTACCTCTCGCTCGCCGGCGAGCTGCTGCGCCGGCTCTCACGCCAGGACCTGCTCGCAAGGCTCGACGACCTCTCGGTCGAGCTGCTCCCCGCTCAGGCGTAGGCCGGCCGCGGGACCCGTGGGTCCGGTCAGAGCTCGACGACGTCGCCGCCGAGCGGCGAGAACGAGACCCGCCGTGCCTCCGCCCAGCCCTCCGCGGCCTCGCGAGCCGCCTCGAGGACCTTGCCGGTGTCCTGCCAGAAGGACCAGATCAAGAGCGTCGGCCCGGCCCCCGAGATCGTCGCGCCGAGCGCGCCCAGCTCGGTCGCTCGCTCGAGCAGCTCGATCGAGCGCGGGTAGAGCCCGCGCCGGGCGGGCTGGTGGAGGCGGTCCTCGAGCCCGCGGGCGATCAGGCCGAGGTCGGAGCGCTCGATGCCGAGAATCAGCTGCGAGGCCGCGGCGAGGTTGGCGACCGCGTCGGCGAGCGGGACCGCGGCCGGCATCGCGGCCCGCGCCTCTGCGGTCGGAACCGCCTCGCTCGGGGATCACCAGGACCGCCTCGACCCCGTCGGGCGAGGCGCGAGCAGCGCGTCGGCGGCTGGCTCGCCGAGCCTCGATCGACCGCCGCGGGCAGCCGGGCAGACGCAGGATCCGCCGTAGAGCGCCGCGGCGACGTTGTCGGGATGGCCCTCGAGCTCGACCGCCGCGTGGTAGAGCTGCTCGCGGCTGTGCCCGAGCTCGAACAGGTGTCGGCGGCGAGCAGGCCGGCGACGATCGCCGCGGCGCTCGAGCCGAGGCCGCGGGCCGAGCGGGATCTCGCTGCTGGATCTCGAAGACGCAGCCCGTCGGCCGGATGCAGGCGCTCGAAGGCGCGCACGATCAGGTTGGAGCGATCGCGCGGCAGCTCGCCGGCCCCGTCGATCTCGACCGCGAACTCGTCGGCCTCGGCCGACCTCGAGCTCGAGGTGGAGGTGGAGGGCCGCCGCGAGACGTCGTAGCCGGGCCCGAGGTTCGCCGACGACGCCGGGACGCGATCGAGCCGTCGCCGGGTGGTCATCGGCCGCAGGCTATCTGGATGCGCTCGGCACCCCGCGGCCCCGGACAGGTCCTCCTACGCGAGCGCACCCCTGCGGCCGGCGATCGCGTTCGCGAGCAGCGCCTCGGCCGGAACCTCGGCGCCCGGGAGCAGCACCGACTCCTTGACGCTGGCCCCCGCGCCGATCCGCACTCCCTCCCCGATCACCAGCGGGCCGTCGAGGCGGGCGCCGTCGGCGACCCGCGCCCCGTCTCCGAGCAGAATCCGGGCCGCTCGTCTCGATCCCGGCGCCGAGCGCCTCGGCTGCGTCCCCGTCGACCGAGCTCGCCGGCCGCATCGACGCTGACCGCGCCGAGCGCGACGTCGAGGTTGCCCTGCAGGTACTCGGGCAGCGACCCGACGTCGTTCCAGTACGGCGTCGGCGACGTGGACGTGGAAGGCGACGTCGTGCTCGAGCAGGGCGGGAAGACGTCGAGCGCGAAGTCGACCGCGTCCGACTCGGGGAAGTAGTCGAAGATCTCCGGCTCGAGGACGTAGATCATGCAGTTGGCGAGATTCGAAAGCGCCTCCGCCGGATCCGGCTTCTCCTGAAAGCCCTGGACGCGGCCGTCGCCGTCGGTGACGACGACGCCGAACTCGCTGACGTTGGGAACCCGCTTGATCGCCAGGGTGGCGATCGCGTCGTTTCGCCGGTGCGCCTCGGCCAGCTCCGCGAGGTCGATGTCGCAGAGCGCGTCGCCGGCCATCACCAGGAAGGGGCCGTCGGCGGCGAGGAACTCGCGGGCCGCGCGGACGCCGCCGGCCGTGCCGGTGAGCTCGGGCTCGTGCAGGTAGGTGAGCTCGACGCCGAGCGACGATCCGTCCCCGAAGTGACGCTCGATCGTCTCCGGGAACCAGTGCAGGTTCGAGATCACCTCGCCGAAGCCCTGCGCCGCGAGGGCGCGCAGGATCAGCTCCATCACCGGTCGGTTCCCGACCGGGACCATCGGCTTCGGCACCTCGTATGTAAGCGGCCGCAGGCGGGTCCCAAGCCCCGCGGCCATCACCATCGCCCGCATCTGCTGCGCCAGGGTAGGCGAATCCGCCGGCCGAGCGCGCGGACGTGCTTTCGGGCCACCGAGCCGGACATCTCGCTACCCTCGCGTGCGTACTTGAGAACAGGAGAAGCATGACCGTCACGAAGACCGAGACCACGACCAACGACTACCGCGTCGCCGACATCGGCCTCGCCGAGTTCGGGCGCAAGGAGATCAGCCTCGCCGAGCACGAGATGCCGGGCCTGATGAGGACCCGCGAGGAGTTCGCGGAGGCGCAGCCGCTGCGCGGCGCGCGGATCACCGGGTCGCTGCACATGACCGTGCAGACGGCCGTGCTGATCGAGACCCTGACGGCGCTCGGCGCCGAGGTTCGCTGGGCCTCGTGCAACATCTTCTCGACCCAGGACCACGCCGCTGCGGCGATCGCCGCAGCCGGGATCCCTGTCTTCGCCTGGAAGGGCGAGACACTCGCCGAGTACTGGTGGTGCACCGAACAGGCGCTCGACTGGTCCGGCCACGGCGAGGGCCACGCGGGCCCGAACATGATCCTCGACGACGGCGGCGACGCCACCCTGCTGGTCCATAAGGGGGTCGAGTACGAGGCCGCCGGAGCCGTCCCGGATCCCGCCTCCGCGGACTCCGAGGAGCTACAGGTGATCCTCGAGACCCTGAGCCGCTCGCTCGAGGCCGACGGCCAGCGGTTCACGAAGATGGCCGCGGGGATCCTCGGGGTCACCGAGGAGACGACGACGGGGGTCCTGCGCCTCAACCAGATGGCCGAGACCGGAGCCCTGCTCTTCCCGGCGATCAACGTCAACGACTCGGTTACGAAGTCGAAGTTCGACAACCTCTACGGCTGCCGGCACTCGCTCGTCGACGGGATCAACCGGGCCACCGACGTGATGATCGGCGGCAAGGTGGCGCTGATCTGCGGGTACGGCGACGTCGGCAAGGGCTGCGCGGACTCGCTCCGCGGCCAGGGCGCCAGGGTGATCATCACCGAGATCGACCCGATCTGCGCGCTCCAGGCGGCGATGGAGGGATACGAGGTCCGAACCCTCGACGAGGTGGTCGAGTCCGCCGACATCTTCATCACCGCGACCGGCAACAAGGACGTGATCACGCTCGCCGACATGGAGCGGATGAAGCATCAGGCGATCGTCGGCAACATCGGCCACTTCGACAACGAGATCGACATCGCCGGGCTCGAGTCCTCGGGCGCGGAGCGGGTCCAGGTGAAGCCGCAGGTCGACGAGTGGACCTTCTCCGACGGCCACTCGATCATCGTCCTCTCCGAGGGCCGGCTGCTCAACCTCGGCAACGCGACCGGGCACCCCTCGTTCGTGATGAGCAACTCCTTCACCAACCAGACGATCGCCCAGATCGAGCTCTACTCGAAGAACGACGAGTACGAGAAGCGCGTCTACGTGCTCCCGAAGCGACTCGACGAGAAGGTCGCGCGACTCCATCTCGACGCGCTCGGGGTCAGCCTCACCGAGCTCAGCGCCGAGCAGGCTGCCTACATCGGGGTCCCGGTCGAGGGGCCGTTCAAGAGCGATCAGTACCGCTACTAGGGGCGTATGGCGAGAGCGCTGCGCGCGGGCCCGGTCGAGATCCCGCTCGCGGAGATCGAGCTGCGCGCAAGCCGCTCCTCGGGCCCGGGCGGACAGCACGCGAACGTCACCGAGTCGCGCATCGTGGCGTCGTTCGAGATCGGCGCCTCAGCGACGCTGAGCGCGACGCAGATGCGCAGGCTGAGCGCCCGCTACGGCCCTCGGGTGACCGCGATCGCGCAGGATGCGCGCAGCCAGGCCCGCAATCGCGAGCTCGCCCTGGAACGCCTCGCCGAGCGGATCGAGGCCGGGCTGAAGACCCGCAAACGACGCCGTGAGACTCGCCCCGGACGCGGCGCCCGGGAGCGCCGCCTGGCGGGCAAGAGGCAGCGCTCGGAGCTCAAGCGGGCGCGCCGGCGCCCGACGCTCGAGTGAAGCGCCGCTAGCCGGCCGCCGGCTCGGCGGCGCGCTCGCGCCTGCGCAGCGCGAGCCCGACGAACGGGAAGATCAGGGTCGAGAGCATCGCCGCGCCGACCAGCCCGGCGGCGGTCGAGCGGCTCATCTCGCCGGCGTCGATCGCGAGCGTCGTGATCGCGACGACCAGCGGCAGCTCGGTGGCCGAGAAGAAGGCGAGCGCGACCCGGTCGCGGGCGTCGAGCGCGCCTGCGGTAGAGCAGCAGCGCCGGGGCCCCCCGGACGACCAGGAACAGGCCGAGGAAGAGGACCATCTTGGCGAGCGCGTCGGGCGAGCCGAGCGCGTCGAGGTCGAACTTGATCCCGCTGTCGACGAAGAAGAACGGGATCAGGAAGCCGAAGCCGACCGCGGTCAGCTTCGACTCGAAGACCTCGAGCTCGCGGCCGCGAAGCGCGAGCGCGGACGATCATCCCGGCGACGAAGCCGCCGAGCAGGAGGTCGAGGCCGAGCTCCGCGGCGAGCAGGACGAGCCCGAAGACGAGCACGATCGGCGACGCGGACGGCGAGCTGGCTGCTCGGCCTCGAGCGTCCGCTCGAGCGCGCCGCAGCCCCGCCGACGCGTAGCGGACCGAGGTCAGCGCGAGCGACGAGCGCGAGGACGACGAACGCGAGCAGGATCGACCGCCTCGTGCAGCGGGTTGGTGGTCGAGAGAGCGAGCGTGATCAGCAGGATCGGGCCGAACTCGCCGAGCGCGCCGGCGGCGAGCAGGTAGGTGCCGAAGCGGGTCTTGCAGCTCGCCGCCGTCGCGGAGGATCGGGATCAGGGTGCCGATCGCCGTCGTCGCCATCGCCGAGCCCGTGAACAGGAGCGAGAGGACGATCGCCGGCGGCGGCGAGCAGCGCCGCCGATCCCGTAGGCGAGCGCGAGCGAGAGCAGCCAGCCGAGCGCGCCGAGCTTCAGCGGCTCGCCCTGATCCGCTCGAAGTCGATCTCGTAGCCGGCGAAGAAGAACAGCATCCCGAGGCCGAGGTTGGCGAAGAACTCGATGAAGTCGTCGGCCTTCGCGAGGCCGAGCACCTCGGGGCCGACGATGATCCCGAGGAAGCATCTCGATGACGACGACCGGCGGCGCGAGCCTTGGCGGCAGCGCGACCACGGTGCCCGCGGCGAGCGCGGACACGACAACGATGGCGAAGAATGAGCCTGTATCGACGTCGATCACGGCGCTCGACGCTGATTCTCCCGAAACCGGGGCGTTCCACCTCCCCCCGCGCCGCGCGCGGTGCGGGAATCGCTAGGCGGCCGGGGCGATGTTGTCGTTCACCCGGAAGAGGTTCTCGGGGTCGTAGGCGGCCTTGATCTCGGCGAGGCGGCGCAGGTTGCGGCCGAAGGCGGTGTCCACGCCGGCGCTCGGCGAGGAGTCCAGTCGCGCTCCTAGACGGCCCGCAGCCCGGCGCGGCGGGGCGGGGCGAGCGGGATGCGGGCGGGCGGCGAGCCGCCGAGAAGGCGCGAGAGCCGGCTGAGATCGCGGCGAATCGCCGCCTCGGCCTGGCCGGCGTCAGCCGCGCCGCCGAGCACCCGGGCGAGCAGGTGACTCGGGCGATCGGGGTACTCGCGCACCGCGGTCACCCGGGTCAGCGCCGGCCCCAGCGGCTCGAGCAGGAACGATCGATCGTAGACCCGCGCCGAGCGCATCGAGAGCGCGCGCGGGCGCTCGCAGTCGGTGATCGTGAACCGGTAGTTGGCCGTCGCCGAGTGCCCGAGCCGCTCGAGGACGCGGAAGGTGGCGCCCTCGCCGGCCGGCGGCCCGGCGACGTGAGTGACGCTCAGCCGACCGTCCGGCCCGCCGCCCCAGCCTCCGAGGCTCTCGCCCTCGGCGAGGACCGCGAAGATCCGCTCCGCTTCGAACCCGATCACCCCTGTGGCGGCAAAGCTCGGCATCCGAGATCTCTCCTCTGACGGCGAGCGGACCCACTCCGCCCGTCCTCGGGCATCTTCCCCCACGCGGGGGTGTGAAACGGCCTCGGCGGGGACGAGAAGTTCGCTAGCTGCGGCCTTCGGGCCGGCCGAGCCGCTCCTTGAGGCTCTCGATCGTCTCCACCGGAGCCGGGTCGACGCCGTTCGCGGCGGCGAGGAAGAGCGAGACCAGGTCGCCGAGCGCGACCGCCCAGAGCAGCCGCTGCACCCGGGTCTCACCCTCGGTCTCGACCTCGAGGACCGCCGCGGCGGCGGGCTCGATCAGCTTGGCCGTCAAGCGCGGCCCGCTCGACGCTGGCGCGGGTGCTGATCGGAGTCGGTGAGGAAGACGGCCGAGAACCCGGCCCCCCGGCATCCGGCGATCCAGCCGACGATCTCGTTGTGGTCCATCTCCGGCAGCTGGTTGCTAGAACGAGTGCTGCTTCGCGTTCTCGTTGATCTGGCACTTCCAGCGGTAGGCGACCGGGACCGTCAGGTCGCAGCCGTAGATCAGCGGCACGGTGCCGGCGAGCTGCTCGGCGATCATCGCCGCGCCCGCGCACGAGCGATTCGCGAGCGGCCTCGAGATGCGAGGCGGCCGCGTCGATCTCGGTCTTGATCCCGGCGCTGGCGCCGACCAGCGCCGCGATCTCGCAGGCGACCGTGAACCCGTAGCCGACCGAGTGGCGGGGCTGCAGGCCGCCGGGCAGTCCGATCACCGGCACGTCGCTCGCGCGGGCCGCCTCGGCCAGCGCGCCACCGGTGGTGGCGACGTAGCGCCGCGCGCCGACCGCCTCGGCGGCCTCGAAGCAGGCCAGCGTCTCCTCGGTGTTGCCCGAGTAGCTCGAGCAGAGGACGGCGCGGTCCGGCGTCGTCCACGAGGGCAGCTCGTAGTCGCGAAAGACGTGCATCGGCTCGATCAGCTGGTCGCCGAGCGCCGCCCGCGGCGAGGGTCGCGCCGATCGCCGAGCCGCCCATCCCGCAGACGATCAGCCCGCTGGCCGGGCGCCGGCTCGAGCCGCGCCGACTCGACCCTCCAAAGCGCGTCGCGAAGCTGTTCGGGCAGGCCGAGGGCGTGCGTCGAGCTGACCGGTCGGGTCGAGCTCGCGGATCGGCGCGAGCGGGTCGCTCATACGCGATCCCCCGCCGCGACGAGCTCGCCCGGCGCGATCCTGCGCGTCCTCGGCGACCATCGCCTCGGCGTCGATCGTCGCGCCCTCGCCGATCACGGCGCCCCGACCGACGGCGGCGCCCTCGCCGACCCGGACGTCGGCGGCCAGGATCGAGTCGTCGATCGTCGCACGCTCGCCGACCGAGCAGCGCTCGAGCAGCACCGATCCGCTCACCCGCGCGCCGTCGCCGACCTCGCCGCCGGCGCGGATCGACCGCTCGCGGGCCGATCTCGGCGCGTTTCGGAAACCGATGCGCCCTCCTCGATCAAGCAGCCCGGCGGCGGTCGGAACGACCTCGGTCTCGACGACGCTTCTCGAGGATGTCCCAGCTCGCCTGCAGGTAGCGCTACGGGGTGCCGATGTCCATCCAGTAGCCGTCGAGGCGGCGGCCGTAGAGGCCCTCGCCGACGAGTCGCGGGAAGACCTCGCGCTCGATCGAGACCGCGCGCCCGGCGGGGATCAGGTCGAGCACGCGGCGCTCGACCACGTACATGCCGGCGCTGACCTCGTCGGTGTCGATCTCGCGCGGGCTCGGGCTTCTCGAGGAACCCGAGGACCTCGCCGGACTCGCCTCGCGCGGACGAGGCCGAAGGAGGCCGGGTCGTCGACCGGGTAGAGCCCGAGCGTGATCACCGCGCCGGTCTCGCTCGTGCTGCGCGCTGCAGCGCGCTCAGGTCGAGGTCGGTGAGCGAGTCGCCGTTGAGGACCAGGAAGCGCTCACCGAGGAGGCCCTGTCGGCCGCGAGCCGGACGGGCCCGGCGGTGCCGAGCGGCTCGTCCTCCTCGACGTACGCGATCGAGCGGGCCGCCCGGGACCCCGTCGCCGAGCGCCGCTGCGCAGGCTCTGCGGCCTTGAAGCCGCAGGCCATCACGACCTCGCTCGATCCCGTGACGGCCGAGCCACTCGACCATGTAGCCGATGAACGGGCGGTCGACGAGCGGCAGCGCCGGCTTCGGCGTGGTCAGGGTCAGCGGGCGCAGCCGCGTCCCCTCGCCGCCGACGAGCACCACGGCCTGCATCAGCCGCCACCGCCGGTTCGGGTGGGCCGGCCGATTCCCTCGTAGGTGAAGCCGGCCGCGCGAATCGCCGCCGGATCGAGGAAGTTGCGCCCGTCGACGATCAGCGGGTTGCGCCATCTCGGCCGCGAGCCGCTCCCAGGGAAGCTCGGCGAACTCGGGCCACTCGGTGACCAGGATCGCCGCGTCAGCCCCGGCGAGCGCTCCCTCGGCGCTGCTCGGCCATCTCGACGCTCGGCAGCATTCGCCCGCGCCGCGTCCTCGGCGACCGGGTCGAACGCGATCACGCTCGCGCCCTCGCCCTGCAGGCGCGCCGAGAGCACGAGGCTCGAGGCCTCGCGCATGTCGTCGGTGTTCGCCTTGAAGGCGAGCCCGAGCAGGGCGATCCGCCTGCCGACCAGCGAGCCGAGGTGCTTCTCGAGCTTCTGAACCACGCGGCGCTTCTGCAGCTCGTTGACCTCGATCACCGAGTTGAGCAGCTGGAAGTGGTAGCCGGTGTTGCCCGCGAGCTGCTTCAGCGCCGAGACGTCCTTGGGGAAGCACGAGCCGCCGTAACCGATCCCCGCGCGCAGGAAGCTCGGGCCGATCCGCTCGTCGAGGCCCATCCCCCGGGCGACCTCGGTCGACGTCGGCACCGACCTCCTCGCAGACGTTGGCGATCTCGTTGATGAACGAGATCTTGGTCGCCAGGAACGCGTTCGAGGCGAGCTTGATCATCTCCGCCGAGGCGACGTCGGTGAGCACGATCTCGCCGCCGAGCGGCGCGTAGAGGTCGGCGACCGCGCCGGCCGCCCGCTCGTCGCCCCGTCGGCGCCGATGACGACGCGATCGGGATGCATGAAGTCCTCGACCGCAGACCCCTCCTTGAGGAACTCCGGGCAGGAGACGTACGCCAGCCCCGGTCGCTCGCGGCGGATCGCCGCCCCGGTGCCGGCCGGCACCGTGCTCTTCATCACCAGCACGTGCTCGCCGTCGGCGGGGAGGTTGGCGACCACCGCCTCGCACGCGCGAGAGGTCGGCGTCGCCGGAGTAGGTCGGGGGCGTGTCCACGCAGCAGAACAGCAGGCTGGCCTCGGCGAGCAGCTCGTCCATCGAGGTCGTGAAGATGAGCCGCTCCGCGTTCTTGGCGACCAGATCGGCGAGCCCGGGCTCGTGGATCGGCACCTCGCCGGCGCGCAGGCTCTCGACCTTCTCGGCGTTCACATCGACCGCGACCACGCGGTGGCCGAGCTCGGCGAAGCAGCTCGCGGTGACGAGGCCGACCCATCCGACCCCGATCACGCCTATCGGTTGCCTATCAACGGACACGGGAGGCGGCAGGCTAGATGAATCGCTGGTCGAAAAGGGGTTTCGGCACGATCGAGCCCTAGCCGCCGAGCTCTCGCATCGAGGTCGCGATCGCGATCATCTCGGCCTCGTCGAGCGACTGCAAGAGCGTGTTCGAGAGCCAGTAGGAGGCCTTCTTCGTCCTCCAGCCGATCAGCCGCAGCCGGTCGGCGTCGTAGAACAGCAGGTAGTCGCGGCCCTCGATCGCACGGGTCTCGCTCGGGTTCTCGAGAATTGGCGGGTCTGTCCAGTTCGTGCCCGAGACGCCGTAGTACTCGGTGGTCAGCCCGTTGTTCTCACCCTCCTTGGTGACCACGATCTTGTAGCCGCGGTACTCCTTCGGCCCGTCGAGCGGAAACGCCCTGGTGTCGTTGGAGACGATCGATCCGGGCGCCAGCAGGGCCGGATAGAAGACCGGGAACTCGACCATCGGATCGCCGCCGCGGGTCCGCACCTTGGTGATCTGGCTCGCATATGTCTCCGTCTGGCCGGTTGCGTCGTCCATCGGCGGACCGTCCGGCTCGGCCGCGGGCTTGTCGCGACCGCCGCCCTGCCTCCTCGTGCCGCCCCCGCCCCCTGTCTCGCCGGTCTCGGCGGTCTCGGCGGTGGACTCGGCCGGCGCGGGCGCCTCGTTGAGGAACTCGGCGACCGCCTTGCGGATCTCGGCGTTGCCGGCGGTCACGTAGCTCTCGCCGAGCTGAGCGGGGAACTGGATCTCGTTGAGGACCGCGTCGTGGGCGCTCAGGAAGGTCTTCATCAGGTCGAGAACCTCGGCGGTGTCGCGGAGGTTGCTGTCCGAGGTCGTGTACTCCTTGAAGACGTCGAGCAGCTCGTATCGGTAGTTCGGGTCGGCGATCAGCTTGCTCGGCTCGATCTTCTGGCGCGCCTCGCGGACGAAGTCCTGCTGGCGGGCGGCCCGCACGAGGTCGTTGTCCTCGAGCCGATAGCGGACGTACTGGAGGGCCTTGAGGCCGCAGAGCCGCTGGTACCCCGCCTCGATCGGCGGATCGATCGCCGAGTACTCGGAGCCCTCGGGCACGTAGTAGCGGCGATCCACGTCGATGAACACGCAGTCGATCGAGTTGACGGCGTCGGCGAAGCCGGTGAAGTTGATGTTGACGACGTGATTGACCGGAAGCCCGGTCAGCTGCTTGACCACCCGCAGGGTCAGCTTCGGCCCGCCGTAGGAGTAGGCGGCGTTGAACTTGTCGATCCCGTGGTTGGGGATCGTCACCTTCAGATCACGGGGGATCGACATCAGGTTGATCGAGTGCGCGTCGGGATCGACCCGCAGCAGCAGCGTCGTGTCCGAGCGGCCGGTGTCGTCGGTGGGACGGATGTCGGAACCGAGGAAGAGGATCGTCTGCGGGTCGCCGCCCTCGACGTCGTCGAGCTGCTCCTCGACCCCGTCGATCCCGCCGAGGCCTTCCGCGATCTCGGCGACGAAGACGAGCGCGCTGACGGCGAACGCGGTGGCGATCGAGGCGACGATGATCACCGAGGCCGCGGCGAAGCGGGCCCACACGGGCTTCGCTCGGGGCGCCTCTCCCACCGCCGCCGGGTCGGCGGGCTTGCCGGCGTTGGCGGCGGGAACGGCCTCCCATCCGCCCCCCGCGCTTCGCGCGCGCAGCGCCGCGAGCGCCGTCTCGCTCGCCTGCTCGCGATCGACCGCGGGCGGCTCGGCGGCCTCCGGCTCCTCGGGGCCCACGTCGGGCTCGTCGGCCTCCGGCTCCTCGGGGCCCACGTCGGGCTCGTCGGCATCCGGTACCTCCGACTCGCCGGGCACCTCGGCCGGTGGCTCCTCGGCCTCGGGCTCGTCGCCGTCCGCGTCCGCCGAGCTCCCCAGCCCCTCGAGCTCGCGGTCGAGGTCGCGCTCGATCCGGTCGAACTCCGCCGTGAACCCCTCACCCGTGGCGGCGTCGGCCTCGACCTCCTCAGCTCCGTCCGCCGAGCGCACGTCGCCCGGCTCTCCATCCTCCGCCTCCGCCGCCCGCTGCCGCGCCGCCCAGGTCGCCGGCGGCACCGAGTGCTCCCCCGCCTGCCGCCCGGCGCCGTCTCCGGGGTGGGCGGCTTGCTGGTTGTCGGCTTCCCTGCTCTCCTCGTCCTCGGGCCTCATCCACCCGTTCCGTTCGCCGCCGCGGCGAGTCGTCCTGGGAGCCCGTGGACGAAATCGACGATCGCGCGCCTGTAGCTGCCCAGCGAGGGAACCGAGACCCACTCCTCCGGGCCGTGGTGGCCGGCACCCACGGGGCCGAACTCGACCGCGGGAATCCCCACCCGCAGGAACGAGACGGCGTCGGAGGCGCCGTCGCGGCCGACACTGGTCACCTCGCCGTCGTGGTGCGGGGCCGCCGCGTCGCAGAGGGCGAGCACGAAGGGGGAATCTGGATCGACCAGCGCGGGCGGCCGCTTGAAGGTCGAGACGATCGTCGCGCCGGGGATCCCCTCGACCTCGGCGAGGATCGCCGAGGGATCCTGCTCGGGCAGGTGTCGGACGTCAACGTCGATGAAGCAGGTATCGGGCACCTTGTTCAGGGCATCGCCGCCGAGGATCCGACCCAGGTTGATCGACGGGCGGTCGAACAGCTCGGAGCTCTGCGATGCGAACGGTAACGACTGGATCGCCCGGAAAACGTCGACGGCGCGGAGGATCGCGTTCTCGCCGAGCCACGGCGTCGACCCGTGCGCGGCGCGCCCCTCGATCTTCAGGCGCATCGCGACCACGCCCTTCGCGGCGACCCCGACGTGCATGTCGGTCGGCTCGCCGGTGATCACGAAGTCGCCGAGGAAGCCGCGCTCGACCAGCAGGTCGCCGCCACGCTCGACCTCCTCCTCGGACTCCTCGTCGGGGACGATCCCGAGCCGCACCCGGACCGCGCTCTGCTCGCGAAGGTCGGCGAGCGCGAGCAGGAGCGCGGCGAGCGCGCCCTTCATGTCGTAGGCGCCCCGCCCGATCAGCCGCTCGCCGTCGAGCCGCGGCTCGAACTGGTCGGCATGGCCGGGGACGACGTCGACGTGACCGTGCAGCAGCAGCGTCGTCTCGGCCTCGGCGGGGCCGACCTCGGCGAGCGTGACCGGCAGCCCCCGGCAGCCGAGCTGGCTCGACTCGATGTCACGGGCATCGAGCCAGCCCTTGATGAAGCCGGCGCACAGCTTCACGCCCTCGGCCGTCGAGGTGTCGTAGCCGATCAGCTTCTCTGTGAGCGCCCGCTCTTCCAAGCGCCGGAGGTTAGTGCGCGACCGCGCTAGCGATTCTCGAGGATCTTCAGGAAGGCCTCGGCGCGGGCGCGCTCGCGCTCGGCCTGCTCGGCCGCCGCGGAGCCCTCCTCGGCCTCCGAGAGCGCCTGCTCGGCGTCCTCGAGGCGCTGCTTGAGCTCGGACTGGTCGAGGTCCTCGGGGCTCCTCGCCTCGGCGACGAGGACGCGGACGCGATTCGCGAACACCTCGAGCCAGCCCTCGCCCTGGGCGAAGGTCTCGATCTCGCCCTCGGACTTGTGCAGCCGGAGCTCGGACGGCAGCAGCCGCGCGACCATCGGAACGTGGCGGGCGAGGATCCCGACCTCGCCGACCGTGGTCCGGGTCGAGACCTGGATCAGCTCACCCTCGAAGACCGGCCCCTCCGGGGTCAGCACCTCGGCCTCGAGCTTGTTGTGCTCCGCCATCTGCCGGCGGCTAGGCCGCGGTCTCCGCGGCCTCGGCCTCGGCCTCCGAGCGCTCCTCGGCCTCGGCTGCCTCGCGCTCGACGCCCTCGTCCTTCTCGCCCTTCTCCTCGGTCCCGGTGACCTGGTCGATCGAGCCCTTCATGTAGAAGGCCGACTCGGGCAGGTCGTCGTGCTGTCCGTCGAGGATCTCGCGGAAGCTGCGCACCGTCTCGGCGACCGGCACGTACTCGCCGTCGCGACCGGTGAACTGCGAGGCGACGAAGAACGGCTGCGAGAGGAAGCGCTCGAGCTTGCGGGCGCGGTTGACGGCGATCTTGTCCTCGTCGGAGAGCTCGTCGATCCCGAGGATCGCGATGATGTCCTGGAGCTCCTTGTAGCGCTGCAGGTTCTCCTGGACCTCGGTCGCGGTCCGGTAGTGGTCCTCGCCGAGGATCGTCCGGCTTGAGGATCGTCGAGGTCGAGTCGAGCGGGTCGACGGCCGGGTAGATGCCCTTCTCCGAGATCGCGCGCGAGAGCACCGTGGTCGCGTTCAGGTGCGCGAACACCGATGCCGGCGCCGGGTCGGTGAGGTCGTCGGCGGGGACGTAGACGGCCTGGATCGAGGTCACCGAGCCCTGCTGGGTCGAGGTGATCCGCTCCTGAAGGCCGCCCATCTCGGTCTCCAGGGTCGGCTGGTAGCCGACCGCGGAGGGCATCCGCCCGAGCAGCGCCGAGACCTCGGAGCCGGCCTGGACGAAGCGGAAGATGTTGTCGATGAACAGGAGCACGTCCTTGCCGCCCTGCTCGCGGAAGTACTCCGCCATCGTCAGCCCCGAGAGCGCCACGCGCAGACGCGCCCCGGGCGGCTCGTTCATCTGACCGAAGACCAGCATCGTCCGGTCGATCACCCCGGACTCCTTCATCTCGAGCCAGAGGTCGTTGCCCTCGCGCGAGCGCTCGCCGACGCCGCAGAAGGCGCGACAGGCCCTCGTGCTCCTCGGCGATGTTGCGGATCAGCTCCTGGATCAGAACCGTCTTGCCGACGCCGGCGCCGCCGAAGAGGCCGACCTTGCCGCCCTTCGCGTAGGGGGCGAGCAGGTCGACGACCTTGATCCCGGTCTCGAGGATCTCCTGGGTCGGGGTGAGGTCCTCGACCGAGGGAGCGGAGCGGTGGATCGGCCAGCGGGTCTCGCCCTTGACCTCGGCGCCGTTGTCGATCGGCTCGCCGAGCAGGTTGAAGATCCGGCCCAGGGTCTCCTCGCCGACGGGGACCGTGATCGGCCCGCCGGTGTCGATCACCTCGGCGCCGCGCTGAATCCCGTCGGTCGCGTCCATCGCGACGGCGCGCACGCGATCGTCGCCGAGGTGCTGCTGCACCTCGCAGATCAGGTCCATCGCCGGGCGGTTGCCCTCCTCGGGGATCTTGATCTCGAGCGCCGAGTAGATCTCGGGCAGGTGCTCGGCGAAGACGGACGTCGATGACGACGCCGGTCACCGACTCGACCGTGCCGACGTTGTTGGCGTTGCTTGCGGTTCCGTTCTCAGCCATTTCTTTCTCGTTCTCCTTAACCGAGCGCCTCAGCGCCGCCGACGACTTCAAGAATCTCCTGCGTGATCTCCGCCTGGCGGACCCGGTTCATCTCCAGGGTCAGCCTGTCGATCATGTCGTTCGCGTTCTCCGCCGCCGAGCGCATCGCGGTCATCCGGGCGCCGAGCTCGGATGCCGCGGACTCGAGCAGCGCCCGGTAGACGGAGAGGTCCACGTACTCCTCGAAGAGCATCGGCAACAGCTCCTCGGGCTCGGGCTCGTAGCTCCCAGAAGGCCTTGCGGTGGGCCTCGGCGAGCTCCTCGTCGGCCGGGGGCTGCGGATCGGGAACGCCCTCTCCGAAGACCTCCGCCTGCTGCAGCGGCAGCAGGGTCTGGCGGCGCACGTACTGGGTCAGCGGCGAGACGTAGCGGTTGTAGACCAGCTCGACCCGGTCGAGCTCCTCGTCGCGGTAGGCGGCGACGACGTCGCGGGAGATCTCACGCGCGTCCGTGAACGCGGGCCGGTCGGTGAACCCCGTGTAGGAGCTGATCACGTTCTCGCCGCGGAAGGTCATCGAGCGAGACGCCGCGGCGGCCGACGACGTTGAAGGAGATCTCCGCGCCCTCGGAGGCGAACTCGCGACGCAGCCGGGTGCCCTCGCGGATGATGTTGGTGTTGAAGGCGCCGGCGAGCCCGCGGTCGCCGGTGACCAGCACGATCGCCGACCCGCTTCACCTCGCGCTCGGTCAAGCAGCGGAACGCGGGCGATGTTGCCCTCGGCCGCGTCGGCGACCTGCTGGGTCATCTTGCGGATCGCCTGCGCGTAGGGGCGCATCGCGTCGATTCGCTGCTCGGCGCGGCGCAGCCGTGCCGCCGCGACCATCTCCATCGCACGAGTGATCTTGTGGATGTTCTTGACCGAAGCGATTCGGTTCTTGACTTCCTTCTGGGTCGCCATGAGCTGGAGGGCCTAGCGCGCGCTAGGCCGGGACGGCCTCCTCGCTCTTCTCGGCGTCCTCGTCGGAGTTCCCGTCGCCGGCGCGGCCGGGACGCGAGCGCTCCTCCTCGGACTTGACCCGGTCCGACTCGCCCTCCTCGAGCGGCTGGCCGTCCTCGTCGAAGTCGGGCCCGAAGTCGTCGATCGCCTCGGCGATCGCCTCGCCGAGCGCCTCCTCGTCCTCGTCGGAGAGCTGACCGTCGTCGATCCGCGAGGCCAGATCGGAGTACTCGGAGCGCAGACGGCCGAGCAGGCTGTCGAGGAAGTCCTGGACCCGCTCCACCTTGATCCGGTCGAGGTATCCGCCGGTACCGGCGTAGATCGAGGCGACCTGGTCGGCGACCGAGAGCGGGCTGCGCTCGTTCTGCTTCAGCATCTCGACCAGCCGCTCGCCGCGCGCCGAGCTGCTTCTGCGTCTCGGGATCGAGCTCGGAGCCGAACTGGGCGAAGGCCTCGAGATCGCGGTACTGGGAGAGGTCGAGCTTGAGCTTGCCGGCGACCTTCTTCATCGCCTTCGTCTGCGCGTTGCCGCCGACCCGGGAGACCGAGATCCCGACGTTGATCGCCGGCCTGATGCCGGAGAAGAACAGATCGGACTCGAGGAAGATCTGCCCGTCGGTGATCGAGATCACGTTGGTCGGGATGTAGGCGGAGACGTCGTTGGCCTGCGTCTCGATGATCGGCAGCGAGGTCAGGGTGCCGCCGCCGAGTTCGTCGGAGAGGCTGACCGCGCGCTCGAGCAGCCGCGAGTGCAGGTAGAAGACATCGCCCGGATAGGCCTCGCGACCCGGCGGGCGGCGCAGCAGCAGCGACATCTGGCGGTAGGCGAAGGCGTGCTTGGTGAGGTCGTCGTAGACCGTGAGCGCGTCCTTGCCGTTGTAGAGGAAGTACTCGGCCATCGCGCAGCCGGCGTACGGAGCCATGAACTTGATCGGCGCCGCCTCGTCGGCGGCCGCGGCGACGATGATCGTGTTGTCGAGCGCCCCGGCCTCGTCGAGGATTCCGGCCACCTGGACGACGGTGGACATCCGCTGGCCGATCGCGACGTAGACGCAGATCAGGTCCTTGTCCTTGTTGTTGATGATCGTGTCGATCGCGATCGCCGTCTTGCCGGTCTGGCGGTCGCCGATGATCAGCTCGCGCTGGCCGCGGCCGATCGGGATCATCCCGTCGACCGCCTTGAGCCCGGTCTGCACCGGCTTGGTGACCGGCTGGCGCTCGACCACGCCGGGAGCCTTGAACTCGGCCGGGCGGTACTCGGAGGTGTTGATCTCGCCCTTGTCGTCGAGCGGCCGGCCGAGCGGATCGACGATCCGGCCGAGCAGCTCCTCGCCCACCGGGATCTCGAGCAGGCGGCCGGTGCGCTTCACCGTGTCGCCCTCGACGATCTTGTCCCAGTCGCCGAACAGCACCACCCCGACGTTGTCCTGCTCGAGGTTGAGCGCGAGCCCGGTGACGTCGTGGGGCAGGTCGAGCATCTCGAGCGACATGCAGTTGTCGAGGCCGTGCACGCGGGCGATGCCGTCCGCCACGGAGAGCACCGTGCCCACCTCGGAAAGGTCGGCGGCATCGGTCTCGAGGCCCTCGATCCGCTGGCGCAGGATCTTGGCAATCTCATCCGGCTTGATGTCCACGTTCTCTGTAGCTCCTTGGTTGCGTTCTAAGTCGGGGGTCAGGTCGCCGCGGCGACTTCCTTGCGCAGTTTCTCCAGCTTGTTGCGGAGGCTCGCGTCGAGGACGCGGTTGCCGACCCGCAGGACGAGCCCGCCGAGGATCTCGGGGTCGACGTCGGCCGAGATCTCGATCTGGCGGTCGGTCTGGCGCTCGATCTCGGCGCCGACCCGCTCGACCACCTTCGGGTCGAGGTCGATCGCGCTGGTCAGGGTAACGTCGAGGCGCCGGTTCTCCTCGGCCCAGAGCTCGTCGAAGGCCCTGCGGATGCGGAAGATCGCCGGCATCCGGTGCTTCTCGGCGAGCAGCTCGAGGAAGTTGACGAGCTGAGGGTCGGCGCCGTCGATCGCGCGCTGGATCCCGTCGCGCTTCTCCTGCGAGGAGAAGTACGGGCTGAAGAAGAACACCTGCATGTCGCTTGTTCTCGGCGACGACGTCGACGAACTGGTCGAGCTGCTCGTGGACGCGGTCGAGATCGCCGCTCTCCTTCGCGGCCTCGAACAGGGCGTCGGCGTATACGCGTGCGATCTCCTCCATCAGCTGCTCTGTGCCTCGTTTCCGGCGAGCGCCGAGAAGTCGACCTCCGCCAGGGCCTCCTCGACCAGCCGGCGCTGGTCGTCGGAATCGAGCGACTTGCGGGTGATCTTCTCGGTCGCGAGCACCGTCAGGTCGGCGACCTCGCGGCGGATCGTCTCGAGCGAGCGCCTGGTCTCGGTCTCGATGTCCTTGCGCGCCGCCGCGACCAGCTCCTCGCGCTTGGCGCGGCCCTCATCGACGGCGTCCTTCTCGGCGGCGTCCGCCGACTTGCGCGCCCGGGCGACGATGTCGTCGGCCTGCTCACGCGCCTCCTTGAGGCGCTGGCGGTACTCGGCGAGCAGCTCGTCGGCCTCCGCGCGGGTCTTCTCCGAGCTCGTCGATGTTGTCCCGGATCGCGTTCGCGCGCTTCTCGAGCGCCTCGCCGATCTTCGGGAACGCGGTCTTGTTGAGGACCCACATCGTCACCCCGAACAGCACCAGGGTCCAGATCATCAGCCCGAGGCCCGGGGAGACCAGGAAGCTGCCTCCGCCCTCCTCCTCGGTCGGAGGCGACGAGCAGTGTTCGCGATGTTGACGAAAGCGTCCAAGGCCTAGAGGAAGAACGCGATCAGGCCGAAGATGAAGGTGTAGAAGGCGACCGCCTCGGTGAGCGCGAAGCCGAGCCAGCGGATCGACTGCAGCTCGTCCTTCATCTCGGGCTGGCGGGCGACCGATTCGATCTCCTTGCCGAAGATGATCCCGATGCCGATGCCGGCTCCGATCGAGCCGAGACCGGCGCCGACGCCGAGGGCGATCGCCTTGCCGGCGTCGGTGACGCCGGTGTCGGTCACACCCTGAGCTGCCTGTGCGAGGGGCAGGAAGAGGTCAAGTTCCATTGCGTGATTGCTCCTTTTTCTAGTGACTTTCGGCGGTTGCTCCGCCGATGTAGATCGCAGTCAGGGTCGAGAAGATGAATGCCTGCAGGGTGGCGATCAGCCCCACCTCGAAGCAGGAAGAAGACGAACGCCAGCGGGAAGGTCAGCGATGCCGAGCGCGGCGACCCCGAGCAGCACGGCGAGCCCGCCGCCCATGAACAGCAGCAGCAGGTGGCCGGCGAGGATGTTCGCGAACAGTCGCACCGAGAGCGAGATCAGCCGGGCGAAGTGCGAGATCGCCTCGATCACGAAGATGAAGGCCTTGCGCGACCGATGTTCATGTCCTCGAGCCCGGGGGGCAGCCAGCTCGCCAGGTAGCCGAAGAAGCCCTTCGCCCGGATGCCCTCGACGTGGTAGGAGAACCAGACGACGAGCGTCAGCACGAGCGGGATCGAGAGGTTCGCGGTCGCCGCGTAGAAGCGCGAGCGAGGGGATCGCGAGCCCGAAGACGTCGACCTTGTGCTCGGTGTTGATCGGCAGCGGCAGGAAGCCGATCATGTTCGAGAACCAGATGAAGAAGAAGAGGCCGGCGAGGAAGGGGAACCAGCGCCGCGCCAGACGGGCGTCGGCGATGTTGCCGCCGGTGATGTTGTTGCGGGTCAGGTCGTAGGCGAGCTCGACCGCCATCTGCGTCTTGTTCGGCTCGCGCTGCATCCGCGAGGCGACAAAGCTCATCGCCCCGATCGTCAGGCCCGAGGCGAGCAGCAGGTAGAGGACCGCCTTGTTGATGCTCAGGTCGATCCCGCCGATGTCGATCGCGATCCAGGGGTCGAGCTTGAACTCGTTCTGCGGCTGGAAGGCGTCGTTCTTGCCCTCGCTGCCGAGCAGGATGAAGAGCAGGATCGTGATCGCCGAAGTAGGTGCCGAGCCCGAGCAGGACCTTGACCTTGGTGCTCATCTGGAGTCGTCCTCGGGGTAGAGCAGCTTGGCGAAGGCGAGCGAGCCGAAGTGAACCGTGACGAGGATGAAGCTGAGCACGGCGGCGGCGAGCCCGTCCTCGCGCTCGGCGAGCAGGCCGACCAGCAGGATCGCCCCGGTGACCAGCCAGACGCGACCGAGGGTGGCGGCGCCGACCACGCCCATCGCCAGTCGGCGGTCGCCCCGGACGAGCGCGGCGCGGGCGCGCGAGCCGGAGAAGAGGAGGATCCCGTGCTGCGCGAGCCAGGCGGCGGCGCAGACCGCGTAGCCGACCATCGGCAGGCCGGCGAGGACGAACACCGCGAGCGCAAGCGCGAGGACGATCAGGTCGGGGTAGCGCAGCGCGAGTGGCGCGCGCCCGGTCCGGTCGCTCGCCACGGTGGTCTCAGATCCTCTTAAAGCGAGCGTAGACAAGGGCAAAACCGCCGGCGAGTCCCACGAATAGGCCGATCAACCCGAGTGGGATCGCAAGGCCCACCAGCGATCCGAGCGCGTACCCTGCCGCCGCTCCGACGATCATCGCAGCGATCAGCGACAGGCCCGCCGTCGCGGCATCCGCCCTCGTTGGAGGGCTCTCGTTCATCAGAGTCTTTGAAGAAGCGGCCAGACAATGGGTCGCGCGCGTCCGATCAGATCAGGTCCCAGGGCAGAGCAACCGCCGTCTCCGATACTCGATCCATGCGCGGAGGGCTGCGGCGGCGCTGACTATAGCCGAAGGTACGCGATCGCGGCGCAAGCTTGTGACGACTTTGTGACGCCCGCTACCCGCCCTCCTCGGGGCGGCGGAGCGACTCGAACTCTCCGGTCTCCGGGTCGATCGCCGACCACTCCCCGGTGCCGGGATCGACGGCGGCGAAGCTCCCGGTCTCGAGCTCGCGAGCGACTCCCTCGTCGACCTCCTCGGCCCCGGGCGGCCGGCCGCGGACCCGGAAGAGGTCGCGGAACCGCGCTCGGCGGAGCTTGAGGATCTCGAGGGTGACGACGAGGTAGAAGCTCGCGGCGACGGCGATCACGAGGCAGACCGCCATCACCACCGTCCAGGTCGCGTCGAGGTTGCCCCGATCGTCGGAGTAGGGGACGAAGCGAAGCGCCAGCGCCAGCCCCGCCATGACCGTCGCCCAGCCGTAGAGGTAGGCGAGGGTGCGCCGCTGCGAGAAGCCGATGTTCGCCATCCGATGGTGGAAGTGCCAGCGGTCGGCGCGGTAGATCGGGCGCCGGTACTTGATCCGCTTCGCGATCACGAAGCCGGTGTCGAAGATCGGCACGGCGAGCACGACCAGGGGTAGGAACAGGGCGACCACGGCGTTCGTCTTCAGCGCCCCCTGGACCGCGATCGCTCCGATCAGGTAGCCGAGCAGGTTGGAGCCGGTGTCGCCCATGAAGCTCGACGCGGCGGGAAAGCCGTGGCGCAGGAAGCCGAGCGAGCCGCCCGCGGTGAGCGCGGCGAGCACTCCGGCGCCCGGCTTCTCGAGCGACAGCGCGATCCCGGCGAGCGCCGCCGCGGAGATCGCGCACACCCCCGCGGCGAGGCCGTCGACGCCGTCGATCAGGTTGATCACGTTCATCACCGCGACGATCCCGATGATCGTCAGCAGGTGGCCGAGGTGGACGTTGCCGATCAGCGCCACCTCGAAGAGCTGGACCGAGCGCAGATCGACGCCGCCCACGAACGGCAGCGTGAACACGGAGACGTTGACGCCGTGGAGCGCCGGGATCGCCGCCGCGACCGTCTGCCCGCCGAGCTTCAGCAGGGCGGGGAGCTCGAAGACGTCGTCGAGGACGCCGACGAAGGTGATCACGAGCGCGCCGACCAGCAGCGCCTGCGTCTGCTCGGCCCAGGGAAGGAAGAGGACGGTCGCGACGACGACCCCGACGAAGATCGCGAGGCCGCCGAGCTTCGGCGTCGGGTCGCGGTGCAGGCTGCGCTCGTTCGGGTAGTCGATCGCGCCGATCCGCCAGGCGACCCGCTCGGCGATCGGGACCAGGATCCAGGCGAGCGCGGCCGCGACCAGGAACGCGAACAGCGCGTAGATGGTCTCCGGCCTGCCGTCGACGAACATGGCCGCCTAAGTCTCGACGGCGCCGAGGACGGCGCCGACGAGGAGCTCGGGGTCGCGGCGCTCGCGCTCGTCGGCCGGCGCCCCGCGCTTGCGCAGCTCGAGCGCCTCGGGATCGGAGAGCTCGCGAAGCCTCCCGGCACGCAGGAGCTCCTCGTCCACCGCTCCCATGCGACCGCTGAAGATCGTGTAGACGGGCGTGCCGAGCGCGACCGCCTCGCGGTTCATCGTCCCGCCGGCGCTGACCACCAGGTCGGCGAGCGCGATCAGGCTCTGCGCGTCGATCGCGCGCTCGGGGACGATCAGCGAGGGCTCGCCGCGCGCCCGCACAGCCGCGCCCTGGGCCTCGGTGCGCGGGATGATCACGGCGAGCGTGTCCTCGGCCGCGGCAAGGCGGTCGATCACCCGCTCGTAGATCGGGTTCTCGGCGTGGTAGGCGGAGGTCTCCGGGGGCGGGCGGACGACGACCAGGACCCGTCCGAGATCGAGGCCGAGCTCCTCGGCGACCGCGGCGTCGGGCTCGAAATCGGCGAGGTAGTACTCCTCCTTGAGCCCGGGATACCGAAAGAGCTTCTCCTCCGAGGCGCCCGCCGCGACGAGGCGCTCAAGCGGGATCGCGTCGGGAACCAGGACCCGGCGGGCAACCCGCCAGCTCAGCTTGCGCTGCAGGCCGGCCCACTCGTAGTCCTGCATCTGCACCGAGGGGATCCGCAGCCCGGCGCCCACCATCGCGACGTCAACCGAGCCGTGGGCGAGCGCGAGCCCGAAGTCACGCCGCCGCGCCCAGCGGGCCAGGGCGGCGCTGCGCGAGAGCAGCGCGCTCGCCTTGCCGGCGCTGCCGGCGCCTCCGTGACGGCCGAAGACCCTGTGCTCGATCCCGAGCCGCTCGAGCACGCCGATGGTCTGGCCGTACTCGCGGGCGGTCACCGAGACCTCGTGGCCGCGGGCCCGCAGGCCGGCGATGATCGGTCTCAGCACCAGCGGGTGGGCGGCCGCCGTGCAGTCGACCCAGATCCTCAACGCGCCTCCATCGAAGCGAAACTTACGGCCCCGCCCGGGGGTTTGAGCGTCGGGGGAGTCAACGAAGGCTCAAAGGAGGAACTGGATGGGTTTCAAGAGACTGCCCTCACCGGCGATGCTGGTGGCGGTCTGCGCGTTGGTGGCGGCGATGGCGGGATCGGCGATCGCGCTGCCGGGGAAGAACTCGGTGAAGTCGAATGACATCGCGCCGCGAGCGGTCAAGGGCAAGGACATCGCCGCCGAGGCGGTGAAGCCGGCGAAGCTCGACCTGATCAAGGTCGACGGCGAGGCCGGGCCGCTGGTCACGACCTCGGTGCCCGCGACCGACCTCGGCGGGCCGAGCGTCAAGGTGACCGTGCCGGAGACCGGGTTGGTCGCCATCTACGCCCGCGGCACCGGCCAGATCAACGGCGGCGGCGCCGGCGCGCTCGCCCAGATCCACCTGTTCGAGCCGAACCTGCTCCCGGGCGCGCCGCGGGTGCTCCAGTTCGACACCCCGACGCCCGAGCTGCGGATCAGCGCTCCCGGCGTCGGCCAGGTGGACGGCACCGCGACGCTGACCCGCGGCGGCTGGATCGTCTTCCCCGCCGACCGGGGCACCTACACGTTCTCGCTGCGCTACAGCGTCGCCGGCGGAGGCACGGCGACCTTCCAGAACACCGGCCTCTGGGCGGGGGTGATCGGCTAGGCCGCGGCCGGGGCGAGCTGCGCGTAGAGCGGATAGCGGTCCATCAGCGACCGCGTCCGCTCCGCCAGCGCGGCTCGCTCCGCCTCGAAGCTCTCGGAGAGCGCCACCGAGATCACCGCGGCGATCTCGCGCATGTCGTCCTCGACCAGGCCGCGGGTGGTCAGCGCGGGCGTCCCGATCCGCAGGCCGGACGGGTTCATCGGCGGGCGCTCGTCGAACGGGATCGCGTTGCGGTTGACGGTGATCCCGACCTGCTCGAGCCGCTCCTCGGCGGTCTTGCCGTCGAGGCCGGTCGGGGTCAGGTCGACGAGCACCAGGTGGACGTCGGTGCCTCCGGTGAGCACCTCGATGCCGTTCTCGATCAGCCCGGCGGCGAAGGCGCGGGCGTTCGCCACCGTCTGCCGCTGGCGGGCGCGAAACGGCTCGCCCGCGGCGATCCCGAGCGCGACCGCCTTGGCCGCGATCACGTGCATCAGCGGCCCGCCCTGCTGCCCCGGGAAGATCGAGCGGTCGATCTCCTTCTGCAGCTCCTCGCGGCAGAGGATCATCCCGCTGCGGGGACCGCAGAGGGTCTTGTGGATCGTGGTCGTGACCACGTCGGCGTGCTCGACCGGGTTCGGGTGCTCGCCGGCTGCGACGAGCCCCGCGAAGTGGGCCATATCGACCATCAGCCTGGCGCCGACCGAGTCGGCGACCTCGCGGAAGGCGGCGAAATCGAGGCGGCGCGGGTAGGCCGACCAGCCGGCGACGATCAGCTTGGGACGGTGCTCGGCGGCGAGGCGCGCCACCTCGTCCATGTCGACCAGGTAGTCCTCGCGGCGCACGTGGTAGGGAACGACCTCGTAGAGCTTGCCGGAGACGTTGAGCTTCATGCCGTGGCTGAGATGGCCGCCGTGGTCGAGCGCCATCCCCATGATCGTGTCGCCGGGCTCGAGCATCGCCATGTAGGCGGCGTTGTTGGCCTGCGCGCCGGCGTGCGGCTGGACGTTCGCGTGCTCGGCGCCGAACAGCTCCTTGGCGCGATCGATCGCGAGCTGCTCGGCGACGTCCACCTCCTCGCAGCCCCCGTAGTAGCGACGCCCGGGATAGCCCTCCGCGTACTTGTTGGTGAGCACCGAGCCGGTCGC
The DNA here is from genome assembly GCA_963769035.1 of uncultured Solirubrobacterales bacterium. Taxonomy (GTDB): domain Bacteria; phylum Actinomycetota; class Thermoleophilia; order Solirubrobacterales; family 70-9; genus WHSW01. Next base: position 608,447 of record CAVYKD010000002.1, read on the forward strand.
CTCGAGCACCGCCCGGGGCACGAAGTTCTCCGAGGCGATCATCTCGAGGGTCGACTGCTGGCGCTCGAGCTCGCGGCCGAGGACCTCCGCGATCTGCGGATCGACCTCGGCCAGCGGGGCGTTCTGGAAGTCCTCGGAGAGCTCGCTCATCGCCACCGACAAGTTACGGGTCGGCGCCGATGGATGCGCTTCACCGGACCGGCCCGCGCATTTATTGATTGTTTGATTAAATACTTCGCTCGCGAGGCCATCGAAGAGCGAAGGAGACCGGATGACGCCCGAGTTGAAGACCGAGGACGAGGCACTGCAGGTTCTGCTGGACGCCGACATCGACAAGGTGATGGCCGGTCTCGACCGGATCATCGAGGCGGCCCCCTCCTACGAGAAGCTGTTCATGCGCTGGCAGCGACAGCAGTGGTCCACCGAGGACTTCGACTTCACCGAGGACGCGCGGCAGTGGAACGACCCGGACCTGATCAGCGAGGACGAGCGCAGGTTCCTGCTCTTCGGCTTCTCGCAGTTCTTCCTCGGCGAGGAGCGGGTCACGGTCGAGCTGCTGCCGTTCGCGCTCGGCGCGCCCTCGCACGAGGCGCAGGCCTTCCTGACCACGCAGATCTCCGACGAGGCGAAGCACATGGTGTTCTTCGACCGCTTTTACCGCGAGGTCCTCGGGATGAGCGCCTCGGGGATCGGCGCGATGCTCGACACCCAGCGCACCCACGTCAACAAGGATTGGGAGACGCTCTTCGACGGGATCCTCCACGATTGCGCCGAGCGCCTTCGCAAGGACCCCTCCGACTTCCCGGCCCTGGTTCGCGGGATCACCGTCTACATGGTCGTGATCGAGGGAACGCTGGCGCTCACCGGCGCCCGGTTCATCATCCGCAGCCTCAAGGAGCGCGGCTGGTTCCCCGGCTTCACCGCAGGCTTCACCGCCGTCAACCGCGACGAGTCACGGCATGTCGGCTTCGGGATCAAGTTCCTCGCCGACGCGATCAAGGACGATCCGGCGAACGCGAAGATCGTCCAGGAGACGCTCGAGGAGACGCTTCCGGTCGCCTCGCTCGTCTTCGTCCCGCCGTGGGTCGAGGACCCGTACAACTTCGAGACGCCCTTCTACCACTCCTCCGAGATCTTCGCCTACGCGATGAAGGCGCTGTCGAAGAAGCTCGCCGCGATGGGGCTCGACCCGGCGATGCTCGGCGCCGCCGAGGAGGCCGAGGTCACGGCCGACGCCGAGGCGGGAGCCGAGCCGGCGACCGCGTGAGCGTCTCGGCGCCGGCGCGACGCCCCGGGCCGGGGCGGCCCCCGACCGGGGCCCGTGAGCGAATCCTCGAGGCCTGCCTCGAGGTCCTCAAGTCGGACGGGTACGCGGGCGTGACGATCGCCAAGATCGCGGCGCGGGCCGGCGAGAACGGGGCGCTCGTCTCCTACCACTTCGGCTCCAAGCAGGGAGCCGTCGCCGCCGCAGGACGCGAGCTCGGTGAGCGGATCACCGCCGACGTGCTCGCCGGCGTCGAGGGCGCCCGCACCGTCGCCGACGTCGTCCGCGGCTCGGTCGACGGCGTTTGGCGCGTGCTCGATCGCGACGAGCGCGTCGCCAGGGTCTACTTCGACCTGAACGCGGTCTCGGTGGTCGAGGACGACGTCCGCGCGGTGATGCGCGATATCAAGCAGCGCTGGCGCGAGGTCCTCTCCCGCCTGCTCAGCGAGGCCGACGAGCGGATCGCCTCGGGCGCCTCGGGACCCGCGTCGGTGTTCCTGATCGCCGGCATCGAGGGGCTCTGCCTGGAGTGGATCGAGCGCGGCGAGACCGCCGAGCTGCGCGCGGCGAAGGAGCTCTTCATCGAGGCCGCCGCCACCGCGATCTCAGCCTGAGCGCGGCTCGCCGGGGCCGATCCGAGCCAGCAGCCTCAGCGCCTCCTCGGCGGGGAGCCCCCCTTCGCGAAGGATCGTCGCCGGTCTCCCCTCCTCGATCCCGCTGACGTCGATCACGGTCGAGGGCGCGCCGGCGAGCTCGCCGCCGTCGATCGCGAGGTCGACGGCATCGAGGAGCTCCGCCGGGATCTCCCCGAAGCGCGCCGGGGGCGGCTCGCCCGAGCGGTTCGCCGAAGTCTGAAAGAGCGGCGTCGCGGCGCCCGCGAGCGGGCCCCCGATCAGCCGCACGCCGAGGCGGCCGGGGTCCTCGGCGCAGGCGAGCGGATAGCGATGCTCGGCGTTCGCGACCACCAGGGTCACCGGGCCGGGGAGCAGCGCGGCGACCGCCTCGCGGGTCAGCGGCCCGAGCGCCGCGACCAGCTCGCGCATCGCCAGCGCCGAGAAGTAGAGGACCGCCGAGGGCTTGCCGGCGTCGCGGCCCTTGATCGAGTGGATCCTCGCGATCGCCTCGGCGCGCAGCGGGTCGCAGCCGAGGCCGTAGAGGCCGTCGGAGGGGAACAGCACCACCCCGCCCTCGAGGACACAGCGCTCGAGCGCCGCGCGGGCCGCGACCGGGTCGTCCGTGGAGATCACGGCGTGCCGACGACCGCCCGTTCGATCCCGGCGAGGTCGCGGCGGGCCTCGACCCGCTCGTAGCCGCAGCGGCGGACCAGCTCCGCCACCGTCGCGGCCTGACCGGCGCCGACCTCGAGCGCGATCGCCCGCGCGCTCGTCGCCGAGGTCGCCAGCAGGCCGAGGACATGCTCGATCGCCTCCAGACCGGTCTCGCCGGATGGCTCCGGGACCAGCGCCGAGCGTGGCTCGTAGCGGGTGATCTCCGGCGCCAGCGACTTCCACTCCCCCGCGCTCACGTAGGGCAGGTTGGCGACCAGCAGGTCGAACTCCCCGGCCGCCGGCAGCGAGCCGTGTTCAAAGCGTACGCGGGCGCCGAGACCGAGCCGATCGGCGTTCGCCTTCGCGACCACGAGCGCGTCGAGCGAGAGGTCGGTGGCCAGGACGCTGGCGACGGGAAGCTCGTCGGCGATCGCGAGCGCGAGCGCGCCCGAGCCGGTGCCGATCTCGAGCACCGTCGCGGGCTCGCGCTCGCGGGCGATCTCGACCAGCAGCTCGGTCTCCGGGCGCGGGATCAGCACGCGCCCGTCGACGGCGAGCTCAAGCGCCCGGAAGCCCTTGCGGCCGAGGATGTAGGCGACCGGCTCGCGCGCGACCCTGCGACGCACGTAGCCGCCGAAGACGCGTGCGGCGCCGGCCTCGACCGCTGCCTCCGGCGAGGCGACCAGCCGGCCGCGCGCGAGGCCGGTCGCGGCGCCGAGCAGCAGCTCGGCGTCGAGCCGGGGCGAATCGACCCCGGCGGCCCGAAGCGCGTCGCTCGCCGCGGCGAGCGCCTCCGAGACCGTCCCGGCGACCCCGGCCGGCGCGCTCACGACTCCGTCTGCGCCGCCAGCCGCGCCCGCTTCTCCTCGGCGGAGAGCGCCGCCGTGAACTCGCCCAGGGCGCCACCGAGGATCTCGTCGAGGTTGTGCGCGGTCAGCTTCACCCGGTGGTCGGTGACCCTGCCCTGGGGGTAGTTGTAGGTCCGGATCTTCTCCGAGCGCTCGCCGCTGCCGACCTGGGAGCGGCGCTCCGCGGCGACGGCCTGCTGCTGCTCGGCCAGCGCGCGCTCGTAGAGGCGGGCGCGCAGCACCCGCATCGCCTTCTCCCGGTTCTGAAGCTGCGACTTCTCGTCCTGCATCGAGACGACGATCCCCGACGGACGATGGGTTATCCGGACCGCGGAATCGGTGGTGTTGACCGACTGCCCGCCCGGCCCCGAGGAGCGGTAGACGTCCACCTGAAGGTCCTCGGCGGCGACCTCGATCTCGACGTCCTCGGCCTCGGGAAGCACGGCGACGGTCGCGGTGGAGGTGTGGATCCGCCCCTGCGACTCGGTCTTCGGGACCCGCTGGACCCGGTGCGTCCCGCCCTCGAACTTGAACACGGAATAGGCGCCGTTGCCCTTGATCTCGAAGGTCGCGTCCTTGAACCCGCCGACCTCCGCCGGGGATAGCGAGAGGTCCTCGACCGCGAAGCCGCGCTCCTCCGCGTAGCGGGTGAGCATCTTGTAGAGGTCGCCGGCGAACAGGGCCGCCTCGTCGCCACCGGTCCCCGCGCGGACCTCGATGATCACGTTCTTCTCGTCGTTGGGGTCGCGCTCGACCATCGCCAGCCTGATCTCGTCCTCGAGCTCGCCCAGGCGCGCCGGCGCCTCGGCGAGCACGCGGCGAAGCTCCTCGTCCTCGGCTCCCTCCTCGTCGAGAAGCTCGCGCGCGCCCTCGAGGTCGTCGCGAAGGCGCCGCCACTCGGCGACGAGCTCGCCCGCTCCTTCGAGCTCGCTGTACTCCCGCCCCACCGACGCGTAGCGCTCGCGGTCGCCGATCACCTCGGGATCCGACATCTGGCGCTCGAGCTCGGCGACGCGGCCCTCGACCTGCTCGATCAACTTCTCGATCATCGCTTCACCGCGGATCAGGCTAGTCGACGCCCTGCGGGGCCGAGACCGCGACGAGCCAGGAACGAGAGCGGACAGCGCCGGAGCAAGTCCGGGTCACGGGCGGCGCGCAACCGGCGCGGATCGATCGCGATCGGCGTTGCCCAGCGGGGGGCCGCCGGGGCTCCTATGGCGGCCCGCCTGTGGCAGGCGCCGGCGGTCAGCCGCGCGAGGAGCGGGCCTGGCGGCGCTTGAAGCGCTCGACGCGGCCACCTGTGTCGACCAGCTTCTGCTTGCCGGTGTAGAACGGATGGCAGGCTGAGCAGATCTCGACGTGCATCTCGGCCTTCGTCGAGCGGGTGTAGAACTCGTTCCCGCACGAGCAGCGCACATGGGCGAGCGCGTATTCGGGGTGGATGCCGGTCTTCATCGCGCCCGATTCTAGCGAGGTGCCGACGGCCGGCCGGCCGGCGCTCAGGCGCGCATGCCGTCGATCAGGATGGTGAGGGTCGCCCCGGCCTCGGCGCGCGTCGCGGCGGGATCCGCCGAGCGGGCGACGAGCATCGCGATCTCGTCGAGGGCGCCGATCAGCGCGTGGGCGAGCGGGCGGGCGGCGAGCGGGCGGATCTGCCCGACCTCGATCCCGTGGGCGATCACCGCCTCGATCAGGCCGAGCGCGTAGCGGGCGTTGATCTCGCGCCACTCCTCCCAGCCGAGCACCGCCGGGGCGTCCAGCAGGGCGATCTGCTGGACCTCGGGCTCGAGGCACTGATCGAGGAAGGTCTCCGCGCCCTCGCGCAGCACCTGAAGCGGCTCGGCGCCCGGCGTCACGCTCGTCGCGTACTGCTCGGAGAGCTCGCGCTCGAGCTGCTCGTAGACGGCCCTCATCAGGTCGCGCTTACCCTCGAAGTGGTGGTAGAGCGCGCCGCGCGTGACCCCGGCGGCGCGGGCGATCTCCTCGGTTCCGACGGCGGCGTAGCCGCGGGCGGCGAACAGCCCGCGCGCGACGGCGATCAGCGCCTCCCTCGTCGCCTGCGAGCGCTCGGCCTGGCTCCTGCCGCTCTTTCCCTTGACTTCCATACAACCTGTATGTTAGATACGTACTGCCTGTATGTCGAGAGCCTACTCGCGCCGAGAGGACCGCAGATGAGCACCAACGACCTCCGCGCCGCAGCCGGCGAGCACACCGCCGCTCCCCTCGACGGAGCCGAGTGGCTCTCGGGCTTTGCCGAGGGCTGGCGGGCGCCTCGCGACGCCGACAGCTTCAGCGACCACTTCGAGCCGCTGCTCAGCGATCGCATCCGCCTGATTCAGCCGCAGCTTCCCGAGATCGTCGGCAAGCTCGCCTTTCGCGAGCGTTTCGCGCGCCCGCTGTTCGAGCTCCTCAGCGAGATCGAGGGCACGCTCGGGTCGTCGGCGATCAGCGAGCAGGGCGACGGAAGCGCGGTCCTGTTCGCCGAGCTGACGATCCGCGGCCGGCTTCCCGGAGGTCGCCGGGCGACGATCCAGACGATCGACCGGATCACGCTTCGCGACGGCGTCGCGGTCGAGCGGGTCGCGCACTTCGACCCGCTGCCGCTGCTGCGGGCGCTCGCGCTGAGCCCGGCGGCCTGGCCGCGCCTGATTGGCGCCCGGCTCGGCCGCGGAGGCTGGCGATGAGCGCGAGCGTCGCCGAGACCCCGTACGGGCCGGTTGCCTACCGCGAGAGCGGCTCGGGAGCGCCACTGCTCTTCGTCCATGGCCTGCTCGTCGACGGGCGCCTCTGGGCGGGTGTCGCCGAGCGGCTCGCGAGCAGCCACCGCTGCCTCGTCCCCGATTGGCCGATGGGCTCGCACCGCGTCGCGATGAACGAGGGCGCCGATCTGAGCCCGCCGGGGATGGTCTCGGTGATCACGGCGTTCATGGACGCGCTCGGGCTCGAGCGCGTCAACCTGGTCGGCAACGACAGCGGGGGCGCGGTCTCGCAGATGTTGACCGCCGCCCATCCCGAGCGGGTCCAGCGCCTGATCCTGACCAACTGCGACACCTTCGAGCACTTTCCGCCGTTCCCGTTCAGCCTGATGCCGCCGCTGGCGCGGATCCCCGGCGGGATGACGGCGCTCGCCGCCCCGTTTCGGCTCGGCGCGATCCGCCGCCTCACCTACGGGACGCTGGTCAGGCACCCGCTCGATCCGGACCTCGCCGATTCCTGGCTCGAGCCGACGATCAACGACAGGGCGGTGCGCCGCGACGCCGCGAAGTTCACCGCGGGCGCGGACAAGCGCGACACGCTCGCCGCCGCCGAGGCCCTGCGTTCCTTCGAGCGCCCGCTGCGCTTCATCTGGGCGCCCGAGGATCGCTTCTTCAAGCTCGCCCATGCAGAGCGGCTCGCGGCGATGGTCCCGGACGCCGAGATCGCCGAGGTCGCCGACGCGCGCACCTTCGTCTCGCTCGACCAGCCCGCGAGGGTCGCCGAGTTGATCGCCCGCTACGTCCCGGGCTGAGCGCCCGGAGCGACTGGGCGCCGGCGGCCCGCCCGGGCGCCCGGACCGCTAGTCGGCGGCCCTGCGCAGGCCCCAGGGCGGGGTCGCCAGCTCGACCGTCCCGCCGGCGACGACGCGCATCACCCCGGCCATGTGATCGCCGATTCCAAGCTCAGGCAGCGTCACCTCGATCTCGGTCGTCCCCGCCTCGCGCGAGATCACCTCTGCCGGTCCGAGCGAGGCGAGCACGTCCTGCATCTGCGAGTTGGAGGCCAAGAGCAGCGCCGTGAACGCGCTCACCCCCTCCTCGCGGGCGCGCTCGGCGAGCAGATTGCACAGCGCGGTGCCGAGCCCGCGGCCCTGCCACTCGTCGATCACCGTGATCGCCGCCTCGGCGCTGGGGCCGGAGCCGTTTCTGACGTAGCGGGCGACGCCGACGCCGTCGCCATGCTCGTCGAACGCGATCAGCGCCTCGTGAGCGTGATGGTCGATCTCGGTCAGGTAGCGGAGCTCGACCTTCGCCGAGCTCAGCGATACCGGTCATGAAGCGCTGGTAGCGCGACTGCTCGCTGAGGCGCTCGAAGCCCCGCTGCAGGGCCGCCTTGTCGGCGGGCTCGATCGGGCGCACGAGAACCTCGTGGTCGCCGAGCAGCTTCACCCTCGTGCCGTCCATTGTCCCGCCCGCCGCGCGGACGGCGCCGCGCTCAGGTCTCCTGGTAGAGCGGCCCGTCGCCGCCCTCGGGCATCGTCAGCCGCCCGCCCTTGGCGTTGATCGCGCCGCACTGCACGCAGTTCGACGCGGTCACGTGGACGTCCACGGTCTGCGCGTTCGACTCGAGCTGGTCCTCGGGGATCTCGTAAACCTGCGCCGGGCAGAGGTTGACCCAGGTCTTGGCGAGCTCGAGCGGGACATGGCTCTGGATCCGCACGTGGTTGGGAGCGTCGTCGCGGGTCGCGTTGCCGGAGAGGAAGACCGAGTCGAGCTTGTTGAAGGTGAGCTCGTTGTCGGCCTCGGGATAGCTCTCCGAGGCGCCGTGGTCGTCCATCTCGATCTCGGTGTCGGGCTCGTAGTCCCAGGTGCCGCCGGGGAAGTTGCCCTTGGTGATCGTCATCGCGCTGGCGATCGCGCCGCCGACGAAGAACCCCTTCGAGAACGGCGCCCGCATGTTGCGCGACTCGAACAGGTCGGTGCCGATCTGCGACTTGCGGACCTGCTCGTCGTAGGCCTCGAAGTTGACCGAGTCCTCCTTGAGCGCCTTGACGATCGCCTCGGCGGCGTACATGCCGGCGTGCATCGCGTAGTGGACGCCCTTGAGCGTCGGCACGTTGACCATGTTCGCGGCGTCGCCCGCGATCGCCATGCCGGGGACGCTGAGGCTGCGTGGCATCGAGTAGTAGCCGCCGGAGGGGATCGTCTTCGCGCCCCAGGCGACCCGCTTGCCGCCCTCGAGCAGCTTGCGGACGAACGGGTGCGTCTTCAGCTCCTGCAGCAGGTCGTGGCAGGAGAGCGTCGAGTCGGTGTAGTCGAGGCCGATCACCATCCCGATGCAGAGCTTGTCCTCGCCCATCGGGTAGATGAAGCTGCCGCCGAACTCGTTCAGCTTGGCGCGCTTTCGCAGCGGCCAGCCCATCGTGTGGATCACCCGGTCGAGCGGCTTCTCGATCTCCCAGATCTCCTTGACGCCGAGCTCCCAGCGCACCGGCAGGGTGCCCTCGAGGTCGAAGTACTCGCTCGCCGCCTGGGTGAGGTGGCCGAGCGTGCCCTCGGCGAGCACGGTCGCCTTGGCGACCACGTCGGAGCCGGGCTCGAAGTTGCCGAGCGGCTTGCCGTCCTTGCCGCGGCCGCGATCGCCCGAGCGCACGCCGCGGACGATCCGGTCGGAGACGAGGAGGCCGTCGGCGACGGTCTCGGTGAGGATGTAGGCGCCGCGCTCCTCCGCCTGCTCGGCGAGGAAGCGCGCCAGCTTCGAGACCGAGATCACGTAGTTGCCGTGGTTGCGGAAGTTGGGCGGCATCGGCACCAGCGGAAGCGCCGCCTTCTTGGTCAGCAGGTAGACCGCGTCCTTGGTCACCTCCTGGTAGGCGAACGGCCAGTCCTCCGGGTCGAGATCCGGGAACAGCTCCCGCATCGCGCTCGGGACCATGTTCGCCCCCGAGAGCTCGTGCGCGCCGGCCACCTTGCCCTTCTCGAGCACCGCGACCGGGACCTCGCCGAGCCGTTCGCTGAGCTCGGGCTCGTCCTCGAGCAGCTGCAGGAGGCGATTCGCGCAGGCGAGCCCCGCGGGGCCGCCGCCGACGATCGCCACGCCGACCTCGATCCGCTCGTCCTCGGGATCGGTCGGCTCGACGATCAGCGAGCCCTCGTCGAAGGGCGGCGGGTACTCGGCCGGTTCTACCGCTGGCGCCATCGCTCGGTCAGCCGCCCTTCTTCGCCTTCACGGCCTCGGTGAGCTTCGGCAGGATCTTGTGGAGATCGCCGACCACACCGAGGTCGCAGAACTCGAAGATCGGGGCGTTCGGGTCCTTGTTCACCGCGAGGATGTTCTCGGAGCTCTGCATCCCGACCTTGTGCTGGATCGCGCCGGAGATCCCCGCCGCCAGGTACAGCTTCGGCGCGACGGTCTTGCCCGTCTGGCCGATCTGAGCCGCGTAGGGGTACCAGCCGGCGTCGACGACCGCACGGGTCGCAGCCACCGCGCCGCCGAGCGCGTCGGCGAGCTCCTCGGCGAGCTTGAAGTTGTCCTTCTCGCCCAGCCCGCGCCCGCCGCCGATCAGGATGTCGGCGTCCTCGATGTTGACGTCGGCGCCGCGCTGCTCACCGCGTTGGCGCATCCGCGCCTTCGTCGACCACTCGGAGAGCTCGACCTCGACGTCGACGACCTCGGCGCTGCCGCCGGTCTCGTTCGCGCCGAAGGCGTTCAGCCGGCCGATGATGATCCCGGGCTCGCCGACGTAGCCGACGTCGACGATCGCGGAGTCCTGCAGGACGGGACGCTCGGCGACGAGCTTGCCGTCGGCGACCTTGACCGCGGTCACCTCCATCGTCACCCCGGCGTTCAGGCGCGCCGTCAGCCCGGCGCCGATCTCGAAGCCGAGCAGGCCGCCGCCGAAGAGCGCGTAGGAGTAGCCGTCGTCGGTGATCACCTTCGCCATCACGTCGATGATCGGCTGGGCGAGGCCCTCCTCGACCGCCTTGGCGCGGTAGACCTTCGCCGCGCCGTAGTTGCCGAGCTCGGCCGCCTTGTCGTCGGCGACGTCGCCGACGATCACCACGCCGGCCTCGGCGCCGAGCTCGCCGGCGAGCTTCGCCGCCTCGGAGATCGCGCCGAGCGAGTTGTTGTTGAAGTTGCCCTCGCCGTCGTGCAGGGCGTAGACCAGGATTCCTCCCGCCATCTAGATCAGCTTCCTTTCGTCGAGCCAGGCGACGATCTTCTCGACCGTCTCCGCCGTGTCCTCGTCCTCGAAAACCTCACCGGACTCCTTCTCGGGCGGCGGGTTCATCTCGAGCACCGTGGTCTTCGAGCCGGCCTCGCCGACCTCGCCGGCGTCGATGCCGACCTCGCCGGTGGCCTTGGTGTCGAGCGGCTTCTTCTTCGCCCCCATGATCGCCTTGAGCGACGGGTAGCGGGGCTCGTTGATCGCGTCGCCGACCGAGATCACGGCCGGCAGGTCGATCTCGACCGTGTCGTAGCCGTACTCGGCCTGACGCTCGCAGACGAGCTTTCCGTCCTCGAGCTTGATGTCGATCACCTGCGTCAGCGAGGGCATCTTCAGATGGTCGGCGACGACCGCGCCGATCGTGTAGCACTCGCCGTCGTCGGACTGCTGGCCGAGCAGGACGAGGTCGGGCTGCTCGGACTCGAGCACCTTGGCGAGCGCGTAGCCGGTCGCGCAGACGTCGGAGCCCTCGAGCGCCGCGTCGGTCAGGTGGACCGAGCGGTCGGCGCCGAGCGCGACCGCCTTGTGGAGCGCGCGGACCGCGCTCTGCGGGCCCATCGTCACCGCGACGATCTCGTCGACCGAGGCGTCACCGCCCTCGCGGATCTGCATCGCGGCCTCGATGCCGTGGGTGTCGAACGGGTTGAGGTTCTTCTCACCGGTGCGGTCGAGCCGCTTGGTGGCCGGATCGATCCGCTTCTGCACAGCGGCGTCCGGAACCTCCTTGACTAGACAACAGATCTTCAAGTCGGGTCCTCCTTGGGGGCCAACGAAGAATTGTGCGATTACAAGCCTGGAGCGACCGGGCATCTTACCCACCCGAACGAACGTTTGACTGACAAGTCAATCGGGCACGGGTTCTCCAACTGGCAGGGGATCCCGATCCCCCTTGACGAGGTGTCCCGGATCAACGAGGCTTTCGGGTTCAACCCGGCGGGCCGATCTTGATCCACGGGGTGATGGGGTGCCACCGACGAAAGGTAGGGAGATGAGTCGTTCGAAGAGCAGGGGTCCCTCGCCGGCGCTGATCGTCGCCGCGATCGCGCTCACGTTCGCGATGGTCGGCACCTCGGTGGCGCAGGACCCGGTCGCGAAGCTGACCAACAAGAAGGTGAAGCGGGTCGCGAAGAAGCAGATCAGGAAGGCCGCACCCAACCTCAGCGTCGCCAGAGCGGTCGGAGCGGACCTCGCCACGAACGCGACGAGGGTGAACAACCTCTCCGTTCAGGAGTTCGCGGCGAAGCCGGCTCCCGGTACGGCGCTCGCCGCCGTCGCCACCCTCGGGACGCTGTCGCTCCAGGCGGGATGCCAGGCGGACGGAGACCCGCTTCTCTCGATCGCTCCCGCCCCAGGGGCCGCAAGCCAGGCGGATCGGACTGCGATCACGCTGAGCGGCGAGAACTCGACGTTCGGCAATGGCAACAGCACGCTCCCGGCGAGCGGCCTCGTGGTGCTCAACGGCGACGACGATCTCGCCAGCGGCTCGATCGAAGCGGTCACCTCCGCCGGCGCCGTGACGACGATCCAGTTCGCGGCGCGCAGCGCCGGGAACTTCAACCCACCCGAGAACGTCTGCCTCGTCTGGGGAACCGCAATCGCCAGGTAGGCCCTCCGCGTTCCGGGCCGCGGCGGCGGCGGGTTATCCCTTGACGCCGTGCACGGGATCGGGGAGGGTCTGGAGGTTCAATCGCGGGCGGATCTCGATCCAGTGGGGATTTTGGGGGTCTGCCCGCAGACGAAAGGTAGGGAGATGAGTTTCTCCAGGAACACGCGGCCCGTCGCCGGCGCTGATCGTGGCCGCTATCGCGCTCACGTTTGCGATGGTCGGCACCTCGGTGGCGCAGGACCCGGTCGCGAAGATCACCAAGTCGAAGGTGAAGCGGATCGCGAAGAAGCAGATCAACAAGGCCGCGCCCAACCTCAGCGTCGCCAGGGCGGTCGATGCCGACAAGGCGCTTGAGGCCGAGAAGGCAAAGACGGCCGAGAAGGCGATCGGCGCGGACTTCGCCAAGGATGCGACTAATGCGGTAGTTCAACCTCCGCGAACGGCCTCTTCGCCAGCGCGAGGATCGAGGATTCGCCGTTCGGGGTCAGCCTGGCGCAGAACATCACTGCAGCGCAGGTCACTAATCCCGCGGTCGGCACGTACTGCTTCGACCTCTCGTTCACGCCTGTAAACGTCCAGGTTACGAATGAAGTCGACAGCGATAACGATGACGGTCCTGTCGGCGCTCGTCGAGCCCGGCGGAAACGGGCTTGATCGGTTGCCCAGCAGGCACGACGTCGAGGTCACATCGTTTGACGTGGGGACCCCCGGCGCCGAGAACTCCGACTTCTACATTGAGATCTCCGGCTAGAGGACGACAGTTCCGCTACGACGAAGGGGCGGCTTGCGGCCCCTTCGTTCGGTAAGGGGCTCGAGCGGCGTGAACCGAGCGCCCACGCTGCGCCGAGTGACGGCCTCCACGCGGTCACGATCGCGCTCGGCGTGCTCGCAGGTTGTGGCGGCTCGGGGCCTTCGACCGTGACGAGCGACGAGCACACCGTTCCCACCCTGAGCGGCGCCAGTGGCCCAAGAGGCACGCACGGAGCCGAGAGAGACGGCGGAGGTCGCGACCACGGTGAAGAAGCGCACGGGTGACGGGACACGAAGCCGGAGGCACGGCTGCGGGGAGGGCGGGGTCAAGCGCACGCGACCGAGGCCCGAATCGGAATCACCTCGGTGGCGACAAGACGGGCGTCACTGCTTCGAGCGGCGTTCTCGCCAAGCCCGGGCGGCTATGCCAGGCCCAGTCGGTCGGAGAATGGCAATCCTCTCGCTCGACCTGCACAGCCGTGTCGGGATCGCGAGCGCGAGGCGGAGTCAGGGACGACGACGCGGGCACGCCGCGAACCAGAACGACTCGTTCAGCGTCCGGCTTCGGCAACTCGGATCGCGACGGCCGACAGACGGTCCGAGTCACGCCGAAGCGGCTTCGGCGCCACGGCCGCTTCCGCGGCCGCTAGGCCGGGGAGCGCTCGGCGACGGTGCCGCGGATGAACTCGACGATCTCGTCGGTCGAGGAGCCCGGCGTGAACACCTCGGCGACGCCGAGCGACTTGAGCTCGGCGATGTCGTCGGCGGGAATCGTGCCGCCGACGGTGATCACGACGTCGTCGACCCCCTGCTCGGAGAGCAGCCTGATCACCTTCGGGACCAGGGTCATGTGGGCTCCGGAGAGGATCGAGAGCCCGATCGCGTCGGCGTCCTCCTGGATCACGGTGGCGGCGATCTGCTCCGGCGTCTGGTGAAGGCCGGTGTAGATCACCTCCATCCCCGCGTCGCGGAGCGCCCGGGCGATGATCTTGGCGCCCCGATCGTGGCCGTCGAGGCCGGGCTTCGCCACCACCACGCGGATCTTGCGGTCGGTCATCCGCGAAAGCGTAGTCGGTTTGCGCCCGGGAGCTAGGAGCCGAAGCCGGTCAGCGAGCCGGTGAGCGCGAGCACGATGACGAGCGCCGTGACCAGCGCGAGCAGGCCCCCGAGGGCGAGGAAGGCGGGCTTCATCCCGGTGCGGGCATCGTCGATCGCGTGGACATGCTCCTCGTCGACCACGACCGGCTCTCCGCCCTCCTCGCTGAGGCGCTCCTCATCGGCGCGGATCTGCGCCGCGCGCTCGGCCGATTCCCTGGTCGGGTGGTTGGAGAGCGCCATGTCTCCCCCATCCTCGATCACGTCCCAGCCATCGACCTCGTTGCGAATCACCTTCAGCGGCATACGGGAGCGTCTACCCGCGGGCGAGCGGCGAAAACGGCGCCGCGCTCAGAACTGCGGGTGCTCGGTGTAGGTGCCGAAGACCTCCTGGAGGGTCGCCGACCATCTCGCCCTCGGAGGCTCGTGCTCGGGCGGCGGCGATGAAGTGCGGCATCAGGTTCTCCTCGCCCGCCGCGGCGCGCTTCAGCTCGGCCAGCGCCGCCTCGACCGCGGCGCCGTCGCGGGCGGCCTTGGTCGCCTCGAGTCGCGAGCGCTGGCGTGCCTCGGCGCCCGGGTCGGGCCGGTGGATCTCGCCGAGCTCGTCCTCCTCGAGGCGGTAATCGTTGACCCCGACGACGATCCGCTGCTTGCGCTCGACCTCGCGCTGGTACTCGAAGGCGGCGTCGGCGATCTCGCGCTGCGGGAACCCGGTCTTGATCGCTTCGACCATGCCGCCGAGCTCGTCGATCCGGGCGAAGTAGTCGTAGGCGGCGGCCTCCATCTCGTCGGTCAGCTTCTCGACGAAGTAGGCGCCGCCGAGCGGATCGACGGTGTTCGTGACCCCGGTCTCGTGGGCGATCACCTGCTGGGTGCGGAGCGCGATCCGCACCGCCTCCTCGGTCGGCAGCGCGAGCGCCTCGTCGAAGGAGTTGGTGTGCAGCGACTGGGTCCCGCCGAGGACGCCGGCGAGCGCCTCGATCGTCGTCCGCACGATGTTGACGAGCGGCTGCTGGGCGGTCAGCGAGACGCCCGCGGTCTGGGTGTGGAAGCGCATCAGCATCGAGCGCGGGTCCTTGGCGCCGTAGGTGTCGCGCAGCTCGCGCGCCCAGATCCGCCGGGCGGCGCGGTACTTCGCGATCTCCTCGAAGAAGTCGATGTGGGCGTTGAAGAAGAACGAGAGCCGCGGGGCGAACTCGTCGACGTCGAGGCCCCGCTCGATCGCCCGCTCGACGTAGGTCAGCCCGTCCTTGAGCGTGAAGGCGAGCTCCTGCTGCGGCGGTCGAGCCGGCCTCGCGGATGTGGTAGCCGGAGATCGAGACCGGGTGCCAGCGCGGCATCTCCGCCGAGCACCACTCGATCATGTCGGTGACCAGGCGCATCGCCGGCTCGATCGGGAAGCACCACTCCTTCTGGGCGATGTACTCCTTGAGGATGTCGGTCTGGATCGTGCCGCCGAGCTTCTGCGGCCGAGATCCCGTTCTCCTCGGCGGCGACGACGTAGAAGGCGAGGATGATCGCCGCCGGGGCGTTGATCGTCATCGAGACCGTGACCTCGTCGAGCGGGATCCCGTCGAACAGCGTCTCCATGTCGTCGACGGTGTCGAGCGCGACCCCCTCGACCCCGACCTCGCCGAGCGAGCGCGGGTGGTCGGAGTCGAGCCCATCAGGGTCGGCATGTCGAAGGCGGTGGAGAGCCCGGTCTGGCCGTGGTCGAGCAGGTAGCGAAAGCGCTCGTTGGTCTCCTCGACCGTGCCGAAGCCGGCGAACTGGCGCATCGTCCACAGCCGCCCGCGGTACATCGAGGGATAGACGCCGCGGGTGAAGGGGTACTCGCCCGGGTGGCCGAGCTTCTCGGCGGGGTCGAACTCGCCGAGGTCCTCCTCGGTGTAGAGGGGCTCGACCGGGTGCCCGGAGATCGTCTCGAAGAGCGCCTCGCGCTCGGGGGTCCGCGAGTACACCTCCTCTCGCCACTGATGCGCCCGTCGGCGCGCGTCCGGCTCGATCGCCATGCGGCTCAGTCTAGAACGCGGGCGCGCGCCCGCCGCGCCCCGCTCAGCGGCGGCGCTTGCGCTTCTTTTTCTTCTTCCAGGTCTGACTCGCCGCGCTCGGATCGACGTTGCCGGCGCCGTCGCGGGCACGGACCTCGAAGCGGTGCTTGCCCTTCTTCTTCGCCTTCACCTTGTGGGGGCTCGAGCAGGGGGTGAACGGGGCGCCGTCGAGGCTGCACTCGAAGCTCGAGCCGGGCTCGCTGGAGATGAACTCGAAGGTCACCTTCTTCTTCTTCGTCTTCTTCGGCGGGCCCTTGGTGATCGTCGTCTCGGGCGGCGTGGTGTCGGCGGCCGGGGGCAGCACCGGAGGCGGCACGACCGTCGTGCTGACCGTGAACGTGCGGCTCGCCGGGGTCGGGTCGGTGTTGCCGACGGGGTCGGTCGCGCGCACCTGGAAGGTGTGCTGGCCGTCGGCGAGCGCCGCCGTGGTGTGGGTAGCGCCGGGGCCCGAGCAGGCGCCGAAGGCCGCCGCGTCCACCTTGCACTGGAAGGTCGAACCGGCCTCGCTGGAGGAGAAGCCGAAGCTCGGCGTCGAATCGTTCGTCGTCGAGCCGGCCGCCGGGCCGGAGGTGATCGTGGTCTCGGGCGGGGTGGTGTCGACCGTGAACGTGCGGCTCGCCGGGGTCGGGTCGGTGTTGCCGGACGGGTCGGTCGCGCGCACCTGGAAGGTGTGGGTGCCGTCGGCGAGCGCCGCCGTGGTGTGGGTCGCGCCGGGGCCCGAGCAGGCGCCGAAGGCCGCCGCGTCCACCTTGCACTGGAAGGTCGAACCGGCCTCGCTGGAGGAGAAGCCGAAGCTCGGCGTCGAATCGTTCGTCGTCGAGCCGGCCGCCGGGCCGGAGGTGATCGTGGTCTGAGGCGGGGTGGTGTCCGGGGTGCTCACGGTGATCAGCCCGTTGGTGGTCCGCGACTGGCCGTCGGGATTGGTGATCGTGACGTTCTTCGTCGCCGGTGCTCGCCCCGGTGGTGTTGAGGTTGAGGGTGACGTGGGTGGGGTCGGTGAAGGTGACGCTGTTGACGGTCACCCCGCCGCTGACCGACGCGGAGATCCGCTTCGGGAACCCGGCGCCGGGGTCGTAGAAGCCCGAGCCGTTCGCGGACGTCCCGGTGACCGTGACGTTGACCGATGCGAGACCCGAGGCGACCGTCGCCGGCGACGCTGAGGCCGGCGTCGCCGGCGGCGGCGCCTTCACCTCGATCACCCGCACGCCCCACTGGTTGACCGCGTTGACGTACTCCTGGAAGGTCCAGAAGGTCATGTTGTCGGTGGGATCGATCGAGACCTGCGAGTAGTCGCCCCAGCGGTTTCGGCCAGACGCCGAAGTCGACCGTGTAGGAGCCGGCACCGGGCTGGGCGAAGTTGACCGGGCCGAGCGTGCCGGCGGGCTCGCCGTAGAAGCGCTGGGCGAGCGCGATCCCGACGAAGCGGTTCGGGCCGGCGACGCTCGAGCCGAAGACGGCGTGGCCCTGGCCGTTGGCGGCGATCGAGGGGATCCAGTAGGAGTCCGGGTTCGAGGCGGCGCTGTCGAACAGGGTCCCCGTCTGGAGCACGCTCGGCGTCCCCGAGAGGTTGCCGAGCTCATACCAGCGCGAGCCGATCCGGCTGCCGGCGTTCGTCGCGACTCCCGGAGACGTTCATCTCCATGTTGTGGGCGGTCCACAGGCGCTCCTGGCCGGTGGCCGGGTCGATCGCGACCATCGCCTCGTAGAGGCGATCGTCGAGCGCGTCTACGTTGATCGTCGATCCCATCGCCGGGACGTCATCGGTCGAGAAGGCCGTCGGATCGACGGCGAACTGGATCTGCGAGGAGAGCGTCGGCACCCCGCCCGGGTAGGTGATCCGGCGGAAGTCGAGGACGGAGAAGGCGGCGTTGTCGACGCCGACCACGTAGCTCGTTCCCGCGCCGGGGCGGTCGTTCTCGGCCACCTGCGGCGTGAACATCCCGCTGAACTCGTCTCCGACGATCCAGCCCTTGGCGTCGATCGTCCCGGCGATCAGATCGGCCTTGTCGAGCGCGAACAGCGAGCTCGAGTGGTAGGTGCGGGGACTCCCGGCGAAGTTGTTGGTCCCGATCAGGATCGAGTTGGCATCGGTGGCCAGGGTCGGATAGTCGGCGAACGCCCCGGCCGCGGCCGGGAGCACCGCGCTGTGGACGAAGCTTCGGAAGGTGAAGGCCGACTCGCCCGCGGCGACGTTGGAGCCGTTCGAGGTCGCCAGCATCACGGTGTTGTCGCCGCCACCGTTGATCGCGATCACGAACCAGCGGCCGGTGATCGCGTCGTACTCCACCCGCGGGTCGAAGGCGTTGCCGCTCGGCAGCACGGAGGAGAAGAAGTCGTTCAGGGTCGCGGAGTACTGCTCGACGCCGGTGCGGCTGAAGATCTTGATCCGCCCGTTGAGCGGGACGACGATGTTCGCCGGCCCGACCGCGCCGGTGGTGTCGGGGGGGATGAAGCCGCTCTCGGAGTCGGCGCCCGTTCCGCCCTTGATGGCGAGGAAGTGGGCTCCGGTGCTCGGCGCGGGAGCCTTCGACTCGCCCTGGGCTCGGGGGGCGGCGGCGCTCGGGGCTCCGGCGCCCTGCTTCGGCGTTACGGCCCGCTCGCCGTAGGGGGTGACGACCTGTGCCGGCGCGCTCGCGGCGAGCGCGATCGACATCCCCAGTCCCGCCAAAACGGCGGCAAATCCCCGCGCTCTCATCTGGTCTCCCTCAGTCTCCGAGTGTCCCGACACGCCGCACCGTATACCGGGAGCCGATCGCCGGTCAAGCCAGAACCGGCCAGCTCGAGCCCTCAGGGGCGTAGCAGGACCTTGCAGTGTCCGGTCGCCGGGTCGAGCAGCTCGGCGAACATCTCCTCGGCGCGCTCGAGCGGCTCACGGGCGGTGATCAGCGCCTCCGCCGCGACCCGGCCGCTCGCGAGCAGCTCGATCGCGCGGTCGAAGTTCCCCGGCCGGTAGGCGAACGAGGCCCGCATCTGGACCTCCTTGAGGATCATGTTCATCTGCGAGATCTCGACCGCCTCCTCGAGCACGCCGAGCAGGGTGACGATCCCCGACGAGGCGACGAGCTCGATCGCGAGGCCAGGCGCCGAGGGGTGGCCGGCGCACTCGAGGACCACCCGGGGCGGCTCACCGAGGGCGCCGATCACGGCGCCGTGGACGTCGTCGAGGCCGAGCGCCTGAGCGCCGAGGCGCTCGGCGAGCGCCCTGCGGTGCTCGTTCGGCTCGACCACGACGGTTCGCTCGACCCCGAGCGCGGCGAGCGCGGTCAGGACCATCGTGCCGATCGGGCCGGCGCCGAGCACCGCGACCGGGTCGTCGGCCTCGACCCCGGCGACGTCGAGCCCGTGGAGGGCGACGGCAAGCGGCTCGACCAGCGCGCCATGCTCGAGCTCGACCTCCTCGGGCAGTCCCCAGAGCGTCTCCTGGTCGCAGACGACGGCCTCCGCGTAGGCGCCGGGCAGCGGGCCGAGGCCGATCCCGGCGCCAAGCTGAGCGACCAGGTCGTGGCGATCCAGGGGCTTGCCGGGGAAGACGGCCACCCGGTCGCCGGGCGCCCAGCCCTCGACCCCGTCACCGAGCGCGTCGAGCACGCCGGAGAACTCGTGGCCGAGGATCGAGCCCGCGGGCAGCGCGCCCTCGTTCGGGCGCATGTGGAGGTCGGAGCCGCAGATCCCGCATGCCTCGACCCTGACCCGCACCTGTCCGGGCCCGGGCTCCGGCTCGTCGAGCTCCTCGACGACGAGCGAGCGGTCGGGCTGGACGACGACGGCGCGCATCAGCCGCTCACGATACCGGCGGGCGGTGCTCGGGCCAGCCGGTCTCGGCCTCGATCTGGGCAGCCAGCGAGACCAGCCGGGCGTCGTCGTTGGCGTGGCCGACCAGGGTCACGGAGCGCGGCAGGCCCTCGGCGGTGAACCCGGCCGGAACCGCCGCGGCGGGCTGGCCGGTGAGGTTCCAGATCGGCGTGAACGCGTAGGTCCGGCTCATCCCGAGCATCGTCCGCAGCGCGCCGTTGCCCTCCCAGCGGCCGACCTCGATCGGCGGCTCGCCCGTGGTCGGGGTCACCAGGACGTCGAACTCGCGCCAGCTGCGGTCGATCCGCTCGTAGTCAACGGCCCGCTTCGCGGTCGCTCGCGCGGCGAGCCGGCCGGAGTAGAGCCGGCCGAGCCGGCCGAAGCCCCGGGTGCGCGACTCGAGCCGCTCGGGATGCGGCACCCCGGCGACGTCGTCGTGAATGCCGCCGAGGTAGCGGGGGACGAAGTCCTGGCCGGTGAGCCCGAAGGAGGGATCGTGGCGGCGGACGTCGTGGCCGAGCGAGCGCAGCACCCGCTCGATCTCGGCGAGCCCCTCGACGACCTCGTCGGAGACGATCGGGGGCAGCACTGCCCGCGCCGGCTTCGCCGAGATCGCGATCCGCAGCCTCTCGGGCACCGTGCGCGCGGCCTCCGAGAAGCTGATCGGCGGCGGCGGGGGTCCGCCCGGGTCGCCGCCACCCTCGGTGACCACGTCGAGGAAGAGGGCGCTGTCGGCGACCCGGCGGGTGACGCAGCCGTTGACCGACATCTCGCACCAGTGGTCGGCGGGCTCGATCGGAACCCGCCCCAGCTGCGGCTTCAACCCGAAGAGCCCGCAGAATGCCGCCGGGATCCGGATCGAGCCGCCGCCGTCCGAGGCGTGCGCCGCGCCGACCAGGCCGGCGGCCACCGCGGAGCCGCTGCCGCCGCTCGAGCCGCCCGGCGTTCGATCGGTGTCCCAGGGATTTCGGGTCGCCCCGGTCGCCTTCGACTCGGTGAACCCGCAGATCGCCAGCTCGGGAAGGGTCGTCTTCGCGATCACGATCGCCCCGGCCGCGCGCAGCCTGCGGACGATCTCGGCGTCGGAGCTCGCCGGGCGGTCGAAGGCCTCGGTCCCGTGGCGGGTGACGATCCCCTCGACGTCGGCGGTGTCCTTGATCGCCACCGGAACGCCGAGCAGCGGGGCGCGCTCGCCGGCGGCGATCCTCGCGTCGGCGCCGGCGGCGGCTTCGAGCGCGGACTCGGACAGCACCGTCGTGAACGCGTTCAATCGCGGGTTGAGCCGCTCGATTCGCTCGAGGTAGAGCTCGACCAGCTCCCGCGAGGAGATCTCCCCCGCGCCGATCAGCTCCGCCTGCCGGGCGATTCCGGCGAAGGCGAGCTCGGCGGCGTCCACGCCCGGAAAGCTAGCCGCTGCGCCGCGGCCGCGCGACGGTCCCGAAGCGGCGCGCGCGGATGCGGGGCCGACCGGCGGCGCGGCGTGCGTGGCTGCGGCCGGCGACGCCGACGAGCGCCGCGGTCACGGTGATCGCGGTGACCGCGATCCGCCGGCCGAGGCGCTCGAATCGCATCACCCTCCAGCCGTCCTCACGGGCGATCCTGGCGAGCTCCGCGTCCGGGTTGACGACAACCGGGTTGCCGACCGCCCGCAGCATGGGCAGATCCGAGGCCGAGTCCGAGTACGCCCAGGAGCTCTTCAGATCGATCTCGTGCTCGGCGGCGTAGCGTCGCATCGCCTCGACCTTGCCTTCGCCGTACATGAACGCCCCGGAGAGCTCGCCGGTGAAGCGGCCCTCGGGATCGACGGCGTAGGAGGTGCCGATCCCACCGTCCATGTAGAGGACGCGGGCGATCAGCTGGACGATCTCGTCGCCGGCGGCGCTGACGATGAAGGTCGCCCGCCCGGAGTCCTGGTGGGCGTGCACCTCCTCGAGCATCTCGGGGTAGATCCGCGGCAGGATCCCGGCGAGCACCTCGGGCGCGAGCCGCGCCAGGTCCCGTTCGCGGGTGCCGGCGAGCAGCCGCTTGATCTCCGCGAGCACCTTCTCGGTCGCCTCGTCGCTGGCCCCGCGCAGCCGGAACCGCAGCCCGTCGAGCCCCCAGCGGGCCATCTGGCGGCGGCTCGACCAACCCAGCGCGCCGTGCCGCGCGCACCCACGGCTGTCCGGAGGACCCGGAGATCAGCGTGCGGTCGAGATCGAAGAAGGCGGCCGCGCGTGGCATCGAGCTAGCGGTCGGTCCTGTCGGCCATCAGGCGGAGATCACCGCCCGGCTCAACCGATGACCTCGATCACGATCGCGTCGCCCTGGCCGCCGCCGGAGCAGATCGCGGCGCAGCCGAGGCCGCCGCCGCGCCGGCGCAGCTCGTGGACGAGCGCCCCGACGATCCGGGCCCCCGAGGCGCCGATCGGATGGCCGAGCGCGATCGCGCCGCCGTTGACGTTCACCTTGTCCTCGTCGATCTCCAGCATCCGCACCGAGTTCAGCGCGACCGAGGCGAACGCCTCGTTGATCTCCCAGAGATCGACGTCGCCGGGCGAGCGGCCGAGCTTCTCGAGCGCCTGGTAGGCGGCCTTCGCCGGGGTCCGCGCCAGGTAGGGGAACTCGTCGGCGACCTGGCCGTAGGCGAGCACGGTGGCGATCGGGCTCGCGCCGTTGGCCTCCGCCCACTCCTTCGACGCGACGACGACCGCGGCGGCGCCGTCGTTCACCCCGGGGGCGTTGCCGGCGGTGTGGGTGGCGTCCTCGCCGCCGATCGCGGGCAGCTTGGCGAGCGTCTCGACGGTCGAGTCGGGGCGGATCGCCTCGTCGGCCTCGACGACGCTCTCGGACTTGCGGCTCTTCACGCTCACCGAGATGATCTCCTCGGCGAGCCTGCCCTCGTCGGTCGCCTTGGCGGCGAGCTGGTGCGAGCGGGCGGCCCAGCGGTCCATGTCGGGGCGGGCGATCTCGAGCTCGTTCGAGACCTCGCTGGCCTCGTTGATCATCTGCTTGTCGGTGAACGGGTTGGTGAGCCCGTCGTGGGTCATCGCGTCGATCGCCGGCTTGTCGCCCATTCGGAAGCCGAACCGGGCGCCGGGGAGCAGGTAGGGGGCGTTCGACATCGACTCCATCCCCCCGGCCACCGCGATACCGAGGTCGCCGGCGCGGACCGCTTGGTCGGCAAGCCCGATCGTGCGCATACCCGAGGCGCAGACCTTGTTCACCGTCTCCGAGGGCACCTCCTTCGGGATCCCGGCCGCGATCTGCGCCTGGCGCGAGGGGATCTGGCCCTGGCCGGCCTGAAGGACCTGGCCGAAGATCACCTGCTGGACCTGCTCGGCGGCGACTCCAGAGCGCTCAAGCGCCGCCCCGATCGCATTTCCACCGAGCTCCGGGGCGCCCTTCGAGGCGAGCGCCCCGCCCATCTTCCCGAACGGAGTTCGCGCGGTGCCGAGGATGACTGTCTGAGACATCGAAGCCTTTCTGTGAGGAGCGGCGAGCGGCCGCGGAAGGGACCCCGACAATGCTAGTCAAGCCGGCTTCGCCGGCGCCCCCGGGTCGCTCTGCTCGGGGTCCTCGATCAGGCCGATCAGGTTGCCCTCGGGGTCGGTCAGGTGGCCGAGGGTGACGCCCTCCATGATCGTCTCGGGGCCTTTCCTGCGGGCGCCTCCGAGGCTCTCGGCGCGAGCGAGAGCCGCCTCGACGTCGGGAACCGCGACGTAGAAGGTGACGTGGCCCCGGTGGCCCTCGGGGGCCTGACCGATCCCGCCGCCGATGCCGCCTCCGTTGCGAGTTTCGTTGTCCTCCTTGGCGACGATCCCGTAGCTCATCGGGTTGTCGGCGTCCATCTTCCAGCCGAAGAGCTCGGAGTAGTAGTCGCGGAGCCTCCCCGCGTCGCTGCCTATGACCTCGAAGTGCACTACCGGCTGTCCCATCTCGACTCTCCTTCTGCCGGCAGGGCCGGCGCTGATCTCGCTGATTCCCCGGATATGACCGCCCCCGGCCCACAAACTAATCGCAGGCGAGGGCGTCGTTAGACTCGCGCGCCGTGGAGGTTGAGTCTTTCAGCGGCGAGCTCGGCGAGCTCAGGGCCGACGTCGTCGTGCTCGGCCTCTCCGACGATCGCGAGCTGCCACCCGAGCTGGCCGGGGCGGCCGGCTCGCAGGACGCGCGCTCGCGCTTCAAGCGGCTCGCGCTGCTTCATCCCGAGCGTCCGGCTCGGGCCCTCGTGGTCGGTCTCGGCGATTCCGCCGAGCTCGACGCCGAGCGCCTGCGGGTGGCCGCCGCGCTTGCGGCGGAGCGCGCCGCCAGCTTCGACGCCGGCTCGATCGCCTGGGTCGTGCCGGCCGACGGCCCCGGAGCGGCGGAGGCGGCGGCGGCGCTGGTCGAGGGCACCGTCCTCGGCGGTTACCGTTTCGACCGCTACCTGACCCGCGGCGAGGACGATCCACCGCCGGCGCGCGTCGAGCGCCTCGTTCTCGTCGTTGCCGAGCCGGAGGCCGAAGGCGCCGGCGCCGCCGCACGGGCCGCGCTCGTCGGCGCCGAGGCCGCCAATCGCGCCCGCGACCTGCAGAACCTGCCCGCCAACGCCCTCGGGCCCGAGGCGCTCGCCGCCCGCGCCGAGGAGATCGCCGCGAGCGACCAGCGGATCGAGGTCGAGGTCCTCGACCGCGCCGCGATCGCCGCCGCCGGCATGGGCGGCCTGGTCGCCGTTTCGCAGGGCTCCGAGACCGAGCCGCGGCTGATCGCCCTGCGCTACCGCGGCGGCGGCACCGGACCGCGGATCGGCCTGGTCGGCAAGGCGGTCACCTTCGACAGCGGCGGAATCTCGATCAAGCCCTCGGCCGGTATGCAGGAGATGAAGTTCGACATGTCGGGCGGCGCCGCGGTGCTCGAGGCGTTCGCGGCGATCGCCGAGCTCGGGCTCGAGCTCGACCTCGTGGCGGCGATCCCGGCGACCGAGAACATGCCGAGCGGAACCGCGACCAGGCCCGGCGACATCATCACCCAGCTGAACGGCAAGACCGTCGAGATCGACAACACCGACGCCGAGGGCCGCCTGATCCTGGCGGACGCGCTCACCTACTGCGTGCGCGAGCTCGGCGCGGAGCGCCTCGTCGACCTGGCGACCCTCACCGGGGCGGTGGTCGTCGCTCTGGGCTCGACCTACGCGGCCCTGCTCTCGAACGACGACGAGTGGGCGGCGCGGGTCGCGGGCGGCGGCGAACGTCAGCGGCGAGCTCGCCTGGCGGCTGCCGCTGCACCCCGAGTACAAGGAGCTGACCAAGGGCAGGTCTGCGGACCTCACCAACGCGGCGGCGAAGCGAAAGGCCGGGACGATCTACGCGGCGTCCTTCCTCGAGGAGTTCGTCGACGAGATCCCCTGGGCCCATCTCGACATCGCCGGCACCGCCTGGGACACCGGCCGCGCCTACGTCGGCGACGGTGCGAGCGGCTTCGGGGTGCGGCTGCTGATCGCCCTCGCGCGAGACCTCGCGGGCTGAGCCGCCGAGGCCCGAGCGGCGATCAGGAGATGATCATGCAGGTCGAGGTCGCCGTGGGCGAGCAGCTTGCCGGACTCGACCGCGCTCAGGCGGGCCTCCGCGGTCGCCTGACGGCGGCCTCGGTAGAGCACCTCGGCCGCGGCGCGCACCGGCCCGGTCTCCCGGGTGATCGGGCGAACCATCTTCACCTCGAGGGTCAGGCGTCGTGTAGGCGACGCCGAGCGGCAGCGTCGTGTGGACCGCGCAGCCGAGCGCCGAGTCGAGCAGAGTCGCGGCGTAACCGCCGTGGACGACGCCGATCGGGTTGAAGTGCTCCTCGCCCGGCTCGCCATCGAAGACCGCGCGGCCGGCCTCGAACTCGACCGGCTGCATCCGCATCAGCACCGCGATCGGCGGCGGCGGGAGCTCGCCGCCGGCGATCGCCTCGAAGTACTCGAGGCCGCTCATCTCGGCCCCGCGGACCGCGGTGGCGACCGGGTCCTGCCAGGTGACCAGCCGCTCGCGGGTCGCCTCGGGGAGGCGCTCGGCGTGCTCGAGGGCGGACTCGACCGCGGTGCCGCTCATCGCCCGGGCCGCTGGCCCGCGCCGGCAGCGCGGGCCGCCGTGGTAGTGGAGATCGGCGAGGATCTCCTCGGCGCTGACCTCGATCGTGAGCGGGGCGACCAGTATCTCGGTGAGTCGCATGCTGTCTCCCTTGATTCGGGTGGAGCGACGGGTCGGTTGCATCAAGCAACCTGCGGGCGACCGTACTACAGCCAGTTGCGTGATGCAACCGAGTGTGCGAAGATCACAGAGCGATGCTGGGACGCGAGTACGACCAGGCCTGTTCGGTCGCCCGGACCCTCGAGGTCCTGGGCGAGCGCTGGACCCTGCTGGTGATCCGCGACGTCTTCAACGGCAGGCGGCGCTTCGAGCAGATCCGCGACAACCTCGGGGTCGCCCGCAACGTGCTCTCGGCACGGCTCGCGCGGCTGATCGAGGAGGGGATCCTCGAGCGCCGCGCCTACCAGGAGCGCCCGCCGCGCTACGAGTACTTCCTCACCGAGAAGGGACTCGACCTCTGGCCGGTTCTGATCGCGATGCTCCACTGGGGCGACCGCCACCTCGCCGAGCCGGCCGGGCCCGCCGCTGCTGATCCGCCACAAGGACTGCCAGGGGACGGTGGACGAGCGCGGCATCTGCGAGGCCTGCGGCGAGCGGCTCGAGCGCGCGCGACGCCTACACCGAGCACGGCCCCGGGGCCCCGGCGGCCTCGCGCGAGCGCGCCGCGGCCTGAGCGATCACCCCGCCGAAACCCGGCTAAGCTCGCGCCGATGAACTTCGAGCTCAGCGACGAGCAGCGCCTGGTTCGCGACACCGTGCGCGACTTCGCCCGCGGCGAGGTCGCCCCGGTCGCCGAGCGGCTCGACCGCGACGAAGGCGTTCCCCTACGAGATCGTCGCGAAGCTCGGCGAGCTCGGGCTGATGGGGATCCCGTTCCCCGAGGAGTACGGCGGTGGTGGCGGCGACACGCTCACCTACGCGCTCGCGGTCGAGGAGCTGACCCGGATCGACTCCTCGGTGGCGATCACGCTCTGCGCCCACACCTCGCTCGGCACGCAGCCGATCTACCTGTTCGGCAGCGAGGAGCAGAAGCGCGCGCTGCTGCCCGACCTCTGCGCCGGGCGCAAGCTCGGCGCCTTCGGGCTGACCGAGCCCGAGGCCGGATCGGACGCGGGCAACACCAAGACCCGCGCCCGGCTCGCCGACGGCGACTGGATGATCGACGGCGCGAAGCAGTTCATCACCAACGCCGGCACCGAGATCTCCGGCCACGTCGCGATCACCGCCCGCACCGGCGAGAACGAGATCTCGAACCTGATCGTCGAGAACGGCACGCCCGGCTACGAGCAGGGCGAGCCCTACCGGAAGATGGGCTGGAACGCCTCCGACACGCGCCCGCTGACCTTCACCGAGTGCGTGGTCCCCGAGCAGAACCTGCTCGGGCCTCGCGGTGGCGGCTTCAAGCAGTTCCTCCACATCCTCGACATCGGCCGGATCGGCGTCGCGGCGATGGGCGTCGGGCTGGCCCAGGGCGCGCTCGACGAGGCGATCGCCTACGCGAAGGAGCGCCACGCGTTCGGCCAGCCGATCTCGAAGTTCCAGGCGATCCAGGCGAAGATCGCCGACCTCTCCGTCGCAGATCGAGGCCGCCCGGCTGCTCACCTACCGCGCGGCGCTCGAGAAGGACGCCGGCGAGAACTTCAGCCTGACGCGCGGCGCAGGCGAAGCTGATCACCGGCCGGCTCGCGGTACGGGCCAGCCGAGGAGGCGGTGCAGATCCACGGCGGCTACGGCTACATCGAGGAGTACCCGGTCTGCCGCTTCTACCGCGACGCCAAGATCCTCACCATCGGCGAGGGGACCGACGAGGTCCAGCAGATGGTGATCGCCCGCGCGCTCGGCTGCTAGCCACGGCGGCGTCGGGGCCCCGGCTCCAGGGGCCCCGGCTCCAGGCGGGCGCCGAGGGACGGCCCCGGCCTTCCCGGGCGGCGGCGCTCAGGCGGCGCGGCGGTTGCGGGCGTCGGAGATCCTCTGCCAGCCGTCGTTGAAGGAGAGCGCCTCGGCGAAGCGCCGGGCCTTCGGCGAAAGGTCGTGCGCCTTGCCGTCGATCCTGCTGACACAGATCGGGACCACCACCGACGAACGATCCGCCTCGTCGCGAACCGCTTCCAACTCCTGCCAGCGTGCGTCTTCCTCGCTCATCCGGGAACCTCCGGTTGGGACAGAGTTGCTCGACGGCGCGAGTCTAAGCGCGACCGTCGGACGCCGATGCGGCAAACGTCACGATCGGCGCGGCAAAAGCCGCAAAACGCCGAGAGATTCTCAGCCGGGCTCGGCGGTCTGCTCGGATTCGTCGCGATCGGCGATCGCCGCGCCCCGTCCGGCGTCGGCGAGGATCCCGAAGTGCTCGAGCAGCCGGCGCTCGGCGCCGGCGGTCAGGCCGGCCGAGGGGTCGACCTTCGGGGCTTGCCGGATCTGGTCGCGGGTGTAGGGCACCCAGACCCGCTTGACCCCCTCGACCGCGTCGCGAGCCGGAACCACGGTGTGGTGCCCGAAGCGGCCCATCCGGGCGAGCAGCCACTCGGGCTCGCCGCTCTCCGCGTCGAGGAAGAGGCCGTCGATCTTGCCGACGTTGGCGCCGCCGATCTCGTCGAGCCGATGGCCGCTCCAACCGCGCACCTCGGGCGCGCTCGGCGGCGGGACGGCGGCGATCTCCGATCCTCACTCATCGACCGCTCTTTCTAGCAACTCCCGCGCGGCGCTCGCCGGATCGAGCTCGCGCCTGACCACCCGCTCGAGCAGCGCCGCCCACTCGGGGTCGCTCGTCGGTCCGCTGCCTCGAGCTCGCGGCGCATCCGCGCGGTCGCGATCCCGAGCACCTCGGTGCGCAGGTTGCGCGCCCGCCGCTTCGTCGAGCGTGCCCTCCTCGTCGATGAGCGCGCGGTGCTCGTCGATCGTCTCGACCAGCTCGGCGATCCCCTCGCCCTTCGCCGCCTCGGTCCGGACGATCGGCACCTTCCACGACCGGGCTCGGGCCGAGCGCGAGCACCGCCTTGACCTCGCGGATCATCGTGTCGGCCAGCGGGTGATCGGCCTTGTTGACGACGATCACGTCGGGGATCTCCATCACCCCGGCCTTGAGCGCCTGGATCGAGTCGCCCGAGCCCGGCATCAGCGCGAGCACGACCGTGTCGGCGTGGTCGACGATGTCGATCTCGCCCTGGCCGACGCCGACGGTCTCGAGCAGGACGTCGTCCTTGCCGGAGGCGTCCATCAGCAGCGCCGCCTGCAGCGCGGCCTCGGCGAGGCCGCCGAGCGCGCCGCGGGTGGCCATCGAGCGGATGAAGACCCCGGGTCGAGGAAGTGCTCGGAGAGCCGGATGCGGTCGCCGAGCAGCGGCGCCGCTGGGTGAACGGGCTCGAGGGGTCGATCGAGAGCACGCCGACCTCGCGCTCGGCCTCGCGCAGCTCGCGCGGCAGAGCGCGCCGATCAGGGTGCTCTTGCCGACCCCGGGCGGGCCGGTGAAGCCGACGATCCGCGCCTTGCCGGTGTGCGGGAAGAGCTCGGCGACCAGCCGGTCGCCCTCCGGGTCGCGGTTCTCGACCAGCGTGATCGCCCGCGCCAGCGCCCGCTTGTCGCCGGCGAGGAGGCGCTCGGCGAGCGAGTCTGGTGCTTGCGGCCTCGGCCATCGGCGGCGCAGTCTAGACGTGCCGGCGACCTAGAGTCGCGTCGCGTGCTGCGCTCGATGCTCGCGCTTCCTCGCCCGCAACGGGATGCTCAACCACCGCTACGCGCGGCTGCTGTGGCGCTACCTGTGGCGCCGCTACCTGACCCGCGCCGGCCACCGCTGGGAGACCGACGGCTTCGTCTTCTTCGGCAAGCGGCCTCGAGCTCCAGATCGGCCGGCGCGGCAGGCTCCGCTTCGGCCGCTTCGTCTGGATCGGCGACGGGACCAAGATCCGCTGCCACGAGGGCGAGGTCGAGATCGGCGCGAAGACCGTGATCGGCCAGGAGTGCACGATCTCCGCCTACCAGCGGGTGCGGATCGGCGAGCAGTGCGTGATCGCCGACCGGGCGATGTTCATCGACTTCGACCACGGCGTGGTCGAGGTCGAGCGGCCGATCCGCGAGCAGGGGATCTACAAGCGCGACGTCGTCGTCGGCTCGAACGTCTGGATCGGCTACGGCGCCTGCGTCCTGCGCGGGGTCAGCGTCGGCGACAACGCGATCATCGGCACCAACTCGGTGCGTCACCCGCGACGTCCCCGCGAACGCGGTCGTCGGCGGCGCGCCGGCGCGGATCGTGCGGATGCGCGAGGCGCCGGCGAGCTGCGCTGGCCCGAGCCGGTCGAGCCCGACCCGGGCGCGGACTCGACCCTGAAGCCGTAGCTCAGGCGGGCGCCGGCTCGCGCTCGAGCTCGGCGTAGAGCGGCGGCCGTCTGCTCGGCGACGTCGGCCCAGTCGAAGCGCAGGACGTGCTCGGAGCCCTCGGCGACCAGCCGGTCGCGCAGCTCGTCGTCGGTGAGCACCCGCTCGACCATCTCGCCGAGCGACTCCGGGTCGCGGGCGCGGAAGCGCAAGCCCGACCTCGTCGTGGGGCACGACCTCGCGCAGGCCGCCGGTGTCGGCGACGATGCAGGGGCAGCCCGAGGCCATCGCCTCGAGCGCGACGAGGCCGAACGGCTCGTAGATCGAGGGCACCACGCAGTCAGTCGGCGATCCGGTAGAGCGAGTGCAGGACGTCGTCGCCGATCCAGCCGAGGAAGGTGCCGTGCTCCATCAGCCCGAGCTCGTCGGCCTGCTTGTGGAGCTCGTCCTCGTGGGTGCCGGAGCCGGCGACCAGGAAGCGGGTGCCCGGCACCGCCTCGATCAGCCCCGGCATCGCCTCGAGCGCGAGCTGGAAGCCCTTCTCGTAGACGAGCCGGCCGATCAGCAGGACGAGCTTCTCGTCGGGGTGCGGCGAACTCGGAGCGCAGGCGGCGCCAGCTCGGGCTCGTCGGGGGCTGGCAGGTCGTCGGGGTCGATCCCGTTCGGGATCACCGCGATGCCGCTCCTCGGTCGACGCCGAAGATGTCGGCGATCTGCTCGCGCATGTAGTAGGAGCAGGCGATCACCCGGTCGGAGCGGTTGGTGATCCAGCGCTCGACGCCGTGGATGTGGGACTGCGGGTGCTTGTCGACCCAGCCCTGGTGGCGGCCGTACTCGGTCGCGTGGATCGTGGTCACCAGCGGCGCGCCGAAGCGCCGGGCGAGGTGGTCGCAGGCGGTGGCGACCAGCCAGTCGTGGCCGTGGACGAGGTCGAAGTCGTAGCGGTCGCCGAGCTCGACCCCGGCGGCGAGCATGTCGGAGTTCATCCGCTCGACCCAGGCGACGAACTCGCCGAGGTCGGCGGGCCGCTTCGGCTCGACGCACCCGGTGGATGTGGACCCCGCCGACGACCTCCTCGGCGGGCGACTCCTCGCCGCCGCGGGTCAGCACGTGGACCTCGACGCCGGGCTCGACCAGGGCCTCGGAGAGCTTGCGCACGTGGCGCGCGAGGCCGCCCTCGATCAGCGGCGGGTACTCCCAGGAAAGGATCAGGACGCGGGTCATCGGCTCCGTTGCTCGGTCGGGTCTGGCGTGTTCAAGCGGGTGGACGAGTAGGGCCGGCGCGCCACGGTTACGGCCACCGCCCCGTCGGGACGGCGAAGTGATGGCCTAGGCTGCCGAGCCGAGCCGTGCGCCGGCCCGCCTGCGAGGCGCGCCTCAGGCGTGAGCGGGAGAGATCGAGATCCGGGCGAGGCCTCGCAGCCGCCCGTCCGGCGGAGCGGGCCGTGGATCGCCTCGAGCAGGGCCGAGGCGTGATCGGTCGAGCGCTGCCACGGGTAGTCGCCGGCCTGCTTGCGGCGATCGAGGAAGGCCCAGTCGCTCGCCTGCACCGCGAGCAGCTCGCGCGCCGCCCGCTCGGCGGCGTCGCCGCCGAGGCCGGCGGCGATCGCCGCGCAGCAGCGCGCAGCTCGAGCCGGCGGGCGCCCCAGGCGAGGTCGGCGACGGCGGGCGAGTCCCAGGTGCGCAGGTCCTTGTCCTCGCCCCAGCTCGAGCGGCGCAGCGGCCGCGGCTCGCCCGGGTGGCGCTCGCGCGCCGTCGAGGCGGTGACCAGCTCGACCCCGTGCTCGGCGCGCGCTGCGCGAGCACCTCGTCGAGCCACAGCGGTCCCTCCCACCACCAGTGGCCGAGCAGCTCGGTGTCGATCGCGAAGGTGAGCAGCCCGCGCCGGCCCCGCTCCGCCGCGAAGCGCTCGAGCCGCTCGGCGACCGCGGCGAGGAACTCGCGGGCCTGGCGCGCGGGCGACCGGCCGGCGATCGCCGGGTCGTAGGGCGCGCCGCCGATCGTCCACGGCCGGGCGCCGCGCAGCGACTCGCGGTGGAAGTCGGCGTAGGCGGGATCGGAGGGATAGCCGTCGAGCGACCAGAGCCACGAGATCGCCTCCCAGTCGATCGTGCAGCGCGACGAGGCCCGCATCGGTCGCGCACCGGCGCGAGCGCGTCGAGCGGCCGGCTCGTGCGGCGCTCTGATCGACGCAGAAGCACTCGACCCCGGCCTCGGCGAGGAGCGCGCTCGAGCCCGGGCTCGTAGGCGCACTCGGGCAGCCAGAAGCCCCGCCGCGTCGCCGAAGCGGCGGCGGTGCGAGCGCAGCCCGGCGTCGATCTGCAGCCGGCGAGCCGCCGCGCGTGGCCAGCAGCGGCAGGACCGCGTGGGTGGCGGTCGAGGCGACGAGCTCGACCCGGCCCGCCGCGGCGGGCGCCGGCGAAAGCGCCGAGCAGGTCGCCGTCCGAGCGCTCGAGCGCGCCGAGCGCCGCCGGTAGCGCTCGGCCTCGGCGGCGCAGGCGGCCGCGACGCCGCGCCTCGAGCTCGGCCGCGTCGGCCTCGCGCCGCCGACCCGGAACTCGGCGACGAACTCGCGCAGGCGCTCGGCGACGCCCGGGCGCCTCGAGCTGGTCGGCGAGCACCGGGGTGACGGTCACGGTCACGTCGCTCGGCGACCTCGAGCACCGGCAGGTAGGAGCGGATCGACCGCGTCGAACAGCCACTCCTCGCCGAACGGATAGGTGCCGAAGCCCTCGACGTAGGGCATGTGCGAGTGGAGGACGATCGCGAGATCGCCGACCGCGCCGGCTCGCCCCGGGCTCACGACGCGGCAGACGGCGATGAAGTCGAGCGCGCGGTCGAGGTCTCGCCGATCGCTCGGGCCAGCTCGAAGTCGGCGGCGGCGATCGCCGGGGTGAAGCGGTCGTAGAAGGGCTTCGTCAGGCCGCAGCGCCTTGTGGACCCGGTCCCAGCCGAGCGCGAGCGCGAGCTCGTGCGACGCGGAGCTTGCGCGGCGTGGAAGAGGCCGAGGATCTCGACCGTCGGCGAAGTGCGGGTCGAGCAGCAGCTCGCGGTACTCGCGCGGCCGTGTACTCGCGCAGGTGCCACGGGTTGTCGGACTTCTCGGCGCCCTCGGGCGCGAGCGTCAGCCGGTTCGGGGTCGAGATGTAGGCGACCGGCGCGAGCTCGGCGAATCCGGCGAGCAGCTCGCCGGGCTCCTCGATGTGCTCGATCGTCTGCAGGAAGACGATCGCGTCGCGGGGCTCGCTGAAGTTCTCGACCAGGTCGCGCTCGAAGCGCAGGTTGGCGCGCGCTGTAGCGGAGCCGGGCGTGCTCGTGGGCCTCGGGGTTGGCGTCGACGCCGACCACCTCGGCGGCGGCTCGCGGCGAGCACCGCCGAGCCGTAGCCCTCGCCGCAGGCGAGGTCGACGACCCTCATGCCCGCGACCCGCTCGGCGATCCACTCGTAGACGGCGAGGTGGCGCCGGTACCAGTAGTTCTCCTCGGGAACGTCGGGCAGCGTCCGCTCGCCGGTCAGCTCCAGCGGCGGCACGCCCTCGGGCTGGTCGCGCTGCACGTACGGTTGTGCGTCGCTCATCAGGCAGCGCGCTTGTACGCTATCTGTCTCCGCGCATGCCCGCCTCCCCGACCGCCACCGCGGAGCAGATCAAGGACGTCAACACCCGCTACCACGATGTCGCCGCCGACTCCTACGACGCGAAGTGGGGAATCGACTTCGGCGACGATCGGCCAGGACCAGGTGCGCGCGCAAGCTGCGCAAGGCCCTCGGCGGCGCGAGCCCGCGCCGTTCGGCGACGCGCTCGAGATCGGCGCCGGCACCGGCTACTTCTCGCTCAACCTCGCGCCAGCCGGCCTGATCGAGCGACCCGACCGCGACCGACATCTCGCCCGGGATGCTCGCCGCGCTGCCGCGAGCGCCGCGGACCGCTCGGCGTCGAGGTCGAGACCGTCGGCACCGAGGCCGAGACGCTGCCGTTCGCGGACGAGAGCTTCGACCTCGTCCTCGGCCACGCGGTCCTCCACCACATCCCCGACCTCGACCGCGCCTTCGCCGAGTTCCTCCGCGTCCTGCGGCCCGGGCGGCATGATCGTCTTCTGCGGCGAGCCCTCGCGCTACGGCGACCGGCTCGCGGCGCTGCCGAAGCGCGCCGGCGCGGCCGCCGGCGCCGCTCTGGCGGCGCGCGCTTCGGCGCCTCGGCGGCGACACGGCCGACGGCGACGGCCGAGCGACGGCCACGAGCTCGAGGCCGAGGTCGACGTCCACGCCTTCGCGCCCGGCGAGCTGCGATCGGCGATCGCCGGCGCCGGCTTCGAGCGCGGTCAGGGTCCGCGGCGAGGAGCTGCTCGCCAACGTCTACGGCTGGCTGCTGCGCTCGCTCGAGTCGACCGCCGAGCCGGCCGAGATCCCATGGGCCTGGCGCAACTTCGCCTTCCGCAGCTACATCGCCCTGCAGAAGGTCGACACGCGGCTGCTCGAGCCGCGCCTGCCCGCCCGAGCTCTTCTACAACCTGGTGCTCAGCGCCCGCAACCCGGGCTCGAGGCAAGCCCCGCCGGAGGCCGTTCGGCCCGGCGGCGATCAGCGACGGCGGCGTCCGGCAGGGCCTCAGCGGCGGTCGGCTCGGCGGCGCTTTGGCGGCCGCCTCGGCCCTGCCTCGCTGGGCTCGCGGACCCCGAGCGCCTCACCGACCTCCTCGAGCAGCGAGGCCGCGAGCCCGGGCTCGGAGTCGGGCTCGGGCTCGTGCCTCTCCCCCGGCGCCGAGGCGGCGGCAGCGAAACAGCCTGACCTGCGTCCTCGATCCCCTTCAGGTGCTTGGCGCCCGCGAAGGACCACCGGTAGCGCTCGGTGAGGGCGTCGTGGATCTCCTCGGCGGCGAGCACGCTGCCCGGGCGCGCCACCGCCGGTGATCCGGCTCGCGAGGTTGACCGGCGCGCCCGTACCAGTCGCCGCCGCGCGAGAGCGCCTCTCCGCTGGCGACGCCGGCGCGCAGCAGCGGGAAGCTCCTCGCCCTCGCCGGGCGGCAGCCTCGACCAGCTCGAGCGCGGCGTCGA
Source organism: uncultured Solirubrobacterales bacterium (assembly GCA_963769035.1). Classification (GTDB taxonomy): domain Bacteria; phylum Actinomycetota; class Thermoleophilia; order Solirubrobacterales; family 70-9; genus WHSW01. Next base: position 643,493 of record CAVYKD010000002.1, read on the forward strand.
GGACCGCCTCGGCGTCGGGACCGACGAGCATCGCCGCGTCGCCGATCAGCTTCACCAGGCGCACCGGCGGCTCGACCACGCCGGAGGCGAGCTCGTCGAGCCGGCCGGTGACCGCTCCGAGCTCCTCGGGCTGCGAGGCTCTCGCCGAGCTGGGTGAAGCCGACCATGTCGGCGAAGCAGACGGTGACCTCCTCGGAGCCGGCGCCGCTCGAGGCCAGCCGGCGCGCCGAAGGCGTCGTGGCGGATCTGCTCGCGAAGGTGCAGGCGGAGCACGTAGGCGAGCGATCGCGCCGCTCACCGGCAGGAAGGCATCGGCGGCGGCGGCGAAGCTGCTCGCGATCTCGTACTCGGTGTCGCCCTCGCGTCGGCGAAGGCCTCGCCGATGAGCTGCCGGCTGCGCGGCCGCGAGCTGCGACATCGTCATCCCGAGCAGGCGGGCGATCTCGAGCGATCGCCCTCGTCGGGGACGCCGGCGTCGAGCGAGCGCCCGCGACGCGCTTCGCGGCCTCGAGGTCGCGCTCGCCGTAGATCCTCCTCGTCGCCTCGCGACGCGCCATCCCGAGCGCGCGCCACTGCGCTCGAGGAACTCCGCGGTCGACGCCGGCGCGCTCGGCGACCTCGGCGGCCGTGTAGCGCGTCGCCTCGCCGCCGAGCAGTCGCGCTCGACCGGCAGCAGCGCCAGCCGTCCCTCGGCGACGGCGGCGCGCAGCTCCTCGAGCGCGACGCCGTCGTCGGCGAGCTCGCCGAGCAGGCGCAGGCGCGCCTCGCGCGCTCTGCCCTCGAGGCCCGTCGAGCAGGCCCTCCGCCTCGAAGTCGATCGTGTCGGCCATCGGCGCCATTGCTCACGCACCGCGGCCGCCGACGCCGCGTCCACCTAGAATCGACCGAGGTGGACGAGCGACGCCGCCGAGCTCCCGATCTTCGAGCTGCCGCTCGTGCTGCTGCCGGGGGAGCTGGTGCCGCTGCACATCTTCGAGGAGCGCTACAAGCGGATGATCGACCACTGCCTCGACGAGGGCGAGCCGTTCGGGATCGTCTTCCGCGACGAGCGAGGCGGCGCCCGGCGGATCGGCTGCGAGGCCGGCGTCACCGAGGTCACTCGAGCGCTTCGACGACGGCCGCCTCAACATCGTCGTCACCGGCGAGCGGCCGTTCCGCGTGCTCGACCGCTTCGAGGCCCCGGAGTACCCGGCGGGCGAGGTCGAGACCCTGGCGGCTGCCGAGCGCCCCGAGCCGATGCCGGCAGGCAGGCCGCCGCGAAGCGCGCGCGAGGCCTTCGCCGAGCTGGTCGAGCCGGTCGGCGGCGAGCCGCCCGAGACCGCCGAGCTCGAGGCGCTCGACTCCTACGCGCATCGCGGCCCGGGTCGAGCTGCCGGCCGAGACCAAGCAGGCGCTGCTCGAGCTGCGCGCCGAGCGCGAGCGGATGGCGCATCCTCGCGGCCGCGCTCGGGACGCTGGTCGCCGCGGTCACCCGCTCGCGCGAGATCGCCGAGCGAGCGAAGATCGAACGGCAAGGTGAGGGCCGGTCCGGCGATCGGCGCCGATCACTCCCGGGCCTAGGCGACCGCGACCGCGCCGCCGCGCCGCGGGTCGCCCGCCCCCGCGAGCTCGCCGCTGCCGGGTCGCGGGCGACCGCGTGGACGCCGCCGAAGAAGAGGTTGCGCTCGGCCCAGCGGACGACCTCGTAGCCGCGCGGCGGCGAGCCGCTCGAGCGCCTCGCCGTCGATCCCCGGCTCGGCCTGGACCTCGCCCTCCTCGAAGTGGATCCGCGGGGCCGTCGACGGCCTCGGCGACGCTCGAGCCGTCGCCGACGATAGCGGACGATCGTCTGCGAGGATCGCCGAGCGGATCCGGTTCGAGCCGCCGCTGCCGAGCCCGGCGCTCGAGCTCGCCGCCGCGCAGGACCACGGTCGGCGACATCATCGAGGGCATCCGGCGGCCCGGCCGCGTAGCGCGTGGAAGCCGAGCGGGTTCAGGTCCTGCTCGCCGAGCATGTTGTTGAGGTGGATGCCCGGTGTCGCGGGACGACGAGCCCGGAGCCGGTCCCGTTCGAGCAGGTGACGCTCGCGCAGAGCGCCGTCGGCGTCGATCGCGGTGATGTGGGTGGTCGAGCCGAGCCGGTCCGGCGCGAGGAAGCGCGCGGTCCGAACCGCCTCCTCGGCCGAGCGCCGTCGGTGAACTCCTCGCGTTCGCGCTCGTGCCTGGGCGGCCTCCATCACGCGCCCGCGATCCGCCTCGGCGTCGACTGGCGCCGGCCTCGGCGCTCGAGCAGCTCGAGCGCGTAGGCGATCAGGATCCCGCCCGAGGACGGCGGCGGGTTGGTGAGCATCTCGCGCCCGCGGAAGCTGGCCTCGACCGGCGCCCGCTCGATCGGCTCGTAGGCCGCCAGGTCGGCGGCGCCGAGCGTGCCGCCGCCGCTCGAGCACCCAGGCGGAGATCGGCCGACGCGATCTCGCCGCGGTAGAAGGGCTCGGCGCCGTCGGCGCCGAGGCGCTCGAGCGCGTCGCCGAGCGCCGGGAAGCGGAACCGTGTCGCCGGCTCGCAGCAGCCGGCCCTCCGGCGCGTAGATCGCGCGCGCCTCCTCGGTAGTGGGTGAGGATCGGCGCCAGGATCTCGAGGAAGTAGGCCTGCTCGGCGTTGACGACGACGCCCTCGCGGGCCAGCCTGCGCCGCCGGGGCCGACGAGCTCGGCCGAGCGGCATCGATCCGAACCGCTGCGAGCGCCTCGCACGAGCCCGGCCGGGGTGCCGGGCACCCCGCAGGAGGCGGCGCCGACGTTGAACACCTGCGACGATGTCGGCGGTGAAGTGGACCGGGACCGGGACCAGCTCGGAGCTCCGCTCGATGCCGCTCGAGACCGGGGGCGGCGACGAAGAAGTCGAGCAGGACGGCTCCTCGGCGTCCGTGTGGACGAGCATGTAGCCGCCGGCGCCGAGCCCGGTCAGCGGGCTCTCGGTGACGCAACGAGGCCAGCACCGCGGCGACCGCCGCGTCGACGGCGTTGCCGCCCTCGCGCAGCGCCCAGGCGCCCGCCTCGGCGGTGAGCGGATGACCGCCGCGACGACGCCTCGCGAGCTCATCGCGCGAAGCGTACGGACTCGCCGGTGGCAGCCGAGGGGCTAGTTGCCGGGCACGAACTCGGGGACGTCGAAGTCGAGATCGCGCGGGCGCGACTCGAAGCTCTTGGCGGTCCCGGGCGCGGCGGTCGCGCGGGCCGGCGGGCCGCGGTCGCGGCGGTCCGCGATCGCCCGGCGCTCGCCGGTCGAGCCGTCGGCTCGACGGCCGCGGCCGTCGAAGCGGGTCGCGATCACGGTGACCCAGATCTGGTCGCCGAGCGACTCGTCGATGTTGGCGCCGAAGATGATGTTGGCGTCCGGGTGGGCGGCCTCCTGGACGACCTTGGCCGCCTCGGAGACCTCGAGCAGGGAGAGGTCGGCGCCGCCGGTGATCGAGAGCAGGATCGAGCGCGCCCCGTCGACCGAGGTCTCGAGCAGCGGCGAGGAGATCGCGCTCTCCGCGGCCGAGATGGCGCGGTTGTCGCCGGTGCCCATGCCGATCCCGAGCAGCGCCTGGCCGGCGTCGCGCATGGTCGTCCGCACGTCGGCGAAGTCGAGGTTGATCAGGCCCGGAAGCGTGATCAGCTCGGAGATGCCCTGGACGCCCTGGCGCAGGACGTCGTCGGCGACCTGGAAGGCCTCGACCATCGACGTCGTCTTCGCGAGCACGCTCGAGCAGGCGCTCGTTCGGGACGACGATCAGCGTGTCGACCTCGGCCGCCGAGCGCCTCGATGCCCTCGTCGGCCTGCTTGGCGCGGCGCGTGCCCTCGAAGCGCGAACGGCTTGGTGACGATGCCGACCGTGAGCGCGCCGACGTCGCGGGCGAGCCGGGCGATCACCGGCGCCGCGCCGGTGCCGGTGCCGCCGCCCGCGCCGGCGGTGACGAAGACCATGTCGGAGCCCTTGAGCAGGCGCTTGATCTTGTCCTGCTCCTCGAAGGCGGCGCGGTAGCCGAGCTCGGGGTTCGGAGCCGGCGCCGAGGCCGCGGGTCATCGCCGCTGCCGATGTGGACGGTGACGTCGGCGGCCGACTGCTGAAGCGACTGAAGGTCGGTGTTGACCGCCATGAACTCGACCCCGGGGATCTCGGCCTCGACCATCCGGTTGATCGCGTTGACGCCGGCGCCGCCGACGCCGACGACGCGGATCACCGGCGCGTGCGGCGTCGGATCGCCGTCGGACGCGGAGCCGTAGACCGGCTCGTCGCGGCCGTAGGCGGGGCCGTCGCGTCGGCGAGTCGTCGGCGAAGATCCGGCTCGAAGCCGCTCCTTCGCGGCCGGCGGCGCGCGCTCGACGTCGGCCCGCACGCGGTAGGAGCCGCGGTCGTCGGGCTCGTCGGCGTCGAGCGCTTGCGGGCTCGTGCTCCGTCGCGGGCGGCTGCGGGCGCCGGGCGTCGGGTCTCGGCGGCGTTCGTCGTGGCACGCCGGTCTCGGCCTCGTCGGCCCGGCGCGCGCCGGCGCCTCGGGCGGATCCTCGGGCTCGACGGTCGAGCGGAAGAGGTCGGCGAGCGGGCCCTTCGCGCATGCTGGCCCGCTTACGTACGCGCCATGAGTCAGGACCTCCTGGGCAAGCGCCCGGTAGTAGTCGGCGGCGTTGCTCTTCGGGATCGTACTTCAGCACGGACGCTCCGCGGACCGGGGCCTCGGCGAACTTGATCGCCTTGCGGATCCGCGACTTGAAGACGAGCTCGCCGAAGTTCTCCTCGAGGATCTCGACCGCCTCCTTGGCGTGCACGGTCCTCGAGTCGAGCATCGTCGGCAGGATGCCCTCGATCTCGACCCGCGGATTGAGGTTCTCGCGGATCATCTCGAGGGTGTTCTGGAGCTGCAGCAGGCCGCGCATCGACAGGTACTCGCACTGGACCGGGACGATCACCTTGTCCGACGCGGTCAGCGCGTTGATCGTCAGCAGCCCGAGGCTCGGCGGCGTGTCGATGCAGATGAAGTCGTAGTCGTCGCCGACTCGCGTTGAGCGCCTTCTCGAGCGAGCGCTCGCGGCCGATCTGGGTGCGACATCGCGATCTCGGCGCCGGCGAGGTCGATCGAGGCGACGGCGATGTCGATCTCGCGCTTCTGGATCACCTCGCTGATCGGGATGTGGTGCGACGAGCACGTCGTACATCGACTTCTCGACCTTGTCGGGGTCGATGCCCTGGCTCATCGTCAGGTTGCCCTGCGGGTCGAGGTCGATGCAGAGCACGTCGTGGCCGGACTCGGCGAAGGCGACCGCGAGGTTGAGCGTCGTCGTCGTCTTCGCGACGCCGCCCTTCTGGTTGGCGAAGGAGATCACCTTGGCGCGCCGCGTCGGCTTCCCGTTCTCGTCGACGGCCCCGCCCAGCGAGCGCCGGCCGGCGGACCGGCGAGAGCGCCTCCTCGGCGGTGATCCGGATCTCCTCGTTCTCGTCGGCGATCAACTCGGGGTCAAGCGGCGCGGGGCTCGGCTCGGGCGCCATCTCGGCGATGGGCTCCGCGACGCGCTCCACGGTGACGGGCTCGGCGGCCGGTTCGGCGACCGGTTCGGCGGGCACATCGACGGGCTCGACCTGCTCGCGGTCCGGCTCGGGGGTCGGCGAGGCCTGCGGGGCCGAAGCCACCGGCGGGCGCTCAGTTTCGGAGTCGGGCGCCGCGGGGGCCGCCGGCGCGCTCTGGGCGGCGGCCGGCACCGGGTCGGAGCCGAGATCGAGCGGCTCGTCGAACACCGGCTCGGGCGGCTCCGGAAGGGCGCCGTCGCCGGCTTCGGTGGCGGGCGAGGAGCGAAGTCCTCGATGTCGGGTCGTGTCGGAGCGGGCTCCGCGGCTGAAAAGTCCCATACGCTCGCGACTATTCGCACGCGGTAGCAGCTTTCCTTCCCGTGCACCGCAACCGCCTGCCAATACGCTTGCGCTGTGGGTGGGCTCCTCGAGAAGCGCCTGGTGATCGTCACCGGCAAGGGCGGCGTCGGCAAGTCGACCGTCTCGCTGGCGCTGGCGCTCGCTTCGGCCGCGGCCGGCAAGCGGACGATCGTCTGCGAGGTCGTCCTCGCAGGAGCACTCGTCGCAGATCTTCCACCGCGCGAGGTCGGCTTCCACGAGGTCGAGATGGCCGAGAACCTCTGGGCGATCTCGATCGACCCCGACGAGTCGATGCGCGAGTACGTCCTGCTGCAGCTGAAGGTGAAGGCGATGCGCGACCTGCTCTTCCGCTCGCGCATGTTCACCTATCTGGCCGCCGCCACCCCCGGCCTCAAGGAGCTGGTCACGATCGGCAAGATCTGGGAGCTGGCGCTCGACGATCGCAAGGTCAAGCGCGGGCGCCGCTACGACCTCGTGATCGTCGACGCGCCCGGCGACCGGCCACGGGGTCGGCTTCCTGCAGACGCCGCGGACCTTCGCCGCGATCGCCCGCGTGGGGCCGATGCACCAGCAGGCGAAGACCCTGAACGCGTTCATCACCAATCGAAAGCGCACCGGGGCGGTGATCGTCGCCCTCCCCGAGGAGATGCCGGTGAACGAGACCGTCAAGCTCGAGCGCGACCTCGTCGAGGACGTCGGGGTCCCGGTCGACCGGATCTTCCTCAACGGCCTCTACCCGGAGCGCTTCGACGCGGCCGAGGTCGAGCGGCTCTCCGAGCTCGCGACGAGTGGCGCCGAGGACGCCGTCCGAGCCGCCGCGCGCGCCGCGGTGCGCGAGAGCCGGCGCGCCGGCGCCGAGCGCGAGCAGCTCGCCCGGCTCGAGGAGCTGACGAGCGCGCCGGTGCACACGCTCCCCTTCCTCTTCGACCCGGAGCTCGGGATCGAGAGATCGGGGCGCTCGCCGACGCGGTCGCCGAGGTCGCCTGATGGCCTCGGTCGCCGAGCTGCTCGAGGGCAAGCGGATCTGCATCTGCGCCGGCTCCGGCGGGGTCGGCAAGACGACCACCTCGGCGGCGATCGCCGCCGGGATGGCGAGCCGGGGCCTCAAGGTCGCGGTGCTGACGATCGATCCCGCGAAGCGGCTCGCCGACTCGCTCGGGCTTCCCGAGCTCGGCAACGAGGAGCGCCGCGTCGATCCGGCGCTGTTCGAGGAGCTGGGGGTCGAGACCAACGGCGGCGAGCTCTGGGCGATGATGCTCGACTCGAAGCAGACCTTCGACGAGGTGGTGCGAAAGCACGCCCCCGACGAGGAGACGCGCGAGCGCATCCTCACCAACCGCATCTACCAGCAGCTCTCGTCCGCGCTCGCCGGCTCGCAGGAGTACATGGCGATGGAGAAGCTGTTCGAGATCCACGCCGAGGACCGCTACGACCTGCTCGTCCTCGACACGCCGCCGAGCCGCAACGCGCTCGACTTCCTCGATGCGCCGAAGCGGCTGCTGCAGTTCATCGAGGGCCGGTCGCTGCAGGTGTTCATGAAGCCCACCGGCTTCGGGATGAAGGTCTTCGGCCGCGGCACCTCGATGATGTTCGGGTGCTGAGGCGGATCACGGGCGTCGACCTGCTCGAGGACCTCGCCGAGTTCTTCCAGGCCTTCAGCGGCATGGTCGAGGGCTTCCGCGAGCGCGCCCGGCGGGTGAACGAGCTGCTGTCGGCGCCGGAGAGCTCGTTCCTGGTCGTCTGCGGGCCGCAGGGCGAGCCGATCAGCGAGGCGGTCTACTTCCACCGCAAGCTGGTCGAGGCGCGGATGCCGTTCGGGGGCGTGATCGTCAACAAGGTCCACTACGAGGAGGGCCTCGCCGAGCCGGGCGGCGAGCTGGCGGCGATCCTCGAGGCGGAGCTCGGCGACGCCGACCTCGCCCGGCGGGTCGCCGACAACTTCGCCGACTTCAGGGCGCTCTCGGCGCGCGATCGCCGCAACGTCGAGCGCCTCAGCCGAGAGATGCGGACCAGGGCGGTGATCCAGGTCCCCTACCTCGACGAGGACGTCCACGACCTCGCCGGCCTGATGGAGGTGAATCGCTACCTGTTCGCCTCCGGGAGCGAGGAGCGGGCCGAGATCGCCGCCTCGGTCTGAGCGCGCGGCCCGCCTCGGCCGGCGAGCGCCGGCGATCCCCGCCGCGCCCAGGCCGAAGCCACCGAGCTCCGCTCGGCGGCCTGGCCTGCTCTTCCTGATTGATCGGAGGAAGTCTGTGTGGGGCCTAGGAGGCCTCGGCGCCCGAGTGGACGGCGGCTCGGCGACGGCGGTCGTAGGCGATCTCGCGCACGTTCCACTCGGTCGTTTCGGGGCGCGGGAAGAGCTCGGCGACGCGGTCGTTTCGCGCCTCGCGCTCGGCCCGGGTCTGCTCGATCAGGCGGAGCACCGGGTTGGCCTGGGGCCGGCCGGATCGCGCGCCCGGGCGCGGCTCGCGGGCCGGCTCCTCGGCGGGCGCCGGATCGCCGGCGGCGATCCCGAGGCCGAAGGCGCGCTGATCCTCGGCGGGCGGAGAGGGGGCCTCGTGCAGCGGCAGGACCTCGGTCTCCAGTGCGGCAAGCTCGGTTCTCATTGATTCCTCCGCAAGTCTGATCTGGTCGTGGTCATCGACCGGCCCACCTGGGATCGGTGACTCAGGGCTGATTCGCTGGTCGAGCGGCGAACCCTGCATCGCCACGTCCAGCCGCTCGAGCTCCTCGATCAGCTCGGGCTCGCCGGCGTCGACCGCGACCGGGACGGGCTCGGAGGCCTCGTCGAGATCGCCGACCTCGCCGCGAACGCTCCACTCCTCGGTCTCGCCGCGCTGATCGGAGGCTCCCTCGCCGGCCGCGAGGCCGTCCGCCAGCAGGATCTCGTCGGCGGTCACCCGCAGGTTGGAGCCGAGGTGGCCACAGGCGGCATCGCGAAGGATCGCGCGGGCAAGGTCCTCGAGCGCCGCGGCCGTCTCCGCCGAGCTCATCGACCCGGCCGAGGGGGCGGGCTCGCCCGACCAGAGCTCGCGCTCGAGCCCGATCGCGCGATCGACGACGGCCTTGACCTCGGCGCGCCTCGCCGGCTCGGCGCAGAGCGCCGCGACGCGCATCGCCAACCCGAGGTCGGCGGGACCACCGCCCTCGAGCACGAAGCGGAGCGAGAGCAGGTGGTCGTTGAGTGCCTCGATGACGACGTTGCGCTCGAGCCCGGCCTCGAAGCGCGAGATCGCCCTGGTGAGGGAGGCCGCGAAGCCGGGGCGCTCGGCGGCGCCGCGGCCGAAGGGGGTGGAGGGCCCGGCGAGCGCGTGCGCGAGTCCGACCAGACCGGCGAGCTCGCTCTCGGCGAGCCGGTAGCCGCCCGGCCGGGGGCGGCCGGCGCCGGTCGCGATCCGCCGCCAGCGGTCGCCGCTGATCCGGGTCCAGGCGTGCGGGCCGAGCCCGAGGCCGCCGGCCTTGTAGAGGCGAAGCGTGGTCACCACCCGCCGGAAGGACTCGACCGCGAGGGCGCCGGGATCGACGTCGTGCTCGGCGTGAACCGGATCGGGGACGCGGGTGACGGCGAGGAAGGCGGGCTCCCAGGGCGAGGGGCCGTTGAGGTCTCCCGCCTGCGCCTCGGAGGGGACGTCGACGGTGTCGGCGCGAACGAGGGTCACATCCTCGAGCTCGAGCCGGGTGAGCGGAAGCTGGAGGCCGCGGATCGGGACGATCACCTCGATCTCACCGGCGGCGACGTCACCGCCGGCCTCGAGCTCGGAGATCGCCTCGTCGAGCCGCCCGCGCTCGAGCGAGAAGTCGGAGCTGTCCATCCACAGCCGGCACAGAAAGGCGACGCCGGCGAGCTCGGCGCGGCGGCGCGGATCGGACGGCACCGCGACGCCCATCGCCTCGAGGTAGTTCCCGGCGAGGCCGGCGGCTTCGATCGCGGCCGAGGCCGCTCCGAAGGAATCGAGCCCGCGAAGCTTGGCGGCATGGTCGTGAACGAAGCGCTCGGTGAGCGGCTCGTAGCGGCACAGTGGCGAGCCGTCGCCGGACTCGTGGACCTCGTAGGGGATCTCCTCCCCCGCGGCGACCAGCTGACGCAGGCACTCGGCCGCGTCCTCGACCATCGTTCCAAGAGCCTCTCGCACGACCAGATCACGCATGCCGCATTCTTCGCCCGGCGCCCGGGGCTCCCTGCCCTGCAAGCTCAGTTGCAGAACGACGAGCTCAGCGGCGGGCCGGCGGCGCTCAGCGCGCCGCGAGGGCGCGGCCGGCGGCGTCTCCGACCAGCCACTGGCGACCGTAGTCGCGCATCTGCTCGATCACCGGGATCAGGGCTTCGCCCTTCTCGGTGAGCACGTACTCCACCCGTGGCGGAACCTCCGGGTAGGTGTGGCGCTCGACGATCCCGCACTCCTCGAGCGCCCGCAGGCGGAGCGAGAGCGTCCGAGGGCTGATCCCCTGGAGCGAGCGCTCGAGCTCGCAGAAGCGCCGGCTCGAGTCGGCGAGGTCGCGGATCACGAGGATCGTCCACTTTCCGGAGATGATCTCCGCACAGCAGCCGACGGGACAGGGTGAGTCGCTCATAGAGTCGCGCGAGCCGAACGCGGGTGGTTTCCGATGGCTCGCCACTGCCGAGTATAGCCAACGCTATACGAAGTGAAGTGCCGTTTTGCTGCCGGTTCGCCGCCTACTCGGCGGCGAGAAGCTGTTCGATACCGCTCGCTCGCCGGCCCTGCGCGTCGAGCATCAGCTTGAAGTCGTGCGGGCTGGAGGCCGCCGCGTAGGCGGTCTCCTCGTCGATGCTGCCCGCCATCACGTGCTTGAGCAGCGCCTGGTCGAAGGTCTGCATGCCGTAGTACTCGCCCTCGGCGATCACCTCGGTCAGCCTGCCGGTCTCCTTCGGGTTGAGGATCAGGTCCTGGACCCGCCCGGTGACGACGAGCACCTCGCAGACGGCGACCCGGCCCTCGCCGTCCGGGCGCCGGACGAGTCGCTGCCCGACGACGCCGCGAAGCGTCGCCGCCAGCATCACCCTCGCCTGCTGCTGAAGGTGTGGGGGAAAGAAGTCGATGATCCGGTTGACCGTCTCGGTCGCGTCGAGGGTGTGCAGGGTCGAGAGCACCAGGTGCCCGGTCTCGGCCGCCGAGAGCGCGGTCCTGACGGTTTCCTCGTCGCGCATCTCGCCGACCAGGATCGCGTCCGGGTCCTGGCGAAGCACGCGGCGCATCGCCCGGCCGAAGCTCTCCGTGTCCTGGCCGACCTCGCGCTGGTTGATGATCGAGCGCTTGTCGCGGTGCAGGTACTCGATCGGATCCTCGAGGGTGATGATGTGGTGGGCCTTGGTCGAGTTGATGTGATCGACCATCGCCGCCAGCGTCGTCGACTTGCCCGAGCCGGTGGTTCCGGTGAGCAGCACGATCCCCCGCGGCTCGTCGGCGAGCGCGCGGATCACGGGCGGCAGACCGAGGTCGTCGGTCGTCCGAATCTGGAACGGGATCGCCCGCAGCGCGAGCGAGATGCTGCCGCGCTGGCGGAAGGCGCTCACCCGGAAACGCGAGAGCCCGGGGATCGCATAGGAGAAGTCGACCTCGCCATCGCGCTCGAACTCCTCGAGCAGGCGCGGCTCGGTGAGGATCTGGCGAAGCGCCCGCTCGGTGTCCTCCCCGCTGAGCGGCTCCGCACCCTCGATCGCTCGCAGCTCGCCGTGCACCCGGGCGACCGGAGGCGAGGGGACCTTGAGGTGGAGGTCGGAGCCCTCCTGCTCGACCAGTCGGCTCAGCGCTTCGTCGATGTTGAACATCACCCCCCTATCGGGCGAGACGCCGTGGGGCTTGAGCGGCCTCGACGGACGCTCGATGGCCGCCGGGCTCAGGGAAGCGCCGGCGGCGGGATCGAGGTGTCGAGCAGGCACTCCTCGGCCTCGCAGGCGCGCAGCCGCGAGAGCGCCGCGCTGAGCGCGGCCCGCGGCGCCGCGTAGGCCGCGGACCTGTGGCGTGAGCGCAGCTGCTCGGGATCGAGGGTGAGGTCATAGAGCTCGCGATCGGTCAGCTGCCCGACCCCGATCGGCCGGCCGAAGCCCTGCTGGAGGCTGGGCACCTCCTCGCGGTAGTGCTCGACGTAGGTGTAGCGGCGCGTCCGCACCCCGACCCACGAGGGCGCGAGGATTCTCCCGCTCCCCGTCACCCGAGGCGGCCGCTTCGCCTCGATCAGGATCGCGCGCTCGGGATGGGTGAACCCGCGCAGGTAGGGGAGCATCGAGATCCCGTCGATCGGGCGACCGACGAGCGGCGGTTGACGAGCCCCGGCGATGTCCATGATCGTCGGCGCGAGGTCGACGTTGGCGACCGGATCGGCGAGCCTCGCGCCGGCCGGGATCCCCGGGCCCCGGATAACCATCGGGACGCGGATCGCCTCCTCGTAGGGCTGCACCTTCTCCGCGCTGATCCGGTGCTCGCCGTTCATGTAGCCGTTGTCGGAGGTGAAGATCACGTATGTGTTGGCGGCGAGCCCGGTGGCCTCGAGCGCCGCGTCGATCTGCTTGACGCCCTCATCCACGGAGAGCAGGGCGGCAAGCGAGCAGCGGTAGCGCCGCGTCAGCTCGGCGACCTGCCGGCGGTCGAGCCGCGGCCGCCCGCGGACGCCGCCCGGCTTGTCGGCCAGGCTGGGCTCGTTGAAGGCCCGGCCCTGGGGCAGCGGCTCGGCTGCGAACTTGCCGGCGTGGCGCGCCGCCGGCTTCGCCCGCGCGGTCGCGAACGAGAACGGCCTGCCGTTGGCGCAGCGACGGCCGGAGAGGTCATTGCGCCCCTTTCCCCAATGCGGGCTCGTGTAGGAGAGATGCAGGAAGAACGGGTCGGGGTCGCCGGCGCGCGAGTAGATGTAGGGGATCGCGTACCGCCGGGTCAGCGCGTCGGTGAGGTAGTCGGAGCGCTGCTCGCCCGCGGTCACCGACCCGCCGCGGGAGTCGGCGATCTCGTAGCCGTAGTAGCGGGTCACCGTCGGCGGGACCAGGCCGTTCCAGCGATCCCATCCCGGCGGAGGGCGCAGGCTCTCGTAGCCGTGCAGCCACTTGCCGATCAGCGCCGTGTCGTAGCCGTTGAACTTGAGCCATGCCGGCAGGACCCTGGCCGGGTCGCGAAGGGCGTCGTAGCCGCCGCCGTTTCGCTCCTGGTTGTCGATCACGCCGTTGTTGTGCGCGTACTGGCCGGTGATCCAGGTCGCCCGCGCCGGGCAGCACAGGGGGAAGGTCGCGAAGCTGTTCACGAAACTCGTCCCGCGGTCGACGAGGAGGGAGTTCGTCCGCCGCATGAAGCGAAGCGAGGCGGCGGTCTGATCGTCGGTCGAGATCAGGACGATGCTCGGCCTCGCGGGCGCGCCCTGCGCCTCGGGATCGCCGCGCAGCGCCATCGCCGCGCTCGTCACGATCGCGACCGCGGCGAACGCGGCGAGGCCGCGGACCCGCCGCGGCCGGCCGTTCAACGCCGAGGCGAGGCGGTCGGCGCGGCGGCGAGGCACTCCGCTCCGGCGCAGCGCTCGAGCTCGGCGAGCAGCTGCTGCTGCTGCCGACGGGCGGCCCGGTAGCCGCGCTTCGCGTACACGTTGTCGAGCTGGTAGGGGTCGGTCTTCATGTCGTAGAGCTCACGGTCGGTGGTGCGCCCCGCCCCGATCGGCAGCGCGATCGCGGCCCGCTTCGATCGCGCCCGGGCGCGCCGGTACTCGACGTAGGAGTAGCGCAGCGTGCGGACGCCGACGTAGGAGACCGCCTTGAAGCCGCGGCGCGAGCGGCGCACGTTGTTGCGTCCCTCGATCGGAATGGCGCGGCCTCGATCGCCGACGCCGCTTCGCAGCGTCGCTGCCAGCGAGACCCCGTCCGGGGTCCGCGCGAGCTCCGCGGGGACGCTCGCGCCCGCGAGGTCGAGAATCGTCGGCGCCAGGTCGACGTTTGCGACCGGCGCGTCCGGCTCGCTCCCGGGAAGGATCGTCGGGCCGCTGATCTCGAGCGGGACCCGGAGCACCTCGTCGTAGGGCCGGTTCTTGCCGGCCTTGATCCGGTGCTCGCCGTTGAGCATTCCGTTGTCGGAGGTGAAGATCAGCACCGTGTCCTCGAGCTGGCCGGTGCGCTTCAGCCCGGCGACGATCTCGTGGACCGCATCGTCCACGGCGAGCAGCGAGGCGAGCCCGCAGCGGTAGTTCATCCGGATGATCTCCCGCTGGTTGGCGCCCAGCCGCGGCCGGCCGGCGACGGCCTTCGGCTTGTCGGAGACGTCGGCCTCGTTGAAGGAGGGTGGGCGCGGGAGCGGCGCGCGGGCGAAGCGGCGCGTGTAGCGGGGCGGCGGGATCGCGCTCTGCCGGCCCCCGCGGACATCGGGTGGGCCGATCGAGCAACGGCGGCCGGCGGGGTCGTCCCTGCCGAGACCGTCGTGTGGCGGATGTACCGAGAACCACAGGAAGAACGGTTCCGGCGTCAGGGCCTGCTCGGCGATCAGCGGAAGGACGAAGTCGCGGTTGAGCGCATCGGTCTGATAGTCGGCCCGAGCGGTTCCGTAGTGGACCGGATCGCCGCCGGCCTGGAAGACCTCGAAATCGTAGAAGGATGAGAGCCCCTCACCCCCGGCTCCGACGAGGGCGTTCCAGCGGCTCCATCCCGGCGGAGGGACCCGCGGGGTGCGCAGCCCGTTCAACCACTTGCCGACGAAGGCCGTCTCGTAGCCGGCCGCCTGAAGCCACGCCGCGATCGTCGCCGGCTTGTCCTCGAGCGCCTTGTAGCCGCCGCCGCTGAGAGCGTTGTTGCCCTTGACCCCGTGGTTGTGCGCGTACTGGCCGGTGAGCATGGTCGCGCGGGCCGGACAGCACAGCGGGTAGGAGACGAAGGAGTTGGTGAAGCTGGCGCCGCGATCGCCGATCAGCCGCTTGACCGAGGGCATCGCGCGCATCATCCCCGGCGACTGGTCGTCGGTCATCACGACGATGAAGTTGGGGCGCTCCCCGGCCGGGCCGGCGCTCGCCGGCTGCTGGCCGGTGACCGTGATCGCCACGCACAGGGCGACCACCGCGAGCAACCCCGCGATCCAGATGCGGCGAGCGCGGCTCAGGCGACTTCGCGGAGCTTCTGGGCTTCGGCGAGCGACTGGAGCTTCTTCAGCGACTGGTTTTCGATCTGACGGATCCGCTCGCGGGTGACGTTGAACGTCCGCCCGACCTCGTCAAGGGTCCGGGGATGCTCGCCCCCGAGCCCGTAGCGGAGCTCGAGCACGCGACGCTCGCGGTAGGAGAGGTTCTCGAGCGCCTCGCGCAGCGCTTCCTTGGTGAGCAGGTCGGCGGCCCGCTCGAAGGGCGACTCCGCCTTCTCGTCGGCGATGAACTGCCCGAACTCCGACTCCTCCTCGTCGCCGACCGGCTTCTCGAGCGAGACCGGCGCCTGCGCGGAACGCTTGATCTGGTCGACCTCCTCGGGATCGATGCCGGTGACCTCGGCGATCTCCTCGGGGGTCGGCTCGCGGCCGAGCTCGGTGACCAGCTTGCGCTCGGCGCGGCCGATCTTGTTGAGCTTCTCGACGACGTGGACCGGAATCCGGATCGTCCGCGCCTTGTCGGCGAGGGCCCGGGCGATCGCCTGGCGGATCCACCAGGTCGCGTAGGTGGAGAACTTGAAGCCCTTGCGGTAGTCGAACTTCTCCGCGGCGCGGACCAGTCCGAGGGTTCCCTCCTGGATCAGGTCGAGGAACGGCAGGCCCTGGTTGCGGTAGTTCTTCGCGATCGAGACCACCAGGCGGAGGTTCGACTCGACCATCTTCTGCTTCGCGTCGAGGTCGCCGCGCTCGATCCGCTTCGCCAGATCGACCTCCTCCTGGGCGGTGAGCAGGCGAACCTTTCCGATGTCCTTGAGGAAGAGCTGAAGCGAGTCGGTGGTCATGTCCGGCTTCAGGTCGAGCGCCGCCTTCTGGCGGCGCTTGCCGCCGCGCTTCGGCTCGGCGCGCTCGGAGTCCGGAGAGGCCGACTGCGCGGGGTCGACGTCGTCGACCATCTCGACGCCCTGGCCCTCGAGGTACCCGTAGAGCTCCTCGATGTCGGACTCGTCGACGTCGACCTCTGCGAGGGCCTGCGCGACCTCGCCGTAGGCGATCACGCCCTCGGCCTGGCCCTTGGTGAGGAGGCCCTTGACCTCTTCGAGCTCCTGAAGTTCAGCGATAAGCATCGGTGGGCTCAGTCTTCCTTCCTAGTCTCAAATCTTCCGAAGTCGGGCTTTCCGCTCCTGTCGGCCGCGATCCGGCCGCCTGGAGCTCGACCCCCCCTTTTTCGCGCCGCAGCGAGCCTCACCGACGGGTCCGCAGAATCCCTGCTCAAGGTCGGTCGTCCGGGCGATGGGGCTTGCTCAAACCAGTGTTCCTATCGTAGCCGCTACCTTTTTCGAGGTCAATCGGGGTTCGTCGATCCGGCCCGCGTTCCGTCCCCTGCACGCCTCCATGCAGGGGGGCTTGGGCCTAGAACACCTTTTCCCGGCGCGAGTCGCGGCTAATCATCGGGGCCGCAACGCGCCCGTCCGCCAATCACGATGGAATAGAGAGATGGCCACCTCAGACGAGCCGAGCAAGCCCCCCTCAGACGCGGACATCTTCGGCAAGCTGCCGGACTCGCGACCGGGAACCCGCAGCCCTCGCCGCCGCGACTCCGCCGGCGAGGCGGAGTCGCCGAAGCCCGCTGCGAAGCGCGCCAGGGGCGCCGCAAGCGCGGCCGCGAAGCCGAAGCCGAAGCCGGCCGCCAGGCCCGGGCCCGAGCCGCCGGGCCGCGCCGAGCCGCCGGCGCCCGGCGACGGCGAGCGCGGGCAGGCGCCGGCCTCGCAACGCGGCGGGCTCGAGGAGATCGCCTGGGCCGGAGTCGCGGTGGCGGCCGAGGCGGCGACGCTCGGTGTCCGTCTCGCGAGCAAGGCGATCGACAGCCTGCGAGGGAGCACGGAGCGACGTTGAGCGTGGGTGAGGCCGGCCAGGGAGCGGCGGTCTCGCAGCGAAGACGGACCTGGTTGCGGGTCTTCTGGGAACGGGCCTACCGCGAGAACATCACCGGGCTCGCGGCGATGGTCGCCTACAACCTCGCCCTGGCGCTGTTCCCCTTCGTCCTGCTGATCCTGTTCGTCTTCGGGCAGGTGATCGACAACGCCGACGTGCGCGAGAGCGTGATCCGCGACCTCCAGGGGATCTTCCCGGCGGCCGAGCAGTCCTCGCTGACCGGGGTCGTGGACCGGATCCGAGCGAGCTCGACGACGATCGGACTGGTGGCGGCGATCGGCGCGATCTGGATCGGGGCCTCGTTCTGGGGGGCGATGGACACCGCGTTCTGCCGGATCTACCACGTCGAGTGCCGCGGCTGGGTCGAGCAGAAGCGCTTCGCGCTGGTGATGCTGATCGTGGTGACGCTGTTCCTCGCCGCCAGCGTGATCATCCCGATCGCCGAGGGGACGCTGGCCTCGCGCGCGGAGAGCCTGCCGTTCGGCCTCGAGACGGTGGGCTTCCTGCGCGCCGCGGCGGTGCTTGCCGCCGCCCTGCTGCTCACCTTCGCGATCGTCGCGCTGATCTACTACGTCGTCCCGAAGGGCCACGTGCCGTGGCGCGGGGTCTGGCCCGGAGCGCTGTTCGTGACCGTGACCACGGCGCTGGCCAACGCCATCTTCCCCTTCTACCTGACCCAGTCCAACGTCGACGCCCTGGGCGGCGCGCTCGGCTTCATCCTCGTCGCGCTGCTCTGGTTCTACCTGATCAGCCTGGCGCTGTTGGCGGGGGCGGTGATCAACGCCCTGCGCTACGAGCTCCACGACACCGGCAGCCTCGAGGAGGAGCGGGCGCGCGCCTTCGCCGACCCGGATCTCGAAGCGCCGCGAGGCTAGGCGACGCCGTCGAGCGCGTCTCGCATCGCCTTTGCGATCGGGGTCGGCTCGACGTCGAACAGCTCCATCCCCGAGCCGTCGGTGACGATCGTCTCCGTGGCCAGGCCCTCGATCAGCGGTTTCGCGACCCCCGCGTCGACCGGGGTCACGAGGCCGATCCACAGCGAGGAGAGGCGGGGCGTCAGCAGGGGCACCGGAATCCGCAGCGGCGGGCGGCGCTCCATCGCCTTCGCCATCGCCTCCATCATCCCGCCGTAGGTGGTCACCTCGGGCCCGCCGATCTCGATCTCGCGGCCTCTCGACTCCGGGTGGTCGATCGCGGCCGCGCAGGTAGGCGATCACGTCGGCGACCGCGATCGGCTGGGTGCGCGTGGTCGACCCAGCGCGGGGTGACCATCGCCGGCAGGCGCTTGACCAGGTAGTAGACGACGCGAAACGACTCGCTGCCGGCGCCGATCACGGCCGCGGCGCGAAAGTAGGTCAGCGGGATCCCGGAGCGCTCCAGGGCCAGCGCGGTCTCGTGGCGGCTTCGCAGGTGCTCGGAGCCGGGGTCGCCGAGCCCGCCGAGGTACACCATGCGCTCGATCCCGGCCGCCGCCGCCGCCTCGCCGAAGTTGGTCGCGGCGCGCTTGTCGCGCGTCGCGAAGTCGGCGTCCGAGCCCCGGCCCATCGAGTGGACGAGGTAGTAGGCGACCTCGATCCCCTCGAGCGCCGGGCCGAGGGTCTCGGGCTCGAGGACGTCGCCCTTGACGATCTCGCAGCCGGCGCGCTCGAGATCGCCCGCCTTGCGCGGGTCGCGCACCAGGCAGCGGACCTCGCGGCCGTCCTCGATCAGCGCCCGCGCCAGCAGCCCACCGATGTAGCCCGTGGCGCCGGCGACGAGCAGCTTCCCTGCGCTCTCGGTCATCCCTCGTCCCTACCCGTAGCGCCCGCCGGTGACGGCGCGCAGCTTCTCGCGGTCGTGGCGGCCGGTGACGGTGCGGACCGTCCCCGAGCGCGAGCGCATCACCAGCGACTCGGTCGTTGCGGTCGCCCTCGCGTGGCGGACGCCCTGCAGCAGCTCGCCGTCGGTGACCCCGGTGCCGGCGAAGAAGACGTCCTCGCCGGAGACGAGGCGATCGATGTCGAGCGTCTCGTCGAGGTCGTAGCCGGCATCGATCGCGGCCTGCCGCTCGGCGTCGTCGCGCGGCCAGAGCTTGCCGAGGAGCTGGCCGCCGATGCACTTGATCGCGGCCGCCGAGATGACGCCCTCGGGGGTGCCGCCGATGCCCCAGAGCAGGTCGACGCCGGCGTCGGCCGAGACCGCGAACAGGGCCGCGGAGACGTCGCCGTCGGAGATGAAGCGGATTCGCGCGCCGAGCCTCGCGGATCTCGGCGACCTTCTCCTCGTGGCGCGGGCGGTCGAGCATGATCACGGTGACGTCGCTCGACCTCCTTGCCCTTGCGCTCGGCGACCCGTCCGATCACCTCGGTGAGCGGATCGTCGAGGCTGAGCACGTCGGCGATCTCCGAGCTGCCGGCGATCTTCTCCATGTAGACGCAGGGCCCGGGTCGAACATCGTGCCGCGCTCGGAAAGCGCGATCACCGCCAGCGCCGAGGGCATTCCGCGCGCGCGTCAGCGTCGTCCCCTCGAGCGGGTCGACGGCGATGTCGACCTCGGGCGGGCTGCCGTCGCCGATCCGCTCGCCGTTGTAGAGCATCGGCGCCTCGTCCTTCTCGCCCTCGCCGATGACGACGATGCCGTCCATCGGCACGGTGTCGAGCAGCAGGCGCATCGCGTCGACGGCGGCGCCGTCGGCCGCCTCCTTCTCGCCGCGACCGACCCAGCGGGCGGCGGCCAGCGCGGCGGCCTCGGTGACGCGGACGAGCTCGAGCGCGAGGTTGCGGTCGGGCTTTGCGCCCGATCGGACGTCCTGCGAGATCACTCCCATCGGGGTGAGACTAGATGATCCGCTAGACGGTGCCCGGGGCCTTGCGCTTCTGCTTGCCGCCGCTCTCGAGCGAGCGGGTGAAGCCGACCGCGGCGATCACGATCGCGCAGACCAGCGCGACCCAGTAGCCGTAGTCGAGCGAGACGCCGATCTCGGCGACCGTCTGGCCCGGCTTGTCGATGATCCCGTTGTAGGCGATCAGCACGAAGGCGACGAAGCCGGCGATCATCGTCATCTCTCCGGGCGGGTAGGAGAGCTTGTGGCCGCGGACGAGGATGTAGGCGAGGATCAGCGGCGCCAGGGCGGCGAGCAGGAGCAGCCAGCGCAGGATCGGGAAGGTCTCGAAGCCCGTGCACGAGAACTCCCCGGTTCCGCAGATGAAGGCGTCGGGGTTGAGCTCGCGGGCCGACTCGCTGCGGGTTCTCAGAGAGCGAGTACCAGGGCAGGAAGAGGATCGTCAGGACGAGCAGGAGCGAGGCGATCGCCCCGACCGCAACCCGCCCCGTGTTCAGCCGCGAGAAGTCCATGCAGGCGCGACCCTATCCGAAACCGCCGGCGCCGAGCGCAGCCGGCCACCCCTTCCCGCCCGGCCGCCGGCTCGCCGGGCGCGCGGGCGCGCGGGTGCCGGCTCAGGCCGGGTCCGCGGTCTTCGCGAGGCTGAGCGCGTAGAGGTCGTCGGGGTCGGTCCACCACTCGACCAGCTCGAGGCCGGCGTCGGCGTAGCTGCGCCTCGAGGCCGCTCGCGGGTGAACTTGGTCGAGATCTCGGTCCGCATCTCCTCGTTGCGGGCGAAGTGCGACCTCGCATGTCGAGCGCCGTCGAGGTCGATGAACTGCTCGCGCGAGCGAGCGCAGGCGGATGTCGATCCACTCGTTCTCGGCGTCGAAGAAGGCGACGTGCTCGAAGGCGTCGGGGTCGAAGTCGGCGCCGAGCTCGCGGTTGAGCACGCGTGAGCACGTTCTTGTTGAACTCGGCGGTGACGCCGGCCGGAGTCGTCGTAGGCGGCCTCGAGCACGGCCGCGGTCCTTGACCAGGTCGGTGCCGAGCAGGAAGCGATCGCCCGGGTACATCAGGGTCGCGATCCGGGCGAGGAAGCGAGCGGCGCGGGCCGGGCGGAAGTTGCCGATCGTGCCGCCGAGGAAGGCGATCAGCGCGCCCTGCCTCAGCGCGGGATCCGCTCGAGGTGGGTCTCGTAGTCGCAGATGACGCCGTGGACGCGCGAGCCCGGGTACTCGGCGACCAGCTCGTCGGCCGTCCGGCGGGTGATCTCCTCGGAGATGTCGACCGGGACGTAGGTCTCGAGCGAGCCGCGCGTCGCGCATCGCGTCGAGCAGGACGCGGGTCTTCGCGGCCGCGCCCGAGCCGAGCTCGATCAGCGTCGTCGGGCTCGCCGCGGCGACGATCTCGGCCGCGCGCGTCGTCGAGGATCGAGCGCTCGCGCGCGGGTCGGGTAGTACTCCGGCGAGCTCGGTGATCTGCTCGAACAGCTCCGATCCGCGCTCGTCGTAGAAGTACTTCGGCGGCAGCTCCTTGAACGGGCAGGAGAGCCCCTCGCGGACGTCCTCGGCCATGCCCGGCGAGCGTCGCCGCCCTCCGGCAGGTGGACCTCGATCGCGATCTGTCGGCTCTGCCGTCGCCGACGGCTCCTCAGTCCGCGGCTGCCGTCCGTTACGCGTCCCTCGCGCAGCGGAAGCCGGCGAAGATCTGGCGCGCGCTCGGGGAGGTCCCAGTTGCGGAAGCTGCGGCGGATCACGTCGCGGCGGGTCGCCCAGGCGCCGCCGCGCAGGACCTTGTAGCCGGTCGCCGAAGAAGACCTCCGAGTACTCCGGATAGGGGAACGGCTCGAAGCCGGGGTAGCCGGTGAAGTCCGAGACGGTCCACTCCCAGACGTCGCCGAGCATCTGCACCGCGCCGCAGTCGCGAGGCGCGTCGGCGTAGGCGCCGGCGGGCGCGCAGCCGAAGGCGAGCTGGTCGAGGTTGGCGCGCTCGCGATCGGCGCCGCGCGGCGGCGGCCTCCCACTCGAACTCGGTCGGCAGCCGCTTGCCGGCCCAGCGCGGCGAAGGCCGTCGGCCTGGTCGCCAGTCGACGTGGATGACCGGCAGCGCGCGGGTCGACCGGCTTCGCGCCGGCCGAACGTGGTCGTCGAGCCCAGCCGCCGTCGCCGTCGCGCTCCCAGTAGAGCGGCGGCTCGGCGCCGGTGTCGGCGACGAACGTCGGCGAACGCCTCGTTGGTGACCGGCGTCGCGGTCGATCTCGAAACGGCGCAGCTCGACCGCGTGGCGCGGGCGCTCGTTGTCGTAGGCGAAGCCGTCGGTCGGCGGCGCCGATCTCGTACGCTGCCGCCGGGCACCGCGACCATCTCCGGGCCCGTCGGCGACCGGCTCGGCGGCGAGCGGCCGGTCGACGCGCGGCGGCTCGTAGCCGTCGACCATCTGCAGCAGCTGCAGCATCGTCTCGTTGTGCTGGTGCTCGTGGGCGAGCAGCATCTCGTAGACGAAGCCGCCGTCGAGCAGCGCGGTCGTCGGTGTCGTCGAGCGTCGACCTCGCTCGAGCACCTCGAGCGTCCGCTCGCGGACCTCGTCCATGTAGGCGCGGAGCTCGTCGCCGCGCAGGATCGGCAGCTCGTCGCGGGTCGTTGCGCGGGTTCTCGATCGCGTCGTAGAAGCGCCCGAGCTCGCCGTCGCAGCGGCTCGCGGCCGCCGACCGTCTGGACCAGCCAGAGCTCCTCGAAGTTGGCGATGTGGCCGAGGTCCCAGGCCAGCGGGCTGAGGATCGGCGAGTAGACGCGTGTTGAGCTGCTCGTCGCCGAGCGGCTCGACCAGCATCAGCGTCCGCTCGCGCGCCTCGGCGAGGCGCTCGGCGATGCGCTCCTTGCGATGGCCGCGGCGGTCGGCGCGCTTCTCGGGAACCTGGGCGGAGATGGTGATGACCCTACCTGGCCCGCCATGCCCGGGGTAAACCGCGGACCGGCTTCAGTACGCTGCGCCGATGCAGATCGAGGGAACAGCGGCTCTGGTCGCGGGCGGCGCCTCGGGACTCGGCGAGGCGACCGTCGCGCGCGCCTGCACGGCGCCGGCGCCAGCGTCGTCATCGCCGACCTCAACGCCGAGAAGGGCGAGGCGCTGGCCGCCGAGCTCGGCGAGCGGCGCCGGCTTCGTCGAGGCGAACGTGACTCGAGCCGAGAGCAGGTCGCGGCCGCGGTCGAGGCCGCGGCCTCGGCCGGGCGGCTTGCGGATCTCGGTCTGCTGCGCCGGGATCGGCTGGGCGCAGCGGACCGTCGTCCAAGCAGGGCCCGCACGACCTCGAGATCTTCCCGAACGTGATCAAGGTCAACCTGATCGGCACCTTCAACGTGCTGCGCCTGGCCGCCGACCGCGATGTCCGAGAACGAGCCCGACGCCGACGGCGAGCGCGGCGTCTGCGTCAACACCGCCTCGATCGCCGCCTTCGACGGCCAGATCGGCCAGATCGCCTACGCGGCCTCGAAGGGCGGCATCGTCGGCATGACCCTGCCGGCGGCCCGCGACCTGGCCGGGCCGCGGCATCCGGGTGATGACGATCGCGCCGGGCCTCTTCGACACGCCGCTGCTGGCCGCGCTCCCCGAGGAGGCGCGCGAGGCGCTCGGGGCGGCGATCCCGTTCCCGCGCCGGCTCGGCGACCCGGCCGAGTACGCCGAGCTCGTCGCCTCAGATCGTCGACCAACCCGATGCTGAACGGCGAGACGATCCGGCTCGACGGCGCGCTGCGGATGCCGCCGAGGTAGCGGGCCGGGCGAAGCGTCAGACTGGCTCGCATGGACGTCGGCTTCCTGATCCTCACCGACGCGAGCGAGGCGGTGAACGGCAAGCTCTACGCGATCGGGGGCGGCTGGAACATGCTCCGCTTCCCGCAGCTGCCGCAGGACCTGCAGTTCGGGATCGCGTTCGGGATCGACGTCTCCTGGGACGAGACCAACCGCCGGCACGCGATCAACCTGCGGATCGAGGACCCCGACGGCGAGGCGCTCGGCGACGAGTTCACCCTCGACTTCGAGACCGGGCGCCCGCCGGGGCTGGTGCCCGGACAGGACCAGCGGATCGTGCTCTCGCTCGCCGCCAAGGTCAGCTTCGAGAAGGCCGGGCCGCATGCGGTGGTGATGAGCAGCGGCGGCGAGGAGATCGGCCGCAGCCGCTTCTACGTGCTCGAGACCGCCGAGGTCCATCAGGAGGGCTGAGCCCCCAGGCGAGCTCGCCACCTCGCGTGCGGGTTCCGCAACATTCGTCACTGATCCGCGCGCCGCCCCGCGATGGCTGGTCACTAGACGCTCCGAGGGGTAGCTCAGTGACCAGCGTCGAACGGGGGTGGCAGGTGCCGCTTGACTCCGGGTCTCGGTAGACGTCCTTGAGCCACGGCGGCGTGACCGCGAACAGCCCGTCGTCCGATCCGGCGTCGGCGATCGGCTCGATCGGCACCAGGGCGAGCTGGCGCCCGGCGTGTGCATCGGCTCGTCGCGCTCGCCGGCGACGTGACCGGCGTGGCTGCCGGCGGAGATGCGGTGGGTGCCCGAGCTAGGGACCCCAGGCCGACTTCTTGATCGCGCCCGAGTCGGAGATCCAGTTCTCGATCCCGCCGTCGTAGTTGTAGGAGTGATGGGAGCTGGCGCGGGCCTCGGCCGCGCCATCGCCCGAGGCGCACCTGGAAGGACTCCCAGTCGTCGCGGTGGTAGCCGCGCCCGCCGACGGCGTCGGTCTGGCTGTCGGGGAAGTAGAGCCAGTACTGGAGGTAGAGCTGGCCGGCGCGCTCGCCGGAGCACTCGCGCGCTCGCATCGGCGCTCGCGGCGGCCTCGGACGGCAATCGACGACGTGGACGAACGCGGTCGCCGGCAGGCCGGCGACGGTGCTCGCGACGCTCCGGCGCAGCGCGGCCGTTCGCGCAGGGATCCTCGCGGCAGTCGCGGAAGTCGACCGGGAGCTCGCTCATCGCGCGCTCGTAGAGCGAGCGTCGGCGCGTGCTCGCCGAACCGCGGCGGCGAGATCGTCGCCGTAGGCGAGCGCGAGCTCGGAGCCGGGCCGCCCGCAGCCGTCCGCGAGCCGGACCGCGCAGATCAGCTTCTCGGCGACCGCGCGCGCGAGCGCCGCGCCCGGGCGCGCGAGGCCGGCGGGCGAGCAGCGCGGCGAGCGCCAGCGCGACGAGCAGGATCAGGGCGGTCCACTCGACCGTTCGCCTGGCCACGTTCGTCGCTCGATCGCGCGACGGCTCACCCGGCGCCGACGCTAGGAGCGGCGGCGCGCGGATCGAGACCGAAGGCGACGGGTGCGTGCCCACGCCGGCGAGCCGATACAGTCGGCACGTGGCTCAACCAGCCCGGCATCGAGGGACTGCCGCCGCAAGGAGGGCCGCGGCTGGCGCGTCTACGTGCTCGCCGTCGCCGGCCTGCTGCTCGCGATCCTGATCGTCCAGAACCTGCAGAAGGTGACGGTCGACTTCCTCTTCGTCGAGACCGAGACGCCGCTGATCATCGCGCTGGTGATCGCCGGCGCCCT
Source organism: uncultured Solirubrobacterales bacterium (assembly GCA_963769035.1). Classification (GTDB taxonomy): domain Bacteria; phylum Actinomycetota; class Thermoleophilia; order Solirubrobacterales; family 70-9; genus WHSW01. The sequence goes on from CAVYKD010000002.1 coordinate 668,699, forward strand.
CGGCGCCCTGATCGGCTGGGCCTGGCCGCACGTGCGCCGCGGCCGCAGGCGCGAGCGCGAGCTCGAGCAGCGCGATCACCAGTAGGCGGGCGCGGCGAGCGCCGAGCCCGCGCGCCCGCGTCGGCTAGAGGTTCTCGATCTCGGCGGCGATCTCGGCCGCCGCCTTCTTCGCGTCGTCGAACAGCATCGAGGTGTTCTCCTCGTAGAAGAGGTCGTTGTCGATGCCGGCGAAGCCGGGGCTCAGCGAGCGCTTGATCACGATCACCTGCTGGGCCTCGGAGACCTCGATGATCGGCATCCCGGCGATCGGCGAGTCCGGGTCGTTCTTGGCGGCCGGGTTGGTGACGTCGTTGGCGCCGATCACGACGGCGACGTCGGTGCGCGGCATCTCGGGGTTGATGTCCTCCATCTCGCGCAGCTTCTCGTAGGGGACGTCGGCCTCGGCGAGCAGCACGTTCATGTGCCCGGGCATGCGGCCGGCGACCGGGTGGATCGCGTAGTTGACCTCGACCCCGCGCTTCTCGAGCTCGTCGGCCATCTCCTTGACCGCGTGCTGGGCCTGGGCGACCGCGAGGCCGTAGCCGGGGACGATCACGACCGAGTCGGCGTAGGCGAGCTTGATCGCCGCGTCCTGGGCGCCGATCGAGGTGTGCGGGCGCTCCTCGCCCGAGCCCGCCGGCGCCGCCGGCCGGCGCGCCGCCGAAGCCGGCGAAGAGGATGTTGGCGACCGAGCGGTTCATCGCCGTCGCCATCTCCATGGTCAGGATCGTTCCCGAGGAGCCGACCAGGGTGCCGGCGACGATCAGCGCGACGTTGTCGAGCGCGAAGCCCGGCGGCGGCGGCGGAGAGCCCGGTGAAGGCGTTGAGCAGCGAGATCACGACCGGCATGTCGGCGCCGCCGATCGGCAGCACGACCAGGTTGCCGAGCAGCGCCGCGGCGATCAGCACCGCGATGAACAGGCCCTCGGAGCGGCCGATCGTCGTGGTCGATGCCGAGGATCACGCAGGCGGCGAGGACGCCGACCAGCAGCAGCGCGTTGATCACCTGCTGGCCGGGCACCGCCAGCGGCCGGGTCGGGATCAGGTCCTGGAGCTTGCGCGAAGGCGATGTTCGAGCCCCAGAAGGAGACCGAGCCGATCACCGCGGCGAACAGGATCGGGATCAGCTCGTCGAGCGGCGAACGTCCGAGGCGGCGCGTGGCGGAACTCCGACCAGGCGATCAGCGCGACGGCGCCGCCGCCGACGCCGTTGTAGAGGGCGACCATCTGCGGCATCTCGGTCATCTGCACCCGCAGCGAGGCGATCACGCCGACCGCCGAGCCGACGACCAGGCCGCCGATGATCACGCCCCAGTTGCCGATGCCCGTCGAGCAGCAGGGTGGTGACCACCGCGATCGCCATGCCGACCGGCGGCGATCAGGTTGCCGCTTCTTGGCCGTGGTCGGGTGGGTGCCCTGCATGAGGCCGTAGATGAACAGCGAGAAGGCGAGCGATGTAGAGCAGGACCGACGCCGATCCGCCGGGCTCGAGCACGGCGAGGACGCTCACGTCGAGCGCCCCTGGTCGGCTCCGGCGCCCGGAGGCGGCGAGGCGTCGGCTTGGCTTCGGCTTGCGCACGAACATGCCGAGCATCCGGTCGGTGACCATGAAGCCGCCGACGATGTTGATCGCGCCGAAGGCGATCGCGATGAAGCCGATCACGCTGCTCGAGGCAGCCGTCGGCGACGCCGACGACGATCAGGCCGCCGAGCATGACGATCCCGTGGATCGCGTTCGTCTGGCTCATCAGCGGCGTGTGCAGGGTCGTCGGGCACCTTCGAGATCACCTCGAAGCCGACGAAGGCGGCGAGGACGAAGATCACCAGCTCGGTCGCAAGGTCCATCAGGAGCCTCCTCGCTCATCGCCCGCGGGACCTGCGCCCGCCGCGCGCTCGTTGCGGATCTCGCCCTCGTGGGTGAGGCAGGCGCCGGCGACGACCTCGTCGTCGAAGTCGAGGCTCAGGGCGCCCTCCTCGTCGACCAGCAGGCCGAGCAGGTTCTCGACGTTCTTCGCGTAGAGCTGCGAGGCGTGGGCGGCCATGTCGGACGGCAGGTTGACCGGCGAGATGATCTTGACCCCGTTCTCGGAGACGACCGTCCTGCCGGCCTCGGTGAGCTCGCAGTTGCCGCCGGAGTCGCCGGCGAGGTCGATGATCACCGAGCCCGGCGCCATGTTCGCGACCGCCCGCTCGGTCAGCAGCACCGGCGCCGCGCGGCCCGGGATCTGGGCGGTGGTGATGATCACGTCCTGGCGGCCGGCGTTCTCGGCCAGCGCCTCGCGGACCTGCTCGTTCTCCTCCTCGGTCAGCGGCCGCGCGTAGCCGCCCTCGTCCTCGGCGTCGGGGATGAAGTCGAGCTCGAGCGGGCGCCCGCCGAGCGAGGCGATCTGCTCCCAGGCGGCGCGGCGGATGTCGAAGCCGGTGACGACCGCGCCGAGGCGCTTCGCGGTGGCGATCGCCTGAAGGCCGGCGACGCCGGCGCCGAGCACCATCACCTTCGCCGGGCGCGACCGTGCCGGCGGCGGTGGTCATCATCGGGAAGAAGCGGCCGGCCTCGCGGGCGGCAAGCAGGGTCGCGGCGTAGCCGGCGACGTTCGCCTGGGAGGAGAGCGCGTCCATCGCCTGGGCGCGGGTGATCCGCGGGATCGCCTCCATCGCGAAGCTGGTCACGCCGGCGCCGGCCAGCGCGCTTGGTTCGGTCTCGGCCGAGGTCAGCGGCGCCAGGTGGCCGATCAGGACCTGGCCCTGGCTCAGCCTGCCGATCTCCTCGGCGCTCGGGATCGCGACCTTGACGACCACGTCGGCGCCCCAGGGGATCGCCGATCTCGGCGCCGGCCTCGGTGTACTCGGAGTCGGGATGACCGGCGGCCTCGCCGGCCCCGGCCTCGACGACCACCTCGAGCTCCTTCGCGGCGAGCGACTCGACGGCAGCGGGAATCAGCGCGACGCGCAGCTCGCTGGAGGCGGTTTCTTTCGGGACCCCGATCTTCATGCACTGACCGAGGCGGGCGTCCGCCTCGAAGAGGACGCGCAGCCTAACGAACTGACGGGGAGGACGGTTTCACTGCGCCCTCCCGCCGGAGCCGTCCGGCGCGGGCCTACGCGCCCGGATCGATCCGGGCGACCCGCTGGCCCTCGCCGCTCGTCACCCAGAGCGTGTCGGGGCCGGCGGTGATCGCCTCGGGGCCCTTGGGCAGCCCCTTGAACGTCTCGATGACCTCGAGCGTCTCCGGGTCGATCCTGCTCAGCGAGTCGCTGCCGCCGTTGACGACCCAGACGTGGCCGGCGAAGGCGATCACCCCGCGCGGGTCGTCGCCGACGCGAAGCGTGTCGGTCACCTCGTCCGTGAGCGAGTCGACCACCGAGACCGTGCTCGAATCGGTGTTGGTGACGAACACCCGGCCGGCGGCGAACGCGGCCTCCTTGGGATTCGAGCCGACCCGCACGCTGGCGACCTCGGCGTTGGTGCGCGGCTCGAGCCGGGTCAGCGTTCCCGAGCCCCGGTTGACCACCCAGATCGAGCCGCCGCCGCTGGTGATCCCATAGGGAGACTCGCCGACCCCGATCTCCTCGACCGAGTTGTCGGCCCCGTCGATCCGAAAGACGCGGCTGCCCGCGGAGTCCGCGACCCAGGCCGAGCCCTCCGCGAACGCCGCCCCGGCCGGAACTCCGCCGACCGCGATCCGCGCCCGCTCCTCGCCGCCGCGATCGAGTCGAAGCACCTCTCCGGAGCCCGCGGCGGCGACCCAGATCGAGCCGTCGCCGATCGCGACATCCTCGGGGTGGTCGGCGCTCAGCAGGGTTGCGGCGCTCGAGTCATCCGCCTTCGGATCGGCGCTGATCAGCGAGACCTGCCCACCCTCGCGGCTGGTCACCCAGACCCCGCCCTCGCCGTGGGCGACGCCGACCGGGAAGCCGGCGACCGCGACGGTCTCGAGCAACCTCGCGCTCGCGGGCGCCTCCCCGTCGCCGTCCCCGCCCCCGGCGTCGGTGATCGACGTCGCGGGCCCCTTCGGCGCGTCGTCTCCGCCGCCGAGCGCGAGCGCGAGAACGACCGCGACCGCGGCGAGCCCGGCGATCGAGGCAAGCCACATCGCCCGGCGCCGGCCGCCCGGGCGCTCTCGCGGCGAGCGATCGATCGTGATCGCCTCGTCGCTCGGGCGCTCGCGCTGCGGCGAGGCGGCCTCGACGCCGGGGGCGGTCGCCGCCGTGGCCGTCGTCTGCGCGCGGGCGCGCTCGGCGGTCGTCGTCGCCTCGGGCGGGCCGGGCGCCGCGGCCCCGGTGGCGACGCTGCGCTCGCTTTCCATCGTGGCCCCACCGGCGAGCGCGGCCTCGGCCGCGCGGGCGAGATCCCCAGCGGAGGGAAAGCGCGCCGCCGGGTCCTTCTCGATCGCCCGCGCGAGGACGAGGTCGAGGCCACCCGGGAGGCCCGGCTCGAGGACCCGCAGCCGTGGCGGGTCCTCCTGGAGGTGGGCGTACATCTTCGCGACCTTGTCCTCGCGGGCCGCGAACGGCGGGTTGCCGGTGAGCAGCTCGAAGAGCACGCAGCCGAGCGCGTAGACGTCGGCGCGGGCGTCGACCCGCTCGCCGCGGATCTGCTCGGGCGCCACGTAATCGAGCGTGCCGACGAACGCGCCCGTCGCCGTCACCCCGGTCGAGGCCTCGATCTGCCGGGCGAGGCCGAAGTCGGTCAGGTAGACGCGCTCGTCCTCCCCGGCGCCCTCGATCAGGACGTTGCCCGGCTTGATGTCGCGGTGCACCAGCCCCTTCGCGTGCGCGACGTCGAGCGCGGCCGCGATCTGCGCTGTGACCGCGACCGCGTGAGCGGGCTCGAGGGTGCCCCGGCGGTTGAGCAGGCCGCGCAGGTCGGTCCCGTCGATCAGGTCCATGGTCACGAACAGCAGGCCGTCCTCCTCGCCGGCGTGGTGAATCGCGACGACGTTGGGATGGCGCAGCGAGACCGCGATCCGAGACTCGTCGGCGAAGCGGCGGCGGAACCGCGGGTCGCCGGCCAGGTTCGGCGAGATCACCTTGAGCGCGACTACGTGATCGAGGACCAGGTGGGTGGCCCGGTACACGACCCCCATCCCGCCACGGCCCGCGATCCCCTCGATCCGGTGGCCGGCGAAGACTGAACCCGGCGAAAGATCCGGCATCGGGCGATCTTATGCGCTCGCGGCAGCCGCTCAGGCGGGGGTGCCGGCGCCGACGAGCGCCGAGAGCCGCTCGATCGTGTGCATCCGCTCACCCTGGTCGAGGTGCACGAACGAGCAGATCAGGCGATCGACGCCGGCGGCCGCGAGGCGCTCGACCCGCTCGGCGACCTGCTCCTCGCTGCCGACCAGCGAGGTCGCGTCGACGAGCTCGTCGGGGATCGCCCGGTAGGCCTCGTCGCGCTTGCCGTCGAGGTAGAGCGACTGGACCTCGTCGGCGACCTCGCCGAAGCCGAAGCGGTGGGTGAGATCGACGTAGAAGTTGGTCTCGCGGCTGCCCATCCCGCCGAGGTAGAGCAGCAGCCCGGTGCGCACGACGGCGCGAGCGGTCTCCTGGTCGCCGTCGATCGCGACCTGCAGGGAGGGCGAGACCTCGAGGTCCGCGCGGGTCCGGCCGCCCTTCTCGAAGCCGGCCTCGAGGTGCTCGCCCCAGGTCTCCTCGAAGGCGTCGGCGGAGAAGAAGATCGGGATCCAGCCGTCGCAGATCTCGGCGGCCATCTCGACCGACTTGCGGCCGATCGCGCCGACGAACACCGGGATCCGCTCGCGCACCGGATGGAAGTTCAGCTTCAGCGCCTTGCCCTGGCCGGTGCCGCCCTCGATCGGGAGCTGGTAGTGGGTCCCGTGGTGCTCGAGCGGGCCCTCGCGGGCGACGATCTCGCGAACGATCTCGATGTACTCGCGCGTCCGCCCCCACGGCTTCGCGTACTCGACCCCGTACCAGCCCTCGGAGACCTGCGGCCCGGAGGGCCCGAAGCCGAAGATGAAGCGCCCACCTGAGAGCGCGTCGATCGTCGCCCCGGCCATCGCCGCGGCGGCGGGCGGGCGGGCCGGGACCTGCATGATCGCGGCGCCGAGCTTGATCCGCTCGGTCTGCCCGGCGAGCCAGGCGAGCACGCTGACGACGTCGGAGCCGTAGCTCTCCGCGGCCCAGACCGAGTCGAAGCCCCGTGCCTCAGCCGCGCGGACGATCTCGACCGCCTCCTCGCCCTTGGGGCCGATCCCCCAGTAGCCGAGGTTGATCCCGAGCTGCAGCGCCATCGTCAGAACCCTAACCGGCCCGGCTCGCGGGCGCCCCACCCGCCGCGATCGCGCCGCACCCGCCGAGATGGCACTTGTGGGGGTTATGCACCCACTCGAGCCACCTCGGCCCGGGTTGGCGGAGCGCTGCGGGCGCGGAGCCACCTCGGCCCGGGTTGGCGGAGCGCTGCGGGCGCGGAGCCCGCTCGGCCCGGGTTGGCGGAGCGCTGCGGGCGCGGAGCCCGCTCGGGCGGCCCGCGTGGCTCAGCGGAGCGGGGTGCTGTCGAGGGCCTCGCGCAGCTCGGCGACGGAGGGGAAGACGTCGACCGCGCCGGCGGCGCGCAGCTCGGCCTCCGAGTAGCCGCCGCTGAGCACGCCGATCGCCTTGAGCTCGGCCCTCCCGGCGGCGATCACGTCCCAGGTCGTGTCGCCGACCATCACCGCCGAGAGCTCGCCGGCCTTTCGCATCGCCGCCGCGAGAAGGTCCGGCTGCGGCTTGGTCGCGTCGACGTCCGCGGAGGTCGTCCACGCGTCGGCGAGCTCGCGGACGCCGAGCAGGTCGACGTAGTGCTCGGCCTCCTCGGCCTTCGCCGAGCTCGCGAGCACGACCGCGTGACCGCGCCGCTTCAGCTCGTCGATCAGCTCGCGGGCGCCCTCGATCGGGCGCACCTCGCCGATCAGCTCCCGGTAGCGGCGGGCCTCGGCGTCGCGGACCGCCTCGCCGACGGCCCGCTCGGCCTCCTCGCCCGCGACCTCGCCGACGAGCTGGTCGCCGCCCATGCCCATGTGGCGGTGGATCCGCCACAGCGGCACCTCCACGCCGTGCTCCGCGAACGCCCGGTCCCAGGCGAGCGCGTGGTGGTAGTTGGTGTCGACGAGGGTCCCGTCGATGTCGAGGATCGCGGCGCTCACGCGCAGCGCCTACCCGTGAGCCGGGCGCCGAAGCGCGGCGAGGAACGCGGGCCCGCCCCCGAACGGGCGAGCGGGCCCACGTGCCTCGCCGGCGTCATCCGGTGTAGCCGAACTCCTGCAGGTAGTCGGCCGCGACGTCCTTGGGGCTCTCCTTGTCGATGTCGACGCGGGCGTTCAGCTCCTGGAGCACCTCGAGCGAGAGATCCTCCTGAACCGTCTCGATCGTCTCGCCGAAGTCGGCGCCGGCCTCATCGGCGACCTCCTGGCTGGCGATGAAGGCGACGTTGCCGGCCGGGAGCACGCCCTGGTCGTCCTCGAGCAGGGTGTAGTCGTCGGAGGTGAACAGCTGGGCGTCGGTCGTGAACAGGACCGAGAGGTCGGCGTCGCCCTTGTCGAGCACCTCGTAGCGCAGGCCGATGTCGACCGGCGTGAACTTGTCGCGCAGGCCGCCGAGCCCGTAGAGCTCCTCGAGGCCGACCAGGCAGTCGATCCGCTGGCGGCACTCCGGCGAGCCGTAGAGGGTCAGGTCCTGATGGTCCTCGAGGTCGGAGATCGACTCGAGACCGAGCTCGTCGGCCGTCGTGGTCAGGGTGCCGACGGCGTTCGCCGATGAGAACGGCGTCGGCGCGTAGGCGACCAGGCCGAGCTCCTCGAAGTCGGCCTGTGCCGCGTCGAGCGCCTCCTGCGGATCGCCGGGAACGTCCTCGGGAGCGAAGTCGAAGAACGAGGTGAGCGCGGTCGAGGTGTACTCGGGGTAGCCGCTGATCTCGCCGGCCTCGAGGGCCTTCAGCGCGACCTGCTCGGAGCCCAGGTTGAGATCGGTGGAGACGTCGTATCCGGCCGCCGCCAGCGCCTGCGCGTAGATCTCCCCGAGCACGATCTGCTCGGTGAAGTTCTTCGAGCCGACGGTCAGCGAGACCGCGTTGTTGTCCGGGTTCTCGACGATCGCCGCCGAGCTCGCCTCCTCGCCGCCGGTCTCGTCGCTCTCGTCATCGCTGCCGCAGGCGGCGAAGGCGAAGCTCACGGCCAGGGTGGCGAACAGCGCGAACAGCGCCCGCAACCGGGTCTGGGTGCTCATCGTGGGGTGATCCTCCCTCTCAGCTTCCGATTTACCTTCCGCGATCCCGCGGAACGAGCCCGATCCTATGCGCTACCTGGAAACGAGCACTACGCGGTCGCGCGCGCGGCCTCGCGCTGCAGCTCGAGGCCGCGCGGCGTGAGCGCCCGCTGGACGCCCGAGAGCGCGAGCTCGGTGACCAGCGCGAGCAGCGCGACGAGGATCGCTCCGGCGAGCACCCCGTCGGTCGCCGTAGACATTGCGGTTGATGATGAAGTCGCCGAGCGTCAGCACGCCGGCGAGGGGCGCGATCGTCGCGGTCGCGATGATGTTGATCGCCCCGGTGCGCACCCCGCTCATGATCGTCGGCACCGCGAGCGGCAGCTCGACGCGTCGGATCACCTCGAGCTCGCTCATGCCGACACCGCGCGCCGCCTCGACCGCGCCGCGATCCACCTGGCGGATGCCGACGAAGGTGTTGGTGAGGATCGGCGGGATCCCGAGGATCATCAGCGCGATCGTCACGTTGAGGACGCCGACGCCGATGAACGCCGCCATCAGCGCGATCAGGGCGAGCTCGGGGATCGCCCGGCCGGCGTTGCCGACGGCGACCGCGAGCAGCTCCCCCGTGCCCCGGTGGCCGAGGTAGACGGCCGATCGGGCAGCGCGATCGCGAGCGAGACCAGCAGCGCCAGGGCGCTCACCCAGACCTGCGTCCAGAGCAGATCGAGCACCTGGCCGGGCCCGCCGACCTGGACCGCCGCCGCCAACCGCCTCGCGCGAGTTGAAGATGAAGTCGAAGGCGCCCGAGAACGAGTCGAGGAAGGCGAGTGAGATCATCGCTCAGGCCCGCGCCCCGGCCGGCCCGAGCAGACGCCGGAAGAAGAGGGTGAGCCGCCGGCCGACCCGCCGCCCGCCGTGGGGTCGGCGGGGCGCGCCAGCGCGCCAGCCTCGCCTGGAGGACGACGAGGAGCGCGTCGAGCACGATCGCCATCGCCAGCAGGATCACGGTCGGGACGACGATCCCGGTCTTGAACGCGCTCTGCTGGATCGCCGAGTAGATCTCGTCGCCGAGCCCGCCGGCGCCGGCGAACACGGCAAGGGTCGCGATCGCGACCGTCGAGACCGTCGCGATTCGCACCCCGGCGACGATCTCGGGCACCGCCAGCGGCAACTCGACCTTCCAGAACAGCTGGCGCGTGGGTCATCCCCATCCCCCGCCCGGCGTCCTTCGCGGCCCGGCGGGACGTTGGCGAGCCCGACGACGATGTTGCGGTAGATGATCTGGAGCGTGTAGAGGGTCAGCGCGATCACCGCGGTGGTCGTTGCCGCGCCCGGTGATCGGCAGCAGCAGCAGGAAGAGCGCGATCGAGGGAATCGTGTAGAGCACCCCGGTCGCCGCCGACGAAGGCCGGGACCAGCCAGCGGCGGCGATGCGAGATCACCGCGAGCGCGAACGCGATCGCGAACCCGGCGACCACCGAGGCGAGCACGAGGACGAGGTGCTCGCGCCGTGGGCGTCACGTAGCGGTCGAAGTTGTCGAGCGCCCAGCCGATGCAGATCCCGTCGTTCTCGGCGACGCAGCTCGTCGCGGACTCGGCGGGATCGCGGACGAACCCGTCGCCCGCCTGCGCGAGCGGCGGCAACAGCGCCGCCGGCCACAGCGAGGCGATCACGCCAGCGGGCGCTCCGCCGCCGGATGCTCGTCGCTGAGCGCCTCGGCGGAGCTGAGGAACTCGGAGATGATCTCGACCGAGAGCACGCCGGCGATCCGCCCCGTGCCGTCGACGACCGGCGCGTAGCGGCTCTCGGCCTGGAGCAGGTCCGAGAGCGCGTCGCGCATCACGTCGTCGAGGTCGAGGATCGGATCGGCGGGCGATGTCGGGCCGCGCCGGGCGATCGTCGGCCGCGCGAGGTCGCGCTCGGAGAGCCAGCCGAGCGGGCGGCGCTCGGAGTCGACGAGCAGCGCGTGGGGCACCTCCGCGCCCGTCGAGCTTCGCCACGCACCTCGCCGGTCGCCTGGCCGACGTAGGCGAGCGGCGCCTCCCAGAGGTCGATGTCGGCGACCCGCATCAGCGCCAGCCGCTTCAGCGCCCGGTCGGCGCCGACGAAGTCCTCGACGAACTCGTCGGCCGGCGCCATCAGGAGCTCGGCGGGCGTCGCGTACTGCGCGAGGTGCCCGCCCTCCTTCATCACCGCGATCCGGTCGCCCATCTTGATCGCCTCGTCGATGTCGTGGGTGACGAAGAGGATCGTCTTGCCGATCTCGGCCTGCAGGCGCAGGAACTCGTTCTGCAGGCGCTCGCGGTTGATCGGGTCGATCGCGCCGAACGGCTCGTCCATCAGCATCAGCCGGCGGGTCGGCGGCGAGCGCGCGGGCGACGCCGACCCGCTGCTGCTGGCCGCCGGAGAGCTGCGCCGGGTAGCGGTCGCCGAGCTCGGGGTCGAGCCCGATCAGCTCGAGCAGCTCGCCGAGCGGGCGACGGCCCGCGGCTCCGGTCCCAGCCGAGCAGGTCGGGCACGGTGGCGATGTTCTCGCGCGATCGTGCGATGCGGGAACAGGCCGATCTGCTGGATCACGTAGCCGATCTCGCGGCGAAGCTCGCGCGGGCGAGCGCTCGCGGACCGAGCTGCCGCCGATCAGGATGTCGCCGTCGGTGATCTCGACCATCCGGTTGACCATCCGCATCGCGGTGGTCTTGCCGCAGCCCGGACGGCCCGACGAGGACGCAGATCTCGCCGGCCGGGACCTCGAGGCTGAGCTTCTCGACCGCGGCCTGGGCGGCGCCGGGGTAGCGCTTCGTCGCCTCGCGAAACTCGACCGAGACGGCCTCCCCCCCGGTTTCGGGCTCGATCGCAGCCACGGAGGCGATCGTACCCCCTGGAGTGGCGGGCGATCGGCGAGACTCCCCACGGCGCGGTTGAGACACGGGCCATCCGGGGACTGACGCCGGGATGGATCGCCGAGCCCGGGAGCTTCAGCGGCGTGAGCGCGAGCGTCGTCTCAAGCTGAGGCGGCGGCGGCTGGCCGGGCTCGGCATCGTCGCCCTCGGCGCCTTCGCCGTCGGCGCCACGCTCGGCGCCGCCCCCGAGGCGCCCGAGGAGACCCGGGCCTCGAGCGCGCCCCCCCGGCCGGAGCTGCCGCGCGGCGGGCGCTCGCTGCTGCCCCGCTACCGCCTGGTCGGGTTCTACGGGGCCCCGCAGAGCGATGAGCTCGGCGCGCTCGGCATCGGCACGCCCGCGCAGGCGACCGCGCGCCTGCTCGAGCAGGCGCGGGCCTACCGCGGCAACCGGCCGGTGATGCCGGTGTTCGAGCTGATCGCCGTCACCGCGGCCTCGGACGCCGGCGAGGACGGCCTGCACCGGCTGCGCCAGCCCCACTCGGTGATTCGCGACTACCTCGCTGCCGCCCGCAAGGCGCGCGGCATCCTGCTGCTCGACGTTCAGCCGGGGCGGGCCGACTTCGCCAGGGAGATCGCGCGTCTCGACCGCTATCTGCGCGAGCCCGACGTCGGCCTCGCGCTCGACCCCGAGTGGCACGTCGGCCCGGACCAGGTTCCCGGCGAGGTGATCGGCTCGGTCGAGCTGGAGACGGTCGACGCGATCTCCGCACGCCTGGCGGAGACGGTGGAGCGCCTCGATCTCCCCGAGAAGCTGTTCGTGATCCACCAGTTCACCGCGGACATGATCAGCGGCTCGGGCGAGCCCGCCGCGCGGCGTGGTCTCGCCACCGTCCTCAACGTGGACGGATTCGGCGACCCCGCCAACAAGGCCGCCAAGTACCGCCAGCTGCGCCCGCCGACCGGGAGCCCGCTGTTCGCCGGCTTCAAGCTCTTCTACAGCGAGGATGTCGGCCTGATGGGCCCCGGAGATGTGCTCGCGCTGCGCCCGAAGCCGGACCTGATCGTCTACGAGTAGCGCGGCGCCGGCGCTCGGGCGGATGCGGGTCCTGCCCCTCCGCTATCAATCAGCCGATGGAGGCGACGTCTCAGCTGCGCGGGCTCTCGAGTGGCGGAGGCGGAGCGACGGCTGGCGAAGCTGGGTCCGGTCGAGCAACGCGAACAGCCGCTCGGTGGCGTCGATCGTCGCCGGCAACGTCTTCACCCTCTTCAACCTGATCATCGGCGGTCTTCTTCATCCTGATCCTGTCGCTCGGGCTCTTCGCCGACGCGATCTTCGGCCTGATCGCCGATCGTCAACTCCTACGATCGGCATCCGCCAGGAGATGAAGGCGAAGGAGACGCTCGACCGGCTGGCGATCCTGGTCGCCCCGCGGGCGAAGGCGATCCGCGACGGCCAGGAGATCGAGCTGCTCGCCGACGAGATCGTGCCCGGCGACATGGTCCGGATCGGCCCGGGCGACCAGCTCGTCGCCGACGGCACCGTGCTCGACTCGCGCGGGCCTGACCCTCGACGAGTCGATGCTGACCGGCGAGGCCGACGGGATCGGCAAGGCCACCGGCGACGAAGTGCTCTCCGGCGCCTTCGTGATCTCCGGCTCGGGCCACTACGAGGTGACGCGGTCCGCGACGACAGCTACGCCGGGCAGATCGCCGGCGAGGCCCGGGCGTTCCGCCATCCGCCGTCGCCGCTCGAGCGCGAGGTCAACCGGGTGATCGTCGCCTGCACCCAGGTGCTGGTCCCGCTCGGCGATCCTCCTGATCGTTTCGCTTCTACGTGCGCGAAGGTCGAGCTGGTCGAAGCGGCGCAGACCGCCACCGCCGGCCTGATCACCCTGATCCCCGAAGGCCTGGTCCTGCTGATGAGCGTCACCTTCGCGGTCGCCGCGGTGCCGGCTCGCCAAGAACGACACGCTCGTCCAGCAGATGAGCGCGACCGAATCGCTGGCCTCGGTCGACACGATCTGCGTCGACAAGACCGGCACGCTGACCGACGGCGACCTGACCCTGGTCGGGATCGAGTCCGCCTACGTCGACCGACACGAAGCTGCGCCGAGCGCTGCTCGGCCGCTACGCCGCCGAGCGCCGGCGACCAGAACCGCACCCTCGAGGCGATCGGCGACGAGTTCCCGGCGCGAGCCCGAGCCGGTCCTCGGCGAGGTCACCTTCTCCTCGCGAGTGGAAGTGGTCGCGGCCTGACCTTCGAGGAGGACGGCGACCGGTCAGCTTCGTGCTCGGCGCCCCCGACCTGATGATCGAGTCCGGGGCACTCACCCTGTCCGAGGCCATGGCCGAGCGGCTCGCGGAGCGAGACCGAGGCCGGGCGCCGCGTGGTCGCGCTCGGCCAGACCGCGGCGCCGCTGCCCGAGACACGGCCGCGACGGCCTCCCCGCCGGACTCGAACCGGTCGCCCTGGTGGTCCTCGAGGAGAACCTGCGGCCCGGGGTCGCCGAGACGCTCGAGCTGATGCGCGAGCAGAAGACGTCGCCCTGAAGCTGATCTCCGGTGATGCCCGCGGCGACCGTGACCGCGGTCGCGCGGCCGGTCGGCATCCCCGAGGACGCCGGGGTGATCGAGGGCACGCGAGCTGCCCGAGGACCCCGACGAACTCGCCGCGGTCGCGCAGGAGAACACGATCTTCTGCCGGATCAAGCCCGAGCAGAAGAAGGCGCTGGTCGACGGCCCTGTCGGACGCCGGCTGTTACACGGCGATGATCGGCGACGGGGTCAACGACGTGCCCGCCCTGAAGAGCGCGCGCATGGCCGTGGCGATGGGCTCCGGCAGCCAGGTGACCAAGAGCGTCGCCGACGTCGTCCTGCTTCGAGGACGAGTTCTCGCCGTCTGCCCGAGGCCGTCGCCGAGGGGCGCCGGATCGCCCGGAACATCCACCGGCTCGGCCGCCTCTACCTGACCAAGTCCGTCTACGCCGCCGCCCTGATCCTGCTGGTCTCGGTGCCGGGCTTCGCTTTCCCGTTCCTGCCGCGCCACCTCACGCTGGCCGCCTTCCTGACGATCGGCATCCCGTCGTTCGTGCTGGCGCTCGCGCCCTCGCGACGGGCCGCTCTACCGCGGCCGGCTGCTGCGCTCGCTCGGCGCGTTCGCGTGCCCGCCGGGCTCGCGACCGCGCTCGGCTCGATCCTCTCGTTCTTCCTGGTCGACGTCGTCTTCGGCGGCACCCTGGAGGAGGGCCGCACCGCCGCGACGACGACGCTGATCGTGCTCGGCCTCTGCTTCGTCCTCCTGCTCGAGCGCGGGCCGGGCCGCGAGCACATCGCGATCCAGAGCTACATGCTGGCGATGGTCGCCGGCCTCGGCGCGCTGTTCGCCGGCATCCTCGCGATCACCCCGGTGCGCGAGTTCTTCGAGATGTCGATGCTCGGGGGCCAGTGGTTCATCGCGATGCTCTCCGTCGCGATCGGGCTCGGGCTCGCCGGAGCCGCCTGGCAGCTGCCCTACGTGCAGCGACTGGAGCTCGCCGAGGGCGAGGCGCTGGAGCCGGACGAGGGGCCGGAGCCGACCCACCGGCCGCGCACCGGAGAGTTCGCCGCCGTGCCCGGCGGCTCGACTCGCCAACCCGACGCCGGAGAGCTCGAGCGCTGGCACCCCCCGGCCTCCGCCGCAACCGAGGCGCCGCCCGCGGCGGGCGAGGACGCGCCCGACGACGGCACCGAGGAGAGCGCCCCGACGCGCACCCTGCCCGCCGACGAAGCCCCGACCGAGCACCTGCCGAGCCGTGAACGCCATTAGACGCACCAAGATCGTCGCCACCGTGGGCCCGGCGACCCGGACGGTCGAGATGATGGTCGAGCTGATCGACGCCGGGGTCGATGTGTTTCGCTTCAACTTCTCCCACGGCACCCGCGAGGACCACGCCGAGAACGTCGCCCGGGCGCGCGAGGCCGCAGAGCGGACCGGCAAGCAGGTGGGGATCCTCGGCGACCTGCCGGGACCGAAGCTGAGAATCGACGAGGTCGAGGACGGGATCGTCGGGCTGCGGCCGGGGAGCGAGCTCACCCTGACCACCGAGGAGACGCTGGGCACGCCCGAGCGGATCTCGATCGCCTACGAGGGGCTTCCCGCCGCCGTCGCCCCGGGAGGGGAGATCTACATGGCGGATGGCCGCATCCGACTGCGGGTCGAGGAGTGCAGCGGGAACGAGGTGCGCTGCACGGTCGAGGTCGGCGGCCGGGTCGCCTCGCACCAGGGGATGAACCTGCCGGGCGCCAGGGTCGAGTTGCCGGCGGCGGGCCGCGACGATCTCGGCTGGGTGGACTTCGCGATCGAGCAGCGGATCGATCTGCTCGCGGTCTCGTTCGTGCGCCGCGCCGAGGACCTGGCGCCGGTCGAGCGCCGGGTGCGGACGAGCGGCTCGGACATCCCGGTGATCGCGAAGATCGAGAAGCCCGAGGCCACGGAGCGGGCCGAGGACATCATCCAGAAGGCGACGGCCGGGATCATGGTCGCCCGCGGCGACCTCGGGATCGAGCTGCCGATCGAGAAGGTCCCGCTCGTCCAGCGCCGGCTGCTCGCTCTCTCGGGCACCTACTCGCGGCCCTCGATCACCGCCACCCAGATGCTCGCCTCGATGGTCGCGGCGCCGCGGCCGACGCGCGCCGAGGTCTCCGACGTCGCCAACGCGATCTTCCAGGGCACCGACGCGGTGATGCTCTCCGAGGAGACCGCGATCGGCGAGTACCCGGTCGAGGCGGTCCGGGTGATGGACCGGATCGCCCGAGCGACCGAGCCGGACCTGCCCTACGACGACTGGGTCTTCAACCGGGTCCGCACCGACCCCGAGGACGTCGCCAGCTCGGTCGCCCGCGCGGCGGTCGGCGCGACCTACACCGTCGGGCTGAGCGCGATCGTGGTCCCGACGCGCAGCGGCCGCACGGCGCGCCTCGTCTCCGCGCACCGGCCGAAGGTCCCGGTGCTCGCCGTCTCGACCCGGATCGAGACCGTGCGCAGGCTCAACCTGCTCTTCGGGGTGCGCTGCGCGCTCGCCGACGAGTGGAGCGGGTTGACGGCCCTGCTCGAGGACTGCGCGAGGCTGGCGAAGGAGAACGGGGTCGCGGCCGCCGGCGACCTGATCGGGATCACCGCGGGACTGCCCCAGCAGGAGCTCGGCACCAACCTCTTCGAGGTCCACAGGGTCCCGTGAGGGCGCGACCCTGAGCCCCGCCGCGGCTCGCCTCCTCGCGCCGCTGGCGCTGATGGGGGTGATCTTCTACCTGTCCGCCCAGGAGGCGGTCGGCCCCAGCCTCCCCGAGTGGACGCGCCCCGTGGCGCACTTCAGCGAGTTCGCGCTGCTCGCCGCGCTCTGGTCGTGGGCGCTCGCCCCGTGGCTCGGGCGCCGCGCGCTGCTCGCCGCCGGCGCGATCTCGTTCCTCTACGCGCTCAGCGACGAGTACCACCAGAGCTTCGTCAAGGGCCGCGACTCGGATCCCTTCGACGTCATCGTCGACACGCTCGGAATCGCCACCGCCCTCCTCCTCGTCCGGACCTCGCTCGAGCGGCGGCGCGAGCCGCGCGGGCGCCGGTCGAGCTGAGCGCGCCTGGGGTGTGCGCTTCGACCGGAGCGCGCGCCGCGAGGCTCGGGGCTCGCCCCGCCGGGCGGAGCCGGGCGATAGGGTCGCGGAGATGAGCGAGCCGGCACGCGATCTCGACGTCGTCGTCTTCGGGGCGACCAGCGTCACCGGCCGCCGGGTGGCGGCCTACCTCGCCGAGCGCTCGGCCGAGGACGGCTTCGGCTGGGCCGCGGCCGCCCGCGATCTCGCCAAGCTCGAGCGCACGCTCGGCGAGGCCGGGGTCGAGGCCCCGGTCTCGATCGCCGCCGACGTCGGCGATCCGAGCTCGTTGCTCGAGATGGCCTCGCGAGCGAAGGTCGTGCTCAACCTGGTCGGCCCCTACACCCTGCACGGCGAGCCCGTGATCGCCGCCTGCGTCGCCGGCGGCGCCCACTACGTCGACCTGACCGGCGAGATCCCGTTCGCTCGCCGGATGCTCGATCGCTTCGGCGAGGCGGCGGAGCGGGCCCGGGTGAAGATCGTCCAGACGTGCGGATTCGAGTCCCTGCCGCCAGATCTGGCCGTGCGACTGGCCGCCGAGGCGGCGAGCGAGCGCCACGGCGAGCAACTCGCCGAGGTGGACCTCGAGATCGCGATCACCGCTACCCCGCCGGGGATTCCGCGGCCCACCGACCTGCTCTCGGGCGGGACGATCCAGAGCATGGCCGAGGTCACGGGCGATCCCGACGCGGCGCGGCTCGCCGATCCGGCCCTGCTGATCGAGGACGAGGCGCTCGCGCGCTCCGTTCGCGCCCGCAGCCCGGTCAGCCTTGCGCCGCGCCGCGGCTCCGGCGGCGCCGTGCTCGCGCCGATGACGCCGGCCGCTTTCATCAACCCGGCCGTGATCCACCGAAGCGCGGCGCTCGCCGCGGCCGAGTCCGGCGAGCCCGCGGCGCCGTTCGCCTTTCGCGAGGGCGTCGCGATCGGCGGGCCCGCCCCGACCCTGCCGCTTCGCTACGCCGCCGCCGGCGCGCTCTCGGCGATGCAGGCCGGGATGGCGGCAGCGGCGCGCTCGAGCCCCGCGACCCGGCAGCGGATCAGCGCCGCGATGCGCAGGGCGCTTCCCTCCTCCGGGTTCGGCCCGAGGGCGGACCGGCTCGAGCAGTGGCGCTGGCGCCTCGTCGTACACGCGAGGACGACCGGCGGCCGCGCGATCGAGGCGGTGGTCGAGGCCGAGGGTCACCCGGGCTACCTGGCGACCGCTCGGATGATGGGCGAGGCCGGGCTGTTGCTCGGCGAGGCGGGCACGACCCCGGAGCGCTCCGGCTACCTCACCCCGGCGACGGCGCTCGGCACAGCGAGCGCCAGGCGCTTCGAGCGCGCACGCCTGCGCTTCTCGGTGCGCTGACTAGCGACCGCCCTCGAGCTCGGAGAGCACGGCGGCGTCGGCGGCGGACATCCCGGCGATCGGCTCGCCATCCCAGGAGATGTCGCCGGCCATCGAGATGAACAGCTCCTCGTGCTCGCGCAGGCTCACCGCCTTGTCGTGGAGCACCGAGAGCGCCGAGTACAGCGTCGGCAGCGGATCGTGCCAGCCGTCGCCCGCATCGTGGACGCGGGCGAGGTCGCTGATCGTCTCCGGCAACCGCTTGAGGTGCTCGGAGAAGCCGTCGCCGACCGTCGCCAGGTCGAGTTGGACCTCGACCCCGGGCTCGACCAGGGACGGCTCGCCCGCGCTCTCGCCGAGCAGGCCGTCGGAAAGCTGCTCGGAGGAGAGCAGAAGGACGCCGTCGGTGGCGCGCGGGTTGCACTCGATCAGGGTGAGGCCGCCGTCCTCGCGCTCGATGAAGTCGAACGACGCCTGCCCCGTGTAGCCGAGCTCGGACATGATCGGCTCGATCAGCGCCAGCGAGGCGGCGCCGTCGATCGAGCGAAAGCCGATCCCGGTCGAGTGCCGCCACTGGCGAGGGATCTCGTACATGCAGTGCGCGCTCACCCGGCCCTCGCGGACGGTGCTGTAGGTGCAGACCGTCGGCCCGTCGACGAACTCGCCGACCAGCCAGGGCGCCGCCGGGGTCGGCCGGCACTCCTCGAGCGAGACCACGCCGGCGAGCGGCCCGGTGTTGGTCAGCAACGCCACGCCGCCGCGCGAGAACGCGGCGCGACCGAAGTAGCGCGGGAAGGCCTCGGTCGCCGCGAGCAGCTCGGCGTCGCTCGTCGCCACGATCGTCTTCGGCACCGGCAGCCCGAGCCGCTCGCAGAGGCGCTGGAAGCTGACCTTGTCGTGAAGCCGGGCGATCGTCGCGAAGGAGGGCGCGAACAGGCGGGTGACGCGGCTGAGGCGATCGGCCTGGGTGGCCAGGTAGAAGGCCTCCTCGAAGGCGGGGACGAGAAGCTCGATCTCGTTCTCGGCGGCGATCCGCTCGACGTCGGCGATGAAGTCCTCGGTCCGCGCGCGCGGGCTCGCGGTGACGAAGTGGCCGCTCAGGTACTTCGAGTGGCTGCCCGGCGCGTAGCCGGTGTCATCGCCGGCGAACACGGTGTGGCCGGCGTCGGCGAGCTTGCGCACCATCGCCAGCGCGAACGGCATCCGTGAGCTCGTGACCAGGATTCTCAAGCGCCCCCGCCCTCCGGCGGATCGTCGCCTCCGCCGGCATCGGCGCCGCCGGCATCGGCTGCTCCGGCGCCGGCGTCGCCGGGCGCTGCGGCGCCCCCACCGGCCGTCGTGCCGCCGAGCCCGAAGTCGCCGTAGGGCTCATCGCGGCGGCGCACGGCCTCGCGAAAACCCTCGGCCGCGGCGGCGCGGGCGAAGTCGAAGCCCTCCGCTGTGTGGCGCGCGATCCCGTCGAAGAACGTGCCGAGCACCTGGGTCGCCTCGAGGCCCTGGGCGTAGAGCGCCTGGTTGACGAGCAGCTTGTGCATCACCAGCTGGTTGATCGGGATCCGCGCGACCCGGCCGAGCAGCTCCTCGAAGACCCCGTCGAGCTCGCCGGGCGCCGCGCGGTCGCTGGCGAGGCCCCACTCGAACGCCTCGCGCCCGGAGAGCGAGTCGCCGGTGAGCAGCAGCCGCTTCGCTCTCGCCGGGCCGATCCGGTGCGCCCACAGCGCGGTCGTCGGCACCCCCCAGACCCGCGCCGGCGGGTAGCCGATCTTCGCGTCGTCGGCGATCACGAGCAGATCGGAGCAGAGCGCCATGTCGGTACCACCGGCGACGCAGAACCCGTGCACCTTGCAGACCACCGGCTTCTCGGAGTGGAACAGGCTCATGAACCCGCGCACGTTCCGCGACATCATCTGGAAGTCGGTGACCGGGTCCCAGAGCGCGTCCGGGTCGTGGTTCCGCGCCAGCACGGCGGGGTCGAGCGGCGAGCCCGGCGGCCGCCCGGCGGCGGGCTCGAAGGCATCCGCCGCGGCGTCGTCCCCGAGCCGCTCGGCCGAGGCGACGAGGTCGTAGCCGCCGCAGAAGCCCGAGCCGTTGCCCGCCAGCGCGATCACGTGCACGGCCGGGTCGAGGTTGGCGCGCTCGACACAGGCGGCGAGCTCGCGAGGCATCTCCAGCGTGATCCCGTTACCGCGCTCGGGGCGATCGAGGGTGATCCGCGCGATCGGCCCCTCGGCCGAGTAGGTCATCGTCTCCAGTCGGCCCTCGCCCACGCCGCGCACCGTACCCGACCGCTATCGCCCGCCGCCGGGCGCGCCGGCCCGAACAGCCCGCCGCGCGGCGATCGCCGGTCAGCCGACCCGGGCGGCGGCGCTCATCGGCCGGCGAGCGCGACCTCGATCGCGAAGAAGTCGAGCATGTGTGGCATCGGGCGATCCGGGTCGAGCGCCGGTGAGATCAGCTCCGGCTCGCGCTCGCGGAGCGCCGCCTCGAGCGCCGCCGTGCCGAGCAGCCGGGCGAGGGCTGACCCCGGGCAGCCCTGCGGGCCGCGGCTGAAGTGGTTGAACGACCAATCGCCCGCCGCCTGCCCGCTCGACCCAGCGCTCGGGCGCGAAGCGGTCGGCGAACTCGTGGCGGTCACGGTCGCGGTGAAGGAAGCTGTTCGGGATCAGCACCTGGGTCCCGGCGGGCACGGCGACCCCGCCCCACTCCGTCTCGGAGACGCTCTCGCGCGAGAGCATCGTCGTCGTCGGCCACAGCCGCATCGCCTCCTGCGAGCGCCGCCTCGCATGTGGGCCGCGTCGGCGAGCGCCTCGGCCCGAGCGCGCGCGGGTGGACAGGCGAGCAGCGCCAGCGCGCGCAGGGCGTTGATCGCGAGCGTGTCGCCGGGGCGAACATCCAGTGCGCGATCTGACCGACCGGCCTGGTCTCGGCGTCGGCAGGGGCCGCCGGCGAACTCGGCGACGAGGCTCGCCGGGCTCGGCGCGCTCGGCGACGTACTCGCCGAGCCGGGCGATGAAGCCGGAGTGCCGGCCGAGGGCTTGCCGGGCATCCCGTTGGCCTCCGACATCATCTCCGCGAGCGGCTCGCGAGAGCTCCTCGTCGCTCGGCGGCGCCGTCGCCGAGGATCGACTCGGCGGGTGATCCGGCTGAAACGCATCTCGCTGCCAGCGCTCCCAGCCGACTCGCCGCCGCCGCTCGGCGCCGGCGCCGGCGAGCAGTCGCGCCGATCTCCTCGCGCGGCGAGCGCGGCGAAGCGCTCGGCGAGAGCCCGCCGGAGGCGCCGCCGATCGAGCACCGCCTCGTTGAACGGCGCGGCGCTTGCGCCAGGTCTCGCCGCGCGAGATCGTCAGCGCGTCGGGCTGGAAGGCGGCCATCCCGTTGCGCTTCGGCTTCGGGTCGGAGGCGAACGGATCGGGCGAGCCCTCGAGCGCGCGGTGGACGTCGGCGGGGCTGAGCAGCAGCAGCGCCGGATCGCGCACCACCCGCACCCAGACCGGTCCGCCGTGATGGCCGCGGGCCATCCCGCGAGCAGGCCGACCGCCTGGCCGTCGACGTTCGCGGCGGTCGCGGCGGCGACGGCCGGGCGGCGGCGGCGGAAGACGCCCTGAAGCGGCGTTGGGGACGATCACGAGCGCGTTGAAGCGAGCGTTCTCGAGCAGCGATGGCGCTCGACGGGGCGCTCATCGGCGCCCGCCGGCCGGTCAGCTCACGCCAGCCGGCTCCAGGGCGCGAACGCGTTCTCGACCCCGTCGAGCGCCGGCGCGAGCTCCGGGTGATGGCGCAGCAGGACGTCGCTCATCGTGTTGTTCTCGACCCAGTGCGAGGCCCTCGGGGTGTAGACGTCGGGCGAGTAGTCGTTGGTGAAGAAGCGGTCGCGACTTCAGCCGGCGCGAGGCCATCAGGATGAAGATCCGGAAGGCGGTGTCGCGAGAAACCGAAGCCGGGCGGCAGCGGCTCGGCGAGCATCCCGACCTGGAGGTCGACGCGGTCGATGTCGCCGTCGTAGACGTCGCGGATCTCCTCGGCGAGCTCCGGGTCGTCGGTCAGGTCCTCGAAGCTGCTTGATCCGCGCACTTGCGCAGCTTCTCGCGGAAGTCGTTGTAGCGGGGGACGCCGCGCTCGCGGTCGCGGAGCGATGTCGATCGTGCCGAGGTCGACGCGGTCGCCGTTCAGCCGCACGTGGTTGGAGAGCGCCTTCGGGTGGTTGCGCAGCGTGATCGCGCCGGGGTGGTCGACGCCGAACGAGTAGAGCAGGTTCGACCAGCCGTGCTCGGCGATCGTCGGCCGCGTGCCGTGGCCCTGGATCGGCTCGAAGTCGAGCTCGGTCGACCAGCTCGCCGTCGCGTGGTCGCGGATCTCGTAGTCGTCGGGCAGCAGCGGATGCAGCCGGTAGACCGAGACGAACTCCTCGGTGATCGCGTACGGGCGCCGCGTGGTGCTCCTGATCGGAGCCGACGATGCCGCCGATCATCTCGGTGCCCGACGTGGCCGAACTTCTGGCGCACCCAGCGCGGCAGGATCCCGTACCAGTTGGCGTTCATCGCCCGCTCGAGCACCGGGTTGGCGAGGATCCCCGGCGTCCATTCGACCGTGTGGATCTTCGCCAGCAGCGCCGAGTTGACCAGCCGCGCGGTGAGGAAGAGCCGCTCGTCGTCCCAGGTCGGGTAGGAGCCCTTGCAGGTGGTCGCAGATCGCGTTGTGCTCCTTGACGAACAGGGTGTGCAGCAGCGAGAGCCCGATCCAGTAGTTGTCGGAGAAGCCGGTCAGGTCGACGCCGTCGAGCTTCGGGTCCGTCTCGTTGGGCAGCATCCCGTCCTCGATCGTCATCTTGCCGCCCTCGCCGCGAGCGCAGCTCGCGGTTGCGCTCCTCGGTCGAGCCGTAGATCTGCGAGCCGTCCCACCAGTGGGTGACGGTGTTGACGTAGGTCGGCGGCAGGCCGCTCGGCTCCGGTGCGCGTGCGGTCGGGGCTGGTCGCGCGACCTTCATCGGCGTGCCCTCGGGCCACTCGTCGTTCTCGTCGAGCGTCGATGTCGATGTAGGTGTCCGGGGCGTTCTCGCCGTGGCCGAACCAGTCGTGGTTCTGAAACTGGATCCAGCAGGCGGCGAGCACGTTCAGCGAGGTCGCCGGCTTGAACTCGTCGCGCAGCAGCAGCCGGTTGGCGACCTCGCGCGGGCTCGGCTCCATCCGCTCGGGCAGCGGCTCGGGCGCCGTCGCGTCGGTCGGGGCGTTGCGGCCGAAGCGCGTGCCCACCATGCCCATCTCCGGGTCGAGCGGGTCCTGGTCGGCGCCGTCGTAGGTGCGGTAGGGAGGCAGGTCCTTCGGTGGCGGCGCCGTCGCTCGTCGGCCGGGCCGCGGGTGTCGTAGAGGTTGTACTCGCGCAGGTCGTCGCGGTAGGCGCGCAGGTTCAGCAGCGCGACCGGCAGCGGGCAGGTTCCACCAGTCGGTCAGCCCGGTTGACCTGGCGGAAGACGGTCGCGTTGACCTTCGAGAAGGTCCCTTCGATCGTCCCCATCAAGTCCATCGTTTCCCCCTCTCAGCCCACGGGCCGAAGCCGTGTCCGCCATTCCTCGCCGCGCGGCCCGATCGCCTCCATGATCAGCATCGCCATCGTCGCCACCCTAACCGCAACGCGCCCGGGGCGGGGCCGGGCGGCACCACCTTCGCCCGCGGCCGTTCCCCGCGTCGCGGCTTGCCAAGATGCCGTCGATGGCGAAGGAGGTGATCATGGTCGAGGCCGCCGGCCGCGAGGTCCGCCTCTCCAGCCCGGGCAAGGTCTTCTTCCCGGAGCCCGGCCTCACCAAGCTCGATCTCGCGCGGTACTACGTCGCCGTCGCCGAGGCGGCCTGCCGGCAGCTGCGCGAGCGGCCGACGACGCTGAAGCGCTTCGTCGACGGGGTCGACGGGCGAGTTCTTCTTCCAGAAGCGGGTGCCCGAAGACGGCGCCCGAGTGGCTCGAGACGGCGACGGTCAAGTTCCCGAGCGGGCGCAGCGCGACCGAGCTGGTCGCCAACGACGCCGCCCACCTCGTCTGGGCGGTCAACCTCGGCGTGATCGACTTCAACCCGTGGCCGGCGCGCCGCGCCGACCTCGACCACCCCGACGAGCTGCGCGTCGACCTCGACCCGACCCCCGAGGTCGGCTTCGACGAGGTCCGCCAGGTCGCGCTGCGTCGTCCGCGAGGTGCTCGCGCGACCACGGGCTGCGTCGGCTACCCGAAGACGTCCGGCTCGCGCGGGCATCCACGTCAACGTCCGCATCGAGCCGAGCTGGGACTTCACCGAGGTGCGCCGGGCCGCGCTGGCGCTCGCGCGCGAGGTCGAGCGCCGGGCCCCGGAGCTGGCGACCTCGAAGTGGTGGAAGGAGGAGCGCCACGGCGTCTTCGTCGACTACAACCAGAACGCGCGCGACCGCACGGTCGCCTCGGCCTACTCGGTCCGGCCGGTCGCCGACGCCCGCGTCTCGACCCCGCTCGAGTGGGACGAGGTCCCCGACGTCGACCCGGCCGAGCTGACGACTCGACGACGGTGCCCGGCGCGGCTCGCCGAGCGCGGCGACCCGGCGGCGGCGATCGACGACGCGCCGCTGCTCGCTCGAGCCGCTGCTCGAGCTCGCCGCGCGCGACGAGGCGCGAGGGGCTCGGCGACGCCCCGTGGCCGCCGCACTTCCGCAAGCAGAAGGGCGAGCCGCAAGCGGGTGCAGCCGAGCCGGGCGAAGGAGTAGCGCGGCCTACTGGTCGAGCTGGTCGATCGTGCAGTCCGCGGGCTCCTTGTCCTCGCGCCAGCGCAGGATCTTCGAGCCGTGGCGGATGCGGCCGGCGCGCGACGTGGTCGAAGGTCACCTCGATCACGAGCTCGGGGCGCAGCGCGACCCACTCGAGGTCGCGGTCGGCGGCCCAGCGGCTCGGGTCGGCGGAGCCGCGCTCGCCGGTCTCGTAGGGCGCCAGCGTGCTCGACGAGCTCGCGCTTCTCCTCCGCCTTCAGGCCGGAGGTGTGGCCGACGACGCGCAGCTCGTCGCCGTCGTAGAGGCCGAGCATCAGCGAGCCGACCGTGTTCTCCTCCTTGCCGGGGCGCCAGCCGGCGACGACCGCGTCGATCGTCCGCAGCCGCTTGATCTTCGCCATCGCCCTTGCGCTCGCCGGGCCGGTAGGGCGCGTCGAGCTCCTTGGCGATCACGCCCTCGCCGCTCTCGAGCCAGGGCTCGGCGTCGGCCGGGTCGAGCGTCGACGGGGTGAGCTCGATCGAGCTCGCGATCCAGCTGCCCGGGCCCTCCTCGAACGCCGTCGAGTCGGAGACCATCTCGAGCGCGCGCGCGGCGCTCGCGAACGGGCTGCTCGAGCAGCGAGTCTCGTCGCCGAGCGCGAGCAGGTCGAAGGCGCGGAAGCAGCGCCGGCGTCTCCTCGGCGAGCAGCTTGACCCGCGACTCGGCCGGGTGGATCCGGTTCTGGAGCGCGTCGAAGATCTCGCGCCGTCGTCGTCGAGGATCACGCAGCTCGCCGTCGATCACGTAGCGGCCCGGCGGGGAACTCGAGCTCGGGGAAGTAGCGGGCCAGCGGCTTGCCGCCGCGCGACTGCACGTAGACGTCGTCGCCGTCGACGAAGACGATCGCCCGGAAGCCGTCGTACTTCGGCTCGTAGGCCCAGCCCTCGCCGTCGGGCAGCGTCTTGCGCGAGCGCGCGAGCTGGGGCTTGATCGGCGGTCGGAGCGGCAGGGCCATGGCGGCCAATTCAACCACCGCCCGCGCCGGTCGTCGAGCTTGCGGGCGCGTGAGTGGCCAACAGCACCGACCCGCCCGCGAGCTGCGACATCGTCGTCGTCGGCGCCGGCATCGTCGGCCTCGCCACGGCGCGCGAGCTGCCGCTGCGCCACCCGGCTGCCTCGGTCGCCGTGCTCGAGCGCGAGGCCGCGAATCGCCGGCCCACCAGAGCGGCCACTCGAGCGGCGTCATCCACGCCGGCGTCTACTACGAGCCGGGATCGCTCAAGGCGCGCCTCTGCGTGCGGGGGTGCGGCGACGCTCTACGAGTACTGCGACGAGCGCGGGATCGAGGCCGCAGCGCGACGGGAAGCTGATCGTCGCGACGCGCGCCGGGCGAGCTCGCGCGGCTCGACGAGCTCGAGCGACGCGGCCGTCGCGAACGGCGTCGCCGGGACTGCGGCGCGTCCGACGCCGAGCGAGATCCGGGCGATCGAGCCGCACGCGCGCGGGGATCGACGCGCTCCACTCGCCGGACGACCGGCGTCGTCGACTTCGCCCGCGTCGCGGCCTCGTTCGCCGACGACCTCACCGCGGCGGGCGGGCCGCGTCTCACTCGGCTGCGAGGTCGACGGTCGATCGCCGAGCGAGGCGGGCTCGCGACGATCGTCCACAACGCGGGCAGCGCTGACGGGCGAGAGCGGCTCGTCGTCTGCGCCGGGGCCTGGGCGGACCGGCTCGCGGTCGCCGGCGGGCGCCGATCCCGACCCGCGGATCGTGCCCTTCCGCGGCGCCTACCTGCGGCTGCGGCCGGAGCGCTGCGCACCTGGTCCGGGCGAGCATCTACCCGGTGCCCGACCCCGAGCTGCCGTTCCTCGGCGTCCACCTGACCCGCGACCGCGACGGGCGAGGTGCTGCTCGGCCCGACGGCCCTGTTCGTCGCCGCCCGCGACGCCTACCGGCTCTCACGCCTGCGCCCGCTCGACCTGCGCGAGACGCTCGCCTGGCCGGGCACCTGGCGGCTGTTCGCGCGGCACTGGCGCCCCGGGCTGGCCGAGATCGGCCGCGCCGCCTCGAGGCGCGCATTCGCCGTCGCGGCGAGGCGGCTGCGTGCCGGAGCTGCAGCGCCGACGACTTCATCCCGCGGCCCGGCGGGGTCCGCGCGCAGGCCCTCGCGCGCGACGGCTCGCTGGTCGACGACTTCGTCGTCTCGGCGACCGAGCGCTGCGTCTACGTCCGCAACGCGCCCTCGCCGGCC
Source organism: uncultured Solirubrobacterales bacterium (assembly GCA_963769035.1). Lineage (GTDB taxonomy): Bacteria > Actinomycetota > Thermoleophilia > Solirubrobacterales > 70-9 > WHSW01. The sequence continues at coordinate 695,683 of CAVYKD010000002.1, forward strand.
GCGACCTCGTCGCTGCCGCTCGCGAGGCTGATCGCCGATCGCGCCGAGCCGCTCCTGAGCGCCTAGCGGGCCCGGGCGCTCGCCATCCTCGGGGGGCGAGATGGCTCGAGTGGGTGCATGCCACCCATAAGCGCCATCTCGGCCCGAGGTGGCTGGGCTCGCTCGGCTAGCGGGGGCCGCAGAGCTCCTCGATCGCGTCGATGACGACGTCGGGGCACTCGACCTGCGGCGTGTGGCCGACCCCCGGGCACATCACGATCTTCGCGTGCGGGAGCATCTCGGCGAGCCGCGCCGCGCCGCTCGGCATGCAGAGGCGATCGCACTCGCCCCAGATCACGGTGACCGGGGCGTCGATCAGGCCCGCGTCGAAGGGCCTCGATAGCTCGGGGCGAAGCCGCTTCGCGTACTCGATGCGCTCGCGCAGCACCGAGCGGTTGACGTTGTGGCGGGTGAACCGGTCGACCACCGCCTGATCGACCCGGTCCGGCTCGGCGTAGGCGAGCGCCCGGTAGAAGCGCCCGACGAGCGAGCGCACGATCGAGTCGGGTACCGGGGCCGGAAGCGAGATCAGCCTCGAGACCGCGGGCAGCCGATCGACGGTGAAGAAGGTCGGCGCCATCTCGATCCCGGCGGGGCCGATCGGGACGATGCCGGCGAGCGGCAGGTCGCGCTCGGCGAGCCGCAGGGCGGCCCAGCCGCCGAGCGAGTTGCCGGCGACGACGACCTCCCGGCCGCTGTCGGCGGCGGCGCGCTCGACCGCCGCCGCGGCGAACTCGACCAGCTGCTCGAGCACGCTCCCCTGGCCGAGCGGCGGCGCCGTGCCGAAGCCCGGCAGGTCATATGCGACCGCGGGCCGGCGAGCGGTGCCGAGGCGCTCGAGCACCGAGCGCCAGGTGTCGGCGTTGTCCATCCAGCCGTGCAGCAGGACGGTCGGCTTGCCGCTCCCGTCGACGGTGACCTGCCGCGTCTCGATCCCGCCGATCTCGACCCGATCGCGGTGCAGTCGCGCGGGCGGGGCGGCCGGAGCCGCACGTTCGATCTCGGGCTGCTCCCCCCCGAGCCGGATAGCCGGGCTCATCGGCTGGAGAGTAGGCGTGCCGAATCGTGCTCGTCGCAGTTCTCCTCAGGGGGCCTGATGACCGCGCGCAGGAAGCGCTCGATCCCCTCGACGACGACCGCGGTCCGCGCCGAGGGGAAGATGTCGAAGGCGTGCTGGGCCCCGGGCAGCTCGACGTAGCGCACGGGCCGTGTCGAGACGGCGCGCAGGCGCTCGACGAAGGCGCGCGCGTCGGCGACCGGGACCAGCGAGTCGTCGCTGCCGTGGAAGACGAGGAACGGGGGCGCCTGCGGGCCCGCCCGGTGAATCGGCGAGGCCGAGCGATAGGCCTCGGGGTCCTCGGCCAGCTCCCGCTTGACGACGATCTTCGGCAGCAGCCACTCGCGGATCCCCGGCAGGTAGTCGCGGCGTGGATCGGTGAGGTCGTAGATGCCGTAGAAGGGAACCGCCGCCGCGACGGAGGTGTCCTCCTCCTCGAAGCCCGGTTGAAGGCTCCGGTCCTCGGCGGTGAGCGCGGCGAGCGCGCACAGGTGGCCACCGGCAGAGCCGCCGGTGATCGCCACCCGCGCCGGGTCGACGCCGTAGAGCTCGGCGTGGCGGCGCACCCAGGCGATCGCGCGCTTCACGTCGATCACGTGCTCGGGCATCGTCGCCCTCGGGCTCAGCCGGTAGTCGACGTTGAAGCCGACCCACCCGTTCGTGGCGAGGTGGTTGAGCAACGGGATTCCCTGCTCGAGGCGCGAGCCGAATATCCAGCCGCCGCCGTGGACCTGGATCACGGCCGGGCGAAGCTCGCCGGCGCGCGACTCGGCGGCCGGCCGGTAGACGTCGAGGCGCACCCGCCGGCGCTCCTCGCGGTGAAAGACGATCGCGCGCTCGCGCCGCACCCCGGTGGCGACGAGCATCAGCGGCGGCAGGGCGAGGTGGCTGCGCGGAAAGCGCAGCGAGTCGGGCTCGGCCGGCAGGTCGGCGAGCTCGCGGCGCACCGCCGTGGCGCTTCGCCAGCCGAGCCAGGCGAAGCGGGCCTCGAGCGCGAGCAGCGTCCCGAGCAGCACGAGGACGATCGACCCGACCGTCCCTCCGGACTCGAACACCAGCGCGAGGAGCGCCAGCGCCACGGCGAGAGTGAGCGCGAGGTGGAAGGCGAACTCCCGCGCCAGGTAGCCGGCCATCCAGCGGCCCACCCCGGCGATCAGCCGCGGCGGCGCGCCCAGCCTGATCAGCACGATCAGGCGTCTCGCGAACGCTCTCAGGCCCAAGGCGCCGTCCTCCCGGTCGGGCTCGCGGCCGCTAGAGCCCGTAGGTCTTCGAGACGATCTCGCGCTGGATCTCGTTGGTGCCGCCGTAGATCGACATCACCAGCGTGGTGCGCACGTGGCGCTCCATGTCGTACTCGGTGGCGTAGCCGTAGCCGCCCATCATCTGCATTCCCTCGAGCGCGGTCTTCTTCGCCACCTCGGTCGCCTTGAGCTTCGCCATCGAGGCCTCGCGCGGGAGCAGCTGGTCGGGGTCGGCGTCGACCTTGCGGGCGACGTCGTAGACGAGCAGCCGGGCGCACTCGATCTCGGTGGCGAGATCGGCGATCCGGTGCTTGAGCGCCTGGAAGGAGCCGATCGGCCGGCCGAACTGCTTGCGCTCCTTGATGTAGGCGAGGACGTCGTCGAAGGCCCGCTGGGCGATCCCGAGCGCGCTCGCGGCGAGGATCAGGCGCTCGACGTTGAGCCCGGCCATCAGCTGCATCCAGCCGCCGTCGACCTGGCCCAGCACCCGCTCGGCGGGCACGTAGCAGTCGGTGAGGAAGACGTCGTTGACCTCCTTGCCGCCCATCGTCTCGATCCCGCGGATCTCGATCCCCTCCGCGTCGGTGGGGACGGAGAGCATCGTCAGCCCCTCGTGCTTGGAGCCGGAGCCGTCCGAGCGCGCGATCACGAGGATGTGCTCGGCGAGGTGGGCGGCCGAGATCCAGGTCTTCTGCCCGTTGAGGACGAAGCCGCCGTTCTGGCGCTCGGCGCGGCAGGAGAGGTTGCCGACGTCCGAGCCCGCCTCGGGCTCCGACATCGCGATCGCCTCGACCTTGCCGGCGGTGATCCCGCCGAGGATCTCCTGCTTCTGCTCCTCGGTGCCGAAGCGGTCGTAGGCGCCGGCGACGATCAGGCTGACCCCGTATCCGGCGATCGGGACGAGCCCGCGCATCGTCCCCTCGAGGAAGATGCAGGCGTCGACCAGGCCCCCGCCGGAGCCCCCGTAGGCCTCGTCGATCGAGACCCCGAGCCAGCCGAGCTCGGCGAGCTTGTCGTAGATCTCCTTCGAGTGCAGCTCGGTGTAGCCCTCGGTGAGCCGCTCGCGCTGCTCGCGGCTACCGACCTCCCGCGCGCAGAAGTCGGCGATCGCCGCCTGGAAGTCCCGCTGCTCGTCGGTGAGGCCCTCGATTCGGGCCACTGTGGTGCTCATCTCTGTCTCCTAGTCGTCGAAGTAATCACATCACACCCCTGCGGCCCGGCCGAGCGGTGGCGGGCCCGGCCTCCGCCCCCGCACCCCGGTGGCGAAGCCGGGGAGGGCGGCGGCCATATCGTCCTACGCCGCGGGCTTGTAGACGGAGACCACGGCCGCGCCGCCGAGGCCGATGTTGTGCTGGAGCGCGACCTTCGCCCCCTCGACCTGGCGCTTGTCGGCGGTGCCGCGCAGCTGCCAGGTGAGCTCCGAGCACTGGGCGAGCCCGGTGGCGCCGAGCGGGTGCCCCTTCGAGATCAGCCCCCCGGAGGGATTGACGACCGGGCCCGAGCCGCCGTAGGTCGTCGCCTCGGCCTCGACCAGCTTGTGGCCCTCGCCCTCCGCGGCGAAGCCGAGCGCCTCGTAGGTGATCAGCTCGTTGGCGCTGAAGCAGTCGTGAAGCTCGCAGACATCGACCTCCTCGGCCGAGATCTGCGGCCTCCTCGTAGGCCTTGTTCGCGGCCTCCCGCGACATGTCGAAGCCGACGATCTTGATGCAGTCGGTCTCGTCGTCGAACGTGCTCGAGAGGTCGGTGACCATCGCCTGCCCGGCGATCTCGACCGCCTGCTCCCAGAGGCCGTGCTCCTCGACGTAGCGCTCCGAGGCGACGATCGCGCAGGCCGAGCCGTCGGAGGTCGGCGAGCACTGGAGCTTGGTCAGCGGCTCGTGGATCATCCGCGCCTCCTTGATCTGCTCGAGCGTGTACTCGTCCTGGAACTGCGCGTAGGGGTTGTTCACCGAGTGCTTGTGGTTCTTCCAGCCGATCCAGGCGTAGTGATCGGGGTTGGAGCCGTACTTCTCGATGTGGTCGCGGCCGGCGTTGCCGAACATCTGCGGCGCCGCCGGCGACTGCTCGGGCTCGCGGAGCTCGAACATCCGCATCGCGTGCTTGTCGAGCGCGTTGGTGCGGTCCGTGTACTTGACCCCGAGCGAGCCCGGCTCCATCTTCTCGAAGCCGAGCGCCAGCGCGCACTCGGCGCTGCCGCCCCTGACCGCCTGGCGGGCGAGGAAGAGCGCCGAGGATCCGGTCGAGCAGTTGTTGTTGACGTTGACGACCGGGATCCCGGTGAGGCCGAGCTGGTAGAGCGCCCGCTGGCCGTAGGTCGAGTCGCCGTAGCAGTAACCGGCGTAGGCCTGCTCGACGTCGTCGTATGGGATGCCTGCGTCCGCCAGCGCGTTCTCGCCCGCCTCCTTCGCCCAGTCGGGGTAGTCGCCCTGCTTCGTTCCCGGCTTGTCGAACTTGGTCATCCCGACCCCGATCACGAAGGTGCGGTTTGCGTTTGCGCTCATCTGGCTGGCGGCCTCTCTCTCGATCTCGAAACGGCGGGCGGGGCGGGCGCGGGCGGGCTAACGGTCTCACGCCGGCGCGGGCGCCGAAAGATACAGAACGGGCGCCCGGTTTGTTACGGTGCCCGCTGCCCATCCGACGAAGGAGACCGAGAAGCGATGACGACCGAGACCGCACCGCAGTTCAAGCCCGAGGCGATCGGCGCCGCCGGTGAGCCGGTCGAGTTCGAGGTCTCCAAGGAGCGGGCCGTGGCCTACGCGGCGGCGACCAACGACTCGATCGCGGCGCACGCCTCCGGGGAGATCGCGCCGCCGGTGTTCGCGATCGTGCCCGCCTTTCAGGCCGCGGGGATGGCGAGCATGCAGGTGATCCCGGGCGAGCTGCTCGGCGCGATCCTCCACGGCGAGCAGGACTTCCACTTCCACCGCGCGATCGAGCCGGGGATGACCCTCTCGACGACGGCGACGCCGATCGGGATGCGACAGCGCTCCTCCGGGGTCACCGTGATCACAAAGGCGGAGACGGTCGAGGCCGGCGGCGAGCCGGTGGTCGACCAGTACATGACCACCTTCGTGCGCGGTGCGCAGGGGGTCGCGGACGTCGGCGAGGATGCGCCGGGACACGGCTTCGACGACTCGCTTCGCGAGCGCGAGCCCGACGCGGTCGTCGAGCAGACCTACGACGCCGACCAGACGTTCCGCTACGCCGAGGCCTCCGGCGACCCGATGCAGATCCACCTCGACGAGGCGTTTGCGAAGGCCGTCGGTCTCCCCGGGATCATCATCCACGGCCTCTGCACGATGGCCTTCACCTCGGTGGCCGCGATCGAGTCGTTCACCCCCGAGGACCCGACGCGACTGAAGCGGCTCGCGGTGCGCTTCGCGAAGATCGCCTTCCCCGAGCAGACGATCACCACCCGGCTGTGGAGGGCGGGCGACGAGGGCTCGCGGGCCCTCCTCGCCTACGAGACCACCGCCGACTCCGGCGACGTCGTGATCAAGGACGGGCTCGCGGAGATCGAGTAGCGGGTGGAGGCCTCCCAGAAGGGCCCGGCGACGGGCGAGCGGCGCCGAACCCAGGAGGAGCGGCGCAACGAGACCAGGCGGCGCCTGCTCGCGGCGACCGTGGAAAGCCTGATCGATGTCGGCTACCCGGCGACGACGATCCGCCGGGTGACCGAGCTCGCCGGCGTCTCCCAGGGAGCCCAGAGCCACCACTTCCCGCATCGCGTCGATCTCGTCACCTGCGCCTTCGAGAACCTCGCCGAGGGGCGGATCGAGCGCTACGGGGAGCTCGCCGGCAGGCTCTCGGGCGATCGCCCGACCCGGCTGCGGGCCCTCCTCGACCTGCTCTGGGAGGACTTCTCGAGCCCGGTGTTCACGGTCGCGGTGAAGCTCTGGGTGGCGGCCGCCGAGGACGAGGAGCTTCGCGAGCGCCTCGTGCCGGTGGAGAAGCGGATCCACTCGAACATGGCGCGCCTCTCGGCCGAGGTCGCCGGTGAGCTCGGCGCCGAGCCGGGCTTCGACCGCAAGCTGGCGGTGGCGATGAACACGGTCGCGGGGCTCGCCCTGACCCGGGAGTTCGATCCCTCGGGCCGCGCGACCCAGGGCAACCAGTGGCCCTACCACCGCTCCGCGCTCGAGCGGATGCTCGCCGACTGAGCCGCGCCCGGGACTGAGGACGAGGCGCCGGGGTACTCGGGTCGTCGCGATGTTGCTCCAAGCGGCCCTCAACGGCGATCTCGACAGCGCGGCGCACCCCGCGGTGCCGGTGAGCGCGGAGGCGCTCGCCCGCGACGGCGCCGCGTGCGTCGCCGCCGGCGCCGGCGCCATCCACCTCCACCCACGGGATCTTCACGGCGACGAGCAACTGGCTCCGGAGCTGATCGACGGGGTCGTCGAGCGGGTCCGCAACGCGTGCGGCGTCCCGGTCGGCGTCTCCACCGGCGCCTGGATCGAGCCCGACCTGCGGCGGCGGATCGAGCTGATCGCAGCCTGGCGCGCTCCCGACTACGCGTCGGTCAACGTCTGCGAGCCGGGCGCAGAGGAGGTGGCCCGCGCGCTGGCCGAGGCCGGGATCGGGATCGAGGCCGGCGTGTGGACCGTCGAGGACGCCGCCCGCCTGGCCTCGTGGAAGCACCGCGACCGGCTCCTCCGCATCCTCGTCGAGCCCGTCGATGCTCCCGTCCCCGACGCGCTTGCCCTGGTCGGGGAGATCCACGACGCGCTGGATCGGTTCGAGCTGGCAGCGCCGCGGCTGCAGCACGGAGACGGGGCCGCCACGTGGGTGCTGCTGGGCGATGCGGTGCGCCGCGGACTCGATACCCGCATCGGGCTCGAGGACACCCTCCACGATCCCGGCGGCGAGACCACCGTCGGCAACGAGGCGCTCGTCCGCCGCGCCCGCGAGCTCGGCGCCGGAACCCGCTGATCCTCCTCCCCCGCAAGCCTCCGCGGGCCGTCTCGAGACGAGCCGGGGCCCCGCAGCCCGTCCCGGATAGGCTTGCGGCGTGGAAGCGGCCACCGAGGCGCAGATCGAGGAGAAGCCCGAGCGCGCGGTCTCGTCGTTCACCAAGTCGCTCTTCCTCGGCGAGATCCACGAGGAGATGGTCTTTCCCTGGCCCGAGCCGAAGCCCGAGGAGCAGGAGCGAATCCGCGGGCTCAACGCGGCGGCGCGCGAGATCGGCTCGCGGATGGACCACCGCAAGATCGAGGAGCAGCGCTGGATCGGCGACGACGTGATCAAGGAGCTCGGCGAGGCCGGCCTGTGCGGCCTCTACGTCGACGAGCGCTACGGCGGCCAGGGGCTCTCCCAGACCGGCTACGCGCGCGTCTTCGAGACCTTCGCGCAGATCGACGCGACGCTGTCGATCGTGCTCGGCGTCCATCAGTCGATCGGCTACAAGGGGATCTCCCTGTTCGGCTCCGACGAGCAGAAGGAGCGCTTCCTCCCCGACCTCGCCGCCGGCCGCAGGCTCGCCGGTTTCGCGCTCACCGAGCCCGAGGCCGGATCGGACGCCTACGCGATCAACTCGCGAGCGGTCAAGCAGCCGGACGGCTCATGGGTGCTCAACGGCGAGAAGCGCTACATCGGCAACGGCTCGAAGGGCGACGTGTTCACGGCCTTCGCGCGCTGCGAGGTCGACGGCAAGGACCGGCACATCGCGCTGATCCTCGAGAGCGGGATGAAGGGCTTCGAGGCCGGCCATCGCTACGACACGATGGGCCTGCGCGGCAACGACCTGCGGCGGCTGCACTTCAACGACGTCAGGGTCCCCGCCGAGAACGTCCTCGGGGAGCCCGGAGACGGGTTCAAGATCGCGATGTCGATCCTCAACAACGGCCGGATCGGCCTCGGCACCGGCTCGGTCGGCGCCGCCAAGGGATTGCTCGACCTGGCGATCGAGGCGACAAAGGAGCGCCGCCAGTTCGGCCGCTCGCTCTCCGAGTTCGAGCTGGTCGAGGACAAGATCGGCTGGATGGTCGCCAACCTGTTCGGGCTCGAGTCGAGCTGCTATCTGACCTGCGGCCTCGTGGACGGCGGGGTCGAGGACTACTCGCTCGAGTCGGCGATCTGCAAGGTCGCCGGGACCGAGTTCCTCTGGTACGCGGCGAACCGGGCGATGCAGCTGCGCGGCGGCGAGGGCTACATGCGCACCGAGCCCTACGAGAAGATCCTCCGCGACATCCGGATCTTCCCGATCTTCGAGGGCGCCAACGACGTGATGCGCGCGTTCATCGCGCTCTCCGGGATCAAGCCGGTCGGCGAGAAGCTCTCCGGGTTCTCGGAGATCGGCCTCAACGACCCGATCGGCTCGCTCGGCGTGCTCGTCGACTACGTCGGCGGCAGGATCAAGACCCAGGTCCGCCCCGACAAGATCACCATGGCCCACCCCGAGCTCAAGGGCCACGCCGAGAAGGTCTCCGAGCAGGTCCAGGAGCTGCGCTCCGTCTCCGAGTCGCTGCTGCGCGAGCACAAGAAGGGGATCGTCGAGCGCCAGTTCCAGCAGAAGCGGCTCTCGGGAGCGATCTCCGACATCTTCGCCCAGATCGCGGTGCTCTCCCGGGTCACCCGGATCTTCGAGGATCAGGGGGTCGAGCCCTCCGGCCAGGAGCGCTACATCGCCGACACGTTCTGCGCCCGCGCGGCGGGACGCGTGGCCTCCGAGTTCCGCCGGATCGAGTCGAACGACGACGAGCGGATGTCGGCGATCGCCAAGCTCGCCTACAAGCGGGGCGAGTACGGCTACGCGCTCTTCGAGGACTGACGCGCCGGCGGATCCTCTCCGCCGGCGCCGGGCCGACGCCCGCTGCGGGCCCTAGACGCGCTCGACCAGCATCGCCTCGCCCTGGCCGCCGGCGACGCACATCGTCTCGAGCCCGACCGCATGGTCGTCGGTCTCCATCACGTTGAGCAGGGTGGTCATGATCCGCGCGCCGGTCATCCCGAACGGGTGCCCGAGCGCGATCGCTCCGCCGTGGGTGTTCATCTTCTCGAGCGGGATGCCGCACTCGGCCATGATCGGGATCACCTGGGCGGCGAACGCCTCGTTGAGCTCGACCACGTCGACGTCGTCGATCGTCATCCCGGCGCGCTTCAGCACCTTGCCGATCGCGCCGATCGGAGCGACCCCCATGTACTCGGGCTCGTTGCCCCAGGTAGCGGCCGTGATCAGGCGGGCGCGCGGGCTCAGCCCGAGCTCCTTGGCCTTGGTGTCGGACATCACCAGGACCGCGGCGGCGCCGTCGTTGAGCGGGCACGAGTTGCCGGCGGTCACCCCGCCGCCGCCCTCGAACGCCTCCGGCAGCTCGGAGAGCTTCTCGAGCGTCGACGAGGCCCGGGGGCCGTCGTCCTTGGCGACCTCGTTGCCGTCGTGGTCGGTGACCGGGACGATCTCGCGGTCGAAGAAGCCGGACTCCTGCGAGGCCACCGCGAGCTCCTGCGAGCGCTGCGCGTACTTGTCCATGTCGGCGCGCGAGACCTCGTAGTGCTTGGCGACGTTGACGGCGGTGATCCCCATGTCGATATAGGCGTTCGGCTGGCCGTTCTCGCCGATCAGGTCGGGGTTGCGGTCGTCGACGCGGACCGGCTCGGAGGCCTCGTTGAAGCGCGAGACGAACTCGACCCCGGCGGCCACGTAGGCATCGCCCTCGCCCGCCTTGATCGCGTTCGCGGCATGGCGGATCGCGTCGAGCGAGGAGGCGCAGTAGCGCGAGATCGTCGTCCCGGTGACCGTCTGCGGAAGCTGCTCGGAGAGCAGCGAGATGATCCGCGCGATGTTGAACCCCTGCAGCCCCTGCGGCATCCCGCAGCCGGCGTAGACGTCCTCGATCAGCTCCGGCGAGACATCCGGGTTGCGGGCCAGCAGCTGGTCGACGACGTGGGCCGCCGTCTCCTCGGGGCGTAGCTGCGAGAGCGAGCCCTTGAAGGCACGCCCGATCGGGGTGCGGACGGCGTCGACGATCACTGCTTCCGGCATCTGAGTGAAGCTCCTTGGTCTCGGGGTGGGCGCCCGGAGCGGTCTTCGCCCGGGGCGCGGAATGGTAATGATGTTGCCGTGAGCGACGCCGGGCAGGCCGAAACGGATCTCAGCGTGGAGCGGTTCGAGGAGCTGCGCGCGGGCGGCGCCGAGCTGGTCGACGTGCGCCGCGACGACGAGTTCGAGGCCGGCCGCCTGGCCGGCGCGCGCCACATCGAGCTGGGCGAGCTGCCCGCGCAGGCGGACTCACTCGAGCGCGATCGAGCGCTGCTCTTCTACTGCCGCACCGGCAACCGCTCCTCGATGGCCGTCGCCGCGTTCCGCGAGGCCGGGTTCGAGGCCTTTCACCTCGCCGGCGGGATCGAGGCCTGGGTGGAGGCCGGGCGTCCGCTCGAGCCCGAGGACGGCGAGGTCCGCTCACCGGGGCCGCCGTCGTGAGCGAGCCACCGCGACAGCCGCCGGGGCCGCCGGCGACCGACGGCTCGCCGGCGCCCGCGCCCGCGCCGGACGAGGCGCCCGAGGCGCGGCTCGAGGGAGTACGCACCTGGCTCGCCCAGCTCGATCGCAAGGTCGGCATCCGCACCTACGCGGGCGGAGCCGCGGTCGTGCTCGCGCTCGCCGCCGGGATCGCGGGAGTCGTCCTGGCGACCAGCGCCAAGGACGAGTCGGCGACCAAGAGCGAGGTCGAGGCGCTGCGCGACCAGGTCGACGCGGTCACCCAGGAGGCGACCGAGGCGGCGCAGGAGGACGTCGCCTCGCTGAGCTCGCGGCTCGACGCGCTCGAGTCGAAGGTCACCGGGCTCGGCTCGAGCCAGCGGACCTCCGACAGCGAGCTCTCGGTCGTCCAGGGGGACATCGAGGAGCTCCGCGGCGAGATCTCCGACCTGCGCTCGAACCCGCCGAGCTCGGGCGACTCGCGCCCCTAGCCCGCCGCGGCGCTTGTAGCAAATCGCACGAGAAGTGCTTGCGGGCGTCCGACGGCCGGTCTACGGTCGCTCGAACGTACCCTTCCGAAAGGAGCAACGCATGCCCGAGGGCTACTGCGTGAAGGAACGTAAGAAGGTCGAGATCAAGGACGCGCATCAGGTGACGATGAAGAACGGGCGGCCGGCGATCCAGGGCACCTGCCCGGATTGCGGCACGAAGATCTTCAAGATCGGGAAGATGGAGGCCTAGGCCAGGCCTCCGCGTGGTCGCGCTCGGGCCGCGACCAGATCCTACGGCCGCCAGCCCGGACTGACGGCGGCCGACAGCAACCCGCGTGGCCCCGGCCGGTCGCTCGGTTGCCTCGGGGGCACCGACCGCGTGTCGATCTTGCCGATCGGTGGAAGAATGGCTGAACGCGCGCCGGAGCCGCCCGGGCGGCGGCGCGCGATCCAGATGGATAGCCCGCAATCACAGAAGCCGCTCGAGCTGATCCTCGCTCGTAACCTGCTCACCAGCCTCTCGACGCCGGCCTTCCTGGTCGACTCGAGCGCCGCGGTGGTCTTCTTCAACGAGGCGGCCGCGGCGGTGCTCGGGCGCTCGTTCGAGGACGTCGGCCGGATGAGCGCCGAGGAGTGGACGTCGGCGTTCGGGCCGTTCGACCGCGACGGCTCTCCGATGAGCGTCGACGGCCTGGCCACCACCGAGGCCGTCCGGGCGGGGCGGCCGGCGCACGCGAGCTTCTCGATCCGGACCGCAAGCGGCGAGATCAAGCCGATCGAGGCGAGCGCCTTCCCGATCGTCGCCGCCGAGGGGGATTCCTCCGGGGCGATGATCCTCTTCTGGCCCGGGGAGAACGGGACCGAATGAAGCTGAAGGTCTGGGGTGCCCGTGGCTCGGTGCCCTCTCCGGGGCCGCAGATGAACCGCTACGGCGGGAACACCTCGTGCGTGCAGGTGACGCTGCCGAGCGGCGAGATCCTGATTCTCGACGCGGGCACGGGCATCCGCACCCTCGGGCTCGACCTCGCGCCGACCTCGAGGATCCACATCCTGCTCACCCACCTGCATCTCGACCACATCCAGGGGCTGATGTTCTTCCCGCCCTGCTTCAGGGCGGAGTCGGAGATCATCATCTGGGGACCCTCCTCGCCTGAGGCCTCGCTCGAGGACCGGATCGCCCGCTACATCTCCGCCCCGCTCTCGCCCGTCGAGGTGCGCGAGCTGCCCTGCTCGGTCGCCTTCCGCGACACCCCGGCAAGCGAATGGGAGCTCGGCGGGGCGACGATCCGCGCCGAGGCGGTCACCCACCGCGGGCCGACCCTCGGCTACCGGATCTCCGACGGCAGATCCTCGGTCGCCTACATCCCCGATCACGAGCCCGCCCTCGGCGCGCCGCTCGCGGGGCTCGAGCCCGAGTGGATCTCCGGCTTCGACCTGGCCCGCGACGCGGATCTGCTGATCCACGACTGCCAGTACACCGACGAGGAGTACCCCGCGCACGTCGGCTGGGGCCACTCGGCGCTCACCGACACGCTCACCTTCGCGCGCCGCGTCCAGGCGCGGCGAGTGCTGCTCTTCCATCACGACCCGCTGCACGCCGACGAGGCGCTCGACGCGCTGCACGCCTCGGCGCGCTCGGCCTGGGAGGGCCTCGGTGGCGACCCGACCGAGATCGAGATGGGGATCGAGGGCGGCGAGCTCGAGATCGGGCCGCATGTCCCCACCGTCCACGCCTGAGCGCGCGGCCGCCCGAGCGCCCGTACAAGATCCGGTGCGCCAAGTTTCGACATCCGGATAACGAACTCTCCCTCGCCGCTGCCTAGCTTGGGTCGCGATTCGGTGGAAACCGCGACCGCGCTGCCGGAACTCGGAGCGCGGGCAAGGAGGCAGTGAGAAGATGAAAATGAGGATGGGTCTGGGCGCCGCGATGGCGCTCGCCGCATTCCTCGTCCTGCCGGGGTCCGCGATGGCCCAGGGGCAGGGCGCGATCGATGTGGTCAAGGGGGAGCTCGACATCACCTGGGTGATGGTCGCCTGCGTCCTCGTGCTGTTCATGCAGGCGGGCTTCCTGCTGCTCGAGATCGGCTTCTCGAGGCAGAAGAACGTCGGCACGGGAGTGGCCAAGGTGCTCGTCAACCTCGCGGTGGTGACGCTCGCGTGGTGGGGGGTCGGCTTCGGGATCTCCTCGCTCACGGGCAACAAGGTCTTCGGCACGGAGGGGTTCTTCTTCCACACCGGTCAGGTGATCGCGGGCGCCGAGGTCGGGGGCGCCGACGCCGCGCTGATGCTGTTCGGGATGCTCTTCTGCGCGGTCTCGCTGGCGATCGTCTGGGGGACGACGCTCGAACGGATCAAGTTCGCGGCCTACGCGATCTACGCCGCCGTGTTCGGAGCGATCATCTATCCGCTGGTCGCCCACGGCGTCTACGGAGGCGGGCTGCTCGCCGACATCGGCGGGCGCCCGGTGATGGACTTCGCCGGCTCCTCGGTCGTCCATCTGACCGGGGCGGTCGGCGCGTTCGCCGCGCTGCTGCTGCTCGGCCCGCGGATCGGCAAGTACGCCGCCGACCGCCGGCCGCGGGCGATCCCGGGGCACTCGATGCCGCTGGTCGGCCTCGGGGTGGCGATCCTCTGGGTCGGCTGGTACGGCTTCAACGCCGGCTCGACCTTCGGCACGAGCGACAACTTCATGGCCGAGGTGGCCCTGAACACCCAGCTCGCCGCGGCCGCGGGCGTCGTCGCCGCCTGCATGTTCTCCTACCTGAAGACGAAGTCGGTCGACGTCGGCATGGCCGGCAACGGCGCGATCGCCGGACTGGTCGCGATCACGGCGCCATCGGGCTACGTCGAGTTCTGGGCGGCTCCGATCATCGGATTCATCGGCGGGACGATCGTCGTCTACGGCGTCTACGCGATCGACAAGTACCTCGACGACCCGGTCGGGGCGCTCTCCGCGCACGGCCTCGCCGGGATCTGGGGGACGCTGGCGGTCGGGCTCTTCGCCACGCCGCGGCTGATCCTCGACGGAGCCGCTCCCGGCCTTTGGTACGGGCTCTTCGGCGATGCCTCGCTCGGCTCCACGGTCGGGCAGTTCGCCGTGCAGGCGATCGGCGTCGCCGCGGTGTTCGCGCTGGTGTTCGTCCTCTCCTACGTCACCTTCCTGCTGATCAAGATGACGGTCGGGCTGAGGGTCGACGCCGAGGAGGAGATCGCCGGCCTCGACATCTCCTCGCACGGGATGTACGGGTACCCGGAGGCGTTCATCCCGCCCGAGGAGTGGCCGGGTGGGCCGGAGAGCGTCGGCTCGCCGGCGCCCTCGGGAGCCTCCGCGGCCGTCACCGCGACCGCGATGACGGCGAACCCGCCCGCCGACAGACCTAGTCTCTAGGAAGGAGGTGACGCTGATGAAGAAAATCGAGGCATTCATCCGCCATGAGGCGTTCGAGCCGATTCGCTCCGAGCTGCTCGACAAGGGCTTTCCGTCCCTGTCGATCAGCGAGGTCAAGGGCTCGGGACGCCAGCGCGGGATCGTTGAGACATACCGAGGCTCGAGCCTGACCGTGAACGTGCGGCCGAAGCTCAAGATCGAGGTGGTCGTCGAGGACAAGGACAAGACGGTCGTCGTCGAGACGATCCTCAGGCACGCGCGGACCGGAGACGTCGGTGACGGGAAGATCTTCGTGATCCCCGTCGAGGAGGCGATCCGGATCCGCACCGGCGAGGAGGGCGACACCGTCCTCCAGGCCCACACCGAGGCCGAGCTGCCGGCCTCGCCCTAGGCGGGCAAGGCTCCGCGGCGGCGGGATCGGCCGGGAAAGCCCCGGCGGTCCCGCCGTCGTCGGCGGAGCCCTCGGCTACTCGTCGGAGAGCGCCTCGCGGCGGGCCCGCTCGGCCGCGGCCCGTGCGGCCTCGTCGGCCTCGCGGCGGAGCTGCTCGGCGAGCTCGGCCTGGCGCTTCTCGGCCTCCTGGGCGGCCTCGCGAACCGCGCGCCGCGCCTCCTCGGCAACCTCGCGCTCGATCCTCGCCTCCAGTCCCTTGAGCCGCTTCTCGGCCTCCTCGCGCGCCCTCGCCTCGGCCTCCTCGCGGAGCCTCTCCTGCTCGGCCTGCATCCGCGTCTTGAGCGCCGCGCGCGCGTTGTCGGCGGCCTCCCTCTCGGCCCGCTCGGCCGCGGCGCGGGCCTGCGCCTCGAGCTCGGCGGAGCGCTCGCGGACGCGCGCTTCGGCCTCGGCCCTGGCGCCGGCCTCGGCCTCGGCGGCAAGGCGATCGACCAGCGCGTGCAGCTTGCGCTCCGCGCGCGCCAGCGCCGCCTCGGCGCGAGCGCGCGCCGCGGCCTCGGCGCGAACCTTGCGCTCGCCCTCCTCGGCGGCCATCTCAACCTTGCCGTCGGCCCCGGCGACCCTGCTGTCGGCATCGGCGAGCCTCTGCTCGAACTCGGCGAGCAGCTCCTTGCGAACCTCGGCCCGGGCCTCCTGGTGAGCGGAGGCCACCCGCTCGGCGGCCAGCCGCTCGGCCTCGGCCACCTCCGCCCTGGCGCGCCTGCCGTGCTCGGCCGCGAGCTCGCGGGCCCGCTGCGACGCCTGCTTCTTGATCTTCTCGGCGGCCTCGCGGAGCTTCGTTTCGGCCCGTGCGCGGAGCCGCTCCCGCGCCTCGGCGAGGCGCTGGCGGTCGAGCTCGCGCTCGGCCTCGAGCTCGAGCGCGTTCGTCTCGCGGATCGCCTCGACCTCGGCCTCGGCCCGCCTTCTCGCCGCTTCGATCTCCTCCTCTGCCTGTCTGGCGGCGGCCTCGACCGCCGCGTCCGCCCGCATCTCGGCCTGGCCCACGAGGACCTCGGCGCGAAGCTCGCTGGCCTCGAGCTCGGCAATCCGCTTCTCCGCCGCGAGGCGCGAGGCGTCGGCCTCGCGGGACCGGCGCTCGCCCTCGGCGACCGCATCGTTCGCGACCACGAGCTCGGCCCGCAGGCGACGCAGCTCCGCGGCCAGGAGCGAGGCGCTCTCGCGGCGCGCCTCGGCGACGGCCTCGCCCACGTCGCCCGCCGCGGCCTTCGCCGCGGCGACGGCGTCGGCCGCCGTTTCCTCGCCATCTGCAGGGGAGACGGCGCGGAGCCTGGGTTGGGAGGGGTCAGCGGCCATTTCGGACTTTGCGAGACACGGCACGAACTCCGGCGAGCCTATCGAATGATCCCGGCGATCTCGGCAGCGCAGATCTCGGCGAGCGCCATCGTCGTCAGCTGCGGGTTGACGCCGAGGCTGGTCGGGAAGACGCTCGCGTCGCAGAGGTGCAGGTTCTCGGTGCCGTGGACGCGGAAGCCACGCGGATCGACCGGCCCGTCCGCGGGATCCGAGGCGAGCGCGTTCCCGCCCTGCGGGTGGCCGGTGCCGAGCTGGATGTCCTCGTTCGACCTCACCAGCTCGTCGAGCTCGTCGAGCTGGTCGGGCCGCGTGTAGGAGCGGTAGCGGAAGGTCGCCGGCATCACCCGCTTCGCCCCTCCGGCGAGGTAGATCCGCGCCGCCAGCTTGAGCCCCTCGACGAGCCGCTTCAGATCGGCCGGGGTGGGCTTGTAGACGATGTCGGCGCCACCGAGGAGCGCCCTCTCGACCCGCGCGTTCGACTCGGTGCCGATCAGCACCCCGGTCGCGGCCATCCGGTCGTAGGCGAGCATGTTGCGCCGGTGCTGCTCGAACCAGCCCGGCATCGCCAGCGCCTGCGAGAGCACCGGGTTGAACCAGGTCTCCATGACCACGTCCGGCCCGCCCAGCGGGGGCTCGAAGACGTGCGAGATCTGCAGGCCGGCGTAGGAGTCGATCTTGCGCTCGTACTCGGCCGTGATCGTCGATCCCACGTTGAAGGACAGGCCCTTGCCGACCCGCGGCCCGCCGAGCCCCGAGCGCCCGAGCAGGTAGGAGGAGTTGATCGCGCCGGCGGAGATCACGAAGCGCTTGCCGCGGACCCGAAAGCGCCGCCCCGCGGCCTTGCACTGGATCGCCGTCACCCTGCCCGAGGAATGCTCGATGCGCTCGGCGCTCGCGTCGGCGAGCACCCGCAGCCGGCCCGCGAAGCGCTCCTGCGCCCAGGGCAGCAGGGTGTCGAGCATCGACAGCTTGCGGCCGTAGGCGCAGCCGATGTTGCAGTAGCCGCAGCCGAGGCAGTCGCTGATGTTCGCGTCAACAGCGGTGTAGCGCCGGGCGCTCGCGGAGAGCCCGAGCCGCTCGATCCCATCGAGGAACCCGCGCGCCCCGGGGTTGAGGATCGCGTCCGGCTGCAGGGTGATCCGCAGCAATCGCCGGATCGACTCGACGGCCGGGCCGACCCGGGCGGCGTCGAAGCCT
Source organism: uncultured Solirubrobacterales bacterium (assembly GCA_963769035.1). Taxonomy (GTDB): domain Bacteria; phylum Actinomycetota; class Thermoleophilia; order Solirubrobacterales; family 70-9; genus WHSW01. The sequence goes on from CAVYKD010000002.1 coordinate 713,250, forward strand.
CCCCCGCTCGCCCGCACCCAGCGCTCGAGGACCTCGTCCGGGGGCGGGATCGAGACCGCGTTGTTGATCACCGTGGTGCCGCCGACGCACATCCCCTGCAGCACCTGGAGCTTGAAGTCTCGGGCGAGCTGCAGCGCACCGTCGCGATAGAGGGTGCCGAGCATCTCCACCTCGTCCTCGGAGAAGAGCGCCGGATCGACGTGGCGGCCGCGCTCGATCAACAGCACGGGGACCCCGGCCTCGGCGAGCCGGAAGCCGAGCACCGCGCCGGCGGCGCCGGAGCCGACGATCACGACCTCGCTCTCCTCGTCCCGATCGAGGCGCAGGGCGCTCTGGGCGACCAGCCCGCCCGCCCGCTTGCGAGCGCCGGCCGCGAGCGCCGCGATCCCCTCCGGCCGCTTTGAGAACTTCACGAAGCCGACCGCCGGCCAGCTGCGCTCGTCGCCGTAGAAGCCCACGTGGACGACCTGCTGCGCGAGCCGGATCGTCCCCTGGACCAGCCAGCGCCGCAGGCTGCCGATCCGGCGCTCGGCGACGTCGTCGCCGAAGTGCCGCTCGAGGAACTCACGGCGCTCGTCGGCGCCCATGAGCGAGAACGGCTGCCGGGCGAAGAAGAGCGGGTAGATGTTGATCCCGACGAGCGCCAGCTTCATCACCCACTTGCGGCGCGCGTCGAAGCGCGCGAGGTAGTGATCGGAGTTCCTCGCGATCTCCTCCGGGGTCAGCTCCGGCGGCGGCAGCTCGCCGGCAGGCGAGGTCCACAGGAGCGCCTCGGCGACCGCGGCGATCGTGCGGAACTGCCCGGCGGAGAAGTAGCGGACGTCGTGCCAGGCGCGGAAGGCGCGCCGGTGAAGGATCGCGAAGACGATCCCGATCGCGGCCTGAAGCGCGATCCCGAGCCAGATGATCGCGGTCATCGAAAGCTCCGCCCCGAGCACGCTGACCTGCTTCGAGGTCTCGGCGAAGGCGAGCATCGCGAGGCCGGCGAGGACCCAGACGAAGGTCCCGGCGACGAGCAGCGAGACGAGCCTGTCGTAGCGGCGCACGTCGGCGGCGGCGATAAAGCAGATCCCGCCGAACAGCCCGGCCTTGACAACGGAGTTGGCGACGAAGGGGAGCTCCCCCCACTCGGCCCGCGAGGAGCCGATCAGCGCCGGCAGGAGGTAGACGAGCGTCTCGGCGGTGAACGAGAAGGCGAAGATCCGAAGCAGCCAGCGCAACTGGCGCTCGGGCTTGGTCAGCTTCATCTCGACCCCACCTCGATCACCGGGCTGCCCGCGCGCCTCTCAGTCGTCCGACTCCAGCGGCTCGGGCGGCTCGAGCCCGCAGTCGCGCATCCCCACCTCGATCCGCTCGATCACGGTCTCGAGCACCCGCACCCGGGCGAAGCGCTTCGACTCCGCCTCGATCGGGAACCAGGGGGCGCTCGGGGAGTCGGTGCGCGCGAGCATGTCCTCGACGGCGACCTCGTACTGGTCTCGGCGCTCGCGGTTTCGCCAGTCCTCCTCGGTCAGCTTCCACGACTTCAGCGGCTCGGTCTTGCGCTTCTCGAAGCGGCGCAGCTGCTCGTCGGGAGAGAGGTGCATCCAGAGCTTCACCAGGACCATCCCGTCGTCGGTCAGCGAGCGCTCGAAGTCGTTGATCTCGTCGTAGGCGCGCATCCACTGCTCGCGGGTCGCGAACCCCTCGATCCGCTCGACCAGCACCCGCCCGTACCAGCTGCGGTCGAACACGGCCATCCCTCCCCACCCGGGAAGGTGCGGCCAGAAGCGCCAGAGGAACTGGTGGCGCTTCTCCCGGGGGCTCGGCGAGGCGAACTGGACGACGTGGACGTGGCGAGGGTCGAGCGGCGCGACCAGGCGCTTGATCGTGCCGCCCTTGCCCGAGGCGTCCCAGCCCTCGAAGACGATGCAGACCGGAGGGCCGAGGTCCTCGCCGATCAGGCCGCCGAGCGTCAGCCGCAGCTGCGCCAGCCGGCGCTGCAGCGGCTCGAGCCGGCGCGCCTCCTCCTTGCGCTTCAGCGATTGCGTCAGATCGAGCTCGTCGAGCCTCCCCACGGGCCGATCCTATGCGCTCGCGGCGCCCGCCGGGGCGATCAGCGAGAGCGGCACCTTCGGACCCGGCGGCGGCGGCTCGTCGGAGAAGATCTGCAGCGCGAGCGGGAACAGCAGGGTCGAGAGGAAGATCAGGATGATCCCGACCGCGACCACCCAGCGCGAGCGCATCCCGTGCCCCCAGATCGCGATCAGGAACCCGGCGCCCATCATCACGATGTAGGGGGTCGCCGAGTCGGGCAGGAGGGCGGCCACGGAAAGTGCGCTCACCTCGTCATTATCTATGCGCGATGGAAGCATCCGAGCAGTTCGAATCGGTCGCCGACGTAAAGCGTGCGCTCGGGGAGGTCGGCTACCTCGCCGACGAGCCCGCCGCGCTCGTCTCCTACCTGGCCCAGCGCCTGGGCAAGCCGGTGCTGGTCGAGGGGCCGGCGGGGGTCGGCAAGACCGAGCTGGCCAAGGCGCTCTCTCGCGCCACCGGCCGCGGCGCTGATCCGCCTGCAGTGCTACGAGGGCCTCGACGAGGCCAAGGCGCTCTACGAGTGGAACTACCGCAAGCAGCTGCTGCGGATCCAGGCCGGACGCCTCCGCGTCTGCTCCGGGGCCGGGCGGCGCGGCGGACCAGCGGGCGAGCTCGAGGCCGCCTTCGACGACATCTTCTCCGAGGAGTTCCTGCTCACCCGACCGCTGCTCGCCGCGATCGCCTCGCCGGAGCCGGTCGTCCTGCTGATCGACGAGATCGACAAGACCGACCAGGAGTTCGAGGCGATGCTGCTCGAGGTGCTCTCGGACTTCCAGATCTCGATCCCGGAGCTCGGCGTGATCGAGGCGCGCACCCACCCGATCGTCGTCCTGACCTCGAACAACTCGCGCGAGCTGACCGAGGCGCTGAAGCGGCGCTGCCTGTACCTCTGGCTCGACTACCCGGAGGTCGAGCGCGAGATGGAGATCGTCCGCCTGCACGCACCCGAGCTCGACGAGGACGCTCGCCCGCCGGCTGGTCGAGGTGATCCACATGGTCCGCGAGCTCGACCTGAAGAAGCCGCCCTCGATCGCCGAGTCGATCGACTGGGCGCGGGCGCTGCTGCTGCTCGGCGCCGAACGACATCGACCGCTCGCTGTTCGAGCGCACGATGAGCATCATCGTCAAGCACCGCACCGACATCGACCTCGTCGCCGAGCGCGTCGGGGTCCAGCTCGGCGACCGCCGGGCCTCGGAGAAGCCGAGCGCGAGCGTGAGCCTCGCGCTCCGCGGCCTCGCCCCGCGGATCGTCGAGTTCTGCGAGGAGCTCCGCGCACGAGGGCGTGAGCGGTCGGCACCTCGGAGCTGCTCGACGCGTTCGCCGCGCTCGAGGCCGTTCCCTGGACCGAGCCCGCCGACTTCCGCGAGGCGCTGGCGGCGACGCTCGCCAAGTCGCAGGAGGACCGCCGCGTCTTCGAGCTGGTCTTCGACCGCTTCTTCTTCCGGGCCGCCGAGGCGAGGCGCGCTCGAGCTCGACGTCCGCGAGAGCAGACCGGCGCCGAGGGCGGCGACGGCTCGACCTCGATCAGCTCCGCGAGGCGATCCGCGAGGCGATCGCCGAGCGGCGACGACGGCGAGATGCGCGACCTCGCGCGGCTCGCGATCGCCGCCTTCGGCCGCCAGGGCGAGGGCTCGGGCGTCGTCGGCGTGGACGTCCAGCGGATCCGGCGCGACGCTCGGCCTGCAGGTCCGGGACCGAGACGCCGCCGAGGACGGCCGCGGCCGACTCGACCGCGACGCAGGTCCAGCGCTTCGAGCGCCACCTGCGCCGCGAGCTCGAGCGCGGGCCTGATCGAGCGCACCGAGAAGCTGCCGCCCGCGCGCCCGCTCGCCGAGCTCGACCGCGCGCTGCCGACGAGCCCCACCCAGGACCTCGCCTCGGTCCACCGCGCGGTCACCCAGCTCAAGCGCCGGCTGGCGACCCTCGGCCACGAGCAACGCGGCGCGCAAGCGCGCCAGCGCCGTCGACATGCGCCGGACGATGCGGACCTCGCTGGAGACCGGCGGCGTGCCGCTGCGGCTCCGCTACCGGCCGAAGCGCCCGCGCCGGCCCGAGATCTACGTCCTCTGCGACGTCTCGACCTCGGTCACCTCGGCGAGCGTCTTCTTCCTCTCGGTCCTGCACGCGCTTCACGACTCGTTTCGCAAGCTGCGCAGCTTCGTCTTCATCGAGCGGATCTCCGAGGTCACCGAGGTGTTCGAGCGCGAGCGCGACTTCCGCGAGATCTCGAGGCGGATCAGCCAGCGAGGGCGGGGTCGCCGACGTCTCCGGGCTACACCGACTACGGCCGCGTCTGGCTCGAGTTCCTCGAGCGAGATCTCGGACGACCTCGACCCGCGCTCGACCGTGATCGTCCTCGGCGACGCGCGCACCAACGGCCGCGAGCCGCACGCCGAGGTCTTCGCGCCGGATCGCCGAGCCGCGCCGGCCGCACCTTCTGGCTCAACCCCGAGCCGAGGCTCTACTGGAACTACGGCGACTCGGTGATGTCGGCCTACGAGCCCTACTGCGACGGCGCCTTCGAGTGCTGGACGACCAAGCACCTCGAGGAGTTCGTCAACGTGATCGCCGGCGGAGGGTGCCCGCGGAGTAGCGGCGGGCGCCCGCCGCCGGCCCGGCGAGGGGCGCGGGCGGATGTCTACGCTTGCCCCGACCCATCAGGGGTGCTCGCGGGAAAGCGGGCTGAGATAGCGCCACCGACCCCACCCGGCGCTGACCCTTAGAACCTGTGCGGTAATGCGCGCGGAGGGAGCATGCGATTGACGCCGGAGGCTCCGAGCATCGAGCCTCGACCCGCGAACAGCGACACAGGGCCGGCGCCGCGCCGGCGAGCCCGGCCGCGCCGTTCTCGCTGCGCGCCCTGCGCCACTCGTTCGGCGACCTCGAGGTCGCTCGCCGGCCTCGACCTCGAGGTCGCCGCCGGCGAGGTGGTCGGCTGTCGTCGGCCCCTCGGGCTGCGGCAAGTCGACGCTGCTCGAGCTGATCGCGGGGCTGCGGCGAGCCCGACCGGCGGGGCCGGTCGCGGTCGCCGGCGCGGGCCGCCGCGAGCGGGCGCCTCGCCGCGCTGCGCCTACATGCCCCAGCGCGACCTGCTGCTGCCGTGGCTGCTCGGCGATCGACAACGCCGCGCTCGCGCCTCGAAACCGGGGTGCCTCGCGCCGGAGGCGCGCGCCGCGCGCGCACGCCGCTGTTCGAGCGCTTCGGGCTCGCCGGGTTCGAGCACTCCCGCCCGGCCGAGCTCTCGGGCGGGATGCGCCAGCGGGTCGCCTTCCTGCGGACGCTGCTCGCCGGCAAGCCGGTGCTGCTGCTCGACGAGCCGTTCGCCTCGCTCGACGCGATCACCCGCGCGGAGATGCAGGAGTGGCTCGCCGCGGCGCTCGGCGAGGAGCCGCGCACCGTCGTCCTCGTCACCCACGACGTCGAGGAGGCGCTGTACCTCTGCGACCGCGTGGTGGTCCTCTCGCGCGCGCCCGGCTCGATCGGTGGCGATGCTCGCGGCGCCCTCGCCGCGCTCCCGGCGACCGCGACCGGACCGTCGCCGCGGCCGAGTTCGTCGCCGCTCCGCGAGCGCGCGCTGCGGGCCCTGCGGGAGAGCTCGTGAGCGGGCGCTGCGCTGCCCGCCGCTCGCGGTCGTCCTCGCCCTGCTCGGCGCCTGGCAGCTCGCCGCCCAGTGGGACCTGCTCGCCGACGCGCTCGTCGATCGAGCCGTTCCTGGTCCCGGCGCCGAGCGAGATCGCCGAGGCGCTTTGGAGCGACCGCGCGCTGCTCGCCGACGACGCCTGGGTCACCCTCAGCGAGGTGCTCGCTCGGATTCGCGATCGCGCTCGCTCGTCGGGTGTCGGGTTCGCGATCGCCCTGCATCTCTCCGCCGCTGCTGCGGCGCGCCTTCTACCCGCTGCTGCGTCGCCTCGCAGACGATCCCGATCATCGCGATCGCGCCGATCCTCGTCGTCTGGTTCGGCTTCGGGATCGGGCCGAAGCTGTCGATCATCGCCCTGATCTGCTTCTTCCCGATCACCGTCAACACGCTCGACGGCCTGCGCTCGGTCGATCCCGAGCAGCCGAGGATGATGCGCACGCTCGACGCCGGCCGCGGGCGAATCCTGCTGCGCGGCTCGAGCTCCCGAGCGCGCTGCCCTTCCTGTTCAGCGGCGCCAAGATCGCCGTCGCGATCGTCGGTGATCGGCGCCGTCTTCGGCGAGTGGTCGGGCTCGGACTCGGGCCTCGGCCACCTGATCCTGGTCGCGACGGCGCAGCTGCTGACCGCCCGCGTATTCGCCGCGGTGGTCGTCCTCTCGGCGATCGCGATCGCGCTCTTCGCGCCCTGATCGCGCTCGAGCGGCGGATCGGCTGGTGGCTGCCGGCCGCTCGGAGACCGACCCGGCGCAGACGGCTGAGCCGACCGCATGAAGGACAGACGTTGAAAGCGACATCCGCCCACTCGCGGCTCGCCGCGGCGCTCGCCGCCCTCGCCCTGCTCGCGGCCGCCGGCTGCGGCGAGAAGGACGAGGCCGCCGGCCCGGACGAGAGCGAGCCGCTGACGCTCGCGCTCGACTTCTTCGTCAACCCCGACCACGCCGGGATCTACACGGCGCTCGAGCAGCGGCTACTTCGAGCGAGGCCGGCCTCGACGTCGAGCCCGCAGGTGCCCTCCGATCCGTCGGCGCCGATCAAGCAGGTCGCCGCCGGGCGCGCCGACCTGGCGATCTCCTACGAGCCCGAGGTGCTGCTCGCCCGCGATCAGGGCCTCGCCGTGGTGGCCGTCGCGGCGCTCGTCCACGAGCCGCTGACCTCGGTGATCTGCGACGCGCGAAGTCCGGGGTCGAGACCGCGCCGACCTGCGAGGGCAAGACGGTCGCGACCGCGGGGATCCCCTACCAGGCCGACTTACCTCGACGCGATCCTCGAGCGGCGCGGCGTCCGCGCTCGAGGACGTGAAGCAGATCGACGTCGGGCTCAACCTGCTGCCGGCGATGCTCTCGGGCAGCGCCGACGCGATGCTCGGCGGCTTTCGGAACGTCGAGGGCGTCGATCTGCGCGAGCGCGGCAAGCGACCCGACCGATCGTCCCCGTCGACGAGCTCGGCGATCCCGACCTACGACGAGCTCGTCCTGGTCGCGAGCGAGGAGCGGATCGCCGAGGACCCGGAGCCGATCCGGCTGTTCATCGCCGCGCTCGAGCAAGGCACCCGCGCGGCGGTCGCCGAGCCCGCGGCCGCCAGCGAGGCGGTTCTCGAGCGCCGGGGAGGGCCTCGACCCGAAGCTGACCACGCGCCGAGGTCGAGGCGACGCTGCCCCTGCTGCTGGCCGGCGGCGGCGACCCGTTCGGCCACATGGACGCCGCCGAGTGGGAGCGCTTCGCCGGCTTCTTTGCCGACCGCGGCCTGATCGGGACCCGCCCCGGCGCCGCCGAGCTGTTCACCAACGAGCTGCTTCCGGGAGCGATCCCGGAGTGAGGGAGCCGGCGAGCGGCCCGTCCGCCCGGCCCTCCGGCTAGGCCGCCAGGTCCGGCTCGCAGGAGGCGGCGGGCGGGCCGGTCCCCATCGCCCTGCTCCGAGTGGCTGAGCGCAAAGCTGCCGGCGAGGCCGCGGAAGGGCGCGTAGGGCGCGAAGTACTCCTCGACCTCGGCGACCGTGGCACGGCGGCCGATCGCGGTCAGGTGGCCGACCAGCTTGACGTAGGCGAGATCGCCCGCGGGCAGCGAGTCCGGGTCGCCGCGACCCGCGAGGCCGAGGCACTGCAGCGTCCACGGCCCGATCTCGGAGATCCGCCGAGGCGCGCCTCGCACTCGCGGCGGGCGAGATCGGCGCGACCGGCGGCGACCTCGCGCGCGCACCTGATCATCGCCAGCGAGCGGGCCGGCGAGAGGTCCATCGCCGCCAGCTCGGCGGGAGCCAGGGCGGCGATCACCGCCGGCTCGGGGACGTCGCGCAGCGGGCCCGGGCCCGTCCAGGGGGCGTCGGCCGAGGCGCCTCCGCCGCCCGGGGGGTCGACCCGGCGCCCCCAGCGGCGAACGATCCGCCGCTGGATCTCGGTCGCCGCGGCTGACCTCGATCAGCTGCTCGGTGATCGCCCAGGCAAGCGCCTCCCACGGCCAGGCGCGGCGCCTCGGCCGGTGCCAGGGGCGCCGCCGGATCGCCGGGCCGAGCAGCGGGTCGCCGCGGAAGGCGTCGTAGAACTCGCTCAGGTCCTCGTCGACCGAGAGCGCGAAGCGGGTCCGCGCGATCGCCAGCTCGAGCCGCTCGAGCGGCGGCTCCTCGTCGAGCGCGACGGCGCGGATACGGACGCTCTCGGCGGCGGGCTGCCAGGCGTGGACCACGAAGCCGGACCCCTCGACGTGGAGCGTCCGGCTGAGCACCCCGCCGCGCCGCCTGGTGACCCCGTCGCCGCCCATGCGGCCGGGCAGCCGGTAGGGCCATGGGGGCCGGACCTCGACCTCGAGCAGGCGCGGGCGGGCGGCCACGCTCAGCGTCCGCCCGGGAGGTCGCGGCTGGCCGAGCGACCTCGGAGCGTCGTCACTTACTGCTGGCCGAGAAGGTGAACGTCGACCAGGAACGAGCGGCTGGCGACGACGTTCTGGCGCCGGCGGCGCAGGAGCCTGCGGCTGCGCGCCTGCGGGGCCGCGGCCCGGGTGGCGCGGACGACGGCGACCGTCGCCGCTCCGGCGAGCACTCCCCCGGCGGCGGCGAGCGCGGCGTTCTTCACCTCGCCGGTCCAGAGCGCGATCTCCGAGCGCTCCTCGACCGGCGCGGGCAGGGGCCGCACGGTGGCCTCCTCCTCCCCGCCGGGCTCCTCCTCATCGGCGGACACCTCGACCGCCTCTGTTTCGAGCAGTTGGTCCCTCACCCGACCCACTCTATCTGTAGCTCAAGCGGCAGCCTCGCCGGGGACGAGCGCGAGCCGGTAGATCCGGTATCTCTGCACCACCTCGCCGCCCATCCCCTCCATCGCGCGGTTCATCGCATCGTTCGTCTCGAGGATCCAGCCCATGTGCCCGCCGAGAGGCCCGACCTCCGCCGCCATCTGCACGTGGCGCTCGTAGAGCGCCGCCGCGACCCCGAGGTGCTGGAACTCGGACTTGACCCCGAGCGCGAACACGCGCAGGCGGTCGATGTAGCGCTTGCGGCGCAGGAAGTGGATCCAGCCGAACGGCAGCAGCCTGCCGTTCATCTTCTCGAGCGCCTGCTCGACGTCGGGCAGGGTGAGCGCCGCGCCCACCACCTCGCCGTCGCGCTCGGCGATCATCGCCCAGTTCTCGTCGAGCACCGGCTTCAGGTTCTTCGCCTGAAAGAGGACCTCCGCCTCGGTGACCGGGACGAAGCCCCAGTTGCGACCCCAGGCCTCGTTGTAGACCTCCATGAACCGGGTCACCTCGGCGGCCATGTCGCGGCGGCGCATGTTGCGGACGACGACGCCCTCCTCGCGCGACTTCTTCGCCGCCGCGTGGATCAGCGGGTGGAGCTCGGTCCCCTCCTTGAGCTCCCCGAACCACAGCGCCCACATCAGCAGGTCGATCTCCTTCTCGAGCCCGATCGACTCGAGCAGGCGCGAGTAGTGGGGCGGATGCCAGGGCTCGAGGATCATCGACGGCTCGTCGAAGCCCTCGATCAGGATCCCGCACTCGTCGTTCATCGTGAAGTCCATCGGCCCGAGCATCCGCTCGCGGCCGCGGTCGCGCAGCCAGCCCGAGGCGGTGTCGATCAGCAGACGGAACACGGCCTCGTCCTCGACCGCCTCGAAGAAGCCGAACATGCCGTCCCCCGGCCCTGGAACTCGTCCCAGCGATGATCGATGTGAGCGCTGATCCGGCCGACGACCTCACCGCCACGCTCGGCGAGGAAGAGCTCCGCCTCGGCGTGCATGAACCACGGGTTCTTGCGCCGGTCGAGGAACTGGCGGCGCTCGAAGCGCAGCGGGGGGACCCAGTTCGGGTCGCCGGCGCGAAGCCGGTAGGGAAGCTCGATGAAGGCGTCGAGGTCGCGTTTCGAGCTCACCGGGCGTATCAGGAGGGATCCCACGGGCGCTCAACCTACACTTCGGGCCGATGAGCGAGACGACACGGGCCGCGCTCGACGTCTTCGAGAAGGCCCGAACGCACGAGCGCCGGGAGCTGCTCGCGATCGCCAAGGAGCAGGATCTCCTGCCCTACTTCCGCGTGATGACCTCGCAGGCCGGGCCGCTGGTCGAGATGGAGGGCCGCGAGACGGTGATGCTGGGCTCGAACAACTACCTCGGCCTGACCACCGACGAGCGCGTCAAGCAGGCCGCCCGAGAGGCGCTCGAAACCTACGGGACCGGCCTGACCGGCTCGCGGCTGCTGAACGGCACGACGCCGCTCCACCTCGACCTCGAGCGCGAGCTCGCCGAGTGGATGGAGACCGAGGACGTGATCGTCTTCACCACCGGCCACCAGGCGAACGTCGGCACGATCGGGACGATCCTCGCCCCGGGCGACACGGTGATCTGCGACTCCGCCGACCACGCCTCGATTCTCGACGGCTGCAAGCTCTCCGGCGCCAAGCTGCGCCCGTTCCGCCACAACCAGATGCCGAAGCTCGAGCGCATGCTCGAGCGCGCCGCCGGCGACGGCGGCGGCGTGCTCGTGATCGTCGACGGCGTCTTCTCGATGGAGGGCGACCTCTGCAACCTGCCGGCGATCGTCGAGCTGTGCGAGCGCTACGGCGCCCGCCTGATGGTCGACGAGGCACACGCGGTCGGCGTGCTCGGCGCGCGCGGCGCCGGCGCCAGCGAGCTCTTCGGGCTGGAGGGCTCGGTCGACCTGCGGATGGGCACCTTCTCGAAGAGCCTCGCCTCGTGCGGCGGCTTCATCGCCGGGCCGGCGGAGGTGATCGAGTACCTGCGCTTCGCCTCGCGGCCGTTCATCTTCACCGCCTCGGCGGTGCCCGCGGCGGTCGGCGCGGCGCTCGCGGCGCTTCGGATCATCCGCTCCGAGGGCCCGGAGCTGATGGCGCGGCTGCTCGACAACGCCGCGCTACCTGCGGCAGGGGTTTCGCGACCTCGGGCTCGTCGTTGTCGAGCCCGGCACGCTCGCCGACGGCTCGGAGGCGACGACGCCGGTCGTCCCGGTGGTCGTCGGCGAGGACCTCCAGGCGGCCCTGCTGTGGAAGGCGCTCTACGACGCCGGGGTCTACACCAACGTGGCGATCCACCCGGCGGTACCGCCGGGTGGCGCCCTGCTGCGCACCTCGCTGATGGCGACCCACGAGCGCGAGCATCTCGACCGCGCGCTCGAGGTCGTCGCAGAGGTGGTCGCGGGCTTCCCGGACCTGCCGCGCGCCTAACGAGTCGCTCACGCTTCCTTAGCTACCGCGAATCAGGGATGCGACCAGGCGGTCTCTCACCCGGAGGGGGGAGAAACCCCTTGTCCGGAAGCGGACAAGACCCGACCGGAGAAGAAAAAGCTGCTCTTAGCGAAAGTCGCAATGTGTGAATGACGGGTTGCCGGTTGACGGGCGCGCGGCCGGTTCTCTAGGTTCATTCACGCGCCGTACGCACCCTGGGGCAGGGAGCGAACGGGACAGGAGGAGAGTTCTTGGTCCCCTCGACCCTGGTGCGGTGAGAGATCACCGCACGGAGTGTCGGCGCCGATATCCGCAACCTCAACGTCCGACCACTCGGAAGGAGTGACAATGGAAGCTGCCTCGACCCTCGCCCCTGCCGCATTGCCGCAGCACATGCAGGCGCTCGCACACGCCAACGAGGTCCGTCTGGCGCGCGCCGCGCTGAAGCGCTCGGTGGCCGCAGGGGAGGTCGACGCGGCGGGGATCATCAGGGAGTGCCCCTGGGAGGTCAGGTCGATGAAGGTCGGCGAGCTGCTTCGCAGCCAGCGCCGCTGGGGCCGGACGCGGGCGCGAAAGCTGCTCTTCTCCCTGGCGCTGAACGAGAACCGCGAGCTCGGCCGGCTGACCGCCCGGCAGCGGTCGCTGCTCGCGGACTCCCTCGACGCAAAATCGCCGGAGCTCTGCGTGCACTAGCTCGTCGCGGCAGCGCGCAGAGGCCGCACCGATCTGAAGGGGCGGGCGCCGACCGAGGCGCTCGCCCCCACCGCCGCCTCCGCTCACCCACGCCGGCCCGTCGGGGGGGCGAGCCGCCTCGGCCGTTCAGCGAAGCTTCACCGAGCGCCCGCCGCTGCGGGAGCGGAAGACGCGCACGAGCAGCACGGCGGCCAGCAGGCCCACCCCGGCGGCGGCGGCGATCGCCACGGCGGAGCTCGTCTTGACGAGGTAGTAGAGCGCGAGCATCGAGGCGACCGCGCTCGCCGAGGCAAGCAGCGCGGTGTGGGAGCGGAAGCCCGAGAAATGCTCACGAACCGAGAGCTCGAGCCCGGCCAGCGAGGCGAGCGCGAGGCCGGTCCCGAGCAGCGCCTGCCCGCGCGGGGCGTCGAATCCGACGATCAGCCCGGCGACGAGCATCACGATGCCGACGAGGACGACCAGCTCGACCAGCGGAAACGTGCCCCACGGAGCCGGGGGGCGCTCGTCGGCCGCCGCGCGGCGAGCGCGCGCGGGCCGCGGCCTGGCCGGCTCCGGCGGCGCCTTCGCGACCGCATCGGGCCGCGGGCGGCGCTTTCGCCGCTTCTTCTTCGAGGTCGAGGCCACGATCAGCGTTGGGTCGTCAGGGGGCCGGCTGCCCCTCGGCTAACGGACAACCAGACGAGAGCCGGATTCGCCACCACCCGGCGAGCATGCCGAGGATCCCCCAGCGGGGACGAGAGTGCCAGTGACGGCATCCCGGCTCGCCGATGTCCTCGTTCGAGATCCGCAGCCAGCGGTGCCGACCGGGCGCCGCGATCATCCGCTCGAGCAGACCGCGGTTCGCCTGCTCGATATCGGCCCGGCGCGCGATCTCGATCCGCGCGTCGCGCAACCGGCCGGCGAGCGCGTCGCGAACCAGCTCGAGGTCGCCGGTGCCGAGCACCCGCGGCCCGCCCGCCGCAGGGACCCCCCACTCGATCCCCTGGCGCGGGAACGCGGAGGCGAAGAGCTCGCCGAGCTCGAGCTCGAGCCGGGCGATCTGGGCGCGCAGGTCGCGTCGCGCCAGCCTGTTCGCGGTCTCGGCCGGGGCGAGCGGCGGAAGCTCGGCACCGCGCCCCGGACCCATGATCTGGGCGCCGACCGGCTCCTTCAGCTGCTCGAGCGCGTCCACGCTGATTCCTCCTGCCGCTTACCCGGCAGAGTCTAACCGCGCAGAACCTCGACCGCCAGCCAAAGCGCCTCCTCGACCGCGATCGCCGGCACGCCCTTGACCTGGATCGCGGCGAGGAGGATGCGCTCGGTCCGCGGCGAGACACCGCGACCGGAGCCGAGCGCGCCGAACAGAAGCGAGATCGGGCGCAGCTCGTCCGCGATCACGAGCGTGCCCACCGGCAGCTCGCCGGGCCGGCCCTCGAGTGCTTCGCCCGGGTCGCTGGAGCGGATCCCGGGGTCCCCGGTGACCCGATCTGCGTCGAACGCCCGCAGCGCCACCCCGGACTCCACGGTTGCGACCGTGAGCGCGTCGTCGAGCAGGTTCCGGCTCGGGAAGCCTCCCCGGCGCATGCGCTCGAGCACGTAGGCCTCGACCGGGGTCGGCTGCACGTCGGGGTCGAGGCCGATATGGCGAAAGAAGACCCGGTAGGCCCAGGGGATCGGCTGGTGTCGCAGGTTGATCGCCTGCGCTCCCGAGAAGCGGTTGGAGAGGTCCCTGAGCCGCTGCTTGAGCGCTCGGCTCGTGCGCCCCGAGCCTCGCTCGACCGTCGCAAGGTAGATCGCCAGACCGGGAAGCTCCGCGGACAGCGACGGCGCCACCCGGCCGAGTCGAGGCTCGCCGGCGTCGCTCACCGGGTCGCCTCCGCGGCGCGCTCCGACTCGCGCAGTAGGCCGTCGATCGCAGTCTCGAGCGATCCCGCGGTGAGCTCGCCGCTGCCGACCCGCGCGCTCGCCAGGGTTCCGCCGGGCAGCACGAAGGCGACCGTCGGGCAGACGCCGACCCGGTAGAGGTTCGAGACCGCGCCGTCGCGATCCCAGCCGACGGGCAGCCGCCAGCCGCGCTCCGCGATGATCCTCTCGAGCTCGGCCCGCTCGCCCCTGACCGCGACCGCAAGGAAGTTCACCCGGCCGGCGTAGCGGCGCGCGGCAGCGTCGACCACGTCCTGGGTCGGCGGGCACTCGGGCGGGCTGGTGAACCAGAAGGAGAGCACCGAGGGACGATCGAAGAGCTCGCAGACGTCGATCACCCGCTCGATCTCGACATCGCAGGCGGGGGTGCGTCGCTCGTCGGGCGGGCAGGGGTTCTCAGAGGTGCCGCAGTCGTCCTGAAACACGTTGGCGTCGGCGTCGGGTCCGGCGGGCAGGAGCGGGATCGCGAACTCCGGCAGCGGCGATCCGGTCTCGCTCGGGTCGGTCCCGAGGACGCCGCCCTCGTCGCTGCGGAAGGTGTTGAGCGCCGCGACCGCGGCGACCAGCAGGAAGGCGACGCCGACCCAGAGCGAGTAGCGGCTCGTCGAGCGCAGCCGCTCGCGCTCGCGCTCGCCGTGTTCGGGCGCCTCGCTCACCCGCGCTCAGGAGGCCGAGCCGAGCGGCGCCGAGTCCGAAGGACGCGCGAGCCGAGTTGCGCTCAGCCTGCCCTCGGCGAAGACCAGGGCCGCCGGCAGGAAGATGAGCACGCTCGCGAGCGCGACTCCGAGGTCGAGGACGGTGGCGATTCCGAAGTCGCGGAGCAGCGGGATGTCGCTCGCGATCAGCACCGCGAACCCCGCCGTCGCGGTGATCCCGGAGGCGAGCACCGCCGCCCCCGTGGTCGCATAGGCGCGGCGGAGCGCCTCGCTGAGCGCCGCACCGCGCTCGCGCTCCTCCTCGTAGCGCGCCGCGAGCAGGACGCTGAACTCGGTCGCGATCGCGATCACGAGCGCGCCCAGCGTCGCCGACATCGGGTTGAGGTCGACTCCGAGCAGCCAGATCGCGCCGGCCGACCAGCCGGTGGCGAGGAAGATCGGGATCAGCGGTATCAGCGCCCGGCGCACCGAGCGGAGGACCGCGAGCAGGGCCAGCCCGACCGCGAGCAGCCCGCCGAGAGTCAGCAGGTAACGGTCCCGGGTCAGGCTCGAGCTCGCGTCGGCGATCAGCACCGGCAGCCCGACCACCTCGGCGGTGACGCCGGGCGGCGGGTCGCTCTCAATCCCGGGCGGGTCGATCTCGGCGCGGATCGCATCGACGAGCTGCTTCTGCTCGTCGAACGGCATCGCCTTGATCCCGAACCCGATCGAGGCGGTGTCGCCGATCGCGCCCTCCTCGGCGCCGGCGGAGATCACCGCCTGCGAGAAGTAGGGCGGCAGCAGCGCGAGCAGGTCGCTCACCTGGGCGGCGCTCGAGACCCCCTCCTCGCCGAAGAGGTCGGAGAGCGAGATCAGCGGGCAGAGGCGGGCGCTCTCGTCGAGGCAGGCCGTCGAGGCGTCCTCGTAGCCGGCCTGGGCGAGGACCCGCCGCTTGTAGTCGCCCATCCAGTTGACCACCGCCGGGTCGCTGAGATCGTCCGCCTGGACCGAGACGTAGAGGTCGCCGGAGGCCCCGGTGACCTGCTCGAGCTGCTCCACCTCCTCGAGCGCGGCGAGGTCGCTCGGCAGCAGCTTGCGGAAGTCGGCGTTGATGTCGGTCTGCGTGCCGCCGACCCAGCCGATCAGGGCGATCGCAAACGCCGCGACCAGCAGGCGGCTGGAGTGGGTGATCGAGACGCCGACCGCACGCTTGCCGAGCTCGCGGAGCCGCCCGCCGGCTCGACGGCGAGCGGCGGCGATCGCCGTGAAGCGCTCGCCGGCGGCGAACCGCGACAGCCGGCCGCGCCGCGGCCTCCCGGCGGCGCTCAGCGAGAGCGCTGCAAGGCCGACCGTGAGGCTGAGCGCGTAGGCGAACCCGATGCCCGCGAGCAGGAGGAGGCCGAAGCTGCGGATCACGGGGATCGGCCAGAAGAGCAGGACGAGGAAACCGGCCCCGGTTGCGAGCGCCGCGGTCGCGATCACCGGACCGCTCACCGCGGCCGCCTCGACCGCCGCGGCGGCGGGCGAGCGTCCTGCGGCGGAGAGCTCGCCGAAGCGGGCCTGGAACTGGATCGCGTAGTCGACCGCCAGCCCGATCAGCACCGGCAGCACCGCGAGCGCCGCAAGGGTCAGCGAGCCACCGAGCGCGGCCAGGCCGCCGAAGGTGAGGACCGCCGCGCCGAGCGCGATCGCGAGCGGCAGAAGCCGCAGCGGCGGCCCGACGAAGATCGCGAGCGCCACCGCCATCACGACGAGCGCGATCGCGAGCAGCACGAACGTCTCGCTCGAGAGGGTGTCCGCCGTCTCCTCGATCACGACCGGGAACCCGCTGACGACGTAGCCCGTGTTGCGGATCTTGAACGCGGGGTCGGCGACGGCGTCGTTGATCAGGGCGACGGCGTCGCGCTGCTCGGCCTCGCTGAGATCGGGCTCGAGCCGCACCGAGATCAGCGCCGCCTCCGAGCTCGGGAACAGGTAGGCGAACTTCGACTTCGGCTCGCGGTCGCTGCTCGCATCGAAGACGACGGAGCTGACGAAGGTCGGGTCGTCGATCCGCGGGAGCCCGGTCTGCCCGTACTTGGTCGCGAGCTGCAGCAGCTGCTGCTGGAAGGCGGTGAGCACCTCCTGGGCCGCGGCCCTGCCGGCGGCGAGTTGCCCGGCCTCGTCGAGGCCGGCCTGGCGCGCGCGCCGCGCCGCCTCGGCGGCGGCGATACGCGATTGCGTCACGGCCGCCTCGGACTGCTGCTCGAGCAGCTTGCCCGCCTGGATCGCGAACTGGTTGAGAAAGGTCGCCGGCCCGTAGACGACGCGGGCGGGCTTGGTCTTCGCGAGCTCCGCGCAGGCGGCGGGAGCGGGCTTGTCGGTGAACACCTGCCCGTCGGGAGCGTTCCCGGAGAGGCAGCCCTCGAGCGAGAGCAGGGTCGAGAGATCGGAGGTGAGGACGAGCTGCTCGAGATCCCCCTTGACGAGTACGAGCACCGGGTCGTCGCCGAACTTCTGCTTGAACTCCTCGGTGGCCCGCGCGGCCGAGGAATCCTCGTCGGCGAGCTGCTCGGTCCCGGCGTCGGCCTCGAGCATCAGGGCCCCGATCGCGCCGATCATCGCCACCAGCCCGACGGCGACGATCACCGGCACCGGGCGCTCGACGCACCATCCCGCGATCCGTGCGAGCAGATTCCTCACGCCGGGGAGACTACGGAGCGCGCACCGGCCGACACGCCGGTGCTACGCGCTAGTCCATCGCCAGCGGGCCGTGCGTCTCGGCGTTGAGGAACTGCGAGACGAACTCGTTCTCGGAGTTGAACAGCTCCTCCGAGGGGCCGGACTCGACGATCTTGCCCTTCCACAGGACCGCGATGAAGTCGGCGATCCGGCGCGCGGTCCCGAGGTCGTGGCTGATCACCATGTAGCAGCCGCCGTTCTCCTCGTGGATCTCGCGGATCAGCTCGCAGAGCAGCGCGGTGCGGACCGGGTCGAGGCCCGAGTCGGGCTCGTCGAACATCACGATCGCCGGGTCGAGCACGAGCGCCCGAGCGAATCCGGCGCGCTTGCGCATCCCGCCGGAGAGCTCGTTCGGCATCTTGTCGGTGGCGTGCCCGAGGCCGACCTCGTTGAGCCGCATGTTGCACGATCTCGGCGATCTCCTCCTCGGACTTGTCGGTGTGCTGGCGCAGCGGGAAGGCGGTGTTGTCGAAGACGTTCATCGAGCCGAACAGCGCCCCGTCCTGGAACAGGAGGCCGAACTTCTTGCGCATCTCGAAGAGCTCGTCGTCGGTCATGTTCGGAACCGACTCGCCGTGCACGAGGACGTCGCCGGAATCGGGATACAGGAGCCCGACGATGTGCTTGATCAGCACCGACTTGCCGGTTCCCGAGGGCCCGAGCACCATCGAGATCTGATCGTCGGGCAGCCCGAGGTTGAGGCCGTTGAGAATCCGCGTGCGGCCGAACTGCTTGACCACGTCGATGATCTCGATCGCGTCCTCGCCGCCGTGGTCGCGCTTCTCGCCGGTGTGCCAGACGTAGGGGTTCGGCTCCGACGGGATCGACGCCGGGGATCGAGTAGTCCTTGTGGAGCTCGCCGAGCTCGGGCGCGGGCTCCTCGTAGTTCTTGCCGCCGTCGGCGGTCGAGGCGAACCGCTCGTGCTCGTCGCTGAGCCGACGCTCGGCGTCGTCGTCTGAGCTCGTCTCGGTTCGGTCCTCGGCCATCTCTAGTTCTCCTCAGTGATTGTCAGCGGCGCGGCCACGGGTCCCCCCTCAGCCACCTATCGGCGCCCGCGGGTTGGCGCCCCAGAAGATCAGTGTTCCCATCATCCCGATGATGTGGACCAAGACGATGTTCAGGACCATCGACTTCGCGGTCGCCGTGCCGACCCCGACCGGTCCGCCCGAGGCGGTGTAGCCGTAGTAGCAGCCGACGAGCACGATCGCGGTCGCCATCGCCATCGCCTTGATCAGGCTGAAGACGAGGTCGGGTGGGTTCTGGAACATCCAGAAGATCAGGAAGTAGCCGCCCGAGGAGACCTCGCCGATCTGCTCGACGACCGCCAGGTAGGAGGCCAAGAAGCCGACGCCGATCGCCGGCCAGGTACATGAACGGCAGCGTCATCCAGGCGGCCAGCAGGCGGGTCGCCGCAGAGGAAGATCATCGGGTTGACGCCCATCACCTCGAGCGCGTCGATCTCGTCGGAGATCCGCATCGCGCCGAGCTCGGCGACGATTCCGGTGCCGACCTTGGCGGCCATCATGTAGCCGAAGGCGTAGGGGATCACCTCGCGCAGGTCGCACCAGGCGGCGAACACGCCGGCGTAGGCGGGGGCGCCGACCGAGCGGTTGAAGTAGGCGCCCTCGATCCCGCACTGGTCAGGCCCGAGCATGAAGACCAGGCCCCAGATCACGATCGCCGAGCCGAGGATCAGGATCCCGGCCTGGCGCAGCGCCTCGCCGAAGAAGCGGAACACGCGGCCCGAGTAGACGATCCCCATGACCCGGCCGCAGAAGCGGGCGATGCTCGCCGAGCGAGGCGAGCCAATCGCGCGGTACCGCCAGCCAGCCGGGCATTACTTGATCACCGAGATCTCGGGATGGGTCGCGAGCAGGGTCTGGGTGAAGACGTAGTTGAAGGCGAACACGCCGAGGAAGGCGATCACGACCGCCTCGTTGACCGCGCTGCCCACGCCCTCGGCGCCTCCGGACGCATTCATCCCTTTGTAGGAGCAGACGATCGCGATGATCGCGCCGAACATCGTGCACTTGAGGACCGAGCCCCAGAGGTCGGTGACCGAGGCGTTGTTGAAGAGGGTGGCGAAGAAGCCGCCGAGCGGCTGGCCGTAGGCGATCTCGGCGAAGATCCCGCCGGTGATCCCGAACAGCAGCGCGTAGATGTCGAGCAGCCCGGTGATCAGCATCAGCGCCAGGAAGCGCGGCACGACGAGGTTCTTGATCGGGTCGACGCCGAGCACCTGAAGGGCGTCGAGCTCCTCGCGGATCTTGCGGGCGCCGAGGTCGGCGGTGATCGCGGTGCCGGCGACGCCGGCGACGACGACCGCGGTCACGAACGGGGCGAACTCGCGGACCGAGGCCAAGATGAAGAAGCCGCCGAGGCGGTCGAGGGCGCCGAAGAGGGAGAGGAAGTTGGCCGCCTGCAGGCCGGGGGCGCCGAAGCCGAAGGCGATCGTCGAGATCATCATCGGGAACCAGCACAGCTGCAGGGCGAACAGGAACTGGCCGATGAACTCGCCGCCGTAGGGATAGGGCGGGCGGACCGTGGCCGTGATCGTCTTGCCGGTCAGGATCATCATGTTCCCGACCTGCTCGAACAGGCTCTTCGCGGGCAGGAATGCCCTATCGGCTACGGATCTGACCATCTGCTCCTCCTGCGGGCCGAGTCCCGTCCCAGCCCCGTCGCCCGAAGCGTATTCCATGAACGGCCCGTCCGCCACCCACAACCGCGTCGCTCGACGGCCTGGAACCCCGCCCGGGGATCGATCTGGCCGGATGGTTGATGCCGCTCGCCCGTGGCGAACCGCCGCGGATGGTATGTTCCCCGCGCCTTGGGGGAGGAGACCGCCACAAGCGCCGCCCCGTTCCGAACCCCAGGTCGCTGGAGGCGCAACGCAGCGATCGCGGGAACGCTCGCCGCGCTTGCTGCGACCGCGGCCGCCGGGTGCGGTGGCGAGAAGGAACGCCAGGACGCGGACGAACCGGCCGGCGAGTTCCCGGTCGACGTGGTCCGCGCGTCGTTCCCGACCGAGCAGCGGCTCGCGCAGACGAGCGACCTGACGCTCGAGGTCGAGAACGTCGGCGAGGAGGCCGTCCCCGACCTCGCCGTGACGATCTACACCGGTGACGTCAAGGCGAGCGGCCCGTTTCTGATTCGCTCCGACCAGCCGGGCCTCGCCGACCCGGACCGGCCGGTCTGGGTTCTCGAGGAGGGCTACCCGAAGCTCGGGGACCTCGGCTTCGGCGGAGGCCTCGAGGACGCGCCGACGGCGGGCGCCGAGGCCGTCCAGACCGACACCTTCTCCTTCGGCACGCTTGACCCCGGGGATTCGATCGACGCCGTCTGGCGCGTCACCCCGGTCAAGGCGGGCACCTACACCGTGCACTACGAGATCGCCGCCGGGCTGACCGGCAAGGCGGAGGCGGTCACCGGCGACGGCAGCGCCGTCGAGGGCGAGTTCGTCGTCACGATCGCCGCAAAGCCGCCCCGCGCGCGCGTCAACGGCGCCGGTGAGGTGGAGATCCAGGGCGAGTAGCCGCACCCGCTAGCGTCCGAGGACGTGCGGTACCGGATCGGCAAGCGGCGGGCGGCGGCAATCGCGCTGCTCGGCTTGCTCGTGGCCGTCCTCGGCTGTGGCGACCCGGCCGACCCTTCGAGCGAGAGCACCCCGGAGCCCGAGCCGCCGGCTCGAGCCGAGGCGCCCCCGGTCGGAGACGGCAGGGGCGGGATCGAGCTCGACGGGGTCGGCGTCTTCGAGCAGCCGGTCTACGTGACCCAGCCCACCTCCGAGCCCGAGAGCCTCTACGTGGTCGAGCAGTGCGGAACGGTCCAGCGGGTCCCGGCGGGCGGCGGCGAGGCGGAGGAGTTCCTCGACGTCTCCGAGTCGATCAGCTGCGGCGGCGAGCAGGGCCTGCTCTCGCTCGCCTTCGCGCCCGACTACGAGCGCAGCGGAAGGCTGTACGTCTATTACACCGACACCGAGGGGACCGTGAAGGTCGTCGAGTACACGAGGTCGGGGGCGGCCGCGGGCGGCGTCGCCGACCCGGACAGCGCGCGCGAGCTGCTCTCGATCGACCGAGTTCGCCTCCAACCACAACGGGGGCCTGCTCGTCTTCGAGGACGGCCTGCTCCACGTCGGCACGGGCGACGGCGGCGGGGCGGGCGACCCCGAGCGAACGGCCCAGAGGGCGAGCAGCCTGCTCGGCAAGCTCCTTCGCATCGACCCCGCGGCCAGCGGCGGCGAGCCCTACTCGATCCCGGCGGCCAACCCCACGCTCGAGGGCGCAGGGGCGCGCCCGGAGATCCTCGCCCTCGGCCTGCGAAACCCGTGGCGCTACTCGTTCGACCGCGAGACCGGTGATCTGTGGATCGGCGATGTCGGGCAGGACTCGCTCGAGGAGATCGACGCCGCAAGCGCCGGCGCGCTCGAGCGGCTCGACGAGCCGCTCAACTTCGGCTGGTCGGCGTTCGAGGGCAGCGAGCGCTTCAACGACGACCAGCGGGCGCCCGGCGCCCTGCCACCGGTGCTCGAGTACGGGCGCGGAGGGGGATGCTCGGTCACCGGCGGCTACGTCGTCCGCGATCGCGCGCTGGACTCGCTCTACGGGCGCTACCTGTACGGCGACTACTGCGCCGGGCAGCTGCGCAGCTTCATCGCCGACCCGGCCGAGCCGGCGGCCGACGATCGCCCACTCGGGTTGCAGATCCCGCAGCTGAGCTCGTTCGGCGAGGACGCCGCAGGACACCTCTACGCGGTCTCGCTCGAGGGCCCGGTCTTCCGCCTGCGCGACAGCGGCGAGTGAGCCCGCGGGGCGCCCTCGGGCCCGGGCCGGCGGCCACCGCGAGCCGGCGGCGGGCGATCCTCGGCGCGCTCGCCCTCGCGACCGCGCTGGTCGCGGTCGCGCTCACCGGCGCCGAGCGGCCGGCGAGCGGCGCCACGGCGAAGGGCCCGCTGCGCCTCAAGCCGGTCGGCAACTTCGAGAACCCGGTGTTCGTGACCAGCGCGCCGGGCCGGCCGAGGCTGCTGTTCGTCGTCGAGCAGCGCGGCACGGTGCGGGTGATCCGCCGCGGCAGGACGCTGCGGCGACCGTTTCTCGACCTCGAGAAGATCACCCGCTTCAGCTACGAGGAGGGCCTGCTCTCGATCGCGTTCGACCCGCGCTATCGGCGCAACCGCCGCCTCTACGTCTACTACGTGAACCGCTCCGGCGACATCCGCGTCGATTCGCTGAAGCGAAGGAGCCCGACCCGCGCGGCGGCGGGATCGCGGCGCAGGGTGATCGAGATCGCGCACCCCGAGAACGCGAACCACAACGGCGGCCAGCTGGAGTTCGGCCCCGACGGGCTGCTCTACCTCGGCACCGGCGACGGCGGCGGGGCGGGCGACCCCGACGCCAACGCCCAGAACCCCGACGCCCTGCTCGGCAAGCTGCTGCGGATCGCGCCGCGAAGGCGCGGCTACTCGACCCCGGCGGACAACCCGTTCGCGGACGGGGGCGGAGCGCCCGAGGTGTACGCGCTCGGGCTGCGGAACCCCTATCGCTTCTCCTTCGATCGCCGCGGCGGCGATATCTGGATCGGCGACGTCGGCCAGGGCGGCTACGAGGAGATCGATCGCGCGCGACCCGCCGCCGCGCGGGGCGCGAACTTCGGCTGGAATCTGTTCGAGGGCAACCACCCCTACGACGGCGGCGGCGAGGCGCCGGCGAACTACGCGCCGCCGGTCTTCGAGTACCCGAACGGCGGCGGCAACTGCGCCGTGACCGGGGGCTATGTCGCCCGCGACCGAAGCGTGCCGGCGCTGGCCGGGCGCTACCTGTACGCCGACTTCTGCGCCGGCGAGATCCGCTCGCTGCGAGCCGGTGCCCGCCGGCCGGCCTCGACCGATGCGCCCACCGGCCTCACGGTCGACTCGCCGAGCTCGTTCGGCGAGGGCGCCGGGGGGCGGCTCTACGTGAGCTCGCTCTCGGGTCGCGTCTACCGGATCAAGCAGCGGTAGCCGGCTGGTACGGGCGTACCGGAGAGGGGCCTCGGCGCGATAGGCTGCGGGCTCAGCGCGCCGCGTTGTGCGAGTCGAGAGAGAGGCGAAGATGGAGTCCGCGACCAAGTCCGTTGAGGCGGCCGATCACCCGGCAGCCACGGAGTCGTCCGATCCCCCGGCGCCAGGCTCCTTCGAGGTCCACCGTCCGATCGACGGATCGGTGATCGAGACCCTCGAGGTCGCGTCCCCTGCCGCCGTCGCCGAGGCCGTCGCCGCCACCCGCGAGGCGCAGCGCGAGTGGGAGCGGATCGGCTTCGCCGGTCGCAAGCACTGGCTCGAGCGGCTGCGCGACTGGATCCTCGACAACCAGGACCGGCTCGACTCGCTGATGCAGGAGGAGACCGGGAAGGTCCGCGCCGACGCCGCGCTCGAGGCCTTCTACTGCCTCGACGCGATCAACTTCTGGAACGAGCAGGCGCCGAAGCTCCTCGCCGACGAGATCATCACCCCGCACGTGCCTCTGCTGCGGGCCAAGCGCCACAAGGTGGTCTACCGGCCCTACGGGGTCGTCGGGATCATCAGCCCCTGGAACTTCCCGGTGATCCTCTCGCTCGGCGATGCGCTGCCCGCCCTCGCGGCGGGCAACGCCGCCGTGATCAAGCCGTCCGAGCTGACCCCGCTGACCCTCGGCGAGATCGTTCGCGGCTGGCGCGAGGAGATCGGGGCACCGGACGTGCTCCGCGTGGTCAACGGCATGGCCGAGACCGCCGGGGCGCTGATCGACGCGGTCGACTACCTGCAGTTCACCGGTTCGGAGCGGACCGGCAAGATCGTCATGAAGCGGGCCGCCGACACGCTGACGCCGGTGAGCCTCGAGCTCGGCGGCAAGGACCCGCTGATCGTCACCCGCGACGCCGACATCGAGCGCGCGGCGAACGCGACCGCCTGGGGCGGCCTGTTGAACACCGGGCAGATCTGCATCTCGATCGAGCGCGTCTACGTCGAGGAGCCGGTCTACGACGAGTTCGTCGGCAGGCTCACCGAGAAGGTGAGGGCGCTGCGCCAGGGCGCCGACGGCGACACCTACACCGCCGAGGTCGGCGCGATGACCTCGCCCGCCCAGGTCGGGATCGTCTCCGATCAGGTCGAGGACGCGCGCGCCGCGGGCGCCCGCATCCTCACCGGCGGCAGGCGCATCGAGGGCGCCGGGGACTGGTACGAGCCGACCGTGATCGCCGACGCCGACCACTCGATGAAGGTGATGCGCGAGGAGACCTTCGGGCCGGTGATCCCGGTGATGAAGGTGCGCGACGTCGAGCAGGCGATCGAGCTCGCCAACGACACGCCCTACGGCCTCGGTTCCTCGGTCTTCGCCGGCAGCCCGCAGGAAGGCGAGCGAATCGCCCGCCGGATCGAGGCCGGTCACTGCAACGTCAACGACGTGCTCGTCAACTACAACGTCCTCGGCCTGCCGATGGGCGGGTGGAAGAGCTCCGGGATCGGCAGCCGCCACGGCGCCCAGGGGATCCGCCGCTTCTGCCACACCGAGGCGCTGACGATCCCGCGAATGGGGCAGGCGAAGAGCGAGCCGATCTGGTTCCCCTACAGCGCCCGCAAGCGGGGCCTGATCCGCCGGCTCTACCGGTTCCTGAACGCCCGCGGCCTGCGCAACCGGCTGCGCGGCTGAGTGCCGGCGCGGCGAGCGCGCCTCAGGCTCGGCCGATGAGCGAGGAGTACGGGGCGATCGACGGGCTGACCCGCTGGCTCGGGCTGCGCTGGGAGTCGCCCACCCGGGTCCGGCTCGCCATCCGCCCCGAGCTGATCAACCCGGCCGGGCTGCTGGCGGGGCCGGTGGCCTACGCGATGGTCGACTACTCGATGGGGTCGGCTCTCTGGACCGAGCGCGAGAGCGGCGAGCGGATCGCGACGATCGGGATCTCGATCAACTACGTGCAGACCGCTCGCGAGGGCGAGGTTGTCTGCGAGTCCACCCTCGACCGCCGAAACGATCGAGTCGCGGTGCTGCGAAGCGAGGTCCGCCACGAGGACGGCCGCCTGATCGCGACCGCGGTCGGCAGCTTCTCGATCTTCCCGCGCGAGCGCCTCGGCTCCCATGACCGCGGCCCGGCGGCGCCGGCGGAGGTCACCGAGCGGCCCTGAGCGCCGGCCCGCTCGCACCGGGCGGGGTCCGATCGCCGGGCGGACCGACTTCGCTCTCGACTCTCGAGGCCATAGGGTCGGCGGGTGAGGAATGGCCCCGCGATCGCGATGGCCGGCGAAACCGCGCGCGGATGAAAGCGCTGAAGGGAGCGGGCGATGGCCCACTATGAGTTCCTGACCACCTGGTGTCTCGATGCGCCGATCGAGAGCGTCTTCGAGGTCCTCAACGACTCGGCGGGCTACCCGGAGTGGTGGCCCGGGGTCCAGGGGGTCGAGGTGCTCGAGCCCGGTGACGACGCAGGGATCGGCGAGCTCGACCGGTTCAGCTGGCGGAGCCTGCTCCCCTACACGCTCGAGTTCGACATCCGCGCGACCCGGATCGAGCCACCCCACCTGCTCGAGGGCAGGGCCAGCGGAGAGCTGGAGGGCGTCGGCACCTGGCGCCTTTACGAGGGCCGGGGCACCGCCGTCGTCTACGAGTGGCGGGTGCGGACCACCAAGGCGTGGATGAACGCGTTCGGCCCGATCGCTCGGCCGGCCTTCACCTGGAACCACGATCTGGTCATGCGCCGCGGCGGCCACGGTCTCGCCGAGCGGCTGAGCGCCTCGCTGATCGCCCACGATTGAGCTGTGCCCACGGGCCTCGCCGGCCGGCGCGCGATTCGCCGCGCGGCGTGGCGCCTCGAAATGGCCGGCTCAGGCCGGCGCCGCGTCCTTCGAGGGCTTCTCCGCCTCGGCCTCGATCGTGCCGTCGCCCTCGAAGTCCTCGTCGGGGGGCAGCTCCCCACCGCGATCGGTGCCGGCGATCAGCTCGTCGGACGTCCTGCCCTCGGGGATGAACCCGGACTTGGTGCCGAAGTAGACCGCCTGCGGGTGGTGGGCGATGATCGCCGCCGTCGATTGCTCGGGCTCGAGCGCGTGGCCGCCGGAGAGCCGGACGCCGATCTCGCTGAAGCCGAGCAGCCGCTCGACCTTGACGTGCTCGGCCTGATCGGGACAGGCCGGGTAGCCCCACGAGTAGCGCCTGCCCTGATCGAGCTCGATCCCGAGCCCGCGGCGGACCTCGGCGTGAAGCCACTCGGCGATCCCCTCCGCCGCCTGGACGCCGAGGCCGTGCACGAAGAGCTGCTCGGCGAACTCTCCGTCGCTCTCGAGCTGCTTGATCCGCTCGGTCACCCGGTCGCCGACGGTGACGACCTGCAGCGCGACCACGTCGCGCTCGCTGCCCTCGAGGTCGGGCGACCCGTCGGCGCGGCGCGCGAGCGGGCGGTAGAAGTCGGCGAGGCAGATCCGGTCGTGGCGGGGCTGGCGGGGGAAGCTGAGGCGCTCGATCTCGCGGCCCGGGTCCTCTGGGTCGAAGATGATCAGCTCGTTGCCGTCGGCGTTGCAGGGGAAATAGCCGAGCTTCGCCCGGGGCTGCAGGTAGTCCTGCTCGCGCCACATCCGCTCGAGCTTCGGAGCGAAGCCCTCCTCGCCGTCGTGCCCCTCGACGATCCGCCGCCACGCCTCGCCCTTGTTGCCGCGACCGCCCCAGTGCAGCTTGAACAGCACGTGGCGATCGAGGTAGGGGAAGACGTCGTCGAGGTCGACCTCGAGCTCGCGGACGCCCCAGAAGGGCGGCTCGGGAATCGGGTTGTCCGTGACCGCGGCCGAGCGCACCGAGTCGTCGCTCGTCGGCGGCCCGGTGTCCTCCACGACCGGCCGGTTTCGCAGCTCGTCGGCCTCCTGGCGGATCTTCGCGACCAGGCTCTCGCGGGCCGCCTCGTCGACCAGCGCGTCGATCGTGTCGAGCCCGGCAAAGGCGTCCTTGCAGTAGAAGACGCCGGGCTCGTAGACCTCGTCGGACTCCTTGCCGAGCGGGTAGAGCGCGCGGCGCCCGAAGTCGCGGTTGATCGCGGCGCCGCCGATCAGCACCGGGAACTCGAGCCCGCGCTGGTGGAGCTCGCCGATGCAGAGCGGCATCTGCTTCGAGGTCGAGACGAGCAGCGCGGAGAGCCCGATCGCGTCGGCCTTCTCCTCGATCGCGGAGCTGATGATGGTCTCCACCGGCACCTGCTTGCCGAGATCGACCACCGTGTAGCCGTTGTTGGTGAGGATCGTGTTGACGAGCGACTTGCCGATGTCGTGCACGTCGCCGAACACGGTCGCGATCACCACCTTGCCCTTGGTGTGGCCGTCGATCCGGTCGAGGAAGTTCTCGAGCCGCGCGACGGCGCGCTTCATCACCTCCGCCGACTGGAGCACGAACGGCAGGATCAGCTCCCCGGCCCCGAACTTGTCGCCGACCTCCTTCATCGCCGGCAGCAGCACCTGGTTGAGCGTCGGCACGGCGCCGATCTTCTCCACCGAGGCGTCTATCCACTCCTCTACCCCGTCCTTCTTTCGCCGCAGGATGTGCCAGTGAAGCGCCTCCTCGGGCTCCATGCCCTCGGTCGGGTTCTCCGCCTCGGCGGCGTCCTCGGGGCCCTTCGACTCGAAGTGGGCGATGAACGTCTCGAGCGCGTCCTCGCGGCGGTTGAGGACGAGGTCGTCGGCGAGCTGGCGCTCGTTCTCGGGGATCTCCCCGTAGGGGGTGATGTGGTTCGGGTTGACCATCGCGAGGTCCAGCCCGGCCTCGACGCAGTGATGCAGGAAGACCGAGTTGAGCACCGCCCGGGCCGGCTGGCCGACTCCGAAGGAGACGTTGGAGACGCCGAGGGAGGTCTTCACCCCGGGGATCTCGGCCTTGATGCGGCGGATGCCCTCGACCGTCTCGACCGCCGAGGGCTTCCACTCGTCGTCGCCGGTGGTCAGCGTGAAGGTGAGCGCGTCGAAGATCAGCAGCTCGGGATCGAGCCCGTGCTCGTCGCAGGCGAGCTCCTTGATCCGCTGCGCGATCTCGACCTTGCGCTCGGCCGTCTTCGCCATCCCGACCTCGTCGATCGTCAGCGCGATCAGCGCCGCGCCGTGGGCTCGGGCGAGCGGAGCGACCACGTCGAGCTTGTCGCGGCCGGCCTCGAGGTTGACCGAGTTCACGATCGCCCGCCCGGGGGTGCGCTCGAGCGCCGCCTTGATCACCTCCGGCTCGGTGGAGTCGATCTGGATCGGCGCCGCCTGGGTCAGCGAGACCCGCTTCGCGACCTCGGCCATCTGCTCGTCCTCGTCGGTGCGCTCGGTGAGCGCGACGCAGAGGTCGAGAACGTGCGCGCCGCCCGAGACCTGGTCCTCGGCGACCTGCACGATGCCGTCGTAGTCGCCGGCGAGCAGGAGCTCCTTGGCCTTGCGCGAGCCCTGCGAGTTGACCCGCTCGCCGACCAGGGTCGGGCGCGGCTCCTGGACGAGCGAGGTCGCGGTCATCATGCTCGAGACCTGCGGCGGCCCGGGAGCCGGGCGGGCCGGCGGGGCGTGGCCCTGGACCCGCTCGGCAAGTGCCCTGATGTGGTCGGGAGTGGTCCCGCAGCAGCCGCCGACGATCGAGATGCCGAAGCGCTCGACGAACTCGCCGAGAACGTTCGAGATCTGCTCGGGGGTCTCGGGGAAGATCGTCTCGCCGTCGGGCCCCTGCAGGGGCAGGCCGGCGTTCGGGATGCAGGGACGGGCATCGGGGCGAACTCGCCGAGGAAGCGGATCGCGTCGCGCATGTCCTCGGGGCCGGTCGAGCAGTTGAGGCCGATCACGTCCACCTCGAGCGCGGCGAGCGTCGTCAGCACGGCCTGGATGTCGGTGCCGAGCAGCATCTTGCCGCCCTGGGGAAGCAGCGACACGGAGGCCTGGATCGGCACGCGTGCGGCCGGTCTCGGCGAAGGCCTCGCGGGCGCCGAAGATCGCCGCCTTGACCTCGAGGATGTCCTGCGCGGTCTCGATGATGAGCAGGTCGGCGCCGCCCTCGACCAGCCCTCGAGCCTGCTCGGCGAAGACGTCGACGAGCTCGCGGAAGGAGATCCCGCCCAGAGTCGGGTCGTCGGAGGCGGGCAGGAAGCCGGTCGGCCCGATCGAGCCGGCGACGAAGCGGCCCTCGCCGGCCGCCTTGCGGGCGATCTCCGCGGCCTTGACGTTGATCTCGAGCGTGTGCTCGCCGAGGCCCCACTCGTCGAGCTTCAGCCGCGAAGCCTGGAAGGTGTCGGTCTCGAGGACCTCGGCTCCGGCGTCGAGCATCGACGCGTGGACCCCCTCGATCACATCCGGGCGGTTGAGGACGAGCGCCTCGTGGCACTTGCCCTTCAGGCCCCCGTAGTCCTCGCGGTGAGGTCGAACTGCTCCAGGGTCGCGCCCATGCCGCCGTCGAAGACGACGACGCGGTCGCGGGTGGCTGCAAGGAAGTCACGCTCAGGCATCGGAATCGGAGCGTGCGAGCCTAGCGTCGGTCGCCGCTTCCCCCTCTGCTTCGGATGAGTGCTGCACTGCTGTTACCTCCATCGCTCCCGGCTGTCGCACCGTGGCCCTGCTTCGGCGCCGGCCCTGGCGAGCCGAAACCGGCCGGTTGCGGCGGCTTCCTCGGTCCGG
The DNA here is from genome assembly GCA_963769035.1 of uncultured Solirubrobacterales bacterium. GTDB lineage: Bacteria > Actinomycetota > Thermoleophilia > Solirubrobacterales > 70-9 > WHSW01. Next base: position 743,202 of record CAVYKD010000002.1, read on the forward strand.
GTCCCTCAGCCGCTCTTGATGGTCCTCAGACGGGCAGGATAGCGAGGGGTGCGCGCTGGGGTGAGCCTCAGGCGGTCCACGATTCGCTCGGCTCGCCGCGCGGGCGGAGCCGGACCGGAGCCGCGGAGAGCACGCGCAGGCGCATGTCCTGCCAGGTGACGCCCTCGCGAACGAGCGCCGGCAGACCGAGGCCGACCGCGGTGGCGATCTCGACCGCCTGCAGGATCGACTCCGTAGGCGAGCGCGTCGGCGCGGATGACTCCGAAGCCGGTGGTCAGGACGCTGATCGTCGCCAGCTGGAAGATGCCGATGTTCGACGGCGTCGCCGGGATCACCGCGGTGACGTTGACCGCGAACAGCACCGCGGCGGCGCGCGCCGATGCCGATCTCGGGATTGCCGTCGAGGCCGAGCGCGGTGAACAGCGCAAAGCAGCGAGAGCAGCTGGAGGCCCCAGGCGGCGAGCTGCGCGAGCAGCCGCGACCGGCGCCGCGCCGCGGGATCGCGAAAGACGCGCAGGCCGCGCGCGGACCCGGACGCAGCGGCATCGCGAATCGCGCTCGACGACCCGCGCGACGCGGCCGGAGCCGCCCTGGCGGACGACGATCGGCGCGAGCACGACCGCGACCAGCATCGCCACCGGCGCCAGGCTGACGCACGAACAGCTTCTCCGAGCTCGAGTGGAAGAGGTCCGTCGAGCCGACGATGATCGCACCGAGCATGACGAGCGCGAGCGATGTTGAGCACGCTCTGCGAGACGACCGTGCCGAGCAGGACCGGGAACGTCTCGCGCATCCGGCCGGTCCGCCGGGCGAGCACCGTCGCGCGGGCCGGCTCGCCGAGGCGGGCCGGCAGCGTCGCCGACATCAGCACTCCGATCATCGTCGCCGAGGTCACGTCGCGGCGGCGCAGCGGGCTGTCCGGCAGCGCCGAGCGGGCGATCGCGTACCAGGAGCTCGCGCGGAGGAAGAGCGAGGCGACCATCAGGGCGGTGGCGACCAGCGACCCAGGTCGCGTCGGAGCGGACGATCTTGCTGGACGACGTGGTCGACGCCGATCCGCCGCGGCCGCGACGAAGGTCAGCGCCGAGCGCCGAGCACGCGCGGCGACGCCGAGCCCGACCCGCCGGGCGGTCCGGTGGCGTGGCGACCGCCGCCGGCGGGCTCGGGGTCGAGCGAGGGAAGCTCTGCGGGCCGGCCGGCGGCGAGCCGTCGATCGGGACGAGCCCCGAGCGCCGCAGCGCCGCGCTCGAGCGGTCCGGCGGGAGCCGGGGCGTGCTCGCAGCCGCTCGTAGACGCCTCGATTCGTCGGCGACCCGAGGCCACGCGTAACGCTCGGCGGAGCGCAGGGCCGCGGCGCCCATCGCGCGCCGACCCGCTCGGGCTCGAGGCTGAGCGACTGCAGCTCCTCGGCGAGGCGCTGGGGGTCGGCGGGCGGGACGAGGATCCCGTCGACGCCGTCGGTGACGACGTCGTTGTAGCCGGCGATGTTCGAGGCGACGACCGGGGTTCCGGCCGCGAACGCCTCGGTCAGGACCATGCCGAAGCTCTCGCCCGGTGAGCGACGGCGCGCAGAGCACGTCGGCGCGTGTGCAGCTCGCCGCCAGAGCTCGTCGCTCGAGACCCTGCCCGAGGGCGTCGATGCCGCCTCGGCGGCGGGATCGGCGAGGTAGCGCCGCGACCGCGCCGGCGTCGGCGCCGACGACGGTCAGCCGCGCGGGCACGTGCTCGACCAGGGCCTCGAAGGCGGCGAGCAGGACCGGCAGCCCCTTGCGCTCCTCCGGCCGGCCGACGAAGAGGATCGCGCAGCGTCGTCCGAGGGGGGCTTCGGGCCGCGGTCGGCGCGGCGGTCAGGTCGACCCCGTTGGGGATCATCTCGTACTCGCCGCCGAACCAGCGCCGGCCGGTCCAGGCGGCGGCCTCGGAGACAGCGATCCGGGCGTGCGAGCTGGTTGAAGACCCGGCGAGCGCCGCAGAGCGACCCCGACCAGGTTCGGCAGCGGATTGGTCGAGTAGGCGTGGAAGGTGCCGACGACGGGGGCGTCGCGATAGGTGACCGCGTCGGAGGCGACGAGCCAGCCGCGCCGGCTCGTGCACGTGGACGACGTCGGGGTCGAAGGCGCGCAGCTCGCGGCGCAGCTTCGTCACGCCGCCGGGAAACGCGCAGAGGTTGGAGACCGCGCCGTTCGCGCCGATGCCGATCGTGCGGGCGAGCGGGATCAGGTACTCCGGGCGCCTCGAGCTCCCGCGGCAGCGATCGGTGAAGCGCCCGGCTGATCCGGTCGGGGGGGTCCCAGGGGGCGAGCACGCGAAGCTCGTGGCCGCGACCCATGAGCTCCTCGGCGAGTGACTCGACGTGCCTGTTCACCCCGCCCGGATAAGTCCAGGAGTAGGGCGAGACTATGGCTACGCGCACGGGCCTTAGCCTAGCCGTTCGCGGGTCGCTCTCGGTGGCCGTTCACCGGCCGACGTCTCAGCGCCCCGGCGTTCGCGCCCGCTCCACGCCTGCGGCCGGCCCACCGGTCGCCCAGAAGAACCCGGCCGCGATCGAGACGTAGATCGTCCCGAGCACCAGCAGAACCGAGCCGGAGTCGTTCGCGACCGTGCCGACGAGGACGCCGGCGACCGCGCCGAGCCAGCCGCATCGAGCCGCCCACGCGGTCGCCGAACCAGGAGAGCACCGCTCGCGCCGGACCACCCCGGCCATCAGGAGCACGAGCCGTGATCGCGAGGAGCTCGGGATATACCGGGATGGATGAAGGTCTCGCTCATCAGCCGCACGCGGCGGCTGATCACGTCGAACAGGTCGCTCGCCTCGCCGGCGCCGAGCACCGAGCGGCTCAGATGGGCGCCGCCGAGGACGAGATCGATCAGGAACAGGGCGCCGAGCGCGATGCTGCCGCCGGCGACGATCAGGACGATCGCCCGGCGCCCGCCGATTCCGAGCGCGAGCACGGCCGCGGTGGCCGAGCCGACGCCGAGCACGATCGCGGCGCCGACGTCGGCGCCGAAGCGTCCCGGGGCGAAGGCGAGCGTGGCGAGCGCCGCGACGCCGAGAAACGACCAGGCGGCGGCCGGGCGGGTGAGGCCGCCGACGAGCCCCAGCCCCGCTCCGGTGCCGATCAGGGTGAGCGCGGTCAGGATCGCCTCGAGCTCGTTGCCGATCCCGAAGAAGCGCACCCCGTAGCCCGGGTTCGGCCCGAGCACCGACAGCGCCGTGAGCGGCGAGCCGACAACCACGTCGACCGCGTAGCCCCCGACGGTCACCGCGCACGCCGCGGCAAGCGCGGCGCGGTGGCCGAGCGCGCGTATCGCGGCGGTCGCGAGGGCGACCGATCCGATGCCGAGCAGGAGCGCCGACGCCACCGTGCTGATGTCGAGGGCGGCGGCGAGCAGAAGCAGCGCCGGAGCGAGCGCCGCGCTCGGGCCAAGGACGCCGAGCGCCAGCCGGGCCCCACGACCTCGCCACACGAGCGCCGCGAGCCCACAGAGCGCCAGCCAGATGCCGAGCGGGAGCAGCGCCACCGGGATCCGGCTTGGCCGGGTCTCGAGCTGGCGCTGCAGGTCGGCGACGTCCGCCGGGTCGCGCTCGCCGCTCGACCTCGCAGCCGCGCCGTTCATCTCCGCGGGAACCTCTACCCCGAGCGCGTCCAGCACCGTCGGCGCGAGGTCGGTGGTGGTGATCACCCCGTCGGTGCGGGTGGAGTCCGAGGTCACGTTGCCGTCGAAGCCCGGGCCGGCGAAGCCGACCGGGAGCAGCACCTGGGCGCCGCGCGCGCCCGCCGCAAGCGCGATCAGCAGGTCCCCGGGGCCGAGCGAATCGAGGATCGAGCGAAGCTCGACCGGGCGGGCGCGGAGCACGCTCAGACCCGGGCCGCAGCCGGCGCCGCACTGCGCGGCGAGCTCGACCTCTCCCTCGCGATCGACCGCGATCAGCGTCGAGAGGCCGCTGTCGGCTTCGGCGCTCACCTGGATGCCCGCGTCGAGAACCGTCGTCGCGAGGAGGCCGGGGACGATGTTCGCCGGCGCGCTCTCGGCCCGCTCGACGGTCGTTCTCCAGAGGCGCTCCGGGACGCGGCCGTCACGCACGTACAGGCGCGGCAGATCGCCGCCATAGAGCGCCTCGTTGACGCGATTGCCCTGACCGATGTCGAGGAAGGTCTGGGCCAGCGGCACCGAGCCGAGCCCGGCGCTGACGACTCCGGGGGCGAACTCCGGCTCGGCCGCGATCCGCTCGACCGTCGTCCCGAAGGGGAGCACGGCGATCACGACCCTGGCGGAGGATCCGCCCGGCTCCGCCTCGACCGCGACGGCGGAGGCTCCGCCTGCGCTCGCGGCCTCGGAGGCAGGTGTCTCGGGCGATGCCTCCCCAGCGCTCGCCGAGGGAGCGAGGATCGCGAAACCGAGCGCTAGCATCGCCAGGGTGAGCGCTTCGACCGACCGCACTTTTGCCAAGTTCACCTTCTTCAAGCTCGATCCCGCCTGGCAGCGGCGTGACGCGGAAGCGCGGGCGGAGGATAAACGGGAGTTCCTCGCGGCCTGCGAGGACTACGGCCTCGACCGCAGCCTTCGCGCCTACTCGACCGTCGGAACTCGCGGCGACACCGACCTGATGCTGCTCTCGCAGAGCCCCTCGCTCGAGGACATCCACACCTTCCACGTCGTCCTCGCTCAGGCAGGGCTCGCGAAGTGGATGACGATCCCCCACTCCTACCTGGCGATGACCAAGCGCTCACCCTACTCGGACTCGGAGGCGCGACCCGAGATCTGCACCTCGGATCGCAAGTACTGCATCGTCTACCCGCTCGACAAGAAGCGCGAGTGGTACCGGCTGCCGCTCGAGGAGCGCCGCCGGGTGATGAGCGAGCACATCGAGATCGGCCGCGGGCATCCCGAGATCACCATCAACACGGCCTACTCCTTCGGGCTCGACGACCAGGAGTTCGTGGTCTCGTTCGAGTGCGACGACCCGGCCGACTTCCTCCATCTGGTCGAGGAGCTTCGCGCCTCGGAATCGAGCGCCTACACGCTGCGCGACATCCCGATCTTCACCTGCGTCGCGATGTCGCCGGCGCGGGCGCTCGACGCGCTCGACGGCACCGCCGCGAGCGCCGTTCCGAGCCCGGGCTGAGCGGCCTCAGAACAGCCTGACGCGCCGTTTGGAGACCTTGAATCCGCTGCCGGTGCGGGTGTTGACGCACCTGATCGTGCTCTCCCCCCTGTTCTTGCACCTGAAGCGGCCGGTCTTGATGCTCTCGCCGTCGTCGAGGACCTCGTGGCCGGGGTCGAGGGTCGTATCTCCCGCGCAGACGAAGTGCCCCTCCCCGTGGCGGCCGACCGAGACGCCCTGGCCGTAGTCGAGCTCGCAGTCGTCCGGCTTCGGGGGCGCCTGCCAGCGCGGCCTCGCAACGTCGCAGCGGGCTCCCTGCCCGCTCATGTAGCAGCCGACCTTCTCGCTCGGGGCCTGGAACCCGACGAGCCTCGCCGCGGCGGAGGGCGTCAGGGTTGCCAGGGCCGCGAGGGCGAGCAGCGCGAGCACGACGCGGGGTCTCATCGCCCGCCAGCCTATCCCGGATCGCCTGCGGTTCATCCCCTACCCTTGCGAGCCTGAGCATGAGCACCCTTGGATCACCCGAGAGCCCTCTCAAGGTCGCGATCGTCGGCTCCGGGCCGGCCGGGTTCTACGCGGCGGAGCACCTGATGAAGCGGGACGACGTCAGCGTCGAGGTCGACATGTTCGATCGACTGCCGACCCCGTTCGGGCTGGTGCGCTCCGGCGTCGCACCCGATCACCCGAAGATCAAGTCGGTGATCCGCGTCTACGAGAAGACGGCGGCCCGCGACGGCTTCCAGTTCTTCGGCAACGTCGAGGTCGGGCGCGACATCACCGTCGAGGAGCTGGACAGGCGCTACCACGCGATCATCTACGCCTACGGGACCGCGATCGACCGCAAGCTGGGGATTCCCGGGGAGGACCTGCCGGGGTCGCATTCGGCGACCGCGTTCGTCAACTGGTACAACGCCCACCCGGATTTCGCCGACCACGATCTCGACCTCTCCTGCGAGCGCGCGGTCGTGATCGGCAACGGCAACGTCGCCGCCGACGTCGCTCGGATGCTCGCCCTGCCGCGCCCGGAGCTGGAACGCACCGACACCGCCGATCATGCGATCGACCTGCTCTCGGCCTCGCCGATCGAGGAGATCGTCGTGCTCGGGCGCCGCGGCCCGGCGCAGGCGGCGTTCACCAACCCGGAGGTTCGCGAGCTCGGCGAGCTCACCGAGGCCGACGTGATCGTCGATCCGGACGAGGTCCTCCTCGACGAGGCCAGCCGGCGCTACATCGAGTCCGAGGACGCCAGCCCCACCCACCGGCGCAACGTCGAGATCTTCACCGAGTTCGCCCGGCGCGAGCCGCAGGGCAAGCCGAAGCGGGTCGTGTTGCGCTTCTGCCGCTCGCCCGTGGAGATCAAGGGCGAGGATCGCGTGCGCTCGATCGTGATCGGGCGCAACGAGCTCGTCGAGGACGAGTCCGGGCGGATCCGGGCGCGCGACAGCGGCGAGCGCGAGGAGCTCAGGTGCGGCCTGGTTCTGCGCTCGATCGGCTACACGGGCGTCGAGCTCGCCGGCGTCCCCTTCGATTCGGGCCGCGGGCTGATCCCGAATCAGGCCGGCAGGGTCACCGAGCCGGCGTCCGGCGAGGCCAAGCCGGGCCACTACGCGGTCGGCTGGATCAAGCGGGGGCCCTCGGGCGTGATCGGGACCAACAAGAAGGACGCGCTCGATACCGTCAACTCGATCTTCGAGGACCTTGCCGCAGGGAGGCTTCCCGAGCTCGCGCGCCCGGGCGGCGAGGCGGCGGGCGAGTCGACCGCGGAGCTGCTCGCGACGCGCAAGGGCGACCACGTCAGCTACGTCGGCTGGCAGGCGATAGACGCGGCCGAGGTCGCTGCCGGCGAGCCACACGGACGGCCGCGGATCAAGTTCTGCAGCGTCGCCGAGATGGTCGAGGCCGCCAGGGCCGGACAGCCGGTGGGAGGCTGAGCATGGCGGCCGATCTGGTGGAGCTGAAGGCGATGATCGAGGCGGCGCTTCCCGGGTCCGAGGTCGAGATCGTCGATGAGGGCGGCGGCGACCACCTGCGGGCGATCGTGAGCGCCCCGCAGTTCGAGGGGCTCTCGAGGATCGATCAGCACCGCCTGGTCAAGAACGCCGTCCGCGAGCGCTTCGAGGACGGCTCGATCCACGCTCTCTCGGTGACGGCGAAGGTCGCCTGAGGGCGTTCTGTACCCTGCCTCCCATGGCCGACCCGGAGCTCAAGCAGAAGGTCGAGGAGCTGATCGCCGAGAACAGGGTGCTGCTGTTCATGAAGGGCACCCCCGAGGCGCCGCGCTGCGGCTTCTCGATGCGGGTCGTCGGCATCCTCGACCAGCTCGGGGTCGAGTACGGGGCGATCGACGTCCTGCCCGCGCTGCAACCGCTTCGCGAGGTCACCACCGAGATCTCCGACTGGCAGACCTTCCCGCAGCTCTACGTCGACGGCAAGCTGCTCGGCGGCTGCGACATCGTCGAGGAGATGCTCGATGCCGGTGAGCTCGGCGAGGCGCTCGGCGTCGAGCAGCCCGCCGATGCGGCGGTCCCCGAGGCCGAGCGGATCCTTCCCGGCGGCTCGCAGACGAGCCCGCCGATGCAGCTCGGCTGAGCCACCCGCAAGCGCTAGCTCTCGATCCTCTCGGCCGCTTCCTCCCAGCGTCCCATCAGCTCGCTCAGCCTCGCCCGTGCCTGCTCGTGACGAGCCGAGGCCGCGGCGGCGCGGTCCGGGTTCGACCAGTGCGAGGGGTCGGCGAGCTCGTCCTCGAGCCGCCTCACCTCCTGCTCGGCCTGCTCCACCTGACGCTCGAGCTTCGCGATCTGGGCCCTGCGGTTCTTGCTCGGCCCGCTCGCCTGGCGTGGCATCCGCTTCGCGCCGCGCTTCGGCTCGCGCGCGGATGCCTCGGCGTCGCGCTGCGCGCGGTAGTCGGCCCAGCCCCCCGGATGGCTTCGCAGCCGCCCCTCCTCGAAGAGGATCGTCCGGCTGCCGACCGCCTCGAGCAGCGCCCGGTCGTGGGAGATCAGCAGCAGCGTCCCGCCGAAGCCCTGAAGCGCGTCCTCGAGCGCCTCGCGGCTCTCGACGTCGAGGTGGTTGGTCGGCTCGTCGAGCACCAGCAGGTTGGAATCCGAGTTGACGAGCAGCGCCAGCGCCAGGCGCTGGGCCTCGCCGCCGGAGATATCGCGCGCCGGCTTCATCACCTCCTCGCCCGAGAAGAGGAAGCGCCCGAGCAGCGACCTCGTCTTCGCCTCCGAGAGGCCGCTCGCGCGCTGCGCGTAGGAGAGCACGGTCGTCTGCGCATCCGCGGTCGACCTCGCTGTGCTGGGAGAGGTAGCCGAGCTTCACGTTGTGCCCGTTTCGGAGCTTGCCGGCCTCGAGCGTTCGGTGGCCGACCAGGGTCTCCACCAGGGTCGACTTCCCGCATCCGTTCGGCCCGACCAGGCAGACGTGCTCGCCGCGCTCGAGCCAGAGCTCCCCGTCCTCGAGCAGGGTGCGATCGCCGGCCGAGACGACCGCGCCCTCGAGCTCGAGCACGACCCGTCCCGAGCGCTCCGCGGCGCCGAACTGGAAGGAGAGCGAGCGGTTGTCGCTCGGCGCCTGCTCGGCCCCGCCTGCCTTCAACCGGTCGATCGCCTTCAGCTTCGATTGCGCCTGCCGCGCCTTGGTCGCCTTGTAGCGGAAGCGCTCGACGAACCTCTCCATCCTCGCGATCTCGGCCTGGCGGCGTTCGACATCGCGCCCGGCGGCGAGCTCGCGCGCCGCCTGCTCGGCGCGCCATGCGTGCCACGGGCCGGAGAAGAACCGGCCGCGGCCCGCCTCCAGCTCGAGCACCGACGTCCCGACCGACTCGAGGAACCAGCGATCGTGCGCGACCAGCACGACCGCCGCGTCGAGCGAGGTCAGGTAGCGCTCGAGCCACTCGAGCGACTCGATGTCGAGATGGTTGGTCGGCTCGTCGAGGAGGAGCAGATCGGGCTTCGACGCCAGCACCCGGGCGAGCGAGGCGCGGGTCAGCTCGCCGCCCGAGAAGCTGCCAAGCGACCGGTCGAGCTCGTCGTCGCCGAAGCCGAGCCCGCGGACGGCCGCCATCGCCTCCTCGCGCCAGCGGTAGCCGCCGGCGAGCTCGTACCTGGCCTGGGCCCGGGAGTACTCCTCGAGGGTCGCCTGATCGCTCGAGCCGCTCGACATCAGCGCCTCGATCCGGGTGAGCTCGGCCTCGATCTCGACGATCCAGGCGAGTCCCGCGGTGACGTACTCGCGCAGGCTCGCGTCGCCGCGCGGCGGGCGCTGGTCGTGGAGGGCGACGCGGACGCCCTTGCCGAAGGCGATCGCGCCGGCGTCCTTGCCGGCCTCGCCGGCGAGGATCCGCAGCAGCGTGGTCTTGCCGCTGCCGTTTCTGCCCGAGAGCGTCATCCGATCTCGGCGCTCGAGCTTGAACGAGATCTCGTTGAACAGGGTCCGGCCGCCGATGTGCTTGCTGAGGCCGGATACGGTGACTGTCGCCATTGTTGCTCCGCTGCTAGTCGCACGCCACGCGTGCGGGATCGACTGGGTGCTGCGAGGGCGCGGCCCGGGGGGCGCGCGGAGGAGCCGGGGCCCTACACGGCCGCCGCTTGCTCAGCGGCGTCCTCGCGGACCTGGAACGAGGACCCGCAGCCGCAGGCGGCGACGACGTTCGGGTTGTTGACCGTGAAGCCGGCGCCGGTGAGGCCGTCGACGTAGTCGACCTGCGAACCGAAGACGAACTGCATGCTGACCTTGTCGACCAGCACCGAGACGCCGTTGTGCTCGAAGACGTGATCGTCGTCCTTGCGCGCGTCGAGCGCCAGCGCGTACTGGAAACCCGAGCAGCCACCGCCCTTGACGGCGATTCGAAGCGCCTGCTCGGACTCGTTCGCGGCGACCAGCTCGCGGATCTTCTCCGCGGCGGTCGTCGGTGATCGTCACTGCTGCCTCGGGCGTGTCCATCGCTTCACATTGTATAGGCAGGTCAAGCCGCCGTCGTCTCCGGCCCCGCGCGCCGCTCCGCATTGCGCCATTCGAGGTACTCGAGGATCCGCTTCGAGTCGTGGACGAGCTCCTCGCCGTCAACCAGCAGGGGAACCCGCCGCTGAGCGGTGAGCTCCTCGATCTCCGGTCGGTGGGCACGGCGATAGGGGACCCTCCGGGTCTCGTGCTCGATCCCGAGCCGGCGCAATCGCCGGGCGACCGCCCCGCACGGGCAGAGGACGTTGGTCGGCGTCGGGCAGCGGTAGAGGATCACCGCGGCGCGCGGCTCCGCCGGCTGGGAGGCGTCCCCGGAGCGGGGTTCGGGTCGGGTCGCGCTCATCCGCCGACCGCCCGCAGCACCCTCCCGGCGAGCTGCAGGGCCCGGGTCCGCGAGCCGTTGGGCCGGCGCTCGCCGAGCTGCGCGAGCTGCCAGACGACGGCCTCCTCGAGCGTCTCCTCGTGCGGGCGGGGCGCGAAGCCGAGCTCGCGCTTCGCCTTGGTGTTGCGATAGGTCCACCACAGCGAGGCCGAGCGGACCTCGGCAGGAATCGTCGGCAGCGGCAGGCCCGCCCACTCGGCGGCCTGGGCGCCCGAGATCGCCACCCTCGCCGGGAGCTTGATCGGCGGCGGCGCCACCCCGGAGATCCGCGAGAGGTCGGCGAACAGCCGGTCGAGCGTGAAGTTCCTGCCGCCGAGGATGTAGCGCTCGCCGGCCTCGCCGCGCTCGTCGGCGAGCAGGTGGCCGTCGGCGACGTCGCGGACGTCGACGACGTTGAGCCCGCCGTCGACGTAGGCCGGGATCCGGCCGAGCAGGAAGCGGCGGACGAGCCGCATCGAGGTTCCCGTCGGCGCATCCGGGCCGAGCACGAAGGTCGGGTTGACGATCACCACCGCGAGCCCGCGGGCGGCGGCGCGAAAAGCCTCGAGCTCGGCCTCGTGCTTGGAGTTCACGTAGGCGAGGCCGAGGTGGCCGATCTCGAAGGGCGTCGTCTCGTCCGCGGTCCCGCCGGGCTTCGCCACCCCGATCGCTCCCACCGTCGAGGTGTGGACGACGCGCTCGACGCCGGCCCGCAGCGCCTCCTCGAAGACGGTGCGGGCGCCGCGCAGGTTGGCGGCGAAGACCGCCTCCGCGTCGGTCGGGCGCAGCGAGGTCCGGCCGGCGACGTGGAAGACGCGGTCGGCGCCGTCGACGGCACGCCGGACGGCGCGACGGTCGGTGATCGTCCCCGGTCACCCGCTCGAACTCGATCCCCGCCGAGCGGCGAGAGATCCGAATCGCGGCGCGCCAGCACGCGCAGCTCGTCGCCGCGGGCGCGCAAGCGCCCGTGCCAGGTGCGATCCGAGGAACCCCGAGGCTCCGGTGAGCAGCGTCTTCGTCATCTCGCCCGGATCCTAGATGAGTGATTCCGGCTCCCCGGCGCGGTCGGGCGCGGGCGCGAGGCCGGACGCCGACGGTACCGCTCGGTCCCCTGCGCGCCGCTCGGCGCGCCCGGCGACCTGATACAAGAGCGGGCACTCGTGGTCGACGGAGCCAACACCACCGTGGTCACGGACTCGACCGCCTACCTCCCGGCGGAGATCTGCTCCGAGCACGGAATCGAGCGGGTCAGCCTCTACGTCACGCTCGACGGCGAGGAGCGCCGCGAGAGCGAGATCGCCGGCGCCGACTACGACGACTTCTACGAGCGGCTCGCGAAGAGCAAGGGTGGCGCCACGACCTCGCAGCCGTCGGTCGGCGACTTCCGCGAGGTCTACGAGCCGCTGCTCGCCGCGGGCCGCGAGGTCGTCTCGATCCACATCTCGTCCGGCATCTCCGGCACGGTCGACTCGGCCACGCAGGCCCGCGACCAGCTGGTCGAGGAGGGCAAGGGCGGCGAGCGGATCACCGTCTGGGACAGCCGCTCGGCCTGCGGCGGCCAGGGAATCCTGGCGATGCTCGCGGCCCGCGCGGCCGCCGCCGGACACGACGCCGAGGAGACGATGACGAGGGTGAGCGAGGCGCGCGACGCCCTGCGGATGTGGTTCGCGATCGACACGCTCGAGTACCTGCGCAAGGGCGGCCGGATCGGCTCGGCCCAGGCGTGGCTCGGCTCCGCTCTTCAGATCAAGCCGATCCTCACCCTCGAGGAGGAGATCACGCCGGTCGAGCGGGTGCGCACCCGCCGGCGGGCCTTCGAGCGGATGGTCGAGTTCGCCCGCGAGCGCCAGCCGCGACGGGGCCGACGGCTGGGTCGTGCAGCACATCCACGACCGCGAGACCGCGCGCCGGCTGGTCGACGAGTGCCGGCAGGTGTTCGGCCGCGACCCGGTCTTCGTCTCGGAGATCGGCCCGGTGATCGGCGCCCACATCGGGCCCGGACTGCTCGGCTTCGGGGGAATCCCGCTGCGCCTGCTCGAGCGCGAGTGAGGCGGCTCCGCGGCGCGCTAGCGGCGGCGCAGCGCCATCAGCCCGCCGATCGGCGAAGCCGACGACCGCGGCGCCGATCAGCGATCTCGCGGCGATGCTCGCGAACCTGCCGACGCCAGTCGGTGAGCTCGGTGACGCGGCCGCGCAGCAGCTCGACCGAGTGCGAGAGCTCCTCGCGCTGGCGCTCGATGTCCGTCGCGGATCTGCTCGGAGCTGCCTCCCCGGGGCGCCGGCGCTTCGCCGGGCGACCGGCTCGCCGGCGCCGCTGTAGATCTCGGGCTCGCCGGCCATCAGGCGGGGCCTCCGGGTTCCCTGGCCGCGGGGGTGGTGCCCGATTCAAGCGTCTGCTTGATCCGCTTGCCCTCTTCGATCGCCATCGTCGGCGACGGGCGGCGCGCCCGTCTGAAGGGCTCTGTAGGCGAGGTAGCCGGCGACCGCCGGCGACGGCGAAGAAGAGCACCGCCTCGATCAGGAAGCCGGCCCAGACCGCGTCGCTCGAAGAAGAGCGTCGTTGAGCGCCCAGGCGAAGGCGTGCATCAGCATGATCAGGCCGAGGAAGGCGAAGACGCCGGCCGCGATGCCGACCGCCGAGCCCCTGACCAGCTTCGTGACCTTCTCGCTGACCTCGGTCTTGGCGAGCTCGATCTCCTCGCGGACGAGGCCCGAGACCTGCTCGGAGACGTCGAAGACGAGCTCGCCGACCGAGCGGTCGGCTCGGCCCGGGCGATCCGGCGGCGTGATCGCTCACTCGGGCGGGTCCTCGTCGAAGACGCGCGGTAGACCATCGCGGCGACGCGGATGCGCAGCGATGCTGGCAAGCGCGCCGGTGGCCGCGAGCAGTCCCGTCCAGGCCAGTCGTTTGACGATGTCGTTGTCCACGTGGTCAGCCCCTACCCGTTTGGCTCGGAGGTCTCATCGGCGGGATTCAATCAGTCCTGGGCGATCACGGCGCTCGCTCCGCCGCTCGCAGACCGTCGCAGATCGTCTCGACGAGCATCTCGCGGGCGCGGTCGAAATCGCCGTCGCCTGCCGGGGATCAGACTCGAAGACCCAGCCGGAGAGCAGCTGCTCGATCGCACCGTAGAACCACATCGACGCGAAGATCGGATCGATGTCGGCGCGGAACTCGCCGGCCGCCTGGGCGTCGGCGACGATCTTCGCGATCAGGTCGTAGGCCGGCGGATCTCGGGCAGGTGGGTCCGGCCGAACGAGTTGGCCGCCCTGGTGACCTCGACGATGATCACCTTCATCAGCTCGGGGTCGTGGCGGTAGGAGTCGATGATGAAGCGCGGCGATCGCGTCGAGCTTCTCGCGCGGCGTGATCGCGCCCGGTCGAGCTCCTCGATCGCGGCCAGCAGCAGCGACCAGCGCTCGGCGAAGAGCTCGTTGAGCACCTGCTCCTTGGAGTCGAAGTAGTGGTAGACGAGGCCGTAGGCGACGCCGGCCTCGCGGGCGATGTCGGAGACCCGGCAGGCGTGGAAGCCCTGGCGGGCGAAGACCCGGATCGCGGCGTCGAGGATCTGCCGGCGGCGGTCGACGGGCGGGGCCTTCGCCATCAGGCTCTGCGCCCCGACCGGCGGACGGCGCACGGTAGGCCTGCGGACGGCGGTTCGCGAGCGAGGGCAGCTTCGCCGCGGATCTCGCCTGGGCCGTCGAGGTCGAGATCGGCGACGGCGAAGCCCTCGCTCGTCGGCGACCACGGCGAGCACCTCTCCCCACGGGTCGACGATCATCGAGTGGCCGAAGGATTCGAAGTGAGGCGGCGCGGCGCCGACCTGGTTCGGCGGCGATCACGAACGCCTGGTTCTCGATCGCCCGGGCTCGCAGCAGGACCTCCCAGTGGTCGCGGCCGGTCGTCGCGCGTGAACGCCGACGGGACGGCGAGGGCGCGAGCCCCGCGCGACGGCGAGGATCCGGTAGAGCTCGGGGAAGCGCAGGTCGTAACAGATCGTCAGGCCGAGCTCGAGCCCGCCGGCCTCGGCGACGACGGCCTCGCTCGCCGGCCTGCTCGTGCTCGGACTCGCGGTAGGTGACGCCGCCGACGTCGACGTCGAACATGTGGATCTTGCGGTAGGTGGCGACGATCTCGCCCGCCGGGTCGATCAGGGCCGAGGTGTTGTGCAGGCGCTCGTCCGGCGGGCGCGCTCGGCGATGCTGCCGGCGAGCAGGTGGATCCCGAGCGCACGGGCCCACTCGCGGGCGGCGCTGAGCGAGGGTCCGTCGAGCGGCTCCGCGGCGTCGCGGAGGCGCTCGGCGGGGCCGAGGAGGTTCCACTTCTCGGGCAGGACGACGAGGTCGGCGCCGGCCGCAGCCGCACCCTCGACCAGGCGCTTGGCCGCGGCGCGGTTGCGCTCCGGCTCGTCGATCGAGTTGAGCTGAACTACCCCAGCGCGCATCCCGGCACCCTCCTTCCCTCGCTCGAAACGGCTCGAAGTTGACCCGCTGATCGCGGTTGACTGACCAGTCAATCTAGAAGGTTATCCCTGCCGACAGACCGCTAAACCCGCCGGTGTTGCTCAGTTGGCGAGCAGCCAGAGCACCAACGTGCCGAGGACGAGCACGGCCTCGACCACGACCACGGCGGCAAGCGAGCCGAGCCACGATCCGGAGTCGAAGCCGGAGGGCATGCCGAGCAGGACGGCGAGCGCGAGCAGCGCGAGGGTCGCGGCCCCCCACCAAAGCAGCGCTCGTTCCCAGCGGGCGTCGGCCTCGAGGGAGCCCGCGAGGCGTCCGTGGATCGTGAAGGGAAGCGCGAACAGCGCCGTGAACAGCCCGATCGCGAAGACGACGAGCCACGGACTGAGCGCGCTCAGGCTCAGGTAGGGGCCCCCGGCGAGCGCGGCGATCCCGGCGCCGAGCGCCGCCACTGCGATGCCGAGGGCGACGAAGGCCTGGGGGCGCCGGTCGATCTCCATCCCTGACGAGGATCCCAGATCGGGCGCGTTCCGAGGCCGGCGAGGCGGAGGGGGAACGACGAGCCGACCGCGGCGAGACCATCGTCGAGATCGCGGCGACGACGCCGCACCCGCGCGACGGCGCTCAGCTCGCGGCCCAGGTGGTCGAGGCGGTGCGCGAGCCCGCCGTGGCCGGGATCCGGTAGCCGGCGCAGCGGATCGCGACCACCGCGGCGTCGTCCTGCCTCGCCTTGGCCCCGAACGCGACCAGGCCGGAGCGCACCCGCTCGACCGCCGCGGCCGGGGTCGCGCAACCGGCCAGGCGCGCGCACAGCCGCTGCGAGCCGTAGCGGTCCCCGCCCTCGCCGCGGGCCTCGATCACGCCGTCTGTGAAGATCACGAGCTGATCGCCGCGACGCAGCGCCACCCGCTCGGCTCGCCATTCGGCGCCCTCGACGACGCCGAGCAGCGGCCCGGGCGCGCCGACCTCGGTGGCGAGCCCGTCGCGGAGCAGGATCGGGTGGGGATGGCCGGCGAGGTAGATCTCGGCCTCGCCCGCCTCGGGATCGCGGGGAAGGACGATCATCGCGACCGAGCAGAGCGCCGCGTCGGCGCGGCTGCGGAGGTTCTCGTCGAGCAGCCGCAGCCCGGCCCAGGGCTCCGGCGCGAGGCTGCCGGCGGTGCGGATCGTGTGCCGCGCCTCCGCGGTCAGCGACGCGGCGGCCGCCCCGCGCCCGGAGACGTCGCCGAGAACCACCGCCCAGCCGCGCTCGACCTCGAAGACCTCGTAGAAGTCCCCGCCGACGTCGTTGAGCTCACCCGCCGGCTCGTACATCGTCGCCACCTCCCAGCCCGGCATCGGCGGGAGGTTGGGCGGCAGGAGCTCGCGCTGCAGGGCGTCGGCGACGCGAGCGCGCTCGTCGGCGACCCGGGCGCTCTCGATCGCGACCGCGCAGCGGCGGCCGATCTCGGTGGCGAGCGCGAGGTCGTCCTCGTTGAAGCGGCGCGAGCCGCGCTCGTTGACGAAGGAAAGCGTCCCGACCACGCGCCCGCCGGCGCCCATCGGAGCGACGATCGCCGAGGACAGCCCGAGCTGCTCGAGCAGCTCGAGATGGGTCTCGTCGCGAGCCCGCTCACGCAGCTCCTCGGGCGTCAGCTCGAGCAGCTCGGCCTCGCCGCTCTCGATCACGCGGGCAGCGGCGCTCCCGTCGCCGAGATGCGCCGGGTAGAGCTCGCCGAGCCGGCGCCCGGAACGCTCGCGCTCGGGTTCCTGGTGGGCCACGGCGACGATCTCAATCGTTCCGTCCTCGCTCGGCATGCTGACCGCGCACCAGTCGGCGAAGTCGGGAACGATCAGCCGCGGCACCTCGGCGAGCATCCGGGTGTAGGAGTCGGCGTGCGCGATCAGCTCCCCGGTCCGCGCGAGCAGCCGCTGGCCGAACTCGGCCCGCTTCACGTCGGTCACGTCCTCGATCGCGGTGACGGAGTAGAGGATCTCGCCCTCTGCCCCCTCGATCGCCCGCGACTTCGTCCGCACCCAGCGCTCGCGATCCGTGCGCTGCTCGATCAGCCGCAGGGTCCGCGGGCGGCTGGTCTCGCCACGCAGCGCGCCGCGGCCGCTGAGCGCGTCGGAGCCGAGCTCGCGGCCCCGCTCGTCGGCGATCTTGAACCGGTCGCGAATGCTCGCCGGCGACGCCATGGCCTGCTCAGAGGTCTCGAAGCCGAGCATCCTCGCCGCGGCGGGGTTGGCGAACAGCAGCCCTCCCTCGGGTCCGTGGATGACGACGGCCTCGTCGAGCATCGACATCACCGTGTCCATCCGGCGCTCGACGCTTTCGAGGTCCGAGAACAGCCCCGCGTTGTCGAGCGCCAGGCCGACCCGGCTGGCGAGGATCTGCGCGAAGCGCAGGTCGTCGGCGCTGTAGCGGCGTCCCGACCAGGCCGAGATCAGCGTCAGCGCGCCGAGGTTGCGGTCGCGCGCCGTCACCGGCGCCGAGATCGAGGAGCGGACTCCCAGCGAGCGCAGGAACTCGAGATCCTCCGGCGACTCCGAGATCCGCCTGAGGTCCTCGTCGGTCATCCTCGGCAGCCAGCGGGGGATGTGGCGCCAGGGGCGGTCGCTCTCGACCAGCCAGGCGGGCAGAGACGGGCGGCGCCCGCGGATCCCCTCCTCGACCGCACCCGCGTCCTCGCGGCCGCGGGCGCGCACCGCGATCCGCGTCACCCGGCCGTCGTGGACGGCGTCGATCATGCAGATGTCGCCGACCGCCGGGACGACCACCTCGACGACGCGGTTGAGGGTCTCGGCGAGGGGGAGCGAGCCGTCGGCGACGTCGCCGACGGCATCGAGCAGGCGCAGTCGGTCGGCGCGGCCGCGGGCGCGGGCGCGGGCCTGGGCGCTGAGCATGGCGAAGGCCGAGCCGAGCACGACGACCGCCAGCCTGACGAAGTAGTCGGGGTTCTCGGCGCTGCCCATGTTCCAGGTCGAGCTTGCGAGCGCGAGTGCGATCGCGATGATGCTGACGCCCGCTGTCGCACGGGTGCCGCCGATCAGCGCGGTGACGAAGGGCGGCGCGACGTAGGCACCGACGATCGCACCGGACTCCGTACCGAGCACGACATCGAGCCCGACGATGAGCGCGAGCAGGGCCAAGCCGGCGAGCAGGCCGATTCGCGTGTCCGGTTGCCGAGCGCCTGCCTGCGACGCCGTCTTGCTCGCTCTGCTGTTCACATGGCCTCCGGACCGCTTGGCGATGATCGCGGCTGTCAGCTCGCTGAGGCGAATCTACAGCCTCTTCGAGTCTCTAAGATCAAGACCTTCAGGGATGCGATTCGGCGAGGACGACAACAAGTGAGAGCTGCTTTCTCGGTCGAGGCCGCCACCGACAGCGGCCTGCGCATCGTCGAGGTCTCGGGCGAGCTCGACCAGGGGACCGCCCCTCAGCTTCGCGAGGCCCTCAGCCTCGCGCTCGCGGGGGACGAGAGCGGCGTGATCGTCAACCTGAGCGCGTGCGAGTTCATCGACTCGACCGGGCTCAGCCTGCTGGTCGAGGCCAAGCGCGACTTCGCCGAGGGCAGCCGCGTGTTCGCGGTCTGCTGCGCCGACGATGACGTCGGCCGCCTGCTGCGGCTGACCGGAATCGACCAGGCGGTCGGGCTGTACGCGACCCGCAGCGACGCGGTCGCGGCGCTCGGCAGCGGCGCGCCGTCCTAGCGCAGCGCGCCGCGCTCGACGCCGCTCGCCGTCAACCGTTGACGGTCGCCTCGCGCTGCTCGCCATGGACGCCCTCGGCGATCTCCTCGACCAGCTTCGCGCAGAACTCCTCGAGGTCGTCGGGGTTTCGCGATGTGGTCAGGCCGCGGTCCACATGCACGGCCTCGTCGACCCACTCGGCGCCCGCGTTTCGCAGGTCCGTCCGCAGGCTCGGCCAGGAGGTCAGCGTGCGGCCCTCGACGACGCCCGCCTCGATCAGCGTCCACGCCGCGTGGCAGATCGCCGCCACCGGCTTGCCCGCCTCAAAGAACGCGCGGACGAACTCGACCGCCTCGGGATGCGTGCGCAGGTTGTCGGGGTTGGCGACGCCGCCGGGGAGCACGAGCCCGTCGTAATCCTCGGCCCGGGCGTCGGCGACCTTCCGCGCGACCTCGAACTCGTCGGCCTTGTCGAGGTGGTTGAACGCCTGCACCTTGCCCTCCTCGGGCGCGATCAGCTCGGGCCGCCCACCCGCCTGCTCGACCGCCTCCCAGGGGCTCGTCAGCTCCACCTGCTCGACCCCTTCATTCGCGGTCAGGAACGCGACCCGCTTGCCTTCGATCCTCTCGTTCATCGGCCTCCGCCTTTCAAGGTCGTTTTCGGCTTCACCGTGCCTCTACCCGCCGCTCGCGCCACCACACGATCCGGGCTCGCTCCCGGCGCGCCGATCGCTCTAGGCTTCGAGCCGACGGCCGGGACCGACCGTCGAACGGGATCTACGAGAGAGGAGCGCGGTGAGCGAGACAGGCCGAGAGGGCCGAGAGGGCCGAGAGGGCGAGGAGGACGCGGTCGAGCGCGAGACCGAGGCCGCCGCCGAGGAGGCGGGCGCGATCGGTGGACGCCGTCCGGCGGACCGGCCCGACTCGCCGGACGAGCCGGTGCTCGAGGCCGGTGGCGGGGTCGCCGAGGGCTTCGAGGGCTCCGAGCAGGCCCTGCGCGACCACGCCGAGCACCGCGACGCGGGCGGCAACCCGAAGTACGACCGCCCCGACCCCGAGGAGGACGGCGACATCGCCGTCCATGGCGAGTCCGACGCGGTCGAGTCGAGCGAGGTTCCGGACGCCGACAGGTAGCCGCGCGAGCGCCCAGGGGCGGCGATGTTTGAGGTTTGAGTCGCCCGGGTACGACCCGCCTCGGGACGAGCGTTATCCGGGAAACTCCCCCCTTCTCGGGCCGTGTGGTTGAGGTTGGACGGTGATAACGCGCTCCGATCCCTCTCTGAGTGGCGCAACGGGCCCCGACAAGGGGCCCGTTGCCGTTTGGGGGCGCGAACCGGGCGGGGCTCAGCGGCGAGGACGCGTAGGCTGCCCCGATGGGCGAAGGTCGGCAGGGCGCGTTCGTGACCGGTGGCTCCGGCTTCATCGGCGGGAAGCTGATCGCCCGCCTGAGCCGCGACGGGACCGCCGTTCGGGCGCTCGCCCGCTCCGATCGCTCCGCGGCCGTGGTGGAGGCGCTCGGCGCCGAGGCGGTGCGGGGAGATCTCGCCGATCCCGATGCGCTCTCGGCGGGCGCGGCGGGCTGCGAAACGGTCTTCCACCTCGCCGCCCACCTTGGCGCGTGGGGGAAGCGGGAGGACTTCGTTCGAGACAACGTCACCGGCACCGAGAACGCCCTCGCCGGCGCACGCGCCGGCGGCGCGCGGCGCTTCGTGCACTGCGGCACCGAGGCGGCGCTGATCGCCGGTGAGCCGCTGCGCTCGGTGGACGAGAGCGCGCCGCTTCGCCCCGACTCGAAGGCGCTCTACGCGTCAACCAAGGCGATGGCCGAGGCCGCCGTGCGGGAGGCGAACGGCGACGGGCTCGAGACCGTCGTGCTACGGCCGCGATTCGTCTGGGGAGCGGGCGACACCACCCTGCTGCCGGCGATGGCCGAGATGGTCGAGGCCGGCAGGTTCGCCTGGATCGGCGGCGGCGGCCACCTCACCGACGTGACCCACGTCGACAACG
Organism: uncultured Solirubrobacterales bacterium; assembly: GCA_963769035.1. Lineage (GTDB taxonomy): Bacteria > Actinomycetota > Thermoleophilia > Solirubrobacterales > 70-9 > WHSW01. The sequence goes on from CAVYKD010000002.1 coordinate 763,774, forward strand.
TCGTCGAGGGACTCCTGCTCGCCGCCGAGAGGGGACGGGCGGGCGAGGCCTACTTCGTCACCGACGGCGAGCCGGTCGTCTTCCGCGAGTTCGTCTCCGCGCTGCTCGAGACGCAGGGGATCGAGGCGCCGTCCCGCTCGCTGCCGACCTTCCTCGCCGGGCCGCTCGCGGTGGCGGGCGAGGCGCTCTGGCGAACGCTCCCGCTGCCCGGCGAGCCGCCGCTCACCCGGTTCGCCTTCTGGGTTTCCTCGCAGGAGTGCACGATCGAGATCGCCAAGGCTCGCGCCGAGCTCGGCTACGAGCCGGTGACCTCGCGCGGGCAGGGCCTCGCCGAGCTCGCCGCCGAGGCCGGTGGCTAGCCGGGCTTGACCCGTTCCTCGAGCGCCGACGGTGAGCAGCTTCGCGTGCAGGGCGCCGATCAGCGCCGGGAACGGCGCGGCGCCGCCCTCGACCAGGTCGGATGCGCGCTCGGCGTCGAGCGCCGAGAAGCGCTCGACCAGCAGGCGCAGCTCGTCGGCGATCACCGGCTCGAGGCCCCGCATCAGGCGGGCGACGTCGCGGGCGCCGAAGCCCGTCTTCTCGTTCCAGTCCGGCGTCTCGAAACCGCGAGATCGCCTCGACGATCCGCACGTCGGTCGGCGAGTAGCCATGCGATCGTCGGGGCTCAGCACTCCGAGCTCGGCGAGCCGGTCGAGCGCGCGCTCGGGAATCTCGAAGCGCTCGAGCACCTCGCTCGCCGGGGTCCGCCGGCGCTCCGGCTCGAGCACCGTGCGCCACCAGCCCGCCGCCGGTGTCGGCGATCGCGCGCACCCGCTCGACGTCGCCGTCGGCGGACTCGATCAGCTCGCGGATCACCCGCAGGGGCATGAAGCGCTCCTCCTGGAGCTGCTTGATCAGCCGGATCCGATCGACGAGCTCGGGCGGGTAGTAGGCCATGTTGCGCGAGGTCTTCACCGGCTCGGGCAGCAGGCCCTCGCGAAGGTAGTGGCGGACCGTCGCCACCGGGTACGTCGGCGCGCTCGGCGACCTCGGAGATCTTCAGCCGCTCGTGCGGCGCAGTTCCGAGAGGAAGGGCTGCTGCTCCGCCCGCTCGTTGAGGCCTCCGACCGCGCCCGAGGCGAGCAGCTCGGCGATCTCCTCGCGCGGCGAGGCCGGCCTCCGCCGAGGACCTCCTCGGTGTGCTCGCCAAGCGCCGGCGCGGGACGGGTCGGATCGGCGGGCGTGCCCGAGAACTTCACCGGGTGGCCGAGCAGGCGGACCGAGCCGATGTCGGGCTGATCCACCTCGACCACCATCTCGCGCGCCCGGACGAGCTCCGAGTCGAGCGCCTCGTCGAGGTCGAGCACCGGCTCGACGCAGCAATCGTGCACGTCGTTGAACGCAGCCCACTCGGCCTTCGTGCGCGTCTTGAAGACCTCGGCAACCCGCGCGTGACCCGGCGATCCCGGCCTCGCGAACTGGTGCTCGAGCAGGTCCGGGCGCTCGGTGCCGGCGCAGAACGCCTGCCAGAACTTCGGCTCGAGCGCCCCGCAGCTGACCCAGCCGTCGGCGCATTCGTACGGCAGGTAGCAGGCGACGCCGCCGTTCAGCATCTCGCCGCCGCGCCCGGGGACCCGGCCGTCGCTGAGGAAGGCCGCGGCGACCATCGCGAGCCAGGAGAGCGCGCCATCGGTCATCGAGACGTCGACGAGCTGGCCCTCGCCGGTTCGCTCGCGGGCGAGCAGCGCGGAGAGGACGCCGAAGGCCGCCATCATCGCGCCACCTCCGAGGTCGGCGATCTGACCGGAGGCGGAGACCGGCGGGCCATCGGCGGAGCCGGTGAGCCCGAGCAGGCCGGCGAGCGCGAGGTAGTTCGTGTCGTGACCGGCGCGGGCGACGTTCGGGCCGTCGAGCCCGTAGCCGGTGATCGCGCAGTAGACGATCCGCGGGTTGCGCTCGGCCATCGTCTCGTATCCGACGCCGAGTCGCTCGAGGACCCCGGGCCGGAAGCTCTCGAGCACGACGTCGGCTCCGTCCACCAGCCTCAACAGCGCCTCCCTCCCGGCCTCGCTCTTGAGATCGATCCGGGCCGAGCGCTTGCCCCGGTTGAGCGAGAGGTAGAGGGCGGAACGGGTACCGAGCGGCTGCTCCTCCTCGCCGCCGTAGTAGGGCGGCGCCCAGCGCACGTAGTCGCCCATGCCGGTGTCCTCGACCTTGATCACGTCGGCGCCGAGGTCGGCGAGCAGCAGGGAGCAGAAGCCCCCCGGCAGCAACCGGCTGAGGTCGAGGACGCGGATGCCCTCGAGCGCGCTCATCCGGGCGCCGGCTCCCCGGAGGACGTCGCCTGTTCGGCCGGCGGCGCCGAGCCGCGGCTCGGCGCCAGCCCGAGCATCTCTCGTGCCTCGGCGACGGTCGCGGCGCGGCGGCCGACGTCCTCGGCCATCTGCCGGGCCTTCGCGATCAGCTCGCCGTTCGAGCGCGCCATCTCGCCGTCCGGCAGGTAGAGGTTGTCCTCGAGCCCGGCCCGCACGTTGCCGCCGAGCACCAGCGAGGCGGCGAGCAGCCGCCACTGCTCGCGCGAGATCCCGATCACCTGCCAGTTGGCGCCTCGGTCGGGGCCGCCGGGGATCTGCTCGGCCATCACGCCGACGTTTCGGGCCGTCGGCCGGATCCCGCCGGTCACCCCCATCACCAGCGAGATCTGATGGGGCTCGGAGATCAGGCCCATGTCGATCAGCGGGTCGAGGTTGGCGACGTGGCCGGCGTCGAAGCACTCATGCTCGGGCTTGATCCCGAGCTCGTTGAAGGCGCCGAGGAACTCGATGATCGTGTCGAAGGAGTTCTCGAACACGGCGTTGAAGACGAAGTCCTTGCGCCGGCGCGAGTACTTCGCGTAGTTCATCGAGCTCATGTTCAGGGCGGCTACGTCGGGCGGTCAGCGCGCGCAGGTACTCGAGCCGCTTCTCGATCGAGACGCCGAGCGCCCCGGTCGAGTAGTTGACGATCACGTCGCCCACCTCGGCGATGATCGCCTCGGTGATCGCGCCGAAGTCCTCGATCTTGTAGCTGGGCACCCCGTCGGGCGTGCGCGCATGGATGTGGATCTGCGAGGCGCCCTCGTCGACCGCGCGGCGCGCCTCGGCCGCGTACTCCTCGGGCGTGTACGGGATCGCCGGGCACTGATCGCGGTTCGCGATCGCGCCCGAGATCGAGCAGCTGATGATCACGGGGTCCTCGAACGCGCTCATCTCTTCCCTTCGCTCGGCCGCCGGCCGCGGCCCTGAGGCTGAGCGGGCGGCGGCGGTTGGCTCATCAGACCGGCATCACGCCGTGCTTGCGCCACGGGCGCTGCACGCGCTTGTCGCGCGCCATCCTCAGCGCGGCGATGATCCGCGGCCGGGTCTCGCGCGGGTCGATCACGTCGTCGATCAGCCCGTTGCCGGCGGCGATGTAGGGGTCGATCTGCGCGCGCACCGCCGCCAGCATCGCCTCGCGGGTGGCGTCGGGGTCCTCGGCGGACTCGATCGCCGAGCGGCCGATGATGTTGACGGCGCCCTCGGCGCCCATCACCGAGATCTCGGCGATCGGCCAGGCGTAGATCTGGTCCGGCTCGTAGGCCTTGCCGTTCATCACGTAGTAGCCGGCGCCGTAGGCCTTGCGGATGACCACCGTGACCTTCGGGACCGTCGCCCGCGAGACCGCGTAGAGCATCTTCGCGCCGTGGCGGATGATCCCGGCGTGCTCGACCTTCGAGCCGACCATGAACCCGGGCACGTCCTGAAGGAAGACAAGCGGGATCGAGAACGCGTCGCAGAGGTTGACGAACCGCGCCGCCTTGTCGGCTGAGTCGTTCTCGAGGATCCCGCCACGCTGCTTCGGCTGGTTGGCGACGATCCCGACCGGCTGGCCGCCGAACCGGGCCAGGCAGGTGATGATCGTCTTCGCGAAGCGCGGCTTCAGGTCGAACCACTCGCCGTCGTCGACGATCTCGCCGATCAGGTCGTACATGTCGTAGGGCTGGCGGTTGGACTCCGGCAGAAGCTCGACCAGCTGCTCCGACATCCGCTCCGCGGGATCGGCCGCCTCGCGCACGGGCGGCTTCTGCTCGCAGTTCGCCGGGAAGAACGAGAGATAGGTCTTCACCGCCTCGATGCACTCGGCGTCGTCCGTGCACTCGAGGTCGCCCACCCCGGAGTTGCGGCAGTGCACGCGCGGCGCCGCCGAGGTCCTCCATCGAGATCTCCTCGCCGGTCACCGCCTTGGTCAGGTGCGGGCCGGCGAGCGCCATCGCGCCCTGGCCGACGACCATCGGTACGAAGTCGGCGAGCCCGGGGATGTAGGCGGTCCCGGCGGCGCAGGGCCCGAGCATCGCCGCGACCAGCGGGACGACGCCGGACATCTCGACCTCCTCGCGGAAGAGGTGCCCCGATCCGGCGAACAGCGAGCCGGTGGCCTCCTGGATCCGCGCCCCGGCGGAGTCGAGCAGCCAGATCAGCGGGATCCGCTGGGTCAGCGCCAGCTCGCGCAGCCTCGCCATCTTGATCTCGCCGGTCATCCCCATCGAGCCGGCCATCACCGTGAAGTCGTAGGCGGCGATCGCGCACGCGGCGGCCCTCGACGTCGCCCCAGCCGGTGATCACGCCGTCGGCCGCTGCCTCCTTGCCCTCCATCGAGCGCTGCGAGAAGTGTGGCCGGGCGTGGATCCCCATCTCGACGAAGGTGCCGGCGTCGACGAGCAGGTCGATGCGCTCGCGCGCGGTCAGCTTGCCGCGCTCGTGCTGCTTGGCGATCTTCTCCTCGCCCCCGCCGAGCTTCGCCCTGGCCCGGCGCTCGTGCAGGTCGGCGACAGCTTCGCGAGCGGCGACTCGGCCGCCGCGGGAGCCGGGGCCTCGGCGAGGTTCGCCTCCTCGGCCGCGGCGGCGACGGCGGCCGCTTCCTCTCCCAGGGCATCCTCACCCGGCCCGGCCTCAGGCGGGACCTGGCTCATCGCCCCTTCCATTTCGGCTCGCGCTTCTCGAAGAAGGCGGTGACGCCCTCGATCGCGTCCTCGGTCGAGAGCTCGATCGTGAGCTGCGAGCGCAGGTAGTCGAGCGCGTCGGCGAGCGGCATGTCCATCTGGCGCCAGATCGCGTCCTTGCCGAGCCGCATCACCAGCGGGCTCTTCGCCGCCAGCTTCCGCGCCCACTCGGCGACCGCCTCGTCGAACTCCTCCGCGGTGACGACCTTGTTGACGATCCCGGCCTCGCGCGCCTCCTCGGCGCTGAGCCGCTCGCCCAGCAGCAGCATCTCGGCCGCCTTCTTGCGCGGCACGTTGCGGTAGATCAGGGCCATGATCATGAACGGGAACAGGCCCACGTTGATCTCCGGGGTGCCGAAGCCGGCGGTGTCCTTGGCGATGATCAGGTCGCAGGCGAGCGCGATCCCCAGCGCCCCGGCGAGCACGTGGCCGTTGGCGGCCACGATCGACGGCTTGCCGAGCTCGCCGAGCGCCTTGAAGACGTCGGGGAAGGCCGCGGTCGCGAAGTACTTGTGGGCGGTCGGGGCATCGGCGGCGAAGCCGCCGAGGTTGCCGCCGGCGGAGAAGACCTTCTCGTGCGAGGAGGTGAGCACGACGACCCGCACGCTCTCGTCGCGCTTCGCGTCGGCGAGCGAGGCGAGCAGCTCGCCGAGGAGCGTGTCGGAGAGCGCGTTTCGAGACTCGGGGTCGTCGAGCGTGATCGTCGCGACCTGGTCTGAGACCTCGTATCGAAGCTTCTCGTAGGGCATCTCGAAGGGCCGCCCACGGGCGACGGGACCACCTTACTGGAAAGTACGAAGTACGACTGTACACTTCGCATGATCCCGACCAGGAGGAACCCCGTGGCCACAGCTGCATCAACCGTCATCAAGCCCGAGTTCGACGCCTCGCGCAAGCACTTCATCTTCACCGACGAGCACCTCGACCTGCGCGAGTCGATGAGCGCCTGGGTCAAGAAGGAGCTCTACCCGCACCGCAACGAGTGGGAGGAGACGCTGTGGCCGGACTCGATCATGCGTCGCGCCGGCGAGCTCGGCTATCTCGGGCTCTGCTTTCCGGAGAGCTACGGCGGCCAGGGCGGCGACTACTTCTACTCGCTGGTCCGCGCCGAGTGCATGAGCTACTCGGCCTCGGGCGGGACCAACATGGGCTTCGCCGTGCAGAGCGACATGGTCCTTCCCCCCGTCCACCTGCTCGGCAGCGAGGAGCAGAAGCAGCGCTATCTCGTCCCCGGGATCAAGGGTGAGCGGATCGGCTGCCTCGGGATCACCGAGCCGGGCGCCGGCTCCGACGTCGCGGGGATCCGCACCTCCGCGATCCGCGACGGCGACGAGTACGTGATCAACGGCGCCAAGACGTTCATCACCAACGGCGCCCGGGCCGACTTCTGCGTCCTGGTGACGAAGACGGATCCCGATGCCCGCCACGACGGCATGACCCTCTTCCTGGTCGATCTGCGTGACGAGGAGGGGAACACCGTGCCCGGCTTCAGCATCTCGCGGACGCTGGAGAAGATGGGGATGCACGCCTCCGACACCGCGGAGCTCGCCTTCGAGGGGATGCGAGTTCCCGCCGACGCCGTGCTCGGCGAGGTCGGCAAGGGCTTCTACCACATCTCCTGGGAGCTTCAGGGCGAGCGCCTGGTCGCCGCCGCGGGCTGCTACGCGTCCTGCGAGCGGATGTTCGAGCGCACGCTCGAGTACGCGCGCGAGCGCGAGGCGTTCGGGCGCCCGATCGGCCGCTTCCAGGCGATCCGCCACAAGTTCGCCGACATGGCGACCAAGATCGAGGCGGCCAAGCAGATGGTCCACGCGACCGCCTGGCGGTTCGCGAACGGCGAGTACCCGGTGCGCGAGATCACGATGGCGAAGCTGTTCGCGACCCGGGTCTGCCACGAGGTCGCCGACGAGTGCGTCCAGATCCACGGTGGCTACGGCTACATGAAGGAGTACGAGATCGAGCGCGCCTACCGAGATCAGCGGCTCAACCGGATCGGCGCCGGGACCGACGAGATCATGCTCGACGTGATCGGGCGCTCCTACGGGCTCTAGCGCCGGCGGCGCCGCGTGGGCCACCCTCCGACCCTGATCCGCCGCTGCGTCGCGGCGCAGCGGCGGCGTCGCGATGCCGAAGCCGCGATCCGGGCGCCGGTCGATCGGCGCGTCGGAGAGGCGGAGCGTTCGACCGATGGGAGCGGATCCGGCACGCGGCCGTCGGTCCGCGCGCGTGATCGGAGGCCGGATCGACGGGGCGCGGATCCTGCCCCCGTGGCGGCCCGGCTATCGTCGCGCCGCGTGGGCCATCCTCCGACCCTGATCCGCCGCTGCGCGGCGGCGCAGCGCGAAGCGGCGATCGAGACGCTCGCCGAGGCGCTCGCCGAGGACCCGCAGCTGCACTGGTACGGCGCCGGCAAGGAGGGATGGCCTCGCCTCGCGATCGCGGTCGATGTCGATGCGGCGCTCGGCGAGGACGAGCTCTGGGCGGCCGGGGAGCTCGACGCCGTCGCGGCCTGGTCGCCTCCGCTCGGCGGAGCGGAGCGGCGCGAGCGGGTCGAGGCGGGGACGGGCACCGATGCCGCGGCCACGGCGCTCGACCCGGTGAAGCGGGCGATCGTCGGCGAGTACGAGCGCGCGCTCGCCGCCGAGCTTCCAGGCGAGCGGGCCTGGTACCTCGAGGCCATCGGAACCCGGCCCGCGAGGCGCCGCCTCGGCTACGCGACGGCGCTGCTGCGCCCGGCGCTGGCGCGCTGCGATCGCGAGGGCCTGGCGGCGCTCGCCGACACCTCCAACCCGGCCGCGATCGGGTTCTACGAGACGCTCGGCTTCTCGGCGCTCGCCGAGATCGCTACCCGCGGGATGCCGCCCGGCTGGCTGCTGCGCCGCCCGCCCGGGCACGCTTGAGCCACTGGCGCGGTCCCCGTCGAACGCGAGCGTGAAGAAAGCCCCTGTGGAGGTGGACAACTTCACGCTCGGCGGGCGCCCCCGGGGCGGCGGAGCGCCCGCTCGGCGGGGCGCCCACGGCCGGAGGAGCGTCGGCGGCCGACGGACCGCGCCCGGCTCACTCGAGGCCGGCGGAGACGCCCGCTCGGCGGGCGCCCACGGGCGGCGGAGCGCCCGCTCGGCGGGGCGCCCACGGCCGGAGGAGCGTCGGCGGCCGACGGACCGCGCCCGGCTCACTCGAGGCCGGCGGAGAGCGCCCGCTCGGCGGGCGCCCCGGGGCGGCGGAGCGCCCGCTCGGCGGGGCGCGCACGGCCGGCGGAGCGCCCGCGTCCGGCGGAGCGCGCCGGGCTCACCTGAGCCCGTCGCGGCGGCGCTCGAGGAATGCGCGCTCGAGCGGGTTCGTGGCGAGGGCGGCGGCGCGCGCGTACGCCGCCGCGGCCTGCTCGCCACGCTCGAGGCGACGAAGCAGATCGGCGCGGGTCGCGTGAAAGCGGTGGAAGCCATCCAGCCCGTCGATCCCATCGACCGCCGCAAGACCGGCGGCGGCGCCCTCGGACATCGCGATCGCCACCGCCCGGTTGAGCTCGATCACCGCCGTCGGCTGAATGCTCACGAGCGCGTCGTAGAGCTCGCGGATACGCCGCCAATCGGTCTCGCTCGCGCGCGCGGCGCGGGCGTGCTCGGCGGCGATTCCCGCCTGCAGGCCGTATGGGCCGATCACCCCCGCGGCGATCACGCCGGCGAGGACGCCGAGGGCCTCCTCGATCTGCGCGCGATCCCAGTGCTCGCGATCCTGGTCGGCGAGCAGGACGAGCCGCCCGTCGGCGTCCACCCGCGCCTCGCGGCGGCTGTCCTGGATCAGCATCAGGGCGAGCAGCCCGGCCACCTCCGGCTCTTCGGGCATCAGCGAGCGAAGCAGGCGGGTGAGCCGGATCGCCTCGCCACAGAGCTCGGAGCGGATCAGCCGCTCGTCCTCGCCGCTGGCCAGATAGCCCTCGTTGAAGACCAGGTAGAGGGTCGCGAGCACGCCCCCGAGCCGCTCGGGGAGCCGCTCCGCCGCCGGCACCTCGTAGGGGATCCGCGCCGCGGCGATCTTCCGCTTCGCGCGCACCAGGCGCTGCGCCATAGCCGGCTCGGCGACGAGGAACGCACGGGCGATCTCGGCGGTGCTGAGCCCGCCCAGGGTGCGCAGCGTCAGCGCCACCCGCGTCTCCGGCGCCAAGGCCGGGTGGCAGCAGGTGAAGATCAGCCGCAGCCGATCGTCGCCGAACGGGTCCGGTTCCTCCTCGCCGTCCGCAGCGCCTCGGGCGGAGGCGGCGGCCGGGTCCTCTCGCTCCTGCTCCTCGTCCACCCGCAGCCGCTCCAGTCCCTCGAGGATCTGCACCTTCTCGGCCAGGCTCTGCCGCCGGCGCAGCCTGTCGATCGCCTTGTTTCGCGCCACCCGGGTGATCCACGCCCCCGGGTTGTCGGGCAGCCCGTCGCGCGGCCAGCGCTCGAGGGCCACCGCGAAGGCGTCCTGGACCGCCTCCTCGGCGGCGTCGAAGTCGCCGAGGACGCGAATCAGCGTCGCGACCGCCCGTCCCGACTCGTGCCGGAACAGGCGGTCGACGACGCCGGCCGGATCGGCTACGACGCCTCCGCGCCGGCGGCGCTGCGCCCAGAAGTCGAGCGCCGCCGCGGAGCCGACCAATCCGGGGCCTCGTAGCCGAACTCGCTGAAGTCCATCACCGGGCGGACCTCGATCGAGGAGAGCGCCGCCGCCGGGATCTTCTTCGCCCACTCGAGCGCGCTGTCGAGGTCCTCGCACTCGATCAGGTAGAAGCCGCCGAGCTGCTCCTTGGTCTCGGCGAACGGGCCGTCGGTGACCAGCCGCTCGTCGCTCTCGGTGACCTTCACGGTCGTCGCTGTGGCGCTCTCCTGCAGCGCCTCGCCGGCGATCAGGGCTCCGGCGTCGGCGAGCTCCTGGGTGTAGGCCTCCCAGCGGTCGAGCTCCTCCTTCATCTGCTCGGGGGTGGCGTCATCCATGCCGCCCTCCGCCCCGATGATCGTGAGCATGTACTTCATCGCGTTCCTCCTGTGCTTGTCCGGGCGACCCCTTTTGGCCGCCTCTCACCCTAACGACGAACGGAAGCGGCGAGATCGACACCCTGAGGCGGCGATCTGCTCGCCGCCTGAGCCCTCCTCGCCCGCCGCCGGATAGCCTTGCGGGCGATGGAGGAATCCGCAGATCGCAGCCGCAACTCGGGCCGCGAGAACGCGGCGGCGGCAGCGGCGGCGGCCGGGAGCGCGGTCGACGCGGCGCCCGGCCTGGCGCGGATCGCGGCGGGTGCGTCGATGCGTACGGCGGGCTGGTACGCCGACACCGCCCTGCGAGCGGGCAGGCGGGTCGCGAAGGCCGCGATCAACCGCGAGAACCCGCTCGACCTCGTCCTCGAGGCGCGCGACGAGGTGCTCTCCGGCGCGCGCGCCCTGCTCGGGGTGACGGAGATCGAGCGCCGCCTCATCGCCCGCGCCGGCGATGAGACGGGGCCGCTGCGCGACCGCGGCGAGGCGCTGCTGACCCGCAGCTCCCGGCTCGAGGAGGCCGGCGACGCCCACCCGGCGTACTCGCGGATCCTCTCCGAGCTCTCCCCCGACGAGGCCAGGATCCTGCGCCTGCTCGCCGCCGACGGCCCCCAGGCCGCGGTCGACGTCCGCACCTGGCGCCCGCTCAACATCGGCTCGCACACCGTCGCCCCGGGGCTCTCGATGATCGGCCTGCACGCCGGGGTGATGCACGCCGGGCGGGTGCCCGCCTACCTCTCGAACCTCTTTCGGCTCGGCCTGATCTGGTTCTCGCGCGACCAGCTTCCCGACACCAGCGCCTACCAGGTGCTCGAGGCCCAGCCGGACGTGATCGCGGCGATCCGCGCCACCGGGCGCTCCCGGGTGGTTCGCCGCTCGATCCACCTGACCCCCTTCGGCGGCCACTTCTGCCAGTTCTGCCTGCCGGTGAACACGCGTGAGTTCGAGGCGATCGCGGGGCCATCGTCCTCGGACGGGGTGCCCCCGGACGAGGCGCTGGCGGCCCTTCCCGAGAGCGGCGCCCCGGACGAATGAGATGAGCGTGATCAAGGACTCCGGCGCGCGGGCGACGCTGCCGCCGTTCGGCGCCGAGCACGAGCACCTGCGCGAGACGATCGGTCGCTGGGTGAAGGGCGAGATCGTCCCTCACGTCCCCGAGTGGGAGCGCCGGCGCGAGTTCCCGCGCGAGCTCTACGACCGCGCCGCCGGGCTCGGCTTCCTCGGCCTCAAGTACCCCGAGGAGCTCGGCGGCCAGGGCGGCGACTACGTCCACGACGCGGTCTGGGCCGAGGAGCTCGCCGCGGCCGGCGCCTCCGGCGGCGTCGGCGCCGGGCTCGGCGCCCACACGGGGATCGCGACGCCGCCGATCTACAAGTTCGGCACCCCCGAGCAGCACGAGCGCTTCCTGCGCCCCGCGATCGCGGGGGAGAAGATCTGCGCGCTCGGGATCACCGAGCCGAACGCGGGCTCCGACGTCGCCTCGATCAGGACTCACGCCCGCAAGGTCCCCGGCGGCTACGTCGTCAACGGATCGAAGACCTTCATCACCAACGGGGTCCGCGCGGACCTGCTCGTCTGCGCGGTGAAGACGACCGAGTCCGGCGGCCACCACGGGATCTCCTTCCTGGTGATCGAGAGCGACTCTCCCGGTTACGAGGTGGTGTCGAAGCTGGAGAAGCTCGGCTGGCACTCCTCGGACACCGGCGAGCTTGCCTTCACGGACGTCGAGGTCCCCGCGGAGAACCTGCTCGGGCGCGAGAACGCGGGCTTCCAGATGATCATGGCCAACTTCGCCTGGGAGCGCCTGCTGATGGCGCTCGGCGCAGTCGGCGGGATGCGCCGGCTGCTCGAGGTGGTGATCTCCTACGCGAACGAGCGCGAGGCCTTCGGCCGGCCGATCGGCAGGTTCCAGGCGCTCCGCCACAAGATCGCCGAGATCGGGATCAAGGCCGAGGTCGGGCGGGCGCTCACCTACCACGCCCTGCGCGAGTTCACCTCGCGCGAGGACGAGCGCGCCGCCGCGATCGCCGCGGGCGAGTGGTCGCACGAGTCGGTGACTTACGGGATCGGCGATGTCACGAAGGCGAAGCTGATGACCCAGCGCGCCCTGGTCGACGTCGCCGACGAGGCGGTCCAGATCCTCGGCGGCTACGGCTACATGACCGAGTACGGGGTCGAGCGGGCCCTCCGCGACGCCCGGCTCGGCCCGATCGGCGGCGGCACCGACGAGATCATGAAGGAGATCCTCGGCCGCCAGCTCGGCCTCTGAGCGGACACGTGGTGCTCGGCCGGCTCAGCTCGATCGATGGCGGCGCGGGAGCCCGGAGATCTCCGCGAGGCCGCCGGCCGGCGACGCTGGCCGCGCTGATCGCGTCGTCGCTGCTCGCCCCGGGTCTCGCCGAGGCGGGCAGCGGGCCGGACCCGTGCCTGAGCGCGACGGTGGCGGAGGCGAGCGCGCCCGAGACCCGGATCCGCTTCGGGATCACCCCACAGCTCGCGGGAACGGTCGGCGCCGAGCAGGGCTCGGTCGTCGCCGAGGACCCGGCCCGGCGCCGCGACGCCCTTCGGGCGCTGCGTCCACCCCACCGCGCGGTGGTGATCCGCCTCAATCGGCTGTTCATGGCGGACGGCGACGCGGGAATCGAGCGCTTCGCCGCGCGGGCTCGCCGCTACGCCCGTGCCGGGTTCGCGGTCGAGTCCCAGGTCCGCTACCACCCCGCGCCCGGACAGCAGGGCGACATCGGCGCCTGGCGCCGGTTCGTCCGCAGGGCTGCCAGGGCACTCGGCGCCAACCGGGCGCTCGTCTCGCTGACGATCACCAACGAGGTCAACCTGCCGCTTTCGGCGAACACCTCCGACGGCGCGTTTCCCGGCGCGATCGAGGCAATCGTGCGAGGGGTCCCGAGCGCCCGCCGGGCGCTCGACCGGATCGGCCGGGAGGACGTCGAGCTCGGCTTCTCGTACGCCTATCGCTACCTGCCCAGCTCCGACACCGAGTTCTGGCAATCGATCGGCGAGCGGGCCGGGCCGCGCTTCGCGGCGGCGCTCGACTACGTCGGCGTGCAGCTCTACCCGGGCCTGTTCTGGCCGCCCGCGCTGATCACCGAGACGGCCGGCGAGGCGACCATCGAAGCGCTCGCGCTCGTCCGCGACTGCTGGATGCCGCAGGCCGGACTCGGCGACGAGGTCGAGGTGTGGGTATCCGAGAACGGCTATTCGTCGAACTCGCGACGCCCCGACGAGCGCCAAGCCGCCGAGCTCGCCGACACGCTCGCCGCCGTGCGCGCGTACTCGGGAACGCTGGGCGTCCGCGACTACCGCTATTTCAACCTGCGCGACAACCGCCCGGACGGGGCCGACATCTTCGACAACGTCGGCCTCCTGCGCGCCGACTACTCGCGCAAGCCCGCCTACGCCGTCTACCGTGACGCGATCGAGCGCTGGGGAGCTCGCAGGTAGGAGCGGTCCGGCGCGCCGGCTAGCGGACGAGGCGCTTGTAGGTGATCCGGTGTGGCCGATCGGCGGCGGCGCCGAGGCGCTCGCGCCGGTTCTCCTCGTAGTCCTCGAAGTTGCCCTCGAACCAGCGCACCTGCGAGTCGCCCTCGAAGGCGAGCACGTGGGTGGCGACGCGATCGAGGAACCAGCGGTCGTGCGAGATCACGACCGCGCAGCCGGCGAAGGCGAGCAGCGCCTCCTCGAGCGCGCGCAGGGTGTCGACGTCGAGGTCGTTGGTCGGCTCGTCGAGCAGCAGCAGGTTGCCGCCCGAGCGCAGCAGCTTCGCGAGGTGGACGCGGTTGCGCTCGCCGCCGGAGAGGGTGCCGACCTTGCGCTGCTGATCGGAGCCCTTGAAGTTGAAGCCGCTGACGTAGGCGCGCGAGTTCATCTCGCGCTCGCCGACCTTGATCTGCTCGTAGCCCTCCGAGATCTCCTCCCAGACGGTCTTCGCCGGATCGAGCGCGTCGCGGGACTGATCGACGTAGGCGAGCTTGACGGTCTCGCCGAGCCGCGAGCTCCCGCAGTCGGGCTGCTCGTCGCCGACGATCATCCGGAAGAGGGTGGTCTTGCCGGCTCCGTTGGCGCCGATCACGCCGACGATCCCGGCCGGCGGCAGCGTGAAGGAGAGGTCGTCGATCAGCAGCCTGTCGCCGAAGCCCTTGCTCAGGTCCTCGGCCTCGATCACGACGTCGCCGAGTCGCGGGCCGGCCGGGATGTGGATCTGGACGCTGTCGAGCTTCACGTCTGGTCCTCGGCGAGCAGCGCCTCGTAGCGGGCGAGCCGCGCCTTCGACTTCTTGCGCCGGCCCTTCGGGTTCTCGCGCACCCACTCGAGCTCGGCGGCGATCGTCCGCTGGCGCGCGCGGAGTCGCTGGCGCTTCTCCTGCGCGAGCCGCTCCTGCTTCTGCTCGAGCCAGGCCGAGTAGTTGCCCTTGAACGGGATGCCGCGGCCGCGGTCGAGCTCGAGGATCCAGCCGGCGACGTTGTCGAGGAAGTAGCGGTCGTGGGTGACCGCGACGATCGTCCCCTTGTACTCCTCGAGGTGCCGCTCGAGCCAGGCGACCGACTCGGCGTCGAGGTGGTTGGTGGGCTCGTCGAGCAGCAGCAGGTCGGGGGCGCTGAGCAGCAGCCGGCAGAGGGCGACCCGGCGGCGCTCGCCGCCGGAGAGCCTGCTGACCTCGGCGTCGCCGGGCGGCAGGCGCAGCGCGTCCATCGCGGTCTCGAGCATCGTGTCGAGGTTCCAGGCGTCGGCCGCGTCGATCTGGTCCTGGAGCCGTGCGAACTCGTCCGCGGTCTCGTCGGAGTAGTTCGCGGCGAGCTCGTTGAAGCGGTCGAGCATGTCGCGGAGCTCGCGGACGCCGTCCTCGACGTTGCCGCGCACGTCCTTGTCCTCGTCGAGCCGCGGCTCCTGCTCGAGCATGCCGACGCTCGCTCCGGCCTTCAGCTGCGCCTCGCCGCGGTACTCGTTGTCGACGCCGGCCATGATCCGCAGCAGCGTCGACTTGCCGGCGCCGTTGTAGCCGAGCACGCCGATCTTGGCGCCCGGGAAGAAGCTCAGCGAGATGTCGTCGAGCACCTTCTTGTCCGGCGGATGGGTCCGCGAGACCCGGTGCATGGTGAAGATGTATTCGGAGGACATCGGCGCCTGAGGTTAGGGCGTCCGGCGACCGGCGACCGGAGCGCGCCCCGGGGTCACCCGCATGGCCCTGCGAGATACTCCGCGGGTCATGTCCGAGGAGACCCTGGAGGCGGTGCACCGATTCGTCGACGCGTTCAACGCGGGCGACGTGGGCGGGATGGTCGAGATGGTCGCCCCGGATTGCGTCATCGTCGCCCAGCGCTCGCGGCTCGAGGGGGCCTTCACCGGCCGCGAGGGCGTCCGTCGCTGGGCCGAGAGCGCCTTCGAGTGGGCTCCCGATTCTCGGATGGTCGTCGAGCGCACGCTCTCGGCGAGCGATGATCGCGTTGTCGTGCTCGGCCGCCAGACCGGCACCGCGCGGGTGGGCGGGGTGCCCTTCGACGTGCCCCTCGCGGTGATCCTGAAGCTCGAGACGGGTCTTCTGAAGAGAGCCGAAGCCCAGTACCCGACCCACGCCGAGGCCCTCAGGGCAGCCGGGCTGGCGGAGTAGGCCGCGGGGTCCCGCCGGCTACTCGAGCAGCTCGGTGTCGTCGTCTCGGTAGGGCGGCGAGCAGACGCAGAGCAGAACCAGCGGCTCGGGCCCCGGGTTCCAGAGCTTGTGGGCCGTGGCCGGGGCGATCCGCACGGCGTCGCCGGCGGCGACCGCCGCCTCCTCGCCGGCGACCCGGATCCTCCCCGCGCCCGCCGTGAACAGGTAGATCTCCTCGGAGCGACGATGGAGATGCTCGATCGTCTCGCATCCGGGCGCGAGAACCGCCTCGGCGAGCGAGAGGTTGCGGGCGCCGTCGCCGGCCTGGACGAGCTCGCGGACGCTCGAGCCGTCGCGGGTCACGAAGCTCTCGCGCCGCGCCGCCGAGATCACCCGGAGCGCTTCCGTGTCCTTCTCATCGCCGATCCCCGAATCGTATGTAGCCTCCAGCCGGTGAGCACCGAGACCACCGTCCCGCCCGCCTATTCGATCCCCCAGGAGTTCGAGGACTTCCGCGAGACGATCCGCAAGATGGTCGTCGAGCGGGTCGCGCCCCGCGCCCAGGAGATCGACGAGAAGGCCGAGTACCCGCGCGACGTGCGCGAGCTGTTCGCCTCCCACGACCTGATGGGCCTGCCGTTCTCCGCCGAGCACGGCGGCACCGGGACCGGGACGCTGATGCTCAACATGGCGATCGAGGAGGTCGCCAAGGGCTGCGCCTCGAGCGCGCTGATCCTGATGGTCCAGGAGCTGGGCACGCTGCCGCTCAACCTGTTCGGGACCGACGAGCAGAAGCAGAGGTTCCTGCCCAGGTGCGCCTCGGGCGAGTGGACGCCGGCGTTCGCGCTCTCCGAGCCCGAGGCCGGCTCCGACCCCGGCGGGATGCGCACCAAGGCCGTTCGCGACGGCGACGAGTGGGTGATCGACGGGACGAAGAACTGGATCACCAACCTCGGCGTGGCGGACTTCTACATCTGCTTCGCCGTCACCGACCCCGAGGAGGGCCACTCGCGCGGGATCTCGGCGTTCGTCGTCGAGGCCGACCGCCCCGGCTTCTCGGTCGGCAAGCTCGAGAAGAAGATGGGGATCCGCGGCTCGCCCACCGGGCAGCCGATCTTCGACAACGTGCGAGTGCCGGCCGAGAACCTGATCGGCGAGGAGAACGAGGGCTTCAAGGTCGCGATGGCCACCCTCGACCGCTCACGGCTGGGCGTTGCGGCCCAGGCGGTCGGCATCGCCCAGGGCGCGACCGACTACGCGGCGGCCTACGCCCAGGAGCGCAGGCAGTTCGGCAAGCCGATCGCGGCCTTCCAGGGGATCCAGTTCAAGCTCGCCGACATGGAGTCGCAGACGGCCGCCGCCCGCGAGCTGCTCTACCGCGCCGCGTCGAAGATCGACGCGGGCGAGCCCGACATGGGCAAGTACTCGGCGATGGCGAAGCTGATCGCCTCGGACACGGCGATGCGGGTGACCACCGAGGCGGTGCAGGTGCTCGGCGGCTACGGCTACGTCAACGAGTACCCGGTCGAGCGGATGATGCGCGACGCGAAGATCACCCAGATCTACGAGGGCACGAACGAGATCCAGCGGCTGGTGATCGCCCGCACGCTGGGGTAGGGGCCGGATCGGCCGAGGGGCG
Organism: uncultured Solirubrobacterales bacterium; assembly: GCA_963769035.1. GTDB lineage: Bacteria > Actinomycetota > Thermoleophilia > Solirubrobacterales > 70-9 > WHSW01. The sequence continues at coordinate 781,014 of CAVYKD010000002.1, forward strand.
GGCGCGGTTAGAGTGCCGGACCCCGGGTTCACGAACTAGGAGTGATTTAGAGAGATGGGACTGCTTGACGGCAAGGCGGCGATCGTCACGGGCTCGGCCCGCGGGATCGGTCGCGCCACCGCGGAACTGTTCGTCGCCGAAGGCGCGAAGGTTCTGATCAACGACATCGACGGTGACGATCGCCGAGCAGGCGGCGAGCGAGATCGACGGCGAGACCGCGGTCTTCGTCCGGCGACCTGACCGAGCCCGAGGTCCCCGACGAGCTCGTCGCGAGCGCGATCGAGGCGTTCGGCGAGGTCGACATCATCGTCAACAACGCCGGCTACACCTGGGACGGGGTCGTCCACAAGATGAGCGACGAGCAGTTCCAGGCGATGCTCGACATCCACACGATCGTCCCCTTCCGGGTCACCCGCGCGATCGCGCCGCACTGGCGCGAGGCGGCGAAGGCCGAGCAGGCGGAGGGCCAGGAGCGTGTTCCGCAAGATCATCAACATCTCCTCGATCTCGGGCACGATGGGCAACGCCGGCCAGGTCAACTACTCGGCCGCCAAGGCCGGCGTGGTCGGCCTCACCAAGACGCTCGCCAAGGAGTGGGGCCAGTTCAAGATCAACTGCAACGCGGTCGCGTTCGGCTTCGTCGAGACCCGGCTCACGCAGGCCAAGGAGAAGGGCGAGACGATCGAGGTCGGGCGAGGGCGGCGAGAAGGTCGAGCTCGGGATCCCCGAGCAGATGCGCGCGATGGCCTCGATGATCATCCCGCTCGGCCGGCCCGCACAGCCCGAGGAGGCAGCGGCTCCGGTGCTGTTCCTCGCCTCAGGCCTGAGCCAACTACGTCCACGGCCAGGTGCTCAACGTCACCGGGCGGCCAGTTCGGCGGCATGTACACCTAGGGCTCTCGCTCAGCCCCGGCGCTCCTCGGCCGGCGGGTCGCCGCCGCCGTAGGCGGTCGGCGGCCACGCGCCGAACCAGTTGTCGCGGGCGCCGTCGATCGTGATCGTCGTACCCGAGAAGAAGTCGCCGGCCGGCGAGGCGAGGTAGGCGACCAGCCACGCCCACTCCTCCTCGGTGCCGAGGCGGCCGAGCGGGATCGGTCCGGGCACCGCCTCGACGATCTCCGCCGGGTACTTCGTGCGCAGCGTCTCGGTGTCGAACTGGCCGGCGGCGAGCGCGACGAGCCGGATCCCGAAGCGCGACCACTCGATCGAGAGCGTCTTCATCATGTTCTCGACCGCCGCCCGGGCGGCGCCGGAGTGGACCATGCCGGGCATCCCGTTGTGCGGCGAGAGGGTGACGCTGAGGACCTTGCCGCCGCCCTGCGGGATGAACGCCTTGGTCGCCGCGGCGTGGGTCATCAGCCAGGTGCCCGGTGACGTTGAGCTCGATCACGGTCCGAAAGCCCTTCGGGGTGATCGCCTCGGCCGGGCTCAGGAACTGGCCGCCGGCGTTGTTGACGAGCGTGTCGATGCGGCCGTGGCGCTCGAGCACGCCGTCGACGAGCCGGCTCGACCGCCTCCTCGTCGCGGATGTCGAGCGCCTCGGACTCGGCCGTGCCGCCGACGCCTCGACCGCCGCGCCGGTCTCCTCGAGCGGCTCGTCCGGCGCCCGCAGCCGATCGACGGTCGCGCCGAGCCGGGCGAGCTCGAGCGCGCTCGCCTGCCCGAGGCCGGTGCCGGCGCCGGAGACGACGCAGACCTGGCCCTCGAGCAGGCCGGGCGCAAAGATGCGAGAGCTCTCCGGCGCCATTGGGCGGCGGCAGACTATCCGTCTAAGGTCCGCGGCGCGATGAGCATCCGCACCGACGGCCAAGCCGCTCACGCGGCCCGCTTCCCGGCGGGAGCGCGGGCGCCGACCGTCGTCGTCGAGCCGATGCGGTCGGCGAGATGACCTGCGCCGCGCGGCGTGGCTCGAGCAGGCGACCGAGCGCCTGCCGGACGCTGCGCATGTTCGGCGTCGGCACCCCGAAGTCCGAGTGGCTGCGGATCCCGGTCCCCGCCTTTCTCGTCCGCCACCCCGAGCGCCGGCGCGATCCTCGTCGACACCGGCCTCCACCCGTCGGTCGGCATCGAAGCCCGCCGAGAACCTCGGTCGCGCGCTCGCCCGCTTCGCCAACGCCCGCGCTCGAGCCCGGCGGACGAGCTCGCTGCGCAGCTGCGCGACCGCGGCGTCGACCCGAGGGCGATCCGGCTCGTCGTCATGACCCACCTGCACTTCGACCACACCTCGGGGATGTCCGAGTTCCCGGACGCCACGTTCGTCGTCAGCGAGACGCGAGTGGGAGGCCGCCAGGCGGCCGCCGGCCGCTCCTCAACGGCTACCGCCACGCCCAGTACGACTACGCCTTCGACTACCGCACCGTCTCCTACGACTCCGACGCGGTCGAGCTCCTACGCGAGCTTCGGCCGCACCTTCGACCTCTTCGGCGACGGCTCGTCCGGCTCGCCTCCACGCCCGGGCCACAGCGCCGGCCACCAGTCGGTGATCTGCCGGCTGCGCGACCAGCGACTTCGTCATCGGCGGCGACGCCGTCTACACGGTCGCCCAGCTCGAGGACGCCCCGGAGCCGCCGCGACCCCAGGACCGCCACAACTGGCGGCGCTCGCTGCGGGAGCTGCGCCCGCTTCCGCGAGCAGTTCCCGAACGCGGTGATCACCGCCGGGCACGACCCGGAGCAGTGGCCGACGCTCGACGCGCGCTACGAGTAGCGCCCGGCGGCGGAGCTCACAGCTGGGTCCGTCGCGAGGCGCCGACGACCGCGTCGGTGGCGCCGGCCCTGATCGAGCGGATCACGCTGCTGCGCCCCTGCTCCTCGAGGCGCACGTACATCGCCTTGACCTGGTCGAAGACCTCGTTCGACGCGTCCAGCTGCTGCTCGCGGCTCGGCCGCATCGCGCCGCGGCGAAGCGTGATCGGCTCGCCGAACTGGACCGTGACCTTGGGGAACTGCAGGCGCTTCCAGCCGCGCACCCCGACCGAGCCGTGGATCGCGACCGGGACCACCGGAACGCCGGACTCGAGCGCGAGCCGGCCGACGCCGGGCTTCGCCTCGCCGAGCTCGCCGGTGCGCGAGCGCCCGCCCTCGGCGTAGATCAGCACGCAGCCGCCCCGGGCGAGGATCGCGTAGGCGGTCATGAACGCCTCCTCGTCGTGGTGGCCGCGGCGGACCGGGAACACGCCGCCGACGCGGTAGATGTAGTCGAGGACGCGGTTGCGGCCGAACATCTGCGACTTCGCCATGAAGTGGATCTTCCGGCGCAGGAAGACGCCGCAGAAGAAGTGGTCCATGTTCGAGAAGTGGTTCGGCGCGAGGATGAACGGGCCGTCGGCGGGCACGTTCTCGGTCGCGATCGCCCGCGTCCGGTAGACGAAGATCGAGACCCAGTGGTGAACAGCCGGACCAGCTCGTACGTCCAGCCGGGGCGTGCTCGCGCACCCAGGCGTGGAACGGCGCGAAGATCTCGGCCGGTCGCGGTTCCTTGTAGCTCTGGGGCTTCAGCTCTGACATGGGGCTGCGGTCCGCGAATCGCGGGCCGATCTCCCTAACCCCGGGCGGCGCCCGCGGTTACTCGGCCGCCGCCCAGCCCCGCGAGCGCTCGACGGCCTCGCGCCAGCGACCGAGCAGACGCTCGCGCTCCGTCGCGCTCCATCCGCGGCTCGTAGCGGGCCGCCTCGCGCCACATCGCCGCGACCTGCCTCGCGGGTCCCAGAACCCGGCGCCGATCCCGGCCAGGTAGGCGGCGCCGAGCGCGGTCGTCTCGGTGATCTCCGGGACGATCACCGGCGCGCCGAGCACGTCGGCCTGGAACTGCATCAGCCAGCGGTTGGCGACCGCGCCGCCGTCGGCCTTCAGCTCGCGCAGCGGCTCGCCGGCGACCGCCTCCTGGGCGCGCACCGCGTCGACGGTCTGGTAGGCGATCGCCTCGAGCGCCGCCCGCGCGAGGTGGGCGCGGCCGGTCCCGCGGGTCAGGCCGACGATCGTGCCGCGCGCGTACGGGTCCCAGTGCGGCGAGCCGAGCCCGGTCAGGGCGGGCACGAAGTAGACGCCGTCGTTGGAGTCGAGCGAGGCCGCCAGCGCCTCGGTCTCGCGCGGCCTCGGCGATGATCCCGAGCCCGTCGCGCAGCCACTGGACCGCGGCGCCGGTGACGAAGATCGCGGCCTCGAGCGCGTAGGTCGACCTCGTCGCCGATGCCCCAGGCGATCGTGTCGAGCAGCCCCTCGCTCGGCTCGCGGCGTCTCGGTGCCCGGCGTTGAGCAGGACGAAGCTGCCGGTGCCGTAGGTGTTCTTGGCCTCGCCGGGCGCGTGGCAGGCCTGGCCGAACAGCGCCGCCTGCTGGTCGCCGGCGATCCCGGCGACCGGGACCTCGCCGCCGAACTCGCGTCGTGGTCCCGTAGACGTGCGCCGAGGGCAGCGGCTCGGGCAGGCGCTCCGGATCGACGCCGAGCAGCTCGCAGAGCTCCGGGTCCCAGCGCGCGCTCGGCGATGTCGAAGAGCATCGTTCGCGACGCGTTCGAGAGGTCGGTCGCGTGGCGGCCGGTGAGCTTGAAGACGAGCCAGGAGTCGATCGTGCCGAAGACGGCGCCCTCGCGCGCCTCGGGCACGTTGCGGAGCAGCCACTCGATCTTGGTCGCCGAGAAGTAGGGGTCGAGGACGAGCCCGGTCCGCTCGCGGACGAGCTCCTCGTGCCCGGCCTCGCGGAGCTCGTCGCAGCGCGCCGCGGTGCGGCGGTCCTGCCAGACGAGCGCGTTGTGGACCGGCTCGCCGGTGTCGCGGGTCCCAGGCGACGACGGTCTCGCGCTGGTTGGTGATCCCGATCGCCGTCGAGGCTGCGCCGGTCGATGCCGGCGTCGGCGAGCGCCTCGCGAGGCGACCCGCCTGGTCACCTCCCAGATCTCGGCGGCGTCGTGCTCGACCCAGCCGGGCCGCGGGAAGTGCTGGCTCGAACTCCGCAGTAGGCGCGGCCGCGCGACCCTGCCCTCGTCGTCGAAGACGAGGCAGGTCGTGCCCGTGGTCCCCTGGTCGATCGCGAGGATCATCGCGCGCCAGCCTATTTGCTCGACGCGCCGCGGACGGCCGGGCTATCGCTCGCGGGGATCGCCGACCCGGCGATCGCCCGTCGCGTGGCCCCTCCCGCGCTTCGCCCACCACACCCGGGTGAAGTCACGCAGCTGGCGGCCGCGGTGGACGAACCCGCCGAGCGTCCTTCCGGTGGCGCGGTGCTCTAGCTCGAGCTCGAGCTCGAGCACGCGGAAGCCGCCGCGGACCGCGTCCACCGTCATCCCGATCTCCATCCCGTAGCCGGGCGCGAACGGCAGCGCCGCTCGCAGCACCTCGGCCCGCATCGCCCGCTGGCCCGAGATCGGCGCCCCGGCGCGAAAGCCCGAGCGCGACTCGATCGCCCAGCGGGCGAACCGCAACGCGATTCCGAAGCCGCCACCCACCCGGCGGCGAAACGCCGCCACCGCGAGGTCGCAGCGACCATCCTCGACCGCCTCGACGAGTCCGGCGAGGGTCGCCGCCGAGCTCCCGAGGTCGCCGTCGCAGACGAGCACGAGGTCCGCCTCGCCGGCCGCGAGCGCTGCGCTCGCCGCCGCGGTCATGTTGCCGCCCTTGCCCCGGCTCCGCTCTTGGGAGACGACCTCGGCGCCGTGCGCGCGGGCGACCGCCGCCGTGGGGTCGGCCGAGCCGTCGTCGGCGACCCACAGGCGGGCCCCGGGAAACGCCGTGCCGAGAGCCTCGAGCGTGTCGCCGATCCGGTCCGCCTCGTCACGGGCGGCGACTATGACGAGGAGATTCATCGGCTGCGACGGATATTGTGCCGCGAATGCCAGATATCGAAGCCCACATCACCGGAACCGTCTGGAAGATCGAGGTCGCGGTCGGCGACGAGGTCTCCGACGGCGACACCGTCGTGATCCTCGAATCGATGAAGATGGAGATGCCGGTCGAGTCCGAGGACGACGGCAAGGTCGCCGAGATCAAGTGCGAGGAAGGCCAGTCGGTCCAGGAGGGCGACGTGCTGGTCGTGCTTGAGTAGCGAGCCGCGATCGCTGGCGGGCGGCAAGCTCGCCCTGGACTTCCCCGCCGAGGCGGTCGCCCGGCTTCGGCTCAACCGCCCCGAGAAGCGAAACCCGCTCGACCACGAGGTGCTCGACGCGATCGCGGCGACCCTCCCCGAGCTCGCCGCGGGGATCGAGACCCGCTGCGTGGTGATCACCGGGACCGGCCGCGCCTTCTCGGCCGGCTACGACATCGGCGCGATCCCGGCGGAGTCGTTCGAGCGCGACGCGGAGGCGCTCGTCGCGCATCCGTTCGCGGCGGCGATGGAGGCGGTCAGCGACCATCCCTACCCGGTGCTGGCGGCGATCAACGGCCACTGCCTCGGCGGCGGTCTCGAGCTCGCGGTGCGCTGCGACCTGCGGCTCTGCGCCGCCGGCGCGAAGCTCGGGATGCCGCCTGCGAAGCTCGGCCTGATCTACGCCCACACCGGCCTCGAGCGCTTCATCGACGTGATCGGGGTCGCCTTCACCCGCGAGCTCTTCCTCACCGGGCGCAACCTCAGCGCCGAGCGCGCTGCGCGCATCGGGCTCGTCAACGAGGTCCTCGCCGAGGAGGACCTCGAGGCCGCGACGCTGGCCCTCGCGGCCGAGATCGCCGCCAACGCACCGCTTTCGATGCGGGGCAACAAGCTCGCGATCGAGACGCTCGCTCGCTCGCGGCCGCTCTCGGCCGAGCAGGAGGGGGCGCTGGTCGAGCTGCGCCGCTCGTGCTTCGCCTCCGAGGACTTCCGCGAGGGCATCGCCGCCTTCGCCGAGAAGCGCCGGGCCAACTGGCGCGGCCGCTAGCCGCGGCGAGGATCGCCGCGGGGCTTTGAGTTCGGGCGAGGCGCGCTTAGGCTGCCTCGATGGAATTGCTCGTGATGCTCGCGATCGCCTGCGCGGCGTTGATCCTGCTGGTCCGCTGGTTCGCCACCGGGCTCGGCCAGCCGCCGCGCCGCGACGTCAGGACGGTCGGCGAGTCCGAGGCGGCGGAGCTGCTCACGGTCGAGGACTTGGTCGCAATCCTCGACTCGAGCGTCGCCGACGTGATGCTCCTGATCGAGCGCGACGCGATCCCGTTCTACGTCCGCCCCGGGGAGCATCGCACCAGCCCCGCCGCGTACCGGTTCAAGCCGAGCGAGATCGACGCCTGGACGATCGGATAGCCGCAGAGCGTCTAGCGGCAGTAGTTGCCGCTGGCCGGCTCCGGGTCGCGGCCCTCGATCCCGGCGCAATCGGCGAGCTCCTCGGTGAGCGCGAGCAGGCGCTCCTCGGTCGTCGCCGCTCGTGAGCCCGGCTCGGACCCGGCGATGTTCTCGAGCTCGAACGGGTCGGCGACGCGGTCGTAGAGCTCGCCCAGGTCGGCGTCCTCGCAGGTGCCGGTCTCGAAGTCCGGCAGCGACGTGTGGTGGACGTACAGCCAGCGATCCTGCCGCAGGCCCTCGAAAGCGCAGGAGATGCCCCTGCCGGGCTGGACGGCGTCGTTGTTCAGGCGCAGCTCGGTCGCGATCGCCCGGTCGGCCGGCCACCGGCCCTCGCCGGTGAGCAGCGGCAGCAGCGAGCGACCGTCCATCACCCGGCAATCGCCGCTCTCCGGGCAGGTCTCGGTCCCGGCCCACTCGACGAGGCTCGGCGCGTAGTCGATGTTGGCGACGAGCTCATCGACCCGGCGGGGCGGGGCGACCCCTCCCGTGTAGCGCTTCGGCGCACGGATCACCAGCGGCAGGTGGGCCGCCTCGTCGTAGGCGAGCCCCTTGCCGCCCGGCAGCCGGTGCTGGCCCTGGAAGGTGCCGTTGTCGGAGCTGAAGATGATGATCGTGTCGTCGAGCTCGCCCTGCTTGCGCAGCGTGCGGACGATCTGCGCGATCCCGCGGTCGACCGCGGGCAGGGTCTCGACCCGGCACTGGTAGCGATCGCGCAGGATCGCGCGCCGCTCGGGGGAGATCGTCGGCTGGGCGCTGACGATCTCCGGCTTGTCGGTCACGTCCTCCTCGAGCACGCCCGGCAATCGCGGCAGCCGCGTCTCGGGGAACCGCCCGAGGTCGCGAGGCGGCGGCACCGCCTGGCCGCCGCAGGGCCCGCCGCTGTTGGCGCGGATGTTCTCGACGTGCGGCGCCGACTGCCAGAGCTGCAGGTAGAACGGCTGGTCGCCCGACATCTGCCTGATGTACTCGTTGGCGCGATCGTTGAGCACGTCGGTCAGGTACTCGCCCTGGTAGCGCTCCTTGCGCTGCTTGCCGTCGACCGTGAGCTTGAAGTCGTAGTAACCGCGGCCGTTGCCGACCTCGACCGACCAGCGATCCCAGCCCGGCGCCACCTCGTCCTTGTCCTCGACCGCGCTCTCGTAGCCGTTCAGGAACTTGCCGACGTTGGCGGTCTGGTATCCGGCTCGCTGCAGCCAGACGCCGAGCGTGTCGTCGGGGTCGATCAGGGTCCCGTAGCCGGGCTTGTTGGCGAGCACGCCGTTGTTGTGGCCGTACTGCCCGGTGAGCAGCGCCGCGCGAGCGGGACAGCACAGCGGGGTCGCGTCGAAGTAGTTGGTGAAGGTCGTCCCGCGGTCGCCGAGCAGGCGGAACGTCTTCGGCATCAGCTTGCGGGTGTAGGAGGAGAGGTCCTGGTCGTCGGTGAGCACGAAGACGATGTTCGGCTGCCGGCCGAACGCCGGATCCGGCGTCACCGGCGGGTTCTCCCCCTCGCCCCCGCAGCCGATCACCGCCGCCGCGAGGCAGGCGGCGAGCGCCGCCGCTACCGCTGCTCGCACGCGAGCACGTTCCTGGCCAGGCCGAGCCTGCGGCCGTCGGCGAACAGCGCCTTGGCGGTCACCTCGGCGGCGTCGGGCAGGGCCTTCTGCAGCGGCCGCTCGGGGACGGCGACCTCGAACGGGGCGATCGTGTCGGTGCCGAGCGAGGTGCGCCCCGCCCTGAAGCTGACCGAGACGACCTCGGCATCGTTGGTGGTCGCGGCCCGGGCGGTGAGCGGGCCCCGCACGCAGCCCTTGCGGCCAGTGGCCGCCGCCGCCACCGTGAGCTCGCCGCCCGGGTGCTCGTAGCACTCGGCTCCGTCGCAGTCGATCAGCCGGTCGAGCTCCCCGGAGAGGATGTCGACGACCTCGGCATAGGCGGGGTCGGCGGCGAGGTTGTTGAGCTGATACGGGTCGGCGTAGTTGTCGTAGAGCTCGACGTCGGGCTTGCGAGGAGCGCTCGGCAGCGGGCCGGGAAGCTCGGCGCTGCCGCTGGTGTCCCACTCCGAGTACAGGTACCTGGCGGTTCGCAGGCCGATGATCTGCTGGCCGGCATAGGCCTCGAGCAGGGTCGCGCGGGCGTTCTCGAGCGCCGGGTTCCGGAGGCTCCCGAGCAGCGAGAGACCGTCCTGAGTGAGCCCGGGCTGGGCACCGGTGAGCTCGAGGATCGTCGGGACGACGTCGGCGTTGTTGGTCACGTCGGAGCTCTTCTCTCCGCGGGCGACGCCCGGCCCGCGGACGATCAGCGGGACCCTCGCCGACTCCTCGTAGAGAAAGCGCTTGTTGTTCTTGATCCGGTGCTCGCCGCGCAGATAGCCGTTGTCGGAGGTGAAGAAGACGTAGGTGTTCCGCTTCTCGCCCGACCTCTTCAGCTGCTCGACGATCGCGTCGACGCTCTCGTCGACGGCGAGCAGCGACTCCCAGGCGCAGCGACGCTTGCGGGTCACGTCGGCGATCTGCCCCGGGGTCATCGCGTCGATCGAGCGGACGGCCTCCGGCTTGTCGGAGACGTCGGCCTCGTTGAAGGAGGGCGGCAGGGCGAGCTTCTTGTTTCGCTTGCGCAGCTTGCCGAGATGCCGCGGGGCGGGTACCGCCGCGCGGTTGCAGCTCCGGCCCGGCTCACCCCCGCCGCCCCCGTGCGGCGCCGCGTAGCCGAGCATCAGGAAGAACGGGGTCTTCCCCGGCGAGTGCTTGCGGATGAAGCGCTTCGCCTTCGCCGTGAAGACGTCGGTCGAGTAGTGGCGCTCGGCGTCGGTGTACTGGTTGAGGACGCCGTTCTCGTTCAGCGTGTAGCCGAAGTACTGAGCGCGTGAGGGAGCGAGCGCCCGCCAGTCGTTCCAGCCGGCCGGCACGTCGGTCGGGGTGGTCCCGTAGTCGTCGGGCTCGGCGTACTCGTTGAGGAACTTGCCGATGTAGCCGGTCCTGTATCCGGCCGACTGCAGCCACAGCGGCAGGTAGTTGTTGCCGTGGAGCTCGTTGAAGACTCCGTAGCCGCCGTCGGGAGCGGTATTCGAGAGCACCCGGTGGTTGTGCGCGTACTGCCCGGTCAGCATCGTCGCCCGCGAGGGGCAGCAGAGCGGAAAGTTCGTATAGAAGTGATCCATCGTGGTGCCCTTTTTCGCCATCTCCCTGCGGACCTTCTTCATCACGCGCATCGAGCGGGGCTCCTGGTCGTCGGTGAACAGGAGGACGATGTTCGGGCGCTTCTGCCCCTTCGCCTGCGCCCGCTGTGGCGAGTCGTCGCCCAGCGGCGAGAGCGAGAGGGCAAGGGCGAGGATCATCGCCACGAGCACGGCGGCGCCGAGCCGCAGCCGGGGCCGGGCCGAGTCGTTCGGCGCTTGTCCACTTGCTCTCAGATGCATCTCAGATGCACGATCCTGCCGGCGAGGTGATCGCCCGGCTAGGGGTGGAACACACGTCCCCCCGCCAAAGTCGCGGCCGCTGAGCGATCCGCGCGGCGGAGAATAGCGGCAGCGCTCCCGGATCCCATACGGTGACGGCGATGGCCGACCGCGCCGCCGCCGAGCATCTCGCCGCCGCCGATCCGGTGCTCGCGGGACTGATCGAAGAGCTCGGCGAGCTCTCGCTCGAGACGCGGCGGCAGCGCCATCCGCCCGCCGACGCCTACGGCCTGCTGCTTCGCAGCGTGATCGCCCAGCAGGTTTCGGTGAAGGCGGCGGCGACGATCCACGGGCGCCTGCTCGACCTCTTCGCGGGAGCGCCGCCGGATCCGGCGGCGCTGCTCGCGCTCGCCCCCGAGCGCCTGCGCGAGGCGGGGCTCTCGGGGCGCAAGGTGGAGTACCTGCGCGGCCTCTCCGAGCAGGTGCTCTGCGGCGCGCTCGAGCTCGACGGCCTCGAGCGCCTCTCCGACGAGCAGGTCATCACCGAGATCACCTCCGTGCGCGGCCTCGGCGTGTGGAGCGCCGAGATCTTCCTGATCCATCACCTCGAGCGGCCGGACGTGCTGCCCAGCGGAGACCTCGGCCTGCGCCGGGCCGCCGAGCGCGTCTACGGCCTCGAGCGTCTTCCCACCCCAGATCGGCTGACCGCGATCGCCGAGCCATGGCGCCCGCACCGCAGCCTCGCCTCGATCTATCTCTGGGAGTCACTGCGGGGCGCGCCGGGCTGACCCGTTTGTTGTCCGATCGGACTCCTAGCTTTCGGAGGGGATGCCGCCATTGATTTCGTTCGAGGAAGCGCTCGAGCTTGCCGGGGTCGAGGGTCGCGAGGGGATCACCGCGATCGTCGAGCGCGCCTGGGAGGTGCGCACCGAGCGCTTCGGCGACTCGACCGACATGTGCTCGCTGGTCAACGCGAAGTCCGGCGGCTGCGCCGAGGACTGCGGCTTCTGCGCCCAGTCGCGCTACGCCGAGGCGGACACGCCGATGCACGCGATGATGGAGCCCGAGCAGATCCTCGAGCACGCCAAGGCCGCCGAGGCCGCCGGCGCGCATCGCTTCTGCATGGTCACCCAGGGCCAGGGGCTCTCGAAGCGCGACTTCGAGAAGATCGTCGACGGCGCGAGACTGGTCGCCGAGCAGACGAACCTGAAGCGCTGCGCGTCGGTCGGCCACATCTCCGCCGGCGCGCGCCAAGAAGCTCGCCGAGGCCGGGATCCAGCGCGTCCACCACAACGTCGAGACCGCGCGCTCCTACTACGACGAGGTCTCGACCACGGTCCGCTACGAGGGCCGGCTGCGGACGATCGACGCGGTCAGGGAGGCCGGCCTCGAGACCTGCGTCGGCGGCATCCTCAACCTCGGCGAGAGCCCGCGCCAGCGGGTCGAGATGGCCTTCGAGCTCGCCGAGATCGACCCGACCTCGGTGCCGATCAACCTGCTCAACCCGCGCACCGGGACGAAGTTCGGCGACCGCGAGCTGATGGACCCCTGGGAGGTCGTCAAGTGGGTCGCGATCTTCCGTCTGATCCTCCCCGACGCGCTCTTCCGCCTCTGCGGAGGGCGGGTCGAGAACCTCGGCGAGCTGCAGCCGCTCGCCGTCCGGGCCGGCCTCAACGGCGTGATGATGGGCAACTTCCTGACCACGCTCGGCGCCGAGCCCGCCGACGACCGGGCGATGTTCGAGGAGCTCGGCCTGAACGTCGCCCGCCAGCCCGACAACGGCTCCAACCCGCGGCCGGACAACCGCTCCGGCTGGCTCGAGGGCGAGACGCCTGCCACGCCGATCGACGAGCTGATCGACAGCCAGGCGGAGGCCAACTTCTGGGATCCCTCGACCCAGCTGCGGGTGATCAAGAAGCAGGGCAAGGTGCCCGCCTACCCCGAGCGCCCCTCCCAGCGCGCCGCGGCCGGCTGGGGCGACTGACCCGGGTGGACGGCGGCGCCCCGAGCGACGTCACCACCCGGCTCGCCGAGCTCCGCCGGGCGGGGCTGCACCGGCGGATGCGGACGATCGAGGGCGCGCAGGGGCCTCGGGTGATGCTCGACGGCGCCGAGGTGCTGCTGCTCTGCTCGAACAACTACCTCGGCCTCGCCGACCATCCGCGGGTCACGGGGCGCCGCCGCCGAGGCCGCCGAGCGCTTCGGCGCCGGGGCCGGCGCCTCGCGGCTGATCTCGGGGACGATGGACCTGCATCGAAAGCTCGAGCAGCGGCTCGCCGAGTTCAAGGGAACCGAGGCGGCGCTGCTGTTCGGCTCCGGCTACCTCGCCAACACGGGGGTCGTCGCGGCGCTCGCCGGCCCGGGGAGCGTCGTCTTCTCCGACGAGCTCAACCACGCCTAGCATCATCGACGGCTGCCGGCTCTCCGGGCGGAGATCTTCGTCTACCGCCACCGCGACGTCGAGCACCTCGAGTACGGGCTCAACCAGGCCGGGGCGCGCGCGCCGCCTGATCGTCACCGACGGCGTCTTCTCGATGGACGGCGACGTCGCCCCGCTGATCGACCTGTTCGAGCTCGCCCGCCGCCACGGCTGCCGGCTGATGGTCGACGAGGCCCACGGCACCGGCGCGATCGGCCCGGGCGGCCGCGGCGCGGTCGCCGCGGCCGGCCTCTCGGGCGAGGTCGACGTGGTCGTCGGCACGCTCGGCAAGGCCCTCGGCAGCTATGGCGCCTACGTCTGCGCGGATGCCGAGCTGATCGAGCTGCTCGTCAACATGGCGCGGCCGTTCATCTTCTCGACCGCCCCGCCCCCGCCCTCGGTCGGCGCCGCGATCGCGGCGCTCTCGCTGCTCTCGGCCCGCCCGGGGATCGTCGAGCAGCTGCGCCGGAACGCGGCCACCCTGCGCGAGGCGCTCGCGGCACACGGGCTCGAGGTCGGCCGCTCGCGAACTCAGATCATCCCGGTGATCGTCGGCGACGCCAGCCGGGCGATGTCGCTCTGCGAGCGCTCCCTCGACCGGGGCGTCTTCGCCCAGGCGATCCGCCCGCCGACGGTGCCGCGAGGGCAGCTCGCGGCTGCGGCTGACGGTGATGGCGAACCACCGCAGCGAGGAGCTCCGCGACGGGGCCCGGGCGATCGCCCGTGCGGCCGCCGAGCTCGGGATCGGCAGCGAGGCCGGCGATCCCGCCCGGGCGCGGCGGCTGGGCGCCGCCGCCTGATCGCGCCCGAGCGGCGGTCGCGGTGAGGGGCGTCTTCGTCACCGGCACCGGCACCGAGGTCGGCAAGACCGTCGTCGCGGCGGTGATCGCCCGAAGCGCCGCGGCGCGCGGCGAGACCGTGCGCGTCTTCAAGCCCGCGGTCAGCGGGCTCGAGGAGGGCGGTGAGCCCGACCACGAGCTGCTCCGCCGCGCCGCCGGCTCGGCGCAGGGCGACGACGGGATCGCCCCCTACCGCTACGGGCCGGCGGTCTCCCCGCACCTCGCCGCCGAGCTCGCCGGCGAGGAGATCAGCCCGGAGCGACTGCGCGCCGCGGCCCGCTCGGCCGCCGACGGGGCCGACCTGCTGGTCTGCGAGGGCGTCGGTGGCTTCCTCGTCCCGCTGACGCCCAGCTACCTGATCCGCGATTTCGCCCGCGATCTGGCGCTCCCGGTGGTCATCGTCGCCCCGCCCGGGCTCGGCACGATCAACCACACGCTGCTGACGATCGAGGCCGTGCGGGGCGCGGGGCTCGATCTCGCCGCCGTCGTCCTCAACCCCTGGCCTGATGCCCCGGGCGCGCTCGAGCGCTCCAACCGCGACACGATCGAGCGGCTCGGCGCGGTACGGGTCGAGACGGTGCCGCCGGTCGATCTCGGCGAGCCGTCGAGGTGGCCCGCGCTCGGCGTCGCCGCCTAGCCGCGACCGGTCGCAGCGGGGCGTTTTCCCTCCGACCCCCCATCTATCGTCGCCCGTGGCGATGCCGGACTCGATCCCCGACCTCGATCAGCGCCACCTCTGGCACCCGTTCACCCAGCAGCTCGGCTGGGCGCAGGAGCAACCGCTGGTGATCGAGCGCGGCGAGGGAACCGACCTGATCGACGCCGACGGCAGGCGCTACATCGACGGTGTCTCCTCGCTCTGGTGCAACGTCCACGGCCATCGCCATCCCGCGATCGACGAGGCGGTTTCGCGAGCAGCTCGGCCGGGTCGCGCACTCGACGATGCTCGGCCTCACCCATCCCGGCGCCGCCGAGCTCGCCTCCCGCCTGGTCGAGATCGCCCCGCCGGGCCTCGAGCGCGTCTTCTACTCGGAATCGGGGTCGACCGCGGTCGAGATCGCCCTGAAGATGGCCTTCCAGTACTGGCATCAGGCGCGGACGGCCGGCGGCGGACCGAGTTCGTCACCTTCACCGACGCCTACCATGGCGACACGATCGGATCGGTCTCGGTCGGCGGGATCGACCTCTTCCACGGCGCCTATGGCCCGCTGCTGTTCAAGACCCGCCGCGTCGACCGGGGCGACGCGCGCCGGCTCGAGCGGGTGCTCGAGCTGCACGGGCACGAGATCGGGGCGGTGATCGTCGAGCCGCTGGTCCAGGGCGCGGCGGGGATCCGCCTCCAGCCACCCGGTTTCCTGCGCCGGATCCGCGAGCTCTGCAGCGCCCACGACGTGTTCATGATCGCCGACGAGGTCGCCACCGGCTTCGGGCGCACCGGGACGATGTTCGCCTGCGAGCAGAGAGCAGGTGGCGCCGGACTTCCTCTGCCTCGGCAAGGGCATCACCGGCGGCTACATGCCGCTCGCCGCGACGCTCACGACCGAGCGCGTCTACGAGGGCTTCCTCGGAGCCGCCGAGGAGCTGCCGGACGTTCTTCCACGGCCACACCTACACGGGCAACCCACTCGCCTGCGCGGCCGCGCTCGCGAGCCTCGACGTCTTCCGCCGCGAGAGGACGATCGCTCGACTGCAGCCGAAGATCCGGCTGCTCGGCGAGCTGCTCGGCGAGGTCGGCGCGATGCCCGAGGTCGCCGAGGTCCGCGGCTGCGGGTTCATGACCGGGATCGACCTCGGCGAGCCACGACCCGGCGCTGCGGCTCGGCCACCGGGTGACCCGCGAGGCTCGCGAGCGCGGGGCGATCATCCGCCCGCTCGGCGAGACGATCGTGCTGATGCCGCCGCTCTCGATCTCGGCGTCGGATCTCGAGGCGCCTGGTCGCGATCACCGCCGCGTCGATTCGCGCCGCGGTCGGCTCCGCCTACGGCGAGACTGCGACCGAGCTTCGCGCCGCCGCCTGAGCGGACGCGCCGGAGCGATCGGAGCCGGATCGGGGCAAGCTCCCTGTGATGGATCAGCGCCCACCCGGTAGTAGGGACGTGAACGAGACGCTCGTCGCCCCGCCGATCGCCGCACCGAGAGCCCGCCTGAGCGCGTTCGAGGAGCTCTACCGGAGCTCCCGCGACGACGTCTTCGCCTATGTCGCCGGCCTGCTTCGAGACCGAAGCGCCGCCGAGGACGTCACCGCGCAGGCGTTCGAGCGAGCCTACCGGCGCCGCTCGACCTTCAATCCCAAGCGCGGGTCCCACCGCGCCTGGCTGTTCGGGATCGCGCGCAACGCCGCCCTCGACGAGCTTCGCAGGCGTAGCCGCCACGCACAGCTCAGCGCGGACCCCGAGGACGTCGAGACGGCGGCGCCCGAGGAGGCGGCCGACGCCGCCCTTCGCCGGACGACGATCCGCGCCGCGCTCGAG
This sequence comes from uncultured Solirubrobacterales bacterium, assembly GCA_963769035.1. GTDB lineage: Bacteria > Actinomycetota > Thermoleophilia > Solirubrobacterales > 70-9 > WHSW01. Next base: position 797,363 of record CAVYKD010000002.1, read on the forward strand.
CAGCTCTCGGGGCGCGAGCGCGAGCTGATCTCGCTGAAGTACTTCGCCGGGCTTCGGAACGCCGAGATCGCCAGGGTGATCGGGACCAGCGAGACCAACGCCGGAACACGGCTCCACCGCGCGATCGAGAAGCTCAGGAGGGCATGCGATGCGGGTTGACGATCTCGAGCGCGAGCTGCGGGCGGCCCGATCCGTTCCGGATCCGGAGTTCGCCGGCAAGCTCGACGAGTGGGCCGCCGCCGGCTTTCCGCGCGGCGGCGAGCTCGATCCGCGAGGCCCGGCGGCTCGGCCCACCTCGAGGGCGCCCGGCAGCCTGCGTGCTCTCCGGGAGCGGCTCGCCTCGATCCCGCCGCGGCGGCTGCTCGCGCCGGCCGGGGCGGCCGCGACGGCGCTCGTGATCGGCGCCGTGGTCATCGGCCAGAGCCGCGACACCGGCGGCGTGGAGCCGGGCGGCGCCGACGAGCCGAGCGCGGCGCTGATCGCCCCCGAGCAGGGGCCCGGCGCGCCCGTCGACGAGGGCGGCCCGGATCTCGATGGCGGCGGGAGCGCGGCGGCGCGGGTCGCCGAGGAGCGGCTCACCGACGCGACCGCACGGCTCAGCCTCGGCGCGCCGGCCGGCGAGGTCCAGGAGGTCGCCAACGGCATCGTCTCGGTGACCGACCGCTACGGCGGGGTCGTCGTCAGCTCGCAGGTGACCAGCGACGGGTCCGGGGCCCGGGCTTCGTTCGAGCTCGAGATCCCGTTCACCGAGCTCGAGGCAACGCTCACCGACCTCTCCGAGCTCGGCGACGTGATCTCGCGGGCGCAGGCGACCGAGGACGTCACCGCGCGGGCGGTTCGGGCCCGAGAGGACCTCGGCGCGACCACGAAGCGAATCGCGAGACTGAGTGAGCAACTGCTCGCCGCCGAGGGCCGCGAGCGGAAGCTGATCCTGCGAGCCCGGATCGACTCGCTGAGGGCGCAGGCGGGCGACCTCCGGGCCGAGCTCAACGGTGTCGAGCGCGAGGCCCGCTTCGCGACCGTCTCGGTCGGCGTGATCTCGGCCGATGCGGGTGCGTCCGGCGACTGGGGCCTCGATGACGCGCTCGAGGACGCCGGAGACGCGCTCGCCGCGATCGCGGGCGTCGCCCTGGTCACCCTCGCCGTGCTCCTCCCGCTCGGCCTGCTCGCCGCGGTCTCATATGGGCTCGCGACCCGCGCCCGGCGCGCCCGGCGCGAGCGCAGCCTCGACTAGCCGGCTCAGGCGGCGAGTGCGCCGCTCTCCACCGTCGGCGGGGGACGGACGCGCACCGGCGCGGCCGGCCGAACGGGTGGACTCAGTCGGAGTAGGGCTCGAAGTCGACCTTGCGAGCGCCGCAGACCGGGCAGAACCAGCTCTCCGGGATGTCCTCGAACTGGGTCCCGGGCGGGATCCCGCCGTCGGGATCACCGTCGTCGGGGTCGTAGATGAACCCGCAGGAGTTGCAGATCCAAAGCTGCTTGGTCTCGGTTGCGCTCACCGTCGGCAGGTTATCGTCCTCCCCGTGAGCGACGCGCCCATGACGCCGCGGCCGGCGGCGACGATCATCCTGCTGCGCCGGGGCGGCCGCCACGCCGAGGCCGGCCTCGAGGTCCTGCTCGCGCGGCGGGCCGAGACTGCAGTCGTTCATGCCCGGGGTCTGGGTTTTCCCCGGCGGCGGCGTCGAGGCCGGGGAGACCTTCGCGGAGGCGGCGGTTCGCGAGCTCGAGGAGGAGACGGCGATCGCGCTCGAGCCGGGGGCGCGGGTCCTGCCCTGGATGCGGTGGATCACCCCGGAGGTGGTGCCGGTTCGCTTCGACACCCACTTCTTCGTCGGCCTCGCGCCCGCTCACCGGCCGCCGAAGCCCGACGGCCGCGAGATCTCCGAGGCCGGCTGGTTCTCGCCGCGGGCGGCGCTCGATGGCCACCAGGCCGACCGAGCTGCCGCTCGTCTTCCCGACGATCAAGACGCTCGAGACGCTGCTGCCCTTCTCGAACGCGGAGCAGGTCCTCGGCGCGGCGCCGGAGCGCTCGATGGACCCCGTGCTGCCGCGGGTGGCCGGCACCCGCGAGAACCACCGGATTCTGCTTCCCTGGGAGGAGGGCTACGCCGACGCCGCGCCCGAGCCGGGCGGGCTCGAGAGCGAGCGCTAGCGCCTGCGGCGTCAGCTCTCGGGAAACGGCTCCAGCCCGGCGTGCCAGGGCCCGGCGGGAAAGGTGTGGATCCCGTGTTCCTCCATCTCGCGGCGCAGGCGCTCGAACAGGTCAGCGGCGTGATCGAGCGCGCTCGCGTACTCCCCGGCGTCAAGCCCGCGCAGCCGCCAGAGGAAGTAGAGCTGCCGGTCGGTGATCCCGAAGTCCACCTCGTTTCGGATCTGCGAGACCGAGTCGAGGAACCCGGGGCTGAACAGCTCGCGCAGCGCGGTCGGGTCGTGGTCCTCGGGAACGGTGGTGAGAAAGCGGCGGTTGAAGTCGATCGACTCGAACTCGACCTTGCGCCTGGAGGCCATCTGCTGGACCCGCTCGGAGGCCTCGACCGACTCGACGTTGAACATCGGCACCACCTCGGCGAGGTCGGGCATGTGAGCCTTGGCGAGGACCGCGCCGGGAAGGACCGTCTTCGAGAACAGTCCGCCGCGCTCGCGCTCGTCGGCGTCGCACGAGGCGCCGAAGAAGCCGTCGGCGAGCTCGCCGGTGACCCGGTTGGTCCCGCCGGGGCAGAGCGCCGCCGGCCCGCCGGACGGGTTCAGCCCGCCGATCGGCTCGTAGCGAGCCCCCCGCTTCGCGGCGAGGTCGCGGACCACGCCCGCCCATTCCTCGGCCCTCACCAGCCGCAGCTTCGAAGCTCCGGGCCCGCGAGCGGCGGCGGGCCGCTCGGTGAGGTCGGAGCGGCCCTGGGACTCGAGCTGGGCCTTGTAGCGCGGGAACACCGGCTTCGCCAGGGGGACGAGCCTGAGGATCTTCGCGACCGGGCCGCTCGCCTTGATCTGGCCGCGGGCGAGCGCGACCGTGACGTTCACCTCGCCGAGCCAGAAGCGGTGGCCGGTGTCGGCGTCCATCGACATCGTCACCTCGGGCTCGAGCGCGGACTCGCCGAGATCGACCCGAGCGGGCTCGTCCTCGAGCAGCTGCACGGTGATCGCCGATTCGGGATCGGTGTACTCGTAGCGGACGATGGTGTTCGCCTTGCGGAACTGGCCGAGAGCTCCGGGTCGGCGACCAGGTCGGTGAACAGCCTGCCGAGCGTGTCGTAGACCTCCTGCGAATCGCGTGAAGAGCGCCATGCCGGCCTACGGGTCGGCGAAGATGTTCGGAGCCGCTTCCGTCGCCGAAGTCGTCGCCCTGGTAGCCGGGGAAGTTGTCGCGGACGACGCACGGGGCGAACCCGGGCTCGGCGGGTTGCCGTTGTTGATCCCGGGCACCCGCTCGCCGAGCGCGATCTGCTGCTCGTCAGGATCCTGGGCCGCGGGGGGAGCGCCCGGGCGGAAGTCGGTGTTCTTGCAGTCGAAGTTGCGGGAAGATGCCGCCGTGGTCGCCGCGGTGTAGCTGTTGAGGTCGTCCGGCGCCGAGGTAGGCGTTGCCGCGGTTGGTCGGCAGGCGGTTCGGCGCAGAGCGAGAGCGTCTCGGCGCCGGTGTAGCTGAGCTGTCGCAGGACGTGGCGCGGCCGCCGGGTCGCCGGGCAGCGTCCTCGATAGGCCGCCGAGAGCGCCGGCCGGGCGCGGCGAGGAAGTCGGCGACCGTCTTCGCTGGAACTCGAGGTAGCGGACGACCGGGTTCAGGTTGGCGAGGAACGGGTCGAGCGCGTCGAGCACCGGGCCGAGCCCGTCGAGGAACCGACGCAGCGCCGGCAGCCCGCTTCCGACGGCCTGCTCGAGCTCGTCGAGGTCGACGAAGAGGTTGCGCAGGTGCGGCGAGAGCTCGCGCACGCTGGCGCAGCGTCGGCGAGAGGTCGCGGGCGACCGGGATCAGCTCGCTCGACGAGCGGCCTCGTCTCGCGCTGGAACTCGTCGAGGCGCTCGAGCGTCGCCCGCGACTCGCGCTGGAAGGTCGGCAGGATCTGGAAGGTCTCGGCCAGCGCCTCGTCCTGCGGCGGCGAGCGCGTCGAAGGTGTTGTCGGAGCCGACGATCGCGCCGGCGAGCTCCTCGTCGCGCGCGGTCGAGCGCCTCGAAGACGACGCCGGTGTCGCGGACGAGGCCCTTCAGCGCGACCTTCTGGCGCTCGAGGATGTCGACGATCTCGGAGGCGTCGGTGAGGAACGGGCCGAGGTTGCCGAGCGCGTCGTTGAGGTCGAGCGCCGCGGCCCTCGATCGCGACCGCCGCGTTCGCCTGCCAGCGCTGGAACGAGGCGCGCGTCTCCTCGTCGAGGGCGTTGAAGATCTCGTCGATCTGGGTCGCCTCGCTCGTCTGGCCGACGCCGAGCGTGCCGCCCTCCTCGATCGACTCGACCGCGTCGGCCTCGGCGTCGGAGACGTTGGCCGCCGCGCCGAGCGAGACCGGTGCCGCCTCCTCGCCGGGCTCGGTGCCGGAGGTGAGCTCGACGTAGGTCTCGCCGAGCAGCGTCTTCTGGCGCAGGATCGCCCGCGCGTCGTCGGAGATCGGCGCGAACTCGGGCTCGATCTCGATCACGGCCTCGGTCGTGTCCTTGCCGTTGACGCCGGATCTCGGGCGGCGCCAGGCTCGATCTCCTTGACCTTGCCGACCGAGACGCCGCCGATCCGCACGTCGGACTCGACGGCGAGCTGCGGTCGGCCTCGGGGAAGTAGGCGGTGATCCGGTAGCTCTTGGACTTCAGCGGCATCGGACCGCCGAAGACGATCCACAGGAACAGGAGCAGGCCGAAGCAGGAGAGCGTGAAGCCCGACCGCGATCAGGATCCTTCCGAGTGATGGCGCTTGCTTCTCCATCATCGCTCACTTCCCACCCGGGCAGACGGGTCTGGCGAACGCGCCGCGTGAGGCCGGTGATGAGCTGCTTGACGAACTGCGGTGACGCGGGTTGCCGGACTCGACGATGTCGATGAGCTGCTCGCAGCCGACCGAGAGGTAGATCCGCCGGTAGAAGCCGTTGCCGTCGCCGGCCGAGAAGAGGTTGCGGCCGTTGTGGCCGAGCCAGGCGACCCAGTAGAGGTAGCCCTCGTCGCGACCGCGGCCGGTGCCTCGGCGCCGAGCCGGCTCGGCGCCGTTCGGGTTGTAGGCGGCCATGTTGCCGAGCCGGTTGAGCTTGCCGCCGATCGTGGTCAGGCCGCGGCGTCGCGTCCGAGAAGCGGTCGCGCGGCCGTGCGCAGGTCCGGGACCGGCTTGCGCGCGGCGCGGACGAACGGCCGGATCTCGTTCTCGATCATCGGCGTGGCGCTCTCGGCGAGCTGCTCGCGTCGAGGCGTTGAGCTCGTCGAGGTTGCGCGCGAACGGGCGCAGCGTCGTCGAACGTCGGGCCCGAGCTCGCGGGCGAACGCCGTCGTCTCGTCCAGCGTCGCGCGTGCCTGCTCGAGCGTCCCGGGCAGCAGCGCGATCGCCCGCTGGACGCTCGGGTCCTGCTCGGCGATCGCCCCGAGGGCCGCGTTCGAGGCCGAGACCAGCTCGGTCAGGTCGCGATCGGCCTGGCCGACCCGGCGTGGTGAGCAGGTTGAGGTCGTGGATCAGCGTCGGCGAGGTTCGTCGTCGCCGCTTGGCGACCTGGCGGTTCAGCGGTCGCGAGGTCGCGGTTGATCGGCCCGAGGCCGCCGAGCAGCTTGCCGAGGTCCTGGTCGCGGCCGTCGAGGCCCTTGCCGGCACCGACGAGCAGCAGCCGCAGGTACGCCTGGGTGTCGGAGTCGAGCGCCGCGAGGATCTCGTCGAGGTTGACGTCGGGCGCCGTGTTGGCGACCGGCGATCGTCTCGCCCTCGTCGACCTCGGACCGCCCGAGCGGGTGCCCGGGATCGAGCTCGAAGAACATGTCCTTGAGGCCGGTCGTCGGGCGCATCAGGATCGTCGCGTCCTGTAGATCGGCAGGAACTCGCGGTCGACCGCGAAGGTGACGACGCCGACGCCGTCCTCGAGCTCGACGCCTGCGACGTCGCCGACGCGGACGCCGGCGACGCGGATCGTCTGGCCCTGGCCGGGGACGACGGCCTGCGCGGTCTCGAACTCGGCCTTGAGCTCGAACGGGCGCTCCTCGAGCACCGGGATCCGCAGCCGCTGCTCCTGGACGATGTAGACGGTCACGAAGGCCGCGATCACGACGAGGCCGGCGACGGCGATGAAGTCCCGCAGGTGCTTGCGAATCGCGGTCGCCATCAGCCCTCACCCCCAGCCGTCGCGACGGCCGCATCTCGCGCGCGCGTCTGTCAGCGGCATCCCGAGCTCGAGCGCGGCGTCGCGGAGTCTCGCTCGCGCGGCGGTCGCCGCCTCGAGCACGCTCGGCGTCCGGCGCCGAGGCGCGGCGCCGTCGCCTGCGCCGGGCGGCGGCCCGATGCCGGCCTCGAGGTTCGGCGCTCCTGCTTCTCGCACCGGATCGTTGGGCTGGAACGGGGTCTTGTCGCGAGTCCTCGAGCCGGGGCATCGCGCCGAGGATCGGGAACGGCGTCAGCCCGACCGCGTCGTGAGGCCGCCGGTGAGCGCCGGGACGGCGTTGAAGCGGACGGTGTTCGTGCCGCCGCCGGCCTCGACCCGGATGAACTGGCCGTTGCGCGTCACCCGGTGCGGCTCTCGCCGATGCGATCCCGCTGAGGCCGTAGCCGGTCTCCTCGAAGACCCGTCCGAGCGGCGGATGCGGGTAGGTCGGGTCGCGCGGGTCGACGGTGTCGTTGCGACCACGGGATGATCACCTCGTTGAAGCAGCGACGAGAGCGCGCGCGTCTGCTCGAGGAATCCGACCGTGGCGCGTCGACGAGCATGGCAAGCCTGGGGATCGTCGGGCGCAGGTCGGCGACGCAGGCCGCGCAGCTCGCGCTGGGAGACGAGCTCGCGGACCTGTGCGATGAACGGGGTCGCGGCGTCGCAGCGTCGCCGGGGTCGAGCGCACGCCCGGCAGCGCCTCGCGGGCGAACGCGCGCAGCGCCGGGAAGGAGCGCGTTGAGGTTGGCGAAGGCCGGGCGCGCCGCGCGCGAGCGACGCCCGGGAGCTCCTCGATCGCCCGGCCGAGCGCCGCGTCCTGCTGCGGCGAACGAGCCGGTGACGATGCGCAGGTTGGTGACCAGGTTCTGCGAGGGTCTGCTCGTTGCGCCCGAGGCCCCGGACCACCCGGTCGAGGCCGCTGATCATGCCGCGCAGGTCGCCCGGCTCGGTGCCGAGGAAGGCCTCGTTGACCTGCGAGGTGTACTTGCCCGCCGGCGCCGAGGTCCGGTAGAGCTCGCGGAAGCCCTCGGCGCCGCCGTGCTTGATCAGCGCGTTGCCGAACTGGTTGAGGAAGACCTGCAGGTCGCTGCGAACGTCGCCCTGGAGGGTGGTGAGGATCTGGTCGAGCTGGACCGAGTAGGCCGTCTGGTTGACCGGGAAGGTGTGGCCGTCGTCGATCGCGTCCGCGTTCGGGCTCCCGGGGCTGACATCGACGAAGTAGTTGCCCTCGAGGAAGAGGCGCGGGCGGAGCTTGAAGGTCGCGTCCTCGTGCAGGGGCAGGGCGTCCTCGTTCGAGCTCCATCGTCACCACCGCGGCCTCCTGGGGCGGGGCTCGTCGGGGTTGCCGACCTCGCCGGCGTCGGCCTGGACCTTGAGCTCCTCGACCTCGGCGTGGCGAGCGGCTCGACCTTGGTGACCTCGCCGACATTGACGCCGGCGATCCGCACCGGCTGAGCTCGCCGCGCACGCTCTGCGCGGACTCGAAGACCGCCCTGACCTCGTAGGGATTGCCCCACGGCAGCTCCTTGGTGTAGGCGAGCACGCTAGCCGACGGCGATCACGATCAGGAGGACGAGCCCGATCAGCCAGCTCGGCAGGCGCTTTCCGTGGCTGACCCTCATCGGCCGCTCCTCGACCAGGTCTCGGGCTGGCGCGAGGCGAACCCTCGTGTCGAGCAGGTCGCGCTGGCGGTTCGTCGTCATAGAAGAGCGTCGTCGGCCCGCGCGAGCCGGGCAGGTCGGAGACCCCGTTCGACGGGGTTGTCGAGGCCCTGGCCGGGAACCAGCGCCTGGCCGAGCGCGTACCCCGACTGGCCGCCCTGGCAGTCGGCGTCCTTCTGCCCGGTCGGCTGGTAGGGGTGGGCGTTGATGATCGGCAGCGCGTAGGGCTCGAACTTGCTGCCGAGCGGTGCCGGCGTCTGCCGTTCGCCTGGATCCCGGAGTAGCCGGAGATGGGCGTCTCCACCTCTGCCGAGGGCGGGAACTCGGTGAGGCTCTGGCGGAAGGTGTACCCGACCTGGTCGCGGTCGGAGAGCGCGTTCGGCAGGTAGGTGAACCAGTAGTTCCAGTAGTTGCAGACCGTCTGCGCCGGGACGACCCACTTGGCGAGTGGCTTCGCCGAGTCGAAGGTCTGCTCGAGGCGCTGCAGGGTGACCCGGGTCGAGGGCTGCTCGACGACCTGGTTGAGCGCGCGCATGACGCCGCTCGAGCCGCTTGTTGGTCGCCGGCGAGCGGGCGAGCACCGGGGTGCCGACCTCGATCGCCTCGTTGAGCACCGGCAGCGTCGCGCGCAGGTCGCGGACGCCGGGGCGGAGCTCGCGGCTGACCGTCGACAGGTCGCGCAGGAAGGGCGCTGGCGCGGCAGCAGCTCGATCGCCGGTCTCGAGCGTGGGCACGCCCTCCGCGATCGTCTCCTGGAGCGCCTGCGGGTCCGAGGAGATCGCCGCGAAGGTGATCGCGCCCTTGGTGAAGAGGTCGGCCTGCTGCACGGCGACCGGGGCGACGATCTCGCGCCGTCGGCGAGCTCGGGGAAGAACCGCCGGAAGCGGGTGTCGGGGGCGATCAGCACCTTGGTCACCGGCTCGCAGGCCGGCGAACAGGGGCTCGAGGTGTCGAGATCGCGTCGTTCAGCGAGGTGCCGCGGCCGGCGAAGGCGTTGCCGAAGCCGACCAGGTTCTTGCGCCCGTTCTCGCGCGTCTTGGCTGTCGAAGGTGTTGGCGATGTCGTCGAACTCGGTCTGCGGCTGGAAGCAGCCGTTCTGAGCCGCCGTGTTGCCGGCGAACTGCGGGTCGCCGGGCAGGTAGCAGACGGTGGCGCGGTCGGTGTCGCTGCTCGCCTGGGCGCGTCGTCGAGCCCGTTGAAGGTGAAGCCCTCCGGCGCGCCCTCGCCCTCGCCGCGGATGATCTCGAGGTACTTGAGGCCGAACGAGGAGCGGTAGCGGACCCGGAAGATCGAGTCCTTGGGCAGCGGCCCGACCGACTTGTCGAGCTTGAGGTTGAGCCGGGCGACGACGCCGCCCTGGGCTCCGCGGCCGGCCTTCTCGTCGTCGGGGTCGAAGGTGGTCAGCTCCTCGTCGGTCTGGACCGCGTCGATCGACTCGACCACGCCGACCCGGTGGCCACCGATCCGCATCTCGTTGTTGTTGGTCATGCGCGCGGCGTCGGGGATCTCGACCGAGACCCGGTAGACGGGCACGAACGGGCAGCCCGCTGTTCGCGTTGTAGGCGAGGAAGACCGCGACGATCACGATCAGGGTCGTGACCGCGCCGACCATCGTCGGCGAGGCGGCGATCGAGCTGCGGCCCCTCATCGGCTCACCCGCGCGGTCATGGCTGTCGTCTGATCGGTCGTCATCTCAGTTGGCGAAGAGGAAGTCGAGGAGTTGCTCGGCGGCAGCGCCGGTTCCCGCGCCGCCACCCGCGTTGCCGCCGGCGCCTGGGGCCTTGCCGCCGCCCTTGGGGCCGCCACCGAGTCCGCCCGGCAGGCCGCTGCCGAGGTCACGGAGCTCGTCCTGAAGGTCCTCGGGCAGCTGGTCGAGGGCCGACGGGGGCAGGTCGAGGATCTCGTCGAGCAGGTCGTCGGGCACCGGGCCGTCGGCTGCGCCGGCTGGGAGCCGCCGCCTCCGCCGCCGCCCGCGTTGCCGCCGCGGCCCTCGTTCGCGGAGGAGCTCCCCGAGCGGGCGCGCTGGCGCTTCGGATCGTTCGGGTCGCAGAGCTCCTCGCGCGGCGCGCTCGGGGCTGGTCCCGTTCGGGCACACGGACGGGTCGTAGCGAGGCAGGTTGATGTCCTCGCTGATCCCGGGCTGGTTCGGGCCGAGCCAGCCGACGCAACGCGCCGCCTTGAGGAGCTCGGTCGTGTGCCCGCCGTCCGCGGCGGGGACGCCGGGCTCGCCGGTGTCGTGGTCGTGCCCGCTCGAGAAGTGGCCGCAGGGACCGGTGTTGACCCCGTAGAGGCGTGAAGTGGAGGAGGTGGCCGACCTGGTCGTACTGGTTGAGCGCGCCGGTCTGGTAGTAGACGTAGTTGAGCAGGCCCTCGAGGCCGGTGTAGCCCCTCGTGTCGCGCTGGCCGCCGGCGGGGTTGTCACGGCCGGTGTCGGCGACCACGCGGTCGTCGATCTCGACGGCGCGCCGGGGTCGTCGAGTCGCGGAGGAGGTCGGCGAGGATCTCGGCCGTGAACGGCGCCTTCTTGCCCGACTCGGCGAGCTGCTTGATCTCGTCGCGGCCACGGCGAAGCGCCGTCTCGCCGACCTTCGAGGCGTCGCCGAGCGCTCTCGAGGGAGGCCTCGCTGGCGACGTTGAACGCCGGCAGGTTCTGGGCGAGCGTGTTCAGGCCGGGGGCGGCGGCGCGCAGGTCGCTGAGCAGCGGTCGTCTGCTCGCTCGCCGCCGTGTCGAGCGCGGCGAGCGTCGGGCGCGAGCTCGGCGAGGAAGTCGTCGAGGAGCTCGAAGTCGCGGCTGAGCTCACTCGCGGCGGGCCGCGGAGGCCTCGGCGGTGTCGCGGGCCTCCTGGACGAAGCGGACGACGTCGTCGCGGCGATCGGCGAGCTGGCTGATGCATCGACGTCCGAGTTCGCCGTTCAGGTCGCGGATGATCTTGTTCTGGGAGGCGAGGATCGCGGTCACCTTGCTGCAGCTCGCGTCAGCGCCGGCGCACCGGCACGGATCGCCTCGTTGAGACGCTCCGGATTGCCGGCGAGCGCGGTCCCGAACTCGTTGATCAGGAGCCGCAGGCGGCCGCGAACGGCTCGCGCAGGGTGTTCTGGACGAGGTCGTTCTGCACCGTCTGCTCGACCTGCTCGGCCGGGATGTCGGGCTTCGGGTCGGCCGCGTCGTCGTCCTCCTCGATCGGCGGACCCGACGGCTGGCAGGTGATGAAGTACTCGGCGATCAGCGACTGCGGCTCGGACGAGCAGACCGAGTCCTGGCCGAGGGTGCCGAGCTCGCCGGTGAGCTCGACCGTGACGATCGCCGTCTTGTCGGCGCTGATCGCCGAGATCGGTGACGCTGCCCGCGTTCGACGCCGGCGATGCGGACGTCGGAGCCCTCGACGATCCCGAAGGCGTTGAACATCTCGATCTCGTAGGTGTGGACGTCGTCGGCACCGGCGCTCGAGGCGAGCCCGGCGATGCCGGCCGTGAACACGGAGAGGATCAGGGCGAGCCTTCTCATGGGCCGGGCTGCACCTGGCTCGGGCTCGCACTCGCCGTTGGCCTGGTTGCCGTCGGTGAGCGCGCCGCCGTCGGTGAACGGGACCGAGTCGTCGCCGAGGTCTCTCGGCGGGGCGCTCGTTGCCGCCCGGGCAGCGCGGTTGTTGCCGAGATCGAGCGAGGCGAGCGTCTCCTCGGGGGTCAGCGGGGTGCCGAAGACGTTCGGCAGGTTGCCCGGCAGCGAGAGGATGAAGGTGTTGAAGGTGGTTCCGATCCGGCCCGATCCCGCCGATCGCGTCGACGTAGCCGGAGTGGCTGAAGTCGTCGAACCAGCCGACCAGCTCCGGGGTGTAGGCGCGGAAGTAGGAGAGCTGGGGGTTGCCGTTGCGAAGCGCGCAGACGGCTCTCGCCGAAGGCGCCCTGGGTGAAGTCGTCGTCGGCGGCGACCTCGAGGTCGGCGGGGTCTCGGGGCCGGGGCCGCAGTCGGGCGAGCCCGAGCCGACCGCCGCCTTGGCGAGCGCCGGCTGGGCTGTTGGTGAGCTCGACCAGGTCGTTGTCGGGGCCGGGGTCGGAGATGATCCGGTCGAGGTCGCGGACCGTCGGCACCGCGTCGTCGGCGGCGACCCGCAGCTCGGCGAGGAACGGGCGCAGGCGCTCGACCGCGGGCTTGGAGGCATCGACCAGGGGGTCGACGTCGTCGAGCGCGGCGCGCAGGTTGACGAAGGTGGTGTTCGCGTTTCGCATGAAGTCGGGGAGCAGTGAGATCGACTCGGCGAGCTGCTCGCTTGCGATCGCCGAGCGCGTTCATCATCCGGTCGAGGTTGCCGATCAGGGCCGAGAGGTCGGGGGCCCGGGCCGCGAGCGCCCCGGAGAGCTCGGAGGTGTCGACGATCAGGTTCTCGAAGGTCTGACGGTCGGCGGCGAGCTCGCCGAAGACCCGCCGCGAGGTGCGAAAGGAAGGGGTTCAGGTAGCGCAGGCCGCGGTTGGCCTGCCGCGCGACGCCCTCATAGGAGAGCTCGAAGCCCTGGATCACGTGCTTGAAGTCGCGGATCGTCTTCGGCGAGAGCGTGTTGAAGATCTGGTCGAGGTCGACCTCGGAGACCGTCTCCGAGCTGGTCATCTCGCCGCCGTCGTCGATCTCCTCGCCGGCGCGTCGCCTCCGGCGGCAGGGTGAGCTGGATCTGGCGCCCGGCGATCTGCGAGAGCGAGGGCGAGCGCACCGTCGCCGTCGTCCCGCGGCGAAGCGGCGCGAGGTCCTCCTCGACCGAGAAGGTGACCAGCGCCTGACCGCTGTCACCGAGCTCGATCTCCTTCACCGAGCCGACCGACGAGCCGCCGACGACGACCTGGTTGCCCTTGACCAGCTGGCGACGCGTTCTCGAACTCGGCCGTGACCTCGTACTCGTCGGAGTCGCCGGAGAGCAGGACGACGACGGCCACCACCGCAATCGCCAGGGCGATGAGCGCCGTGATCCGGCCGATAGCTGACGATCTCCTCAAATCTCTCTTCCCGCAATCCCTAACCGCCGCGGGTGTTAGTCCGCGAACGGCGAACCTACCAACCCGCTTGGAAGCCTGTCAAAGCCCAACCGGCCCCGAGAACCGCACTACGATGCCGTTCGCGCGCATCCTTCGTTGAGTTGTTGTTAAGCCCTTCCCGGCAAAGATGGCTCACTCCTCGAGGAGGGCGGCAAAGCCGGCCGCGCGTGCGTACAGGACGTAGAGCCGAAAGCCCTGCGCGTAGGCGGGCTCGCAGGCGTTCTCGAACACCTCGTGGGCCTGCTCGTCATCGAGCGCGGGGGTCCGCACCGGGCCATCCTCGAGGTTGATCTGCTCGCGGATGTCGGCGATCGTCGCCGCCTTCGCATCCTCGCTGCCCGCGTTCCAGTCGCGGCACTGGGCGAGCGAGGCGACCGAGTCGACCTTGACGTCGCCGACCGCGGCGACCGCCTCCGAGCCCTGCTCCCCCTCGCCGCCGCAGCCCGCCGCGGCGAGGAGCGCGAGCGCGAGCGCCGCCGCGACGGCGCGCACCGGCCGCGCGCCCGGCGCCCTAACGGTCAAGCTCGCCGGGCTCGGCCAGGCCGGCAGCCTCGATTCGACCGGCGAGGTCGTCGAAGTAGCGCTCGACCCTGGGGGCGTCCGAGCTTGCGGCGAGCCGCTCGGCGCGCTCGGCCTGCCCGCGCTCGTAGGCGCGGGCCTTCGCGGTTCCCGGACGCGGGGGCAGCACGAACCAGTCGCAGGTCTCCTCCGGGCCTCCCGACCTGGCGAAGAAGCAATTGAGCAGGTTGAGCTCCTTGGCGGCGTCCCCGATGCCGACGTAGGACTCGCAGAGCGGCTCGCCCGGAAGCACGTCCGGGGGAATACCGGGCCCGGGCCCGGTGATGCTCGCCGCGGTGCCGTCGGGCCCGATGTTGTCGTACCAGCAGTTGCCGGTGTTGCCGAGGAACTCGTCCCACCAGAAGTCGATCCCGTTGGGAAGCACGCCGGACTCGCCGCCGACCGCGTTGCCGAAGTCGGCGACCGCGCGCGAGGCCTTGAAGCCGGGCGGAGCGCTCCCCATCACGTTGTCGTAGTAGCGGTTGTTGCACGACGTGGTCACGTAGGGGGCGGTCGGGCAGGAGATCCCCGGGTCGACGCCGCCCTCGGGCTCGAAGTCGTCGATCGTGGCGACGACCGCGTCGGGGATCGCGAGCAGCTGGGTGCCGTAGCGCCAGTTGTCGAAGATGTAGTTGTCGTGGACCTTGCCGTCGTTGTGGCCGGCCCAGAAGACGCCCACGCCGCTCGGCAGCACCCCGACGATCGGTTCGATCGGCGGCGTCTCGGTGCCGTAGAGGTCGAGGTTGTTCGAGTAGATGTTGTTGTTGTCGATCTCGACGCTGTCGGCCGGGAAGCCAGGGTGCCCGGCGGCGGAGATCGTGTCGGTCGAGATCCCGGCGGTGTTGCCGTAGATCTCGTTGCGGGTCAGCCTGACCGCGTTGCCCATCGACCCCGAGTAGGCGAGCACGTTCCCGTGCAGGTCGCAGCGCTTGATCACCGTGTTGATCCGCGGCGCGTCCGGGTAGAACGAGGTCGCCTGGGCGCCGGTTTCCGGCGAGGCCCCGGGGTAGACGCCCGCGTCGCCTGCGCCGAGCGCCTCGCAGTCGCGGATCTCGTTGTGGTCGGTGGTGAAGCTGAGGTGGCCGTAGTCGGCCGCCCAGAAGAACTTCGTCCGCGCGAGCAGCACGCCGTCGGTCTCCTCGGTGTAGAAGCCGAACTCGAGCGACCCGCGCATCAGGAAGTTCCGCCCGACGAACCCGTCGGCGCGATCGACGCGCATGATCACGTGCTTGGCGTAAGCGGCGGGCCGGGCGTCGGCGCGGCGCGAGTCGTACTTCTTGCCGCCGTCCATGATCACGTCCTCGGGGCGCGCCCCGGAGCCCTCGATCTGCAGGTTGCAGCGCACGCATTCCCCGGCGTCGGGAATCCCGTGGCGGTCCTGAAGCGGTGGCTCCGGCGCCTCGCCGGCGAGCGCCCTGCCCTGGACGTAGATCAGGTTCTGGTCGTTCGGACAGGTGACCTGATACGCGTAGCTCGGCGTCTTCGCACCGCTCGTGTCGGTCGTGGTCAGGTCCGCGCAGCGCGGGTCGTTGACCGGGGCCCGGCGCGACTTGCGCTCCCTGTAGGTGCCCGGCATGACGACGACGCGGTCGTTGTTCGAGGAGTCGTTGACCGCCGCCTGGATCGAGCGGTACCCACAGCGCTCGCCGAGCTTCTCGTTGATCCGCATCAACCGGCGGCCCTTGGCCTTCGAGAGCCGCTTGCGCTCGAGGCTCGGGCGGAGCGCGTAGCCGCGCTTCTGCGCCCGGCGGACCGACCTCGCCAGGAGGTCGAGCGAGCGCCGGCCATCGGCGCCCCTGCAGACGACGCGGACCTTGCCGGGGCCCTTGCCGGTGGCGGCGCTGGAGAGCGATCGGGGGCTCGGGACCTCGCCGCCGGCCGGCGGGCTGACCGAGGTGTCGGGAGCGGGGTCGGGCCAGTAGGAGGGCCGCTCGAGGTGGGCGAGCGCGAGCGCCGGCAGCGCAAGAGCGACCGCCAGCGTCCCGATCGCGATCGACAGCCGGCCCGTCCTGCGCTTCATTCGAGTCTCCCTCATCGTGATCTGGCCAGCCGCAAGCCCGACCGCGGCCGCGGCAGCGTAGCCAACCGCGAGCCGCTTCGCGCCGCTGGAAGCGCGTCGGCGGCGGAGGCGATCATCTAGGCTCGCCCGATGGCCGACCAGGACTTCGACTGGCTCGTCGTCGGCTCCGGCTTCGGTGGCAGCGTCGCCGCGCTTCGGCTCGCCGAGAAGGGCTACCGGGTCGGGGTCCTCGAGTGCGGCCGCCGGTTCGCCGACGAGGACTTCGCCGAGTCCGCCTGGCAGATGCGCCGCTACTTCTGGATGCCGAGGCTGGGCATGCGCGGGATCTTCCGCCTGAGCATCTTCAAGGACGTCTTCATCGCCTCGGGAAACGGCGTCGGCGGCGGCAGCCTCGGCTACGCGAACACGCTCTACCGGGCTCAGCCGGCGTTCTTCACCAACCCGCAGTGGGATGGGCTCGCCGAGTGGGAGCGCGAGCTGGGACCGCATTACGAGACCGCGGAGCGGATGCTCGGGGTGGCCGATTACGAGGGGATGACCCCGGCCGACGCGCTGCTCAAGTCCTACGGCGAGGAGATCGGCGTCGGCGACACCTACAAGCAGACCAGGGTCGGGATCTTCTTCGGCCGCCTCGGGCGAGCGGGTGGAGGACCCCTACTTCGGCGGCGAGGGGCCGGAGCGCACAGGCTGCGTGCGCTGCGCGGCCTGCATGATCGGCTGCCGCTACGGCGCCAAGAACACCCTGGTCAAGAACTACCTCTGGTTCGCCGAGCGACTCGGGGTCGAGATCCTCCCCGAGCGCCAGGTCAGCGAGATCCGCCCGCTCGGGGCCGCCGACGGATCGGAGGGCTACGAGGTGACCACCGAGCACCCGGGCGCCTGGCTTCGCAAGCGGCGGCGCACGCTCACCGCGCGCGGAGTCGTCGTCGCCGCCGGCGCGCTCGGCACCAACCAGCTGCTCGCCAACTGCAAGCACGGCGGCGCGCTGCCGCGGATCTCCGACCGGCTGGGGTCGCTGGTGCGCACGAACAGCGAGTCGATCCAGGCGGTCACCGCCTCGCCGCGCGACGGCCGCGACTTCACCGAGTCGGTCGCGATCTCGTCGAGCATCTACCCGGACCCCGACACCCACATCGAGGTCGTCAGCTACGGGCGCGGCGGCGACGCGATGAGCCGGCTGTTCACGATCATGACCGGCGAGGGCACCCGGCTGACCCGGCCGATCAAGTGGATCGGGGCGATGCTCCGCCATCCGCTCAAGGCCGCCCGGCTGCTCCTCCTCCCGGTCGGCTGGTCGCGGCGGACGATCATCCTGCTGGTCATGCAGTCGCTCGACACCGCGATGCGCCTGCGCCCGAAGCGGCGCCTGTTCGGCCGCGGCGTCCGCCTGCAGACCGAGCAGGATCCCGAGCGGCCGAACCCGACCTTCATCCCGGCGGCCGAGCGGGCGGCGAGGTGGTTCGCCGAGCAGGTCGACGGCGTGGCCCAGAGCGGCCTCACCGAGTCGGCCCTGAACATCCCGACGACCGCCCACATCCTCGGCGGCGCTGTGATCGCCGGGACCCCCGAGGACGGCGTCGTCGATCGCACGCAACCGCGTCTTCGGCTACGAGAACCTGATCGTGACCGACGGCTCGGCGGTGCCGGCGAACCCCGGGGTCAACCCGTCGCTGACGATCACGGCGATCGCCGAGCGAGCGATGAGCTACGTCCCGGCCGCGCCGGGATCGGGCCCGGCGGACCTCCCGGCGGCCGCGCGCCCCGCCGAGAGCGCCGTCGCCGGCGAGGGCTGAGGCCCGTGGGCGAGGACGCCGGCGCGAGCGGAGACGACGGGGGCAGGGCGGCCGCGGGCGAGGCGGAGGCCGCGGCGCGGGCGCTCGCGATCGTGGTCCGGGTCGGCGAGCAACGGATCCCCTTCGGCGAGGCGGGGCCCGCGCAGGCCCGCGCCCACGCCGAGTACCTCGGCGAGCTGACCGGGTTCGGGCCCACCCAGCGGGTGCGCCCCATCGCCCATGGCTGGAGGGAGCTCGCCGAGGAGCTCGAGCGGCGCCAGGCCGCGGCCGTATCCGAGCTCGATCCGGGGACCGTCGTCGCCTACGCGGAGCGGCTCTGGATCCTTCCTCCGCCGCAGAGCATGCTCGCTTGACACCCCGCTAATCCGCCCATAGGGTTACTGCGACTCGCTTGCAATTGTGACCCTCTGACCGTGACAAGCTCGCACGCCTCCCCGCCGTTGGCCGTCTCCGACGTCGCCGAGGCGGTGGCTGCGGTTCGAGGGCGGGGAATGCGGGTCACCTCGGCCCGGCGGCTCCTGATCGAGGCCCTCTTCGAGGCTCACAGCCCGCTCAGCGCCGACAGGATCGCCGAGCGGATCGGAAGCTCCGACGTCGCCTCCGTCTATCGCAACCTCGACCGGCTGGAGGCGATCGGCCTGGTTCGCCACGCCCACCTCGGCCATGGCCCCGGCCTCTACTCGCTCGCCGGCGCCCAGCTCAGCGGCTTCATCGTCTGCGATCGCTGCGGGGCGCGGCGGGAGGCGAGCGCCGAGGAGCTCCGCCCGGTGCGCGAGGCGGTCCGCGAGAGCTTCGGCTTCGAGGCCGGCTTCGACCACTTCCCGATCGTCGGGCTCTGTCCCGAGTGCCGGCGCGAGGGCCAGGGTCCTGCCGAGGAAGGAGCCCGGTGATCACGCCCGTCGCGATGCACATCCCCGACGGCTTCCTCAGCGCGGGCGTCGCCGCCGGCGCCGGCGCGCTCGCCCTGGTCGCCGTCGCCTACGCGCTGCGCGTGTCCGAGCGGGAGCTGAGCGACGAGAGGGTGCCGATGCTTGGCGTCCTCGCCGCGTTCATCTTCGCCGCCCAGATGATCAACTTCCCGGTCGCCGGCGGGACCAGCGGCCACTTCCTCGGCGCGACCCTCGCCGCCGTCCTTCTCGGCCCCTGGCTCGGCTGCCTGGTGATCAGCGTCGTCCTCGGCGTGCAGGCGCTCGCCTTCGCCGACGGCGGGATCGCGGCGCTCGGCGCCAACGCCCTCAACATCGGCGTCCTCGGCGCTCTCTTCGCCGGGCTCGCGATCGGCTTCGCCGTGCGCGTCCTTCGTCCCTCGCGCGGCGCCTTCCTGGCGATCGTCGGCGTCGTCGCCTGGGTCGCGGCGCTGCTCGGCGCGGGAGCGGCGGCGGCCGAGCTCGCCCTCTCGGGGACGGTCCCGCTCGCCACGGTGCTCCCGGCGATGCTCGGGGTGTACGCCCTGATCGGAGTCGGCGAGGCGGTGATCACGGTCGCCGCCGTGAGCGCGCTGATCGCCACCAGGCCCGATCTGATCGCCGTCGCCGAGTTCGAGCCGGAGGTGCTCGCGGTCCCGTCCGCGGGCCCGATCGAGGGAGCGCAGCTGCGTTGAGCCTCTCGGGCAGGTTGCTGGTCGCGCTCGCGCTCGCGCTCGCGGTCGGCCTCGCGTCCGCGATCAGCCCGTTCGCCTCCTCGAGCCCCGACGGCCTCGAGACGGTCGCCGCCGAGCAGGCGTTCAGCGACCGCGAGGATGCGAGCCCCCTTCAGAGGAGCGCCCCCGCCCCCGGCTACGCCTTCCCCGGGGTCGCCAACGAGAGGCTCGCGACCGGGCTCTCCGGGTTCGTCGGCACGCTTGCCGTGTTCGCGATCGGATACGGGCTGGCCCTGGCGCTGAGGCGGCGCCGCCGGGTGGCCCGGGAGGGTGGCGCCGCGACCGCGTAGGCGGGCGGCGGCGGCGGGTTGACCGCGATCGGCATCAGCGCGCTGGAGCTCACCGGGGTGGCCGGCGACCCGGCAAGCCGCGTGCACAGGCTCGACCCGCGGGCGAAGATCGTCGTCTTCGCGGCGATCAGCGTCGTCGCCGTCTCCGCGCCGCTGGCGCTGTGGCCCGTCTACGCCGGCTGCCTCGCGACCCTGGCGCTGCTCGCCGCCCTCGCTCGGGTACCGGCGGAGCAGATATGGCGCCGGGCGCGCTGGGTGCTGCCCCTGGTGCTCGCCGTCGGCATCTTCCTGCCGCTCGTCCGCGACGGCGGCGAGAGCTGGGGGCTCGGGCCGCTGACCGTCCACGAGCAGGGCCTGGCGATCTTCGCCCAGGTCGCCGCGAAGACGCTGATCGGCGTCCTCTCCGCCGTCCTGCTCGGCGCGACGACCGCCTTCCCGGAGCTGCTCGCCGGGCTCGAGGCGATGCGGATGCCGAGGCTGCTGGTGCTGATCGCGGCGCTCATGCACCGCTACCTCTACGTGCTCGTCGAGGAGGTCGGGCGGATGCGCGCCGCCCTCACCGCGCGCGCCTACCGGCCGCGAACGTCGCTTCAGGCGGCCGCCCTGGGACGCGTGGCGAGCGCGCTCTTCATGCGCTCCTACCACCGCGGCGAGCGGGTCCATCTGGCGATGCTGGCCCGCGGCTACCAGCGGCGGATGCCGCGCCTCGCGCCGCTCTCGCTGAGCGCGGTCGACGTCGCCGTGATCGCGAGCCTTCCGGCGGCGCTGCTGGCGCTGCGGCTGCTGGCCGGAGCGAGCGGATGAGCTGCGCGATCCACGCCGGCGGCGTCCGCTACAGCTACCCGAACGGCCGGCCGGCCCTTCGCGGGATCGACCTGCGGATCGTCCACGGCGAGCGGGTCGCGCTGCTCGGGCCCAACGGTGCCGGCAAGACCACCTTCGTCCTCCAGCTCAACGGGCTGCTGCGGGGCGGGGGCAGCCTCGAGGTCGCCGGCCTCGAGGTCGCCGACGGCGCGCTGGCCGAGCTGCGCTCGCGGGTCGGCATGGTCTTTCAGGACCCCGACGACCAGCTGTTCATGCCGACGGTCCGCGAGGACGTCGCCTTCGGCCCGCTCAACCTCGGTCTCGAGCGCGCCGAGGTCGAGGCGCGGGTGGCGGAGGCGCTGGCCGAGGTGCGGATGACCCACGTCGCCGGGCGGCCGCCCTACCAGCTCTCGGCCGGCGAGCGCCGGCGGGTCGCGATCGCCACGGTGCTGGCGATGCGCCCGCACCTGCTCGTGCTCGACGAGCCCTCGGCGAACCTCGACCCGAGGGCCCGGCGCGAGCTGATCGACCTGCTCGCGGGAATCGAGCGGACGATGCTGATCACGACCCACGACCTTCCGCTGGCGACCGAGCTCTGCGAGCGCGCGGTGATCCTGAGCGCGGGCCGGGTGGTCGCCGACGGCCCGACCGAGGAGCTGCTCGCCGACGACGCGCTGCTCGCCGCCCACGACCTCGAGCTTCCGGCCGGATTCGACCCCGCCGCGGTCGAGCGGCGCCCGCGCCCGGGCGGCGAGGCCCGGGCCGGGCTCCGCTCGCGGGTCGGCTGAGCGCGACCCGCCGAGGCGCACCCGGGGCCGAGGTGGCAGCCCCGGCCGAGGTGGCACCCGGGGCCGAGGTGGCACCCGGGGCCGAGGTGGCACTTGTGGGTGTCATGCACCCACTCGTGCCATCTCGACCCGGAGTGGCGCCCGGTGCGGGCGCGGAGTCGCCGCCCGGCGCTAGCTGCGGGCGCGGAGTCGCGCCGCGGCGACGGCGGCCTGGCCGAAGGCGATGCCGCCGTCGTTGGGCGGCAGGCGGAGCGGGACGAGAGCCTCGAGGCCGCGCTCGCGCAGCCGCGCCGCGGTGCGCTCGAGCAGCAGGCGGTTCTGAAAGACGCCGCCGGAGAGCACCACGGTCTCGAGGCCGCGTCGCCGCGCCTCCCCCGCGCAGGCCTCGGCGCTCGCCCGGGCGAGCGCGTTGTGAAAGCGGGCCGCGGCCCTCGGGACCGGCGTTCCGTCGGCGAGATCGTCGAGCAGCGCCGTGATCGTCTCGCGAGCGTCGATGATCGCCGGCGTGGCCGCCGGCTCGCCCTCCGCGGGACCGACGGCCGCGGCGCCGCCCTCCCCCGCGCCACCGAGCAGGCCCATCGGGTAGGCGCCGCGCTCGGAGAGATCGGTGAGGCCCTCGAGCTCGCTCGCGCCCTGCCCCTCGTGGCTCACCCGGGCGCGGACGCCGGCGATCGCCGCGACCGCGTCGAAGAGCCTGCCGACGCTGGTCGTCAGCGGCGAGTTGAGCCCGCCGGCGATCAGCCGGCAGACGGCCTCCCATGCCTCGGGCTCGACCTCGCCGCGAAGCGCCGGGGGGATCGCCGGGCTCTCCTCGCCTCCGCTCGCGCAAAGCCACGAGCACGCCATCCGCCAGGGCTCGCGGGTCGCGGCGTCGCCGCCGGGCAGCCGAACCGGGAAGAGGAGCCCGGCCCGCTCGAAGCCGAGCAGGTCGCCGGCGAGGATCTCGCCGCCCCATACGGTGCCGTCGGGGCCGTGCCCGGCGCCGTCGAAGATCGCTCCGACCGCCGGCCCGGTCCGGCCGTGCTCGGCCAGGCAGGCGGCGAGGTGCGCGTGATGGTGCTGCACGGCGATCCGCTCCTCGGCGTCCTCGCGCCCGAGCGCGTACACGGTCGAGAGGTAGTCCGGGTGCAGGTCGTGGGCCGACCACCCGCGGCTCGACCTCGAACAGGCGCTCGAAGTGGGACACGCCGCTGCGAAAGGACTCGAGCGTCTCGTAGTTCTTCAGGTCGCCGATGTGATGGCCGACCCACGCACGTGCCGCCCCTCGCGAGGCAGAACGTGTTCTTGAGCTCGGCGCCGCAGGCGACGATCGGCACCGGCGCCTCGATCGGCAGCTCGAGGCTCCGCGGCACGTAGCCGCGCGAGCGCCGGATCAGCAGCGGCTCGCCTCGCAGCTCCGCCGAGAGCGCGCGGACCACCGAGTCGTCGGTCCGGGTGTCGATCGGGCGATCGTGGACGAGGAAGGCGTCGGCGATCCCGGGCAGCCGCGAGAGCGCGTCCTCGTCGGCGTAGGCGATCGGCTCGTCGGAGAGGTTGCCCGAGGTGAGCACCAGCGGGACCCCCGCATCGGCCGCGAGCAGGTGGTGCAGCGGCGAGTAGGGCAGCATCACCCCGAGGTCGGCCGAGCGCGGGGCGACCTCCTCGGCGACCGGCGCCCCCTCCCGCCGCCGCGCGATCACGATCGGGCGCTCGCGGCCCTCGAGCAGCTCCGACTCGGCGGCGCCGAGCTCGACCAGCTCCCGCGCAGCCTCGAGGTCGCGCACGAGCAGCGCGAGCGGCTTGTCGTCGCGATGCTTGCGCTCGCGCAGCCGCGCCACCGCGCCACGTCGTCGGCCCGGCAGGCGAGGTGGTAGCCGCCGATCCCCTTGACCGCGACGACCCTGCCCTCGGCCAGCAGCCGCGCCGCAAGCTCGATCGCGTCGGCGCCCGCCAACTCGATCGCCTCGCCCTCGGCGCCGATCAGCCGCGCCCGCGGGCCACACTCGGGGCAGGCGTTCGGCTGGGCATGGAAGCGGCGGTCGCGCGGGTCCTCGTACTCGCGCCGGCACTCGGCGCACATCTCGAACCCGGCCATCGTCGTCAGCGGGCGGTCGTAGGGGACCCCGCGCACGATCGTGAAGCCGGGGCCGCAGTTGGTGCAGTTCGTGAACGGATAGCGGTAGCGGCGATCGGCCGGGTCGAGCACCTCGGCGAGGCACTCGGCGCAGGTCGCGGTGTCGGGAGAGACGAGCGCGTCGGCGGCGCCGGCGCTCCGCGAGGCGACGATCCGGAACTCGCGCTCGCCGCTCGGCTCGACCGCCTCGGCCTCGAGCGTGTCGATCGCCGCGAGCGGCGGCGCCTCGGCCCGCAGCCGCTCGCACGAAACGCTCGAGCGATCCCGGGTCGCCCTCGACCTCCGAGCACCACGCCGCGCTCGTCGTTGAGCACGTAGCCGGCGAGCCCGAGCTCGCTCGGCGAGCCGGTAGACGTGCGGGCGAAAGCCGACCCCCTGGACGATGCCCTCGACCCGGACCCGCACCCGCCTCGCGCTGGAGGCCGGGCTCGCCATCACCCCGCGCCGCCCGCCGGCGCCAGCTCGATCAGCTCGCGCAGGGCGTGGTAGGCGCTCGCCTGCGCCTCCTGGATTCGCGGGATGTTCTGCGAGCGGGTGACGATGACGTGGTCGGCGAGCCGCTCGGCCGCGATCCGGCCGCCGTCGTAGCCGACCATCGCGATCGTCGCCAGGCCGCGCGCGCGCGCCTCGGCGAGCGCGACGATCAGGTTCTCGGAGTTGCCGCTGGTCGAGAGCGCGACGAGCGGCATCGCCCTCGCGCCCGTAGGCGATCACCTGGCGCTGGAAGATCTCCTCGACCCCGATGTCGTTGGCGACCGCGGTGATGATCGGGGTGTCCTCGGTCAGGTCGATCGACCGGCGCCAGGGCAGGCCCGGCGAGTGGCGCAGGTCGGCCACCAGGTCCATCGCGTCGGTCGCCGAGCCGCCGTTGCCGAGCGCGAGCAGCTTGCCCCCGGCGTCGAAGCGCCGGCGCAGGTCGGCGGCGGCGGCGAGCAGGACGTCGCGGTTGTCGCCGAGCGTCTGCCTGCGGAGCTCGCCGATCTCCTTGGACTTCATCTCCACCGACGCAGCGCACGTCGGCGAGCACCGCCTCGAGGTCGTCCTCGCTCTCCCCGAGAAACGGATAGAGGAAGCTCGACGCCCCCGCGTCGTGGACCGTTCTCGCGTCGCGGCCCTCGAGCAGGCCGCGGTGGTCGAAGAAGACGTGGACCAGCTCCCAGAGCACGTGGTAGAGGGTCTCGATCAGCTCCTGGCGGACGAACGGGTCCTCCGCCTCCGGCTCGAAGCGCCACTCGCGCGCCCGCGCCCGCGAAGCCGATCGTCATCGCGCCGAGCTCGCGGGCGAGCCCGAGCGCGGCGGCGACCCGCTCACCGCCCTCCTCGTCGAGGCCGAAGCCGATCACGATGTCGTTCGCCTCGATCACCGCCTCGCCCTGACGCAGCAGGTCTCCGCCCTCCGCGGTCAGCGCGATCGCCGGAAGCGCCCGCTTGCCGACGATCACCGGGATGGACGAACTCGACCGAGACGTGGCGGGCGTCCGAGCGCGCCGCCGGCGAGCCGCCCGAGCGCGACCAGCTGGCCGCCGGGCGCGAACCGCTCGGCCATTCGGTGACAGCACTCGGCCAGGCGGCGCGAGTGCGCGGCGAAGAAATCGTGGTTGGCCGCGTCGCGCCGGCGCAGCAGCTCGTCGATCTTGGTGTCGGCTCGCTCGCGGTGCCGAGCGGGGTCATCTGCCCAAGCTAGCTAAACCGCGGCCGGGGCCCGCGAGGCGACGCCGATCAGCCACTCGCGCAGCGCGTCGACGCCCTCGCCGGTCCGGGCGCTGGTCATGCATCGTCGCGACCCCCGGGTTGACGGTGTCGATGTTGCGCCAGCAGCCGCTCGACGTCGAAGTCGATGTGGTCGAGCAGGTCGATCTTGTTGACGATCACGAGCTCGCAGGTGCGGAACATCAGCGGGTACTTGAGCGGCTTGTCCTCGCCCTCGGTGACCGAGCAGATCATCACCCTGGCGTCCTCGCCGATCCGGAACTCGGCCGGGCAGACGAGGTTGCCGACGTTCTCGACAACCAGCAGGTCGATCTCCTCGAGCGGCACCGAGGGCAGGCGCCGAGCGGACCATGTTGGCGTCGAGGTGGCACTCGCCGCCGAAGCCCGGGTCGGTGTTGAGCTGGATCACCGGGATGTGCAGGTGCGGCGATCCGGTCGGCGTCCATCGAGCCCTGCACGTCTCCCTCGAGCACGCCGGGGCGGATCGCGCCGAGATCGGCGAGCGCGCGCTCGAGCAGCGTGGTCTTGCCCGCCCCGGGGGCGCTCATCAGGTTGACGACCGCGACCTTGGCGCGGTCGAAGTCGTCGCGGTTCGCGTGCGCGATCGTCTTGTTCGCGTCGAGCGCGTCCTCGGCGACCTTGACCTTGGTGCGATGCATTCCTGCTCCTCCCTCTCGGGGTTGTCTGCAACTTCGATCGACTCGACCTCGAGCTCGTCCCCGCGGACGACCTGGGCCCCGGCCGCCTCGCAGGCCGGGCAGCGGAACAGCGGCAACACGGGCTCGCCGGCGGGCATCGGGTCCTGCTCGTGGCCGGCCAGCGGTGAGGGCGCCGGGTCCCACTCCTGGCCGCAGGCCTGACAGCACATCAGCGCCGCGACGTGCTCGAGCTCGAGCCTCGCCCCGTCGCAGACGCGTGTCGCGCCCGACGATCTCGAAGTAGAAGGAGAGCGAGTCGGGAACGACCTGGCGCAGGCTGCCGAGGCGCACCGTGACCGCGGTGACCTTGCGGCCGTCGGCGTGCCGGAGCGCGGTGTCGACGATCGCCGTCGAGACCGAGAGCTCATGCACGCCCGGCCCCCGCTACCCGGCGGCCGCCGCGTCGTCGGCGTAGGCCTCGTCGGTGAGCAGCTCGGCGACGGTCTCGATCACCAGGCCGGCGGCGCGCTCCACCGCTCCGGCGACGACCTCTGAGAGCTCCAGGCCCATCTCCTCGACCCCGCCGAGGGCTCGCAGGCGACGACGACGACCTTGCCGGGCCAGCCGCCGACCGTCTTGACGAAGCGCAGCACGGTCTTCGGGTCCATCCCGTGCGGGCTGATCACCTCGCCGTCCTCGATCGGCTCGATCTCCTCCGGGTCGGGGTCGATCACGTACGAGCGTCCCCGGCTCGCCTCCCTGGCGGCTGACGTCGACGAGCACGAGCGCGTCGTAGCCGCGCATCACCTCGTAGGCGAGGTCGAGGCCGCCGGTGCCGAAGTCGAAGACCGCGACGCCCTCGGGCAGCTCGCGCTCGCCGAGGACCTTGGCGACCTTGCCGCCGAAGCCGTCGTCGGCCATCCAGGCGTTGCCGATCCCGGCGACGAGGACGTGGCGCTTGGCGCGACTCGGCTCGGCGCTCATCGGCGGCTCTCCAGCCTCCTCCGCCTCGAGCGTCTCGAGCTCGCGGCCCTTGAAGAACAGGTAACCGGCCGGTCTCGCGGAAGAGCTCTCGGGCACGGGTCGTCGTCGATCGTGACCCCGATGTGCACACCGTCCGTCGTAGTCGAAGTAGATCCGCTCGATCGTCGCGATGCGACCGTCCAGCATCTTGTCGTAGACGTCGCGCCCTCCGTCCGGGCGCAGGACGACCTTGCCGCCCTTGCGAAAGCGCTTGCCGTCGACCTCGATCACGTCCTCGCCGGGGTTGGGGTGGCGGGCTCGCGCGCGGCCCCGGGTCGGGCGGCATCGGCGAATCCGGGGTCGGCTCGCCTCGGAGCCGGGCTCGGACCACTCCGGGACCACGCCGGCGCCGGGCGAGAGCGGCGGCACCTCGCCGGGTCCGCCGGCTCCACCGGCTTCAGCAGGCCGTGCAGCGCAGAGCAGCTCCTCGGGCGTCGTCCCCTCGGCCCGCTCGATCATCTCGCGGACGGCCGGGTCCTGCTCGGCGATCTCGCTCGCGCTCGGCGTCGCGAGAGCGCCTGCACGTGGAGGACCAGCGCCTCCTCGATCTCGGTGTTGTCGAAGAGGTTGCCGAGGCTCTCGGGGCGCGATCCGCGGGTGGTCGGGAAGCACGATCGCGGCGCCGAGCATGGCGTCGTCGTCGCCGGCGAGGCGAGCACCGGGCAGGTGTTGACGCTCGCGCAGCCAGCGACCGCCGCCCCGACCTCGCCCTCGTGCTCGAGCGGCGAGACGAAGCTGCCGGCGGAGCGGTCTCGAGCACGCGTGGGTCGAGAGCAGCTGGCGACGCAGCGCCTCGGCGCGCTCCATCGCGGCCGCCTCCTCCTCGTCGAGCCGGTGGTGTTGTGAACGCAGGCGCGGATCCGGAACAGTCCCTCGGCCCGAGCGGCTCGGCCCGCAGCCGCACGCGGCCGCTCACCGGGTGAGCGCCGGCGAAGCTGAACTCGGCGCCGACGCCGTCGGCGGCGGCGAGCTCGGCGAGCGCCGATCGGCGCCAGCGTCGACCCGGCGCTCGACTCGCCTTGTGGCGCTGTGCCGGCGGCGTGCAGGAACCGGATCGAGGCGCCCTCGAGCTCGCGCTCTCGTCGGCGACCTCGAGCGACGCACTCCGACGCTGCAGATGATCGAAGGTGCGCCGGCTGGCGCTCCGCGTAGGCCGGCGGGTAGACGATCCCGAACGGCGTCGGCGTCGCGTTCTTGGTCGCGCCGGGCGTGTAGGGATAGAGCGCGTAGCCCTCGTAGAGCAGCGAGTCGACGAGCTCTTCGAGCTCCCTGTTCACGGCCCTCGCCGGGCTCGGCCTCGTCGAGCAGCGCCGACAGACGCCGCGTCGAAGGTCGGCAGGCCGCCGGTCGGCCTTGAGCCGGCCGAGCCGCGCGATCGTCTGCTTGTCGGCCGGGACCCAGCCGCGGTACGGGTAGTGGGCGTCGATCATCTCGCGCCAGATCTCGACCGGCAGCTCGAAGCGCGACGGAGCGGTCCCAGGGCAGCTCGGACCATCTGCAGACGCCCGTCGTCGGCCTCGTAGTAGACGGTGCCGTTGAAGTGCACGCGAAGCGGGGCGATCCCGTCGCTGAGGCCGTCGAAGTACTTCGTCGCGGCGATCTCGTGGTCGTACGTGCAGGCGATCGTCAGGATCTGAACTCGGTCGCGCCGGTGAACGCCGGCGACCAGCGCGTCGACCTGGGCCCAGCGGAAGCTCGCCGTCGTCGTCGCCCAGCGCTCCGGGCTCGCCGAAGAGCTCGACGAGCCGCTCGCGCGCCTCGTCGTCGTAGGAGCGCTTCGCCGGCTCGACCGTGATCATCGAGCGAGAGCGCGATCGTGTAGATCGCGAGCCCGGACTCGTCGGTGATCCGCAGCCGGAAGCTGCAGCGTCGGAGCGGCGGCGCGGTCCACCGCCTTCGCCGCGATCACCTCGAAGGCGGGGTCCGGCGCGCCCGCGAACGGCGGCGGCTCGGGAGCCTCGCCCTCGCCGGTGACGAGCGGGACGTCGGTGCTCACGCGGCCCGCTCCCTGAGCTCCTCGAAGAAGCGGGCGATCGCGTCCTCGACCGCCTCACCGCCGGAGATCCCCTCCCAGGCGACCTTGATCATCCCGACCAGCCGGTAGCACTCGTCGATCGGCGCGATCGCGTACACGGGCGGGTCGGCCATCCGGTTGACGATCAGCGCCTCGCCGTCGGGCTCGAGCCCGCCGAGGATCGGGTTGACCTCGCGGAGCCGGTCCCAGGCGTCGAGGTCGAGCTCCGACTCGGTCGCCCCGGCCGGGCTCGGGTAGAACGCGACCACCTGGCCGGTGCCGCTCGAGTCGATGAAGAAGGCGAGCCCGATCGGGATCCCGAAGCGGCCCAGATCTCGTCGGGCAGCTCGAAGTCGTCGAGCGCAGGCGGTCCGTATCCCGGCCGGGCGGCAGCTCGGCGTCGCCGGAGCGCAGCGACCAGCAGGTCTCGCAGGCGCAGAGGATCCGCCGCTCGTTGAGGTGGAGCAGGTGGCGATGGTCGGCGGGCAGCCCCGCGCCGCAGAGGTCGCAGTGCTCCTCGGGCGTCCGCGGCGCCGGCGCCGCCGTTGCCGTTCGAGGGCGCCGGACGCGCCGTTCGAGGGGCCGCGCTTCAGCCGGCGCGAGGCCGGCGACCAGCTCCGGCCTGGCGACGCGGTCGCGAGCTGCGATCGACCGCCTCGCCTCACGCCGGTCCCTCGCTCAGCCAGCGCGACCCGCGCGCCGTCGGCTCCGGCGAGCAGCGGCACCGGGTCGAGCTGCAGCCGGTCGTCGTCGAGCGAGCGACCGGCGCGCGGCAGGTAGTAGCGGCGCGCCGCAGTGCGGGCAGGTGAGCGCGCCCTCGGCGAGCGTCGCCCCGGCGAGGCTCGCGTCGCAGTCGGCGCAGGCGTCGCGGTAGGCGAGCAGCGCTGCCCTCGACGTTGGCGACGATCAGGCGACTGCCGTCGACCTCGGCGACGGCTCAGCTCGCCCTCGTCGATCGAGGTCGACCAGGCCGTCGACGTCGAACCAGGCCGGCGGCGCCTCGGCGCGATGCCGGGCGCAACCTGGACCACCGGCAGCTCGAGCGCGTTCGGGCCGACCGGCGAGCTCGGCCGGCCTCGAGGGCGCCCTCGACGTCGAGCCCCTCGAGATCGGGCGCGCGCCTCGTCGAGCGCCTGCTTGATCGCCAGCTCGAGCGTCGCCGCCGACGCCGGGCAGCCCTCGCAGCTGCCCTCGAGCCGGATCCGCGCGATCGCCGTCCTCGAGCCCGAGCAGCTCGACGTTGCCGCCGTGCGACTCCATGTAGGGCCGGACGCTGTCGAGCGCCTCGATCGACCCGCTCCTCGAGGCCGACCGGGTAGAGGTCGTGGATCAGCAGCAGGCTGGCGACGACGCCGTCGTCGGCGAGCCGCTCACGCAGCTCGCCGGCCGCCGGCCCGGCCTCGTCGACCACGGCGAGGATCCGCCGAGCCCCTCGCCGTAGAGCTCGATGACGGCGCCGATCAGCTCCTCGGCGCGCGCCGCGCGCGACCGGGTCGCCGATCCGCTCGAGCTCGCCGATCAGGTGCTCGAACCGCTCGACCAGCTCCTCCGGGACGTCGACCTCGGAGCGATGGTTGCTCGCGCGAGCCCGGCGCTCAGACAGAGCCCCGTCGGGGTGTGCATGACCTTGCGCACCTTGCCGCCGCCGGTGTACATGTGCACGCCGCACGGCAGGCACGGATCGAAGCTCCGCACCGCCCGCATGATGTCGACGCCCTTGAAGTTCTCCGGGCCGTTCTCCTCGAAGATCGGCGTGTTCTGCACCGCGTCCTCGTAGGGGCCGGGAGTTCCGTAGACGTCGCGCACGCTGGCGTTCCACGGCGTCGGCGGGTAGGGCTGGTAGTTGGCGATCTTGCCGCCCTCGATCACCATGTGGTGCGAGAGCACCCCGCGGGCCGCCTCGTGGAAGCCGACGCTGACCGCCTCGTCCGGAACCTTGAAGTCGTTCCAGGACTTGGTCCGGCCGGCGCGCACCTCGACGAACGCGCGCTCGAGGCAGTGCAGGCCGATCAGCGCCGAGTAGGCCTGGTGGTAGGTCCGGGCGCGGTCGCGCTCGATCGCGTTCGACTTCTCCGGGATCTTCCACTCGAGCTCCATCTCGGCGGAGTTGGCCGTCTTCGGCAGCACCATCTGGATCGAGCTGCCGGTCGCCTTCGCGTAGCCGAAGTCGACCAGGCCGGCCTTCGCCGTGCACCACTGGCGGGCGAACGGGCCGCCGCCGGTGTCGCAGGCGACGTAGCTGTCGTTGCGCTTGTCGTACATCCGCGGCGAGACGACCCAGCTGTACTTGTCGGCGAAGTCGCGCTTCTGCGGCTTCGGCAGCGTCACCTTGTTCCACGGGTGGCGCGGGTCGACCGGGTTGCCGAGCGGGTCCTTGGTGACGAACGGCGGCTCGGTCTCGGTCCAGTCGTCGAAGTACGAGGAGCCGAGCAGGATCCGGATCACCAGGTTGATCTCGACCAGGTCGGTCGTGATCAGCTCGCCGTCGAAGACGACGCCCGGCGTGATGTAGCGCTCGTCGCCCCACTCGTTCATGTTCTCGTAGTTGTAGTCGACGTAGTCGGGGTCGTCGAAGGCGCCCCAGTTGACCAGGTTCGTGTCGCGGTAGCCGACCATGTCGTACCCCGGCAACTCCCTGAGGAAGAAGTCGTAGAGGTCGTCGTGCATCGGCACGCGTGCGCTTCACGTACTCGAAGTAGCGCATCAGCCGCACGTAGTAGTCGGTCAGCGTCTGGTGGGTGATGTGCGCGCTGCAGCCGCCCGGCATGATCGTCGACGGGTGCGTGTGCCGACCGCCGAACAGGCAGTACATCTCGCGCGTGTAGCGCGCCACCTGCAGCGTCTCCAGGTAGAAGTCGCCGGTGAACGGGTTCAGCGAGCGCATGATGTCGGCGATCGTCTTGTAGCCGTGGATGTCGGAGTCCGGGGCCAGGTCCTGCTCGGCCTTCGCCAGCAGCGACGGGTTGGTCTCCTTGACCATCTGCTCGCAGAAGTCGACGTTGCACATGCAGTCGTTGAAGATCGCGTGGTCGAACATGTAGTCGGCGGACTCGGCGAGGTTGAAGGCGAGGTCGCCGAGCGGCGGCGGCTTGACGCCGTAGGCCATGTTCTGGTTCAGGCACGAGCACGG
Organism: uncultured Solirubrobacterales bacterium; assembly: GCA_963769035.1. Classification (GTDB taxonomy): domain Bacteria; phylum Actinomycetota; class Thermoleophilia; order Solirubrobacterales; family 70-9; genus WHSW01. Next base: position 828,878 of record CAVYKD010000002.1, read on the forward strand.
TGCAGTGGTTGTCACCGCAGATGCCGCAGATCCGGCTGGTGATGAAGTGCGCGTCGCGCGGATCGATGCCCTTCATGAAGATGTCGAATCCCCGGAAGATCATCGAGGTCGAGTAGCACTTGATGACCTTCTGGTTGGCGAAGTCGATCTCCGTGTGGATGCCGAGGCTGCCGACGATCCGGGTGATCGGATCCCACGACATCTCCTTGACCATCACCTTGGAGTCGCCGCGCGGTGTCTCTACTGTTGCCATCTCTGTCTCTCCTCTTGGTTCGTGTACCGGTCGTCCGACGAGCGTCAGCTCACGAGTAGTTGCGCGACTTGTAACCGGACGTCAGGGTCGAGGTCGGCTTGCGCCACTCGGGCTCGACGTCGTACTTGTTCTTGATGTTGCGGTGGCGGAAGTACCGGACCATCGGCCCGAGCGTGAACCCTGCTCGAGCGTCGCCGCCAGCCCGCCGGCCGTGTCCTCGTCCATGAACGGCATGTACTTGTCGGGGAAGCCCGGCATCGTGCAGGCCATGCAGATGCCGCCGACGTTCGGGCAGCCGCCGTAGCCGTCGACCCAGCCGCGGACCGGCACGTTGCACTTGACCACCGGGCCCTTGCAGCCGAGCTTGACCAGGCAGCGCGGGTCGTCGCCGTACTCGGTCGCGAACTGGCCCTGCTCGGCGAAGCCCGGCGCGGTTGCAGCCCTCGCGGACGGTCCGGCCGAACAGCCAGCGCGGGCGCAGCGGCTCGTCGAGGTCGGGCACCGGCGCGCGGCCGGCGAGGTGCAGGGCGAGGTAGAGCAGCACCTCGGTCATGTTGTCCGGCTGCGCCGGGCAGCCGGGGATGTTGACCACCGGCAGGCCGGCGCTCGACTTCCAGTTCCAGCCGAGGTGGTCGGCGACGCCCATCGCACCGGTCGGGTTGTTCTTCATCGCCGGGATCCCGCCGTAGGTCGCGCAGGTGCCGATCGCGACCACCGCGGCCGCCTTCGGCGCGAGCCGGTCGAGCCACTCGCTCGTCGTGATCGGCTGGCCGGTCTCGGGGTCGTCGCCGATCGCCGCCCAGTGGCCCTCGCCGGAGAGCTTCTCGTTCGGGATCGAGCCCTCGACCACGAGCACGAACGGGTCGAGCTCGCCGCGCTCGGCGTGCCACCACCACTCGATGAACTCGTCGCCGTTCTCGTAGGCGAGCACCGGGTTGTGGACGATCACCTTCGGCATCCCCGGGATCGCCTGGGTGATGATGTCCTCGAGGCTCGGGTTGACCGCCGAGGTCATCGCGACGGAGTCGCCGTCGCAGGAGAGCCCGGTGGTCATCCAGATCACATGAGCTTCGACCGCCTCGGTGGCGGCCTGATTGGGGATGAACTCCGTTGAGTGCCATCGGCAACTCTCCTCGTGTCTCAGCAGATCCTCGGCAGCGGGTCGCCGGCGAGCAGGTCCATCACGCGCTTGCCGCCGAAGGCCGTCTCGACCAGCACCATCCCGGGCGGCTCCGTCGTGACCTCGCCGATCTCGGCGGCCGCCTCGGAGCCGGGGACCGCACGCAGCGCCTCGAGCGCGGCGTCGGCCGCCTCGGGAGCGACGAAGGCGACCAGCACGCCCTCGTTGGCGACGTACATCGGGTCGATCCCGAGCATCTCGCAGGCGCCGGCGACGTCCGGGCGCACCGGGCACGTCGGCCTCGCGGGCGACGATCCCGACGGCGGAGGCGCGGGCGAGCTCGTTGAGGACGGTGGCGACGCCGCCGCGGGTCGCGTCGCGCATGCAGCGCAGCGACTGCGCCGGCGGACTCGAGCAGGGCGTCGGCGAGCGGCCAGAGCGGCTGCGTGTCGGAGACGATGTCGGCGTCGAGCTCGAACTCGTCGCGGGCGAGCATGATCGCGGTGCCGTGCTCGCCGATCGTCCCGGAGACGAGCACCTGGTCGCCGGGCTCGAACGACGCGGGTCGAGAGCCGTGCGCGCGGATCGACCCGGCCGATCCCGCTCGTGTTGACGTACATCCCGTCGGCGTGGCCGCGCTCGACCACCTTGGTGTCGCCGGCTGACGACCTCGACGCCGGCGGCCGCGGCGGCCGCGGCGATCGCCTCGACCTCGGCGCGAAGGACCTCCGCCTCGAGGCCCTCCTCGAGGACCAGCGCCGAGCGTGATCGCCAGCGGCTTGGCCCCGGCCATCGCGAGGTCGTTGACGGTCCCGTTGACCGCGAGCTCGCCGATCGAGCCCCCGGGGAAGCGGAGCGGCTTGACGACGAAGGTGTCGGTGGTCGTCGCCAGGCGGATGCCCTCGACCTCGAACACGCCGCTGTCGCCGAGCTCCTCGAGCTGCTCGGAGCCGAACGCGGGCACGAACAGGCCCTCGATCATCGTCTGGGTCGCCTTGCCGCCGGCGCCGTGGGCCATCGTCACCCGGTCGGCCTTGAACTTCGGCCGCTTCGACCGCGTCTTCTCGATGATCTCGAGGATCCTCTGCTCGCGGCCCGCCGGCCGGGGCTTCGTGTCGGGGGTCAGACCCCGGCCTCCACCGGTCGGTGCGGAGGCGCTGTGCGCGTAGCGGCCGTAGTTGTAGTAGGCGGCGCAGGCGCCCTCCGGCGAGACCATGCAGGTGCCGATCGCGTGCTCGGGCGTGCAGGCGGTGCCGAAGACCTTGCACTCCCAGGGCTTGATCACTCCCTTGAGCACCTCGCCGCACTGGCAGGCCTTCGGGTCGGCGACCCGCACGCCGGGGATCTCGTAGCGAAGCTCGGCGTCGAAGTCGGCGTAGGCATCGGAGAGCTTCAGCGCGCTCTGGGAGATGAAGCCGAGGCCGCGCCACTCGAAGTGCGGTCGCAGCTCGAAGACCTCGCTCATCACCTCCAGCGCCGCCTGGTTGCCCTCGTAGGGAACGACCCGGCTGTACTGGTTCTCGACCTCGGCGCGCCCGTCGCGGAGCTGCTCGAGGATCATCCGGATCGACTGCAGGATGTCGAGCGGCTCGAAGCCGGCGGTGACCAGCGGCTTGCCGTAGTCGGCGGGGATGAACTCGAACGGGCGGACGCCGACGACGGTCGAGACGTGGCCCGGGCCGATGAACCCGTCGAGCCGCAGGTCGGGCGACTCGAGCAGCGCCCGCAGCGGCGGCACGATCGTCACGTGGTTGCAGATGCAGAGGAAGTTGTCGACGCCCTCGACCTTCGCCCGCTTCAGGGTCAGCGCGGTCGACGGCGCGGTGGTCTCGAAGCCGATCGCGAAGAAGACGACCGTGCGGTCGGGGTTCTACTTCGCGATCCGCAGGGCGTCGAGCGGCGAGTAGACCATGCGGATGTCGGCCCCGTCGGCCTTCGCCTCGATGAAGGTCTCCTTCGAGCCGGGCACCCGCATCATGTCGCCGAAGCAGGTGAGGATCACGCCCTCGGTGCGGGCGATCGCGATCCCGTCGTCGACGCGGCCCATCGGGATCACGCAGACCGGGCAGCCGGGGCCGTGGACGAGCTCGACGTTGTCGGGCAGCACGTCGTCGATCCCGTACTTGTAGATCGAGTGGGTGTGGCCGCCGCAGACCTCCATCAGCTTGTAGTGGCGGTCGGGCTCGACGGTCGCGAGGATCTCGCCGGCGAGCGCCCGGCCGAGCTCGGGGTCGCGGAACTCGTCGACGAACTTCATCTGGCGGCCATCTCCTGATCGCGGGCGATCGCGGTGCCCGCGTGGACGAGCAGCTGGTCGCCCTCGGCAACCGGCTGGACGAGGAGGATCTCGACGGTGTGCCGCTCGCCGGCGTCGTCCTCGCAGAGCGCGAGCTGGCGGCGCTCGTCGATCTTCACCACCCGCATCGGGTCGGCGACGTCGCCGCAGGTGATGCAGTCGCAGACCATCGCCGGCATCTCCTCCGCCTGGCGCCCGGGAGTGCCGGGCCCTGCGGGGGGAGTCGCGGGATGGCCGGGGCCGCTCACTCGATCACGCTGGCCCGGAGCTCCTCGAGCTCCTGCTCGTAGTCCTCGCCCATGCCCTCGAGCAGCTTCCGCGTCGCCATCGCCTCCTCCTCGTCGACCTTGGAGAGCGCGAAGCCGACGTGGATCAGCACCCAGTCGCCGGGTCCCACCCCGCCGACGTCCTCGGCGTCGAGGAGCCCGATGTTGACGTTGCGGCGTACGCCGGCGACGTCGACGGAGGCGAGCCGATTCTGCTCGTCGACGACTTCCACGATCTGCCCGGGAATCGCCAGGCACATACAGCAACCTCTCTCCGTAACCCCAGAGACTCCTCGTCTCTGCGTGGCTGCGACGCTATAGAAGGCGGCGGGGACCGGGTAAGTGCCGCGGCCATCTACCGGTCTTGTACATCTACACCCAGTAGTTTTTCGGCCCCGCCGCGAGTTCGCGGGGGGGTGTGTTTTCGTCTCGGAGAGCCGGCGGAATGCGGCGCTCATCTCCTGCCGGACGGGCCCGAGAAGCCGGGCGAACGGCGCCTTCAGCGCGGTGATCGGCGTCCCGCGGCGGACCCGCGACGGCCTCGCGATCGGCGCGATCCGGATCTGGCGCGCCCATCCGCCCCCAGCAGGGGTACGCTGAGGTCGTGGTGTCCTCCATGCGCGTCAACGGGCCCGACCAGGATCATCTCGCCGCGGCCGAGGCGGTCGCCAGGTGAGCGTGCTCGAGAGCGGCGACACCGTCGCTACGGCGAGCGCGGCGGAGGCCGAGCTTGCGATCAACACGATCCGTGGGCTCAGCATGGACGCGGTCGAGGCGGCCGCGTCAGGCCATCCCGGCCTGCCGCTGGGGATGGCGCCGGCCGCGTACGTCCTCTACGCGAGGGCGATGCTCCACGACCCTCAGGATCCCGATTGGCCCGACCGTGACCGCTTCGTCCTCTCCGCCGGTCACGGCTCGATGCTGCTCTACTCGGCGCTTCACCTCGCCGGTTACGAGCTGCCGCTGAGCGACCTCCGCCGTTTTCGCCAGTGGGAGTCGAAGGCGCCCGGGCACCCGGAGCGGGACCTGACGAACGTCACCCCCGGCGTCGAGACCACCACCGGACCGCTCGGACAGGGGTTCGCGAATGGGATCGGGATGGCGATCGCCGAGCGCTTCCTGCGCGAGCGCTACGGCGCCGAGATCGCCGACCATCGCGTCTACGCGATCTGCTCGGACGGGGACCTGATGGAGGGCGTCGCCTCGGAGGCCGCCTCGCTCGCCGGCCATCTCGGGCTCGGCCGGCTCGTCTACCTCTACGACGACAACTCGATCACGATCGACGGCTCGACCGCGCTCTCGTTCGCGAGCGAGGACGTCGACGCCCGCTTTCGGGCCTACGGGTGGCACGTGGCCTCGGTCGAGGACGCCAACGACATCGCCGCCCTCGAGACGGCGATCGAGGAGGGACGCGGCGAGAGGGAGCGGCCGTCGCTGATCCGGGTGCGCTCGACGATCGGCTGGCCGGCGCCGAACAAGGGCGGGACCGCGGCCGCGCACGGCGCCCCCCTCGGCGCCGACGAGGTCCGCGCGACCAAGCTGGCCCTCGGACTCGACCCCGAGGCCACCTTCGCCGTGCCCGACGAGGCCCGCGCCGCGTTCGCGGACGCCCGCGCTCGCGGGGCCGAGGCGAACCGCGCCTGGCGCGAGCGGCTCGCCGAGTTCCGTGAGGCCGAGCCGCTCGCGGCCGCGGAATGGGACGCCGCCTGGCGGGGCCAGCCGCTCGAGCCGGTCGAGCCGATCCTGCCCGAGTTCGACGGACCTACCGCGACCCGCTCCGCCGCGGGCAAGACGATGGCGGCCTTCGCCGACCTCGTCCCGACCATGGTCGGCGGCTCCGCCGACCTCGCCGGCTCGACCAAGGCCGAGTTCGCCGCCGAGTCGAGCTACACCCGGGAGGCCGCCGGCCGCAACATCCACTGGGGGGTGCGCGAGCACGCGATGGGCGCCGCCGTCAACGGGATCGCCCTCCACGGCGGCATGGTCAAGCCGTTCGGCTCGACCTTCCTGATCTTCTCCGACTACATGCGGCCGGCGATCCGGCTCTCGGCGCTGATGCGCCTCGGCGTCGTATGGGTCTTCTCGCACGACTCGATCGGCGTGGGCGAGGACGGGCCGACCCACCAGCCGGTCGAGCACTACGCGGCCCTTCGGGCGATCCCCGGGCTGACCGTGATCCGCCCCGCGGACGCGAACGAGACCGCCCGCGCGTGGGCGGTGGCACTGGCCTCCGAGACGCCGGTCTGCCTGCTGGTCACCCGCCAGAACCTGCCGCTGCTCGAGGGCACCGCGATCGCGGTCGCCGAGGGCGTCGGCCGCGGCGCCTACGCCATCGCCGGCGTGGCCGGCGACGGCGCCGACGCGGTGATCGTGGCGAGCGGCTCGGAGGTGGCGCTCGCGGTGGAGGCGCGCACGGCGCTCGCTGAGGATGGAATCGATGCGCGGGTCGTCTCGATGCCCTCCTGGGAGCTCTTCGAGGCCCAGGGCCGCGACTACGCCGATTCGCTCCTCCCGCCGGAGCTTCCGGTGGTCTCGGTCGAGGCCGGCGTCGAGCTCGGCTGGAGGCGGTACGCGGACGCCTCGGTCTCGCTCGACCGCTTCGGCGCGAGCGCCCCGGCGGCGGAGGTCTTCGAGCACCTCGGGATCACCGCCGAGGCGACCGCGGACGCGGTGCGCAGGCTTCTCGAGGCCGGGCGATGAGCGGCACGGCCGGCGACACCCACGGCACCGCGGCGGCGATGGTCGCGAAGGGCAAGGGCATCCTCGCCGCCGACGAGAGCACCGGGACGATGACGAAGCGCCTCGCCGGCGTCGGCGTGGAGTCGACCGAGGACAATCGCCGGCGCTTTCGCGAGTTGCTGCTCACCACCCCGGGCATCGCCGAGCAGATCAGCGGCGTGATCCTCTACGACGAGACGATCCGCCAGCGAACCTCGACCGGGACCCCGTTCCCCGAGCTGATCGCGGAGCTCGGGGTTATCCCGGGGATCAAGGTCGACACGGGCGCGAAGCCGCTCCCGGGCTCGCCCGGCGAGACGGTCACGGAGGGGCTCGACGGCCTGCGCGAGCGTCTCGCCGAGTACCACGAGCTCGGCGCCCGCTTCGCCAAGTGGCGCGGCGTGATCACGATCGCCGGCGCCCTGCCGAGCGAGAACGCGATCGCCGTCAACGCGCACGCGCTCGCCCGCTATGCGGCGCTCTGCCAGGAGGCCGGGATCGCCCCGATCGTCGAGCCCGAGGTGCTGATGGACGGTGACCACCCGATCGCTCGCTCCGAGGAGGTCACCGGGGCGGTCCTGCGCGCGGTGTTCGCCGAGCTGCTCGACCAGGGCGTCGAGCTCGAGGGGATGATCCTGAAGCCGAACATGGTCCTGCCCGGATACGAGTGCCCCGAGCAGGACTCGGTCGAGGCGGTCGCCGAGCGGACCCTGGCGCTGTTTCGCCGCGTCGTCCCGGCGGCGGTGCCCGGGATCGCGTTTCTCTCCGGCGGTCAGAGCGACGAGCTCGCGACCGCCCGGCTGGCGGCGATGAACGCGATCGGCGGGGTTCCCTGGGAGCTCAGCTTCTCCTACGGCAGGGCGCTCGAGGCGGCGCCCCTCGAGGCCTGGGCGGGAAGCGAGGCCAACGTCGAGGCGGCTCAGGCCGCCTTCGCCGAGCGGGCCCGCGCCAACGGCGAAGCGCGCTTCGGTCGCCTCGCCCCCGGCTGAGCGGCGCACCGTCCGCCGCCGCGCGGAACTCGCCTGAGGCTCAGGGCCCGGTCGGCGGCCGCAGCCGCTCGCGCTCTCGAGCGGCGGCCCGATGGGCGGCCATCCGCCCGGTCAGCCCGCGGCTTCGCGGGCTCGTCCCCGGCAGCCGGCGCGCCTGCAGGTAGCGATCGAGGAAGGCATCGATGCGGCGCTCGCCCTCGGCGAGATCCGTGGCCCGGTGATCGAGCTCCTGGACACCGGCCTCGGTGAGCGCGTAGACCCGCTTCGGGGGCCCCGACTCGGAGGGAACCCAGTTCGAGGAGACGAGGCCGTCGCTCTCGAGCTTGCGAAGCGCCCGGTAGAGGGCGCCCGGATCCGAATCGTCGAACCCGAAGGTCCCGATCCGCTCGAGCAGGTCGTAGCCGTGGCCGTCGCGCTCGCGGAGCAGGAGCAGGAGGCAGGGGCGCAGGAAGTCCTTGGGCAATCCCGAGCTCAGCGCATGCGGCATCTCGACCCTCCTGAGCGCGCCCGCGCAATCCAGCTCAACAAGTCCGTCTCTCTCCTCCGGGGTGTTCGATCACCGAGGCTATACCACCGGCGAGAGGCCCCCGCGCGAGGCGGCGAAGCGGGGCCCGGCCTTCGCCGCGATCGCGTCGGCCGGGCCCGCCCGCGGTGCTCGAGTCGGTCAGCCCGCGGCGTCGAAGCGGCGGGCGACCTCGTCCCAGGCGACGACGTTCCAGAAGGCGTCGAGGTAGTCGGGTCGCCTGTTCTGGTACTTGAGGTAGTAGGCGTGCTCCCAGACATCGGCGCCGAGCAGCGGGGTCTGCCCGCTCGAGACCGGCGAGTCCTGGTTGGCCGTGCTGGTCACGGCGAGGCCGGAGCCGTCATGCACCAGCCACGCCCAGCCCGAGCCGAAGCGGCCGATCCCGGCGTTCTTGAACTCCTCCTTGAAGGCGTCGAAGGAGCCGAACTTCTCGGTGATCGCGTCGGCGAGCGCGCCGCTCGGCTCGCCGCCGCCGTCGGGGCTCATGATCTGCCAGAAGAAGGTGTGGTTGGCGTGGCCACCGGCGTTGTTGCGGACCGGCCCCTGCTTGTCGGCGGGCAGCGAATCGAGGTTGCGCAGCACCTCGTCGACGTCCTTGTCTGCCCACTCGGTTCCTTCGAGCGCGGCGTTGGCCTTGTCGACATAGGCCTGATGGTGCTTGTCGTGATGCACGCGCATCGTCGCCTCGTCGATGTGAGGCTCGAGCGCGTCGTAGTCGTATGGAAGGTCGGGGACCTCGTAAGCCATCTATTCCTCCTCGGGGTTGGTCTACTCACGGAGGCTAACCAAGTACCCGCTCGAAGCCGCCCCTGACTCGGGCGCCCTGGATCGGCCCCACGAGGGCCGCGATCACGCCTGCGAAGGGCGATCGGCGCGCTTGCGGAGCCCGGATCCCGGGAGTAACCTCGAGCTGCCCGGACGAAACGACGCAAGGAGGCGCGAGATGTTCGAAGCGAACGTCGCCACGACGCAGCGATTCTTCGAGGAGGTCTGGGGAGGGGGCAAGTTCGACCTGGTGGACGAGCTCTGCACGGAGGGCTACGTCAGCCACGACCCGGTCGCCGGCGATGCCGACCGCGAGGGAGAGAAGCGCTCCGCGGCCGGATACCGCGGGGCCTTTCCCGATCTGACGATCACGATCGAGGAGATCTTCGCCGCCGGCGACAAGGTCGTCTGCCGGTGGCGGGCCGAGGGCACGTTCGAGAACGAGATCATGGGCCAGCAGCCGACGCACGAGCGCGGCGAGCCGGTTCGCGGGATCGGGATCGATCGCTACGAGGACGGGCTGATCGCCGAGAGCTGGACCCAGTGGGACACGCTCCAATTCATGCGCAACATCGGCGCCGTCTCCACGGAGGCCGCGACCGCCTGAAGGCGCGCGCACCGAGGACGCTCCCCGCGGCTCCCGCGGGGAGCCTCGGCGCCTCAGTCGCGCTCGGCGAGCCGGGCGGCGACCCCGGCCAGCCAGGTGAGCAGGGCGGCGCCCAACAGCAGCAGCCCGGCGTCGAACCACCCGCGCGCCGCAGAGCGCGCCTCGTCGACGTCGATCACGTGGTTGAGCGCGTGGAACCCGTACCAGAGCGCGCCGAGGTAGAGCAGCGGCGCCCGCCACTGCGGCCTCCAGGCGGCGAGCACGAGGGCGACCCCGAAGGCGAGCACGAAGGAGCCGACGTCGCCGACGTAATGGGTGTTCTCGAGCCCGTAGAGGCCGATCTGCTCGAAGAACGAGCTCGGCGAGATCAGCTGCCAGAAGCCCTCGGCCACGTGAAAGACACCGATCGCGGCTACGGCGAGGGGCACCGCTCGCTCGTCGAGCGGCCTGCCCGGCGCGCTGGCGGGGGCACCGTCCATGCGCCTGCCATCTAACCAATCGGGCGGCCGGCGCGGGCTCAGGCGCGACGCGCGGCGGGCGACGGTCGCCCACCCTCGCCGGGGCCGACGCGCGTCCTGCAACAATCGAGTCCTGATGGAGGCCCTGCGCGACGCTCACGGGCGGCCGATCACCGACCTCCGGGTCTCCGTCACCGACCGCTGCAACTTCCGCTGCAAGTACTGCATGCCGGCCGAGGGGATGCGCTGGCTCGACCGCGCCGAGGTGCTCTCCTTCGAGGAGATCCAGCGCCTCGTGCGGCTGCTCACCCGGCTCGGCGTCGAGGACGTGAGGCTGACCGGCGGCGAGCCGCTGGCGCGGCGGGAGTTCCCGCGATTGGTCTCGATGCTGCGTCCGATCGAGGGCATCCGCGACCTCTCGGTGACCACCAACGGCTACCTGCTCGAGCGCGACGCCGCCGCCCTGGTCGACGCGGGCATCGACCGGGTCAACGTCTCGATCGACTCGCTGGCCCGCGACCGCTTCCACGAGATCACCCGCCGCGACGCCCTCCCGCAGGTGCTTCGCGGGCTCGCCGCGATCGCGGCCTTCGAGCGGGTGCGCCCGATCAAGGTGAACGCGGTCGCGATCAGGGACTTCACCGAGCGCGAGGTGCTCCGCTTCGCCGAGCTCGCCCGCTCGACCGACTACCAGGTCCGCTTCATCGAGTTCATGCCGCTCGACGGGGACCGCGCCTGGCGGCCCGACAAGGTCCTCACCGGCGAGGAGATCCGCGCCCTGATCGCCGAGCGCTACCCGCTCGAGCCGCTCGAGCGCGAGCCGCACGCGACCGCGCGGGTGTACCGCTTCGCCGACGGCGCCGGCGAGATCGGCTTCATCAACCCGGTCTCCGAGCCCTTCTGCGCCGACTGCAACCGGATCCGGCTGACCGCCGACGGCGAGCTTCGCACCTGCCTGTTCTCGATCCACGAGACCGACCTGCGCGGGCCCCTGCGCGCCGGCGCCTCCGACGCCGAGCTCGAGCGGATCGTCCGCGAGGCCGTCTGGCGCAAGGAGCTCAAGCACCGGGTCAACGAGCCCGGCTTCCGAGCGCCGCCGCGGACGATGAGCGCGATCGGCGGCTGAGCGGGCTCAGCGCCCGACCAGCCGGGTCGCTGTCGCCTTGAACGAGGCGATCACGCGCTCGCCAGGGCGCAGCCCGAGGCGGGCGACCGAGGCGCCGGTGATCTCCGCCGCGAACGGCTGCGGCGCCAGCAGCCCGATCCGGGCGCGATTGCCGATCTCGGTGACCGAGGCGATCTCGGCCACGAGGCGGTTGAGCATCGAGCCCGCCGGCTCCGCGCCGAGCGGCTCGATCGCGACCTCCCAGGGATAGATCGCGGCACCGACGGGCCCCTCGGCGGCGTCGGTGCTCGAGAGCGCACCGCCGCCGTCGAGCTCGACCACCGTGAGCCCGTCGGCGCGTGGGCGCGCGCTGCCCAGGAGCACCGAGGCGCCGGCGAAGTCGGCGACGAAGGCCGAGCCCGGGCGCGCGCTGAGCTCGGCCGCGGCGCCGCGCTGGATCACCGCGCCGCGATCGATCACCGCGATCTCGTCGGCAAGAAGGGCCGCCTCGGCGAAGTCGTGGGTGACGAGGACGCTCGGGACCGCGGCCGCGGCAAGCGCGGCGCTCAGGGTTCTCGACGCCGCCGCGGCGCTGCGCGCGTCGAGGGCGGAGAGCGGCTCGTCGAGCAGCAGCGACCGGGGCCGGCGCGCCAGCGCCCGGGCCAGGGCGACCCGCTGGCGCTCGCCGCCGGAGAGTCGCGCCGGGAGCTCGTCGGCGAGCTCGGCGATCCCGAAGGACTCGAGCAGCTCGAGCGCCCGGCGCCGCCTCGCCGGCCGGTCGAGCCGCTCGAGCCCGAAGGCGACGTTTCGCCAGGCGCTCAGGTGCGGGAACAGCGCGTAGTCCTGGAAGAGGTATCCGCAGCTGCGTCGCTCGGGCGCGAGGTCGATCCGCGCCTCGCCGTCGAACCAGGGCTCGCCGTCGAGCTCGATTCGCCCGCGCTCGGGGCGGTGAAGCCCGGCCAGCGCCCGTAGCGCGGTGCTCTTCCCGGCGCCCGAGGGGCCGACCAGCGCCGCGCACGTCCCCGGCGCGACCTCGAGCTCGAGCGCGAGCTCGAACTCGCGAAGCGGCGCCGCGATGCTCGCGCGCAGCACTACGCCCCCGCGCCGCCGAGCACGGTCGAGCGCCCGAGCAGCTTCACCGAGAGCAGCAGCGCGGCGGAGACGCAGACGAGCACCGCCGAGAGCGCCAGGGCCGCCGGGAAGTCGGTCGAGAACTCGGCGAAGATCGCCAGCGGCGCCGTCTGGGTGATGCCCTGGAAGGAGCCCGCGAACATCAGCGTCGCGCCGAACTCGCCGAGCGCGCGCCCCCAGGCAAGCGCGAGGCCGGCGCTGATCCCGGTTCCCGCGCAGGGGATCGCGACCCGGGCAAAGGCGCGGGCCTCGGAGGCCCCCAGGGTCCGGGCCGCGTCGAGCAGGGCCGGATCGACGGCGGCGAAGGCCGCCTGGGCCTGGCGCAGGTAGAACGGCGCTGCGACGAAGACGAGCGCGACGACGACCCCCGTGGTCTCGAGCACGAGCGCGATCCCGGCGCCCTCGAGCGCGCCGCCGAGGATCCCCTGCGGGCCGAACGCCGCGAGCAGTCCGATCCCGGCGGCGGCGGGCGGAAGCACGAGCGGCAGCTCGATCGCCGTGATCAGCGCCTCGCGGCCGCGGAAATCGCGGGTCGCGAGCAGGTAGGCCGCCGGGGTGCCGAAGGCGACGATGACGACGAGGGCGGCGAGCGTGGTCTTCAGGCTGAGCAGGAGGGCGTCCCGCGAGGCCTGCTCGCCGAGGCTCGCGAGCAGCTCCCCGGGCCCGGCGTCGGCGAAGATCGCCACGATCGGCAGGGTCAGGAAGAGCAGCGCGACCGCGAGCGCGGCGACCAGCAGCCCGGTGAACGCGCTCGAGCGGCGCATCGCTATCGCGGCTGGGCTCCGAAGCCCGCGGCGGCGAGCGCCTCCGCCCCCTCGCCCGCGAGCAGCCCGTCGATGAACGACCTCGCCCCGGCGCGATTGCCGGCGCCCTCGACCACCGCCGCGGCGTAGCGGATCTCCGGCCGCAGGGGAACGGGCAGCTCGATCGCCTCGATCCCGCCTCCCGCGGCGGCGACGTCCGTCCGGTAGACGAAGCCGGCGTCCACGGCCCCCTGGGTGAGCTTGCCGACGATCCCCGCGACGTCCGGCTCGAGCGAGCCGACGTTGGCGAGGATCGCCTCGCGCTCGGCCGCCGGCAGCTCGCGCAGGACCTCGCGGGCGTACTCGCCGACGGGAACGCCGCTGTCGCCCAGCGCCAGCTTCAGGCCGGGTGCGCCGAGGTCCGCGATCGACCCGATCCGGGTCTCGGCGCCGGCCGGCAGCGCCAGGACCAGCTCGTTGGTCGCGAACTCGACCGGGCGCTCGAGGCGCCCCTCGGCGTGGAGGTCGGCGACCAGCGAGGCGTCGGCGCCCGCGTATACGTCGGGAACGAGCCCGGCGCGGATCTGCGCCGCGAGATCGTCCGATCCGGCGAACGACTGCTTCGCGTCGATCCCCGCCGCGGCCGCGTAGGCGGTGAAGGCGGGCGCCAGCGAGGCGGCGGCGGAGACGACGAGCTCCTCGTCGCCGCCCGGGCCGGAGTCGCCGCAGCCGGCCAGCGCGCCGATCGCCATCGCGCAGCCCGCCAGCCCGATCGCATTCCTCACCCTCGGCCCGCCGCTCCCCCCGCGCCGGCGCCGTCCGGCCCGGCCCCGGAGGGCTCGCTTCCGGCGCCCCGCTCGACCATCACGCTGGTCGCCTTGACCATCGCCGTCGCCGCGACGCCCTCGGCGAGGCCAAGCTCCTCGACCGAATCCCGGGTGATCGCCGCGATCACCCGGTGCGGGCCGGCGGCGATCTCGACCAGCGCCATGACCCCGTCGACCTCGACAGACGTGATCACGCCCCGAAACCGGTTGCGCGCCGAGAACCCGTCGCCGGTCCGCTGGCGATCGGGGCGGGAGGCGAGCCGCTCGACCTCGCCCGCGGGGACCCGGCGGCGGTTCTGGGGATCGCGCACCGTCTCGAGCTTTCCGGCCCGGTCCCAGCGCCGCAGCGTGTCGGTGCTCACCCCGATCGCGCGCGCCGCCTCGCCCAAGCTCAGATCCGCCATCCGCCTAAGCATCGCATAGGCACGAACGCCGAGGGCCCCAGCCGCGCCGCCGCACCGTCGCCGAGGTGGCACTTGCGGGAGTTATGCACCCACTCGTGCCACCTCGGCAGGTTTGGCGTTAGCGTTGCGAGCGACCACGGGAAGGAGCTTCATGGACGCACGCGAATGGCTCGGCGCGTTCGCCGCCGAGATCGGTGGCGAGGTGCCGAGCGAGGAGGAGATCGAGTCGATCCTGGCGCTCGCCGGCACGGCCGCGCACTCCTCGGAGCGGATCGCCGCCCCGGTCGCCTGCTGGGTGGGCGCCCGCAGCGGCAGCTCGCTCGCCGAGCTGCGCGCCGCGGCGGAGCGGATCGGCGACGCCGGGTAGGCCGGATGGGCCTCGGCGAGATCCGTCCCTCGCCCGAGCGCGCGCCCGAGGCCGCTCGGATGGGAAGATGGGCCCGGTCGCATGGCAAGTGAGGAGAAGGTCACCTACTGCCGGATCTGCGAGCCGCTCTGCGGCATGGTCGCGACGGTCGACGACGGCGGGCTGACCAAGCTGCGGCCCGACCCCGACCACCCGCTCTCGAAGGGCTTCGCCTGCCCGAAGGGGATCGCGATGACCGAGGTCCACAACGACCCCGACCGGGTCCTCCATCCGCTCCGCCGCCGCGAGGACGGCAGCTTCGAGCGGGTCACGTGGCCCGAGGCGCTCGACGAGATCGGCGCCCGCCTCGGGCGGATCGTCGAGCGCGCACGGCGGCGACGCGATCGGCTGGTACATGGGCAACCCCGGCGCGTTCTCCTACTCGCATCCGCTCTGGGTCAAGGGCTTCCTCGACGCGCTCGGCTCCCCGCACTCCTACACCGCCTCCTCCCAGG
This sequence comes from uncultured Solirubrobacterales bacterium, assembly GCA_963769035.1. Classification (GTDB taxonomy): domain Bacteria; phylum Actinomycetota; class Thermoleophilia; order Solirubrobacterales; family 70-9; genus WHSW01. The sequence continues at coordinate 843,944 of CAVYKD010000002.1, forward strand.
ACGTCTCGAACCGCTTCGCCGCCAGCTCGTTGCTCTACGGCTCGCCCGTTCCTCGTCCCCGATCCCCGACCTCGAGCGCACCGATCTCCTGCTCGTGGTCGGCGCCAACCCGCTGGTCTCGCACGGCAGCGTGATCACCGCGCCGCGGGTGAAGGACCAGCTGCACGCGATCACCGCCCGCGGCGGGCGCGTGATCGTCGTCGACCCGCGCCGCACGGAGACCGCCCGCGACTTCGAGCACCTCCCGATCAACCCCGACGCCGACGCCTGGCTGCTGCTCGCGATGCTCGAGACGATCTTCGCCGAGGCGCTCGAGGACGCGGCCGCGATCGACCGCCAGACGAGCGGAATCGAGGCCCTGCGCGAGCTCTGTCGCGAGTTCACCCCCGAGCTCGCCGCGCCGCGCACCGGGATCGAGGCCGAGGCGCTTCGCCGGCTCGCCCGCGACTTCGCCGCCGCCCCGCGCGCCGCGCGCGTACGGGCGCACCGGCTCGTGCCTGGGGCGCAACGGGACGCTGGTCGCGTTCCTGCTCGACGCGCTCAACGCTCGTCACCGGCAACCTCGACCGCGAGGGCGGGGCGATGTTCGGCGATCCCCCGGTCGACTTCTCGCGGATCGCCGAGCTGGTCGGCGCCGGCGGCTACGCGAAGGTCCGCTCGCGGATCGGCGACCTTCCCGAGGTGCTCGGCTCGCTGCCCGCCTCGCTGATGGCGAAGGAGATGACGACGCCCGGCAGGGGGCAGATGAAGGCGCTGTTCGTCTCCGCCGGCAACCCGGTCCTCTCGGTGCCCAACGGCGACGAGCTCGAGCGCGCGCTCGAGGCCAGCTCGAGCTCTCCGTCGCGATCGACCTCTACGTCACCGAGACCGCGCGCCACGCCGACTACGTGCTCCCGGCGACGACCTTCTACGAGCGCGAGGACTTTCCGCTGCCGTTCCTCGCCCTGCACACGACCCCCTTCATCCAGATGACCGAGAGGGTGGTCGAGCCGCGCGGCGAGGCGCGCCAGGAGTGGGAGGTGATCGAGGAGATCGCAGGCCGGATCGGGGTCGTCCCCTCGAGCTCGTGGGCGCTTCGCCTGCTCGGCCGCGCCGGGGTGAAGATCTCGCCGCGGCGACTGGTCGACCTGCTGCTGCGGACCGGCCCGCGCGGCGACCTCTTCGGCCTGCGCCGCGGCGGGCTCTCGGTGAAGGAGCTGGCCGCGCAACCCGCACGGGATCGTGCTCGCGGCGCACCTCGAGGCCGGGGTGCTCGCCAAGCAGCTTCGCCACCCCGACAAGCGCGTCCACCTCGAGGCCGCCCGAGCTCGAGCGCGGAGCTCGAGGCGGATGCGGGCGCGCCGAGGACGCCGATCCGGGCTTCCCGCTGCGGCTGATCGGGCTGCGCGAGCTGCGCTCGCACAACTCCTGGATGCACAACGCGCCGCTGCTGATGCGCGGCGGGCGGACCCACGCGGCGCGAATCCACCCCGCCGACGCGGGCCGGCTCGGGATCGCCACGGGCGAGCGCTGCCGGGTCACCTCGGCGCACGGCTCGATCGAGATCGAGGCGCTGGTCACCGACGAGGTCAAGCCGGGTACCGTCGCCGTCCCCCACGGCTGGGGCCACAGCGGCGGCTGGGAGACCGCGAACGCCGCCGGCGGCGCGAACGTCAACCTGCTCGCCTCCTCGGATCCGGCCGACCTCGAGCGGCTCGCCGGAATGGCGTTCCTCAACGGGATCCCGATCCGGATCGAGCCGCTGGCCGCGAAGCGCGGCGCCGCGAGCGCCGCGGCCGAGCCGGTGGCGAGCGCCTGAGGCGGGCGCGCCGGCCGCTCGCGGTCGCCCCGGCGCTAGGACGGACGCCCGGCGGCGTCGAGGAGCGACCGCGGGCTCGACTCGATGCCGAGCACGCGATAGCCGCGGCTGCGGTAGTTGTGGATCGCGTGCGGGTGATCGAGAGAGGAGGTCCGCAGCCAAACGCGCCTGGGCGCGGCGCCATCGCGATCGCGCGAGCCCCAGGCGAGCCGGGTCCCCTCGGTCAGCAGCGGGCCGCCGAGCCCGCGGCCGATGAACTCGGGCCGCAGCCCGAAGATCGTGATCTCGACCTCCTGCACGCCCCGCTCCATCTCGATCATCCCGGCGCTCCGCGGGCCGACGCGGGCGATCCAGACGGCGAGCTCGGGGCGCTCGAGGTGGCGGCGCCAGCGCTCGCGCGACCAGCGCGGGCGGGCGGACCAGCCGTAGGGCCGGCCGACCGCCCGGTGGGTGGTCCTGACGAGCTCCGCACCGCCGGCACCGGCGCGCGCGAGGGTGAGCGGCAGCGGCGGCGGCGGCGCCGGGACCAGCTCATCCGCGGCGGTCATCTCGAGCACGGTGATCCTCTGCTCGACGGAGCTCACGACACCCGCTCGGCGCCCGCATAGACGTTGACGCTGGCCCCGCGGGCGAACCCCGCCAGGGTCATCCGGCGATCGTGGGCCAGCTCGATCGCGAGCGAGGTCGGCGCCCCGACCCCGACCAGGATCGGGCAGCCGGCGATCGCCGCCTTCTGCACGAGCTCGAACGCGAGCCTGCCGCTGACGCAGAGGATCGAGTCGGCGAGCGGCAGCCGGCCCTCGCGAAGGGCCCAGCCGACCACCTTGTCGAGCGCGTTGTGGCGGCCGACGTCCTCGCGGGCGCAGAGGAGCTCTCCCGCCGGATCGAAGAGGCCGGTCGCGTGCAGGCCGCCGCTGCGCTCGTGTGCCGGCTGGTCGAGCCGCTCCGGGAGGCCGGCGAGCAGGGCTCGGGCGACCCGCGGGCCATCGGCGAGGGTGGCGGCGCTGACGGCGACCTCCTCGAGCGCGCCCTTGCCGCAGACCCCGCAGGAGGAGGTCGTGTAGAACCGCCGCCGCGAGGGAGCCCGGTCGAGCGGGCCGCTCACCTCGACCACGTTCCCCGCCAGGTCCGCGGCGGGGCCCGCCGGGCGGGCGTCGTGGATCAGCCCCTCGCCGTGGAGAAAGCCGAGGGCGAGCTCCTCGTCGTCGCCCGGGGTCCGCATCGTCACCGCTACCGGCTCGCCGTCGACGCGGATCTCGAGCGGCTCCTCGACCGCGACCCGATCGATCTCGCCGTCGCGCTCGACGCTTGCGAGCATCGGGGTCGCGGGGCGCGCTGAGGCGGAGTCCGCCATGCGGCAAAGTTACTGCCCGATGCTGCGCAAGCCGAAACGCCGCCCGACGCCGTCGAACTGGGCGAGCTGGAAGCCGTTCGGGATCGGCGAGCAGCGCCCGAACAACTACCGAGAGGTCGTTCGCGCGATCGGCGAGAACCGCCACGCCGCCGGCTACGCCTGGCGGATCCTCAGCCAGGGGGTCTGCGACGGCTGCGCGCTCGGCACCTCCGGCCTCCACGACTGGACGATCGACGGCACCCACCTGTGCAACATCAGGCTGCGGCTGCTGGCGCTGAACACCCTCGAGGCGCTCGACCCCGAGGCGGCCGGGCTCGCCGACGCCTCCGCGCTCGCCGCGCGCTCCGGCGCCGAGCTCCGCGAGCTCGGCCGGATCCCGCACCCGATGCTCCGCCGCCGCGGCGAGCCCGGCTTCTCGCGGATCGGCTGGGACGAGGCGCTCGACCTGGCGGCGGCGCGAATCCGGCGCAGCTCGCCGGAGCGGCTCGGCTTCTACCTGACCAGCCGCGGGACGACCAACGAGACCTACTACGCGGCCCAGAAGGCCGCCCGGGCGCTGGGCACGAACTCGATCGACAACGCCGCCCGGATCTGTCACTCGCCGAGCACCTTCGGGCTCAAGGAGGCGCTCGGGGTCGGGGCGACGACCTGCTCGTTCTCGGATTGGATCGGCACCGACCTGATCGTCTTCATCGGCTCGAACCCGGCCAACAACCAGCCCGTGAGCACCAAGTACCTCCATCTGGCGAAGAAGGCCGGGACCAAGGTGGTCACCGTGAACCCCTACCGCGAGCCCGGGATGGAGCGCTACTGGGTGCCCTCGACGCCGGAGAGCGCCCTCTTCGGGACGAAGATCAGCGACCGCTTCTTCGAGCTCAGCACGGGCGGCGACGCAGGCTTTCTCGCCGGGGCGATGAAGGCGCTGATCGACAACGGCTGGGTCGACCGCGGCTTCGTCGCCGAGCGCACCAGCGGCTTCGACGAGCTCGCCGCGAAGCTCGAAGCGGTCGAATGGGCCCGGCTCGAGCGGCTCGCGGGGACCAGCCGGGCCGAGATCGAGGCGTTCGCGAGGATGCTCGGCGAGGCGAAGCGGGCGGTGCTGGTCTGGTCGATGGGGGTCACCCAGCACGCCAACGGCGAGGACAACGTGCGCGCGATAGTCAACCTCGCGCTCGCGCGCGGCTTCGTCGGCCGCGAGGGCTGCGGGCTGATGCCGATCCGCGGCCACTCGGGCGTCCAGGGCGGAGCCGAGATGGGCTGCTACTCGACCGCATTCCCGGGCGCCGTCGAGGTCTCGGCCGAGAGCGCCGCGGCGCTGTCGGAGAGCTGGGGCTTCACGGTGCCCAGCCGTCGCGGCCTGACCGCGCCGGAGATGCTCGACGCCGGTGGGCGCGGCGAGCTCGACCTGCTCTGGAGCGTCGGCGGCAACTTCCTCGAGGTGCTCCCGGACCCCGAGCGGGTTCGCGGTGCGCTCGAGTCGATTCCCCTGCGCGTCCACATGGACATCGTGCTCTCCCCGCAGATGCTCGCCGAGCCGGGCGAGCAGGTGCTTATCCTGCCGGCGACGACCCGCTACGAGGTCCCGGGCGGGGTGACGGAGACCAGCACCGAGCGAAGGGTGATCTTCAGCCCCGAGATCCGCGGCCCGCGGATCGCGGAGGCGCGGCCCGAGTGGGAGGTCATGACCGAGCTCGCCGGCCGCGCCCGGCCCGAGCTCGGCGACTCGATCCGGTTCGCGGGAACCGCGGCGATCCGCGCCGAGATCGCCGAGGTCGTCCCGTTCTACGCCGGGATCGAGGACCTTCGCGAGCGCGGTGACCAGTTCCAGTACGGCGGCCCGATGCTCTGCGCCGGACAGCGGTTCCCGACCGCCGACGGACGGGCGAGGTTCTCGGCGCTCGACCCCCCGCAGCCGGTTGCCGAAGACGGCCTGCTGGCGCTCTCGACGCGACGCGGCAAGCAGTTCAACTCGATGGTCCAGGAACGCCGCGACGCGCTCACCGGCGCGGCCCGCGAGGCGGTCCTGCTGAGCGCCGAGGATGCCGGGAGGCTGGGGATCTCCGAGGGCGAGGAGGTCGTGGTCCGCTCCGCCCGCGGCCGGCTTCGCGGCCGGGCTCTCCTCGCGCCGATCGCGCCCGGCAACGTCCAGGTGCACTGGCCCGAGGGCAACGTCCTGATCGATCCCGAGGTGCGCTCGCCGGAGGCCGGGATCCCCGACTACAACGCCAGGGTGAGCGTCACTCGGCCCGCCGCGCCGGCCCCGAGTTCGGGCGCGCCCGCCGCTCGACCTCGGTGATCCGTCCCGCGAGCAGGCCCTCGGCGGTGGCGACGTCCTCGGGCGAGTTGACGTTGAAGACCACCCGCTGAGGATCGGCGAAGCGCGCGAGGCTCTCCTCGCGGATCACGAACGGGTTCAGCGCCGCGATCGCCTCGTGAAGCGGCGCCTCCGCCTCGAGCGCGCTGTCGAGCTCGTCGATCACCGAGGGTGAGTAGCGGCCGAGCAGAGGCTCCATCGCCCCGTCGACCTCGCAGACGGCGACCTCCTCCTCGAGGTGGGAGATCCAGGTGAGCAGCTTCGCCGGGACGAGCGGCATGTCGCAGGCGATCGCGACCAGGCTGCGCCCGGCGCTCGCGCGCAGCGCGGTGACGAGGCCGGTGAGCGGGTGGTGCGGATGCGGCGGCTCGCTGAGGACCTTGCAGTCGAGCCGCGGCAGCGGCGAGTCGGGCTTCGCGACGACGACCGGCTCGAGGCCCGCCGAGCCGACGGTGGCGACGACCCTGGAGAGCATCGGCAGGCCGCCGAGCTCGACCGTTGCCTTCGGCTCCCCCATCCGCCGGCTGCGCCCGCCGGCGAGGACCGCTCCGACCGTGACGAATCGCTTCACGCGTCCAGTCTGGCAGCGTGGCCGCCGGCTCCCGTCGCACCCTCCGGGTTGGTTAGCCTCAGCGAGCGGTGGCGAGCGAGCTGATCGAGATCGAGGAGGCGCGCCGGCTGGTGCTCCGATCGGTCGCCCCGATCGGCCTCGAGCCGGTCGCGGTCGGGGAGGCGCTCGGCCGCGTCCTCGCCGAGCCGATCACCGCCGAGGAGGCGATCCCCGGTTTCGACAACTCGGCCATGGACGGCTACGCGGTGCGCGCCTCCGGGCTCGCCGCGGCGAGCCCGGACTCACCGGTCGCGCTCGAGCTGGTCGGCGAGTCGCGCGCCGGGCATCCGGCGGGCGAGGCGCTCGCACCGGGCGAGGCGATCGCGATCTCGACCGGGGCGATGGTGCCGAGCGGCGCCGACGCGGTCGTCCGCCTCGAGGACAGCGACGGCGCCCGAGCCGGCTCGGTGGCGATCCGGGCTCCGGTCGATCCGGGCGCCAACATCCGTCGCGCCGGAGAGGACGTCGAGCCCGGAGCGCGGGTGCTCGACCCGGGAGACGATCTCGGCCCGGCCGAGATCGGCGTGCTCGCGGCGCTCGGGCGCACTCGGGTGGCCTGCGCGCGGCCCCCGAAGGTGGCGGTTCTGACCACCGGCGACGAGCTGCAGGAGCCTGGCGAGCCGCTGCGAGCAGGAGCCATCAGGAACTCGAACGCGCACGCGCTCGCCGCGCTGGTCGTCAGGGCCGGCGCCGAGCTCAGCCACACCGGGCTCGTAGCCGACACCCCCGAGGCGACCGAGGCCGCGATCGGCAGGGCGCTCTCGGCCGACGTCACGATCATCAGCGGCGGGGTCTCCGTCGGGCCGCACGATCACGTGCGCCCGGCCCTCGAGCGGCTCGGCGCCGAGCAGGTCTTCTGGGGCGTCGCCCTGCGCCCCGGCAAGCCCACCTACTTCGGCGTCGCCCCGACGATGCCGGGCACCGGGCCGGCGCGCGGCCTCGTCTTCGGCCTGCCCGGCAACCCGGTGTCGGCGATGGTCACCTTCCTGCTCTTCGTGCGCCCGGCGATCCGCGCGGCCCTCGGCGCCGACCCCGAGCGCGGCCGGCGCGCGAGCGCGATCCTCGACCGCGACTACTCCAAGCAGCCCGGCCGCGCCCATCTCCTTCGCTGCCGCCTCGAGCTCGCCGACGACGGCTGGCACGCGATCCCGGCCGAGCAACAGGGCTCGCACGTGCTCACCTCGATGCTCGGCGCCGAGGCGTTCGCGATCGTCCCCGCCCCCTCGGCGGGCATCGCCGCCGGCGAGCGGGTCGAGATCGAGCTGCTGTAAAGGCGCGGCTCATCGGTCGATCCGGCCACGCCCGGCGAGGCCCGATCGACCGTCGGGGCGGGGCGCGCGACCGGTCGGCCGCGCCGCTCTACGATGGCCCGGTGGAGATCGAGCTGCGGCTGTTCGCCGTCCTCCGGGAGCGCGCCGGGCGCGAGCGCCTGGCGCTCGAGCTGCCCGAGGGCTCGACCGTCGCCGACGCGATCGCAGCCGCCGGCCGCGAGCCCGGGCTCGGCGAGATCCTCGGGCGGATGCCGGTGCGGGCGGCGCTCAACCGCGAGTACGTCGACGCGGACGCGCCGGTCGCCGGCGGCGACGAGCTGGCGCTGATCCCGCCGGTGAGCGGCGGTGAGGCGACCGCCGTCAGCGCCCGCGTGAGCGCCGACCCGCTCTCGCTCGAGGCGGTCGCGGGCGCGGTCAGCCGGCCCGGCTCGGGCGCGACGGTGGTCTTCTGCGGCACCACCCGAGACGTCGAGCGGCTCGAGTACGAGGCCTACGCGGAGATGGCCGGCGAGCGGATCGCCGCGATCCTCGCCGAGTGCGTGGCGGCCCACGGGCTCGAGGCGGCCGCGGCCGAGCACCGCACCGGCAGCGTGCCGCTCGGCGAGCCGAGCGTGATCGTCGCCGTCTCGGCCCCGCACCGCGGCGAGGCTTTCGCCGGGGCGCGCGAGGCGATCGACCGGATCAAGGCCGAGGCGCCGATCTGGAAGCGCGAGGTCGACGGCGGGCGAAGCGAGTGGGTCGAGGGAGCGCCGCCCCCGCCAAGCGACGGCGCGCCCCGTCCAGCCGCCGCCCGCCTCACCCACCTCGACGAGTCCGGAAGCGCCCGCATGGTCGACGTCGGCGCGAAGCCCGAGACCGCCCGCCGGGCCCGCGCCGAGGGACGGGTGCGGATGTCGGCGGCCACGGCCGCGATCCTCGCCGCGGGCGACGCGCCGAAGGGCGACGTGCTCGCGACCGCGCGCCTCGCCGGGATCGGCGCCGCGAAGCGGACCTGGGAGCTGATCCCGCTCTGCCACGCGATCGCGCTCGACTTCGTCGATGTCGAGGGCTCGGTGGACGTCGACGCCGGCCTGGTGACGATCTCCGCCGAGGCCGGGACGACGGCCCGCACCGGGGTCGAGATGGAGGCGATGACGGCCTGCTCGGTCGCGGCGCTCACCGTCTACGACATGGTCAAGGGGATCGAGCGCGGCGTCGCGATCGAGGCGATCGAGCTCGTCCACAAGTCGGGGGGGCGCAGCGGGACATGGGAGCGACCCCGATGAGGACGCCGCGCGCCGCGGTGATCACCGTCTCGACCTCGCGGGCGCGCGCGGGCGGCGAGGACGAGAGCGGGCCCGCCCTGGCCGATTTCGCGAGGCGGCTCGGCGCCGAGGTGATCGGGGTCGAGGTGATTCCCGACGACCGCGAGCTGATCGCCGGACGGCTTCGCTGGTGGTCCGACGAGGGCGGCTGCGAGCTCGTCCTGACCACGGGCGGCACCGGCTTCTCGCCCTCCGATGTCACCCCCGAGGCGACCCGTGACGTGATCGACCGCGAGGCTCCCGGCCTCGCCGAGGCGATGCGCGAGGCCTCGCGCGAGCACGTCCGCCTGTGGATGGTCTCGCGCGGGGTCGCCGGCACCCGCGGGCGCACCCTGATCGTCAACTTCCCCGGCCGCCCGGAGTCGATCGAGCAGGCGGGGGCCGGGGTCGCCGAGGCGATCCCGCACGCCCTCGAGCTGCTTGCCGGCGACGGGCACTCGCACCGATGAGCGGGCCCGTCCGGCGCCTCCCCGGATCGGGACGCCGCGATGAGAAACGCGGCAACCGGCGGTCTCTATCTTCGAAGGGATGAACGCGAACCCCACACTCGCGATCGAGGCCGAGGGCCTGGTCAAGGACTTCGGCGGCGTCCGCGCCGTCGACGGCGTCGACCTCGCGGTCCGCGCCGGCAGCGTCTACGGCGTGCTCGGCCCGAACGGGGCGGGCAAGACGACGACGATCCGGATGCTCGCCACCCTGCTGCGCCCCGACGCGGGACGCGCCCGGGTGCTCGGACACGACATCGTCGGCGAGGCCGATGCGGTTCGCGGACTGGTCAGCCTGACCGGCCAGCTCGCGTCGGTCGACGAGGATCTCACCGGCCGCGAGAACCTGATCCTGCTCGCCCGGCTGCTCGGGCTCGGCAGGGCTGACTCGAAGGCGCGCGCCGATGAGCTGCTCGAGGCCTTCGGGCTCGCCGACGCCGCCGGGCGGCTGGTCAAGAACTACTCGGGCGGGATGCGCCGCCGCCTCGACATCGCCGCGAGCATCGTCGTCACCCCGAGGCTGATGTTCCTCGACGAGCCGACCACCGGCCTCGACCCGCGCTCGCGAAATCAGGTCTGGGACATCATCCGCACGCTCGTCGCCGGCGGCACGACGATCCTGCTCTGCACCCAGTACCTCGACGAGGCCGACCAGCTCGCCGACGGGATCGCGGTGATCGACCACGGCAGGGTGATCGCCGAGGGCACGCCGGGACAGCTGAAGGCGTCGGTCGGCCTCGGCACGCTGCGGATTCGCCTGCTCGACCCCGAGCGCCGCGAGCAGGCGGAGCGGCTCCTCTCCGGCCGGCTCGGCGACGTCCACCGCGAGGCCGACCCGGCGGCGCTCTCGGCGCCCTGCGCCGACGCCGACCGCGCCGCCGAGGTGGTCGCGATGCTCGCCCGCGAGGGGCTCGGGATCGCCGACTTCTCGCTCGGCCAGCCGAGCCTCGACGAGGTCTTCCTCGCCCTCACCGGCCACCCCGCCGAGGACGGGGACGCTGAGATGACCCTTCCCGAGGAGGCGACCAAGTGAGCTCGACGGAGACGACCCGGGCGGAGCCGGAGACGCCGGAGGCCGAGGCGCTCCGCAAGGCGCTCGCCTCGACGGCGCGGCCGGCGCGCCCCGGCGCGATCTCGAACGCCCTCACCTTCGGCTGGCGGGGGATGCTGAAGGTCAAGCACGTTCCCGAGCAGCTGCTCGACGTGACCATCACCCCGGTGATGTTCGTGCTCATGTTCACCTACCTGTTCGGCGGCGCGATCGCCGGCTCGACCGGTGAGTACCTCGACTACATCCTGCCGGGGATCCTGGTGATGTCGGTCCTGTTCACGACCGTCTACTCGGGGGTCGCGCTGAACACCGACCTGACCAAGGGCGTCGTCGACCGCTTCCGCTCGCTGCCGATCTGGAGGCCGGCGCCGCTGGTCGGGTCGCTGCTCGGCGACAGCGTCCGCTACGTGCTCGCCGGGACGGTGATCATCGTTCTCGGGGTGATCCTCGGCTACCGGCCCGCCGCCGGGGTCCCGGGGGTGCTCGCGGCGCTGGCGCTCGTCGTCGTCTTCGCCTTCGGGCTCTCCTGGGTGTTCACGACCCTCGGCCTGCTGATGCGCTCGCCGAACGCGGTCATGAACGCCGGCTTCATGGCGATCTTCCCGCTCACCTTCCTCTCCAACGTCTTCGTCGATCCGAGCACCCTGCCCGCCGGCCTCAAGGCCTTCGTCGACGTCAACCCGATCTCGATCCTCGCCGACGCCTCGCGCGGGCTGATGGAGGGGAACGCGAGCGGCGGCGAGGTCGTCGTCGTGCTCGCCGTGGCCGCGGGGCTGACCGCGATCTTCGCGCCGCTCACCAACCGCCTCTATCGCCGCGGCTGAGCCACCCCCGGCCGCCGAGCCACCCCCGGCCGCCGAGCCACCCCCGGCCGCCGAGCCACCCCCGGCCGCCGAGCCACCCCCGGCCGCCGAGCCATCCCCGGCCGCCGAGCCACTCCCTGCCGAGGTGGCAGAACCGGGTGCATAACACCCACAAACGCCATCTCGCCCGGAGATGGCGGGGCTCGCTCGGGTTGGCGGGGCGGCTCAGGGGGCGATGATGCGCCCCAGCCAGCCCTCGAGCGCGGCGGCGAGGGCGGCGAGGTCCGACTTGAGGCCGTGGTTGCCGCTGAGAACGACGAGCTCCCGGCCCGGCCCGGGCTTCGGCATCCCGAACGGATCTCGATCGCCCTGGACGACCAGCGTCGGCACATCGACCGCGTCGAGCTCGCCCTGCCTGCTCTTCGCCGGGTCGTCCGCCTTGCCCGGCGGGTGGAGCGGAAACGCCAGGCAGAGGACCGCCGCGGCCCCGGCCTGCGCCGCGGTGCGGCAGGCCACTCGCGCGCCCGAGGAGCGCCCGCCGGCGATCAGTGGCCCGCCTGCGAGCCGGTCGGCTCGCAGGCGCTCGATCACCGCAAGCCAGGCGGCGTCGAGCTGGCGCGCGGGAGCGGGCGCGCGACGGCCCGCGACCCGGTAGGGCTGCTCGACCAGGACGACCGCCAGCTCCTGTGCCGCGGCGACCCTCGCCGCGGTCTCCAGGTCGGGCGCTCCGACCCCGCCGCCGGCGCCGTGGCCGAGGACCAGGATCCCTCGGGCCCGCGCCCGCAGGTCGAGGTGGGCGCGAGCGGGCCCGTGCGGGGTGTCGATCTCGACCGAGTCCATCTTTCGCCGGTGAGCCCTCAGCGCTCTGCCGGCCCCCCGGGACCCGGCCTCGCCGGATCCTCGGATGGCCGGATCAATCGGGGCGCCCGGATTTGAACCGGGGACCTCACCGACCCGAACGGTGCGCGCTACCAGGCTGCGCCACGCCCCGAGTCGTCGCAGTATGGCGAATCGGCTCCCACTCGCGCGCGCGAGCGCCGCGCGGCGGCACGGGACGCAGGCATACTCACCGAGTGGCCCAGGGCGAGGACGGCGAGCGCGCGGCTCGCGAGGAGAATGCTCTGCCGGGCGAGGTGAGCCCGCTGCTGGCAGTCGGCATCGCGCTCACCGGGATCGCGGTGCTGGCGCTGCTCGTGCTCACGATCGACCCGCTCAACCAGGGCTTCCGCGACGCGGTCTCGGGAAACACCGACGAGCTGCGCTCGGACCTTCGCGGGCTCGGGATCGGCGGGGTGCTGATCGTGCTGCTGCTGGGTCTCGTCCACGTCGTCGTCTGGTATCCGGCCGAGATCCTCGACGCCGCGGTCGGCTTCGTCTACGCGTTCTGGGTCGCGCTGCCGCTGATCATGGTGGTCTGGCTCGTCAACGCGCTCGTCGCCTACTGGATCGGCCGCCACGCCGCCCGCCCGGTGCTCTACCGGTTCGTCTCCCGGGAGCGCTTCGAGCGGCTCGAGTCGCTCGCCGAGCGCGGCGGCGTGACCCTGCTGCTCGCGATGCGGCTGGTCCCGGTGGTGCCGTTCAGCCTCTTCTCCTACGTCGCAGGGGCCGCCCGGGTGCCGCTCGCACGGTTCGTCTGGACGACGATGGTCGGCTACCTGCCGATCACCGCGGTCTTCGTCTACCTCGGCCACCGCCTCGAGGAGCTCTCGCCGACGGACCCGATCCTCTGGGCCGGCGCGGCGGTGCTGATCGCCCTGCTGGCGATCACCCACCGGGTCGCTCGCCTGCTCACCGAGCACGATCGCGCCCCCACCGACGAGCCCTCCGCCTAGGGCGCCGCCACGAGCCGGGCTCGGGCCTCGATCCGGGTCAGCTCACCGCGTCGATCGCCGCGACGATCTGCTCGTAGGAAGGGGTCTCGATCAGCTCGCGCTGGCCGCCCGGGCCGCTGACCACGACCGCGGGCTGAGCCGGGAGCTCGAGCTCGGCGGCGAGCATCGCGTCCTCGCGGACGAGCTCCGCTGTCGCCGGATCGGCGAAGTCCGCGTCCCACTCGTCGAGGTCGAGCGGGGCGATCGTCTCGGCGATCTCGCGCAGGAACCCGTCGGTCACGCCGCGCTCTCGCGCCGGGTCCTGGTTGCGGAAGAAGGTGTCGATGTACTGCCACTGGTAGTCGTCCGTCTGGCGGCCCTCCTGCACCCCTGCCGCCTCGGCGGCGATCGCCGCCACGGTCGCGTCATTGGGCGCCAGCGAGAAGTGGCGAAACACGAGCCGGATGTCGCCGTCGCGGACGTAGTTGCGCGTCTCGCCGTCCACCTCGGCGTCCTCGACCAGCCGGTCGATCGTCCCGAGCTGGAACTCGGCGCAGGGGCCGCACTGCATGTCGTTGAAGACCTCGACGCTGACCGGGGCGTCGGCGTCCCCGAGCACGGCGCCCTCCTGGAGGATCCCGCCGAAGATCCGCTGCACGTCGTTCACCCCGCCGATGTCGGCGGGCGCGCCCGGGCCGCCGTCCCCGACCGAGATCGAGATCACGGTGGCGACCAGCGCCGTGATCCCGAGGAGGATCAGGACCCGCGGGACCCAGGGACTCACCGCGCCGCTATCCCGCTACCGCTTTGTAATAGCGGACGGCCAGCCCGGTGAGCAGCGTCTCGAAGGTCTCCTCGAGCGGCGCGCCGTGCCGGCGCGCGTACTCGAGCAGGCCGGCCCGCTCGATCTCCTCGCCGCGGGCGACCACCTCGTCGACGAGGTCGGGGTGCTCGTCGCAGAAGAAGGCGCCGATCGAGTAGAGCTCGGTGTCCATCAGCGAGTCGATGAACTCGCTGCCGCTCTCCGGCCGGGTATCTGGTTCGCTCGCCACCGGCGGACATCGTAGATTGGCGGCGTGGCCGACCGCGACGAGATCATCGCCTTCTGCGACGAGCTGCTCGAGATCGAGCGCTTTTCCGACCTCGGGCCGAACGGGCTCCAGGTGCCCGGAGGCGCCGAGGTGACGAAGGTGGTCAGCGGCGTTTCCGCCCACCTCGAGCTGCTCGAGCGCGCCGCGGCCGGGGGCGCCGAGCTCGTGATCGCCCATCACGGCCTCTTCTGGGAGTTCCACCCGCGCGCGCTCAGCGAGCAGATGGCCGCGCGGCTGCGGGTCGCGCTCGGCGCCGGGCTCTCGCTCGCCGGATACCACCTGCCGCTCGACGCGCACCGCGAGATCGGCAACAACGTCCTGCTCGCCCGCGCTCTCGGCTTCGAGCCGGCGCCCGATCGCTTCGCCGAGGTCCGCGGGGAGCCGATCGGGGTCGTCGCCCGCGCCGAGGCCGGGGTAGGCGCACCGGAGCTGTTCGCGCGGGTCGCCGAGCTGCTCGGCCGCGAGCCGTTCGTCTTCGACGCCGGGCCGGAGCTGATCGAGTCGATCGGGATCGTCTCCGGTGCGGCCGCGGGCAGCATCCATGAGGCGATCGGCGCCGGCCTCGACGCGTTCATGACCGGCGAGCCCGCCGAGCACGCGATGGCGGACGCGCGCGAGGGTGCGATTCACTTCCTCGCAGCCGGCCACTACGCCACCGAGACCCTCGGCATCCGCAGGCTCGGTGAGCTGATCGCCGAGCGCTTCGGCGTCGAGCACGAGTTCATCGACGTCCCCAACCCCGTCTAGCGGCGCGCGGCGGCGGGTCGGCCCCCCGCGCCGGTGATTTCAGTTGACAGCGTCCGCGGCTCCCGATAAGACTCCGGGAAGGCAAAGAGTCACCGAACCAGGAGAGTGATAGTGGCCAATCACCTGACCCCCGCCGAGCTCGCCGACGAAGTCAAGATGGAGCGGCGAGACGTGATCTCCAAGTGCATGGAGATGGGAGTACCGATCTTCAACGGCCGCATCGACAAGACGCTGTTCCTCTCGAACCTGCGCCGAATCACCGAAACGACGAAGCGCCCTCAGGCCGCCGCCTGACGGCGGTCCGCATCCCCGCCCGGGGCACCCGCACAAGCTCACCGCGCAATCGCCGATCGAAGACGGCCGTACCGCCGTCGCGGCTCAGGTAGCTTGTGTCCCGAGGCGCTCTCGGGCGCCGCTTTCGAGCAGTTCGTGACGGGGATGGCCTCGTCGCGGGCCCCGACGAGGAGGGAAGTATTTCGATGGAGACGGCGACGATCGCCGCGGTACCGCAGCAGACCGACGCGCGCACGATCGCGGACCTGCTCCCGGTCGCGATCGCGGACCACGGCACGGTCGAGGCGGTTCGCTACAAGGACGACTCCGGCAACTGGGTCTCGAAGACGTACGCGGAGGTCGGCGAGATCGTCCGCGACCTCTCGCTCGGGCTGATCGAGCTCGGGGTCGAGAAGGGCGACAAGGTCGCGATCCTCTCGAACACCCGCGCCGAGTGGACCCTCTTCGACTTCGCGGCGCTGACCGCCGGGGCCACCGTCGTCCCGATCTACCAGACGAACTCCCCCGAGGAGTGCCAGTACGTGCTCGAGAACTCCGACGCCAAGATCCTCGTGGTCGAGGACGAGGAGCAGATGGCCAAGGTCCGCGAGATCCGCGAGCGCTGCCCGCTGCTCGAGCAGGTGATCCGGATCAGCGGCGACTCGAGCGACGCGATGACGATGAACGCGCTCGCCGAGCGCGGTCGCGAGGGCGTCGCGGACCGATGGGAGGAGCGCTGGCGCTCGGTCACCCCGGACGACATCTGCACGTTCATCTACACCTCGGGCACCACCGGCCCTCCCAAGGGCTGTGTCATCTCGCACGGCAACTACCGGTCGATGTGCGACATGGCGCTGAGCGCGAGCGTGCTCGAGCGGGGCGAGGTCACCTACCTCTTCCTGCCGCTGGCGCACTCGTTCGCGCTGCTGATCCAGCTGCTCAGCTTCGCCGTCGGCGGCACGCTCGCCTACTGGGAGCGCGACCCGCTGAAGATCCTCCCGAACCTCGCCGAGGTCCGGCCGACCTACTTCCCCTCGGTGCCGCGGATCTTCGAGAAGATCTACACCGCGGCGACCTCGGCCGTCGAGAAGGAGGGCGGCCTGAAGAAGACGATCTTCGACTGGGCGATCGCGACCGGCAAGCGAGCGCGCGAGGCCGAGCGGGCGGGCAAGCGGGCGAACCCGCTGCTCGCCCTCCAGCACCGGCTCGCCGACAGGCTGGTGCTCGCCAAGATCCGGGCGCTGTTCGGCGGCAACCTGAAGCAGGCGGTCACCGGCGCCGCGCCCATCAACCCCGAGATCCTCGAGTTCTTCGACGCCGCCGGGATCCTCGTCGTCGAGGGCTGGGGCATGACCGAGACCTCGACCGCGGCGACGATCTCGACAGCCGAGGACTTCCGCTGGGGCACCGTCGGCAAGCCGTTTCCCGGCTGCGAGATCAAGATCGCCGAGGACGGCGAGATCCTCGTCAAGGGCCCGAACGTGTTCAAGGGCTACTACAAGAACGAGCAGGCGACCCGCGAGACGATCATCGATGGCTGGCTGCACACCGGTGACATCGGTGAGATCGACTCGGACGGCTACGTGAAGATCACCGGACGCAAGAAGGACATCATCATCACGGCGGGCGGCAAGAACATCACCCCGTCGAACCTCGAGGCCGAGATCAAGCAGCATCCCCTGGTCTCGCAGTGCGTCGTCATCGGCGATCGCCGGCCCTTCCTCGTCGCCCTGATCACGCTCGATCCCGAGGAGGCCGAGAAGTACGCCCGGGAGCACACGATCGCGGCCGATGCGCTGCCGGGCGATCCGGTCCTCCGGGGGGCGATTCAGGCTCATCTCGACGAGATCAACCAGAAATTCGCCCGTGTCGAGCAGGTGAAGAAGTTCGAGGTCCTCCCCACCGACCTCACCCAGGAGGGTGGCGAGCTGACCCCGACGATGAAGGTGAAGCGGAACGTCGTCGCCGAGAAGTACGCCGACCGGGTCGACGGGCTCTACAGCAACTGAGCCGGTCGGCGGCCGTTCGGCGGTCCCGCCGCCGCGCGGCCGGCTAGGCGGAGCCCTTGTCGGGGCGCTCCTCGCCCGCCTCGCGCGCCGGCTTCGGCGAGGAGCGGAGCAGCGCCGAGGTCGTCTGCTCGAGCACCCGCCGCCAGGCCGAGGCCTTCTCGCGCTCCCGCTCGACCTGGTCGAGCACGTGGCGGACCCGGCGGCCGGAGATCTCGATCCCGTGCCGCTCGGCGATCGCCTTGTAGCGGTCGTAGTCGCGGGCGAGCTTCAGGGTGACCGACTCGAAGCCGTGCTTGGCGATCTCGAGCCTTGCCCGGTAATCGAGGATCGAGGTCCCGAACATCAGCTCGTCGTCGAGCTCGGGCTCGATCAGGATGAAGTCGACGCCGGGATAGCGCTCCTCCCAGATCTCGACCGCGCGATGCAGGCGGTCGTGGGAGAGCAGGCGGAACGTCTGGTTGAGGATCCCGGCGACGCCCATGTCCGAGACTCGCCGCGCCCGCGAGCCGGTGAAGGTCGGGATGTTCTTGGAGAAGTCGTTGACGTAGGGGACGAGCGGGTTGATGACGACGACGAACTTCGCGCCGCGCTCGACCGCGACGTCGACGTTGGTGGTCGAGAGGATGCCGCCGTCGATCAGCTCGCGTCCCTTGATCTCGACCGGAGCGTAGATGCCGGGCAGCGCCCCCGAGGCGGCGACCGCCTTCGAGACCGGAACGTCGGCCCACTCTCCCTCGCCGATCACGATCCGCTCGGTGGTGTCGAGGTCGGTGGCGACGAGGTAGAGCTCGTTCTCGAGCATGCGGAAGTCGTCGGTGCGGTCGGGGTCGCCGAGCGCCTCGGCGACGTAGTCCTCGATCCCGCCGCCCGTGTAGACGCCGGCGGGCAGCGCGGTCGCGAGCGCGGTGCCGATGTCGACCAGCGAGACCTCGCCGAGGTCCTCGACCAGCTCGCGCACGGCGCCGGCCAGGCGCAGCGGCAGGGTCAGCGACTTGGAGAGGAAGCCGCGGTAGTTGGGGCGCAGCAGGGTGCCGAGGTCGATGTCGCGAAGCGGCGAGGCGAGGTTGCGGTTCAGCACCCGCATCATCTCCTCGGGGGTGACCCCGTTCGCGGTCAGGCTGGCGATGAAGGCTCCCGCGCTGGTGCCGACGTAGACGTCGAACTGATTCACGGTCCGGTTGGTCGCCAGCAGGTCGAGGGCGCGAAGCGCGCCGATCTCGTAGACCCCGCCGGTGAAGCCGCCGCCGCCGAGGACGAGCGCGGTCTTCGAGGGCTTCTTGCGCCCCCTGCCGCTGCGGCGCGCGGCCTGGGACTCGCTCGCTGCGGTCTCGATGTCGACGACCTTGCCCACCCCCGACAGTATTCCAATCGGTACGGGCGTACCGCGTAGGCGGGCGCGCCGGCCCGGACCGCGACGCCCGCGAGGAGCCCTCGGGGCCGGCGGCGACTACGCTCCAGCGAGATGCGCAGGGCACCCGCAACCTTGCTCGCCGCGGCCGCGGTGCTGGCGGCGGCGCTGCCGGCGAGCGCCCGCGGAACGTCGACGGCCGCGCCGGCGGGCCCGGACGTCGCCGCCCGCACCCCGGCCGCCGCGCCGGGCACCGCGGCCGCGTCGCGACGAGGGATCTCCGCCTCCAGGCTCGGCGAGGGAATCGCCAAGGCGATGGCGGGCGTCGGGGGCGCGAGCGGCGTCTGGGTCCGGGACCTCGAGGGCGCCGGCGGGCCGCTCTACGAGCAAGCCGCCGCCAAGCGCCGGATCCCCGCCTCGAATCAGAAGCTGTTCACGACCGCGGCCTTCCTCGACCGGCTCGGAGCCGACGCGAGCCTCGAGACGACCGTGTACGCGCGCGGCCGGCTCCGTGGCCCGGGAGGCTCGGTGCTCTCGGGCGATCTGGTCATCCGCGGGGACGGCGACCCCGCCTTCGGTACCGCGCGCTTCGCCCGCGCGCACGACCAGCCGGTCGCCCGCGTCTCGAACCTCGCCGGCGACATCGCTCGCGCCGGAATCCGGCGGGTCAGCGGCCGGATCCTCGCCGACGACACGATCTTCGACCGCGCCCGCCGCGACGGTCCGTACCTGAGCCCGCTCTCGGGGCTCTCGTTCAACAACGGCTACGAGGATGGTGAGTACGCCAGGGCGCCCGAGCTGGCCGCCGCGCGGGCCCTGAAGAACGCGCTTCGCAAGCGCGGTGTCGAGGTCGCGCGGGGAATCGGCCGGGCGAACCTGACCGCGACCGAGGCGGAGCGCGAGCCGCTCGGCTCGGTCGAATCGCCCAGCGTCGCCTCGCTGATCGAGGAGACCAACGTGCCCTCGAACAACTTCTTCGCCGAGATGCTGCTGAAGCGGCTCGGCGCCGCGTCGGGCAAGCGCGGCACGCGGAACCGCGGCGCCCGGCTGATCGAGCGCTTCGCGCGGGGCGAGGGCGTGGCGCTCAAGGCCTCGGACGGCTCCGGGCTCTCGCGCCGCAACAGGGTCTCGCCGGCTCACGTCGGCCGGCTGCTGGTCGCGCTCGCGAGCGATCCCGAGGACTCGGTCGCCTTCCGTGACTCGCTCCCGGTCGCCGGGCGCGAGGGCACGCTCGCCGAGCGGATGCGGGGAACCGCCGCGGAGGGGAAGTGCGCGGCCAAGACCGGCACCCTCAGGGAGGTCACCGCCCTCTCGGGCTACTGCGAGACCGGCGGCCGCACGATCGCCTTCTCGATCCTGATGAACGGCGTCAACGTCGACGCCGGCCGCCGCGCCCAGGACCGGATCGCCGCGCTGATCGCGCGCTACGCGCCCTGAGCGGGCCTCGAGCGCGCCTTGCGGGCCGCGATACCCTGACCGGGTGCCCTGCCGTCTGATCTTCAGATGCCGGTTCTGCGACTCACAGCCTGACCAGCTCACCCAGATCAGCATCGAGCGCCAGCTGCTGCACTTCCGCTTCGGCGAGTGGGTCGACTGCGGGCCGAGCGGCTGGCTGATCTGGCACGGCCGGGGCCCGTACGGCCCCACCCAGTACGCCTGCCAGAACCATCGCCCGGAGCTGCGCTCCTACGTGATCAAGCACTACGACGGGCCGCACGCGCGCTCGCGGAAGATCTACCCGAGCCTGCCACCGCCCGACCTCGACATCGCCCGCCGCCGGGCTCGCTACCAGGGTTGGGCCTCGCCCCGGCCCAGGGCCGGGCAGCCGCAGTCCTGATCCCGCGAGCCGGGGCCCGCCGTCCGACCCTCGCCAGGTGACGCGCGCGCCCTAGTCCCCGCCGCCGAGCAGGGCCCTGAGGCCGTCCTCGTCGAGGATCTCCGTGCCGAGCTCCTCGGCCTTCGCGAGCTTCGAGCCCGGGCTGTCGCCGGCGACCAGGTAGTCGGTCTTCTTCGAGACCGAGCCGGTCACCTTGCCGCCCTGCTCGGCGATCAGCCTGCTCGCCTGCTCGCGGCTGAGCTCGGGCAGCGTTCCGGTGAGCACGAAGGTCTTGCCCTCGAGCGCGCCGCCCTCGACGCGCCGCTCGTCGGCGGAGAGCTCGAAGCGCAGGCCGCGCTCTCGCAGGCGCGAGATCAGCTCGAGCGTGGCCTCGTCGGCTAGCTCCTCGCGAAGCGACTCGGCGAGCACGGGGCCGATCCCCTCGACCTCCGTGATCGCCTCGGTCTCGGCCGCGAGCAGCGCGTCGATCGACCCGAAGTGGGCGGCGATCGCGCTCGCGTTCACGTAGCCGATGCCGGGCAGGCCGAGGGCGTAGAGCACGCGCCCGAACGGGCTCTGCTTCGAGCGCTCGATCTCGCCGACCAGCGCCCGCGCGGAGGTCTCGCCGAAGCCGTCGAGCTCGGCGATCCGCTCGACCTCGAGATCGTAGATCGAGGCAGGATCGGTGATCAGGCCCTCGTCGAGGAAGCGCATCACGTTCTTCTCGCCAAGGCCCTCGATGTCCATCGCGCCGCGGAAGTGCTTGACGAGCTGGAAGTTCTGGCCGGGACAGCCGCGGCGGTTCGGGCAGATCGTCCACACCGAGTCCTCCGGCTTGACGGTCTCGGTCTGGCACGCGGGGCACTTCCGCGGCGGCCGCGGGCGGCGCAGCCGCCTGCCCTCGCGACGCTGGATCAGCGGCGCGATCACCTGCGGGATCACGTCACCGGCGCGGGTGACGACGACCTCGTCGCCCTCGCGGACGTCCTTCTTCGCCAGGTCCTCCTCGTTGTGGAGGGTCGCGGTCGAGACGGTGACGCCGCCGACGTGGACCGGCTCGAGCATCGCGAAGGGCAGCAGCCGCCCGGTGCGCCCGACGTTCCAGACGATCCGGTTGAGGGCCGTGGTCGCGGTGATCGGCGGGAACTTCCACGCGATCGCCCAGCGCGGCTCGCGCCCGGTGACGCCGAGCTCGCGCCAGAGGCGCCGCTGGTCGACCTTGACGACGACCCCGTCGATCTCGAAGTCGAGCGCCTCGCGCTGCTCCTCCCAGCGCAGGCACCGCTCGACCACCTTCTCGGCCTCGGTATGCGCCGAGATCTCACCGTTGACCGGAAAGCCGCGCTCGCGCATCCAGGCGAGCTCCTCGGCGTGGGTCGCGAACTCGATCCCGTCGTGGCCGCCGATGCCGTAGGACCACAGCGAGAGCGGTCGCGAGGCCGTGATCGCCGGATCGAGCTGGCGGATCGTCCCGGCGGTCGCGTTGCGCGGGTTGGCGAAGGTCGCGAGCCCCTCGGAGGCGCGCTGCGCGTTCAGCTCGGCGAACGCGCTGCGCGGGAAGTAGATCTCGCCGCGGACCTCGATCCGCGTCGGCGCATCCGAGATCCGATGCGGGATCGCCTCGATCGTCCTCAGGTTGGGGGTGACGTCCTCGCCGATCACACCGTCGCCGCGGGTGGCGCCGCGAACGAACTCGCCCTCCTCGTAGAGCAGCGAGATCGCTATCCCGTCGATCTTCGGCTCGGCGATGAACGAGATCGCCTCCGGGGCGATGTCGAGCCGCTTCAGCCGGTTCTCGAGCCGCCCGATCCAGGCGCGGAACTCCTCCGCGCCGCGCGCGTTGCCGAGCGACAGCATCGGCTCGAGGTGGCGGACCTGGGCGAAGCGGTCGAGGGCGCGGCCGCCGACGCGCTGGGTCGGCGAATCCGGGGTGAGCAGCTCCGGGTGATCGCGCTCGAGCGCCCGCAGCTCATCGAGCAGGACGTCGTACTCGTCGTCACCGATCTTCGGGTCGTCGTGCTCGTAGTAGGCGCGGTCGTGCTCGGCGATCTGCCCGCGCAGCTCGGCGACGCGCTCGGCGGCGCCGGTTGCACGCTCCTGTGCCGTCTCGCTCATCCGGCTCTCGCCGGCCTCGCCACGCTCGCCAGCTGCTCGAGGTCCCACTCGCCGAGCCGCTCGATCCCGGCGCGGTCGGTGAGATCGAAGTGGATCGGGGTGAGCGCGGCTCGCCCGCGCGCGACCGCGGCCAGGTCGGTGCCGGGCTCGTCCTCGAAGGAGGGCTCGAAGCCGTAGATCTCGTATCGCCGCCGCGCCTCCCCGTCATCCTCGACCAGCCTGAGCTCGTCGTTGTAGAGGCGCTTGCCGAGCCGGGCGATCTCGATCCCCTCGATCTCGCCGGCCGGGCAGTTGACGTTCAGCAGCGTTCCGGCCGGCATCGGCTCGTCGATCAGCCGGCGGACGAGCTCGCGCGCGATCGCGGCCGAGCCGCTGAAGTCATAGGAGCGCCCGGCGTACCCCATCCCGCCGATCGCCGCCTGCTGGGAGACCGCGATCCCGGGGATCCCGAGCAGGATCCCCTCGAACGCCGCCGCGACCGTGCCCGAGTAGGTCACGTCGTCGCCGAGGTTGGCGCCGTGGTTGATCCCGGAGACGATCAGCTCCGGCTTCTCGCCGAGCAGGCCGAGATCGGCGAAGCGAACGCAGTCGACCGGCGTGCCCTCGGTCGCGAAGCCGCTGGTGCCGTCATCGAACTCGATCTCCTCGACCCATATCGGCGAGCGGGTGGTGATGCTGCGCGCCGTCCCGCTGCGGTTGGTGTGCGGCGCGATCACCTTCACCTCGACCCCCGGAAGCTCGGCGATCGCACGCCGCAGGGCGTGGATGCCGGCGGCCCCGATTCCGTCGTCGTTTGTGATCAGCACAAGCATTCGTCAGTAGGGTCGCGCCCCGGCCGAGTTTACGGACGCGGCAGCCGGTCGAAGGGGGCGCTCGCACGGGCTCCGCCGCGAGGGACAATCCGGGTATGAGCACCCCGATCTCGGTCGTCGTGCCGACCCGCGACCGGCCCGCGGCCCTCGCCCGCTGCCTCGCCGCGCTCGCTCGCCAGGACGCCGCGCGGATCCAGGTGGTCGTCGTCGACGACGGCTCCGCGGACCGCGGGGCGCTCGCCCGCTCACTCGAGACCCTGCCGGGCGCCCGTCTGGTCCGTAGCCCGGGCCGCGGGCCCGCCGCGGCCCGCAACCTCGGCGCCCGCGCCGCCGACGGCGAGGTCGTCTGCTTCACCGACGACGACTGCGCGCCCGAGCCCGGCTGGGCTCGCCACCTCGCCGCCGCCTGCCTCGCGCGCCGCGCCGCCGCCGGGGCGACGCTGAGCGAGCCGGGGGCGCCCGCCCTGGTCAGGGCCTCGCAGGCGATCACCGAGCACCTGCTGTGCAGCTCGCTCGACCCCGGCGGCGCCACGGTCGGGTTCGCGCCGACCAGCAGCCTCGGCGCCGTGCGTGAGCTGCTCGCCGGGCTCCCCTTCGACGAGTCGTTTCCGAACGCTGCCGGCGAGGATCGAGATTGGTGCGCGAGGCTCGCGGCGAGCGGGATCGAGATCGCCTGGGCTCCCGAAGCGGTCGTCATCCACCGCCCCGCCCTCGGCGCGCGAGCCTTCGCACGCCAGCAGTTCCGCTACGGCGAGGGAGCGGCCCGCTACCGCGCCGCGGCGCCCGGGCGTCGCCGGCTCGGCGACGCCCGCTTCTACGCCGGCCTGATCCGCGCCGGGTTCCGTCAGGGGCCCGGCGCCGGCGGCGCGGTGCTCGCCGCCCAGCTGCTCACCCTGGCGGGAGTGGCGGCGCAGCGAGCGCGGGGCTCGGCCGCGAGCCGGGCCGCCTCTCCTGCGCGGGGGCCAGCAGCGGCTCGCCGGCGAGGTCGCCGGCCTCGATCCCGGTGACCGCGCACACCGTCGCGGCGATGTCGACGAGGCGTGCCGGGCGCGAGGTCTCGCGGTGCTCGCTGCGCGACGCGACGACGAGCGCCCAGGCGTCGCCGGCGGTGTGGTTGCCCGAGCGGCCCGAGCCGGCGCCGCGACGGCGCACGGTCCCGTAGCGCTCGGAGGCGAGCTCGGCGCTCGCGGCGGCGTCGGCGCTCCAGCGCACGACCAGATCGGGAAGCCGCTCCGCGCGCCGGCCGGGATAGAGCTCCGCGGCGCGCACCACGGACTCGATCGCGGCGCTCCCGTCCGCGTTCCTGAAGGTCGCGAGGGCGGCGGCGATCTCGGCGAGGAGCGCCTCCGCCCGCTCGGGGGGAACGATCCCGTCGCGCTCGCGGCCGGCGAGGTTGAGGCGCACGTAGCCCTGGTTGTCCGCCGGATGGGCGAACGCGCGCGTCCGCCGCCAGTCGGTGCCGCGAAGCTCGAGCCGCGCGGTCAGCTCGAGCGCGAGGCGACGGGGCAGCGCCGCCGCGAGCCGGCCGCGAATCGAGGCCGGGACCGCGGCGCGAAGCCTCCAGATCGCTCCCGCCGGGGAGTCCTCCCGACCCGCCGGCCCTGCGTCGAGGACCCGCGCGAGCATCTCGGGCAGCAGGTCGGCGCGGCTCGTGTTCGCGGCCATGCCGACGGCCGAGGCGACGATCACGTCGGCGTCCTCCGGCAGCGCCGCCAGCACCCGGCCGATCGCCTCGTCGACGGCGACGTAGACGTCGTCGAGGGCCGTCTCGAGCGCCCTCCGGGAGCCTCGATCGAGCGCCCGCGGGTCGAGCTGGCCGAGGTCCCAGAACTGGTGACCGGCGAGATGGCCGGCGCTGAGCGTGATCCAGGCGAGCTCGTAGCGGCGCTCGGCGAGCAGCTGCTCCGCCAGCGCGGCCGAGCGCCGCGGCGCCTCGAGCAGCCCCGAGCGCAGCCTCAACAGGTCGCGCGCCCGAGGGCGGCCGAAGATCTCGGTCAGGGCCGGAGCCCGTCCATGGACGCGCTCGAGCTTCGCGGCGGCGGCGCGCGGGCGCGAGTATCGCGGCAGCACGACCCGGTCGCTGAAGCCCCAGCCGCTGACCAGCAGGCCCTCGTGCCGCGACGGCGGGCGGCCCTCGTAGGGATCGATCACCAGCGTCGGGCGGCCCGCGGCGGTGAGTCGCTCCCAGACCGCGGGCGGCGCCTCGAAGGCGCTCGCGTAGCGCACGCGCTGTTGCTCGGCGGCCCACTGGAAGGGATAGACGACGCCGTGGTCGCCGAGCTCGACGCCGCTGTAGAGCGTCGGAAAGGAGCCCGCCGCGAAGTCGACCGCCGGGGTGGCGAGCTCGTGCCGGCGCCCGCGCTCGATCAGCGAGGCGAGGGCGCCGAGACGGCCGGCCGCGAGCAGCCGCTCGAGGCGCTCGCGGCTCGCGGAGTCGAACTGAAGGACGCAGATCATCTCCCCGCCCCGCTCAGCCGCTCGCGGCAAGCGCCGCCGGCGCGACCGGCGCCTGGCGGGTGCGCTCCCGGACTCGCTCGATCACCCGCATCACCCCGACCCCCTCCTCGGCGGTCGCGAGCAGCTCGCCCGGCTCGCCGCGGATCGTCCCGGCGAACTCCGCGAGCTGGTCGCGAAGCGAGGCGACGAGCGGCAGCTCGGCGCCGGGAAGCCGGGTCAGCAGGGCGCGCCCCGGACCGCCCTGGACGCTGGAGACGACCCGCCGCCCGGCCCGGTCGTGAACCGCGACCCGCTCGGCGTAGGCGCGGTCGGCGGCGCCCCTGATCGTCGCGCGCCCACGCCGCGTCTCGAGCTCGAGCTCGAGCCGGTCGCGAGAGTGCGAGGCCGCGAGCACCTCGGCTCCGGCGGAGCAGGTGAGGAACATGGCCAGGTCGATCAGGTGCGGCCCGAGGTCGAGGAGGGCCTCGTCCTCGACCGCGACCGGGTCCCAGGAGGCGCGCCGGTAGCGGATCTCGAGCGTGAGATCGAAGCCGCCCTCCGGCAGCGAGGCGAGCAGCGACGGGCCGTGCTGGAAGCGGCGATTGAAGCCGATCCATGGTGCGGGCTGGAGCGCCGCCAGCAGCCGCGCGCCGGCGAGCGCCGTCGCCGGCGGCTTCTCGACCAGGCAGGGCAGCCCGGCCGCGGCGGCCAGCTCGGCGTGGGCGAGGTGCTCCGCGACCGGGCTGGCGACGATCAGGCCGTCGAGGCGGCTCGCCTCGAGCATCGCGGCGAGCGAGCCGTGGGTCGAGGGCCGCGCGCCGCGGCGAGCGGCGGCGATTCGATCGCCGACTCGCCGCCGTCGCTCCGCCAGCGGGTCGGCGAGCGCCGCGATCTCGACGCCCGCAAGCGCCGCCGCGGCGGGCGCGTAGCCGGCCTCGGCGACCCGCCCGCAGCCGACGAGGCCGAGCCGGATCGGCCCCCCGCGCCCGCTCACGGCGCCTGGGTCCGATCGGGCCGGCGCGGGAACCCGGCTCGCGCGTGGGCCAGGGCGGCGGCGGGGACGGCGAGGGCCGCGACGAGATGGTGCAGGACCTGCAGCGGAAGCCCGGCCAGCGCGAGGCCCGGCCCGCCGCGGCGGATCAGCAGCGCGTAGAAGGAGCGGTTCAGGCCGAGCACCGCGGCGAGCGCGGCGGCGGTCGCCACCGGGCGCCTTCGGATCGCCGCCGCGAGCGCGGCGATCGACGCGAGCGCGCTCAGGCGCTGGGCGGGCGAGAGGTTGAGCGCGCTCGAGAGCTCGCGCTCCTCGAGCTGCAGGCGAGCCCAGGGGATTCCCCGGGCGGCGAGGTCGGTGCGGACCATCTCGCGCAGCGACCAGCGCTTCAGATGGGTCCCCTGGACCTGCGGGTCGAGCTCGATCCGCTCGCCGCGGCGACGCAGGCGGCGACCGAGGTCGATGTCCTCGACCGCGGGCCGGGGAAAGCGCTCTGCATCGAAGCCCCCGACCGCGAAGAAGGCGTCGCGGCGGACGGCGCCGATGCCCGCCCAGAAGGTCTCCGCCGGCCCGGGCGAGCCGGCGTGTACATGGTGGTGGAGGAGGTTCCGGAAGCGCGAGACGGCCTCGGGTGCGCCCGGCGAATCGTCGTAGGCGCCGAAGACGGCGGCGAGGCCCGGATCCGCGGCGAAGTCGTCGCGCAGCCGGGCGAGAGCGTCCGCATGCACGGTGACGTCGGCATCGACGAAGACGAGCACCTCGCCGCTCGCGCGCTCGGCGGCGCGATTGCGCGCCGCGGCCGGCCCCTCGCCTCGCGGCGTCCTCTGAACGATCAGCTCGGCCCATCCCCCGTCGGCGCGCAGGAGCGCCCCCAGGCAGCGATCGAGGGTGGGCGGGGAATCGGTGGCGGGGACGATCACCGCGAGGGTGGGTTTCGAGGCGGCTTCGGTCATCGCATGGAGTTAGGGTGCCCTAACACGATACGAGAATCCGGGCCCTCGCGCGCCGTGTCGTCGCTCAGCAGCCGACGGCATAGGCGGTCCAGGGACCGCTCGAGGCGACCGCCTCGCCGCGCTCGCGAGCCGCCTCGGCGGCCGCAGCGGGGCCCGGCTCGAGGATCACGATCAGCCCGCGCTCCGGCGCCGAGCGCACCCGCACGCCGATCTCGGCGATCGGGCGCTCGAGCAGCCAGGCGAGGGTCGTCTGCGTGTAGAGATCCGAGGTCGCCACCGAGCCGCAGGCAAGAAGCGGCAACCCCTCGGGCCCGCCGGTGAGCTGCCGCAGGTCGCCGACGCGGCGATCGAACGCGCGCGCGGCTCGCAGCTCGCCGGGCAGGTCGGCGAGCCTCGCGGCCCCCTGCGCGCCGACGGCGATCCCCAGCAGCGTCGCGAGCGCGGCCGCGGTCACCACCTGGCGATAGCGCGCGCGGGTGATCAGCGAGCCGAGCCCGAGCGCGCGCAGCCTGCCCGCTAGCCACCTCGCGCCACGGGCCTCGTCCACCAGCTCGACGATCCCGACCGCCCCGAGCACGCAGACGAGCGCCGCGGCCGGGGCGGAGAAGCGCGGCAGACCGGCGAACCCGGCGGCGGCCATCAGGGCGACGACCCCGATCCACCCGGCGGCGAGCGCGGCGATCAGCACCGGGGGGCGATCGCGATCGCGGAGCGCCCGCGAGAGCCCCACGGCCGCACCCGCCCAGAGCCCCCAGAGAACGAGCTCGAACGAGCGCCCGAGCGATTCGAGGCCCTCGCCGAGCGAGACATCCGCGGGGTCGCGGGCGCGCTCGGCCGCGGTCAGCGGCGAGCCCGAGCCGAGCAGGTCCGGGATCGCCCACAGGAGCGCCACCGCGAGCAGGCCGCCGGCGAGCACGGGGCGGCCGATGGCGCCTCGCCGCCACGCCCAGAGCGCGAAGACGCCGAGAAGGGGCCAGGCCTCGGGTCGCAGCAGGGCCGCCGCGAGCCCGAGTGCGAACGCCTGGGTGAGGCGTCCGGCGAGACAGCGCTCGACCGCGCCGAGGACGATCGCGACGAGCAGCGGCTCGGCGAGGCCGCCGGCGAACTGCCGCGCCCAGGCGGTGAACGGATCGTTCAGCAGGAGAACGCCGGCGGCGGCCAGCGCCCCCGCGGCGAGGCGCTCGCCGCGCCCGAGTCGCGGCGTCAGCCGAGCGGCAAGCACGGCCGCGAGCAGCGGGGCGAGGATCCAGCCGCTGCGCGCGGCCACCAGCCAGAGCGCGGGAGCCGCATCGCCGCTCGGGGCGAGCAACGTCGTGATCATCACCGCAAGCGGCTTCCACGACGGCCCGCCGCTCGTGTCCAGGTCGAGCTCGGCGAGCTCCCGCCCCCACACGAGCCAGCCCCACGGGTCGAAATAGGGGGAGAACGGCAGCGCCAGCGAGAGCCCGGCCAGCGCCAGAACCCCTGCAACGATGCCGAGTCGCGAGGCCTTCACTCGGTCGTGCTCGGGGCCATGGAGACTAAGATTAGGCTGCCCTAATGCCACGTGTTCCGAGATCCACCTCGCTGCGAGCGGCCGCCGCGCTCGCGCTCGCCCCGGCGGCGCTCGCGCTGGGCGCCTGCGGCTTCTCCACCGACGGTGGCGAGCAGGGCGGCGGCGAGCCGGCGAAGGAGGGGATCACGCTCTACTCGGGGCGGATCGCGGCCGCGATCGGCGGCGCGATCGACCAGTACGAGCGGTCCTCGGACACCGATGTCCAGGTCCGCTTCGCCGACACCGGCGACCTCGCCGCAACCCTGGTCGAGGAGGATTCGAACTCGCCCGCCGACGTCTTCTTCGCCCAGGAGCCGGGCGCGATCGGCGCGGTCGAGCAGGCCGGCCTGCTCGCCGAGCTCCCCAAGGACATCATCGCCATGGTGCCCGCCGAGTACCGCGATCCCGAGGGGCGCTGGGTGGGGGTCACCGGCCGGGCGAGGGCGATCGCCTACGGCCCCGAGGTGAAACCGGCCGAGCTGCCCGACTCGCCGCTCGACCTGGTCGAGCCCGAGTGGAGGGGCCGGGTCGGCTGGGGACCCGCCACCGACACCCTGCAGCAGTACGTCACCGCGCTGCGGCTCGTCCACGGCGAGGAGACCGCTCGCCGCTGGCTCGAGGGCATGGTCGCCAACGACGCCGTCGCCTTCCCCGACAACGTCACGATCCGCGACGCAATCGCCGACGGCGAGATCGACGTCGGGCTGATCAACCACTACTACATCGCCCAGGCGGTCGCCGCGGAGGGACCGGAGTATCCGGTCGGGGTCCACTTCCCCCCCAGGGGGCTCGGCTCGCTGCTGCTCCTGACCAGCGTCGGCGTGCTCGAGTCGAGCGAGCGCAAGCCCGAGGCGTTCGACTTCATCCGCTCGCTGCTCTCCCGCAGGGGCCAGGAGTTCTTCACGACCACCTCCAAGGAGTACCCGCTCGCCGAGGGCGCCGTCGCCGATCCGTCGCTCGAGGTGCCGCTCGCGAAGATCCCGGCGCCGGAGGTGGACCTCAACGACATCGGCGAGGTCCAGGCGACGATCGAGCTGATGCAGGAGACGGGCGCGCTGTGAGCGAGACCCGGTCACGGAGGGGATGATCGAGGCGGGCGGCGCCCTCGAGCGCACCCGCGGGTCGGGCCCCTGGCGGGCTCGCGGCTCGCTGCTCGGCTCCCGCCGCCCCCCGGCGGCGCTGCTGATCGCCGGGGCGCTGATCGGCGCCGCGGTGCTCCTCCCCGCCGCCTACCTGCTGGTCGTCCTCGGCGGGGACCTCGGGGCGGCGCTCAGCAGCGTGTTCGAGCCGCGCACGGCGGCGATCCTTCTGCGCACCGTCGGCCTCGCCGCCGCCGTGACCCTCGCCTCGATCGCGATCGCGCTGCCGATCGGCTGGCTGACCGTTCGCACCGACCTGCCCGCGAAGCGCCTCTGGGCGACGCTCTGCACCCTGCCGCTCGTGATCCCGACCTACGTCGGCGCCTACCTGTTCGTCGCCGCGCTGGGGCCGAACGGATTGCTCCAGGACGCGCTCGGGATCGAGCGCCTGCCCTCGATCTACGGCTTCTTCGGCGCCTGGCTGGTGCTCACCCTGTTCACCTACCCCCTGCTGCTGCTGCCGATCCGCTCGAGCCTGAAGCGGCTCGACCCACAGCTCGAGGAGGCCGCGCGGGCGATGGGCCGGACCCCGTTCGAGACCTTCCGCAGCGTCGTCATCCCGCAGCTCTGGCCGGCGCTCGCGGTCGGCAGCCTGCTGGTCGCGCTGTTCGTGATGAGCGATTTCGGCGCCGTCTCGATCATGCGCTTCGGCTCGTTCACGAACGAGATCTACATCTCCTACAAGTCGGCCTTCGACCGCTCGGCGACCGCCGGCCTCGGCGCCGTGCTGGTGGCGCTGATGCTCGTCTTGGTCTGGGTGGTCGCGAGGATCCGCGGCGCCCGCTCGCTGCACCGGCTCGGCCCCGGCGCCGCGCGGCCCGCCCGCCCGTATCCGCTCGGGCGCTGGCGCGCGCCGGCGCTCGGCCTCTGCGGGCTGGTCGTCGCCGTGGCGCTGGTCCTGCCGGTCGGGGTGCTGGTCTACTGGTCCACCAAGGGGATCTCGACCACCTCGTGGAGCATCGTCGGCGGGCTCGCCGGCAACTCGCTGATCACGGCGCTCGGCGCGGCGATCGCCGGCGGGCTCGCCGCGCTCGTCGTCGCGGTGCTCGCCGGGCGCTACCCGAGCCCGCTCACCCGGGCGATCGAGCGCTTCGGGCACGCCGGCTACGCGCTACCGGGGATCGTCGTCGCCCTCGCCCTCGTCTACTTCGCGACCCGCGCGGCAACCCCGCTCTACCAGACGGTCGCGCTGCTGATCTTCGCGCTGACGGTGCACTACCTGCCGCTCGGGATCGGCCCGATCGGCGCCTCCCTCGCCCAGGTCTCCCCGCGGGTCGAGGAGGCCGCTCGCGGCCTCGGCCGCAGCCCGGCACAGGTCTTCAGGACGATCACCGCGCCGCTGGTCGGCGGCGGGATCATCGCGGGCGCGGCGCTCGTGTTCCTGCACGCGATCAAGGAGCTTCCCGCTACCTTGATCCTCGCACCGATCGGATTCGAGACCTTGGCAACCGAGATCTGGAACCAGACGAGCTTCGGCTTCTACGAGGGCAGCGCCATTCCCTCGCTGATCCTGCTCGCGATCGCGGCGCCGCCGCTCTACCTGCTCTCCGAGCGAGGCGCGGTGAGCTCGTGAGCGCGGGAGGCCGCCGGTGAGCCCGGCCGCGACCTCTGCCGCGCTGCGCCTCACCGGGCTGCGCAAGTACTACGACGGCCAGCGGGCCGTCGAGCAGGTGGACCTCGAGGTCGAGCCGGGCTCGATCTGCGCCCTGCTCGGGCCTTCGGGCTGCGGCAAGACGACGACGCTGCGGCTGATCGCGGGCCTCGAGCGGCCGGACGCCGGGGAGATCCGGATCGGGGAGCGCACGCTCAGCGGAGCGGGCGAGCTGGTCGCCCCCGAGCGGCGGCGGATCGGGATGGTCTTCCAGGACTACGCGCTCTTCCCGCACCTCGACGTCGCCGGCAACGTCGGTTACGGGCTCGGCCGCAGGCCCGACCCCGGCAGGGTGGCCGAGGTCCTCGACCTCGTCGGGCTCGGCGCCGACGGGCGACGCTCGGTTCACGAGCTCTCCGGCGGGATGCAGCAGCGGGTCGCGCTGGCCCGAGCGCTGGCTCCGACGCCGGAGCTGGTGCTGCTCGACGAGCCGTTCTCGAACCTGGACGCCGGGCTCCGCGAGCGGCTGCGCAGGGAGGTCCGCGAGATCCTCTCCCGCGCCGGCGTGACGACGCTCTTCGTCACCCACGACCAGTCCGAGGCGCTCTCGATCGCCGAGACGGTGGCGGTCATGAACGAGGGCCGGATCGAGCAGGTCGGAACCCCGGAGGAGATCTACTCGCGGCCGGCGACGAGGTGGGTCGCCGGCTTCCTGGGGGAAATCGAGATCGTCGGCGGCGAGGCCGCCGGCGGACGGGTCGAGTGCGAGCTCGGCCGCGTCTCGGCCGACCCGGGGATCGCCGATGGGCCGGTCGACGTGCTGATCCGCCCCGAGTCGCTCGCGATCGGCGTCTCGGGCCCCCCGAGCGCCGCCGAGGCGACGGTGATCTCGCGCAGCTTCTACGGCCACGACCAGCTGCTCGGCCTGCGCCTCGCCTCGGGCAGGCTGGTGCGCTCGCGCAGGCTGGGCTTCCCCGCGTGGCACGAGGGCGACCGGGTGCGGGTCTGGATCGACGGCCCCAGCGACGTGCTGCCGCGCAACGGGTCCTGAGCTCTCGCCCGCGCGCACGTAAGGGGTCCAGGCCGCTCGGCTAAGGGGGTCCGGGGGGCCAGGTGTAGGCATCCGCCCATTGGCGGGCTGCCGCCTTACGCGTAGCTTCGATGGTGAGGAGATCGAAGGGAGAACACCATGCAGACCACCACACTCAACGCCCCGGTCGTCTTTCAGCGCCAGGCCGACTTTCACCATCGGGCCGAGGAGTATCGGCGCATCCCCAGGACCGCCAGACGCCGCCGGAGAGTGGCGATCGCGGTCGGAGGGCGATACTTCAGGCATGGTCGAGCGGGTCAGCGCCGCAGGCTTCATCGGGCGAGCGCCTGAGCTCGCCGAGCTCGAGGCGGCGCTGGCCGACGCCGCCTCGGGCAAGCCCCGGCTGGCCTTTCTCGCCGGCGAGTCAGGGGTCGGCAAGTCACGCCTGCTGCGCGAGTTCGAGCTCCGCGCGGCGGAGCTCGGCGCGCGCGCGATCGGCGGCGAATGCATCGAGCTCGGCGAGGACGAGCTGCCCTACGCGCCGCTGGTCGGCGCCGTCCGCCCGCTCGCCCGCGCCGCCGACCCGGCCCTGGCCGAGCTCCCGGATTTCGCGCGCGCCGAGCTCGCCCGGCTCGCGCCGGAGCTCGGCGACCCCGCCGGCGAGCGCGACCAGGATCGCGAGGGCGAGTCCCAGCGCCGGCTCTTCGACTCCCTGCTGATCCTGCTCGAGCGCCTCGGCGAGGAGTCGCCGGTCGTCTTCTGGCTCGAGGACATCCACTGGGCCGATCGCTCGACCCGCTCGTTCCTCGCCTTCCTTGCCTCGAGCATGCGCGAGGAGCGAGTGCTGGTGGTCTCGACCTACCGCTCCGACGAGCTCCATCGTCGCCACCCGCTGCGCCCTCTGCTCGGCGAGCTCGAGCGCGGGCCGTACGCCCTCCCGATGGAGCTCTCCCGCTTCGACCGCGACGAGCTCGCCGCCCAACTCGCCGACATCCTCGGCCGACAGCCTGATTCCGAGCTGGTCGGGCGCCTGTACGCGCGCAGCGAGGGCAACCCGCTGTTCACCGAGGAGCTGCTCGCCGGCGGCCTCGAGGGCCAGGGAGCGCTGCCGCCGACCCTCCGCGAGGCGCTGCTCACCCGTCTCGACGCGCTCGGCGCGCCCACCCGCGAGACGCTCGGGCTGCTCTCCGTGGCCGGCCGCGCCGAGGACTCGTTGCTCGCCGACGCCGGTGCCCTCGACCCCGGAGCGGTGCGCGTGGCGCTTCGCGAGGCGCTCGCCCAGCACCTGCTGCGAACCGGGGAGGTGGGCGACTTCAGCTTCCGCCACGCGCTGTTTCGCGAGGTCGTCTACGACGACCTGCTCCCGGGCGAGCGCGCCGAGCACCACCTCGCGCTCGCGCACGCGCTCGAGCGCCGGGCGGAGGCCACGCGGGAGGACGGAACGTGGCAGCGCACCGCGATCGCCCACCACTTCCACCTGGCCGGCGAGCAGCGCGAGGCGCTGCGCGCCGCGGTCGCCGCCGCGGAGAGCTCCCAGGGGGTGATCGCCTTCGGCGAGTCGGCGGCGCTGCTCGACCGGGCGCTGAGCCTCTGGCCCCGGGTGACGGGAGCCGAGGAGGTCGTCGGCTTCGATCTTCCCGAGCTCCTGGTGCGTGCGGCGCGCGTGCACTACCTGAACGGCGACGACGTCCGCGGCGCCGCGCTGCTCGAGCAGGCGGTGAGCCTGGTCGATCCGGCCGCCGAGCCGCGACGGGCGGCGCGCCTGCTCGGGGAGCTCGCGAACACGCAGTGGTCGCTCGGCAAGGCGGAGCGAAGCCGCGCCACGCTCGAGCGGGCGATCGCCCTGCTACCCGACGAGCCGACCGAGGAGGGCGCGCTGATGCTCGCCTACCAAGCCCGCTTCAGGCTGCTGCAGGGTCGCTTCGGAGAGCTCGTCGAGGAGGGTGAGCGGGCGATCGAGATGGCCGGCGCGCTCGGGCTCGACGAGCTCAAGGCCGGGGTGATGAACAGGGTCGGCGTGGCGCTCTGCCAGCTCGGCGAGGCGGAGCGGGGCGAGTCGATGATGCGGGAGGGGATCGAGATCGCGCGGCGCGCCGCGGCCGCCGCCGATGCCAGCCTCGCCCGGCGCACGTCGGCGAGCGACGCCCTCGCGACCGCCTACGTGAACTACGCGGAGGTGCTCCACCTCGGCGGGCGCTCGGACGAGGCGCTCGACTTCCTCGACTCGGTGATCCCCGACTTCGTGACCAGCAACCGCGCCACCGTCTGGCTCGGGCTGCTGCGCGCCGAGATCCTCTTCGACATCGGCGAGTGGGAGGCCTCCGAGGCGGCCATGCCCTCCTCCCGGGGGCTCTCGCGGGCGCTGTCGCAGGTGAACTTCCACGTGCGGGTGGCCGAGCTGGCGCTCGGCAGGGGAGAGATCGAGCGCGCCCGGCCCCTGCTCGAGGACTCCTGGGAGATCCTCGCCGGGTCGGCCGAGCCGCAGTTCATCGCCGCGGTGGCCGCGCTGAGAGCCGAGCTCGCGCTCCGGGAGCGCGGGCTGGAGGCGGCTCGCGCGATCGTCGCCGAGGGACTCGACCGAATCCAGTACTGCACCGAGGACGGGGCCCGGGTCGCCCGGATCGCGGCGCTCGGCGCCGCCGTCGAGGCCGAGGTGGCCGAGAGCGCCCGTGACCTCGGCGATCAGCCGGGCGCCGCCGAGGCGGCCGAGCGGGCGGCGATGATGACGGAGCTGACCGCGGTGAGCGCCGAGGAGGCGAGCGGCCCGGTCGAGCGCGCGCTGAGCGCCTCCGCGGCCGCCGAGGAGGCCCGAGCGCGCGGCGAGCCCGCGGGCCCCCTGTGGGCCGAGGCCGCGCAGCGCTGGATCGAGGCCCGGCGCCCCTACCGGGAGGCATGCGCGCGCCGGCGCGCCGCCGAGGCATGGCTCGCCGCGGACAACCGCGCCGAGGCGGCGGCGGAGCTGAGCCGTGCGCATGAGATCGCGACACGACTGGGCTCGAGCTGGCTCACCGAGGAGGTCGGCTCGCTCGCGGCCCGCTCACGGCTTTCGGTCTCCACCCGCTCGCCCGCGCCCACGGAGCGCGAGGTGCCCGAGGAGGATCGCTTCGGGCTCACCGAGCGCGAGCGCCAGGTGCTCGCCCTGGTCGCGTCCGGCGCCACCAACCGGGAGATCGCCGCCGAGCTGTTCATCGCCGAGAAGACGGCGAGCGTCCACGTCTCGCGGATCCTCGGCAAGCTCGGCGTGAAGAGCCGCACCGAGGCGGCCGCGGTCGCCCACCGCCAGGGGCTCGCCGAGCCTGTCGGCTGACCGGAGGGCCCGAACTCCTCCCGCAGCTCAGTACTCGACGCCGACCAGATAGAGCCCGTGCGGCGGCGCAGTCTTCCCGGCGCGCTCGCGCGGCGCGCCGTCGAGCAGCGAGATGAAGTCCGCGAGCGGCCTGCGGCGGCTCCCGACCTCGAGCATCGTCCCGACCAGCACCCGGACCATGTTGCGCATGAACGAGGGCGCCCGGATCGACATCGCGAGCAGCTCCGCGCCCTCCTCCTGCCAGCCGCACTCGAGCACGGTGCGGACGAAGAGCGCGTGCTCGGTCTGGGTCGGGGTGAACGCGGTGAGGTCGTGCTTGCCGACGAGCGCCGCGGCGGCCTCCGCGAGCAGGTCCCGGTCGAGCGGCCCGCGCCACCACAGCGCCCGCCCCTCCTCGAAGGGGTCACGCACCCGCGAGCGGAGGACGCGGTAGCGGTAGAGGCGCGAGCGGGCATCGGCGCGCGCGTCGAAGCCCTCGGGGGCGGCGGCCGCCCGCCTCACCGCGACGTCCCTGGAGAGCACCGCGTTGAGCCGCTCGGCGAGGCGGTCGGGCAGCTCGCGCTCGTGGCGGAAGCTCGCCACCTGGGCGCTCGCGTGCACGCCGGCGTCGGTGCGCCCGGCGACCGTGAGCGAGATCCGCTCGCCGACGATGCGCTCGATCGCCGCCTCGAGCTCGCCCTGCACGGTGCGCTGCCCGCGCTG
The DNA here is from genome assembly GCA_963769035.1 of uncultured Solirubrobacterales bacterium. GTDB lineage: Bacteria > Actinomycetota > Thermoleophilia > Solirubrobacterales > 70-9 > WHSW01. The sequence goes on from CAVYKD010000002.1 coordinate 880,639, forward strand.
GGTCGCCCAGCCGGCGAAACCGGCCCCGTCGTAGGCGATGTCGAGCCGGGCCGTGGGCATCACGAGATGGCGCCCGCGGGCGCCGGCCTGCGGTCCTCAGACGAGCTCTAGGAAGACCATCTCGGTCGAGTCCGAGCGGCGCGGGCCGAGCTTGACGATCCGCGTGTAGCCGCCGGGCCGCTCGGCGTAGCGCGGCGCGACCTCCTCGAACAGCTTGTGGACGAGGAACTTGTCCTGGCCGAGCTCGGAGAGGGCCTGGCGACGGGCGTGCAGGTCGCCGCGCTTGGCGAGCGTGATCAGCTTCTCGACCTTCGGCTTGACGGCCTTCGCCTTCGCCTGCGAGGTCTTGATCCGCTCGTGCTCGATCATGTCGCGGCAGAGGTTCCGCATCAGCGACCGCCGGTGGGCGGAGTCGCGTGAGAGCTTGTTCCTCTGCTTCTGATGGCGCATGGGCTTCTAACCGGTCCGGGAGCCTACAGGCGGCTACTCGTCGCGGAGGTTGAGACCGAGCTGGACCAGCGCCTCCTTGACCTCGTCGGTCGAGCGCTTGCCGAAGTTCGGGATCGCGTTGAGCTCCGACTCCGAGCGCTGAACCAGGTCGCCGACCGTCTGGATGCCGGCCCGCTTCAGGCAGTTGTAGGCGCGCACACCGATCTCGAGCTCCTCGATCAGGCGATCGTCGCCCTCGACCGCGACCCCGCCCGTGGCGGCGAACGCGCCGTTGGGCGCCTCGAAGGCGTCGCGAGCGGTCAGCTCCTCGACGCGATCGGCGTCGGTGAAGATCGCCATCGTCTTGATCAGGATCTCGGCCGCCTCACGAAGCGCCGAGCCCGGCTCGATCGAGCCGTCGGTCTCGACCTCGAGGGTGAGCTTGTCGAAGTCGGTGCGCTGCCCGACTCGTGCCGAGTCGACGTTGTAGGCCGCGCGCCGGATCGGCGAGAAGATCGAGTCGATCGGGATCACGCCGATCGGCTGATCCTCGGACTTGTTCTCCTCGGCCGGCGAGTAGCCGCGGCCGCGGCCGATCGTCAGGTAGATCTCGAGCTTGGTCCGCTTCTCGAGCGTGGCGATCGGCGCCTCGGGGTTGAGGATCTCGACTCCGGCGGGCAGGTCGATGTCCTTCGCCTTGATCTCGCCGGGGCCGCTCGCCGACCAGCGGGGCCTCGACCTCGTCGGCGTCGGTGTGCATCCGGATGACGATGTCCTTGAGGTTGAGGATGATGTCCGTGACGTCCTCCTTGACCCCGGCGACTGTCGAGAACTCGTGCGCGACGCCCTCGATGCGGACGCTCTTGATCGCCGCACCGCCGAGCGAGGAGAGCAGCACGCGGCGCAGGCGAGTTGCCGAAGGTGTAGCCGAAGCCCTTGTCGAGCGGCTCGACCACGAAGGTGCCGCGGTTGTCGTCGACGTCCTCGCTGGCGATCTTGGGGATCTTGGAATTCGGGCAGGGTGGTCATGGGGTTCCTCTTCGCTTGTCGGAGTACGCGGGCCGGGCCCTACTTGGAGTAGAGCTCGACGATCAACTGCTCGTCGATCGGCGAGATGATCTCTTCGCGCTCGGGCATCCGGAGCACCTTTGCCGTCAGCGCGTCGTGATCGGCCTGGAGCCACGGCGGCACGCGCGGCGGTCAGCTCGGTCGCCTGTCGCGACGACGTCGGCGACGCCGGAGTCGGGCTTGATCGAGATCACGTCGTCGGGACGGACTTGGTAAGAGCGGATGTCGACTCGGCGGCCGTTGATCAGCCAGTGGCCATGGTTGACCATCTGGCGGGCCTGGCGGCGCGAGGCGGCGAAGCCGAGCCGGACGAGGACGTTGTCGAAGCGGCGCTCGAGCAGCCGCAACAGGTTCGAGCCGGTGACGCCCTCCTGGCGGGCGGCCTTCTCGTAGTAGCTGCGGAACTGCTTCTCGAGCACCTGGTAGAAGCGCCGCGCCTTCTGCTTCTCGCGCAGCTGGTTGCGGTACTCCGAGGCGCGCACCCGGCCGCGGCCGTGCTCGCCCGGCGGATAGGAGCGTCGCTCGACGCCGCACTTCTCGGTCATGCAGCGCTCGCCCTTGAGGAACAGCTTCTGCCCCTCGCGGCGGCACTGCTTGCACTGCGCTCCGGTATCGCGGGCCATTAGGGGCGCCTCCGCTTCTTCGGCCGGCAGCCGTTGTGGGCCTGGGGGCTGACGTCCTTGACGGTGGTCACCTGGAGGCCGGCGGCCTGCAGCGAGCGGATCGCGGTGTCGCGGCCCGAGCCCGGCGCCCTTCGCGAGGACCTCGACCCGCTCGAGGCCGTGCTCCATGCCCTTGCGGGCGGCGGCGTCGGCGGTCACCTGGGCGGCGAACGGAGTCGACTTGCGCGAGCCCTTGAACCCGGCCGAGCCGGCGGACTCCCAGACGATCACGTTGCCCTCGGGGTCGGTGATCGTGACGATCGTGTTGTTGAACGATGTCTTGATGTGGGCTACTCCGTAGGGGACGTTCTTCTTCACCCGGCGGCGGGTGCGGCCCTTTGCTCGCTTCGGTTGTGGCATCGCTTCGGGCTCCCTACTTCTTCGACGGCGGCTTCTTCTTGCCGGCGATGCTCATCCGGCGCGGGCCCTTGCGGCCGCGCGCGTTGGTCTTGGTGCGCTGACCGCGGACCGGGAGGCCGCGGCGGTGGCGGAGGCCTCGGTAGGCGCCGATCTCGGAGAGCCGCTTGATGTTCTGCGAGCGCTCGCGGCGCAGGTCGCCCTCGACCTCGCCATCCTCGACCGCGTCGCGGAGCTTGACCGTCTCGTCCTCGGTCAGGTCCTTGACGTAGGTGTTGGGATCGACCCCGACCTTGGTCAGGATCTGGTTCGCGGTCGAGCGACCGACGCCGTGGACGTAGGTCAGGCCGATCTCGATCCGCTTGTTCAGGGGGAGGTTGACTCCCGCGATTCGTGCCAAGGTGGTTCCTAGCCCTGCCTCTGCTTGTGGCGCGGGTTCGAGCAGATCACGAGCACGACGCCGCGCCGCCGGATGATCCGGCAACGCTCACACATCGGCTTTACGGACGCTCGTACCTTCATCGCCCCTCTGGCTTGGTCGTATCCAGCAAAAACTCGAGAAAGCCCTGCGGCCCCATGAATCGGACAGCGGGCACCGATCACGACGGCCGTTGGGCCGGACAGGGAAAGATAGCAGCGTGCCCGTGCGGCGGACTCGCGCTCGGGCGCCCGGCGGCTCGCCTGTGCGAGAAGTCACGAGAGGCGGCTCAGTCCTCGTGCCAAGGAGTGAGGATGCGCGGCCCGTCCTCGGTGATCGCGACCGTGAACTCGAAGTGCGCGGCAAGCGAGTCGTCGGCCGAGTAGACGGCCCAGTTGTCGTCGCCCAGGCGTACGTCGGCGGTGCCGACGTTGACCATCGGCTCGATCGCGAGCACCATCCCCGGCTCGAGCAGCGGCCCCTTCCCGGCCTCGCCGAAGTTCGGCACCTGCGGGTCCTCGTGCATCTCGCGGCCGATGCCGTGGCCGACCAGCGAGCGGATCACGGAGAGCCCGTCGGCCTCGACGCGGCGCTGGACCGCGTTCGAGATGTCACCGAGGTGGTTGCCCGGGCGCGCCTGCTCGACCGCGGCGTGCAGCGCCGCCTCGGTGGTCTCGAGCAGCCCCTTCGCCGACTCCGAGACCTCGCCGACCGGCACGGTCAGCGCGGCGTCGGCGACCCAGCCGTCGTAGGTGACGCCGACGTCGAGCGAGATGATGTCGCCGCGCGCGAGCTCGCCGGGGCCGGGGATACCGTGGACGACCATCGAGTTCGGCGAGGCGCAGATCGAGCCCGGGAAGCCGCGATAGCCGAGAAACGAGGGCTCGGCGCCCTGCGAGCGTGATGAAGCTCTCGGCGGCGAGGTCGAGGTCGGCGGTGCTGACGCCGGGACGGCACTTCGAGCGAAGCATCCGCAGGCAGCGCGCCTGGATCCGTCCGGCGGCCGCCATCTCCTCGATCTGCTCGGCGGTCTTGACGATGATGCCCCCCCGGTACACCGCGCTCACGCCTCGTCTTCCATCTTCAGGGTGGCGAGCAGGGCGCGGATCCCCTCGCCGACCTCGCCGGGCTCGCGAGCCCCGTCGATCCGCTCGAGCAGGCCGTGCGTCGTCGTAGAACTCGATCAGCGGCGCGGTCTTCTCCTCGTACTGCTCGAGCCGGTGGCGGACCACGTCGGGCTTGTCGTCGTCGCGGATGTGAAGCGGCTCGCCGCACGATGTCGCAGACGCCCTCGTTCTCGGGCGGGTCGAAGTCGACGTGGTAGACGTGGCCGTTCTTGGCGCAGGTCCGGCGGCCGCAGAGGCGGCGGACCACCTCGTCGGTGGGGACGTCGATCAGGATCGCCGCGGTCAGCGCGCGGCCGAGCTCGGCCATCCGCTTGCCGAGCGCCTCGGCCTGCGGCACGGTGCGCGGGAAGCCGTCGAGGATGAACCCGTCCTCGGCCTCGTGCTGGTCGATCCGCTCGGCGATCACCTCGACGATCAGGCTCGTCGGGGACGAGGTCGCCGCGGTCCATGTACTCCTTCGCGCTTCTCGCCGAGCTCGGTCCGCTCGCGCACGGCCGCTCGCAGGATGTCGCCGGTGGCGTAGTAGGGGAGGTCGAGGTCCTCCTGCAGGCGTCTCGCCCTGGGTGCCCTTGCCCGGACCCGGGAGGGCCGAGAAGAATCAGGTTCAGCTCGGACATCGAGACGGAGAGCCTAGAGAGTCCGCGATGGCTTCGTAGGGGCGGCGGACCGGCCTCGGCGGGTTCGCGGCGGGCGGGCCCCTACTTCAGGAAGCCCTCGTAGTTGCGCATCATCAGCTGCGCCTCGAGCTGCTTGACCGTGTCGAGCGCGACGCCGACGACGATCAGGATCGAGGTGCCGCCGAAGAAGAAGTTCGCCGAGGTCTGGTTGATCAGGATCGTCGGCAGGGCGGCGACGGCGCCGAGGTAGAGCGCGCCCGGGAAGGTCAGCCGCGAGAGGATGCGGTCGAGGTACTCGGCGGTCGGTCGTCCCGGTCGGACGCCGGGGATGAAGCCGCCGTACTTCTTCAGGTTGTCGGCCTGGTCGACCGGGTTGAAGGTGACCGCCGTGTAGAAGTAGGTGAAGATGATGATGAAGAACACCTCGCCGACCACGTAGGCCCAGCGGTCGAGGGGCTGAAGAAGGCGGCGAAGTCGAGCGCGGCGGGGGTGTTGAGCAGCTGGCCGATCGTCGGCGGGAAGGCCATGATCGAGGCGGCGAAGATGACCGGGATCACGCCCGGCCATGTTCACCCGCAGCGGCAGGTAGGTCGAGCCGCCCGTGGTCATCCTGCGGCCGACGACGCGCTTCGCGTACTGGACCGGGATCCGGCGCTGGCCCTCCTGGACGAAGACGATCCCGACGATCACCGCGAGCGCGACGAACGGCATCATCACGACGAAGACCTGGTCGGGGTTGGTCCACCATTTCGAGATCCCGGGCACGAGCCCGGCGGTGATCGAGGCGAAGATCATCAGGCTGATCCCGTTGCCGACCCCGCGCTGGGTGATCAGCTCGCCGAGCCACATCAGCAGCGTGCAGCCGGCGGTGAGCGAGATCACGATGATGAACACCTTCGAGAAGGTCAGGGTCGCCGACGACGCTGGTGCCGGAGCTGTCCTGGAAGCTCTGGAAGAGGAAGACGTAGCCGAGCGACTGACCGAAGGCGAGCGCGACGGTCAGGTAGCGGGTGTACTGCGTGATCTTCTGCTGGCCGACCTCGCCCTCCTTCTGGAGGCGCTCCAGCGAGGGCACGACGACGGTCAGCAGCTGGAGGATGATCGAGGCGGTGATGTAGGGCATGATCCCCAGCGCGAACAGCGAGAGCCGCTGCAGCGATCCGCCCGAGAACAGGTTGAGGAACCCGAGGACGTTGTTGCCGGTGAAGTTGTCCTCGATCGACTGGACGGTGTCGATGTCGACGCCCGGCGCGGGGATGTAGGCCCCGAGCCGGTAGAGGGCGAGCATCGCCAGGGTGAACCCGATCTTCCGTCGGATCTCCGGAACGGCGAGCGCGTTGACGATCGTCTGCAGCAAGCTATGCCTGCCGGCTGTTCGGCATCGCCTCCGCCGCGGTCAGGGTGTGCCCGTGGACCATCACTCGATGACCTCGCACGAGCCTCCCGCGGCCTCGATCTTCTCCTTGGCCGAGGCGCTGAACCCGTGCGCGCGAACGGTCAGCTTGGTTGAGATCTCGCCGCGGCCGAGCACCTTCACCGGGTCGCGGCGCGTCGCCAGCCCGGCGGCCCGGAGCGTCTCGGGGGTGACCTCGGCGCCGGCGTCGAAGCGGGCCTCGAGGTCGGAGACGTTGACCGGCTGGGAGTGGGTGCGGAAGGGCTCGAACGGCATCGAGGTCTTCTTGTTGGGCCCGCGGAGCTTCCGCATCCGCATGTGGATCGGGTTCTGACCGCCCTCGTAGCCGGAGCGGTCCTTCGAGCCCGAGCGCGCACCGGCGCCCTTGTGGCCGCGGCCGGCCGTCTTGCCCTGCCCCGAGCCCTTGCCTCGGCCGAGCCGCTTGCGCGGGTGGCGCGAGCCCGGCTTCGGGCGGATCGAGTGCAGGCCGATCTCCTCGGGGTCGAGGCGGGCCATCAGGAGCCGACCTCCTCGTGGACGAAGCCGCGCGGGGCGGTGACGCCGTCGATCTCGATCAGGTGGCCGACCTTGGCGAGCGCGCCCCGAAGCTGCGGCGTGTCCTGCATCGTCGAGGTACGGCCGATCCTGCCCAGCTTCAGCGAGGCGAGGGCGCCGCGCTGCTTGGCGCTGGCTCCGGCGGAAGAGCGAACCTGCTTCAGGGTCAGCTCGGCCATCTAGACGGTGCCCTCCTCGGCCCCCTCGGCGGGCGCCGGCTCGGAGCCGGTGGCGTCCTCGGCCTGCGAGGCCTCCGGCGGCTCCTCGTCCGTCGCGGGCGCCTGCGGTGGCGCCGCGACCGCGGCCGGAGCCTCGGCCTCGGCGTCCGCGGCGACCACCGAGACCGGGTCGGGAGCGGCTTCGCCGTCGGCGGCCTCGCCGTTTGCGGCCTTCGCCGCGGCCTCCTTGAGATCGAGCCCGAGCACCTGCTTGATCGAGAGGCCGCGCAGCTTCGCCACGTCCTCGGGTCGGCGCAGGCCGGTGAGGCCGTCCATCGTCGCCTTGACCAGGTTGATCGGGTTCTGGCTGCCGATCGACTTCGAGAGCACGTCGCGGATTCCGGCCAGCTCGAGCACGGCGCGCACTCCGCCGCCGGCGATCACGCCGGTACCGGGGCTTGCCGGGCGCAGGACGACGTGGCCCGAGCCGAAGCGGCCGATCGCCCGATGGGGGATCGTCTGGCCGAACTTGGGCACCCGGACGAGGCTCTTGCGGGCATTCTCGACCGCCTTCTGGATCGCCAGCGGGACCTCGCGCGCCTTGCCGTAGCCGATGCCGACGACGTTGTTCTCGTCGCCGACCGCGACGAGCGCGGTGAACGAGAACCGGCGTCCGCCCTTGACCACCTTCGCGACGCGGTTGATCTCGATCACCCGCTCCTGCAGGTCGAGGCCCTGGGGGCTGACGTTCTCGATGACGTGTCGTGTCTTCACGGGGTCGTTGAAGGTAGCGGGTCGGGGAAACTCATCAGAACGCGAGGCCGCCCTCGCGGGCGCCCTCGGCGAGCGCGGCGACGCGCCCGTGGTAGCGGTATCCGCCGCGATCGAACACGCAGGTCTCGACGCCGGCCGCCTTGGCGCGCTCGGCCAGGAGCTCCCCCGAGCGCTTCGCCTGCTCCATCGGGGCGAGCTTGCGGAGCTCGGGCTCGATCCAGTTGACGGCCGCGATCGTCTTTCCGGAGCCATCGTCGATCAGCTGCGCGAACACGCCCCGGTTGGAGCGGAACACGGACAGCCTCGGACGCTCGGCGGTGCCGACGATCTTCGCGCGCACGCGGCGGCGCCGGCGCAGTCGCTGCTGTGGCTTGCTGGTAATCGCCATGTCTACGCTCTCTTTCCGACCTTGCGGCGGACGTGCTCGTCGGCGTAGCGGATCCCCTTGCCCTTGTAGGGCTCGGGCGGGCGCACGCGGCGGATCCGCGACGCGGTCTCGCCGACCAGCTGCTTGTCGATCCCGCGGACGATCACCTGGGTGGGGATCGGCACCTCGAAGTCGATTCCGTCGGGCGCCTGGATCGTCACGGTGTGCGAGTAGCCGACGCTGAGCTCGATCGCCTTGCCCTGGAGCTTGGCGCGGTAGCCGACGCCCTGGATCTCGAGCCGCTTCTCGTAGCCGTCGGTGACCCCCTCGACCATGTTCGCGATCAGGCTGCGGGTGAGCCCGTGAAGCGCCCGGTCGGGCCCGCGATCGGTCGCGCGGGTCACCGTCAGCGTGCCGTCCTCGTCGACGACCTCGATCCGCGGGCTCAGCTCCTGCTGGAGCTCGCCCTTGGGGCCGTTGACCGTGACCAGCCCGGCGGTGACGCTGACGGTCACGCCCTCGGGGACTGCGATCGGCTTTCTTCCAATCCGGCTCATCGTGACCCTCTGCCTCCGGCTACCAGACGAAGGCGACGACTTCGCCGCCGACGCCCTTCGCGCTCGCTTCGTGTCCGGTCATCACGCCGGAGGAGGTGGAGACGATCGCGGTCCCCATGCCGCCCTGGACGCGCGGCACGCTCGAGCTGTCCACGTAGTGGCGGCGGCCGGGGCGCGAGGCGCGGGTCAGCCCGCTGATCACCGGCCGGCGGTCCTCGGTGTACTTGAGCTCGATCTTGATCACCTCGCCGACGGTCGCGGGCTCGACCTCGAAGCCGGTGATGTAGCCCTGCTCGGTGAGGATCCGGCTCATCTCCTTCTTCAGGCGGGAGGCGGGCACCTGGACGTCCGGATGCTCCGCGGCGAGCGCGTTGCGGATCCGGGTCAGGTAGTCGGAGATCGGGTCGGTCAGCATGATCTTGGTCGCTCGGTGGGCAGCGCGCCTACCAGCTCGCCTTGCTCATCCCCGGGACGTAGCCGTTGTGCGCCGCTTCACGCAGGCAGATCCGGCAGAGGCCGAACTTGCGGAAGTAGGCACGCGGTCGCCCGCAGCGGCGGCAGCGGTTGTAGTTGCGCGTCTTGTACTTCGATCCGGCCTGCTGCCGGACTCGTTGTGAGGTCTTCGCCAAGTTGTCTTCCTAGTTCTCGTCGCTTGATTCGTCGTCCGCGGCGGCCGCTTCGGGCTCGCCGGCATCGCCCTCGCCCTCGCCTTCGCCCTCCTCGGGCTCCGGCTTAGCGTACGCATCCGGGTTTTCTTCCTTGAGCTCTTCGAGCGCGGCCTGCTCGGCCTCCGCCTTCGCGCGGGCCTCCTCGAGGCGCCGCTCCTCCTCCGGATCGACCTCGGGCTCCTTGGCGCCGGGCCGTCCCTCCTGGCCGAAGGGCATTCCGAGGCGGAGCAGCAGCTCGAACGCCTCCTCGTCGGTCTGCGCCGAGGTCGTCATCGCGATGTCGAGACCGCGGACCTCGTCGACCGAGTCGTAGTCGATCTCGGGGAAGATCAGCTGCTCGCGGACGCCGAGGTTGTAGTTGCCGCGGCCGTCGAAGGCGCGGGCGTTGAGGCCTCGGAAGTCGCGAATCCGCGGGATCGAGATCGAGATCAGGCGGTCGAGGAACTCCCACATGCGGGCGCCCCGCAGGGTGACCGCGACCCCGACCGGCATCCCCTCGCGAAGCTTGAAGTTGGCGATCGAGCGGCGGGCGCGGCGGATGCTCGGGCGCTGGCCGGTGATCGTCGCGAGCTGCTCGATCGCCGCCTCGAGGGTGGGGGTCGACTGCTTGGCGTCGCCGACGCCCATGTTGACCGTGATCTTCACCAGGCGCGGCACCTGCATCCGGCTCGAGTAGCCGAACTTGCTCGTCAGCGCGCCGACGATCTCGCTCTCGTAGGTCTCGCGCAGCCGCGGCGGCGGGGCCGCCTTCTGCGCGTCTGTGACTGTTGCCGCTTCCATAGCTTCCAAATCCTCGCTGCGCTCTAGTCGAGCGCCTTGCCGGTGCGCTTCGCCACCCGCTGGCGCTTGCCGTCGTCATCGACGCGGACGCCGACGCGGGTCGGCTTGTTGTCGGTGGGGTCGAGGAGCATCACGTTCGAGACGTCGATCGGCCCCTCCATCTCGATGATCCCAGACGACTGCGCCTTCTGCGTGTCCTTCACCGAACGCGGTCGCTGGTGCTTCTTGATGATGTTCAGGTTCTCGACGTAGACCCGCCCGCGTGCCGGCTCGGTGCGGACGACGCGCCCCGTCTTGCCCTTGTCCTTGCCCGCGATCACGACGACGTTGTCGTCGGTGCGGATCCTCATCGGCTTGCGCCCTGCGGAGCTCATAGGACCTCCGGCGCGAGCGAGATGATGCGCATGAAGTTGCGGTCGCGAAGCTCGCGGGCGACCGGGCCGAAGATGCGGGTGCCGCGGGGGGCGCCCTGGGCGTCGATCAGCACCGCCGCGTTCTCGTCGAAGGCGATGTAGGTGCCGTCGGGGCGGCCAAGCTGCTTGCGGGTGCGCACGACGACCGCCTGGACGACCTCGCCCTTGCGCACCCCGCCGTGCGGGGTGGCCTGCTTGACGGTCGCCGTGATCACGTCGCCGACCCCCGCATAGCGGCGATGGGAGCCGCCCTTGACCCGGATGCAGAGGATCTCTCGCGCACCCGAGTTGTCGGCGACCTTGAGTCGTGACTCCTGCTGGATCATCGGCTCAGCGGGCCCTCTCGAGGATCTCGGTGAGGCGCCAGCGCTTGGTCCGCGAGAGCGGACGCGACTCGATCACCCTGACGATGTCTCCGGCGTTCGCCTCGTTGCGCTCGTCGTGAGCGTGGATGGTGGTCGAGCGGCGGATCACCTTCTCGTAGACGGGGTGGCGGCGAACGACCTCGACCTGGACGGTGATCGTCTTGTCCGCCCTGCTCGAGACGACCTTGCCCTGGCGAACCTTCTTCGCGCCCGGCTCACGCTCGGTCGGCACGGTGCCGGTCCCGGGGGTGTGAGCGCCGCGGGCCTTGCTGCGGCGGCGGCGTCGTTCGGCCGCCTTCTTCGCCCGCGCGGAGGCACGGTCGTCGGCGCGCTGCTCGGCGGAGCGCTCCGGGCCGGCCTCGCCCGCGTGGGCGCCGCGGCGTAGCTTGCGGGCCTGCTTCGGGGAGAGCTGCTCGACGGGCTCGGCGTCCTCGGCGGGCGCGGCAGCGGCCGCGGGCTTCTCGGCCGGTGCCTGCTCTGCGGCGGGCTCCTCGGCGGGTGCCTCCTCGGCCGGTGCCTCCTCTGCGGCGGGCTCCTCGACGGGTGCCTCCGGCGCCTCGGCGGCGGGCTGCTCTGCCGGGGTCTCCTCGGCCTGCTCGTTCTCGTTCTTCTCTTCTGCGCTCATCAGCTCTTCAATTCCTTTGCGGTGTCGATGCCACGTTCGCGGGCGATCGTCTGCAGCCTGGCCAGGTCCTGACGCGATCCCGCGAGCCGCGCGGTGTTCTCGAGCTCTCCGGTCGCGTGGCGAAAGCGCAGGTTGAACGCCTCCTCGCGCGCGTCCTTGAGCGCCTGGACGAGATCCTGGTCGCCGAGTGCGTGGACGTCCGCGGCCTTCACTGACCGCTCCCCTCTCGGCTTACGAACTTGGTGCGGATCGGAAGCTTGTGGCCGGCAAGGCGCATCGCCTCCTTGGCGAGCTCCTCGGGGACGCCGGCGAGCTCGAACATCACCTTGCCGGGCTTGACCACGGCGACCCAGCCCTCCGGGTTGCCCTTGCCCGAGCCCTGGCGGGTCTCGGCCGGCTTCTTCGTGTACGGCTTGTCCGGGAAGACGTTGATCCAGACCTTGCCGCCGCGCTTGATCTTGCGGGTCATCGCCACGCGAGCTGCCTCGATCTGGCGGTTCGTGATCCAGCCGCGATCGAGCGCCTTGAGCCCGTACTCGCCGAAGGTCACCTCGGTTCCGCCCTTCGAGTTGCCGCGGCGCTTGCCGCGCATCACCTTGCGGTGCTTCACCCGCTTCGGCATCAGCATCAGGAAGCACCTCCCTCGGCGGGCGGCTGCTGGGGAGCCGGGCTCGCGGGCGGGGCGGTCGGAGCCTCGGGGGCGGCGGGCGGCGACGCCTGCTGCGCCGGAGCGGCCGGCTTCGCCGCGGGCTGCGCCGGAGCGGGCTGCGCCGGAGCGGCCGGCTTCGCCGCCGGCTTGGCCTGCTGGCCGGCGGGGCGTCCGCCCGACTGGCCGCGTCCGCCCGACTGGCCGCCACGGCCACCCTGGCCACCGCGCCCACCCTGGCCACCGCGCCCGCCGCGGTCCGAGCCGCCGCGGCCGCCGCGGTCGCGTCCGCCGCGGAACGAGCGCGGCGCGAGGTCGTCCTCCTCGGTGGTCGAGTGGAAGCCCTCGGGCATCACCTCGCCCTTGTTGATCCAGCACTTGACGCCGATCCGGCCCGTGGTCGTCTTCGCCTCGACGAAGCCGTAGTCGATGTCGGCGCGCAGCGTGTGGAGCGGCACGCGACCGTCCGAGTAGCCCTCGGTCCGCGCCATCTCGGCGCCGCCGAGCCGGCCGGAGACCTGGACCTTGACCCCCTTCGCGCCGGAGCGCATCGCCGAGGTCAGCGCGCGCTTCATCGCGCGGCGGAAGGCGACGCGGTTCTGCAGCTGCTCGGCGATCGACTGGGCGACGAGCTTCGCGTCGAGCTCCGGTCGCTTGATCTCGCGGATGTTCACCTTCACGGGCTTGCCGGTGATCTTGTGGAGGTCGCGGCGCAACGCGTCGACCTCGGCGCCGGACTTGCCGATCACGATGCCCGGGCGGGCGGTGTGGATGTCGACGGTGATCTCGCCGCGCTGCTTCGCGATCGTGATGTCGGAGAGGCCGGCATGCGAGAGCCGCTTCTCGATGTGGTCGCGGATCGCGAGATCCTCGACCAGGAGGTCGGCGAAGTTGCGCTCGTCGAACCAGTTCGACTTCCAGTCATGGATGTACCCGACGCGGAAGCCCTCGGGGTGGATCTTCTGTCCCATAAGTTTCTCTAGGTCCTTTAGTCCGTCGTCGGGGTCAGCGCCACCGAGATGTGGCTGGTCTTCTTGTCGATCCGCGAGGCGCGGCCGCGGGCGCGGGCGCGCCAGCGCTTCAGGGTCGGGCCCTCATCCACCGCGATCGATGCGATCCGCAGGTCGTCGGCGATCAGGTCGTGGTTGGCCTCGGCGTTCGCCGCGGCCGAGTCGAGCAGGCGGGCGACGTCGCGCGCCGCGTCGCGAGTCGAGAACGCGAGCAGGTTGCGGGCATCCGGGACCGGCATCCCCCGGACCTGGTCGGCGACCAGCCGGACCTTGCGCGGGGCGACGCGGACGTAGCGCGCCTTGGCGCGCACCATCGGTGCCTGCGCCTCGTTGTTCTCGTCTGCCTTCGCCATCTCTACCGCTAGCGGTCCTTTCCGCCGTGCCCGCGGAACGTCCGCGTCGGCGCGAACTCGCCGAGCTTGTGACCGACCATCGACTCGGAGATGAAGACCGGCACGTGCTTGCGCCCGTCGTGGACGGCGATCGTGTGGCCGACCATCTCCGGGAACACCGTCGAGCTCCGCGACCAGGTCTTGACCATCGACTTCTGGTTCGCCTCGTTCATCTTCTCGATCCGGTCGATCAGGCGCTGCTCGACGAACGGTCCCTTCTTCGTTGACCTACCCATGGAAAATCCCTACCTCTTCTTCTTCCCGCGCCTGCGGCCGCGGACGATCATCGCGTCTGATGCCTTGCCCTTCTTGCGCGTGCGGTAGCCGAGCGTCGGCTTCCCCCACGGCGTCACCGGATGGCCGCCCGGCGTCTTGTGTGCCTCGCCGCCTCCGTGCGGGTGATCGACCGGGTTCATCGCGATGCCGCGCGTCTGCGGTCGCTTGCCCTTGTGGCGGTTGCGGCCCGCCTTGCCGATCTTGACGTTCTGGTGCTCGGCGTTGGAGAGGGTACCGACCGTCGCCCGGCAATCGGCGCGGACCATCCGCATCTCCGAGGAGGGCAGGCGCAGCGTCACCATCGCGCCCTCCTTCGCGACGACCTGGATCGGCCGAGCCGGCGGAGCGACCGAGCTTGCCGCCCTGGCCGGGGACGAGCTCGACGTTGTGGACCACGGTGCCGGTCGGGATCGAGCGCAGCGGCAGCGAGTTGCCGCGCTGGATGTCGGCCTTCTCGCCCGACTCGACGGTCGCGCCGACGCTCAGGCCGGCGGGGGCGAGGATGTAGCTCTTCGCGCCGTCGACGTAGTGCAGCAGGGCGATGTAGCAGGTCCGGTTCGGGTCGTACTCGATCGAGGCGACCTTGGCGGCGATGCCGTCCTTGCGGCGCTTGAAGTCGATGTCGCGGTAGCGGCGCTTCGCCCCGCCGCCGCGATGGCGGGCGGTGACGCGGCCGCGGGCGTTGCGGCCGCCGCTCGAGCTCTTGCCCTTGGTCAGGGACTTCAGCGGCTTGCTGCCGGGCGTGATCTCCTCGCGCTCCTGATAGGTCGCGAAGCGGCGCCCCGGGCTGGTCGGCTTCGTCTTTCTCATCGCCATCGGCTCACACTCCTACTCGGCGACCGCCGCGCCCTCGAACAACTCGATCCGCTCGCCGGGGGCGAGCTTGACGATCGCCTTCTTCCACGAGCGGGTGCGGCCCTGGTGGATGCCGCGGCGCTTCGGCTTCGAGCGCACCTTGATCGTCCGCACCTCGACCACGCCGACGCCGAAGATGCTCTCGACCGCGTCGCGGATCTGGGTCTTGTGGGCGCGGTCGTCGACCCGGAACGTGTACTTGCCGTCCGCCATCAGCGCGTAGCTCTTCTCGCTCACGACCGGCTCCAGGATCACCTGACGGGGGTCCATCAGCTCGTCTCCTCGGGATCGCCGGCGGGGGCCTCCTCGGCCTTGTCCGCGGGCGCGTCGGCATCCGGCCTGCGATGCCCGGCGCGGTCGACCTCGGCGGTCTTCGTCTCGAGCACCTCGAGCGCGACCTTGGAGACCAGCAGCGAGCCGTGGCCGATCACGTCGGCGACGCCGGCCGAGCCGGCCGGGAGCACGCTCACCCTGGGAAGGTTGCGGAAGCTCTTCGCGGCGGCGCTCTCCTCGGGGCCGAGCAGGACGAGGGTCGGGCCCTTCGCCCCCCACTTGAGCAGGCCGTCGGCGGCCGTCTTCGTCGAGGGGGCGTCGAAGCCGGCGGCGTCGAGGACGGCGATCGAGTTGCGGGCCGCATGCACGGAGAGCGCCGAGCGCAGCGCCCGGCGGCGCGCCTTGCGGTTGACCTTGAAGGTGTGGTTGCGCGGGCTCGGGCCGAAGGCCATGCCGCCGCCGCGCCGGGTCGGGCTCGAGAGCGCGCCGACGCGCGCCCGGCCGGTGCCCTTCTGGCGCCAGGCCTTCGCGCCGGTCATCGAGACCTCGCCGCGGCCCAGCGTCGACGCGGTGCCGCGGCGGCGCGCGGCCAGGTCGGCGCGCGCCGTCTCGTGGACCAGCGACTCGTGGAACTCCTCGGTGAAGACCGCCTCGGGCAGGTCGCTCTTCGTCGTCTTGCCGAACGTCGCCGCCTTGGGCTTAGCCATCGCTTCGCACCTCCACGGTCCCGCCCTTGGGGCCGGGAACGGCGCCGCGGATCAGCAGCAGGTTGCGCTCGGCGTCGATCTCGAAGACCTCGAGCCCCCGCTGGGTCACGCGCTTGTCGCCCATGCGCCCCGGCATCTTCATCCCCTTGAAGACGCGCGCCGGGTAGGCGCTGGCGCCGATCGAGCCGGGGGCGCGGACGTTGTGGGAGCCGTGGCGACATCGGGCCGCGGGCGAAGTTGTGGCGCTTGATCGTCCCCTGGAATCCCTTGCCGATGCCGATCCCCGAGACCTTCACCTTGTCGCCGGCCTCGAACTGGTCGACCGTGAGCTCCTCGCCGATCTGGGCCTCCGCGGGCCTCGTCGCGGAACTCGACCAGCTGGCGCATCGGGCCGGGGCGCCGGCCTTCTTCAGGTGGCCGAGCTCGGCCTTGGTCAGCCGTGCTCTCCTCGACCGCGTCGAAGGCGAGCTGGACGGCCGCGTAGCCGTCGCGCTCGGACTGCGGACCGCGGTCACGGTGCACGGGCCGGCCTCGATCACGGTCACGGGCACGCGGGTGCCGTCCTCGCGGAAGACCTGCGTCATGCCGACCTTCTTGCCGACGATCGCTGCCATCTCGAGCCCTCGACGCCGCTAGATCTTGATCTCGATGTCGACGCCGGCCGGCAGCGCGTCGAGGCGCTGCAGCGAGTCGACCGTCTTCGGGGTCGGCTGGTGGATGTCGATCAGCCGCTTGTGGGTGCGGATCTCGAAGTGCTCGCGCGAGTCCTTGTCCTTGAACGGCGAGCGGATCACGCAGTAGACGTTGCGCTCGGTGGGCAGCGGCACGGGCCCGGACGACCGAGGCGCCGGTGCGGGTCGCCGTCTCGACGATCTCGCGCGCGGCGCGATCGATCGCGTCGTGGTCGTAGGCCTTGAGCCTGATTCTGATCTTGCTGGTCGCGAGTGTTGCCACTGAATGTCTTCTCTCGGTCTCGTGGGCGCAAAAGGGCGCCGCCCCTAGGGTGGGGCGCCGCCCCGGTCGTATCGGTCTCTGCGAACTAAGGGCCGGTCCGGCTTCCGGCGGACCGGCCCCTTGCGAAGGCGTCCTACTCGATGACCTCGGCGACGACGCCGGAGCCGACGGTGCGTCCGCCCTCGCGGATCGCGAACCGGAGGCCCTGGTCCATCGCGATCGGCTGGATCAGCTCGATCGTCATCTCGACGTTGTCGCCGGGCATCACCATCTCCGTGCCCTCGGGCAGGTTGGCGACGCCGGTGACGTCGGTGGTGCGGAAGTAGAACTGCGGCCGGTAGCCGGAGAAGAACGGGGTGTGACGTCCACCCTCCTCCTTCTTCAGGCAGTAGACCTCGGCCTTGAACTTGGTGTGCGGGGTGATCGAGCCCGGCTTGCAGAGCACCTGGCCGCGCTCGATCTCCTCGCGCTTGGTGCCGCGCAGCAGGCATCCGACGTTGTCGCCGGCCTCGCCGCTGGTCGAGGTCCTTGTGGAACATCTGCGACGCCGGTGACCGTGGTCTTGGTCGTGTCGTGGATGCCGACGATCTCGACCTCGTCGCCGATGTTGACGACGCCGCTGCTCGATCCGGCCGGTGGCGACGGTGCCGCGGCCGGTGATCGTCATGATGTCCTCGACCGGCATCAGGAAGGGCTTGTCGAGGTCGCGCTCGGGCTCGGGGATGTAGCTGTCGAGCGCCGCGGCGAGCTCGAGGATCGACGCCTTCGCGTCCTCGTCGCCCTCCAGCGCCTTCAGCGCCGAGCCCTTGATGATCGGCGTGTCGTCGCCGGGGAAGTCGTACTCGTTGAGCAGGTCCTTGACCTCCTCCTCGACGAGCTCGATGAGCTCCTCGTCGTCGACCATGTCGACCTTGTTGAGGAAGACGACGACGTACGGCACGTTCACCTGGCGGGCGAGCAGGATGTGCTCGCGCGTCTGCGGCATCGGGCCGTCGGCGGCCGAGACGACCAGGATCGCGCCGTCCATCTGGGCGGCGCCGGTGATCATGTTCTTGACGTAGTCGGCGTGGCCCGGGCAGTCGACGTGGGCGTAGTGCCGGTTCTCCGTCTGGTACTCGACGTGCGAGGTCGCGATCGTGATCCCGCGCTCCTTCTCCTCGGGAGCGTTGTCGATCTCCTCGAAAGACTTGCGCCTCGGCGCCGCCCTGCTCGGCGAGCACCTTGGTGATCGCAGCGGTCAGCGTCGTCTTGCCGTGGTCGATGTGACCAATCGTGCCGACGTTGACGTGCGGCTTGTTGCGATCGAACTTCTCCGCCATCTCTTTCCTTGTGCTCCTTCTCTTTTCCGTCTCTTTGGTCTTCTAAGTTGTGCTGAGTCTGGGCTTGACGTTCGGGGCGCGGCATGCCGCGGGTCCGGTGTGGCCTTGCGGCCGCCCGGGGCGCAACCCCGGAAATATAGCAAACCCGGGCCGAGAGTGTGCGTCGGGTCAGGCCTGCGCACCTACCGGCTCGCCGGAGCGGTGTCTCGACGATCTCCTCGGCGATGCTCGCCGGGGACCTCCTCGTAGCGCTCGAACTGCATCGTGTAGGTGGCCCGGCCCTGGGTCGAGGAGCGCAGGTCGGTGGCGTAGCCGAACATCTCGCCGAGCGGGACGAAGGCCTGGACGGCGAGCGCGTTGCCGCGCTGCTCCTGGCCCTGGACCTTGCCGCGCCGCCGCGAGAGGTCGCCGATCACGTCGCCGAGGAAGTCCTCGGGCGTGACGACCTCGACCGCCATCACCGGCTCGAGCAGGACCGGCTTCGCCCGCCGGGCCGCCTCCTGGATCGCCATCGAGCCGGCGATCTTGAACGCCATCTCCGAGGAGTCGACGTCGTGGTACGAGCCGTCGACGAGCTCGACCCGGACGTCGACCATCGGGTAGCCGGCCTTGACGCCGGAGTCGAGCGCCTCCTCGATCCCCTGCTCGACCGCGGGGATGAACTCGGTCGGGATCGACGCCGCCCTTGATCTTGTTGACGAAGTCGAAGCCCTCCCCGGGCGCCGGCTCGAGCGTTGATGACGACGTGGCCGAACTGGCCGCGGCCGCCGGTCTGGCGGACGAAGCGGCCGACGATCTTCTCGACCCGCTCGCGGATCGTCTCGCGGTAGGCGACCTGGGGCCGGCCGACGTTGGCGTCGACCTTGAACTCGCGCAGCAGGCGGTCGACGATCACCTCGAGGTGGAGCTCGCCCATCCCGTGGATCAGGGTCTGGCCGGTCTCCTCGTCGGTCTCGATCCGGAAGGTCGGGTCCTCCTCGGCGAGCCGCGCGAGGCCGCCGCCGAGCTTCTCCTGGTCGGACTTCGTCTTCGGCTCGATCGCGACCGCGATCACCGGCTCGGGGAAGTCGATCCTCTCGAGCAGGATCGGGGCGTCGGGGGCGCGAGAGCGTGTCGCCGGTCGAGGTCTGCTTGAGGCCGACGCCGGCGACGATGTCGCCCGCGTAGCACTCCTCGATCTCCTCGCGGTGGTTGGCGTGCATCATCAGCAGCCGCCCGATCCGCTCGGTCTTGCCGTTGGTCGGCGTTGAGGACGCGGCCGCCGGCGCTGAGCTTGCCGGAGTAGACGCGGAAGTAGGTGAGCTTGCCGACGTACGGGTCGGACATCACCTTGAAGGCGAGCGCCGCGAACGGCGCCGCGTCGTCGGGCCGGCGCGCGACCTCCTCGCCGAGCTCGCCCTTGGCGGCGGCGACGACCCCGGTCACCGGCGGGACCTCGAGCGGCGAGGGCAGCAGCTCGACGATCGCGTCGAGCAGCGGCTGCACGCCCTTGTTCTTGAACGCCGAGCCGCAGAGGACCGGCGTCACCTTGATGTCGAGCGTCGCCCGGTGCAGCGAGCGGGCGATCCGCTCGTGCGGGATCTCCTGCTCGTCGAGGTACATCTCCATCAGCTCGTCGTCGTAGTCGGCGCAGGCCTCGATCAGATGGGTGCGGTGCCTCGTGGGCGCGGTCGACGAGGTCGGCCGGGATCTCGCTCGTACTCGAACTCGGTGCCGAGCTCGTCGTTCCAGACCAGCGCCTTGTTCTCGATCAGGTCGACGACGCCCTGGAAGCCGTCCTCGGCGCCGATCGGAAGCTGGATCGGCAGCGGGTTGGCGCCGAGGCGGTCGCTCATCGTCTGCGACGGCGCGGTCGAAGTCGGCGCCGATGCGGTCCATCTTGTTGATGAAGGCGATCCGCGGAACCCGTACTTGTCGGCCTGGCGCCAGACGGTCTCCGACTGCGGCTCGACGCCGGCGACGGAGTCGAAGACGGCGATCGCGCCGTCGAGCACGCGCAGCGAGCGCTCGACCTCGACGGTGAAGTCGACGTGGCCGGGCGTGTCGATGATGTTGATCCGGTGGTCGTTCCACTCGCAGGCGGTCGCGGCGGAGGTGATCGTGATCCCGCGCTCCTGCTCCTGCTCCATCCAGTCCATCACCGCGGCGCCCTCGTGGACCTCGCCGATCTTGTGGGTGCGGCCGGTGTAGTAGAGGATGCGCTCGGTCGTCGTCGTCTTGCCGGCGTCGATGTGCGCCATGATCCCGATGTTGCGGGTCTTCTCTAGGGGGAAACTCCGTGGCATTTGTCTCGTAAGCTGGTCTGTGGTTGTCTAGGTCGAGCGGGCGGAAGTTGCTGCCGAATCCGAGGAGGAGACGTATCGCCGAAAGACGGTTTCAGCGCATGAAAAAGGCCCTGTGACGGGCCCGAGCGCATGACCTCGATCTTCGGCCCGGAACGTCTTCTATGTGGTGCGGCTCTCCATGGATGGAAATCAAACAGCCCCCCGGCGCGAACGCGTTCGTCCGCCCGGCGAGCGACGCGGGATGATAGCAGAGGCCTGAGGGCCTTCTGGGTGGGGCGATGAGGATCGGAAGACCTTCCAAGCGGCGCGATCCGCGCCCCTCGAGGACCGCCTCGATCCCTGGCCGGGACAGGCTTTCGAAGCTCGTCGGGTGGCTCGTCGCGGGGCTCGGCGAGGTGCTCAAGCTGGGCCGCGAGATGCTCGTGATCCCGGCCCAGATCTGGATGCTCGCCGCCGAGCTCGCCGGCGGCGTGGTGCTGCGCGCCTGGCGCGTCGCGCTGCTGCCCGCGCTGCTGCTCGGCTGGCGGGCCCTCGCTCGCGTTCGGGTTCGCCGAGCGCGCGCTCACGCCCGCGCGTGCGGTGGCCGCCGTCGCGGTCGCGGCGGCGATCGGCCTCGCCGCCTCGCAATGGCTCGACCTTCGCTCGATCAGCATCGGCAGCGACGCCTATTCCGGGGTCGAGGCGATCGCGCCGCCGCCCGAGATCGCCGTCGAGGGGACCGGGGATGCGCATTCGTGGGTGATGGTCCCGATCGCCGGCGCCGCGATCCTGATCGTCGCCCTCGCCCTCGCCGGTCGGCCGCGGTGGCCCGGTTGCTGGTCCTGCCCGGCGCGGCCGCGGTCGCGATCGCGCTCATCGTCGATGCTCCGAAGGGCCTCGACGAGGGGCCGGCCGCGCTCGCCTACCAGGGCGCCGGGCGAACCTCCTCGAGGGCTTCTGGGTCGAGCTCGCCACCGGCGCGGGCTGATCGCCTGCGGGCTGCTGCTGCCCCGCTACCTGCGGGCGCCGGCGGCGGGTAGGTCCGCCGAGAGCTCGGCCGGCGGCCCGGGAGCCGCGGCGCGCCTTCGCCGCGGCCTCTCTCGTCTGCCTCGGCTCGCCGGGCGCCCGAGGGGGTCGAGCGCGTGAGCGAGACCCGGCTGATCCGGCTGCTTCCCTGGGCCTGCCTGGCGGCGGCGGTCTGCCTGTTCGCCTCGGAGCTGATGACCACCTTCGAGTTCACCCCTCCGGAGGCGAGCGCTCTGCAGACCAGGGTGGCGCCGAGCGACACGGCTACGCGCTGCTGGTGCTCGCCGTGTTCTCCGTCGGGGCGCTCGGCCTCGCCGTCCTGCACCGGCTCGAAGCCGGCGGCCATCGCGGTCGCCGCGAGCGGGGGTGATCGCGCTGCTCGTCTTCCTGATCGGCGATCTGCCCGACGCCAACGAAGGTCGGGACGCTCGACGACGCGCGCAACTCCTTCGACGACGCCGAGGCGGTCCCGCAGGGTGGCTTCTTGCTCGAGATGATCGGGGCGCTCGGCGCTGACGATCACCGGGATCGCGCTGGCGACGATGACCCCCGAGCAGCTCGCTGCGCTGCGCCCGCGAAGGCGCGAGCGGCCGGCGGTCGGGGCGCGCGAGGGCGCGGCGCCGGGCGCGTCGGCGGCGCCGGGCGCCGAGGGCTCGGGCGTGGAGGGCGATCCGGCGAGCGGCGAAGAGCGGCGGCGGGCGGCCGCTGAAGGCAGAGCACGAGCCCGGCGAGACCGGGGCGAAGCGACGCCTCCCCCGCCGGATGCGCTCGCGCCAGCGCGGCTGAGCCAACGGCCCCGCGCGGGAGTCGAGCGGGCGTTTGCGCGGCGGGCGCGGTCGTGCGGGTTCGTCGGCGCGACCGCGAGGCGCGCGGGTTCTACCAGCGGTAGTGAGCGAAGGCCTTGTTGGCCTGCGCCATGCGGTAGATGTCGTCCTTGCGCTTCCAGGCGCGCGCCCTGCTGCTGGGTCGCGTCGAGGATCTCGTGCGGCGAGGCGGTCGGCCATCGACTTCTCGCGGCGGTTGCGGGCGAAGGTCGACGAGCCAGCGGACGGCGAGCGTGCGCGCGCGGCGGGCCGGCACCTCGACCGGGCACCTGGTAGGTGGCGCCGCCGACTCGGCGGGAGCGGACCTCGAGAACCGGGGTGAGCTCCTTGATCGCCTCCTCGAGCACCTCGACCGGCGTCGCGCCCGGTGCGCTCGCCGACGATCGCGAGGGCGTCGTAGACGATGCCGCTCGGCGGTCGACTTCTTGCCGTCGAGCATGACCTTGTTGATCACCTGCTGGACCAGGCGGCTGCGGTGCTTGGGGTCGGCCTCGATCGGCCGAATCGTTGCGCGGGCCCGGCGAGCCATCGAGCGCCTTGACGCCGTACGTCGACCGCGACCTGCTTGCGATCGGAGACGCCGGAGGCGTCGAGGGTTCCGCGGACGACCTTGTAGCGAACGCCCGGAAGGTCCTTGACGCGGCCGCCGCGGACGAGGACGACCGAGTGCTCCTGAAGGTTGTGGCCCTCGCCGGGGATGTAGGCGGTGACCTCCATGCCGTTGGTCAGCCGCACGCGAGCGACCTTGCGAAGGGCCGAGTTCGGCTTCTTCGGGGTCGCGGTGTAGACGCGCGTGCAGACGCCGCGCCGCTGTGGAGCGGCGTTGCGCTGCTTGCGGCCCTGCCCGGACTTGAGGCCCGGGGTGGCGACCTTCTTCTGCGGGCGCTTACGGCCCTTTCGGATCAGTTGATTGGTGCTAGGCACGGCGGCGCAGGGTAGCGGACGGCCTCCGCCACGTTGTCGCGCTCGCCGTCGCGGTGCGGATCTTGATCATCGCACCGGCCACTCGCTAGCGTCCTCGCCGTGAGTCCCAGCTCATCCAAGGCGGAGCGCCCGATGCTCGCCGTCGACGTCGACGGCGTGATCAGCCTGTTCGGCTTCGACGGGCCGATCACCGACGCGCCCGGCCGCTTCCACCTGATCGACGGTATCGCCCACTGCATCTCCGACGTCGCCGCCGGTGACGCTGCAGCGCCTCGGCCGAGGTCTACGAGCTCGTCTGGGCGACCGGATGGGAGGAGCGGGCCAACGACCACCTGCCGTTGATCCTCGGCCTCGCCGCGAGCTGCCATGCCTGCACGTTCGGGGCCGGGCCCGGTTCGGCACCGCCCACTGGAAGCTCGAGGCCGATCGGCGAGTACGCGCGCGAGCGGCCGCTGGCCTGGATCGACGACAACTTCGACGAGAGCTGCCACGCCTGGGCCGCGCAGCGCGCAGGCCCCGACCCTGCTGGTCCCGACCGAGGCGCATCTCGGGCTCGACCGAGACGCACACCGCGGTGCTGCTCGACTGGGTCGAGCGCGAGTACTCCGCGGCCTAGCGCCGATCGGCCGGGCTGGCTCGGCGAGCCGTCTAGACTGGCCTCGATGGAGGGTTTCTGGCCGGTCTTCTTCCTCATGGTGATCCTGAAGATCCCCGTCGGCGCGCTGCTCTTCCTCGTCTGGTGGGCGTTTCGCGCCTCGACCATGCCCGAGGAGGCTCCGCCCGAAGGCCGACGATCACCGCTTCCGGCGCTTTCGCCGCGAGCCGCCCCGCCGCCCGCGCGGCCCGCGCCGCGGCCCGCACTCCCCCGAGGCGGTGCCGCTCGGCAAGTGCCCCCCTGGCGGCCGAAGCCGGGTGCTGACGCCGCCGTCGCCGGTTCGGGCCGCGAGCGCCCATCAGGGCGGGCGCGGCGCCGCCCATACGGCCGAGTAGCCGCCCGCGGCCGAGCCGGCGCCGCGTCCGGGCATGCGAAAGGGCGGCCGGTCTCCCGGCCGCCCTCTGAACGGACGTCGCTGGCGAGCGCGGCCGCTCGGGGTTACTCGGCCGAGCCGTCGCCGTCGGCCGGCGCGGGCTCGATCTCCTGAGCGAGCTCCTCGAGCTCCTCGGCGAACGAGGGACCGAAGCCCTCGAGCTCGGTCACCTCCTCGCCGTCCTCGGCGAGCCCGAGCTCGGCGGCGAGCTCGTCCTCGTCGAGCAGGTCCTCCTCGGGACGCTGCGCCGGCTCGACCGGCTCGATCTCGAGCGAGCGGTAGTGCTTGAGCCCGGTCGCGGCCGGGATCAGCTTGCCGATGATCACGTTCTCCTTGAGGCCGACCAGCTTGTCGCGCTTGCCCTCGAGGGCGGCGTCGGTGAGCACCTTGGTCGTCTCCTGGAAGGAGGCGGCCGAGAGGAAGGACTCGGTCGCCAGCGAGGCCTTGGTGATCCCGAGGATCACCTCCTCGCCGGTGGCCGGCGTGCCGCCCTCGGCCTTGACCTTCTAGTTCAGGTCCTTGAGCTTCTGCCGATCCTCGAGCTGGCCGGGCAGCAGGGTCGTGTCGCCCTTCTGGTCGATCCGCACGCGCTTCAGCATCTGCCGCGCGATCAGCTCGATGTGCTTGTCGTTGATGTCGACGCCCTGCGCCTTGTAGACCTTCTGGACCTCGGCGACCAGGTAGTGCTCGACCTCGGTGCGACCGCGGATCTCGAGCAGGTCGGCCGGGTAGGAGGAGCCCTCGTTGAGCTTGCGGCCCTTCTCGATCCGCTCGCCGTTCTTGATCAGGAGCGCCGCCCGGGCGGGGAGCGAGTACTTGTGCTCCTCGCCCTTCTGGTCGGTGATCACGATCGTGGTACCGCGATCGGTCTCCTCGACGGCGACCTTGCCGTCCTCGCGAGCGTGCTCGGCGAGGCCCTTCGGCTTGCGCGCCTCGAACAGCTCGACGACGCGCGGCAGGCCCTGGGTGATGTCGAGGCCGGCGACGCCACCGGTGTGGAAGGTCCGCATCGTCAGCTGCGTGCCCGGCTCGCCGATCGACTGGGCGGCGATGATGCCGACCGCGTCGCCGATCTCGACCGGGGCGCCGGTGGCCAGGGCGCGCCCGTAGCACTTGCGGCACACGCCGGACTCGAGCTCGCACTTGAGCACCGAGCGCACCGGAACGAGGACCTCCTCGTCCTCGCCGAACGCCTCGGCGATCTCCTCGAGCTCGGGGAGGTCGATCTCCTGGTTCTTCTTGAGCAGCTCGCGACCGCGCTTGGTGTCGAACTTCTTCGCCGCGATCCGGCCGATCAGGTTCGGGTTGAGATCGCCCGACTCGTCGCGCAGCGGCAACTCGATGTAGTCCTTGGTCTTGCAGTCGTCCGCGCGGACGATCACGTCCTGGGAGACGTCGACCAGGCGCCGGGTCAGGTACCCCGAGTCGGCCGTGCGCAGGGCGGTGTCGGCGAGGCCCTTGCGGGCGCCGTGGGTGGAGATGAAGTACTCGAGCACCGAGAGGCCCTCCATGAAGTTGGCCTTGATCGGCCGCTCGATGATCTCGCCCTTCGGATTCGCCATCAGGCCGCGCATCCCGGCGAGCTGGCGGATCTGCTTGAACGATCCGCGAGCCCCCGAGTTGGCCATCATGAAGATCGGGTTGAGCTCGTCGAGGTTCTTCTCCATCGCCGCCGCGACCTCGTCGGTCGCACCGTTCCAGAGCTGGATCAACTGCTCCTTGCGGTCCTCCGGAGAGAGCATCCCGTCGTCGTACTGGGCCTCGATCTCGCGGACCTCGGCCTCGTAGCGCTCGAGGATCTCCTCCTTGTCGGGCGGCGAGACCACGTCGTTCTTGGAGATCGTGATCCCGGCCTGGCTCGCGAAGTGGAAGCCGAGCTCCTTGAACGCGTCGAGAGCCGGGCGATCGCCGGGGCCCCGTAGGAGTCGATCAGGTCGGAGACGATCTCGTTGATGTCCTTCTTCTTCAGCGAGCGGTTGACGAACTCGTACTTCTCCGGGTCCCAGTCGTCGCCGAGCGCCGAGGCGAGCGCACGCTCGATCCGGTCGTTGAAGATGATCCGGCCGACCGTGGTCAGGAAGTGCTCGTGGCCGGGTCGCCGGTACTCGGCGTGATCGTGGAGCTTGACGATCCCGTTCTCGTAGGCCAGCTCCGCCTCCTGGGCCGAGCGGAAGGTGTGCGGACGGTCGGCGCCGTTGGGCGACTTCGCCGACTTCAGCGCCTCGTCCTCCTTCGCCAGCTCCTCGGCCGAGGCGCCGTAGGTCAGGTAGTAGATCCCGAGCACCATGTCCTGCGACGGGCGTCGCCAGCGGCAAGCCGTGCGCGGGGCGAGAGGATGTTGTTCGACGACAGCATCAGCAGCCGGGCCTCGGCCTGCGCCTCGGCCGAGAGCGGCACGTGGACGGCCATCTGGTCGCCGTCGAAGTCGGCGTTGAAGGCGTGGCAGACGAGCGGATGAACCTGGATCGCCTTGCCCTCGACCAGCACCGGCTCGAAGGCCTGGATGCCGAGGCGGTGAAGGGTCGGCGCGCGGTTGAGCAGCACCGGGTGCTCGTGGATGACCTCCTCGAGCACGTCCCAGACCTCGGGGATCATCGAGTCGACCATCTTCTTGGCCGCCTTGATGTTCTGGACCGCCTTGCGCTCGACCAGCCGGGCCATGATGAACGGCTTGAACAGCTCGAGCGCCATCAGCTTCGGCAGGCCGCACTGGTGCAGCTTCAGCGAGCGGGCCGGAGACGATCACCGAGCGGCCGGAGTAGTCGACGCGCTTGCCGAGCAGGTTCTGGCGGAAGCGTCCCTGCTTGCCCTTGAGCATGTCGGAGAGCGACTTCAGCGCCCGGTTGCCCGGGCCCGGTGACGGGCCGGCCGCGGCGGCCGTTGTCGAACAGGGCGTCGACGGCCTCCTGGAGCATCCGCTTCTCGTTGTTGACGATGATCTCGGGCGCGCCGAGGTCGAGCAGCCGCTTGAGCCGGTTGTTGCGGTTGATCACGCGGCGGTAGAGGTCGTTGAGGTCGGAGGTCGCGAAGCGGCCACCGTCGAGCTGGACCATCGGGCGCAGCTCCGGCGGGATCACCGGGACCACGTCGAGGACCATCCAGCTCGGGCCTGTTGTCGGAGTGCAGGAACGCCGAGGCGACCTTGAGCCGCTTCACCGCGCGGGCCTGCTTCTGGCCCTTCGAGGTGTTGATCGTCTGCTCGAGCTCCTCGATCTCGGCGTCGAGGTCGACCTGCTCGAGCAGGTCGCGGATCGACTCGGCGCCCATGCCGCCGCGGAAGTACTCGCCCCAGCCGAACGGCGAGCCGAAGCGGTCCTTGAGCTCGCGGAAGACGGCCTCGTCGTTGATCACGTCCTTGACCTTCATCTCCTGGAAGATCTTCCAGACCTCGTCCATGCGCTCGATCGCGTCGTCGAGGTAGGCCTCGGTGTCGGCGATCTCCGACTCGAGCGCCTTCTTCGTCTCCTTCAGCAGCTTGGTCTTCTCGGCGTCGGAGAGCTTCTTCGGGTTGACGTCGAGCGCCTCGGCCCAGAGCTCGTCCTCGGGAGTCCCACTTCGAGCCCGCTCCCTCGCCCTCGATCCAGGCGATGCGGCGCTCGAGCGACTCGCGCAGCTCCTGCGTGCGCTGCTCGCTGTCGACCGGCGTAGCCGTCGAGGACCTTCTTGACCTCCTTCTCGAGCTTGGTGAGGTCCTTCGTGCGGGCCTCCTCGTCGATCCAGGTGACGATCGAGGCGGCGAAGTAGAGGACCTTCTCGAGCTCCTTCGGAGCCATGTCGATCAGGTAGCCGATCCGCGAGGGGACGCCCTTGAAGAACCAGATGTGGGAGACCGGCGCGGCGAGGTCGATGTGCCCCATGCGCTCGCGGCGGACCTTCGAGCGGGTCACCTCGACGCCGCAGCGCTCGCAGACGATGCCCTTGTAGCGGACCCGCTTGTACTTGCCGCAGTAGCACTCCCAGTCCTTGGTCGGACCGAAGATGCGCTCGCAGAAGAGGCCGTCCTTCTCGGGCTTCAGCGTCCGGTAGTTGATCGTCTCCGGCTTCGTGACCTCGCCGTGGCTCCAGCCGCGGATCTTCTTCGAGGATGCGAGCCCGATCTCGATTGCGTCGAAATTGTTGATGTCCATCTGTCTCAGGGACCCCTGTCTTCTCAGTGCTTAGTGCGTGTGGGCTCGGGCTCGGCTACTCGGACTCGACCTCGGCCGGCTTCGCCTTCTTCTCGGCGCCGGATCCGTTCGAGTCCTCGCTGACGACCTGCTCTTCCTTCTCGTCGGCGGCTCCGCCGGGGCCATCCTCGGCGCGTACGCCCGAGAGATCGATGCCGAGCTCCTCGGCGGCGCGCAGCAGCTCGTCGTCCTCCTCGCCCATCTCGACCTCGCCGTCGTCGGCGACGAGGTTGGCGTCGAGCGAGAGGCTCTGGATCTCCTTGAGCAGGACCTTGAACGACTCCGGGATCGACGGCTCGGGGATGTTCTCGCGACTTGACGATCGCCTCGTAGGCCTTGACGCGGCCGACGGTGTCGTCGGACTTGACGGTGAGCATCTCCTGGAGCGTGTAGGCGGCTCCGTAGGCCTCGAGCGCCCAGACCTCCATCTCGCCGAAGCGCTGGCCGCCGAACTGCGCCTTGCCGCCCAGCGGCTGCTGGGTGACGAGCGAGTAGGGGCCGGTCGAACGGGCGTGGATCTTGTCGTCGACGAGGTGGAGCAGCTTGAGGATGTACATGTGGCCGACCGTGATCTTGCCCTCGTAGGGCTCACCGGTGCGGCCGTTGTACAACTGCGCCTGGCCCGCCGAGCGGCTGCCCGGGAGCTTCGACTCGTCGAGCCCGAGGTCGATGCCGCGCTCGGAGTTCTCCTTCTGCCACTGCACGAGCGCCTGGTCGACGTCCTCGACGGTGGCACCGTCGAAGACCGAGGTGGCGATGTTGACGCGATCGAACCCGCCGGCGACCTTCTCCTTGTAGGCCTCGAGCCGTCGTCGTACCAGCCGTTCGCGGCGACCCACCCGAGGTGGGTCTCGAGGATCTGGCCGATGTTCATCCGGCTCGGGACGCCGAGCGGGTTGAGGATCACGTCGACCGGGGTGCCGTCCTCGAGGAACGGCATGTCCTCCTGCGGGACGATCTTCGAGATCACGCCCTTGTTGCCGTGGCGGCCGGCGAGCTTGTCGCCCTCGGCGATCTTGCGCTTGGTCGCGACGTAGACGCGCACGAGGCTGTTGACCCCGGGCGAGAGGTCGTCGCCGTCCTCGCGGTCGAAGGTGATCACGTCGATGACGACGCCGCCCTCGCCGTGCGGGACCTTCAGCGAGGTGTCGCGGACCTCGCGCGCCTTCTCCTTGAAGATCGCGCGGATCAGCTTCTCCTCGGCCGTCAGCTCGGTCTCGCCCTTCGGCGTCACCTTGCCGACCAGCAGGTCGCCGGAGACGACCTCGGCGCCGACGCGGACGATCCCGCGCTCGTCGAGGTTGCGCAGCGACTCCTCGGAGCGGTTCGGGATGTCGCGGGTGATCTCCTCGTCGCCGAGCTTCGTGGTCCGGGCGTCGATCTCGTACTCCTCGATGTGGATCGAGGTGAGCTCGTCCTCCTCGAACAGGCGCGAGGAGAGGATGATCGCGTCCTCGAAGTTGTAGCCCTCCCAGGACATGAACGCGACCAGGCAGTTCTTGCCGAGCGCGATCTCGCCGCCGTCGGTCGAGGAGCCGTCGGCGAGCACGTCGCCCGCCTTCACCTTGTCGCCGGCGGTGACGATCGGGGTCTGGTGGATGATCGTGCCCTGGTTCGAGCGCATGAACTTGTCGAGGGCGTACTCGTCCTTCTTCGTGCCGTGCGAGACGACGATCTTCTCGGCATCGACGTAGGAGATCTCGCCGTCGTTCTCGGCCAGGATCACGTCGCCGGTGTCGACCGCGGCGCGGCGCTCCATGCCGGTGCCGATCAACGGCGCCTCCGGCTTGAGCAGCGGGACCGCCTGGCGCTGCATGTTCGAGCCCATCAGCGCGCGGTTGGCGTCGTCGTGCTCGAGGAACGGGATCAGCGCCGTCGCCACCGACCAGATCTGGGTCGGGGAGACGTCCATCAGGGTGATCTCCTTCGGCGGGACGATCACGTACTCGCCGTCGCGTGAGCGACATTGGACCTGCGCTGCCCTGAACTTGCCCGAGTCGAGGTCGACCTCCGCGTTCGCCTGGGCGATCACGTGGTCCTCCTCCTGGGTGGCGTCGAGGTGCACGATCTCGTCGGTGACGATGCCGTTCTTGACCACCCGGTAGGGGGTCGTGACGAAACCGAACTCGGAGATCTCCGCGTACGAGGAGAGCGAGCCGATCAGGCCGATGTTCGGGCCCTCCGGGGTCTCGATCGGGCACATCCGCCCGTAATGGGTCGGGTGCACGTCGCGGACCTCGATCGGAGCGCGCTCGCGGGTGAGCCCGCCGGCGCCGAGCGCCGACAGCCGCCGGCGATGGGTGAGCCCGGCGAGGGAGTTCGTCTGATCCATGAACTGCGAGAGCTGCGAGGAGCCGAAGAACTCCTTCTGCGCGGCGACGACCGGCCGGATGTTGATGATCGTCTGCGGCGTGATCGCGTCGGCGTCCTCGGTGGTGAGGCGCTCGCGGACGACGCGCTCCATCCGGTAGAGGCCGACCCGGAACGCGTCCTGGATCAGCTCGCCGACGGTGCGCAGCCGGCGGTTGCCGAAGTGCTCGTACTCGTCGAGGCGGTCCTTGATCGGCTCGTAGGAGTACGTGAGCATCTCGGCCGCGTAGTCCTTGACCGGGTTCTCCTCGTCGAACTCCTCGAGGTCGGGGGCGACCGTGCGGGGCAGGTCAACCAGCTCGTGGATCAGGGCGACGATGTCGTCCTTGGTCAGCGTCCGGTTGTCGAGGTCGACGTCGAGGTCGAGCCGGGCGTTCAGCTTGTAGCGGCCGACGCGGGTGAGGTCGTAGCGCTTCGAGTCGAAGAAGAGCTGCTCGAGCAGGGCGCGGGCGGCGTCCACCGAGGGGGGCTCGCCGGGGCGCTGCTTCTTGAACAGCTCGATCAGCGCGCCTTCCTCGGTGCGGGTCGGCTCGGTGTCGGACTCGATCGTGTGACGGATGTAGACCGAGTTGTCGAACAGCTCGAGGATCTGCTCGTCCGTGACGAAGCCCATCGCTCGCAGGAGCACCGTCACCGGCAGCTTGCGCTTGCGGTCGATGCGGGCGTAGACGCGGCCCTTCTTGTCGATCTCGAGCTCGAGCCAGGAGCCGCGCGAGGGCATCAGGTTGGCGATGAAGACCTGCTTCTCGCGGTCCTTGGGACCCATCACGTAGGCGCCCGGCGAGCGGACGAGCTGGGTGACGACGACGCGCTCGGTGCCGTTGATGATGAACGTGCCGCGGTCG
This sequence comes from uncultured Solirubrobacterales bacterium, assembly GCA_963769035.1. Lineage (GTDB taxonomy): Bacteria > Actinomycetota > Thermoleophilia > Solirubrobacterales > 70-9 > WHSW01. Next base: position 911,851 of record CAVYKD010000002.1, read on the forward strand.
GTCATCCACGGGAAGTCGCCCATGAACACGGTCTGCTCGCGGATCTCACCGGTCTCGCGGTTCTGGAAGGAGACGGTGACGTTGAGCGGGCGCGAGTAGGTGATGTCCTTCTCGCGGCACTCCTCGATCGTGTGCGTCGGCTCGTCGAACTTGAAGTCGCCGAAGACGATGGCGAGGTTGCCGGTGTAGTCCTCGATCGGCGAGATGTCGTCGATGGTCTCCCGGAGAAGGCCCTTCTTCGGGTCCGTCAGCGCCCTGAAGGAGCGGCGCTGGATATCGATCAGATGTGGAACTTCAAGGGGCTCGGGGAGGCGAGAAAAACTTCTCCGTGTAACGGGGGCAGCATCAGACTTGGCCAACTGGGCGACTCCTCAGGTGGTCGAAGGGGACGAATCCGGCGCGAGGGATCCGGCGAAAAGGGCTCAACGGCGCGCGACGCACAAAGATACCAAACAGGCACCCGCTGTCGCAAGGCCGATTGCCGGGTGACCCGAAACGGCCACCCCGCGCCCCCGCCGTGCTCGACGCCGCTACTTCAGCTCGACGCTTCCGCCGGCTTCCTCGATCTCGGACTTGAGCTTCTCGGCCTCCTCGCGCTCGATGCCCTCCTTGACGGGCTTCGGAGCGTCGTCGACCAGCGCCTTGGCGTCCTTGAGACCGAGGCCGGTGGCGGCGCGAACGGCCTTGATCACCTGGATCTTCTTGTCACCGGCGGCGGTCAGCACGACATCGACGGTCGAGGACTCCTCGTCCGCTCCGTCGCCGTCGCCGGCGCCCGCGGCGGCCGGGGCCGCGGCGGCGACGGCCGTCGCCGAGACGCCGAACTCCTCCTCGAGCGCCTTGATCCGCTCGGAGAGCTCGAGCACGGAGATGTTCTTGAGCTCGTCGATCCAGTCTTCGGTGGTCAGCTTGGTTGCCATCGTCTACGCCTCCTGATCTTCCGGAGTGGCCTCTGCGTCGGCCTCCCCGGGGCATCGTCATCTGTCTCAGTTTCGGTCTCGGCGTCCGGCGCCTCCGGGGCGTCGTCCGCTCCTTCGTCGTTCGAAGTCTCTTCCGCCTCGGCGGCCTCGGCCGCGGGCTCCTCGGCGGCCGCGGGCTCCTCGGCCTCCGCCGCGGGCTCCTCGCCAGCCGTCGGCTCCTCGGCGGCCGCGGGCTCCTCGGCCTCGGCGGGCTCCTCGGCTGCGGCGTCGGCCGCGTCTGGCGTCGCGTCCTCGGCGGGCGCCTCGGACTCGGAGGCCGCTTCCTCCGCTGCCGGCTCCTCGGCGGAGGCCGCCGGGGCCTCGCCGCTGACCAGGCCCTGCTCGGCGATCTGGGCGAGCTGGCGTCCGAGCCCGGAGATCAGGTTGTTCATCCCGGCGGCGAGGCCGGTGAGCGGGCTCGCCGCCAGGCCGACGAGCTGCCCGCGCAGGACGTCGAGGCCGGGGAGGCGGGCGATCGTCTGGAAGCCGTCCGGGTCGAGCGCGGCGCCGTCCATGATCCCGCCCTTGTACTCGAGCTCCTCGTGCTCCTTGGCGAAGTCGGCGATCGTCTTCGCCGCGATCACGGGGTCTCCGCTGATCAGGGTGAGGGCCGTCGGGCCGACCAGGAGCTCGTCGATCAGCTCGGCGCCGGCGTCCGCGGCGGCGCGCTTCGCGAGCCGGTTCTTGACCACCCGGAAGACGGCGTCGGACTCCGCCAGCTTGACGCGGAGCTCCTTCGCGTCGCCGACGCTGATCCCGCGATAGTCGACCGCGAATACCGCGTCGGCGCCCTTCAGGTCCTCGGTCAGCTCTGCGACGGCTGCTGCTTTCTCTTCCCTGTTCAAAGTCTTTCTTTCGTCTCGGCCGCCGGAACGAAAAGAGCCTGCACGCAGGCAGGCTCGAAAAGCGACGGCTCTCGAACTCACCTGCGCCGGGCTTCCGGGTCGCCCTCTCGGATCGACCCTGCCGACGGTCTTCGGCGGGTTACTGGACGCGCGAGGTTAGCACGAGGCCTCGCGACCGACGGCCGGCCTCGGCCGCACGCCGTCCCGCCGAGGGGATAGATTCGCAGCCATCGCCGGCCGCGCCGACCTCGACTTCACCTACTCGCTGATCGACCGGATCTTCCGGCTCAGCCTCGGCGAGCTGGCCGACTTCTCCGGTGCCAAGTACGACGGCGACTTCACCCTCTCGCTCGAGCAGGCACAGGGGCGCAAGCACAGGTTCATCGCCGAGCAGATCGGGATCGGCCCCGGGCGCCGGCTGCTCGATCTCGGCTGCGGCTGGGGCCCGCTGCTGGCGTTCGTCCGCGAGCGCGGCGGCGAGGGGGTCGGGGTGACCCTCTCGAGCGCCCAGGCGGAGTCGTGCCGGCGCCACGGGCTCGACGTCCACCTGCACGACGCGCGCGCCGTGACGCCCGATGACTTCGGCGGCTTCGACGCCGTCGCCAGCCTGGGCGCGTTCGAGCACTTCTGCTCTCCCGAGGAGCACCGGCGGGGCCTCCAGGAGTCGATCTACTCCCGGCTCTTCGACCGGATCGCCGAGCTTCTGCCCGACCGCGGTCGCCTCTACCTCCAGACGATGGTCTTCGGCCGGAACATGATCGATCCCGATCGCGCGCACATCGAGGCGCCGCGCGATTCCGACGAGTGGTACCTGGCCCTGATGATGCACCAGTTCCCGGGCTCGTTCCTGCCGATGGGCGCCGAGCAGATCGAGCGCACGGCGAGCCCCCGGCTGCGCCTGATCTCGTGCGAGAGCGGCCGGCTCGACTACATCGAGACGATCCGGCAGTGGCGGCGGCGCTTCGCCGAGCCGAGCCTGCGCAAGACCCTGCTCAAGGCGCGGCTGGTCCCGCGCTGGCTGGTCAGCGCCGACTTCCGGACCGCGTTCACCTCCGGGGTCAGCGCGAACACGGTCTGCTTCGAGCGTGAGCTCCTCGACCACCACCGGATGGTGTTCGAGCGGGTGGCCTGAGAGCGCCGGCGGCGCTCAGGCGGGGGCGGCGGCGGGCTCCGCGGCGGCGGGCTCGCCCGAATCCTCGGCCTCGACCCCGCCGGCGACGATCTCGCCCTCGCGGACGAGCGCTTCGTCGACCCGCACGCCGGGGCCCATCGTCGGCGCGAGGGTGATCGAGAGGATGTAGCGCCCCTTCGCGGCGGCGGGCTTGGCGCGGACGATCTCGTCGATCACCGCGGCGTAGTTCTCGAGCAGGGCCTGGGCCTCGAAGGAGGCCTTGCCGATCGCGAGGTGGACGACCGCCTGGCGGTCGGTTCGGTACTCGACCTTGCCCGCCTTGGCCTCGCTGACCGCGCGGCCGACGTCATCGGTGACCGTGCCGACCTTCGGGTTGGGCATCTTGCCCTGCGGGCCGAGCACCCGGCCGAGCTTCGAGACGACCGGGCCCATCAGCGCCGGGGTCGCGATCGCGACGTCGAAGTCGGTCCAGCCCTCCTCGACCTTGGCGGCGAGATCGGCGGCCCCGACCTCGTCGGCGCCGGCCTCCTCGGCCGCGCGGGCGGCATCGCCCTCCGCGAAGACCGCGACGGTGATCGACTTGCCGAGGCCGTGGGGGAGCGCGAGCGTGCCGCGCAGCTGCTCCTCGGCGTGGCGGACGTTGACCCCGAGGCGGATGTGCACCTCGATCGTCTCGTCGAACTTCGTCGAGGCGCTCCGCTTGACCAGCGCGACCGCCTCGCCGGGCGCGTAATGCTTGGTGCGGTCGATCCGCTCGAGCGCCTCGCGGTAGCGCTTGCCCCGCTTGCCGGCCATCAGCCGTCGACCCCCTCGACGGTGACGCCCATCGAGCGGGCGGTTCCGGCGATGATCTTCGACGCCGCGTCGAGGTCGTTCGCGTTCAGGTCGGGCATCTTGCGCTCCGCGATGTCGCGGACCTGCGCCTTGGTCAGCCGGCCGACCTTCTCGCGGTTCGGCTCACCCGATCCCTTCGGGATGTTGAGCGCCTCGCGGATCAGGACCGCCGCCGGCGGCGTCTTCGTGATGAAGTCGAACGAGCGGTCCTCGTAGACGGTGATCTCGACCGGGATGATCGTCCCCGCGTCCTGCTGGGTGCGCGAGTTGAACGCCTTGCAGAACTCCATGATGTTGACGCCGTGCTGGCCCAGCGCAGGGCCGACCGGCGGAGCCGGGTTAGCGGCTCCGGCGGGGATCTGAAGCTTGATCAGGGTGAGAACCTTCTTCGCCATGCGACGGGCGAGGATACAGACCCGGCCCCGGAGCCAAGCGAGGGGGCCGGCGGCCGGTCGAGTTACCCGTCCCGCCCGCGTACGACTCGACCGATGGCGGGTCGCGGGGGCCGGCCGGGGCGGCCGCGGTCGAACGGCGCCTCTCCTCCGCGCTCAGTTCGACCGGCGCCGGCCGGCGCCGAGGGCCGCGTGGACGGATGCGGCGATCGTCGCCGGCCGCGGGAACTCGTCCTCGCCCACCCGCAGGACCCGCCAGCCGGCGCGGCGCAGGGCGAGGTCACGCTCGCAGTCGTTGCGGCGAGCCCGGATGGTGCGGTGGCTCGCGTTCTCGTCGACCTCCACCACCAGCCGGCGATCGGGCCAGGAGAAGTCGACCTCGGCCCCCCCGGCGGCGTTTTCGAGCGCGATCCACCGGTTGACGCGCGGCTCCGGGATCCCGTAGGCGCGACAGATCGCGAGGAAGCGCCGCTCCCACGGGCTCCGCGTCCGCGCGTCCAGCTCGTGGTGCGGCGCGGCGACGAGTGCGCGGACGGCCGCGGTGCCGCGCTTGCCGAACATCCGCAGAAGGATCTCCTCGAGCTCTCGGGAGGTCACCTTGCGCTGAGCCTCGGCGCGGTGGATCGCGTACTCGAGCGAGCCCGGCGAGACGAGCGCCGCAAGATCGACGATCGTCCGCGCCGGTCCGGTCACGGGGATCCCCGCCACCGTGTCGATGTCGATCTCCTCGAGGGTCGTTGAGCGGTGGACGGTGATCAGCTTCGAGGTGTAGCCGCGTCGCCGAAGCGCGGTGACGTCGACGGCCGCGGCAGTCGCCGGGCGGATTCCCCATAGCGCCGCCGCCGAGCGGTGCGAGAGCACCGCCCCTCGCCACAGGCGAGCACCGCCGCCAGCCAGCGGGCGTGATCGGTGAGCGGGCGATGGCCCACGGCGAAGACCGCTCGGTGGACGCGGTGCAGATGGGCGTGGCGGACCCGGGTTTCGATCATCCTCGAGCTGACGCCGCGGTCGAGCAGCTGCGCCCGGGTGATGAGCCCGTGCTGGCTCGCAGCGATCGCGGCGACCTCCCGATCGCGCGCCTCGATCGGTCGGTCGATCGGAGCGCTTCGCGGGGCGGCGGTTCGAGCGGTTCCCGGCACCCGTTGAGCATCGGCCTTCGGCAAGCGCGGATGGGGCGCGGCTTGAGCCGAAGGGCCCTCGCTCGGGCGCCGGAGGGCGCGCCGAGGTTTGAGGGCGGGCGCCGGAGGGGTCCGGCGCGCTCAGGCGGGTCCGATCGTCGGCGCCGGTCGATCAGGGCGCGCTGACGGTGCTTGGATCGACCGATCGAGGCGGCGATGCCGCGGGCTCGCCCGCGCCGGTCGATCAGGGCGCGCTGACGGTGCTTGGATCGACCGATCAGCGAGACGGGGTGGGCGCGAGCGGCGGACGCGAGTGGGGACGGCGGCGCGAGGGCGGGCGCAGCCAGCGAGGGGGCCGGCGGCGTAAGCTCAGGTGGTGGCCGGCGACACGGGCAGCGAGATCCACGACTCCGTACTCGACCTGATCGGGGAGACGCCGCTGGTGCGGCTCTCGCGCCTCGAGCCGGAGCTCAGGACCCCGCTGGTCGCCAAGGTGGAGTTCATGAACCCGGGCGGGTCGATCAAGGACCGCCCCGCCGTGGCGATGATCGACGCCGCGGAGCGCTCCGGAGCGCTCGCCCCGGGTGGGACGCTGATCGAGCCGACGTCGGGCAACACCGGCCTCGGCCTGGCGATGGTGGCGGCGTTGCGCGGCTACCGGGTGATCGCGGTGATGCCCGACAAGATGAGCCGGGAGAAGATCGACACGCTGCGCGCGTTCGGCGCCGAGGTGGTGGTCTGCCCGACCGCGGTCGAGCCCGACTCGCCTCAGTCCTACTACCGCGTCGCCGACCGGCTGACCGCGGAGATCGAGGGCGCGTTTCAGCCCAACCAGTACTTCAACGAGGCCAACCCGGCCTCCCACTACGAGAGCACGGGGCCCGAGATCTGGCGCCAGAGCGGCGGGCGGATCACCCACCTGGTGATCGCGGTCGGGACCGGCGGGACGATCACCGGCGTCGGTCGCTACCTGAAGGAGCGCCTGCCCTCGCTCGAGGTCATCGGGGCCGACCCGGAGGGCTCGATCTACTCCGGCGGGCCGGTGCATCCGTACCGGGTCGAGGGGATCGGCGAGGACTTCTGGCCCGGCAGCCTCGACGCGAGCGTGATCGACCGCTACGTCACCGTCTCCGACCGCGACTCCTTCCTCATGGCCCGCCGCCTGGTCGCCTCCGAGGGCCTGTTCGGAGGCGGCTCGACCGGAACGGCGCTGTGCGCGGCCGTCCAGGTGGCCCGCGAGCTCGACGACCCCGAGGCGATGGTCGTGACGATCCTCCCCGACGGCGGGCGGCCCTACGTCTCCAAGGTCTTCAACGACTCGTGGATGCGCGAGCACGGGTACCTCGGCGACGAGGGGGCCCTGACCGTGGGCGAGGTCCTGCGAACCGACCGGGAGGAGTCGCTGTTGACGGTCGACAGCGGCGACGCCGTCGGCCGGGCCCTCGAGCTGATGCGCGAGCACGGCGTCTCGCAGATCCCGGTGGTCTCGCCCGAGAACGGCCGCGCGTTCGTCGGCGCGGTCAGCGAGCGCGGCCTGCTGATGGCCTCGGCGGAGCATCCGGGGATCCTCGGCGCCCCGGTCACCGAGGTGCTCGAGCCACCGCTTCCCGAGCTCTCCGCCGAGGACCCGATCGCGGCGGCGATCCACATGCTTCGCGACGAGGGCAAGGCGGTGATCGTGCTGGGCCCCGACCGCGCCCTGGGGATCCTCACCGCGGTCGATCTGATCGAGGCGCTCAACCGATGAGCCGCGAGAGCGAGCCGGCGGAGCTCTCGATCGAGACCCGCGCGGTTCACGCCGGGCTCGAGCCCGACCCGAGCTTCGGCTCGGTGATCCCCCCGATCCACCAGACCTCTACCTACGTCCAGCCGTCCCCGGGGAGTTCGTCGGCGAGTTCGACTACTCGCGCTCGGCGAACCCGACCCGAGCCGCCCTGGAGACGGCGCTCGGCGAGCTCGAGGGCGGCCTGGCGACGGCGTTCGCGAGCGGCATGGCCGCCACCCACGGCCTGCTGACCGCGGCGCTCGAGGCCGGCGACCACCTGATCCTGCCGCTCGATCTCTACGGCGGCACCTACCGGCTCGTCGACAAGGTGCTGGCCCGCTTCGGGCTCGCCTACGACCTCGTCGACCAGCGCGACCTCGACGCGCTGCGCGGCGCGCTGCGGCCGGAGACGAAGCTGATCTGGGTCGAGACCCCGACCAACCCGCTGCTCAACGAGATCGACATCCGCGCGGTCGTCGAGATCGCGGCGGGCCGCGCCGTGGTGGTCGACAACACCTTCGCGACCCCGATCGTCCAGCGGCCGCTCGAGCTCGGGGCGAGCGCCGTCGTCCACTCGACCACGAAGTACCTCGGCGGGCACTCGGACACCGTCGGCGGCGCGGTGATCGTGCCCGCGAGCGGCCCGGGGCCGGCCCTTCACGAGCAGGTGCGCTTCGTCCAGAACTCGGTCGGCGCGGTGCCCGGACCCTTCGACTGCTTCCTCGTCCATCGCGGCCTGCGAACGCTCGCCCTGCGGGTCGCCCGGCACACCGAGAACGGCCGCGCGGTCAGCGAGTGGCTGCGCTCCGCCGCCGGGGTCGAGGACGTTCGCTGGCCGGGCTTCGGCGGCATGGTCTCCTTCCGCCATCCCGATGCCGTCGCGCTCGTCGGCAGGACGCGGATCTTCTCCCTCGCCGAGTCGCTCGGCGGGGTCGAGTCGCTGATCGAGGTCCCGCACGCGATGACGCACCAGTCGGTCGGGGACTCGGCGGCGGCCGTGCCGGCCGACCTGGTGCGGCTCTCCTGCGGGATCGAGGCGCCCGAGGACCTGATCGCCGATCTGGCATCGGCGATCGCCGCCGGCTGAGCTACCCCTCGATCGTCTGGATGTGCGAGGTGAGCGCGCTGCCGAGCAGCGCGTGAAGCGCGAACGCCGGTGTCTCGGCGACGAGCTCGAGCTCGTCGCCGGGGATCTCGAGCGGGGCCTGCAGGTAGGTGCTCGGGCAGGTGAGGATCCCGCAGCCACCGAGCACGGCGAAGGCGGCGCGGTGAACGTGTCCGGAGATCACCCGGCGCACCTGCGGGCTTGCGGCAAGCATTCTCGCGAGCGCATCGCGGTCCGCATCGGGCAGGCAGATGACGTCAAGCGCGCGCAATCCGGTCTCGAGCGGCGGGTGGTGCATTGCGACCAGGCTCGGCATCCCGGGCTCGGCGGCGAGCTCACGCTCGAGCCACTCGCGGTGCTCGGCGTCGAGGCGACCCGCGTCGCTGCCGGGCAGCGAGGTGTCGCAGCCGATCAGGCGCAGCCCGCCGACCACGGCGGCCCACCGATAGGGCTCGCCGGCCCCGGGCCCATCTGCGAGCGGGAAGTGCTCGTGCATCGCCGCCGGGTCGTCGTGGTTGCCGGGGATCACGTGCACCGGCATCGGCAGCGGCGCGAGCAGCTCGCGCACCCGCTCGTACTCGGCCGCCCCTGGGCTGTTGACGAGATCGCCGGTGACGATCACCGCATCCGGGCGCGCCCGCAGCGAGAGCACTGCGTCGACCCCGGCGGCGAGGCCGGCCGCCGAGTCGCGATCGCCGGGGCCCGACTGGATGTGTGGATCGCTCAGCTGGGCGATCAGGGTCGCGCTCACGGTCGGATTCGAGGCGCCCCGCCCTCCTGCCGGGACCGGGCCGCAAGCCCGGCCCGGCCGAGGAGGGTCAGACCTTCTTCACCTGGTCGTAGCCGACCTCGACCGGGGTCTCGCGGCCGAAGATCGAGACGAGGATCTTGAGCCGCTGCGCGTCCTCGTTGATCTCGGCGATCTCGCCGGAGAAGTCGGACATCGGGCCGGAGATCACCTTGACCGTCTCGCCGACGTCGAACTGCGCCTGCGCCCGCGGGCGCTCGGCGGTCTCGCGGTGCATCAGCCGGTCGACCTCGGGCTGGGAGAGCGGGATCGGCTTGTTGCGCGAGCCGACGAAGCCGGTGACGCCCGGGGTGTTCTTGACCAGCGTCCACGCGTCGTCGGTCATCTCCATGTTGACGAGCACGTAGCCCGGCATCGTGCGCTTCGTGACCGCCTCGCGCTGGCCGTCCTTGAGCTCGACCGTCTCCTCGGTCGGGACGACCACCTGGCGCACGCGACTGGCGCGCGCCCATCGTCTCGACCCGGTGCTCGAGGTTGTGCTTGACCTTGTTCTCGTGACCCGAGTAGGTGTTGATCACGTACCAGCGAAACATCTCTGAAGATTCGCCTGTTCGGGGGTCTGTTGCGGGCGGATCAGAGGATCCGCTGCACGAGCCAGTTGAAGACCGCGTCGAGGACGCCGAGGTAGGCGGCCATGATCGCGATGAAGATGAGGGTGATCGCGGAGGCCTGAATCAGCGTCTCGCGATCGGGCCACTGGACCTGCTTGAAGCTCGGCCCAGCAGGAGGCGATGAAACCGGTGACCGCGCCGCGCTGCTTCTCGACCACCTCTTCCTTCGGAGCCCGACGGCGCTCCGATTCCTTCGCCTGCTGCGCTCCCGGTCGGCCTGCTTCTGCGCGCGCCGCTGATCGGCGCGCCGGCAGATCCGCTGCCGCTCGGACGGCTCGACGTCCGGCCGCGAGGGTGCCGGGACGCCTTCGCGTCGTCCGGGCTTTCCGCGTCAGCTCGTCGAGGTTCGCGCCGCGCTCGGCGAGCTCGGCCTCGATCACGTCGGCCGACTTGCCGACCTCGGTGTCGTGCTGCGCCTGCGACTCTCGCCGCCGCTCGGGTCGAGCCTGCCCGAGCGCTTGGCGGCGACGCTGCTCGGCCTTGCGCTGTGCTCGCGACTTCGCCATCCGAATGCCTACGCGGCTAGCGCGTCTCCTTGTGCGCGGTGTGCTGGCCGCACCAGCGGCAGTACTTGCGCATCTCGATCCGGTCCGGCGTGTTTCGCCGCGACTTGTTCGTCTGGTAGTTGCGCCGTTTGCACTCCTCGCAGGCGAGGGTTACTGCGATTCGGACGTCTCCGCGAGCCATCTGCTCCTCAAATCCTCGTGGGCCGCTCGGCAGACCGAGTCCTTACAGAAAAAAGACCTCCGCCGGCACCCTACTCGAAGGGCGACGACACGAGGTGCGGAAAAGGATAGCGCGACCCGTCGAATCCGTCGGCTCGAGCCGCGGGCGCCATCCGTCTCGGCCGGGTCAGCCCGCCGGCCTGTCGGCAATCGCGGCTCCCGCGCGTATCCATAGACGTGAACGCATCCCGCCGCGCGCTGGCCCTGCCAGTGATCGGAGATCGCCGCCTCGACCTCACCGGGCTCGCCCTCTGGCTTGCCTCGGCGGCGATCGTCGTCTACCTCGCGCTCGTCAACGGAGGCTATGGGGTTATCGAGCGCGGCGAGCTCGGGATCGCGGTCTGGTGGCTGATCGCGGTCGGGGTCGCCGTCGGCGCCCTTCCCGCTCGCCGGAGGCTGCCGCGCGGCGCGCTCGTGCTGCTCGGCCTGCTGGCGGCGCTGACCCTGTGGACGACGCTCTCCCTGGCCTGGACAGAGAGCTCCGAGCGGACCGCGATCGAGATCGCCCGCGTGGCCGGCTACCTGGGCATCCTCGCGCTTGCCGCGATCGCCGACGGGGGCCGCCACCGGCGGGCGCTGCTCGGGGGCCTCACCTCGGGACTGGTCGCCGTGCTCTGCCTGGCACTGCTCTCGCGGCTTCAGCCGAACTGGTTTCCCGAGCAGGTCGCGGCCCAGTACCTGCCCGGCGCGCAGCTCGAGCGCCGGCTGGCCTATCCGCTCAACTACTCGAGCGGGCTCGCCGCGCTCGCGGCGATCGCGATCCCGCTGCTGCTCGGCGCCGCCGCGAGCGCCCGGCTGATCGCGGTGCAGGCGGCGAGCGCGGCCGCGCTCGTGCTCGCCACGCTCGTCCTCTGGCTGACCGCCTCCTCGCTGCTGATCCCGCTCGTGGCCGTCGGGCTGATCGCGTATCTCCTCCTCGCCCCGGGGCGAGTGGGAAGCGCCGCGACCTGCCTTTGCGCGTTCGGCGGCGGCGCGATCGCGATCGGCGCGGTCGGGCAGCGCGCCGCGCTCGACGCCGGCCGAGTCGACGCGGCCGCGCTCGCGCAGGGCGACGAGATGCTCGCGATCGTCGTCGTCGTCTGCGCCGGGGTCGCGCTGATGCAGGGCGGCATCGGCCTGCTCGCCCGCCACGGGCGCCTCCCCGCCCGGCTGAGCGCCCCGCGGCGGGTCCGCGCCGGCGGCCTTGCCGCCGCCCTGGTCGCGTTGCTCGCGCTCGTGCTCGCGACGCCGCTCGGCAGCGAGATCGAGCAGGGATGGGAGAAGTTCCGCGGGCCCTCGCAGATCGAGGAGGGCGAGGCGAGCCGCCTGGAGGAGGTTCTCGACCCCTCGAGCCAGGGGCGCTACGGATTCTGGACCGCCGGGCTCGACGCGGGGCGATCGAAGCCGCTGAGCGGGATCGGGGCCGGCAGCTTCGAGTTCTGGTGGGCGCGAAACCGACCCAGCGACGAGTTCGCACGCGACGCCCACTCGCTCTTCATCGAGACGTTCGCCGAGCTCGGCCTGGTCGGCTTGCTGCTGATCTCCTCCTTCGTCGGCGCCGTTGCGGTGCTCGGCGTCAGGCGCGCCCTTCGGGCGCCGGCGGAGGGCCGAGCCGCGCTCGCCGGCGCGAGCGCCGCCGTGCTCGTCTTCGCGACCGCCGCCGCGGTCGACTGGATGTGGGAGCTCGCCGTTCTTCCCGCGATCCTGATGCTGCTCGCGGCGGTGATCGCGAGCGCCGAGCGAGTGGCGGCGCTCGAGCGCGCGCCGGCGCCCGGCCTGCCGCGCACGGCGCGGGTCGCCATCGTCGCCGGCTCGCTCGCCGCGATCGTCGCGATCGCGATCCCCCTCGCCGGCGCGGGCGCGCTCGAGGAGAGCCGCGCCGCCGCGCGCGAGGGCCATCCGGCGCTCGCGCTCGAGCGCGCCGGAAACGCGGCGGCTTTCGGAGCCTTCGCCGCCGCGCCCGAGATTCAGAGCGCGCTCGTCCACGAGCGCCGCGGCGAGCTCGCAGCGGCGCTCGCCGCCGCGCGCACCGCCCGCGATCGGGAGCCGACGAACTGGCGAACGTGGCTGATCGTCTCCCGGCTCGAGGCCCGAAACGGCGACGCCGCCGCGGCCGTCGCGGCCTACCGCACGGCCCGCGATCTCAACCCCCGCTCGGAGGTCTTCGCGCGATGAGCGAGAGCCGCCAGGACGGCAACCCGAGCGAGCCGATCGAGGATCTGCTCGAGGGCAGCTCGGGCGAGGAGCGCGAGCTGCTCGCCGCGATCGCTCGGCGGCTCGAGGCACGGCCGGTTCCGCGCCCGTCGCTGCGCTCGGCGATCCGCGCGGACATCGCCGCGTCCGACGTCCGCCGGCGCCCCGCCAACCTGCGGCGGATGGCCGCCGCCTACCTCTGCTCGGGCGCCCTCCTGCTCGCGCTCGCCGGAGCCGGGCTCGCCGGGATCGGGCCGCTGGGCGGCTGAGCGCCGAGCTCGCGGCGGAGCTTGCGGAGCGCTCTCGAGCTCAGCTGCTGGACGTTCGCCACGCTCGTTTCGAGGATCGCCGCGATCTCAGCGCCGGCGAGATCGGCGCCGAAGCGAAGCGCCAGCACCTCGCGCTCGCGCTCGCTGAGGCGCCCGAGCGCGGCGGCGAGCTCGGGATCCGGTCCGAACACGGACTCGTCGATCCCGGGCGAGGCCGGCAGCTCACGCTCGGCGACCTCGCCGGCGGAGATGCTGCGCTGCGAGGCGCGGCGGTCGCGCCGGCGGTGGTCGATCAGGGCGTTGCGAGCGATGGCCAGCAGCCAGGTTCGCGGGCTGGCGAGCTCCGGATCGAAACGCGGCCAGGCCCGCAGCGCGCGCTCGAAGGTGAGCTGGGTCAGGTCCTCGGCGTCGGCTCGCGAGTCGAGCCTGTAGGCGAGGAAGCCGTAGACGTCCCAGACATGCTCCTCGTAGACCTCGGTGAATCCGCCCTGCACCACCCGACACGATCCCACTCGCCGCGTCGCTCCGCCGCGCGCTCGGCCACGCCGCTCAGCGGGAGGAGACGAGCAGCAGGATGCCGGCGAGCACGCAGAGCGCCTGCGCGCCGGCTAGCGCGCCGGCGACGCTGCGCGGGGAGCCGAGGACGACCAGCATCCGGTGCGTCAGGTGGTCGCGGGCGCCCTCCAGCAGCGGCACTCCGCGCCGGCGCCTCGAGAGCGTGACGATGATCGTGTCGAGGGCGGGAAGCCCGACGAGCACGACGCAGACGCCCACGAGCTCCCACCCCAGCCGGTCCGCGCCCGGCAGGTTCGCGATCACGGCGGCGATCAGCATCCCGATCGGCATGCTGCCGCCGTCGCCGAGAAAGATCCGAGCCGACGGCCGCGAGAGGTTGAAGGGCAGAAAGCCCGCGCAGGCGCCGGCGACCGCCGCGCCGACCGCCCCCAACAGCGGGGCGCCCTCGGCGGCGCAGTAGACGGCGAGGGCCGCGCCGCTGACCAGCGCGATCGTCGCCGCGGCGCCATCGAGGTTGTCCATCAGGTTGTAGGCGTTGATCACGCCGACGAACAGCGCGACCGTGAGGATCAGGTTGGCCGAGCCGGTTTCGCCGGGCTCCCAGCCGAACCCGGCGGCGTAGAGCGCGATCGCGGAGCCGACCTGGGCGAGCAGCCGCGGCCACACCGGCAGCCCGACCCGATCGTCGAGCGTCCCGAGCGCCAGCAGCCCGAGCGCGCAGGCGATCAGCGCGGCGAGCCCGTCGAGCTCGCGAGCGAACGGCACCAACGCCGCCAGCACGGCGAGCATGACCGCGGCGCCACCGAGGTAGGGCGTGTCGGCGAGATGCTGCTTGTAGCCGCGCGGGCGGTCGAGGAAGTCGATCCGGCGCGCGATCCGGATCGCGGCCGGCGTTGCGATCAGGGCGAGCGCGAGCGCGACGCCGAAGGCGCCGAGCAGCCGGGTTGCGTCAGCCAACTACGCTCGGACGGCGGTCGATCGCGTCTCGACCCATCCGAGCGCGCTCGTAGGCGATCGTGTCGTCGATCGCGTCGTCGACCGTCAGCTTCGGCGCCCAGCCGGTGAGCTCGCGCAGCGCGCTCGTGTCCGGGCGGCGACGGCCGATGTCCTCGAAGCCGTTCCCGTACGCCTCGTCGAAGGGGACCTGGCGGACGCTCGAGACGGAGCCCGAGCGGGCGACGATCCGCCCGGCGAGCTCGTTGACCGAGATCTCGCCGTCGGTGCCGAGGTTGAATGGCCGACCGACGGCGTCCTCGCGATCGCAGAGCTCGATCAGGCCCCTGACGATGTCGTCGACGTGAGCGAAGCACCGAGTCTGGGTGCCGTTGCCGTAGACCGTCAGGTCCTCACCGGCGAGCGCCTGGCGGACGAAGGTCGGCAGGACCATCCCGTAGTTGCCGAGCTGGCGGGGGCCGGTGGTGTTGAACAGGCGGGCGACGATCATCTCGGCGCCGCGCTCCTCGAACAGCCCGAAGGCGAGCGCCTCCGCGAAGGCCTTGGCCGTGCCGTAGGACCAGCGCGAGAGCTGCGGCGGGCCGAGCAGCCTGTCGGCGCCCTCGCCGAGAGCGCCCCGGCTGTGCTTGCCGTAGATCTCGGAGCTCGAGCTGAACACGGTCCGCACCCCGCAGTCGGCGGCGACGTGGAAGACGCAGTCGGCGCCGCGCACGTTTCGCAGCAACGAGCCGTATGACTGGTTGACGATCAGCCGCACCCCGACCGCCGAGGCGAGATGGAAGCAGCGGTCGACCCGCCGCATCAGCGTCTCGACCAGGAGCCGGTCGGTGGTCGAGCCCTCGACCAGCTCGGCGCCGCCCGAGGCGAGCGCCGCCTCGAGGTTCTCGGCGCGCCCCGTGCTCAGGTCGTCGAGGACGATCACCGAGTCGCCGCGCTCGATTAGCCGGTCGGCCAGGTGCGAGCCGATGAAGCCCGCCCCCCCGGTGATCAGTACTCGTTTGCTCAAACCCGTCTTCCCCGCAGTTGCCTTCTCCCCCATCCTTCGGGGGTCGCGAAGAACCTATCCGATTTCCCCTCTCAGCGGGAGATCCGCGTGTCTCGCGAACTACCGCAGCCGCCAGGTGAGGCTCTTCGTGGAGCCGATCCGCGCCCGCAGCGTTCCCTTGGCGCCGCGGCCCAGGCGCCGCTTGAAGACGTCGCCCGCGCGCACCCGCTTCGAGCCGACGCCGCGCCAGCCGCCCGCGGCCCGTCGCTGGATCACGAGCTTGCCGGATTTCGGGGCCTTGCCCCAGGCGATCGCGCGCTTGCCCTTGCGCTCGGCCACGAACGGGAACCGGAAGGCCCGCAGCGCCGGCTTCGGCTTGCCGTTGCGGAAGTAGAGCCCGGACTGGTGGGTGTCGTCGAAGCCGAAGTCGCCCTTGCCGTCGTCGCCGACCTTGAGGTTGACGGCGACACTGGCGCCGTTCTTCCACAGGATGTAGAGGGCCTGCTCGATCCAGCGCGCGTGACGAGCGAGCGGGACGCCGTACTTGCGGTCCGGCGGGTTCGAGTCCCACCACATCTCGGTCGCCCAGAGCGGACGCCGGCCCTTCGCCGGCAGCACCGTCCCGTGGCGCTCGGCGGCGCGGACCACCCGGCGCAGCTTGCCGAAGTCGGCGGTCGCGGCGTTGTCGGCGAGCGCGGCCCGCCGGGTGGGTCCGCCCGGATAGGTGATCGCGTTGTGTGCGAAGACGTCGAGCTTCGCCGGCTGCGGGCAGGCGGTCGGCAGCAGCCTCTTTCGGTCGTGCAGGCAGAGCACGTCGCGCCAGAAGCGGACCGGGGCGAGCGAGTTGGTGCTCTTCGGGTCGCCGTAGGGCGCCGTACCGGCGGCCACGACCTTCGCCCGCGGGTTCACCGAGTCGACCCCGTCGTAGAACGAGTTCAACAGCCGCCGGTAGAGCTCCGGGCTGCTCGGGCGCCCGTTCTCGTACTGCGGCGCGAGCGCACCGGTCAGGTTGGGCTCGCTCCACGGCTGGAAGTACTCCACCCGCGGCAGGCGCTCCCCGCGCGGCGGGGTGAAAAGCCCTGAGTACCGAGCGGCCAGGGCCTGCGCGAACTGGCCGAGCGCTGCCGGATCGGGCTTCCAGGCGCCGGGAAGGACCGACTGGGGGCGGCCCGAGCCCTCGGCCCACTCGGGCGCGTAGGTGGCGGCGATGACGACATCGAGCCCGCGCCCGCTCGCGTCCCTGACCGCGGCGTCGAGCTCGGCGAAGTTGTATGCCGGATCGGCGGGGTCGGCCGGGCTGGCCGGGCGCCGGTTGCCGGTGATGCCTCGCCAGGAGGTGTAGAACATCACCAGGCCGGCGTCGGCCTTGACCGCCCGCTTGAACCAGAAGTCCCGGGTTGCGGCGTCGGGCTCGTCGAGGATCGTGTCGGCGAAGCCCGTCGTCAGCCCGCGTGCCGCCTGGGCTCCCGAGGCGCCGAGAAGGCCCGCGGCCAGGCAGGCGAGCAGGCACCCGAACAGCGCCAGGCCCGGAGCAGGGGGCGTGACCCGCGGGCGGCCGACCGGCGCGCGCAGTCGAGATCGAAACCCGCCGTTTCGAGGTGACTCCACCGGGTTCAATCTAGAGCATCCCATCCGCTACTTTGTCGGCCGTGGGAACGAGCGAGAAGACCGCCACCGAGACCATCGCCAACGTGATCGACGGGCGCGAGGTGGCGGCCGTCTCGGGCGAGAGCTTCGAGAAGCTCGCTCCCGCCAGCGGTGAGCCGCTCTGCACGGTCGCGCGCTCCGCGGCGGCCGACGTCGAGGCCGCGGTGGCCGCCGCGCGCGCCGCGCATCCGGGGTGGGCGCGCCAGACCGTCGCCGACCGTGGCGCCGTGCTGCGCCGGATCGCGCAACTGCTCGAGCGCGACGCCGACGAGCTCGCGGCGACGGTCGCCGCCGAGACCGGCAAGGCGCCCGCGGAGGCGCGGGGCGAGGTCGGCGCGGCAATCGAGATGGGCTACTTCGTCGCCGGCGAGGGCCGGCGCTTCTACGGGCGCACGACGACCAGCGCGGTGGCGAATCGCCAGGCGATGACGATCCGCCAGCCGCTCGGGGTCGCCGGGCTGATCATCGCCGCGAACACGCCGATCGCGAACGTCGCCTGGAAGGTCTTCCCGGCATTGCTCTGCGGCAACGGGGTCGTGCTGAAGCCATCCGAGGACACGCCCGCAACCGCGCTCGCCTTCAGCCGCCTCGCCGCCGAGGCGGGGCTGCCGTCCGGCGTGCTCAACCTCGTCAACGGGCTGGGCTCCGAGGCCGGCCAGCCGCTGGTCGAGCATCCCGACGTGGACGTCGTCAGCTTCACCGGGTCGAGCGCCGTGGGGCGGATGATCGCCCGGGTGGCCGGCGAGCGGATGGCGAAGGTCTGCCTCGAGCTCGGCGGCAAGAACCCGCTCGTGGTCTGCGACGACGCCGACCTCGAGCGAGCCGCCGAGGCCGCGGTGCTCTCGGCCTACTCGAACGCCGGCCAGCGCTGCGCGGCGGGCAGCCGCCTGATCGTCTTCGACTCCGTCTACGAGCGCTTCCGCGAGCTGCTGCTCGAGCGCACCGAGAGCCAGCGGGTCGGGCCGGGCGACGAGGACGACTTCGGGCCGGTGATCAACGAGGGCCAGCTCACCCAGATGCTGAGCGCGATCGAGGAGGCCCGCGGGCAGGGGGTCGAGGTGCTCGCCGGCGGCGTGCGGGTGACCGAGAACGGCCGCGCGGGCGGCTTCTACATGGCGCCGACGCTCATCGAGGGCGCGGCGCTCGACTCCGAGATCGCCTGCAGGGAGCTGTTCGGCCCGATCGCGACGCTGCACCGCGTTGCCGGCTTCGAGGAGGCGATCGAGGCCGCAAACGCGACCGAGTACGGGCTCACCGCGGCGATCTGGACCGACTCGGTCCACCGCGGCCAGGAGTTCATCGCCCGGGTCCACAGCGGTGTCGCCTCGGTGAACGGGCCGACCTACGGGTCCGAGCCCCACATGCCCTTCGGCGGCGAGGGGCTCTCCGGCAACGGCTGGCGCGAAGCGGGCACCGAGGCCCTCGACGTCTACTCCGACTGGAAGACCGTCTACGTGAACCACGACCCCGCCCGCCTCTAGGCGAGCAGCCGGCCGGCTTGCCCTCCGCGATCGCCCTGATCCCCGCCCGCGGCGGCTCCGAGCGCGTGCCGGGAAAGAACGTGCGCGAGCTCGGCGGCCATCCGCTGATCGCCTACACGATCGCCGCGGCGCAGTCGTGCGGGGTGTTCGAGGCGGTCGTCGTCTCGACCGACTCGCCGGAGATCGCCGCGATCGCCGAGGGCTACGGCGCCGAGGTGCCTGGCCTGCGCCCGGCGGAGATGGCGAGCTCCACCTCGCCGGACATCGAGTGGGTCCGCCACACGCTCGCCGAGCTCGCCGCCGAGGGGCGCCGCTGCGAGCTCTTCTCGCTGCTTCGCCCGACCAGCCCGTTCCGCGGCCCGGCGGCCATCCGCCGGGCCTTCGAGCAGCTCGTCGCGCTCGGCGACCGGGCCGATTCGCTGCGCGCGGTCAGGCTCTGCCGCGAGCACCCGGGCAAGATGTGGGTCCTCGACGGCGAGCTGATGAACCCGCTGCTCGAACAGCCCGAGGGCGTTCCCCTGCACTCGCGCCAGTACAAGTCGCTGCCGGCCGTCCACGTCCAGGACTCGAGCATCGAGATCGCCTGGACGGCGACGGTCGAGGAGCAGGACAGCATCTCCGGCGAGCGCGTCGCGCCGTTCTTCACCGAGGAGCTCGAGGGCTTCTCGATCGACTACCCGGACGACTGGCGCCAGGCCGAGGAGATGATCGCCGAGAACCCGGCGGCGCTACCGGCGATTCCGGCGGGCAGCCGATGACCGGCGCCGCGCCCGCCATCGCCGACGGGGGCGCGCGTGGGCCGATCGAGCCGCCACGCAGGGTGACGTCGGTCAGCCCGGTGCAGCCAGAGTTGGGTAGGCTCGCGACATGGAGCTGAGGTACGTCCCGCAGGCCGAGTTCGACCGCATCCGGACGCTCGAGGGCGATCCGCCACGAGCGCGCCGCCGCGTTCGCCGACGCCTGCCGGCTGAACGTCCTCTACATGGTCCAGCGCGTCGGCTCGGGCCATCTCGGCACGACCTTCAGCTCGCTCGACATCGTCACCTGGCTGCACCTCGAGGTGCTGAGCGAGGGCGACCGCTACTTCTCCTCCAAGGGCCACGACGCTCCCGGCCTCTACGCGGTGCTGACCGCGCTCGGGCGGCTCGACTTCGACCTGATCCATCAGCTTCGCCGGCTCGACGGCCTGCCCGGCCATCCCGACGTCGCCGCCACGCCCGAGGTCGTCACCAGCACCGGCTCGCTCGGAATGGGGATCTCGAAGGCGCGGGGCTTCGTCCTCGCCGACCGGCTGCTGGGCCGCAACGGGCAGGGTCTACGTGCTCACGGGCGACGGCGAGCTGCAGGAGGGGCAGATCTGGGAGTCGCTGCAGCCGACCGCCAACCGCCGCGTGCGACGAGATCACCGTGATCGTCGACCGCAACGAGGTCCAGTCCGACACCTGGGTCTCGACAGGTCAGCGACCTCGGCGACCTCGAGGCGAAGTTCACGGCCTTCGGCTGGGCGCTCGCGGCTGCGACGGCCACGACCTTCGGGCGTTCGCGGAGACGCTCGAGGGGCTGCGGGCGCAGCAGCGCCCGAAGCTGGTGATCGCCGCGACCCGGAAGGGCGGCGGCGTCTCCTTCATGGAGGCGCAGGGCCACCTGCCGATGAACGACACCGCTCTCTACGACTACCACGTGGGCGCGCCGACGCCCGAGAACTACGAGCGCGCGGTCGAGGAGGTCCGGACCCGGCTCGACGGGCGGCTCTCGCAGCTCGGAGCGAGCCGGTCGAGCTCGTCGTCGCCGAGGCGGCCGAGCACCTGGCCGCCGCGCCCGAGCACCGCCAGCGGCTCGTCGGCGCCTACGGCAAGGCGCTGGTCGAGCAGGCCGAGCGCGAGCCGCGGCTGGTCGCGCTCGACGCCGACCTGCGCAAGGACTGCGGGCTGGTCGAGTTCCGCGAGCGCTTCCCGGATCGCTTCTTCGAGTGCGGGATCGCCGAGCAGGACATGGTCTCGCAGGCCGGGGCGATGGCTCTCGGCGGCCTGGTCCCGGTCGTCCACTCCTTCGCCTGCTTCCTCTCCACCCGCCCCAACGAGCAGATCTACAACAACGCGACCGAGGGCACGAAGGTCGATCTACGTCGGGCTCGCTCGCCGGCCTCGTCCCGGGCGGCCCGGGCCACTCACACCAATCGGTGCGCGACATCTCCGCGCTCGGCTCCGTTCCCGGGATGGCGCTGATCGAGCCCTTCTCCGAGCACGAGGCCCGCGCCGCGGTCGACTGGGCGGTGAACCGGGCCCCGGGCTCCGTCTACATCCGGCTCGTCAGCGTGGGATGGGCGCCGGGCTTCGAGCCCCCGGCCGTGGACGAGCTCGTCCCCGGGCGCGGGACCGTGCTGCGATCCGGGCCCGACCTGCTCTTCGTCGCCGCCGGGCCGGTGATGGTCGGCGGGCGCCTGGCGCGCCGCCGAGCTGCTGGCCGCGGACGGGATCGAGGCCGGCGTCGTCTCGCTGCCGTGGCTGCGCGATGTCGACGGGGCGTGGATCGCCGAGGTGGCCGACGGGGCGCCGGTCTTCTGCCTCGACAACCACTACCTCGCCGGCGGCCAGGGCGACGCCGTCGTCGCCGCGCTCGCCGCGCAGGCGCCCGAGGCGGCCTCGCGCGTGCACCAGCTCGGCATCGAGGAGGTTCCGCGCAGTGGCGAGAACAACGAGGTCCTGAGGGCGCACCGGCTCGACGGCGAGAGCATCGCCGAGGCCGTGAAGGCCAGGCTCGGGGCCCTGCTGCCGGCCTCTTGAGCGACCGCGGGCCGTTCGGGGGCAGCTCCCGCGATCGCTCCGAGCGACTCCGCGCGGGCCCGCCCCCGCTCGCATGAGCATGGCCCGGGTCCTTTTCTGGGACATCGACGGGACGCTCCTGACGACAAAGCGAGCCGGGGTTTTCGCGCTCGAGGAGGCCGCCCGTGAGGTCTGCGGGCGCTCGCCGGACTTCGCCAGCCTCGAGACGGCCGGGCTCACCGACCACGAGGTCGCCACCCTGGCGATCCGCGCGTGCGGCGGCGTGGACTCGCCGGCGAGCGCGAGCGCCTTCCTGCGCGCCTACGAGCAGCACCTTCCCGGGCGACTCGGCCTGCGCCGTGGCGGTCCCCTCCCCGGCGTGGTCGAGATCCTCGACGCGCTCGCCGGGCGGCCCCGAGATCACCTCGCTGCTGCTCACCGGGAACACCGCCGAGCGGCGCGAGGGCGAAGCTCGAGCACTACGGCCTCGCGCGCTACTTCGCCGGGGGCGCGTTCTGCACGGACGGCGATGACCGGCCGGCGATCGCGCGGCGGGCGCTGAGCGTGGCCGTCGAGCGCGCCGGCGGGCCGGTCGATCCGCAATCGACCTTCGTGATCGGCGACACGCCTCACGACGTTCGCTGCGGCAACGCGATCGGCTCTCGTACCGTCGCCGTCGCCTCGGGCACCTATTCGGTCGAGGAGCTCGAGCGCCACGAGCCGTGGCTGGCTCTCGAGCGGCTCCCGGAGCCGGCGCGTTTCGCCGAGCTCCTCATGCTTGACCGCTGAGCCCGCGCTCGCCGGAGGCTCGCGGCCGTCGCGCCGCCTCTTCGCCGCCGCGCTGATCGGGCGGATCGCGAACGAGATGACCGCGGTCGCGGTCGTCCTGCTGGTCCTCGAGCGGGGCGAGGGCGCCGCGCTCGCCGGGGTGATCGCGGGAGCGCTGGCGCTGCCGGGGATCCTCACCGGGCCCCTGCTCGGCGGTCTGCTCGACCGGGCGCGCCGGCCGCTGCGGGTGATCGCCGCCGAGCAGGTGATCGGCGCCGTCGGCCTCGCCGCCCTGGCGCTCGCCGTCGGCAACGCGCCGGCGATCGTCAGCGTCGGGCTCGCGATCCTCGACCGGCGCCCTGCAGCCGCTCTCGACCGGCGGGATGACGGGGTCCTGACCGGGCTCTCCGGCGAGACGTTCGTCGCCCGCGCGACCTCGCTCGAGGCGGCGAGCTTCGGCGCCGCGACGGTCGCCGGTCCGCTGCTCGCCGCGACGGTCGCCGGCCTCGCGGGCGCGGCCGCCGCGGTGCTCGTCCAGGCCGCGTTGAAGCTCCTCGCGATGGCCGGAACGCTGGCCGAGGCCGAGGCGCGCTCGGCTCAGAGTGCGCCGCCGCCCCCCTCGCCCGGGCTGAGGGCGACGCTCGCCGAGGCGCTCCGCCACTTCTCCGCGGGCCCGCTGGCCGCGATCACCGTCTGCGGCTCGCTGGCGATGGCCGGCCGGGGACTGCTGGTGGTCGCCTTCCCGTTCTTCGCCGTCGAGCAGCTCGGCCACGGGCGGGGTTTCGCGGGCGCCCTGTGGGCGGCGTTCGCGGCCGGATCGGCGCTCGGGGCGATCGCGCTCAGCGCGGCCGGCGAGGCGCTGGCCGAGCGAGCGGGTCGCGCTCGCCGCGGTGGCGCTCGCCGGGCTCGCGATGCTGCCGATCGCGAGCCTGGAGTCGAGCGCGGCGACGCTCGGCCTGCTCGGCGTCTCCGGGCTCCTCTACGGGCCCGGGCTCGCGGCGACGTTCGAGGCCCGTCGCCGCTGGACGCCGCCGGAGTTCATCGGCCAGGTGTTCACCAGCGCCGCCAGCCTGAAGAGCGCGAGCTTCGCCCTCGGCGCGGCGGCCTCCGGCGCCCTGGTGGCCGGGTTCGGGCCCGCGGAGACGATCGCTCTCGCCGCGCTCACCCATCTGGCGGCAAGCGCGATCGGTGCCGTCCTGCTGGAATCAGCCCGGCGATGAGATTCCTGTTCGCGACCCTCCAGCACATCGAGTCCGAGTTCTACGGGCGGGTCGGCCGCCTGCTCAAGCGCCAGGGGCACGAGGTCACCCACCTCACCTACTCGCGGCGCGCTGCCCTGGTGCTCCGCGGCCACGGCGACGAGGCGCATTGCCTGCCCGAGCTGATGGCCGAGGTGAGCCCCGTCGGCTCGTGGCGCGAGGAGGAGGCGCGGATCGTCTCCCAGTACCCGATCCCGAGCCTGCACGAGGTCTACCGCACCGATCTCCCCTGCCGTGACGAGCGCAGGGAGGGGCCGTGCGTCGAGCGCACGGTGAGGCACTTCCTCGCGATCGAGGAGCTGTTCAGGCGGCTCGAGCCTCAGATCGTCGTCCCCGAGGTCGGCAACGAGAGCATCCGCACCGTCTCGCACCTGGTCGGCGAGGCGAGCGGGGCGACGACGCTGTTCTTGATGTTCACGATCTTCGACAGCCCGCTCCGCCTCTACGCCGACACGATGGACGCGCCGATCGTCTCCGCCGATGAGCTGCGCCCGCTGACCGGCGCCGAGGAGGCCGAGCTCGACGACTTCATCACCCGCTACACCGAGCGCAACCGCCCGATCCGCGAGTACCGCCGGGTGACGGTGAACCTGCACCGCGCCTACGCGCTGATGCGGCACGCCTTCGTCCGGGCGACCTGGGATCGCGACAACGACTACCTGCGCCCGGGCTCATGGGTTGCGCGCGACCTGCGCGAGATGGCGCGCCGGCGCAGGGCGCGCGGCCTGTACTCGGCCGAGCCCTCCGAGCCGGGCTTCGTCTATTTCCCGCTCCACGTCACCGACGACTACAAGATCCTCCGCCTGCGCCCGCACTGCGTCGACCAGGAGGCGCTGATCACCCAGGTCGCGAACGCGCTGCCGCCGGGGGTCGAGCTGGTGATCAAGGAGCACCCGATGTCGATCGGCCGCAACCCGCTGGGCATGCTGCGAAACCTGGTCAAGCTCGCCAACGTGCAGGCTGGTCGAGCCCCACACCAGCTCGCTCGGGCTGATCCGCCGCTCGGCCGGGGTGGCGACGATCTCCTCGACTGTCGGTCTCGAGGCGCTGCTCTACTCGAAGCCGGTGCTCACCCTCGGGCCGCCCCTTCTACTCCGGCTACGGGACCACCCTCGACATCCACGACTTCGGCGAGATCCGCGAGCGGGTGCCCGAGCTGCTCGAGTTCCGCCCCGAGCGCGAGCGAACCCGGCGGTTCCTGCATGCCGCGATGCGCCACTGCTATCCCGGCGCTCCGGTGCTCGTCGACCGCTCGGATGAGAACGCCGAGCGGCTCGCGGGGACGCTCGACCGGGCGGCGCGCGGGGAGCTCGGCGCGGTCGGTTCGCGACCCTCCGATCGGCGCTGAGTCCTCGGGTGAGTGGAGGGCGGCGCCTCTCGGAGGCCCACGCGGGCGTCCAGCGCCGACTCGGCCTGAGCGAGCGTCGGCGTTTCACTGGTGGAAAGCCACGATCGCACACGCCGGGGGGATCTTGCTTATACTGCCGCGCTCGATCGTGGCGGCGGAACGACGGGAGATGATCATGAGACGCGACACTCGTCGTCGGTTCGGCCCGCTGACCGCAATGGCGGCGCTGCTGGTCGCGGTCGTCGCGCTGCTCGGCTGCGGATCCAGCGACGACGAGCGTCAACGGACGAAAGCGACGGCGGCACGTTCGCGCCCAACGTGGTCACCGACGACGACATCGCCACCCAGGAGGAGGGCTCGCCGGGGCGGGGACTGCTCGAGTGGTGGCAGGCCTACCAGTTCCAGGACGCTGCCACGGTGGTCCCTGACCAGCCCCGAGATCCTCGACGACGTCGGCGAGAAGGATCTCGAGAGTGGTCAAGCTCGCGGCCACGGCCTTCAGGGGATCGAGGTGCTCGGCGTGAGCGAGAGCGGCGACACCGCGTCGGTACGCGCCGGCCTGCTCACCTTCACCCCGGAGGAGCCCGGCGAGCCCCCGCCGGACGAGCCGACCGCCTCGCGGCCGGCGACCTTCGCGATGGAGAAGGACGGCGACAGTGGCTGTTCAACAGCCCCGCGTACCTGGAGCCGATGATCGAGAACATGAAGAAGGCGGAAGCGGCCGCCGACAAGGACAAGTAGCTCAGCCGGCGGCGAGCCCGGGGTTCGCCCCGCTCTCCTCGCCCGCCCCGCTCGCGGCGAGCGCCTGGCGGTAGAGGTCCTCGCACTCGCCGCGGATCAGCTCCTGCTGCTCGTCGGAGAGCAGCTCCTTGTAGCGGCTCGACCGGGTCGCTGACCACGCCGGTGCGGCGCTCACCGTAGCTCGAGTTCGCCCCCACCGGGTAGCCGTTGAAGGTCGGCACCGTCAGCCGCTCGTCGAAGTCGATCTCGAGGAACTCGGCGAGCTCGCGCATCGTCGCCGGGGTATCGAGCAGCAGCCGCTCGAAGCGCACGATCCGCACCCGCTCGCTCATAGCGGCCCTCGGCCTCGAGCATCTCGCCGCCGAGCGCTTCCAGGCCTCGAGCAGGTCCTCGGTGGCGGCGTTCGGGTCGCGCCCCTGCGCCGAGCGTGAACCAACTCAGCGGGTCGCGCAGGATCGAGATCAGCCGCCCGTCCGGATAGAGCTCGAAGAACTTGCCGAGGCCACTCGCCCCACGCACGACGCGGAGAGAAGGCGACCACCCAGCGCTTCTCTGCGCCGCGCAGGTTCTGGTTGTCGAGCCAACCGTTGAACAGCGAGGTCATGTAGGAGTCGAGGATCTGGCGCCGGAGGTGATCGGCGCCCGGCGCTTGACCTCGTCGAGGAAGATCTGGCGCTGGAAGGCGGGCGGCAGCAGGAAGGGGAGATAGCTCTCGTCGGACGTTCTCCCCGGGGGCCTTCAGGGGGATTCTGCGCCTCCCCTTCGAGAACAGGAGATCGAGCTTCTTCTCGGCGAGCCTCGAGAACCAGATCTCCGGTTCCTCCCCGGGCGACAGCGCGGCCAGGTGTGCGGCCGGCGGTCGCCGATGTGGAGCTCGTGCGGATGGGCGTGACAGCTGCGGATGTCCGTCGAACAGCCGCCCGAGCAGCGTCCCGCCCGAGCGCTGCGCCTGACAGATCAGAGCGAGGGGCTGGTCCACCGGGGCCACGTTCTCGCGGCGCAGGGAGAGCGCGAGGTCGAGCTCGGAGCTCAAGAGGGGGGTGGCGGCGTGATCTCCTGAGGCGCGATCGGGATCGCCTCCGGCACGCCCCTGCGCCGCGTCCAAGATCGAGGTGAACAGCTCGTCGCTTCGCGCCGAGAGCGCGACCACCATCTCCTTGATCTCCGCCAGCCTCGCGTCGATCCGTGCTGCACCCTCGCCGGCGTGCGGGTCCGCGACCTGCTCGGCGGGCGTTCCCGGTCGCCCCCCGTCGTGCTCCGGTCGCGCGCCCTTTGCCCGGGCCCTCTTCTGTTTCAGCTTCGCCACCCGCCGAGCCTACGAACTATCGGCGACGGAGCATCTCCACCACTTCCGCCGCGACGCTTTCCTTGGAAGTGATGCTTGCTGGCGATCTCTGGCCAATGCCCGAACCCTCGTCTTGGATGCAGTTTGCCCCTGAGTGAGGTCAGACCGCCCCCGCCAACGGACCTCGAGCAGCAGCATAGCCACCCACCCGAGGCCGGTGATTGACGCGACGGGAGGCGATGAGCGAGGGTTCATCTGCTCACATCGTGGGTAGGCGAGGTCGCGTTAGTCTCACTTACTCGCGCGCGGTGATTGATAGCGTTCTCGATCGATGGGAGACCCTGAGATGTTCAGCAAGCGGCAAGAGCAGGAATTGGCCGAGATCAAGTCACTGACGCGTGAGCTCGCCCAGCGGTTCGACGCGATTCAGAGCCAGCTCCAGCGGATCGAGGGCGGTCGGCAGGGCGGCGGTGGCGCCGGCAAGGATCAGGCGGAGCCGGCGAAACGAGCGAAGGCCGGCCGGGCTTCCGGATCGGGTGGCGCGAAGGGCAAGTCGTCTCGAGGGCAGGGCAAGAAGGCGGCGCGACGTCAGAAGGCCGCCGTCGTCGCCGAAGGCTCCGCGGCGGAGTCGCCGGCCACTGGCGGGAAGGGGAAGCGTCAGGGCAAGCAGGGCGGCAAGCAGGGCCGAAAGGCGGCTCGGACGCCTCAGGCGGCGAAGCGAAACGGAGACGCTGGCTCGAGCGAGCAGAAGCTGGCCTCGAGCGCGGGCTCGGACGAGGGCTAACGCGCTCCTAGCGCGTTCGCGCGGTTCGGGCGGCGACGGGCGACCTCAGTCGCTCGCCGGCCGGATCCACTCGCGCTTCACGCGCTCCACCCGCAGGAGCGCTGAAGCGCGCTTGACCGACTTCGGAGCGATCCCGGCCTCCTCGGCCGCCGCCAGCAGCCGGGTCTTCGATCGCCCCTCGCCGGCCGGCAGCTCGCGCTCGAGCCAGGCGCGCGCCTCCTCCAGCGACGTGTCGCGCTCCCCGCGGTTCACGGCGCTCAGCTCGCGAACCCGGGCCGCCTCCGCCGCGAGATCCTCACCCGCCGCCACGACGGCCTCCTCGAACAGCTCGGCGCCGTAGCGGTAGAGCTCGGCGTCCATCTCGTTGTGCTCGAGGATCAACGCTCGCTGCGAGTCGGGGATCTCATCCACGCGCGGACGATCGGAGCTCACGTGCCGCGACGCGCCATACGGAACCACCGGGAGGTCGAGTCTGCGCTCGAGCAGCGCCAGGGACTCGTCGAACCGCTCCTGGACCCCTACGAACGCGAACTCGCGAAGGTTCGCCTTCGCCTCGGAGAGGGCGCTCGCCGGCAGGGTCTCCGGGGTCGGATCGGCGCAGAGGAAGCGGGTCGCCAGGTTCCTGATCGGGATCATCCGCAACTCCTCCAGCGCCTCCTCGACCGAGGAGGCCTTCGACCCCGGTGTCAGCTTGCCGGTCTCGAGGCGGTGCTGGCTGCGCTCCGGCGCTCGGTTGTTCTGCCGATGAAGGTGGCGGTAGTAGTGCGAGAGGACCCGGTCCACCGGCTCGCGCAGAAATGTCACGTAGGACGTCTCGGGCGGCAGATGCTCCCGGTAGACGCTGTACGGGACATGGCCGACGGTGACCTTCGCCCCCTTGACGCGACCGCGTTCGACCTTCGTGACGGTGCGCTCGGCGCCCTTCATGTAGTTGCCCGCGTTCTTCACACCGGCGTCCGAGTAGGCGGCCGTGAACATCGTCGTCACCGTACCCCCGGCGGTCTTCGGGATGTGGACGAAGGCGATCACCTCGAGTTGAATGCCTCTCCGCTGCTCGCCGTCACGCCACCACGGGGCCCCCTGCCTCGGGCCGCACCCAGGTGCGCTCGCCGCGGTGCTCCTTGGCCGCTCCCAGGAGCCTCGAAGCGCGCTTCAGCGTCCTCGGGGGGATCCCCGCGGCCTCGGCGGCGTCGAGGAGGGGCGCGATCGGCTTCGAGGCTCCGGGCGGCAGCTCGCGGTCGAGCCATTCGCAGGCTTCGCGGACGGCTCTGTCGACCTCCTCGTTCGCCGCCGCGTTCAACTCACGCAGTTGCTCGGCCTCGGCCGCGAGCTCGGTATCGGTATCCGCGATGGCCTCGGCGAACAACTCCAGGCCGTGGCGATAGAGCGCGGCGTCCATCTCGTTGTGCTCGATGATCAGGGCACGTTGCCCCTGTGGGGTCTCATCTGCCGCCGGGCGGTTGGCGTTCACGTGCCGGTCCTCGTAGGCGGCAACGCCGAGCCCGAACGTCCGCCTCAGCAGGGCCATCGACTCGTCGAAGCGCTCGGTGATCCCGACGAACGCGAACTCGTCCAGGTGCGCCTTCGCCTCGTCGATCGCGCTCGTCGGCAGCGTCGCCGGCGAAGGGTCGCCGCACAGAAAGCGCGTCATCAGGTTGTTGAGCTGGGGAATCCGCATCTCGACCATCGCCTGCTCCAGCGAGTCCGTCCTTGACTTCTGCGACCCGTCTTGCCGTTCCTTGACCTGGCCGGCGCGACTTGGATTGCGGCGGTGAAAGTGACGGTAGTAGTGCGAGAGCACCCGATCGACCGGATCACGGAGGAAGGTCATGTACCGGACGGCGGAGGGGCCGACTGCATCCGGTAGATGCTGTCGGAAGACCCCGTACGGGACGTGGCCCACGGTCAGTCGCCCACCTCCGTCTTGCCATGCCTCCCAGGCGCGAGGCGCCTTGGCGAGCTTCTGCGCCACCTTCCCGGGTCCGGTGAAGAAGTTGCCCGCGTTCTTCACGGCCGCCCGTGAGTCATCGGCGGTGAACATCGTCGTGACCGTGCCCCCGGCCGTCTTCGGAATATGAACGAACGCGATCAAGGGCTGGCGGTACGTCGCGAGACCGCCATCGGTACCACCGGCGGCGCTCCTGCGCTCGCGCTGGGCGCCCTTGCGAGGACTCATTTCAAGGTTGCCTCGCGGGGAGGTGTCTACCCAACACCGAAGTTACTGTAAGCCAAACGCACCCAAGACGTCAAGAACTTTCACAGGTCGCGGTCTGGCTAGGAGGTCGCCGCGAACGGCTCCTTGATGCGCTGCGGGGTTGCGTCCGCCCCGCTCGCGGCGAGCGCCTGGCGGTAGAGGTCCTCGCACTCGCCGCGGATCAGCTCCTGCTGCTCGTCGGAGAGCAGCTCCTTGTAGCGCTCGACCGGGTCGCTGACCACGCCGGTGCGGCGCTCACCGTAGCTCGAGTTCGCCCCCACCGGGTAGCCGTTGAAGGTCGGCACCGTCAGCCGCTCGTCGAAGTCGATCCCGAGGAACTCGGCGAGCTCGCGCATCGTCGCCGGGGTATCGAGCAGCAGCCGCTCGAAGCGCACGATCCGCACCCGCTCGCCATAGCGGCCCTCGGCCTCGAGCATCTCGCTCGCCGAGCGCTTCCAGGCCTCGAGCAGGTCCTCGGTGGCGGCGTTCGGGTCGCGCCCCTGCGCCGAGCTGAACCAACTCAGCGGGTCGCGCAGGATCGAGATCAGCCGCCCGTCCGGATAGAGCTCGAAGAACTTGCCGAGGCCATCGCCCCAGGCACGACGCGGAGAGAAGGCGACCACCCAGCGCTTCTCTGCGCCGCGCAGGTTCTGGTTGTCGAGCCAACCGTTGAACAGCGAGGTCATGTAGGAGTCGAGGATCTGGCGCTCGGAGGTGATCGGCGCCCGGCGCTTGACCTCGTCGAGGAATATCTGGCGCTGGAAGGCGGGCGGCAGCAGGAAGGGGACGCTCTCCTTGGTCGACTCTCCCGGCGCCTTCAGCGGAATCGTCCGCCGCCCCTTCCGGTAGAGGGTCTCCAGGTAGTCCTCGCGGAGCTTCGCGAACCACGTCTGGGGCTCCTCGTCGAGTGGCAGCTCAGGCCAGCGATGCGGCTTCGGATAGCCGATCTGGAACTCGTAGGGATGAACGTGGCAGCTCGGATGTCCGTCGAACAGCCGCCCGAGCAGCGTCCCGCCCGAGCGCTGCGCCTGACAGATCAGAGCGAGGGGCTGTTCGACCGCGACGGCGTTCTCGCGCCGCGGTCGTAGCGCTCGCTCGAGGTTGTCGGTGACCGCCGGGGTCGAACTCCGCCCCGCCGCACGCTTCGCCGCCCGGTCCTCTCGCGGTGTCGACCGCCCGCCTGCCTCGGACACGAAGCGGCTCAGCCGACCTTGCCGTTCCCGCGAAAGGCGTCGGCGAGCTCGAGCATCGCGAGCACCTTGGCCTGCTCGAGCTGCACCATCGCCCGATCGTGCTCAGGCAGGTTGGGGGTCTTCTTCAGCAGACGATCCGTCTCCTTCAGCGACCGCTCCGCGCGTGAGGCGAACGTGCGCGGGGTTCTCGGGGCAGCCGCCTTCTCGTCCTTTGATGTTTCAGTCTGTTCAGCCATCTAGATGCACCTTCTCAAATTTCGGGGTTTGCGCACGGATCCTCCTCTGGACCTTGTGAACTCGCAGCAGCATACCCGTGCAAAATGTTGAATGCGACTCGCCCGAACCCACCGCCGGGCCCGCTCGAGCTCGGACAGCTCCGAGCGTGCCGAGGAGCCGCTAATCTGGCGGGGGCGGGGAGTTCAGCAGCGGTACCGTGCCCTCGCTGCCGTACCGTGACCTTTCTTCATCCGCTCCCGGTGCGGTCGACTCTGGAGACGCTTCGAATGTTCAGCAGGCATCGTAAAACGGGGCAGGCGCGGCGAGCTTGCCGCGAACCGGAGGGCGTGCTCTCGAGGCGCGACCTTCGATGAGCTCGAGTTGGACCACCACTTGCCTTCCTGCCGAGACCGGCGATGAGTGACCCCGCCCCATCGCCCGGTGATGCCTCGCCACCGCTGTTCGTCTTCGTGCACATCCCGAAGACCGCCGGGACCACGCTGACCACCGTCCTGCGCGCAAACAACTCTCGCGGCGGCATTCGTCACGTGGGCAATGTGTTCAAGGGTGGAGGCGGAACGAAGTACGGCGCCACCTTCGACCGCCTCCGCGACGATGGGGGGAATCACCTCGCCGGCGTCAGGATCCTCACGGGGCACGTTCCGCTCGGAATCCGCGAGAGCTTCTCACCGACCCGCGAGGTCCGCTACTTCACCTTCCTGCGCGACCCGGTCGAGCGGATCCTCTCGCACCTTTTCCAAGCGCGCGAGATCTCGCAGCGCCGCCAGGGCACCAAGGCTCCGCCACTGGCGGCCGACGCCACGCTCGAGGAGGCTCTGGCGGCCGATCACATCCACGACAACCTGCACACGCGAATGCTCTCTGGGCTGCCGGAGCCCTTCGGCGAGGTGGACGAGGCGATGCTCGAGCAGGCGAAGCGAAACCTGAGCGAGGGCCTCGCCTTCTTCGGGCTCACCGAGCGCTTCGACGAGTCGCTGGTGCTCGCCAAGCGCCGGCTCGGGCTGCGGACGATCCTCTACAAGCCCGGTGCCAGCAGCGCCTCCCGCGGCCGGGTGAACTCCAAGCGCCCTCGCGGCAACGCGATCCCGCCGGAGCTGCGCGCCGCCGCAGAGCAGGCGAACCGTTATGACATCGAGCTCTACCGGTACGCCAGCGAGCTCTTCGAGGCCCAGCCCGAGCTCGCCGAGCTCGAGTTCGCGGTCGAGCTGGCGGCGCTTCGGGCCGCCAAGGCCGAGGGCGCGATCGATCTCGAGGTTCCCGCGCCCGAGGGTTTCGAGGGCGGCGAGGCAGCCTGGCGGATGCTGCTCGAGGCGCGGGCGAGGCTCGAGCGCCACGAGGAGGAGCTTGCCGAAGCGCGCGCCATAGCCGAGGAGCTTGCTCACCTCGACCCGGCGGCGGCCGAGCAGCTCGCCGGGCTGGGCGGCGGCGGCAAGCGCAACCGCAGCCGCGGCGCCCGAATCGCGCTTCAAGCGGTGCAGATCCTCGTCGAGACCCCCGAGAACGGGAGCGCGAAGCGCTCCCCGCAGGACGGGAAGCAGACGACGAGCCAGGCGGCGGCCCGATCGAGCACCACCCCCATCGAGAAGGCCGGGGGCTCTCGGAAGCGGAAGACCTCCGATCCCTCATCCGATCGCCCGGCAGGCGCGCCGCGCAAGCCGCGGGCCGCGGGCCCGAGCGCTCGAGCGGCGACTCCCGCGAAGAAGCGGCAGGCGGGCCCCGGCAAGAAGCGAAAGCCGGGGTCGGCGGCGAAACGTGCGTCTCCCGCGCGAGCGAAGGCGCGGACGCCGAGGGCCGGCGGGAAGCGGGGCCGGCGATCCGAGGGCTCCCCACGGGGACGCTCCTGATGCCCGAAACGCCAACCGACCGCGACGCGGGCCGGCTGCTCGTGTTCGTGCACATCCCGAAGACGGCCGGAACGACCCTGCGGACGGTGCTGAGCATGAACGAGCCGGGAGCGCGAAGCAAGGCGCTGGGCAATGTCTTCAAGGGCGGCGGCGGCGTCAGCCCGGAACTGGTCGCGCGGCTGCGCGAGGGCGGGGGGCTGGACGTGGGAGGCGTGCGGCTGCTGCGAGGCCACGTACCGCTGGGCATCCGGGAGTACCTGCCGAACTCCGTGCCGAGGAAGCGGAGTCTGCGCTTCTTCACCTTTCTGCGCGACCCTGTCGACCGCACCCTCTCCCACTACTTCCGGATTCTCGAGGCCGGCGCGGGCTACGACCTTCCGCCGCTGCCGCCGGGGGCCAGCGTCGAGGCGACGATCGAGGGTGGCTACATCCACGACAACCTGCACACGCGGATGCTCTCGGGGCTGCCGGAGCCCTTCGGCGAGGTGGACGAGTCGATGCTCGCGCAGGCGAAGCGAAACCTGAGCGAGGGCCTCGCCTTCTTCGGGCTCACCGAGCGCTTCGACGAGTCGCTGGTGCTCGCCAAGCGCCGGCTCGGGCTGCGCACGATCCTCTACCCCTCCCACGCCCGGGTCAACACCGCGCGCCCCCGCGGCGACGCGATCCCGCCGGAGCTGCGCGCCGCCGCAGAGCAGGCGAACCGC
Organism: uncultured Solirubrobacterales bacterium; assembly: GCA_963769035.1. Lineage (GTDB taxonomy): Bacteria > Actinomycetota > Thermoleophilia > Solirubrobacterales > 70-9 > WHSW01. The sequence goes on from CAVYKD010000002.1 coordinate 945,288, forward strand.
TATGACATCGAGCTCTACCGGTACGCCAGCGAGCTCTTCGAGGCCCAGCCCGAGCTCGCCGAGCTCGAGTTCGCGGTCGAGCTGGCGGCGCTTCGGGCCGCCAAGGCCGAGGGCGCGATCGATCTCGAGGTTCCCGCGCCCGAGGGTTTCGAGGGCGGCGAGGCAGCCTGGCGGATGCTGCTCGAGGCGCGGGCGAAGGTCCTGCGGCTCGAGTGGGAGGTCGCCCGCGGCCAGCCCCAGCGAGCCTGGCTGGAGGCTCCGAAGGGCACCGACGGCAACCGGACTGCGGCGCCGGCCACGCTCGCCCCCGAGCCGGCGGTCGCAACCGCCCCCGCGCGCAGCTCGAAGGTCGCCAAGGTCTCGTCCCGGAAGCCGGGCAAGGCAGCGGCCAAGACGAGCGGGCGCTCGGCTGCCAAGGCGTCGAAGCGCGGCGGCGAGGACGCCGGTGCGGCGGACAGGCGCTCTCGTAAGCGGGCGAGGAGCAGCGGCACCCCTGAGGGGCGAGACGGGGCGAGCGCCGCTCGCGACGGCGGCTCGGTGAAGAAGGGGGGCGGCTCGAAGAAGCGGTCCGCCAAACGCGATGGCTAAGCGCGGCGACCTGCAGGCGCTCGTCGGCTCCCCCGCCGATGAGAAGGCCCGCCGCAAGGCACAGCGCAGGGCCGAGCGAGCGAACCGGACCGCCGCAGCCGACGGAGAGATCTCGGCGGAGACGCAGGAAACCGGCGCCCTCGCCACCTCGACGTCGCCGGCGGCGGGGCTGCGGGTGATCGAGCCGATCTCGCCGGGAATCCGGCGAGCCGTGGCCGATATCCGCCGCCAGGCTCCGGCCTTCGGCTTCTTCTGGCGCCGCTACCTGCGCAAGCGCTACGGGCGCACGTTCTTCGGCTACCTCTGGCTCTTCCTGCCGGTCCTGCTTCCGCTGCTCGTGGGCGCACTCGTCTTCGGCGGCATCCTCGGAGTCGATGTCGGGCCCGTGCCCTATTTCCTCTACTTCACGATCGCGCTCGGCGCCTGGACGGTGTTCTCGATGACCGCCTACTTCTCCACCAGGAGCCTCGAGATCTCGCGCAGCGAGATCCGTCGCATCTACGTGCCCAGGCTCGTGCCGCTGATCTCGGCCATGGCGCTGCCGGTGATCACATATCTGATCTACGTGGTCCTCGCCGCGGGCGCGACCGGGTTCTACGTGCTGGAGCGCGGCGAGTTCTATCTCGAGCTCGGCCCCGAGACGCTGCTCGTCCCCGGGGCGGTGGTGATGCTGATCACGCTCGGTCTCGCGTGTGGCCTGTGGTTCTCGCCGCTCGCGCCACGAGCGCGCGACGTCCGCCGTCTTGCCGGCTACGTGCTCGGCTTCATCTACTTCCTCACCCCGGTGATGTACCCGATCGACGAGATCCCCGAGGGCTATCGCTTCCTCGCCAGCCTCAATCCGGTCACCGCGCCGATCGAGATGATCAAGCAGGGGACGATGGGCATCGGCGAGGTCACCACACTCGGAGTGAGCGTGTACTTCGGCGCGCTTCTCCTGATCGCCTCGATCGGCCTGCTGATGTTCCGCGCCAAGGAGCGGCGCGACGTGGAGCAGTGCTACTGAGCGGCGTTCCGCCGCGCGCTCAGTCGCTCCGATCCGAAGCCCGCCGCTCGAACAGTCTTCGCCCGTGCTCGAGGAGCTCGATATCGAGACGGTTGTGCACGGCGATGAGCTCGCGTAGCTCTCCGGGCAGCTCCTCCACCCCGGGGCGGTCGGCGCTCACGTGCCGGCTCTCGTAGCACGGCCCGGATCGCGCGATCGCAAAGCTCAACCGGACGCGTAGCCAGTGGGAGCGCTGGCAGCAAAAGGGGGCAGGGTGCTGATAGGTCACGTGCCGTTCGCGGTCTTCTGCCGGCGGATGCCACCCGGCACCCGCTACGCCAAGGAACATCGTGGCGACACTTCCGCCGGCGGTCTTCGGCGAATGCCCTCGACGGGGCCGCCGATCCTCCCGATCTGATCGAGAGCCTCGTCGAGCTCGCGCTCGAGCGAGATCATCTGCGCCTTGATCTCGGCGATCTGTCCCGCGTGGCGGCGGGCGAGGAACACCGATCAGACGGTGGATTGCTCCGGTGCCGGCCCCTTGGCCTGCGCGTCCGCGTTCGGCACGACCCCGCCCCGCGGGTCGGGGATGCCGCTCTCGGGCACCTCGACGATCCAGGTGGGGAACATCTCGACCGCCGACGGCCCCTCGGTCCCGTGCACCGGGATCTGCCGCGCGCCGAAGTACTGGTCGACCGCCGACTTGACGTAGAACTCGCCCTGGGGCAGGTCGCCATCGACGTAGTCGTGGCCGGCGAGGATCCCGCCGGGCTTGACCTTGACCACCCACGCCGCGAGGTCCTCGAGCACCGAGTCGTAGTCGTGGCGGGCGTCGATGTAGACGAAGTCGAGGCTGTGGTCCGGCACCCCCGGAGCGGCTTCGACCGAGGTCATCCGCCAGATCGTGCTTCGCGAGCCGTGCCTGCCGAGCCGCTCGCACGTTTCCTGGTAGTAGCGCTCGAACTCGTCCTGGGAGACATTCGAGCGATCGACGTACTCGTCGGGGTCGGCGGAGAGCCAGGGGTCGATCGAGATCAGCTCCTGCCCGCGCCAGTTGGTCAGCAGCTCGTTCGAGTAGAGCCCGGTCTTCACGCCGATCTCGACCCCGCGACCGGTGAGCCCCCGAGCGTTGAGCAGGGCCGGAAGCTCGTCTCGGGCAGGCACGCGGTGGATCGTCGAGCGGTAGCTGAGCCGGTAGCGGCGGTTGTAGACGCGGCGGGTCGCGCGCCTGGTCAGCTTCCAGCGCCGCCGCAGGCGCTTCGCCCGGCCGCGCGCGCCCTTCTTCACCCGGGTGCGAACCCTGCGGGCGCGCCTGGCGAACGGTGACTTGGCCTTCCCGGCCTGCTTCGCCGTCCGCTCGGCCCTCGCCGCGCGCTTCGCCTTTGCCTTCGGCTTCTCGGCGCCCGCTGCGGCCGGCCCTTCGGAGCCGGGGCTGGCGGTGGAGGTCGCCGCGGCGCCCGCGCCGTTCGTCGACTGGGCCGCCCTCGCCTCTCGCTTGGCCGCGAGCGCGGCCGCCCGCTCGGCCTCCTTTGCCCGGTGGGCTTCGGCCTTCGCCGCCTGCTTCGCGGCATGGGCGTCGAGCTTCGCCTGCCGGGCCGCGGTCGCCTCAGCCTCGCGCTTTCGGGCCACCCGGGCGGCCTTCTTCGCCGCCCCGCTCTTGCTTCGGTTCCGCCGCATCGTCCGCACTCGCTTGCCGGCCCGCCTCCATCCCTTGCGCACCGCCCTTGCCAGCGCGCGCCCGGTCGCGATCGGGCGCGCAAGCGGGAGCAGCACGAGGAGCAGCGGCGTGAGCAGCCACAGGACGGGCCGAAGCAGCCTGCCCTCCCGCCGAGGCGCCGGCGTGAGCGCCGGCGCCCGCTCGATCTCTGCGAGCGCGTCCGAAGCGCCCTCGGCGGAGCTCGGAAGCTCGACCGTCAGCGCGGGCTGGTCGCGAACGGCGCCGTGCTCGTCGAGGTCCGCTCCGCTCGGCAGCAAGAGGACGGTCGGGACTCCCGAGGCCGTGGCCGCGCGCGTGCAGTCGACCTGAGCGGAGCCGAACTCGATCAGTGGCGAGATCAGCACGGCGTCCGCCGGCTGCTCGGCGAAGAGCGCCTTCGCCGGGCGGGGGATCGGCATCGCGGCCTCCAGCCGGGTGAGAGCCCAGACCAGCGCCACCCGCCCGGAGCGCCACCGAAATGGCGGCATGGCGACGAGCAGGCGCAGGCCCAGCGGGGCGCGCTCGAGGAACGCCTCTGGATTCGCGTCGTCGGGCTCGAGGTAGCCGAGCAGATCGAGCCGTCGCCTGACGGCCGCCGCGGGGACCCGCCACAGGCTCCTTCGAGCCGGGAGCGGGCGGTGGGCGAAGTTCTGATGACCCGAGCTGAGATCGTCGAGCAGGGTCTCGGCCCCGTCGGCGCGGCGCCCCGTGACCAGGGTCACATGGTGGCCGCGCTCGAGGAGCGCCCTGAGCAGGATCTCGAAGACGGCCAGGTGGCCGAGAGCTTCGGTCAAGAGGGTGAGCCTGAGAGGTGTTGTCTCCCGGTTCCTACCTGTTGCGATCTGCGATTCCGGCACTCGTCGAGCCCCTCCTTCGTAACTTCGATTCAGGGCGCCCACGAGTCTGTTCGTGGGGACGCACCGTGTGATTCTCGTTCCCGCGGGCACGTTCGCCCGGCCTCGGAAGCACGCGGCCAGCCTACAATAGAGCCGTGGGATTGAGAAGCTCGCTCGCGCGGCCCGCCGCCGTGGATGTTTCCGCCGCGGACGAGGACACCGTGCTGGTGGCCGAGCGGATCTCGAAGCAGTACCCCGGGCGGCCGCTGGTTATGTTTCCGCCCGTTGTTTCCATCTTCCGCCGGGACCTCAACCCGTTCGGCCGCAAGCGGCGCCAGGCGGCAAACGCCTCGACGCGAGCCGTCGCGCGCCCGCCGCGCGACGACCTCGACATGGACGACGATGATGACGACGACGACGACGACGATTTCGAGCGGGAGGACGAGGAGCTGCCGTCCCGCGCCAGGCCCGAGGAGATGTTCTGGGCCCTGCGGGATGTTTCCTTCCGGGTCGCGGCGGGACAGGCGCTCGGCGTCGTCGGACCTCCCGCCTCCGGCAAGAGCACTCTGCTGCGGATCCTCGGCGGGCAGGCGGTGCCGACCGAGGGGCGGGCGCTGGTTCGCGATCCAGTCGCTCCCTTGCCGGTTGGGCTTTTCAAGGCGCTGAAGCTCTCCGACAAGGGGACCTTCGACTTCGATCTCGTCTTCGGCTCCCGTCTGGTCGGGCTCTCCTCGCGGCTGATGAAGCGCTACCGCGACGAGATCGAGGAGCTTGCCCACCCGCTGGTGACCCCCGAGGGCGACGCGGCGCCGGGCGCGCTCGCGCGGCTCGCGGTCGCCTCCAGCGCCGTCTTGCCCTCGGCGCTGATCCTGCTCGAGGAGCCGCTCGGCAACGACGAGTTTCGCGACCAGATCGCGGAGCGGATCCGCGGGCGGCTTCGCGACGGCACGTCGCTCGTCCTCGCCTCGCGGACGACGGACCTGATCGCCGGGCTCTGCGACGAGGTGATCGTCCTCGACGAGGGCGTGGTCGTCGACCGAGGGCCGGCGAGCACGGCCGAGGCGCGTTATCAAGCCACTTCCGCCGAGCGCGGAAACGGTGCAGGCTCGGAGGGCCGATCCGCCGCCGCCGGAGTGAAGGCCGTCGCGGGAGGCCATGTGTGGAACGGGCGCAAGCTCCGGGTCCCGCCCGTGGTGACCCCGTTTCACGGTGGGATCGCCCTGCTGGGGGTCGAGGTGCGAGCGGCGAGCGGAGCGCGCCTGAAGAGAGTCGAGGCGACCGACGAGCTCTCGATCGAGCTCGAGATCGAGACCAGCCTTCCGGACTCCGTGGTTCGCTGCGACGTCGCGCTGATCCCGGCCAAGGGAGACCGTCCGGGGATTCGCCTCGGCCCCTCCGAGTTGCTGCGCTTCGAGCGGCCCGGCGCGCACCTCGCCGTCGTCCGCACGCTGCCCGGTTCCCTGCCCGGCGGGCTCTACGACGTCCGCGCCGACGCCTTCGTGACCGATGGCGTCGAGCGCGGTACGACCGTCGTCGCCCGGGATGCCGGCAGGATCAGGATCGTCGACGACGAGCAGGACGACCGCCGGCCCTCGGCCCCGCCCGATGAGCACTGGGACGGGCTTCGCGCCTGGCGGGTCGAGGCCGACTGGGAGGTCGAATGAGCCCTCGCCCACGAGATCGGCTGCGGGACACGAAGCGATAGTGCGCGCGGCCCGGCGGCTACGCAACCTCACCGCCCACATCCGGCGCGTGGGCACCGACGAGCGCATTCGCTCGGCGGCGGTCGGCTACGGCCGCCTCGACTATCCCGGCGCGGAGATCCTGCTGGGGCTGAGCTCGCGAGCGGAGTATCACCGGCTCGGCTCATGCGCGAAGGAGCCCTGGACGGTCCGCTGGATCGAGCGGTACCTGAAGCCCGGCGAGGTTCTCTACGACGTCGGCGCCAACATCGGCGCCTACAGCCTGCTCGCCGCGGTCCTCGCGCCACAGGCGAGGGTGGTGGCGTTCGAACCCGGGCCGGGTAACTACGCGGCCCTGTGCGCCAACCTCGAGCTGAACTCGGTCACCGACCGCGCGATCGCCCTGCCGCTGGCGCTCGGGGACGAGCCACGAGCGGCGCCGCTCGGGCGAGACGCCTCGGTCCCCGGAGCGTCGATGGCGCTCGAGCCCGGGCCGCCGGAGACTCCGGCGATAACCGCCTTGGTCGAGCGCCTCGACGATGTCATCGAGCGCTTCCGGCTTCCGGCGCCGACCCACATGAAGCTGGATGTCGACGGAGCGGAGGGTGCGGTCCTCGCGGGCGGGAAGGGCATCCTCGCGTCCGGGGAACTGCGATCGCTGATGGTCGAGCTCGACCTCGAGCGCGGCGGCGAGGTGATCGAGTTCCTCGATGGCTTCGGCTACGGGCTGGTCGAGCGCTCCACCGGTGCCAACCGGGCCCGCAACTCGCCCGACTACGGCCTCTTCACCCGTCGATGAGCGCGGTTTCCTCCGATCGTCGTGGCGTGCTCTTCTTGATGCGGAGCCCGGCGTACGTTCGCAACTTCGAGTCGGTGCTCCGCGAGCTGGCGGAGCGCGGGATGCGCGTGACCGTGCTCTTCGAGGAGCGCAAGCCCGGCGGGGACGCCGCCGGGCTCAGGCTGATCGGCGAGCTCGCGTCGAGCCATGAGGTGCTCACCCACGGGTTCGTGCCGCCGATTCCGCTCGGCTTCCGCGGCCTGCTGCGAAAGGCCGCGCAGATCGGCCTCGACTACCTGCGCTATTTCGAGCCCCCGTTCGAGCACACCGTGCGCCTGCGCGCCCGCCCGCTCGCCTTTCTCCCGGCGCGGGCCGAGAGGCTGCTCGCCGCCGCCCTTCGCCGCTCGCGCGTCGCCCGCCGCGCGCTCGCAAGCGCCGTGCGTGCGGCCTATCGATCGACCGGCGTGGACCGGGGCATCCTCGCCGAGCTCGAGCGGCACCGGCCCAGCGCACTGGTGGTCACCCCGCTGGTCCACTTCGGCTCGCGTCAGAACAGCTGGATCCGTGCGGCCCGCCGGCTCGGCGTCGGCACGATGGTCTGCGTCTACGGCTGGGACAACCTGACCAATCGGGGGCTGATGCACGAGCTCCCCGACCGGCTCGCGGTCTGGAACGAGACCCAGTGCCGGCAGGCGATCGAGCTCCACAGAGCGGAGCACCGCTCGATCACCGTCTGCGGCGCCTGGCCCTACGACCACTGGTTCGAGTGGGAGCCGACGCGCTCGCGGAGCGAGCTCTGCCGCCGGCTGGGAATCCGCGAAGATCGCGCGATCGTCCTCTACGTGTGCTCGTCGCGGTTCATCGCCGAGCACGAGCGGGACTCCGTCGCCCGTTGGGTGCGGGCCCTGCGCGAGGCGCCGGACGAGCGCCTGGCGACGGCGAGCGTGATCGTTCGCCCGCACCCGCTCAACCGCGGGGAGTGGAGGGCACCGTGGCCCGAGGGCGGCGAGGGAGTCACGGTCTTCCCGGCGAACGGCCGTGACCCGGTCAGCGCGGAGGCGCGCTCGGACTACTTCGACTCGCTGTCCCACGCCGACGCCGTCGTCGGGGTGAACACCTCGGCATTGATCGAGAGCGCGATCGTCGATCGGCCGGCGCTCGCCTTCCCGGGAACCGAGTTTCGCTCCACCCAGGGGGAGCTGCCGCACTTCGTCGAGCTCACCCGAGAGCATGGCGCGATCGTGACCTCCGCCTCGATGGCCGAGCACGTCGCGCTTCTGAGCGAAGCGCTCGCCGATCCCGGATCGGGTGCGCCGGCGAGGCAGCGCTTCGTAGCCTCGTTCATCCGTCCGAACGGTGCCGAGACGCCGCCGACCGCGCGAGTGGCGGACGCGATCGAGGAGCTTTGCGGCGGCGGAGCCGCGCGGGCGGCGACCCCTGATGTCGCGGATAGGATCCCACGATGACAAACGGTGGCAATGGGTCCGAGGTCACCGACAGAGACGAGCGCCTCGCCTACTTCGACGACGCCGATCGGTACACGTCCTACCTGGCGACGCGGGCCGGGGAAGCCGAGTTCCTCGTCAAGACCGAGGACAAGCACATCGCGCGTTCGCTGTTCGGAAAGCGCGGGCGCGGCGAGCTATCGGTGCTCGGCAGGGCCGTGGCGGCCGTCGAGGGCCTCTACGGCCTGAGGCGGTCTCCGAGCGCACGTTCATCGACGTCGGCGCGAACATCGGCACGACGACGATCCCGGCAGTGCTCTCGCATGGCTTCGGCACCGCGGTCGCGATCGAGCCCGAACCCGAGAACTTCCGGGTGCTGCGGCTGAACGTGCTCCTCAACGACCTCGAGGACCGGATCAAGGCGCTGCCGCTGGCGGTCTCGAACGAGGTCGGCCGCTCCGAGCTCGTCGTCACCCGGACCGGGGCGGCAAGCACTGGATCGTCACCGACCGCAGCAAGCTCAAGCGCAAGGACGCGAGCACCGTGATCGTCGTCGAGACGGTCACCCTCGACCACCTCGTCGAGAGCGGCGAGATCGACGCCGAGCGCACCGGGATGCTGTGGATGGACGCCGAGGCGCACGAGGGCCACATCCTCGCCGGCGCCTCCTCGCTGCTCGAGCGAGGCACTCCGCTGGTGCTCGAGTGGAACCCGGTGATCCTCGACCGCGTCGGCGACCGGGGCCGCCTGCAACGCGAGGTGGCCGAGAACTACACGCACTTCGCGGGGATGGGACGCAACCCAGACCCCGATCAGCCCAGCTTCCCGCTCCAGACCCTCGATCGGCTCGAGGGCTACGCCAAGCGCTTCCTCGATCCGAACGACCCGGCGACGAAGACGGACATCCTCGTGCTCCGGCTCTCGGCCGAGCAGGCGAGCAGCGTCACCAGCCTCGACGATTACCTCAGGCAGAGCCCGCCCGACGATGACGTCGCCGAGGCCGGCCGCGTCGGCCTGCTGGCGCGGGTGCGACGGCGAATTCGCCGCCTCTGAGCTCGCCGGCCGCGCCGTGGCGCATCCGGCGGTGGCCGGACCGCCGGCTCAGTTCGGGCGTCGCAGCATCCCGAGCCGCCCGCGGAACCGGCCGCTGGCGCTCTCGGTCACCCGCTCCTCAGCTTCGTCGGCGACCTCGTCCGTCGGCTCGGCGTCGGGCGTGGACGCTTCCGCGGGGCTTTCGGACGACTGCGCCGGGGGCTTCGGCGGCGCCTCCCCCTTGCCACGGGCCTTCTTCTCGATCCGCTGCTTGAGCTTCTCGAGCTTGTCCTGGGTCGCCGCGTGACGCTTGCGCTCGTCGTCGAGCTTCGCCTTCGTCTTCGCCAGCCGCTGCTCCGCTCTCAGCATGGCCTCGCGCAGTCCGTCGGCGTCCTTCCAGGTGCGCGACATGTGATGGATGCCGACTGCGTTGGCGCGCTCCTCCTCGGACTCGGGGAACAGGACCGGCGGCTCGAGGTAGTCGACGTCGGGGTACTCGGCGACCAGCCGGGCGAGGAACGGCGGCCCCGCAACCTCCTTGTCGAAGCCGTAGACCTCCCGTGGGCGGATCTCGCGCAGCGCGCGCTCGAGCAGAGGATGGCCGGCGACCGAGGCGACGAAGGTGTTGGTCACCCTGCCGGGCTTGAAGTAGGTGGCGACGAACGGCGCATCGCCGAGGACCTCGTCGATCGGACGGCGGCACTCGAGGTCGGTGTCGACGTACATGCCCCCGTAGCGGTAAAGGATCTCGAGGCGCAGGATGTCGGAGCGCTCGACCGGAGAGCGGATCCGATCGAGCACCTCCGAGCGAACCGGGCTCTCGGGGAGGTTCTTCTCGGTCCAGAGGATGTGCTCCCACTCGGGATGGTGGCGCTTCCAGCTCTTGATGTAGGGCCCGAACTCCTCCGGCAGCGGATCCGGGCCGACCCAGATCTGATGGATGGTGCGAGGGATCATCGCGCCCCTCCGGAGTCGCTCGGCCCGGGCTCGCCGACCGTGGCGGCCTCCTCGGTGCGCTCGCCGGGCGTCGCCTCGCCGTCGGCCTGATCGAAGCGCCCGGTGTTCGGCCGCTTGGCCCGCGGCGGCTTCGGCCCCTTCACGCGCGCCTCCTTCGGCGGCTTCGACCGTTTCGCGCGCCCGTCCTTCGGCCTTTTCGCGCCCGCCTGCTTGCCCGGACGTGCGCCGGCGCCGAGCTCCCTTCGCTCCTGGGTCGCCTGCTGCTTCTGCTCGCGGGCCTTCAGCTTCTGACGCTGGCGGGAGCGCTTGCGGAAGGCCTGCGGTCGCAGCCATTCACGGGCGTCGTGGAGACGGCCCAGGCCTGCGGCGCCCGCACCGACCAGCCAGCGAACCGGCCCTCCGGGCTCGGCGGGCCGCTTCGTGATCGCCGCGGCCTCCTCGATCGCACCGATCGCGATCGGTGCCGCCGGGCGCTCCAGGCCGTGGGGCCGGATGAAGGCGCGCAGGAAATCGTCGATCTTCTCGCGCTGGGCATCCGGGGCGCGCACCGCGGCGCCGAGCTGGGCGAGGTGCTCCTCCCAGGAGCCCGCCACGCTGAGCAGCCCGCCGCCGCCCTCGCGGGCGAGATAGGTGAAGTGCACGGTGCCGGTCTGGGTGTCGCGAAACTGGTCGCTGACGATCGTGAACACCGGCCGGCGAATGATCGCGCTGTCGACCAGCGCCGAGGTGTTGATCCCGACCACCGCCCGGGCGTAGTGGAGCGAGTCGAAGTAGTCGTGTTTGCTCTGCGGGTCGGTCGGCGCCACGCCGCCGCGCGGCCAGACGACCAGCCGCCCGGGCTGCTCGAGCTCGGCCTCCTCCCAGCTGCGGTAGTTCTGAGGGTGCGGGCGGACGAGCACCCCGAGCGACTCGAGCTCCGGGTCGCCGCTCTGCGTCAGTCGCTGCGACCACTCGCGGACGAACTCGACCTCGTCCGCCCCGGCGATGAACCCCGATGAGCAGACGTAGAGCACGTAGGGGCGCTCCGCGGCGAGCCCCACCTTCGCCGCGAACTCCTCCGCGGGCATGCTCGGCTTCCAGTCGAACCAGTGGTCGTGGCTGTGGGCACCGCTGGCCAGCACCTGCTCCGAGGGCAGCCCATGAAGCTCGATCGCCTCACGCACCTGATCCTCGTTCCAGACGATCGTCATGTCCGGGGTGTCGCGAATCGCGCCCTTGGTGGTCAGGTTGTCCCAGCTGGCGACCACGAGCGCGGTTGGGATGCCGAGCGCGTCGGCGGCGCGCAGGTGGTCCCCCTGCGGCGATCCGAGCTCGACCAGCGGCGAGACCACCAGCACGTCCGGCTGACGATCGCGCAGCATCTCGAGGCTCGCCTCGGAGAGCGGCATCCGGCGCTCGACTCCGCGCAGGAACCAGTTCAGCGCCCGGCGGTACGGCTTCACGCGAAGCAGTCCGAGCACGGCCGGCAGGCGCACGTACCACGGCGCGCGGCTGCGCGCCCGCGCGCGCAGCGTCTCGGCGGTGCGGAACTCCGGTTCGTAGTAGCGGATCAGGTCGATCGCTCGGCGCAGTCTCGCGGCCGGGTACAGCCAGCGCTCCTCTCGCGCCGCAAGCCGACCGAAGGAGAAGGCCGGATACTCGGCGGCGAGCACGTCGAAGAGGCTCTCGGCTCCCTCGGCGAACCCCGCCTTCTTCTGTTCGAGCGCGACATGGACGGTGTGGCCGCGGTCGAGGGCGCAGCGCAGGAACCCCTCGGTGATCCGGTCCATGTTCACCGCCCGGAGCACCACCAGGATCTTCAGGGGCCCGGCGGTCGCCTGGCTCGGCCCCGCATGCGTTTCAGCCACGGTCTCTTGGATGTGGCCATGGTAGGCAATGCCGGCTCGGTGTGCTGATCGGCGGGGCGGCGGCGGTCGCCCGCCGGGTTACCCAAACCCGGTCGCTGTTACGGACACAGACGGAGAGTCACCGCTCGCAAGCTTTGCTCACAAACGCGCCGTGACAGCGGCATCACCTCGGCGGCCGATGGAGCCGACGCGCGGGCCGGCCTACGGCACCCGGGTCTCGCAGTCCGCGTTCACGGTGTCGAATACGTCGGCGACCGCGACGTCGGCCTCGCTGCCGCAATTGTCGGTATCCGCGTTGTTGTCGGATCGACTGTTGATCTCGTCCTTGCCGGCGCCGCCCTCGTGAAGGTCGACGCCTCCGTTGCCGGCGAGCGAGTCGCCGCCGCCGCCGCCGAAGAGCGAGTCGTTGCCGTCTCGCCCCGTGAGCGTGTTCGCCTGGGAATTCCCGGTGAGGGTGTCGAAGCCGTTGGTGCCGATCAGGTTCTCGACCGTGCCGGTGACGTTGTCGTTCTCACCGGTCACTCCATCGTCGGCGACGCCGTCGATGTCGACCCCGACCCCGTTGAAGGAGTGCGAGGCGTAGGTGACCGTGTCGACTCCGCTGCCCCCGTTGAACACATCCGCTCCGAAGCCGCCGCCGAAGCCGGGCGTCTCGCCGTCGAGCAGGTCGGGGCCACCGCCGCCGTTGAGCTGATCGGAGCCGGGCCCGCCGAAGAGCACGTTCGCTGCGGAGTTGCCGGTGATCGTGTCGTCACCCGCGCCTGCGACGACCCCCTCCACCGTGTCGGTGACGTTGTCGTTCTCGCCCGCGGCGCCGTCTCCCGCGAGGTTGTCGATCGTCACCGTCAGGCTTGTCGCGCCCGCGTGACGGGAGTAGTCGGCGACGTCGAAGTCGCCGCCGCCGGCCAGTGTGTCGGCGCCGGCGCCGCCGAGGAGCTGGTCGTCGCCGCCGTCGCCAGAGAGCTGATCGTTTCCGGCCGTCGCCGACGGGAACTGCCCATCGCCGAAGAGCTCGTCATCGCCGCCGCCGCCGTTGATCGTGTCGTTCCCCGCGCCCCCGGTGAGGGTGTTCGCGAGCCCGCTTCCGGTGAGGGTGTCGTTCTGTTGGGTCCCGAAGACGTTCTCGACATCGGTGCGGACGTTGTCCTTCTCGCCGCCGGCGCTGCCGCCGTCGTTGGCGACATCATCGATCGTCACCTTGACCGCCTGGGTGTGATCGCTGAAGTCGACGAGGTCGTCGCCCTCGCCTCCGGAGAAGTCATCCGCCTGGCGCCCGCCCGAGAGCTGGTCGACGCCGTCTCCGCCGAGGATCGTGTCGGCGGCGTCGCCACCGGCGAGCACGTCGTCGCCGCCACGCCCCTCAATCTGATCCTTGCCGTCGCCTCCGAAGAGGAAGTCGGTGCTCGGGCCGCCGGTGAGCACGTCGGCGAAGTTCGTTCCCCCGATGAACTCGATGTCGCCCGCCACCTCGTCGCCCTCCCCGGGCTCGCCGTCGTCGGCGCCTCCGAAGCCCACGGTCACGGTGACGCCCGCGCTTCCGCTCCAGGCCGCCGAGTCGAAGCCGCCACCGCCGCTGAGCTCGTCGGCGCCGGTGTCGCCCAAGAGGCTGTCGGAGCCGCCGCCCCCGCGCAGCCGGTCATCGCCCGGGCCGCCGAACATGGCGGTGCCACCGTTCGAGGAGGTGCTCGCCTCGAGGGTGTCGTCTCCCCCGTTCCCGAACAGGACGTCCTGGTTCGAGAAGCCGCCCGTTCCGGCGATCAGCGTGTCGTCACCGTCCGACGAGGCCAGGAGATCGACTCCCCGGCCGCCGCTGAGAGTCGCGTCGGTGGTCCCGATCAGCGTCGTGACCCGATCCTCACCGTCGCGCACAAATGCCCTGACCAGGCTGACGCCGGCGTTCTGACAGTTGACCCGGTGGGCGGAGCGCTGGTTGCACCCGGCGCCGGCGGTCACCGGGGCGTTGTCGTCGATCACCCGGAAGACCGCGCCGTCGGTCTCGACCGTAAGGTCGTTCTGCTCGCCGTTCGCGGCCGAGAAGGTGAAGGTTGCGCCGCTGACGCTCGCCGTCGCCGCCGAGGCACTCGCCGGCAGCGCGACCGCGCCGAGGAGAGCCGCCGATCCGATCCACAGGCCCAGTCGTCGTCCTCCACCCAGGACTCGCATCAGACTATTCCTCCCCAAAACCGCTCGATGTGACGAAACCGGGGGCAACCTATCGCCCCCGATCGCCGAAGGCAAGGCGCGGTGTGTGGCGTGGGACACACGGTCTGGCCTGGCGCGATGAGCCCGAGCCGGCCGCGGGCGCCGCGGATCAGTTCGCGGCGCGGACGGGGGCGGCCCGCGTCCACACCACCTCACCGCTGGAATCGACGCTCTTGCGCGCTCCCTCGAGGCGCTGGAGCGCGCGTCGGCGGTAGGCGCCGCCGATCCCGGCGGCGCTCGCCGCTTGGTTGAGCGCCGGGCGCGAGATCGTCTCCCCGACGGCCAGGCGGCGATCGAGCCACTCGAGCGCCTCGCCTACCGAGCTCCTCGTCGCGCCGGCGGGCGACGGCGCTCACCCTGCCAAGTTCCTCGAGGTGCTCGGTCAGATCGTCGGCGACGTCGGCCCATCTCTCCTCGAACAGCTCGCGCCCGAAGCGGTAGAGCTCGGCGTCGAGCTCGTTGTGCGCCTCGATCAGTGCCCGCTGCTCGGGATTGAGCTGATCGAGACCAGGCCGATCCGGATTCACATGCCGGCTGACCCCGACGGGTACGGGGCCGAGGCCCAGGATTCGCTGGAGAAGGGCGATCGACTCCGTGAATCGCTCCTGGATGCCGACGAAGGCGAATCCGCGCAAGCTCTCCTTCGCGGCCTCGACGGCGCTCGCCGGCAGGATCCCCGTCGGCTCCGGGTCGCCGCACAGGAACCTGGTCTGGAGGTTGTTCAGCTCCGGAAAGTCATGCTCTGCGAAGGCGACCTCGAGCGAGCTCGTCCGGATCTTCAGACCGACCGAGGAGCTCTCGGGCTCGTCCGAGGGTTCATCGGCCTCAGTGGCATGGCGATGGCGGTAGTAATGCGAGAGCACCCGGTCGACCGGCTCGCGCAGGAAGGTCAGGTAACGCGTGCCCGGAGGGAGGTTGGCCCGGAAGAGCCCGTAGGGGACGTGGCCGACGGTCAGCCGCCCCCCCGCGCGCTGCCAGCTCTCCCAGCCGCCCGCGCGCCTGCTCACCTTCGCGACCGTCCGGGCCGGGCCGCGAAAGAAATTGCCACCGTGATGAATCGCCCTCTTCGTGAACGCCTCAGAGAACATCGAGGTGGCCGTGCCCCCGGCGGTCTTCGGGATGTGGACGAAGACGAGCAGTGGCTCGGGCTCGGAGGCGGCGGGCTCACGGCGCCCAATCGGCGAGAGCGTTTCGACGCGGCGCTCGAGATCCTCGAGGCCGGGCCCGATCTCCCTCAATCGCGCCCTGATCTCAGCGAGCTCCTGTTGATTTAGGGTCATCCGACTCAGCCACCTCGGCCGGCTCGATCGCACTGCCATGGTAATCGGCGCGGGGCGAGGATCGAACCCGGGGGCGCTTCCGGCCAATGCCTCGCGCGGGCGCGAGGCATCCCGCCGCCCCTCGCTGCGGGGCTAGACTCGGGCCCGTGCGAGCGGCCGAGCGGGAAGCGACCTGGCGGGAAATCTGGGACCGAAAGGGGGCCAGCGAGGTCGAGGACTATGGACTCGAGGCTCTGCTCGAGCTCGACGGCTACGACTCCGGCGCCGGGGCGCTAACCCCCGGCGGGTACTCCTCGATCGTGGATGCCGTCAGCAGCGAGCTCGCACTACGACCGGGCATGCGCCTCCTCGACGTCGGCTGCGGGGCCGGCGCCCTCCTGTGGTGCCTTCGAGGCCAGGGTCTCGAGCTTCTCGGCGTCGATCCCTCCGCTCCGCTGATCGAGCACGCGCTCGCCGCCGTACCCGAGGCCACGCTGAGCGTGGCCGAGGCTGTCCAGCTGCCCTACGAGGCCGACGCGATCGCCTGCGTCGGAGTGTTCCACTACTTCCCCGATCTCGACTACGCCCGCCGCGCCCTCGAGGGATTCCTTCGCGCCGCGCCGGTCGCCCTGATCATGGACGTTCCCGACCTCGCGACGCGCGATCGATCGGAGGCCGCGCGGCGGGCGGCGGGGTCGAAGCCGGGGCGCCACCTCTATTACCCTCGCGACTTCTTCACCGGCGCGAAGGTGTGGCAGAGCGAGGTGCCCGGGTACGGAAACGCTCCGTACCGATTCCATGCGCTGGTGAGGCGCTGAGCTCGAGGCTGAGAGTGTCGATTCCCGAAGTGACAATTCCCGACCTGCTGGCGCGTGATCGCGCCTCGGTGCTGATCGGCGTTCACAACGCTCTCGGCGCGAAGATCGCGGAGGAGGCCGGCGCCGACGGGCTCTGGATCTCGAGCTTCGAGACCCACGCGGCGGCGCGGCTACCCGACGCAGACATCCTCGGCACCCAGGAGTCGGTCCAGCTGATCTCGCAGATCATCGACCGAGTCGGTGTCCCGGTGATGGTCGACGGCAACGCGGGCGGAGGCAACGCGATCAACACGATCAGGCTCGCCCGGGAGTTCGAGAAGGCTGGGGCAACCGGCATGTGCATCGAAGACAACCCCTTTCCAAAGCGGTGCAGCTTCTACGGAGGCATGCAGGAAGAGCTGGAGAACGCGGAGACGTTCTGCGGCAAGATTCAGGCGGGCGTCGAACAGAGAACGAACGAGAACTTCGCGATCGTCGCCAGGACGGAGGCCCTGATCAAGGGCTTCGGGCTCGACGTAGCCCTCGAGCGAGCCAAACGCTACGCCGCGGCAGGCGCGGACGCGATCCTAATCCATCACAACGGGGCCAGCCCACAGCCGGTGCTCGAGTTCGCCGAGCGCTGGTATCGCGACGAGGATCGCCCGCTGGTCTGCGTGCCGACCAGCTACAAGGAAGTGACCTACGAGCAGCTCGACGACGCCGGCTACCGCCTGATCATCTTCGCCAACTACGGCATCCGCTCGGTGGTCAAGGCGCTGCGAGGGACGTTCGAGACCCTGATGGCGAACAAGCGCCTGGCTGACGCCGACGAGCACGTTTCCTCGATGGAGGCGATCTTCGACCTGATCTACCTCGACGAGCTGAAGAAGAATGAGAAGCGTTACGTCAGATAGCGGCCTGCTCGGCGCGCTGTTGGACGAGGGCTACGATTTCTTCACCGGGGTCCCCGACAGCGCGCTGAAGAAGTTCATCGGCGAGCTTTCAGGGCTGCCCGCCGACCGACACGTGACCGCGACCTGGGAGGCCGAGGCCGTGGCAATCGCCACGGGCGCCTATCTCGCCGGCCGCCGCCCGTGCGTCTACATGCAGAACGCCGGCCTCGGGCACGCGATCAACCCGCTGACCTCGCTGTGCATCCCCTACGGCATCGAGTTGCTGCTGGTGATCGGCCACCGGCATACGCTGCCGCAGCATCGGGTGATGGGTGAGGTCGACGCGGACCTGCTCGCGCTGATCGGCTGGGAGCGGTACGTGCTCGTCAAGGAGGGCGACGAGTGATCACGAGGCGGGAGGCGATCGAGGAAATCCTGGGGCGGCACGGCACCGACGCCGTCTACGTGGCCTCCACCGGATACGTGGCCCGGGCGGTCTTCGAGCTCGCCGGCGAGAGCCACCATGTCCTCTACATGCAGGGAAGCATGGGCATGGCGCCCGCGATCGGCCTCGGCATCGCGATCAACGCGCTGACCCCGGTCGTCGTGATCAACGGCGATGCGTCGCTGCTGATGAGCCTCGGGACGACCCACACGATCGCCGCGCGCGCGCCCGCCCACTTCTTCCACTACGTGCTCGACAACGGATGCCACGAGTCCGTCGGCGCCCAGCCGTGCGCGCCGCTCGAGCCCGGTTACCCGGGCAACTGGGGAT
>CAVYKD010000003.1:0-925829 GCA_963769035.1 uncultured Solirubrobacterales bacterium
GGTCTGGTTGATTGATTGATCTATCGATCGATCGTTCGTCGTCGTCGTCGAAAAAAAAAAAAGAGAGAGAGAGAGAGAGAGAGAGAGAGAGAGGGGGGGGGGGGGGGGGGGGGGGGGGGGGGGGCCAGGCTCTAGCCGCACTCCACCGCGGTCGGCTCGAGCTGACCACGGATCGCGCCGTCGGGGTAGTCCTCGGTGTGGATGTTCACGTAGAACTTCTCCGGCGTGGCGACGATCTTCTTGAGCAGCTTCTTGTTCGAGCTTCTTGACGCAGCCCTCATAGGACCCGTTGCCGTCGAGCCCGGCGTCGTCTTCGAACAGCGGTACGACTGACGTCACCCGCGACGTCCTTCCTCGCCCTTGTGGATGTGGCCGGCGACGACCGGGTCGAGCTTCTTGACCGCGAGCGTGAAGCAGAGCTTCTTCTGGGTCGGGGTGATGAACACCGTCGTCTCGCCCTTGCCCTTCTCGCTGCCCGGGCCCGGGACCTCGGTGTCGCCGCTGAGCGTCGCTGCGACCTCGATCGGTGTCGGGTGCGGCCGTCGACAGCGCCGGGATCGCGACCGCGGCGGTCGCGGGGCAGCGCCAGCGTTGCGCCGGCGACTTCTCCTTTTCAGCATTCTTGAGTCCTCCTGTATGGAATTGGGCGGACTCGGAAGCTACCCGGTCTCGTCCGAAGCTCACCTAAAGCGCGGCTAGCATGGCGGCGCATGACGCCAGTCACCGTGAAGCTCCCCGACGGCACCCCGCTCGAGCTCGACCGAGGGCGCCACCGGCGCCGACGCCGCGGCGGCGATCGGCCCCGGCCTGGCGAAGGCCGCGCTCGCGATCAAGGTCGACGGCGAGCTCCGCGACCTCTCGGCGCCGCTCCGCCGACGGCGACGAGATCGAGATCGTCACCGCGCGAGCGCCGAGGGCGCTCGAGCTGATCCGCCACGACGCCGCCCACGTGATGGCGACGGCGGTGCTCGAGCTCTGGCCGGGCACGAAGGTCTCGATCGGCCCGCCGATCGAGAACGGCTTCTACTACGACTTCGAGTTCCCCGAGGGCGATGCGCCCGAGCGAGGCCGACCTCGAGCGGATCGAGGCGGCGATGGCGAGCACATCGCGGCCGACGAGCCGTTCGAGCGCACGCGACATCGCCGTCGCCGAGGCGCTCGAGCGCTTCCAGGCGCGAGGACCAGCCCTACAAGGTCGAGCTGATCGAGGACCTGGTCCGCGACGAGGGCGTCGAGACCGTCTCGCTCTACCGCAACGGCCCCTTCACGGACCTCTGCCGCGGCCCGCACGCGCCCTCGACCGGCCGGATCAAGGCGTTCAAGCTGAACTCGGTCGCCGGCGCCTACTGGCGCGGCGACGAGACCCGCCAGATGCTGACCCGGATCTACGGCACCGCCTTCCTCGCAAGAAGGACCTCGACGCCCACCTCGAGCGGATCGAGCAGGCGACGCGCGCGCGACCACCGCCGGCTCGGCCCCGAGCTCGACCTGTTCATGCTGCGCCCGGAGGCGCCGGGGATGCCGTTCTGGCTGCCGCAGGGCACGGTGCTGCTGCGGCTGATCGAGGCCGAGGTCGAGCGCCAGCTCGAGCAAGCGCGGCTACGAGGAGATCAAGACGCCGCAGGTGCTCGACGAGGAGCTCTGGCACCGCTCCGGCCACTGGGACAACTACCGCGAGAACATGTACTTCGTCGAGCCGTCCGAGCGCGAGGGCGACGAGCGGCGCTTCGCGCTGAAGCCGATGAACTGCCCCGGCGCCTGCCTCGTCTTCGGCTCCGCGGCGCCACTCCTACCGCGAGCTGCCGCTGCGCCTCGCCGAGTTCGGCCACGTCTCCCGCAACGAGCGCGAGGGCGTGCTCCACGGCCTGCTGCGGGTCCGCGCCTTCACCCAGGACGACGCCCACGTCTACTGCACCGCTCGAGCAGATCGAGGACGAGGTCGATCGACATCTGCGAGGCGATCGACGAGCTCTACGCCCGCTTCGGCTTCGACGACGTCCGGGTCGAGCTCTCGACCCGGCCGGAGAAGTCGATCGGCACCGACGAGCAGTGGGAGCGGCCGAGGCGGCGCTGCGCGAGGCGCTCGAGCGCCAGGGCCGCGAGTACCAGCTCAACCCCGGCGACGGCGCCTTCTACGGGCCGAAGATCGACTTCCACGTCACCGACGCGCTCGGCCGCTCCTGGCAGCTCGGCACCTGCCAGCTCGACTTCCAGATGCCGGAGCGCTTCGAGCTCAGCCTACACGGGCGCCGACAACGCCGAGCACCGCCCGGTGATGATCCACCGCGCCCTGCTCGGCTCGATGGAGCGCTTCGCCGGGATCCTGATCGAGCACTACGGCGGCCGCTTCCCGGTCTGGCTCGCGCCGGTCCAGGCGATGGTCCTGCCGGTCGCCGACCGCCACATCGACTACGCGAACAGGGTGGCCGACGAGCTCCGCGAGCGGCGGGGTCCGGGTCCGGGTCGACGAGCGCACCGAGTCGGTCGGCCGGAAGATCCGCGACGCCGAGCTCGCGAAGCTGCCCGCTACATGCTGGTCGTCGGCGACCGCGAGCTCGAGGCGGCGGCGATCTCGGTCCGCTCGCACGACGAGGGCGACCTCGGCTCGATGCACCGTCGCCGCACCTGCTCGCCTCGCTTTCGCTCCTGACCGGCCCGCCCGGCGCCCTCTATACTGCCCTCGGGATGAGGAGCCGCCAGATCCAGCCGCGCAACTAGGTCATCCCCGGCTGCCCCTTGCTCGATTCGCCCGATCCCTTTGCCACGCCGGTCCGCAGGTAGCTTGACGCTCCGCGAGCCGTGCATCTCCTAGTGCCGGTCCCGCGCCGGTTCGACCGGCGCCCGCCCGAGCGCGACAGGACCCGGATCAACGAGCGCATCCGCGTCCCCGAGGTCCGCCTGATCGACGAGGACGGCGAGCAGGTCGGCGTGATCAAGACCGACGAGGCGCTGCGAGATCGCGCCCGAGCGCGATCTCGACCTGGTCGAGGTCGCTCCCGACTCGCGACCGCCGGTCGCCCGCCTGCTCGACTACTCGAAGTACAAGTACGAGCAGGAGCAGAAGGCGAAGCAGGCCCGCAAGCACCAGCAGCAGGTCAACGTCCGCGAGATCAAGCTGCGCCCGAAGATCGCCGACCACGACTACGAGACCAAGAAGGGCCACGTCGAGCGCTTCCTGCAGCCACGGCGACAAGGTCAAGGTGACGATCATGTTCCGCGGTCGCGAGCAGGCCCACCCCGAGCGCGGCCGCGCCCTGCTCGAGCGCCTCTTCGAGGACCTCGACGAGCTCGCCGTGATCGAATCGAACCCGCAGCAGGAGGGCCGCAACATGCACATGATGCTCGCGCCGTCCGCGAGCGCGGTCGCGAAGGCGCGCGAGGAGCGCGGCCAGGGCTCGCCGAAGCCGGCCGCCGCCGACGGGCAGGACCCGGTCCAAGAGGCCCCGGCGGCCGCCGAGTCCTAGGCGTTCTGCTTCAATAGTCGGCTCCGATGCCGAAGATGAAGACCCATTCAGGCGCGAAGAAGCGCTTCAAGAAGACCGCCAGCGGCAAGCTGCGCGGCCGTCACGCCTACTCGAGCCACATCCTCGAGAAGAAGTCGCCGAAGCGCAAGCGCAAGATCTCGCGTCCGGCCGAGATCACGCCGGCCGACGCGCCGCGGGTCAGCAAGCTGCTCGGGGGTGGCCGGTGAGCCGCGCGCACCAACGCCGTCGCCCGCAAGCGGCGCAAGAAGAAGGTCCTCGACCAGGCGAAGGGCTACTACGGGCGCAAGCACTCGAGCTACCGGTTCGCCAACGAGCAGGTCATGCGCTCGGGCAACTACGCCTACCGCGACCGCCGGGTCCGCAAGCGCGAGTTCCGCCGGCTCTGGATCATCCGGATCAACGCCGCCGCGCGCCGCGAGGGGATGAGCTACTCGGAGCTGATCCACGGCCTCTCCGAGGCCGGGGTCGAGGTCAACCGCAAGATGCTCGCCGACATCGCCGTCCGCGATCCTGAGGCGTTCCGCCGATTTGCCGAGCAAGCCCGGGAGGCCACGGCGGCCTGATCGCATCCGACCGCCGAGATGACTTCACCGGGCGTCCGAGAGGGCGCCCTTTTCATTTCGACGATGATCACGAGCAAGGACAACGAGAAGCTGAAGCTGATCCGCAAGCTCGCCGAGCGCAAGCACCGCGATCGCGAGCGGCCTGTTCGTCGCCGAGGGCGAGGACCTGGTCGATGCGGCGCGCGCCCTGGCTGGGAGGCCGAGTTCGTGCTGCGCTCCGGCGAGGACGTCGAGCCCGAGCTGCTCGACGCGGTCAGCGCGCTCGGCTCGGGAACGCGGGTGATCGGCGTCTATCGCCAGCGCTGGGCGCAGGCGCCGCCGGCGCCGGCCGTCTACCTGCACGGCGTCGGCGATCCCGAGCAACGTCGGCACGATCATCCGCACCGCTCACGCCCTCACCGGCGGGATCGTCGTGCTCGGCCCGGGCGCGCCGACCCGTACTCGCCGAAGGCGGTGCGCGCGAGCATGGGGTCGATCTTCGCCCAGCCGCTGGTCCGGGCCGGCGTCGAGGCGACCCCGGCGCCGCGCTGTCGCGCTCGTCGCCCACGGCGGCGAGGCGCTCTCGCGCCGCTCCGGCGATCGCGACCGTCTGCCTCGGCGCCGAGCGCGACGGGCTGCCCGAGGACGTGCTCGCGCGACTGCGAGCGCCGCTGGACGATCCCGCTGCGCCCCGGCGGCGCCGAGTCGCTGAACGTCGCCGCGGCGGCGGCGATCGCTCTCGGGCGGATATCGTCGGCGACCCTCGAAGGGGGTGAGGAGAACCCGTGAGCACGCTCGAGCGGATCGAGAAGCCTGCGCGAGCGAGGCGCCGGCCGCGATCGCCGCCGCGGCGCGACGCGGCCGCGCTCGAGGAGCTCCGGGTCGCGCTACCTCGGGCGCAAGTCCGAGCTGACGACGATCCTGCGGGGGATCGCCGAGCTCGAGCCGAGCGAGCGGGGCCCGGTCGGCAAGGCCGCCAACGAGGCCCGCGGCGGCGCTCGAGAGCGCGCTCGAGGAGCGCGTCGCGCGCGCTCGACGGCGAGGCGCTCGAGCGCTCGCTGGCCGAGCGAGTGCGATCGACGTCACGCTGCCCGGCGTGCGACCGGTCGGCTGCCGGCCACCTGCACCTGCTGACCCGCACCCGGCGCGAGATCGAGGACGTCTTCGTCGGGCTCGGCTACCGGGTGATGGAGGGGCCCGAGATCGAGCACGACTTCTACAACTTCACCGCGCTCAACCACCCGCCCGGCCACCCGGCCCGCAGACTCCAGGACACCTTCTACGTCGACCCCGCGAGCCTGGCCGAGCGCGCGCGAGCCGGGCTGCCGCCGGGTCCGCAAGGACGTCCTGCTGCGCACCCACACCTCGCCGATGCAGGTGCGCGCGATGGAGTCCGCAGCCGCCGCCGATCTTCATCGTCGTCCCGGGCACGGTCTACCGCCGCGACACGATCGACGCGACCCACCTGCCGATGTTCCACCAGGTCGAGGGGCTCGCGGTCGGGCCGAGGGATCTCGCTCGCCGACCTCGCCGGGACGCTCGAGCACGCCGCCCGGGCGCTGTTCGGGCCCGAGCGCGAGGACCCGCCTGAAGCCGGACTTCTTCCCGTTCACCGAGCCGTCGGTCCAGGTCGACGTCTCCTGCTTTGCCTGCGACGGGACCGGCGAGCTCGCCGACGGCGCGCGCGACCCGCTCTGCAAGGGCACCGGCTGGATCGAGATCCTCGGCGCCGGGATGGTCGACCCGAACGTCTTCGGGTTCGTCGATTCGCCCGGCTACGACCCCCGGACGCACGCAGGGCTTCGCCTTCGGGATGGGGATCGAGCGGATCGCGATGCTCAAGCACGGGATCCCGGACCTGCGGCTGTTCTTCGAGAACGACGTCCGCTTCCTGGAGCAGTTCTGATGGGGGAGGCGCGATGAAGGTCCCGTTCTCGCTGGCTGACGCGAGTACTGCGACCCGGGCTCTCGCCCGAGGAGGTCGCCGAGCTGCTCTCGATGCGCGCGGTCGAGGTCGAGCGCGTCGTCCGCACCGGGGTCCCGTCGGCGGAGGGGTTCGTCGTCGGCCGGGTGCTCGCCGCCGAGCCGCACCCGAACGCCGACCGCCTGCGGGTCTGCGAGGTCGACGACGGCGACGGCGTCGCAGACGATCGTCTGCGGCGCCCCCAACGTCGCCGCCGGCCAGATGGGTCGCGGTCGCACTGCCCGGGGCGCGGCTGCCCGGGCGGCGAGAAGCTGAAGAAGGCGAAGCTCCGCGGCGTCGAGTCCGACGGGATGATCCTCTCCGAGCGCGAGCTCGAGCTCTCCGACGAGCACGACGGCATCATCGACCTGGTCCCGGCGGGCTCGGCGACCTCCGACGGGGACTCGCTTGCCGCCGGAACGCCGCTCGCCGAGGTCCTGCCGATCGCCGACGCCGTGCTCGAGCTCGACCTCAACCCGAACCGCGTCGACTGCCTCGGCGTCTACGGCGTCGCCCGCGAGGTCCACGCGATCACCGGGGCGCCGCTCGCGACGCCGCCCTGGGAGCGCGACGCCGAGCCGGCGGGGGAGGGGACGGTCGAGCGGCTCGCCTCGGTCCGGGTCGAGGTCCCCGAGCTCTGCCCGCGGTTCACCGCCCGGGCCTTCACGGACGTCACGATCGGACCCTCGCCGCTGTGGCTGAAGGCGCGGCTTGCGGCCGCCGGCCAGCGGCCGATCTCCAACGTCGTCGACATCACCAACTACGTGATGCTGACTGACCGCCCAGCCGCTCCACGCCTTCGACCTCGACAGGGTGCCCGGCGGCGAGGTGATCGTCCGCACCGCCCGCGAGGGCGAGACGATGACGACGCTCGACGGGGTCGAGCGGAGCTTCGACGCGGAGACGGTGCTCGTCTGCGACCGCGAGCGGCCGACCGGGATCGCCGGGATCATGGGCGGCCAGGTCTCCGAGGTCTCGGCCGAGACCACCAGCGTCCTGCTCGAGGCGGCGACCTGGAACGGGCCGAACATCCTGCGGACCTCGGCGATGCTCGGCCTGCGCTCCGAGGCCTCGGCGCGCTTCGAGAAGCAGCTTCACCCCGAGCTCGCGATGCGGGCGCAGCGGATCGCCTCGCGGCTGATCGTCGAGCTCGCCGGCGCGACGCTCGTCGCCGGGCACGATCGACGAGGCCGCGGAGACCCCCGCGCCCCACGTGATCTCCCTGCACGGCGCGCGGATCGAGTCGCTGCTCGGCGTGGCGATCGAGCGCGATCGGGCCGCGCGAGCACCTCGAGCGGCTCGGTTTCGCGGTCGAGCCGCGCGGCGAGGACGATCTCGAGGCGACGCGTCCCGCCCGACCGCCACTACGACGTCACCCGCGAGGTCGACCTGATCGAGGAGGTCGGGCGCCTGCACGGCTTCGACCGGCTGCCGCGGACGCTGCCCGCGCACGCCGAGCGGGTCGGCGCGCTCAGCCGACGAGCAGCGAGCTGCGCCGCCGCTGCCGAGGACGTGCTCCGCGACCTCGGCTTCGACGAGATCGTCAGCTGGTCGTTCGTCGCCCCCGAGCTCGCCGACCGGCTGCGCCTGCCGGCCGGCGATCCGCGCCGGCGGCGCGATCGCGACCGCGAACCCGATCTCGGCCGAGCACCGGCTGATGCGGACGACGCTGCTCGGCGGCCTGCTCGACGCCGCCCGCCACAACCTCGCCCGCGGCGCGCGAGCGCGTCGGCGCTGTTCGAGTCCGGGCCGCGTCTACCTGCGCCGAGCCGGCCGCCGGCGGAGGGCGGCCCGCTCGCGGGCGCGTTCGCCGGGCGGATGCGCGGCGCCGGCGCGCGAGCCGCACCGGCTCGCCGGGCTGCTGGTCGGCGCGCTCGTCCCCGACGTCTGGGCGGCGGCCGCCGCCGGACGCGCGAGGACGCGCAGGGCTTCTACGCGCTCAAGGGCGTGCTCGAGCTGCTCGCGACGGCGCTCTGCGGGCGGCCTCGAGCTCGACCCCGGCGGCCGAGCCGTTCCTGCACCCGGGCCGCGCCGCCGCGGGTCGAGGTCGGCGGCGCCGACGGCGGGCTGGCTCGGCGAGCTCCACCCGCTCGTCGCCCGCCAGTGGGACCTGCCGGCGCGGCGCCGCGTTCGAGCTCGACCTGGCGCCGCTGCTCGCCGGCTCGGCGCTCGGCGACGGAGGCGCTACGAGGACCTGACCACCCATCCCGCGGTGCTCCAGGACCTCGCCGTCGTCGTCGCCGACGAGGTCGAGCGCGGAGCGGGTCCGCGACGCGGTCCGCGCGGGCGGCGGCGAGCTGCTCGCGCGGCGCCGAGGTCTTCGATCTCTATCGCGGCGAGCAGGTCGGCGCGGGCAGCAAGAGCCTCGCGCTGCGGCTCGAGTTCCGCGCCCCCGACCGCACCCTCACCGACGAGGAGGTCGCCGGTGCTGCGCGAGCGCGATCCGCGAGGCCCTCGCCGCGATCGGAGGCTCGCTTCGTGAGTGAGCACCCGCAGCGTGATCGTCGCCGGCGCGTCCGGCTACGCCGGCGCGCTCGCCGCCGAGCTGGTCGACCGCCATCCGCGGCTCGAGCTCGCGCGCGGCGACCTCGCGCTCGCACGCCGGCAAGCGCGCTGCGCGAGCTCTATCCCCGCTACCGCGGCGCCGATCGACGCTGACCGAGCTCGACCTCGGCGCGCTCGAGGACGTCGACGCGGCGATCGTCGCCTACCCGCACGGCGCCGCGGCCCCGGTCGTCGCCGAGCTGCGCGGGCTCGGGCTCAGCGTCGTCGACCTCTCCGCCGACTTCCGGCTCGTCGACGCCGCGACCTACGAGCGCTGGTACGGCGCCGCACGGCGAGCCCGGAGCTGCTCGAGAACGCCGTCTACGGGCTCACCGAGCTCAACCGCGAGCGCGATTCGCGAGGCCGAGCTGGTCGCCAACCCGGGCTGCTATCCGACCGCGGCGATGCTCGCGCTCGCGCCGCTGGCCGAGCGCGGCCTGCTCGGCCAGAGCGTGATCGACGCGAAGTCCGGGCGTCTCCGGGGCCGGGCGCGACGGCGGCGAGCGGCTCTCCTTCGTCAGCCTGACCGAGAACGTCTGCGCCCTACGGCCTCGCCGGTCACCGCCACCAGCCCGAGATCGAGCAGGAGCTCGGCCGGCTGGCGCCGGCGGGCGCCGGGGAGCCGGCGCCGCTCACCTTCGTCCCGCACCTGGTCCCGCTCGACCAGGGCCAGCTGGCGAGCTGCTACGTCGACGCTCGCCGAGCCGCTCGGCGGCGAGGCGCTCGCGGAGCTCTACGAGGAGCGCTACGCGGCGGAGCCGTTCGTCGAGGTCGTCGCCGCCCCGCCGCGGTGCGCGACGTCCGCGAGACCAACCTCTGCCGGATCCACGTCGCCTCGCTCGGCGAGCGCCGGGCCGTGGTCTTCGCGGCGATCGACAACCTCTGGAAGGGCGCCGCCGGCCAGGCGGTCCAGAACCTCAACCTGATGCTCGGCCATCCCGAGACGGAGGGCCTCAGGTGAGCGCGCGGACGACCGAGGAGCGGGCCGGCGGGTTCTTCGCCTCGCGCTGGGGCTCGCCGCCGCCCGGCGTCGAGCGAGCTCGACCCCGCCGCGCTGGCGCCCGGATTTCGCGCCGCCGGCGTCGCCTGCGGGCTCAAGGGCGGCGGCCGCGACCGATCGTCGGCGTGATCGCCTGCGAGCTTCCCGAGGTCCGCTCGTCGATCCTGCTGACCGCGAACGCCGCCGCCGCCGCCCCGGTTCGGGTCTGTCGCGAGCGCTGCGACACCGGCTCGCTGCGCGGCGGTCGTGGTCAACTCGGGGAACGCGAACGCGGCGACCGGCGCGCAGGGCTATCGCGACGCGCTCGCGATGCGCGACGCGACCGCGGCGGCGCTCGGCTTCGACCCCCGGTCGGTCGCCGTCGCCGAGACCGGGGTGATCGGCGTTCCGCTTCGGATCGACGACGTGCTCGCCGGGGTCGTCGAGCGCGGTCGAGCGGCTCTCCGAGCGCGGCGGCGAGGAGTTCGCCGCGGCGATCATGACCACCGACAGCGGCCCGAAGCGCTGCACGGTCGGCTGCGGGGGAGTGACCCTGTCCGCCCAGGCCAAGGGCGCCGGGATGATGCAGCCGGGCTTCGCGACGATGCTCTGCTTCGTGCAGACCGACGCCGTCGTCGAGGACCCCGAGACCGCGCTTCGCCGCGCCTGCGCCGCCTCGTTCGAGCGGATCACCGTCGACGGCCAGATGAGCACCAACGACACGGTCGTCCTGCAGGCGAGCGGCGCCTCCGGGGCGCCGCTGCCCGAGGGGCTGCTCGAGGCCGTCCTGCTGCAGCTCGCGATCGAGATCGTCGCCGACGGCGAGGGTGCCGAGCGGGTCGGGCGGGTGGAGGTGCGAGGCGCCGCGGACGATCGCGAGGCCGAGGCGGTGGCGCGCGCGATCGCCAACTCGCCGCTGGTCAAGACCGCGCTTCACGGCCGCGACCCGAACTGGGGGCGAATCGCCCAGGCGGCGGGAATGGCGCTGGCGCAGCCGGGGTCGCCGACGTCGGCGAGCTCGGGGCGGAGGCGATCGAGGCCGAGGAGCTGGCCGGCGAGCGGGCCGAGGCGGAGCTCGCGATCGAGCTCGGCCGCGGCGACGCCGCCGCGCACCTCTACTTCTCGGACCTGACCCACGAGTACGTGCGGATCAACGCGGAGTACACGACATGAGCGCATCGGTCGAGACGCTGCTCGAGGCCCTCCCCTACATCCGTGAGTTCCACGGGCGCACGGTGGTGATCAAGTACGGCGGAGCGGCGATGAGCGATGACGCCCTTCGCGACGCCTTCGCGACCGACGTCGTGCTGCTCAAGTACGTCGGCATGAACCCGGTGATCGTCCACGGCGGCGGCCCGGACATCACCCGTTACATGGAGCGCCTCGGAATGGAGGTCCGCTTCGTCGAGGGCATGCGGGTCTCCGACGAGGCGACCGTCGAGGTCGCGAAGATGGTCCTGCTCGGCAAGGTGAACGCAGACATCGTCATGCGGCTCAACCGCCACGGCCAGCCCGCCGTCGGGCTCTCCGGCGAGGACGGCGCGCTGTTCAGCATCTCCCCGCACGAGAAGTCCGAGGAGGTCGGCTTCGTCGGCCAGATCGAGCGGGTGGACGTCGACGTCCTCAATCACATCGCCGCCGACTACATCCCGGTGATCGCGTCCGTGGGCGCCGACCGTGACGGCCACTCCTACAACGTCAACGCCGATACGGCCGCCGGCAAGGTCGCGGCCGCGCTCGGCGCCCACAAGGCGATCTTCCTCACCGACGTCGCCGGCTGGCTCGCCGATCCCGACGACGAGCACTCGCTGAACTCGCGGGTGACGGTCGCCGAGGTCGAGGCGGCGATCGCCGCCGTCGGCGGGGGGATGCGGCCGAAGCTCTCCGCCTGCGTCGAGGCGATCGCCGGCGGGGTCGGCTCGGCGCACATCATCGACGGACGCCGCCCCCACAGCCTGCTGCTCGAGCTCTTCACCCGCGCCGGGATCGGCACGATGGTGACCCCTTGAGCGTCGAGGAGCTGAAGCGGCTCGAGCGGCGCTTCGCGATCCCGACCTACGCGCGGGCGCCGGTCGAGTTCGTCCGCGGCGAGGGCTGGCGGATCTGGGACGCCGAGGACAACGAGTACCTCGACTTCTTCGCCGGGCTCTCGGTCGCCAACTGCGGGCCACTGCCACCCGCGGATCGTCGAGGCGATCCGCGAGCAGGCCGCGCGGCTCGCCGGGAGCTCGAACCTGTTCTACTCCGAGCCGGCGATGCGACTCTGCCGAGCGGCTCTCGGAGTCGAGCCTCGGCGGCAAGGTCTTCCTCGCCAACACCGGCACCGAGGCGAACGAGTGCGCGATCAAGCTGGCGCGCAAGCGCGCCCATCTGCGTGGGATCGAGGCGCCCGAGATCGTCGTCCTCGAGGACGGCTTCCACGGTCGCACGCTGGGCTCGCTCGCGGCGACCGCGAAGCTCGCCCGCGAGGATCTCTTCGGGCCGCTGCCGGGCGGGTTCGTCGCCGTCGCGCGCGACGATCCCGAGGCGCTTCGCGGCGCCGTCGGCGAGCGCACCGCCGCGGTCATGATCGAGCCGATCCAGGGCGAGGCCGGCGTCTTCCCGATCGCCGACGAGATGCTCGCGGCCGCCCGCGAGGCCTGCGACGAGACGGATGCGTTGCTCGTCTTCGACGAGGTCCAGACGGGCATGGGGAGGACCGGCGTCGCTCTGGGCCTTTCGAGCAGCGGCGAGGTTCGCCCCGACGTGCTCAGCGCCGCGAAGGCGCTCGGCGGCGGCCTCCCGGTCGGCGCGGTGGTCACCGCGCCCGAGTTCGGCGACGTGCTCGGGCGAGGGGACCACGGCTCGACGTTCGCCGGCGCGCCGATCGCCGCCGTCGCCGCGCTCGCGGCGATCGAGGTGCTCTCCGACCCCGAGTCTGCTCGCGTCGGTGACGGCGCTGGGCGAGCGCCTTCGGGCCGGGCTCGCGGGCCTCGGCCGCCGTCGTCGAGGTCCGCGGAGCGGGCCTGATGGTCGGAGTGACGCTCGCCGACGGAAACGACGCCGCCGCGGTCGCCGCGGCCGCGCTCGAGCGAGCGGCTCGTGATCAACGTCCCGGGGGAGCGCATGCTGCGCTTCCTGCCGCCGCTGATCATCGGCGAGGCCGAGGTGGAAGAGGCCCTGAATCGCCTCGAGGCCGCGTTCGCGCGCGCCGGCGCGCGGGCCGCCTGAGGTGGCCGGCGCCGCCGGGCCGGCGACCTGGCTGGTTCTGCCCACCTACGAGGAGGCCGAGAACATCGAGGGGATCGTGCTCGCCGCGCGCGAGCGGCTGCCGGCCGAGCACCGCATCCTCGTCGTCGACGACGGGTCGCCGGACGGCACCGGGGAGATCGCCGATCGCCTCGCCGAGCGGTTCGCCGAGGTCGAGGTCCTGCATCGGCGAATCAAGGAGGGCCTCGGGCCGGCCTACGTGGCAGGCTTTCAGGTGGCGCTGGCCGGTGGCGCCGAGCTGGTCGCGCAGATGGACGCGGACTTCTCCCACGACCCCGACGACCTGCCGAGGCTGCTCGCGGCGGCGCGGGACGCCGACATGGTGATCGGCTCGCGCTACGTGGCGGGCGGCGGCGTCTCCGACTGGGGGGCGATCCGCCGGGCGGTGAGCCGCGGCGGGGGCGCCTACGCGAGGGCACTGCTCGGCGTCGGGATCCGCGATCTCACCGGCGGCTTCAAGGTCCACCGGCGCGCGACCCTGGAGGCGATCGACCTCACCCGGATCTCCAGCGTCGGCTACGCCTTCCAGGTCGAGACCACCTACCGGGCGATCCGCGCCGGGTTGCGCGTGGTCGAGATCCCGATCCGGTTTCGCGACCGCCGCGTCGGCGACTCGAAGATGAGCGCGCGGATCGTCGCCGAGGCTGCGCTTGCGGTCCCCGCGATGCGCCTGCGGGGCGCTCGACGGCCGCGCATCTAGACTGAGGCGGATGCACGAGGATCCGACCCGCCGCATGGACGTGCCGCCGCCGCGAGGCGGCGGGCGGCCTCCCGGTGGCGAGGGGTCCGGCCGCAACCTGAAGGTCGCGATCGGGGTGCTCGTCGCCGTCGTTCTCGGGCTCGGGGTCGCCCTGGCGGTCGTCTCCTCCGACGACGGTGAGCCGGCGACGACCTCGACCAGCACGCCGAGCACCTCGGCCTCGACGACGAGCCAGCCGACGACGACGACGAGCACGACCGCGACGACCACGGAGCCGACGACGACGACGGGCACCACCGCGACGACCAGCACGGCCACCGGCACGACCTCGACGACCTCGACGGTGACCGACCTCGGGACGATCACCGAGGGAAGCGGCGGAGCCGAGGCCCCCTAAGGCTCGCGGGTGCTCGCCGCGCCGGCCTCGACCGCGCGGATCTCGCTGAGGCGAGCGAACACGGCCCAGCGCTGGGCGGCGCTGTAGAGCGGGTGGCAGGCGGTGAGCACGAGCCGCTCGTAGCCGACGTCGCGCACGATCTCCGTCTGGGAGGGGTCGACGATCTCGTGCTTCTGCACCCTGTAGACGAAGGTCGCGTAGGGCATCTCGAGGATGATCTCGTCGCCGTCGGCGATCTCGTTGATCCTCTTGAACGGCGCGAGGTAGGTGGTCCGGTGGCCGGCGATCCCGATCGTCTTCTCCTCTCCGGGGAAGGCGGTCTCGGGGTAGTGGCCGGGTCCCTTCTGCAGGCTCGCGGTGTCGGTGCCCTCGACGCTGACCGTGTCGAGGCCGATCGACGGGATCTTGATCCGGCCGATGCCCTCACCGGTCTTGACCCGCTTCGCGAAGCGGGTCGCCAGCTCGCCCGCCTGCTCCTCGGGGCTCTTCACGCTCTTGACGGCCCTGAGGTCGGCTGAGCTGGGGAACTCCTCCTCGAGCGCCAGCAGCGAGCTCTGCGGCCTTTCCCTGCTGGACCGAGCCGTAGATAGTCGAGAGCGGCTCCTTCCAGGCGAGGGTCATGCCGACGTCGATGCCGATCACGAGCCCGGCGGTGATCAGCGCGACCGAGAGGATTCTCAGGGAGCGACGCATGCGGGCATCATCGCGGATGGGCCCCGCGGGCGCTCGCATGCGAGACTTCTGCGCGCCCGGTGGCCCCCAGCGACGAACAGACCGACGCAGTGATCCCGCGGGTCGCCTCCTATCAGGCCGACCCCGACGCGATCGGTCGGGTGCTGCTGCTCTACTCCGGAGGGCTCGACACCTCGGTGATGCTGCACTGGATCCAGGCCCGCTACGGCGCCGAGATCGTCACCCTGACCGTCGACCTCGGCCAGCCCGGCGAGGACTGGGACGTCGTCGTCGGCAAGGCGCGCGACCTCGGTGCGCTCGAGACGATCCGCGCCGACGCCCGCGAGGAGTTCGCCGAGGACTACGTGCTGCCGGCGATCAAGGCGAACGCCCTCTACGGCGGCGGCTATCCGCTGTTCACCGCGCTCGCGCAGGCCGCTGATCGCCAAGCTCGCGGTCGAGCACGCCCGGGCCAACGGCTGCGACACGATCGCCCACGGCTGCACCGGCAAGGGCAACGACCAGGTCCGCATCGACGGCGACGATCGCCGACGCTCGCCCCCGAGCTGAGGATCCTCGCGCCGGTTCGCGAGTGGCAGATGGGCCGCGACGAGGAGATCGCCTACGCGCGCGAGCACCAGCATTCCGATCAAGGGAGCGAACGAGCAGAACCCGCCCTACTCGATCGACGACAACCTCTGGGGGCGTTCCTCGGAGGGCCGCTCGATCGAGGACCTGGCCGAGCCGACCCCAGACGACGTGTTCCAGCTCGTCACCCGGCCCGAGGAGGCGCCCGAGGAGAGCGAGATGGTGACGGTCGGCTTCGAGGCCGGCCGGCCGGTGAGCGCTCGACGGCGAGCGACTCGGACTGGTCGAGCTGATCGAGCGGGTCGCGGAGCTCGGCGCTCGCCACGGGGTCGGGATCGTCGACCACATCGAGGACCGGATCGTCGGGCTCAAGGTCCGCGACATCTACGAGGTGCCGGCGCGCTGCGATCCTGCTGCCGGCGCACCGCGAGCTCGAGAAGCTCGTCTCGACGATCCACCAGAACAACTTCAAGCGCTCGCTCGAGGACAAGTGGGCCTACCTCTGCTACGCCGGGCTCTGGCTCGAGCCGCTGCGCACTCGACCTCGACGCGTTCATGGAGTCGGCCAACGAGATGGTCACCGGCGAGGTGACGGTGAAGCTCTACAAGGGCTCGGCGACGGTGGTCGCGCGCGAGTCGCCGAACGCCCTCTACGACCGCTCGCTCGCCTCGTTCGGCGAGTCGGGCGGTGAGTTCAGCCAGCATGCGAGCCCCGGCTTCATCGAGCTGTTCACGCTGCAGAGCCGGCTCGCCCACCGGGTTCGCAAGCCGTGACAACGGGTAGTTTCGATTTCCACCCTGCAAGGAGGCGAGAGAGCGCATGTCATCCGTCTACGAGCTGATCGGGCGCCTGGTCGTCCGCTTCGCCTGGGCCCGCTACGGGCGCCAGATCACGGTCGTCGGCACCGTGATCGGCGTCGCGGCGATCGCGGGCGGGTTCCTGCTCGCCAAGCGAGAGCCGCCGGAGGGCTAGGGGCCGGGCCGGCGCGGGCTCAGCCCGCGCACACCCAGGCGGCCGAGCCCGAGTCCGCCCAGATCTGCGCGGCGATCTCGCTCTGCTCGGCCGGGGAGGCGTCCTCGGGGTTGCCCTCGCCGCCGTAGAGCTCCCAGGTGGAGGGCATGATCTGATAGGCGCCGCCGGCGCCGGAGCTCGGGTTGACCGCCTCCCAGTTGCCGCCCGACTCGCACATCACGATCGACTCGGGGATCGCGTAGTCGCCGAACCACTCGCGGACCTCCGCGTCGGCCTGCTCGGCTGAGATCCGCTCGAGCCGCTGCACCTGGCGCGACCACTTGCCGATCTGCGACTGCAGGCTCTCGACCGCCGCCTGGCGGCCGGCGCGCAGGTCCGCCAGCTGCGCGGCTCGCGCCTCGGCCTGGGCGCGGACCGCAGAGATCTGATCCCGGGCCGCGGTGATTCGCTCGTTGAATGCCTGAGCACGCGCCTCAGAGGCCTCGACCTCGGCGAGCTGGGCGGCGACGCTCGTGCGAAGCTCGCGCACGCGGGCGACGAGGGCCGCGTCGGCCTCCTCGACGCGCTGCAGATACTCGGAGCGGGTCGCGAGGTCGTCGAGGCCGTCGGCATCGAGCAGCAGAGCGGTGGCGTCCGGAGCGCTGCTCCGATAGATCGCGACAAGGCGCCGCGACAGCGCGCCGAGCGCGCGCCCAAGCCTTGCACGGGCTGCTTCCAGCTTCGCCTCGGCGTCGCCGACCGCGGCCTCCAGCCGCGCCTCGCGTGCCTCGCCGCGGGCGAGCACCTCGCTCAGCTGCGCCTCGCGCCGCGCCGCCTCGATCGCCTCCGCCTGCACCGAGGCGAGCTCGGCGGTGGCCGACTCGATCTGGCCGGCGAGGGCCTGAGCCTGGTCGCGCGCCTCGGCGATCTGCGAGTTGAGGCCATCGATGCTCTCCGCCCCGGAGCGCGTGCTGCCGAGGCAGGCGAGGGCCACCAGCAGGGCCGTGGCGAGCATCGCGAACGCGCCCCGCGAGGGAAGATGAAGTCTGGTGTCTCGGTTCGGGTTGCCCATCGGATCGGCCTACGGGGTTAGCTGTCGGGCTCGCGCCTGGGCAGCGCTACGCGGCCTGGGCCGCGATTCGCCCCTGGCGGCCAGAGCAAGCCGCCTCCTGGGTCCCCCGATCCCTCGCGAGACCGTGCGGTCTCGGTACGGGACTCGGCGAGGCGCGATCCTAGCGGAGGGGTTGGGGTAACCCGGGCCGGCGGATCGGGGCACCTGCCCGTGCAAGGGAACTTGCACGGGCAGGAATCGCCACCCCCGCGGCGAGCCGCGGGGCGCTCAGGGGCCGACCCGGCCGGCGAGGGCGCCCAGCGAGTGTCCGGCGCTGACGTAGTCGTTGATTCGCGAGTCGAGCGCCAGCTCGGCCTCGAAATCGACGTCGGCGCCGTGTCGATAGGCGAGGTCCTTGCCCTGGAGGACCCGGATGAGCGCCTCGACGAAGCGGCCGTCGAACTGCCTGCCGCTGACGCGGCGGAGCTCGGCCATCGCCTCGTGGGAGGTCATCGGAGCGCGATATGAGTCGCGGGCGGTCATCACGTCATAGGCGTCGGCGACCGCGATCACGCGAGCGAGCTCGGGGATCTCGTCGGCGACGAGGCCCGACGGATACCCGGTGCCGTCGATCTGCTCGTGGTGGGCGAGGATCAGCTCGGCGATCGGCGCGTAGCCATCGATCTGGGCGACGATCCGGGCACCCTCGGCGGGGTGCTTCTTGATCTCCGACCACTCGCGCTCGTTGAGCTGCCTTCTGGCGGACTTGAGGATCGAGTCCGGAAGGCTGAACTTGCCGATGTCGTGAAGCAGGCCCGCCGAGTGGGCGAGCGCCTGGTCCTCGACCGACAACCCCGCCTCGGCGGCGATCTCGCGTGCGTAGCGGGCGACGGCCGCGGAGTGGCGCGCGGTCATCCGGTCGCGCAGGTCGAGCGTTCGCAGGAGCGCCGAGAGCAGCGCCACCTGGAACCCGGCGAGCTGCTTCGCGCGCAGCTCGAGCTCGTCGGCTCGCTCCTGGGAGAGGAGCAGCGCCCCGACGAGGTACTGGAAGACGAGCACGAGGACGCCGAGAAGCGCCACCCCGCCGGTGCCGACCTCGAGGTAGGCCCAGGCGACGCCCACCGCGAGCAGCGCCGAGGCGAGCTCGGAGGGGAGCAGCGGGAGCAGGGCCCGGCGGATCTTGACGATGAAGCTCGAGCGCTCCACGTAGCACGAGTAGCCGGCGATCAGCGCGAAGTCGATCGCCAGCGCGAGGCAGAAGACACCAAAGACCAGCAGGTAGAACCAGACCTCGCCCGTGGCCACCCCGGCCCCCTCGATGACGCCGTGGAAGACGATCCCGGCGAGGAGCGGAAACCAGGCATAGGTGAGGACGTTGATCAGCAGGTGCTCGCCGAGGTAGCGGTCCTTCAGCCAGCTGGACAGGATGGTCAGCACCCCGATCAGGGCGGCCGGTGGCCCGCCGAGGAAGACGGCGGCGCTGACGATCGCCAGGAAGCTCCCGGAGATCCCGATTCGATGGCCGGGAAGGTCGATCCGGGTCAGATCGCCGGCGATCGCGATCACCAGCAGAACGGCGAACAGAACCGGGTCCCAATCGGCGAACGGGTTGAGCGCAAGCGCCGCTATCGGCACGGCGAGAAGCGCGCCGACCTCGGCGGCGATCAGCGTCCGGCTCGGTCGCGATCTCATCTCGGGTGGAAGTATCAGCAGGTTCGGCCGCCGCGTGGGGAACCTGGGGCGCCGATGGCGGTTCGTGGCGGTCGCCCCAACGGCCTCCCTCGGCGCTGGGCGGCGCGGCCGTCTTGGCGGCGCCGGTTCTCATCTACACTCACGGTCAGGTGGCAGCCGACGAGAGACGACTTCGGCCCGCTCGGCCAAGCGGCAGGTCGCCGAGTGACACGCCGGGGGGAGACGCGATCATCGGCGCGACGCTCGAGGGGCTTCGGCGCGCGGCCGAGGAGGTCGAGCACGTCGCCGCCGTCGCCGAGACGCTGCAGCGAAGCCTTCTCCCCGAGCGGCTCCCGGAGATTCCAGGACTGAGCTCCGCCGCGCGCTACGTGGCCGGCAGCGCCGACGCCCAGGTGGGCGGCGACTGGTACGACGTGATCATGCTCCGCGACGGCCGCGCCGGGATCGCGATCGGCGATGTCGTCGGTCACGGCCTCGACGCCGCGGCCCGGATGGCGCGGCTTCAGAACGGGCTTCGCGCCTACGCCCTCGAGGGGCTGCGACCCTCGCTGGTGCTCGAGCGGATGAACGGGTTCGCGCGCGAGGCCGGGGGAGGGATGATGGCGACGTTGCTGTACGCGATCGTCGATTCCGACGAGGGCAGCCTGCGAATGGCGTCGGCCGGGCATCCGCCGCCGCTCGTGATCGGGCCCGAGGGCGAGGCCTACTTCGCCGAGGGCCCCACCGGGAGCCCACTCGGGGTGATCCCGTTCCCCTCATACGAGGAATCCTCGGTCCCGCTTCGTCCCGGGACGACGGTGCTGATCTATACCGACGGGCTGATCGAGCGCCCCGAGGTCCCTCTCGAGGTCGGCCTCGATTGGCTGCGGGGATTCGCCTCCGGCGTACCGGCGCAGCCCGACGAGCTCTGTGGAGCGGTGATCCAGGCCCGCTTCCGTGACGCGCCGCCGCGCGACGACGTCGCCATGCTCGCGGTGCGGCTCGAGCCGATTCCGGACGAGCGGGTCGAGATCACGCTTCGCGCCGAGCCGGAGTCGCTCGCGCAGATGCGCCTCGCCCTCGGCCGCTGGCTCCGTCACGCCGGCGCAAGCGACGCCGAGATCTACGAGTCCCTGGTCGCGACCGGCGAGGCATGCGCGAACGCGATCGCCCATGCCTACCCACCGGGCGAGGCCTCCTACGTGGTCGAGGCCGTGCGTCTCGACGATGCGGTCGAGATCCGGGTGCGCGACTTCGGCAGCTGGCGGGCAGCTCGCGCGGGCTCACGTGGCCGCGGCATGGTGTTGATCGAGCAGCTCATGGAAGACGTCGATATCGACCGGGGCCCGGCGGGCACGGTCGTCAAGATGCGCCGTCGAATCGGCGCGGGGGGAGGTGTGACCCGGTGAGGGATCGAATCGCGGGGTTTGAGATCACCGAGGTCGACGGCATCGTCGTCGCCACGATGGAGGGGGAGGTCGACAGCTCGAACGCGGCGGAGCTGCGGCTGGCGCTGTCGGAACGGCTTCCCTCCACCTCGAAGGCGCTTGTCCTCGACCTCAGCGCGGTCACCTATCTCGACAGCTCCGGCATCCACCTGCTCTTCGAGCTCGGCAGGCGACTTGCCGCCCGGCGCCAGAGGATCCGCCTCGTCATCCCCGAGACCGCGCCGATGCGACGCGTGCTCGAGCTCTGCGCGGTCGACGGCGTCGCTCCGATGGAGCAGACGCTCGAGGGAGCGCTCGACTCGATCCGCCTGGCGGAAGCGTAGTCGGAGCGCGGTCCTCGCTCAGGCGGTGCTCCGCGCCTCCGACCAGGAGGCTCGGAACCGCTCCATCGCGCGCTCGAGGCCGCGTCCGATGTCGCCGCCGCCGACGAGCACCTCGCCGACACGATTGGCGAACGCCTGAAGGAGCAGCAACTCGCTGCGGCCCACGGGGCGGCTGATCCGGGCTGCCAGGGCAACCACGCCGATCAGCCGCCCGGAGCCGAGGATCGGCGCCGCGATCAGCGCCCCGTGCGGAGACGTGGAGGCGGAATCATGGACGAGCTGGGCGCGCCGGTCGAGGGCCGCGCGCCCGAGGGGCCCGTTGCCGAGCGGAACGACCTCCGGGAGGTCGAGCGGCGCCTCGCCGTGGCTCTCGGCCGCCCGGTTGAGCGCAAGGCCGTCCTCGTCGGCAAGGTAGACGGCGCCGCCGTCCACGTCGTAGAGGGCGACGAGGCCGGCGAGCATTTCCTTGAAGGCCGGCCCGGGCGCGCGCGGGCGTCGGGACACCTCCTCGCCGCCGCCGGCCGACGTGGTGCTCTCGGTCGCGATCTCGCGGCTCTGCAGGGCCATCGCGACCGCCTGCGAGCGGGTCGCGGCGCCGAGCTTCGACATCGCGTTGCGCACGTGGGTGCGGACCGTCTCCGGCGAGAGCACGAGCTTCTCGGCGATCTTCGCCCCGCTCATCCCGTCGGCGAGCAATCCAAGGATCTGGCGTTCGCGCTTGGTCAGCGCCGCGCGCCGCGAGCCGGCCGCGGCCACAGACGGCTCGCCTCCCCCGGGGTCCTCGTTCGGCGCCAAGTTGAACAATCTACCAGTAACCAATCCGTGGTATTGCAGGGCTTCTTTCCGGGTATTTCTACACCGCTCCGTTGACCCGCGGGTAGTCAATCCCTGAATGTAGGTAACGGAAGCGCCGGTAGCGCGGCGCTTGAGTCCGAGAACGGGGCCGCTGGCCGCGAGTTTGGGGATGAGATGTACGAAACCGCACAAGGGGAAGCAAGACGCCGACGGGTCGGCGCCGGCCGCTTCGCTGCGATCGCTGCGATCGCGTCGATCGCCGTCGCCGCGCCCGCGCAGGCCCAGTCGATCGATCCGACCACCGGTCAGTACGGCTCGACGCTGACTCAGATCGAGACCGGCGGGAACCCGCCCGAGGGCGCTCCGCCCGACGAGGGACGGACGACCGAGAGCGTTCCCGACACCACCGCGGCGACGCCACGGAGCCCGGGATCGCTGCCCTTCACCGGCCTCGATGTCGTCGCGATGACGCTGGCTGCGCTGGCGCTCGCGGGTGCCGGGCTCGCGCTGCGCGGACGCGCCGACCGCGAGGAAGCGAGGCAGGGCACCGAGTGACCACCGCCGAGCTCCGCGCCTCCCATCCACCGTCGATTCGCCACAACCTGCACGCCCTCGAGGCGCAGCGGTGGATCGACTGGCTGACGCTGCGGATCGCTCCGTCGGCGGCGGCGGCGCTGATCTCGTTCTCGCATCTCGGTTCCGGTGGAGCCCTGATCGTCCTCGTCTCCATGCTGTTCGCGACGACGCTGATCGAGCGCGCCGACCTGCCGCTGCACCTGATGCCGGCGAGCAGGGTGCTCGTCGGGGTTGTCGCTCCGGTCCTCGGCGTGGCCGGCGCGGCGCTGACCGGCGTCGCCGCCGGCTCGCCGCACCCGCTCGCCGAGTACGGGACGGTCCTGCTGGGCACACTGCTCGTGCTCGCGCTCGGGGTCTGGCTGCGGGTCCGGCTGACCCGCTCCGTGGGCGCCAGGGTGGCGGTGATCGGCAGCCGGGACTTCGCCGCCGATTTCGCCGCCGAGCTGGCCGGCTCGGGGATCACGAGCTACGAGGTCGTCGGCTGGATCAGCTCGAACGGACCGGCCGAGTACCGCAGGCTGCGCTGGCTCGGCCGCCTCGAGAGTGTTCGTGAGGCGGTGGTCGCCGAGGACATCGACCTGCTCGTCGCCTCGTCCTCGCCTCGCGACCCCAACGGCTCGCGGATCGAGGACATCTGCGGCTTCGCCGCCGACGAGTGCCTCGACCTGCCGGTCCGCCTGATCACCGCCAATCAGCTCTACGAGGAGGTCCTCGGTCACGTTCCCGCCGGGACCATCGACGCGGCCTGGTACCGCTACATCATGCATCCGCGGTTTCACGCCGCCGCGCCGCTGTCGAAGCGAATCTTCGACCTCTGCCTCGGGACCCTGATCGCGCTCTTCTTCGCTCCTGTGGTCGCGCTGGCCGCGCTCGCGGTGAAGCTCTCCGACGGTGGGCCTGTGCTCTACCGCCAGCGGCGCCTCGGGGAGTTCGGAGAGCGCTTCGAGATGATCAAGCTGCGCACGATGCGCGTCGACGCCGAGTCGGCCGGCCCGCAGTGGGCAGCGGCCGCCGACCCGCGGATCACCCCCGTCGGCCACCTTCTGCGGCGCAGCCACATCGACGAGCTGCCGCAGCTCTGGAACGTCCTCAGAGGTGAGATGACGCTGGTCGGACCTCGGCCCGAGCGGCCCGAGATCGTCGCCGGGCTCGAGGGACGGTTCGCCCACTACACGCGGCGCCACCTGGTCAAGCCCGGGATCGCCGGCTGGGCGGCACTGCGCTGCGGCTATGCCGGATCCGAGCTCGGGACGGCGTGGAAGCTCTGTCACGACCTCTTCTACATCAAGCGCCGCTCGGTGTTCACCGACGCGCTGATCCTCACCGAGACCGCGTTCGAGATCTTCCGCGATGCCCACCGCGCCCTGCGCGCCCCGGATCAGCGCTTCCTGATCGGCGACGAGGCCCGCGGCGAGCTGTGAGCCCCGGGGCGGTGGCCACCGCGCAGAGACAGGGCGCCGCAGGCATCAGGGGGGCCGGGGTCGCGGTCGTGATCGCCGACGACGAGGGTGTCTGCCTCGAGTCGAGCCAGGCCGCCTGCCGGATACTGGAGCGCGCCCGCGCCGAGGTGGTCGGGAGGCCGCTGGAGGAGCAGTTCAGCGGCGACGCGCGCGAGCGCTTCACGCACTTCTGGCTCGCGTTTCGCGACGGCGGCGGTCATGGCGGCCCGTTTCGGCTCGGCAGTCGTGACGGGGCGGAGATCGAGCTGACGATCTCCGCCGAGTCGCTCGCCTCGCGCCACCACCGGCTGACGATCAAGCCGCTGAAGGCCCGGCCCGCGGCCCGGACGGTCGCGGCCACCGGGAGATCGCAGCGCCGCCCGAGCCGGCGCGAGTGCGAGATCCTCGGGCTGCTCGCCGACGGCAACACCGACGTGCAGATCGCCGCCGAGCTCGGGCTCTCCCCGGCGACGGTGCAGACGCACGTCCGCAACGCGAAGGCCAAGCTCGGGGCGCGAACCCGCGCCCAGGCGGTCGTGCTCGCGCTCCAGCAATGTCTGATCGTCGCCTGAGGCGCCCCCCGAGCCGCCGCGGCGGGCCGTGGGGCCTGGCCACGGGCAACGGCTGGGTCCCGGGTTGCAGCAGGCGGAACTCGGCGTCCGGCCGGGAAGCAACTCGTCAGGCTGGCCGGCCGGCGAGAGGAGCAATCGAGGATGGAGCGAGGCGCAGAAAGCGGCGGTGACGACCCTTCGGGCGGTGCCGGCGATCGCACCGAAGAGCGTCTGATGCGCCAGCTCGGCGTCGAGGCCGAGCGCCTCGAAGCCGAGCTCGGTGAGCTCTCCGCCCGGATCCTCGACGGAGCCCGGCAGATCGCCGAGGAGCGGATCGAGCGCGAGGTGGTGCGCCTCGAGGCGAGCTCGGAATGGCTCAGCCATGAGCTGCACCGCCGGCTTGCCGAGGAGACCAAGGAGCTTCGCGGGGCGCTCTCGGTGGAGCTGGAGCGCACGGCCGCGGGAATGCACGCCGAGGTCGAGCGCTCACTGACCCAGATCAGCGAGCGAATGCGGCGCGAGCTCGACGCGAGCCTCGCCGGTGACTCGCGGCGGGTGGAGGACGAGCTGATCCGCAGCCTGCGCGAGCGGATGAGCGAGTCCGAGGGCGAGTTGAGCGAGCGCTTCGACGCCGCGATCGCCGAGGCCCAGGGCACGGTGGCGGAATCGGTCGACCGTCGGCTCGCGCTCGCGGCCGGAAGCCTCACCGGGGAGATTCAGGCCACCCGTGCCGAGCTGCGCGAGCGGATCAGCGCGACGATCGAGAGCGCGGTGACCGAGATCTCGCGCACCGCCGGCGAGCAGCGTGGCGAGCTCGCCGAAGAGCTCCGCAACCGGATCGAGATGCTTGCAAGCGCGAGTCGCGGCGAGGTGTCCGAGGCGCTGTCGGACCGGCTTCGCGAGCTCGAGGCTGGTCTCGAGGCGCGCATCGAGGCGCAGCGCACGGACGTGATCCGCCACCGCAAACAGGCGATCGAATCGATTCGCGACGAGGTCAAGGACGAGATCGCCGACGGGATCAAGAAGCTTCGCAAGAAGACCGGCGAGTGGACCGAGGACAACCTGAAGAAGGGGCTGAAGCGGCTCGACGAGAAGGCGAGCGAGCGGATGGCCAACCGCGTCGACGGGGTTCGCGGCGAGCTTCGCGACGAGGTCCGAAGCGCGATCTCCACGCAGATGAGCGAGGTTGGCCGCGAGCTGGCCGAGCGCCTTCAGGCGGACGCCGCCGCGACGACGACTCGGCTCGACGCCGAGCTGCGCGCTTCGGTCGAGGCGGCGACGGCGACGCTCGGCGAGCGGGTGATCGCGTCGCTCGACGAGCTCGGCGAGGGGCTCGAGAGCAATCTGGCCGAGCGCGCCGAGCGCGTCGAGGAGCAGCTCGGCCGCGGGGTCGATGAGCGGGTGAGGATCGCCGCCGCCGAGCTCGGCGAGCGGATCGAGGGGGAGATCTCGACCGCTCGGGCCGAGCTCAGCGAGCGCGTCGGGGTCGAGCTCGACGAGGTCGAGGAGAAGCTGGGCTCGATCACCGAGAGCCGCCGCGAGGAGCTCGGCGCCGAGGCCGAGCGGGCGAAGCGCTCGATCGACGAGTTCGCCGAGAAGACGCTGAGCCGAAAGGCGCGCCGCCAGGAGCTGAAGCTCGCCCGCGAGGAGCGCGAGCGCCGCATCCTCGCCGCCGAGCGGCGCCTGCGCGAGCATGCCGACGGGATCTTCGAGATGGCCCGCGAGGCCGCCGTCCAGCTGCGCGAGGAGGTCGGCGAGCAGGCCGCCGCAGCCACCGCCCGGCTCGAGGAGCGCGCCCAGCGGGTCGAGCTCAGCGGCCAGGAGGCCGAGCGCCGGGTGCGCGAGATCGAGCAGCGCGTCGAGGAGCAGCTCGGCCGCGGGGTCGATGAGCGGGTGAGGATCGCCGCCGCCGAGCTCGGCGAGCGGATCGAGGGGGAGATCTCGACCGCTCGGGCCGAGCTCAGCGAGCGCGTCGGGGTCGAGCTCAACGAGGTCGAGGAGAAGCTGGGTTCGATCACCGAGAGCCGCCGCGAGGAGCTCGGCGCCGAGGCCGAGCGGGCGAAGCGCTCGATCGACGAGTTCGCCGAGAAGACGCTGAGCCGAAAGGCGCGCCGCCAGGAGCTGAAGCTCGCCCGCGAGGAGCGCGAGCGCCGCATCCTCGCCGCCGAGCGGCGCCTGCGCGAGCATGCCGACGGGATCTTCGAGATGGCCCGCGAGGCCGCCGTCCAGCTGCGCGAGGAGGTCGGCGAGCAGGCCGCCGCAGCCACCGCCCGGCTCGAGGAGCGCGCCCAGCGGGTCGAGCTCAGCGGCCAGGAGGCCGAGCGCCGGGTGCGCGAGATCGAGCAGCGCCTGATCGGGCGGGCCGAGGAGAGCGACCGGCAGATCGCCGAGCGGCTCGAGGCCGCCGAGCGGACCGCCGAGGCCGCCCAGCGCTCGCTCGCCGAGCGCGCCGACGGAGCCGAGGAGGCGATCGAGGGCCGCTTCCGGGCCGCCATCGAGAGCGTCGAGTCCTCCGCCGAGCAGGCCCGCA
This sequence comes from uncultured Solirubrobacterales bacterium, assembly GCA_963769035.1. Classification (GTDB taxonomy): domain Bacteria; phylum Actinomycetota; class Thermoleophilia; order Solirubrobacterales; family 70-9; genus WHSW01. The sequence goes on from CAVYKD010000003.1 coordinate 26,456, forward strand.
GCACCCTCGCGGCGGGCGTTCGCGAGGCCGCCGTCCAGCTGCGCGAGGAGGTCGGCGAGCAGGCCGCCGCAGCCACCGCCCGGCTCGAGGAGCGCGCCCAGCGGGTCGAGCTCAGCGGCCAGGAGGCCGAGCGCCGGGTGCGCGAGATCGAGCAGCGCGTCGAGGAGCAGCTCGGCCGCGGGGTCGATGAGCGGGTGAGGATCGCCGCCGCCGAGCTCGGCGAGCGGATCGAGGGGGAGATCTCGACCGCTCGGGCCGAGCTCAGCGAGCGCGTCGGGGTCGAGCTCAACGAGGTCGAGGAGAAGCTGGGTTCGATCACCGAGAGCCGCCGCGAGGAGCTCGGCGCCGAGGCCGAGCGGGCGAAGCGCTCGATCGACGAGTTCGCCGAGAAGACGCTGAGCCGAAAGGCGCGCCGCCAGGAGCTGAAGCTCGCCCGCGAGGAGCGCGAGCGCCGCATCCTCGCCGCCGAGCGGCGCCTGCGCGAGCATGCCGACGGGATCTTCGAGATGGCCCGCGAGGCCGCCGTCCAGCTGCGCGAGGAGGTCGGCGAGCAGGCCGCCGCAGCCACCGCCCGGCTCGAGGAGCGCGCCCAGCGGGTCGAGCTCAGCGGCCAGGAGGCCGAGCGCCGGGTGCGCGAGATCGAGCAGCGCCTGATCGGGCGGGCCGAGGAGAGCGACCGGCAGATCGCCGAGCGGCTCGAGGCCGCCGAGCGGACCGCCGAGGCCGCCCAGCGCTCGCTCGCCGAGCGCGCCGACGGAGCCGAGGAGGCGATCGAGGGCCGCTTCCGGGCCGCCATCGAGAGCGTCGAGTCCTCCGCCGAGCAGGCCCGCAGCACCCTCGCGGCGGGCGTTCGCGAGGGTGAGCGCGGGTTGCTGGAGCGCGGCGAGCTGCGGCTCGAGGAGGCTGTCCGCGAGCGCGAGCGCGAGGTCGCCGACCGGCTGCGCCGAGAGGTGGCGGAGGCCCGCGGCGAGCTGGCCTCGCTTCGCGCCGAGCTCGCCAGGGCGACGGGCGAGGTCCAGGCCGCCGCCGATGCCGCCGAGGAGCGAGTCGCACAGGGCGCTCGGGCCGCCGAGGCGGCCGTCTCGACCCGGGCCCACAGCGCGGCCGCGGGCGCGGTTAGGGAGATCACCGTGACCGCCACCGAGGTCTCGAAGCTGCTCGAGCACCAGGCGAACACGCTCGAGACGCAGGAGAAGCTCGAGGAGGTCTTCGGCCGACTGCGCGAGGCCGACGTCCGCCTGCGCGAGAGCGACGCGCAAACGCGTGCGGCCCTCCGGCACCTGCGGCCGGTCTCCGAGGACGAGACCGGCAGCGGCTAGCCGGGCAGAGCGGCGCGCTCGGCGATCGCGCGCAGCTTCCCCGGCCCGAGTTCGAGCACCAGGACGCCGCCCTCGATCGCGAGCAGCCCACCCTTCTTGAGCTCCACGGCGGAGCCGGTGAGGAGCTGCGCGGCACGGGAGAGATCGGGCTCGTGGCCGACGAGGAGGACCTGGGAGCGTCCCGCGGCCAGCTCGACCGCGTCGAAGTCGCCGCCGCGAAGCGCCGGCGTCTCCTCGACGCGGACGTCGAGCTCCTCGCAGGCGATTCGAGCGGTCTCCCGGGCGCGGGCCTTGGGGCTCGTCAGACAGGCGTCGAAGGCTATTCCGAGGCGGCTCAGCGCCACTCCGGCCGCGCGCGCCTGGCGCTCGCCGTCGGCGGTCAGCCGGCGCGAGGAGTCGTCCTCGCCCTTCCCCTCGGCCTCGCCATGTCGCAGCAGCCAGATCAAGGCCGACATGATCCCATTTTGGGAACTCACCCGCCGGTGGCATCTGGCCGACTTGCCATGATCGGCCGGTGAGCGGGAACGTCGTCCATCTGCACGTCCACAGCGAGTATTCGCTGCTCGACGGAGCGTGCAAGATCGTCAAGAAGGGCGGCGACAAGGTGGATCGCGGGCTCGTCGCCCGGGCGGCCGAGCTAGGCATGCCGGCGCTCGGCCTGACCGATCACGGGGTGATGAACGGCGCGGTCGAGCACTACAAGGCATGCAAGGAGCACGGGATCAAGCCGATCCTCGGCCTCGAGGCCTATTTCGTCGACGATCGCCGCGCGCAGGGCCGGGTGGAGCGCAACCACCTCACCCTGCTGGCCGCCGACGACGCCGGGTTTCGCAACCTCGTAAAGCTCACCTCGGCGGGCTATCCTCGAGGGCTTCAATCGCGGCAAGGCGAACGTCGACGCGGAGCTGCTCGCGCGCCACTCCGAGGGCGTGATCGCGCTCACCGGCTGCCTGCAGTCGCGATTCTGCCGGCGTCTGGTCGAGGAACGGCCCGACGACGCCAGGCGCCACCTCGACGACCTCGTCCAGATCTTCGGCGCGGACGACCTCTACTTCGAGGTCCAGGAGAACGGGATCCCCGAGCAGTCGAAGGCGAACGAGGGAATCACCCGCTACGCCCGCGAGCTCGGCCGGCCGCTGGTCGCGACCGCGGACGTCCACTACCTGCACCGCGAGGACTATCAGAACCACGCGGCGCTGCTCTGCGTGCAGACGAAGTCGACGCTCGAGAACCCGAAGCTGACCTTCGACACCAACGAGTTCTTCCTGAAGAGCGCCGAGGAGATGCGCGACTCGTTCGCCGCCCATCCGGGCTCGGTCGAGACGACGCTCGAGATCGCCGAGCGCTGCGACGGTCGAGATCGAGCTCGGCAAGTTGCTGCTGCCGCGCTTCCCGACGCCGGACGGCGAGGAGCCGGGCGTGATGCTGCGGCGGCTCGTCGACGAGGGCCTGCGCCGGCGCTACGGCGACCCGGTTCCGGCCGAGGCGCGCGAGCGGGCCGACTTCGAGCTCGGGGTGATCGCCGAGATGGGCTTCGAGTCGTACTTCCTGATCGTCTGGGACTTCGTCCGCTTCTCCAAGGAGAGCGGCATCGCGGTCGGGCCGGGGCGCGGCTCGGCCGCCGGCTCGATCATCGCCTACTCGCTCAACATCACCGATCTCGACCCGATCGCCAACGACCTGCTGTTCGAGCGCTTCCTCAACCCGGCCCGCAAGTCGATGCCCGACATCGACATCGACTTCTCGGTCCGCGGTCGCGAGAAGGTGATCCGACTACGTTCAGGACAAGTACGGTCGCGAGGCCGTCGCCCAGATCATCACCTTCGGCAAGATGGCCCCGCGCGCCGCGACCCGCGACGCCGCCCGGGTGCTCGGCTACGACTACGGGACCGGCGACCGGGCCGCGAAGCTGATCCCGGAGCCGATCATGGGGCGAAGCCCCAGCTTCGAGGAATGCCTGAAGCCGAACCAGGATCTCCGCAAGGCCTACGACAAGGACCCCGACGTGCGCCGGATCGTCGACGTCGCCCAGGGGCTCGAGGGGATCGTGCGCAACAACTCGATCCACGCCGCCGCGGTGGTGATCGCAGACCGGCCGCTCGACGAGATCGTCCCCCTGCAGCTGGCCGAGGATCGCGGCGCCGGCGCCGCTGCGGCGAACGGATCCGGCGGCAAGCCGGAGCGCCGCTACAAGATCGTCACCCAGTACTCGATGGGCCCGATCGAGGAGATCGGCCTGCTGAAGATGGACTTCCTCGGGCTGCGGAACCTCGACGTGATCGAGGATGCGATCGAGATCATCCGGCGCTCGCGCGAGCACGAGGTCGACATCGAGCGGATCCCGATGGACGACCGCAAGACGTTCGAGATGCTCAGCGGCGGCGATTCCGTCGGCGTCTTCCAGCTCGAGTCGGAGGGGATGCGCGAGGCGCTGCGCAAGGTCAAGCCGACGGAGTTCGACGACATCGTCGCGCTGGTCTCGCTCTACCGGCCGGGAGCGATGCGCTACATCGACGATTACGCCCGCGGCAAGCGCGACCCCAGCTCGGTCAAGTTCCCCGACGAGCGGCTGCGCTCGATCACGGAGGCGACCTACGGCTGCTGCATCTACCAGGAGCAGCTGATGGAGATCTCAAAGCAGATGGCGGGCTTCAGCGGCGCCGAGGCCGACGACCTGCGCAAGGCGATCGGCAAGAAGAAGCGCGACCTGATGGCGACCATGGAGGGCAAGTTCACCGACGGATGCGCGGCCTCGGGCACCTCCCCGAGGGTTGCCAAGGACCTCTGGTCGCTGATGACGGCCGCCGCCGATTACTCGTTCAACAAGAGCCACGCCGCGTGCTACGCGCTGATCGCCTACCGGACCGCCTATCTGAAGGCGAACTACCCCGCCGAGTACATGGCCGCGGTGATCTCCTCGGTGATGTCGACCAAGGACAAGGTGCCGTTCTTCGTCAACAAGTGCGAGGCGATGGGCATCGACGTGCTGCCTCCCGACGTGAACTCCTCCGACCACGGGTTCGTCGTCTCCGGGAAGTCGATCCGCTTCGGGCTCGACGCGGTCAAGAACGTCGGCCATGCCGCGGTGGAGGCGATCATCAGGGCCCGGGCCTCCGGCGGCGACGTTCGAGTCGATCTGGGACTTCTGCGAGCGGGTCGATTGCCAGGCGGTCAACAAGCGCGCGATCGAGTGCCTGGTCAAGTGCGGCGCGCTCGATTCGACCGGCGCAAGGCGACGCGGCATGCTCGAGATCCTGCCCCAGGCCCAGAGCTCGGGCCAGAAGGCGCAGGAGGACTCGCGCCGCGGCCAGGGCTCGATCTTCGACTTCGGCGATGCCGATGGGGCAGCGGGCGCGGGAGGCGGCGGACTCGCTCCGCCGCGCCATCAGCTGGTGCCCGAGGGCGAGTTCGAGCAGGGCGAGCTGCTGCGCCTCGAGAAGGAGGTGCTCGGCACCTTCCTCTCCTCGCACCCGTTGACGGAGGTCCGCGAGGCGCTGCGGGCCAGGGTCGAGCGACCGCTGGCGGACCTCGACGGGATGGCCGACGGGGCGTGGGTCACGGTCGGGGGGATCGTCGCCGAGGCGAAGAAGGTCCGCACCCGCAGCGGCGGCTACGTGATGTTCGCGAAGCTCGACGACCTCGAGGCGCAGATCGAGCTGTTCGTCCGCGACGCCGCAGGCGAGGCGGCGGCCGCGATCGAGGTCGACAAGGTGGTGACCATCCGCGGCCGGGTGGACCACAAGGGCCGTGACCAGACCAGCCTGGTCGTCGAGGACGCGCAGCGCTTCGAGCCCGACGAGGTCGAGATCGCGCGGGCGAAGGCGAAGGCCGCGGCCGCGGCCGATCCGGGATCGATCCTGCTCAAGGTCGACGCGGCTCGGGCGGGCGCCCGCCTTATCGACGAGCTCAAGGCGATCTTCGAGACCCATCCGGGCGGCGCCGAGGTCCTGCTCGAGATGCGTACCCGCGAGGGCATTCGCCGGCTGCGCTTCGGCGACGAGTTCAGGGTCGCAGCGACCCCGGCCCTGCGCGCCGAGCTCGACGAGCTGCTCGGCTCCGCCGCGCTCGCGGCTTGAACCGGATGGTCACGCTGACCACCGTTCGCCAAGCGTAATATTCGCTCGTGGCCGTAAGCCAGAGAAGCAAGGAGCTCGGCGAGTGTCGGCGCTGTCGCACCTTCTGCGACAAGCTGATCGAGCCCCGCGGCTGCATCGAGCTCGGCTGCAGGTTCCTCTACAGCTACGAGGACCAGCTCAGTGGAGGTCGCTACATGGGGTGCCTGCGCAAGGTGTTCCGGGCCGAGATCGACCTCGACATGTTCGACCTCGCCGAGGCGAGCGGCGGCTACGGCGGGATCAAGATGACCGGCGAGCCGATGCCGCAGTGCCAGTTCTCGGTCGAGCCCTGCTTCGAGGGGGCCGGCCGCGCCTACGCCTGCGTCAACCCGCGCTTCTTCGACTGCACCGACGAGGGGCCCGAGGCGATCCGCGCCTTCGACCTGCGCAAGACCCTCGACTGACGCCGGCCGGCGCCGTCCGGGGCCCGGCGGCTCATCCCGCGGTGAAGCGGTAGCCGACGCCGCGGATCGTCTCGAAGCGGCTCGAGCCGATCTTCTTGCGCAGGTAGCCGACGTAGACGTCGACCACGTTCGAGCCGGGGTCGTAGTCGTAGCCCCAGACCCGCGCGAGCAGCTGTTCGCGGCTCAGCACCTGATCCTGATGCTCGAGAAACGTCCGCAGCAGGTCGAACTCGCGCGCGCTGAGCTCGATCGTCTCGTCGCGCACGGTCGCCCAGCGGGTGCGCAGATCGAGCGTGACCGGGCCGGCGCGAAGCTGAGTCTCATCCGTCCTCGATCCATCCTCGCGCAGCTGCACGCGCACCCGGGCGACGAGCTCCTCGAAGTGGAACGGCTTGCCGAGGTAGTCGTCGGCGCCGCCCTCGAGCCCGGCGACGCGGTCGTGCGGATCGCTGCGCGCGGTGAGCACGATCACCGGCAGGCGCTCGCCCTCTCGGCGCAGCTCCCGGAGGACCTCGAGCCCGTCCTTGCCGGGGAGCCCGAGATCGAGGATCATCAGGTCGAACTCGCCATCGCGAGCGAGGGCCGCCGCGCTGACGCCGTCGCCGACGACGGTCGTCGTGAAGCCGCTCGCGCGCAGGCCCTTCTCGAGGAACGTGGCGAGGCGCGCCTCGTCCTCGGCGATCAGGATCCGGCTCATCTCGGCACGCTCACTGCGTAGCGGGGATCACGACCGTGAAGGTCGAGCCCATCCCCGGGCGGGTGTCCAGCTCGACCGACCCGCCGTGCGCCTCGGCGATCGCGTTGACGATCGAGAGGCCGAGGCCCAGGCCGGAGCCGTCCGTCGGCTCGGCGGCCTGCGGGGCGCGGACGAAACGCTCGAAGATCCGCTCCTGTTCGGAGGGATCGACCCCCGGCCCCTCGTCGCGGACCCAGAGCCTCGCCCGGCCTCCGATCAGCGAGCTGCCGATCCAGATCGCGTCGTTCTCGTTCGTATGGCGGACCGCGTTCTCGGCCAGGTTCATCAGCGCCTGGGTGAGCCGGTGGGGATCGGCCATGACGATGCCCACCCCGGTGCCGTCGAGGCGCCAGTCGCGATCGCCGAGGTTCCGGGCCTTGGCGAACAGGTCATGGGCGAACAGGTCGAGGTCGATCGGGCTGAGGCGCAGGAAGTCGGGACGCGGCGCCTTCGTGAGCAGCAGCAGGTCGTCGACGTAGCGGCTCATTCGATCGAGCTCCCCCTGGATCACGGCGATCGCCTCCTCGCGCTCGGCGGGCGAGTCGCCGAGGGTCTCGAGGTAGCCGCGGATCACGGTGATCGGCGTGCGCAGCTCGTGGCTGACGTCGGTGAGGAAGTCCTTCTGGCCCGCGAAGGCGATCTCCAGCCGGTCGAGCATCCCGTTGAACGTCCTGCCGAGCTCGGCGATCTCGTCGCCGCCTCGCACCGGGATCCTCCCGGAGAGGTCGGTCTCGCTGATCGCCCTCGCCGTTCTCGAGAGCGCCTGCAGCGGGGCGATCGCCCTCCCGGCCGCGAGCCAGATGAACAGCGAGGCGAGCAGGAGGACGACGAGCGAGACGCCGATCGCGATTCGCACAGCGTTCTCCACCTGGTCGCGCTCGGCGGTCGTCAGCGCCGTGGCGATCAGCACGGCCTCGTTCCCGCCGACCGGGATCGCGACGTAGCGCGTCGCCCCGAGCGAGGTCTCCTGCTCGCCGCTTCGCGGCTCACCGATTCGCGCCAGCGACCCGAACTGGTCGACGATCGCCTGATTGCGTTGGTCGCCGACAGCCGACTCCAGCGGCTTGCCGTCGAGGTAGGCGATGAAGGCGCCGTCGATGGGCGGCGCGGTCTCTGCGAGGAAGGCGTCGAGCAGATCCTCGGCCGAGCGGTCCTCGGTGGAGAGATCCCGAAGCGGCTCGACGACGCGGGTCAGCCGCTCCTCGACCTGGTCGCCGATCCGCGAGAGCAACACCTCACGGAGCACGAAGAGGGAGGCCGCGGTGGAGATGATCAGCAGCGAGAGGAATGAGACCAGCACCCTCGTGCGCACTCCGGGGAGAAGCGTGCGGCGAACGGCCTCCTCCTGGCGGGGCGCACCCTCCTCGGCTTTCGGCCGGGACTCGGTCAGCACACGGTCAATCTAACGCGGCCGGAGCCGATCGCCCGCCCGCCTCCGCCTCTCGCCGCAGGGGCTTCAACCTTCCTCGTAGAGGCGGGTCATCAACCGCGTCACGGTGTCGGCGTACTGCTCGACGCCGGGGGAGCTCTCCGGGTCCTCATCTCCGGCCGGCCCGGGGGCGGCGGGGGAGACCGTCCCACTCGGGGTCTGCGTGGGCGCCGGGCCGGATCCGCTCACGGGCGCGCTCGCGCCGCCGCCGGGCTCCGCCGGGCGACTCTCGCGCCGGCCCGGCTCGGCATCGACGAGGGGCGGTGTGGCCAGCAACGGGGAGTCCTGGTCGGAGTCGACGCCGAACAGGGGGCGGCTCTCCTCGGGCTTCAGCAGGGTCAGGTAGACGATCACGACGAGCGCGCCGACGACGATCGCCTGCATGGCGATGGCTGCGTTTCGCCTGGTCATCGCGGCGAGCTGCGCTGCGAGTCTCCCATTGCGCTCCAGCGTCACCGATCCGCATGAGATGGCGATGAGAGCACGATGAGATAGCGATAAGAGCGCGATCAGGCGGCGACGAGGATAAGAGGCATTCTCATCCGCCGCTCACGTTCATCTCACCGAGGGTGATTAGGTTGGCGATCACGTTGTCCCATTTCCGCGATTGAAGGAGCCCGCTCCCTTGCGACTCACCAACTCGACGAAGACGAAGATCGCCTCGGTTCTGCTCGTCGCCATCTGCGCGTCGGTTGTCGCACCCGCCCTCGCCGGAGCGCAGCAGGTCGATCCGACCAGCAGTCAGTACGACGACACGCTCACCCAGCTCAACTCGGGCTCGACGCCGCCGAACGGTCCGGACACCGAGACCAAGGCCAACGACACGGACACCGGTCTCGGCGGACGCGTCGGGCCCCTTCCGTTCACCGGCTTCGACGTGATCGCGATGGCGGCGGTCGCCTTGGCCGTCACAGGTCTCGGCCTGGCGCTTCAGCGAGCGGTCTCGCGCGAGCCGACCGACGGGCTCTCCTAGCGAGACCGACGGGCTCTCCTGAAGAGGGGACCCCGGGACGCGCACCGCTTACCTCGCCGCCCGCTTGCGGGCGGCGAGGCCCTTGCGCCGCAGCGACCTCGCCAGCTTGATCTCGGCGGCGTCGGTGCCTTGCCCCTCCGGCCCCGGCGTCTCCAGCAGGGCCGGCAGCTCGTCGAAGCGCGGCTCGGAGAGAAACGCCGCGATCCCTCTCTCGCCCAGCTCGCCGTCGCCCAGGTTCGCGTGGCGGTCGCGGTTGCCGCCGAGCGGGATCCTCGAGTCGTTGACGTGCAGGCAGCGAAGCCGCCCGAGGCCGACGATCGACTCGAAATCGCCGAGCACGTCCGCGAGCCCCGCCGCATCGCGGATGTCGTATCCGGAGGCGAGCAGATGACAGGAGTCGAGGCAGACGCCGACGCGCGCGTCGCCCTCCAGCAGCTCGATCAGCTCGGCCAGCTCGTCGAAGTCGCGGCCGAGCGGGCCCTGGGTCCCGGCGGTGTTCTCGAGCAGGACCGGGCAGCCGTCGGATTCGGCGAGGGCCCCGGCGATCGCCTTCGCGGCCCGCTTCATCGAGGCTCGGTGCGGCTCGCCCTTGCGCGCTCCGGGGTGAAGGACGACGCCGTCGGCGCCGATCCCGTCACCGATCCGCAAGCGCCTGGGTGAGCGAGGCGATCGAGCGACTGCTCTCGCATCTGGCGCTCCCGGCTGGCGCAGTTGATCAGGTAGACGGCGTGGATGACGACCGATCCGATGCCCGAGCCGGCGATCGCGGTCCGAAACGCCGCCAGGTCCTCCTCCGAATAGTTGGTCGGACGCCACATTCGCGGGCTCTGGTTGAAGATCTGGATCGCCTCGCAGGCGCGCTCGACGCCTCGCTCGACGGCCTTGCTCAGCCCGCCGGCGGTGGAAACATGGGCTCCGATCAGCACCCGCGGGCACTCTAGATGCTGCCGAGCGATCGACACTCGGGCGCGCGCGAGACGCGGATACCTGGAACCCTCCTCAATCGCGGGATGAACACAGAGCCGACACGAGTCCGTTTCGCTCCCTCGCCGACCGGCGCGCTGCACATCGGCGGAGCGCGGACGGCGCTGTACAACTGGCTGATCGCGCGCCGCAGCGGTGGCTCCCTCGTGCTCCGGATCGAGGACACCGATCGCGAGCGCTCGACCCCCGAGAACGTGGCGCAGATCCTCGACGCGCTCGATGGCTCGGCCTCGACTGGGACGAGGGGCCGCTGAGCCAGGCCGAGCGCCGCGAACGCCACGCGCGCGCGGATCGACGAGCTGGTCGGTCCGGCGGCCGGGCCTACCCGGACCCGCTCGACCGGAGACGACGTCAGGGCCTGGAAGGAGGCGAACGGAAATCGCGGCTACCGCGGCGAGCCGCGCCGACGAGCCGGGCGCGGCGATCCGCCTGCGCGTCCCCGACGCCGGCGAGACGGTCGTCGACGACCTGATTCGCGGGCGAGGTGCGCGTTCGAGAACCGCCTCACCGACGACTTCGTGATCGCTCGAGGCGACGGCACGCCGCTCTACAACTTCGCCGTCGCGGTCGACGACGCCGAGATGGGGATCACCGATGTCGTCCGCGGCGACGACCACCTCTCGAACACCCCGAAGCAGCTCCTCGTGCTCGAGGCGCTCGGGGCTCGAGCCGCCGCGCTACGCGCACCTGCCGCTGCTCCACGGACCCGACGGCAAGAAGCTCTCGAAGCGCCACGGCGCGGCCTCGGTCCAGGAGCTGCGCGACGCGCGGCTACCTGCCGGCGGCGGTTCGCAACTACCTGGCGCTGCTGGGCTGGGGGACCGACGACGACACGACGATCCTGTCCACCGAGGAGCTCGTCGAGCGCTTCGCGATCGAGCGCGTCGGCCGAGCCGCGGCGATCTTCGACGAGAAGAAGCTGCGCTGGCTGAACGGCCGCTTCATGCGCGAGCTTCCGCTGGAGGGCTATGTCGAGGCGGTCGCCGGCGAGCTTGCCCGCAACGGGCACGAGGCGGCGGCGGAGGATCGCGACCGGCTCGCTCGCGGGTGCGAGATCGCCCAGGAGAAGGCGCAGACTCTCGGTGAGGTGTGGCCCCTGATCCGCTTTCTCTTCGAGCCTCCGATCGGCGACGAGGCGGCCTGGGCGAAGTGGATGGGCCCGCCGGCCGCACCGCGGCTGGAGGCGGCGCTCGAGGCGATCGCGGGCGTCGAAGAGCGGAGCTTCGATGCCGAAGCCCTCGAGGCGGCGCTCGGGCCGCTCGTCGATCGCCTCGAGATCAAGGCCCGCGACCTCTACCAGCCGATCCGGGTCGCGATCACCGGGACGACCGTCTCGCCCGGGATCTTCGACACGCTCGCCGCCCTCGGCCGCGCGCCCACGCTCGAGCGCCTCGAGGCGGCGCTTGCGCGCATCGCTCGCGACTGATCCGCGCTCGAGGCGGGCGACGCTCAGCGTCCGCGGCTAAACCACCCAGGGCGTGATGCCGATGGAGGCACGGGGGGATGCCTCCGATCAGCGCCCTGCGATGGATGGGATCGAGACAATGAGCGACGACAGCCGACGGGCTCCTGCGAGGGAGTCGCGCGGGGGCGCCGGAGGGCGCCGGCTCGCGGCCGCCTTCGACGCGGTCGGCCGGCTTCCGGCGCTCGCCGAAGCGCATCGCCGCCTGCTCTCGATCTGCGAGCGTGAAGCCGCGTCACCGGCCGAGGTCGCCGAGACGGTCGAGACGGACACCTCGCTGGCGATCGTCGTGATGCGCGCGGCCAACAACGGCAGCGGCCCCCCGGGGCGGGTCGCCGGCGTGCGCGAGGCGGTCGAGTCGCTCGAGGTCGAGCGGGTGCGCTCGCTCGCCGCCGAGCTCCCCACCTACGACGTCCTCGCGCACCCGGGCGCGCTCAGCGACCGCTACGAGTGCTTCCGCCGCCACGCGGTCGCGGTCCGCAGCGCCGGCGAACGGGTAGGCGAGCTCGCCCGCCTCGGTCAGCGCGACGAGCTCGCGGTTGCGGCGCTGCTTCACGACGTGGGACGGCTGGTGATGCTCGAGCTCTACGGGCAGAGGGTGCTCGGAGAGGGCTCCGAGACCCCCGAGGAGCTGGTCCGTGCCGAACGCCGAGAGCTCGGAATCGACCACGCCCTGGTCGGCGCGGTGCTGATCCGGCGATGGGGCCTGGCGGCGCCCATCGCGACCGCGGTCGAGCGCCATCACGCCCCTGACGCGACCGGTCACGCGGCGGCGATCAGGCTCGCCGACATGATCGTGCACCACGGCGCCGGCCGGGCGGTCTCGCCCGAGGCGATGCGCGAGGTGGCCGCCGCGCTCGGGATCGACTCCGCCGCGCTCGGCTCGCTCGTTTACGAGTACCCGCATGGGGGAGAGCCGCGACGCCGCCTGAGCGAGCCGTGCCCGCTCTCGAGCCGCGAGATCGAGGCGCTCCGAGGCCTCGCCGAGGGCAAGGTCTACAAGCAGATCGCCCAGCAGCTCTCGCTCTCCGTGAGCACCGTTCGCACCCACCTTCACAACGTCTACCGCAAGATCGGCGCCGTGGATCGCGCGCAGGCGGTCCTGATGGCCCGCGATCGCGGCTGGATCTAGCTACTCGATCAACGACGAGCGCATCCCGATCGCCACCGCGTGCGCTCGGTCGCGGGCGTCGAGGCGCGCGAGCGCGGCCTTGATGTGCGTGCGGACCGTCTCGGTCGTCACCCCGAGCTGCTCGGCGACCTCCTCGGTCGAGCGCCCGTCGGCGTACTGCTGCAGGGTCTCGCGCTGGCGGCGAGTCAGCGCCGGACCGCCGTTGGCGCGCTTTCGCATCGCGGGATCGAGGAATCGCTCGGACTCGGCGGCCGCTTCGACGGCCCTCTCGAGCGCCTCGGAGGGCGAGCTCTTGACGACGTAGGCGGTCGCGCCGGCCTCGATCGCCTCGGTCGCGGCGTGGCGCTCCAGCCGGGCGCCGTGGGCGACGATTCCGAGCCCGGGCTTCGCCTTTCGAAGCGCCCGGATCGCCTTCACGCCGGTCATCCGCGACCCGGCGGGGCGGGCGGCGAGCTCGACGATCGCGACATCGAACTCGCCCACCGACGTCATCAGCGCCAGCGCCTGGCGGCCATCGACGGCCTCCTCGACCTCATATCGCTGGCCGAGCAGACGCCGCACGCCGAGCCGGACGGTGGGGTGCGCGTCGATGACGAGGCAGCGTCGTTCCTCTTGCTCCATACCCAGTTCCGCGAGGCCGGGAGGCTCCGCGGGTCTTCGCTTTCTCCTCGGGACGCGACCGGCGCGCCGGCTTTCGCCGCCGCCTCGTCGATACTAGCCGCGCCACTGTCATCGGGTCGCAGCGCCCAACGCTAGGAGCGGGCTTTTCCTTTTCGGCGATCCGTTAGAAACTAGTCGGGCAAGCTCGTGATCTCCGTCACCTCGAAATCTCGCTACGCCGTCGTCGCGCTCGCCGAGCTTGCCGTCTCCGGCGACCGGCCGGTGCCGATCGCCCAGATCGCCGAGCGCCGCCAGATGCCGGTGCAGTTTCTCGAGCAGCTGTTCTCGACCCTTCGCCGCGACGGCCTCCTGCTCAGCCAGCGCGGGGTGAAGGGTGGCTACACGCTCGCCCGGCCGCCGGAGGAGATCACCGTGCTCGAGGTGGTCCAGTCGCTCGATGGCAAGGTCGGCGAGGAGGCCCGCGAGGCCGGCGGGATCTGGAAGGAGGGGGTCGAGTCGATGCGTGACGTGTTCAGCAGGACGACGATCGCCGACATCGCCAGGCGCGAGGCCGAGGAGGCCGGCGCCGGCATGTACCACATCTAGTTTGCGCCGCTCGGAGGCCGCGGCTCAGCCGAGCTCGGTGCCGCCGAGGAGGATGTCGTCGAGCCGCTCGAGGATCTCGGCGCGGGGCGTGGTCTTCGCGAGCATCGCGCTGGCGCCCAGCTCGAGCGCCTGGCGCTCGATCGCCGGATGCTCGTGTCCGCTGATCACGACGATCGCCGGGATCGGCTCGATCGCCCCGCCGCGAAGCTCGGTGAGCAGGTCGAAGCCGGTCGGCGGCGGCATGGTGAGGTCGAGCAGCACCAGGTCCGGCTTCTCCTCCGCGCAGATCCGCATCACCTCGCCGGACTCGACGGTCGAGACGACCCGTCCGTAGCCGCCGAGCTCGAGGATCCGGACGAGCATGCGCAGGGTCTGCTCGTCGTCGTCGGCGACGACTACCGTTCTTCCGGCGTGCCGAGGGGCGTTCACGACCGGGACGATATCCGCCCCGTGGGCCGCCGCCGGAGGAACCGCCGCTAAGGGCGGCCCTACAATCGGTCGATCAAAATCTGGGCGCCCGACCGGGCGCTCGACCGCCGAAGGAGTCGGATGGGGTTTGAGTTCGGTATCGGAGGCGTGGGCGTCGACCTGCGCCGGGCCGCGACGTTCCTGCCGCAACTTGCCGCGGCGCTCGCGGCGGGATTCGTCGCCGGCGCTCTCACCGACGGCGGTGACGCGGTCGGCACGATCGTCATCGGCGCCTACCTGGTTGCCGGCTGGTACAGCGCCCGAGCGGGTCGCTGGCGATGGCTGTTGCCGATGGCGGGAACCCTCTCCTACCTGACCCTGCCGCTGCTCGGAAGCGTCCTCGCGATCCTCGCGCTCGAGGTGCTCGCCGAGCCCGTCTCGATGCCGGCGATCCTCGGCGCCGCGCTCGCCGGCCTCGCGATCCTGGTCCTCGGGACGCGATGGGTGACACCGCTGACGCGGATCCGCGTCGGCGTGATCGGCTCGCCGCGCGAGGCGATCCGGCTCGGCGAGGAGCTCTCCAGCTCGGGCGGCGAGGGGTTCTCCGTCGTCGCCACGATCGTTCCCGACGAATGGGACCTCGATCCGGTCGAGGCCGTCAAGGCGCCCTACGTGGTCGCGCTCTCGCAGATCGGCCGCGGCCTCGACGAGCGCGGGATCGAGGTGCTCGTCGTCACCCGCGAGTTCCCCCGCGAGGAGGTCGACCGCCTTCTCTACGAGGTCGTCGTCGCGCGCCCGGTCCAGCTGCTCGAGCTGCACGAGTTCCACGAGCACCGCTTCGGCTCGGTGCCGCTGGCGGAGATCGACTACGCCTGGTTCGCGAGCCTCGCCGGTCGCCACTACCGGCCGCTGACCAAGCTCGTCAAGCGAGGGCTCGACCTCGCGATCGCGGTCTCGCTGCTGGTCCTGCTCGCGCCGTTCCTGGCCATCGCGGCGATCGCGATCCGCCGCGACGGGGGCCCGGCGCTGTTCAGCCAGGAGCGGGTGGGCGAGGGCGGGGGAACCTTCACGATCCACAAGCTGCGCACGATGAGCCACGATCCCGGCCGGGCCTCCACCTGGACCACCGGCGACGACGATCGGATCACGCGGGTCGGCGCGCTGCTGCGAAAGACGCACCTCGACGAGGCGCCCCAGCTGTGGAACATCATCCGTGGCGAGATGAGCTTCGTCGGCCCGCGACCGGAGCAGCGCAGCTACGTCGAGAGGCTCTCCGAGCAGCTGCCCTTCTACAACCAGCGCCACGTCGTCAAGCCGGGCCTGACCGGCTGGGCCCAGGTCCGGGTCGGCTATGCGGGCACGCTCGAGGGCACCGCGTTCAAGCTCTGCAACGACCTCTACTACGTCAAGAACATGACCCTGTCGCTCGACCTGACGATCATGCTCGAGACGCTGCGGACGCTGGTCGCCGACCGGCAGTACATCGAGCCGCCGGCGACGAGCCACACGATGCTCGGCGAGGGCGAGCGCAGGGTGCTGATCGACTCGGCTCCGCCGCGGAGCGGTCCCTAGCGCTTCGAGGGCGGGAGCTCGAGCAGCTCGCGCAGGGTGCGGTCGAGATCCTCGATCGCGAACGGCTTGAGCATGTAGGCGCTCGCGCCGGCGCTGAGCGCCCGTCGCTCATCGATCTCGGCGGCCTTCGCGGTCAGCACGATCACCGGGATCGCCGCCGTCTCCTCGCGCGCCCGCATTGCAGCGCACACCTCGTGGCCCTCGAGGCCGGGCATGACGCCGTCGAGAATCACCGCGTCGGGACGCTCGGCGATCGAGAGCTCGAGGGCGGTGTGGCCGTCGCTCGCAGTGATCACCACGTAGCCGCGGCGCTCGAGCCGGCGGCGGACGAGGCCGAGGATGTCCGCGTCGTCGTCGGCGACGAGCACTCTCGCCAGCGGTGTGCGCTCCGCCGTCTCGCTCATCGGGGCAAGCCTAGGCCGGGCGATCGCGGAATCGGCCCTCGCCGGCGATCGCTCACTCCGATTGAGCCCTGGCCATCGAGCGGCTGATCGTCTCGATCAGCTCGGAGGCCGCGAACGGCTTCTTCAGCAGCTCGACGTCGCCCGAGAGCAGGTCGCGCTCGGAGATGAAGTCCTCGGCGTAGCCGGACATGAACAGCACCGGCAGCTCGGGGCGCAGGATCGTCGCCCGCTCCGCCAGTTCCGGGCCCGAGAGGCGGGGCATGATCACGTCGGCGAGCAGGAGGTCGATCTTGCGATCCGGCGTCAGCAGCTCGAGCGCCGCCTGGCCGTCCTCGGCGGCGGTGACCAGGCAGCCGGCGCGCTCGAGCGTCCGCACGACCATCCGTCGCAGGGCGGGGTCGTCCTCGGCGACGAGGATCGCGCGCCCACTCACCCGGAAGGCCTCGCCTCCGCCCTTGCCGTGCTCGTCCTCGTCCTCCTCGCTGACAACGAGCGCGGGCAGATAGACGTTGAAGGTGGCGCCCTCGCCGGGCTCCGACCGCACCGCGATGTGGCCGCGGGCCTTGCTGACCACCCCGTGTGCGGCGGCGAGCCCGAGGCCGCTGCCGCCGCTGCGCGGCTTGGTGGAGAAGAAGGGGTCGAAGATCCGGCCGAGGTTCCCGGGCTCGATCCCGGTGCCGGTGTCGGAGACCGAGAGCAGCACCCAGGGGCCGGGGGCGACCGGGGCGTGGGCGAGCTCGAAGTCGCGATTGAGGATCAGGTTCTCGGTCGCGATCGTCAGCCGGCCGCCCTGGGGCATCGCGTCGGCGGCGTTCAGCGCCATCCCGAGCAGCACCTGCTCGATCTGGGTGCTGTCGACCACGACCTGCCAGAGCCCGGGAAGCGGATCGACCCGCAGCTCGACCTCCGCCCCCAGGGTCCGACGCAGGAGCTTCTCCATGTGGGCCAGCACCGAGTTCAGATCGACCGGTGTCGGCGAGGCGAGCTCGCGGTCGCTGAGCAGGAGGAGTTGCCGGGTGAGCGCGGTGCCGCGCTCGACGGCGCGCTGGATCTCGACCACGTCCTCGGTCGCCGGGCTCTCGTCGGGGAGCGCCTCGGCGACGAAATCGGCGCAGTTGAGGACCACCGCGAGCATGTTGTTGAAGTCGTGCGCGACCCCGCCGGCGAGCTTGCCGATCGCCTCGAGGCGCTGGGTCTGAACGAGCTGCGCCTGGAACTTGTTGCGGTCGCGTCGCGCCTTGACCCGGTCGGTGACGTCGACCATGATCGCGATCCCGGCGACCGGCTCGCCGCCCTCGCCACGCAGCGTCGCGGTGCTCAGCCAGTACTCGCGGTTGCCGGCGACGGAGGTGTACTCGGCGCTTCGGCGGACGCCCGCGAGCGCCGCCAGCAGGTAGGGCTCGAGACCGTCGTAGATCGGCGACGGCAGGATCTCGGCGAGCAGCTGTCCCTCCGCCGGAGCGCTTCCCGAGTAGCCGCTCTCGATCAGGGCCCGGCCGGTGGCGAGGACGACCCGCAGGTCGGAGTCGAAGACGATGACCGAGGTCGAGGGGATGCTCTCGAGCACCGCCGAGAGCAGCTGGCCGCGATCGATGTCGGCGGCTCCGGAGGACGCTTCCACCCCGCCCAGTCTGAACCCTCGAGCCTGCCGGCGCAGGGGGCCGAGGCTGGTTGCGATTCGCCTACCCGCCGGCGCAGGCCTCGCCGGCCGCCGCGGCGGCGGCGGCGATCTCCGGCGGAACCGCCTCCGCCTTGCGGATGCGGGCGGTCGCGGCCTCGATCTGCTCGTCGTCGACCGTCTCGGCAAGCTCGCCGAGCGCGCATCCGATCACCCCCTGCTCGAGCCCCCGCTCGGAGAGCAGACCCGAGACCAGGCGATCGAAGCGCTCGCGGAGCGGGCTCTGGGCCGCGGCAGGGGCGCCGCTCGTCGATGCCGGCGGCGGCCTCTCGTCGGCGCCGCAGCCGGCCAGCGCCACTGTCAGCGCGAGCGCGGCCGCTGCAGCTCTTGGTGTTCTCCGAGCGTCTCGCATCGCGATCAGGCCCCGGCAACGCTACCTTGGCTCCATGGCGAGCAATCTGAAGCCCGCCGCGGCGATCGCGGCGAGCGCGGCGGCGGTGATCGGCGAGACCCCGCTGGTCAGCCTCGGCCGACGCGACGAGGGCGGCGAGGTCGTCGCCAAGCTCGAGTACCTGAACCCGGGAGGCTCGGTCAAGGACCGCATCGGCGTGGCGATGATCGACGCCGCCGAGCGGGCCGGGGCGCTGTCGCCGGGCGGGGTGGTGGTCGAGCCGACCAGCGGCAACACCGGGATCGCGCTGGCCCTGGTCTGCGCGGCCAGCGGCTACCAGCTCGTGCTCACGCTGCCCGGAGGGGATGAGTCGCGAGCGGACCAAGCTCCTGCGGGCCTACGGCGCCGAGGTGCACGAGACCCCGTCGCTCGGCGGGATGGGTGAGGCGATCGCGCTCGCCGAGCGGATCGCGGTCGATCGCGGAGCGTTCATGCCGCAGCAGTTCTCGAACCCGGCCAATCCGGAGATCCACCGGCGCACGACCGCCGAGGAGATCTGGCGCGACACCGACGGCGAGGTCGCCGCGCTCGTCTGCGGCGTCGGCACCGGGGGCACGATCACCGGCGTCGGCCAGGTGCTCAAGGAGCGAGTCCCGGGCTTCCAGGCGTTCGCGGTCGAGCCGGCCGCCTCCCCGGTTCTCTCCGGCGGCGTGCCCGGGCCGCACAAGATCCAGGGGATCGGCGCGGGCTTCGTCCCCGAGGTCCTCGACCGCTCGGTGATCGACGAGGTGATCGCGGTCGACGACGAGGACGCCCTCGCCGCCGCCCACCACGCCGCCCAGAGCGCCGGCCTGTTGATCGGGATCTCGGCGGGGGCGGCCTTCCACGCCGCGTTCGAGGTCGCCGCCCGGCCCGAGATGGCCGGCAAGCGGATCGTCACGATCGCCTGCGACGGCGGCGAGCGCTACATGTCCCTGCCCTTCTTCGTCGCCGACTGATGCTCGGCTGGGGAACCCTGCGCCGAGTCCTCGGCGAGGTCACCTCCGACGTCGCCACCGCCCGCGACCGCGATCCGGCGGCGCGCGGCGTCGGCACCGTCGAGATCCTCTCCGGATGGGCCGGCGTGCAGGCGCTGCTCGCCCACCGGGTCGCCCACGCGCTGTACGAGGCCGGGATCCCGCTGGCGCCGAGGACGATCGCGTTCACCAGCCGGGCGGTCACCGGGGTCGAGATCCATCCGGCCGCCAGGATCGGCGAGGACTTCTTCATCGATCACGGCTCCGGGGTCGTGATCGGCGAGACCGCCGAGATCGGCGACCGGGTGACGCTCTACCAGGGGGTGACGCTCGGCGGGACCGGCTTCGCCCGCGGCAAGCGCCATCCGACGGTCGAGGACGACGTCACGATCGGCTCCGGGGCGAAGCTGCTCGGCCCGGTCACCGTCGGCCACGGGGCGAAGATCGGCGCGAACACGGTGGTGATCGAGGACGTCCCGCTCGAACTCCACCGTGGTCGGCAACCCCGGCCACCCCGTGCGGGTCGAGGGCAAGCGCCCCGAGGGCCCCGACGCCGACTGGATCCACCTGCCGGACCCGATCGCCGACGCGCTGAAGCTGATCTCCGAGCGGCTCACCGCGCTCGAGCGCCGGCTTGCCGAGCTCGACGGGAAGGCCGCCTCGGGCGAGGTCACCGAGCTCGGCGGCAAGCGGGGACGGAGCACCGCGGGAGGCTGATCGGCCCGCCGCGGGCGCGACTATCCTCGGAGCGGTGACGATGGACGCCTCACAGCCGTCGCTCGGCGCTCCGATCGAGCCCGGCGCCGACCCGGTCGAGCGGCTGCTCGCCGAGCTCAACCCGCCGCAGCGCGAGGCGGTCGATCCACGGCGAGGGGCCGCTGCTCGTGCTCGCCGGCGCCGGCTCGGGCAAGACCCGGGTGCTCACCCACCGGATCGCCTAGCTGCTCGCGACCGGCCGGGCGCGGCCGAGCGAGATCCTCGCGATCACCTTCACCAACAAGGCGGCGGGGGAGATGCGCGAGCGGGTCGCCGAGCTGGTCGGCGGCGTCTCCCGGGCGATGTGGGTGATGACCTTCCACTCCGCCTGCGCGCGCATCCTGCGCGCCGACGCCGAGCGGCTCGGCTACAAGCGGGCGTTCACGATCTACGACGAGGCCGACTCGCTGCGGATGGTCAAGCGCTGCATCGAGGAGCTCGAGATCGACCCGAAGCGCTACGCGCCGCGCGCGGTCAAGTCGGCGATCTCGGCGGCCAAGAACCAGCTCACCGACGCCACCGACTACGGCGACGCGTCGGGCTCCGCGTTCGAGGAGATGGTCGCCGAGGTCTATCGGCTCTACGAGCGCCGCATGGTCGAGGCCAACGCGATGGACTTCGACGACCTGCTGGTCCGCACGGTCAACCTGCTCGAGCTGTTCGCCGACGTCCGCGAGAAGTACCGGCGGATCTTCCGCTGGGTGCTCGTCGACGAGTACCAGGACACCAACCGCGCCCAGTACCGGCTGCTGCAGCTGCTGGCCGAGGAGCACCGCAACCTGACCGTGGTCGGTGACGATTCTCAGTCGATCTACGGCTTCCGCGGCGCCGACATCCGCAACATCCTCGAGTTCGAGCGCGACTTCCCCGACGCCCGCACGGTGCTTCTCGAGCAGAACTACCGCTCGACCCAGACGATCCTCGACGCCGCCAACGCGGTCATCGCGCACAACGAGAACCAGAAGAAGAAGCACCTCTGGACCGACGGCTCGCAGGGCGAGCAGATCGTCGTCGCCGAGCTCGACGACGAGCACGCCGAGGCGCGCTACGTCGCCCGCGAGATCAAGCGCCTGGTCGAGGAGGGCACCCCCCGCGACCGAGATCGCGGTCTTCTACCGGATCAACGCGCAGAGCCGGGTGCTCGAGGACACCCTGGTCCGCTTCGAGATGCCCTACCAGGTGATCGGCGGGACGAAGTTCTACGAGCGCGCCGAGATCAAGGACGCGATCGCCTACCTGAGCCTGCTGGCCAACCCCGCCGACGCGGTCTCCTTCGCCCGGGTCGTCAACTCGCCGCGGCGCGGGATCGGCAACCAGACCCAGGCCCGGATGCTCTCGCACGCGAACACGATCGGCGAGGACATCTGGGAGGTGTTCACGAGTCCCGAGAAGGTCCCGGGCCTCGGCAGCGCGGCGCTCAAGGCGGTCCGGCGCTTCGCCGAGGTGATCGCGAGCCTGCGCGAGAAGCTCGAGCGGACCGAGTCGGTCGCCGAGCTGCTCGAGGCGGTGCTGCGCGAGTCCGGCTACATCGAGGCGCTCGAGGCCGAGCGCACGATCGAGGCCGAGGGGCGGATCGAGAACCTCGAGGAGCTGGTCGGCGTCGCCGCCGAGTTCGACGCCAACCGCGAGGTCGAGGGCGATCGGAGGCGACTCCGCTCGACGAGTTCCTCGCGCAGATCTCGCTGATCTCCGAGCAGGACGACCTGCGCGAGGAGGAGAGCCTGGCGACGCTGATGACCCTCCACAACGCCAAGGGCCTCGAGTACGACGGCGGTCTTCGTGATCGGCTGCGAGGAGGGCGTCTTCCCGCACCCCGCTCGCTCGAGGAGGGCAACGACGAGGAGGAGCGCCGCCTCGCCTACGTCGGCGTCACCCGCGCCCGCGAGCGCCTCTGGCTGACCTACGCCCGGCGGCGCTCGCTGCTCGGGAGCTCGAGCTGGAACCTGCCCTCGCGCTTCCTCGGCGAGCTGCCCGAGGACCTGATCGAGCGCCATTCGGCGCTCAGCGCGACCGGCTGGGGGTCGGGCGGCGGCCGCCAGCGCGCCGGAGCCGGAGCGCGCGAGGCCGCGCTCGGCGGGCACCCTCGCCTCGGCGGCGGGCTCTCGGTGCCAGAGCGCAGGCAGCCGGCAGAGCCGCCCTCGCCCGTACCACGTCGGCGACGACGTCGTCCACGCGACCTTCGGCGAGGGCGTCGTCACCGCCGTCGAGCCGGGCTCGGTGGTGATCGTCCGCTTCGCCGGCGACGGCGGCGAGCGCAAGCTGATGGCCGACTACGCCCCGCTGAAGAAGGTCGCATGAGCGGCCGCCCCTCGTGAGCGCGCAGCTGATCGACGGCAAGGCCGTCGCCGCCGAGGTGCGCGAGCGGGTCGCCGCCGGGGTCGAGGAGTTCGCCGCCGCGAACGGCGGGCACTCTCCCGGGCTGGCGACGGTGCTCGTCGGCGACGACCCCGCCTCGGAGGTCTACATCGGCAACAAGCGCAGGCCAGTGCGAGGAGGTCGGGATCCGCTCGGTCCACCACGAGCTCGCGGCGGAGACGCTCCGAGGCCGAGCTGCTCGCGCTGGTCGGCGAGCTCAACGCCGACGAGAGCGTCGACGGGATCCTCGTCCAGCTCCCGCTGCCCGCGCAGATCGACCCCGACCGTGATCGTGAGCGATCGATCCGGCGACAAGGACGTCGACGGCCTGACCCCGGCCAGCGCCGGCCTGCTCGCGCAGGGGCGGCCCGGCCTCGTGCCCTGCACCCCGCGGGGCGTGATGGAGCTGCTCGACCATGCCGGAGTCGAGATCGAGGGCGCGGAGGCGGTCGTCGTCGGACGCTCGATCCTCGTCGGCAGGCCGCTGGCCGCCTGCTGCTCGGCGCGAACGCGACGGTCACCGTCTGCCACTCACGCACCCGCGACCTCGCCGCGGTCTGCTCGCCGGGCCGACGATCCTGGTCGCCGCGGTCGGCTCGCCGGGCCTGGTCGGGGCCGACATGGTCAAGCCCGGGCGCCGACCGTCATCGACGTCGGCATCAACCGCACCGACGACGGGCTCGTCGGCGACGTGGACTTCGCCGCGGCCAGCGAGGTCGCCGGAGCGATCACGCCGGTGCCCGGCGGGGTCGGGCCGATGACGATCGCGATGCTGCTCGCGAACACGCTCGCCGCCGCGCGCGGCCGGCGCGGCGGGTAGGCCCTCGCCTGAGGGCGCGGCCTGCACCGTCTCTTGCCTCCTCCGCCGAATCCATCTATAGGCTGGGTTCTCAGCCACCGATTCCGGATGAGGAGTGAACAGTGGACAACTTGAGAAGGGGCGAGCAGATCGCCGGCGCGTCGGTGTGGCGCTCCTGCTGATCATGTTCATCTTCGACTGGTTCAGCGTCTCCGCCGCGGGCGGGCTTGGCCCGAGCGTCGGGGGCAACGCGTGGGACACGATGGAGGTGATCCGCTTCGTCCTCCTGCTCGCCGGGCTGGCCGGCGTGGGCCTCGCGCTCGCCGCGATCACCCAGTCGCAGATCAACCTGCCGGTCGCCGCGAGCGCGATCGCGGCCGGTCTCGGCATCCTCGCGACGATCCTCGTCCTCTACCGGATCCTCAATCCGCCCGATCGGCGGGTTCGGCGACCTGATCGACGTCGGCCGCTCGATCGGCGTCTTCCTCGGCCTGATCGCCGCTGCCGGCGTCGCCTACGGAGGCTGGACCGCGATGCAGGAGGAGGGCACCTCGTTCTCCGAGGAGCGCGACCGAGTCGGCTGACCGCCAGCGGCCTCCCGCGGCCGGACACCACTGCCAGAGCGGCCGCCCTCCGGGGCGGCCGTTCTTGCGTTTGCCCCCGAGCTCGCCTGCGCCGCACCGTGCTCGCCGCGGGCCGAATCTAGAATCACGGCGATGATCGATCGCGAGCAGGTGATCCACGTCGCGCGCCTGGCCCGGCTCGAGCTCTCCGAGGACGAGCTCGAGCGGATGCAGGGCGAGCTCTCGGGGATCCTCGAGCACGTCGACCGGATCGCCTCGCTCGACCTCGAGGGAGTCGAGCCGACCACCCACGTGGTCGCGCTCGAGAACGTCCTGCGAGCCGACGAGCCGAGGCCCAGCCTCGCGCGCGAGCGCGCCCTGGAGCAGGCGCCCGACCCGGCCGACGGCGCCTTCCGCGTCCCCTCGCCGCAGGCGTGAGCGAGCTGCGCGAGCTCACCGGCGCGGAGGCGATCGGGCGAATCGAGGCCGGTGAGCTCGACGCCGGCGAGTACTTCGACGCCTACGCGGAGGCCGCCGCCTCGGAGCGACCTCAACGCCTATCTGTGGCGAGCCGACGTTGGCGCGCGCGCCGGCGGAGGCGAGCCCCTTGCACGGCCTGCCGATCGCGGTCAAGGACATCTTCTGCACCGAGGGGATCGCCGACCACGGCCGGCTCGCGGATCCTCGAGGGCTACCGGCCGCCCTACACGGCGACCGCGGTTCGCCGGCTCGCCGCCGCCGGCGCGCGGGTGCTCGGCAAGACCAACATGGACGAGTTCGCGATGGGCTCCTCGAACGAGAACTCCGCCTACGGCCCCGTGCTCAACCCCTGGGACCGCGAGCGCGTCCCCGGCGGCTCCTCCGGCGGCTCCGCGGCCGCGGTGGCGGGCCGGCTCGCCCCCTGGGCGATCGGCACCGACACCGGCGGCTCGATCCGCCAGCCCGCCTCGCTCTGCGGGATCGTCGGGCTGAAGCCCACCTACGGCGCCGATCTCCCGCTACGGGATGATCGCCTTCGCCTCCTCGCTCGACCAGTGCGGCCCGCTGACCCGCGACGTCACCGACGCGGCGCTGCTGCTCCAGGCGATGCAGGGGCGCGACCCGATGGACTCGACCTCGGTCGGGATCGAGGGCGGCGTGGCGCTGCCCTCGCGGGAGGACCTCGACGGGCTGGTGATCGGCGTCGCCCGCGACTTCTCCCACCACGCGGAGGGGGTCGAGCCGGGCGTCGCCGAGGTGTTCGAGCGCACGCTGGCGCTGATCGAGTCGCTCGGCGGCCGGATCGAGGAGATCGAGCTGCCACACGCCGAGCACGGGATCTCGGCCTACTACGTGATCGCCCCGGCCGAGGCCTCGGCGAACCTCGCCCGCTACGACGGGGTCCGCTACGGGGTCCGCGCAGACGGCGACGCGGAGCTGACCGCGATGTACGAGCGGACCCGCTCGCGATGGCTTCGGCGACGAGGTGAAGCGGCGGATCATGCTCGGCACCTACGCGCTCTCCTCCGGCTACTACGACGCCTACTACGGGCGCGCCCAGCGGGTGCGGACGAAGATCGCCGAGGACTTCCGCGATGCGTTCTCGAAGGTCGACTTGTCGTCACCCCGACCTCGCCGACGGTCGCGTTCGAGCTCGGCGAGCGCACCGCCGACCCGCTGGCGATGTACCTCTCCGACTACTTCACGGTGCCGATGTCGCTTGCCGGGATCCCGGCGATCTCGATCCCGGCCGGGCTGGCCGCGCCCCCCGGCGGCGGCGGGCGAGCTGCCGGTCGGCTTCCAGATCGCCGCGCCGGCGTTCGCCGAGACAGAGCTGCTCGACGCGGCGCACGCGCTCGAGCGGGCGATCGAGTTCCCCGGGGGCCCGCGATGAGCTTCGCGCTCAGCGAGCCGGAGTGCCGCGAGGCGGCCGTCGAGGCGCTCGACGCGCTCCCGGAGTGGGTTCAGGAGCGGCTCGGCAACGTCGCGGTGATCGTCGAGGACTCCCACCCGGACGGGATCATGGGGATCTACGACCCCTCGGGCGGCCTGCAGCGGATCGTGATCTTCCGCGACGCGAACCCGAACGTCGAGGAGGTCCGGCGCACGGTCTGGCACGAGGTCGGCCACCACCTGGGAATGGACGAGGAGAAGATCGCGGGGCTCGGCTATGCCTGATCGCCCGGCGACCACCTGGGAGCCGGTGATCGGGCTCGAGATCCACGTCCAGCTTCGCACCCGGACGAAGATGTTCTGCGGCTGCGAGCTCAGCTTCGGCGACGAGCCCAACGTCCACACCTGCCCGGTCTGCCTCGCCCACCCGGGGACGCTGCCGGTCCCCAACGAGCAGGCGATCCGACTACGCGCTCCAGATCGGGCTCGCGCTCGGCTGCGAGATCGCGCCGCGCTCGATCTTCCACCGCAAGAACTACTTCTATCCCGACAATCCCGAAGGCGTACCAGATCAGCCAGTACGACATCCCGCTTGGCGCGAGACGGCCGTCTCGGCGACGTGCGCATCCACCGCGCCCACCTCGAGGAGGACGCGGCGAAGCTCATCCACGTCGGCGAGTCGGGCCGGATCCACGGCTCCGGCGCGTCGCTGGTCGACTTCAACCGCGGCGGCACGCCGCTGGTCGAGATCGTCACCGAGCCCGACATCGCCGACGCCGCGACCAGGCGCGCGAGTGGCTGCAGCTGCTGCGCACCACGATTCGCCAGATCGGCGTCTCCGACGTGAACATGGAGGAGGGCAGCCTGCGCTGCGACGCGAACGTCTCGGTCCGCCCGGTCGGCTCCGCCGAGCTGGGCACGAAGACCGAGCTCAAGAACATGAACAGCTTCCGCTTCATCGAGCGCGGGATCGACGCCGAGATCGAGCGCCAGACGCGACCTGCTCGACGCCGGCGAGCAGGTCGAGCAGGAGACGCTCCACTTCGATCCCGCGCACCGGCGCGCTGACCATCGCTGCGCTCGAAGGAGGAGGCGCACGACTACCGCTACTTCCCCGAGCCCGACCTGGTCCCGATCGTCCCCGACCGAGGAGATGCTCGCCGAGGCGCGGGAGGCGCTGCCCGAGCTTCCCGCCGAGCGTCGCGAGCGCTACCTCGCCGAGCTCGGCCTCGAGCGAGAAGCTCGCCACGCTGATCGCCTTCGACGCCGAGCTCGCCGGCTACTTCGAGAGCGCGCTCTCGGCCGCCGGGGGCGTCGCGCCGACGGTGATCGCCAACTGGGTCACCGGCGAGCTGGTCGCCCGCCTGCGCGAGGCGGGCGAGGACGAGCAGCCCCGCGTCCTCGCGGGTCGCTCCGGCGGCGCTCGCCAAGCTCGCCGGCATGGTCGAGGCGAGGCAGATCTCCTCCGGGGCCGGCCCGCCAGGTGCTCGCCAAGCTGGTCGCCGAGGGCGGCGACCCGGCCGCGATCGTCGAGCGCGAGGGCCTCGGCCGGGGTCGAGGAGGAGGGCGAGCTGGCGGCGATCGTCGACCGCCGCGATCGAGGCCGACCCGGCGGCCGCGAGCCAGGTCCGCGAGGGCAACATGAAGGCGGTCGGCCCGCTGGTCGGCTTCGTGATGCGCGAGACCAAGGGCCGCGCCGACGGCGGCGAGGTCACCCGGCTGATCCGCGAGCAGCTCGGCCTTTGAGCCACAAGTAACAATCTGTTACAAGCGCGTGCGGATCAGCCATACTCGTCGCATGGCCTGGAACGTCGTCATCGCCGGTGGTGGGTTCGCGGGGGCGTCCGCCGCCCGTGAGCTCGAGCGGCTGCTGCCGAAGCAGTCGGCGCGGCTGATGCTGGTCAACGACGTCAACTTCATGCTCTACACGCCGTTTCTGCCCGAGGCGGCCGCCGGCACGCTCGAGCCGCGCCACGTCGTCACCCCGCTGCGCGACATCCTCGACCGGACCTACCTGCGGCTCGGGGCGATCTGCTCGCCACGATCCGGCGACGCGGACGGTGACGCTGCGCAGCCACGAGGGCGAGAGCGAGGAGATCGCGCTACGACCAGCTGCTGCTCGCGGTCGGGCTCGGTCTCGCGCTCGCTGCCGATTCCCGGGCTCGACCGAGCACGCGATCGGGTTCAAGAGCCTCGCCGACGCGATCTGGCTGCGAAACCACGTGATCGAGACGCTCGAGCAGGCGAACGCGACCGAGGACCCGGCTCGCCGCGAGGAGCTGCTCACCTACGTCTTCGTCGGCGGCGGCTACTCCGGCCTCGAGGCGCTCGCCGAGCTCCAGGACTTCGCCGCCGACGCGATGGAGCAGCTACCCGCGGGCGCGGCTGCACGGGATGCGCTGGATCCTCGTCGAGGCGATGGACCGGGTGCTGCCCGAGGTCCCGCTGCGAGCTCGCCGACTACGCGGTGCGCGAGCTGCGCGGCCGCGGGATCGACATCCGCCTGGGGACGCGGCTCGAGGAGGCGCGCGCGGACTCGGTGCCGGCTCTCGACCGGCGAGGAGATCCCGACGCGGACGATCGTCTGGACCGCCGGCGTCGCTCCGCACCCGAGCCTGCGCTCGCTCGCGGTGCCGCTCGACGAGCAGCGGCAAGGTCGACGTCGACGAGCACATGCGGGTCCGGGGCATGGATGGCGTCTGGGCGATCGGCGACTGCGCCGCGGTCCCCGACCCGGCCAAGGGCGGCGAGCCCTGCCCGCCGACCGCCCAGCACGCGGTCCGCCAGGCGCCGGTGGTCGCGCACAACATCGCGGCCGAGCTCGGCGCGGCGGCGGCGGCCGCAGGCGCTTCCGCTACAAGGCGAGGGCCTCGTTCGTGAACCTCGGCCGCTACAAGGCGGTCGGCAAGCTGAGCGGGGCGCCGTTTCGCGGCTTCATCGCCTGGTGGATGGCGCGGACGTACCACATGAGCCAGATCCCGGGCCTCGTCTCGCAAGATCCGCGCGGTCGTCGACTGGACCGTCGGCCTGCCGTTCGACCGCGACTCGCCGAGGTCGGCTCGATCGGCCACCCCCGCCCGCTGCGCGACGAGGTCTACGCCAAGGGCGGCACCCACCGCCCCCTCGACTAACCCCCCGCCCCCGCTTCGCGGACCGCTGCCCCCCCGCTTCGCGGACCGCTGGTCACTGAGCTACACGTGAGGGTGGTCCAGTGACCAGCCGTCGATGGACGGCGCGCAGGATCCGCACCACTCGCGCCGGATCGTGCGCGACATCGGCGTGGGTGAAGCGCAGAACCGTGAGGCCGGCGGCGGCGTGCGTCTGGTCGCGACTCCGGTCGCGAGCCTGTTCGGCCGGGGTTCGGTGGTAGCGCAGCCCGTCGGTCTCGACGACGAGGCCGAGCGCGGGCCAGAAGAAGTCGACCCGGTAGCCGTGCAGGCGCTCCCCGGTGAGCGGCATCGGCAGCCCGGCCTCGAGCGCGATCGGAAAGAAGCGCCGTTCGAGCTCGGAGTCGGTGAGTGTGAACGTGCGCTCGTCGAGGATCCGGCGGAGCCTCGCAACCCCGGGCCCTCTGAGCAGGTCGAGCTCGGCGCGGAGGTCGGGAGGGTGGATCACGTCGAGCCGATCAGCCTCGTTGACCGCCCGCTCGAGCGGGCCGCGGCGGAGCACCAGGGAAAGATCGGCCAGGGTTCGCGCCGGGGAGGTCACGGGAACGCGGCGGTGCTCGTCGCGCTCCCGCGGGCCGAGGACGTAGCGCCGGTGGGCGCGGATGCCAGGGCGAACGACCTTTCGCTCGGTCGATACGTGGATCAGCGGAGGCCAGTCGCATAGTCCCCAGAGCCAGGCGGCGCTCGCGTGGCTGATCAGCGCGCCGCCCTCACAGGCGAGCAGAGCGGCGATCAGCTCTCCCTCGCGGCTCAGCTCCGGCCGCCCGACCGCGTACACCCCGCGCGCCACCGGGTGTAGGTGGCCCGATGCCATCCGGTAGCTGACGCCGCGCGCCGAGACCCCGAGGGCGGCAAGCTGGGCCGCCGCGATCACCCCATGCTGGCGCGCGGACACCGCGAGCACCACCCACCACCTCCGCTGGTCACTGAACGACACCACCGTGTAACTGAGTGACCAGCGGTCGGGATCTCGCCCCCCCGGCACGGATGGCTGGTCACTGGACGACACCACCGTGTAGCTCAGTGACCAGCGGTCGCATTGGCGTGGCGGCTGGGCGGCTTGGGGTGGCGCGGCGCGGGGCGGCACAATGGCTGGCGTGGAATGGATGGTGATCCCGCTGCTCTCCGGGCTCGGAGCCGCGCTCGTGGGCAAGAGCAAGGGGAGCTCGTTCTTCATCTGGCTGTTCGTCGGCCTCGGCCTGCCGATCATCGGCCTGATCGCTGCGCTGCTCTATCGAAACGAGAGGGACGAGCCGCGCCGGCCCTGCCCGCGCTGCGGCACCGTCCAGGCGATCCACGTGCAGGTCTGCGGCCGCTGCGGCCTCGACATGGACCTGCCGGCCGAGGAGGAAGTGATCCCGGGACGCGCCTGAGCGGACGCCCCTTACCCGCGCCTGGGCCGACCCCTTACCCGCCCGCCGGCGCGATCTCCGCGGCGTAAGGGGTCGAAATGGGCATTCGCCCGATGTGAGGGCCCTCCCCTTACTCGTAGGTTCGCCTTGTCAACCAAGGAGGACCACGATGACCGGCCAGCTCGAATATGAGATCCAGCGCACGAGGCACCAGGACTTCCATCGCGCGGCCGCCGAGAGCCGGCGCGCTGCGCCTCGCGCCACCGACCGCCGGGCGCGTCCCGCGCTCTGGTTCCGGATCGCCAGGCGGCGCACGATCGGCGCTTCGACCGCGAAGACCGCTTGAGCGAGCCCGGCGTCGCGGCCGCCCTCCCGGCGAGCTCCGGCGATCGGAACGGCGCTCGCGAGTCGTCCGCCGCCAGGCGACGCTCAGCGGCTCCGGGCGGGGATACTGATGGGGTGTCGAAGCACCGCTCGAGCCCTGAGCTGATCGGTCGCGCGGACGATCTCGAGGTGCTGCTGGCGGCGCTCGAGCGCTCCGAGGAGACCGGATTCGGCGCGGTTCGGATCGGCGGCGAGGCCGGGATCGGCAAGACCAGGCTGCTCTCCGAGCTCGAGCGGGTCGCGCGCGAGCGCGGCGCGCGCGTGCTCACCGGGGAGTGCGTCGAGCTCGCCGAGGGGGAGCTTCCTTTCGCGCCCCTGGTCGCGGCGCTCCGCCCGCTCACCCGCGAGCTCGCCCCGGGGGAGCTCGCCTCGCTGCCCGGCGCCGAGGAGCTCGGGCGGCTGCTGCCCGAGTTCGGCGACGGCGGCTCGGAGTGGATCAACCGCGACTCGGCGCTCGACGAGACCCTCTCCCAGTCGCGGCTCTTCGAGGTCCTGCTGGCGTTGTTCGCGCGGCTCGGGGAGGCGGGCCCGGTCGTGCTGGCGATCGAGGACCTGCACTGGGCCGACCGCTCGACCCGCGACTTCCTCGCCTTCCTGATCCGCAACGCGCGCGACGCTCGCCTGCTGCTCGTCTTCACCTACCGCACCGACGAGCTCCACCGCGCCCATCCGCTGCGGCCATTCCTCGCCGAGCTCGACCGCCGCGCCTCGGTCGAGCGGATCGAGCTCGAGCCGCTCTCGCGCGGGGAGCTGAGCCGGCTGCTGGAGGGGATCCTCGGCGAGCCTCCGGGCGAACCGCTGCTCGCGAGCCTGTTCGAGCGCTCGGACGGCAACCCGTTCTTCGCCGAGGAGCTGCTCGCCGCCTCGGCGTCGAGGGGCGCGATCCCCGAGACGCTTCGCGACGCCCTGCTGCTCCGCGTCGAGCCACTCTCGCCCGGCGCGCGGGCGCTTCTCCAGGTGGCCGCCACGGCGCGCCGGCCGGTCAGCTACCGGCTCCTCGAGACGATCTGGGAGGCGCCCGAGGCCGAGCTCGAGCAGGCCCTGGGCGAGGCCCTGGCCGCGAGCATCCTGGTCGAGGACGGCGACGCCTTCTCCTTCCGCCACGCGCTGGTCCGTGAGGCCGTTGTCGCCGACCTGCTCCCCGGGCAGCGCACCAGGCTTCACGTGGCCTTCGCCGAGGCGCTCGGCGCCGATCCGACCCTCGCCGGGGGCAGCGCCGGCGCCGCCGCCGCCGAGCTCGCCCACCATTGGTGGGGAGCGCGGCGCCTGCCGGAGGCGCTCAGCGCCTCGGTCGCGGCCGCCGAGGCCGCGGAGGCGGCCTTCGCCTTCGCCGAGGCCCACCGGCACCTCGAGCGCGCGCTCGAGATCTGGGACCAGGTCGAGGACGCCGAGCAACGGGCCGGAGCCGACCAGGCGGGGCTGCTCGCGCGGGCCGCCGAGAACGCCAGCATGATCCTCGAGCCGGGACGGTCCAGCGCGCTCGTCAGCCGCGCGATCGAGCTCGTCGACGAAGAGGAATCGCCGGTCCGCTCGGCGCTCCTGCGCGAGCGGCTCGGCCGCTACCTCTGGGTCGGGGGAGACAACGACGGCGCGCTTCGCAGCTATCGGGATGCGGTCGAGTTGATGCCGAGCGAGCCACCGAGCCCCGAGCTCGCCCGCGTGCTCGCCGCTCACGGCCAGATCCTGATGCTGCGCGGGCAGCCGACTGAGTCGCGGCGCGAATGCGAGCGGGCGATCGAGGTCGCGCGCAGCGTCGGCGCGAGGGCGGAGGAGGGGCACGCCCTGAACACGCTCGGCGTCAACATCTCCAGCCTCGGCGATCGCCCGCGGGGAATCGAGTGCCTGCTCGAGGCGAAGCGGATCGCCGAGGAGCTCGGTTGGATCGACGAGATCGGGCGGACCTATGTCAACCTCACCGAGGAGGTCGACCTCGACGGCCGCCTCGCGGAGGCGATCGCCCTGACCCAGGAGGGCGCCGAGGCGATGCGCCGGCTCGGCGCGCGCTCCTACTTCGTCTTCCTGGAGACAGAGGCCTCCCTCCGGCTCGTCCGCCACGGGCGGATAGCGGAGGCGGAGGTCACGCTGACGCGGGTACGGGACTCCGGTCCGTCCGGGATCGGCGCCTCGCTCTGCGGGGCGGTCGAGGCCTCGATCGCGCTTGCCCGAGGCGACTTCGAGGCGGCGGCCGCCGGCGTCCGGCTCGCCAAGCAGGGGCTCGGCCCGACTCGCGACTCGATGTTCTACGCGCCCGCGGCCGCCGCGGAGGTTGAGCTGGCGCTGCTCGCGGAGGGGGCCGAGGCGGCGATCGCGCGCTTCGAGGAGGCGCTCGCGGTGATCGACGCCGAGGTCGAGTACTCGTTCGCAACCGCGCCGCTCTACTGGCTCGGCATCCGCGCCTACGCCGACGTCGCCGAGCGCGAGCGGGCCGCCGGCCGGGAGGCGGAGCTGAGCGCGCTCGAGCGCGGCGCCGCGGCGTCGATCGCGCGCTTCGACGCCGCGCTCGCGCCGGAGCGCTATCCGGAGGGGGCGCCGGCGGCCGAGGTGCTGGCGTATCGGGCGCTCGTCGACGCCGAGGCCGCGCGGCTTGCGGGCGCCTGGCAGCCCGGCGCATGGCTCGCCGCGGCCGAGGCCTTCGACGAGCTCGCGCTCCCTCTGCAGGTCGCCTACGCCCGCCTGCGCGAGGCCGAAGGGCGGCTGCACTCGGACGGGTCGCGGGCCGCGCTCGGTGAGCTCCTCGCCGCCGCCGCGGCCGCGGCCCGCGAGGCCGGCGCCACCCGGCTGCTCGATCAGGCCGAGGCGCTCGCCCGCCGCGCCCGGATCCCGCTCGAGGGAGCGCCGGCGGCCGCGCCGGGGAGCGCCGCGAGGCCGGCGGAGCGACTCGGGCTCACCGACCGCGAGCTCGAGGTGCTCGAGCTGGTCGCCGAGGGCCGCACCAACCGGGAGATCGGCGAGACGCTGTTCATCTCCGAGAAGACCGCGAGCGTGCACGTATCGCGGATCCTTCGCAAGCTCGAGGTCCGCGGGCGGGTCGAGGCCGCGACGAAGGCCCACCGGCTGGGAATCGTCAGCGCAGCCAGGTCCTGACGATCGCGTTCGCGAACCCCATCCCGTAGCGGAGGACCGCCGGCTTCTTCGAGTGCCCGGAGAGCCGGCTGACCACGGTCACAGGAACCTCCTTGGCGGGGATCCCGCGCTTGATCGCCTCGATCATGAACTCCGAGGTGTGGAACTGCTCCTGGCGAAGGACGAGCGTGGGGAGGACGTCGGCGCGCACCGCCCGGTAGCCGTTCGAGCAGTCGCTGACCTTGGTGCCGGTGATCAGCGAGACGACCCGGTTGAAGAAGACGATCCCGAGCTCGCGCGAGAAGGTGTTCTTGTCGGCCTCCCCGAGCACCCTCGAGCCGTGCGCCATCGCGACCTCGCCGTCGATGATCGGCTGGACGAGGCGCGCCATCTCCTCGGGCAGGTGCTGGCCGTCGGCGTCGATCGTGACCACGATCGAGGCCTCGGAGTCCGAGAGCAGCCGGTAGCCGGTGCGCAGAGCCGCACCGCCGCCTCGATTGACGACGTGGCGGGCGACCGCGGCGCCGTGGGCACGGGCCACCTGGTCGGTGCCGTCGCGCGAGCCGTCGTCGACGACGAGCACCGCCGTCGCGACCCCGCAGACCTCCGCCGGCAGCCGCTCGATCACCCTGCCGACGTTCTCGGCCTCGTTATAGGCCGGGATCAGGATCGCGACCCGGTCGCGGAAGCGCTCCGGCAGCCCGGCGGCGCGGAACTCCTCCCAGGCGAGGCCCTCGAGCGCCCCGCCGAGCTGGTGGGCGATCCGCGAGCTCTGCGAGAGCGCCCGCAGGACGAGCAGGAAGAGGATCAGGATCGCGAAGATCGCCACGCCGATGATCCGGGTGCCGTTCTCGCGCTCGAAGGAGAACGCGGAGAGCAGGGCGTCGGGGATCTCGGTGGCGGCGACGATCGCGAGCCCGAACGAGGCCGCGAGCAGGATCAGCACGTCGGCGTTGCGGAGCGCGCGCCGGCGCCAGATCGCGAACCCGGCGATCGCGATCGCGAGCACGAGCCCGCCGGCGCGGATCGCGGTCAGCTCGGGTGGCAGCAGGTCTGCGAGCGGCGGGGACATCGCGCGGCGAGGATAGAAGGGCGACCGGCCTCAGCGCGCGAGTGGAACGCTGCCCGCAACCCGCGCACCGGAGCCGGGCGCGGATTCGACGCCCAGCTCGCCTCCGAGCGCCCCGATCCGGTCGGCCATGTTCTGGAGCCCGGCGGAGCCGTTGACCGAAGCCGGGTCGAACCCGGCGCCGTCGTCTGCGACCTCGAAGAACAGGCTCCCGTCGCGCTCGGCGAGCAGCACGGTTGCCGACGCGCCCTCGCCCGCGTACTTGCCCACGTTCTGAAGCGCCTCGAGACAGCAGAAGTAGACCGCCGCCTCGACCTCGGGCGGGTAGCGCCCGGCGCCGCCGGCCGACACCGAGACGGGTCCCCCAGAGCCCGCCGCCGCCTCCTCGAGCGCCGGCCCGATCCCGTCGGAGGTGAGCACCTGCGGGTAGATGCCGTGCGCCAGGTCGCGGAGCTCGTCGAGACCGCGGTCGAGGTCGGCGCGCGCCTCGGCCAGGATGCCCGCCGCGTGCTTCGGATCGGCCGCGAGCTTCCGCTCCGCAAGGCCGAGCTTCAGGTTGAGCAGGACGAGGCTCTGCTGAGCGCCGTCGTGGAGGTCGCGTTCGACCTTGCGACGGGACTCGTCGGCGGCGGCGACGATGCGGGCCTGTGAGGCGCGCAGGTCCGCCGCCTGCTTGCCGAGTTCGCGGACCATCTGGTTGAAGCTGCCGGTCAGCTCGCCGATCTCGTCGTCACTCGTCACCGGAACGCGGGTGTCGAGATCGCCCCCGGCGACCGCCCGGGTGCCCCGGATCAGATCCCGCACGGGCCCAAGGGCACCGCTTCTGAGCAGAGCCGTCATCACCACGACCCCCATCACGGTGGCGATCAACGAGAGGCCGTAGACGCTCATCAGCGATCCGGAGTCGCGCTCGACCAGCAGCCCTCCGACGAAGACGCCCGAGATCATCGGAAAGAGCAGCACGAGCAGGAGCTTGGCTCCGAAACCGAGCGGTGTCGCGTCAGGCCGCGCCTCGAACCCGAGGCCGGCGCGAACGGGACGCAGCGCGAACTCGGAGAGCGAGTAGAAGAGGAGGATCGAGAAGACTCCCGCGAACAAACCTCCGAGCAGGATCTCCACCGCATCCAGCTCGTCGAGCCGGCCGACGGGTGCCGTCGTGAGCACCACGCCCAGGGGAAGTGTGACGAGTAAGAAGACGGGCACCATTCGGAGCGCGATGCGCCGCGGCAGGTTGAACGCCGCAGCCGCGGCCTCGTCCCTGAGCCGCGGACTCCGCGCGCCCCTGGCCCAGGCGGCGAGTGCATGGAAGTCCCGTCGAAGCGAGAGGACGACGAGCCCCCCGAAGCTCAGCGTCACGACCTCGGCCGCCAGCATCGCGACCAAGGCTTGTTTGAGCGTCAACCCCTCGTAGTGGGCCGGAACCGAGACGTCGGCCGGGCCGACGAACACGGCCTCGATTCCGAGGATCGCCACGACGACCCCCCACAGGTAACGGACGCCATGCCGTTCGTACATGCGTGTCAGCCAGGAGTCCACGATCAGCCCGCCACGGGCGCCGAGCCGGAGACCCTCGTACCTGCGCCCGCGAACAGCGCGCCGAGAAGGAGGGCGTCGATGTAGCGCGGCCCGGCTCGCTCGTAGAGCCGATCGATGCCGCGATCGAGGGCCGAGCTCCGCCAGGGCGTCCCGGCGCCATGCCGACCGCCGCTCGGCCGATCACTCAGCTGTCGATCCTCGCTCGATCCATCGTGCGCGCGCTGTGCTCCCACGGATCGCCTTCCCCGATCTCCCCCAATTTCCGATTCGATTGTCGCTCCTGTCACATGCGAACGACAACAGGGTTAACACTGAGGACGACCGGACACAGAATGGGCAAGCTGTAGGCATGCCGACCACATCGACGCGGACGCTGCTGATCGTCGACGACCACGCGAGCTTTCGCGGCTTCGCGCGCCTGATGCTGAGCGCCGAGGGATTCGACGTGACCGGCGAGGCCGGGACGGCGAGTCCGCGCATCCGGAGGCGAGAGCGCCTGCGCCCGGACGTCGTGCTGCTCGACGTCCAGCTTGCCGGGCATCGACGGCTTCGAGGTCGCCGCAGCGCCTTGCCGGCAAGCCCGGCAGCCCGCGCAGTGGTGCTCACGTCGAGTCGCGACGCGACCGACTACGGCGCCCGCCTCGACGCACTCCCCGGTCAGCGGCTTCATCCCGAAGCAGGAGCTGTCGGGCGCCGCCCTCGCGGCCATGGTCGCTACGGCGTAGCCGATGACCATGCGGCTGATCGTCGCCGACGACTCGCTGCTCTTCCGCGAGGGCCTCGTCCGGCTCCTCGACGCGCTGGACTTCGACGTGGTGGCCAGGTCGACAACGGCGAGGATCTCGTCCGGCGGGTCGGCGGGCTCATGCCCGACGTCGCGATCGTCGACATCCGCATGCCGCCGACGTTCTCCGACGAAGGTCTCCAGGCCGCGCGCGAGATCGGCGAGCGGTACCCCGAGATCGGCGTCGTCGTCCTCTCGCAGTACGTCGAGTCGTCGTTCGCGATGCGGCTGCTCGAGGAGGGCAGCGCCGGCCGCGGCTATCTCCTGAAGGACCGCGTCAGCGACCTCGACGCGTTCGCCGCGTCGATCCGGCGCGTCGCCGAGGGCGGCTCGGTCGTCGATCCGGAGGTCATCTCCGCGCTCGTCGGCCGCAACAACGACCACGGCCAGCTCGACGATCTGACCGAGCCGCGAGCGGGAGATCCTGGCGCTGATGGCCGAGGGCCGGTCGAACACCGGCATCTGCGAGCGGCTCGTGCTCAGCCCGCGGACGGTCGAGAGCCACGTGCGCACGATCTTCCAGAAGCTCGGGCTGCCGTCCGCCGACGACGATCATCGCCGTGTGCTCGCCGTGCTCGCCTACCTGCGCGGCTGAACACGGCTTCACCGCCACGAGCTGCGCGACCACCTCGGGGTCGATCGCCGACCCGCCGCTCGCGATCGTCCGGATCGCGCTCGCGAGCTCGCCGCCGTCGGCAACCCGTTCCTTGAGCAGGTAGCCGACACCGTCGGTCGTCCCGTCGAGCAGCCGCCGGGCCGCGCTGGCCTGGACTGCGGCGGACAACACCAGCACGCCGATCCCGGGGTAGCACTCGCGGATGGGCTGCCGCGTCGAGGCCCTCGGTCGTGTGGGTCGGTGGCATGCGCACGTCGAGCAGCACGACGTGTGGGCGCGCGGCGGCGAGGCCGGCGAGCAGCGTCTCGGCGTCGGCCGTCTGCAGGACGACCTCGATCCCCTCGACTGCTGGAGCACCCGACGATGCCCTCGCGCAGCAGGACGGAGTCCTCGGCGATCGCGACCCGCAGCGCGTCGTCGTCGTTGCCGGTCCACTCGACGCTGGCAGCCGCGAGCGGTGCGGGGAGGCCCTTGAGGGTCCAGCTCGCCGATCGGCTCGAAGCGGTGCATCCCGCACGAGCCGGCGAGCATGCGGACGACGTCCGCGGCGAGGATCTGGCCGACTCCGGCCGCGTCGCAGAGCCGACTCGCCTCAACGACGGGCAGCCCGTGGTAGTCGTCGTCCTGCGGAAAGTCGCCTCGCCGGTGCTGATGCCGATCCGCAGGCCGATGCTGTGCTCGGGCACCTCGCGGTTGTGGCGTGCGACGGCACTGCTGGATCGTGACCGCGCAGCCGAGACCGTCGGTGGCGCTGTCGAAGACGGCCATGATCCCGTCGCCGAGCGTCTTGACCTCCTCGCCGCGGTGGACGGCCAGCGCGTTGCGCAGGCCGGCGAAATGGCGGCTGAAGCGCCCTGTCGGCCTCGGGCGAGCCGAGCCGCGCAAGGAGGTCCGTCGAGCCGACGATGTCGGTGAACAGCGCCGTGACCGTGCGGGTGCTCGTTTGCATGAGACGACCCTCTCACCCCTCGCAGGCACCGCCACCGTGCTGGCACGGAGAGGCGTTCGGTGACGGCGCGGAACCGTTCTGTGAAGTCGCTCACGCCCGTGGCCCACAAACCGCCCGCCCCGTCCGCTACCCTCTCCGCGCTATGCGGATCCTGATCCTCGGTGGTGACGGGTACCTCGGCTGGCCGACCGCGATGCGGTTCTCCGACGCGCGGCCACGAGGTCTCGATCGTCGACAACTTCTCCCGTCGGCGCTGGCACACCCGAGCTCTCGACCGACTCGCTGACCCCGATCGCCTCGCTGGCCGACCGGATCGAGGCCTGGCGCGAGGTCTCGGGCAACGAGATCCATCCGTTCGTCGGCACGATCGAGGACGGCGAGCTTCCTCGACGCGGTGATCGCCGAGACCCTGCCCGAGGCGATCGTCCACTACGGCGAGCAGCCCTCGGCGCCCTACTCGATGAAGTCTCGCGAGGCCGCGGTCGAGACCCAGTACACGAACGTGATCGGCAACCTCAACCTGCTGTTCGCGATCCGCGACCGGGTGCCCGACTGCCACCTGGTGAAGCTCGGGACGATGGGCGAGTACGGGACGCCCGAACATCGACATCGAGGAGGGCTTCATCGAGATCGAGCACAACGGCCGCAAGGACACGCTGCCGTTCCCGAAGCTGCCCGGCTCGCTCTACCACCTCTCCAAGGTCCACGACTCGCACAACATCCACTTCGCCTGCCGGATCTGGGGCCTGCGCGCGACCGACCTCAACCAGGGCGTCGTCTACGGGATCGAGACCGACGAGACCGGCCGGCGACGAGCGCCTCGTCACCCGCTTCGACTACGACGAGTACTTCGGCACCGTGCTCAACCGCTTCTGCGTCCAGGCCGTGATCGGCCACCCGCTGACCGTCTACGGCAAGGGCGGCCAGACCCGCGGCTTCCTCAACATCCGCGACACGCTGCAGTGCGTCGAGCTGGCGGTCACGAACCCGGCGGACGCTCGGCGAGTTCCGCGTCTTCAACCAGTTCACCGAGCAGTTCACGGTCGCCGAGCTCGGCCGAGCTCGTGCAAGCGCGCCGCGGCCGAGACCGGCCACGAGGTCGAGATCCGCAACTACCCGAACCCGCGGATCGAGGTCGAGGAGCACTACTACAACGCCACCAACACCAAGCTGCACGACCTCGGCCTCGAGCCGCACCACCTCGGCGAGGAGCTGGTGCGCTCGATGCTCGGGATCATCGAGCGCCACCGGACCGCGTGATCGCGCGCGCGATCCTGCCGCGGACCCGCTGGAAGCCCGGCGAGCTCGAGGGCGAAGTCGCATCGGAAGCGACGTGAGCCCGCCGGCAGGGGCCCGGCTGAAGCGCTCCGAGCTGCACCCCGCCGGGCGGCGCAGCGCGCCGAGCGCCGCGGCGCGATCCTCGACGCCACGGTGCGGATCCTCGTCACCGGCGGCCTCGCCGCGGTCACCCATCGTGCGGTAGCCCGCGAGGCCGGGGTCCCGCTCGCGGCGACCACCTACTACTTCACCTCCAAGGACGAGCTGATCGGCGAGGCGCTGACGAGCCTGGTCGAGGACGAGATCGAGCGCCTCGGCCGGCGCGCCCGCGAGCTCGGCCCCGGCCTGCGCTCCGCGGGCGATGCCGCGGCCGCGGTCGCCGAGGTGCTCTTCCCCGACGCCGAGGCGGTCGGCGCCCTGCTCGCCAAGTTCGAGGTGTACCTCGACGCCGCCCGCCGCCCGGGGCTGCGCGAGACCGCCGCCGAGTGGGAGCGCGCCTTCACCGAGCTCGCCGCGTCCTCGCTCGCGCTCGCGGGCGCCCGCGATCCGGGCCGGCTCGCCCCGCTGCTCGTCGCGGCGGCCGACGGCGTCCTCGTTCATGCGCTCGCCCGCGGGATCGCGGGCGAGGGCGACGTCGAGGAGCTGCGCCGCCGGCTCGAGCAGCTCTTCGCGGTGGTTCTCGAAAGCGCATAGGGCCCGGAAACCTCGCTTGCGAGCGGGGAAAACGGTGCCTGAGGCCCGCGATCTCGCTGCTAACATCGCTCGTCCATGCGCGCCGCGGACGCACTATTTGCAGCCCTCAAGGCCGAGGGGGTCGAACACGTCTTCGGGATCCCCGGCGGCGCCAACCTGCCGATCTACGACGCGCTCTACGACGCCGACCTGGTCCACGTCCAGGCTCGCCACGAGCAGGGCGCCGGCCACATGGCCGAGGGCTACGCGAAGGCCTCCGGCCGCGTCGGGGTCGCGCTCGCGACCTCCGGCCCGGGCGCGACGAACCTGGTCACCGCGATCGCCGACGCGATGCTCGACTCGGTTCCGACCGTCTTCATCACCGGCCAGGTGCGCACCGACCTGATCGGCACCGACGGCTTCCAGGAGGCCGACGTGACCGGGATCACGCTGCCGATCGTCAAGCACTCGTTCATGGTCACCGACCCGCGCTACATCCCCGAGTACATCCACGCGGCCTTCCACATCGCCTCGACCGGCCGCCCCGGGCCGGTGCTGGTCGACATCCCCCAGGACCTCTCGCGCGCCGACATCGACTACTCGAGCCCGCACCGGCCCGCCGCGTCTGCCCGGCTACAAGCCCCCGACCGAGGGCAACATCAAGCAGATCCGGATCGCCGCGAAGGCGCTCGCCAACGCGAGGCGCCCGGTGATCTACGGCGGCGGCGGGGTCATCAACGCCAACGCCTCCGAGGAGTTCCGCGAGTTCTGCCTGCTCCGACAAGCTCCCGGTCACCCTGACGCTGATGGGCCTCGGCGCCTTTCCCGGCCCCGCACGAGCAGTGGCTCGGGATGCTCGGCATGCACGGCACCCGGACCGCCAACTACGCGATGGACGAGGCCGATCTGATCGTCTGCGTCGGCGCCCGCTTCGACGACCGGATCACCGGCAAGCTCTCCGAGTTCGCGCCGCGCGCGAAGTTCGTCCACATCGACGTCGATCCGGCCGAGATCTCGAAGAACGTCCCGGCTCACATCCCGATCGTCGGCGACGCCAAGCCGACGTGCTGCCGAAGCTGACCCGCGAGTACCGCGCGCTCGCAGCCCGACTCGCGCGCGCCTCGACGACTGGTGGAACCAGATCCGCGCCTGGCAGGCCGAGCACCCGCTGCGCTACGAGCGACTCGACGCGACTCCGAGATCAAGCCGCAGTTCATGGTCGAGGCGATGTACGAGGCGACCGAGGGCGACGCGATCATCACCTCCGACGTCGGCCAGCACCAGATGTGGGCGGCGCAGTACTACCACTTCTCGAAGCCGCGCCGGTGGATCAACTCCGGCGGCCTCGGGACGATGGGCTTCGGCCTGCCGGCGGCGATCGGCGCCAAGGTCGCCTGCCCCGACGAGCAGGTCGTCTGCCTCGCCGGCGACGGCAGCCTGATCATGAACGTCCAGGAGTTCGCCGACCGCCGCCGCGCACGACATCCCGGTCAAGGTCTTCCTGATGAA
The DNA here is from genome assembly GCA_963769035.1 of uncultured Solirubrobacterales bacterium. Classification (GTDB taxonomy): domain Bacteria; phylum Actinomycetota; class Thermoleophilia; order Solirubrobacterales; family 70-9; genus WHSW01. Next base: position 68,349 of record CAVYKD010000003.1, read on the forward strand.
CAACGGCTACTTCGGCATGGTCCGCCAGTGGCAGGAGCTGTTCTGGGAGGAGCGCTACCAGTCGGTCGAGATGGGCCCGAGCCCCGACTGGGTCGAAGCTCGCCGAGGCCTTCGGCTGGACCGGGATGCGGCTCGACGACAAGGGCGAGCTCGCGAGCACGATGCGCGACGCGCTCGAGACCGAGGGCCCGGTGCTGCTCGACGTCCGGGTCACCCAGGACGAGAACTGCTACCCGATGATCCCCGCCGGCGCCGCCGCCCGGGACATGGTGGGCTGAGGCCGATGGGCGATCCCGGAACCAAGGACGTCCTGTCAGGCTCGAGGACCTCGAGGCCTCGCGCCAGCTGACCGGCCGCAAGCACATCCTCTCGATGCTGGTCGAGAACCGGCCCGGCGTGCTGGCCCGGATCGCCGGCCTGTTCAGCCGCCGCGGCTTCAACATCGACACGCTCGCCGTCGGCCCGACCGAGGACCCCGACATCGTCGCGGATCACGCTGACGCTCGACGGCGCGGTCCACCCGATCGACCAGGTGACCAAGCAGCTCCACAAGCTCGTCAACGTGATCAAGATCCGCGACATGGAGCCGGGCGAGACGGTCGCCCGCGAGATGGCCCTGTTCAAGGTCAGCGCCTCGGTCGAGAGCCGCGCCGAGATCATGCAGTTCGCCGAGATCTTCGGCGCCACGGATCGTCGACGTCTCGCGACGCTCGCTGACGATCGAGGTCACCGGGACCGCAGGACAAGATCGAGGCGTTCGAGCGGATGATCCGCCCCCACGGCCTGATCGAGATGGCCCGCACGGGCGAGGTCGCGATCACCAAGTCCGCGGCCCGAGAACTGAGCCGGGCGCTCGGCTGGCGCGATGCTGCAGGTCGAGGAGCTGACCGGCGAGGCTCGCGGCACTGCTCGCCGGCCCAGCGGCCCGCCGGCGCCTGGCCGAGCGTCACGACCCGGGTCGAGATCGACGACCCGTGCGCGGCCGTGTTCGCCTCGCGGCTCGCCGGCGATCGCTGGTTCTGCTGGGAGGAGCCCGACCGGCGGGTTCGCGCTCGCGGCGCTCGGCTCGGCGCGCCGAGGTCGCTCTCGCGGGGACCGGAGCGCTTCGCCGACGTCGCCGCCGAGTGCGCGGCGACGATCCGGGCCCGGATCGCCGAGGAGCCCGACGGGCCTTCCGGCGGGCGCCGGACCGGTCTGGACCGGCGGCTTCGCCTTCGACCCCGCGGGCGGCCGCGTCGCTCGCAGTGGTCGTCGTTCGCCGCCGGCGCTGCTGGTGCTGCCCGAGCTCTCGCTGCTGCGCAGCGGCGGGCGAGACGTGGCTGACCGTGAACGCGCTGCCCGGCCCGGGCGAGGCGCCGAGCGGGTAGCCGAGCGCCTCGCAGCGCCGTCTGCTGGCGCTCGATCGGCAGGCCTCCCTGCCGCTGCTCGACCCGCTCGCCGGTGGCCGGGCGCCGGATCGCCGCGGTGACCAGCCGCCGAGCGCCTACGAGCGCGCCGTCGAGGCCGCGGTGCGGCGGATCCGCGCCGGCGCGCTCGAGAAGGTCGTCCTCGCCCGCGAGGTCTCGGTCGAGGCGCCCATGCCGCCCACGACCCGGCGGCCGTCTTCGGCGCGATGCGCGCAGTCGTTCCCGTCGTGCTTCTGCTTCTGCGTCGGCACCCCCGAGGCCGCCTTCCTCGGCGCCAGCCCGGAGCTCCTGATCCGCCGCCGCGGCGCCGGCGCCGCGACCGTCGCGCTCGCCGGCTCGACGCGGCGCAGCGCCGACCCGGCGGTCGACGACCACCTCGGCGAGCAGCTCCTGCACAGCGCCAAGAACCGCGAGGAGCACCGGATCGTCGCCAGGCGGATCGAGCGCGCGCTGCGCCCGCACGCGGTCTGGGTCGAGGCCGAGCCCGAGCCGGCGCTGATCAAGGTCGCGAACATCCAGCACCTCGCGACCCCGGTTCACGCCCAGCTCGCCGAGCCGCGCTCGGCGGTCGAGCTCGCCGGGTCGCCTGCACCCGACGCCGGCGGTCGGCGGCGAGCCGCGCCGCCCGGCGGCTCGAGCGCGATCGCCGAGCTCGAGGCGCATGGACCGCGGCTGGTACGCCGGGCCGGTCGGCTGGATGGACGCCACCGAGGACGGCGAGTTCTGCGTCGCGCTGCGCTCGGCGCTGCTCCGCGACCGCGTCGCCCACCTCTACGCGGGGGCGGGGATCGTCGCCGACTCCGACCCCGCGGCCGAGCTCGCCGAGACCGAGCTCAAGCTCGACGCGCTGCTGCCGCTGCTGAGCGGCTAGGCCCTCAGCGAGAGCGCTCGACCGACGGCCGCGCGCGGCGGCGTCGGCAAGCCGCCTGCGAAGCGAGGGACTGCGACGCCGGGCGACCGGCACCTCGATCAGCCCGGTGCCCTCGCGGCGCGTCGGCGCAGCTCGGTCGAGCCGCTCGACCCGCGCGTAGCGCGAGCCCGTGCAGGGCGGCGACCTTGCTCGAGGTCGAGGCCGAGAGGGGTGCCGAAGACCGCCTCGAACTCCTCCCGGCTCGACCTGGCGCGGCCTGGGGCAGGAACTCGAAGATCCCGCCGCCGTCGTTGTTGACGACAACGATCCGAACCGGGGTGTCGAGCCCGCGGAGCAGGGCGCAGCGCGTTCATGTCGTGGAACAGGCCGAGGTCGCCGGTGACGATCCAGGTCGGCCGTCCGGTTGCCGCGCGCCGCCCCGATCCCGGAGGAGATCAGGCCGTCGATCCCGTTGGCCCCGCGGTTGGCGAGGAAGCGGGCGGTCGGCCGGCCCGGCGGGGCAGGAACGCCTCCTGGTCGCGGATCGGCATGCTCGAGGCGGTGTAGACGATCTCGCCGTCGGCGTAGAGCTCCGCGAGGGCGAGCTGCAGATGCGGCTCGGTCGGGCCGGGGATGTGGAGCAGCTCGGCCGAGATCGCGGTGCGGGCGGCGGCAGTCGGCGCTGATCCAGTCGGCGAGCCAGTGCTCGGACGGGCGGTGGTCGGCGAGGCGCTGCTCGAGCTCGCCCGCGACCCGGTCGAGGTTCCCGGGCGACGCGGACGATCAGGTCGGCGGCCCGGGTCGGCTCGTTCCAGCGGTCGGGTGGAGTCGAAGATCGACCTGGCGCGGGTGCAGGAAGGCCAGCCAGGAGCGAAGCGCCTTGCTCGTCGGCATCTCGCCGAAGCGAAGGACGAGGTCGGGGGCGAGCGGGATCGGCGGGATGTAGTCGCCGTCGCTCGGCGGCCCCCGGCGGCGCCGGTCGCCCAGCGGGCGATCGCGTCGTAGGCGCTGATCACGAGATCGCTGGTCGTGAGCGCCCGAGGCGGAGCTGCGAGGTCGGCTCGGCGAGGATCGGAAACCGGCAGACGCGGGCGAACTCGACGATCGCCGAGCTGAGCGAGCTCGGTCGGGCATCCGGCCGGCGACGATCAGGCCGCCGCGGCAGTGGCGGACGAGGTCGGCGAGCCGGTCGAGCTCCTCCGCCGCGGGCTCGCCGGGGGCGGCGACGACCTCGGTCAGCGGCCGCCTCGCCGCGACCCGCGCAGCGCCAGCGCCGAGGTCGCGGTGACGTCGCCGGGTCGCGGCTCGGGGCCGAGCGGGTCGCGCCAGGCGAGGTTGAGGTGGACGGGCCCCGGCGCGCGGGTCGCCGGCGGCGAGCGCGTAGCCGCGGCAGGCGACCGAGCGCAGGTGCAGCAGGCCGGCGTCGTCGGCGTCGTGGGTGCCGACCTCGCAGAACCAGCGGACCGCGGAGCCGTAGAGCTTGAGCTGGTCGATCGTCTGGCCGGCGCCGATCCCGCGCAGCTCCGGCGGCCGGTCGGCGGTGAGCACGATCAGCGGGACCCCGGACTCGTCGGCCTCGCAGACGGCGGGGTGGAGGTTCGCCGCCGCCGTGCCCGAGGTGCAGAGCGACCACCACCGGCAGCGCCGCTCGCCTGCGCGGCCCCGAGCGCGAAGAAGCCGGCGCGAGCGCTCGTCGACGATCGACGTCGACGCGGATCTCCGGCTCGCGCAGCAGCGCGAGCGCCAGCGGCGGTCGAGCGCGAGCCGGGGGAGAGGACCGCCTCGGCGCACGCCGCAGCGAGCGAGCTCCTCGACCAGGGCCGAGGCGAGGGCGGTGTTGCGGTTGGTGCGATCCACGATGGGCAACTTACCCGTGCGCGAGCCGGCGATCGCGCGTCGCGCGGCGCCTGCAACGCATCGTTGAGCCGGGCCACGCGCCCGGTTCCGTCTCAGCGCAGGCGGCAGCGCTCGAGCGCCTCCGTCGAGCTCGACCCCGAGACCCGGGCCGCCGGGAAGGTGGAGCTCCGCGCCGCGCAGCTCGCATCCGCTCGATGCGGTCGTCCCGGCGAACAGCGCTCGGTGGCCAGCCCGTGGGCGAGGCCGCCGGCCGGGCCCGCGAACTGCGAGCGCCTGCGCCGCGTGGGCCGCCGCGGCGATCCCGACCGGGCCGTCGAGCGCGCTCGAGAGGTAGATCGGCAGCGCCGATGCGATCGCCGTTCGCCTCGCCGATCCCGCCGACCTTGGCGAGCTTGACGGTGGCGAGGTCGCAGGCGCGGCCGCGCTTGGCCCGCTCGGCGTCGCGGCCGCTCTCGACCGATCTCGTCGGCGGCGATCGGGATCGTCGTCGACCGGGTCAGCTCCGCCATCGCCGAGGAGCCGGCGACGGGTTGCTCGGCGAGCTCGATCCCGAGCGGCTCGATCAGCGCTCAGGATCCCCAGCGCCTCGTCGGCCGTCCAGGCCTCGTTGGCGTCGATCCGGATCCGCGCCTCGGCGCCCGACCGTCTCGCGGACCGCCTCGCACCTGGGCGACATCCTCGCCGGCTGCCGAGCTTCAGCTTGAAGGTCGTGAAGCCCTCGCGCCGCCCAGTGCTCGGCGTCGGCGGCGACCTCGGCGGCGTCGCCGGCGACCGAGCGTGGCGTTGCAGGGCACCGGACTCGCCCTCTCGGCGCCGAGCAGCGACCACACCGGCCGCCCCGAGGCCTTGCCGGCGAGGTCGAAGACCGCCATCTCGATCGCCGCCTTGGCCGGGTTCGGAAGCCTGCGTCCGGCGGTGCTGTGGATGTAGGCATCGACGGCCGCGAGCGAGGGGCTCCGGTCGCCGAGAAGTCCGAGAGGTCGGCGCGCTTCAGCCGGCGGGTCCCCTTGAGCAGGCCCCGATGGACGGCCCGCATGTCGGCCCCGCCGCGCAGCGAGAGCGGGACCGCCTCCCCGAGGCCCTCGAGACCCTCGTCGGTGATCAGCCGCAGCAGCCACATCTCGCGTCGCTCGAGGCTCCCCCGGGCGCGTCACGTAGGGACGCTCGAAGGGGAGCGCGAGCGGGATCAGCTCGACCTCGGTGATGCGCATCGCGGCTGAGGCTAGTTGGCGGCGATCACCAGCCCGGCGCTGAGCAGGAGGCTGTAGGCCGCCGAGCAGCGACGCCGGTCGCCGCGAGCGCCGCGTTCAGCGACGGGCCGTCGGTGCGCTCGATCACCGCCCTCGCGGGGGCCAGCGCGAGCGGCACGGCGACGAACGCCGAGCAGCGCCGCCACCGGCCCGTCGCCGAGCGCGAGCGCGATCGGCAGGAAGGCGAACGAGCCGATCGACAGCCCGAGGTAGAGCTGCCGCGCCCGGGCCCGTCCCAGCCTGACCGCGAGCGTCCGCTTGCCGGCGCGCCGGTCGGTGTCGAGGTCGCGGACGTTGTTGACGACCAGGATCGCGGTCGAGAGGAAGCCGACCGGCACCGAGAGCAGGAGGGGGAGCAGGTCGAGCCGCTCGAGCTGGACGAAGTAGGAGCCGTTGACGGCGACGAGGCCGAAGAAGAGGAAGACGAAGAGCTCGCCCATCCCGGCGTACCCGTACGGGCGCGGGCCCCCGGTGTAGAGCACGCCGGCGAGGATCGAGGCCGCGCCGATGACGATGATCACCGGCCCGGCGACGAAGGCGAGGTAGAGCCCGGCGAGGCTGGCGACGGCGAAGGCGAGCCAGGTCGCATGCAGGACGCGCCTCGGGGCGACCAGCCCGGCCGAGGTCACCCGCACCGGGCCGAGGCGCTCGTCGGTGTCGGCGCCGCGCTTCGCGTCCGAGTAGTCGTTGGCCAGGTTGGTGCCGATCTGGATGAAGACCGATCCGATCAGCGCGGCGATGAACGGGCCGACACGGAGCTCACCCCCGGTCGCGAAGTAGGCCGCCGCGCTGCCGACGAGCACCGGGGCGAGGGCTGCGGGCAGCGTCCGAGGCCGCGCCGCCATCAGCCAGATCCGCGGGTTCAAGGCCGCTTGGGGAACCTGGAGAAGTCCGGCCGGCGCCCCTCCTTCCAGGAGTTGCGTCCCTCCTGGCCCTCCTCGGTCATGTAGAAGAGCAGGGTCGCGTCGTGCGACAGCTGCTGGAGCCCGGTGAGCCCGTCCTCGGCGGCGTTGAAGCTCGACTTCAGCAGGCGCAGCGAGAGCGCGGAGAGCGCCGCCATCTCGCGGCACCAGGCGACCGCCTCGCGCTCCAGCCGATCGAGGGGTACGACCGCGTTGACGAGCCCCATCTCGCAGCGCCTCGTCGGCGTCGTAGAGGCGGCACAGGAACCAGATCTCCTTCGCCTTGCGGACGCCGACCGCCCGGGCGAGCAGGCCGGCCCCGAAGCCGCCGTCGAAGCTGCCGACGCGCGGCCCGGTCTGCCCGAAGACGGCGTTGTCGGCGGCGATCGAGAGGTCGCAGACCAGATGGAGGATCTGCCCGCCGCCGACGGCGTAGCCGGCGACCGCGGCGAGGACCGGCTTCGGCAGGCGGCGGATCTGCACGTGGAGGTCGCCGACGTCGAGCCGGCCGATGCCCTGCTCGGCGACCTCGTCGTCGCCGATGTAGCCGTCGTCGCCGCGGATCCGCTGGTCGCCGCCGGAGCAGAACGCGTCGTCGCCGGCGCCGGTGAAGATGATCGAGGCGACTCCGGTGTCGTCGCGGGCCCGCCTGAAGGCGTCGCGCAGCTCGGCCAGGGTCTGCGGCCGGAACGCGTTGAGGACCTCGGGCCGGTTGATCGTGATCCTGGCGATCGCCTCGGCGCGCTCGTAGAGGATGTCCTCGTAGCTCGCGGCCGCCTCCCACTCGATCGGGGCGTAGAGGTCGCTCTCGGGCGGCGCGTCCTTGTGGCGTCTCGGCATCTGTCGGCTGGGTCTCTGGTCGCTCTCGGCAGCGGGCCGCAACAATGCCACAAGATGCTGCTCGACAACTGGCTGTCCCAGCGTGCCGCAGACATGTCCGGAGCGCTGCGCGCTGATCGCCGACGGCCTCGAGCTGACCTACGCCGAGCTCGAGCGCGAGGCGACGGCGACCGCGCGGAGGCTGGCCTCGCGCGGGGCGCAGGCGCGGCGCGATCGTCGCGATCGAGCTTCGGCCGGGCCTCGAGTACGTCGTCCTCCTGCACGCGCTGATGAAGCTCGGCGGCGATCGCCTATCCGCTGAACACGAGGCTGAGCGCGCCCGAGCGCGAGCGCGAGCTGGCCCTCGCCCAGCCGGCGTTCACAGTCAACGGGAACCCCGACCTCGGCACCACCGAGGCCGACCTGCCGCTGCTCGGCGAGCACGACCTCGACGCGGTCCACTGCCGGATCCTCACCAGCGGCACCTCCGGCGAGCCCGCGACCGGTCGAGCTGACCTACGGCAACCACCTCTGGAGCGCCGTCGGCTCGGCCTTCAACCTCGGGGTCGAGCCGACCGACCGCTGGCTCTGCTGCCTGCCGCTGTTCCACGTCGGCGGGCTCTCGATCGTGATGCGCAGCGTGATCTACGGGACCGCCGCCGTCGTCCACGACGGCTTCGACGTCGACCGGATCGCCGCCTCGCTCGAGGGCGACGGCGTGACCCTGATCTCGCTGGTGGCGACCCAGCTCAGCCGCCTGCTCGAGGCGGACGTCGACCTGCTGCCGCTGCGCGCGGTCCTGGTCGGCGGCGGGCCGGTGCCCAGCGAGGTGCTCGAGGAGGCGCTCGGACGCGGCGTCACCGTGGTGCAGACCTACGGCCTCACCGAGACCGCCTCGCAGGTGACGACGCTCTCGCCGGGCGAGGCGCGCGAGCGGGCGGGCTCCGCGGGCCGGCCGCTGCTGACCACCCACCTGCGGATCCGCGACGGCGAGATCCTCGTCCAGGGCCCGACCGTGGCCCCGGGCGCGGTCGACGAGGACGGCTGGCTGCACACCGGCGATCTCGGCCGGATCGACGAGGACGGCTTCCTGTACGTCGAGGACCGGCTCGGCGACATGATCGTCACCGGCGGCGAGAACGTCGTCCCGGCCGAGGTCGAGGAGGTCCTGCTGCGCCACCCGGCGTCGCCGAGGCGGCGGTCGTCGGCCGCGCCGACCCCGAGTGGCAGGAGGCGGTGACGGCGGTGGTCGTCCTGCAGCGGCGCCTCGGTCAGCGCCGAGGACCTGCGCCGCCACTGCGCCGCGGAGCTCGCCGGCTACAAGGTTCCGAGGCGCTTCGAGTTTGCCGACGAGCTGCCCCGGACACCTGCGGGGAAGCTGCTGCGAAGGGAGCTTCGCTGACGATCGAGACGAGGAGGAACGATGGAGAGAGCGGATGTGGCCCGCTGGCTGGCGAACTACGTCGAGGCGTGGAAGAGCTATGACCGCGATCGCATCGTGGGGCTTTTCGCGGACACGGCCCGGTATCGCTACCACCCCTACGACGAGCCGATCATCGGCAGCCAGGCGATCGCCGACTCGTGGTTCGAGGAGGAGCGCAGGGACGAGCCCGGCACCTACGACGCGGCCTATCAGCCGATCGCCGCCGACGGCGAGACGGCGATCGCCACCGGGAGCTCCACCTACACGAGGCCGGACGGCACGATCGACACGATCTACGACAACTGCTTCGTGCTCCGCTTCGACGAGGAAGGCCGCTGCGCCGAGTTCACGGAGTTCTTCATGAAGCGGCCCGATGGCGTCGATGCGTAGAGTCCCGCGGCCATGACTGACGAGAAGATCTTCTACGACGCCGATGCCAACCCCGACGCGCTCGCCGGCAAGACCATCGCGATCCTCGGATACGGGTCCCAGGGCCACGCCCACGCGCTCAACCTGAAGGAGTCCGGCCACGACGTGGTCGTCGGCCTGCGCGCCGACTCCTCGAGCCGCGCGGCGGCCGAGGCCGCCGGGCTCGAGGTCCTCGACATCGCCGACGCCGCCAGCCGGGGCGACGTCGTCATGGTCCTGCTGCCCGACGAGAAGCAGGCCGAGATCTGGGAGGCGGAGATCGCCGACGGCATCGCCGAGGGCAACCTGCTGATGTTCGCGCCACGGCTTCGCGATCCACTTCGGCGCAGATCGAGCCGCCCGCGGGCGTCGACGTCGGCATGGTCGCCCCGAAGGGGCCCGGGCCACCTCGTCCGCCGCAGTACGAGGAGGGCAAGGGCGTTCCCTGCCTGATGGCGATCCACCAGGACGCGACCGGCGACGCCCGCGACCTCGTGCTCGCCTACGCGAGCGCGATCGGCGGCGGCCGCGCCGGGATCATCGAGACGACCTTCAAGGACGAGTGCGAGACCGACCTCTTCGGTGAGCAGGCGGTGCTCTGCGGCGGCGCCACCGAGCTGGTCCAGGCCGGGTTCGAGACCCTCGTCGAGGCCGGCTACGACCCGCGACTCGCCTACTTCGAGATGCCTGCACGAGCTCAAGCTGATCGTCGACCTGATGTACGAGAAGGGAATCCAGGGGATGCGCTACTCGATCTCGAACACGGCCGAGTACGGCGACATGACCCGCGGCCCGCGGGTGATCACCGACGAGACCCGCGAGGCGATGCGCGAGATCCTCGGCGAGATCCAGTCGGGCGAGTTCGCCCGCGAGTGGATCGCCGAGAACCGAGCCGGCGCCGAGAGCTTCAACCGGATGCAGCGGCGAGGCTGGCCGATCACCAGATCGCGAGGACGGACTCCGGGGCAAGCGGCCGCCTGCGCTGCGTCGCGATGATGGCCGCCTTGCCGGATGCGACCAGCGACGTCTCTGACGCCGCACGGCCCGTCCGGCGTCCGCCCGGACGTCCGCTCACCCAGCGAGCGCCCTCGAGTTCTCGCGGAGGTGTCGCGTCATGTAGCCGGGGGGACACGATCGCTTGCCCAGACTCCCCGATCTTGCGCTCGAAGCCGGCCGCGACCGGCCGCTTCCGCTGCCTCGCCTCGGTCCCCTCGCACATCGCTCCCGGCGCGAGGCTCTCGAGCGGCTTGCCGAGCGCTCCGACGTCGTCGGGCCGACGCTCGCATCGCACCGCCAGGCCCCGGTCCGGGACCTCGTCGGGCGCGTCCGCGGCGGGCTCGCCGAGCTGCTCGGCGCCCCCGAGGGCTACGAGGTCGTGCTCGGCAACGGCGGCACGACGGCGTTCTGGGACGCCGCCGCGACCTGCCTCGTGCGCGAGCGCTCGCTCCACCTCACCTACGGCGAGTTCTCCGGCAAGTTCGCCAGGGTGACCGCCGGCGGCGCCGTTCCTCGCCGAGCCGATCGTGATCGAGGCCGAGCCCGGCGACGCTCCGGCGCCGGTCGCCGACCCGGCGCGCCGACGCGATCGCCTGGGCGCACAACGAGACCTCGACCGGGGTGATGGTCGAGGCCATCCGGCCCGAGCGGCGCCGGCGAGGCCCTGGTCGCTGATCGACGCGACCTCCGGCGCGGCCGGGCTGCCCGCTCGACGTCGAGCGAGGCCGACGCCTACTACTTCGCCCCGCAGAAGGGCCTCGGCTCGGACGGCGGGCTCTGGCTCGCGCTGCTCAGCCCGGCCGCGATCGAGCGGATCGGGAGCTCGACGGCGCCGCGGGGCGCTGGCAGCCGAGCTCGCTCTCGCTCGCGACCGCGCTCGAGAACTCGCGCAAGGACCAGACCTACAACACGCCCGCGCTGGCGACGCTGCTGCTGCTCGCCGACCAGGTCGAGTGGATGCTCGCCGATCGGGCGGCCTCGAGTGGTGCGTCGGGCGCACCCGCGCCTCGTCGGACCACCTCTACGGCTGGGCCGAGGCGCTCCGAGTTCGCCTCGCCCGTTCGTCGCCGATCCGGCCAAGCGCTCGCTCGTGGTCGGCACGATCGACTTCGACGACGCCGTCGATGCCGCCGCGCTCGCCGCGACGCTGCGCGCGAACGGGATCGTCGACGTCGAGCCCTACCGCAAGCTCGGCCGCAACCAGCTGCGGATCGGGATGTTCCCGGCGGTCGAGCCCGCCGACGTCGAGGCGCTGACCGCCTGCGATCGACTGGGTGATCGAGAACGGCGCCGGGGGTGCGGCGATGAAGGTCCTGGTCAAGGAGAAGATCGCCGACGCGGGCGTCGAGCTGCTGCGCGCGCGACTTCGAGGTCGAGCTCGGCACTCGACTGGGACCGAGCGACGAGCTCGACGAGCGGATCGGCGAGTTCGACGCGATCCTGATCCGCTCGGCGACCACAGCTGACGCCGAGCTGATCGCGCCGCGCCGACCAGCTGAAGGTGATCGGCCGTGCCGGCACCGGCGTCGACAACGTCGACATCGAGGCGGCGACGAAGCGCGGGATCATCGTCGCCAACGCGCCCGAGTCGAACTCGATCGCCGCCGCCGAGCACACCCTGGCGCTGGCGCTGGCGCTCTGCCGCAACGTTCCCCAGGCGCACGGCTCGCTGGTCGACGGCGAATGGGCGCGCTCGCGCTTCGGGGGCAACGAGCTCTACGGCAAGACGCTGGGCGTGATCGGCTTCGGCCGGATCGGCCAGCTCGTCGCCAAGCGCGCCCAGGCGTTCGACATGGACGTGGTCGGCTTCGACAAGTTCGTCACCGCCGAGCGTTTCCGCGAGCTCGGCGTCGAGGGGCGTCGAGACGCTCGACGAGCTCTACGCCGGGCCGACTTGATCAGCCTCCACCTGCCGAAGACGCCGGAGACCGTCGAACTGATCAACGCCGAGTCGATCGCGAAGATGCGCGAGGGCGTGCGGATCGTCAACTGCGCCCGCGGCGAGCTGATCGACCTCGAGGCGCTTCGAGCGCGGCGCTCGAGTCGGGCCAGGTCGGCGGCGCGGCGCTCGACGTCTTCCCCGAGGAGCCGTTCACCGAGCACCCGCTCTTCGCCCGCGACGACGTCGTCGTCACCCCGCACCTCGGCGCCTCGACCGCCGAGGCCCAGGACCGCGCCGGGATCGTTACCGCCGAGCAGGTGATCGCGCGGCGCTCAGCGGCGGCGTGGTCACCAACGCGGTCAACATCGCCGCCGTCCGGCCCGAGGCGATGGAGGCCCTGGCGCCCTTCGTGCCGCTCTGCGAGAGGCTCGGCCGGCTCGCCCAGGGCCTCGGCGACGGCGCGATCGACCGGGTCCAGGTCGAGTTCCGCGGCCGGATCGCCGAGCACGACACCCGCCTGCTCGGGATCGCCGTGCTCGTCGGGATCCTCTCGCGGCCACACCGAGGAGCCGGTCAACCTCGTCAACGCGCCCTCGATGGCCGAGGAGCGCGGCATCGAGCTGAGTCGAGCTCAAGCGACAGCGTCTCCGAGGACTTCACCGAGCTGATCATCGTCCGCCTCGGCGAGGGGAGCGAGGCGGTCGAGGTCGCCGGCACCGGCGGTCGGGCCCCGCAACGTCCCTCACCTCGTCCGCGTCTGGGGCCAGAGCTTCTACATGCCGTTCGCCGACCACCTGGCGATCTTCCGCTACGCGCGACCAGCCCGGGCATGATCGGCCGGGTCGGCACGGCCTTCGGCGAGCACGGCGTCAACATCGTCTCGGCCGCGGTCGGGCGCCGAGGCGCGCGCCGACGAGGCGGTGATGGCGCTGACCACGGACGCCCCGGTGGACCCCGCGCGTGATCGACGGGATCGCGTCCGGCGAGGGATTCATCGTCGGCCGGGCGATCGACTCTAGCCGAGCTCGGCCTGCGGCTATAGGGTCAGGCGATGCGCAGCGTGGTGATCACCAAGCACGGAAGCGCCCGAGGTGCTCGAAGGTCGAGGAGCGGCCCGATCCCGCCGGTCGGCGCGGGCGAGGTCGCGGATCGCCGTCAAGGCCGCCGGGATCAACTTCGCCGACCTGATGGCGCGGGCGGGCATGTACCCGGACGCGCCGACGCCGCCCTGCGTCGTCGGCTACGAGGTCGCCGGCGAGGTCGAGAGCGTCGGCGAGCGGCGTCGTCGAGTTCGACGCGGTCGGCGACCGGGTGATCGCCGGGACCCGCTTCGGCGGCTACGCCGAGCTCGTCACGGTCGCCGCCGATGCAGGTGATCACGCTGCCCGACTCGCTCTCAGCTTCGAGCAGGGCGCCGCGTTCCCGGTCAACTACGCGACCGCCTACGCCGCGCTGGTGATGATGGGCGGGCTCCGCGCGGGCGACCGGGTGCTGATCCACGCCGCCGCCGGCGGGGTCGGAATCGCCGCGACCCAGATCGCGAAGCGGATCGGCGCCGAGATCTTCGGCACGGCCTCGGCGTCGAAGCACGACGCGATCCGCGCTCAGGGCGTCGATCACGCGATCGACTACCGCACCCAGGACTTCGCCGCCGAGGCGATGAGGATCACCGGCGGAACCGGGCTCGACGTGATCATCGACGCGATCGGCCCGACGAGCTTTCGCAAGGACTACCGCATCCTCCGCGCCGGCGGGCGGATGGTCATGTACGGGCTCTCCGAGGTCCAGACGGGGACAAGCGCGACCTTCGCGGCTGTGCTCAAGGGCCTGGCGCGGATGCCGCTCGCGACGATGCCGTGGTGGAAGAGCCTCTCGATGATGAACGAGAACAAGGGCGTCTTCGGGCTCAACATGCTCAAGTGGTGGGACGACGAGGGCCTCGACCGCGTCCTCGACCCGCTCGCCGAGGGGCTGGCCGGCGGCGCCTACGTCCCGGTCGTCTCCGAGGCCTTCGCGTTCGACCGCGCCGCCGACGCGCACCGGTTCATCGCCGAGCGAAAGAACGTCGGCAAGGTGGTGCTGGTCCCCTAGGGGCCGGGCGCCCGCAAGGCCATCGGCCGCGGCGCGGGTAGCGGGCTCGGGCCGCCGGCGAGACCGCCGCCGCCGCCCGATAGTCTGCCCGCGTGATCCTCGAGCCGGCGAGCATCGGCAGCCTCTTCGAGCGGGCCATCGTCGACACCGGCCGGGAGCCGGAGTTCCTCTTCTTCGTCGCCCTCCTCGGCACCTTCGGGTTCATCCGCACGAGCACCCACATGATCCGCGCGCAGGTCAGCTGGTGGCCGGGCAACGTCGAGCGTCGGCGGCACCCACGTCCACCACCTGGTCTGGGGGATCGTCGCGATGATGGTCTTCGGCTACGTCGGGCTCGTGGTCCAGCCCGGCTCGCCGTGGCACGAGATCGTCACGGTGCTCTTCGGGATCGGCATCGGCCTGACCCTGGACGAGTTCGCGCTCTGGCTCGAGCTCAAGGACGTCTACTGGGAGCAGCGACGGACGCAAGTCGATCGACGCGATGGTCGTCGCCGGCCTGCCTCGCCGGGCTCGTCCTGGTCGGCCTCTCGGCCTGGATCGAGGTCGCCGACGACGTCGAGGCCCTGACCTTCGCCGGCGTCGGGGCCTTCGGAGCGCTCGGGATCGTGGTCGCGCTTGCAAACGCGGCTAAGGAGAAGTTCGCGATGGCGATCATCGGCCTGCTCTTCTGGCCGGCGGCGCTGGTTCGGCCCTCCGGCTCGCCAGGCCACACTCGCTCTGGGCGAAGCTCTTCTACCGCAGGCGACGGAAAGCGCGCCCGGGCGCGCGGAGCGCTACCCGGCGCGGCGCCGCGGAGACGCCCTCGTCGGCTGATCGTCGGCCTCCGCCGCGGGCGGCCAGAGCTCGTCGAAGACCACCCCGATCGAGGCCGCAACCGGAATCGCGAGCAGCGCGCCGAGGATCCCGGCGAGCTGGGCGCCGGCGAGCATCGCGACGATCGCCACCGCCGGGTGGACGCGGACCGCGCGGCGCATGAACATCGGCTGCACGACGCGGTCCTGCAGCTGCTGGTAGACGAGGAACAGCGACCCCCAGACGATCAGGGTCGCCCGGGAAGTTGTGGAAGCAGGCGACGACGCGCGACCAGCACGCCGCCGATCGTGAACCCGATCAGCGGGACCAGGTCGAGGAAGGCGACGAGCATCGCCAGCGGCACGGCGAGATCGACGCCGAGCAGCTCCAGGAGACGCCAGGTGAAGAGCCCGGCGAGCGGCGGCGAGCAGCGAGGTTGACCGAGACGTAGGAGCGGACGATCGCCGCGACCCGGGGCCCGATCGACGCTCACGCGGTCGCGGCCGGGGCTCGCAGCCGCGCCGCTCAGCCGCTCGAACTGGGCCGCGCCGTCGAGCAGCAGGAAGAAGGTGAGGGTGATCACGGTGATCGCCGCGATCGAGGTTGTTGAGCAGCCCGACCGAGATCTCCTTGGCGGCGCCGGCGGCGTCACCGAGCTTCGCGGGGAGCTGGGAGGCCTCGCTCGAGAGCAGCGCGGTGAGGTCGTACTTGTCGTTGAGCTCGCGGAACGCCTCGTTGTCGTCGGCCCAGTGCTCGAAGTCGGTCACGTAGGTCGGCAGCAGCGAGCCGAGCTCCTCGATCTCGCGGACGATCGGCGGGATCACGTGCAGGACCAGGAAGGTGAAGGCGGCGAAGAAGAGCACGTAGACGGCGAGGATCGCGAGCCAGCGCGGCGGCCGCCGCTCGCGGAGCTTCGATCCGCTCGACGCAGGCCGACCGCCGGGCCGAGCGCCAGCGCGAGGAAGATCGCGGCGACCACCCAGCGGATCGTCGTCCGGACCTCGATCACGACGTGCTCGAGACAGCAGGGCGGCCGCCGATCGCGAGCAGCGCGATCACGGCGATCTTGAGCACGGTTCGCGGATTCGATGCCTGCGGCCACGTGAACTCCCTCCGCTCAGTTCACCGTGTTGGCGACACCTCCTCTGTTCGCTACGCTTCGCCGCTCGGCATGACCTCCGGCCCGACAGCCTGGCGCTTCTCCTTCTCCTCCCCCTCTCGGGGGGAGTATCGCTGGGCGGCGCGATAGCCGCGAGATACAGAGGTCAATCGAGTCGAGCAGAGAAGGAGAAGGGCAGATGAGCCCGAGCAGTTCCGCAGACGTTCCCGCAGGTAGCCGACGCCGAACCGCGTCGCACATCTTCGACACGACGCTGCGCGACGGCGAGCAGTCGCCCGGGCATCTCGCTGAACACGCAGGAGAAGGTCGAGATCGCCCAGCAGCTCGCCCGCCTCGGCGTCGACGTGATCGAGGCCGGCTTCCCGATCACCTCGCCGGGCGACTTCGAGGCCGTCCAGGCGATCGCCCGCGACGGTCGAGGGCCCGGTGATCTGCGGGCTCGCCCGCACCCACAAGGCCGACATCGACGCCGCCTGGAACGCGATCAAGGACTCCGAGCGCCCGCGGATCCACACCTTCATCTCGACCTCCGACATCCACATCGAGCACCAGCTGCAGACCGACCGCGAGGACGTCAAGGGCCAGGCGAAGGCGGCGGTCGCGCTCGCAAGCTCGCTACTGCGACGACGTCGAGTTCTCGCCGATGGACGCGACCCGGGCCGACGTCGAGTTCACCGCCGAGGTCTGCGCGATCGCGGTCGCCGAGGGCGCCGACCGTGATCAACATCCCCGACACCGTCGGCTACACGACGCCGGAGGAGTACACGGCGTACCTCGCGCCGGCTCTACGAGCTGGTCCCCGGCCTCGACGGACGTGAGCGTCTCGGTCCACTGCCACGACGACCTCGGGCTCGCCGTCGCCAACTCCTACGCCGGCCTGCTCGCCGGCGCGCGCCAGGTCGAGTGCGCGGTCAACGGGATCGGCGAGCGCGCCGGCAACTGCTCGCTCGAGGAGATCGTGATGCTGCTGCGCACCCGGCGCGACGCAGCACGGCCTCGACACCACCCTCGACACCACGCGAGCTCGCCCGCACGAGCCGGATGGTCTCGCGCCTCACCGGCTACGCGGTCCAGCCGAACAAGGCGATCGTCGGCCGCAACGCGTTCGCCCACGAGTCCGGGATCCACCAGGACGGCGTGCTCAAGGAGCGCACGACCTACGAGATCATGGACGCGACCGAGGTCGGGCTCGAGTCGAACTCGATCGTGCTCGGCAAGCACTCCGGCCGCCACGCGCTGCGCGACGCGCTCGAGCAGCTCGGCTTCAAGGTCGAGGGCAACGCGCTGAACCAGGCCTTCAAGCGCTTCAAGGAGATCGCCGACAAGAAGAAGCAGGTGACCGCGCTCGACCTCGAGGCGATCGTCTCCGACGAGATGCGCGAGCGCACCGAGCGCTACGAGCTGGCCTGGTTCGAGGTCGAGGCGGGCTCCGAGCGCGAGCCCGCTGGCCCGCGTCGCGGTCACGCTGCCCTCGGGCGAGGAGTCGGTCGGCGAGGCCGCGCGGCGACGGGCCGGTCGACGCGATCTTCGGGGCGATCCAGCGACGCGGTCGGGACCGAGTGCGAGCTGCGCCAGTACACGGTCGCCGCGGTCACCGAGGGCGACGACGCGCTCGGCGAGGTGACCGTGATGCTGCGCGCCCACGGCCGCCTCGCCAGCGGCCAGGGCGTCGCGACCGACATCCTCGAGGCCTCCGCGCGCGCCTACGTGCGGGCGCTCTCGAACGCGCTCGACGGCGCCGCGGTCCGCGAGGCCGAGGCGGCGACCGCCGAGGCCGCCGAGGCGGCGGTCACGCCCGGACCCTGACCGCCGCGGTCGCGGCGGTGAGCGCTGTCGGACGAGCGCGAAGCGCGGCAGGTGCCGTCCACGAGCGCCGGTGACTCGCTCGATGGCCGGCCGCTCAAGGCGGAGAGCGCTGATCACCGGCGCCTCGTCGGGGATCGGCGAGGCGACGGCGGTGGCGATCGCGGCCGAGGGCGGCGCGGTGGCGCTCGGGGCGCGCCGCAAGGATCGGCTCGACGAGCTCGCTCGCGGATCGAGGCCGAGCGGCGGAACCGCGGTCGCGATCGAGGCCGACATCGCCGACGAGGCAGCAGGCCAGGCGCCTGGTCGAGACCGCGCAGCGAGGCGCTCGGCGGGCTCGACGCCCTCGGCGACAACGCCGGCGTGATGCTGCTCGGCCCGCTCCAGGGCGCCGACACCGATCGAGTGGCGGCGGATGATCGACGTCAACTGCCTCGGGCTCCTCTACTGCACCCACTCGCGCTGCCGCGATCCGCGACGGCGCGGGAGCGGGACATCGTCAACGTCTCCTCGGTCGCCGGGCGCACGGCCGCCCTCGGCTGGGCGTCTACAACATGACCAAGTGGGGCGTCGTCGGCTTCTCGAGTCGCTGCGCCAGAGGGCGCCCACATCGGCGTGCGGGTGACCTGCGTCGAGCCCGGCTACGTCGAGACCGAGCTTCAGGCGCACAACAGCACCCGATCGTGCGTCGAGCGGTCGAGAAGCTGCGCGAGTCCTCGCAAGGTGCTCGAGTCGGCCGACATCGCCAACGCGATCGTCTACGCGCCTCCGCAGCCGAGGCACGCGAGCGTCAACGAGATCCTGGTCCGGCCCAGCGGCCAGAACGCGCTGAGCCGCGCCGCCATCTGATGCCGAGGCGGCGCTATGCTGGGTGAGCACCCGGATTCGCCATCTCGACGCGATGAACGTGCAGACAGCGTACGTGATAACGTACGACGCGATGATCGGCGACGCCGTCAGCACGAGCAGCTCGAGCCAGGCCGCCGAGGTCGGCGCCCGGATCACGGCGCTGCGCGAGGCGATGGACCTCTCGCTGCGCGACCTGGCCGAGCGCTCCGGGGTCTCGGCGCCGATGCTCTCGCCAGGTCGAGCGCGGCGAGACGAGCCCGACGCTGTCGGTCGCCGAGCAAGATCGCCGCCGGGCTCGAGCTCACGCCTCTCGCAGCTGCTGCGCCTCGACGAGGGCGAGCACGTGGTCGTCATCCGCGCCGGCGAGCGCCGCGCGCGCGAGCGCGCGCGGGCACCGCGATCGAGGAGCTGACGCCGCCGCTGCCCGGCCAGCGCGCCGACGTCTCGCCGCACACGCTCGCGCCCGGCGCCGCGACCGGCGGCCCCGACGATCCGCCGATGCACGAGCCGGGCAGCCGCGAGACCGCCGTCGTGCTCGACGGCGAGCGTCGCGCTGCGTGATCGACGGCGACCGCCACGACCTCGGCCGCGGGCGACAGCGTCACCTTCGACGCCGACCTGCCGCACCACTTCGAGAACGACCGAGCGAGCGCGAGGCCGAGTTCCTCGCCGTCGTCGCCGCCGGGCTGCGGACGAGGCTAGGAGCACGATGCCGCAAGACCATGTTCGACAAGATCTGGGAGGCCCACGAGGTCGCCGACGAGCCTGATCTACATCGACCTGCACCTCGTCCACGAGGTCACCTCGCCGCAGGCGTTCGACGGCCTGCGCCTGGCCGGGCCGCACGGTCCGCCGCCCCGACACGACGCTGGCCACCGCCGACCACAACGTGCCCACCGACGGCACCCCGGCCGCGCGCATGATCGCCGACGAGCTCTCGCGGAAGCAGGTCGAGACGCTCGAGCGCAACTGCGAGGAGTTCGGGATCCCGCTCTACTCGCTCGGCTCCGACGCGCCAGGGCATCGTCCACGTGATCGGCCCGGAGCTCGGCGTCACCCAGCCCGGGATGACGATCGTCTGCGGCGACTCGCCACACCTCGACCCACGGCGCCTTCGGCGCGCTCGCCTTCGGCATCGGCACCTCCGAGGTCGAGCACGTGCTGGCGACCCAGTGCCTGGTCCAGAAGCGGCCGAAGACGATGCGGATCAACTACTCCGGCGAGCTCGGCGCACGGCGTCACCGCCAAGGACCTGATCCTGGCGACGATCGGCCGTCTCGGCACCGGCGGCATGACCGGCTACGCGGTCGAGTACGCGGGCGAGACGATCGAGGGCCTGACGATGGAGAACCGGATGACGATCTGCAACATGACGATCGAGGGCGGCGGCCGCGCCGGCATGATCGCCCCCGACGAGACCACCTTCGAGTAGGTCGAGGGCCGGCCCGGCGCGCCCGGCGGACTTCGACGCCGCCGTCGAGCGCTGGCGGCAGCTGCCGACCGACGAGGGCGCGCGCTTCGACACCGAGGTCGAGATCGACGCCGCCGCGATCTGCGCCGATGGTCACCTGGGGCACCAACCCCGGGCAGGTGGTCGCGAGGTCACCGACGCGGTCCCCGATCCGGCGGCGATGGACCGCCGGCGACCGCGAGTCGGCCGAGCGCGCGCTCGCCTACATGGACCTCGAGGCCGGCACGCCGATCGACCGAGATCGCGCTCGACCGCGTCTTCATCGGCTCCTGCACCAACTCGCGGATCGAGGACCTGCGCGAGGCGGCCGCGGTCGTCGACGGGCCGCAAGGTCGCCGCCACGCGTCCGCGCGATGGTCGTCCCCGGCTCCGCCGCAGGTCAAGGCCGAGGCCGAGGCCGAGGGGCTGGACGAGGTCTTCCGCGCCGCCGGCTTCGACTGGCGCGAGCGCGGGCTGCTCGATGTGCCTCGGCATGAACCCGGACATCCTGCGTCCGGGCGAGCGCTGCGCCTCGACCTCGAACCGCAACTTCGAGGGCCGCCAGGGCAAGGGCGGGCGCACCCACCTGGTCAGCCCGAAGATGGCCGCCGCGGCCGCGATCGAGGGCCACTTCGTCGACATCCGGAACTGGAGCTAGAAGCATGGAGGCCGATCAGACATCATCGAGGGCGAGGTCTCGGTCCTCGACCGCGCCGACGTCGACACCGACCAGATCATCCCCAAGCAGTTCCTGAAGCGGGTCGAGCGGACCGGCTTCGGCGAGTTCCTCTTCTACGACTGGATCCGCGACGGCGAGATCGCGCTGGAGCCGAACCCGATCCTGGTCGCCGGGCGCAACTTCGGCTGCGGCTCCTCGCGCGAGCACGCGCCCTGGGCGCTCCAGGACTTCGGCTTCGAGGCGATCATCGCGCCCGTCGTTCGCGGACATCTTCTACTCCAACTGCACCAAGATCGGGCTGCTGCCGGTGATCCTCGACGAGGACGAGTGCCGCGGCGATCGCCGAGGCCGGCGAGGGCGGATCGACCTCGACGACCAGACCGTCGACTGCGCCGGCGGCGTCGTTCGCTTCGAGATCGACGAGGAGATCAAGCACCGCCTGCTCAACGGCCTCGACGACATCGCGATCACGCTCGCGGACGAGGCCGCGATCGACGCCTTCGAGGCCGCCGGCGACGGCGCCACACGGCGCCGGTGACGCACCAGCCGCTGATGAGCTGGCGGCCCGCGACTGGGACGCGCCGAGGCCTACCACCGGGTCGCCGACCCGCAGGAGCGAGTGGGGCCGACGAGGTGCTCGCGCGGCTCGAGCTCGAGGGCGACCGAGACGGTGCTCGACGCCGGCTGCGGCAGCGGCCGGGTCACCCGGCTGCTGCTCGATCGGCTGCCCGAGGGCCGGGTGATCGGCGTCGACGGCTCGCCGTCGATGGTCGAGAAGGCTCGCGAGCAGCTCGTCGGCTACGGCGAGCGGATCGAGCTGATCGTCGCCGACCTCGGCGAGCTCGAGCTCGAGCGAGCCGGTCGACGCCGTCTTCTCGAACGCGATCTTCCACTGGATCCTCGACCACGAGCTGCTCTTCGCGCGCCTGCTTCGCGGCGCTACGCCCGGCGGCGCGCTCGACGCCCAGTGCGGCGGCGCAGGACAACGTCGCCGAGTGTCAAGCGCGCGATCGAGGCCGCCGAGGGCGACGAGCGCTTCTCGGCCTATCTGCGCGGGATGCCCGACAGCCCAGGAACTTCGCCTCCGTGGACGACACGCAGACCGCGGCTCGCCGCGGCCGGCTTCGAGGTCGGCGCTCGGTCTGGCTCGAGCGCCGCACGCGTCACCCCGCCGGACCCGCGAGCTCTTCGTCCGCTCGGTCGGCCTCGCCAAGCATCTCGGCCGAGCTGCCCGAGGACCTCCACGACGAGTTCGTCGACGACGATCGTCGAGCTCGATGACCCGGCCGCTGACGCTCGAGTACGTGCGCCTCAACATCTCCGCCGCGACGGCCCCGATGACGCGCGCGAGATCGTCGCTCCTGCCCGGCGACGGCATCGGCCCCGAGATCGTCGCGGCGGCGCGGCGCGTGCTCGACGCCGTCGGCGAGTTCGAGTACAGGCGAGCATCTGATCGGCGGCGCTTCGATCGACGCCCACGGGATCGCCCTCACCGACGAGGTCCTCGACGCCTGCCGCGCCGCCGACGCGGTCCTGCTCGGCGCCGTCGGCGGCCCGAAGTGGGACACGACCGACCCCGACGCGCCCCGCCCCGAGCAGGGCCTGCTCGGCCTGCGCAAGGGGCTCGGGCTCTTCGCCAACCTGCGCCCGGTCAAGCCGATCGCGGCCCTGCTCGAGGCGAGCCCGCTGCGCGCGCGAGCGGATCGAGGGCACCGACCTGCTCGTCGTCCGCGAGCTCACCGGCGGGATCTACTTCGGCGAGAAGACCAGCGTCGGCGACGGCGCCGCAGCGACGCCTGCGTCTACTCGAGCGCCGAGATCGAGCGGATCGCCCGGGTCGCCTTCGAGCCGCGGCGCAGAGGCCGGCGCCGCCCAGGTCACCTCGGTCGACAAGGCGAACGTGCTCGAGACCTCGCGGCTCTGGCGCGAGACGGTCGAGGCCGTCGCCGCGCGACTACCCGGACGTCGAGCTCGACCACATGCTGGTCGACAACGCGGCGATGCAGCTGGTCTCGAACCCCACCCGCTTCGACGTGATCGTCACCGAGAACATGTTCGGCGACATCCTCTCCGACGAGGCGGCGATGCTCACCGGCTCGCTCGGGATGCTGCCCTCGGCGAGCCTCGGCGGCGAGGGGCCCGGCCTGTTCGAGCCGGTCCACGGCTCGGCGCCCGACATCGCCGGCCAGGGCATCGCCAACCCGCTCGCCACCTTCCTCTCGGTCGCGATGCTGCTCCGCGACGGGCTCGCGCTGCGCCGAGGCCGCCGAGCCGGTCGAGGCGGCGGTCGAGCGGGCGCTCGACGCGGGCCTGCGCACGCGCCGACCTCGGCGGCGGCGACTCGGCCGCGGGCACGGAGGAGATAACCGCCGCGGTGCTCGCCGAACTGCCCGCAGGACAGGCATACTGAAAACCAGAGGCTCGTCGCGCGGACGGAGAGGCGGGCAGATGACACCGGAGGCAGCCGTGGAGAAGTCAGAGTGGATCTGGATGAACGGGAAGTTCGTCGCCTGGGACGACGCCCAGGTCCACGTTCTCAGCCACGGCCTGCACTACGGCACCGGCGTCTTCGAGGGGATCCGCTGCTACGAGACCGATCGCGGCCCGGCGATCTTCCGCCACGCGGACCACCTCAAGCGGCTGCGCAACTCGGCCGAGCTCTACTACCTCGAGCTGCCGCACCCGATCGAGGAGATCAGCGAGGCGACCCACGAGCTGATCCGCCGAAACGGGCTCTCGAGCTGCTACATCCGCCCGCTCGCCTTCCGCGGCTACGGCGAGATGGGGCTCTACGCGAAGGGCGCGCCGGTCAACGTGATCGTCGCCGCCTGGCCCTGGGGCGCCTACCTCGGCGAGGAGGGCAAGCGCGACGGCATCCGCGCCAAGGTCTCGTCCTGGCGGCGGATCTCGGACGCCGGCCTGATCCCGCACGCCAAGGCCTCGGGCCAGTACCTGAACTCGATCCTGGCGAAGACCGAGGCGGCGAACGCCGGCTACGAGGAGGCGATCCTGCTCGACGAGCGCGGATTCGTCTGCGAGGGCTCGGGCGAGAACATCTTCGTCGTGCGCGACGGCGAGCTGATCACCCCGCCGCAGATCGCGTCGATCCTCGACGGGATCACCCGCAAGTCGGTCATCCAGATCGGCCGCGACCTCGGCTACTCGGTGGTCGAGCGCGACATCGCCCGGGCCGAGCTCTACGTCGCCGACGAGGTCTTCCTCTGCGGCACCGCGGCCGAGCTCGTGCCGGTGCGCTCGATCGACGACCACGATCTCGGCGAGCCCGGCGAGATCACCCGGGTGATCCAGGCCAAGTTCGAGGACGCGCTCCACGGCCGCGCTCCCGAGTACGCGGAGTGGCTCGATCTGGTCGAGCCGGCGCCGCAGGGCGCCGAGGACCCGGAGCCGAGCCGTGCCGTTGTCGAGGCGCCCTGAGCGCTAAGGTCAGCGCGTAGATGCTGCATTCATCCGTGGAGATCGAGCGAATTAGCCCCGCCGCGACCGCCTAGCGGTCGTCGGCCGCGCGGCCTCCGGCCGCGCTCGCATCTCGCTCGTTCCACGGCTCGAAAGGCGTCAGCGTGACCCAGGTACAGCTCTACGACACGACTCTTCGCGACGGCATGCAGGGCCAGGGCATGTCGCTCTCGGCGGCCGAGAAGGTCCGCGTCGTCCAGGCGCTCGACCGGCTCGGCGTCCACTTCATCGAGGCCGGCTTTCCGAGCTCGAACCCGAAGGAGGCCGAGCTCTTCGAGCTGCTCGCCGAGATCGAGCTCGAGCAGGCGCAGGTCTGCGCCTTCGGCATGACCCGCCGTCGCGGCCTCGCCGCCGAGGACGATCCGGCGCTGCGGTCGCTGGTCGGGTCCGCCGCTCCGGTGGTCACCTTCGTCGGCAAGACCTGGGCGCTCCACCTCGAGAAGGTCACGAAGGTCTCGCCCGAGGAGAACCTGACGATGATCGTCGATTCGGTCAACTACGCCCGCGCCGAGGGCAAGCGGGTCATCTACGACGCCGAGCACTTCTTCGACGCCTGGCGTGACGACGCCGGCTACGCGCTCGAGTGCCTGCGGGCCGCGGTCGCCGCCGGGGCCGAGAACGTGACCCTCTGCGACACCAACGGATCGAGCCTGCCGGCCGAGGTCGCCGCCGCGACCGCGTCGGTGCTCACCGAGCTCGGCGAGCGGGCGGAAATCGGCATCCACACCCACAACGACCTCGAGTGCGGGGTCGCGAACTCGCTCGCCGCGGTCGAGGCGGGGGCGCGGCTGGTTCAGGGGACGATCAACGGCTACGGCGAGCGCTGCGGCAACGCGAACCTGGTCTCGATCCTGCCCGCGCTGCAGCTGAAGCTGGGCTATCGAGTGCGTGCCCGCGGACCGCCTCAAGCTGCTCACCGAGACCGCCCATTTCGTCGACGAGCTGACCAACACGATCCCCGACCCCGACCAGCCCTACGTCGGCCGCAACGCGTTCGCCCACAAGGGCGGGATGCACGTCGCCGGCGTCCAGGCCGACGCGCGCACCTTCGAGCACATGGACCCGAAGCTGATCGGCAACAGCCGAGACGTGCTGATCTCGGAGCTGTCCGGCAAGGGCTCGGTGCTCTCGAGGGCCGAGGGCGCCGGGATCGAGCTCGACGCCGACGCGGCGAAGCGCGCGGTCGAGCGGATCAAGGAGCGCGAGCACCGCGGCTACCACTACGAGGCGGCCGACGCCTCGTTCGAGCTGCTGCTGAGGCGTGAGGCCGGCGAGCACATCGCCCTCTTCCGGCTCGAGAGCTTCCGGGTGATCACCGAGAAGCGCGCCGACGGCAAGGTCGAGACCGAGGCGACGATCAAGATCTGGGTCGAGGGCGACCGCTACGTGCGCACCGCCGAGGGCAACGGCCCGGTGAACGCGCTCGACCGGGCGCTTCGCGACGTCGATCGGCGAGCTCCACCCGCATCTCGCCGACATCGAGCTGGTCGACTACAAGGTCCGCATCCTCGACTCCCACCAGGGCACCGGCGCGGTCACGCGGGTGCTGCTCGACGCCTCCGACGGGCACGAGTCATGGGGCTCGATCGGGGTCTCGGAGAACATCATCGAGGCCTCCTGGGAGGCGCTCGTGGACTCGCTCGAGTACGCGTTCCAGCCGAAGCTCCCGCCGCTCGGTTCCGACGACGCGCTCGCGGGGACGGGGGCGCCGGAGGAGCGATGAGCCGAACGCGACCGTCGAGGCGATGAGCGTCGATCGCATCCCGCTCGCGCGGCCGGTGATCGGGGAGCGCGAGGAGGCGCTCGTCCTCGAGGTGCTGCGCTCGGGCCGGCTCTCGCTGGGCCCGATGCAGGCCCGCTTCGAGCGCGAGTTCGCCGCCTGGCTCGGCGTCGACGACGCGGTCGCCGTCTCCTCCGGGACGGCCGGCCTTCACCTCGGCGTGCGCGCGCTCGGCTGGGGAGAGGGCGACGAGGTGGTCACGTCGCCGTTCAGCTTCGTCGCCTCGGCCAACTGCCTGCTCTACGAGGGGGTGACGCCGGTCTTCGCCGACGTCGACCCGGTGACCCTCAACCTCGATCCGGCAAAGGCCTGGGACGCGATCGACGAGCGGACCGCCGGGCTGCTGCCGGTCGACATCTTCGGCTATCCGGCGGCGATGCCTGCGCTCGAGACGATCGCCGCCGAGGGCGGGCTCGGCCTGCTCGAGGACGCCTGCGAGGCGCTTGGCGGGCGCGACTCGGAGGGCCGCCCGGTCGGCTCGCGGGGCAACCTCGCCGTGTTCGCCTTCTACGCCAACAAGCAGCTGACCACCGGCGAGGGCGGGATGATCGCCGTCTCGGACCCGGAGGTCGCGGCGGCGCTTCGCAGCGAGCGAAACCAGGGCCGCGCGCCGAACATGGGCTGGGTCGACCACGATCGGCTCGGCTTCAACTACCGGCTGGGCGAGATCGCGGCGGCGCTCGGAGTCGCCCAGCTCGAGCGCCTCGACGGGATGATCGCGGACCGCGCCGACGCGGCGGCCCTCTACGGCGAGCGCCTCGGGGCGCTCGAGTTCGCCGCGCCCGCCGGCGAGGGCGATCCGGAGGGGCTCGTGCTCCCCTGCGCCGAGGACGGAGAGGAGCGGCGCAGCTGGTTCGTCTACTCGGTGCGGCTCCCGGCCGGGATCGACCGCGACCGGGTGGTCGCCGATCTCGCCGAGCGCGGGGTCGAGGCCAAGGCCTACATGCCGTGCATCCACCTGATCGCCCACATCCGCGAGCGCTTCGGGTTCGAGCCCGGCCGCTTCCCCGTCGCCGAGGACGCCTCGACGCGCCTGCTCGCGCTGCCGTTCTTCCCGGGGATCGCCGAGGCCGAGGTCGATCGGGTCTGCGACGCGCTCGCCGAGGCGCTGAGCGCGCAGCGCGACTAGCGGCTCGCCCGCGAGGCTCCGGCGCGGATCGCGGCCCCGGGGCTCAGGCCCGATCGGGGTAGGCGATCCGCCTCCAGGTCTCGACCTCGCCGCCGCTTCGCACCCGATCGGGCGGTAGGTCCCAGCAGACCTCGCCCCACACGCCGTCGGGATCGGTGAACCCGGCGCTGAGCAGGAGCCCGAGGTCGGTGACCTGTCCGTCGCTGGCGCCCTCGACGTAGATCCGCTCGCGCAGCGCCCAGAAGTCCTCCTCGGTCTCGGCGCGCAGGGCGAGGTGGTCGATCCGGCCGCGCTGGAAGATCTCGATCTCTCCCTGGGGCACCTCGGCGCCCCGGAGCTCGAACGGGTGCAGGATGAACCCCTTCCCGAGATCGATGAAGGCGTGGCGCAGCCCGTCCTCGCGCATGTCGGCGACGAGCGCCGCATCGAAGACCCGGGCGTAGAAGCCGATCAGCCGGTCCAGATCCGCGGTCAGGGTCGCGAGGTGATGCGGTCCTGCCGTCAGAGCCATACGGGCAACCTATCCGCGCCGGGCGGGTCCGAGCAAGCCCGCGCCGGCCATCCAGCGGACCGTCTCGCGGACGCCCTCCCGCCACGGCCGGAACTCGACCGCGAGCTCGCGGCGGGCCCTGGTGGAGTCCGCGCGCGCCTCCCAGAGCAGGAAGCTGAGCTGGCCGCGGCCGAGCAGCGGCGGGCGACGGAGCACCCGGGCGACCCCCTCGCCGCCGCGGGCGATCGCCCGCGCGATCGGGGTCGGCATGGTCACGGGAACCCGGCCGCGGCCGGCCTCCTCGACGGCGACCGCGACGATCTCACGGGTGGTCGCGTAGCCATCGGCGAGGATGTAGCGCTCCCCGGCGCCGCCGCGCTCGAGCGCCGCAACGTGCCCCGCGGCGACGTCCTCGACGTGGACGAGCGTGATCCCGCCGGGGGGAACGGCGGGGAGCCGGCCGCGGACCGCGTCACGGATCGCCGAGTCGAGGCCCGCGGCGGCGAACGGCCCCGGCCCGTAGACCGCGGCCGGGTTGCAGATCACCACCTCGATGCCGCGCTCGGCCTCGGCGAGGACGAGCTCCTCGGCGCGCTGCTTCGAGCGCTCGTACGCGGTCGGCTTCGGGTAGTCGGCCAGGACCCGCTCGCTGACCGTGCCGCGGCGCTCGGCGTGGAACACGTCGAAGGTCGAGGTATGGACGACCCGCCGGGCTCCGGCGGCCCGTGCCGCCGCGACGACGTTCGCCGCGCCGACCGCGTTGACGCGCTCGAAGATCGCCTCGTCGGGCATCCACTGCTCGAAGATGCCCATGCAGTTGAACACCGCCTCTGCGCTCTCGCACGCCACGGCGAGCGAGGCCGGGTCGGTGACGTCGCCGCGGGCGAGCTCGACCGCGCCCGGCAGCAGCGTCCGTGCCCGCTGCGGGTCGCGAACCAGCGCGACCACGGAGTCGCCTCGCTCGACCAGCCGCCTGGCGACCGCGTTGCCGACCTTGCCGGTGGCGCCGGTGACGAGAATCCGCATCGCCGCTGACCCTATAGTCACGCGCCAATGGCTCGCCTCGACGAACCCCAGGACCCGCTCTTCGCGCGGATCAACACGTCGATCTCCTTCGATCGCAGGCTCTGGCCGAGAGGACATCGCGGGCTCGCGGGCGCATGCTGCGGCGCTCGAGAGCGCGGGGGTGATCGACGCAGACGAGCTCACCGAGCTCGATCGCGGCCTCGACCTGGTCGCGAGCGAGCTCGAGCGAGGTGAGTTCGCGTTCGCGGAGGCGGACGAGGACATCCACATGGCGATCGAGCGGCGGCTCACCGAGCTGATCGGCCCGCTCGGCGGCAAGCTGCACACGGGGCGCTCGCGAAACGACCAGGTGGCGACCGACCTGGCGCTCTACGTGCGCGACCGCGCCCGGGCGGCGGGCGAGCTCGTCGCCGAGCTGATGGAGCGGATCCTCGCCTCGGCGCGCGCTCACGCCGACTGGGAGATGCCCGGGTACACCCATCTGCAGCGCGCCCAGCCCGTCTATCTCTCCCACCACCTGCTCGCCTGGTTCTGGATGCTCGCTCGCGACGCCGAGCGCTTTCGCGCGGCGGGGCTGGCGGCGACGGCGACGATGCCGCTCGGCTCCGGAGCTCTCGCCGGGCTCAACTGGGACCTCGATCGCGAGGCGACGGCGGCCCGAGCTCGGCTTCGCGGCGCCGAGCGCGAACTCGATCGACGCGGTCTCGAATCGCGACTTCGCGCTCGACTACATCTACGCGGCAGGCGTCTGCGCGACCCACCTCTCGCGGCTCGGCTCCGAGCTCGTCATCTGGTCGAGCCAGGAGTTCGGCTTCTGCGAGCCCGCCGACGACTTCTCCTCGGGCTCGAGCATCATGCCGCAGAAGAAGAACCCCGACGCGGCGGAGCTCCTGCGCGCGAAGGCGCCGCGGGTGATCGCCTCGCTGAGCACCCTGGCCGGGGTCCTGCACGCGCTGCCGCTCGCCTACTCGAAGGACCTGCAGGAGGACAAGGAGGCGCTGTTCGACGCGGTCGACACGATCGAGCTCTCGCTCGAGGTCGCCGAGCGGCTGCTCGCCGGCGTGCGCTTCGACCGCGAGCCGGCTGGCCGACGCGGCCGCCGACGAGATGGTCGCGGCCACCGACGTAGCCGACCTGCTGGTGCGCAAGGGCATGCCGTTTCGCGAGGCCCATGGTGTCGTCGGGTCGCTGGTTCGCACGGCGGTCGAGCGCGGCGTCGGGCTCTCCGGGCTCTCCGCCGAGGAGGTCGCGGCGAGCTCGGAGCTGCTCGGCGAGGACTACTACGAGGTGCTCGCGGCGGGCTCATGGCTGGAGTCGAAGGTCTCCGCCGGCGGGACCGCGTCGGCTCGCGTGGCGGAGCAGCTCGAGGCCGCCGATGCCGCCCTGGCCGCGCTGCGCGCGGGGCTCGGGTGAGCGGGCTCGGCGTCGAGTTCTTCGACCGCTCGGTTCACGAGGTCGCCCGCGAGCTGATCGGCTGCTCGCTGCGCTTCGGCGGGGTCGGCGGGGTGATCGTCGAGACCGAGAGCTACGAGCGCGACGACCCGGCCTGCCACGCCTACGTCGGCCTGACGCCGCGCACGGCGCCCCTGTTCGGGCCACCCGCCCGCGCTTACGTCTATCTCTCCTACGGGATCCATGCGCTGCTGAACGCGGTCTGCGAGCCGGAGGGGAGCGCGGCCGCCGTCCTCATCCGGGCGCTCGAGCCGCGCTGGGGGATCGAGCGGATGCGCGCACGCCGGCGCCGCGACCCGATAGGCGATCTCTGCTCGGGCCCGGGGAAGCTCACCGAGGCGCTCGGCATCGGCCTGGCCGAGAACCGCCGCGATTTGACCAGTGCCCCCTTCGAGCTCGGCTCGCGCGAGCCGGAGTGGGGTGGGGCCGAGGTTCTCACCGCACCGCGGATCGGGATCAGCCGCGGCACCGATCTGCCATGGCGCTTCTGCGCCGCGGCCAGCCCGTTCCTCTCGCGGCCGCTGCCGACCGTCTAGCCGGGGGAGACGCCGCCGCCGCCGCTGGCGGGCGCCGGAGGGGCGGCTTGCGCCGGCCCGGAGGAGCGAGCGCCCTGCGCGGGCTCCGCCGGGGCGGGCGCCGCGCTCGAGGGCGCCGGCGCGGCGGCGGGCGCCGCCGACTCGCTGGTGACGGGGGCCGGGGTCGCGGTCGATCCGGCGGCCTTCGCCGTGGTCGTGTCCTGACCCGCCTTGCGCTCCGCCTGGAGCGACTCGAACTCGTTGACGATGTCGGCGAAGATCTCGGCCGGGATCGTGCCTCCGTCGACCGGGGCGCCGCCGAACTCGGTCACCATCGGCGTGTTGCTCTCCGCGTGGCCGACCCAGACGCACGCGGTGATCTGCTTGGTCGCGCCGCAGAACCAGGCGTCGCCGTTGTCGTCGGTGGTCCCGGTCTTGCCCCAGGTCGGCTCGCCGGTGGCGGCTCGCTTGCCGGTGCCCGAGGTGACGACCGTCTCGAGGATGTCGCGCGCGGTCGTCGCGACGGCGGGGTCGATCACCTGCTTGGCGATCACCTTGTTCTCCCCGTTCGCACCGGTCTGATCCTCGACGGGCTCCGCGTCGGCGAAGTCTCCGGGGTCGTTGATCGTCAGCTCGTCGCCACTGACGACCCGGTTGATCCCGACCGGCCCGCCCGCGTCGGCGGCCATCGTCCCGGAGATCCGGTTGCCGTCCGCCGCGATCGAGCTGTAGGCATGGGCCATCTCGAGCGGCGTCACGCCGACGGAGAGCCCGCCGAGGATCATCGCCGGGTTGTAGGGCTGGTAGTCCTGACCGTTGATCGCGTACTGATTGGCGCTCGCCAGGTCGGTCTCGATGCCGAGCTTCTCGGCGGTCGCGGCGACGTTCTCGAGCCCCACCTGGGTGCCGAGCTGGGCGTAGACGGAGTTGTCGGAGAAGGTGGTCGCCGAGACGAGAGAGGCGGAGCCGAGGTAGGAGTCGTTGTAGTTGGCGACGTCGAAGAGCTCCGGCACCTCCTTGTTGCCCTTGCCGTTCTTCTTCTGGACCTTGACGGTGAAGGGGATCTCCTGCGGCGCCGACGTGAACGTCTCAGCGGTGCTGTGGCCCTGGGAGAGCGCGGTTATCAGCGTGAAGGGCTTGAACGACGAGCCCGGCTGGCGCTGGCCGTTGGTGGCGAGGTTGAAGGGCGCCTTCCCGTAGTCGAACCCGCCGACCATCGCTCGCACCGCGGCGGTGTCGTTGTCGAGCACGACCACCGAGGTGGTGATGCCGAGGCCGGAGATGCGCGAGCCCGCCGACCTGCTCGACCCGCCGTTGCAGGTCGAGGTCGAGGGTCGACTGGATCTGCAGTCCGCCGCCGAAGGCCTCGCCGGCGCCGTAGCGGTCGACGAGCTGCTGGCGAAGCCACGAGGTGAAGTAGGGAGCCTCGGAGTCCTCCTGCGGGGGGAGGATCTGATCGGGCTCGGGAATCGGCTGGGTCTTGTACTCAACCGCCTCCTCGGGCGTGATGAAGCCCTGCTCGGCCATCTTGTCGAGCACCAGGTTGCGCCGCGCGGTCGCCGCCTCGGGGTTGGCGCGCGGTGAGTAGGCGCTCGGGGAGGAGATGATCCCGGCGAGCAGGGCGGCCTCCCAGGGCAGGAGCTCGGAGGCGCACGGGGTCGCGCCCTCGCCCTCACCGCATCCGGCATGTTCGGGCTGGCCGCCGAAGTAGGTGTGCGCCGCCGCCTCGATCCCGGTGGCGCCCTCGCCGAAGTAGATCTCGTTCAGGTACTCGGTGAGGATCTTGTCCTTCGACCATTGGCGCTCGAGGTGGTAGGCGATCGCGGCCTCGCGGAACTTCTGGAGGATCGTCCGGCTCTCCTGGGCGGCGAGGGCGTTCTTGACGAACTGCTGGGTGATCGTCGAGGCGCCCTGCTCGGCCGAGCCGGCAAGGATGTCCTGGTAGAGGGCCCGGCCCATACCCCGGAAGTCGACGCCGCGGTGCTCGATAGAAGCGCGTGTCCTCGATCGCGACGACCGCCTCCTTCATCGACGGTGAGATCTCGTCCGTCTCGAGCAGGATCCGGCCCTGGTTGTTGGTCAGGGTCGCGAGCTTCTGGCCGTTGACGTCATAGACGACCGAGTTGGTCGCGCGCTCGTACTGGGCTCGGCTCTCGAGCGAGGGCAGGTCCTGGGCGACGGCCATCATGATCCCGAACACCCAGGAGACGAACGCGAGCACGCCGAGGCCGAGCACGACGAGGCCGAAGCGGAGCTTTCGCAGCCGCGGCCGGGTCCGTGAGGCGGGCTCGTCAGGGCCCGGGGGAGCGGGAAGCAGTCGCCGGCGGCGGAGGCGCGGTCGCCTGAAGCGCCCGTTCGGCGGCTGCTTTGTCGATCCGGACTCCATCGATCAAGAATTCATCTGCGCCATGGATCCCGGTCAGGTCCCATTATGCGCCTGCGGCGTGCCTTTTCCGGCGCCCGAACTGCCACCGCTTCAGATTGGACGAGACCCGATCTCGAGGGGGAACTCCGGAGGCGAGCAACCCTGGACGCCGACGGCTGAGTCTAGCATTGGCCTATGAGCGCTTCTCCGCCGCCGACGGCCGGCGACGACCCGGTTCTCGCCGCCCTGACGGCGGGCGCCGTCGACGTGCTTCCGGCGGGTGAGCTCGCCAGGCAGCTGTCCCGCGGGGAGCCGCTGCGGGTGAAGTTCGGGGTCGATCCGACCACCCCGGACATCCACCTCGGCCACTGCGTGGTGCTCACCAAGCTGCGCGCCTTTCAGGACGCGGGACACACCGTCGTCCTGATCCTCGGCGACTACACGGCCCGGGTCGGCGACCCGAGCGGCCGTGACGCGACCAGGCCCGTGCTCGACGCGGAGGCGATCGATGCCAACGCGCTCACCTACCAGGAGCAGGCGTTCACGGTGCTCGACCGTGAGCGCACCGAGGTGAGGCGCAACAGCGAGTGGCTGGCGATGGGCAGCGAGGAGCTCTTCGGCCTGATCCGCCGGTTCACGGTCGCCCGGCTGCTCGAGCGCGACGACTTCACCAAGCGGATGGCGGCGGCCCAGCCGATCTCGACGCTCGAGCTGCTCTACCCGGTCCTGCAGGGCTACGACTCGGTCGCGATCGAGGCCGATCTCGAGCTCGGCGCCACCGACCAGAGGTTCAACCTGCTCTTCGGGCGCGACGTCCAGGCCTCGTTCGGCCAGGCGCCGCAGTCGGTGCTGACGATGCCGATCCTGCCGGGCACCGACGGCGTGCGCAAGATGAGCAAGTCCTATGACAACTACGTCGGCGTCACCGATCCGCCGGAGGAGATGTTCGGCAAGCTGATGAGCATCCCCGACGCGGTGATGGCTCAGTACTGGCTGCTGTTGCTCGGCGAGGAGCTCGACGCCGCGCGGCCCGCGGTCGAGGCGAAGCGGGCGCTCGCGGGGCGGCTGACCGACCGCTTTCACGGCAACGGCGCGGGCCTTCGCGCCGAGGCGCACTTCGACCGTCTGCACCGGCGCGGGGAGATGCCGGAGGAGATCGAGCCCGCCGCGCTGGGAGCGGCCGACGGCGAGACGGTCCACCTGCCGGCCTTGATCGCGGGCGAGTTCGGCGTCTCGCGCGGCGAGGCCCGCCGCCTGATCGAGCAGGGCGGGGTGAAGCTCGACGGCGAGCCGATCGAGGCCGGGACCCTCGATCTCGAGGCCGGGGCGCTGGCGGGAAAGGTCCTCCAGGTCGGCAAGCGACGCTTTCGCCGCCTTGTCTCCGGCTGACCCTGCTAGATTCCTGCGTCCGCGCGCCCCCCGGGGTTGCGCTTTCAGCGGCGGCAGGGATATACTTGCTGGTCGCGCCTGAAACGGCGTCCGCGCGAGGGGAAGCACCCGTCGCCCGGAAAGCGGTCTTTGAAAACTGAGCAGCGCGCGATCCAGAGTCATCAATGCTCTGAATCGCACATGTCCGACCTACCGTCGATCCGTTTTTTCGAGCGGTAGGCAAGCCAAAACCCGTCACGTCGTTCGCCGTACTTGTGTACTCGGCGGACATCCGACGTGACACCTTTCCGTCATGACAGAGGAGCCGGCGCCGGCTAACCCCCGGTATCGGCATTGAAACCCTCGGTTATTTTTTCACGGAGAGTTTGATCCTGGCTCAGGACGAACGCTGGCGGCGTGCCTAACACATGCAAGTTGAGCGACGAACCAGGGCTTGCCCTGGGGCAAAGCAGCGAACGGGTGAGTAACACGTGGGTAACCTGCCCCGATAACCGGGACAACCCGAGGAAACTCGGGCTAATACCGGATGTGCTCGCCGGACATCAGTCCGGCGCGTAAAGGTAGCTTCGGCTTCCGTATCGGGAGGGGCCCGCGGATCATTAGCTAGTTGGTGAGGTAACGGCTCACCAAGGCCGCGATGATTAGCTGGTCTGAGAGGACGATCAGCCACACTGGGACTGAGACACGGCCCAGACTCCTACGGGAGGCAGCAGTGGGGAATCTTGCGCAATGCGCGAAAGCGTGACGCAGCAACGCCGCGTGGGGGAAGAAGGCCTTCGGGTTGTAAACCCCTTTCAGGAGGGACGAAGGTTCGGCGGTGAATAGCCGACCGGACTGACGGTACCTCCACAAGAAGCCCCGGCTAACTACGTGCCAGCAGCCGCGGTAATACGTAGGGGGCTAGCGTTGTCCGGAATCATTGGGCGTAAAGCGCGCGTAGGCGGCCCGGTAAGTCCGCTCTGAAAGTCCAGGGCTCAACCCTGGAAAGCGGGTGGATACTGCCGGGCTAGAATCCGGAAGAGGCGAGTGGAATTCCTGGTGTAGCGGTGGAATGCGCAGATATCAGGAGGAACACCAATAGCGAAGGCAGCTCGCTGGGACGGTATTGACGCTAAGGCGCGAAAGCGTGGGGAGCAAACAGGATTAGATACCCTGGTAGTCCACGCCGTAAACGATGGGCACTAGGTGTGGGAGGTGTCGACTCCTCCCGTGCCGACGCTAACGCATTAAGTGCCCCGCCTGGGGAGTACGGCCGCAAGGCTAAAACTCAAAGGAATTGACGGGGGCCCGCACAAGCAGCGGAGCATGTGGTTTAATTCGACGCAACGCGAAGAACCTTACCTGGGCTTGACATGTTGGTGACCGGTGTGGAAACACATCTTTCCTTCGGGACACCATCACAGGTGGTGCATGGCTGTCGTCAGCTCGTGTCGTGAGATGTTGGGTTAAGTCCCGCAACGAGCGCAACCCCTGTCCTATGTTGCCATCATTAAGTTGGGGACTCATAGGAGACTGCCGGTGACAAACCGGAGGAAGGTGGGGATGACGTCAAGTCATCATGCCCCTTATGTCCAGGGCTACACACGTGCTACATTGGCACGTACAGAGGGAAGCAATACCGCGAGGTGGAGCAAATCCCATAAAGCGCGTCTCGGTTCGGATTGGAGGCTGAAACTCGCCTCCATGAAGGTGGAGTTGCTAGTAATCGCGGATCAGCAACGCCGCGGTGAATACGTTCCCGGGCCTTGTACACACCGCCCGTCACACCACGAAAGCGGGTAACACCCGAAGCCGGTGGCCTAACCCTTACGGGAGGGAGCCGTCGAAGGTGGGACTCGTGATTGGGGTGAAGTCGTAACAAGGTAGCCGTAGCGGAAGCTGCGGCTGGATCACCTCCTTTCTAGGGAGATACAAGACCGGCCTTTCTTTAGGAGCGCCGGCCGAGCCTCGGTTCGGCCACAGCTCCTGGCGGGGAAGCTCGGGTCTCTCTGAATGTCGACCGGACGTGGACGTCCGGCCCTCGGGCCGGCGGGCGCTGCTCAGTTTTGAGAGACCGCAGCGGGAGACCCCCGCTTGCCGACCTCGGCGGAGCTTGAAAACTGCACTAAAGGCTAATAGTAAATGGGTATTTAATCTCCGTATTCACCCTCGGGTGGATGCGGAGCTCACCGTCAAGATAGTAAGGGCACACGGTGGATGCCTTGGCACCAGGAGCCGAAGAAGGACGTGGACGGCTGCGATAAGCCGCGGTGAGTCGCTGAACAGGCATTGACCCGCGGATTTCCGAATGGGGAAACCCAGCACCGGTAATGCGGTGTCATCCGGCGCTGAATACATAGGCGCTGGAAGGCAAGCGAGGGAACTGAAACATCTCAGTACCTCGAGGAAAGGAAATCAACCGAGACTCCCGGAGTAGTGGCGAGCGAAACGGGATCAGCCTAAACCTGGCATGTGTAAGCGGACACGCGTTGCATGCTCGGGGTTGTAGGGCTCGTGTCCGGATCGTGTCCGATCCGGCGACAGTTACCAAGTCAGGTTCTAGCCGAAGTCGAGTGGAACCTCGCACCACAGAGGGCAATCGTCCCGTAGGCGAAAGCGCACTGACCTGTCGATCGAGTTCCTGAGTAGGACCGCTCCCGTGAAACGCGGTCTGAATCTGCGGGGACCACCCTGCAAGGCTAAGTACTCCCTGGTGACCGATAGTGAACTAGTACCGTGAGGGAAAGGTGAAAAGCACCCCGGAAGGGGAGTGAAATAGTACCTGAAACCGCGTGCCTACAAGTGGTCGGAGCGCTTCGGCGTGACGGCGTACTTTTTGCATAACGGGCCGGCGAGTTACTCGTCAGTGGCAAGGTTAAGCGATGAGCGGAGCCGCAGCGAAAGCGAGTCTGAATAGGGCGACTCAGTCACTGGCGGTAGACCCGAAACTGGGCGAGCTATCCATGGGCAGGTTGAAGCGGGGGTAAGACCTCGTGGAGGACCGAACCGACCTAGGTTTAAAACTGGGCGGATGACCTGTGGATAGGAGTGAAAGGCTAATCAAGCCCAGAGATATCTGGTTCTCTCCGAAATATATTTAGGTATAGCCTCGAGTAAGTGCGTTTTGGCCGTAGAGCACTGCTTGGACTAGGGGCCCTACCAGGTTACCGACTTCAGGCAAACTCCGAAGACCATTACGTGTATCTCGGGAGTCAGTGTGCGGGGGATAAACTTCGTACGCGAAAGGGAAACAACCCAGACCATCAGCTAAGGACCCCAAGTGTTTGCTAAGTGGGAAACGATGTCCGAATGCACAGACAACCAAGAGGTTGGCTTAGAAGCAGCCATCCTTGAAAGAGTGCGTAACAGCTCACTGGTCAAGTGTTCGGGCGCGGATAATTCAACGGGGCTCAAGCCAACCTCCGAAGCTATGGACTCAGCGAGTCTGCGGACGACCTGAGTGGTAGGAGAGCGTTCCTGCTGCTTGAAGCGGTCGCGTGAGCGGCCGTGGAGCGCCAGGAAGTGAGAATGCCGGCATGAGTAACGCAAGGGAAGTGAGAATCTTCCCCACCGATTGTCCAAGGTTTCCTGAGTAAAGTTCGTCTGCTCAGGGTTAGTCGGGACCTAAGGCGAGGCCGAAAGGCGTAGCCGATGGCCAACAGGTTGATATTCCTGTACCACGTCGCGACCGTTATGACCGATGGGGTGACGGGGAAGGGTAAGGGAACCCAGGCGATGGTCGTCCTGGGGCAAGCACGTAGCCAGTCGCGGTAGGCAAATCCGTCACGGCGTTTTGACGCGAGGTGCGATGCCAGCT
Source organism: uncultured Solirubrobacterales bacterium (assembly GCA_963769035.1). Taxonomy (GTDB): domain Bacteria; phylum Actinomycetota; class Thermoleophilia; order Solirubrobacterales; family 70-9; genus WHSW01. The sequence continues at coordinate 106,342 of CAVYKD010000003.1, forward strand.
GGCTTGACCGCCGGCAAGTCCCTGAAGCCATGCCTCCGAGAAAAACCTCTAGGCAGGTCGCTCGTGCCCGTACCGAGAACCGACACAGGTGGACAAGTAGAGAATACTAAGGTGAGCGAGCTAACCATCGTTAAGGAACTCGGCAAATTCGTCCCGTAAGTTCGGGAGAAGGGACGCCCCGGTAGGGTGAAGCGCTTACGCGTGGAGCCCGAGGGGGCCGCAGTGAATAGGTCCAACCGACTGTTTACCAAAAACACAGGCCTCTGCTAAGTCGTAAGACGACGTATAGGGGCTGACGCCTGCCCGGTGCCGGAAGGTTACGCGGAGTTGTTAGCGCTTCGGCGCGAAGCAGCGAAGCTAAGCCCCGGTAAACGGCGGCCGTAACTATAACGGTCCTAAGGTAGCGAAATTCCTTGTCGGGTAAGTTCCGACCTGCACGAATGGCGTAACGAGTTGGACGCTGTCTCAACGAGGGGCTCGGTGAAATTAGAGTCTCGGTGAAGATACCGAGTACCCGCAGCTAGACGGAAAGACCCCGTGAACCTTTACTGCAACTTGATATTGGAGTTCGGGATATCTCGCTCAGGATAGGTGGGAGGCTTTGAACCGATGGCTTCGGCTGTCGGGGAGCCAACCTTGAGATACCACCCTTGGTGTTCTGGGCTTCTAACACAGCGCCGTTATCCGGGCTGTGAACAGTGTCAGGCGGGCAGTTTGACTGGGGCGGTCGCCTCCTAAAATGTAACGGAGGCGCCCAAAGGTTCCCTCAGCACGGTTGGAAATCGTGCGTAGAGTGTAAAGGCAACAAGGGAGCTTGACTGCGAGACCGACGGGTCGAGCAGGAACGAAAGTTGGGCTTAGTGATCCGGCGGTTGCAAGTGGAAGCGCCGTCGCTCAACGGATAAAAGGTACTCCGGGGATAACAGGCTTATCGCTTCCAAGAGTCCATATCGACGAAGCGGTTTGGCACCTCGATGTCGGCTCGTCGCATCCTGGGGCTGGAGTAGGTCCCAAGGGTTGGGCTGTTCGCCCATTAAAGCGGCACGCGAGCTGGGTTCAGAACGTCGTGAGACAGTTCGGTCCCTATCTGCTGTGGGCGTTGGAGAGTTGAGAGGAGTCATCCCTAGTACGAGAGGACCGGGATGAACGCGCCTCTGGTGTACCAGTTGTCCTGCCAAGGGCACCGCTGGTTAGCTACGCGCGGATCGGATAACCGCTGAAAGCATCTAAGCGGGAAGCCGACCTCGAGATGAGCTCTCCCATCCCCTTGAGGGAGTAAGACCCCTGGTAGACCACCAGGTTGATAGGCCGGCTGTGCAAGCGCGGTAACGCGCTCAGCAGACCGGTACTAATGGGTCGAGGGCTTGACGTTGTTTTTTAAATGCCCGGATCTAGAGGCCTGGTGCAGTTTTCAAGCCCCACCGGGGTCGCGGTTCCTCTTCGAGGTCCGCGGTCCAGCGATTTCGGTGGCGATAGCGAGAGGGAAACACCTCTTCCCATTCCGAACAGAGCAGTTAAGCCTCTCAGCGCCGATGGTACTTGGTGGGCAACCGCCTGGGAGAGTAGGTCGCCGCCAGTTCTTCTGTCCGAGAGCCGCCCTTCGGGGCGGCTCTCGGTCGTTGTGCGCGCTCCTATGATCCGACGATGGACGCGACGAGGGCCGCGGCGCCGCGCTCGATCGGGCGCTCGCCTGGGTGGAGACGCTCAGCGAGGAGATCGGCGGCCGCCGTCCGGCCTCGCGATCCGAGCGGCTCGCCTTCACCTGGCTTCGCGACGAGCTTGCGGCGGCCGGCGTGGACGCCTCGCTCGAGCCGGCGCCGGCGTACTCGACCTTCGCGCTCCCGCAGGCGGCGGTGCTGGCCCTGGCGCTCTGCTCCGGAGCGCTTCCTCGCCGCCGCCGCGCCGCCCGCGCCGCGCTCGGCCTCGCCGCGGCGGGGCTCGGTGCGCTCGAGGACGACCTGCGCCACCGGCCGCTCAGCCGGATCCTGGCGCGCGGGCGCACCCACAACCTGGTCGCCACGCTCGAGCCTCGCGAGGAGCCGCGGCGCACCCTGTGCCTCGTCTCGCACCTCGACAGCTCGCGCAGCGGCTGGCTCTTCTCCGAGGCGCTGGCACCCCATCTGCGCGCGCTGTTGGCGAGCGACCTCGGCGGCGATCGCCGCACAGGCCGCAGCGCCCGTGCTCGGCGGTTCGCGGCCGGACGCGCGACCCTCGACGGGTCGCGGCTCGTCTCGGTGGCGGGGCTGCTCCTGCTCGCCGAGCGCGAGCTTCGGGGCGTCGACGTGCCGGGCGCCAACGACAACGCCTCGGGGGTCGCGGTGAGCGCCGAGCTCGCCGCGGAGCTGGCCCGCGATCCGCTGCGCGCGACCAGGGTCGTCCTGCTGTCTGCGGGGCCGAGGAGGCCGGGCTGCTCGGAGCCGAGGCGTTCATCCGCTCGCGCCCGACCGGCGAGTGGCTCTTCCTCAACTTCGACGGCGTCGGCGCGCCCGCGCCCCTGCGCTACCTGCCCGCGGAGGGCCTGCTGCGGGCCCGGCCCGCCGACCGCGGGCTGATCGAGATCGCGCGGCGACTCGGCGAGCGCCGCCCCGAGCTCGGCCTGGAGCCGATCCGCAGGGCGGGAGGGCTCACCTACGACTCGACCGTCGTCCTCGCTCGTGGCGGCCGCGCTCTGACGATCAGCGCCCAGGCCGATGACGGGGCGATCCCGAACTACCACCGGCCGAGCGACGACATCTCCAACATCGACCCGGGAACGCTCGGGCGGGCGCTCGAGATCGGACGCGAGCTGGTCGAGGCGATCGACCGCGGCGAGGCGGACCACTCGACCGGACGCCCCGGGCGCCGCGCGGCCTAGGCCCGCTCGCGGCTGCGGCTCGTGCGGCGGTGCGCCAGGGCGCGCTCGCACCCTCGTGGACGAGTCGTCGCGGGCGCCTCCCACCCGGTCGGCTGACCGGGCCGCTCGCGACGACGCGCGTCCACGGGCAACGGCTCGAGGCCGTACTCGCCCAGGGTGGCGAACTCGATCGCGAGATCGACGGCGCCGAGGACCCGCTGGGTGAAGCTCTTGGTGTGCTCTTCTGATCTCACGGGGGGGACCCTAGGAACGACTCCGGACAGAACATATGTTCTGCATGGGATCTTGCAGCTCAGCGGCTGCGCCCGAAGGAGTGGCCTCGCGGCGCGACCGCGGCCAGCTCGCGCCCGGCGACTCCGCCGAGGGCCCGCGCCTCTCCCGCGGCGGCGACCCGCGGCTCGGCGCCGGCGGCCGCGCGGTCGCGTTCGGGCGGCTCGATCCGGTGGACGTCGGCGGTGGCCGGGTCGGGGGTCGCGAGGCCGGCAACCGAGGAGGCGATGACGTTGGTGACTCCCTCGCGGCGCTCGAGCCGGCCCTCGACCAGGGCGAACGCGGTGGTGCGCACGGCCAGCCGGTCGCGCTCGTAGACGCGGCGCGGAACGATCAGGTTGACCACCCCGGCCTCGTCCTCCAGCAGCATGAAGACGATCCCTTCGCGGTCGCCGGCCGCTGGCGGGCGACGACGAGGCCGGCGACGGTGATCGCGGCTCGGTCGGGGGCCGAGTCCAGCTCGGTCGGCGCGCGCGACGAGCTCGGGCGAGCTCCGGGCGCATCAGCTCCATCGGGTGCTCGCCGAGGGTGATCCCGGTCGAGCCGTAGTCGGCGACGATCCGCTCCCAGGCGTCGAGCGGGCGGAGCTCGGGCGGCGCGGGCAGGTCGAGCGGCAGCGCGAGCTGCGCGTCGCCCGCGCCCGTGCCGGCGCTCGCCGCCCCGCGCCACGCCGAGCTGCCAGAGCGCGATCGCGTCGCGGGCTCGAGCCCTCGGCGATCGGCCGAGCGACTCGCAGGCGCCCGCCCAGGCGAGCCGCTCGAGCCCGTCGGCGCCGACGCCCGATCGCGAGGCGAGGTCGGCGAGGCCGCGGTAGGGCGCCGCCGCGCTCGCGCTCGGCGACGAGCGCCTCGACCTCCTCCGCGGCGAGCCCCTTCGACGTAGCCGAGCCCGATCCGCACCGCGGGCTCCCGAGCCGGCCCGCGGCGCTCGACCGTGCACTCGACCCCACTCGCGGTTGACGTCGGCGGCGCGGACCTCGATCCCGCGCCGCTGCGCCTCGTGGACCAGCGCGTCGGGCGGGTAGAAGCCCATCGGCTGCTCGTTCAGCAGGGCGCAGAGGAACTCGGGCCCGTAGTGGACCCGCAGCCAGGTCGACTGGTAGGCGAGCAGGCCGAAGGCCGCCGCGTGCGACTTCGGGAAGCCGAAGCCGGAGAAGCCGCGGATCTGCTCGAAGACGCGCTCGGCCAGCTCGCGCTCGACCCCGCGGCCGACCGCGCCGTCGATGAAGCGCTCGCCGTGGGCGTTCATCGCCGCCTCCGAGCGCTTGCGGCTCATCGCCCGCCGCAGCCCCTCGGCCTCACCGGCGCGAGAACCCGGCGAGCGCCATCGCCACCTGGATCACCTGGTCCTGGAAGACGATCGCCCCGAGCGTGTCGGCGAGGATCGGCTCCAGCGAGGGGTGCGGGTAGGGAATCTCGTAGTCGGGATCCTCGCGCAGCAGTCGCTTGCGCTCGATGTAGGGATGGACGGCGCCGCCCTGGATCGGGCCCGGGCGGACCAGCGCGACCTGCACCGTGAGGTCGTCGATGGTCTCGGGCAGGCGTGCGCGGCAGCATCTGCATCTGCGCGCGGCTCTCGATCTGGAAGACGCCGGTGGTCTCGGCGTCGCTGGATCGCCTCGAAGACCTCGGGATCGTCGAGGGGGATCCGGGAGAGGTCGATCCGCTCGGTCGCGGGTGCGCGCGATCTCGCTCGACGCAGCGCTCGACCGCCGAGAGCATCCCGAGGCCGAGCAGGTCGATCTTCAGGAAGCCCGCGTCCGCGCACGAGTCCTTGTCCCACTGGACGATCTGGCGCCCCTCCATCGCCGCCGGCTGCGACCGGGCAGAGATCGATCAGCGGCCTGGTCGAGATGACCATCCCGCCCGGATGCTGGGAGACGTGGCGCGGCAGGCCCCAGGCCTCACGGGCGAGCACCGCGAGATGCGCGCCAGCGCGCCGGAGCGCGCCCGGCGCTCGCCGATCGCCTCGGCGATGTCACGCTCGACCTCCTGTGCTCCGCGAATACATGTCGGCGGCCCCGGCGACCCGCTCGATCTCGCCGGGCGGCAGGCCGAGCGACCTTGCCGAGGTCGCGAATCGCCCCGCGCGAGCGATAGGTCGGCGAAGGCCGCGACCAGGGCGGCGCGCTCGGCGCCGTAGCGCTCGTGGATCCGCGGGATCAGCCGCTCGCGGATGTCGCGGGGGAAGTCGAGGTCGATGTCCGGCATCGAGGTGATCTCGTCGTTCAGGAAGCGACCGAGGAAGAGGCCCGCCTTGATCGGGTCGATGTGCGAGAGGCCGGTCAGGTAGCAGACGACCGAGGAGACGCTCGAGCCACGACCGCGACCGGGCGGCAGGAGCGCCCGCGCCGTATCCGGCCCGCGAACCTCGACCGCGACCTCGCGCGCCAGCTCGAGCAGATCGAAGTGGAGCAGGAAGAAGCCCGAGAGCCCGAGGCCGCGAATCACCCGGAGCTCCTCCTCCAGCCGCTTGGTCGCCTCGGCCCGTTCGGCGGTGCCGGCGTAGCGCAGGTCGAGCCGGTTGCGGCAGATCTCGGCCAGCGTCGCGTCGGCCTCGGGGTCCTCCGAGCCGGGGTAGCGATAGCCGATCTCCTCGGTCAGGTCGAAGCGGAGCCGTTCGGCCAGCCGGGAGGTCTCGAGCGACCGCCTGCGGATGGTCGCGAAATCGCGCCGCCATCTCCGCGGGCGGCGCCAGCACCGCGCTCGCGTTGCCGCGCCGCCGAGGCTCGGACTCCTCGAGTGTCTGACGCAGCCTGACCGCGACCAGGGCGTCTTGAAGCGACGCTCGCGCCGGGGAATGGGCGTGGACGTTGCCGGTCGCCACGCAGGCGACCCCGAGCCGCTCGGCGACGCCGGCGAGCCAGCGATTGCGAGCCCGGTCGTGACGCCAGTAGGGGCGCTGCAGCTCGACCCGCAGCCGCTCACGCCCGAAGGCGCCGAGCAGCCGCCGCGCGATCCCCTCCGCCTCGCGGGGCTCGCCGCGCTCCCAGGATCCCGCCAGGGCTCCCTCATGGGCGCACCCCGACAGGCACACCAGTCCCTCGTTTCGCTCGAGCAGGGAGTCGAGCGGCAGGGCGGGGGGGAGCGGATCGCGATCGACCCGGGGACGAGTCCCGGCGTGGGCTTCGCTCAGCAGCCGGCAGAGGTTGTGCCAGCCGGTCGCGTCCTCGACCAGGACCGTCAGATGACAGCGCTCCGCCCTCCGCTCCGCGGCGGGCCGAAGCTCGATCGTCAGCTCGGCGCCGACGATCGCGCGGATCCCGAGCGGCCCGCAGGCCTGGGCGAACTCCATCGCCCCGTAGACCCCGTCGTGGTCGGTGAGCGCGAACGCCGGATAGCCGTGGCTTGCGGCCGTCGCGGCGATCTCCTCCGGCAGCGAGGCCCCGTCGAGGAACGAGTAGGAGGAGTGCGCGTGGAGCTCGACGTACATCGCTACGCCCGCTGCTCGAACCAGCGCCCGGCGCCGGGCGGCTCGGCGGGCTCGCGGAAGACGACGACGTCGCGGCCATCGGCGAGGATCACCTCGAAGTACCTTCGCCGCAGGGGCTCCGGCGTCCACCAGCGATCCTCGACCAGCCACTCCTCGCGGATCGCCGCCACCGCGACGGCCCCGACCGCGAACGGGATGCCGTCCGCGGAGGCGCCGACGCTCACCGGCCGCGGCCAGTAGACGCCGCTCACCGCTGGTCCGGATCGGGAAACGGGGTCAGCGCCACCCGCCGCTCGGGAATCCGCGAGCCCGGGTCGACCTCGAGCACCTTGAGAACCGCGTCGCGGCCGGCTGCCGCGCGCGCCTGGCGGACGGCCTCGGCGAGCCGGCCACGACGTTGCTCCTCGGGCGAGCGGGCCAGCGTTCCCTGATCGGCGGCCGGGGGCCCGAGCTCGAGCGCCCGCAACCCGAGCTTCGAGGCGGGCCCGGGCAACTCGCCCAGCTTCGGCGCGAGCGCGAGCAGCAGGCGCTCGGTCGAGGCGCTGGCGCTGCGCATCGTCGCCTCGGCCCGCCAGCCCCCTCCGGCCTCGAGCCGGGCCTCGAGCCGCAGCCGGCGGATCGTTCGCGAGGCGCGGGCCCGGTGGGCGAGCAGCCGCTCGATCAGGAGCTTCAGGGCATGCTCGAGCTGCGCTCCCGAGGCCGCCTCCGGAAGGGCCAGGTCGCAGCTCAGCTCCTCACCGGGAAGACGGGGGCGAAGCGGCTCCTCGGCTCCCCGGGCGAGGCGCAGCGCTCGCAGCCCGATCTCGCCGAAGCGATCGGAGACCGCCTCCGCGGGCAGCTCGGCGAGCTCGCCGAGGGTCCGCACACCCAGCCGCTCGAGCGAGTGGATGCAGGCGGCCTCCTCGGCCTCGCGCGCCGCCGCGCTGTGAGCGGCACTCCCGCGCCGCCCGCCCGGGCCCCGGCCCATCGCGCCTCGCAGCGAGGCGACCGGAAGCCCGGCGAGAAGCCGGGCGGCCTGGCGCTCGGAGACGATCAGCGGTGGCCGCCGGGCGCGCATCCGCCGGGCGGCGGCATGGGCGCAGAGACGGTTCGGCCCGGCGCCGAGCCGCGACGTCGTGCCGAGCGCCCGGCGCGCCTCGGCGAGCACCGCCTCGGGGCCGCCGAGGAGCCCGCGAAGCGGCTCGACCGCGAAGTACGCCTCGCCCGGCCGGGCGGGCTCGACCGCGGCGCCGATCGCCTCGAGGCGGCGAAGCGCCCGCTCGGCGACCGCCTCGGCGCGGACCGGATCGGCGGCCACCAGGGTCAGCTCCGGGCAGCGCCCGAGGGCCTCGCCGAGGCGCATCCCGGGGCGCACCCCGACGGCCTCCGCGGCGCCCGAGACCTCGCCGATCACCTGCGCGCCCCCCGGCTCGGGGGCGAGCGCGAGCGCCCTGCCGAGTGCCTCCTCGCGATCCCCGAGCGCGCTGGTGAGCGAGAGCCGGGGGATGAATGCGCAGGCGACCATTGAGCGAACACATGTTCGTATAAGGGGCCGAGCTTGTCAAGCGCGCTGCCCGCGACCTGAGCCGAGTACCCTGCGAGCTGCCGTGAGCTCCGACCCGCGCCCGTCCTCGCCTATCCGGGCGCTTGCACTCGCCCTCGCGGCGCTGGCGCTCGCCCTTCCGATCGCGGCCTGCGGCGGCTCGGGCGAGGAGGAGCGAGAGTCACCCGCCGGCGACGCGATCGACCTCGTGATCGGGAGCTCGGTGCCGCTCTCGGGCCCGCTCTCGGAGTTCGGCCCCGGGGCAAGGAAGGCGGCGCGCCTCGCGATCGGCCGGCTCAAGCGGGCGATCGAGGATTCGGGCGTCGATGGATCGGTCTCGCTGGTGACCGAGGACAGCGAGACGGACCCGGCGATCGCCGAGAGCTCGATCCGCCAGATGGCCGAGCGGGACTCGGCGGGCTGCGTCGTCGGGCCGTGGAGCTCGGCGGAGGTGATCGGCGTCGCCCGCTCGGTCTCGATCCCCGACCGGGTCCCGCTGATCTCTCCCGCGGCGACGCTCGACGAGATCACCAGCCTCGAGGACGACGGCCTGGTCAATCGGACCGTGCCCCCCGACTCCCTGCAGGGCCCGGTGCTCGCCGGAGCGATCGCCGAGGACCTCGACGGCGCCAAGGGCAGCACGGTGAGCATCGCCGCCCGCGGAGACCGCTACGGCGAGCCGCTGGCCAACTCCTTCGAGCGCGCCTGGAGGGCGGCGGGCGGAGAGCTCGGCGCGAGGGCGATCTACGACCCCGAGACCGAGGACCTCGCCGGGGTCGCCAAGCGGCTCAGCCGCGATCGGGCCGACGCCCTCGTCGTGATCGACTTCCCGCCCGGGTTCGAGCGGCTGGCCGCGGCGCTCGAGAGGACCGGGGCCTATGACCCCGACAGCACCTGGGGCACCGGCCTGCTGGCCTCGACCGAGCTCGCCGCGGACGCCGAGCGGGGCCTGGTCGAGGGCGTGCGGGGAACCGCCCCGGGGGTTCCCGACGACGAGGCTCCGACCAAGGAGTTCGCCCGCCTGCTCGAGGACGCCGAGCCCAGGGGCCTCGAGCCGAACGGCTTCGAGGCACGGGCCTTTGACGCCGTCGTCCTCTGCTATCTGGCGGCGCTCGCCGCCGGGAGCACCGAGGGCGAGTCGATCGCGGCCGCGCTGCCGAGGGTGAGCGCGCCGGAGGGAAGGGTCTTCACCTGGGAGCGCCTGGCGGAGGCGATGAAGGCGCTCGAGGCCGGCAGGGAGATCGACTACGAGGGGGCATCCGGGCCGATCGACCTCGACCGCGCGGGAAACCCCACCGCGGGCACCTACGACGTCTACCGGTTCGCGAAGGGCAGGCTGGTGCTGGACGGCGAGCGTCCACTGGTCGGCTCCGGCGACAAGCGCTGAGCGGGGCGGCCCGGAGCGGCCTCCATGCCTGAGCCTGCTTGCGCGGGTCGGCTCAATCCTGATAGGAATCAGCCAGAGGTCAGGAATGACCTTGTCTTGTTCACGAGAGAGGAGAGTTCATGAAACGGATCAGACTCGCCCTGCTGCCACTTGTGGTCGCCGGCTTGTCGATCGGCTTCGCAGCATGCGGTGACGATTCGGACGACAGCACCACGGGTGGTGACGCCGGTGGGGGAGAGACCTCACTCGATCTGGTGATCGGCGACTCGGTGCCGCTGAGCGGCGATCTCGCTGACTTCGGGCCCCCCGGGCAGAAGGCGGCTGATCTGGCGATCGAGGAGATCAACGCGGCCATCGAGGAGGCCGGCGTCGATCACACCGTCTCGATCGTCCACGAGGACAACTGCGGCGGCACCGACCCGCAGGCGCGGTCCAGGCGGCTCGCAAGCTCGTCGACTCCGACAACGCAAGCTGCATCGCCGGCGCATGGGCATCAGCGGACACGATCCCGATCGCCGAGTCGGTCGCGATCCCCGACGACGTCGTGCTGATCTCGCCGGCCTCGACCAGCGATCGAGATCACCGACCTCGACGACGACGGCCTCGTCAACCGCACTCCGCCGGCCGACAACTTCCAGGGCCCGACTCTGGCGAACACGATCGAGTCCGAGCTCGGCAGCGCCCGAGGACACGGTGATCAACATCGCGGGACCGCAACGACTCCTACGGGACCGGCCTGACCAACACCTTCATCGAGGCATGGGAGGCGAAGGGCGGCACGATCGCCGGCGACGGCAAGGCGTGCTCTACGACCCGAGCAGCCGAGCTACGACTCCGAGGCCGACCAGCTGACGAGTGACAACCCGGACGGGTACGTGATCGTCGACTTCCCCGAGACCTACGCCAAGGTCGGCCCGGCACTCGCGCGGACCGGCAACTGGGACCCGGCGAAGTCGTTCGTCACCGACGGCCTGATCTCGGGTGACCTCGCGGCGGATCCGCAGGCGAAGGACTACACCGAGGGCATGCGCGGCACCGCGCCGGGCACGCCCGACGAGGGCGAGGCATCGGACGCGTTCGACGAGCTGTTCACCTCGTCGGAGCCGGCCAATGTGGAGCGGCAGACGTTCGACGCGCCAGAACTTCGACGCCGTCATGCTCTGCTACCTGGCCGCCGTTGCGGCCGGGTCGACGGACGGCGCCGACATGGCGGAGGCGCTGCAGTCGGTCAGCGCACCCGGGTGGTGAGCAAGTACACCTGGGCGCAGCTGCCCGAGGCGATCGCGGCGCTGCAGAACGGCGACGACATCGACTACGACGGTGCGTCGGGCGGACATCGACCTCGACGAGAACGGCGACCCGACGGTCGGCGTCTACGACGTCAACCTGTTCAAGGGCGGCGCGATCGAGACGGTCGGGGACGAGATCCCGGCCGAGGAGGTCGAGTAGGCGAATGAGCGCGGCGCCACGGCGCCGCGCGATCGTGCAAGGCGGCCGGGGCCCTTCGGGGTCCCGGCCGTTTTCTTGCGTCTAGGCCGGGAGCTCGCCGTCGGAGCTGTCGATCCGTGCGGTGCCGCCGAGGTAGAGCTCGGCGACCTTCGGATCGTCGAGCAGCTCCCGCCCGGGCCCTCGAAGCGGTCCTTGCCGAGGTCGAGGACGTAGCCGCGGTCCGACATCGCGAGCGCGCGGCGGGCGTTCTGCTCGACCATCACGATCGTCACGCCGGCGCGGTTGATCTCCTCGGTCTTCTCGAAGATCGCGTCGACGAAGGCGGGCGCCAGGCCGGCGGAGGGCTCGTCGAGCAGGAGCACCTGCGGGTCGGGCATCAGCGCGCGCGCCATCGCGACCATCTGCCGCTCGCCGCCGCTCATCGTGCCCGGCGGCCTGGCCGCGGCGCTCGCCGAGCCGCGGGAAGAGCTCGTACATGCGCTCGATCTGGTCCGTGCGTGCGTCGAGCGGTCGAGCGAGCCCATCTCGAGGTTCTCCTCGACGGTCAGGGTCGGGAAGACGTTGTCGAGCTGAGGCACGTAGCTGAGGCCGCGCCGGGTGATGTCGTGGGGCGGCGGCCGCCGATCTCCTCGCCGCCGAAGCGTGACGAGCCCGGTCCGCGGCTTCAGCAGCCCGAAGATCGTCTTGATCAGGGTCGACTTGCCGGCGCCGTTGGGGCCGACGATGGTGACGATCTCGCCCTCGCGACGTCGATCGAGACGCCGTTGAGGATGTCGACCTCGGGCAGGTAGCCGGCGACCACGTCCTCGGTCGCGCAGCACGACCCGTCGGGCATCCGCCGGGCCGTCGGCTCGCTCACTGCCGGCCGGCCTGCGCCTGGCCGCCGAGGTAGGCGTCGATGACGGCCTGGTCGCCGCGGACCTGCGTCGCGGCTCGCCCTCGGCGATCACGCGGCCCTCCGCCATCACGATCGACCCGGTCGGAGTGGTTCATCACGACCTCCATGTCGTGCTCGACGAAGAGGAAGGTGACGCCCGTCCTCCGTGCGCAGCCGCTGCATGTGGTCGAGCAGCCGCGTGCCGAGGGTCGGGTTGATTCCCGCCATCGGCTCGTCGAGCAGCAGGAAGCGCGGCTCGCGTCATCAGCGCCCGGGCGAGCTCGAGCAGCTTGCGCTGGCCGCCCGAGAGCGTGCCCGGCGTAGCTGTCGGCGAGCTTGGTCAGGTTGAAGACCTCGAGCAGCTCGATCGCCTCCTCGCGCGACCTCGCTCTCGCGCCTGCGCGAGCCGGCCGGGCCGGAAGATCACGTTGACGAGCCGCTCGCCGGGCTGATCGGGCGCCGCGAGCATCATGTTGTCGATCACCGGCATCCGCGCCAGCGCCTTCGTGATCTGGAAGGTCCGCACCATGCCCGCGGCGGGCGATCACGTAGGGCGGGCTGCCCGAGATCTCGCTGGCCGTCGAAGACGGACCGTGCCCGCGATCCGGCCTGTAGAAGCCGGTGATCAGGTTGAAGAAGGTCGTCTTGCCGGCGCCGTTCGGGCCGATCAGGGCGGTGATCGAGCCCCGCTCGACGTCGACATCGTCGCGCCGTTGACGGCGCGGATGCCGCCGAAGCGCTTGACGATCCCCTCGGCCTCGAAGATCGCGTCGCCGGCGCCCTCGCGGCCGGTGCCGCCTCGGCGGTCGCCGGCGCTCAGTCACCGAGCACCATCTCCTCGCGCTTGCCGAACACGCCCTGCGGGCGGAACGCCATCAGCCCGATCAGGATCAGGCCCGAGGATGATGAAGCGCAGCGCGGCGATCTGCGTCTCGGCGAGAGCGGCAGGTCGAGGAAGCGCAGGCCCTCGAGGATCGTCCAGAGGACGATCGAGCCGACCGCGACGCCCCAGTAGTTCGCGAGGCCGCCGAGCACGAGCACCGCGTAGCCGATGAAGGTGACCAGCGGGCACGAACGCCTCCGGGATCGACGAACTTCAGGTTCAGCGCGAGGAAGAAGCCGGCGATCGCGGCGATCGTCGGCCGCGATCGCGAGCGACTGGAGCTTGTAGGAGAAGGCGTTCTTGCCGAGCGCGCGGGCGGCGTCCTCGTCCTCGCGGACCGCGCGCAGCACGCGTCCCCACGGGGTCTTCTGCGCCCGGCTGAGGGCGACGGTGATCAGATCAGGGCGACGCCCCAGATGACCAGGAACAGCGGGAAGAGGTTCGGGACGTCGGTCCAGCCGAGGTCGACGAAGAAGGTCTCGATCGAGTCGGCGATCGCAGTCCCAGCTGTCGTCGAAGCCGAAGATGCCCTTGGTGCCGCCGGTGAGCTCGCGCGTTCAGGGCCACGATGCGGATCGCCTCCGAGGCGGCGATCGTCGCGATCGCGAAGTAGTCGGCCCGCAGGCGCAGGGAGGGCAGCCCGACGATCAGGGCGAAGGCGATCGTGATCAGGATCGCGAGCGGGCAGCGAGAGCCAGAACGACCGATCCCGGTCTTGACGGTCGCAGGATCGCCATCGAGTAGGCGCCGATCGCCATGAACCCGGCCTGGCCGAAGTTCTGGATGCCCGGTGAAGCCGACGTTGAGCTGCAGCCCGAGCGCGAAGATCGTGTAGATGCCGGCGAGGATCCCGACGCCGGTCCAGAAGTCGATGTCGGTGAAGGCCTCGAAGGTGAGCGCCGAGCGGGATCAGCGCGGAGTCGCATCAGACCGTCCTCGCCTTGCCGAAGATGCCCTGCGGGCGGATGACGAGCACGATGATCAGGACGACGAAGCCGACCGCGAGCTTCCCGCCGGGGTCGACGAACGGAGAAGGTCGACCACTCGATCACGACGCCGAGCACGATCCCGGCCGGCGAGCGCGCCGAACGCGTCGCCGATGCCGCCGAGGACGACCGCGGCGAAGATCGGCAGCAGGAGCTCGAAGCCGAGCTCGGGCTGCAGCTGGGTGATCGCGCCGGCGAAGACGCCGGCGAGGCCGGCGAGGCCGGCGGCGAAGATCCAGGTGCAGAGGATCACCCGCGAGGTGTTGATGCCCGGCGGTCTCGGCGAGGTCGAGGTTGTCGGAGAGCGCGCGCATCCGCTTGCCGAGCAGTCGTGTAGCCGCAGCATCAGCCCGGTCGCCGATCAGCGTGACGAAGCCGACGACGATCACGATCAGCTGCGGTGCGCCCGATCCGCAGGCCGAGGAAGTCGACGGTCGCGGTGCGGTTGACGTCGAGCTGGCGCAGCTCGGTGCCCCAGATGAACTGGATCGCCGTAGCGGATCACGAACGCGAGGCCGATCGACATCAGCAGCAGCTGCAGCATGCCCGGCGCCGCTGCGCGCGCATCGGCCCCCACATGATCTTCTCGAGCGCGACCCCGAGCAGCGCGGTCGCGACGATCGCGAAGGCGATCCCGAGGACCAGCGGGCCGCCCCAGGTGACGTTGACCAGGTAGGCCATGTAGGCGCCGAAGGTGAGGAAGTCGCCGTGGGCGAAGTTGACGAGCTTGAGGATCCCGTAGACGAGCGTCAGCCCGACCGCGCCGAGCGCGTAGATCGCGCCGAGCGAGAGCCCGTTGAGCGCCGCGCTGGGCGACGTCGTGCAGGCCCTCGAGGATCACGACCAGGACGATGATGGCGAGGACGACGCAGCGAAGGCCGGCGCAGACCGAGCGCGCGCCCGTCTGCTGCGGGATGCAGTCAGCGACTGCGCGCGTCCGACCAGCGGTCCAGCCCGTCGAGGCCGGCCGACTGCCGCCTTGTCGCAGCTGGCCTCCATGCCGCGGCGATCGTATGCGCTCCGAGGTCGCGTGTGGCTCGGCGCGTCAGGGCCCATCCGGGCGCCGTCGATCCACGGCGTTCCGACGCGCTTCGCGTGTGACCCGGCCGGCGATCTCCTCGCAGACCTCGGTCGTGCCCGACTCGGCCGCCGAGGTCGGGGGTGCGGATGCCCCGCCGGCGGCCGTCTCGAAGCTCGCCTCGTAGATCGCCGGCGCGACGCCCGCTCGGCGCCCTCGGGCCGCGCTCGCCGGCGTAAGTGCAGCACCGCGCGCGCAGGCGAGCACCATCGCCATCGGGTTGGCGACGTCCTTGCCCTCGAGCGCCGGGGCGGTGCCGTGCGGCGCCTCGGCCATCGCGACGCGCCGGGCGGAGCTCGTCGTCGAGGCTGAGCAGGATCGACTCGGCGCCGGCGATCGAGCCGAACATCGGCATCACCAGGTCGCTGAGCAGGTCGCCGTCGCGGTTCAGGGTCGGGATCACGAGCGGCTCGGTCGGCGGCGCCGCTGACCAGGCCGGCGTAGGTGGCGTCGATCAGCACCGGCTCGTAGATGACGTCGGGATGGCGCTCGGCGGCCGCGTCCATCTCCTCCTTGAGCATGCCCTCGTAGACGGGGCTGACGGTCCACTTCGGCCCGCCGTAGACCTGCGCCGCCGATCTGCTCGGCCGTCGCGGAAGGAGTGCTCGGAGACGGCGCGGCAGACGCGCGCGGCTGATCCGCTCGGTCCGGAAGGCGATCTCGTCGCTCCGTCCTCGCTCCGCTCGCGCCACTGCTCGGCGCCGTAGGCGTCGCCGACCGCCATCCGGCAGACCGAGATCGGGTGGTGGATGCCGGCGATCGGGGTGACGCCCGGGGATCCGCCGGCCGGTGCGCACGATCACGGTGCCGTCGATGCCCTCGCGGATCAGCCGGTTCGGGCTGCCGACGTCGTCGGCGCCCTCCGGGCGTGATCGTCGCGGCCTTCAGCCCGAGGCCGGTCTCGCGCATCGCCGCGGCCGCCTCGGTGCAGACCTCGTTGTCGGTCGCGCGGCGGTTCTCCAGCGAGAGGTCGAAGCGGATCGAGCTCGAGCTCGAGGCCGAGGACCTCGGGGTCGAGGACGGCAGCGCGGCCTCGAGCAGCTCCTGGCCCGTCTGGTCGCCCTCGAGCACGACGATCCTCGGTCGGCTGTCATGGCAGGCGGCAATCTAGACCGGAGCGCTGCAGCTGGTGCGGCGAGGCGGTCGAGCGCGACGATGGCTTCCGGGCATACGAGCCCGCCGGCGAGCGCCGCGCCGCGTTCTGCCGGCTCGAGCACGTGGTGCCCGTGGGCGATCCGGGCGACCGGTCGGCGGGCGCGACTGGCGAGCCGGGCGGGCTCGACGACCGGCCCGACCGCTGCTCGCCTGCGACGCCGAGCCGGCGAGGTCGATGCTGCTCGTCCGCCATCGCGGCGCGCACCGGATCGCCGACGACTTCTGCTCGACGTGGACCACCTGCGTGGCGCTGGGTCGGCGCGGCGGATCGCCGGCGGTAGCGACTGCGGATCCGCCGGCCTCGGCCGACGGCTGGGTCGGTGCGTCCGCGATGGGGAGCCGAGACGGCTCGACGCCGAGCTGGCTCGCGAAGGGGCCGGCGGTCCGCTGGACGCGTGAAGCGCCGCGCTCGAGGTCTTCAGCAGAGCGTCGCGTCACGGCGGGCTGCGGACGCCCGCGAGATCGAAGCTTCGCTTGTCCTGCGCGCCGACACGGCGGCGAGGCTCGGCGGCTTCGACCCGTGCCGCCGCGGCGCGTCGAGCAGATGATCGCGCTGCGAGCGGCGGTGCGGTCCGTCGCCGGATCACCGGAGCGGATCCGATCGTCGAAGGCCGGGCGTCGTCGACACCGTGGTCGGGGGGCTCGGCGCGCGTGGGGATCTGCCGGCGATTCGCGGTCGACTGAGCCGCGCGCCGGCCGGGTCGGCGCCGGCTGTCCCGGCCGCGCCCGGGTTGCCGGGGCCTGACGCGGCGGCGTCCGGCGCCGCCGGCGGCGAACGGCCTCGATCAGGGCCGCGGTCGTCGCCTCGGGCGCCTCGACGTTCGGCGAGTGGCCGACGCCGTCGAGCATCTCGACCTCGGCGCCGGGCACGGCTCGAGTAGGCCTCCTCGGCGACCTCGCGGATCGAAGATCTGGTCCTCGGCGCCGACGATCGCGAGCAGCGGGACGCCGCGGGCGCAGCCGATCGGGCGAGCGACCGCTCCTCGACGAAGTCGTCGCTCGCGGCCTCGGCGTTCGTCGAAGGAGGTGTAGGTCATCGCCCCGTTGTCGTCGACGACCTGGTCGGAGTTCTCGAAGGCGTCCTCGAAGTCGAAGCCGGGGGCGAACGCGTCCTCGTAGCCGTTCTTGATCAGGAAGTCGAGGCGCAGCCGCCAGATCGCCTCGCCGATCACCGGCGCGTAGGCCGAGCCTGGCGATGAACGGCAGCGAGCCGGCGTCCTCGTCGCGGCGCCGTCGCCGATCACGACGACCCGGTCGACGAGCTGGCTCGCGCTGCTCGGCGAGCGCGGTCGCGACCGAGCCCCCCATCGAGTGGCCGACGACGACCGCGCCCTGGACGCCGAGCTCGGTCGAGCGCCTCGGCGACGGCGCCGGCCTGCTCGTCGATCTCGTAGCCGGCCGTCGGCTTCTCGGAGCCGCCGTGGCCGATCAGGTCGATCCGGATCACCCGGTGGTGCTCGTTGAGCAGCGGCGCGAGCCGCGTCCCACCAGCGCAGCGAGCAGGCGTAGCAGTGGAGCAGCACGATCGGCGCGCCCTCGGGCGTCGCCGGGTCGGTCGCCGGCTCGTCGACGACCTGGAGGTCGACCGCGGAGAGCTCGAGGATCTCGCCGCCGTCGATCGTCGACCTCGGCCGGCTTGCGTCTGGCTGTCGAGCGACGACCGTGTTGACGTCGCCAGCAGCGCCACCAGGACGACGAGCAGGCCGAGCAGCGATCCTCAGCCCGCGCCGCAAGTCTCGAGTCGCCGCCGGTCTCGGCCGGCGCCTGCGCGGCCGTCAGCCCGAGCTCCTCGGCCTCGGCCGCCAGCGCCTCGATCACGCGGCAGATGTGCTCGGTCTCGTCGACCTCGAGCTCGGCGATCGCCCGATCGATCTGGTCGCGGTCGACCTTCGCCGCGAACGAGGGCTGCTTGAGCTTCTTGCGCACCGACTTCGACCTTCATGCCCTCGATCCCGGTCGGGCGGACGAGCGCGCAGGCGGTGACGAAGCCGGAGAGCTCGTCGACGGCGAACAGGGTCTTCGCCATCTCGCGTCTCGCGCGGCACCCCGAGGAACTCGGCGTGGCCGGCGACGGCGTCGATCACGTCCTGCGGGTAGCCGAGCTCGCTCGAGCTCGGCGAGCGCGATCCGCGGGTGCCGGTCGTCGAGGTCGGGATGGCGCTCGTAGTCGAGATCGTGGACGAGCCCGGTGACCGCGTAGCGCTCCTCGTCCTCGCCCCAGAGCCGCGCGTAGGCGCGCATCGCAGGCCTCGACCGACGAGCGCGTGCTTGCGCAGCGAGTCGGACTCGGTCCACTCGCAGAGCAGCTCCCAGGCCTCGTCGCGCGTCGGTTCGCTCATCGTCGTCTACCCTAGCCCGCGACTCGATGGAGAAGTTCGTCATCCAGGGCGGCGCGCCCCTCACCGGCGAGATCACCGCCGCCGGCAACAAGAACGCGGCCCTGCCGATCCTCGCCGCCTGCCTGCTCACGGAGGAGGAGGTCGTGCTCGCGCAACGTGCCGCGGATCCGCGACACCGAGGCCCAGATCGAGCCTGCTGCGAGGACCTCGGCGTCGAGGTCGAGCTGGCTCGACGAGAACGAGCTCCGGCTGCAGGCCGGACGTCGATCGCGACACGCGCGTCGACGAGGCCCTCGCGGCCAAGATCCGCGCCTCGTTCCTGCTCGCCGGCCCGCTGCTCGCCCGCTTCGGCGAGGTCGACGATGCCGCCGCCCGGTGGCGACACGATCGGCCGCCGCCGCCTCGACCCGCACCTCGACGCCTTCCGCGACCTCGGCGCGGACGTCACGGGCGACCGCATGATCGAGATCAGCGCCCGCCGGCGGCCTGAAGCCGTGCGAGATCTTCATGGACGAGCCCTCGGTGATGGGCACCGAGAACGCGCTGCTCGCCGCGGCGCTGACCCCGGGCCGACGACGATCGGCAACGCCGCCTGCGAGCCGCACGTCCAGGACCTCGCCCGGCTGCTGTCGAAGATGGGCGCCCAGATCGACGGGATCGGCTCGAACGTGATGACCGTTCACGGCCGCGACAAGCTCGGCGGCGCCGATCACACGATCTGCCCCGACCACATCGAGGTCGGCAGCTTCATGGCGCTCGCCGCGGCGACCGGCGGCGAGCTGCGGATCCGCGACGACCGAGCCCGACGACCTGATCATGATCCGCCGCCAGTTCCGCCGCCTCGGCCTGCAGACGATGATCGAGGGCCGCGACGTGATCGTCCCGCCGCGCCAGGAGCTCGCCGTCCAGCGACGACATCGGCGACGCGATCGCGAAGATCGACGACGGCCCCTGGCCGGCCTTCCCGGCCGACCTGACCTCGATCGCCCTCGCGCTCGCCACCCAGGCCGACGGGCACGATCCTGATCTTCGAGAAGATGTTCGAGAACCGCCTGTTCTTCACCGACAAGCTGGTCGCCATGGGCGCTCGGATCACGCTCTGCGATCCCCACAGGGCGATCGTCAGCGGTCCGAGCCGGCTTCACGGTGAGCGCGTCGAGAGCCCCGACATCCGCGCCGGCATGGCGATGCTCATCGCCGCGCTCGCCGCCGAGGGCACCTCGGAGATCGGCAACATCGTGCAGATCGACCGCGGCTACGAGCGGATCGACGAGCGCCTGCGGGCGCTCGGCGCGCGGATCGAGCGCGTCGCGATCGAGCCGGTCGCCGCCTAGCCGCGCGTCCGCGACCCTCGAGCCGCGTCCGAGGCGCCGTCGCGAAGGAGTCATGCGATGACCAATCCGATCCCCCGGGCACCCGGGACATCCTCCCCGACGAGATGCGCGAGCTGCGCGCGCATCGAGGCGACCCTGCGTCGAGCTCTTCGAGCGCCGCGGCTACGGCGAGGTCGCGACGCCGACGATCGAGTACGACGAGGTGCTCGGCGCGCGGCGACGAGCGCGGCGCTGCCGCCGCCTACCGCTTCTTCGACGAGACCGGCGAGCTGCTGGCGCTGCGCACGCGACATGACGGTGCCGATCGCCCGGCTGGTCGCCAACCGCTTCGCGACCGCGGAGCCGCCCGTTCCGCCTCCGCTACGTCGGCCAGCGCCTACCGGGCCGTGCGCCCGCAGCGCGGCCAGATGCGCGAGTTCCGCCAGGCCGGCGTCGAGCTGATCGGCGCCGAGGCGCCCGACGGGACCGTCGAGGTGATCGAGGTGCTGGTCGCGCGCGCTCGACGCGGTCGGGCTCGACCGCGCCGTCGATCGGCCTCGGCGACGCCGACCTCTACCGCCAGCTGCTCGACGAGCTCGGCGTCGACGCGGCGCCCGCGAGCCGGATCCTCGACCGCCTCGCGGCCCACGACCTCGTCGGACTCGAAGCCGAGGTCGAGCGAGCTCGCCGGACTCGGCGACCGAGCAGCGGCAGCGCTGATCATCGAGCTGCTCGAGCCTGCGCGGCGGCGCCGAGGTGCTCGACCAGGCGCGCGAGCTCGGCGGCGACGGCGCTCGACCGCGCGAGCGCCGCGCCTGGCCGAGACCTTCGAGGCGCTCGACGGCGCGCGGCGTCGCCGACCGGGTCCAGCTCGACCTCGGCCTGCTGCGCGACCTCGGCTACTACACCGGCGCGATCCTCGAGGTCTACGACCCCGCGCTCGGCCACGTGCTCGGCGGCGGCGGCCGCTACGACGAGCCTGATGGGCCGCTTCGGCCGGCCGCTGCCGGCGGCCGGCTTCGCCCTCTACCTCGAGCGCCTGCACATCGCCCAGGCCGAGGAGGAGCGGCTCAGGCGGACGGCGCCGGCGAGGAGGGGCCGCGTGAGCGGGCTCGCGAACCCGACCAGGGCGCGGCCCGACGGCCGCTCACGCTGGCCGCTGCCGCGCGGCGCGCTGTTCGACGGGCACGCCTCGACATGCTCGACCGGATCGGCTTCGACACCGCCGAGCCGCGCAGCGACTCGCGCTCGCTGATCTTCGACGCTCGGCGAGCTGACGCTCGTCACGATGCGCCCCTCCGACGTGCCCGACCTACGTCGAGGCGGGCGCCGCCGACCTCG
This sequence comes from uncultured Solirubrobacterales bacterium, assembly GCA_963769035.1. Taxonomy (GTDB): domain Bacteria; phylum Actinomycetota; class Thermoleophilia; order Solirubrobacterales; family 70-9; genus WHSW01. The sequence continues at coordinate 127,228 of CAVYKD010000003.1, forward strand.
GCATCACCGGCAAGGACGTGCCTGCTCGAGCAGGCCGACCGCGTCGTCTACGAGCTCGCTCGACCTCGGCTTCGGCCGCTGCCGGATGGTCCTCGCCGCGCGCCGACGGCGACGACAGCCTCGGCGAGGCCGCGCGCCGGCTCGGCACGATGCGGATCGCGACCAAGTACCCGCGGATCGCCGAGCGCTACTTCGAGCAGACCGGCCGCCAGGTCGAGGTCATCGAGGTCAAGGGCTCGGTCGAGCTCGCGCCGCTGGTCGGCCTCGCCGACGGCATCGTCGACCTCGTCGACACCGGCCGCACCCTCGACGGAGAACGACCTCGAGGTCCGCGAGGAGATCGTCGATCTGCACCGCGCGGCTGGTCGCCAACCGGGTCGCCCACAAGCTGCGGGTCGGCCGAGATCGACGGACCTGCGTCGCCGCGGCTCGCGCGAGGCGATCGGATGAGGATCGACGCGGATCGACTGGGACGGCCCGAGCTCGATCGCGCTCGTCGGCCGCGGCTTCGCGGGACGGCCCCGACGCTCGAGAGCGTCGCCGGCGAGGTCGCGGAGATCATCGCCGCGGTGCGAGACGGCGGCGACGCCGGCGCTGCGTCGATCTCGCGAGCGGCTCGACGACGCCGGCGCCGGAGCGCCTGCGCGTCGACGCCGAGGCGTCGCCGCCGCGCCGGGCGTGCTCGAGCCCGAGCGTCGCGCGCGGCGCTCGGGTCGCGGCGCGCGAACATCGCGGCCGTCGCCGAGGCCCAGCTCGCCGGGCGCGAGCCGACCGTCGGTCGAGCTCGCCGCAGGGCCAGCGGATCACGGTCCGCGAGCGTGCCGGTCGGCCGCCGCCGGCATCTACGCGCCCGGCGGGCGCGGCGCCTACCCCTCGCGCGTGCTGATGGGCGCGATCCCGGCCCGGGTCGCCGGCGTCGGCGCGGGTCGTCGTCGCCTCGCCGCCGGGCGCGCGACGGGTCCGCCGAGCGCGGCGATCCTCGCCGCCGCGCGATCGCCGGCGCGGACGAGGTCTACGCGATCGGCGGCGCGCAGGCGATCGCCGCGCTCGCCTTCGGCACCGAGTCGGTCGCCGCCGTCGACGTGATCGCCGGCCCCGGCAGACCGCTGGGTCACGGAGGCGAAGCGCGCGGTCTCGGGCAGGGTCGGGATCGACGGCTATCGCCGGCCCCACCGAGCTGATCGTCGTCGCCGACGCGACGCGCGACCCCGAATGGGTCGCGCTCGACCTCTGCGCCCAGGCCGAGCACGGGGACGAGAGCCCGCTCGTCGTCGCCTCGCCCCGACGGCGTCCTGCTCGACCGGATCGCCGAGCGCGTCGCGCGAGTCGCCGCGGAGCGCGCCGAGCGTCGCCTCGGCGCCGCTCGCCCTCGTCGCCGCGCCGGACCTCGAGCTCGCGCTGCGGCTCGCCGACGCGTTCGCGCCCGAGCACCTCGAGCTCGCCTGCGCCGGCGCCGATGCGGGCGTCGGCGCGGGGCGGGTCGCCGGCTGCGTCTTCGTCGGCGCGGGCGGGGCGACGGCGTTCGGCGACTACGCCGCCGGCTCCAACCACGTCCTGCCGACCGGCGGCGCCGCGCGCTTCGGCGGGCCGCTCGGCCCGCGCACGTTCCTGCGCCGGACCTCCGTAGTCTCCGTGCCGAAGGCCGCCGCCTCAGCGCTCGCGCCGCACGTCGACGCGATCGCCGAGTCCGAGGGCTTTCCGGTGCACGGGGAATCGGCCGCGGCGAGGGCGCCCGGAGCGGGTTCGAGGAGAGAGGATTGAGAGCGATGGGCGGCGAGCGCAGAACCGCGAGGATCGAACGCAAGACCCGCGAGACGGAGATCTCGCTCGACGCTCGACCTCGACGGCGGCGAGGTCTCGCCCTCGACCGGCGTCGGCTTCTTCGACCACATGCTCGAGCTGCTCGGCCGCCACGGCCGGCTCGGGCTCGCGGTCGAGGCGACCGGCGACCTCGAGACCGGCTCGCACCACACCGTCGAGGACGTCGGCATCGCGCTCGGCCAGGCGCTCGACCAGGCGCTCGGCGACCGCAGCGGTATCCGCCGCTACGGCACGCGCGCTCGTGCCGATGGACGAGGCGCTGGCCGAGTGCGCGATCGACATCTCCGGGCGCCCGTTCTGCCGCTTCGACTCCGAGCTTCCCGCCGGTCTCGATCGCCGGCTTCGACACCGAGCTCACCGAGGAGTTCTTCCGCGCCGTCGCCTCGAACGCGAAGCTGACGCTCCACGTCGGGACCCGTTACGGCACCAACGCCCACCACCTGATCGAGGCCTGCTTCAAGGCCTTCGCCCGCGCGCTTCGGATCGCCGTCTCGATCGATCCCGACGAGACCGGCGTGCCCTCGACCAAGGGAACGCTGACGTGACCCGGATCGCCGTCCTCGACTACGGGATGGGCAACCTGCGCTCGGTCGAGAAGGCGCTCGAGCGGGTCGGCGCGCGGGTCGAGGTGACCAGCGACCACGCCCGGATCGCGTCGGCCGACGGGATCATCCTGCCCGGCGTCGGCGCGTTCCCGACGGCGATGGAGCGGATCGCGGAACTCGAGCTCGACGGGCGATCGACGAGCGGCTGAGCGCCGGCGTCCCCGTGCTCGGCATCTGCCTCGGCATTCCAGCTGCTCTTCGGCTCGACGACCGAGCTCGGCGGCGCCGCCGGGCTCGGCCTGCTCGCGGGGACCGTCGCCGGGCTCGACGCGCCCGGCCTCAAGGTCCCCGCACATCGGCTGGGAGCCGGTCCGCTGGGCGAAGCCGAGCGAGCTGACCGAGGGCCTCGAGGACGGCACGCCCTTCTACTTCGTCCACTCGCTTCGCGCCCCGGCCGGGCGATCCCGGCGATCTGCTCGGCGAGGCCGAGCACGGCGAGCAGGTTCGCCTGCGCGGTCGCCCGCGAGAACCTCTTCGGGGTCCAGTTCCACCCCGAGAAGTCGAGGCCCGCCGGCCTCCGGCTGCTCTCGAACTTCGTCGGCGTCTGCGCCCGCGTCCCGGCTTGATCCTCTATCCGGCGATCGACATCCGCGGCGGACACGCGGTGCGCCTGCTCCAGGGCGACTACGAGCGCGAGACCGTCTTCGACGCCGACCCGGTCGACGCGGCGCTGCGCTGGGTCGAGGCAGGGCGCGCAGGCGCTTCACGTCGTCGACCTCGACGGCGCCCGCGAGGGCAGGCCGGTGAACCTCGATCACGTCAGGCGGATCGCGCCGTCGCGGAGGTCCCGGTCCAGATCGGCGGCGGGCTGCGAAGCGCCGACCACGTCGACGAGGCGCTCGAGGCGGGCGCCGAGCGCGCGATCCTCGGCAGCGCCGCCGTCTCGGACCCGGCGCTGATCGACGCGCTCACCAGCGAGCACGGCGAGCGGATCGTCGTCTCGGCGGACTCGAAGGGGGGCCAGGTCGCGATCGAGGGCTGGGCTCGGCCGGCGGCGATCTCCTCGGCCGAGCTGATCCGCATGCTGTCCGGCCGCGGGGCGCGCAGCTTCGTCTTCACCCCGGTCGAGGTCGACGGCACGCTCGAGGGCCCGGCGCTCGAGGCCCTGGCCGAGGTCTGCGCCGCGGCCTCGGAGTCGGGCGGCGAGGTGGTCTACTCGGGCGGGATCGGCTCGCTCGAGCACCTGCGGGCGCTCTCGACGAGCGGGCTCCCGGCGCTCCGCGGCGTGATCGTCGGGAGGGCGCTCTACGACGGGCGCTTCAAGGTCGGCGAGGCGCTCGACGCGCTCGCCGGCTAGCGCGGCCCCGGTCGCGGCCGCAGCGTCCAGGTAGCCTCAGATCATGTTCTGGTTTCGCGTTCTCGCGGTCGCCCAGGTGGCGATCCTGATCCGCCGCCACGCCTCGCTGCTGGAGAGCCGGGAGCGCAACCGGCTCGCGGCCCTGGTCGCGCAATCGAAGGGGCGGCCACAGAGGAACCTCACCGCGGGCGAGCGCGAGGAGATGCTCCGCCTTGCCCAGAAGCTCGAGCCGGGCGCCTTCGCGCACGGGGCCTGGGGCGCCCTGCGCGGGCGCATGCGCGGCTAGCGGGACGGGCGCCGAGGGTGGCTCTCAAGCGCGTCATCCCCTGCCTCGACGTCGACTCGGGCCGGGTCGTCAAGGGGACCAACTTCGTCGACATCCGCGACGCGGGCGATCCGGTCGAGCTCGCCGAGCGCTACGACGCGGAGGGCGCCGACGAGCTCGTCTTCCTCGACATCACCGCGTCGCACGAGCGCCGCGACACGATCGTCGAGCTCGCCCGGCGCACCGCCGAGAACGTCTTCATCCCGTTCACGATCGGTGGCGGGATCCGCTCGGTCGCCGACGCCCAGGCCGTGCTCGACGCCGGCGCGGACAAGGTCTCGGTGAACTCCTCGGCGCTCGCCCGCCCGGACCTGATCTCCGAGCTCGCCGTCGTCTTCGGCTCGCAGTGCGTCGTCGTCGCGATCGACGCGAAGGCCGAGGGCGCGGGCGCCGACGCCGGCTCAGGCCGCGGTGGCCCGGCCGCGGGCTGGGGCGTCTACGTGAACGGCGGTCGCCGCGGGTCGAGGGCCGTGATGCGGTCGGCTGGGCCGTGACCGCCGCCGAGTACGGGGCGGGGGAGATCCTGCTGACGAGCATGGATCGCGACGGGACGACGGAGGGCTACGACCTCGAGCTCACCCGCGCGGTCGCCGAGGCGGTGCCGGTTCCGGTGATCGCCTCCGGCGGCGCCGGCGAGCTCGAGCACCTCGTCGACGGGATCGCCCGAGGGCGGCGCCGACGCGGTCCTCTGCGCCTCGATCTTCCACTACGGCAAGCACAGCGTCGCCGAGGCGAAGCGCGCGCTCGCCGACGCGGGCCTCCCGGTCCGCCTCTAGCGCCCCGCCGCCCCCGTCCGCCCCGCCACCTCGTGCCGAGATCGCACTTGTGGGTGTATGACACCCACAACCGCCACCTCGGCCCCGGTCAGGCGCCGCCCTTGGGCTTGGCGCCGGCCTTCGGTTTCGCGCCGCCGCCCGAGCCCTCGCCGCCCTTCGGCTTGGCGCCGGCCTTCGGCTTCGCGCCGCCGCCCGAGCCCTCGCCGCCCTTCGGCTTGCCATCGCCCCGGCCCTTGCGGTCGCCCTTCGGCTTCTTCTGCTTCGGCTCGAAGGCGCGGATGCCGGAGGAGCCCGTGAGGTACAGGCGCCGGCCGTCCGAGATCACCGGGTTGTACTCGCCGAACTCGTGCTGGAAGACCTTCTTCCCGCTTGCGGCGTCAAAGCCGAAGCTGCCGATGTTCGGGCCGAGCCCGGCCGCGTAGACGGTCTCGCCGACGACGCTGGCGGCGCCGAGGATGATCCCCCCGAGGTTCTTCTGCCAGCGCACGTCGCCGGTCTTCGCGTCGAGCGCGTAGAGGACCTTGTCCTTCGAGCCGATGTACACGGTCGGCTTGGAGCGCTTGGTGTCGGCAACCGCGGGCGCCGCGTACACCCAGTCGCCGGTGGAGTGGCTCCAGGCGAGCTCGCCCGAGGACTGCTCGAAGCTGTACACGCGGCCGTCGATCGAGCCCAGGTAGACGCGTCCGAAGGCGACCGCCGGGGTCGAGTACACGGGGCCGCCCCGTCCGAGGCTGGACCCCGAGGTCGAGGAGCGCCAGACGAAGCTCCCGTTGGCGGCGCGGAGGGCGAAAACCTCGCCGGCGTAGTTGGCGCCGTAGAGGACCCCGCCGTCGAGCGCGAGCGCGCCCTTGACGTTGCCGGCCGTCGGCGTCTGCCACTTGATCCGGCCGCTCTTGCGATCGAGCGCGTACACGGTCCCGTTCTCGGACCCGACGATCACGCTCTTGCCGAAGACGAGCGGCGATGTCTCGCTGCGGCCGGGAAGGTCGCGCTCCCAGAGCACCTTCCCGTCGCGCGCGCGCAGCGCCACCGCCGCCCCCGGCTCGAGCGTCACCGCGAACAGCGTCCCGTCGGCGTAGGCGGGCGAGGAGGCGGCGAGCGCGCCGATCGAGTTCTTCCACCGGACCTTGCCGGTCTTCGCGTCGAGGGCGTAGAACAGCGCGTCCTTGTCCTGGAAGTAGAGCTTCCCGGAGACGACCACGGGCGAGAACTCGAGCAGCTTGCCGGCGTTGAAGCTCCACTTCGACCCACCGAACGGCGGCCTGACCACCGTCGTAGGCAGATGGCGGGTGCGCTGGTCGTCGTAGCCGTAGACCGGCCAGTTGACGGTCCTGATCTCCTTGCGGGGCTCCGGCGGGGCCTCGGCCACGAACTCGGCCTCGGGGTTGGAGACATCCTCGGGGCGCTTCAGCGACGCGTAGGCGACGATCCCGGCGCCGGCGATCACGGCGACGACGGCGCCGATCGTGAGCAGGCGCCGGCGCACGCTCCAGGCGCGCCAGGTGCCGAGCAGCTTGGCGGGGAGGGCCTTCATCCGAGGAGCCCGTCATGGTAGGGAAGCATCCGCCGCGGACCCTGGCCTTTCGTGCGGATCAGCGCAAGCCGTCGACGTGAGCACGAAGAGCGAGATCGACCGGACCGGGCTGGAGGCCCGACTCTCGGCGCTGGCCGGGCTCGCGGCCGTGCGCGCGGCCGCCGAGCGCGCCGGGGTCGAGGCGTACCTGGTCGGTGGCGCCATCCGCGACACCCTGATGGGCTTCCCGAGCCCGGAGCTCGACGTCGTCGTCGTCGGCGATCCGCTGCTCCTGGTCGGCGAGCTCGACGGGCCGGCCCGCGTGCACGGCCGGTTCGGCACCGCCACCGTCGAGCTGGCGGAGGCTCGGATCGACGTCGCCGCGGCGCGGACCGAGACCTATGCCTTCCCGGGCGCGCTCCCCGAGGTCAGGCCGGCGTCGATCGTCGATGATCTCTCCCGGCGGGACTTCTCGATCAACGCCGTCGCGGCGCCGCTGCGCGGCCCGTTCGAGCTGCTCGACCCGCATCGCGGGATCGAGGACCTGGAGCGCAGGAGGCTGAGGTTGCTGCACGATCGCTCGATCGCCGACGATCCGACCCGGGCGCTGCGCGGGGCGCGCTACGCGGCCCGCTTCGCGCTCGAGCCGGTGCCGGAGACGCTCGGCCAGATCCGCGCCGCCGACCTCTCGACCGTCTCCGATGACCGGATCGAGGGCGAGCTCCGGCGGCTCGCCGGCGAGGCCTCGCCGAGGGCGGCTTTCGAGCTGCTCGACCGCTGGGGCCTGCGCCCGCTGCGCGAGGGCGGGGGGGAGGCGATCGACGCGGCGATCGGGCTGCTCGAGACGCCGGCGTGGGCGGCGATCATCGAGCGCGCCGATGCGATCCTGGCGGCGCTCGCGACCCCCTCCGCCGCCGCGCGCTCGCTTGCCGAGCGGCGGGTGGAGCGACCCTCCGAGGGAGTGAGCGCCGCGCGCGGGTGGGCGCCCGTCGAGCTGCTCGCCGCGCGCCTGCTCGGGGCGGACTGGCTCGACGAGTACGTCGGCCGGTGGCGCCACGTGCGGCTCGCGATCACCGGCGACGACCTGCTCGCCGCCGGCGTCGCCGAGGGCCCGGCGCTCGGGCGCGGCCTCGCCTCCGCGCTCGCGGCGAAGCTCGACGGCGAGGCCGGCGATCGGGCCGCCGAGCTGCAGGTCGCGCTCGCGGCGGCCGACCGGCCAGGCCGCGACTAGCCTGCTGTCGATGCGATGGCGTGAGCACGAGGGAGCCCGCTGGCTCGAGGCCGAGCTGCCCGCCGCTCGGGCGGCGTTCACCACCCGGCTCGGCGGGATCAGCAGGGGCCCGTTCGCCGAGCTCAACCTCGGCTTGCTGACCGCCGACGACCCGGGCGCTGTGCTCGAGAACCGCCGCCGCGTCGCCGCCCTCACCGAGCGCGACCCGCGCGGGGTCCTGATCGGACACCAGGTGCACGAGGCCGAGGTCGAGAGCCGCCGCGGACGAGCCGACCCGAGCCCCTGGCTGGGCGAGGTCCGCGCGGCGAAGGCGGATGGCCAGGCGACCGACTCCGCTGAGCTCACCCCGCTCGTCCAGGTCGCCGACTGCCTGCCGGTCGCGCTGGCCGGGCCCGCCGGGATCGCGATGCTCCACTGCGGCTGGCGGGGGCTCGCCGCCGGGATCGTCGAGCGCGGGGTCGCCGCGGTCGAGGGCCGGGCGGCCGCCATCGGTCCGGGGATCGGCCGCTGCTGCTTCGAGGTCGGGCCGGAGGTGCTCGAGCGCTTCGCCGGCCTCGGCCCGGAGGTCGCCGCGGGCCGGATGCTCGATCTCGCCGAGGTCGCGCGGCGGCTGCTCGAGCGCGCCGGGGTGGGCGAGGTCGAGCTCGCGGGGCTGTGCACCCGCTGCGACCCCGAGCTCTTCTTCTCCCATCGCCGCGACGGCGACCGCGCCGGGCGCCAGGCCGGGCTGGCGTGGCTCGAGAGCGGGGTGGGGCATGGTTGAGCCGATCCGCGACATCGACGCGGCCACCGTCCGCGCGAACCTCGAGCGGGTCCGCGAGCGCGCCGGGTCCGAGGTCGAGATTCTCGCGGCGACCAAGTACGTCCCGCTCGAGGAGATGGGCGCGCTCGCCGAGGCCGGGGTCACGCTCGTCGGCGAGAACCGCCTTCAGGACCTCGAGGCGAAGCTCGAGCGCTGGGGCGACAGGTTCGAATGGGACTTCATCGGCAACCTGCAGAGCCGCAAGGTGAAGCGGATCGTGCCGCTGGTGCGGCTGATCCACTCGCTGGCGAGCGAGTCGGCCCTGGAGCAGCTCGCCAGCCACGCCCCCGACGGCACCGAGGTCCTCGTCGAGGTGAACCTCGCCGGAGAGCAGAGCAAGGGCGGGATCGCCCCGGCCGAGCTCGCCGAGTTCATCGAGCGCTGCCCGGTGAGGGTTGCGGGGCTGATGACGATGCCTCCGGCGACCGGCTCCCGGAGGGCTCTCGCCCCTACTTCGCCCGGCTCGCCGAGCTCGCCGGCGAGCACGGTCTCTCGAGGCTCTCGATGGGGACCAGCCAGGACTGGGAGGTCGCGGTCGAGGAGGGCGCGACGATCATCCGGCTGGGCAGCTCGCTGCTCAGATAGGGCCGATCGCTCCAGCGTTCGGTTGCCGTCTCGCCGAGTGGGCATAATCGGGTAGAGGAAAAGCGCCGAGAGGCGCGAAACACCCTGCCGATGGCCCTCCGAGACACATGGCACCGCGCGCTCGTCTACTTCGGCCTTGCCGAGGATCCCGACTACGCACGAGCGCGATGCCTACGAGCCCGACACGGCTCCGCACGGACAGGTCTACGAGTCCGCGGCCCCGCGACCGGCCCCGGTGACGCGGATCTCCGAGCGGCGGCGCTCGCGCAACGAGATCGACGACATCTTCGCCGACGACGAGCCGCCGCGCTCGCGCGCTGCTGCGTCCGGTCGGCAACGGCGGTGGCAGTCCCGACGTCCAGGTCCACTTCGTCACGCCGGCGAACTTCAACGACGCCCAGGAGGTCGCCGACCACTTCAAGCACTCGGTTCCCGTGATCCTCAACCTCCAGACGACCGAGGGAGAGCTCGCGAAGCGGCTGATCGACTTCGCCTCCGGCCTCACCTACGCGCTCGACGGCGGCATGCAGAAGATCGCCGAGAAGACCTTCCTGCTCACCCCGCGCAACGTCGAGGTCTCCGCCGAGGAGAAGGCGCGGCTGGTCGAGAAGGGCTTCTTCAACCAGAGCTGACGCCGCCGGTCCGGCCTCATCCCTACCAATAGGCTGGCAGGATGAAGATCGGCTTCGCGGGTGCGGGAAACATGGCTGCGGCGATGGCGCGCGGGTGGGCGCGTGCCGACGGTGGGCCGGTCTCGATGCTGTTCTGCGATCTGGACTCCGAGCGGGCGGAAGCGCTCGCGGCGGAGGTCGGCGGGTCCACCCGCTCGAACCTCGTCGGCCTGGCCGCCGACGTCGACGTGCTCGTCATCGCGGTCAAGCCGGCCGCCCTCGACGCCGTCGCGTCCGATCTCGATCACCGGGCGCCACCGATCCTCTCCGTCCTCGCCGCCACCACCCTGGCGCGTCTCGGCGAGGCGTTCCCTGGCGTTCCGGCGCTGCGGGTGATGCCGAACCAGCCGGCGGAGGTCGGCTCCGGGGTGCTCTGCTACGCGGCGCCCGAGGGCATCGACGCGGCGCTCACCCATGACCTGGTCGAGTTGCTCGCCGACCTCGGAACGCCGATCGCGCTCGACGAGCCGCTGATCGATGCCGCGATGGCGGTGATGTCGTGCTCGCCCGCCTACGTCGCCGAGTTCGCGAAGGCGCTCGCCGACGCCGGCTCGCGCGAGGGCCTCGATCGAGAGCTCTCGGCGAAGCTGGTCGCGCGGACCCTCGCCGGGACCGCGAAGCTGCTCATGAGCAGGGATCCGGAGGCGATCATCACCGCGGTCGCGCCCCCGGGCGGGGCGACCGAGGCCGGCCTCGAGGCGCTCGCGGCGGGCGGCTTCGCCGCCTCGCTCGATGCCGCGGTCGAGGCTTCCCTGGCGAGGTTCCGGTGAGCGTCGTGCTCGCGATCACGCGCGGCGATGTCGCCGACTACGTCGATGGCCTGGTGACGGTCTACTTCGTCCTCATCCTGCTCAACATCGTCCTCTCGTGGATCCAGCAGTTCCGCCCGATCCCCTACAACCTCGCGGTGCGGGCTGTGACCGGCTTCATCGAGGAGACGACGAACCCGTACCTGAACCTGTTTCGCGGCTGGGTTCCGAGGATCGGCCCGCTCGACATCAGCCCGATCATCGCCACGATCGTCCTCTTCGTGGTCGGCGGGATCGTCTCCGCGCTGATCCGAGGGTGAGGGGGCTCGGCGGAGCGGGCTGGGGGCGGATGCTGGCCGTCTGCGTCGCGGTCGTCGCGCTCGACCAGTTGAGCAAGGGCGCCCTTCGCGGCGCGCTCGAGCCGGGCGAGCGCCGCGACCTCGTGCTCGGCTTCGACCTCTCCTACGTGACCAACGAGGGGATCGCCTTCGGGCTGTTGAGCGAGGGCGCCGACGAGATCGTGCTCGCGATCACGGCGCTCGCGCTGGCGCTCGTGGTCGGCTGGTTCGCCATCGATCCGAACCGTCCGGGGCTCTGGCTCGGGGTTGGGCTGCTGGTCGGCGGCGCGCTCGGCAACCTGATCGATCGGCTCCGCCTCGACGGGGTCACAGACTTCATCGACCCGCCTCTGTGGCCCGCGTTCAACCTCGCCGACGCGGCGATCACGATCGGGGTCCTCATCCTCGTGCTCAGCGCGCTTGCGCCCGGGGAGGAGACGGCCGCGACGTGAGCTCCCAGGTGAGGATCGTCAGCGCGACGAGCGCCTCGCGGTGATCGACAAGCCGGCCGGATTGGTCGTCCATCCCGCGCCCGGCCATCGCGGCGAGACCCTCGTCGACGTGCTCGGAGACCTGCTCGGCGGCGGCGAGGAGGAGCGGCCCGGGATCGTCCACCGCCTCGACAAGGAGACCTCGGGGCTGATGCTCGTCGCCCGCGATGCGGAGGCGCACCGGCGGCTCTCGGCGATGATCAAGGCGCGCCGGGTGGAGCGCACCTATCTCGCCCTGGTCGAGGGAACGCCGCGCTCGCGCTCGGGGACGATCGACGCCCCGCTCGGCCGCGACCACCGCGCGCCCGAGAAGCGCGCCGTTCGCGGCCGGGGCGCGCGACCGGCGGTCACCCACTTCGAGGTTCGCGAGGCGCTCGGCTCGGACACGCTGCTCGAGGTTCGTCTCGAGACCGGCCGCACCCACCAGATCCGCGCCCATCTGGCGGCGATCGGGCATCCGGTCGCGGGCGATGCCCGCTACGGGCACGCGGGCCGGCACGGCCTCGAGCGTCAGTTCCTGCACAGCGCGCGGATCGCGTTCAGCGACCCGTTCGGCGGCGAGCGCCGCGAGTTCGCCAGCGCCCTTCCCGGCGACCTCGCCGCGGCGCTCGAGCGCGCCCGGCGCGCCGCTCCGCGCGGGGGGTAGGGCAGGCCCGGCGGTGAACCGCGCCGGGCGCGGCCGCTTCTCTACACTCGTCGGCGTTCAGAAACCGACCCCCTCGATGGTCGGACGGGGCCCTGCCCGGCGCAACTCGCACCACCTCGCCGGGTCCCCGCGAGTCACGAGGGATATTCACTCCGTTTACCAAAGGGAGCACCGATGTCCGAACCCGGACTCAAGGACCTGCTGCAGGCCGGCCTGCATTTCGGCCACCAGACGCGCCGCTGGAACCCGCGGATGCGCCGCTATATCCACGGCGAGCGCGACGGGATCCACATCATCGATCTGCTTCAGACCGAGCACCTGCTCGCGGAGGCCCGCCGGTTCGCGGCGAAGGTCGCCGGCGAGGGGGGCTCGGTGCTCTTCGTCGGCACCAAGAAGCAGGCGCGCGACGGGGTCAAGGCGTGGGCCGAGCGCTGCGAGATGCCCTACGTCAACCAGCGCTGGCTCGGCGGGCTGCTGACCAACTTCCAGACGATGTCGGCCCGGATCGACCGCCTTCACGAGCTCAACGGGCTGAAGGAGACCAGCCAGCTGGACCTGCTGCCGACCAAGGAGCGGATGTCGATGGAGTCCGAGCTCGAGAAGCTCGAGTACAACCTCGGCGGTGTACGCGACATGAAGCGGCTGCCGCAGGCGATGCTGGTGATCGACCTGAAGACCGAGGCGATCGCGGTCGCCGAGGCCAAGCGCCTGCGCATCCCGATCCTCGGGCTGGTCGATTCCAACGTCGATCCGGTCCCGGTCGACTTCCCGATTCCCGGCAACGACGACTCGATGCGCTCCTGCGAGCTCGTCGTCTCGACGATCGGTTCGGGCATCGAGGAGGCGGCGACCGCCTACCGCCAGCGCGAGGAGAAGAGGCGCGCCGAGGAGGAGGAGCGCCGCCGCCGCGAGGACGAGGAGCGCAAGGCGCGCGAGCAGGCCGAGCGCGAGCAGCGCGAGGCCGCCGAGGCCGCGAAGGCCGCGAAGGCCGCCGAGGCGGCGCAGGCTCAGCAGGCGCCCGCTCAGTCCGCTCAGCAGGCTCCCGCCCAGCCGCGCCAGCAGCCCTCCGCGCCCGCCCAGGCACCGCCTGCCCAGCAGCCGTCGAACCCGAAGGAGGGTGGCTGATGGCGGTCAGCGCGAGCGACGTGAAGGCGCTTCGTGACCGCACCGGCGCCGCGATGATGGACTGCAAGGCGGCGCTCGAGGAGGCCGGCGGCGACATCGAGGCTGCGATCAAGGTCCTGCGGGTGAAGGGCCAGGCCTCGGCCGAGAAGCGCTCCGGCCGCGCCACCAGCGAGGGCGTCGTCGAGTCCTACATCCACGCCGGCGGCAAGGTCGGGGTGCTCGTCGAGGTCCAGTGCGAGACCGATTTCGTCGCCCGCACGGACGACTTTCGCTCCTTCGCGCGTGAGGTTGCGATCCACGTCGCCGCGACCGCGCCGCTCTACGTGTCCGCCGAGGAGATTCCCGAGGCGGAGCTGGAGGCGGAGCGCAAGGTGTTCCAGGCGAAGGCCAAGGAGGACGGCAAGCCCGACAACGTGGTCGAGAAGATCGTCGAGGGCCAGCTGAAGAAGTGGTCCAAGGAGGTCGCGCTGCTCGACCAGGAGCACGTGCGCGCCGATCGCTACGAGGGCAAGACCATCGAGGAGATCCGAGCCGAGACCGCCGCCCGCACCGGCGAGAACGTCCGGATCGCCCGATTCGCGCGCTTCGACGTCGGCGAGGGCTGATCGCCGCACGCCGGCGCGGCGAAACGCCCGGCCCTGATCGGGGTTAGGAAGTACGGATATGACCGGGGGTCGCAGGCGGATCGCGCTCGTTCCTGTGCTGGCAGGGTTGCTTGCGCTGCTCTCGCCGCTCGGCGGCGCCGCGGATGGTGAGCGCCCGGAGCGGGCCTCGCGCGCCGCCGGGGACCTCGCGATCGGGGTCGTTCCACAGCGCGACGAGCTTGGCGTTCGCCAGGCGCGGATGATCCGAGCCGCCGGGGTCGACTCGGTGCGCCTCTGGCTGCCCTGGTCCGGGGTCGAGCTCGAGCGCGACACCCTCAACTGGTCGGCGATCGATCGAGTTGTCGCCCTGACCGCACGCGAGGGCCTGGATCTGCTCCCCTTCCTCTTCGGATCGCCCGAGTGGGCGGCGGAGCGCGACGGCCATGACTGCACCGGCTTCGCGTGCATCCCCTACCCGCCGGCGTCGATCGAGACCCGCTACGCGTTCGCCCGTTTCGCAGCTCGGGCGGTCGAGCGCTACGGGCCGCAGGGAGCCTTCTGGGCGGCCAACCCCGAGCTTCCCTTCCGGCCGATCACCGCCTGGCAGGTGTGGAACGAGCAGAACTCAGAGAGCTTCTATCGCCCCGACGCCGACGTCGGCGCCTACGCGGCGCTGCTGAAGACGACCGCGGGCGCGATCCGGGCGGCCGACCCCGAGGCGCAGGTGATCCTCGGCGGCATGTTCGGGAAGCGCTCAACCTCGCGCCTGATCGATGCCCGCCGCTACCTCCGTGACCTCTACAGGGTGCCGGGGATCGAGAGCAGCTTCGACGGCGTCGCGGTGCATCCGTACGACTCGCGGGCCGGTGGGGCGCTCGCCTCGGTGCGCGCCGCGCGCGCGGTGATCCGTCGCAACCGAGACGACGCCGGCCTCTGGGTGACCGAGATCGGCTGGGCCTCCAAGGGGCGCCGCGGCCACAACCTGGTGAAGAGCGAGCCGGTCCAGGCGGCGCTGCTGCGCCGCACGTTCACCGCGCTGCTCCGTCACGCGGGTCGCTGGAACCTGCGTGGCGCCTATTGGTACGCCTGGCGCGACACCCGACGGGGGAAGGCGATCTGCGAGTGGTGTCCGGGAGCGGGACTGACCTCGGTGAAGGGGCGCGCCAAGCCGTCCTACTACGCGCTCAAGCGGGTCGCCAGGCGGCGCTGAGGGCGACGGCGGCGTCCCCGGGCGCCGGGCCGGTAGGGTTTCGCCGCCGTGGCCGAACCCGTCTTCAAGCGCGTCCTGCTCAAGCTCTCCGGGGAAGCCCTGATGGGGGGGCTGGAGTACGGCACCGACGCCGACCGGGTCGAGGCGATCGCCCGTCAGATCGCCCAGGTGAGCGCACGCGGGGTCGAGGCCGCGGTCGTCGTCGGCGCCGGCAACATCTACCGCGGCCTCGAGGGCGCCGCGAAGGGGATGGACCGGGCCACCGCGGACTACATGGGGATGCTGGCGACGGTGCTCAACGCGCTCACCCTCCAGGACGCGCTCGAGCGGATCGGGGCGCACACCCGGGTGCAATCGGCGATCGAGGTGACCGAGGTCGCCGAGCCCTACATCCGGCGGCGGGCGATCCGCCATCTCGAGAAGGGCCGGGTCGTGATCTTCGCCGCCGGCACCGGCAACCCGTTCTTCACCACCGACACCGCGGCGGCGCTGCGGGCGCTCGAGATCCACGCCGAGACGATCCTGATGGCGAAGCATGGGGTGGAGGGCGTCTACGACGCCGACCCGAGCGAGGTCGAGGACGCCAAGTTCATCCCCGAGCTGACCCACATGGAGGCGATCGAGAAGGGCCTGCGGGTGATGGACTCGACCGCCCTCTCGCTCTGCATGGACAACGGCTTGCCGATCCACGTCTTCAACATGGCCGACGCGGGCAACATAGATAGGATCGTCTGCGGCGAGCGAGTCGGGACGATTGTCCGCTCGGGCGCCTGAGAGCAGGACTTTCTTCGATGTCAGAGCTGACAGATGAGCTGATCGCGGACGGGCACGAGCGGATGACGAAGTCCGTGGAGAGCTGTCGCCACGAGCTCTCGACGGTGCGCACCGGCCGCGCCTCGCCGCACCTGCTCGATCGGCTCGAGGTCGACTACTACGGCGCGGTCACGCCGATCAAGCAGCTCGCTCAGGTCGCCGCCACCGACGCGCGCCTGCTCACCCTGACGCCCTTCGACAAGAACTCGATCGGGAACATCGAGAAGGCGATCATGGAGTCCGACCTCGGCCTCACCCCCTCCAACGACGGCAACGTGATCCGCCTGCAGATTCCCGAGCTCAATGAGGAGCGTCGTCGCGAGATGGTCAAGGTGGTGCACGGGGTGGGCGAGGAGGGCAAGATCGCCGTCCGCAACATCCGCCGCGACATCATGCACGACCTCCGCGAGCTCAAGAAGGAGGGCGAGGTCGGGGAGGATGACGAGCGCCGCGCGGAGGCCGAGTTGCAGAAGCGAACCGACGATGCCACCGCGGAGATCGACTCGCTGCTGAAGGCCAAAGAGGAAGAGATCCTCGAGGTCTAGGCGTCTAGACCCCGCCGAGACCGGCGTGAGCGCGCCCCCGAGATACGTCGCGATCATCACCGACGGCAACGGCCGCTGGGCGGCCGAACGCGGCCTTCCGGCCGTCGCCGGCCACGAGGCCGGGGCCGACACGGTCAAGGCCCGGCTTCGCGACGCGGCCGAGTTCGGGATCGAGGAGCTGACCGTGTTCTCCTTCTCGACCGAGAACTGGGAGCGCCCGGCCGACGAGGTCGCCGGCCTGATGGCGATGTTCGCCGAGCGGATCGACCGCGAGACCCCAGAGCTCGACGAGGAGGGCGTGCGGATGCGCTTCGTCGGCCGTCGCGAGGGAGTCCCGGCCGACCTCGTCGAGCGCATGGAGTGGGCCGAGTCGGTGACCGCCGCGAACCGGCGGATCAGCCTCTTCATCGCCTTCAACTACGGCGGGCGGGCGGAGATCGTCGACGCGGCGCGAAGCTTCACCGGGGAGACCGAGGATGATTTCCGCCGCCACCTCTATGCGCCCGAGATGAACGACCCGGACCTCCTGATCCGCACCAGCGGCGAGCTCCGGATCTCCAACTTCCTGCTCTGGCAGTGCGCCTACTCGGAGCTCGTCTTCAGCGACGAGCTCTGGCCGGACTTCAGCCGCGAGGCGTTCAGCGCCGCGCTCGACGAGTACTCGCGCCGCCGGCGTCGCTTCGGGGGGCGCTGAGCGATCGAGGGTTCTCGTCCATTCGACTCGGAGCTCGACTTCGACCACCAGCGGCGCAACCGGCCCGTGCCGCCGCCGCCGCTCTCGGGCAGGGATCCCGGCCGGCGCCGTCCGCGACGCGATCGCTCGGAGACCATGGCCCGGATTGCCTGGGCGATCCCGTGGATCGCGATCGCGATCACCGTGGTCGTCGTCGGGGGCGGGGTCTTCGCGGTCGCGATGGTGGTGTTCGCCTGCATCGGCCTGGTCGAGCTCTCGAGGATGACCGCGGCGGCGCGTCCGTTTCTGACCGTGGCCTGCGCCGGCGCGGCCGCCCTGGTCGCCGCGGCCTATCTCGGCGACCACTTCCAGATGATGATCGTCTTCCTCGCCCTCATTCCGGCCTGCTTCGCCGCCGCCGTTCTGCGACCCGACCGCGAGGGGGTGACCGTCTCCCTGGCCCTGACGGTGTTCGCCGTCGCCTGGGTCGGGCTGCCCTTCGCTCACGCCGTGCTCTTGCGTGAGCTGCCCGACCATGGCGCAGCGCTGCTGCTCGACGTCCTGATCGCGACCTTCGCGTGCGACACCGCCGCCTACGGCGGGGGGCGAGTCTTCGGTCGCCACCGGCTGGCCCCCTCGATCTCGCCGAACAAGACGCTCGAGGGGCTGATCTTCGGCGTGGCCGGAGGTACGCTCGCGTTCTGGGTCGCGGGCCTCTACCAGGACTGGCTGCCGGGCCTCGACGCGCTCGCGATCGGGCTCTGCGTGGGGTTGCTGGCCCCGCTCGGAGACCTCTTCGAGTCGATGATCAAGCGCGACCTGCAGGTCAAGGACTCGGGGACGATCTTCGGCCCTCACGGCGGCCTTCTCGACCGCCTCGACGCGGTCATGTTCACGGTCGTCGCGGGCTACTACCTCGCGCTCGCGTTCGTCTACTGAGCGGGCCGGGCGTCGCCCGCGGCGCGCACGAACTCCAGGTCGGCCCTGATTCCCTCGGCCGGGCCCGGGGTCTCGACGATCACCGGCGATCCCGCCGCGACCGCGGCGCCGATCATCCCGCGCAGCAGGGCGGGGTCGATCTCCCCGGCGCCGAGCCTGGCGTGGCGGTCGGCGCCCGTGCCCGCCGGGTCGCGCGAGTCGTTCGCGTGCAGGAGGTCGATCCCGCCGGTGATCGCGATCGCGCGTTCGACCGCGTCCCTGAGCCGCTCACCGGCCGCGTGGGCGTGGCAGGTGTCGAAGCAGAAGCCGAGCTCGACCGGCCCGCCGTAGGCCGCGAGCGCGTCCCAGAGGCGGGCGAGGGCCTCGAAGCGCCGCCCGACGGCGTTCTCGCCGCCGGCGGTGTTCTCGATCCAGACCGGCACCTCGGTCTCGAGCAGCTCGAGCGTGCGGGGCCAGCGGCCGACGCCGGCCTCGATCCCGTCCTCGGCGTGACCCGCGTGGACGATCACGGCCGCGGCCCCGATCGCGCCCGCCGCCTCGCAGGTCTGCTGAAGGATCTTCCGCGAGCCGTAGCGGATGTTCGGCTTCGGCGAGCAGACGTTGATCAGGTAGGGAGCGTGGACGAAGACCGCCTGCTCCGAGGCGCGAAGCTCGGCGGCGTCGCCTCGCGGAGGCGGCTTCTTGTAGCTCTGCGGCGGGGAGAGGAAGAGCTGCAGGCAGTCGGCGCCGAGCTCGGCCGCGGCGGCAAGCGGCGCCTCCGCGCCGACGTGAGCCCCGACGGTCACCTCGCTCGCCACGCCCGCAGGCTACCCCGGCCGAACGCCGCACCGGGGCGCGGACGCCACACGGGGCGCGGACGCCACGCCCGGCCGAACGCCGCACCGGGGCGCGGACGCCACGCCCGGCCGAACGCCGCACCGGGGTCGAGGTGGCACTTGTGGGTGCATAACCCCCTCTTTTGCCACCTCGGCCCGGGGTGCGCGGCGCTTAGGCGTGGCTGAGGGGCGGCGCTACCCTGCGCTGGGTGACCAAGCGAGTACTCGTGCTCGGCTCGACCGGCTCGATCGGCGAGCAGGCGCTCGAGGTGATCGGCCGCTCCGAGGAGCTCGTCGTCGCCGGGCTCAGCGCAGCGACCAACTGGGAGCGCCTCTGCGACCAGGCGCGCTCGACGCGCGCCCGTAGCGTCGCCCTCAGCGACCCCGGGGCGGCGGCGCGCGCCGCGGGCGAGCTCGACGACGGCATGGTGCTCGCCGGCGAGCACGGCGTTCGCGAGCTGATCGCGGCCACCAAGCCCGACCTGGTCCTCAACGCGATCGTCGGCACCGCCGGGCTCGGCCCGACGATCGCGACGCTCGCCGCCGGAATCGACCTGGCGCTCGCCAACAAGGAGAGCCTCGTCGTCGGCGGCGATCTGGTGACCGCGCTCGCCGAGGCGAGCGAGCGCCCGCATCCTCCCGGTCGACTCCGAGCACTCGGCGCTCTTTCAGCTGCTCGCCGATCAGCCTCCGGGCGCAGTCGAGCGACTCGTCCTCACCGCCTCGGGCGGTCCGTTCCGCGGCCGCACCGACCTCGTCGGCGATCACTCCGCGCCGAGGCGCTCGCCCACCCGACCTGGGAGATGGGCGGGCGGATCACGATCGACTCGGCGACGCTGATGAACAAGGGCCTCGAGGTGATCGAGGCGCACCATCTCTTCGGCCTCGCGCTACGCCGCGATCGACGTCGTCGTCCACCCCCAGTCGATCGTCCACTCGCTCGTCCACCTCAACGACGGCGCCCACGCTCGCGCACCTCGGACTACCCCGACATGCGGGTGCCGATCTCCTACGCGCTCCACCACCCCGATCGCGCCGACGTGCCGAGCGCGCCGGCTCGACCTCGCCGAGGTCGGCGAGCTCAGCTTCGAGGCGCCCGACCCCGAGACCTTCACGTGCCTGCGCTGGCCCGCGAGGCGGGAATCGCGGGCGGCACCGCGCCCTGCGTGCTGAACGCGGCCAACGAGGTCGCCGTCGCAGCCTTCCTCGAGGGCCGGATCCCGTTCACGGCGATCGCCGGATGTGATCGAGGGGGCGCTCGACGCCGTCGAGGTGGTGCCGTTCGGGCACTTCGAGGAGCTGTTCGAGTGCGACGAGCCGCGCTCGTGAGCTGCGCCGCCGGACTCGTCGAGCGGCGTGGCGGAGCGCGGCATGAGCTGGCTGCTCGCCTTCGCCGGCTTCGCGGTGCTGATCATCCTTCACGAGTTCGGTCACTTCGTGGCCGCGAAGGCGGTCGGGATGCGGGTCGAGCGCTTCTTCCTCTTCTTCCCGCCGAAGCTCTTCTCGGTGCGCCGCGGCGAGACCGAGTACGGGATCGGCGCGATCCCGCTCGGGGGCTTCGTGAAGATCACCGGGATGAACCCCGAGGAGGAGCTCGACGAGGAGATCGCGCCGCGGGGCTACTACCACCAGCCGGTCTGGAAGCGGATCGTGGTGATCGCCGCCGGCCCGTTCGTCAACCTCGTGATCGCCTTCGTGATCCTCTTCGGGCTCGGGTTCACGCTCGAGGAGCCGACGGCGCTGGCGGTCGGCGCGGTCGAGAAGGACACCCCGGCGGCGGCCGAGCTCGAGCCCGGCGACCGGCTGATCTCGATCGACGGCGTGCGCCGCGGCGACGGCAGCGCGGAGGCCCAGGCCGACAGGCTGACCGCGTCGCTTGGCGGGCTCGAGTGCTCGGGCGACCTCAGCGACGGCTGCGCTGCCACCGAGGCGATCCCGGTGCTCGTCGCCCGCGACGGGCGGCGCACGACGCTCGAGATGCGCCCGTTCTACGACGCCGCCGCGGAGCGGTTCCGCTTCGGGTTCAGCTTCGAGGGGATCGACTTCGTGCCGAGCGAGCGCTCGATCCCGAGCGTCGGCCGAGTTCGCCGTCGACCGGATGTGGGTGGTGACCTCGGCGACGGTCTCGATCGTCGCGCGGATCTTCGACGCCGAGCAGCGCGAGCAGATCTCGGGCGTCGTCGGCTCCTACGAGGTGACACGGCAGGCGATCGAGTTCGACACCCGTCAGGCGCTGCTGGTGCTCGGCCGTGATCAGCCTCTCGCTGGCGGTGATCAACCTGTTCCCGTTCCTGCCGCTCGACGGCGGCCACATCTTCTGGAGCGTCGTCGAGAAGCTCCGCGGGCAGGCCGGTGGCCTTCTCGGTGATGGAGCGGGCGAGCGTCGTCGGCTTCGTCCTCGTGCTGATGCTGTTCGTGATCGGGCTCTCCAACGACATCGGCCGGCTGACCGGCGAGGGCTTCGACGTTCGCTAGCGATAGATTGCGCTTTGGACCGACGGCCCGATCTCGAGGAGGAGACGACGTATGGAGGCGACGACTGCTGACGCGACCGCGGCGGAGCGCTACGCGAGTGGCGGACCCGGAAAGGGACTGCACGCTCAGAACCTGGCGCATGCGTTCCAGGCAGACCGTCGAGCGGCTCGGCGAGGACCCGGCGATCGTCGCCGGGGAGGGCGAGGAACGCTCCGAGATCTCCTGGAACGAGCTCGCGGCCCAGGTCGACGCGGATCGCCGGCGGGCTCGCGAGCCTCGGCGTCTCGAAGGGCGACACGCGTCGCGATCATGCTCAACAACCGCCCCGAGTTCATGCCGATCGACCTCGCCGCCGTCTCGCTCGGCGGCGGTCCCGTTCTCGATCTACCAGACCTCCTCGCCCGAGCAGATCCAGTACGTCTGCTCCGACGCCGGAGGCCAAGGTCGCGATCGTCGAGCGAGCCTTCCTCGAGGTCTTCAACAAGGCGCACGCCGAATCTGCCGGCACTCGAGCACGCTGATCGTGCTCGACGGCGACGGCGGCGACCACGACGCTCGAGGCGCTCGAGTCGCTCGACCCCGAGTTCGACCCCACAGAGATCATCGATTCGATCGAGCCCGACGATCTGCTGACCCTGATCTACACCTCCGGCACCACCGGGCCGCCGAAGGGCGTGCAGCTCACCCATCGCAACCTGATGAGCCTGATCGCGGGGGTCGAGGACATCATCGACTTCCCCGAGCGCGGCGCCAAGGTGATCTCGTGGCTGCCGGCGGCGCACATCGCCGAGCGCGGCGCCCACTACTACCTGCCCGTGATCCGCGGCTGCACGGTGACGATCTGCCCGGACCCGCGCAAGATCATCGAGTTCCTGCCGAAGGTCCGCCCGACCTGGTTCTTCGCGGTCCCGCGGATCTGGGAGAAGCTCAAGGCCGGGCTCGAGGCGAAGCTCGCCGCGCTCCCGGACGAGGAGCGCGAGCACGGCCCAGCAGGGCCTCGAGGCCGCGCTCCAGAAGGTCCGGCTCGAGCAGGCCGGGGAGGAGGTTCCCGAGGAGCTTGCGGCCGGGGTCGCCGCCGCCGACGAGGCGATGTTCTCGAACCTGCGCGCAGCAGCTCGGCCTCGACGAGGCGATCGCCGTCAACGTCGGCGCCGCGCCGACGCCGCTCGAGGTGCTCGAGTTCTTCCACGCGATCGGGATCCCGATCGGCGAGCTCTGGGGGATGTCGGAGACCTGCGGCGTCGCGCACCGTGAACCCGCCCGACAAGATCAAGCTCGGCACCGTCGGCCCGCCGCTGCCGGGAGTCGAGATCAAGCTCGCCGAGGACGGCGAGGTGCTGGTCCGGGCGACTCGATCATGCCCGGCTACCGCAACCTGCCGGACAAGACGGCGGAGACGATCGACGACGACGGCTGGCTCGCGACCGGCGACATCGGCGAGCTCGACGAGGACGGCTACCTGAAGATCGTCGATCGCAAGAAGGAGCTGATCATCAACGCCGCCGGCAAGAACATGTCGCCGGCCAACATCGAGGCCAACTGAAGGCGGCCAGCCCGCTGATCGGCCAGGCCGTCGCGATCGGCGACGGCCGCCCCTACAACGTCGCGCTGATCGTGCTCGATCCCGACTTCGCCCCGGTCTGGGCGAAGCAGAACGGGATCGAGGGCAGCTCGGTCGAGGACCTCGCCGGCGAGCGAGTCGCTGGTCGCGGCGATCCAGGCCGGCGGTCGACGAGGCGAACGCGAAGATGGCGCGGGTCGAGCAGATCAAGAAGTTCAAGATCCTGCCGACCGACTGGATGCCCGGCGGCGACGAGCTGACACCGACGATGAAGCTGAAGCGCAAGCCGATCGACGAGAAGTACGAGCAGGAGATCGAGGCGCTCTACTCCGGGTGACCGCCGAGGGCCGCAGCGAGGCCCTCGAGGCGCTGGCGCTCGGCCGGCGAAACTTCGAGCTCTTCAACGCCGGCGACATGGACGGCTTCTGGTCGCTTCAGCACCCCGAGTGCCTGATGGTCACCGATCCGGCCTGGCTCGGCGGCGGGGAATACCGGGGAAAGCGCGCGTATCGGCTCTTCATATCGCAGTTCCTCGAGGCGTTTGCCGAGATCCGCTGGGTCGAGGACGACGAACCGGAGCTGATCGGGAGCAGGGCGCTGTTTCGCGGACACTGGGCCGCGGTCGGCGCGAGCAGCGGAATCGAGAGCGCCACGCCGGCGTTCTGCGTGGTTTTCGGCGCCCGGGACGGCATGGTCGCCGAGGTCGTGTTCAGCTTCTCCCGGCGGGATGCGCGCAGGTTCGCCGCCGGCGAGCCCGGCGACCGAGGCTGAGCGCTACGGCGGACGCCGTCTACCGAGGGGGCGGGACGCCCGCCGCGGCGAGCGCGTCGCCCTCGTCCTGGTAGAGCGCGAGCAGGATCGCGCTGCCGTCGCGAAACCTCCACAGGTGCGGCCCGCGCGCCTCGACGCTGACGCCGCTGCCGCGCCCGATCCCGCGCGCGACCACCAGGGCGACGATGCCGTCGTCGCCGGTGACCAGCCGCTCGGGCTCGATCGTGATCTCCGAGAACGCGCCCCAGTAGAGGTCGAGCAGGCGCTGGATCCCCTCCACTCCGGGGTAGAGCCCGCTCTCGGGGCCGACCGACCGGCTGAGATCGATCTGCGCGTCGCGGTGCAGCTCGGCGGTGAGCGCGGCGAGGTCGCGGCGGCCGAAGGCGGCGTAGATCCGCGCGATCGCCGCCTCTTCCTTCTCGCCGCCCGTCATCCCGCCGGGATTATTGCGTTGCTGCGGGCGGGCCGCCCGCTGTCACAATGTCGCCGATGGCTTCAAAGCGCCAGATCTTCGTCGGCGGCGTGCCGATCGGCGGCGGCGCCCCGGTCGTCGTGCAGACGATGACCAAGACCGAGACCGCCAACCTCGAGGCGACGATGGAGCAGATCGAGCACGGTCGCCGACGCCGGCGCCGACCTCGTCCGCTGTCGCGGTCCCGCGCGACAAGGACGTCGACGCGCTGCGAGACGATCGTCAAGGAGTCGCCGATCCCGGTGATCGCCGACATCCACTTCAACCACACCCTGGCGCTGAAGGCGATCGACGCCGGCGCCCACTGCATCCGCCTCAACCCGGGCAACATCGGCGGCCGCGAGAAGGTCGCCGAGGTGGCGATGCGAGGCGAACGAAGCGCAACGTGCCGATGCGGATCGGCGTCAACTCCGGCTCGCTGCCCAAGCACCTGCACGAGCTCGAGCGCGAGAACCCGGTCGAGGCGCTGGTCACCGCCGCGGTCGAGTTCGTCGAGCTGATGGAGTCGCTCGACTTCGAGAACTTCAAGGTCTCGATCAAGTCGACCAACGTGCCGAACACGATCGCCGCCAACCGGCTGCTCGCCGAGCAGATCCCCTATCCGATCCACCTCGGGATCACCGAGGCGGGGACGAAGTGGTCGGGCTCGCTGAAGTCCGCGGTCGGCCTCGGCACGCTGCTCGCCGACGGGGTCGGCGACACGATCCGGATCTCGCTCTCGACCTTCCACGCCGAGGAGGAGGTCAAGGTCGCCTGGGAGATCCTCAAGGCGCTGCAGCTGCGCGAGCGCGGGCCGGTGCTGATCGCCTGCCCGACCTGCGGCCGCCTGCAGTTCGACATGGACACGGTGGTGGCCGAGATCGAGCAGCGGCTCGAGGCCTACGCCGAGCCGATCGAGGTCGCGGTGCTCGGCTGCGCGGTCAACGGGATCGGCGAGGCCTCGCACGCCGACTTCGGGATCACCGGCGCCAAGAACGAGGGCCTGATCTTCGCCCACGGCAAGCCGCTGCGGAAGGTCCCGCAGGACGGAGCTGGTCGACGCGCTGTTCGAGGAGATCGACAAGTCGCTCGACCGCGGCACGGTCGAGGTCGACGACGCCGAGGCCGCCGAGGGCGCCGAGTGGCTCGCGCAGATCGAGGAGGAGAACGCCGGCGAGCTGACGCCGGAGCGGATCGCGAAGCTCGAGGCCGAGAAGGCCCCGACAGGAGGGCAACGACGTCACCGCCGAGCCCTTCCTCAAGCCGGTCAAGGCGAGCCGGCGGCTCGACGAGGACGCCTCGCCGACCGCCGGTCGCCGCTTCACCCGCGCCTGAGGCCTTGCCGAACGGCTGAACGGTTCGGGGGTCTGGAGGCCCCCGAAGCGTTCAGCGGCCGAGCCGGCGCGTCGGCGCGCGCCCCGGTCGCTGGCTAGGATCGCGGCCGTGGAGGCGATCGACCACCTCGATCTGGTCGTCAGCGACCTCGAGCGCTCGCTCAGGTTCTACCGCGGCCTGCTCGCTCCTCTCGGCTACGTCGGCGAGGCGGAGATCGCCGGCGAGCGGGGCGAGCGGGTCGTCTATCTCTCACGCCACGGCGGCGGGGGCTCGCTCAGCCTCCGCGCCGCGCAGTCGGACGCCGCACCCGACGCCGTACGACCGTTACGCGGTCGGCATCCACCACATCTGCCTTCGGGCCTCGAGCCGGGCCGCGGGTCGAGGCCGTCGCCGCCTGGACGAGCGGCGAGGGGGCGGCGCTCGGCGGCGAGCTCGAGAGCCCGCCCGCGCGAGTACGACTACAGCCCCGGCTACTACGCGGTCTTCATCCACGACCCCGACGGGATCAAGCTCGAGGTCCTCAGCTGCCCGAGCGAGTCCGACCTCGCCGCGCGGGTGCTCGAGCTCGAGCGCCGGCTCGCGGGGCTCGACGGGTAGCGGCCGCGGGCGCCTCCGGCGAGCCGTCCCGGGTGAACGGCTCGCTACGCTGGCCGCGCCGTGACCCGCCTCTCGACGCTACTTCCTGCCGACGCTTCGCGAGGCCCCCGCCGACGCCGAGGCGCTCTCGCACCGGCTGATGGTCCGTGCCGGGCTTGATCCGCCAGCTCGGCGCCGGCCTCTGGACCTGGCTCCCGGCCGGATACCGGGTCGATCGAAAGGTCGAGGCGATCATCCGCGAGGAGATGGACGGCGATCGGCGGCCAGGAGATGCTGATGCCGGTGCTGCAGCCGGCCGAGATCTGGAAGAAGACCGGCCGCTACGACGATCGACGAGCTGTTCAAGCTCGAGGACCGCAAGGGCTCGCCGACATGGTGCTCGCGATGACCCACGAGGAGGCGCTCACCTTCCACGTCGCCCGCGAGATCCGCTCCTACCGCGAGCTGCCGCTGATCCTCTACCAGCTTCAGATCAAGGAGCGCGACGAGCCGCGCCCGCGCGCCGGGGTCCTGCGCACCCGCGAGTTCACGATGAAGGACGCCTACTCCTTCGACCGCGACGAGGCGGGCCTCGAGCACAGCTACGAGCTGCATCGCGGCGCCTACGAGCGGATCTTCGACCGCTGCGGGCTGCGCTGGTACCGGGTCGAGTCCGACGTCGGGATGATGGGCGGCATCCGGCGCCCACGAGTACATGGCGCCCTGCGCCGGCGGGCGAGAACGAGGTCGCGCTCGCCCCGGGCTACGCCGCCAACGTCGAGGTCGCCTCCGCCGAGCCGCAGCCGGTCGAGCTGCCGCCGCCGCTCGACGCGCCGCGCGAGGTGCCGACCCCGGGGCTGACGACGGTCGAGGAGGTCGCCGAGGCGCTCGGCGTCCCCGCCGGGCGCGGCGCTCAAGGCGATGCCGGTCGTGGTCGAGGACCGCGGCCTCGTGCTCGTGCTGGTTCGCGGCGACCACCGGCTCAACGAGATCAAGCTGCGCGAACGCGCTCGGGGCCCGATTTCCGCCAGGCGAGCGCCGAGGAGATCGAGGCCGAGCTCGGCCCGCCGGGCTTCATCGGCCCGGTCGGCGCGAGCGTCCCGATGCTGATCGCCGACGCGGCGATCGCCGGGCTCGGGCTACGTCGCCGGGGCCAACCACCCCGACACTCATCTGATCGGGGTCGAGCCCGGGCCGCGACTTCGAGTTCGAGCGAGCTCGACGTCCGCGATGGTCGAGGCCGGCGACACCGCCCCAGGCGGCGACCCGATCGAGATCGAGCCGGCGATCGAGATCGGCAACATCTTCAAGCTCGGCACCCGCTACTCGCGAGCCGCTCGGCGCGACCTACCTCGACGAGGACGGGCAAGGAGCACCCGATCGTGATGGGCTCCTACGGGATCGGCCCGGCGCGGATCGTCGCCGCGGCGATCGAGCAGGGCGCCGACGAGAAGGGGATCGTCTGGCCCGCGCGCGCTCGCACCCTGGCAGGTCCACCTGGTCTCGCTCGGCAAGCAAGGCCGACGAGGTCGCGTCGAGGCCGCGGAAGCGCTCTACGAGCGAGCTCCGCGCCGCCGGGCATCGAGGTCGCTCTTCGACGACCGCCGAGCGCCGGGGCGGGGGAGAAGCTCACCGACGCCGAGCTGCTCGGCTGCCCGCTGCGGATCGTGGTCGGCAAGCGCGGCGCTCGCCGACGGCGAGGTCGAGGCCCAGGAGCGCGGCTCCGGGACGCGATCTCCGGTCGGCGACCGACCAGGCCGCCGCGCGGGCCGCGCGAGATTCTCGGTGGCCGAGACTGACCGAGAACCCGCATCAGACGCCGCTGTCACGCAAGCGGCGTCTGCTTCGGGATCGATCGCTCCGGTCCGCTGCCAAGTCAGACCCGGGCCGGGGCAGCCGCTGCGCCCCTGGACGATCCCGAACGTCGTCGGCTACGTGCGCCTCGCCGCGATCCCGGTCTTCTGCGTGCTCGCCTTCAACTCCGGCGACGGGCGGGCGGTCGCCCCGGCGCTGATCTACCTCGCGATCGCGCTCGGCGACTACCTCGACGGCTTCCTCGCCCGGGCGACCGGCCAGTACAGTCGCGCATGGGCGCGCTCCTCGATCCGGTCGTCGACCGGCTGACGATCCTCTCCGGCGCCGCCGTCTGCTGGCACTTCGAGCTGCTGCCGCGGTGGGCGCTCGCCCTGCTCGCCGCCCGCGAGGTCGTCACGCCTGGTGCTCGCGCGGCTCGGCCTGCGGCGCGGCATCGACATCGAGGTCAACTGGATCGGCCGGATCGGCGTCTTCCTCGTCTTCGGCGGGATCTTCTGGAGCATGGTCGTCGACTGGCTGGATCATCGTCGCCGGGTTCGTTCTCGGCGTGGCGATCACCGTCGCGGCCACCTGGGTGTACGTCCGGGCCGCCCGCGGCCGCGATCGCCCGAAGGGCCCGCCGCCGTCCGTCGTCCGGGCCGCCTAGACCCCTCGCGGAGGCGCTCACGGCGGGGTCCGGCCCGTCGCACCGGCTCGTGCAAAGACTCAACCTCTAGTTGAAGTTTGCGGGTCGGGCTTATAATCGGTTGCGAAGCCGGTTGGAGGCCGGAGGTTCTGTTCACCAGGAGCGAGATGGCAACGCAGTACGACGACACCTTTCCCGACATCGGCTCGATGAGCGACGAGGAGCTCAAGGCGCTGATCGAGGATCTCACCGACGAGGAGCGCGAGGTCTCCTACCGGCGGCGGGTCCTGCACGGCAAGATCGACATCCTTCGCGCCGAGCTGGTCAACCGACTGCAAGGTCAAGCGGGAGTCCGGCGACGCGGCGATCAGCGGCGCCGACGTGCAGCAGCTCACCGACATCCTGCTCGGCAAGGCCCCGCCGACGCCGAGTCGGGCAAGTAGCCGCGATGGCCGTCCACTGCCCCGAGTGCGGGTTCGTCAACCCCGAGGGCGCCAACTACTGCCAGAAGTGCGGCGCCTATCTCGGCGCGCCCCGAGGGCGCCGACGAGCCCACGACGATGACCTACCAGGTCGACGAGACCGGCGAGTACACGCCGGTCGACATCGACGCCGAGGTCGAGCAAGGCGGGTGCCGCGCTGGTGATCCGCTCCGGCGGCGGCCGCGCCGGCGAGAGCTTCCCCGTCGACCGAGGAGCGGATGAGCATCGGCCGGACGCCCGACGCCGCCGTCTTCCTCGACGACGTCACCGTCTCGCGCAACCACGCGCTGCTGGTCGCAGCGCCAGGACGGCCACTACATCGACGACCTCGGCTCGCTCAACGGGACCTACGTGAACCGCCGCCGGATCGAGTCGCACCGGCTCGACGACGGCGACGAGATCCAGATCGGCAAGTACAAGCTCAGCTACCTGGAGAAGTGAGGATGGCTGTCGCAACCTCGAAACCGATCGGCGGGCCCGGAATCGGCGACCGCGACGCCCGCCAGGCCTCCGGCGACTCGCGCCCGCGCAAGGCGCTGACGATCGGCGCGGTCGCGAAGATCCTGAGCCAGGAGTTCGAGGACATCTCGATCTCGAAGATCCGCTACCTCGAGGACCAGAAGCTGCTCACCCCGCGCCGCACGCAGGGCGGCTACCGGCTCTACAGCCAGGCCGACGTCGAGCGCCTGCGGACGATCCTGCGGATGCAGCGCGACGAGTTCCTGCCGCTGCGGGTGATCCGCCAGGAGCTCGCCACCGGCGACTTCAGCCGGGCGCCGGCCGAGCGGCGAGAGCCAGAAGCGGCGCGCGGCCTCGGTCGGCGAGAACGTCACCACCTTCGACCCGCGAGCGAGCTGCTCGAGCAGACCGGCGTCGACGAGCAGTTCCTTCGCGAGCTGCAGGAGTTCGGCATCGTCCAGCCCGAGCGGCGCGACGGCCGCCCGCACTACGACGAGACCGACCTCGAGATCGTCCGCGCCGCCGCCGAGCTCTCCACGTTCGGCGTCGCCGGGCGCAACCTGAGGGTCTTCCGCACCTCTGCCGACCGCGAGGCGGCGCTGCTCGAGCAGCTGCTGGGCGCCCAGCTGCGCTCGCGCAGCCAGGCACGGCGCAAGGAGGCGCTCGAGAACCTCGAGAGCCTGGCCGCGGTCTGCGGTCACCTCAAGCACCTGCTGCTCGTCCGCGACCTGCGACGGCTGAAGTCCGCCGCCGAGTAGCCGGCTCGGGGCGATGCCGAGGGTGAGCCGCAGCCGCGAGATCGCGGCCGAGCCCGAACGCGTCTGGGACCTCGTCTCCGACCCCCACAACCTGCCTCGCTGGTGGCCCAAGGTGACCCGGGTCGAGGACGTGCAGCGACCCGGGCGGCAAGCGCGCCCGCTGGACCGCGGTGCTCGAGACCGAGCAGCGGCAAGGGCGTGCGCGCCGACTTCCGCTGCACCGCGGCGACCAACGCCGAGCGCTACGAGTGGGAGCAGGAGGTCGAGGGGACCCCGTTCGAGCGCGTCTTGAAGTCCTCGAGGGTGGAGCTGAAGCTGCGTCCGACCCCGGCCGGCACCGCGGTCACGCTCGCCGGCGAGGAGTCGCTCCGTGGTCTCTCGAGGCTCGGCTCCTCGATGCTGCGCGGCGCGGCGCGGCGGCGACTGGACGACGCCCTCGCCGGAATCGAGAACGCGCTCGTCGGCGCCGATGAGTGAGCTCGCGGGGCCGGGCCCCTCGAAGTGGTGGGGCTGGGGGGAGCCGGGGAGGCGCGCCGAGCTCTCCGAGGGCGCGCGCGCGATGCTCCGCTCCGAGCTCGGCGAGGCGAGCCCGTCCCCGCGACACCGAGCTCTCCGAGCCGGCGCTGCCGCCCGCCCGCCCGCTGCCCGCGGAGATCGCCGCGATCGTCGGTGAGGAGCACGTCTCGAACGCACACGACGAGCGGCTCGCCCACGCGGTCGGCAAGAGCTACCCGGACCTGATCCGGCTGCGCTCCGGCGAGCTCGAGGTCGCCCCGGACGCGGTGGTCACGCCCGCCGACCGCGCCCAGCTCGCGGCCGTGCTCGCCGCCTGCGCGCAGGGTGGCGTCGCGGTCGTGCCGTTCGGGGGCGGGACCAGCGTCGTCGGCGGGGTCGAGCCGCTCGCGCGGAGCTCACAAGCGGGTGATCTCGCTCGACCTGCGGCGGATGCGCTCGGTCGCGGTCGATCCGATCTCGCTCACCGCGAAGCTCGGACCGGGCCTGCGCGGCCCCGCGGCCGAGGCCGCGCTCGGCGCCCAGGGCGTGACGCTCGGCCACTTCCCGCAGTCCTTCGAGTACGCGACGATCGGCGGCTTCGCCGCGACCCGCTCGGCCGGCCAGGCGTCGAGCGGGTATGGCCGCTTCGACGAGCTCGTCACCCAGGTCGCGCTGAGCGCCCCCGCGGGCGAGCTGCGCACGCTCGAGACCCCGCACACCGCGGCCGGCCCGGCGCTGCGCGAGCTCGTCGTCGGCTCGGAGGGGACGCTCGGGGTGATCACGCGAGGTCACCGTCCGGGTCCGCCCGGCGCCCTCGGTGCGCCGCTACGAGGCCTGGATGGTCGCCGACTTCGCCGGTGGCAGCGAGCTCTTCCGAGCCCTCGCTCAGGCCGGCGCGCTGCCCGACGTCGCCCGGCTCTCGGATCGAGACCGAGACGCGCGTCTCGCTGGCGCTGAGCGGCACGGCGGCGATCAAGCGCCGTCTGCTCGATGCCTATCTCGGCGCTCGACGCCGCCGCGGCGGCTGCCTGGTGATCTGCGGCTGGGAGGGCGATCGCGACGTCGGTCGGGCGCCGGCGGGCGCTCTCGCTGCGCCACCTGCGCCGCTGGCGGCGCCGTCTCGCTCGGCGAGGCGGCGGGGCGCTCCTGGGAGCACGGGCGCTACCAGGGCCCCTACCTGCGCGACGAGCTGCTCGACCTCGGCTACATGGTCGAGACGCTCGAGACCTCGCACACCTGGAGTCGTCTGGACGAGCTCTACGGGGCGGTCGGCGGGGCCATCGAGGCGGCGCTCGCCGAGCAGGGAACGCCCGGAATCGTCTTCTGCCACCTCTCCCACGCCTATCGCGACGGCGCCTCGCTCTACTTCACCTTCGTCTCTCGCGCGCCGGGCCGGCGCCGAGCTCGAGCAGTGGCGGGCGGTCAAGCGCGCCGCCTGCGAGGCGATCGTCGGCGCGCGGCGGGACGATCACCCACCACCACGCGGTCGGCCGCGACCACGCTCCCTACATGGTCGCCGAGGTCGGCGAGCTCGGTCTCGAGGCGCTGCGCGCGGTCAAGGAGCGACTCGACCCGGCCGGGATCATGAACCCGGGCAAGCTGCTCGGCTGAGCGGGCCGCTCGGCCCGCGCCTCAGCCGGCCGGCTCGGAGCGCGGCACCGCGCCGCGCAGGACGGTCTCGCCCGGGATGTTGAGCAGCAGGTCGTCGAGCTCGGCGTTCTGGCGCGAGGTCCGTCGCTGGGCCTCGAGGATCGCCGTCTGCAGCTCCTCGTTGTCGGCGAGCGAGACGTCGACGAACCGCGTCCGGGCGATCAGCGGCAGGACGACCGACTCGATCGCGAACCGGTCGCTGAAGGTCCCCTGCTGGGAGACCGCGAAGGGGGAGAGCGGATAGCCCCGCTTCTCGTTGAGGAGCAGCATCACCACGTAGGTCTTTCCCTGCGGCGCCGGGATCGAGCTTCTCGACCGAGAAGTCGACGTAGGCCTGGTCCGCGGTCGCGAGCCCGACGTTCGCCTCGCCGGTCGCGTCGCCGCCGCCCGGGGCGGCCAGCGGGATCCGGGCCAGCTCCTCGCCGGCGGTGTCCGCGGCCGTGGTCGCCGAGTCGCCGGTGGTCGCGCCGGCGGTGCCGGCCGCGGTCGAGGAGGGGTCCTCGCCGCCGCCGAACACGCCGGCGATCCCGAGGATCACCAGGAGCAGCACCAGCGAGCCGCCGCCGAGCCCGGCCATCATCCGCACCTGACGCTCGGAGAGCGAGAGCTCGCGCGCCTCGCCGCGGCGCCACGGGAGCCGCAGCGGGGTGTCGCCGGCCTCGGGCGCCGCGCTTCGCCGCGGGCGCCGCGGCGGGCGGGGCGTGCCCGGAAGCCGCGGAAGGTCGGCGCTCGGGTACTCCTCGCGCAGGATCTCGCAGAGCCGGTCGGCGAGCGCATGGTCCTCGGGGTGGTCGCGAAGGTGGCGAACCACGTCGGCGCGGCCGATCGGGTCGGCCTGGCCGAGCAGGTAGTCGGTGAGCGCGACGTTGCGATCCGGGTCGGCGTGGCCGAGCTCGGTCAGCGCCGCGCGGGCGCGCGAGCGGATCTCGGCCTTGTCGGCGTCGAGCAGGATGGCGAGGTCGGTGTAGGAGCGCCCGCGCTCGAGGATCAGCTGCAGGGCCGCGTTCTGTTCGGGGGTGAGTGCCATCGCCGGGATCAGCCTACGGACTGGTCGATAAGCGAAGCGTAAGCGGGCGGTCCCGTTGCACGCGGCCTTGTCGGGCGACGGTAGTGTGCGCGCCGTGAGCGAGGCGGACGCAACGCGGGAGGGAGACGGCCTCGGCGGGGTGATCGGCATCCGCTACCTCGAGGACGACGGCGACCTGGTGCGCGCCCGAGTCGAGGTCAGCGAGACGATCCTGCAGCCTCACGGGATCGTTCACGGCGGCGCCTACGCCGCGATCGCCGAGAGCCTCTGCTCGCGCGCGACCGCGATTGCGGTAGCCGAGCAGGGGATGATCAGCATGGGCCAGGCGAACCACGCGACCTTCCTTCGTCCCGTCTCCGCGGGGACGATCCACGCGCAGGCGCGCACTCGCCATCGCGGTCGCACCACCTGGGTCTGGGACTGCGAGCTCAGCGACGACGAGGGCCGCCTCTGCGCCCTGGTGCGGATGACCGTCGCGGTCCGCCCGCGGCCCTGAGCGGCGTCACCCTGGCGCGGGCGCGCCGAGCCTGACTAGGCGCGGAACCTGCTGGTGATCGGGAGCCGGCGGTCGCGCCCGAAGGCCTTCGAGGTGATCCGGATTCCCGGCGCGGCCTGGCGGCGCTTGTACTCGGCGCGGTTGACCATCGCGGTCACCTCGTCGACGATCTCCCCCGGCAGGCCCTCGTCGACCAGCTCGTCGCGCGAGAGATCTCGCTGCACGTAGCCCTCGAGGATCCGGTCGAGCAGCTCGTAGGGGGGCAGGGAGTCCTCGTCGCGCTGGTCGGGGCGCAGCTCGGCCGAGGGCGCGCGCTCGATGATCGAGGCCGGCACCAGCTCACCCTCCGCGCGCTCGTTTCGGTGCGAGACGAGCTCGTAGACGAGCTGCTTGGGGACGTCCTTGATCACCGAGAGGCCGCCGGCCATGTCGCCGTAGAGGGTCGAGTAGCCGACCGAGGTCTCGCTCTTGTTCCCGGTCGCCAGGACAAGCGAGCCGCGCGAGTTCGAGATCGCCATCAGCAGGTTGCCTCGGATCCGCGCCTGCACGTTCTCGGCGGCGAGCCCCTCGAGGCCTCCGGCGCCGGCGAGGATGCCCGCGTAGGCTTCCATCGCCTCGCCGATCGGCATCTCGATCAGCTCGACGCCGAGGTTTCGCGCCAGCCGGCGCGCGTCCTCCTGGGTGTCCGGGCTGGAATGCGGCGAGGGCATCACCGCGCAGGCGACCCGCTCGGCGCCGAGCGCGTCGGCCGCGAGCAGTGCGACGAGCGCCGAGTCGATCCCGCCCGAGAGCCCGAGCAGGACGCCGTCGAAGCCGTTCTTCTCGACGTAGTCGCGCAGGCCGAGCAGCAGCGCGGCGTAGACCTCGTCGAGGTCGGCGAGCGGTTCGGCGAGCGGGGCGGGGACGGGGGCGCCGAGCTCGCAGAGCAGCAGGTCCTCCTCGAACTGACGGCCGCGCGCGAGCACCTCGCCGCGCTCGTCGACGACGAAGCTGTGGCCGTCGAAGACGAGGTCGTCCTGGCCGCCGACGAGGTTGCAGAACGCGATCGGCACCGCCGTATGCCCGTGCCCGCGCCGCGAGCATCCGCTCGCGCTCGACCCCCTTTCCTCGCAGGTAGGGGGAGGCCGAGGGGTTGAGGATCAGGCGCGCGCCGGCCTGCGCCTCCAGCGAGGCCGGCGGTCCGTCCGTCCCACAGGTCCTCGCAGATCGTCAGCCCGCACCTGATCCCGGCGAGCTCGCGCACCAGCGGCTCGTCGCCGGGCTCGAAGTAGCGGACCTCGTCGAACACCGCGTAGTTGGGCAGGTGGTGCTTGCGATAGACGGCCGCCAGCTCGCCGCCTTCGAGTACGGCGAGCGAGTTGTGCGCGGGTCGCCGCGAGGGCCCGTCGAGACGCCCGCCCGCGGCGCCGCCCACGGGCTCGGCGAAGCCGACCAGGGCGACGATCCCCTCCGTGGCCGCGGCGATCGTCGCCAGCGCCTCCACGTTTCGCTCGAGGAAGTCGCCGCGCAGGTAGAGGTCCTCCGCGGGGTAGCCGGGCAGGCAGAGCTCGGGGAAGAGCACGATCGCCGCTTCCGCCTCGCGCGCGCGGCCGGCCCAGGCAGCGATCCGCTCGGCGTTGGCGTCGATGTCGCCGACGGTCGTGTTCAGTTGAGCGAGCGCGATCCGCACCTTTTCGGCCGCCGGCATGTTGAGCAGTATGGAGAGGCGGCTGGCCGAAGTCGCCTGCCCCTAAGATCCCCCGCCCACCGCCGATCGCGATCCCGAAAGCGCAGAGAACCTTGAATCAGCCAGTCGCCGTGCCGCGCCGAGTCGGGAACCGGCTCGCCACCGGCCTCGTCGCCTGCTCGCTGCTCGGCGCGCCGGCGCTTCCGGGCTCGGCGAGCGCCCGCGACGGCGAGGACCCCGCGGCGCGGGCGAAGAGCGGCGTGGCCCTCGAGCGCGCGCGGGCGGCACTTGCGCCGCAGCGCGGTGCGGCGCGGGCGCGCGGTGGGCCCTCGCGCGAGACCACTCTCGCGCTGCGCAACCTGGCGATCTCGATGCCGCGCCTTGCGCCCGCGGAGCGCCGTGCCGCCGCCGACCTGCTCGCCCGACCGACGGACAACCCCGACCCGAACCGAAACTCCTACAAGGTCGCCGAGGCGCCGCCGTTCTGCAGCGCCCATTTCTGCGTTCACTACGTCACCTCGACGGGCGACGCGCCGAGCCTCGTCGATGTTGCCCCCGTCAACGGCGTGCCGGACTACGTCGAGGCGGTCAGCGCCGCCGCGGAGACCTCCTACGCGATCGAGAACGGGCCGCTCGGCTGGCCGGCGCCGAAGTCGGACGGGGCTCGCGGAGGATCGCCGGCGACCGACGTCTACCTCGTCGACGTCGGCTCGAACGGGATCTTCGGCTACGCGGCGCCCGACGTCGGCAAGGTCCAGCGCTGTGGCCGCCACTGCTTCGCCTACCTGGTCCTCGACAACGACTTCTCGCCCTCGGAGTTCGGCTATCCGGACCCGGCCATCCCGCTCCGGGTGACGATGGCGCACGAGTACAACCACGTGCTGCAGTTCGGAATCGACGCGATCCAGGACGGGTGGCTGTTCGAGTCGACCGCGGTCTGGGCCGAGGAGAAGGTCTTTCCCGAGGACAACGACTACCTGAGCTACGTGGGCCGCCTCGCGAGGACGCCCGGGACGCCGATCACCCAGTTCAGCGGGGGCGGCGGCCTCAAGGTCTACGGCCTCGGGGTCTTCCAGCACTGGCTCGACTCGGGCGAGGGCAACTTCGGCCCGAGCGTCGTGCTCGGCAACTGGCTGAACTCCGAGCGCGCGAGGCCGAAGGACTTCGCGATCGCCTCGACCGACCGCTCGATCCGCCAGCGCGGCGGGAAGGGCTTCGCGGCCGAGTTCGCGGAGTTCGCCGCGGCAAGCGCCGAGTGGCAGACCGCGCGGCGGCTTTCCCGACGCGGCCGCCTACCCCGACGTCAGGCGCCAGGGATCGCTGAGGCGCGGCAAGCGCCCAACCCGCGCGGTGCTCGACCACACCGCCTACCGGCTCTACAACGTCAAGCGGACCAGGCGGGCGAAGCTGAAGCTCAAGGTCAGGGCCGAGCGCGGGGTGACCAGCGGAATCGCCCTCGTCGGCCGCGACGCCGACACCGCGACGGTCTCGCGCAAGGTGAAGATCCTCAAGCGCGGCGGGCGGGGCTCGGTGACGCTGCGGCGGGCGGCGGACTTCGAGCGGATCACCGCGGTCGTGGTCAACGCGGACGGCCGCGTCCGCGGCTTCAGCCAGAAGACCGGCGACTGGGTCTATACGGAGGACAACCGCAAGTACCTGGTCTCGCTGGCGCGCTAGCGCGGGCAGCCCGCCGGCTCGGCGCCGGGAGCCGTCTCGGCGAGGCCGGCGCGGAGCGCGGTGAGCCGCTCGCACGAGGCGATCAGATCGGCCCGCTCGAGCTCTCCGCGACGCAGTCCGCGGCGCAGCGAGCGCGCGGCCGCGGAGCCGTCGCTGAGCGCGAAGAGCAGCAGGTCGGCGCCCGCCCGCGCCGCCGCGACCGCCGCCTCGCCCTCGCTGTAGCCCGCCGCGGCGATCGCCCCCGCGCCGAGGTCGTCGGTGATCACCACGCCCTCGAAGCCGAGCCGGTCGCGCAGCAGCCGGCGCGAGACCGCGCCCGAGAGCGAGGCCGGGACCTCGTCGTAGGCGGGATAGATCGCGTTCGCGGTCATCACCAGCGGGATCCCGGCGCCGATCGCGATCCGGAAGGGCTCGAGCGCCGCGTCGAGCACCGCGGCGGGTGGCTCGACCGCGCTCGGCTCGAGGTCGGTGTTGGCGATCGCCGGCCCGAGCCCGGGGAAGTGCTTCGCGGTCGCGGCGACGCCGGCCTCGGCGAGTCCGGCGGCGAACCGGGAGCCGAGCTCGCCCGCGAGTGCCGGCTCGGAGGAGAACGATCGCGAGGCGATGAACGAGCTCGGGCTCGTCGGCGCGTCGAGCACCGGGGCGAGATCGATGTCGATGCCGAGCTCGCCCAGCGCCCTCCCGGTGCGGCGGCCCTGCTCCTGGGCGACCGAGGCGCCGCCGCGGCGCGCGATCTCGGGCGGGCGCGAGCTCGGGGGGCGCCTCGGGCAGCCGCTTCACCTCGCCGCCCTCCTGGTCGATCGCGACGAGCGGCGCGGGGAAGCCGCCGACGATGCGGCCTCGTCGAGGCGCGCGATCGCGCGGCGCAACTCGCGCTCGCCGGCCTCGGGGGTGGGGAAGAGGATGACGCCGCCGAGCTCGCCGCGCTGGGCGCGCTCGAGCAGCTCCGAGCTGGGCGAGTCCTCCATGCGAACGACGAGCATCTGGCCGATCAGGCGGTCGCGATCGCCCGCGAGCTCCGCCGGGCAGCTCGGGGGGCCGGCGACCGTGGACTCAGCGGCCCGCTCGGCGGAGTCCGAGCCGGCCCCGGCGATCGCGCCGAGCAGGGCGGCGAGCGCCGCGAGCGCGGCGAGCGCGACGCGACGGCGACGGATGACCGCGGGCTCGGCTCTGGCCGCGCGTGGGCGCGAGCGCGGGCTGGCGCCGCCGGGAGCTGGGCGGTTCATGGTCGAAGCGCCCGCTCAGCCCGGCTCGCGCCGATGTTGCCGACGATCAGCGCGACCACCGTGACCAGGTATATCTGACCGATCAGCGCCTCGGTGATCGAGAACGAGCGTCCGAGGTCGGTGCCGCGGTGAGGTCGCCGTAGCCGGTCGTCGTCAGGCTCGCGAGGCTGAAGTAGAGGAAGTCGGACTGATCGCCGTTGATCTCGGGGCGAAGAAGGGCTGCCGGCTCGACTGCGGCGATCAGGCCGAAGACGAAGGCGAAGGCCATGCCGAGGAGCAGGTAGACGCAGAGGACGCCGAACATCGTCGTCATCGTCACCAGGCCATGGGTCCGGTAATGGCGGACGATCCCGAGCGACGATCGCGGCCGGCGCGAGGACCACGAGCATCAGCGAGACCGTGCGCGAGATCGACCTCGCCGACCTCCTCCGAGCCGATCACGATCCCGGCGGCGCTCAGGCAGGCGATCGCGGCGAGCCCGGAGCGCGCCACGGATGATCCACGTGCGCACGCCGGAGACGTGCAGCGCCGCGAGCAGGGTCAGGCTCTGGAGCACGATGACCACGAAGCGCGTCCAGCCGCTGTCGGCGACGGCGAGCTGGAAGCCCAGCGAGACCAGGATCAGCGCGAGGACGGTGCCGTAGCCGGAGCCGAGGAGGCGCTGGTGGGGCAGCGGCGCTCCCGGTCTGATCGCGGCTCTCCATCGCGCCAAGCTATACGGGTCGCACCGGACGAAAGCCGACCCGCCCGGCGGCCTACCGCGCGCCGGCGACGGGGTGCCCGCGCAGCACGCGGGCGAGGCTCCACGCCGAGACCAGCGCCCAGACCGCCTCGAGCAGCAGGAAGCCCCACTGCTCGTCGATCAGGGCGAGCTAGGCGAGGATCACCGAGCCGACCAGGTTGAGCAGCAGGTAGGTCCGGGAGTCGAGCCTCATCCGGCCGAGCTGGGCGGCGGCGAAGGCCGCGAGGATCAGGAGCGCACCGGCGATCTGAACGACCTGCTCCATCGCGATCGAGCTTAGTCCGCCGCACGGCGGGCGTCGCCGCGCCGCCTGTAACCTCGTCGCGATGGCAGTCGATGAGTACAGGGTCGAGGTCGACCTCGACGACGAGGCCCACGGCCACCCGTTCTCCGAGCGCCTGGCCGCGCTCGACCTCGACGACGAGGTCGCCAAGCGCCTCGGCGACCGGGTCATCGTCACCCGCGACGGGGCGCAGATGTTCGTCTACACGACCACCCACGAAGCGGTGAGCGAGGCCGAGCGGGTTGTCCGCGAGCTGCTGCTCGACGACGGGCTGTTCGCCGAGGTCCGCGTGACCCGCTGGAATCCGGGGCCGGGCCGCTGGACCGACGCGCAGGCGCCCATCGACGAGTCGGGCGAGGCGCCCGACTACGCCGAGGAGGCCGAGGAGGAGGGCGTGCCGAATCCCCTGTTCACCTACATCGAGGGCCACCGACCGCACTTCATGCGCGACCTCGGCCTCTGAGCCGCGGGCGGTTTGAGCGACGCTCCGAAGCCGCGCCGCCGACCCGCCTCGGCCTCCCCGGCTGACTCGACCGGGGCCCTGGCCCTCGAGCGCCGGGGGATTCGCGGCCTCTTCTATCTCGGCGGATGCGTCGCCGGCTCCGCCGGCCTGCACACGGTCGCGGCCGGGGCGCGGGCGATCCCGGGCGAGGATCGCGCGAGCGCCTCGGTCGAGAGCGAGCTGCGCTTCTACGGCGCCTTCTACGCGGCCTACGGGTTCGCGCTCCTGCGGGTCGCCCCCGACGCCGATCGCGACGGGGCCGCCGTCAAGAGCATGGCCGGGGCCCTGTTCCTCGGCGGGCTCGCGCGCGGGGCCGCCTGGATCGCGGCCGGCAGGCCGCACCGGCTTCACCGCGCCCTGCTCGCGGTCGAGCTCGCCGCGCCGCCGGCGCTGATCGCCTGGCAGCGGC
The DNA here is from genome assembly GCA_963769035.1 of uncultured Solirubrobacterales bacterium. GTDB lineage: Bacteria > Actinomycetota > Thermoleophilia > Solirubrobacterales > 70-9 > WHSW01. Next base: position 167,263 of record CAVYKD010000003.1, read on the forward strand.
GGATCGAACGCCTCGGCTCGGGCGCCTAGGCGGTCCGGCGGAGCGTCACTCGACCACCTCGAACTGGGTCATCAGGCCGTGGTCCTCGTGGTCGAGCATGTGGCAGTGGACCACGAACTTGCCCGGGTGGTCGCTGAAGTGCCCGGCGACCACGACCCGGTCGCCCGGGTCGAGGAAGAACGTCTCCTTCAGGCAGCGCTCCCACGGCGCGGCGGCGGCTTGCCGTTGCGCGAGAGCATGTACCAGTCGGTGTCGTGCAGGTGGATCATGTGGGCGACGGCGGTGCGGTTGTCGAGCTCCCAGGTCTCGGTCGTGCCGAGCCTCGGGAACGCGTCGGAACGCTCGGGATCGAAGGTCCTGCCGTTGATCAGCCAGGTCGGGCGGAGGCCGCGTCGACACGGTGCACCCGCCAGCGGGTCGAGGGCTCGCGGGGCGCTGCGGCGACCCAGCCGGGCAGCGGTCGCAGCGCGCCCGGCACGGCGCTCGCGTCCGGGGCCCGCTTGCGCGCCGACGCGGAACTCGCATCAGCGGCCCGACGAACGCGCGTGAGCCGAGCCCGTCCTCGCCGTCGCTTCGCGTCACGCTGCGAAGGACGACCCGCCTGCCCGCGAACCTGGAGAAGTCGGCGATCACCTCGACCCGCTCGCCCGGGCCGACCAGGATCCGCCTCCGTGCGAGCGGTCGCGGGCATCAGCCCGCTCTCGGTCGCGATCTGGATCAGCTTCGCTGCCGTCGAGCTCGAGGTTGTAGGAGCGGAAGTTCGAGGCGTTGAGGATCCGCAGCCGGTGCCGGGTAGGGCTGACGACGTGGAACGGGGCGTGGACGCCGTTGACGAGCACGTAGCGGCCGTTGACCCCGTCGTCGGGCGCCGAGGCGAACCGTCCCGAAGGGATCGGCGAGCCGGTTTCGCCGGTCGAACGAGCGGTCGGCGATCATCAGCGGGATGTCGCGCTCGCCGCGCGGCAGCGGCAGCGAGGCGTCGAGCTCGTCGTCGATGATCCACATCCCGGCGAGCCCTCGCCAGACGTTCAGCGCGGTGCGCTCGAGGCGGTGGTCGTGGTACCACTGAAACGCGGCCCGCTCGGGCGCCCCGTCCTCGACCAGGTCGTAGGTGTAGGTGCGCTCGCCGCCCGGCGTCGATCAGCAGGTCGTTGCCCGAGGCCCGCGGCGAGAGCCCGGAGTCGATCTCGCAGAAGAAGGCGCGCGGCTGGCTCGCGGTCACGCCGCCGGGCTGGCCGTCGTCGGCGGAGGCGTTGTGGCCGCCGTGGAGGTGGACGGTGAGCTCGCCGGCCTGGGGCGGAAGGCGATGGCGGAAGGTGACCCGGGTGCGCTCGCCGGCGGGCCGGCGGATCGTCGGGCCGGGAAAGGTGCCCCCGTAGGTCCACATCTTCGTCTTCGGCCCCGGAAGTACGGCGACCCGGGCCTCACGGATGTCGATCGCGATCTCGGCGTCGGTGATCACCGGCGGGATGCGAAGCGCACGCGCGAACCGCTTCGGCCGCGGCGGCCTGGCGAGCGCGAGGCCGCCGGAGCGCGACCTCGGCGGCACCAGCAGCGAGATTGCGCCCGCGGCCGCGCCGGAGAGCAGGGAGCGACGCCCGAACCGTCTCGGGCGCGCTCCCCGCTCGCGGGCGGAGTCGGTGGCGGTGCTCAACCGGCCTTAGTCGGTGACCGTGATCTCGCCCTGCATCTCGGGATGCACGGCGCAGATGAAGGCCAGCGTCTTGCCCGGCTTCGCGGTCACCTCGCGCGAGAACGTCTGGTTCTTGCGCTCGGAGACCCACGAGTCACCCTTGCGCTTCAGGGTGCCGACCCGATCCCAGCCGTTCTTGCCGACCTCGACCGGGTTCTCGGTGACCTGGCCGCTGTCGAGATCGACCTCGTGCCAGCCGATGATCGCGCCGCAGATGCCGGTCAACTTGCGCCCGCACCTCTTGATCGCCTTGTTCGACTTCGGGAAGAACTTCGACTTCGCGAACGAGAACGTGTGCGGGCCGATCTGACGCGGGTTGGTGTTGTTCTTGATCTTCAGGGTGCTCCCGGCTTCGACGGTCGCGGGGCCGTCGAAGAACAGCTCCCTGCCGTCGCGCTCCATCGTGATCACGGTCGTGCCGGCCTTGCCCGGGCTCCCGGAGCCGACCCCCGCATCTGCGAGGACGAGCACCGCGAGCAACGACGCCCCGACGACGCTGAAGCCAAGCCTCTTTGCCTGTCTCAACTGGTTTCCCTTCTCGCCGCTCGTAGGCGGCTTCTCTGAGTGGCCCGCGCAGCGCGGTCCTTGCTGGCCCGGCCCCCTTGACGGCGCCCGCTGCGCTGGCTGAATGACGAGGCGGGCAGCCTACCCGCATCGGCGGGCGGAGGACAGGCCCGCTCGCCGGATGTCCTAGGCTGAGTGCCATGTGCCGAAACATCCGCACCCTCCACAACTTCGAGCCCCCGGCGAGCGCAGAGGAGGTCCACGAGGCCTCGCTTCAGTACGTGCGCAAGATCAGCGGGGCCACCAAGCCCTCGCGGGCAAACCAGGAGGCCTTCGAGCGGGCCGTCGACCAGATCGCGGCGGCGACCCGCGAGCTGCTCGATTCGCTGGTCAGCTCGGCGCCGCCGAAGGACCGCGAGGAAGAGGCGGCAAAGCGCCGCGCTCGCGCCGAGAAGCGCTTCGCGACCGCCTGAGCCGCGCGCGGCTGAAGGCTCAGGCTTTGGCGGACCGGGTTCGTGCGGCGGCCTTCGCCGCCGGCTTTCGCCCGCGCCGCTTCTCCGGTGCCGGGACGGCGGCGCCGAGCTCCGCGATCGAGGCCTCGAGATCGGAGGCCATCGCATCGAGGTCGGGAATCGCGTCGAAGTCGCCGATCAGCCCGAAGTTGACCTGGCCGTCGTAGCTCATGATCCCGAAGCAGATCCCCTGGCGCTTGGCAAGCGGGACCATCGGGAAGACGGCCTCGAGGCGGCGCCCGAGCAGGTAGAGCGAGAACTGGGGCCCGGGCACGTTGGTGACCACGAGGTTGAAGAAGCGCTGTCGCGAGGAGAGCCGGGCCGCCTGCCCGGCGATCGTCGGCGGGGCGAAGTCGGTGAGCTCGGTCAGCAGGGTCGCGCCGACGGCCTGCCTCGACTGCTTCAGGTCGCCCATCGTCTCCGAGACGGTGGCGAGGCGATCGAGTGGGTCCTCGCACCAGACCGGCAGCGGCGCGATGAACGAGGAGACGCGGTTGCCGAGCGCGCCGTGCTCGGCGCTGCCGCGGACGCTGATCGGCACAAGGGCGCGCAGCTCGAGCTCGTGGGTCGAGAACCCGTGGGCGCGCAGGTAGCGGCCCAGCGCCCCGGCGACGACCGCGAGGACGACGTCGTTGACGGTCGCGCCCGCCGCCTCCTTGATCCGCTTCAGCTCTGCGAGGTCGGCGCTGACGGTCGCGAAACGCCGATAGGGGCCGATCTCGACATTGAAGGGCGAGGGCGGCGCGCCGAGCCCGGTGCGGGCGAAGGTCCCCGCCGCCTCGAGTCCCTCGACCGCGGCCTGGAGCGCCTGACGCGGGCGGCGGAAGAACGCGCGAGCGCCGCGCGCGATCTCCGCCGGGGTGGTCGCCCGCTCGATCAGCGACTCGGCGAGCAGCTGGGCATCGGAGGGCTCCGGGCGCGGTGAGAACGGCGGCGGCTCCGGCATCGGCGCCGGCTCGGCCGCCGTGTCGTAGAGGACGGTGGTGATGTCCACCCCGGAGACGCCGTCCACCAGGCAGTGGTGGCTCTTGCCGATGATCGCGAACCTCCCGCCCTCGACGCCGTCGACCAGCCACAGCTCCCAGAGCGGCTTCGAGCGATCGAGCCGCTGGGAGAAGATCCGCGCGGCGACCTCTCGGAGCTCGTCCTCGCCGCCGGGGCTCGGCAGCGCGGTGTGGCGAAGGTGGTACTCGATGTTGAACTGCGGATCGTCGACCCACTTCGGCCGCCCCTGGCCGTAGGGGACGAAGCGGAGCTTCTGGCGAAATCGCGGCACCAGATGGAGCCGCGAGTCGATGTGGTCGCGGAACTCCTCGTAGCCCGGCGTCGGCCCCTCGAACAGCGCGGTCGAGGCTACGTGCATGTGAGCCGGCCCCTGCTCGAGATGCAGGAACGAGGAGTCGAGACCGGAGAGCCTGTCGGTTGCCATTGCACCCATGTTCGCAAAAGCTGTCCTCCGTGACCGGACTCACACATAGAACGTGTGTTCGCCCCTAGCTTGGGTGGGCACGAAATTCGATGAAACCATGGCGCCGAGCCGTCCGCACCGATGACAGAGCAGCGGACGGGCGGGGGACCCAACGCAGCGACGCAAGGCGCGTCGCGAGCCGGACTCGGTCCGGCGAAGGGGCGAATCGGGCGGTGATCCGCCCGTAGCGGGAGACCGGCGAGGCCGGTCGGCTCGCGAGCCCGACAGCTAACCCCGCAGGCGCGAGAAGGAGGAATGACGATGCGACGTTTCCGCCGCCGGCGGAGGCGCGCCGCAGCCCTCGCGCTGCTGCCGCTGACCGTCCTGAGCACCAATGCCCTCGCCGCCGACGATGCGCCGCGAAAGGCCCAGATCGACGCCTCGACGAGGACCGTCGAGGTCGGAGACCCGGTCACCCTGAGGGGCGAGTTCCCTGGGGCCGCGAAGGCCTCCGTGACGATCCTCCGCCGCGCGAAGGGCTCGCGCTCCTGGAGGGCCGCCGGGCGAACGACGACGGGTGCGAGCGGGCGCTACCGCGTTCGCGTGAAGCCACGCCGAAGCGGCTTCTGGCGCGCCGAGATCGCCGCCGCCCCGCTCGCCCAGAGCGCCGGCTCCGCGGGTCCGCCGCCGTCCTCGGGAGCGCTCGATCGCGATACCGGCAGCGAGCGGATCACCGTGCGCTCGCTGACCAAGACCAAGGTGAAGGGCCGCAACGGCCTCCTCGGCAAGCGGGTCGAGGTGGCCGGCTCGGTCACCCCGGCCGGGGCGTCGCGCCGCGTCGTCGTTCGGATCGGCAAGCGCAAGCAGGTGACGAGGACCAACCGCGGCGGGCGCTTCGCGGTCAGCTGGAAGAGCTCGGCGACCGGCACCTACCCGGTGCGGGTTCGCGCCGCAGGCAACCGCTTCGCCCGCGGGAGCTCCGATCGCGCCGGCAGGGTGAGCGTGTTCCGTGGCGCGGCCGCCTCCTGGTACGGACCCGGCCTCTACGGCAACGCGCTCGCCTGCGGCGGCCGGCTGACCACGGCGACGAAGGGCGTCGCCCACAAGACGCTGCCGTGCGGCACCAGGGTGACCCTGCGCTACCGCAACAAGCAGGTCACCGTGCCGGTTGTCGACCGCGGGCCCTACGCCGGCAACCGCGAGTACGACCTCACCTCGGCGACCAGGCAGGCGCTCGGCTTTCCCGACGTCGGCACGGTGCTGACCACGCGCTGATCGCCGCAGGGCGAGATCGCAAGCGGCTCGAGGGGCCCCGCGCGCGCGGGGCCCCTCGCTGCGTTTCGAGTCCTACAATCGAGCTATGGGCTCCCCCGAGTCGAAGAACCTCGAAGCGATCTCGAAGGCGATCGACGATCACAACCGCGGCTGCCCGTGGCCGGCCTCGGAGGTGCGGATGAACCCGTTCGAGGTCGAGCGCCTCGGCTGGGACGAGATCCGCGGTCTGCCGATCGTCCCCGACCCGGAGCTCGGCACCGGCCGCTTCCGGATCGTCTGCTCGCGCGAGGACGAGGGCGAGCGGCTCGAGGAGGTCGAGGCGATCGGCACCCCGGTCGAGGTCGGGGTCGGCGCCGACGACGTGCCGCCCGTCGTCCCGCCCGTCTGAGCGACCGCCCTACTTGTTGAGGCCGAGCTCGTTGGTGAGCTTCTGGGCCTCGATGTTGAGCTGGAAGAACTCGCCGGTCACCACCAGCACGCCCATCCCGATCAGGATCAGGCCGCCGATCACGGTGATCGCCGCGTAGTGGCGCTTGATCACCGCGAACCCGCTCGTCATCTTCGAGAACGCGACCGCCGCGAGCAGGAAGGGGATCGCGAGGCCGGCCGCGTAGACGGCGAGCAGCAGGATGCCCTCGAGCATGTCGCTCTGCACCGCGGCGAGCCCGTAGATCGAGGCCAGGGTCGGCCCGGTGCAGGGCGCCCAGGCGATCGAGAAGGCGGCTCCGGCGACGATCGGCCCGCCCGTGCCCGCCCGCCGCATCAGCGCGTCGATGCGCCACTCCCGGTTCAGCCGGGCGACGAACATCGAGGCGATGAAGAGCAGTCCCATCGCGATCATCAGCGCCCCGGCGACCTTCTCCAGGGTCCGCTGGTTCTCGCGCAGGGTCTCGCCGATCGCGGTCGCGGTCAGGCCGAGGAGGATGAAGATCGCCGAGAACGAGGCGACGAAGAGCAGGGCGGGGACGAGCACCCGGCGGGGGTCGGCGTCCTCGAGCTCGCTCGGCGCCAGCCCGGTGATCGCGGAGAGGTAGCCGGGGACGAGCGGGAGCACGCAGGGGGAGAGGAAGGAGACCAGCCCGGCGGCAAGCGCCGCGAAGAGGCCGACGTCGGCTGCAAGCGGGAGGGACCCCATCCCTGAATTGTGGCGCGGCGACTAAGCGCCGGGTCAGTTGAGCGCCGAGGCCAGCCGCCGCCGGTGCTCTCTGGCCAGCGGGTCGTCGGCGCCGAGCTCGGTGAAGATCGCCACCATCACCCTGCGGATCAGATCGCGGCGCTCGGCGTCGGGCTCGGCGGCGATCGTCTCCTGGAGGTGCTCGAGGGCGGCCCCGCGATCCTCGCGATCCCAGCTCGCAAACGCCTCCGAGAGGCTCGCGGGAGCCTCGCCGGCGCCGTTCGCCGCGCTGAGCTGCGCGCGCGCCGCCAGCCCCTCGATGAGGAAATCGCCGGCGAAGCGGCCGAACAGCTCGCTCGCCTCCTCGGAGTCGCCGCGCGCCAGCAGGATCCGGCCGAGGGCGGCCGCCGCGCCGCCGTGGCGGGGATCGAGCGCGAGCGCCTCGCGCAGCGAGGCCTCGTCTCCGCTCGCGACCAGCTCGTCGGCGGGCGAGGGGACCAGGGTGTCGAGGAACTGCTCGATCTGGGCGGGCGGCAGCGCGCCGGTGAACTCGCCGACGACCTTGCCGTCGCGAAAGGCCTTGACCGCCGGGATCCCGCGGATGTCGAAGCTGGCGGCGAGGTTGTTGTTCGCCTCGGTGTCCACCTTCGCCAGCTCGACCGCGCCGCCGCGCTTCTCGACCGCGGCCTCGAGCGCCGGCCCGAGCTGGCGGCAGGGAGCGCACCACTCGGCCCAGAAGTCGACGATCACCGGCAGCTCGGCGGAGCGCTCGATCACGTCCGCCATGAAGCTCGCCTCGGTGGTGTCCTTGATCACGGCCATCTCGGCAAATCAGGTTAGCGGCCTGTTTTCGCCACCCGATCGGCCGCGGCGCGCCACAATGTGGGCCCCGATGCCCGACTCGTTGCGCGGTCAGCTGCTGCTCGCCTCACCGGCGCTCGTCGATCCGAACTTCGCCCGCACGGTGATCCTGGTCACCGAGCACACCGAGGACGGCGCGATGGGAGTGGTGCTCAACCGCCCCTCGGAGACCGAGGTCGGGGAAATCGCCCCGGAGCTCGCGGCGCTCGCCGCCGCCGAGCCGGTGTTCATCGGCGGCCCGGTCCAGCCGCACGCGCTGGTCGTGCTGGCCGAGTTCTCCGACCCCGAGGCCGCCGCCTGGATCGTCGCCGCCGACGTCGGCTTCGTCGGCGCCGAGACGGAGCCGGCGCGGCTCGAGGCGGCGGTGCGCCGCGGCCGCGTCTACGCGGGCTACTCGGGCTGGGGAGCGGGACAGCTCGAGGGCGAGCTCGAGGAGGAGGCGTGGATCGTCGAGCCGCCGCTGCCGGCGGAGCTGTTCCCAGAGGACCCGGAGGCGCTCTGGCACGATGTGCTGCGGCGAAAGGGCGGCTCGTTCGCGCTGATCGCGCGAATGCCGGACGACCCCTCGCTCAACTAGAGGTACGCTTGTACCAGAAGGGTGGGCAGTCGAGTCGAAGCGGAGGCAGTCAGCGGTGAGTGAGCGGGTGTGCGTGATCGGTGCCGGGTCCTCGGGGATCGCCTCCTGCCAGGTGCTGAGCGCGCGCGGGATCGAGTTCGACTGCTTCGAGGCCGGCTCGGGGGTGGGCGGCAACTGGCGCTACATGAACGACAACGGGATGTCCTCGGCGTATCGAGTCGCTGCACATCAACACCTCGCGGAGGACGATGGCCTACTCGACCTTCCCGATGCCCGAGGACTACCCGGACTACCCGAACCACCGCCAGATCACCGCCTACTTCGACAGCTATGTCGACCGCTTCGGCTTTCGCGATCGGATCCGCTTCCGGACCGAGGTCACCCGGGTGGCGCCCGAGCCCGGCGGCGGCTGGCGGGTCGAGTGGCGCGAGCTCGAGAGTGGGGAGGAGGGCTCGGAGGCCTACGGCGCGGTGATGGTCGCCAACGGCCACCACTGGGACGCCCGCTGGCCCGAGCCGGAGTTCCCGGGCCAGGCGCAGTTCGCCGGCGAGCAGCTGCACGCGCACGATTACAAGACGCCCGACGTGCTCGAGGGCAAGCGCGTCCTGGTCCTCGGGATCGGCAACTCGGCCACCGACATCGCGGTCGAGAGCTCGCGCCACGCCGAGCGCACCCTGCTGGCGATGCGGCGAAGCGCCTGGGTGGTGCCGAAGTACATGAACGGGCGGCCGACCGACGAGCTCGCCAACCCGATCGTGACCGCGCTGCCGCTGTGCGATGTTCCGCGCGATCTACAAGCGCAACCTGAAGCTCGCCGCCGGCCACCCGACCGACTTCGGCCTGCCCGAGCCCGACCACCGCCTCGGCGAGGCCCACCCGACGATCTCCTCCGACGTGCTGCCGCGGATCGGCCACGGCGACATCGAGGTGCAAGCCCGAACATCGCCGCGTTCACCGGCGGGCGCTCGATCCGCTTCACCGACGGCCGCGAGGAGGAGGTCGACCTGGTCATCTGGTGCACCGGCTACAGGATCACCTTCCCGTTCTTCGACGAGGGGCTGATCTCGGCGCCCGACAACGAGATCCCGCTCTACCTGCGCGTGGTCTCACCCGAGCATCCGGGCCTCTTCTTCATCGGCCTGCTGCAGCCGCTCGGCGCGATCATGCCGCTCGCCGAGGCGCAGTCGGAGTGGGTCGCCGACCTGCTCGAGCGCAGGGTCGAGCTGCCGCCATCGGAGGCGATGCGCGAGGAGATCGCCCGCGACCGGGCGGCGATGCGAAAGCGCTACGTCGCCTCGAAGCGGCACACGATCCAGGTCGACTTCCATCCCTACATGCGGCGGGTGCGCCGCGAGCGCGGCGCGAACCCGATCAGGGCGCTGCTCGGCTAGCGCCGGGGCTGCTTCGCTAGCCGACCGGGAGCACCTGGACGACCAGATCGGCGTTTCGCGCGACCATGTCGCCGTCGGAGCCGCTGCCCTGGCAGAGGAGGACCACGCTCGTGGCAACGGGCAGCTTCGTCGCGTTCGGGACGCTCACGAAGCCGGTCAGGCTGAGCGCCGCCGGGTCGCTGAGGTCTGAGGAGCGGACCTCGTAGAACTGGGTCATCTGCTCGCTGTCCGCGCTCAGCGCGCAGCCCGCCGAGCGCGGGCCCATCGTGTTGTTGAGGATCTCGACGGTCGCGGTCGCGATCAGGCCGGCGCCTCCGATTGGGACATCGACACTCTGGCTCGCCACCTCGGCCGCCTGCAGGTCGGAGAGCTCGGTGTCTGTCGTCTTCGTCGTGGCGGCGGCGAAGCCGCGGACCTGGCTCAGGGCCCGGCCCTCGAGCGCGGCGGAATCGAGCGCGCTTGCCGAGTTCGCGGCGCGGGTCGCCTCGTCGGCCCTGGCGGCGCTCGGAACCTTGCCGAGGGTCGCCTCGTCCACCTGCTCGCCGGTGACGGCACCGGCGGCGATCTTCGGCGTGCTCACGGCGCCGTTGGCGAGCTTCTTCGTCGTCACCGCCGACGGCTTCAGCTGCTTGGTGCCGACCCGGTCCTTGTTGACGGCGACCGCTGTGCCTCCCAGGGCCACGAACAGCGCGGCGGCCGCGAGCAGATGAGCGCTCGACGGCCGGGCATGGATCCTCCTCAGCATTCCCCAACTCCCTGCGTGTGGGGCCCACCCCCTGGGCCCGGTTGTCTGAACGCGCGCAGGCTATGCGATCTCAGCGCAGGAAGCGCTTGAGGCCGGCCGCGATCCCGGCCGCGATTCGCCCGCGGAAGCGCCCGCGCTCGAGCCGGCGCGCGTCCGCCGGGTTGCGCATGTTCGCGGTCTCGACGAAGACCTTGGGGACGTCGGAGAGCCGCAGCCCGCCGAGGTCGGAGCGCTCGTCGAGCCCGTCCGAGCCGATGTAGGTCGCCTCGGGGAGCCCGGTGAGCTTCGCGTAGGCGCCACGCAGCCGGCGGGCGAGCCGTCTCGACGGCCGGTAGATGTCGTCGGTGAGACCCTTGATCCGTGAGGGGTAGATGACGTGGAACCCGCGTCCGGAGGTCGGCCCCCCGTCGGCGTGGATTGAGACCGCGGCGTCGGAGCGGGCGCGGTTGCCGATCCGCGCCCGCCTGTCGATGCAGGGTCCGACCCCGTCGTTCGATTCCCGGGTCATCACCACCCGCGCCCCGAGCGCCTCGAGCCGGCGGCGAAGGCGCTTCGCGACGCTGAACGCGTAGGCGGCCTCCGAGAGGCCCGATGCCGTCTCGGTCCCGGCGGTGTCGCAGGCCTTGGTCTCGCCGTTGCCGATCGCCACCGGCTGGTTGATCTCGCTCGGGTGGCTCCCATTGGCGCCGTTGTGGCCGGGATCGATCGTCACCGTCCTGCCGGCCAGCGCCTCGCCGGGCGCCGCGGGACGGAGGCCCCTCGCCTCGGCGCCCCGATCGGGGGCCCCTCCGCCGAGGCCCCCTGCAAGGGCGCTCGTCGCGAGCAGGAGGCCCAGAGGGCTCATCGAACTCAGTCTGCCAGGGGGGGGTCGATTCCGGCGGCGTGCCACGGGGCCGTGCGGATCGCCCTCGCGACGATGAACCACCTCGACCACCTCGATCTCGACCCGCGCGCGCCCGGCTCGACGCCTGTCGGGCTTCGTTCAAGCGATCCTCGGGGGCGGTCGATAGGGGCCCTGATGCCAACCAAGCTGACAACCTCCCCCCGCCCCGAACACCCCTCGACCCGCAGGCGCTCCTCCCGCTTCCTGGCGGTCGCGATCGGCGCCCTGGCGCTGCTCGGCTTCGCCGCCGCACCCGCGCAGGCGGGCGCTCCGAAGACCTTCTACGGGGTCGTCCCGCAGACCGCCCCGACCGCCGCCGACTACGTCCGCCTCAGCCAGGGCAACATCGGCACCCTTCGGATCGGGATCTTCTGGTCGGCGGTCGACGGGGCCGCGCCGGCCGGTGGCTACGACTTCTCCTCGATCGACCCGATCGTCGCCCGCGCCGCGATGAACGGGATCGAGGCCGTCCCCTACCTCTACGGCACCCCGCGGTGGGTCGCCGAGGGCCTCGATGGCTACAACTGCGGCGAGGCCTGCGGGACCTACGCGCCCCGCTCGCACGCGGCGCTCGCCGCCTGGGCGGACTTCGTCCACGCGGCGGTCGCGCGCTACGGCAACAACGGCACCCTGTGGAGCCAGTACCCCTCGGTCCCGAAGCGCCCGATCAGGGCCTGGCAGCTGTGGAACGAGCAGAACTCGAGCGACTTCTTCGCCCCGCAGGCGAACCCGAAGGCCTACGCGCCGATGCTCGCCGCCGGCGCGCCCGCGGTCAAGAGCGCCGACCCGGCCGGCCAGGTCGTGCTCGGCGGGATGCCGCAGCTCAACGGCGTCGCCGGCGTCGTCCCCGGCACCAAGTACCTGCGCAAGCTCTACAAGGTCAAGGGGATCAAGTCGAAGTTCGACGGTGTCGGCGTCCACCCCTACACGGTCAAGGCGAAGGGGGTCGTCGGCCAGGTGCAGGCCTTCCGCAAGGAGATGACCCGCGCTCGCGATCGCAAGGCGACGATGTGGATCACCGAGACGGGCTGGAGCTCGCACAAGGGTGAGAACCCGCTCAGCGTCGGCGAGAGGGCTCAGGCGACCCGTCTGAAGCAGACCTACAAGGCGTTCGGCAAGCTGCGCAAGAAGCTGCGGATCAAGACGGTCGCCTGGTACAGCTACACCGACTCCTCGGTCGCCGTCTGCGAGTGGTGCGGGACCGCCGGCCTGCTCACCGAGAGCGGCGTGCCGAAGCCGGCCTGGAACGCGCTGATGAAGTTCACCGGCGGCAGCTGAGCCGATCCCGGACCCGCCCGTGCGCCGGTGCGCGCGGACGGGGCTCGCGCTCGGCAACGCGAGCGCGGGAGCGGGACTCCAGGTTCAGGGGGGTGCCCTGATGCCAAGCCGCGCCCGAGCCGCGATCTTGGTCCTCCCATGTGGATCGCCACCAGGAGGCCCAAGATGCTCCGATTCCTTGCCGCATCGCTGCGCGCGCTCGCCGAGACCGGAGCCCTGCTCGGCGGACCGGCGCTCAGCGATCTCCAACTCGCAAGGCCCGCCGATCGCGGGCTGAGGCTGCGGTGAGCGCCGCGTACGCTCGCAACGTCGGGCTGGCGCGCTCGTTCATGGACGCGTTCAACCGGCGCGATCTCGACGACTTCCTCGCCGTGCTCTCCGAGGACGTCGAGCTGCGCACCCGGCGCGGCATCCGCCGCGGGCGCCGCGAGGCCCAGGGGTGGCTGAGCAAGCCGTTCGACCACCTCGAGCTCCAGGTCGAGGAGGGCCGGCTGCTGGCGACGGAGAGCGAGGTCGTCTGGCTCGGGCGGCTCGCCTTCACCTGGAGGGAGAGCGGCGAGCTCGCCGAGCGGGTCGAGTGCGCCGCCGTGTGGGGGATCGAGGACGGCCTGATCCGCTCCTGGGAGCCGTTCGAGACCCCCGCCGAGGCGCTGCGGGCGATCGGCGTCTTGTCGGCGCCCGACTGATCGCATAGCGTCTTTGGCGATGCCGGGGCCACGGTGCTGCTCGAACGCTCCATAGACCTCGAGTCGATCACGGCCGCGCTCGATGCGGCCCTGGCGGGCAGCGGCTCGGTGCTGCTGATCGAAGGCGACGCGGGGGTCGGCAAGACCGAGCTGCTCCATGCCGCGCGGCGGACCGGGGTGGATCGGGGCCTCACCGCGCTCTCCGCACGAGCCTCGGAGCTCGAGCGCGGTTACGCCTACGGCGTCGTGCGCCAGCTCTTCGAGGCGCGGCTCGCCGAGCTCGACCCCGGGATGCGGGCCGAGGCGCTCCTCGGCGCGGCCGCGCTGGCCGGGACCCTGCTCGACGTTCCCGATCTGGAGCGCGACGAGGCCGACGGCGGGGGTGGCTACGCGCCCCTCCACGGGCTCTACTGGCTGTGCGCCAACCTCGCCCTGACCCAGCCGCTGCTGCTCGCCGTCGATGACGCCCAGTGGGCCGACCTCCCCTCGCTTCGCTTCCTGCACTTCCTCGCCGGCCGAATCGGCGAGCTGCCGGTCGTCGCGATCGCGACGGTGCGAACGGGCGAGCCCGACGCCCCCGAGGAGCTGCTGCGAGCGATCCGCGCCGAGCAGTCGACCCGCCGGCTCCGCCCGAGCCCGCTCTCGCTCGACGCCACGGTGAGCTACCTGCGCGAGCGCATCAGCCCCGCCGCCGAGCCGGCCTTCTGCGGCGCCTGCCACCACGCCACCGGCGGCAACCCGCTGCTGCTCGCCGAGCTCTGCCAGGCGCTGCGTCACGAGCGGATCGAGCCGGTCGACGCGCACTCGGCCCGGGTCGCTCGGATCGGCGTGGACGGCCTCGCGGAGCGGCTGCTGGCGCGGATCGATCGCCTCGGGCCCGAGGCATCGGCGCTCGCGCGCGCGGTCGCGATCCTCGAGCCCCACGCGAGCCTGCGCCGGGCCGCCGCGACCGCCGATGTCGCGGCCGACGTCGCCGCGGGGACCGCGCACGCCCTGGTCGAGGCCGGGGTTCTCGACGACGGCAGCCCGCTTTGCTTCACCCACCCGCTGCTGCGAAGCGCGGTCGAGGCGGCGCTCAGCGAGCCGCAGCGCCAGCACCTGCACGGCGCGGCGGCCCGCTCCCACCACGCCGAAGGCGGCGACCCGGGGGTCGTCGCCGCCCACCTGGTGCAGACGGAGGCGGCGGAGGGAGAGTGGGTCGCTCGCAGCCTGCGCGCCGCTGCCGAGCAGGCGCTCGGCATGGGCGCCCCCGAGTCGGCGAGCGCGTTCGTGCGCCGCGCCCTCCGCGAGCCGCTGGCCGATCCCGAGCGGACCGAGCTGATGCGCCTGCTCGGCTCGGCGCTCATCCGGGCCGGCGAGGAGGAGGGGATCGAGTGGCTGAAGCGCGCCCGCGAGGCCTCGCAGGAGCGCGAGTTCCGCGCCTGGGTGGCCGAGGAGGTCGGACCCTCGCTGATGATCCGCGGGCGGATGGACGAGTACGTCGCGCTGATGGAGGAGTCGATCGGGGAGTTCAACGGCGAAGTGGGGGAGACCCGGCTGGCGCTTCTCGCGTCCCTCGTGCGGGCCGTCGCGGGCGGGTACGAGGATGGGTTCGGCGCGCCCTATGAGCGCCTCCAGGAGGCCGCTCGGGAAATCGACGGGGGGTCGCTCGAGCGCCGCCTGGCGCACCAGTCGCTCGCCCTCGGCGGCGCCCTCGGCCGGACGAGGGCGGCCGAGGCGCGCGAGCACGCGCTGCTCGCGCTCGCCGACGAGACCGGAGTGCGCGAGGCGGCCGAGCGCGGGCGCCCACTCGGCTTCGCGGCGACCGCGCTGGCGATCTGCGGCGACACCGACCGCGCCGTGAAGGCGGCCGATGTCGGGGTCGAGGCGATGCGGCGCCGGGCGTCGCTCTTCGGGCTCACCTCTCAGCTCGCCACCGCCGCCTCGATCCATCTGAGCCGCGGCGAGATCGTCGCCGCGGCGAGCGACTGCGAGGAGGGATATCGGCTCTGCGACGGAGTTCCGATGGTCCGCGGCTCTCTGGCCGGCCTGCGCGCGGCGATCGCGCTCGAGCGCGGCGACGCCGCGGGCGCCGAGGCGATGCTCGCCGAGAGAGGGGTGATGGGCGAGCCGCCCGTCGGCTGGCCGATCGGCTTCGCCTGGCTCACGCGGGCGAAGCTCCTGCTCGCCCAGGGTCGCGCCGAGGACGCCCTTGCCGACATATCCGGCGCCGCGGCCGCGTTTCGCGGCGTCGGCCTGCTCGGCCCCGATCTCCTCCCGGCGCGGCTGCACCGCGCGCCGGCGCTGTTCGCGCTCGGCCGAATCGACGAGGCCGCCGCGAGCGCGGAGGAGGAGGAGCGCTGGGCGCGCGAGATCGAGAACCCGCGGCTCGTCGGCGAGGCCCTCCGGGTGCGCGGCCTGGTCGACGCGGGAGCGGGGATCGACGCCCTGCGCGAGGCGGCCGAGACGCTCGCCGGCGGTGACTTCCGCCTCGATCACGCTCGCGCCCTCGCCGATCTCGGCGCGGCGCTCCGGCGAGCGAAGGAGCGCAAGGCATCGCGCGAGCCGCTCCGCGAGGCGATCGAGATCGCCCATCGCTGCGGCGCGACGGCGCTCGAGGAACGGGCGCAGGTCGAGCTCGCCGCGAGCGGTGCCCGGCCGCGCAGCCTGCTGCTGAGCGGCGCCGAGTCGCTCACCCCATCGGAGCGACGCGTCGCCGAGCTCGCCGCGAGCGGGATGACCAACCGCGAGATCGCCCAGTCGCTCTTCGTCACCTCGAAGACCGTCGAGACGCACCTGCGCCACTGCTACCAGAAGCTCGAGATCGCCGGGCGAGGCGAGCTCCCCGCGGCGCTCGAGCGCTGACGGGCCTGCGGCCGAGCCCCGTCCCCGCCGGGCGTGAGTGTTGTCAGACTTTCGGCCGATGGCCGCAGCGGACGACTCCAGGTTCGACGTCGCGATCGTCGGCGGTGGGCCCGCCGGCCTCGCCGCCGCGCTGGTCCTCGGGCGGATGCGCCGCCGGGTCCTGCTGCTCGACGCCGACGACCCGGCGCACGGCGTCAGCGACGCCGTCCACGGCTTCCTCGGCCACGACGGCACGCCACCGCTCGAGCTGCGCCGGATCGGCCGCGAGCAACTCCGCCCCTACGAGAGCGTCAGCGTGCGGATGGCCACCGTCGATGAGGCGATGGCGGCGCCCGCGGGGTTCAGCGTCCGCTCCGGCGAGACGACGAGCGAGGCCGGGGTGCTGCTCCTGGCCACGGGGGCGCGCTACGAGCCGCCGCCGATCGAGGGCATGGCGCAGGTCTGGGCGAAGGGCGCCTACCACTGCCCCTACTGCCACGGCTGGGAGGTGCGCGACCAGCCGCTCGCCGTCTACGGCACCGGGGCGGCGCATCTGGCGCTTGTCGTGACCTCACTCAGCGACGACGTCGTCCTGCTCACCGACGGCTCCGATCTCGACCCCGACGAGGCCGAGCGCCTGCGCGCGGCGGGCGTGGCGATCCGCGAGGACGCGGTGGCCCGCCTCGAGGCCGAGGGCGGCAGCCTGGCCCGCGTCGTCTTCGCCGACGGCTCGGCCGACGCCCGCACCGGGCTCTTCTTCGTCCCAAGCTTCACGCTCAGCCCGCTGGCCGCGCAGCTCGGCTGCGAGCTCGACGAGTCCGGTGCGGTGGTGATCGACGAGGAGCGCCGCACGAGCGTTCCCGGGGTCTTCGCCGCCGGCGACGCGACCACCGACAAGCAGGCGGTCGTGCTCGCCGCCGCGGCGGGCTCGCGCGCCGCCTACGCGATCAACGCCGCGCTCGCCAGCGGGGCGCTGCCGGTGGGCGAAGAGGCCAAGAGCTCCGCGTAGCCGAGCGCCGCGCGGGTCCGGGCTGGCGCTCTTCACCGGTTCGTGAGTCGAAAGCGAGCCGGGCGGGTAATCCCCGCTTGTGCGAGCCGATACGCGAGTGAAGGGAGGGGCGCGGGAGGGGACGCCGGGCTTGTAGCGCGTGGGGCGTGAGATGACGCGCCCCGACGCGCGAGAGCCAAGGAGGCGAGAGGATGGGAAGCAGCGGAACACGATCGCGACACCGGCGGAGCCTGGCGCTGCTCGCGCTCCTCGTGGCTCCTGTCGCCGTGCCGGCCCGTGCCGAGGCCGGCAACTACGCATGGCTCAACTGCTCGAGCTTCGACCGGACGGGGGCGGAGGCGGGAATGTTCTTCTTCCAGGATCGAGGCTTCACTGTCGATCCTGCTTGTGAAGCGCCTGGCCCTGACTGGTCTTGGCGCATCCGGAACACAGACCAACCGAGCGGTGCCGGCAAGGGGGCCTCGGTGACCTGGAACGCGCCGCCCGGCACCCTGATCAGGTCGGTCCAGATGGCCCTCGACGCGCGCAGCGCCGACGGGCACCTGGCGACGATCGGCGTCCACACCCCCGGGTCCCCGAGCGTCACCGTCTTTCAGGCGCCGAACGAGCCCGGCGGCTTCAAACCGTTCTCGCGCGGCGCGCTCGGCGCCCGTGCGGTCGAGCTGCGCGTCTTCTGCGACAAGGCCGGCAACTGCCCGCAGAGCGAGCGCGCCCACGCCTTCGCCCGCGAGGTCGTCGTCACGCTCGACGACCTGAGCCCGCCCGCGATCGACCTCAACCCGAGCTCGCTGCTCTCGGACGGGGCGTGGGTGCGCGGCACCAAGGACGTCAGCGCGACGATGCGCGACGGCGAGAGCGGGCTGTGGGAGTTCGGCCTGAACGTCAACGGTACGCATCTCGCCGACGGCTCCGACCTCTCCTGCGCGGGCAGCCTCAGCCACCCCTACGCGACCGTTCCGACCCCCTGCTCGACCGAGAGCACGGTCGCGCTCGCGGTCGACACGACGCGGGCGCCGTTCGTCGACGGGGCCAACCTGCTCAGCTTCGGCGGGCGCAACTACCCGCTCGACCCGACCATCGTCCGGCGGACGGTGATGGTGGACAACGCGCCGCCCGAGCTCGCCTTCGCCAACTCCGAGGACCCCGAGGACCCCGACCGGATCCGCGCCTCGGTGGCCGACCGGCACTCGGGCATCGCCCTCTACGAGCTCGGCCTGCGCGCCGTCGGCTCCGACGCCCCCTACCAGCCGCTCGCTACCCGTCGCGCGGGCTCCGAGGTGAGCGCGCGGGTGAACAGCGTGGCGTATCCCCCGGGCGAGTACGAGTTCCGGCTCGCCGCGCGCGACGTCGCCGGCAACGAGGCGGCGACCAACAAGCGCGCCAACGGCGAGCCGATGGTGCTGAGCTTCCCCTTGCGGGCGCCGGTCACCCTCGAGGCGAACCTCGGAGCGGGCGGCGGCGACGCCCAGAGGGTCCACTACGGCAAGGCCGTGAAGGCAGAGGGACGACTGCTCGGCCCGGGCGGCCGGCCGCTGGCCGGCGAGGAGATCGTCGTCGTCGAGGAGATGCGCCGGGGCGCCCTCTACCCGCGACGGGACGGAGCGGCGAGGACCGACGCGGACGGGCGCTGGCGCCTCACCATTCCCGCCGGCCCCTCGGGCAAGCTGCGCGCCCTGTACGCGGGCAGCTCGCGCTACCTTCCGGCCCGTGATCGCGCCGGGGTGCTCTCGGTGCGCAGCAGGGCCGCGTTCGCCCCGGTGCGAAGGCGGGTCCGCGAGGGCGAGGAGGTGCGCTTCGTCGGCCGCGTCCGCCACCGCGACGCGAAGATCCCGAGCCGCGGCAAGCAGCTCTCGGTCCAGGTGAAGCTCGGCAACAAGGCGAAGTGGATCACGGTCAAGGAGGACTTCCGCAGCCGCGCCAGCGGGCGGTTCGCCTTCCGCTACCGCTTCAGCAGGGCCTACGAGCGCGACGTCCGATACAAGTTCCGGCTGAAGATCCACGGAGAGGCCGACTGGCCGTACCTGGGCACGGTGACGCGGCCGAGGCAAGTGATCGTCGAGGCCCGGTGAGCGGCCGGGGAGGAGGCAGCGGATGAGGATCGGAAGGCCGAGCCACGCGACGATCGTCGCCTATCTGGCCCTGCTGGTCGCGCTCGGCGGCACCGCCGTCGCCGCCCGCGACGACACCGGGGCGAAGGAGCTGGCGCAGTTCGTGATCCGGGAGGACAAGGGAGTGGCCAACTCGGGAGGTGCGGCGTTCGCGATCGCCCGCTGCCACCGCAGGGAGCAGTACGTCTCCGGTGGCTATCTCTGGGGAATAGGGAGCGCGGTTCACGAGATCGCGGGCGCCGGGCCGACCGGAGCACGCCTGAACGGGCCGCCGCGGCGCTTCAGCGTCCAGGGCCGCAGCTCGATCCCCGGCGACACCCTGACCGCGCAGGCGGTCTGCCTGCCGAAGTAGGCCCCGGGGCCCGCGCCCCCCGCTACGCGCCCGCCTCGCGCACCGGCTCGTAGGTGAGCACGATCACGCCGTCGCCGCCGACCGGCTTGGAGTCGGTGAGCCGGAGGGTCGCCTTCGAGCCGAGCTCGCCGAAGAGCCGCTTGCCGGAGCCGAGGACGACCGGGAAGACCATCAGCCGGTACTCGTCGACGAGGTCGTTCTCGACCAGCGTCCGCACCAGCTGGACGCTGCCGTTGACGAGGATGTCGTCGCCGGGCTGCTCGCGCAGCCTCGCGATCTCGGCGGCGACGTCGTCGGCGATCACGGTCGAGTTGTTCCACTCGGGATCGGCGAGAGTGCCCGAGACGACGTACTTCGGCATCGTGTTGAACTTGTCGGCGAACTCGCCCTCGCGCGAGGGCCAGGCGGCGGCGAAGCCCTCGAAGGTGACCCGGCCGAGCAGCAGCGCCCCGCTTCCCATCACCTCGTCGAGCTTGAACCTGTCGCCCTCCTCGCCTCGCTCGAAGTCGAACGCCCACCCGCCGTGCTCGAACTCCTCGGATCCGCCGGGGTCCTCGACGACCCCGTCGATGGTGATGAACTGCGAGACGACCAGCTTGCTCACGACGCTCCCTTCGGTTGAGTGGCGGTCACCGGGTCACCGACCCTCAATACCCCGTCGGCGAGAATGTCAGCCCGCAGGCCGCCGCGGTGGACGAGCGCGCGCAGGACCGGGCGGTGGGCGTAGCCGTCGACCACCCGGCAGGGCTCGCAGAGGCGCATCCCGCGGCAGCGCACCTCGCCGACGGTGAACTCGCGCCCGACGAGCCCGTTGAGATCGATCCCGCGGGTAATCAGGTTGCGACGGTGCTCATCGGGCCCCAGCGGGGGCTCGAAGGACTCGCAGACCTCGGCCTCGATCAGCGTCAGGGCGCTGCCGGGGACCCCGGACTCGAAGGTGCCGGTGCCCTCGGCGTGGCGGTCGCCCTCGAGCCCGCGGCCCGCCAGCGCCGTGGCGCTCGCGGGCGTCTCGACCGGCGCCCCGGCGCTCGGCGCGATCACGATCGCGCTCAGCACTCCGGGGCTCGCCGGCGTGGGGGAGGAGGCCGGTCGTGCCTGGGCGACGTCGAGCGCCGCCAGGGCGAAGCCGCTCTCGACGGTCCACTCCCCGGCCGCGGTGATCCCCGCGGGGTCCCAGGCGACGCCAGGAGGGATCCCGTACATGACCACGCTGCCGCGGCGCTCGGGGTCGCTCGCGCGCACCTGCGCCAGCCATGGCCCGGCCCATTCGAAGCGCGCGGCGTCGGCCACCTCGATCAGGCCCAGCCCGTGCCCGCCGAGCCAGCGGCGCACGCCGCCGTACGCGGCGCCGCCGCGAAGCTCCTCGGGCAGCTCCTCGATCGAGAGCTCGAGGACGCTCGCCAGGCAGGCCGCGAAGCTCGCCCGCTCGAGCGCGTCCGGCCAGTCGGGCAGCGCCACCTCTCGCATGATCCGCGAGCCTAGCGGCGCCCGGGTCGAGCGCGGGATCTACTCCAGCAGGTAGGCGGAGAAGCGCGGATCGCGCCCGAGCAGCGCCGCGCGGGTGATCGCCTCGGCGCCGAAGCGCTCGCGGACCTCGTCGAGGGCCTCCTCGAGCGCGGAGGCGCGGCGCCGCTCGAGCGGCAGCTCGAGCTGCACGCCGATCGCCGAGTCGAGCCCGGTGAGCGCGATCCCGAGCAGGGTGATCCCGCGGCGCTCGATCGTCGGCATCGCCGCGGCGAGCAGCGAGCGCGCGGTGGCGAGGATCGGCGCGGTGGCCGCGGTCGCCCCGGCGAGCGTTCGCGAGCGGCTCGCCCGGGCGTAGTCGGCGAAGCGCATCCTCAGGATCACCGTGCGCCCGACCCGCCCGGCGGCACGCATCCGCCTGCCGATGCGATCGACGAGCGAGGCGAGGGTCAGCTCGAGCTCCGCGCGGCTACGCGGGCCGCGCCCGAGCGCGGCCTGGGCGCCGAAGCTGCGCCGCGAGCGCCGGCGCCTCACCGGGCGCGGATCGCGGTTGTTGGCGACCGCGTGCAGGTGGCGGCCCGCGGCCGGGCCGAGGATCGCGATCAGCGCCGCGGCGGGGAGCTCGGCGATCCGCCCGACCGTGGTGATCCCCTCGGCGCGGAGCCTCTCGGCGGTCGCGGCGCCGACGCCCCAGAGACGCTCGACCGCGAGCGGGTGGAGGAACTCGAGCTCGCGCCCGGGCTCGACCAGCAGCATGCCGTCGGGCTTGGCAGCCCGGCTGGCGATCTTCGCCAGCACCTTGGTACTGGCGATCCCGACGCTGAGCGGCAGGCCGACCCGCTCGCGGACCTCGCGGCGCAGGCGGGCGGCGATCCGCGGCGGCGGCCCGCAGATCCGCTCGAGCCCGCCGACGTCGAGGAAGGCCTCCTCGATCGAGAGCGGCTCGACCACGGGGGAGAAGCGCTCGAAGACGGCGAAGAGCTGCCTGCTCGCCTCCACGTAGGCGGCGAACCGGGGGCTGACGAAGACCGCCTCCGGGCAGAGCCGCCGCGCCGCGCCCGCGCCCATCCCGCCGCGGACCCCGTGGGCGCGGGCCTCGTAGCTGGCCGCCATGACGACGCCGGGGCCGACGATCACCGGGCGGCCGCGAAGCGCGGGGTCGTCGCGCTGCTCGACCGAGGCGTAGAAGGCGTCGGCGTCGGCGTGCAGGATGGTCGCCGCGGAGCGCACGAACACACGTTCGCATGTGCGGCTCGAGCGCGCAAGGGCGGGCCGGCGCAGGCCCTTCGGCGCGGCCTCGGGGAAGACGCGCCCGCAAGCTCGAGCACGGCGTCCTGACCCGGTTCACCTTCGACGACGGCCTTCTACGGGCCGATCGAGCCCCAGGGAGCCCTTGGGGGCCGGGTGCCGGGAGCGCGCGGGGCCGAATGGGCCCACGCACGGACCCTGCGCTCGATAAGCCTCGTTATGTAAACCCACCTCACGTGGTACGCGCCCGATCAGCGGGTAGACGCCCCTCACCCAACGCGAGGAGGAGCGCATGCCCGACGAGAGAGACGAAGTGAAGGCCGACGAGGACACGATTCCCGAGTCGCCGCTGCACGCTCATGGCGAGGGCCGCGAGGACGCGATCGAAGGCAAGATCGGCGGCGGTGCCGGCGAGGATCAGGACGCCAACACCGTCGAGAGCACCGGTGGCGCGACCTCCGGCGGGCCCGGCGGCGCGGCCGCCGGCGACGACGACCCCTCCGAGGTTGTCGACAAGGCGGCCGACACCGACGGCTAGCCATTTCGGCAGGTCCCGTCCGGGTCGGCGATCGACCGCGGGCGGGACCGGCCGAGCCTCATCCAGCCCCTCGGGGCCCCGCCTCAGCCCGGCCGCTCGGGGATCTCGACCTGGAGCAGCTCGTTGACCTCGTGGTCGACCTGCAGCGTCGTGTGCTCGAGGCCGAATCCCTCGCGGAGCCGATCCTCCAACCGGCGGCGAATCTCGTGGCAGTCGGACTCCGCGCCGACGAGGACGTGCGCGGAGAGGGCTGGAAACCCTGAGGTGACCTCCCAGACATGCAGGTCGTGGACCTCGACAACGCCCGGGCACTCGACCAGGGTGCGTCCGATCGCCTGCGGGTCGAGGCCCCTGGGGGCGGCCTCGAGGAAGACCCGGCCGGAGTCCCTGAGGAGCCCGTAGGCCGAGCGCAGCATGATCGCGGCGATCAGTAGCGCTGCGATCCCGTCGGCCGCGGCGAAGCCGGTGGTGACGATGATCAGGCCGGCGATCGCGGTGAAGACGAACGCGATCAGATCGGTGAGCAGGTGCTGGAAGGAGCCCTCGACGTTGAGCGAGCGCCGGTTGGCCTTCGAGAGCGTGTAGGTGGCGAGCAGGTTGACGAAGATCCCGGCGATCGCCACCGCGAAGAGGATCCCGCCCTCGACCTCGGGCGGGTCGATCAGGCGGCCGATCCCCTCGTAGATGATGACCAGGGCGAGCACGAGCAGGGTGGCGCCGTTGAACTGCGCCGAGAGGATCTCGACGCGCTTGAAGCCGAACGTCATCGCCCCCCTCGCCGGGCGCTCGGCCAGCCGTAGCGCGGTGATCGAGACCGCCAGCGCGAGGGCGTCGCTGAGCATGTGAGCGGCGTCGGAGAGCAGCGCCAGCGAGCCAATCAGCACGGCGACGACGACCTCGACGATCATGAACCCGACGATCAGCGCCAGCGCCTGGAGCAGCTTCACCCGATCGGCGTCGGCGCTCGCTCCGTGGGTGTGGCCGACGTGTGAGTGTTCGGCTCGATCCGTCACCCTGCGGATTCTTCAGCCTTGGATTGCGCGGTGCGCCGCGGGCTATCTTTGCCCGCGTGAGAGACCCGCTCGACGGCTCGCCCCGGCGTGAGCCCTCCGGTTTACATAACGACCGCCCCGCCCCCGCCGGCCGGTTTGCGCCCTCGCCCACCGGCGAGCTCCACATCGGCAACCTGCGCACCGCCCTGCTGGCGTGGCTCCACGCGCGTCGCGCCGGCGAGCGCTTCCTGATCCGGATCGAGGATCTCGACGTCGGCCGCGTCCGCGAGCGCTTCGTCGGCGATCAGCTCGCCGACCTCCGTGCAATCGGGCTCGAGTCCGATCGAGAGCCGGTCCGCCAGTCGCGCCGCGCCGCGCTCTATCGCGCCGCGCTCGGCCGACTCAGGGCCGAGGAGCGCGTCTTCCGCTGCTTCTGCACCCGCCGCGAGGTCCGCGAGGCGGCCTCGGCCCACCACGGCGACCCGGGCGGCCACTACCCGGGCACCTGTCGAGGGCTCGGCGCGCTCGAGGCCGATCGGCGGGCCGCGGCCGGCGACCCCTTCGCCCTGCGGCTGCGCGCCGAGGGCGCCTCGGTCACGGTTGAGGACCGCCGCCACGGCCGCTTCTCTCGGCCGGTCGACGACCTCGTCCTCGTGCGGCGTGACGGCGTGTTCGCATACAACCTCGCGGTCGTGGTCGATGACGCCGATCAGGCGATCGCCGAGGTTGTCCGCGGCGAGGACCTGCTCGCCTCGACAGCCGACCAGGCTCTGCTCTACGACCTGCTCGGGCTCGGGCGACCGCGCTTCTCCCACGTGCCGCTCGTGCTCGGCGCCGACCGCCAGCGGCTGGCGAAGCGCCACGGCTCGGTGACCCGCGCCTCGCTGGTCGCGCTTGGCTGGGGCGACGAGGCGCTGCTTGGATTCCTCGGCCGCTCGATGGGCCTGCTCGAGCCCGGCGAGCGGCCGAGCCTGGACACGCTGCTGGAGCGGTTCGACCCGGGTGAGTTGCCCCCCGATCCGCTCGTCCTCCCCGAGGGCTGGCCGTCCGCGGTCGCAGGATGCGTGTAAACAAGTGCGAGTCGGCGCAAAGCCACTACCAAGGGTGGTTTACCCATTTCGGCCTGGGGTACCGAAACAAAAGCCCTTGTGCCACACGGCCTTGGGTTTCGTCGAGGGCCCGGGTCTCCCCCCACCCGGGCCCTCGCTATATCTTCAACCGGAATGGACGGCGGGGATCTGTGACATACCTTTGGGAAGGCTGCTCGACGGCTGACCGGTGAGCGGAGAGCGACGAGATCAGCGCCGCGCTGCGCGCGGTGAGCGGCCCGCTCCGGCGGGTCCCGAGCAGGCGTTGACCGCCGAGAACGAGCTCCTCGCCGAGTACGCCCGCAGCGGCGATCGGGCGGCCCGCGAGGAGGTGGTGCGCCGGTTCATGCCGTTCGCGCGCAGCCTTGCGATGCGCTACTCGGGCGGCGTCGAGCCGACCGAGGACCTCGTCCAGGTCGCGAGCCTCGGCCTCGTCGCCGCGCTCGAGCGTTTCGATCCCGCTCGGGGCGTTCCGTTCACCGCCTTCGCGGGGCCGACGATCCTCGGCGAGCTGCGCCGCCACTTTCGCGACCGGGTCTGGACGCTGCGGGTGCCGCGCGGGCTGCAGGAGCGAATTCGCGCCGTCGAGGACGCGATCGCGAAGCTCAACAGCGATCTCGAGCGCTCCCCCACCGTCGCCGAGATCGCCGAGCTCTCCGAGCTCTCCGAGGCGGACGTGCTCGAGTCATTCGAGGCCAGCCTCGCGCGCAGGACGATGTCGCTCGACCAGCCGTCTCCCGCCTCGGAGGCCGGCGAGGAATCCTCGATGGGAGATCGGATCGGCAGCGACGATCCCGGATATGAGCTGGTCGAGGACCGCGAGGCGATCGAGGCCGGGGCCGAGATCCTCGACGAGACCGAGCGCGAGGTGCTGCGACTCCGCTTCGAGGAGGACCTCACCCAGTCGAAGATCGCCGAGCGGGTCGGCTACTCGCAGATGCACGTCTCGCGGATCCTCCGCCGAGCCCTCGACAAGCTCCGCGAGGCGGCGCAGCTCCGCGACGAGGACTGAGCTCAGGCGGCTCCGTCGATCCGCATGACGACGAACTCGTCCTCGCCGTCGCGATCGATTCGGACCTCTTCGGCCAGCGTCTCGAGCGACGCGTCGAGCTCCGGTATCCGCATTCCGTCGAGCAGCCGCTGGGCGCCGTCGGAGTTGAGCGGCCCGATCCGCACCTCGAAGCCGCCGGTGCGCTCGGCGACATGCAGGGTCGCCCTGCCGCGCGGGAAGCGATCCGGGCTGCCGGCCGAGATCGCGTCGCTGAGCAGGACGACGTCGGCGAGGCGGTCCACCGAGAAGTCGGCACGGGTGGCGAACATCGAGATCACCCTGGAGAGGACCGGCGCCAGCACCGCGCCGGCGTCGATCTCGATCCGCGTCTCGGACGCGCTCTCGCGAACCGGCCGAGCCCCGTCGCCGTTCGCGTGCGTGCCCATCTTCAGCCGCATGGTCAGCGTCGTCCCTCCGCCCGGGCTGGTTCCCACCTCGAGGCCGTCGGTGAGCGCGGCGATCAGCGGCAGGCCGAGTCGCAGGCTGCGCCGCTCGACATCGGCGAGCGGCCTGATCCCGCGGCCGAAGTCACGGACCCGGATGACCATGTTGTTGCCTGCGACGCCGGCGCTCACGATGAGCTCGCCGGTCTGATCGGGCTCGTAGGCGTGGGAGACCACGTTCGTGCAGGCCTCGGTGACGACCGTCTTCAGGTCCGCGACCTCACCGGCCTCCATTCCGAGCGTCTCCGCCAGGCCGGAGAGCGCGTGGCGGATCAACGCCACGTTCTCGATTCGTGCCGGCAGCGCGAACTCGACGCTGGGGTCGGACTCCACGGCGCTCAGAATACCCGTGCCCGCTCGCCGCTAATCCGCTCAGTCGCGCTTCCAGCCGCGCCTGAAGAGGCGAGCGGCTCGACCGCCGCGGACGTTGGCCCGAAACGAGCCGGCGCCCTTCTCCGGCGGCGGCAGCTTCTCGACCTCGGCGGCCCCGATCGTCAGCGTGATGCCGCGCTCGGCGGTGCGGGCGACCTCGGGGCCGTCGACGAAGCGCAGGTCGCCGCGATCGGTCTCGATCACGAACCCGTCGAGGATGTGCTCGCGATAGTTGTCGACGACCTGTTCGATCTTGCCGACCAGCTCACCGTCGGCGGCGAAGACCGCCGTTCCGCGCTCGACCGCGCTGTAGTGAACCGCTTCGCCGTCGTCGATCACCGCTCGGATCATAGGGAGCAGGCGGCCTGCGCCCGCCCGGCCCGTGGCAGTCAGATGACAGCCCTGAGCGGCTCTCCGAGCCCGCACCGCATGGATATGCTCGGCCACGAGGCAGAGGGTGAGCGCCGAGACCACGATCGAGCTCCGACCAGCCGGCGCCAGCGCCGGCGAGGTGGTCGCGGTCGCTCGCCGCGGAGCTTCGGCCCGGCTGGGCGAGGCGGCGCGCGAGGAGATGGAGAGGACCGCCGCCGTGGTCGCCGCCGTGGTCGATTCCGACGAGCCGGCATATGGGATCTCGACCGGCTTCGGATCCCTGGCGCACACGACGATCCCCGCCGAGCGGCGGGTCGAGCTTCAGCGCGCCCTGATCCGCTCGCACGCCGCCGGGATGGGCCCGCCGGTCGAGCGCGAGGTCGTCCGGGCGATGCTCTTCCTGCGCGCACGCTCGCTGGCGATGGGCCGCTCGGGCGCCCGCCCGCTGCTTGCCGAGACGATGCTGGCGATGCTCGACGCCGGGATCGATCCGGTCGTCCCTGAGCACGGCTCGCTCGGCGCCAGCGGCGACCTCGCCCCGCTCGCCCATTGCGCGCTTGCGATGCTCGGCGAGGGCGAGGTGCTCGGAGAGGACGGCGAGCCGACCCCGGCGGCGCCCGCGCTCCACAGGGCCGGCATCGAGCCACCCGTCCTCGAGGCGAAGGAGGGGCTGGCGCTGATCAACGGCACCGACGGGATCCTCGGCATGCTGGTCCTCGCGCTCGCCGACCTCGAGGGGCTGCTTCGGATCGCGGACATCGCGGCCGCGGCCAGCACCGAGGCGCTCCTCGGCACCGATCGGGCGTTCGCCGCCGACCTTCTCGCGCTCCGCCCCCAGCCCGGCCAGGCCGAGAGCGCGGCGAACCTGCGCCGACTGCTCGAGGGCTCGGAGATCGTCGCCAGCCACCGCGAGGACGACCCGCGCGTTCAGGACGCGTACTCGATCCGCTGCACGCCGCAGGTCCACGGCGCCGCGCGCGACACGCGAAGCCACGTCGAGCGCGTCGCCGAGGCCGAGCTCGGCGCCGCGATCGACAACCCGATGGTTCTGCCCGACGGCCGGGTCGAATCGTGCGGCAACTTCCACGGCGCCCCGGTCGCCTTCGGCTGTGACTTCCTCGCGATCGCCGCCGCCGAGCTCGGAGCGATCAGCGAGCGGCGCACCGATCGCCTTCTCGACGTGGGGCGCTCGCACGGCCTCCCCCCTTTCTCGCGCCCGACGCCGGGGTCGATTCGGGGATGATGATCGCCCACTACACCCAGGCGGCGATGGTGGCCGAGAACCGCCGGCTCGCGGTGCCCGCCTCGACCGACTCGCTGCCGACCAGCGCGATGCAGGAGGACCACGTCTCGATGGGTTGGGGGGCGGCGCGAAAGCTCCGCGCCGCGGTCGCGAACCTGCGACGGATCCTCGCGATCGAGCTCAGCTGCGCCTGCCGGGGGATCGAGCTGCGCGCGCCGCTCGCCCCCGCTCGCGGAACCGGCGCCGCTCTCGCCGGGCTGCGCGAGCGCGTCCCCGGCCCCGGGCCCGACCGCTGGCTCGCCCCGGAGCTGGCCGCGGTCGAGGGCGCGCTCGCCGACGAGTCGCTGCTGACCGCGGTCGAGGGCGCGATCGGGGGGCTGCGATGAGCGGCCCGCGCGTGGTGCGCGCGCCGCGGGGCTCCGAGCTGAGCTGCCGCGGCTGGGGGCAGGAAGCGGCGATGCGGATGCTGATGAACAACCTCGACCCCGAGGTGGCCGAGCGCCCCGACGACCTCGTCGTCTACGGCGGCACCGGCCGCGCCGCGCGCTCTTGGGATGCTTTCGACGCGATCGTCCGCGAGCTCGGCCGCCTCGGCGACGACGAGACCCTGCTCGTGCAGTCGGGCAAGCCGGTGGGCGTCTTCCGGACCCACGAGTGGTCGCCTCGGGTGCTGATCGCGAACTCGAACCTGGTCGGCGAGTGGGCGAGCTGGGAGGAGTTTCGAAAGCTCGAGCAGCTCGGGCTCACCATGTACGGGCAGATGACCGCGGGCTCGTGGATCTACATCGGCAGCCAGGGGATCGTCCAGGGGACCTACGAGTGCTTCGCCGAGATCGCCAGGCGCCGCTTCGGCGGATCGCTGGCGGGGACGATCACCCTGACCGCGGGCCTCGGCGGGATGGGCGGCGCCCAGCCGCTCGCGGTGACCATGAATGACGGCGTCGCGCTCTGCATCGAGGTCGATCCGGAGCGAATCCGCAGGCGGCTCGAGACCCGCTACCTCGATCGCGAAGCCGCCGACCTCGAGGACGCGATCGAGATCTGCACCGCGGCGAAGCGGGAGCGCCGCCCGCTCAGCGTCGGCCTCTGCGCGAACGCGGCCGAGGTCGTCCCCGAGCTGCTGCGACGCGGGTTCGAGGCCGACGTGGTCACCGATCAGACCAGCGCCCACGACCCACTGGTCGGCTACATCCCCGCCGGGCTCTCGCTCACCGAGGCCGACGAGCTGCGCGAGCGTGACCCCGACGAATACATCACGCGCGCGCGGGCCTCCGCGGCGGCCCACTGCTTTGCGATGGTCGGCTTCCAGGGCGCCGGCGCGGAGGTCTTCGACTACGGCAACAGCCTGCGGCGCGAGGCGGAGCTCGGCGGGTTCGAGAACGCCTTCGCCTACCCCGGCTTCGTTCCCGCCTACATCCGGCCGCTGTTCTGCGAGGGCAAGGGCCCGTTCCGCTGGGTCGCGCTCTCGGGCGACCCGGCCGACATCGCCGCCACCGACCGGGCGGTTCGCGAGGAGTTCCCCGAGGACGAGGCGCTCGAGCGCTGGATCCGCATGGCCTCGGAGCGGATCGCCTTCCAGGGGCTGCCGGCGCGGATCTGCTGGCTCGGCTACGGCGAGCGCCGCCGCCTCGGCCTGCGCTTCAACGAGATGGTCGCGAGTGGTGAGCTCAGCGCCCCGATCGTGATCGGCCGCGATCACCTCGACTCCGGCTCGGTCTCCTCTCCCTACCGGGAGACCGAGGCGATGCGCGACGGCTCCGACGCGATCGCCGACTGGCCGCTGCTGAACGCGCTGCTCACCACGGCCTCGGGAGCGAGCTGGGTGAGCATCCACCACGGTGGCGGGGTCGGGATCGGGCGCTCGATCCACGCGGGGATGGTCTGCGTCGCCGACGGCAGCGACGCTCGCCGCGCAGAAGCTCGACCGGGTGCTGACCGCCGATCCCGGGATGCGGCGTGATCCGCCACGCCGACGCCGGCTACGAGCGCGCGATCGAGGTCGCCGCCGAGCGCGGCGTGCGGATGCCGATGGCCGAGGGAGCCCGAGCCGGCCCCGTGGCGTCCTCGAGATCCTCGAGATCGGCCATCCGGTGCTCCGCGAGCCGGCGCGCGAGCTCACCGCGCAGGAGCTGGCCTCGGCCGCGATCCAGCGCCTGATCGACGACATGATCGAGACGATGCGCGCCGCCGAACGGGCGCCGGCCTCGCCGCCAATCAGGTCGGCGAGCGCGTGCGGGTCGCCGTCGCCGAGGTCGACCGGCAACCCGCGCTACCCCTACAAGCCGCCGATCCCGCTGACCGTGCTGGTCAACCCGGTGATCGAGCCGCTCGACGACGAGCTGGTGACGATCAACGAGGGCTGCCTCTCGGTCCCGAACCTGCGCGGGGAGCTCGAGCGCCGGGTCAGCATGCGCGTTCGCTATCTCGACCGCGAGGGGGTCGAGCACGACGAGGTGAAGCGCGGGCTGACCGCCGGCACCTTCCAGCACGAGGTCGACCACCTCGATGGGATCCTCTTCCTCGATCGGGTCGACGACCCGCGCACGCTGACCACCTGGGAGCAGTTCGAGCGCTTCCACCGCGAGGCCTTCGTCGAGCGGATCTCCGCCTTCGTCGAGCGGGTCGGATCGTGAGCGCGCCCGCGAGGCCTTCGCGGTGAGCGGCTACTGGTGCGAGCTGGCCTGGCTCGGCGGCGATCGCGCCGAGGCCGGTGTGGCGATCGAGCTCGACGGCGAGCGGATCGCCGCGGTCGAGCCGGGGGTCGCGGCGCCACCGCCCGGGACGAGCCGCCTCGACGGGCTCACCCTTCCCGGGTTCGCGAACGCGCACTCGCACGCCTTTCACCGCGCCCTGCGCGGCCGGGTCCAGCGTCGCGGGGGCAGCTTCTGGACCTGGCGCGAGGACATGTACGCGATCGCTGCACGGATCGACCCCGACACCTACCTGCGGCTCGCGCGCGCGACCTTCGCCGAGATGGCGCTGGCCGGGATCACCGCCGTCGGCGAGTTCCACTACCTGCACCACCAACCGGGCGGCAGGCCCTACGCCGATCCGAACGAGATCGGCCGGGTGCTGATCGCCGCCGCCCGCGAGGCCGGGATCCGGATCACCCTGCTCGACACCTGCTACCTCGACGGCGGGATCGGGCAGCCGCTGAACGAGGTCCAGCGCCGCTTCGCCGACGCCGACGTCGCCGCCTGGGCGGAGCGCGCCGCCGACCTGTCCGGCTCCGAGGCGCGCGAATCGGCGCCGCGATCCACAGCGTCCGCGCCGTCGACCCCGATGCCTGCCGCGAGGTCGCCGCCTTCGCCGCGGCGAGCGAATGTCCGCTGCACGCCCATCTCTCCGAGCAGCCGGCCGAGAACGAGGCCTGCCGGGCGGCCTACGGCACCGGGCCGACCGGAGTTCTCGATCGAGCCGGGGCGCTCGGCGAGCGGTTCACCGCGGTGCACGCCACCCACATCGACGCCGCCGAGATCGCGGCGCTCGGGACCGCCCGCTGTTGCTGCTGTCTCTGCCCGACGACCGAGCGCGACCTCGCCGACGGAATCGGCCCTGCCCGGGCGCTGGCGGAGGCCGGAGCGAGGCTCGCGCTGGGCTCGGACTCGCACGCGGCATCGATCACTTCGAGGAGGCGCGCGCCGTCGAGCTCGACGAGCGCCTGGCAAGCGGAGAGCGCGGACGACTGCGCGCCTCGGCGCTGCTCGGCGCCGCCACCCGCGAACGGCCACGCCGCGCTCGGATGGAGCGACGCCGGCGTGATCGAGCCCGGGGGCCGGGCGGACCTTGTGACGCGTCGGCCTCGACGGCGTGCGCCTCGCCGGGACGACGCCCGAGACGGCGCTCGAGGCCGCCGTGTTCGCGGCCTCGGCCGCCGATGTCGACCCGGGTGATCAGCGCGCGGGCGAGAGATCGTGCCGCGACGGAGTCCACGCCGAGCTCGACGTCGCCGCCGAGCTCGAACGCATCGATCGCGGAGCTGGTGCGATGAGCGCCACGGCGATCGACGGCATCGGCCTCCTGGTCACCAACGATCCCACGATCGGCGAGGGCGAGCTGGGGCTCGTCCGCGACGCGGCGCTCGTGATCGAGGACGGGCGGGTGAGCGCGATCGAGCCGGCCGGAGTGGCGGTCGACGAGCGCTTCGACGCCGCCGGCCGCTGCGTCGTCCCCGGATTCGTCGACAGCCACACCCACCTGGTCTTCGCGGGCGACCGCGCCGACGAGTTCGCCGCCCGGATGGCGGGGGCGCAGCTACGAGGCCGGCGGCATCGCGTGACCACGGAGGCGACCCGGGCCGCGAGCGACGAGGAGCTGCGCGCGCTCGCCCGATCTCGGCAGGCCGAGGCCCTGGCAGCCGGGATCACGCACCAGGAGATCAAGTCCGGCTACGGGCTCTCCGTCGACTCCGAGGCGCGCCTCTGCCGGCTGGCCGCCGAGCTCACCGACGACGTCACCTTTCTCGGCGCCCACCTGGTCGCCCCCGAGTACGCGGGGCGCGCCGACGAGTACGTCGAGCTCGTCTGCGGCGAGATGCTCGGGGCCTGCCGCCCCGTACGCGCGCTGGATCGACGTGTTCTGTGAGCGTGGCGCCTTCGATCGCGAGCAGTCGCGAAGCGGTGCTGCGCGCCGGCCGCGAGGCCGGCCTCGGCCTCCGCGTTCACGGCAACCAGCTCGGCCGCGGCGACGGCGTCGCGCTGGCGGTGGAGATGGGCGCGGCCTCGGTCGATCACTGCACCCACCTCTCCCCCACCGACATCGAGGCGCTCGCGGCCGGCGACACCGTCGCCACCTTCCTTCCCGGCGACCGACTTCTCCACCCGCGAGCCCTATCCGGACGCGCGCGTCGCGATCGATGCCGGCGTCGCGGTCGCGATCGCGACCAACACCAACCCCGGCTCGAGCTACACGACCTCGATGCCCTTCTGCATCGCGCTGGCCGTCCGCGAGCTCGGGATGACGATCGAGGAGGCCCTGCTGGCGGCGACCCGGGGCGGCGCTCGCGCCCTGCTTCGCGACGACATCGGCCACCTCGCTCCCGGTGCCCGCGCCGACGTCCTCGTGCTCGAGGCGCCCTCCTACGCCGCACCTGATCTACCGCCCCGGGGTGCCGCTGAGCGCGGCCGTGTTCAAGTCGGGAGCGCGCGCCTTCTAGCGCGGCCCACGCGGCTGGGCCGGAGGGCGGAGCTCAGCTGCGCAGGCGCGCGGCGATCTCGGGGCGCTCGCAGAACGCCGCGATCTCGCGCGAGAGCCGGCCCCCCTGCCAGGCGAGCGGCGAGGAGCCCGGCTCCTCGCTCAGCAGCGTCGCCTCGGGCAGCCGCTCGACCCAGCGCTCCGCGACCGCGTAGGGATGGCCGGGGTCGGCCTCGTCGTGGCTGGCGATCACGAGCGCCGGCAGCTCCAGCCGCTCGAGCTCGGAGAGCTCCTCGAAGGGTCGCGACCGCGCGACCGCGCCGAGCGCCCGCGCCACCGCCTCGGGATGCTCGTGCAGCGCGAGGCGCTGTCGCGCCAGCCGCAGGAGCGTCTCGCGCCACTGCGGGTCGAGACCCTCGTCGTAGGCCGCGATGAAGCCCTCGATCCCGCCCTCGGCGAGGCCGGCGGCGAGCCGGTCCCAGTAGGCGAGCGACTCGGCGGAGGGCGGCGCGCCCTCGTAGACCGGGCCGATGGCGACGATCCCGGCGACGCGCTCGGGCTCGCGCAGGGCGGCGGCGGCCAGCGTGTGCGCGCCCATCGAGTGGCCGGCGAGGACAACCCGGCGATCCGGCGAGCGCAGCTCGAGCATCGCGAGCAGGTCGTCGGCGAGCTCGCCGTACTCGTAGCCGCCCCCGGGCGGCGCCGGGTCGGACACCCCGTGACCGCGGGCGTCGTAGGCGATCGTCTCGAAGCCGCGCGCGGGCGAGCGCCTTCGAGCCGTGCAGGACGTAGCGCCGCTGCGCCGTGAGCCCGTGCGCCAGCACGATCGGCGGACCCTCCCCCGCGGACTCGGCGCCGATTCGATCGGCCCTCGCGCTGTAGCCAGAACGGCTCCGGCTCGAGCGAGCCCGCGGCGTTCACGAGGATGCCGCGCGCGCGAGCGTGAGCGCGGCAGCGAGATGCTCGACGTCCCTGTAGCGGAGGCCGAGGAGGGCGACGTGGCGGTAGCGGACGATGTCGCTCGGGGTCGATGATGAAGATCGAGCGGCGCACCAGGCCGCCGGCGCCGACGATCCCGTAGGCCTCGCCGTCCATGGTCGGGTCGGCGAGCAGCGGCACGGTCAGCCGTGCTCGGCGACGAAGCGCTCGTGCGAGTCCACCGATTGCGGCGAGATCCCGAGCACCGTGGCCTGGAGCTCGTCGAGACGGTCGGCGCCGTCCCGGTAGGAGCAGAACTGCCTCGTGCAGACCGGGGTGAAGTCGCCCGGGTAGAAGGCGAGCACGACCCACTCGCCCAGGTAGCTCGGAGAGCCGGTACGTCCTTCCGCCGGTCGCCGCGAGCTCGAACTCCGGGGCGCCGAGCCGACGTCGATCTTCACGCCATCCGGGGTCAGCTCCGTCTCGATCGTGATCGGTCTCGATCACGACGGGGGAGTCGGCGGCCCCGGTCTGACCGCTCGCCGGGTCGCCGAGCGCGTCGATCGCCTCGACGACGTCGATTCCCTCGACGACCTCTCCGAAGCACCGCGTAGTCGGGCGGCAGCCCGGCGTCGGCCTGGGCGACGATGAAGAACTGGCTGCCCGAGGTGCCGGGAGGCTCAACGCGGGTCTTGGCCATCGCCACCGTATCCCGCGGGTAGGACGGTGTCGTCGGGCGGCTTCTCGGTTACCGAGTAGCCCGGCCCGCCGGTGCCGTCTCCCGCGGATCACCGCCCTGGATCACGAAGGCTCGGTGACGATGCGGTGGAACGCGGTGTCGTCGTAGACGCCCTCCTCGGCGAGAAACGCGAACGAGTTGGCGGTCCGCGGCGCCGTCTCCGTGTCGAGCTCGATCGTGAAGGTCGCCGCAGCTGGTCGTGAAGGTAGCGGTGCCCGCTGACCGCGCTCGAGCACCTGCTCGGGAGCCTTGAAGCTCACCTGCTTCGGCTGGGGCTGCTCCGCGGCGGCACAGTCCTCGCTCACCGGATTGCCGGCCGCGCTCGTGGTCGTCTCGTCGTCTCCACAGCCCGCGAGCAGCGCGGCGATCGCCACGCGAGGACGCCGAGGCGGCACGGATATCGTCGCTCGGCGCCCATCGGGCACGCAGGCTAGCGGTCAAGCCGGGCGCGACGAGCTCGACCGACCGCCCCGCGCTTGCGATCATGGCCGCGGGGACGAGCAGCGATCAGCACCCCCCGCACGCAGTCCGGGTGCTCGGCCGGGCTCTCAGCGACACGATCGCTCGGGCGCCCTGGCTGTGGCCGCTGCTGCGCGCGCCGATGCGCCGCTTCTTCGACGACTCGGCGGCGGCTGGGACGAGCGCACCGGCGCCGGGTCGGTCGAGCACCTGACCGCGCTCGCCGCCGCCGTGCTCGAGGTCGAGCCCAGCGCCCGAGCGGATCGATCGACATCGGCACCGGCACCGGCGACGGCGGCCCTGTTCCTCGCCCGCGAGTTCCCGACGCGCCAGGGTCCGCGGCGTCGACATCTCCGAGGAGATGATGCGGCACGCGCAGCGCCAAGGTCGGCCTCGACCCCGAGGGACGGATCGCCTTCAAGGTCGCCGACTCGGGCGCCTTCCCTTCGAGCGACGAGTCCTTCGACCTCGTCACGCAGCTCAACATGCCGCCCTTCTTCGCCGAGATCGCCCGCGTGCTGCGGCCCGGCGGGCACGTCGTGTCATCGCCACCAGCACCGGCGCCGCGACGCCCTTCTACACGCCCGAGCGCGTGCTCTCGCGCGGCCTGCGAAAGCGGGGCATCGAGACGCTCGCAGAGCGGCGAGGCAGGCGCCGGCACGTATCTCGTCGCGCGCAAGCTCCGGAGTAGCCTCGACGGCGATGGCGACCCGCGCTCCCAGCACGCTGCTGATCGTCAACCCGTCCGCGGGGGCCGGCCGCAGCCCGAAGCTGCTGCCCGAGGTCGAGCGGGAGCTCGAGCGTGCCGGAATCGAGTACCGCACCGTGCGCGACCACGAGCCTCGACCACGGCGTGCGAGGAGGCGCCGCCGAGCGCCGAGGCCGGCGAGCCGCCGGTCGTGATGAGCGGCGACGGCCTGATCGGGCAGATCGGCGGCGTGCTGGCCGGCGACCGGGACTCCGATGGGCGATCATCCCGGGCGGCCGCGGCAACGACCTCGCCCGCGTGCTCGGGATCCCGACCGCGACCGCCGCGGCGGTCGCCGCGTCATCGCGGCCGGCGAGACGATCGCAGATCGACGTCGGCGAGGTCAACGGCCAGCGCTTCCTCTGCATCGCGAGCTGCGGGTTCGACTCCGACGCCAACCGGATCGCCAACGAGGCGAAGCTGCGTCAAGGGCGGCCTGGTCTACGCCTACGCCGCGCTGCGCGCGCTCGCCGCCTGGAAGCCCGCCACCTTCACGCTCGACGCTCGACGGCGAGCGGCGAGCACGCGTTCACGCGGCTACTCGGTCGCCGTCGCGAACAGCAAGGCGTACGGCGGCGGCATGTTCATCGCCCCGGACGCGGAGCTCGACGACGGGCTGCTCGACGTGGTCACGACCGGCGAGGTCGGCAAGCTCCGCTTCCTCGCGAACCTCCCGAAGGTCTTCAAGGGCACCCACGTCGAGAACGCCGAGATCGAGGTCGCGCGCGCGCCGCGAGGTCGGATCGAGCGCCGACCGCCCGTTCGCCGTCTACGCCGACGGCGAGCACCTCACCGACCTGCCCGGCGACGCTCCGGTGCTCCCGCGCGCGCTGCGCGTGATCGCCCCGGCCGCCTGAGCGCTCGCGCGCTCGCCCGGGTTCGGCGCCAAGGTGGGCGCTCGCCCGCGCGACCGGCCCGCTCAGCCGCCGCAGCGGGCGCGGCGGCGGCACCACGCTCCCCGGCCGGCTGCTGCTGCGGATGGCGCCCGACGCGATCGAGCGTCCTCGGCGCGCGGCTCGGCGGCGGCTCGACGCGTGATCAGCGCCGACGAACGGCAAGACGACGACGGCCGGGATGATCGCCGCGGTCCTGCGCGGCCGCCGGGCGCGACGCCCGTCCACAACCGGGCCGGGTCGAACATGCACTGGGGAGTCGCGACGGCGCTCCTCGAGCAGCGCGGGCGACGAGGGCCTGTTCGAGGTCGACGAGGCGTGGCTGCCCCGCGTCGCCGAGCAGCTCGAGCCCCGGCTGCTCGTCCTCGGCAACCTCTTCCGCGACCAGCTCGACCGCTACGGCGAGCTCGAGCGCGCTCGCCGACGAGTGGGCCGAGCTGGTCGCAGAGCTCGACGGGCGCAGCCGGGTTCTCCTCAACGCCGACGATCCGCTGTCGCCGACCTCGGCCGCGACCGCGAGCTGCGACCGCCGCGCCGGGCGTCACCTACTTCGGGATCGAGGACGCGCAGCCAGGCGCTGCCCGAGCTCCAGCACGCCCACGACGCCAAGCACTGCCGCCGCTGCGGTGCGCCCTACGCCTACGAGCGGGCCTTCGTCGGCCACCTCGGCCACTACACATGCCCGAACTGCGACGCCGACCGCCCCGCGCCCGACGTCGCCGCGACCAAGATCGAGCTGCGCGGGATGACGGGCTCGCGATGTCGAGGTGCGGACCCCGAGGGCGACGCTCGAGCTCGAGCCTTCCCCTCCCCGGCCTCTACAACGTCTACAACGCGCTGGCGGCCGTCACCGCCGGCGCTGCGGCTCGGGCGTGGCGCTCGGACGCAGATCGCGCCGGGCTCGGAGTCGATGCGAGGCGGTCTTCGGCCGCGTCGAGACGATCGAGGTCGACGGCGAGCCGGTCTCGATCCTGCTGATCAAGAACCCGGCCGGCGCCAACGAGGTGCTGCGGACGCTGCGGCTCGAGGCCGCGACGCGCGACGGCGCCGGAGGGCATCGACCTCTGGATCGCGCTGAACGACCGGATCGCCGACGGCCGCGACGTCTCCTGGATCTGGGACGCCGACTTCGAGCTGCTCGCCGGCGCGCGTGCGCCGCGTCATCTGCGCGGGCACCCGCGCCGCCGGAGATGGCGCTGCGGCTGAAGTACGCCGGCTGGCCGACCCGAGCGGATCGAGGTCTCGCCGGACCGATCGCGGCGCTCTCTCGACGACGCCGTCGCGGCGGCGGACCGGGCGCGCCTGTTCGCCCTCCCCACCTACACCGCGCTGCTCGAGCTGCGCACGCTGCTCGCTCGACCGCGGGCTCGCCGAGGAGTACTGGCAATGAGCGACGGCCATCGAGCCGACGACGGCGCCGCTCGCGAGGCGGCGTCTGGCACGACGTCGAGTGCGGCGCCTACAGCGCCGACCTCCCGCTCTGGAGCGAGCTCGCCGGCCGAGGCCGGCGGGCCGGTCCTCGAGCTCGGCGCGGGCACCGGCCGGGTCGCCCTCGCACCTCGCCCGCGCCGGGCTCGAGGTCATCGGCGCTCGACCGCGACGCCGGTGCTCCTCGCCGAGCTCGTCGGCGAGGGCGCGCCGCGCCGGGGTCGCAGTGCGAGACCGTCTGCGCCGACGCGCGCGAGCTCGATCTCGAGCGGCGGTTCGCGCTCGTGATCGCGCCCCGATGCAGCTCGTCCAGCTGCTCGGCGCCGCGCGAGCGCGCCGGCGATGCTCGAGCGAGCCGCCGCGCCACCTCGACCCGGCGGCGCGATAGCGCATCGCGATCCTCGTCGACGGACGCGATCGCGGCCGCGAGCGCCCGAGGCGCCCGTGCCGCCGCTCGCCCGACGTGCGCGAGATCGACGGCTGGGTCTACTCGAGCCAGCCGGTCGAGGCGCGCGCGAGCGACGGCGCGATCGAGGTGCGCCGACTGCGCCAGCTCGTCTCCCCCGCCGGCGAGCTGACCGAGAGCGTCGACGAGGTCCGCCTCGACCGCCTCGGCGCCGCCGAGCTCGAGGCGGAGGCCGCGCGCTGCGGGCTGCGTGACCCGGCGAGCGGCTCGAGATCGCCGCGACCGACGGACCACGTCGGCTCGACCGTCGTCGTGCTGGAGGCAGCGCCGATGAGCCCGCGCCGAGCTGCGCCTGCTGGCGCTCTACCCCGAGCAGATGAACATCTACGCCGACCGCGGCAACATCCTCTTCCTGCAGCGCCGCTGCGAGTGGCGCGGGATCGGCTTCAGCCTACGCGACGGCCGGTCCCGGCGAGGCATTCGATCCGGCCGCGCACGACCTGATCTACATCGGCGGCGGCCAGGACCGCGACCAGGTGCTCGTCGCCGACGACATGCTGGCGACGCAAGCGCGACGCGCTCGCCTCCGCGGTCGAGGACGGCGCCGTCGTGCTCGCGCGTCTGCGGCGGCTACCAGCTGCTCGGCCACAGCTACCAGCTCGGCGACCGAGCGCTCCCCGGCCTCGGCCTCGTCGACCTCGAGACGGTGCGCGAGGAGGGCCCGCGCCTGATCGGCAACGTCGCGATCGAGGCCGATCTCGGCGGCGGTCCGCGACTGATCGCCGGCTTCGAGAACCACGGCGGGCGCACCCACCTGGGCGCCGGCGTCGAGCCGCTCGGACGGGTGGTCAAGGGCCACGGCAACAACGGCGAGGACGGCCTCGAGGGCGTCCGGCGCGGCGAACCTGATCGGCACCTACCTGCACGGCCCGCTGCTGCCGAAGAACGCCTGGCTCGCCGACCGCCTGATCGCGCTGGCGCTCGAGCGCGCGGCTCGGCTCCCGCCCGGAGCTGGCGCCGCTCGACGACTCGCTCGAGGACGCGGCGCACGAGAGCGCCCGGGCGGCGGCGCTGGGCTGAGCCGCAAGGCTCGGCGCGCGCGACTTCCGCTACATGGGGATCGGCGCCCCGTCCCGATCGCCGACCGGCATCCCGGCGGCTCTCCAGGCCTGAAAGCCGCCGATCAGATCGGTGGCGCGGAGGCCGAAGCGGGTCAGCGTCGCCGCGGCGAGGCTCGACTGGTAACCCTCGTTGCAGATCAGCACGATCTCGCGGTCGCGGCGCGCCACTCGCTCGTCCCGATGCGGGCAGTCGGGGTCGCAGCGCCACTCGAGGACGTTGCGGGCGATCACGATCGCACCGGGGACCGTCCCGTCACGGGCGCGCTGGCTCTCCGAGCGAATATCGATCAGGATGGCGCCACCGGCTCCCGCCGCCCGCGTCTCGGCCGGTGAGAGGCGGCGCAGCCCGCTCCTCGCCTCGCTCAGCAGAGTCACCACGTTCACGATCGGCTCCGATCTCCGGCACGACTATCACCCCTCTGTGCCGACCCTATCCCGGGCGGGCGCCGAACGCTAGGTGCGGCGAAAGAGCGCGTACTGAAACTGCTGCTCGTTGCCTGAGGGGGTGCGGTGCAGGTGCAGATGGGACGCCAATGGCTCGAAGCGCTCGCCGAGCAGCGCCCCGAGTCCTCGCTCGTCGTAGCGCGCGACCGGCAACCCGCTGCAGCTCGTCGGCCCGTCGGGGCCGAAGGTCGCGAGGATGGCGTGGGCGCCGGGGAGCAGCGAGCGCAGCATCGTCCCCAGGTAGGCGGCGCGATCCGCCTCGCCGACCATGAAGTGGAGCACCGCCCGGTCGTGCCAGAGCCCGAACCGGCGCCCGAAGTCGTGTTCGCGGACATCCGCCTCGACGAAGGTGACCCTGCTCGAGCCCGCGGGGATCTGCGCCCGGCCGCGCTCGAGCGCGGCCGCGGAGATGTCGGCGACGGTGACGTCCGTGTGGCCGCGGGCGACGAGCGCCGAGGCGAGGCGCGAGGCACCGCCGCCGACGTCGATGATCGCCGCGTCGCGGTCGGGTGCCGCTCGCTCGATCAGCGCGAGCGAGTCCGCGGGCGTCTTCTCGAACCAGCTGACCCGCTCGGGCGGCTTCTCGGCGTAGGCGGCCTCCCAGTGCTCCTTGGCCTGCGGGCCCGCCATCCTCACCTCCCCGAGGATCCGAAGCCACCCTCGCCGCGGCCGCTCGAGGCCAGTTCCTCGACGGCGAGGGGCTCGAGCGCGGCGAACGGGATGACGAGCAGCTGTGCGATCCGGTCGCCCGGCCGCGACGGAGAAGCGGCTCGTCGCGGTCGGTGTTCAGCAGCAGCACCCGAAGCTCGCCGCGGTAGCCGGCGTCGATCAGGCCGGGAGCGTTGACCAGCGCGATCCCGTGGCGCGCGGCGAGGCCGGAGCGCGGCAGCACCAGGCCGGCGTGCCCGGCGGGGATCTCGACCGCGACGTCCGGTGCCGACCGCGACCCGCTCGCCGGGCTCGATCGTCGCCGCCTCGCTCGCGTAGAGGTCGAGGCCGGCGTCGCCCTCGTGGGCCCGGGTGGGAAGCCGGCGCGGC
Organism: uncultured Solirubrobacterales bacterium; assembly: GCA_963769035.1. Taxonomy (GTDB): domain Bacteria; phylum Actinomycetota; class Thermoleophilia; order Solirubrobacterales; family 70-9; genus WHSW01. Next base: position 208,620 of record CAVYKD010000003.1, read on the forward strand.
CGGGGAGCAGAAGCCGGAAGCGGATCTGCTCGGCGCGGCACTCGACCGAGCTCAGGCGGCGGAGCCGCTCTCGCCGTTGACGGAGAAGCGCTCGAAGCGATGCGCGAGCGCCGCCGGGACCCGCGCCTTGACGCAGCACGCCGTCGGCGCTGCTCCTCGCGCTCGAGCTCCCCGCCGAGCTCGTAGAGCTCGGAGAGCGAGCCGCCCTCGGTGTAGGGGACGAGGAGCTCGACCGGGCGCAGGGTCTCCTCGAAGGCTGCGCTCGATCTGCGTCGCGCAGCTCCTCGAGGCCCTCGCCGGTCGCGGCCGAGACCCCGATCGCGTCCGGGTTGCCCGACCAGCAGCTCGCGGCGCGCCTCGTCGTCGAGCAGGTCGAGCTTGTTGAAGACGAGCAGGCGCGGCTGCTCGCCGGCGCCGATCTCCTCGAGCACGGAGTCGACGGCGGCGATCGCCTCGCGACGGTCCTCCTCGGGCTCGGAGGCGTCGACGACGTGGACGATCAGGTCGGCGAGCCTCGTCTCCTCGAGCGTCGCCTTGAACGCCTCGACGAGCTGATGGGGAAGCTTGCGGATGAAGCCGACGGTGTCGGTGATCAGGTAGCGGCGGCCGTCGTGCTCGTAGGCGCGGGTGGTCGGATCGAGCGTGTGGAAGAGCCGCGAGCCGACGCCGACCTCGGCGCCGGTGAGCGCGTTCAGCAGCGTCGACTTGCCCGCGTTCGTGTAGCCCGGCGAGCGCGACCTGCGGCAGACCGCGGAGCTCGCGCCGCGCGCGCATCACGCCGCGGTTCTGCTCGACCCGCTCGAGCCGGCGGCGCAGCGCGGAGATCCGGTCGCGGGCGAGGCGGCGGTCGGTCTCGATCTGGGACTCGCCCGGGCCCCCTGGTGCCGATGCCGCCGTCCATGCGCCCGGCGCCGAGGCGCTCGAGGTGGGTCCACAGGCCGCGCATGCGGGCGAGGTTGTACTCGAGCTGGGCGAGCTCGACCTGGAGCTTGCCCTCGGCGGAGTGGGCGTGGTCGGCGAAGATGTCGAGGATGATCGCGGTGCGGTCGATCACCGGGCACGTCGAGCGCCGCCTCGAGGTTCCGCTCCTGGCGCGGCGCCAGCTCGTCGTCGCAGGCGACGAGGTTGGCGCCGGCGCGCCTTGATCGCGCCCTTGAGCTCGTCGAGCTTGCCGCGGCCGAAGTAGCGGTCGGGGTCGGGCTCGGCGCGCACGCTGGACCATCTCGCCGGCGGTGGCGACGCCGGCGGTGCGCAGCAGCTCCTTGAGCTCGGCGAGAGGGTCGTCGTCGCCGACGGCGCTCGGGCTCGACCCCGATCGCCAGCGGCGCGCTGGCGCGCGCGCGGGTCGCGGCGGGCTCCGCGCCGGCCGTGGCGGGCTCGATCGAGCCGTTCTCGTCCGCTTCGCTCATCAGCTTGAGTCTATGACCGCCCGCGGCGAGGATCTCCGCCGCGCTGATCGTCGCTAGCCTGCGCAGTCCTGATGCAGGTCTTCCTCACCGGGGGAACCGGATTCATCGGCGGTCACGTGGCCCGCCAGCTGCGCGAGCGCGGCGACGAGGTGCGCGGCGCTGGTCCGCGATCCGCGGCGAAGGCGCCGAGCTCGAGGCGACTCGGCTGCGAGCTCGTCAACGGCGACCTCTCCGACGACGCGGCGATCGCCGCCGGCATGCGAGGGCTGCGACGCCGTCATCCACGGCGCCGCGATCTACGAGGTCGGGATCCCCAACTCCGAGCACGCGCGGATGTACGAGGCAAACGTGCGTCGGCACCGAGCAGGTGCTCGGCGCGGCGCTCGACGCGGGGATCCACGAAGGTCGTCTACGTCTCGACGATCGCGCGCCTTCGGCAACACCCACGGCGAGGTCGTCGACGAGACCTACGGCACCCCGAGCGGCGAGCTTCACCTCCTACTACGAGCAGACCAAGTACGAGGCTCACCAGGCTCGCCAAGCGACTGATCGACGAGGAGGACCTGCCGCTGCGTGATCGTTCAGCCGGGCGGCGTCTACGGGCCCGACGACCACTCGACGCTCGGCAATCAGATCGAGCGAGTTCCTGCGCGGCCGGATGCCGCTGCTCACCTTCCCGGACCTCGGCATGAACATGGTCCACGTCGAGGACGTCGCCGACGGGCATCCTGCTCGCGCTCGACAAGGGCGAGGTCGGCGAGTCCTACGTCCTCGGCGGCGAGATCACGACGATGCGCGGGCTGATCGGGCACGCTCGCCGACGTCACCGGCAAGAAGCGGCCGACGCAGGACGATCCCGACCGGCCTGCTGCAAGGCGATCGCGCCGGTCGGCCCGGTGGTCGGCAAGCTCATGGGCCAGCCGCCGAACATGCGCGAGCTGATCTCCTCGGCCGACGGAGTCACCTTCTGGGCCACGCACGACAAGGCCGTCGCCGAGCTCGGCTACTCGCCGCGACCGCTCGCGCAGGGCCTGCGCGACACGCTCGCCGCCGAAGGCCGCTAGCCCAGGCCGCCGCGCCACTCCGGGCCGAGCCGCCACCCCACAGCCCAGGCGCCGCCCCGGGCCGAGGCGCCGCCCCGGGCCGAGGCGCCACTCCGGGCCGAGATGGCTCGAATGGGTGCATAACTCCCATAACCGCCACCTCGGCATCGGGCCGCGCGTCGGCTCGGGCCGTCGGCGGCTCGGCCGCGCAGTGCCATCGGGCCGCGCGGCGGCGTCGGGGCGGCGGCGCTCTAGGCGGGTGCGGCCGTGCGGCGGGTGCCCGGCGCGGGCATCAGCGCCGCGGCGGCGATCACGGCGACGAACGCCGCGGCCCGGGCGACGCCCTCGAGCATCCCCGACCCGATCGGGTCGCCGAAGACGACCACGCCGCCGAGGATCGCGGCGCAGTTCGAGGCGACGGAGGCCGTCGCGATCACCGGGATCGCCTCGCCGAGCTGCATTCCCCGGGCGAGCGCGAAGAAGGCGCCGAGGCCGGCAACCAGCGCGACCAGGGTCCAGGGGCTGAGCAGGAACGACCAGCCGCTTCCGATCGCCTCGGTGACGGTCTTGATCGCGACGTTGGAGACGCCGATCAGGAGCCCCGAGGCGACGCCGAGGATGCACGCCGTGCCCGGCATGGCGCCCCTCGCCGAGCGCGCCCGAGGCGAGCATGGCGAAGCCGGCGCCGATCGCCGCGCCCTCGAACGCGATCAGCGTCGCGAGCGAGTACTCGGGGTTGGCGGCGGTCGCCGGGACCGTGACCGCGAGGAAGGCGAGACCGACGGCCGCCAGCGCCAGCCCGGTCCATTCGCGGCGGCCGAGCTTGCAGCCGAAGTAGCGCTCGGCCGGAAAGGCGAGCAGCACGATCCCGCCGGCGATCACGGCCTGGACCAGGGAGAGCGGAGCGACGGCGATCGCGGCGACGTGCAGGATCCAGGCGATCGCGGCGACGACGAAGCCGATCGTCCACCACCGGGAGCGAAACAGGGCGGCGGCGCTCGCCAGCGGGCTCTTGATGCAGACCGCCGGCGCCTGGTTGGCGCCCCGGTGCTTGCAGAGCATCGAGACGTTCGCCACGGCGGCGCATGCGAGTGCCAGTCCAATTCCAAGCTCGTTCATGAGAAATAGGGTGCGTGGCGAGACGACCTGCCCTCAACTGGGCATCGACCGTTCCGCGTCCTGCCTTTACCCACGATGGTGGGGGTCCCTAACCGAAAGTTATGTTAGCAATCGCTAACAGACGGCCACGACGGCTGGTCACTGGACCACACCCACGTGTAGCTCAGTGACCAGCGATCGCCGCCGCGGGGCGTTCTGTGGCTCAGCCGAGGACGGCCTCGGCCTCGATCTCGACCTTCCAGCGACTGTCGAGGAGCCCGGCGACGACGACCATCGTCGCCGCGGGGCGGGCCTCGCCGAGGGCCGCCCGGTGGGCCTCCCCGATCGCCGAGCCATCTGCGTCGTCGATGATGAACATCCGGGTGCGCACCACGTCGCCGAGCGTCGCGCCCGCCTCTGCGAGCGCGCGCTCGATCAGCGCGAAGCAGCGCGCGGCCTGGACGCCCGGATCGGGGTCGCACTCGCCGTCGGGCCAGATCGGGCCGGTGCCCGAGACCAGCACCCGCTCGCCGACCCGGATCGCGCGCGAGAATCCGATTGCGTCCTCGTAGGCGAGACTCGCCTCCGATCCGCTCGCGCTCGGCCACCGGCGCTCAGCCCATGTGCTCGCGGAGGCGCTCGACCGCCTCCGTAATCCGCTCGTCGGGCGTGGTCAGCGAGATCCGGAAGAAGCCCTCGCCGCTCGGCCCGTACATCGAGCCCGGCGAGACGACCACCGCCGCCTGCTCGAGCACGAGCTCGGAGAACGAGCTCGAGGTGTGTCCCTCGGGCACCGGCGCCCACACGTAGATCGTCCCCTTCGGCGGCGCCACCTCGACGCCGATCTCGGCGAGCGCCGCGACGACGAGATCGCGGCGGCGAGCGTAGATCGCGTTCATCTCCTCCAGCGGCGCCTGTGGGCCGTCGAGAGCGGCGGCGCCGGCGAGCTGCACGGCCTCGAAGAGGCCGGAGTCGACGTTCGTCTTCAGTCGCCAGTAGGAGCTGCACCGCCTCGGCGTTTCCGAGGATCGCCGCGCAGCGCCAGCCGGTCATGTTGAAGCCCTTGGAGAGCGAGAACACCTCGACGCCGACCTCCTTGGCGCCCGGCGTGGCGAGGAAGCTCGGCGCGACGTAGCCGTCGTAGGTGGTCTCCGAGTAGGCGTTGTCGTGGACGACCAGGATCTCGTGCTCGCGGGCGAGCTCGACGACTCGCTCGAAGAATCCCTCGGGAGCGATCGCGCCGGTCGGGTTGTTCGGGTAGTTGATGAAGATCAATCGCGCTCGCTCGAGCGCCTCGGCGGGCGATCGCGTCGAGGTCGGGGGCGAAGCCGAGCTCGGGGACCAGCGGCAGCAGCACGGCCTCGGCGCCGGCGAGCAGCGGGCCGCCGGTGTAGACGGGGTATCCGGGATCCGACGCGAGCGCGACGTCGCCGGGGTCGAGAAAGGCGAAGCAGAGGTTGTAGATGCATTCCTTCGCGCCGATCGCCGGGATCACCTCGCGCTCGGGGTCGATCGCGACCCCGAAGCGGCGCTCGTAGAAGCCGGCGAGGGCATCGCGGAACTCGGCGCGACCGCGATTCGACGGGTACTGGTGGGTCCCCGGGTCCGCGACCGCGGCCTGCATCGCCTCGACGATGTGCGGGAAGGTCGGGGTGTCCGGATCGCCGATCCCGAGGCTGATCACGTCGATGCCCGCCTCGAGCTTCGCGGCGCGGCGGCGCTCGAGCTCCGCGAACGCGTACGGCGGGATCGCCTCGAGCCGCTTGGAGGGGTCGGTGAGTGCCATTCGGCCCGCCAGACTACCCACCGGGTGCTCGGATCCGCTTGCGGGCGCCCCAGGCACACCTGAGGCGACCAGCCGTCGGGTCGTTGGGGGATAATGAATCCCATGCGCCTGAGGGGGACGGAGCTGCTCATCCTGTTCGCGATCGGCGCGGTGGGCGGGCTGATCGGCGACGCCGGGCACGTCCAGGCGGGGACGACCAACTATCTCGACCGATCGGTCCCGTTCGTCTGGGAGAGCGCGATCTGGTTTCCGCTCCTGGTCGGGCTCGCGACCGCGTCGATCGGCGAGCTGCGCCTCTGGCTCGGGCCACCGCGCCCGGGCTTCGACCTTCGCATCGCGGCGGCGGGGATCGCGGCGGTGATCGGGATCTACGCGGTCACCGCGCTCCTTCAGGGCTCACCGGAGCAGCCCGCGACGGTGCTGATCGTGACCCTTGCCGCACTCGTCGCCTGCTGGCTCGCCGACGGCCCCCCGGCACTCGCCTGCGGCCTCGCTGCGGCGTCGATCGGCCCGCTCGCCGAGATCGTGATCATCGAGCTCGAGCTCTCCGAATACGGTCCCGGCGCCGACTCGCTGTTCGGCGTCGCGCTCTGGCTGCCGGCGCTCTACTTCGCCTTCGGGGTGGTCGTCGCCCGGCTCGCGGAGCTGCTCGTCGCCCGCCGGCCGGCCCCCTGATGAGCCCGGCGGGCGCTCACCCGCGCGCGGGCCGCTTCGCCTGATCCCAGCTCCTCAGGAGCGGCTCGGGGTCGATCGGCTCGCCGCCCTCGTAGTAGCCCGGGTTCGACCAGGTCTCGAAGTGCAGGTGACAGGTGCTCGCGTTGCCGGTGTCGCCGACCCTTCCGATCTCGACACCCGCCTCGACCCGCTGGCCGGGCCGCAGCGGCGAGCGCGCGCCCAGATGGGCGTAGACGAGGTCGATGAGAGCACCCCTCCCGTCGATGACCAGGTAGTTCCCCGCGGCCTTGTGGAACCTGTTGACCTGCACGCGGCCGGGCTGCGCGGAGACCACCGGCCTCCCGCACCTCGCCAGCAGGTCCTGACCCTGGTGGTCGCGCCCGGCGCCGAGACCGTCGCCGTAGGTGTGCTTGCCGACGATCGGGAAGACCCCTTCGCCGCTCGCCACCGGCGGCGGGAGCGGCTCCTCGCCGGAGACGCCGCCGCTGCCCACCCCGCCGCCACCGGCGAGCGCGGCGCTCGCGCCGAGCCCGAGGAGCGAGAGCGAGAGCGCGGCGAGGCCACCAATCCGCACCCCACTCCCCCTGCGCGTCGATTCGCCTGCGATCAAGCCTGCGGTCTCCTTCGTCGGCCTACGGGGTTAGCTGACGGGCTGGCGCTGAAAGAGCCTGCGCCCCCGGCGTGCCTCGTGGCGCGGCGGGCTCGCCCCAAACAGATGGTTCCCCCGATCCCTGAGCCCTCCTGCGAGGACGCCGGGATTCGGCATCACCGTTTCTTGCCCGCGAGGCTATCGGGCGGCACGGATGAGTGCAAGCAAACGCTAACGCTCGGCCGCGAGCCGGTCGAGAAAGCCGATGTCGAGCTCGCCGGCGTAGACGCGCGACGCGGTGCCGGTCAGGGTGACCTCGAGGTCGTCGTCGACCTCGACGGTCAGCTCCCCGCCGTCGAGCTCGACCGTCATCGGGCTCCTCGCGCCGCCCAGGAAGGCCGCGACCGCGGCGCCGCTCGCCCCCGTCCCGGAGGAGAGCGTCTCGCCGACGCCGCGCTCGAAGATCCGCGCCCGGACCGTCGAGCCCTCGACCCGGGTGAACGAGACGTTGGTGCGATTCGGAAACAGCTCCTGGTTGCCCTCGATCGGCGGGCCGATCGCGCCGAGGTCGAGCTGCTCGAGCTCGCTCCCGACCTCGATCACGCATTGCGGGTTGCCGACGTTGACGTGCTGGAACGCCCACTCCCTCCCGGCCGAGCTGAGCGAGCCACGGCCGTCGGCGGGACCGGAGGGGTAGTCGGGCGAGCTGGTCGAGGCGCGGCCGATCCTCATCGCGACCTCGCCCGGTCCGGTGATCGTCGGAGACACAGGGCCGGCCTTCGTCGTGATCGAGAAGCGCTCCGCCTCGGTCCAGCCGGCCGCGCGCAGGTAGAGCACCGCCTCGCGGGCGCCGTTGCCCGAGAGCTCGGCCTCCGAGCCGTCGGGATTGAAAATCCGCAGGTCGGCCACGAAGCGCTCATCCTCGGCCCGCGAGAGCAGGAGGATCCCGTCCGAGCCGATGCCGAAGTGAGGCTCGCAGAGCATCCGCACCCGGGCGGGGCTGAGCTCCCACGGGAGCGCCTCCGCCTCGACGATGACGTAGTCGTTGCCGAGCGCCTGCCACTTCTCGAATCGCATCGCCGCGCCAGACTACCCGCCGAGGCGCCCGCCTAGGCGAGCGTCTCGAGAAGCTCCGCAGCGACGTCCGCGTCGCTTCGCCCGCCGCGATCGACGAGCCGCACGCCGGGCATCTTGCGCATCCAGGTGAGCTGGCGTCGCGCGAAGCGCCACTGGGCGCTCCTCATCGCCTCGGCGTCGCCGGCGAGCAGCTCCTCGAACCCGATTGCCATCCGCGCGGTCCGCGAGGCCCCCGCGAGCGCGGCCGCCCGTGCCTCCTCGGCGGCGCCGAGCCGGATCATCTCCTCGACGCGAGAGGCGATTCGTGCCCGCAGGTCGTCGCGGTCGGTGGTCAACCCGATCAGCGTCGCGGGCCGCCGCAGCCGCTCCGTCCACAGCCCCTCCGAGGAGCGGTGCGGATCGATCCCCGCCCGGACGAGCTCGGTGAGGCGGGCGATCCGCTTGCGATCGTTCGGATGCACCCCGGCGGCGAGGGCTGGTTCGAGCTCAGCGTGCAGGGCCGCCGAGCCGCGTTCGGAGATCTCGCTCTCGACCTCGCGGCGAAGCTGCTCGGGCACCGGCGGTCGCAGCTCGAGCGTGGTCAGCGCGGCGCGCAGGTAGAGGCCGGTGCCGCCGACGAGGATCGGCCTCCGGCCCTCGGCGATCAGGGCGTCGATCTCGGCGTGTGCGAGGTTGGCGAAGCGGCCGACCGAGAACTCGCCGTCGACCGGGACGATTCCGAGCAGCCGGTGCTCGAGACGCCGGCGCTCCTCGGCGCCGGCGGCGCCGCTGATGATCTCGAGCCCCCGATAGACCTGGATCGCGTCGCAGGAGATCGCGACCGGATCCTCGCCGCGCTCGCGCAGGGCCTCGGCGACGGCGATCGCGACACCGGTCTTGCCGACCGCGGTCGGGCCGAAGATCGCCAGAAGTCGCACGGAGGCCGCTCAGCCGGCGCGGCTCAGCAACAGCTCGTGCCCGGCGAGGCTCTGTGAGGTCGCGCCGGTGATCTCGACCTGGACCAGCTCGCCCGGACGCGCGGTTCCCTCGAAGTTGACCGTCTTGTTGTGCCTGCTGCGCCCGCGCAGGCGACTCTCGTCGGTGCGGCTGGTGCCCTCCACCAGCACCTCCATACGCCGCCCGACGAAGCGCTGGGAGCGCTCGCGTGCGCGCGCCTGGACGAGCTCGACCAGCCGGGCCATGCGCTCGCGCTTGACCGCGTGGGGGACGCTGTCGCCGAGCTCGGCGGCCTCGGTGCCGCGACGCGGCGAGAAGACGAAGGTGAAGGCGCTGTCGTAGCCGACCTGATCGACGACCTCGAGCGTCTCGGCGAAGTCCTCCTCGCTCTCGCCGGGAAAGCCGACGATGATGTCGGTGGTCAGCGCGCAGTCGGGCACGTGCTCGCGGATCTGCGCCACCCGGTCGAGGTAGCGCTCGCGGCCGTAGGTGCGCCGCATCGCCTTGAGGATCCGGCTCGAGCCCGACTGGAGGGGCAGGTGGATGTGCTCGCAGAGCGCCGGCAGCTCGGCGTGCGCACGGATCACGTCCTCGCGCATGTCCTTCGGATGGGGGCTGGTGTAGCGGATCCGCTCGATTCCCTCGACCGCGTCGAGCCTCGTGAGCAGCTCGGCGAAGCTGGTGCGCGATCCGGCCCCGAGATCGCGCCCGTAGCTGTTCACGTTCTGGCCCAGCAGGGTCACCTCGACGACGCCGTCGGCGGCAAGGCGCTCGACCTCCGCGACCAGCTCGCCGGGATCGCGGCTCTGCTCGCGCCCCCGGGTGGTGGGCACGATGCAGTACGAGCAGCGGCAGTTGCACCCCTGGGAAATCTGCAGCCAGGCCTGGAACTCGCGGGCCCGGAGCGGCGGCAGGTGCCCGGCGAAGCCCTCGAACTCGAAGTAGCCCTGGGCGCTCAGCGACTCGGAGGTGAGGAACTCGGCCAGCCGTCCGATCTGGCCGGGTCCGAAGGCCACGTCGACGAACGGGAAGCGCTCGAAGACCTCGTCCTTGACCGACTGCGCCCAGCAGCCGCCGACCCCGACGATCCGGCTCGGGTCCTCGGCCTTGAGCCGCTTCGCCTGGCCGAGGTGGGAGATGAAGCGGTTGTCGGCGGCCTCGCGGATCGAGCAGGTGTTGAAGAGGATCAGATCCGCCCCCTCGCGCTCGGGCGCCTCCCGGTAGCCGAGCGACTCGAGCATCCCCTTCATCCGCTCGGAGTCGTGCTCGTTCATCTGGCAGCCGAAGGTGGTGACGTGGTAGCTGCGCTCGCTCATCGGAGCAATCTTAGGCCCGGCGGGCCGGCCGAAACGGCCGGCGCGCGGCGCCCTCAGGAGCCGGTCGCCTGAAGCAGGTACTTGACGAGCGCGTCAAGCTGCTCGGGGCTGAGCGCGGTGCCGTAGTTCTGCGGCATCACGTCCGGGGGGTATCCCTCGGCGACAACGGCGTTGGGATCGGCGATCGCGGTCTCGATGAAGACCGCGTCCTTGCCCTTCAGGGCCGCGTCGAGGGGTGGGCCGGTGGTCGCGGTCGTGCCGGCGTCCTCGAGCGCGTGGCAGCCGCCGCATCCCTGCTCACTGAACAGCGCCGCGCCATCGAGCGCGGTGTCCTGCTCGGCCGGTGCGGGAGCGGGCTCCTCGCCGCCGGCGCCCTGCTCGTCGGGTGGGGTCGAGCCCTCGCCGGAATCCTCGGATGCGGTGGTCTCATCCGCCTCGCTCGCCGCCGCCAGGCCCTGCTGGGGGCTGAGCAGCTCGCCCGCGGCGATCTCGGCGTTGCGGTGATCCTGCTCCACCTCGCCGTTCAGCCAGGCGAACGTCGTCGTCGCGCCGACGAGCAGTGCGAATACCGCGGTGATCGCCACCAGAACCGGCTTCGAGGGGGGAAGCTGTCCATCCGCAGGCCGATCGCCGCGGTGACCAGCGCGAGCACGACGAGGCTGAGCCCGAGGATGTAGAAGGCCGTCTCTTCCATTCGCGCCGGAATCCTAGAGGTTGGCGCCAGACGCCGACGTCGCTCGCCGATCAGTCGGCGAAGGAGGTGGCTCGGCTCTCGCGGATCACGGTGATCTTGATCCGCCCGGGAAAGTCCATCTCCTTCTCCACCGCGGTCGCGATCTCGTGCGAGATCAGCGCCGCGCGATCGTCGTCCACCTCGCCCGGATCGACGATCACCCGGATCTCGCGGCCGGCGCGCATCGCGAAGACGCGCTCCACCCCATGGTGGCGGCCGGCGATCTCCTCGAGGTCGCGAAGCCGGGTCACGTACTGCTCGAGGGCATCGCCCCGGGCCCCGGGCCGCGAGCCCGAGACCGCGTCGGCAGCCTGCACGATGACCGCCTCGACGGTCTTCGGATCGACCTCGTTGTGGTGGGACTCGATCGCGTGCACGACCGCCTGCGACTCGCCGTGGCGCCCGGCGATCCTGCCCCCGACGATCGCGTGCGGCCCCTCGACCTCATGGCTCACCGCCTTGCCGAGGTCGTGTAGCAGCGCCGCCCGCCGGGCGGTCTCGACCGAGGCGCCGAGCTCGGCCGCCATCAGCGCGGCGAGGTGGGAGCACTCGACGAGGTGATCGAGGACGTTCTGCCCGTAGCTGGTCCGAAAGCGCAGCTGGCCGAGCAGCTTCGCGAGCTCTGGATCGAGTCCCGGGACCCGGGCCTCGAGCGCGGCCCTCTCCCCCTCCTCGAGGATGCGCGACTCGGTCTCCTCCCGGACGTGCTCGTAGGTCTCCTCGATCTGCGCTGGATGGATGCGGCCGTCGGCTATCAGCCGCTCGAGCGTCTCGCGTGCCATCTCCCGCCGGACGCCGTCGAAGCTCGAGAGCAGAACCGCCGAGGGGGTCTCGTCGATGATCAGGTCGACGCCGGTGAGCTTCTCGAAGGCGCGGATGTTGCGCCCGTCGCGGCCGATGATCCTGCCCTTCATCTCGTCGGAGGGCAGCTCGACCATGCGGGTGGTCGAGTCGCCGGTGTGCTTCGCGGCCAGCCGCTGCATCGCCACCGAGAGGATGCTGCGGGCGCGGCGCTCGGCCTCGAGCTTCGTCTGCTCCTCGATCTCCTGCAGCCGAAGGCCGGCCTGTTGCTTGGCCTCCTGCTCCACGTCGGCGATCAGCATCTGCCTGGCCTGGGCGGCGGTGAGGCTCGAGAGCCGCTCGAGCTCGCGCCGCTGCAGGCGCTTGGCCTGCTTGAGCTCCTCCTGCTCGTGGACGAGGTTCCGCTCGCGGTCCTCGAGGGCCTGGGCGCGGCGTTCGAGCTCGGTCCGCCGAAGCGCGAGCGAGTCCGCCTCGCGAAGCGCCTGTTCCTCCATCCGGGCGATCTCGGCGCGCCGGGCCCGCAGCTCATCGTCGGCGCCGCCGCCGTTGCTCGGCGCCGCGGCGGAAGCCTCCCGGCTCGGCTCCGCCGGCCGCTCGATCGCAACCTCGGTCGGGGCCTCGCTGGGCGCCGCGGCCGGCGCCGGGTCTGCGCTCACGGGCGGAGGCTCGGCGCCTCGAGGCTCCCCTGAGCCCGACTCGGATCGCTCCCGCCGCCACGGTAGCCAAAGCCCCCGTTGACCCATCGAATCCTCACTCTCCGGCCCTCCAGAGCACTGAAGGGCACTGTCATCGAACCACCGGATGGGCATCTCGCCCACCGCGGCCGTCGCTCCCTGAGGAGGCATCCGGTCCTGCTGAGAATCGAACCCGCGCGTCCCCGCGGGACGCGCGATGTGACTTCGCGCGCTGAAACGCGCCCTAGCTCGCCGACCTCATGGTCGGCCGGGCGGGCGGTCGAATCTCCCTTCTCCAGTTCCTCGCACGTTCAAAACTTCCACTCTCACCGGGTCTTTCGCTTCGTCAGGCGGCAGCGGCCGCAGATTCATCGTAGACCCGCGATCGGGTTATCGCAAGCCGCGCTCGAAGCCGCGAACGGCCTCGTAGGCAAGCTCGCGGTCATAGCCGCGACGGGCGAGAAAGGCCAGCGCCCGACCCCTGGTGCGCTCGTCGGCGGGCCGCTCTCCGCGGCGCTCGAGCAGGTCGATGGCGCGCTCGAGATCGTCCTCCTCGCCGCCGCTCGCGATCGCCGCCTCGACGGTCGAGCGCTCGATCCCCTTGGCAAGCAGCGCTTCGCGAATCCGCCCCGACCCCCAGCCGCGGAGCTCTCGCTTGTCCTCGGCGTATCGGCGGGCGAAGCGCTCGTCGTCGAGCTCGCCGATCGCGACCAGCCGCTCGATCACGTCGTCGACTTCGCCCGGCGGGAGCGAGCGCTCGCTCAGCCAGACGGTGAGCTCGTGGACCGTGCGCTCACGGTGAGCGAGCGCGCCGACCGCCCGCTCGAAGCCGTCGCCGGCCATCGCGGCGCGCGCCGGCCGGCGCTCAGGCCGCCTTCGCCTCTTCGACCTCGTCCTGCTCGGCGTCCGGCCCGGCGCCGTCCGCCTCGGCGTCCGCGGCCAGCGCGACCGGCTCAGGGCGCTCGGGCTGGTCCATCTCGAGCTCGGCGAACAGCTTCGACTCGATCTCGTTGGCGATCTCCGGGTTCTCGGCGAGGAACTGCTTGGTGTTGTTGCGCCCCTGGCCGAGGCGGAGCTCGCCGTAGGAGAAGAACGAGCCGGACTTCTGGATCAGCTCGTGCTCGAGCGCGAGGTCGAGCAGGCCGCCCTCGTGAGAGACGCCGACGCCGTACTCGATGTCGAACTCGGCCTGCTTGAACGGCGACGCGACCTTGTTCTTGACCACCTTGACGCGGACCCGGTTGCCGACCGCCTCGGTGCCCTCCTTGAGCGTCTCGATCCGGCGGATGTCGAGTCGCTGCGAGGAGTAGAACTTCAGCGCGCGGCCGCCGGGCTGGGTCTCCGGCGAGCCGAACATCACCCCGATCTTCTCGCGGATCTGATTCGTGAACAGGCAGACCGTGTTCGCCCGGTTGAGGTTCCCGGCGAGCTTGCGAAGCGCCTGTGACATCAGCCGCGCCTGCAGACCGACCTGGGTCTCCCCCATCTGGCCCTCGAGCTCGACCCTCGGGGTCAGCGCCGCGACTGAGTCGACCGCGACCACGTCGACCGCGCCGGAGCGGACCAACACGTCGACGATCTCGAGCGCCTGCTCGCCGTAGTCGGGCTGCGAGACGAGCAGCTCGTCGATGTTGACCCCGATCCGCTTCGCGTAGACCGGGTCGAGCGCATGCTCGGCATCGACGAACGCGCAGACGCCGCCGCGGGCCTGAGCCTGAGCCATGATGTGGTAGATCAGCGTCGTCTTCCCGGAGGATTCGGGGCCGAAGATCTCGACGATCCGCCCGCGCGGGACGCCGCCGATCCCGAGCGCGATGTCAAGCGCCAGCGCCCCGGTCGGGATCGCCTCGACCTGCACGGTCGCGTTGGCGCCGAGCTTCATCACCGAGCCGGCGCCGAACTGCTTGTCGATCTGCGAGAGCGCCGCCTGCAGCGCCGCGTCCTTCGCCTTCGCCTCCTTGGCGTCGGCCGGCTTCAGTCCCCTTTTCGGATCATTCATGCTCATCTGTCTGGATCACCTCTTCTGTCCCGCAGGGGACGGCAAGTCAATGGCCTTCAGGGACTCGTACTCGGCACCCTCGGGCTTCAAGGTCGAACGGTAGAGGGCGATTCGGACGGCTCCGAACGACCGCAGGATCGCCTCCGGGAGCGGTCCCGGAGGCTCGCGGACCCGCTTCGGCCGGCCACGCCCTCGCCGCTCCCCCGGCTCGGGGGGGACCCGCTCCGAGCGCACCCTGGCGACGGTCACGTGAGGCCAGAACGGGCGCTTCTCGGGCTCGAGGAACCCGGCGGCCTCGAGCGGCACGGCCAGCTCGCGCTGAAGCGCCTTCGCCGGCTCGCTCTCGGCGCCGAGAGCGTAAAGGCGCGGGCGCCCGCCCGGGATCGGCGCCGGCTCGGCCTCGAAGGTGAGCTCGACCGGCGCGGGCTCGATGCCCTCGAGCAGATCGCCGATCGGGGCGATCGCCCGTTCGGGGTGGTGGCCGAGAAAGCAGAGCGTGATGTGCAGCGCCTGCTCGGGCATCGCGCGCAGCGCCGGATCGGCGATCGCCTCGCGCTGCCACGCGGCGAGGTCCGCCCGGACGCGATCCGGGAGGTCGAGCGCGATGAAGAGCCGCGCCGAGGGCGCACGCGGCGGCTTTCCGCTGCCGCGGCCGGGCTTCGAGGCGGGTCCCTTTGCCTCGAGTCGCCGGGCCTTCTCGAACCGGGCCCGCTTGCGTGCTCCCCTATCGGCCATGCCCCCACGCTAGGGGGTCGATCGGCGCGGGAGCAGCGCGCAGGGCGCCCGAACTCACCCGAGCTCGGCGAGGAAGGCGAGCAGATCGGCGGCGAGCAGATCGGGCTCCTCGAAGGCGGCGAAGTGGCCACCGCGGGGCATCTCGGTGAATCGCCGCAGATCGGAGAGCTGGCGCTCGGTCCACGCGCGGGGAGGTTGCCAGAGCTCGGCGGGGAAGCTCGCCGCCGCCGCCGGCACCGCGATCCGCTCGCCCGCGTCCAGGCGCCAGCGGTCGAGGGCCTCGGCCCTGTAGAGGCGCATCGAGGAGGCGATCGTCTCGCTCGCCCAATAGAGGGTGAGGAAGTCGCAGACGTCGTCCTTCGAGAAGCGCCGCTCGATCTCCCCGCCGCAATCCGACCAGCGGCGGTACTTCTCGCTCAGCCATGCCGCGAGCCCGAGCGGAGAGTCGTTGAGCCCGGCCGAGAGCGCGTCCGGGGCCGCGCCCTGGACGATCAGGTGGAAGCCCTCGCCGGTCCGCCAGCGCCCCACCTGACCGAGCCAGCGCCGCTCTGCCTCGCTGAGCGGAGGCTGATCGAGCGATCCGGGCACCGGCAGGACCGCCGGGGCGTTGGTGTGCAGCCCGGCGACCGCGTCGGGGGCGTCGAAGGCCATCCGGGCGGCGATCAGCGAGCCCCAGTCACCACCCTGGACCACGTAGCGCTCGTAGCCGAGCGCGTCGCTCATCAGCGCGCGCAGCCGGTCGGCGATCCCGGTCGCGCTCAGCGGCTGCTCAGGAGGCACGGAGAAGCCGAACCCCGGTAGCGACGGGACGACGACGTCATGACCGGCCTCGAGTAGGCGCGGGATCAGCTCGAGGAACTCGGTCGGCGCGCCGGGCCAGCCGTGAATCAGGCAGATCGGCAGGCGCGATTCCCCCGTAGGGGCGCGCTCCCAGATCAGGTGGAGCCCCTCCCAGCTCCAGTTCGAGCGCTCGTTGAGCCTCCGCTCGGCGCGGCGCCAGTCGTAGTCCTCGGCCCAGTGCGCGCAGAGCTCGCGCAGGTAGCCGAGGTCGGCGCCGTACTCCCAGCCGAGACCCTGAGGCTGCGCGGGAAAGCGGGTCCGGCGAAGCCGCTGGCGCAGGTCCTCGAGCGTGGCCTCGGGCACCGCGATCTCAAACGGCGCGGGCTCGCTCAAACCGGCAGTTGCTCCCCTCGCAGTACCCGCCTGAGGATCTGCATCGCGACGGTCGTCGCGCGTTCGCGGATCTCGGTGCGATCGCCCGGCATCACGACCTCCCGCGAGAGCGCCGTCCCGTCGGCGTCGAGCACGCACCAGCAGACGTAGCCGACCGGCTTCTCCTCGCTGCCGCCCCCGGGCCCGGCGATCCCGGTGATCGCGCAGGCGACGTCGGCGCCGAAGCGATCCAGGGCCCCCTCCGCCATCGCCTCGGCGACCTCCGGCGAGACCGCGCCGTGGCTCTCGATCAGCGCCGGCTCGACCCCGAGCAGATCGCGTCTTCGCCTCGTTCGAGTAGGAGACGACGCCGCCGGCGAAGTAGGCGGACGCTCCCGGGCGCTCGGTGATCCGCGCCGCGAGCAGGCCGCCGGTGCAGGACTCGGCGAGGCGCGAGCGTGCGGCCCTCGAGAAGCGCGGCGACGCTGCTCGTCGATCGTCGTGCCGTCGGTGCTGAAGACGAAGCGCCGCGTGGCGGCTCGTCGAGCCCCTCCACGCAGCACCTCGCGCTCGCGCTCGGCGCCGCTCGTCGGTGGCGGACGTCGATCTCGATCTCGCCCGCGCCGCAGGCAGGTGGTGACCTCGAGCGCGCGAGAGGTCGACCCCGTCGTCCTCGATCTCCCGCAGCGCTCTTGGCGATCTCGGACTCCGGGATCCCGAACATCCGGACGCGTAGCCCGCTCGAACGGCGTCGGCTGCGCTCGAGAACGCCGCGAGCGGCGCGGGTCGCGAGCGCCGGCCGGCCACATCGCGCTGGAGCTCGCGCGGCGGCCCGGGCAGGACGATCACGACGCGGCCCTCCGCGGCCGGGACCACGAGGCCCGGCGCGGTGCCGACCGGATCGAGCGTCATCGGCGCCCTCCGGGACCATCGCCTGCTTGCGGTTGGCGCGCTCGAGCGCCTCGGGGTCGAAGCTTCCCGCGGCGGGCGAAGCCGGCGACGATCGCGGCGATCTGCTCCTCCATCTCCTCGTCGAGGACCATCTCGCGCCCGGCGAAGCGCCGCGACCACCTCGGCGGTCAGGTCGTCGGCGGTCGGGCCCGAGGCCGCCGCTGGTGACGATCAGGTCGCATGCCCTGCTCGGCCATGAAGCGCAGCCCGGCCTCGAGGTCGTCGCGGGCGATCGCCGACGACCAGGATGTGGGCCACCTCGACGCCGAGCTCGCCGAGCTGCTCGGAGATCCAGGGGCCGTTGCGGTCGGTGATCCGCGCGCTCAGCACCTCGGTGCCGGTGACGAGTATTCCCGCGCGCACTTCCATCGCCCGCCATTCTGCCGCAGCGGCGTCGCCGGCCCGGCCGCGCGCGCCTCGGCCGGTCGTGGCGTCGTCAGCGGTCGGCGGGCTCGAGCTGCGGGGCCGGATCGGTGGGCGGCTCTACGGGCTCGACGGGCTCGCCGAGGGTCCCCGGCTCGCTCGGGCGTCGGGGTCGCCGGCGGTCCTGTCGTCGATTCGCCGCAGCAGCCGCGGCAGGTCCGACTGCGTGATCAGCACCTGGCGCGGCTTCGAGCCCTCGTAGCCGGAGATGATCGCCGCGCCGCTCGAGCATGTCGATCAGGCGGCCGGCGCGCGTGTAGCCGACCCGCAGGCGGCGCTGGATCATCGAGACCGAGGCGGTCTCGGTCTCGACCACGAGCCGGATCGCCTCGTCGAGCAGGTCGTCCTGGTCGGGTCGAGAGCTCGCCGCTCGGCGCCGCCCTCGGACTCGGCCTCGGGCTCCTCGAGCAGCTCCTCGTCGAACTCGGGCTCGCCCTGCTTCGCCCAGAAGTTGGTGATCCGGGCGATCTCGTCCTCGGTGACGAAGGCGCCCTGGATCCGGCTGCAGCTTCGAGGTGCCCGGCGCCGCGGAAGAGCATGTCGCCCTGGCCGAGCAGCGCTCTCGGCGCCGCCCTGGTCGAGGATCACGCGCGAGTCGATCTGGGAGGCGACGGCGAAGGCGATCCGCGAGGGGATGTTGACCTTGATCGTGCCGGTGATGATGTCGGTCGAGGGCCGCTGCGTCGCCAGCACGAGGTGGATGCCGATCGGCGCGCGACTTCTGGGCCAGGCGGATGATCGAGTCCTCGACCTCGGCCGGGGCGACCATCATCAGGTCGGCGAGCTCGTCGATCACGCAGAGGATGTGCGGCAGCGGCGCCTCGCCGGCCTTGCGCCGGATCTTGTTGAGCTCGGCGAGGTTGCGGGCCCGCGCCTCGCTCATCACCGCGTAGCGGGTCTCCATCTCGCCGATCAGGTTGCTGAGCACGTTGGCGGCCAGGCGCGGCGAGGTCACCACCGGCGTCAGCAGGTGCGGGAGCCGCTCGTAGTGGTTGAGCTCGACCTGCTTGGGGTCGACCAGCACGAGGCGGACCTCGTTCGGCGAGGCGTGCATGCAGGATCGAGCTGAGGATCGCGTTGACGCAGCCCGACTTGCCCGAGCCGGTGGTGCCGGCGACGAGGACGTGCGGCATCTTCGCGAGGTCGGTCGCAGACGGCCTGGCCGGCGATGTCCTTGCCGAGCCAGGCGACCAGCGGCGAGGCGCTCCTCCGGGCGCGCCCCGTAGATGTCGCCGAGGCGGACCAGCTTGCGGCGCGAGTTCGGGACCTCGACCCCGACCGCCTGCTTGCCGGGAATCGGGGCGAGGATGCGGATGTCGGTCGAGGCGAGCGCGTAGGCGAGGTCGTCCTTGAGCGTCGGCGACCTTCGAGACCTTGGTCCCGGGCGCGAGCTGGAGCTCGTAGCGGCTCACGTGCGGGCCGGAGACGACGCCGACGAGCTGCGCCTCGACCCCGAAGTGGCCGAGCGTCTCGAGCAGCGCCTTCGCGGTCGATCTCGTGGTCGCGCGTATCGGGCCCGGTCGATTCGCTCTTGCCGCGGTCGAGCGCCTTCGCGGGAGGGGTCCGGTAGTCGATCTCCTCCGAGGCGGTGATCCCCTGCGTCTGGCGCATCCTGCCCATCGGCGTGGTGCCGTGGGCGCCGGCCTCGGCCGGGCTGGTCGGCTCCTCGAGATCGAGCGGCGGCGCCGGATCGGAGTCGAGCTCATCCTCGGCGGCTGCCTCGACCTCGGGCTCGAGGTCCTCCCACTGCGGGTCCGGATCGACGCTCTCCTCGCCGGCCTCGGCGTCGGCCTCGAGGGCCAGTGCCTCGGTGGCGAGCGTGCGCGTGATCGAGATGTCATCGCCGTCCGCATCGCCCCATGGGCCCGGGCTCGCCCCGAGGCGCTGCGTGCGGACGGTGCGGGCGACGTCACGGGTCCCGGCAGCGGTGCGGCGAACCGCCTTGCCGGCCGCCGCCGGCGAGCTGGGCGATCGTCGTCCCGGTGAGCAGCAGCGCTCCCGAGAACAGCAGCAGGACCGAGAGGATGTGCGCGCCGACCCGCTGGAAGAGAGTGGCGGAGGCCCAGAGGAGCGCCTCGCCGAGCGCGCCGCCGTGCTCGACCATGAAGCGCTGATCGAAGTAGCTCGTGTCGCGAGCAGGTCGATCGGGCCCGATCCCGGCGGTCTCGGCGGCGAAGGCGAGCAGCAGGCCGGCGATCACGAGGATGCCCCCTGCGTTGAGCGCCGACGGGGTGCGGATCACCGGGCGGGCGATGAACATCGCCCGCCCAGGCGGCGAGCGCGACCGGGACGACGTAGGCGACCCGGCCGGCCGCGTTCTCGAGCCCGTCGGAGAGCCAGCCACCGACCTTGCCGCCCTCCCAGCCGCCGTAGAGCACGAGGGCGAGGTAGACGGCGGCGGCGACGAGCACCAGCCCGATGAGGTCGTAGATGGCGCTGCTCGAGCCCGTCGACGAGCTCGCGGATGTCGCGCCGCGGCTGCGGCTGCGGCGAGCGTGAACGCGAGCGGGAGCGCGGCTTCGCGGCCGGCTTGCGGGCGCGCGATCGTGGCTTCGGCTTCGGCTTGTCGAACAGCAGGCTCATCTCAGGGCTGAGCGGGCGGCACGCCGCCGTGCGTGAGAGGTGACTTCGACGCTTCCGGGCGGGTCCCTGCGACGCGCGCTAAACGGCCGGTAAATATCCGTCGCTCCGAGTGCCCCCGCGGTCTAACCTTGTCCTATGCTGACCGAGCGGACGAGTTCGCGGACGCGTGCTCGTCGTCGAGGACGACGAGGCGATCGCCGACGTGCTTCGCCGCACGCTGCGCCAGGAGGGCCACGAGGTGCGCACCTCGGCCGACGGCGCCGAGGCGCTGCGGGCCGCCGATGAGTTCGTCCCCGACCTCGTCGTCCTCGACCTCGGCCTGCCCGGTCTCGACGGCGTCGAGGTCTGCCGCCGCCTGCGCGCCGAGTCCGACGTCCCGATCCTGATCCTGACCGCGCGCGCCGAGACCTCGAGGACCGGGTCAGCGGGCCTCGACGCGGGCGCCGACGACTACCTCGTCAAGCCGTTCGAGCGCCAGGAGCTGCTCGCGCGGCATGCGGGCGCTGATGCGCCGCCGCCCGCCGCGCGGCAGCGCCTCGCTCGTGGTCGGCGACCTCCGCCTCAACCCGGACACGCGCGAGGTCAGCCGCGGGGAGCGGGCGATCGAGCTCACCAACCGCGAGTTCGAGCTGCTCGAGTTCCTGATGCGAAACGAGCGCCTCGTCGTCTCGCGCGAGCGCCTGCTCGAGGAGGTCTGGGGCTATGACCCGCTGGCGATGACCAACACGATCGACGTCTTCATCTCCAACCTGCGGCGCAAGCTCGAGGAAGGCGGCGAGCCGCGCCTGCTCGCACACCAAGCGCGGGGCCGGCTACGTCCTGACGCCCGGCGCGTTGACCGGGGGCCGTCTCGCCCGTCAGGCACTGGCCGGTCCAATGGCGGATCGCCGCGGTCTCGGCGACCCTGACGCTGTTGATCCTGCTCGTCTTCGCCGTCGTGGTCGGGCGACTGGTCGGTCGACCAGCTCGAGGCGACTTCGACGAGGAGGCCCAGAGCTCGCGCCAACGACATCGCCACCGCACTGCAGATCGGCGATCGATCCAGCGACCGGAGCGCGAGGCGTCACCAAGCGCGACCTCGGCTCGACCGGCTGGTTCTCCCCGGCGACGCGATCGATCTCGGTCGTCGACGCACCGGGCAATCCGATCAACGCCACCGCTCCCGACGCTCGGCCTCGGCCCACCACGCGACGAGCTCCGGGCGGTCGGGGACGTCGACGCCGTCGCCAGTCAGACGATCCCGACCCAGACGGCGGGCTCGCCGATCTACGTCCAGTACGCGCGCAGCCGCGAGCTCGCTGCGAGTCGACGATCGGCCGGCTCTGGCTCTTCCTCGGCGGTCGGGGTCCTCGGTCGGCACCGTCCTCGCCGGCGCTCGCCGGGCTCGCGGTCGCCGACCGGGCGATGCGGCCGATCTCCGTCGCTGACCGCGGCCGCGCGCGAGATCGCCAGCGACCCGCGACCCCTCGCGGCGGATGCCCGATGCCCGAGCGCCGACGACGAGGTCGCCGAGCTCGCGCGGACGCTCGACGAGATGCTGCGCGACGCTCGACGCGGCGCGCTCGGAGACCGAGCAGATGATCCAGACGCCAGCGCGAGTTCGTCGCCGACGCCTCGCACGAGCTGCGCACGCCGCTGACCAGCATCCTCGCCAACCTCGAGCTGCTGCAGGAGCGCTTCGCGGGCGATGGCGCCGACCCGGACGACGAGGCGATCGTCGCTCGGCGCGCTGCGGCTCCTCGCGGCGGATGAGCCGGCTGGTCGCCGACCTGCTGCTGCTCGCCCGCGCCGACGCCGGGCGCGACGGCGCCCGCGCCGAGTGCGACCTCGCCGAGATCGCCAGCGAGGCGGCCGTCGGCGAGGTGCGCGCCGCTCCTCGGCGGCCATACGCTCGAGATCGACGCGCGGCGGACCGGTGCCGGTCGACGGCAACCCCGACGAGCTTCACCGGCTGGTCCTCAACCTGCTCGAGAACGCCGTTCGCCACACGCCGCGCCGGGCACCGACGTATCGGATCTGCGGTCGCGGCCAGAACGGCGAGGCGATCGCTCGAGGTCGCCGACGACGGCCCCGGGCTCCCCGAGGGCATCGGCGAGCAGATCTTCGCCCGCTTCGTCCGCGGCGCCGGGCCCGCCGACACGTCAGCGCCGACTCGGGCACCGGCCTCGGTCTCGCGATCGTTCGAGGCGGTCGCGAGCTCGCCACGGCGGCAGCGTCGAGGCCGGCGCTTCGAGCGAGGGCGGCGCCAGGTTCACCGTCCGCCTTCCCGTCCGCGGCATCCGGCCCGGTCTCCCGGCGATCGCCGCGGATCCGGCGCGAACCTGAGCGGGCCCCCTTGGCGGCGTCGTCGCAGCTTCTTTAGCGACTGTTTATCGGCGGCCGTCAGAGTCGTTCGCGGACGAGACACAGTCCGTCGTGGAACCCCCGACACCTCCGCGGCGGACGAGAGATTGGCCCAGTCAGTTCTGTCTGAGCCCTGAGCCAATCGGCCCGCCGGGTCCCCCCTCCCTGATGACCCGGCGGGCCTCTTCTTTCCCGGCCGGGCCCGCTCGGCCCGCTAACTCCTCGGCGGCGCGAAGCTCAGCAGCCCGCCCGCCTGCAGAAGCCCCTGGCGACCATCTCCGCCTCGATCGCGGCTTCGTGGGCGCCCGCGTAGAGCAGCCGGTCGGCGGCGATCAGCGCCCGCGCTCCGTCGCGGAACCTCGAGCCTCGCGAGAGCATGAAGTGGGACTCGAGCACAACCCTGTCGGCCACCGTCTGTCCGTCGGCGTCCAGGCCGAGCGCTCCGCGCAACCGCAAGATCGCGCCCGACCATGCGAGCCCGACGCAGTGCGGATCGTCCCCGCAGCGGGCGAGCGCGCGCGCCTTGCCGATCGTCTTGTCGGCCCGCCGGGCGCAGAGGCCGGCCGTGTAGGAGGTCGCGTCCCACTCGAACATGCAGGGATCGAAGCCGGAGCCGCCGGTATAGCGCGAGGACATGACGGCGGCGAGGTAGTCGCCGAACCCCTCTCCCATCGATGCTCCCTCGAGCGTCTCGCCGAAGAATCGCGTCGCCTGGTCCTGCAGCGAGTGGCCGTACTCGTGAATGATCACGTCGGCGTCCTCGCCGTCGTCGACGCCGCCCTTGCCGAGCGCCACCTTGCGCGTCGCCGGCGAGAAGTACGAGTTGTCGTCGGCGAACGCGTTCGTGTCCACCACCTGCGGCTGCGAGCGCAGCGGCTCGGTGAGCCCGAGGCTGTCGACGTACGCCCGGGTCGTGTCGATGTGGAAGTAGGCCATCACCGCCTCGAACTCGGGGGCCGCTCGGGTGAGGGCGGTGAAGTCGAGGCTCGCGCTGCACACGGGCTTCGCCCGGCGCCCCGATCCGACCCGCGCGTTGACGTAGATGCCCTCGAGGCACCCCGCGGGGCCCGTGATCCGCTCCAGCTTCACCGGCACGCGCAGCGAGGTCAGGAGGCTCGAGTCCCTGTTCTTGTCATCTCGCAGGCCGGCCGTGCCGCCGTTGGCCACGATCGCGTTCGGGACGAAGATCGCGGCGGTGCCGGTCGCGCGATGAAGCAGGTCGCGGATCCGCAGGACGCTGCCATCGGCGGCGTCGACGAGAACCGAGAAGTCACCGAGTGGCTCGGCCGCCGGTATCAGCACCTCCCACACCGTCCTCGCCGGACCGCCGGTCGACGCCGAGCTTCGCCGTGCCGGGAGCGCGGCGGCGCGTGACGCCGGCCGCGGCGAGAGCGGCGCGGCGAGCCTCGGCTCGGCTCACCCTCGCCGGGCCTCGAGGCTCGATGCCGGCGACCGTGCTGTCGCTGACCAGCATGGCCGGAGCGGCGGGAGGATCGGCCACCACCGCCTCGGCGCCGATCACTGGAAGCCCGCCGGCGAACTGCTGGTAGCGCTCGATCGAGCCGCCGCCGGGAACGGCGAGCGGGCGCTCGGCGGCGAGCTCGCTCGGCGCCGCGCTGACGCGATCGAGCGGGTCGGGCGCGGTGGCGGCGGCGAGCGTCGCCGATCCGGCGGCGATCGTGAGGCCGGCCAGCGAGCCCGCCAGCACGAGCCGCAGCGCCGATCTCATACCTCGACGACCACCGGGAGGATCATCGGTCGCCTGCGCAGGCGGTCATAGACGAACGACGCGATGTCGTCGTGGAGGTCCTGCTGGAGGATCACCGGCTCGGTGTCGCCGTCCTGGGCGGAGGAGTTGATCGTCTCCTCGACGAGATCGCGAAGCTCCTCGATCAACCCGTCCGCGGCGTCCTCCTCGAGGAACGGCACGCCCCGGAAGATGATCTCGGGAGCGGTCACCGAGCGGCCGTCGTCGGAGGCGATCGTCGCGACGACGATGAAGACCCCGTCGGCGGAGAGCATCCGCCGGTCGCGCAGGGCGACGTCGTCGGGATCGCCGATGTCGACGCCGTCGACGAAGATCATTCCCGCGTGGGCCTCCTCGTCGGAGAACCGCGCCCCGCGCTCGTCGATCTCCAGGGCGAGCCCGTTTCGGCCGCGGAAGATCCGCTCGGGGTCGATCCCGACGGACTCGGCCAGCTCGCCGTGCAGGCGGATCCGCTTGTAGTCGCCGTGGAGCGGGCAGCACGTAGCGGGGCTTGGTCAGGTTCAGCATCAGCTTCAGCTCCTCCTGCCAGCCGTGGCCGGAGGCGTGGATCGGCGCGTCCGCCGCCGTCATCACCTTCGCGCCGATCTGGAAGATCCGGTCGATCGTCTCGTTGACCGAGCGCTCGTTGCCGGGGACCGGGGTCGCCGAGAAGACGACGGTGTCGCCGGAGTGGAGCTCGATGTCGCGGTGGTCGCCGTGGGCCATCCGGCGCAGCGCCGAGAGCGGCTCGCCCTGGCTGCCGGTGGAGATCGCGATCACCTTGTGGTCCGGGAAGTCCTCGATCTCGCGCGGCTGGATCAGCATCCCGTCGGGCGCGTTCGCGATTCCGAGGTTGGAGGCGATGTTGAAGTTCTTGCGCATCGAGCGGCCGACGAGGGCCACCTGGCGGTCGAGCTGGGCGGCGGCGTCGATCACCTGCTGGACGCGATGCACGTTGGAGGCGAAGCAGGTGACGATGATCCGGCCCTCGCAGCGGCCGAACTCCTCGAGCAGCGCCGGGCCGACGGTCGACTCCGACGGCGCGATCCCCGGGCGGTCGGCGTTGGTCGAGTCGCCGCAACAGGCACAGCAGCCCCTCGCTGCCGAGCTCGGCGAGCCGGGCGATGTCGGCGGGCAGCGCCGTCGACCGGCGTCTGGTCGAACTTGTAGTCGCCGGTGACGAGCAGGGTGCCGAGCGTCGGTCGTGATCGCCACCGCGCGCGAGGTCGGGGATCGAGTGCGACATGTGGATCATCTCGATCTCGAACGGCCCGCACTCGATCCGCTCCCCGATCTCGACGACCTCGAGCGGCGCGTCGCGGAGCTTGTGCTCCTCGAGCTTCGAGCGCACCATCCCGATCGTCAGCGGCCCGCCGTAGATCATCGGGGGCAGACCGATCTCGCGCAGCACGTAGGGCAGCGCGCCGACGTGGTCCTCGTGGCCGTGGGTGAGCACGATCGCCTCGATGTCGTCGGCGCGCTCGCGCAGGTAGTCGAGAAGTCGGGCAGGACGAGGTCGATGCCGAGCATCTCGGCGGTCGGGAACATCAGCGCCGGTGTCGACGACGACGATCCGGCCGTCGTGCTCGACCACGGTCATGTTCTTGCCGATCTCGCCGAGGCCGCCGAGCGGCAGGATGCGCACCGAGTCGCTCACCTGCCGACCTCCGTCCGCTTGCCGGCCCAGCCGGGCAGCTCGTCGAGCGCCGACGCGGATGTCGCGCGCTGCTCGTCGCTCGCCGGCGACCATCGGCAGTCGCATGCGCGCGTCGATCGACCCCGCAGCAGCTCGAGCGCGGTCTTCACCGGGATCGGGTTCGAGGTGATCGCCATCGCCGCGTAGAAGGGTCGCAGGCGCGGCATCGATCGCGGCGGCTCCCTCGCGATCCCCGGCGCGAAACAGCGTCGTAGATCTCGCGCATCTGCGGCCCGACCAGATGCGAGGCGACGAGGATCCCGCCGACAGCCGCCGAACTCGAGCGCGCGGGCGAAGCTGTCGTCGTTGCCGGCGAGCAGGTCGAGCCCCTCGATCGGACCGAGGTCGTCGTCGTTCGCCTGCTTGACGGCGACGATCGCTGGGTTCTCGGCGGCCAGCTCGGCGAGCAGATCTGGCGCGATGTTGATCACCGACCGCGAGGGGATGTTGTAGAGCACCATCGGGGTCGCTCCCGCCGCCTCGGCGATCGCCGCGAAATGGGCGCGCAGGCCGTCGCGGTTCGGCTTGTTGTAGTACGGCGTGACCACGAGCACCGCGTGGGCGCCGGCGCCGGCTGCCGCGCGCGGTCAGGTCGCACCGAGTGTCGGGTGTCGTTGGTCCCGGTGCCGGCGATCACCGGCGCGCGATCGCCGACCTCGTCGAGGACCGCCCTCGAGCAGGCGCAGCTTCTCCTCGTCGGAGAGGGTCGGCGACTCGCCGGTGGTTCCGGCGACCACGACCCCGTGCGAGCCGGGCTCGACCAGCCGTGCCGCCAGCCGTCTCGCCGAGCCCACGTCGACCTCGCCGTCGCGGTCGAACGGGGTCACCATCGCGGTGATCACTCCTGCGATCTCGCCGGCCACGGGCTAAGTATCTCCCCGCCAAAACGAGGCGGAGTGCGGTCGGCCCAGGGCCTGCGCGCGCTCGAGCTGCGCGGCGACCCTGATCAGCAGATCCTCGCGCCCGAGCGGGGCGACGAGCTGGACGCCGATCGGCAGCCCGTCCTCGTTCCAGTACAGCGGGAGTGAGATCGCCGGCTGCCCGGTGACGTTGAAGGCGCCGGTGAAGGCGGCCGTCAGGCCTTCGCCCGGTCGATCGCCGCCAGCGGGTCGTCGCCGGAGTCGTCGTAGGTGCCCAGCGGCGGCGGAGGCTCCCCCATCGTCGGGGTCAGCAGCAGGTCGAAGCCGCCCTCGTACCAGCCGGCGATCATCCGCGACATCAGCTGGTGCCGGTTGACCGCCGCCAGGTACTCGGCGGCGCTGATCGCCGCGACCGCGCTCGGCGAGCGCCCAGGTGAGCGGCTCGACGTCGCCGGCCTCGATCGGCCGCCCGAGCAGGCCGGAGAGCAGCGTCAGGGTCGCTGCCTGGCCGGCCGCCCAGCGGACCATGAAGGTCTCGACCAGCGTCCATCGTCGGCTCGGAAGCCGACCGGGCGAGGAGCTCCTCGACCGCGTGCCCGAGCGACTCGAGCAGCTCGGGCGACCTCGCGAGTGGCGGCGATCACGTCGGGGTGAACCTCGAGCCCGGCGAGCGACTGGGTCGTCGAAGCCGATCCGCAGCGCGGACGGCTCGGCGGCGAGCTCCTCGACGTAGGGACGCAGGGGCGCCGGGGCGGCGTAGGGGTCGCCGGGGCCTGGCCCGTGGACCGCGTCGAGCATGTGGGCGGTGTCGCGGACGCTGCGCGAGACGATCAGCTCGCAGGTGAGACCGGAGAGGTTGTCGCCGACCAGCGGGCCCCTCGGTGATCCGCTGGCGGCTCGGCTTCAGGCCGACGAGCCCGCAGGCGCTCGCCGGAATCCGGATCGAGCCGCCGCCATCGTTCGCGTGGGCGATCGGCACCATGCCGGAGGCGACGGCGGCGCCGCAGCCGCCGCTCGAGCCTCCCGAGCTGTGCTCGGTGTTCCACGGGTTCCGGGTGGCCCCGTAGGCGTCGGGCTCGGTGGTCGGCAGGATGCCGAGCTCCGGGCGTGTTCGTCTTGCCGATCGTGACCAGGCCCGCGGCGCGGAAGCGCGGCCCCGAGATAGGTGTCGACCGGTGCCCGGAAGCCGATCTCCTTCAGCAGCCGGGTGCCGAGGTGCAGCGGCTGGCCGGCGAGCGCGGCGCCGAGGTCCTTGAAGAGGAACGGAACGCCCTTGAACGGGCCGTCGGGGAGCGAGTCGGTCGCCGCCGCGAGGCCCTCCTCGAAGAGCGGGTGGATGACCGCGTTGATCTCGGGGTTGAGCGCCTCGACCCGGGCGATCGCGGCCTCGGCCAGCTCCGCGGGGCTCGCCTCGCCGGAGCGCACCAGCTCGGCCTGGGCGGTCGCGTCCATCCTCGCCAGGGCTGGCTGGTCTCGCATCGAGGCCAACCTACAGCAGGGTCTCGAGGCCGACGGTCAGCCCCGGGCGAGCGAGTCGGCCTTGCGCACGGCGAGCAGGACGCCGGGCATGAACGACCGGCGGTCGATCGAGTCGTGGCGGATCGAGAGCGTCTGGCCCTCGCCGCCGAGGATCACCTCCTGGTGGGCGACCAGGCCCGGTAGGCGCACCGAGTGGATCGGCTCGTGGACGTTGCCGCCGGCCTCGGCGATCAGCTCCGCGGTTCGCTTCGCAGTGCCCGAGGGGGCGTCGAGCTTGCGGTCGTGATGGAGCTCGACGATCTCGACCTCGGGCATGTGCTTCGCGGCCTCGGCCGCGAGCGTCATCATCAGCACCGCGCCGATCGCGAAGTTGGGGGCCACGAACACGCTCGAGCGCCGCTCCCCGCCCTCGGCGATCCGGCGAAGCTCCTCGAGGTCGAAGCCCGTCGTCCCGATCACCACGTGGACGCCGGCCTCGACGCAGAGGCTCGCGTTGGCGAGCGCCGTCTCGGGGGTGGTGAAGTCGACCACCACGTCGGCGTCCTCGAGGACGTCGGCCAGCGCCGTCTCGAAGGCCGGGTCGGCGCGCCCGGCGAGCTTCATGTCGTCGGCGCCCTCGACGGCCTCGCAGACCGTCGTTCCCATCCGCCCGGCGGCCCCGGACACGACGACCCGGATCACGCGACCAGGGACTCGCTGACCGAGCCCGCCGCGCGCGCGGAAGCAGTCTTCGTCGGGGCCGACGCAGGCCGCCGAGAGCGCGTCGGGGTCGTAGAAGGAGTCGGCCAGCTCGGCCACGTCATCGCGGCTGACCGCGTCGACCTTGGCGAGCATCTCGTCGATCGTGTCGATCGTCGATGTCGAAGAGGACACCGCGCGCGATCCGGGTCATCCGCGCGCCGGTCGACTCGAGGGCGAGCACCATCCGGCCCTTGACGTGCTCCTTGGCCCGGGTCAGCTCATCGTCGCTGACGCCCTCGGCGCGCAGCTTGGCGAGCTCGCGGCCGATGATCTCGCAGGCCTCGTCGACGTTGTCCTCGCGGGTGCCGACGTACATCGCGACGATGCCGCTGGTCGGCGAACTGCTCGCTGTAGGAGCCGACCGAGTAGGCGAGGCCGCGCTTCTCGCGGACCTCGCGGAAGAGCCGCGAGGAGATCGAGCCGCCGAAGATCGAGTCGAGGATCGCCGAGCGCGTAGCGGCGTTCGTCGCGGCGCGCGATCCCGGGCCCGCCGAAGCAGATGTGGTACTGCTCGGTCTCCTTCGGGTAGAAGAGCAGCCGCGGCGTCGCTCGTCGCCGGATCGCGCGCCGTCGGGCCGGCGCCGTTCCGCGGCCGGCGCGGCGAGCGAGCGGCTCGCGCGAGCTCGACGATCCGCTCGTGCTCGAGGTGGCCGGCGGCGGCGACGACGATGTTGGCGGCGGTGTAGCGCGCGCGGTGGTAGTCGGCGATGTCCGGGACCGGGATCGAGCCGATCACCTCGGCGCGTGCCGAGCACCCGGCGTCCGAGCGGGTGGTCGCCGAAGATCGCCTCGGCGAGGACGTCGTGGACGCGGTCGGAGGGCTCGTCCTCGTACATCGCGATCTCCTCGAGCACGACCTCGCGCTCGGAGTCGATCTCGTCGGCCGGCAGCGCCGGCGCGAGCAGCATCTCCGCCATCAGCTCGAAGGCGCTCTCGGTGTGCTCGTCGAGAAGCCGCGCGTAGAGGTGCGTCGACTCCTTGCCGGTCGCGGCGTTGGTCGCCGCGCCCATCCCGTCGAAGAGCTCGGAGATCTCGATCGCCGAGTGTCGCTTCGTCCCCTTGAACAGCAGGTGCTCGAGGAAGTGCGAGACGCCGGCCTGAGCCGGCGTCTCGTCACGCGATCCGGTCCGCACCCAGAGCCCGAGGGCGACCGAGCGGACCGAGGGAACGGCCTCGGTGACGACCCGAAGGCCGCCCGTCGAGGGTGGTCAGCTCGACGTTCTCGGGCAGTGGGGTGTCCGCCACTAGCTCAGGCGCTCTCGACCGCGCCCGCCGCGGCCGCCCTCGCGACCGCCGCGTCCGCCGCGGTCGCCACCGTTGCGCCGTCCGCCGCGTCCGCCGCCGCCGCCGCCCATCGTGGGGTCGCCGGTGCCGAGCTTCTGCAGCTCCTCCGGGCTCTTGCCCGCGATCTGCGGGTCGTCGGAGAGACGCAGGCCGATGCGGCCGCGCTCCTTGTCGACCTCGGCGACGGTGACGTCGATCTCGTCGCCCTGGGAGAGCACGCTCTCGACCGTGTCGACCCGCTCACCGGGCTTCACGTTCGAGATGTGCAGCAGGCCGTCGGTGCCCTTGACGAGCTCGACGAAGGCGCCGAAGGTGGTCGTCTTCACGACCTTCGCCTTCGGGAACTGGTCGCCGATCTCGGCCTCTCGGGTCATCGACTCGATCCGCGCGATGCAGGCGTCGACGAGGGCGCCGCTCGGGGCGTAGACGCGGACCGTGCCGTCGTCGTCGATGTCGATCTCGGCCTCGAACTCCTCCTGCATGCCGCGGATCGTCTCGCCGCCCTTGCCGATCACGGCGCCGATCTTCTCCGGGTCGATCTTGATCGTCTCGATCGCCGGGGCGTACACGGACAGCTTCTCGCGCGGCGCCGTCGATCGCCTCGGCCATCTTGTCGAGGATGAACAGGCGTCCCTTGCGAGCCTGCTCGAGCGCGTCGGTGAGGATCTCGAAGGTGACGCCGGTGATCTTGATGTCCATCTGCAGGGCGGTGATCCCGTCCTTGGACCCGGCGACCTTGAAGTCCATGTCGCCGAGGTGGTCCTCGACGCCGGCGATGTCGGTGAGGACGATGTAGTCGTCCCCCTCCTTGATCAGCCCCATCGCGACGCCGGCGACCGGGTAGGCGACCGGAACGCCGGCGGCCTGCAGGGCCATCGAGGAGGCGCAGACGGAGCCCATCGACGACGAGCCGTTCGACTCGAGCGTGTCGGAGACGACGCGGATCACGTAGGGGAACTCCTCCTCGTCCGGGATCGACGGCTCGAGCGCCCGCTCGGCGAGCGCGCCGTGACCGATGTCACGGCGCTTCGGGCCGCGCATGAAGCCGGCCTCCCCGACCGAGAAGGGCGGGAAGTTGTAGTGGTGCCAGAAGCGCTTCGTCTCCTCGAGGCCGAGGTTGTCGACCTTCATGTCCATCCGCGTCGTCCCGAGCGTCGCGCTCGAGAGGATCTGCGTCTCGCCGCGGGTGAACAGCGCCGAGCCGTGCACGCGCGGAGCGACGTCGACCTCGGTCTCGATCGGCCGGATCTCGTCCTGCGCGCGACCGTCGGGGCGCTTCTTGTCGACGGCGATCCGCTTGCGGATCATGTCCTTCTCGAGCTTCGCGAACGCGGCGCTGACCTCGAGGCGCCTTCTCGGGGTCGGTCGCCTCCTCGCCGGAGCCTGCGGCGAACTCGGCGAGCGCCTCGTCGGCTCGACGGCGTTGATCGCGTCCTGGCGGTCGAGCTTCTCGGGAACCTGGGTCGCCTCGTCGAGCTTGGCGCCGTACTTCGCCCGAATCTGCTCGAGCAGGCCCTCGTCGATCTGCGGAGCGTCGACCTCGACCTTCTCCTTGCCGACCTTGGCGGCGAGCTCCTCCATCGCCGCGACCAGCTTCTTGATCTCGCCGTGGGCGATGTCGAGCGCGTCGAGGACCTCGGCCTCGGTGACGCCCTCGGCGCCGCACTCGACCATCAGGATCGCCTCGTCGGTGCCGGAGACGATCAGGTCCATCTCGAGCTCCGCCATCGACTCCTCGTCGGGGTTGACGACGAAGTCGCCGTCGAGCTTGCCGACCCGGACGGCGCCGACGTACTTGGCGACCGGGACCGGGGAGATCGCGAGCGCCGCGGAGGCGCCGTTCATCGCGAGGATGTCGTAGGGGTGGACGTGATCCACCGAGAGCGGCTGGGCGACCAGCTGCGTCTCGTAGTGCCAGCCCTTCGGGAAGAGGGGTCGGATCGGGCGATCGATCATGCGCGCGGTCAGGGTCGCCTTCTCACCCGCTCTCGCCTCGCGGCGGAAGAACGAGCCGGGGACCTTGCCGGCGGCGTAGTGCTTCTCCTCGACGTCGACCGTCAGCGGGAGGAAGTCGACATCGCGAAGGTTGCCCATCGTCGCCGTGCAGAGGACCATCGTGTCGCCGGAGCGGACGACGACGGCTCCGCCGGCCTGGCGGGCGAGCTTTCCGGTCTCGAACGAGATCTCCTTGCCGCCGATCTCAGCCGTGACGCGGGTTACGTCAAACATGCTCATCTATTCGTTTTTTCCTTTCGGGGGCCCGGTTGGCCACCCAACGTTTCCAGAACCTTTTCGTTCTCTAACCCCGACGATGTTACAGATGGCGCTTTTGCTCGCCGAGGTCGGCGAGCCGCTCGGCGACCCGCTCGGAGATCAGCTCGCCGTCGATGATCGCGGTCGGCGTTCCGGCGACCCCGGCGCGAATTCCGGCGTCGAAGTCGCGGGCGATCCGTTGCGCGACCTCGGCGGAGTGGCGATCGCCCTCGAAGCGCGCCAGGTCCAGCCCGAGCGCCTCGGCCCGGGCCCACAGATGGGGATCGTCGAGGTGCGAATGGTCCGCGTAGATCGCATCGACCATCGCGAAGAACCCGTCCGGGCGCTGCGCGGCCGCGGCCTCTGCGGCGGCATGCAGGAAGGGCGCTCGCGGCCGCTGGGAGCGAAGCGGAAAGTGACGGAAGCAGAGCCGGATCTCGACCGCGGCGAGCCGCTGCCAGGCGAGCGCGCAGGCGGGACAGGCGAGATCGAAGAAGATGATCGCCTCGGGACCCTCGCCGCGGACGTGATCGCCGGGGCCGATCGGCGCGACCCCGCTGCTGCTCAGATCGCGCATCGCCGTCGGCGGCGCGCCGCTAGCGCTCGTCCGCGACCGCGCTCGCGGGGGCGGGCGGCGCCTCGAGCGCGTCGAAGATCAGGTTCGCGCCCGGGATCGTCAGCGGGGTGGGCTCGGCGTGCACCCAGCTCACCACGCCGTTCTCGTCGATGAGCACGAGCGAGCGGTTCGGCGTTCCCCACTCCTCGAGGTAGGCGCCGTAGGCGCGCGCCACCTCGCCCTTGGGATGGAAGTCCGAGAGCAGCGTCATCTCGAGCCCGAGCTGCTTGCGAAAGGCGTTGTGCGCCCAGCTGCCGTCGGTCGATATCCCGACCAGCTCCGCGCCTCGGGCGTGAATCTCGCCGAGCACCTCCTGGTAGACCGAGAGCTGGTCCGAGCAGGCCGGGCTGAAGTCGTTCGGGTAGAAGCAGATCACCAGCTTGCGGCCCGCGAACTCGCGCGAGGCTGACCCGCTCACCGCGGTGGTTCGGAAGGCGTGAACGCCGGCGCCCTGGTTCCGGGCTCGATCACGAGGGGCCGGGCTAGCGGCGCAGGCCGAGCTCGGCGACGAGCGCGCGGTAGCGCTCGACGTCGGAGCGCTGCAGGTAGCGCAGCAGCCGGCGGCGCTTGCCGACGAGCATCAGCAGCCCGCGGCGGGAGTGGTGATCCTTCTTGTGCCCGCGCAGGTGCTCGGTGAGGTCGTTGATCCGCTCGGTGAGCAGCGCGACCTGGACCTCGGCGGAGCCGGTGTCGCTCTCGGTGCGGCCGTGCTTGCCGACCAGCTCCTGCTTCTTTTCCTTGGTGAGGCTCATGAATTCGGAGGCGTGAAGCTAGCACAGAGCCGTTTCGCCTCCTCGACGTCTCGACCCATCTGCGCGATCAGTTCCTCGACGCCGGGGAAGCGCTTCTCGCCGCGCAGGCGGGCGATGAAGGCGATTCGCAGCGTCCTGCTCGTAGAGGTCGATCTCCTCGTCGATCACGTGGGTCTCGATCAGCACCCCGCGCCCGGTTTCGAACGTCGGTCGCACGCCGACGTTCACCGCCGCCGGCATCCCGTTGGCGAACGCCGCGTAGACCCCGTGGCCCGGGCAGACCAGATCGTCGGAGGGAACCAGGTTGGCGGTCGGAAAGCCGAGCGTCCGCCCCCTGCGATCCCCGGAGACGACCGTCCCCTCGAGCAGGAAGGGCGCCCCGAGGCAGTGCATCGCGCCCTCGACGTCCCCGGCGGCCACCTGGGCGCGGATCCGGGTCGAGGAGACGGTCTCGCCGTCGACCTCGATCAGGGGTACCACCCTGGTCTCGAACTCCTCGTGGGAGTGCAGCATCTCGGGGTCACCCTTGGCCTTCTTGCCGAAGCGGAAGTTCTCGCCGACGGCGACCCGTTCGGCGCCGAGCGTCTCGATCAGGATCTGCCGGCAGAACCGCTCCGCCTCGATCGCCGCGAAATCGCGATCGAACGGGATCACCACCAGCTCCTCGACCCCGAGGCCCTCGATCACGTCACGCTTGACCGCGAACGGCATGATCAGCTTCGGAGCGGCCTCCGGATGGATCACCGAGAGCGGGTGCGGCTCGAAGGTGAGCACCGTGTCCGCGCCCTCGATCACCTGCCGGTGGCCGACGTGAACGCCGTCGAAGGTGCCGATCGCGATCGCCCGCGGGCGCTGGGTTGCGTCGGGGAGGCTGGTCACCTTGATGTTCATCGATCGCGAACTCTGCCAGCCCGGCCACCTTCGACGCGTCTGAGCGCCGTCGCGAGCGCCAGCGGGCGGCTCTCGT
This sequence comes from uncultured Solirubrobacterales bacterium, assembly GCA_963769035.1. Taxonomy (GTDB): domain Bacteria; phylum Actinomycetota; class Thermoleophilia; order Solirubrobacterales; family 70-9; genus WHSW01. The sequence continues at coordinate 243,338 of CAVYKD010000003.1, forward strand.
CGGCCTCCTCGACCGAGAAGTCGCCGATCGCGGTGCGGCGCAGTTCGACGCAGTAGGCGTCGCCGAGGTCGGCGATCAGGCTGCGGACGTAGGTGCCCGAGGAGCACTCGATCTCGAACTCCGCGTGGTCGCCCTCGCCGGAGAGCTGCTCGAAGCGGTGGACCGTGACGATCCGCTCGGGCATCACCACCTGCTCGCCGCGGCGCGCCCGCTTGTAGGCCCGCTCGCCCCCGATCTTGATCGCCGAGTACACGGGAGGGCGCTGGCGGATCTCACCCGTCGGCAGCTCGAGCGGATCCTCCGCGAGCACACCGGTCTCGGTGATCTCCCCGTCGCGATCCCCGGTGCTCGAGACGGCGCCGAACCTGGCGAGCACGCGGTAGGTCTTCCTCAGTGCCATGAAGCGAGCCTGCTCACGGGTCGCCCGGCGGCCGAGCAGGACGATCAGCAGACCGGTCGCGAACGGGTCGAGCGTCCCGGCGTGTCCGCCCTTCGCGGAGTGCGCGCGCCGGATCCGGGCGACGACGTCGTGCGAGGTGACGCCCGAGGGCTTGTCGACCAGCACGACCGCCCCGGCGTCGATCTCAGCCGAGCTGAGCGGCGACCTCGGCACGCAGGTACTCGACCACTTCCTCGTAGGACATGTCGGTGCCGAAGCCGGCGGCGCGCCGGTGGCCTCCCCCGCCCTGACCCCGCGAGATCGCGGAGACGTCGATGGCGCCGTCGCTCGAGCGCAACGAGACCTTCCGCGCCGCGCTCCCACCGTCGGTCTTGTCGCGAACCACGGCGGCGACCAGCGTCCCCTCGAGCGAGCGCACGAAGTCGATCACGCCCTCGGTGAGCACCTCGCTGCCGCCGGTGGCTTCGTAGTCCCCCGTCGAGATGTAGGTGATCGCGATCCGGCCCTCGTCGTAGCGCTCGATCTTGTCGAGCGCCCGGCCGATCAGGCGCAGCTTCTCCGGCGGAACGCGCTCGTAGAGGCGCTGGTAGGTGTCGGCGACGTCGACGCCCGCCTCGATCAGCTCGGCGGCGATCCGGTGCGTGCTCGGCCGGGTGTTCTCGTACATGAACTTGCCGGTGTCGGTGATCACGCCGACGTAGAGCGCGGACGCGATCTCCGGCGTGATCTCGGCGCCGAGGCGCTTGCCGATCTCGAGAACGATCTCGGCGGTGCACGAGGCCTCGGTGTCGATCACGTTGACGGTTCCGAAGCGGGTGTTGTCGTGGTGGTGGTCGATGTTCAGGACCCGGGCGCCCTCGCGCTGGAGGAACGGCACCGGCATCCGGTCGATGTTCCCGCAGTCGAGGAAGACGAGCGTGCGATCGACGACGTCGGCGGGCGCCTCGTGGAAGACCTCTTCGAGGGGCAGGAAGCGGTACTCGATCGCCAGCGGAAACTCCTTGGCCGTGAGGAACATCACCGAGTCCTTGCCGAGCTGTCCGAGGATCTGGTGGAGCGCCAGCAGCGAGCCGAGCGCGTCGCCGTCGGGCCCCTCGTGGGTGGTGAGCAGGAAGCGCTCGTCGCCCCGCAGCGCGTCGATCACCTCGTCGAGCTCCATCGTCGCCTGCGGGTTCACGCTCCCTCCCCGGTCTCCGGCTCCTCGTCCTCGAGCAGGCGCGCGAGCCGGACCGCACGCTCGGGCCCCTCGTCGTAGAGGAACGAGAGCGTCGGCGTGTACTTGATCCGGGTCTCCCTGGCGATCGCCGACTGGAGCACGCCGTGGGCGGAGCGCAGCGCGGCGAGGGTCTGCTCGCGCTCGACCTCGTCGCCGAGCACGCTCACGAACACTCTCGCCGAGCGTAGGTCCGGGCTGGTGTCAACGGCGGTCACGGTCACGAATCCGATCCTCGGGTCCTCGAGCTCGCTCGCGATCGCCGAGCCGACGGCCTTGCGCATGGCCTCGTTGATGCTCCGCATCCTCTCGCCGGCCACGACCGCGCAACATACTGAACGTCCCTGAACGCGCCGCGACGAGCGGCGGCGGCGGGTTCGGATCCTCACCCGCGAATGTCCGTCAGCGTCCTCAGATCTCGCTCGAAGCCGCACCCGTCGGGACTCCGGGCCTCGACGAAGCGCTCGAGCTCGTCCGCGCGGGCGCCGATGTCGGGGCCGCCGACCAGCGCGCAGAGCAGCACCGCCAGCCGCCGGGTGTCCTGCTCGGCGATCTCGGAGACGGCGGCGCCGAAGCGCTGGCGAAGCTGAACGCTGAGCGACTTGACGAAGCGGCGCTTCTCTTTCAGGCTCCCGGCGTGGGGCAGGCGGACCCGGATCTCGATCAGGCAGACGTAGGCGGCCACCCGGTCAAGGTATCCGCCGCCGGCGTTGGCGCGGTGTCCCCGACGCCGCCGAGCTACTCGAGCGTCTTCTCGATCTGCCTGGTCTCGAAGACCTCGAGCGCGTCGTCGACCTTGACGTCCTGGAAGCCGTCGAGCACGACGCCGCACTCCTGGCCCTCGGTCGACCTCGGCGACGTCGTCCTTGAAGCGTCGAAGCGAGCCGATCCGCCCGGTCCACACGACGGTGCCGTCGCGGACCAGTCGCACCTCGGCGCCGCGGGCGATCCGGCCGTCGCTGACCTTGCAGCCCGCGATCGTGCCGACCCGAGAGGCCTTGAACAGCTCGAGCACCTCGGCCTGACCGAGCGTCTCCTCGACCTCCTCCGGGGCCAGCATGCCCTCCATCGCCGCGCGCAGCTCCTCGGTGATCTTGTAGATCACGGAGTAGGTGCGGATCTCGACGCCCTCGCGATCGGCGGCCTTGCGCGCATCCGCGAGCGGGCGAACGTTGAAGCCGATGATCACGGCGTCGGAGGCAGCGGCGAGCATCACGTCCGACTCGTTGATCCCGCCGGCGGCGGAGCGGATCACGTTGACCCCGATCTCGTCCTGGGGGAGCTTCGCGATCTCGTCCTGGAGCGCCTCCAGCGAGCCCGAGACGTCGGCCTTGAGCAGCACGTTGAGCTCGTTGATCTCGCCCTCCTTCGCCTTCGCGAAGACCTCGTCGAGGGTGACGCGGCGAGCTCCCCGGCGGGCGAGCTGCTCGGTCTTGAGCCGGTGGGCGCGCTCGCCCGCGAGCTGGCGGGCGCGGCGGTCGTTCTCGACCACCTCGACGCGGTCGCCGGCCTCGACCACGCCGTCGAAGCCGAGCACCTCCACCGGGTCCCCCGGGGTCGCCTGCTGCAGGCGCGCTCCCGTGTGGTCCTGCATCGCGCGGACCTTGCCCCACTGCTGGCCGGCGACCACCGAGTCGCCGATCTCGAGCGTCCCCCGCTGGATCAGCACGGTCACGACAGGGCCGCGACCGGGGTCGAGATGCGACTCGATCACCGAGCCGGAGGCGGGAGCGTCGGGATTGGCCTTCAGCTCCTCGACCTCGGCGAGCAGCAGGATGCTCTCGAGCAGCTCGTCGAGGTTCTCCTTGGTCTTCGCCGAGACGTCGACGAACATCGTGTCGCCTCCCCAGTCCTCGGGAGTGAGGCCCTGGTTGGCGAGCTCGCCCTTGACCTTGTCGGCGTTCGCGGCGGGAAGGTCGATCTTGTTGATCGCGACGAGCATCGGGACCCCGGCGGCCTTGGCGTGGTCGATCGCCTCGACGGTCTGCGGCATCACCCCGTCGTCGGCGGCGACGACGACGACGACGATGTCGGTGACGTCGGCGCCGCGGGCACGCATCGCCGTGAACGCGGCGTGTCCGGGCGTGTCGATGAAGGAGATCGTCTTGCCGTTCTGCTGCACCTGGTAGGCACCGATGTGCTGGGTGATCCCGCCGGCCTCACCGGCGACCACCTCGGTCTCGCGGATCGCGTCGAGAAGCGAGGTCTTGCCGTGGTCGACGTGGCCCATGATCGTGACCACGGGCGGGCGGTCCTTGAGCTCCTCGTCGGAGTCGTCGAAGACGGGGGCGTCGGAGACCTCGTCGGCGGCGCTGACCACCTCGACCTTGCGATCGAGCGCCTCGGCGAGCACCTCGATGGTCTCGTCGGTGAGCGTCTGCGTGAGCGTCGCCATCTCGCCCAGCTGCATCAGCTGCTTGATCACGTCGGCGCTGCCGACGCCGAAGGTCTCGGCGACCTCGCGCACGGTGGCGCCCGAGGGCACCTTGAGCGCGGGCTGCTCGGCCTCGACGTGCGGGCCCAGGCGCGGCTCCTCGAGCAGCGGTCGGCGTCGCCGCCCGCCGCGTCGGCGCGGTGGGCGCCGTGGCGGCGCCTGCGGCTGGTCGCGGCGCGAGGCCTGCGAATCGATCACGACCCGGCGGCGCTTCTTGCCGCCCGAGCCCTCGCCGGCGGGGCGCGCGGGCGCCGGGCCATCGGCCTTCGCGGCCGGCGCGCCCTGCTGGGCGACCGGCTTCGCCTTCGGCTGCGGCGGCGCGGCCGCTTTGCCGCCGCCGCTTGCTCGGGCTTCGCCGCCGCGGGCTTCGCCTCGGTCGTGGCGGCCGCCGGTGCCGAGCCGCCGCCGTTGGCCGCGGCGAGGGCCTTCAGGGCGGCCTCCTCCTCGACGCTCGACGCGGCGGCCTTGGCCTCGATGCCGGCGGCATGCAGCGCCGCGAGCACCTCCTTGCTGGTCAAGCCCTGCTGCTTCGCGATCTCGTGGACGCGCTTCTTGGCCATCGGCGCCTCAGGCCTCCGTCGCGCTCTCGGCGGCTTCGCCGATCTCGCCGTCGGCGGCCGGCGGGGCCTCGGCGCTCGCCTCCGCGGGCGTCGCTTCGGACGGCTCGGAGCCCTCGGCGTCGGCCGTCTCGGGAGCCTCTCCCGCGGCCTCGGCGGCCGGCTCGGGCTCGGGCTCCTCGGCATCGGCTCCGGTGGCCGCCGGCGCCTCGCCCGCGTCCGACTCGGGTGCGACCTCCGTCTGCGCCTCCGGCTCGCCGTCCGGCGCCTCGGCCGCAGCCTCGGTCGCCTCCGCCTCCGGCGCAGCCTCTGCAGCCTCCGTCTCGCTGTAGGCGGCCTCCGCGCGCTCAACCAGGACCGATACGTCGCCGGCGTCGGCGTCGGGGTTGGCGAGCAGGGCGATCTCGTCGTCGTTGAGCGTCGAGCCGACCGTCACCTGATTGGTGGCGAAGCGGGCGAGGGCCTGGTGGCGCGGCAGGCCGCAGTAGCGAGATCCGGGGAGGGCCGCGTTCGGGCAGCGGCGCCCTCCGGAGAGAACCGCCCCGCAGCGGCCGTCGGCGGTGTCCTCGGACTCCTCGAACTCGATCTCGTCGTCCTCGGAGAACTCCGTCTGGGACTTGATGTCGACCTTCCAGCCGGTCAGCTTGGCCGCCAGTCGCGCGTTCTGTCCCTCGCGGCCGATCGCCAGCGAGAGCTGGTCGTCGGGGACGATCACCGTCGCCTCCTTGGTCTCGTCGTCGACCAGCACCTCGCGGACGCGGGCCGGCGAGAGCGCCTTGGCGACGAAGCGGGCGGGCTCCTCGTTGTAGGGAATGATGTCGATCTTCTCGCCGCGCAGCTCGGACACGACCATCCGCACCCGCGAGCCGCGCGGGCCGACGCAGGCGCCGACCGGGTCGACGCCGTCGGCGTGGGAGATGACGGCGATCTTCGATCGGTAGCCGGGCTCGCGGGCGACCCCGACGATCTCGACGAGGTCGTCGGCGATCTCGGGAACCTCGAGCTCGAACAGCTCCTTGATCAGCTCCGGACTGCGGCGCGAGACGACGATGCTCGGTCCCTTGCCCTCGGCCGAGACGTCGGTGATCACGGCCTTGACCCGCATCCCGTGGTCGTAGCGCTCGTTCCAGACCTGCTCGGAGCGCGGCAGCAGCGCCTCGACCCGCTCGCGCAGCTGGACCAGCGTGTAGCGGTTGTCGGACTGCTGGATGATCCCGGTGACGAGCTCGCCGACGCGGTCCTGGTACTCGTCGAACATCATCTGGCGCTCGGCCTCGCGGATCCGCTGCAGGATCACCTGCTTGGCGGTCTGGGCCGCGATCCGGCCGAAGTCGTCGGGGGTCACGTCGCGTGTCTGGATCTGATCCTCGTATGGGGCGAGGATCTCGGGGTCGAGCTCGGGGTCCTCGGGCTCGCGGAGCTCGCCGGTCTCGGGGTCGACGGTGGGCTCCGCCTCCTCGGCGACCTGAGCGAGCAGCTTCTCCTCGAGCTCGGGCGGCAGGATCAGCTCGAAGACGCGGAAGTCGGCGGTCTCGCGGTCGAGGTCGACGCGTGCGTACTTGGCCGAGCCGGGGCTCTTCTTGTAGGCGGACAGCAGGGCATCCTCGAGCGCCGCCATCAAGGTCTCGGCGTCGATGCCCTTCTCTGCTCGAGGCCGCGCAGCGCCTCGACGATCTCCGGCTCACGCCTGCACCTCTCTGTTCGCCCGTCGGATAAGTCTCTGTCGTTCGCGGAGCGCCACGGGGGCCCTCACTTTCCGAAATCGAAGTTTGGGATCAGGTTGGAGCGCCGGATCGCCGCCAGCGGGATCCGCACCGCTCCACCCTCGGACTCGACCGCGACCGTGTCGTCGTCGGCGCCCGTGAGCGTGCCGGTGAAGTTGCGACGGCCGGCGATCGCCTCCTCGGTGCGGACCTTGACCTGGCGGCCGAGGAAGCGCCTGAAGTGCTCGGGCTTGGTCAGCGGCCGGTCGGCCCCGGGAGAGGAGACCTCGAGCGAGTAGCGGTCGAGGAGCTCACGAAGCGCCGCGGTGACCCGCTCGCAGAGACCGATGTCGACCCCGTCGGGATGATCGATGTAGAGCCGCAGGGTCTCGGTCGACGGGCCGCTCGAGAGCGATCAGCTCGATCGCGGGATCGAACTCCTCGATTCGCGCCTCGATCGTGCTCTGCAGCTCTGAAGGATCTGTCATCGATGCCCTGGGTTGCGGGTGTCTCTCCGCCTCTCGCCGCCGCTAAATGCCAAAAAAATGGTGGGCCCGGGCCCACCAATCAACAGGGTCGCGGTACGTAAGAAGGTCGATCCAGTATAGCCACGGGCGCGCCTGCCGAGGCATCGCGAGCGGCCCTCCCGCGCCCGCCGGGCGGCCCGGCGATCAGAGCTCGAGCAGCAGCGTCACCGGTCCGTCGTTGACCAGCTCGACCTCCATCGCGCGCCGAAGCGCCCCTGCAGCGCGCCGAGCGGGTGCAGAATCGCTCGTAGAGCGGCTCGGCCCGCTCGGGCGGCGCCGCCGTCGCGAAGCTCGGGCGGTTGCCCTTGCGGGTGTCGCCGTAGAGGGTGAACTGGCTGACGCAGAGCACCTCGCGCTCGCCGAGCGGCTCGTTCATCCGGCCCGCCTCGTCGTCGAAGACCCGCAGCGCGCGACCTTCTCGGCGAGGCGGTCGGCCTCGGCCTCGCCGTCGCCGGCGCCGACGCCGAGCAGAACCAGCAGCCCGGCGCCGATCCCGGCGACCCGCTCGCCCCGTCGACCCGGACCTCGGCCCGGCTGACCCGCTGCACCAGCGCCCTCATCGAGGCGGGCGCTCGCGGGCGCTCAGGACGCGGCTCGCAGCCGGTCGCGGTAGATCCGGTAGTCGCGGCGGTCGGGCCGCAGGTTCGAGGCCAGCGCGAGGTGATGGCGGGCGCGCTCGCGCTCGCCCGGTCAGGCTCAGCGCGCGGCCGAGGCAGAAGTGCGCGTAAGTCGTTGACCGGCTGGCGCTCGACCACCGCCTCGAACTCGGCCGCCGCCTCCGCGAACTGGCGGTTGCGAAAGTAGGCGCGGCCGAGCGCCTCGCGAACCGAGGTCTTCTCGGGATCGCGCGTCGGCGACCTCGGCGAGCGGCACCGTGGCCTCGTCGAAGCTGCCGTCCTCGAGCAGCTCGACGCCGCTGGCGGTAGAGCGTGTAGAGCTCCTCGGACTGCTGCGCGTTGCCACCCTCTTTGGCCATCCATCCAGTTTAGGCAGGCCGTCAACCGCGCCTTCGGGCCTGCTCAGGCGGTCGCCTCGCTCGCGGCGCGGAGCGCCTCGACCCGGTCGAGGATCGCCTCGGCGACCTCGTCCTTCGAGGCGAGGGGCACGTGATGCTCGCCGTCGCGCTCGACGATCGTGACCTCGTTCTCGGCGCGAGTCGAAGCCGATCTCGGCGCGGGAGACGTCGTTGAGGACGATCGCGTCGACGCCCTTGCGCTCGAGCTTCTCGCGGGCGCGCGCCGACCGCGTCGCCGCCGGTCTCGGCGGCGAAGCCGACGAGCGTCTGGCCCGGGCCGGCGCCGCGCCGCGAGCGCCGGCGAGGATGTCCTCGGTCGGCTCGAGCGCGCAGGCTCGAGCCCGTCGCCCTCGCTCGGGCGATCTTCGCGTCGGCCGGTGCCGCGGCGCCGGAAGTCGGCGGGCGCCGCGGCCATCAGCAGGACGTCGGCGGCGGCGAACTCGCGCCTCGAGCGCGGCGGCCAGCTCGGCGGTCGGTCTCGACGTCGACCCGGCGGACGCCGGCGGGCGCGGGCAGCGCAGACGTTGGCGGCGACCAGGGTCACCTCGCGCGCCGCGGCGCGCGGCCGCGGCGGCGAGCGCGACCCCCATCCGCCCGCTCGAGCGGTTGCCGATGAAGCGCACCGGGTCGATCGGCTCGCGGGTGCCGCCGGCGGTGACCAGGACCCGCAGCCCGTCCCAGGGCCGCCGGCGGCCCGGGCAGCGCGGCCTCGACTCGCGCGAGCAGGCGGCGCGGGCTCGGGCAGCCGGCCGACGCCGTGCTCGCCGCGCGAGGCGAGCGCCCCCTCGTCGGGCTCGATCACGATCGACGCCGCGCTCGCGCAGCGTCGCCAGGTTCGCCTGGGTCGCCGCGTCGGCGTACATGCGGTCGTTCATCGCCGGGGCGACGAGCCGCGGCGCCGCGCAGGCGAGGAAGGAGGTGGTCAGCATCGAGTCGCAGATGCCGGCGGCGAGCTTGGCGATCGTGTTCGCCGAGGCCGGCGCGACGAGCAGCGCGTCGGCGTTCGCGACCAGCTCGAGGTGGCCGATCGGGTCGTGCGCCGGGCGGCTCGTCACCGGGGAAGGCGCCGCGCATCGGGTCGCGCTCGAACTCGTCGACGAGCACCGGCGCGCCGACGATGCCCTCGAACGAGGCGGCGCCGACGAAGCGGCCGGCGGTCGGGGTCATCAGCACGCGGACGCCGTGCCCGGCGCGCGTCGCCAGGCGCGCGAGCTCGAGCGCCTTGTAGGCGGCGATGCCGCCGCTGACTCCGAGCAGGATCCGGGCCATGCGGCTCAGACCCTCCGCGCGTGCACGGTGCTAGGCGCCTGGTAGCGGTACGTACTTGATCTTGCCCTGCGGCGAGCTCTTCGAGCGCGATCGTCAGGTAGTTGCCGGTGTCGGTCTCGACCATCGGCGGCGTGTACTCCTCGTAGGCGCCCTCGCCGAGGGCGCGGTAGTAGCTGTTGAGCTGCCGGGCCCGCTTGGCGGCGACGACGCACGGCGGCGTAGTGGCGAGTCGGTGCGCTCGAGCAGCTTGTCGACGCGGGGCTTGATCATCGCGGCGCAGTGTAGGAGCGGCGGCGCGGAGTTCAAGCGGCGAGCTCGACGCGCACGATCGCCTCCAGCTCGCTCGGCGGCCGCGTCGAGGTCGTCGTTGACGATCACGTGCTGGAACTCGCTCCTGCGCGGCGAGCTCGATCTCCGCGGTGCGCAGGCGCTCGTCGATCGCCTCCGCGGAGTCGGTGCCGCGGCCGCTCGAGCCGCTCGCGAAGCGCCGCCGGGCTCGGGCGGGGCGATGAAGATCTGAGCACCGCCTCGGGCATCGCCGCGCGCACCTGGCGCGCTCCCTGGACCTCGATCTCGAGCACCACCGAGCGCGCCGTCGGCGAGCCGCCGCTCGACCTCGGAGCGCAGCGTCCCGTAGCGGTTGCCGCTGTAGGTGGCGTACTCGAGGAAGTCGTCGGCGTCGACCCGGCGCTCGAACTCCTCGGCGCGAGGAAGTGGTAGTCGCGCCCGTCCTCCTCGCCGGCGCGCGGCTCGCGGGTCGTCGCCGAGACCGAGAGCTCGAGGCCTCGGACGCGCTCGCAGCAGCTCGCGCGATCAGCGTTCCCTTGCCGACCCCCGAGGGGCCGGTGATGACGAAGACCTTGGCGCACGCGGGCAGCCTACGAGCGGATCCGACGCGCGCCGGGCGAGCGGCGCGCGCCCTAGCGGCGCAGCGAACTGGACGAGCTCGGCGCGCTGGCGCTCGGAGAGGCCGCCGATCGTCTTCGACGGCGAGATCCGGCACTGGTTCAGGATCCGGTTCGCCTTCACGCGGCCGTACTTGGGCACCGCGAGGATCATGTCGAAGACCTTCGCGGTCAGCACGTAGTCGGGCGGATCGAGCAGGAGCGTCTCGATCTTCACCTTGCCGGCCTTCAGGTCCCGCTTCAGCTGCGCCCGGGCGGTCCGGATGTCGTTCGCCCGCGTGAGGGCCTCCATCCGCTGATCGCGGCGACCTTTCGGGCACGGCGGCGGATGTGGTCTCGACGGAGGGGGCCATCGGCGGCGGCGAGTATATCCACGCCCTCGCCGACCGCAAGGGCAGGGGGCCGCTTTTGCGCAAATTCGCTTCGACCTCAGGTCGAGGTCGAGCTCGGGTGCCTGACCGGGAGGCTCGAGTGCCCCCGGCGAGCGAGCTCGACGGCGAGCTCGTCGCGGATCCGGGCGCCGCGGCGGGGTCGCGGAAGCTCGCGGTGCCCGACCGCGACCGCGCTGGCTCCGGCGGCGAGGAAGTCGAGCGCGTCGGCGCCGCTCTCGATCCCCCCCATCCCGATCACCGGGATCTCGACGGCGGCGGCGACCCGGCGCACCTGGTCCAGCGCGATCGGCCGGACCGCCGGGCCCGAGAGGCCGCCGCTGCCGGCGCCGAGCCAGGGACGTCCGCGCCGCCGGGTCGAGCGCCGTCGCCTTCAGCGTGTTGATCAGCGAGACCGCGTCGGCCCCGCCCTCGGCGGCCGCGGCGGCGACCGCCGCGGGGTCGGCGACGTTCGGGGTCAGCTTGACGATCAGCGGCTTCGCGGTCAGCGGTCGCGAAGCGCTCGCAGAGCGCCGCGCGTCTCGCTCGGGCTGCTCGCCGACGATCAGCCCCGAGTGCGACGTTCGGGCAGGAGACGTTGAGCTCGATCGCGGCGACCTCGTCGCGGCGCCGCCGACCGCGCTCGACCAGGCGCGCGAACTCCTCGCGGCTCGGTCGCCATCACCGAGACGATCAGCGGCACCGGCAGCTCGGCGAGCTCGGGCAGGTCGTCGCTCGAGGAAGCCCGTCGAGGCCCTTGTTCGGCAGGCCGATCGAGTTGATCATCCCCGCGGGCGTCTCCCAGAGCCGCGGCGGCGGGTTGCCGGCGCGCGGCTCCGGGGTGATCGTCTTCGAGACGAAGGCGGAGAACGGGAACGCTCGTCGAGCGCCGTCGCCGAACGCCCGGCGCGCCGCGATCGCGTCGAAGGTCCCGGAGCCGTTGAGGATCGGGTGCGCGAGCTCGATCCCGCAGAGCTCGACCCGGCGATCCGCGCGCTCGCTCATCGATGCCCGGCGCCGGCGATCAGCGCCGTCTCGATCTCGTCGCCGCGGACCACCGGGCCGTCGACGCAGAGGCGCATGTAGCCGCCCTCGGCGCAGCGGCACCGCGCAGCCGAAGCAGGCGCCGAAGCCGCAGGCCATCGGCGCCTCCAGCGCGAGCTCGACCGGCGACGCCGCGCTCGGCGCAGATCACCCGCACCGCCTCGAGCATCGCCGGCGGGCCGCAGGCGTAGACGACCGCGCCGGCGGCGTCGTCGCCCTCGAGCATCACCGCGAGCAGGTCGGTGACGTAGCCCTGGTGGCCGGCGTGGCCGTCCTCGCTCGCGAGTCGCGGATCTCCGAGCAGCCGAAAGAGCTCGAGGCCGCCGGAGTGCGCGCGGTCGCGGAAGCCGAGCAGGACCCGCTGCGGGAACCCCGCGCGCGGCGAGCTGCCGGCGCAGCAGGGCGAGCGGCGCGATCCCGATCCCGCCGCCGACCAGGATCGCGCCCGCCGCGCTCGCGGGTTGAGCCTCGCGCGGCTCGGAGAACGGCCTGCCGAGCGGGCCGGTGAGCCAGAGCGCGTCGCCCTCGCCGAGCTCGGCGAGGCGCCGCGGTTCCCGGGCCGACCTCCTCGAGCAGGAAGTCGAGCCGCACGCCCGTCGGCGCCGGCCTCGCACTCGGCGACCGAGAACGCCCGCGGCAGATAGGGCCGCGACCCCTCGCCGCCGCCCCAGCGCTCGCTCGCGGCGAGCATGTAGAACTGGCCCGCCGCGCGGCATCGGGCCCGTCGCGTCGAGCGCCGAGAAGATCCGGTAGCCGCCCGATGGCGACGTTCGCGACGACCTCGGCAGCGACCGGCGGCCGAAGGGCGCGAGGACCCGCTCGCTCACGCCGGTCCCGTCGGCGGGCGAGCGTCGCTGCGCGCGCCGGCGGTCCCGTGCAGCTCCTGCAGCGAGATCGGCTCGCTCGCTCGCCCGCTGCCGGCGACGATCGCCCGCGACCGCGGCCGAGGCGCCGGTCATCGTCGTGATGCAGGGGATGCCGTGGCGGACCGCGGCGCTGCGGATCTCGTAGCCGTCGGCGCGGGCGCCGGTGCCGGTCGGGGTGTTGATCACCAGGTCGACCTCGCCGCTTGCGGATCAGTCGACGACGTGCGGCGAGCCCTCGTCGATCTTGTTGATCGCCCGCACCGGGACCCCCATCCGCGAGATCGCCTGGGCGGTGCCGCCGGTCGCGATGATCTCGAAGCCGAGGTCGTGGAAGCGCGGCGCGAGCTGCGTCGCGGCCGCCTTGTCGGTGTCGGTGACCGTGATGAAGACGGTGCCCTCGCGCGGCAGCTCGACCCCGGCGGCCGCCTGCGCCTTGCCGAAGGCGGTCGGGAAGTCGCGCGGCGATGCCCATCACCTCGCCGGTCGTCTTCATCTCCGGGCCGAGCACCGAGTCGGCGCCGGCGAAGCGCGCGAACGGCAGCACCGCCTCCTTGACGCGAGACGTGGCCGTTGCTGCATCGCGGGCAGGTCATGGTCGGCGAGCGTCTCGCCGAGCATCAGCCGGCAGGCGATCTTCGCCAGCGGGGCGCCGATCGCCTTGGAGACGAAGGGCACGGTGCGCGAGGCGCGCGGGTTGGCCTCGATCACGTAGAGCTCGCCGCCGGCGACCGCGTACTGGATGTTGATCAGGCCGATCACGCCGAGCTCGAGCGCGATCCGCTCGGTCGTCTCGCGGATCTCGTCGAGCATCTCCTCGCCGAGGCTCATCGGCGGGATCACGCAGGCGGAGTCGCCGGAGTGGACGCCGGCCTCCTCGACGTGCTGCATGATCCCGGCGACGACGCAGGTCTCGCCGTCGCAGAGCGCGTCGACGTCGACCTCGATCGCGTTCTCGAGGAAGCGGTCGAGCAGCAGCGGGTGCTCCTGGTCGGCCTTGACGTGGCGCGTCGAGGTAGCTCGAGCAGGTCCTCGGTCGAGTAACAGATCTCCATCGCCCGGCCGCCGAGCACGTAGGAGGGCCGGACCAGCAGCGGGAAGCCGACATCGCTCGGCGATCATCGCCGGCCTCCTCGGCCGAGAGCGCGGTGCCGTACGGCGGGTGGGCGATCTCGAGCCGGCGCAGCAGGGCGCCGAAGCGGCCCCGGTCCTCGGCGAGGTCGATCGCGTCGACCGGGGTGCCGAGCAGCGTCACGCCCGGCCTCCTCGAGCGTCCTTCGCGAGCCTCAGCGGCGTCTGGCCGCCGAACTGGACGATCACGCCCTCGGGCTGCTCGACCTCGAGCACCGCGAGCACGTCCTCGACCGTCAGCGGCTCGAAGTAGAGGCGGTCGGAGGTGTCGTAGTCGGTCGAGACCGTCTCCGGGTTGCAGTTGACCATCACCGCGTCGCGGCCCGACTCGCGGACCGTCATCGCGGCGTGCACGCAGCAGTAGTCGAACTCGATCCCCTGGCCGATCCGGTTCGGGCCGGAGCCGAGGATCACGACCGACTCGCGGTCGCCGCGGCGGACCTCGCCGCAGAAAGCCGGCGGGACCCAGCGGCGTCGGCGCCGAGGCCGTCGCGGGGCCGCTCGTGGGCGGAGTAGTAGTACGGCGTGCGGCGCCTCGAACTCGGCCGCGCAGGTGTCGACCGAGCTTGTAGGTGCGCTCGAGCCCCTCGGTGCCGTCGCCCTCGGTCGCCAGCGCCCGCAGCTCGCGCAGGAACCAGGGGTCGATCGAGGTCCGCTCGTGGACCTCCTCGACCGCGACGCCGCGGCGCGAAGGCCTCGAGCACCAGGTCGAAGCGATCCGACTGCGGGCGTCTCGAGCCGCCGCAGCAGCTCGCCGTCGTCGTCGGGGATCTCCGGACGGCGAGTCGAGCTCGCGCGAGCGCATCGCCTTCGCGAACGACTCGCGGAAGGTCCGGCCGATCGCCATCGCCTCGCCGACCGACTTCATGTGGGTGGTGAGCTCGCCCTCGGCGCCGGGGAACTTCTCGAAGGCGAAGCGCGGGATCTTCGTGACCACGTAGTCGATCGTCGGCTCGAAGGAGGCCGGCGTGACCCCGGTGATGTCGTTGGGGATCTCCTCGAGCGCGTAGCCGACCGCGAGCTTCGCGGCGATCTTCGCGATCGGGAAGCCGGTCGCCTTCGAGGCCAGCGCCGAGGAGCGCGAGACCCGCGGGTTCATCTCGATCACGACGATCTCGCCGCTCTCGGGATCGACCGCGAACTGCACGTTCGAGCCGCCGGTCTCGACCCCGACCGCGCGGATCACCCTCAGCGCCTGGTCGCGGAGCTCCTGGTAGAGCGGGTCGGTCAGCGTCTGCGCCGGGCGCGACGGTGACGCTAGTCGCCGGTGTGGACGCCCATCGGGTCGACGTTCTCGATCGAGCAGATCGATCACGACGTTGTCGTTGCGGTCGCGCATCACCTCGAGCTCGAACTCGCCCCAGCCGATCACCGACTCCTCGACCAGCACCTGGTTGATCGGGCTCGCCGCGAGGCCCTCGGAGACGACCTGCAGCAGCTCGGTCTCGGTGTCGGGCGATCCCCGCCGCCCTGGCCGCCGAGCGTGAACGCCGGCCGGATGATCGCGGGCAGCGCGATCTCGCCCGTGGCGAGCCCCTTCTCGACCTCGCCCACCGACTCGACGATCGTCGACCACGGCACCCGCAGGCCGGCGCCCTCCATCGTCTCGCGGAAGGCCTCGCGGTCCTCGGCGCGGTGGATCGCGTCGTAGTCGGCGCCGATCAGCTCGACCCCGTAGCCGCTCGAGGGTGCCGTCGTCGTGAAGCGCCTTGGCGAGGTTGAGGGCGGTCTGGCCGCCGAGCGTCGGCAGCAGCGCGTCGGGGCGCTCTCGCTCGATGATCCGGGCCACGTTGGCGGGCAGCAGCGGCTCGACGTAGGTGCGGTGGGCGAACTCCGGGTCGGTCATGATCGTCGCCGGGTTCGAGTTGACGAGCACGACCTCGTAGCCCTCCTCGAGCAGCACCTTGCAGGCCTGGACGCCGGAGTAGTCGAACTCGGCCGCCTGGCCGATCACGATCGGGCCCGAGCCGATCAGCAGGATCTTCTCGATGTCGTCGCGCCTCGGCATCAGGAGGCGAGCTCCAGGAAGCGGTCGAAGAGGTAGCGCGCGTCGTGCGGGCCCGGGCCGGCCTCGGGGTGGTACTGGACGGTGCAGCCGGCGACGTCGCGCAGCGCCAGCCCCTCGACCGTGCGGTCGTAGAGGTTCAGGTGGGTGAGCTCGGCGGCGCCGAAGTCGGTCTCCCAGCGGACCGGCTCGTCGGCCTCGATCCGCTCGCCGCCGTCCGGCGGGCGGACGGCGAAGCCGTGGTTCTGCGAGGTGATCTCGATCTTCCCCGAGGCGAGGTCCTTGACCGGGTGGTTGGCGCCGCGGTGGCCGAAGGGCAGCTTGAAGGTCTCGAGCCCGACCGCGCGGCAGAGCAGCTGGTGGCCGAGGCAGATGCCGACGACCGGCTTCTTGCCGACCAGCTCGCGGATCGTCTCGACGACGTAGTCGAGAGCGGCGGGATCGCCCGGCCCGTTGGCGAGGAAGACGAGGTCGGGCGAGCGCTCGAGCACGCTCGCGGGCGAGGCGTCGCAGGGCAGCAGCGTGACCCGGCAGTCCCGCTCGCGGAACTGGCGCACGATCGAGAGCTTGATCCCGGTGTCGAGCGCGACGACGTGCGGCCCGTCGCCCTCGAACTCGATCGGCTCGGCGGGAGCGACCGCGCGGGCCAGGTCGGCGCCCGCCATCGACGGCTCGGCGGCGATCCGCTCGCGCGCCTCGGACTCCGCCGTCGCCGCGGCGAAGATCCCGCCGCGCATCGCGCCGCGGTCGCGGATGTGGCGGACGAGGCTGCGGGTGTCGACCCCGGTGATCGCCGGGATGCCGCAATCGCGCAGCCAGTCGAGCCAGCCGAGCTCGCAGCTCGCCGCGTCCTCGCCGTTCTTCGCCTCGCGCATGATCGCGGCGCGGGCGTGGATGCGGTCGGACTCCATCGCCGCGGCGGCGACGCCGTAGTTGCCGATCAGCGGATAGGTGAAGGTGATGATCTGGCCCGCGTAGGAGGGGTCGGTGACCGCCTCCTGGTAGCCGGTCATCGCGGTGTTGAAGACGACCTCGCCGGTCACCTCGCCCCCGCCGCCGACCAGTTCGCCGTCGAAGCGGACGCCGTCCTCGAGCAGCACGTAGCCGGCCTCGCTCATGACAGGACCCCGGTGGCGCTCGTTCCGCGGCGGCTCACGAGGCCACCCCCATCGCGAACGAGCGCTGGCGATAGGCGACGCGGCCCGCGGCCACGGTCATCAGCACCCGCCCGCGCAGGCGCCGCCCGGCGAAGCACGAGTTCTCCGAGCGGCTCTCCCAGCCCTCCGCCCCGGCCTCCCACTCGGCCTCGGGGTCGACGAGGACGAGGTTCGCCTCCGCGCCGGGCTCGATCCGGGGGGCCGCGAAGCCGAGCGGCTCGGCGCCGCCGCTGAGCCGCTCGATCACCGTCGCCAGCTCGAGCACCCCCGGGAGCACGAGTTCGGTGTAGACGGCCGAGAACGCGGTCTCCAGCCCGATCACGCCGAAGGCGGCCTCCTCGATCGGAACCTCCTTCTCGTCGCTCGAGTGCGGCGCGTGGTCGGTGGCGATGCAGTCGATCGTGCCCGAGCGGAGCGCCTCGATCAGCGCCTGGCGATCGTCCTCGGTGCGCAGCGGCGGGTTCATCTTGAAGCCGCGAGTCGAGGCTGCGCACCGCCTCGTCGGTGAGCAGCAGGTGATGCGGGGTCGCCTCGGAGCTGATCGCCACGCCGGCGCGCTGCGCCTGCTCGACCGCGAGCACCGACTCGCGGGCCGAGAGGTGCTGGACGTGGATCCTGGCGTCCTCGTAGGCGGCGAGCTGCGCGTCGCGGGCGATCATCGTCGACTCGGAGACCGACGGGATCCCGGCGATCCCGAGCAGCGCCGAGACCGGCCCCTCGTGCATCGAGCCGCCGTCGGAGAGCTCGGGGTCCTCCTCGTGAAGCGCGATCGGCAGGCCGGCCAGCCGCTGGTACTGGAGCGCCCGCCGCATCACGCGGGCGCTGCGGATCGGCAGCCCGTCGTCGGAGAACCCGACCGCGCCGGCCGTCGCGCAGCTCGGCCATCTCGGTGAGCTCCTCGCCCGCCATCCCCCGGGTCACGCTGGCGAAGAAGCCGACCGGCACCGCGGCCTGCTCGCGGGCGCGCTCGCGAAGCGCGCTGACGTCGGCGGCGGTGTCGATGGGCGGGTCGGTGTTCGCCATCGCGAGGATCCCGCAGAAGCCGCCGGCGGCGGCGGCGCGCGAGCCGGTCTCGAGGTCCTCCTCGTCCTCGCGACCCGGCGTGCGCAGGTGCACGTGCGGGTCGAAGAACGCCGGGAAGACGCTCCGCCCGTCGGCCTCGATGACCTCGGCGCCGTCGAGGTCGGCGGCGCCGGGAGCGGTCAGCTCGGCGATCTCGCCGTCGCGGATGACGACGTCGTGGTTCGCATCGATCCGGCTGCGTGGGTCGAGCACCCGGGCCTCGCGCAGCACCAGGTCCCCGCTCGCCGAAGCGCCCGAGCCCCGCCAGTCGAGCGAGGAGATGGCCCGCGTGGCGGGCCTGGCGTCGGCGTCCATCAGGCGGGCTCCCCGATCGGGGTCGGGGCCGAGAGCTCGCCCTCGGAGCGGCCGTCGGCGGCGCGCGGCTCGCCGCCTGCGAGCAGCTCGTAGAGGATCGCCATGCGGACGACGAGGCCGCTCTCGACCTGCGCCGTGATCAGCGAGCTCGGCCCGTCGATCACCTCCGGCGAGAGCTCGATCCCCCGGTTGACCGGCCCGGGATGCATGAGAAGCTGGCGCGGGCCGAGGCGGCGCGAGTCGATCTGGTAGTTCGCCGCGTACTCGCGCAGCGAGGGCACGAAGGAGTCGTGCATCCGCTCGCGCTGCATCCGCAGCGCGTAGACCACGTCGGCCTCGCCGAGCCCGTCGAGCTCGTAGGTGACCTCGACATCGAGGGCCTCGGCGAAGCCGCGCGGGATCAGCGTCGGCGGACCGCAGACGGTGACCTCGGCGCCCAGCAGCCTGAAGCAGGCGCGCAGGAGCGGGCGACGCGGCTGTGAAGGACGTCGCCGACGATCCAGATCCGCTTGCCGGAGAGGTCACCCGGGCGCTTGCCGTCGCCGGCGGAGAAGCGCTCGAGCAGCGTGTAGACGTCGAGCAGCGCCTGGCTCGGGTGCTCGTGCTTGCCGTCGCCGGCGTTGACCACCGCGGCCTCGGTCCATCCGGTGATCAGCTCCGCGGCCCCCGCGTAGGGGTGGCGGATGACGATCGCCTCCGGGGCGTAGGCCGAGAGGGTCGCGATCGTGTCCTTGAGGGATTCGCCCTTGTCGACCGCCGAGCCGGACGACTTGACCGAGACGACGTCGGCGGAGAGCCGCTTCGCGGCGAGCTCGAAGGAGGAGCTCGTGCGGGTGCTCGACTCGTAGAAGAGGCTGACGATCGTCCGCCCGCGCAGCGTCGGCACCTTCTTGATGTCGCGGCGGCCGACCTCGGCGAAGCTCGCCGCCGCTGGCCATGATCCGCTCGACGTCGCCGCGCTCGAGGTCCTCGATCGAGAGCAGGTTCCTCATCGCTCCTCCTCGCTGACGGCCGCCGCGTGAGCGGCCCGGTCGATCGCCACCTCGTCGACCTCGTCGGTCTCCTCGAGGCGCACGTAGACGCGCTCCTCGCGCGCCGTCGGCAGGTTCTTGCCGACGTAGTCGGGCCGGATCGGCAGCTCGCGGTGGCCGCGGTCGGCGAGCACGGCGAGCTGAACCCGCTCCGGGCGGCCGTAGTCGAAGAGCGCGTCGATCGCTGCGCGGACGGTGCGGCCGGTGAACAGGACGTCGTCGACGAGGACGACCGTGCGGCCGTCGAGGTCGAAGTCGAGGTGCGAGGCGTGGACGATCGGCTGCGCGGCGGGGTCGCGCCCGGGCAGGTCGTCGCGGTAGAAGGAGATGTCGAGGTCGCCGAGGGGGACGCTCGCGCCGCTGAGCTCGCTGACCAGCGCGTGCAGGCGGCGGGCGAGAACCGCGCCGCGGGTGTGGATGCCGACGAGCGCGAGCCGGCCGGGGCGATCCGAGCCCCCGGGTTCTTCTCGACGATCTCGTGCGCGATCCGCACGAGCGTCCGGCGTAGATCGTCACGGTCGAGCACGACCGTGTCCTGGCCCTCTTCCAACTTGCGCGCCCCTTACTGGCCTCTCTGGACCGGGTTAAAGGAACCGACCGGGCCAACATAGCAGCGCCACCCGCGGATGCCGGCGATCAGGCCGGATCTCGCATCGCCAAGCCGCAAAGTGGGCGATCCGCGGCGGGAGCCTTCGACCCGCCGCGACCCGTGTTGACCCGAGAACGCGCCCGTTGCTCGAAAGCGCAAGGCACTGCGGGATACTGCCGGACATGTCGGGGGCGGATGTCGAGGTCGTGCAGCAGTTCTACGAGGAGTTCAACCGCAGAGGTGTCGCAGCGGTCTACGACTATTACCACCCGGAGATCGAGTGGCACGACATCGCCGAGCTCCCGGACGCTCGGGTTCACCACGGCCTTGAAGCCGGGGCTCGGGCGTTGCAGCGGTATGTGGACCTGGGCGGCGAGATCGAGGTGCACGTGGAGGAGATCCGCGATCTCGGTGGCGAGGTCCTCGTCACGTGGCGATATGAGGGGGTGGGCGTGGGCAGCGGTGTGCCCGTAGACGCGCTGTTCTTTCACATCTGGGCACTGCGGGATGGAAAGCTCGCCCGTCTGCGCCAGTTTCTCGACAACCAGGCTGCTCTCGATGCCGCCGGACTGTCGGAGTAGCTCCCAAGTGGTGGGATGGCCTCTGCGCCCGGTGCGTAATGATCCCTGCGGTGAAGCCCGAGGTCGCGAAGGTGATCGGCGTTCACAGCGCCGCGGGAAGACGCTTTGAGGCCGGCGGAGTGCGCAGCTTCGTGCGCGAGCAGGGCAGCGGGCCCGTCGTCGTGCTGGTTCACGGCGTTCCCTCGAGCTCGTTCCTCTACCGCAAGCTGATCGATCGGCTCGCCGATCAGGGCGTCCACGCGGTCGCCTTCGACTTCCCCGGCCTCGGCCTCGCCGACCGCCCGCAGGCCTTCGACTACAGCTGGTCCGGCCTCTCGGAGTGGATGGGGGCGGCGATCGACGCGCTCGGCCATGATCGCGTCCACCTCGTCGTTCACGACGTCGGCGGCCCGATCGCGTGCGAGTGGGCGATCCGCAATCCGGAGCGGACCCTCTCGGTGACCGCGCTCAACACCATGCTCGACGTCGCCGAGTTCCGCAGGCCGTGGCCGATGCAGCCGTTCGCGATCCGCGGTCTCGGCGAGCTCTGGCTGCGCGCAACCCCCCCGGTGGCGTTCGCGCTCATGATGCGCCAGCTCGGGATCGCAGACCGCGGCTCGATTTCGAGGGCGGAGCTCCTCGCCTACCACGCGCTGCTGCTCGGCAGCGACCGGGGGCGGGCCTTCCTGCGGATCATGCGCGGCTTCGATCTCAGCGAGGCGAAGCAGCGCTTCTTCGAGGCCGGCCTGGCGGCCCGCACCTACCCCGCCCGGGTGATCTGGGGCGAGCTCGACCCGGTGCTCGGTCGCGAGCGGATGGACGCGGTGCAGCGGATCCTCGGCGCCGACGAGCCGCTGCGCCTGCCCGCGAAGCACTTCCTTCAGGAGGACCAGGCCCCGGCGATCGGCTACGCGATCGCCGACCTCGTCGCCCCCCTCGGCTGAGCCCCGGCCGCCCCGCCACCCCGGCCGAGCTGGCACTTGCGGGTGCATAACACCCACTTCTGCCATCTCGGCATGGAGTGGCGGCGGACGCCGGGGCTCGGTGGCTCAGGTCGGCGTGTTCGGCTCGGGCTTGGCGGTCGGGCGGGCGCCGCCCTCGACGTGGCGGGGCTCGCCGCGCTCGGGAAAGGGGATCTCGACGACGTCGAAGTCGCGCGGGGCGATCGCGGCGGGGAACGCCTCGCGCGCCTCGGCGAGCACCGAGCGAACGTCGTAGCGAGAGGAGATGTGGACCAGGGCCAGCATCTCCACCCGCGCCTCGGCGGCGAGCTCCGCCGCCTGGCGCGCGGTCGAGTGAGCGGTCTCGGCGGCCCGGGCGGCTTCCTCGTCGGCGAAGCTCGCGTCGTGGACCAGGAGCTGCGCGCGGTCGGCGTGGCGGAGCGTCCGGTCGCACGGGGCGGTGTCGCCGGTGATCACGATCTTCCGCCCCGGCCGGGTCTCCCCCATCACGTCCTCCGGGCCGCACGGTCCCGGCCTCGCCCTCGACCGCCTCGCCGCGCTGCAGGCGGCCGAGGTCCGGGCCGTGGGTGATCCCGCGGCGCGCCGCCTCCTCGGCGTCGAGGTGACCGGGTCGCTCGTCCTCGACCAGGGCGTAGCCGTAGGCGCGGGTGCGGTGCTCGACCGCGAAGGCGCGAACCTCGTAGCCGTCGTAGCGGATCGCCTCGTCGGGCTCGAGCTCGACCAGGTCGGTCTCGAAGCCGAGCGTTCCGAAGATCGGCCGCAGGCTCCGGAACAGCGCGATCAGGCCCGGAGGGCCGAAGATCTGCAGGGGCGCCCGGCGCTCGTTGAGGGCGTAGGTCTTGAGCAGCCCCGGGACGCCGAGGAAGTGATCGGCGTGCAGGTGGGTGAAGAAGATGTCGTCCACCTGCACGAGCCCGGTCGAGCGCTGCATCTGGCGCTGCGAGCCCTCGCCGCAGTCGAACAGCAGCCGGTCACCGCCCGCGCGCGCGAGCAGGCAGGCGGTCGAGCGCCGAGCGGTCGGGACCGATCCGCCCGTGCCGAGGAAGACGAGGTCGAGGTCCATGGGCGCCTACGGTACCCGCGCCGGGACCTCCTGCCCGCCCGACGCGCCCGGCAGGATTCGAACCTGCGGCCTCTCGCTCCGGAGGCGAGCGCTCTATCCACTGAGCTACGGGCGCCGCCCGCGCAGCTTAGTGCGCGCCGGGGGAGTTCCGGCCGGGATCGCCTCGCCCCCGTGGCGGCCGGCGTGTGACATCGGCACGAAACGGTTGACGGCGCATCGGCCGAGCGGGTAGGACTCTCCCGTACGGAGGAGGTCGCCGTTCCGCCGGCCGGCGCTCGGCGACCACGATTCGAACACCTGGGGAACGGCTCCCCGGAAAGAGGGGATCTCATGCACGGTCGAGCTCGCGACCACATCCGCGCGAACGTCGTCGGCTACCTGGCGCTGTTCGTCGCGCTCGGCGGCAGCGCCTACGCGGCGAACACGATCGGCTCCGCCGACATCATCGACGGGGAGGTGAAGAGCGCGGACATCGGCAACGGTGAGGTGAAGAGCGCGGACATCGGCGACGGCGAGGTGAAGAGCGCGGACCTGGTCGAGAACGTGGTCGGCTCGAACAAGATCGCCGACCGCCAGGTGAAGAACGCGGACCTCTCGATCGGAGCGTCCTCCTCGAACACGATCGCCGACGGGGGGATCGAGGGCGTCGACGTGAAGGCGAACACGCTCGGCGGCCCCCAGATCGACGAGGCGACGCTCGAAAAGGTGCCGGAGGCGGACGCCGTGGACGGCACGCATGTCAAGCACCTGAACGCGGTTCAGGAAGCGGGCACCCTGCAGTCCTCCATCCTCTCCCTGCCCGGCATCGGCTTCCTGCGCGCGGCATGCGATGAAAGCAGTCAGGCGACGCTCGATTTCCTCAACCAGAGCGGTTTTGTCACCGTGTTCGTGGACGACGGAGCGGCCTCGCCGCAGGGGCGCAGCGCTTCCCCCGGATCGAGCATGTCCGGAGAGGATGTGGCCGCCGAGCCGGTCGATATGCAGACCTGGCACATCGTCGATATCGATTCGGCGGTTTCCCGGGGCGCAGTGATCTACCTGCAGGTGATCGAATCGTCCTTCTCTCAGAAGTGCTTTATCCGCATGAGCGCCATCTGGACGCCGTGAACGGCCTGCGCCCCGGCCGCGCCCGCGGCCGGGGCGCCGCTCAGCCGGTGTACTGGACGTGCCACCACTCGGACGGGATCGTCGCGTACCAGCCGTAGCTCGGCCCGATCTGATCGATCACCGAGCGCATCGACGGATCGGCGAGGTCGACCGCGACTCCGAGCTCGTGGGTCGAGGTTCCCGGCGGGTTCGCGGGCGCTCCCTGCCCGGAGAGGTAGAGCTCGTAGAGGTAGGACTGCTGCTCGTAGGTCCGGTGGGCCGACAGCGTGCCCGCAGGCGCCAGGTCGATGCCGTACTGCTCGAGCGAGACCGCGCGCATCGAGTTCCATGCGGCCGCGGCCGCCGGGTCGAGCGAGAGATCGCCCCAGGGAGAGGGAATCAGTCCGTAGCCGTAGGAGGCGGTCGAGGTGGTCGTCGCCGTGCCCGAGACGCTCGCCGCCTCCTCGGCGCTCGGGATCTCGAGGGTCGAGCCGGCGTAGAGCAGGTCCGCCTCGGCGATCCCGTTGAACGCGGCCAGGGTCGAGGTTGCGAACCCGTTGACCGCGGCGATCCCGGAGAGCGTCTCCCCGAACTCGACCACGTGGGTGACCGAGGCCTCGGCCCGCTCGGGGCCGGCCGTGGCGGCGGCAAGCCCGCCGGCCAGGCCGAGGATGCCGGCCAGCGCCCTGGCTCGGATCCCAAATACAGTCGGTGGTGGCATCGAGACGTTCTCCTTCCATGGAATGTCGGCCGGTCGATCCGGCCGTTCGTCCCCCCGCGGGAGAGGCTTACGGCGCCCGGCGGGGCGCTCCTGCCCTCGCTACAGCCGTTATCCGCGGACGCACGCCCTCGTGCAGGAGAGCGCCCCGCCTAGGCGCACTGACGCGCGGCGACGGGTGTCGAGCGCGCGGCGTGGAAGGTCAGGCGGTCGCAGAGCGCGCCCACCGGATCGGGATCGACCACGGCCAGGCGCACGCCGGGATCGGTCACGCGCGAGGGCGCCAGGCGGCCGACGCCCCTCCACGAGCGCTCGCCGACCGCGAGCAGGCGGCGGGCAGCCTCCCGGACCACGGTGGGCTGGACCGTCCAGATCGCCTCGAAGCGACGATCGCGATCGGCAACCCGGCCATCGCCCGAGATCTCTCGAGCGGAGAGGCAGATTGCCCACAGCGGGCAGTCGATGACGATGTTCCACTCCAGGCGAAGCGGCGATCCCACCGGCAGGTCGAGTTGCAGGGCCCGGTCGCATCCGGCCGAGGCGTGATCGAAGGCCGCGAGCACCGCGGCGAGCTCGGAGCGCATCGCGATCAGCCGCCAGCGATCGCTCACGGGCAGGTAGAAGTCGGCGCGCTGAAAGGTCGCCAGGACGACCCCACGCTCGGCGCGCTCGAGATAGCAGTCCTCGAGCGCGTTGCTGAGCCTGAGCAGCGCCCACTTCGGCAGCACCTGTGGGACGGTTCGCTCGCGGCCTCTCAGCAGCCCGTAGACGGACTCGCTGGGCCGGACCCCCCCGGCTGGATCTTCCAGATCCCGCGGCACGAGCCCTGAGTCTCTCAGTTGCGAGCCTCCGGCGCCCCGAGGTGGCTCAGCCGGCCGGCGCCAGCGACTCGGGATGCTCGCGATACCAGGCGATCGTCCGCGCGAGCCCCTCCTCGAGCCGAACCCGCGGCTCCCAGCCGGTGAGCTCGCGGATCTTCGCCGGATCGACGTACTGGCGGTCGATCTCCCCCTCGGGGTTGCCGGTCCCGCGGATCTCGGGCTCGATTCCGCCGCCCGCGAGGCGTGCGATCAGGCCGACGACCTCGCCGACCGCGCGCGGCTCGCCGCCGCCGGCGTTGAACGCCTCCCCCCGGATCTCGGCGCGATCGAGGTTGTCGGCGAGCGCGAGATAGGCGGCGGCGGCATCCTCGACGTAGAGGAAGTCGCGCTCGGGCGAGCCGTCGGAGCGCAGCACCGGCGCCCGTCCCGCGATCGCGGCGCTCACCGCTTCGGGCACGAGGCGCGAGAAGTTCAGGTCGCCGCCGCCGTAGATGTTCGCGAACCTGGTCACTGCCACCGGGAGGCCGTAGGAGTGGAAGTAGGAGCGCGCGATGATGTCGGCGGCGGCCTTCGAGGCCTCGTATGGAGCCGTGGCCTGCAGAGCGAAGTCCTCCCGATAGGGAAGCCGCTCGTGCGCCCCGTAGGCCTTGTCCGAGGAGGCGACGATCACCTTGGAGGCGCCTTCCTCCAGGCACGCCTGCAGCAGCGTCCAGGTGCCGCGCACGTTCGACTCGAAGCCCGCGAGTGGCGAGGCCTGCACGGTGGCGACGATCGTCTCGGCGGCGAGGTGGTAGACGGTCTCGATCCGGTGCTCGGCGAGGATCCGCACCAGCTCCCCGCCCTCGAGAAGGTCGCCCTCGACCTGGGTGAGCTCGTCCTCGATGCCGAGCATCCCGATCGCCGACGGCTTCTCGCTCGTCCGCCTGCGGTCGAAGGAGACCACCCGCTCCCCGCGCTCGAGCAGGGCCTTGGCAAGCCAGCCGCCGAGAAAGCCCCGGCCCCCGGTGACCAGCGACGCCCCCATCAGCCTCCGACCCCCTCGCGCTCCCAGACGCGCCAGGGCGCCTCGCCACGGGCCCAGAGATCGTTCAGGGTCACCGCGTCCTTGTAGGTGTCCATGCAGTCCCAGAAGCCGTCGTGGCGAAAAGCGCTCAGAAGCCCGTCGGCGGCGACGCCCTCGAGCGGCTCGCGTTCGAGCACCGAGCCGTCGTCGAGGCGGGAGAGGAACTCCGGCTCGCAGACGAAGAACCCGCCGTTGATCCACTGCTCGAGGCGCGGCTTCTCCTCGAACCCGGTCACCCGCTGGCGATCGTCGATCAGGGCGATACCCCATTGGCTGTATGGCCGCACGACGGTCATGGTCACGAGCGCATCGCCGGCGTCGTGCTGCTCGCGCTGCGCGGTGAGATCGATGTCGGCGACCCCGTCGGCGTAGGTGAGGCAGAAGGTCCCGCCCGCCAGGCGCTCCGCGGCTCGCGCGACCCGGCCGCCGGTGTTGGTCTCGAGCCCCGTGTCGAGGCATTCGACCGCGAGCGACTCGGGCCAGGCCTCGGCCGCGGCGAAGCGCTCGACCTCCTCGCCCAGGTAGCCGGTCAGCAGCAGGAAGCGCCGGTGTCCCTGGGCCGCGTAGATCCGGATCACATGCCAGAGGATCGGCTTGCCGCCGATCTCGACCAGCGCCTTCGGGATCGCGTGCGTCCGCTCCTGGAGCCTCGTCCCGCGCCCGCCGCAGAGGATCGCGACGGGGGTCTCGGACGCGGTGCTAGGCGCGCCCATCGGCGAGACCGTGGCCGAGCGGGACGGTCACCCCTAGCGGGTGCCGCCCGCGACCGCGGGGAGGATCGTCACCTCGTCGCCGTCGGAGAGCCTCGTCTCGAGCCCCTCGGCGAAGCGGATGTCCTCGCCGGAGACGTAGACGTTGACGAAGCGGCGCAGGGTCCCGTCCTCGGTGATCCGCTCGCGAAGGTCGCCGTGGGCCTCGAAGACGGCGTCGAGCGCCTCACCGACGGTCGAGCCCTCGACCTCGACCTCGCCCTCGCCGTCGGTGACGCCGCGAAGCTGGGCGGGGATCTTCACCGTGACGGCCATCGTCGCGGAAATCTAGCTACCTGGCGAGCGAGGTGGAGCCCGCGCCCTGCTCGATCCGCTCGGTGAACGAGGCCAGGGTCGGCTCGATCTCCTCGACGAGGTGGCCCTCGCGGACGGCGTCGAGCGTCTTCAGCCCCTCGCCGGTGATCACGACGACGACCCGCTCGGAGGCGCCGATCGCGCCCTGCGCGGCCAGCTTTGCCAGCACCGCGGTGGTGACGCCGCCAGCGGTCTCGGTGAACACGCCGGTCGTCTCGGCGAGCAGCCGGATCCCGGCGCGGATCTCATCGTCGGTGACCGCCTCGATCGAGCCCCCTGTCGAGCGCGCGAGCTCGAGCGCATAGGGGCCATCGGCGGGGTTGCCGATCGCGAGGCTCTTCGCGATCGTCGAGGGGCGCTGCGGCTTGCACACGTCCCAGCCCGCGGCGTAGGCCTCGGCGACCGGGTTGCAGCCGCTCGCCTGGGCGCCGTTGAAGGTCGGCAGCTCGCCCTCGACCAGGCCGAGCTCCAGCCACTCGCCGAAACCGCGGCCGATCTTCGTGAACAGGGAACCCGAGGCGATCGGGCAGACGATCCGGTCCGGCAGGCTCCAGCCGAGCTGCTCGACCGTCTCGTAGGCGAGCGTCTTCGAGCCCTCCGCGTAGTACGGGCGAAGGTTGACGTTGACGAAGGCCCAGGGACGGGTCTCGGCGAGCTCCGTGCAGAGCCGGTTGACGTCGTCGTAGCTCCCCTTGACCCCGATCAGCCGGGTGCCGTAGACGCCGGTCGCGAGCAGCTTCTGCTCCTCGAGGTCGGCGGGGACGAGCACGTAGGAGTCGAGGCCGGCGGCCGCGGCGTGGGCGGCGACGGCGTTGGCGAGGTTGCCGGTCGAGGCGCAGGCGACGGTCCTGAAGCCGAGCTCCTTGGCCTTCGCGATCGCGACCGCGACGACGCGGTCCTTGAACGAGTGGGTCGGGTTGGCGGCATCGTTCTTCACGTAGACCTCGCCGAGCCCGAGCCGCTCGGCGAGCCGGTCGGCCTTGATCAACGGCGTGAACCCGGGCTGAAGCGGGTCGCGCGGGCGCTCGTCGAAGGGCAGGAAGTCCGCGTAGCGCCAGATCCCCGTCGGCCCCGCCTGGATCTTCCGCTTCAGCGCTCTCGCGTCGAGGCCGGCGAAGTCGTAGGCGACCTCGAGCGGCCCGAAGCACTGCTCGCATACGTACCTGGCCTCGAGCGGGTACGCGGTGGCGCACTCCTTGCAGCGAAGCCCTTCCAGTGTGCTCATCTCGATTCCACTCCTAACCGTCGGCTCTCAAACGACAAAGACCTCTGCTTGTTGCGAGCAGAGGTCCGGAGTGGACTTCCACTCACATCTCCCAGGCGCTACGCCTGCTGGAATTGGCACCTCCGCAGGTCTTGCGACCTTTGTGGTTGCCGGGGCTTCATCGGGCCAGTCCCTCCACCCCTCTGGATGCAGTGGGTATGTGGCGCGGACTATACCACCGCTCAGGCGGCCCTCCGCGGGCTCGATGCACGCTCCCGACCGAGCCGGAGCGGGCCGCGGGTCAGCCCGCGGCCCGGCGGGCCGAGAAGCCTGAGCTGACCGCTACCAGGACGATCAGGTTCAACACCAGGCTGATCACGACGCTGGAATGGTTCGAGTCGTTGGCGAACAGCAGGATCACGTCGCCGATCACGCCGAGCGAGCTGACCGC
This sequence comes from uncultured Solirubrobacterales bacterium, assembly GCA_963769035.1. GTDB lineage: Bacteria > Actinomycetota > Thermoleophilia > Solirubrobacterales > 70-9 > WHSW01. The sequence continues at coordinate 271,918 of CAVYKD010000003.1, forward strand.
GAGCCCGAGCCAGAGCGCGAACGCGTTCAGGTGCAGGTACCCGCGGCCGACGAGGAAGTAGATCGACCCGACCACGATCGTCGCGATCGCGAAGCCGGTGATCTCGGTCGAGGTGTACTCGGGCACCGCGTCGAGCACGTCGCCGCGAAAGGCGAGCACCAGGATCCCGGCGAGGACCTGGAGGGCCCCCGAGATCACCGTCACCCAACCGACGACCTTCAGCAGCGGCGGCGTCGAGGCCGAGCCCCTCGTTGAATCTTCCATGTGCCCGACGCTACCCGGGGCGGCGGACGCAAGGCCGCTCTCGCAGGGGTTTCTCCTCGCGGCCGCGCCCCGAAGGTGGCGTAACCTACGGGTCATGGACGCAGCCGAGAACGAGACGATGGGCGAGGTGGGCGATGCCGAGCCTCCCGAAGCCGCGGCTGCGCCGATCCGCGCGCGCGTCTGAGCTCGCCGCGCCGAGCGAGCGCGAGCGCCAGCCACAGGTCGAGACGATCTCGGCCGAGGGCCTTCGCTGGGTGAACATCGAGCGCCCCGGCCCGCTCGAGGCCGCCTGGCTCGAGGAGCAGTTCGACTTCCACGCGCTCGACCTCGAGGACGTGCTCTCCCGCAACCAGCGCCCGAAGATCGACGAGTACCCCGACTACCTGTTCATCGTCCTTCACTTCCCCGTCTTCGATCCGGCGGTCAAGCGCCTCAACGCGGGCGAGCTCGACATCTTCGTCGGCCCCGGCTTCCTGGTCACGATCCCGAACCAGCCGCTGCAGCCGGTCGAGTACCTGTTCGAGCGCTGCCGCCAGAAGGAGGAGATGCGCCAGCAGCTGTTCTCGCGGGGCTCCGGGTACCTGCTCTATCGGATCGTCGACGACTCGTTCGACTACTGCTTTCCGATGCTGCGAAAGATCGGCAACAAGCTCGACGCGCTCGAGGACGACATCTTCGAGGGCCTCTCGGAGGACCTCGTCCGCGACATCTCCAACGTGAAGCAGGAGATCATCAACTTCCGCAAGGTGATCCGCCCTCAGCGCACGGTCCTTCGGGACCTCGAGAACGTCAAGTCGCGTTTCCTCGCTCCTGACCTCGACCTCGAGATCTACTTCGACGACATCGGCGACGCCCACGAGCGGATCTGGGACATGCTCGAGAACTACAAGGAGGTCGTCGAGGCGCTCGACGAGACCAACGAATCGGTGATCTCCCACCGCGTCAACGAGGTCCTGCGCGTGCTCACCGCGTTCAGCGTCGTGATCCTGCCGCTGACGCTGATCGCGAGCCTCTGGGGGATGAACGTCGGCGTCCCCGGCGAGGGCGACCCCGAGGACTTCTGGGTGATCGTCGGCGGGATGGTCGTCCTCCTCGTCGGGATGCTGGCCTTCTTCAAGCGCCGCGGCTGGCTCTGAGCGCCCGCGCGGTCGCGGTAACCGCGATTCGGGCGAGGCCCGCCACCGGGCGCGCCGGCCGCGGCATCTAGGATGCCGCCGTGTGGCCAACCAGCGAATCTGGGCGCCGTGGCGCCTCGCCTACGTGAAGGACGCCTCCAAGGACGTCGCGCAGGAATGCATCTTCTGCGCGAAGCCGGCCGAGGAGGACGACGAGGCGAACCTGATCGTCCACCGCGGCGAGCGCGCGTTCGTGATCCTCAACCTGTTCCCGTACACGAACGGGCACCTGATGGTGACCCCCTACGAGCATCTGAGCTCGATCGCGGATGTCCCGGCGCAGACGATCGCCGAGATGATGGCGCTCGCTCAGCGGGCGATCACGGTGCTCGAGCGCACCTACGCGCCGCACGGCTTCAACGTCGGCTTCAACCAGGGGCGGGTCGCCGGCGCCGGGGTCGAGCATCACATCCACATGCACGTCGTGCCGCGCTGGGGCGGCGACACGAACTTCATGCCCGTCCTCGCCGACACCAGGGTGATGCCGCAATCGCTCGAGCAGAGCTACGAGGCCCTGCGAGGCGCCTTTGACTGATCCCCGGATCTTCAAGGCCTACGACATCCGCGGCCTCTACGGCGAGCAGATGGACGGCGAGACGAGCTTCCTGCTCGGCCGCGCCTTCGCCCGCGTGCTCGCGACACTGCGCGGCGAAGCGCCGCCGAGGAGCTGCGGGTCGGGCTCGGCCGCGACATGCGCCTGCAGGCCCCCGAGATGGCGGGCAGGCTGCGCGACGGGCTCGTCGCCGAGGGCGCGAGCGTCCTCGACGCCGGCCTGGTCGGCACCGAGATGCTCTATTTCCTCGTCGGCACCCGCGAGCTCGACGGCGGCGCGATGGTCACCGCCTCGCACAACCCGAAGGCCTACACCGGCGTGAAGCTCGTCCGCGAGGGCGCGCTGGCGCTCTCCGGCGACGCCGGCATCGGCGAGATCCGCGAGCTCGTTCTCGCCGGCATGCCGGAGGCGCCCGGCGGCGGCGGCTCGGTCGAGGCCGTCGACATCTACGAGGACTTCCAGCGTCACGCGTTCTCGTTCATCGATGCCGACAGCGATGCAAGCCGCTCAAGGTCGTCGTCGACGGCGGCAACGGGATGGCCGGCCCGATGGTCGGCCCGCTGCTCGAGCGACTGCCGCTCGAGCTGATCGAGACCCTACTGGGTCCCCGACGGCGAGTTCCCCGACCACGAGCCGAACCCGCTGCTGCCCGAGAACCGGCAGTTCATCATCGACAGGGTGCTCGACGAGGGCGCCGACCTCGGGATCGCCTGGGACGGCGACGCCGACCGCTGCTTCTTCATCGACGACAACGGCGAGTTCGTCGACGGCGACTTCCTCACCGCGCTGCTCGCGAAGCTGGTGCTCGGCAAGCGCCCGGGCGCCACGATCCTCTACGACGTGCGCGCCAGCCGCGCCGTCGCCGACACGGTCGCCGAGGCCGGCGGGAGCGCCGCAGGTCAACCGGGTCGGTCACGCCTTCTTCAAGATCGCGATGCGCGAGCACGACGGCGAGTTCGGCGGCGAGGTCTCCGGCCACTACTACTTCCGCGACTTCTGGAGCGCCGACTCCGGCACGATCCCCGCGCTGCTCGTGCTCGAGCTGCTCTCGCGCGAGGGCCGGCCGCTCTCCGAGCTCGTCGGCTCCCTTCGCTCGGCGCTACTTCATCTCCGGCGAGATCAACTCGGAGGTCGCCGACCCGGAGGCGAAGATGAAGGAGATCGCCGCCGCGCACGCCGACGCCGAGATCAGCTGGCTCGACGGGGTCTCGGTCGACTATCCGGACTGGCACTTCAACGTCCGTCCCTCGAACACCGAGCCGCTGCTGCGGCTCAACCTCGAGTCGCTGGTCTCCCGCGAGGACATGGAGGCGAAGCGCGACGAGGTCCTCGGGCTGATCCGCGCTTGACCCCCGAGGAGGCGCTCGAGCGCGCCGCCGAGGCGGGCATCCACCGGCTTCGGATCCCGACCCCGTTCGCGGTCGGGCGGGTCAACTGCTACCTGATCGAGGACGACGCCGCTGACCCTCGTCGACACCGGCCCGAACTCCGGCAAGTCGCTCGACGAGCTCCAGCACCAGCTCGAGGCCGCCGGCCACGCGATCGAGGACCTCGAGCTGATCGTGATCACCCACCAGCACATCGACCACCTCGGCCTGGTCGAGATCGTCGCCTCGCGCTCGGGCGCCGAGGTCGCGGCGATCGACCTGCTGGTCGCCGTTCGTCGAGCGCTACGCCGAGGACGCCGAGCGCGACGACGAGTTCGCGGGCGCGCTGATGCGCCGCTACGGGATCCCCGAGGACCTGATCATCGCGCTGCGAAGCGTCTCGCGCAGCTTCCGCGGCTGGGGCTCGGCCGCCCAGGTCACCCGCCCGCTCGCCGACGGCGAGCTGCTCCGGCTCTCGCGATCGCGAGCTCGAGGTCCAGCTCCGGCCCGGCCACAGCCCGTCCGACACGCTCTTCTGGGACGAGCGAGCGCAGGATCCTGATCGGCGCCGATCACCTGATCGCCCACATCTCCTCGAACCCGCTGCTCTCGCGACCGCTCGACGGCGGCACCGAGCGCCCGCGCGCGCTGGTCACCTACCTCGCGCTCGCTGGCGAGGACGCGCGAGCTGCCGGCCGAGATCGTGCTCCCCGGCCACGGCGAGCCGATCACCGACCACGTCGCGCTGATCGACGAGCGCTTCGCGATGCACGAGCGCCGGGCGGAGAAGCTCCGGCGGCTGATCGAGCGAGCGCCCGCGCACCGCCTACGAGCTCGCCCAGGCGATCTGGGGCAACGTCGCCGTCACCCAGGCCTTCCTCACCCTGACCGAGGTCGTCGGCCACGTCGATCTGCTGATCGACGGCCGAGCTCGTCCGCGAGGTCGAGGACGGCGAGCCGCGGTGCGCTTCGAGGCAACCGGGCGAAGCGGCGAGGTTACGATCCCCGCGTGAGTGCGCCGACCGCCCCCGCCCCGCCGCGCCCCGCGGCGACGCCGAACGGCTCCGGCGGGCAGGCGCGCCGCGCCAAGAAGCGGATGCTGATCATCGTCAACCCGTACGCGACGACCGTCTCGGACCGGCTCAAGAACCTCGTCGTCTACGCGCTGCAGGGCCGCTACGAGGTCGAGGCCGTCTCGACCGAGGCCGCAGAACCACGCCACCGAGATCGGCCGCGAGGCGCACGACGGCGGCTACGACATCGTCGTCGCCTTCGGCGGCGACGGCACCCTGAACGAGGTCGCCAACGGCCTCGCCGGCACCGACGTCCCGGTCTCGGTGCTGCCCGGCGGCTCGACCAACGTCGTCTGCCGGACGCTCGGGATCCCCAACGACGTCGTCGACGCGACCGAGCACCTGCTCGGGCTGCGCCGACGACTTCGAGCCGCGCAAGATCGACCTCGGGATCGCCAACGGCCGCCGCTTCGTCTTCTCCTGCGGCGCCGGCCTCGACGCGACCGCGGCGAAGCGGGTCGATGCGAAGCCACGACTGAAGGCTCGGCTCGGCCCCTACTTCTACACCTGGGTGGCCGCGGCCGCGGCTTCTACACCGACTACCTGCGCGACCCGGTCCGGATGAGGCTCGAGCGCGGGCGGGCGCGAGCTCGAGGGCGTCACCGCGCTCGCCCAGAACTCGGACCCGTTCACCTACTTCAGCGGCCGCGCGATCCGGGTCTGCGCGGACGTCGCGATCGACGACGGCTCGCTCTCCGTCGCGGTCCTGCGACGCGCCGCGCCAGCGCGACATGGGGTTCATCATCGGCGCGCCTGCTCTCAGAGCGCTTCGCCGCCACCGACCACCGGCAGATCGACCACTTCGCCGGAGTGACCGAGGCCCGGATCGAGTCGCTCTCGCGCGACCGGGACGGTGCGCTCCGCGGCTTCCCGGTCGCAGGTCGACGGCGACTACATCGGCGACCACGCGCGAGCTCGAGCTCGCGGTCGAACCCGGGGCGCTCTACCGTCGTTGCCTGAGCCGGCGAGCTGCCTCTTCTGCCGGATCGTCTCCGGCGAGCCGAGGCGGCCGAGATCGTCTTCGAGGACGAGCGTCTCGCTCGCGTTCCTCGACATCCGCCCGCTCTTTCACGGCCACACCCTGCTGATCCCGCGCGCGCCATCACGAGACGCTCGCCGACCTGCCCGGCGGAGCTCGTCGCGCCGATCTTCGCGAGCGCCCAGCGGCTCTCGGTGGCGGTCCGCGACGCGATCGGCGCCCAGGGCTCGTTCGTGGCGATCAACAACGTCGTCACCCAGAGCGTCCCCCACCTCCACGTCCACGTCGTCCCGCGGGTCAGAAAGGACGGCCTGCGAGGGTTCTTCTGGCCGCGGCACAAGTACGACTCCGAGGAGCAGATCGCGGCGACCGGGGCCGCGATCCGCGCGGCGATCTCGGCCCCGGCGGGCTGACTCGAACCGCTCCCGAGCGCGCGAGAGCCGGGCCGCTAGGCGTCGTTGGATCTCCCGTAGCCGACGGTGTAGGCGACCAGCCCGAGCGCGTCGATCCCCCGGTAGAGGGCCTCCCGGGGCTCGAGGGCGGCAAGGCTGCCGACGATGTCGCGGGCGCTTCCGGCGACGCCCGGGAGCAGCGGCCAGCGCTGTGAGGAGCCCGGGTAGCGGCGCTCGATCCAGCTTGCCCCGGCGCCGTAGCGGGCCAGCATCGACAGGAACGAGGCGAGGTCGTCTCGGTGGCGGTGGGCGACCTCGGCCTCGGGCCGGCGGAGCAGCCGCCAGCCGGCCGCCTGGGCGCGCCAGCAGAAGTCGAAGTCCCCGGCCGAGCGGATCCCCTCGGCGAAGCCGCCGCAGCTCTCGAAGACGTCGCGGCGGACGAGCAGGTTCCCGGTCGGCGCCGCGCCCCCCTCGCGGGTGCCGTTGGCGCCGAGGCCGCGCTCGCCGTCGTAGAAGCCGCGCGAGCGCGTGTAGCGCGCCAGCACGCCGTCCTGGTCGGCCATCCCGACGATCCCCCCGGCGAGGATGCCGCAATCGCCTGGCACCGGCTCGTCGAAGTAGCGATCGAGCAGGTCGGCGCGCGGCTCGCAGTCGGCGTCGAGGAAGAGCAGCCAGTCCCCCGCGGCCGAGCGGGCGCCGGAGTTGCGCGCGTGGTAGGAGGACGCCTCGCAGGTTGCCCGCACCACGGTGGCGAGCGAGCCGAGCGGCGGCCCGGCGACCCCCTCCTCGGTGTTGTCGGCGACGATCAACTCGTCGCCGCCGGCCAGCTCGAGCCGTCCGAGCGCGGCACGCAGCGCGAGCGCATCGCTCTCGTCGCCCCGAAACGGGACGACCACACTGACATACGGTCTGCTCACTCGTTCGGTGTTACCCGATATGCGTCGAAGACGCCTCGACCCCGCGCAGGCGGCTGATGCACTTCTTGAGCTGCTGCGAGTCGCCGACCTCGACGACGAAGCGGTTCTTGACCATCGGGTGCTTGGTCGAGCAGTTGGCCTCGATGATGTTGAGGCCGACCTCCGAGAAGGTCCGCGAGAGGTCCTCGAGCAGGCGGGTTCGATCCCAGGCGTCGACCTGGAGCTCGACCCGGTAGGAGGTCTCGTTCTCGCCGCTCCCAGGCGACGTCGACGAACCGCTCCGGGGTCCTTGCGCAGCGCCTCGACGTTCCTGCAGTCCTCGCGGTGGATCGTGATCCCACGCCCGAGTGAGACGTAGCCGACGATCTCGTCGCCCGGGCACCGGCCGGCAGCACTTGGCGAGCCGCACCATGACGTCGTCGACGCCCTCGACGCTGATCCCGTAGTTGGACGCCTCCTGGGTGCGGCGCTGGCGCTCGTCGCGCCCCTCGAGGATCCCGGCGAGGTGCTGCTCGGACTCGTCGCCGGCGACCGCCTCGCCCGCCTTCAGGCGCTGCATCACCTTGTTGACGACGGTCTTCGCCGAGATCTTGCCCTGGCCGAGGCGCGATGTAGAAGTCGTCGGCCTTGCGGAAGCCCATCTCGCGGATGACGTCGGCGAGCAGCGGCGAGCCGGCGATCTTCTGCGGCGGCAGGCCGCGCTTGCGCAGCGCGTTCTGCAGCGCCTCGCGACCGTCGCGCTCGGCGTCCTCGCGACGCTCGCGCTTCAGGAAGGCGCGGATCTTGTTGCGGGCGCGGCTCGTCCGCACCAGCGCGAGCCAGTCGCGCGAGGGCCCGCGCTCCTGCTTCGCGGTCAGGATCTCGACGATGTCGCCGGAGCTGCAGCGGGTAGTGCAGCGGGACGATCTTGCCGTTGACCTTCGCGCCGACGCAGCGGTGGCCGACGTCGGTGTGGACCGAGTAGGCGAAGTCGAGCGGCGTCGAGCCGGCGGAGAGGTTCTTGACCTCGCCCTTCGGCGTGAAGACGAAGACCTCGTCCTCGAACAGGTCGACCTTGAGCGCCTCGAGGAACTCGGTCGGGTCCCCTCGCTCTCCGCTCGGCCTCGAGCAGCTGGCGCAGCCAGGTCATCTTCTCGCGCCCGTCGCCGTTGCCCTTCGCCTCCGGCCCTCCTTGTAGAGCGACGTGGGCGGCGATCCCGTACTCGGCCGTCTCGTGCATCTCCGCGGTCCGGATCTGGATCTCGAGCGGCTGGCCCTCGGGACCGATCACGGTCGTGTGGAGCGCCTGGTAGAGGTTCAGCTTCGGCGTCGCGATGAAGTCCTTGAAGCGGCCGGGCAGCGGCTTCCAGAGCGAGTGGATGATGCCGATCGCGCCGTAGCAGTCCTTGACCGAGCCGACGATCACGCGCATCGCGGTGAGGTCGTAGATCTCGTTGAACTCGCGGCCCTTCTTGGTCATCTTCGAGTAGATCGAGTAGAAGTGCTTGGCGCGACCGGAGATCTCGGCCTCGATCCCGACCGTCGGCGAGCTCCGCGGCGAGGAACTCGCCGGCCTCGGTGACGTAGGTCTCGCGCTCGTCGCGCTGCTGGGCGACGAGCTGCTTGATCTCGTCGTACTTGCGCGGATGGAGGCGCTGGAAGGCGAGGTCCTCGAGCTCCCACTTGATCGCGTGGATGCCGAGGCGGTGCGCGAGCGGCGCGTAGATCTCGAGCGTCTCGCGCGACTTCTCGATCTGCTTCTGCTTCGGCAGCGCGTCGAGCGTGCGCATGTTGTGCAGGCGGTCGGCGAGCTTGATCAGGATGACCCGCACGTCGGTGGCCATCGCGACCATCATCTTGCGGTAGTTCTCGGCCTGGCGCTCGTCGCGGCTCTCGAAGGTGATCTCGGTCAGCTTGGTGACGCCGTCGACGAGCTGCGCGATCGCCTCGCCGAACCTGCCCTCGACCTCGTCGAGGCTGGCGCTCGTGTCCTCGACGGTGTCGTGGAGCAGCGCCGCGCAGAGCGTCTCGGTGTCGAGCCTGCAGCCCGGCGCAGATCTTCGCGACCTCGACCGGATGGGTGATGAAGTCCTCGCCGGACTTGCGCCGCTGGTCGGCGTGGCGCTCGCAGGCGAAGACGAAGGCGCTCTCGACCGCGGCCCGGTCGATCTCTCGCTCGCCGCTCGCGGCGTGCTCGCCGATCACCGCGAAGAGGTCGCCGAGCATCTCCCGCTCCTCGGCGGTCAGCTCCTTGGTGACCTCGTTGATGGGCGCCGCGGGATGCACCGGCGCTTCCTCGGCGCCGACTCGCGTGTGCCCGCGCCGATCGGCGTCGAGCTCGTCGGGCTCGGTTCCTATCGTCGTGTCGGTTCCCGTGTTGTCAGGCACGCTCGTCCCTCCTCGCGGCGTTCTCGATAGGCGCGAAACGCCTCCGATCGCTCGAGGTCGGTCGCACTCGAGGATACGACCCCGAGCCCGCGTTGACCACCGGAAGCGCTCAGCTCGAGCAGGCCGAGCTCGGCCAGCACCCGCGCCGCGCGCGCCGCGCTCTCCGGCGAGCGCGGGTGGCTGCGGCCCTCGCCGCAGAGCAGCGTCCGCGCGCCCGCGGCGTCGATGGCCGCCGCGCCGCGGGCGGCCCGCAACGAGCGGTAGAGCTCGGCCAGCGAGGAGCGCGAGGGCCACTCGTCGAGGTGGCAGCGAAGCGCGAACTCGGCCTCGGCGGGCCCGTCGAGGCGGTGCAGGTAGCCGCCGCCGCGAAGCGCGAGCGCGAGCTGATGGGCGAACGGCGCCGGATCGACCAGGACGACATGGTCGAAGCCCTCGGCGAAGCGAGGCGCGCGCTCGAGCCCCGCCCAGTCGGCGAGCACCATCCCGGTGCCCGAATCGCGCACCGCGCCGGCCGCGACGGCGGCCGACTCGGCGAGGCGGCCGGAGAGCAGGGCGAGCGCGCCACCGCCGAAGCGGGCCGGGCGGGCCGCCCGCTCGACCAGCGCCGCGCCGGCGAAGCGCATCGGCACAGAGCACCAGCACGGTCCCGCCGCCCGAGGCGAGCGCGGCGATCGCCGCCGTCGCCGAGGCGCCACGACGATCGATCTGCTGGCGCACCGGCGCGACGCCGCGGCGGCGTCGGAGGGGGCCAGGCCGCGAGTTCGCCGCCCAGCTCAGCGCTCGAGGCGCATCCAGAACTCGTCCGCGTCGATCCGGTGCGGGCCCGGGTCGGCCTCCGGCTCGGAGTCGGGAACCGCGTAGAGCTCGCTGAGCACGACTCGGGGCTCGACCGCGCCGTTCCAGTCGTTCAGCTCGAGCTTCACCGAGACGTCGAGCGGCCCGCCCGAGGCCGCTGCGGCAAGGGCTCCGTCGACCGAGAAGGCAACCCCGAGCGCCCGTCGCGAGCCGCTCGAGAGGCTGAATCGAGCATGGCGGTCGCCCTCCCCCATCGCCCGAACGTCGCTCGACTCTCGCCCCGGGCACGAGCAGCCGGACTCCCGGGTTGCCGAGCCCGAACGGCCCCAGCCGGCTGAGCTGCTCGGCGACCTCGTGTCCGAGGCTCTCACCGCCGACGACCGCGTCGACCGTCTCGGCGCGGGTGAGGCCCTGAGCCGGGATCGCGCTCGCGGCGGCGGCCGCGAACGCACTCGCGGAACGCCGCGAGCCCGCCGGGCGCGAGCTCGACCCCGGCGGCGGCGCGGTGTCCGCCGTAGCGGGCGAGATGCTCGGCGCAGGCGTCGAGCGCGGCGAGCAGGTCGAACCCCGGGACGCTTCGTCCAGAGCCCCTGCCGCCGCCTTGCTCGTCGAGCGCGACCAGGACAACCGGCTTGAAGAGGCGCTCGACGAGCCGCGAGGCGACGATCCCGACCACCCCCGGATGCCAGCCCTCGCCGGCGAGGACGAGACCTGGCGCGTCGGCGAGGTCCTCGGGCAGCTCGCGCCAGGGCCCGCTCGGCCCCGGCGAGCACCTCGCGCTCGACCTCGCGCCGCTCGTGGTTGGCGCGCTCGAGCTCGGCCGCGATCGCGGCGGCGCGCTCCTCGTCCTCGCTCAGCATCAGCTCGACCCCGGCGTCGGCGCGGTAGAGGCGGCCCGCGGCGTTGATCCTCGGCGCCAGCCGGAAGGCGAAGTCGCCCTCGTCGAGGCGCTCGGGAGCGACCTTGGCGCTCGCCATCAGCGCCCGCAGCCCGGGCCGGCGGGCGCGGCGCGCCTCGGCCAGCCCGCGACGCACGAGCGAGCGGTTCTCGCCGCGCAGCGGGACCAGGTCGGCGACCGTCGCCAGCGCGACCAGGTCGAGCTCGCACTCGACCGCCTCACTGCCGTTGAGGGCCGCGGCGAGCTTGTAGGCGACCGCCGTGGCGCAGAGCTCGGCGAACGGATAGCCGGAGACGACCGGATGCAGGATCGGCGCGTCGGGAAGCTGCGCCCCGGGCTGGTGGTGGTCGGTGACGATCACGTCGATCCCGGCCGCCTGGGCCGCGGCGACCTCGGCGACCGAGTTGATCCCGCAGTCGACGGTGATCAGCAGCCCGGTGCCGCGCTCGGCGAGCTTCGCGATCGCCGCCGGGGTGAGCCCGTAGCCGTCCTCGATCCGCCCCGGGATCAGCCAGTCGCAGTCGGCGTCGAGGCGCCTCAGCGCCCGGATCAGGATCGCCGTCGAGCAGACCCCGTCGACGTCGTAGTCGCCGTGGACGGTGATCCGGCGCCCGTCGGCGACCGCGGAGCGGATCCGCTCGCAGACGTCGGCCATCCCCTCGAACAGGAACGGGTCGTGCTCCTCGTCGGCGCTCGAGGAAGGCCTGGGCCTGCTCGACGGTGCGATAGCCGCGGCGAACCAGGGTGACCGCGACCGGCTCGGCGAGGCCGAGCCCGTCGATCAGCGCCCGGACCTCGGCGTAGTCGAACGGCTTCAGGGTGAAGATCGGAGCGGCTTGGTTGGCCACGCCCTCAGGCTAAGAAGCCGGCGGGACGGAACCCGAACCCGCGCACGCGCGCAAACTGCGGGTTCCTCGTCCTCCGCGGGGCGCCGGAGCGCTCTGCCGGGCGCGCAGCCCTCGCCCAAACGGCTCAGGCGAGCTCGGCCTCGGCTTCGCGGCGCACGCCGATCGCGTAGACGGCGAGCAGCCCGAGCGCGGTGCCGGGGATCGCGAAGAGGACGGTCTCGATCCCGGTCTCGCCGACGCCCCGGCCGAGTGCCAGCTGGGCGATTGCCCCGCTGACGATCGCCCCGCTCGCGGCGCCGAGGAAGGCGCCGACGATGCCGCCCCAGAAGCGGTCGGGGATGAAGACCGTGAAGTGCCAGAGGGCAATCCCGGTCGTGAACCAGATCAAGACCGCCATCGCTAGCGCCTCCTGCCGTGCTTGCGGCGAGCGCGCGAGCGCTTGCGCTGCGCCTTCTTCTGTCCGTCGGTGCGCTCAGCCCCGGCTCCGGGGCGGCCGGGGACCGCCGTTCCGGCCTCCTCGCCGGTCGGCTCGACCTCGGCAGACCGCTCGACCGGTGGATCGGCGATCGCAACCGGCGCCTCGTCGAGCGAGGGCGCGCGCTGCGGAGCGGCGGGCTCGGCGACGCCCTCGCCGGCCTCGGCGCTCGAAACGTGGCGCTCGGCCTCGTCGATCTTGGCGACGATGTTGTCCTCGGGGAAGGTAGGCACGGTCGCCCATCGCCTCCTCGATCCGCGCGCGGCGGGCGCGATAGGCGGGCTCACGCTCCTTCCACTCGGTCAGCACCGGCGCCGCGATGAAGATCGACGAGTAGGTGCCGGAGGCGACACCGATCAGCATCGCGAAGCGCGAAGTCCTTCAGCGTGTCGCCGCCGAAGATCAGCAGGACGGTGATCAGGAAGACGGTCGAGAGGCCGGTGATCAGCGACCGGGTCAGCACCTCGCTCATCGAGCGGTTGACGATCTGGGAGAACGCGGCGCGCGGCATTCGCGGCACGTTCTCGCGGATCCGGTCGAAGACGATGATCGTGTCGTACATCGAGTAGCCGAGGATGGTCAGGAAGGCGGCGACGGTCGCCGAGGAGACCTCGGCCCCGATCAGCGCGTAGACGCCGGCGGTGATCAGGATGTCGTGGATCAGCGCGATCAGCACCGGGACCGCGTACTTGCGCCTCGAAGCGAAGCGCCACGTAGGCGGCGATCACGAGCAGGCTGAAGACGATCGCGATGATCGCGCTGCGGGCGATCTGCTCGCCGAAGGTGGGCCCGATCGCCCGCGAGTCGAAGGCGAGGTTGCCGTCGGACCCGGTCGCGAGGCCGAACTCCTCGTCGAGCAGCGGCTCCACGTCGGGGGTCTGCTCGGGCGGGATCTGCGCCTGGATCTGGAAGACGTTGTCGCCGAAGTCGGGATTCTCGGTCTCCTGGATCTTCGCCGTCTCGGCGCCCTCGATCCCGCCGTCGACGAGCGCGTCGCGAAGCGCGTCGACCTCCGCCGGCTGTTCGAGGGCGACCTGGATCCGCGTGCCCGACTCGAAGTCGATCCCGAGGTTGAGCTGCTTGGTCGCAAATGCGACGGCGCCGATCGCGAGGATGATCCCCGAGACGGCGAAGAAGTAGCGCGAGGCCCTGGTGAAGTCGAAGTTCCATCCCGGGCCCTCGCCGGAGGCGCCGAGCAGGCTGGGCGAGTTGAGGATCCGCGCTCGGCCGAGGAGGCCGAGGATCGCCTGCGTGAACAGGACCGCGGTGAACAGCGAGACGATCGTCCCGATCCCGAGCGTGAAGGCGAAGCCCTTGACCCCGGCGGAGGCGAGCACGAAGAGGATGAACGCGGTCAGCAGGGTGATCACGTTCGCGTCGATGATCGTCGCGATGCCCTTGCTTGTAGCCCTCGGCGATCGCCGAGATCATCGAGCGGCCCGCGACGGACCTCCTCCTTGATCCGCTCGAAGATGACGATGTTGGAGTCCGCGGCGACGCCGATCGTCAGGATCAGGCCGGCGATCCCCGGCAGCGTCAGCGTGATCGGGATCAGCTTGATCAGCGCGAGGAAGAAGACCGCGTAGACGAGCAGCCCGAGCCCGGCGATCACGCCCGAGCAGCCGGTAGTAGAACGATCAGGAAGAGGAGGACGATCCCGAGGCCGACGAGGCCCGCCTTGAGGCCCTGGTCGAGCGCCTGCTCGCCGAGCGTCGCCGAGACGGTCGACTGGCTGATCAGGCGCGAGCTTGATCGGCAGCGCGCCGATCTGCAGGACCTCGGCCAGGTCCTGGGACTCCTGGCGCCGTGAGCCCCGGAGATCTGGGCGCCGGTGCGGCCGTCGATCCCGTCGGGGTTGTCGACGAAGTTGATGATCGGGTTCGAGATCAGCTCGTTGTCGAGGACGATCGCGAACGTGCCCGAGAACTGGTCCGCCTGCTCGGAGGGGATCCCGGCGCACGGCTGCCCGGTCGCCTGAAAGCACTCGTCGGCGCCGCGAATCGACGATCTCGCGGGTGACCTCCTGGAAGGCCTGGCGGCCCTCGTCGGTGAAGTCGAAGGTGACGATCGGCTGGTTGAACTGGTCGAAGTCCGGCTTCGGGTCCTTGATCTGATCGCCCGAGAGACCCGGGTTGTCCTTGAGGACGAAGAACTCCGACGCGCTGTTGAGCGACTCGTCGACCTCGGTGCTGGGGTCGTCATCGGTCGTTCTCTCGACCACGATCGTCCCCCGCGGCACCTCGACCAGCTCGGTGTCGGGCGGCAGCTCGCCGTCGAACTGGGCCCTGATGTCGGCCTCGCTCTCGGCGGGCTCGCCAACCGGCTCGAGCGTATTCGAGTTGAACGCGTAGACAAGTCCGTTGGTGGTGCACTCGCCGCACTCGCCGACCGGGACCGGATCCTGCTTCGCGGCGGCCTCGACGGCGTCGTAGAGGCGGTTGTACGGGCGCGCCTCGGGGTTGGGCACGTCGGCGTCCGGGGGGATGACGTTCGGCTCGAAGTCGTAGAGGTAGAGCTGCGCGGTTGTCCCGATCTGGTCGATCGCCCGGTCGGAGTCGCTGACGTCGGGCAGGCCGATCTCGACCTGATCGAGGCCGATCCGGGTGATCTCCGGCTCGGAGACGCCGAGCGAGTCGACCCGGTCGCGGATGATCTCGATCGCCCGGTCGACGTCCTCGGGCTTGACGTCAGGGACCTGAGGGGTCGGCTGACCCTGGTAGACGAGCTCGGTTCCGCCGCGCAGGTCGAGCCCGAGCACCGTGGACTTGTTCGAGATCGCCCAGGCGGAGCCCGCGAGCAGCGCCAGCACCAGGAAGAGAACGAAGAGGTTGCGCTTGCGGTTGGTCATCCAGGCGGGGTGCCTATTGGGGCGTCAGCACCAGCAGCAGGCCACCGTCGTCGTCGTAGGCCGGAAACAGGTCGGCGACGGCCTCCGCGGGAAGGTCGCCCTCGGCGTTCACCGAGACCCGCTTGCCGAGCGAGCGGACGCCCCATTCGAGCGTCGTCTCGATCGGGTCGGTGACCCCGTCGCCGTCGGTGTCGGCGGTCTCACCGCCGTCCCCCTGGTCGATCCACTCGAGCCCGAGCACCTCGCGCACCGGCCGGCCGATCACCTGCTCGTCCTTGAGGCCGGTGAGCTCGAAGCCGTTGCGACCGATGTCGAGCAGACGGGCGTCGTTGTCGCAGACGAAGAAGGCGGCCTCGGGGGCCGGGTAGTAATCGTCGAGCAGCTCGAAGAGGAACGGAGCGCCGCACTTCGAGCACGCCTTCGGGCGTGCGGAGAGCCCGGCGCGCTCGCCGGAGAGCTCGCGATTTCCGCAGTTCGGGCAGATGAAGAAGGGCACGGGCTGAAGCCTAGCGAGGCGTGGGAACGACTCCCACCACGTCCTCGGCCTCGACTCCGGGCACCCGCTGCCCACCTCGCGGATGGTCTCGCGGGCGTCGGCCGGCTCGCTCAGAAGAGCGATGTCGCCGATTCCGGAACCGGGAGCCCCAGGTGGGCGAAGCCGCGCTCGGTGATCACCCGGCCGCGGGGTGTCCGCTTCAGCAGCCCCTGCTGCAGCAGGTAGGGCTCGTAGACGTCCTCGATCGTCTCCTGCTCCTCGTCGACCGAGGCCGCGAGGGTCGAGAGCCCGACCGGCCCACCACCGAACTTGACCGCGATCGTCTCGAGGATCGTGCGGTCGTGGCGATCGAGGCCGGCGGCGTCGACCTCGAGCAGCCCCAGTGCCTCGTCGGCGACCGCGCCGGTGATCACGCCGCTGCCGCGGACCTCGGCGAAGTCGCGCACCCGCTTCAGCAGGCGGTTGGCGACCCGCGGCGTCCCGCGGGCGCGCTCGGAGATCACCCGCTCGCCGTCGGGCTCGATCTCGACCCCGAGGATCCCCGCCGAGCGCGAGACGATCAGCGCGAGGTCGTGCGGCTCGTAGTGCTCGAGGCGCTGCGAGACGCCGAAGCGGTCGCGCAGCGGGGTCGTCAGCAGGCCGGCCCGGGTGGTCGCGCCGACGAGCGTGAACGGCGGCAGGTCGAGGGTCACCGTGCGCGCCCCGGCCCCCTGGCCGAGGACGATCGGCAGCTGGCGGTCCTCCATCGCCGGGTAGAGGGTCTCCTCGATCGCCCGGTTGAGCCGGTGGATCTCGTCGATGAAGAAGACCGACCCGGGCTCGAGCGCGGTCAGGAACGACGCGATGTCGGCCTTGCGCTCGAGCGCCGGCCCGGCGGTCTGGACGAACGGGGCCTCGAGCTCGGCGGCGATGATGTGCGCGAGCGAGGTCTTGCCGAGGCCCGGGAGGCCCCGCGAGCAGGACGTGGTCGAGCGACTCGTCGCGCCTTCGCGCCGCCTCGATGAAGACCGCGAGCTGCGCGGTCACCTGCACCTGGTTGACGAACTCGTCGAGCCGTCGGGGGCGCAGCGAGCGGTCGAGCTCGTCGTCGGGGCCGGCGACCCGGATCTCCGCCATCGGCTCGCTCGGGAAACGGCTCGGAGTCCGAGCGGATGCTCGGATCGCGTGAGATGCCCATGCCTAGGCGGCCTCTCCGGCGCCGCGGCGAAGCGCGGCGCCGATCAGGTCCTCGGGGCGCTCTCGCCTCGGCGCCGTCGAGCAGCCGCTCGGCCTCGGGCAGGCGTGTAGCCGAGGTCGACGAGGCCGTCGCGGGCGAGCACGCGGGGATCGTCGCCGGTCCTCGGACGGCGATCGCCGGGACGCCGTCGGTCGAGCTCGCCGGCGACCTTCTCGCGCAGCTCGACGATCACCCGCTCGGAGGTTCGCTTGCCGATCCCCGGGCACGGCCTGGAAGCGCTTCGCGTCGCCGGCTGGCGATCGCCCGCAGGAGCTCGCGCGGCGCGCCGCCCGAGAGGATCGCGATCGCGACCTTGGGGCCGACCCCGGAGACCGAGATCAGGTGCAGGAAGAGGTCGCGCTCCTCCTCGGTCGCGAAGCCGAAGAGCTGCATCGAGTCGTCGCGCGAGACGAGGTGGCTGTGGAGCAGCACCTCCCTGCCGCTGGACGGGCACCGCCTTGAGCGTCTCCGCGGAGACGCTGAGCCTGTAGCCGACGCCGGCCGACTCGACGACGACGTGGTCGGGGCGGCGGACCAGCACCTCGCCGCGGACCGAGGCGATCACCCGACGCCGACCTTGGCGTGGCCCGCGGCCTCGATCGCCGGCCGGCGGTGCGTCGCGTGCCCGGCGTGGCAGATCGCGACCGCGAGCGCGTCCGCGGCGTGATCGGAGTGCGGCGGGCACGGGCGAGGTCGAGCAGGGCGCCGACCATCTGCTGGACCTGCGACTTGCCGGCCGCGCCGCTGCCGCAGACGGCCTTCTTCACCGCCTGCGGGGTGTAGTCGAAGCAGGGGACGCCGTGCTGAGCGGCGGCGAGCAGCGCGACCCCGCGCGCCTGGCCGACGGCGAGCGCCGAGCGGACGTTCTTGCCGAAGTAGAGGTCCTCGATCGCGAGCGCGGCCGGCTCGTGCCAGCCGATCAGCTGGTCGAGCTCGGCGTGGATCCGGGCCAGCCGGTTCTCGATCGGCTCGTCGGGCGGGGCCTCGATCACGCCGCCGTCGAGGGCGTCCATGCGCCCACCGGCGACACGGACCACGCCGAAGCCCGTGTTCGCCACGCCCGGGTCGATGCCCATCACGACGATCACCCCTATCCATTCTGCGCGCCGCCCCGGACGCCTCCCCCGCACCGTGCCGAGGTGGCGCTTTCGGGAGTTATGCACCCACTCGTGCGATCTCGGCCCGCGCGGCGCCGCGGCCCGGGCTCAGGCGGCGACCTGCTCGAGCAGCCGCTCGGGGATGTCGAAGTTCGCGTGCACCGCCTCGACGTCGTCGTGGTCGTCGAGCGCATCGATCAGCCGCATCAGCGAGCGCGCGTCGGACTCGCTTTCGACCTCGACGACGGCGTTCGGCTCCATCGTCAGCTCGGCCGACTCGATCTCGACCCCGGCTGCGTCGAGCGCCTCGCGCACGGCGGTCAGGTTCGCCGGGGCCGCGGTCACCTTGAGCAGATCGCCGTCGAGCGCGACATCGTCGGCGCCCGCGTCGATGGCGGCGATCAGGTCGTCCTCGCCGTAGCGCTCGCCGTCGATCACGACGACCCCCTTCTTCTCGAACTGCCAGGCGACCGATCCGGGCTCGCCGAGGCTGCCGTTGTGCTTGTCGAAGGCGTTTCGGACCTCCGAGCCGGTGCGGTTGCGGTTGTCGGTCAGCGTCTCGACGAGGATCGCCGCACCGCCGGCGCCGTAGCCCTCGTAGACGACCCGCTCGATCTCATCGTCGCCGCTGCCTGCGCCGGTCCCCCGGTCGATCGCCCGCTGGATGTTGTCCTTGGGCATCGAGTAGCCCTTCGCCTTCTCGACCGCCGCGGCGAGGGTGAAGTTGGCGTCCGGGTCTCCCCCGCCCTCACGGGCGGCGACGCTGATCGCCCGCGCCAGCTTCGTGAACAGCTGACCGCGCTTCGCGTCGGTGGCGGCCTTCTTGTGCTTGATCGACGCCCATTTCGAGTGTCCGGCCATCGAGCACGAGTCTAGGGTCTGACCCCGAGACGCGAAACGGGGCCGGACGTCGTGTCCGGCCCCGTCGCTTCGGCATCCCATCGATTGGCGCCGCATCCGTTCCCCTTGCCGCCCTGCCGAATCGGCGGGAGACGGCGCATACCTGAAAACAGCAGAGGCGGGCCGAAGTTGCGCCGGCGCGCGGGCTCAGAGAACGAAGCGCCCGTTCTCCTGAAACAGCTCGCCGTCGACCTCGATCCGCCCGCCCTCGCGGAGGTCGCAGACCAGGTCGGTGTGGACGGCGCTGTCGTTGGTGCCGCCGGACTCGGGGTAGCTCGCGCCGACCGCCATGTGGACGGTGCCGCCGATCTTCTCGTCGAGCAGGACGTCGCGGGTGCCGCGATCGATCCCGTAGTTGGTCCCGATCCCGAGCTCGCCGAGCCGGCGCGCGCCCTCGTCGGTGTCGAGCATGCTCGATCAGGAAGTCCTCGCCGCGATCGGCGCTCGCGTCGACGACCCTTGCCGGACTCGAACCGCAGGCGGACGCCGGAGACCTCGCGCCCGCCGATCATCGCCGGCAGGTGGAAGGTGACCTCGCCCTCGACCGAGTCCTCGATCGGACCGGTGAAGAACTCGCCGTCGGGCATGTTGTGCTCGCCGTCGCAGGGGATGAAGTGACGCCCGGCGATTCCGAGCGCGCAGGTCGGTCCCCGCAGCCCTGATGCGCACCTCCTCGTGTCCCTCGATCCACTCGGCGAGCCGGCGGCATTCGGCCGACGCCTCCGTCCAGGCGGCCAGCGGGTTCTCGGCGTCGGCGAGGCAGGCGCGGAAGTAGAAGTCCTCGAACTGGCGCAGGCTCATCTCGGCCTCGGAGGCGTAGGCGTTGGTCGGATAGAGCGTGTAGACCCAGCGGTGCTCGCCCTTCGCGCTTCGCTCCATCATCGCCTTCGATCAGGTGCCTGGTCGCGGCCTGGCGCTTGGTCTGGCGCTCGGGAGGCACCCGGGAGAGCTCCCTGGTGTTGGCGTCGGCGCCGATCGCGATCCGGCAATCCGCCTCGACGACCGCCCACTCGGCGAGCGGCGAGACCCACTCGAGCTGGTAGTCGGTGGCGTGCGCGAAGAACGCCTCGCTCTGGCCCTCGAAGGCGAGCGAGACGACCGGGTTGCCGCCGGCCGGCAGCACCTCCTCGTAGACCGCGGCGACGAGCGGCTCCGCCGTCGCCGGCGCCTCGATCAGGCAGATCTCGCCCTCGGCGACCTTGGTCGAGTAGCCGACCAGGATCCTCGCCAGGTTCGCCACCCGCGGGTCCCTCATGCCTCGACGCCCTCGCCCTCGCCGAGCCCGGCCGGCGTCTTCGTCTCCGACTCGCCGGCGCCGCTGGCCATCGCCATCAGCAGCGCGTGGACGCGCAGGTCGTCGGTGAGCTCGGGATGGAAGGAGCAGACGAGCACCTGGCCCTCGCGGACGGCGACCGGATGGCCGTCGAGCTCGGCGAGCACCTCGACGCCCTCGCCCCGGCTCTCCACCCAGGGGGCGCGGATGAACACGGCGCAGCAGCGGCTCGGGGCCGATCCCGGCGATCGTCAGGTCGCTCTCGAAGCTCGCGATCTGGCGGCCGAAGGCGTTGCGGCGCGTGGTCAGGTCGATCGAGGCCGAGGTGCTCGCGATCGCAGACGATCATCCCGGCGCAGGTGCCGAGCACCGGACGCCCCGCCTGCACATGGGCGCGGATCGCCGGCTCGAGGCCGTCGCGCTCGATCGCCTTCGAGATCGTCGTCGACTCGCCGCCCGGGATCACCAGCGCGTCGAGCCCGTCGATCTGCTCCGGCGGTTCGCACCTCGACCGGCTCGGCTCCGAGCTCGCCGAGCACCCGCGCGTGCGCGGCGAAGTCGCCCTGGCTGGCGAGGATGCCGACCCGCATCGCTCTCACCGGGTTCAGGAGCCGCGGTGCTGGAGCAGCTCGCCGGCCGGCGAGCTGCCCGATCTCGACGCCGCTCATCGCCTCGCCGAGCCCTGTCGAGGCCGCGGCGACGCGCTCGGCGTCGTCGAAGTGCGTGGTCGCCTCGACGATCGCGCGCGCGCATCCGCTCCGGATCGGCGGACTTGAAGATTCCCGAGCCGACGAAGTTGCCCTCGGCGCCGAGCTGCATCATCAGCGCCGCGTCGGCGGGGGTCGCGATGCCGCCGGCGCAGAAGAGCGGTACCGGCAGCGCGCCGGCGCGCGGCGACCTCCTGGACGACCTCGAGCGGCGCGCGCAGGTCCTTTGCCGCCGCGGCGAGCTCCTCGGGCCGCAGCGTCGCCAGCCACCTGATCTCGGAGGTGATCTCGCGCAGGTGGCGGACCGCCTCGACGATGTTGCCGGTGCCGGCCTCGCCCTTCGAGCGGATCATCGCCGCGCCCTCGCCGATGCGCCGCAGCGCCTCGCCGAGGTTGGTCGCGCCGCAGACGAACGGGACCTCGAAGGCGTGCTTGTCGATGTGGTTGGCCTCGTCGGCCGGGGTGAGCACCTCGGATTCGTCGATGTAGTCGACCTCGAGCGCCTGCAGGACCTGCGCCTCGGCGAAGTGGCCGATCCGCGCCTTCGCCATCACCGGGATCGAGACGGCGTCCTGGATGCCCTGGATCATCGCGGGGTCGCTCATCCGCGCGACGCCGCCGTCGCGGCGGATGTCGGCGGGGACGCGCTCGAGGGCCATCACCGCGACGGCGCCGGCGTCCTCGGCGATCGCGCGCCTCCTCGGGGGTGACCACGTCCATGATCACGCCGCCCTTGAGCATCTCGGCAAGGCCCGCTTGACCCGGAAAGTGCCGGTCTCAGCCATGGACTGAATATACGGGAGCACCCTCCACCCAGATCCGCCAAAGTTCCGCCCCGCCGGGCGCCGATCCGGCAAGGGCGCCTCGACACCGCAGGGTGAAGCCCCCATCAGACCCGCGGCTCGGGCTATGTGCGTGGCGCCACGGGCACAGGCCGGAGGGTAGGAGGCGCGGCCCTCACTTCAGCTTGAAAGCGCGGATGCGGTCCCTGTAGGCGCCCTTGTCGCGGGCGTAGACGCCGTGGGCGAGCGCCTGGACGATCGCCAGGAGCGCCGTGTTCGAGCGGGTGAACGAGGGCCCGTTCGACGAGTAGTAGAGGGTCAGCTCGGAGTGCTCGCCGACGTCGGAGAGGGTCGCGTCGGTGATCGACATCGTCGCGGCGCCGCGGTGGCGGGCGAGCTTCAGCGCCCGGACCACGATCGGGTGCGCGCGGCCGGCGGAGAAGGCGATCACCAGCGTGTCCTCGTCGATCCGCGAGAGCCTCGTGATCGAGTCCTGGCGCGGACGGCGACGATCTCGGCGCGGATGTCGAGCAGGCGCGAGCAGGTGGCGCAGGTAGCTGGCGAAGAAGGCCATCTGGTCGATGCCGACGATCACGACCCGGTGCGCGCTCGCGAGGGCGGTGACGCGAGGCCTCGACCTGCTCGCGGGTCAGGTTGCGCGCCGTCTCCTCGAGGTTGGCGTAGTCGGCGCCGAGCGAGGCCTCGAACTCGGAGTGGTCGAAGTCGAACAGCGGAGCCTCCGTTGCCGTTCGACTCGCCGGCGAGCCCGGCTTCGGTACTCCTCGATCGCGGCCTGCTGAAGCTCGGGGTAGCCCTCGAAGCCGAGCGCCTGCGAGAAGCGGACGACGGTCGAGGAGGAGGTGTTGGCGCGGCGGGCCAGCTCCTCGGCGGTCTGGAAGGCGGCCTCGTCGAGATGGTCGACGATGTAGCGGGCGACGTCCTTCTGCGAGCGCGAGAACTCGTCGAAGCGCTCGGTGATGTAGGTCGAGAGGGCCTTCCCGTTCGGCCTCGTGGCCGGGCGGCGGGCGCTGCCGGTGGACGGCGTGGCTCCTCGAGTGCGGGCAGCGGCGGGGCGGGTCTTGGTCGCGGTCTTGCTCACGGCGGGTTGATTCGCCTCCCCAGCGGGTTTTCCTTTTCGACTCCGCCCGATCGTCGCCGAGTGCAACGGAGGCGGGCATCTGAGAGAGTCCGAGCCGATGGATCCCGAGGGCCTCCTGCGGCTGACCAACCGCAACATGATCGGCTTCGACCTCTTGCTGGGAAGCGCTGCGCTGCTCGCCCCGAGCGCGACCCTGCGTGCGCTCGGCCACGAGGAGCCGGTTCCCGAGGCGCGTGAGCTGTTTCGGCGCTGCGGCCCGATCTGGCTGACCTTCGCCGCCGCCCATGCCGTCGCCGAGCATCGCGGCGACCCGGATGATTGGTGGGCGCTGGCCTGGCTGCGCGGCACCGAGATCGCAACCGACGCCGTCTGGTCGCGCTCTCCCGCGCTCACCCGCCCAGGGGCGCGGGCGGGGCTGCGGCTGGCCGGTGCCGCCAACCTGGCGATGGCCCTCGGCTTCGGCTGGCTGGCCCGCGAGCGCGGCCGGGGCCGTCGTCGCGGTCGCCGCTAGCCGCCGGCGGAGGCGCAAGGCGCTACTGGTAGAGCAGGAAGTCGGGCTGCGGCGCGAGGCCGAGCACGGCGGCGGGGTCCATGAGCGGCCGGTCGCGCCGGTAGAAGAGCGAGAAGCCGTTGAAGATCCCGGGCGCCGCCAGCGCCCCATAGCCGTTCGCCTTCGCGGCCGGAGAGCCGATCCCATCGAAGTTGAGCACGGTCTGGACCTCGACCCCGGGGTCGAGCCGCTTGCGCCCGCGGACACTTCCGCGGCGGAACTGATGGACGACGAGCAGCTTCGGCGGCAGGCCGTTCGCCCGCACGAACCTCGCGAGGCGCTTCGCCACCCGGTTGACCTCACCGGCGCGAACGGATCCCTCGGTCCGCCCCGGGATCCCTCGGCGGCCGACGTTCCACTCCGGATCGAGCGCGAGATCGACGTCGGGCTGAAGCAGCCATGGCTTCAGCGCCCGCATCTCCTTGAGAAAGGTCGATCGGCCCGGCTGCACGTCGAGCATCAGCCGCGCGCCGACGGCGCGCGCCTGGTCGAGGTAGATCTGGATCACCTGGGGGTCCTGGCGGGTGCGGTAGAGGTTGTCGGAGCCACCGCCCGCGGTCGCGAACACCGAGACGAGGTCGAACTCCCCGAGCACCGGTAGCTCGCCGGGGACGGCGTAGGGCGCCGACTGACGTGACAGCTTCGCCGCCGCGCCCTGCGGGCTCCGCAGGCCGAGGATCGTCGCCCCCATCTGCGGCGCCCCGTAGAGGGAGACGACGCGCTGCCCCCCGAGCACCGCCCCGGGAGCGGCCTCGGCGACACCGCCGCTCCCGCGTGCGGCGACGCTCGGCGCGTCGCCGTGCTCGGCCAGGAACCGCTCCGTCGCTCGCTCGA
Organism: uncultured Solirubrobacterales bacterium; assembly: GCA_963769035.1. GTDB lineage: Bacteria > Actinomycetota > Thermoleophilia > Solirubrobacterales > 70-9 > WHSW01. Next base: position 295,823 of record CAVYKD010000003.1, read on the forward strand.
TCGCCTGTGCGCGCGGTGGATCGGCGGCGCGCGCGGTGGCCGGCGCCCCCGCGGCGGCGAGCAGGAGGATCAGCAGGGTCGCTCGGCGGGCTCGGATCCGGGTCATCGCGTCTCGAACACCTGGCGGCGGCACACGGAGCGCTCTTTGCGGAGCGCGAGAGAACTCCTTCACCGGCAAGGCGCCCGGCGAGCGGGCACCGCCGGCCGACCGACGGCGGCGAGGGGCACTCTCAGAGGAAGCCGCCTCGGATCAGCGGAACTCGAGCACGACCTTGCCTGTCGCCTCGCGGCCATCGATCAGCTCGAGCGCCTCGGCGGCCCGCTCGGGCGGGAAGCTGGCGCCGACCAGCGGCCTGACGAAGCCGGCGGCGGCGAGCCGGTCGATCTCCGCGCCGATCGCCAGGTTGAGCTCCGGCTTGCCGATCACGTAGGCGCCCCACCCGGCGCCGATCACCTCGGTGTTGTTGAGCAGCAGCCGGTTGACCTTGACCTCCGGGATCGAGCCCGCCGGTGAAGCCGACGACGACCAGCCTGCCGCCCTCGCCGAGCGAGCGCAGGCTGTCGGTGAAGCGATCGCCTCCGACCGGGTCGAGGACGAGGTCGACGCCGCCGCCCGAGAGCTCCTTCGCCTGATCCCGCCATTCGCCGTCGGAGCGGACGACGTGGTCGGCGCCGGCCTCGCGGGCGACGCGCTCCTTGTCGTCGCTCGAGACGACCGCGATCGTCGATCGCGCCGAGGCCCTCTGCGCGACCTGGATCGCGGCGACGCCGACGCCGCCGGCGGCGCCGTGGACGAGGACGGTCTCGCCCTCGGCGAGCCGGCCGCGGGTCCTCAGGGAGAAGTAGGCGGTGTGGTAGTTGAGGATCAGCCCCGCGCCCTCGGCGAAGCTGAAATCGTCGGGGAGCGTGAAGGTGAAGAAGGTCGGAGCGACCGCGACCTCGGCGAAACCGCCGAGCATGCAGAAGGCGGCGACCCGGTCGCCCTCGGCGACCGAGGCTCCGGTCGGGGCCGCGCGCACGATCCCGGCGACCTCGCTGCCGGGGACGAACGGGCAGCGGCGGCTTCAGCTGGTACTCGCCGCGAGTCTGCAGGACCTCCGGGAAAGAGACCCCGGCGGAATGGACGTCGACCACCACCCCCTCCCCCGGGGTGAGCATGTGCGAGGGGCCGGGCTCGGGCAGCTCGACCTCGGCGAGGGCGCTGCGGGGCCCGCTCAGCTCGGTGATCTGAATCGCCCGCATCCGCGAGGATAGGCATCGTTTTTTGGGAGAGACTGCGCCGGTCCGCCGGTCCGGCAAGCCCGAGGAGGACCATCGAGCCCCGACGAACGACCAGCCCGCGGTGCTGAGCGAGCGCCGCGAGAACGTACTCGTGATCACCCTGAACCGGCCGGAGGTCAGAAACGCGGTCAACGCGGCCCTCGCCGAGGGGGTCGCGGCGGGCGCTCGACGAGCTCGACGACGACGACTCGCTGGCGGTCGGCGATCGCTCACCGGAGCGGGCGGCTACTTCAGCGCCGGAATGGACCTCGGCGCCTTCGTCAGGGGCGAGTCGCCGTACTTCGCCGATCGCGGCTTCGCGGGGATCACCCAGGCGCGCCTCGCGCAAGCCGCTGATCGCTGCGATCGAGGGCTTCGCCGTCGCCGGCGGCCTCGAGGTCGCACTCTCCTGCGACCTGATCGTCGCCGCCCGCGGCGCCAAGCTGGGGATTCCCGAGATCGAAGCGCTCGCTCGTCGCGGCCGGCGGCGCGCTGCTGCGACTGCCCCGCGGATGCCCTACCACGTCGGTGATGGAGCTCGCCCTGACCGGCGACCCGGTCCCCGCCGAGCGTTTCCACGAGCTCGGGGTCGTCAACCGGCTCGCCGAGCCCGGTGGCGGCGCTCGACGGCGGCCCTGGAGCTCGCCGCGCCGATCAGCCGCAACGGCCCGCTCGCCCTGATCGCCTCGAAACGGATCCTGGCCGAGCAGTACGACTGGAGCTCGGAGGAGATGTGGGAGCGCCAGGCCGCGATCACCGACCCGGTGATGAGCTCAGAGGACGCGAAGGAGGGCGCGAGCGCCTTCAAGGAGAAGCGCGAGCCGGCCTGGCGAGGCCGCTGAGCGACGGGCTCGCGAGCCCCGTCGGCCTTCTCGAACACCTCAGGTCCGCGCCTCGGCGAGCAGCCCTTTAGGCCGAGGTGATGCCGACGACCTAAGGTGGACGGCGGTGATCGCGAGAAGCTCACGCGCGCGGATCCTGGGATTGGGGGTCGCCCTCCTACTCCTCGGCGCCGCGATCGCCTGGGCGTCCGGGGCCGGCACCGATGGGACGCCGAAACCGGCGGCGCCCTCGTCAACGCTCCCCAGCGCCGAGGTCGAGGAGCCGGCCGCCTCCGCGCAGCGGTCGCCCGACGGCGCGTTCGTGGCATCCGCCGGCCGGCGACCCGCCGAGCTCTGGGCGGTTGGTGACGGTGCGGCGGCCGAGCGCGCCGGCGCCGAGGTGAGCGGGCTGATCGAGGCGAACGACCCCGACCGGGTGCTCTACCTCGGCGACGTCTACGAGAGCGGCACCGCGGACGATTTCGCCGAGAACTACGCGCCCACCTATGGGCGCCTCGCGCCGATCACGGCGCCGACGATCGGCAACCACGAGGCCCCGAACGCCCGCCTCGGCTACCGGCCCTACTGGCGGGAGGTGCACGGGCGGACGCCGCCGCGCTTCTACTCCTTTCGGATCGCCGGCTGGGAGCTGCTCAGCCTGAACTCGGAGATCGATCACTCCAGCGACTCGGCCCAGGTGCGCTGGATCAAGCGTGCGACCCGCGAGGGCGGAGATTGCCGGATTGCCTTCCTGCACCGGCCGCGCTACAGCGCCGGCACCACCCACGGCGACGACCGGAGCCTGCAGCCGCTCTGGGCAGCGCTTCGCGGCAGCGCGCGGCTCGTCCTCGCCGCGCACGATCACAACATGCAGCGCTTCGCGCCGCGCCAGGGCATGGTCGAGCTGATCGCCGGATCCGGCGGCCGCGGGCTCTATGACGTCAAGGGCTCCCACCGGGGCCTGCGCTTCGCGAACGATCGCGAGCTTGGCGCCCTGCGGCTGCGGCTGCGGCCGGGGCGCGCCTCGTATGCCTTCGTCTCCGCCTCCGGCGAGGTCCTCGACTCCGGCAGCCGTCGCTGCCGGAGCGACTGAGCGGTTCCCGGCGCCCCGCGCGCGCAGGCGAGCGCCGCGCCGCGCGCGATCGCGCGGCCGCGAGGGCCTCGGTTAGGCTGGCGGCCGTGCAGAGCACAACGCTCCGCCTGGCGCCACCCTCCCTCGAGCAGAGGCCTGAGAGCACCGGGCCGTGAGCCCCCGAGCGCCCACGCCGGGCGAGGAGCAACCAGAGCCCGCCCGGGGCCGGGCGCTGGCGATGCTCGCCCTGGCGCTGGTGCTCTCGATGTCCACCTGGTTCTCGGCCTCGGCGGTGATCCCGCAGCTGCGCGCCGAATGGGAGCTGGGCGCCAGCGGAACGGCGTGGCTGACGATCGCCGTCCAGCTCGGCTTCGTCGCCGGGGCGCTGATCGCGGCCGTGCTCAGCCTCTCGGATGTCTTCCGGCCCCAGCGCGTGATCCTCTTCGGCGCCCTCGGGGCGGCCACCGCGAACGGCCTCTTCCTGCTCGCCGACAGCGCCGCCGCCGGACTGCCGCTTCGCTTCCTCACCGGTGCGGCGCTGGCGCAGGTCTATCCGCCGGCGCTGAAGGTGATGTCCACCTGGTATCGGAGCGGCCGAGGCGCGGCGCTCGGCATCCTCGTCGGCGCGATCACGATCGGCTCGGCGCTCCCCCATCTCGTCAACGGCATCGGCGGGCTCGACTGGCAGGCCGTGATCGCAGCCACCTCGATCTTCACCCTCGCCGGTGGCGCGATCGCTGCCAGCGTTCCGGACGGCCCCTTCCCCTTTCCGCGGGCGAAGTTCGATCCCTCCCAGGCCCGGCGCGTCCTCGCCAATCGCGGCGTCCGGCTGGCGAGCCTCGGCTACCTCGGCCACATGTGGGAGCTCTACGCGATGTGGGCCTGGTTCGTCGTCTTCTTCGCCGCGACCCTCACCGAGCGCGGCACGGCCGCGGGCTCGTCGGCGGCGCTGGCGACGTTCGCCGTGATCGCCGTCGGCGGCCCCGGCAGCTGGGTCGGCGGGCTGCTCGGCGATCGCTGGGGGCGGACGCGGACGACGATCCTGATGATGTCGGTCTCGGCCGCCTGCGCCGCCTCGATTGGCCTGTTCTTCGGCGATCCGACCTGGGTCGTGCTCGGCATCGGGCTGATCTGGGGCTTCACCGTGATCGCCGACTCGGCGCAGTTCTCGACCATGGTCACCGAGCTCGCCGACCAGGCCTACGTGGGCACGGCGCTGACCCTGCAGCTCGCGCTCGGGTTCACGCTGACCGTGGCGACGATCTGGCTGCTGCCGCTCTTGGAGGAGTCGGTCTCCTGGCGGTGGGCCTTCCTCCTGCTCGCGCCCGGCCCGGCGCTCGGGATCGTCGCGATGTGGAGGCTCGCTTGCTCCCCCTACGCGTCACGGATCGCGGGGGGGCGCGGCTAGCGGGAGGTGGCTCGGATGTGCGCCGAGCGAGATCGTTCCGTAGCGGATGGTTTTGCGTGCGGACCATCTCTGGTTAACATCTGGGACATGAGCACAGAGCTCGAGCGCTCACCCGAGCAAAGCACCCCAGACCTCGCCGAGTGCCCCGAGTGCCTCGGCGGCAACCTCGTCTGGCTGCTCGGGCAGGCCCATTACGCGCTGCTCAGCGAGGTCAGCGCCGCATTCGCGCCGCTCGGGATCTCCTCGCGCGGCTACCACGTCCTTTCCGTCGCGGTCACCGGGCCACACACTCAGACCGAGCTCGCCGAGCTGGTCGGCCTCGACAAGACGACGATGGTGGTCACCGTCGACGAGCTCGAGGCCGCCGGCCTCGCCGAGCGCCGGCCGTCGGAGGCCGACCGCCGCGCCCGCGTGATCGTCGTGACCGAGGCCGGCGAGCGCAAGGTGGCCGAGGGGCGCAAGCTGATCAAGGCGATGCAGGACGACGTGCTCGAGGCGCTGCCGGCGCGCCAGGGCGCGGCCTTCGTCGATTCGCTGGCCACGCTGGTCCGTGAGCGGCTCGAGCCGGTCGAGTGCTCGCCGCCGCTTCGCCGGCGCGAGCCCAGGTAGAGCCCGCCACCCGATCGAGGAGCGGGGCCCGCGCGGGGCTCTCGGCTGTGCCCCGGAGCAGGCGCGCTCGCCTCTGTGCGACTGGTCACACTAGACCCATTTCAGATCGTCCCGTAGCAGATCATTTGTTACGGTCGTTCTCTGACCGCGACGAACGAGCAAGTCTGGAGAACGAAGTGTCTGAGATCCGAACCGCAAGCGACCAGGGCCTGAATCCAATCGACGAGCGAGCGCGCTGGACCGCGCTGATCGTGCTCTGCGTCGGGATGCTGATGATCATCCTCGACCAGACGATCGTCAACGTCGCCCTGCCCTCGATCCAGGACGACCTCGGCTTCTCGCAGTCGGACCTCGCCTGGGTCGTCAACGCCTACCTGATCCCGTTCGGCGGCCTGCTCCTGCTCGCGGGCCGGCTCGGCGACCTGATCGGCCGCAAGCGCGTGTTCATGACCGGGCTCGGCGTGTTCACGTTCGCCTCGCTGCTCTGCGGCGTCGCGCAGAGCCAGGAGATGCTGATCGGCGCGCGGTTCCTCCAGGGCGTCGGCGGCGCGCTGACCTCGGCCGTGATCCTCGGGATGATCGTGACGATGTTCCCGAAGCCCGCCGAGCAGGCGAAGGCGATCGGCGTCTACAGCTTCGTCGCCGCCGGCGGGGCGTCGATCGGCCTGATCCTCGGCGGCGTGCTGACCGAGGCGATCAACTGGCACTGGATCTTCTTCGTCAACCTGCCGATCGGGATCGCGACCGCGGCGTTCGCCGTGCGCCTGATCGACCGCGATCGCGGGATCGGCTTCGGCGAGGGCGCCGACTTCGCCGGCGCCGTGCTGATCACCGGCTCGCTGATGCTCGCCGTCTACACGATCGTCGAGGCGGCCGACAAGGGCTGGGGCTCAACGCAGACGCTGGTCCTCGGAGCGATCTCGATCGGGCTGCTGAGCGCCTTCGTGATCCGCCAGGCCCGGGCCGCCAACCCACTGGTCCCCCTGCGGATCTTCCGCAACGCGAACGTCTCCGGCGCCAACGTGATCCAGGGCTGATGGTCGCGGCGCTGTTCGGGATGTTCTTCCTCGGCAGCGCTCTACATGCAGCGGGTGCTGGGCTACGGGCCGATCGAGATCGGGCTCGGCTTCCTGCCGGTGGCGGCCCTGATCGGCACGCTCTCGGTCGGCTTCTCCGAGCGCCTGATCATGCGCTTCGGCGCCCGCGCAGACGCTGATCCCGGGGCTCGTGCTGATCCTCGGGGCGCTGCTCTGGTTCGCGCGGATCCCGGTCGAGTCGAGCTACGTGGTCGACATGCTGCCGGCGATGGTGCTGTTCGGGATCGGCGCCGGGCTCTCGTTCCCGTCGCTGATGACCCTGGCGATGTCGAGCGCCGACGGAAGCGACGCCGGGCTCGCCTCGGGCCTCGTCAACACGAGCCTCCAGGTCGGCGGCGCGCTCGGCCTCGCCGTGCTCGCGACGCTCTCGACCACCCGCACCGGCAATCTGCTCGCCGCCGGCGAGTCGACCGCGGAGGCGCTCACCAGCGGCTACCGGGTCGCCTGGATCGTGGGCGCCGGGCTGATGGCCGCGACGATCGCGATCGCCGTCTCCGTCCTGCGACCGGCCCCCGGCCCCCAGGCAGTCGAGGAGCGCGAGCAGATCGGCGAGGCGCTGCCGGCGTACTCGGAAGCGGCGTAGGCCGATGCCACCGGCACGGCTCCAGGCGTAGCTCCCGCCTCGTCCCAGCCCTGTGAGGGACCTCAGCTCGGCCTGCGCGGTGAGAGGGCGATCACGGCGCCGACGGCGGCCGTGACGATCCCGCCGAAGACGACCCACTCCGCCCACGAGTCGAGGTCGAAAGCGGCGGCGTAGACACAGAGCGCCAGGACCAGGAGCATGACGAGGGAGAGGATCCGCAGATGCTGTTGCTGGCGGCGGATCTTCGCCTCGTGAGAGAGCTCCCCCGTCGGCGTTCGCAGGTGGTGCTCGCGGTGATGGGGCGCGCTGGGGTCGGTGTAGTGGCGCTCGCTCATCGCTCTCGCGCCGAGTCTAGCCCGGCCCTCCGAGCCGGCCAAGCGGCGTCGCCGACCGGAGGGCCGGTCCGGCGGTAGGTTGCGGATGGAATGCGCCGACACACGTTCATGGCGGAGGACGGGACCGCGATCGTCGGGGAACGCCTGCCCGGCGCCGGACCGCAGGTGGTCCTCCTTCATGCCGGAGTCGCGGACCGCAGGGCCTGGGGTGCGACCGCCGCCGGACTCGGCGAGAGCGGGGCCGCGGTCACCACCTACGACCGCAGGGGGTTCGGGGAGACTCCAGGGTGTGAGTCCTCCTTCGACCATGTCGACGACCTCGTGAGCGTGCTCGATCAGTCGACGAATGAGCCCGCTTGGCTGGTCGGCAACTCCGAAGGTGGGCGGATCGCGCTCGATCTCGCGGTCGAGCATCCCGAGCGCGTCGCCGGCCTGGTCCTGATCGCGCCCGCGGTCAGCGGCGCCCCCGAGCCCGGCGAGGACGAGCTCGATCCGGCAACCCGCGAAGCTCTCGCGGAGCTTGCTCGAGCCGAGGAGTCGGGCGACATGAACGCCGTCAACGAGGCCGAGGTCCAACTCTGGCTCGACGGCCCGGCAGGCCCCGGCGAGCGAGTCGAGGGCCAGGCCCGGGCCCTGGCCGTCGACATGAACGCGATCGCACTTGCCTCCCCCGAGCCCGGCGTCGGCGGTCACCGCGAGCGCGACACGTGGTCCCGCCTCGGGGAGATCGAGGCGGCCGCGACGGTCGCCTGGGGGTCCCTGGACGTGCCGATCGTGATCGAGCAGTGCCGCGTCCTCGCCGAGCGCCTCGGCAATCTCAGGAAGGCGGTGGAGCTCCCAGGCGTGGCGCACCTACCGATGCTGGAAAGTCCCGCCATCGTGGTCGGCGCCATTCGCGACGCACTCGAATCCTGAGTCGACCTACCTTCAGCCGAGCTCCTCGACCAGCCCGATGATGGTTCCGGCGGGCCCGCGGACGTAGCAGTACAGATAGACGTCCCGGTACTGCGCCACCTCCCCCACCAGTTCGGCGCCGTGGGCGCGCAGGCGCTCGAAGACCTCGTTCACGTCGTCGACGACGAAGGTGAGGCGAGGGATGCCGGGGGTGTTCACCGGGGCCCTCGGCGCGGTGCTGGCGGCCGGCGGCGTGTGGAACGCCGACAGCTCGACCGCGCCGTGGCCGTCGGGGGTCCGTAGGAAGGCGATGTCCGCTCGGACGCCCTCGAGGCCGATGAGCTGGTCCGCCCATTCACCCCCGACCTCCGCCTCGCCCTCCAGCTCGAGGCCCAGCTCGACGAAGAAGGCGACGGCGGCAGCGAGGTCCTCGACCACCACGCCGACGTGATCCATGCGTCTTACGGTCACGCCGCGCGGCGTAGGTCAGGGGCGGGCGCGCTCGAAGCCAGGCTCCGACGGCGACCCACTGAGCGAACGATCTCGGGCCCGAGGGCGAGCCAGGCGAGGACCAGTGGCCAGGTTCGGCCGGCGGTCAGGTCGTAATCGGCGAAGAGCTCCTGCCACGAGAGCTTGGCCACCCGCCGGCCAAAGGTGAACTCGAAGGCGACGGTCAGCGCGAGCCAGCAACCGCCGATCTGGAGCGCCTCGGCGCGGTCGCGAATCGGCCAGCGGCGCTCCAGCCAGGCGTAATAGAGCGCGAAGGCGGTGATTGCCGTCGCCACCGAGACCTGGTGGGCCGGAATCTCGCCGAGGCGCTTGGCGTAGGTGGCCTGGCGGATGACGCCATTGGCGACTCCGATCGCCGCTCCGCCTGGCCAGGCAGCGATCCATCGCCCGCGGGCGCGCATCAGGCGGACCCCGAGCCCTCGGTCGCTCCCATGATCCGGAACTGGTCGGTCAGGGTCACCCTCGCCATCTCAGCGTGACCAATCCTCGGGCAGAGCGCCTCGCTCCGTCCGCGCGGCGACGATCCCCGCGATCCACCCCGGGGCACGCCCGCCGGCCGGTGGTGAGACCCGGTCGACGTCGATGCCGGTCGCGGCGAGGGTCCAGGCGATGACCGCGTTCGAGTTCCACATCTCACCCGCTCCCAGCTCGTCGCGGCCCCAGGTCAGTCGCGGGACTCGACCGACGACGTCGAGCAGGCGCCGCGCGATCGCCCCATCACTCGACATGCGCTGCGGGCTGTCGACCGCCTCGGCGACGTCGGGGATGTGGCCGCCGCGCCACACGCGGATCTCGTAGCGGAACAGGCGGAAGCGGCCGGCCCGGCGGCTCCCCACGGGACCTTCAGCGACGACGCCGCGGTCAGTGCCGCTCAGATCGGGCTCGGGTGTCTGCTCGATCACGTAGCGGGCCTCGGGCAACTCGACCTGCAGGGCCGAGTGGTACAGCTCGCAGGCTCGCCGGCGCTCGAGGTGGGCCTTGATCGCCTCATAGAGGCGGCCGTTGTACTTGACGAAGTGCCCTCCGGCGCCGAGCGGCAACCAGTAGAGATCGATTCCGCCGCCTTGGTCGACCTTCGCGGTAGCGCCTGGCTCGAGCATCGGCAAAGTCTCCCACTGCCGGCATGGTCGCTCGGCAAGGTCGTGGGCGGCGCAACTCGGCGCACGCCATCCACCCGCCCTCGCGCGCGCAGCGGAAAGAGTGGGCCGGGGAGGGATCGAACCTCCGCCCTACGGATTATGAGTCCGCTGCTCTACCAACTGAGCTACCGGCCCGGCGGTTGATTATGCGGCCTCGCGGACAGGTCGCCGCGCGGTGGCGGACGACAGGTCGTCGGCGGTCCCGATTAGGTTTCCGGGATCAACGGCGCCTCCTACCTCGTCACCTCACTCGCCGCGGAGGGCGTGGACCATCTGTTCATGGTGCCCGGAGGGATGAACGATCCGTTCATGCCTCCGATGTCGCAGACGCAGGGAGTCACACCGATCGTCGCCGCGCATGAGGGGGGCGCCGCCTACATGGCCGATGGCTACGCTCGCGCGTCAGGGCGGCTCGGCGTCGCATTCGGAATCGGCGGACCCGGGATCTTCAACATGGTCACCGCCTTGGCGGCGGCGCGCGCCGATCGCTCTCCGGTGCTCGCGATCAGCGGCGAGGTCCCGACCGACCGCGAGGGCCGGGGCGGCTTTCAGGACGCCAGCGGAGCGGCGCTCGACGATGTATCGACCCTGCGACCGGTCACCGCCGAAAGCCTGGCTGTGGGCTCCCCTGCGACGCTCGGCTTCGACCTGCGGGCCGCCGCGCTGACGGCACTCCAACAGCGCTCCCCGGTGCACCTCTCGGTGCCGCTCGACGTCCAGCGAGCCGAGATCACGGATGTCTGGAGCCGGCTTCCCGAGGCCTCGTACCGCCCCGCCTTCCTCGACGCCGAGGCGTTCGCCGCCGCGCTCGGAGTCTTCACTGACGCGACCGGCGCCGCACCCTCGAACGTCGTCATCCTCGCCGGTCCCGGGGTGGGCGACGCCGGAGCGGCGGACGATCTCCGAGGGGTCGCGGAGCGCTTCGATATCCCGATCGCGAGCACGCTCGGCGCGAAGGGAATCCTCCCTGAGGATCATCCTCTCTCCCTCGGGGTCTTCGGATACGGCGGCTCGCGCTGGGCGACCGAGGCGATCCTCGACCCGGCCGTCGAGGTCCTCATCGTGATCGGCTCGGCGCTCTCACAGCGGGACACGCTCAACTGGGATCCGAAGATGCTGCCGTCCGCCGAGCTCGTCCACGTCGATGCGGACGCCAGCGTGATCGGGCGCACCTGGCCCGCGACGGTTCCCGTGACCGCGAGTCCGAAGGCCTTCCTCGAGCGGCTGCTGGTCGCCGATGGCCCGGTCGCCGCCGGGCTCGAGTCGGGACGCGGGGCGCGCCGCGCCTTCATCGCTGAGATCAGCGCCCGCGGTCCGCGCGCCTACGGCGCCGCCGATACCGCGAGCGAGGCCACGCCGATGCACCCGGCGCGGATGCTGACCGAGGCGCGCGTCTCGTGTCCGCGGGAGACCGTGATCGCGATCGACTCCGGCGCGCACCGCGCCTGGTGCTCGCAGTACTGGACCAGCTACGGCGACGGCGACTACCTCTCGCTCGCGAATCTCGGCCCGATGGGTGGGGCGATTCCCCTCGGGCTCGGCGCGAAGCTGGCTCGCCCCGAGCGCCCGCTCGTCGTCGCCACTGGCGACGGATGCATGCTCATGCACGGCCTCGAGATCCATACCGCCGCTCGCCACCGAGTGCCGATGATCGTGCTCGTCTTCGACAACCGTTCCTACGGCAACATCTGGTACCGGGCCAAGGAGATGGGCGCCGGCCCCGAGGGGCTGACCGACATCCCAGGAATCGACTGGCCGGCGTTCGCCCGCTCGCTCGGCGGGGAGGGAACCGCGGTCGATCGTCCGGAGCAGATCGCCCCCGCCTTCGAGCAGGGCCTCGCCTATCCGGGTCCGTTCGTGATCGCGGCACGAATCGACAAGACCTATCCGACGCCCATCGCTCCGTGGCAGCAGGCGGTCGCCGAGTGGGAGGACAACCACTGATGGCGCGACTCTCCGATCCCCGCCAAGGCGCCGACCGCGAGCTGCTCGGCGAGATGGAGCGGATGGCCGCGGTGCGAAGCCACTCCGACGGCCGCGCCGAACTCGGCTCGGTCTATGTGGCGATGTTCAACAACCCGGAGGTCGCCCGGCGAGTCGGCGCCCTCGGTGAGCACCTGCGCTTCGGCGGCTCACTGCCGGACGCGATTCGCGAGACGGTGATCCTGCGCTATGCCGCGCGCTGCAAGCTCGGCTACGAATGGGCCCACCACGTCCGCCCGGCCAAGCTGGCCGGCGTGCCCTCGGAGGTGATCGACGCGCTCGCCGGGGCCGCGACGCCGACGGGGCTCAGCGCGGCCCAGCGAGCGGCCGTCGAGGCGGTCGACCAGGTCATCGCGGGCAGGGAGATCTCCGCCGAGACGCAGAGCGTGCTGGTCGAGAGCTTCGGCGCGGCGGGAGCGGTCGAGCTGGTGGCGCTCTGTGGCCTCTACGCGCTGATGGGCTACATGGTCGACGCGTTTGCGATCGAGATAGAGCCGGGCCTGCCCGAGCCGCCTTTCGCCGGGTGACTCGCGCGAGCCGCGTTCAGGCCTCAGGGCTCTCGAGCGCCGGGCAGGTAAGCCTTGGCGAAGATCGGAAACTGCGCGATCGTGTCGTCGAGGCCGTCCATCTCCCAGACGCGTCGGAGACGCGGCGGCCTCCGGACGCTACTCCGCCAACCCGGCGGCGACGAGGGCGTGGTCCGGATTTCGGTATGCCTCGACGCGAGCCAGCTTTCCGTCGCGGAAGCTGATGATGTAGCCCCATCGGCTGGCGACATCGACACCGCTCGCGCGCCCACGAGCGACTTCCCGCAGTACGGCCACGACCCGGTCCACACCGACGGCTCGAACCTCCTCCGGCTCTAGGCGGTAGTGCTGCCAGGTGTCATAGAGCGACTCCAGCATCGAGCGCACCTGCGCCTGGCCATGGATCTCGGCCCCCGTGCTGTCAGGCACTCCTTCCACCTCGAGCCATTCGACTCCGGTGGCCACGAACGGCATGACGTCCTCGAGATTCCCCTCATTCCAGGCCTCGAAGACCCGCCTCACGATCTCGACGTTCTCCTGCGACATCCCGCGCGCAGTATCGCGCCCTGGCCCATCTCCGGCAGTCCGGGGCGCCCATGAGGAGGAGCCAGCTGAGCGACCGGCCAGGGCCGGCTCGACGGCGGCGGCTCAGGCGTCGCGGTCGGCCTTCGTCGCCGTGGTCAGCGCCGCGGCGGCGCCCGTTCCCGTAACCGCGCGCACCAGTCGCGGAAGGAGCACCCGCGCGGCCGCGCTCAGCCAGTAGGGCCGCGGCACATAGCGCTCGGCGGCGCCGCCCGGCCCCGCGTCGAAGATCGCCTCGGCGGCCGCTTCCGGGTCGGAGACGATCCAGCGGGTCAGCGCGCGGGCGCGAAGCTCCTCGGCCGGGAAGCCCTCGGTGGCGATGTAGCCGGGAAGGACGAGGCCGACGTGGACGCCGTGCGGGCGCTCCTCGAGGTGGAGCGCGTCGCTCCAGCCGGCGAGCGCGAACTTGCTCGCCGAGTAGGCGCCCGTCCCGGCCCGCGCCACCCGCCCGGCGGTGCTCGCGACGTTGACGATCGCGCTCGGCGCCGAGGCCCGCAGCAGCGGCAGCAGGGCCTCGGTGGTGCCGGACGACCGCGTCGAAGTTGAGCTCCATCGTCCGGCGGACGTTCGCGTAGCCGCCCTCGGCGAACGTGGCGCGCCAGGAGGCCCCGGCGTTGTTGACGAGCAGGGTGAGCCGTTCGTGGCGCTCCTCGGCGTGGGCGCGAAGCCGCTCCGGGGCGTCCTCGTCGGTGAGGTCGAGGGCGATGATGGCTCGCGGGGCGGGCAGCTCGTCGGCGAGCGCGGCGAGACGGTCCTCGCGTCGGGCGACGAGCGATCGACCTCCGTCGCCGGGCTCGCGGGCGATCCGCCTCGCGGTCGCCTCGCCGATGCCGCTCGAAGCTCCGGTGATCAGGGCCGTGATCGCGCTCATCGCCCGCCATTCAACCGGCGCCCCCTTCGATCTGTCGAGCGCCCGGCGGACGCGTTTGGACACCGGGACGTTGACCGCCCCCGGGTGGCGGGTAGGTTCGCGCCACAATGGAGGACGCCCTGGTACCCGACGGCGAACAGCCGCAGAGCTCCGAGCCGCGCCTGGTCGACGGCTCGTACGAGTACGTCCCGCCGCCCGGGTTCGTCGACGAGGTCTTCGAGGCGGACGGGGCCGCGCGCGGCCACGCCGACGACCTCGTCTCGACGCTCGACCGGATGGGCCGGATGGTGCTCATGGACCTCGGCCGGCGCCGCGACGAGATCTTCCGCCAGCAGGGGATCACCTTCGCGATCTCCGACCCGAGCGGCGCCGCCCACGACCGGCCCTTCCCGCTCGACCTCGTCCCGCGGATCATCCCCGGCAGCGAATGGGAGGCGATCGAGGCCGGCCTGAAGCAGCGGATCCGGGCTCTCAACGCCTTCCTCGACGACATGTACCACGGCCGCGAGATCGTTCGCGAGGGGATCGTCCCCTGGGAGCTGGTGCTCGGCTCGCCCGAGTTCCGCCGCGCCGTCCACGGGATCCGCCCGCCCGGTGGCATCTACTGCCACGTCGCCGGATGCGACCTCGTCCGCGGCGGCGATGGCCGCTGGAAGGTGCTCGAGGACAACGTCCGCACCCCCTCGGGGATCTCCTACGTGCTCGAGAACCGCCTGGCGATGACCCGGCTTGCCCCGGAGATGTTCACCGGCTATCGGGTGCGACCGGTGGATCACTACCCGCAGCTGCTCCTGAGCGCGCTCCGCGAGGTCGCGCCGGCGCCCGGGCGCGAGCCGACCGTGGTCGTCTGGACGCCCGGGCCGGCGAACAGCGCCTACTTCGAGCACTCGTTCCTCGCCCGGCAGATGGGCGTCGAGCTGGTCGAGGCCACCGACCTCGTCGTCCGCGACGACATCTGTTACATGCGCACCACCGAGGGGCTCTCGCGAGTCGACGCGATCTACCGCCGCCTCGACGACGACTTCATCGATCCGCTCGAGTTCCGTCCCGACTCGCTGCTCGGCGTGCCCGGGCTGATCCGCGCCTACCGGGCGGGCACGGTCGCCGCTGGCGAACGCGGTCGGCACCGGGGTCGCCGACGACAAGGCCGTCTACAGCTGCGTGCCCGAGATGATCCGCTACTACCTCGCCGAGGAGCCGATCCTCGACAACGTCCCGACCTACCTGCTGCGCGATCCCGAGCAGATGGCCCACGTGCTCGAGCGCCTCGATCAGCTCGTCGTCAAGCCGGTCAACGAATCCGGCGGCAAGGGCGTGTTCATCGGCCCGCGCGCCGACGAGGAGGAGATCGCTCGCCAGCGCGAGCGGATCCTCGAGGACCCCAGCGTCTGGATCGGCCAGGAGCTCATCCACCTCTCGACCACCCCGACGGTCGCCAACGACGGTGAGCTGGTCCCCCGGCACGTCGACCTGCGCCCGTTCGCGGTCTACGGCTCCGAGCTCACCGTCGTACCCGGCGGGCTCACCCGGGTGGCGATGCGCGAGGGCTCGATGATCGTCAACTCCTCGCGCGGCGGTGGCTCCAAGGACACGTGGGTGCTCGAGTCGGGCGCCGGCACCGAGCACGGCCTGCGGATCGCCGGGCCCCGCCCGCTGCCGGAGATGCCGACGCTCGAGCAGGGCCTCTGGACCGGGCAGGAGCAACAGCAGCAGCAGCAGGGCATGGAGCCGGGGGGCCGCGCCTAGATGCTCGCCCGGATCGCACATGAGCTCTACTGGATCGGCCGCTACGTCGCCCGCGCCGATGACACCGCGCGAATGCTCGACGGGCTCTTTCGCGCCAGCCTGCAGTCGCCCGGCGGCCCCGACAGCGCCGCGCTCCCGTGGGAGGCGGTGATGACGGCGCTCGGCGCCCATCCCGACCCCGAGACCTTCCCGGTGCGCGCCGCCGACGCGGTCCGCAGCCTCACCCTCGACCCCGAGAGCCCGGCCTCGGTGACCGCCTGCGTCGAGCGCGCCCGCGAGGGCACCAAGCGGGTCCGCGATGTCGTCTCGCGGGAGATGTGGCAGGCGCTCAACACCCTCTATCTCGAGCTCGACACGAGCGACCTCAGCTCCGCGCTGGAGACCGGGCCCTACTCCGTCTACGCCTTCGTTCGCGAGCGCTGCGCGCTTTGGTGGGGCCTCGCCGACGAGACGATGCTCCGCGACCAGGGCTACGCCTACCTCGCCGCGGGCAGGCACGCCGAGGGGGCGAGCATGATGCTGCGAATGCTGCGGGTCTCGATCGTCCCGGACCTGCTCGACGAGGAGTCCGAGCCGATGGCGAGGAGCGGGGCCGCGCCGGCGCTCCTTCAGGCGATCGGCGGTCTCGAGGCCTTCCGGCGCTCGGTGCCGGGCCCCGCCGATCCCTATCCGGTGGCGACCTTCCTGCTCTTCGAGCACAGCTATCCGCACTCGGTCGCCGCCGCCGTCGAGCTCCTTCACGATCGCCTCCGCGACGCCGACCCGAGCTACCGCACCGCCCCTCCCCTGCTCCGCCTCGCGCGGCTTCGCGCCGAGCTCGAGTTCCATCACCGCGGCGCCGCCGGTGAGGACGCCTCGGCACTGGCGGCCCTGCTGGCACAGGTGCAGGGCGAGCTCTCGGAGGCCGACCGCGAGATCGAGCAGCGCTACTTCAGCGGCGCCGTCGCGCAGCCGCAGGTGGTGACGGTGTGAGGTTCCGGATCGTCTACTCGACCGCCTACGGCTACTCGGAGCCGGTCCGCGACAACCTCAACGTCCTGCGGGTGAAGCCGGCCACCACGCCGCACCAGACGGTGCACGACTTCTCGATGCGGGTCGATCCCGAGGCGCGGCTGCACGCCTACCGCGACTACTTCGGCGCCGAGGTGATCGAGTTCGGCGTCACCGAGCCGCACGAGAAGCTCGCGATCGAGGCGCGGATGCACGTGAGCACGCGCGAGCAGCCGGTCGATCCCGACGGAAGCTGGGAGGCCACCCGGGGGCCGAGCTACCGCGCGGCGGCCGGCGAGCATCTCTTTCAGACCGAGACCCCCTCCGAGGATCACCGGTTCACCGAGCTGCTCGAGGAGACCCGTGCCCCGACCCCGCTCGAGAGCGCTCACGCGGTCAGCGAGCTGATCGCCGACCGCTTCGAGTACCGCTCCGGCTCGACGTTCGTCGGCTCGACCGTCGCCGACCTGCTCGCCGGTGGCGCCGGGGTCTGCCAGGACTTCGTCCACCTCGGGACGATGCTCCTGCGCGAGCACGGCGTCGGCGCGCGCTACGTCTCCGGCTATCTGTTCGCGGCGCCCAAGGACGGCGGCGACGATTCGATCGAGGTGCAGACGCACGCCTGGCTCGAGGCGCTGCTCTCGGACGCCGAGGGCAAGCTGCGCTGGATCGGCTTCGACCCGACCAACCGCGTCCGCGCCGGCGAGGCCTACGTGAAGATCGGCCACGGGCGCCATTACCAGGACGTCGCCCCGATCCGGGGCGTCTACCGGGGCCCGGCGGCGAGCGAGCTGAGCGCCGGCGTGCAGATGACGCGCATGAACGGCGACGACGCCGAGTAGGGCTAGCTCGTCGCCTCGGCGAGCGCGTCCTCGAGCTCGGCTGCGCTGAAGGCACCCTCGAAGCGAGAGGAGACGCGGCCATCCGCGTCGATCACGAACAACCATGGCTCGGTCGGCAGGTCGTAGGCCTCGACCTGGGAGCGCAGGTTCTTCGGGTCGGGGATGTTGTCGTCGTAGATCTCCATGTGGATGAAGGCGGCCTCGTCCCCGTGATCGCGCTTGACCTGCTCGGCGATGTCGACGACCGGTCCGCAGACCCGGCTCTGGCAGAGCGCCGGCGTTGCGAAGAGGAGCACCACCGGCTCCTTGCCGAGCACGTCGGCGAGGTCGTCCTCGTGCATCGTCGAGGGCGGCACCCGGGTGTCGATCTCCCCAACGTCGCCAACCGACCGCGCGGTGGGCGTGTGAACGACGGGCGCCTTATCGCCCGGGCCGGGAATCGCCCCGTACTTGCCGACCTCGACGCCGGCGACGGCGGTAGAGCGGTAGCTCTCGCCCTCGCGGACGAGGGCGACGATGTTCCAGCTCCCCGGCCGGTCGAAGTCGATATCGGTGACGTAGACGACCTTCGCGGCGTCGGGGTCGCTGGCGGTGTTCTCGGCGACGAAGGCCGCCTCGGTCTCGAGGCTCTCGACCCGCGCCGGATAGGGGCCGCTCGCCTTGCCGCCGTCCGCGGGAGAGGCGTAGAGAGCGACCTCGGCGTCGGTGATCTGGGTGCGGTCGACGTTGAAGACGGCAAAGCCGAAGCGGTTCTCGCCGACGCTCTGGATCAGGCCCGCGGGCGAGACGACGATCTGGTTGTCGGTCGGGTAGTCGGCGAGGAGCTGCTCGGCGGAGCGACCCTCGGGGGCCGGGAAGGCCCCCGCGGCGGGCGCCGCGGCGGACTCGCTCGCCGATGACGCGCTCTCCTCCCCGCAGGCGGCGATCCCGAGCGAGGCGAGGGCCGCCATCAGGGCAAGGGAGAGCCGTCGTGGGCTTCGGAGGAGTGGGCGCACGACGGCGCATGCTAGGTAAACGGGGTAATCAGCGGCTAAGTCACCGATCGGTCACGGCGGTAGGGTGGCCCGGCTACGGCGTGAATCTGCGAAGGAGGGAATGTGGCGGAACGGGCGGCATTGGTGACCGGAGGCTCGAGCGGGATCGGCCTTGCGATCGCGCGGGCGCTTGGCGAGGACGGCTACGCGGTGACGATCTCGGCCCGTCGGCCCGAGAAGCTGGAGGGCGCCGCCGCGGGGCTTCGCGAGGCCGGGATCGACGTCCAGGCGGTGCCGGCGCAGATGGCCGAGGAGAGCGAGGTGGTCGCGCTCGTCGCCGCCCACCGGGAGCGCTACGGACGGCTCGACGTGCTCGTCAACAACGCCGGCGTCGGGATCGGCGAGGCGATGGATGAGATCACCACGAAGAAGCTCGACATCCAGATCGGCGCGAACCTGCGCGGTCTGATCATCGCCACCCGCGAGGCGCTGCCGATGCTGCGCGAGGCGGGCGCCGAGCACGGCAAGGCTCTGATCGTGAACACGGCCTCGATCGCCGGCAAGCAGGGACAGGGATGGCTCTCGGTCTACTCGGCGACGAAGGCCGCCGTGATCGGCTTCAGCCAGGCGACGCAGAAGGAGAACAACTCGCACGGCATGCAGGTGACCGCGCTCTGCCCCGCGTTCGTGGACACGCCGATGACGGAGTTCGTCAAGGGCCAGGTGCCGGCGGAGGAGATGATCCGCCCGGAGGACATCTCCGGCGCGGTCCGCTACCTGCTCTCGACCTCCCCGGCGTGCCTGGTGCCGGAGATCGTCTTCATGCGCCCCGGCGAGCAGCTCTAGCTGCAATCGCTGAGCGGCTCAGTCGCGAACGAGCTCGGCCTCGTGTGCCGCGACCGCTCGGTCGTGCTGCTCGGCGAGCTCGTCCTCGGCCGCCGCGAGCAGGTCCTTGAAGTCGTCGAGGCCGCGGGCGGGACGGAGCCATGACCAGTTCGCGCGCAGGCGAAGCTCGGAGCCTCGGTGGCGCTCTCCGGTCGGGACGCGGCGACGGACCCGGATCGGCGCGTCGTCGCTCTCCGGAGAGCGGATCGGCGCCGGAAGCTCGGGGACGTCCGCCGCGAGGCTCGGCGGCGCGGCGTCGCGCTCGGCGCAGCGGAACGCCTCGCGCTCGGCGCGAAGCTGGGCGGCGAGCTCGGCGATCGAGGCCTGCTCGATGGCCGGGTCGAACTCGAGCGATTCGACCAGCAGGGCGCGCAGGGTGCGGACCTCGCGGCGAGTGGCGCGGCGCGGGCGCTTGGCGGCGGTGTAGGCATCCCAGGCCCGGGCGAAGCTGGCGACGTCGGTGCGCCCGCCGTTTCGATGCGCGGCGAGCATCGGGCAGATCCCGCCGGAGCGGGGATCGACGTATGCGCCGACGATGATCCTGTTGCTGTCGATTCCGCGCAGCATCGCCTGCCTGGTGTGGGTCGGCAGACGGCCGACGGCATGGCGCAGCCGGCGCGCCGGATCGCTGGATCGAGGTCTCATCGTGAGAATGGTGGCGTGAACAGCGGCTCTCGCCAAGCGATCGGTCGGCAGGGAACGGGATCTTGCAGCCGGCCGGCGCGATGAGCCCGGGCGCGAGGCGGTTCCTGGTCGCGGCTTTCGGCGACGCCGGGCACGCCTTCCCCGCGATCGGCCTGGCGCGGGCGCTGGCGGCCCGCGGCCACGAGGTGATGGTCGAGACCTGGGAGCACTGGCGCGAGCCGATCGAGGCGCTCGGGATCGGCTTCACCGCCGCCGAGGAGTACAAGACGTTTCCGCCTCCCCCGCCGGGCTCCGACGAGGGCCCGGCGGTCGCCGACGCGGCGCTGGCGCTCGTGCCGATGCTCGAGCGCGAGCGCTTCGACGTCGTCGTCAGCGACATCCTCACGCTCGCCCCGGCGCTCGCCGCCGAGCGGGTCGGGCTGCGCCGCGCGACGCTGGTGCCGCATGTCTACCCGGTGCACGAGCCGGGGATGCCGTTCTTCGCCTTCGGCGCGATGCCGCCGCGAACCGCGCTCGGGCGCGCGATCTGGCGCGGCGCGCTGCCCGTGCTCGTCGGCGGCCTCGAGCAGGGCCGCGAGGAGATGAACGGATCGCGCGAGCGGGTCGGCCTGCCACCGATCGATCGCCTGCACGGCGGGATCAGCGAGCAGCTGGCCCTGGTCGCGACCCTCCCCCAGCTCGAGTACCCGCGCCGGTGGCCCGAGGGCGTCCACGTGGTCGGCCCGATCGGCTTCGAGCTTCCCTATGAGGATGTCGAGCTGCCGGCGGGAGAGGAGCCGCTCGTCGTCGTCGCGCCCTCGACCGCGCAGGATCCCGAGTGCCGGCTCGTCCGCGTGGCGCTCGAGGCGCTCGCCGAGGAGCCGGTGCGAGTGCTGGCGACGACCAACCGCCACCGCCCCGAGGTTCCGCTGCCGGCGCCGCCCGCGAACGCGACCGTCGTCGATTGGGTCAGCTACACCCAGGCGTTCGCCGCCGCCGACCTGGTGATCTGCCACGGTGGCCATGGGACGGTCGCGCGCGCGCTCGGCGCGGGCGTTCCGGTGCTCTGCTGCCCCGCGGTCGGCGACATGACCGAGAACGGCGCCCGGGTCGCATGGGCGGGCGCCGGGTTGATGCTGCCCTGGCGGCTGACCCGGCCCGGTGCGCTTCGCCTGGTCGTGCGGCGGCTGCTCGCCGAGCGCGCCTTCGCAGCGCGAGCCGCGGAGCTCGAGGCGTGGAGCCGGCGAAACGACGGCGCGGCCCGAGGCGCCGAGTTGATCGAGGCGCTGGCGGGCGAACCTCGTAACATCGGCTCGCGGGGCGGTCGGCTAGCCTGAAAAAAGGCGCACCGAAGCGCGCCAAAGATCCCCCGTGATGTAACGGCAGCATACTTGACTGTTAATCAAGGCGTGGTGGTTCGAATCCACCCGGGGGAGTGCCGAATCCGGCTCTCTCATGGGAGTTTCGCCAGACGGTGCCGAGATGGCGCCTACCCGTGTCCCGGCACCGGTTCGCGCCACCTCGGCAAGGGGAGCGGGCGGCCTAGAAGCCCGAGGCGCGGGCGATGCGCTCGTTCAGCTCGGCGCGCTTTCGCTGCAGCGCGACCAGTCCCTCGCCGCCGTTGGCCCGCAGGCTCGCGATCTCCCGGTCGACCACGCCGCGCTCGAGCTCGAGGAAGTTGAGCTCGATCGACTGCCGGCTGGCGGGCTCGTTCTCCGAGCGCATCACGATGTCGGTCACGAACGCGTAGAGCTCGCGATCCTCGCGATCGAGCTTCGCCATCGGGTCGTCGAGGTTCGCGACCAGCCACTCGAACGCCCGGGCCGCCATCGGCGTCGAGAAGTGCTCGGGCGTCGTCCGATCGAGGTAGCTCCTGCCCTCGGCCGGGTTGCGAAAGCACATCGCCAGGAACGCGACCTCGCGCCGCTCGCGGGCGCTCAAGGCGCGCGGCGCCGCGTCGCCTCCCTCGCGCTCGGGCCCAGGGTCGCCCTCGGGGTCGCGGTCGCCCGGCGCCGGGCGGGCACCGCGCGCCGCCCCTCCCCGCTCCGCCCGGCCTGCGCGACCCGGCGCGAGACCAGCCCCGGATCGGCGCTCAGGGTGTCGGCGACCTCGCGCATGAGCTCCTCGCGGGTGATCGAGTCCGGCATCGCCGCGATCACCGCGACCGCCTCGTCGAGCGCCCGGTCGCGCCCCGCCGGGCTCTCGAGATCGGCGTCCTCGAGCAGCGTGCGGACGTGGAATGAGGGCAGGTCCTCGGAGTGCTCGATCGCCTCGCGGAGCTTCGTCGCCGCGACCGTGTCGCCGTCGGCGAGCAGGTCGGCGGGGTCCTTGCCCTCCGGCATCCGCGCCACCCGCAGCCGCAGCCGCTTGCCGCTGACCACCCCCTGCGCGCGCAACATCGCCTCCCGGCCGGCGCGGTCGGCGTCAAGCGCGAGCACGGCCTCCTCGGCGTAGGCGGAGAGCAGCTTCACCTGCTCGGGGGTGATTGCCGTGCCCATCACGCCGACCGCGTTGGTGATCCCCGCCTGGTGTAGCGCGAGCACGTCGGTGTAGCCCTCGACCAGCACCGCCTGGGAGAGCTTCGCGATCCTCGGGCGGGCGCGATCGATCCCGTAGAGCGTTCGCCGCTTCGAGTAGAGCTCGCCCTCGGGCGAGTTGACGTACTTCGGCTTCTGGTCGGGCTTCGTCGCGCGGCCGCCGAAGCCGTTCACCCGGCCGCGGGCGTCCCTGATCGGGAAGATGATCCGGGCGCGGAACTGGTCGTAGTGGGAGCGCCCCTTCTGGCCGCGGCGGATCAGGCCCGCCGCCTCGATCTCGGCGACCGAGTAGCCCGCCTGCTGGCCGCGCACCAGGATCGTGTCCCAGGTCGCCGGCGCCAGCCCGACGCCGAAGTCCCTCAGGACCTGCTCGCCGAGACCCCGCTCGGCGAGGTACTGGCGCGCCCGTTTTGCCTGCGGCGACTCCCACAGGAAGGTCGCGTAGTACTCGCCGGTGCGCTCGAGCAGCGCGCTCAGCCGCGCCCGCTTCTTCCGCGCCTCCTCGGCGCGCGGGTCCTCGCGCTCGCGATCGAGCTCGACCCCGTAGCGCTCGGCGAGCGCCTCGACGGCGTCGGGAAAGCCGAGCCCCTCCTTCTCCTCGACGAACTTGATCACGTCACCGCCGACCCCGCAGCCGAAGCAGTGATAGAGCTTCTCCGCCGGATCGACCGAGAACGAGGGCGAGCGCTCGTCGTGAAACGGGCAGAGCCCGCTGAAGCGAACACCCGAGCGCCGCAGGTCGGTGTAGGCGGAGATCACCTCGACGATGTCGGAGGCCTCCTTGACGCGCTCGACGCTCTCGCGCGTGAACCCGCTCATCGGGTCTCGATTCCCCCGGCGCCCAGGCACGCCCCCCGGCGCGCGCTCACAGCTTGCTCTCCTCGGGAAGCGCCAGCCGCCGGAAGGTCGCGATCGCGAAGCGGTCGGTCATCCCGGCGACGTAGTCGGTGACCTGCTGGTGCGCCTCGCGCTCCTCGCCGTCGCCGTTCCCCGCGACCAGCTCTGGATGCTCGAGGTAGTGCTCGAAGAGCCCGCGCAGGGTGCGATGGACGCGCTCGTGCTCGCTGCGGGCCTCCTCGGCGAGGTAGACGTTGTCGAACATGAACTTGCGAAGCCGCAGCATCGCCATGCCGATCTCGTCGGACTGAACGATCTCCCCCGCCGCCCGCGAGCTCGCGACGATGTCGCTCACCAGGGTGTCGATCCGGGCCGCGCCGTCCGGGCCGAGCAGGTCGATCTCGCGCTCCGGCAGGTCTTCCTCGGAGAGGATCCCGGCGCGCAGCGCGTCGTCGATGTCGTGGTTGATGTAGGCGACCCTGTCAACCAGGCGGACGACCCGGCCCTCGAGCGTCGCCGGCTTCGCCGAGCCGGTGTGGTTGAGGATCCCGTCGCGCACCGGCGCGGTCAGGTTGAGCCCGCGCCCGCCGCCCTCGAGCACCTCGACCACGCGCAGCGAGTGCACGTTGTGGCGAAAGCCCTCGTGGCCGAGATCGCGAAGCGCCTCGTCGAGCGCCTCCTCGCCGATGTGCCCGAAGGGCGGGTGGCCGAGGTCGTGGCCGAGCCCGATCGCCTCGGTGAGGTCCTCGTTGAGGTCCAGCGCGCGCGCCACCGTGCGCGCGATGCAGCAGGTCTCGATCGTATGCGTGAGCCGGGTCCGGTAGTGATCGCCCTCCGGGGCGATGAACACCTGCGTCTTGTGCTTCAGGCGGCGAAACGCCTTCGAGTGGACGATCCTGTCGCGATCACGCTGAAACGGGGTACGCAGCGGGCTGTCGGCCTCCGGCTGCACGCGCTCGGCCGGGTAGGAGCGCGCCGCGGGCGCCCAGAGGAACTCCTTCTCATAGCGTTCGACCCGCTCGCGAAAGGCGCACTCGTCGGGATCGAACTCGGTGTTCACGATGGGTCCTCACCGAGCATACGATCCGCCGCCTCGCGCGCGTCAGGGTCCCCGGGCTCCCTCAACACCAGATAGGAGAGCCAGATCGCGATCGCGAAGATCGGCAGGCCCATCGCCGTCTTCGCGATCCCCAGCGCCAGCACGGCGCCCGCCAGGTAGAGCGGCAGCTGGACGGCGAGGCGGAGCGTGAACACACCCACCCAGATCCAGCTCGCCCGGGTGTAGAGGCGCACCCGCTCGGGATCGCCGCGCCAGCTCATCCCCTCGCCGGTCAGCGGGCCGACGAAGACCCCGAGCAGCGGCACCCTGACCGCGATCGAGACCAGGTATGCGAGCGCGTAGCCGGCGTTCAGCAGCAGTCCCGGGAGGAAGAAGTCCTCGGCGCGGCCGGTGCGGTCGGCGACGAAGGCGGCGATCGCGACCCCGGCGAAGCCGGCGAGCGCGAACTGGAGCGTCTCGCGGCGGATGAGCCGCACCCCCGCCATCAGCGCGCCGAAGCCGACCGCCACCCAGGCCGCCATCCCGAGGTCGTTGCCGTTGAACGTGTAGGTGATCACGAACGCCAACGCCGGCAGGCTCGAGTCGGCGATTCCCTGGGGGCCGCCGAGCGCCTCGTAGAGGTCGGGTGTGTCTCGGAAGGTCTCGCTCACCGCGACGATGTTGGCGGATCGCCCCCGCCCCTGTCCAGATGAGCGCGACAACCGCGCCCCGAGTCGCTAGGCGGCGGAGCGCAACTGCACGTTCGCGTGATGCTCGAGCGTCGAGGAGATCGCTCGCTCGGCCTGGCGAAGCGCGAGCTCGCCGGCGGTCGGCGCCGCGGCGAGCGGCCTCCCGATCGCCTCGACCATGAAGCGGTGCGCGTCCTCGGAGAAGGCGAAGCCGCCGCGCTCGCAGGCGTCGCAGACGACGCCGCCCGCCGAGCCCGAGAACCCGCTCAGGTCATCCGCCTCGCCGCAGCGGGCGCAGGCGGCGAGCTCGGGCGCGAACCCGGTCGCGAGCGCCAGCTTGAGCCGGAAGGCGAGCGAGGTGGCGAGGCTCGCCGCGCCGTCGATCTCGCTCGCCGGACCCTCGCCCTCATCGCCGTCGAGGATCGAGAGGTAGCGGCAGAGCAGGTTGTAGGCGGCCGGGTTCGCCTCCTCGGAGTCGCAGAGGCGGAGCACCGCGTCGCAGGCGCGCGCCGCCGCCCCGATCGAACCGCCGCTCTCGCGCAGGCGCGGGTACGCCGAGATCGTGTCGGCCGCGGTCACCGTCGAGAGGTCGCCCCGGCCCTCGTGCAGTACCAGGTCGAGGCGGAAGAACGGCTCCAGCCTGCCGCCGAAGCGGGACTTCGGGCGCCGCGAGCCCTTCGCGATCGCGCCGATCCGCCCGCGGGTGCGGCTGAAGAGATGAAGGACGCGATCGGCCTCGCCGTAGCGGATGCTGCGCAGGACGATCGCCTCGGTCTTGAACTTGCCGCTCACGCTCGAGAGGATGACTACGAATCCGGACGGGGCCGCACCGAATCGCGGATCGCCGCGGCACAGACGTGCGCGGCAACCGTCCCGATGGCGATCGCCTCGAAACGGTCGGCCTCCACCTCGCGCGGCCCCGAGGCGATGCAGAAGGCGACGTCGCCGTCGACGTCTGAGAACACCGGGTCGACGGCGCGCGCAACCCCTCCGCTCGCCATCCGGGCCACCCGCGCGCAGCCGACCTTGGAGAGGGAGGCGTCGGTGAGCACGCAGACCAGGGTCGTGTTGCGGTCCTCGATCCGGGTCCAGTCGGGCGCTCGCTCCATCGAGGCGATCGTCGCCGCGGTCGAGATCGCCTCGCCCTCCTCGCCGCGGGCCCCGGCGAGCACGCCGCCGTCGTTGCCGATGACGTCGCCGAACGCGTTGACCACCGCGAGCGCGGCGACGGTCGCGCCGCGCCCGGTGCGCGCCGCCGCGTAGCCGACGCCCGGCCCACTGCGAGCGCTCGCGGCCGAGGATCTTCCCGACCGCCGCTCCCGTTCCGGCGCCGACGCGGCCGCGCTCGGGTACGCCCTCTCGCGCGGCCTCGCAGGCGGCGTACCCGGCCTCGGCACCGGGGCGCGCCCGCGGATCGCCCACGGCGAGGTCGTAGATGACCGCCGCGGGGACGATCGGCACCAGGCCGGCGGGGGTCGCGTAGCCGCGGCCGCGCTCGTCGAGCCAGCGCATCGCGCCGTCGGCGGCGCCGAGCCCGTAGGCGCTCCCGCCGCTGCAGCATCACCGCACTCACCTCGGAGGTGCCGGCGAGCGCGCCGACCACGTCGGTTTCCCTCGTCCCGGGCCCGCCGCCGCGGACGTCGACCCCGCCGCGCGCCCCGGGCGGCGCCAGCACCACGGTGCAGCCGGTGACGCCCTCGCGGTCGCGTCCAGTGACCGATCGCGAACCCCTGCGGCGGGGGCGGGGGTCCGCTCACGCGCTGCGCCGCCGCTTCGCCCGCCGCGCCCGCAGCCTCACCTGACAGCCCGGGCAGAAGTAGGTCGAGCGCCCGGAGACGACCACCCGGCGGATCGCCTCTCCGCAGCGAAAGCAGTCCTCGCCCTCGCGCGTGTGGACGAGGAACTCGTCCTGCATCGTGCCCTGCTCGCCACGCGCGTTTCGGTAGTCGTCGATCGACGCCCCGCCGTTTGCGAGCCCGGCCTCGAGCGCCTCGACGATCCCGCTGCGAAGCGCCTCGCAGTGCTCGGCGCGCATCGATCCCGCAGGCGAGAGCGGGTGCAGCTCGGCGCGAAAGAGCGCCTCGTCGGCGTAGATGTTGCCGATCCCGGCGACCCCTCTCTGATTGAGCAGAAACGACTTCAGCGGCACCCGTCGCCCCTCGGCGATCTGCGCCAGCGCCGCCGCCGTCAGCCCGCCGGAGAGGGGCTCGACGCCGAGGCGCTCTTCGAAGTAGGGGGCGATCGCGGCCTCGTTCAGCACGACGGCGTGCCCGAAGCGGCGCGGATCGGTGAACCAGAGCTCGCCGCCATCCGTGAAGACGATCCGCGCGCGCAGATGGCGGGCGTCGATGGAGGCCTCATACAGGCGCGGCGCCCCGAGGCGGTCCTCGACCATCAGGTCCGCGACCAGCTCGGCCCCGGGCGGGCGAATCAGCAGGTTGCCGGTCATCCGCAGGTGCATGACCAGCGCCGAGCCGTCCTCGAAGCCGGCGATCAGGTACTTGCCGCGACGCCCGACGCTCGCGATCCGCCTGCCGGCCAGCGCCGCCTCGACCTCGGCCGCCGCGACGGGCCTCGTCCAGCGCTCGTCGAGGATCTCGACCGCCTCGATCTCGAGACCGACGACCTCGGGCTCGAGCTGACGGCGCACCGTCTCGACCTCGGGAAGCTCTGGCATCGCCACATTCTCCACCAACCGCCGACCCGGTCCGGCGTGAAAGCCGCTATCAGTCCGCCGATGGAGAACGCCCCCGAGACCGCGCTCGAGCGGATCGTCGACGCGGAGCCGGCCCACCTCGGCGCGGTCGCGGCGATCTACGCCGCGGTCGTGCTCAGCTCCCCGGCCACCTTCGACCTCGACCCACCGTCCCTCGAAGCGTGGGAGCGGCTGCACGCCGGCGCCGATCCCGAGCGCGGGCATCTGCTGCTCGTCGCCCTCGACCCGGCGGGCGAGGTTCTCGGCTACGCGAAGAGCGGCGAGTTCAAGCCCCGCGCCGCCTACGCGACGACCTGCGAGACCTCGGTCTACGTCGCCGAGGGCGCCCGCGGGCGCGGGGTCGGGCGCCGGCTCTACGCGGAGCTGCTCGGCCGACTGGAGCGCTCGCCGCTGCGGCTCGCCGTCGCCGGGGTCAGCGAGCCGAATCCGGCCTCGACCGCGCTTCACCGTGCGCTCGGCTTCGAGCTCGTCGGCACGTTCACCGGCGTCGGCGTCAAGTTCGGAGAGGCCTGGGACGTGAGCTGGTACCAGCGGGCCCTGGGCGCCTGAGCTACTCGGTCGCCCGGGGGTGGGCGGCGAAGTAGACCTCCTTGATCCGCTCGCGCGAGAGGTGGGTGTAGAGCTGGGTCGTCGCGACGTCGGCGTGACCGAGCATCTCCTGGACCGAGCGCAGGTCGCAGCCGCCCGAGAGCAGGTGGGTGGCGAAGGTGTGGCGCAGCGTGTGCGGGCTCATCTTGCCCCTCGAGGCCGGCCTCCTTGGCGTGGCGCTGGATGATCTTGTAGAGCCCCTGGCGGCTGAGCGGCCCGCCGCGGAAGTTGACGAACAGCTTGCGCTGCGGCTCGCCGTTGACCAGCTCCGGCCGGCCGCGCGCGCAGGTAGCGCTCGACCGCCCGCGACAGCCTCGCGCCCGAGCGGCACGATCCGGTCCTTCGAGCCCTTGCCTGCGGGCGCACGAAGCCGTGGCGCGATGTCGACGTCGCCGACCTCGAGCCCGATCGTCTCCGAGGCGCGCAGCCCGCAGCCGTACATCACCTCGAGCAGCGCCCGGTCGCGGAGCGCGATCGGGTCGCCGCCGCGGGCGCTGTCGAGCAGCTTCGTCACCTCCGCCTGGCACAGGACGTGGGGAAGCTTGCGGCTCTTCGCCGGCGGGCTCAGGGTCGCCGTCGGGTCGTCTGCGATCAGGTCCTCGCGGCGAAGGTGGCGGTAGAAGGAGCGCAGGCAGGCGGTCTTGCGGTTCACGTCGCCGGGGAGGCCGGGCGGCGCGGCGGGACTCCTCGCCGTCGCCGGGTGCGCCGGTCGCTAGCTCGGCAAGGAAGTCCGCGATGTCGGCGCGCTCGACCGTCGGTGGCGTCGCGCTCGCGCGTCGGCCAGGAAGCCGCCGAACTGGAGCAGGTCGGTGCGGTAGGCGTCGAGCGTGTTGCGGGCGAGGCCGCGCTCGAACTCGAGGTAGGCGAGGAAGTCGAGGACGAGCGCCTCGAAGCGCGCGTCGGTCTTGCCGCTCCGCTCGCGCTGATCGCCGCGACCGGCCATGGCGGCTGGGGTTCTCGCGGCCCGCCTGACCCTCCTTCCCGTGCAACGCCGCTAGCAGCCGCTGGCCGGCGGCGGCGCTACTCAGCGGCTTCGCAGCAGGTCGCTCGAGCATGAACAGCCCGATCGAGCGACTTCGCGTCCTCGGCAGGCGTCGATCGCCGCGTCGAGCTCGTCGAGCGGCCAGCGGACGATCTCGATCCGCTCCTCGTGGTCGGGCTCGTGCTCGGCGTCCTCGAGCTCGGTCGCGCAGAACAGGTCGGATCCGCTCGCTCGGTCGAACCCGGGCGCGACGTAGAAGCCGCTTCAGCTCGCTCCAGCTCCGCGCCGACTTGCCGATCTCCTCGATCGAGCTCGCGCTGCGCGCACCTCGAGCGGCGTCTCGCCCTCGACGTCGAGCTTGCCGGCGGGCAGCTCGAGCAGCGACCGCCTCGCCGACGGCCTCGCGCGGCTGGCGGACGAGCCAGACGAACTCGCCGTCGTGGGCGACGATCGCGACCGCGCCGGGATGGACGACGACCTGCGCGCTCCGCGGTCGCGCCGTCCGCGTAGCGGAAGCTGTCGATCCGCACCGCGACGATCGGCCCCTCGTGGACAGCTTCGCCTCGAGTCGATTCGCTCCATCAGGCCCGGTCCTGCGCCTACCCCGCCACCGCCGCCGCCAGCGCCGCCCCGGCGGCGAGCGGCGCGGCGAAGAACAGCGGGTCCTCGTCGATCGAGCGGCCCATCGTTCGCGCCGGCAGCCCGCTCGCCGCGTAGCCGTCGAGGTCGATCGGCTCGACCGCGAGGTCGTGGCGATCGCGGTCGCCTCGATCAGCTCGTCGAGCGCGGCCTGCGCCGAGCCGCCCTCCGGCGCGTCGCGCTCGAGCAGCGGCCAGCCGGTCACCTCGGTCTCGGGGACCGGCACCCGAACCGGCGCCAGCAGCAGCTCGAGCACCGACGCCGTGTGGTGGCTGAGCCCGCGGTGGCGCGGCCGCGGGTCTCCGAGCTCGAGAGCCGCGGCACGAGCAGGGTCGGCAGCCCGAGCGCCAGCGCGCGCGTGGGCCGCGTCGAGCGCCGCCATCGCCGCCGTGGCCGAGCGCGTCGCCGAGCCGAGGATCCCCGGGCCCGGGGCCGACGATCGCGGCGTCCCAGCCGAGCCGCCGCGCGGCGGCGTCGATCGCGCCGACGACGCTGATCGCCTCGTGCTCGCCGCCGTAGGCCGGCCCGGCGGTGATGTGCGCCGCGAGCAGCCCGCGGTCGCGCAGCTCGGCCACGTCGCGCGAGAGCGAGCCGGGAAGCGCCGCGCCCGGCCTCTGGACGTAGCCGATCCGCAGCCCGGCGCGGGCGCCTGCGCGGCCGCCCAGGCCGCCGGGGCGAGGTGGCCGTGGAGGGCGATCACGAGGACCGGCATCGGCGGCGCGGGCGCCGCGTCGGCTCGCCCTCGGCGCACCTCGACCGGGTCGACCGGGTGCTGCAGCGAGCTGTAGTTGAGCTTCATGACGTGCGCGTCGCCGGCGCCCGCCGGCCTCCAGGCCGCGGGTCAGGTTGACGTGGACGACGTCGAAGCCGCCGGAGCCGAGCCCGAGGTCGAGCGCCTCGACGTTGACGACGACCTCGTCGCCCTCCTCGCACTCGCCCGACGAGTCCGGGGTCGGCCCAGGCCGCCGGCGCTCGCCCGTCGACCTCGACCATCGAGCGGAGTCGGCCGAGACGACGATCGCCGCGGCGCAGCTTCAGCATCACTCGCGCCCGGCGGCGAGCTCGAGGATCGCTTCGCAGACGGCGAGCATCTCGGTCAGTCGCGCTCGCCGGCGACGCGCTCCGTGGCGGTGTGGTTGTCGAGCGTCCCGTTGGCGAGCAGCACGGCGTCGAAGCCGCGCGCGATCAGCGCGTTGGCGTCGCTGCCGCCGCCGGTCGCGAGCTCGCGGCGGCTCGATCCCGCAGCGCTCGCAGCGCCGCGTGGGCGAGCCGGACGCGCCGGCGCGCTCGGGGCGATGCCGGTAGCCGCGGAACATCTCGATCACGTCGACGTCGACGTCGCAGCCGTGATCGCTCGCGGCCCAGGTGCAGGCAGTCGACCATCGCCGCGAGTCGCGGCGGCGACCTTGGCCTCGTCGAGCGAGCGCGCCTCGCCTCGATCCGGCAGCGCCCGGCGACGACGTTCGAGGCGCTCCCGCCGTCGATCACGCCGACGTTCGCCGTCGTCTCCTCGTCGAGGCGACCGAGCTCCATCGCCGCGATCGCCGCCGCCGCGGCGGCGATCGCGCTGTGGCCCGTCCTCCGGCCGGATCCCCGCGTGCGCCTCGACGCCCGTCGAACTCGGCGATCGAGCCGCTTGTAGGTCGGCGCCGCGATGATCACCTCGCCGATCGGCGTCGCGTGGTCGAGCACGAAGCCGAAGGCGCGAGCGCAGGCGCGCCGATGTCGAGCGCCTTGGCGCCGCGCAGGCCGTCCTCCTCGGCGACGGTGAAGACCAGCTCGAGCCCGAGCGGCGCGGGGCAGCGCGGCGGTCCGGGCGGCCAGCTCGATCAGCACCGCCACCGCGGCCTTGTTGTCGGCGCCGAGGATCGTCTCGCCCGCGACTCCGGAAGACCCCGTCGACGCAGCTCGACCTCGATCGGGCCCTCGTGGGGCACGGTGTCGAGATGGGCGCAGAACATCGACCCAGCCCGTCTCCGCTCCCGGGAACGCGGGCGATCAGGTTGCCCGCGCCCGCGCGCGGCCGCGGCCGGCGCGAGTCGTCCTCGTCGACCTCGACCCCGAGCTCGCGCAGCTCGGCGAGCACGGCGTCGGCGACCTCGCGCTCCGAGCCCGGTCGGGCTGGCGATCTCGCAGAGCCGGACGAAACGGTCGAACAGGCGCTGGTCGGCGCTCATCCGGCGAAGGCTAGGCGAACGGGCTTCAGCCCTGGCGGCGGACGCCGACGTCCTCGGGGGCCGAGCCCTCCTCGGCCGCGGTCTCGCTCGACCGCCGCGTCCACGGACGGGCTCGCGCTCGGCGGCGCGCGTCGCCGGCGGCGCCGACGAACTCGCGGAAGAGCGGCTCGGGCCGGGTCGGGCGGGAGTTGAACTCCGGGTGGAACTGCGAGGCGACGAAGAACGGGTGGTCCGGCAGCTCGACCATCTCGACCAGGCGCTCGTCGGGCGAGGTGCCGCCCGCGACCAGGCCCTCGTCCTCGAGCCGGCGGCGAAGCTGGTTGTTGACCTCGTAGCGGTGGCGGTGGCGCTTGTAGATGACCGCCTCGCCGAAGATCTCGCGTGCGCGGGTCCCCTCGTGGAGCTTCACCGGGTCGGCGCCGAGGCGCATCGTCCCGCCCATGTCGGAGACCTCCTTCTGCTCGGGCAGCAGGTCGACGACCGGGTAGGGGGTCTCGGGATCGAACTCGGCCGAGTTGGCGCCGTCCATGCCGGCGACGTGGCGGGCGAACTCGACGACCGCGATCTGCATGCCGAGGCAGATCCCGAGGTAGGGGATCCCGTGCTCGCGGGCGATCCGCGCCGCCTCGATCTTGCCCTCGATCCCGCGCTCGCCGAAGCCGCCCGGGATCAGGATCCCGTCCGCCCGTCGACCAGCTCCTCGGAGTCGAAGTCCTCGGAGTCGACCAGGTCGATCTCGACGTTGACGCCGTGGTGGTAGCCGCCGTGGTTGAGCGCCTCGATCACCGACTTGTAGGCGTCGGCGAGCTGCACGTACTTGCCGACCAGGGCGATCCGGATCGTGCCCTCGGCGCTCGTCGGCGCGGCGCACGAGCTCCTCCCAGTCGCCCAGGTCCGGGCGGGGCGCCTCCATCCCGAAGTGGTCGAGGACGAGGTCGTCGAGCGCCCTCGGCGCGGAAGACGAGCGGCACCTTGTAGATGTTGTCGACGTCGCGCGCGGAGATCACGGCGTCCTCGGGGACGCTGGCGAACAGCGCGATCTTCTTGCGGATGTCGCGGTCGAGGCCCGCGCTCGGAGCGGCAGATCAGCGCGTGCGGCTGGATGCCGATCCGGCGCAGCTCGTTGACCGAGTGCTGGGTCGGCTTCGTCTTCATCTCGCCGGCGTGGCCGATGTAGGGCACCAGCGTCAGGTGCATGAACATCGCAGCGCTTCGGGCCCGAGCTCCGTGTAGAGCTGGCGGATCGCCTCGAGGAACGGCAGCGACTCGATGTCGCCGACCGTGCCGCCGATCTCGGTGATGACGAAGTCGACGGCCTGCGACTCGGCGACGATCAGGATCTGTCTGCTTGATCTCGTCGGTGATGTGCGGGATCACCTGGACGGTGGCGCCGAGGTAGTCGCCGCGGCGCTCGCGGCGGATCACCGAGTTGTAGACGGCGCCCGCGGTCACGTTCGAGGCCCGCGAGGTGTTCTCGTCGGTGAAGCGCTCGTAGTGGCCGAGGTCGAGGTCGGTCTCGGCGCCGTCCTCGGTGACGAACACCTCGCCGTGCTGGAACGGGCTCATCGTTCCCGGGTCGACGTTGATGTAGGGATCGAACTTCTGCAGCTGGACCCGGAAGCCGCGCGAGACCAGCAGACGGCCGATCGAGGCGGCCGCGATGCCCTTGCCGAGCGAGGAGACGACGCCGCCGGTGACGAAGATGAAGCGGGTTTCGCCCGGCTTCAGATCTGCGCTTTGCCCGACTCATCGTCTGCCGAGCGAGTCTATCCACCGCAGTGGCGGAATCGAATCGATCGCCTCGAGATCGACCGAAACTCCCCGTAGATCGTCAGCCCGAGGACGACCGCGAGCGCGATCAGCCGCGCCGTGTCGCCGAGGGTCGACGAGCATCGCGATCCCGGCGAGCGCCCCGACGAGGTTCGAGCCGGTGTCGCCGAGCATCGCCCGCTCGCGCAGGGTGAACGCCGCGCCGACCGCGACCGGGCCGATGAAGATCCCGAGCAGCTCGAGCGGCGCCTCGGTCCAGGCGCCGAGACAGAGCCCGGCGAGCAGCGCGAGGAACACCTTCTCGACCCGGCCGGGACGCAGGTCGAGCAGGTTGAAGAGGTTGGTGACGAGGAGCAGCAGGGCCAGGTCGGCGAGGTAGTCGACGCCCTCACGGCCGCGACCGGAGACCACGTAGGCGGCCAGCGCGAACGCCCCGACCGCCTTGATCGCCCCGGTCGAGAGCCCGCCCGCGAGGACCGCCCGGGCATGGCCGCGCCAGCCCCGCGGGGTATCGGCGTCGGCTCCGCGCCCGAGCGCGTCGTCGAGCAGACCGAGCAACGCGACGCCGAGCACGTAGGCGATCCAGCGGCGAGAGCTCGGGGTCGAGGAGGTCGAGGTCGGCGCGATCGTCGAGCAGGGCGAGCGGCGCGAGCGCGAGCAGCGAGCAGGCGACCAGCACCGCGCCCGCCGGAAAGGCGACCTCGCGCCCGGCGTAGTTTCGGCGGGCGAGGCCAACCCTCGCCATGTCGGCGAGCCACGGGCCGGCGAGCAGGGCCGCCAGCAGCGCCGAGACGATCAGCCCGGCGAGCACTCAGCCGCCGCCGGCCCGGTCGCGGCCGAGCAGGTCCGGCAGCAGGCCGTCGGCGCTCTCCTTGACCCCGAAGCTGCCCTCGACGCCGCCACGGAGCGCGTAGACCAGCGCCACCTTCCCCGAGCGCAGGTCGATGCTGTCGACGGAGCTCAGCCCGCGCGAGTCGAAGAACTCGATCGTGCTCGGGTCGGCATCGCTCAGCTCCGCCCCGACGACCGGGAGCTGAGCCGAGCGCAGCCCGGTGACCAGCCCGCTCTCGATCGCCGAGGAGCTGGCGGTCTCCTCGGGATCGAGGCCGTCGGGGCGCTCGCTGACGACGACGACACCGTCGATCCCGTCGGGACTGCCGCTGTAGCGGCTGAGCAGCGTGCTGCGGATGTCGTCGAAGCGCCGCCCGCCGCGGACGAGGCTGCGGGCCGCCTCGCGGCCGAGCGCGGCGAGCGCCTCGGGTCGCCGCGGGCGACGGCCCGGGCGCGCTTGCCCTTCAGCGTCGAGGCGAGCGCCTCCAGGTCGGGAGGCTCGGCGACGACCGCGACCTCCGCGAGCGAGCCGCCCGCCGGCTCGACCGCGTCCTCGACGCTCGCCGCCGTCTTCTCGGAGAGACCTCCGAGCGCGATCAGCGCGACCGCGCGGTTGCGCAGCCGCTCGGTGAGGACCGACGGAAGGATCGCGTCGTTGAAGCTCTGCTCCGCCTCGATCTGCGCCTGCAGGTCGCTGTTCGCGCCCCGCGCCTCCTCGAGATCGCTCTTCAGGCTCTCCTCGAGGCTCTCCGCGGTGTCGGTGACGACGTCGGCTGCGAACCCGACGCCGATCAGGATCCCGACCGCGAGCGCGAGGAAGACCGCCGCCAGCGAGGCGGCGTGGTAGCGGGCCGAGTAGCCCATCAGGGCTCAGGCCTCCGATCCGCTCAAAGGTCGAGCCAGACCTTGATCTTCAGCCAGACGAGGTCGAAGAACTCCGCCAGCACCGGGGAGCTGAGCACGACGATCCGATCAGCAGGACCGAGGCGAACAGGAAGGCGGCCATCTGCCAGCCCCTGACGCCGGGGTTGTAGAGGCGGCTCACGCCCTTGGCGTCGACCAGGTCCTCGCCGATCCGCAGCCGGGTCAGGAAGGTCGAGGACATCCCCGCCCGGTTCTTGTCGAGGAACTCGATGAGGTTGAAGTGCGCGCCGACGCTGACGATCAGGCTGGCGCCGCTCTCGTGAGCGAGCAGCATCGCGACGTCCTGGCTCGTCCCGACCGCCGGCACGGTGGTGAACTCGAGCCCGAGCTCGTCGAGTCGCTCCTGCCCCGGCGCGTGGCCGTCCTGGTAGGCGTGGACGACGAGCTCGGCGCCGCAGGTCAGGGTCTCGTCGCTCGCGGAGTCCATGTCGCCGAGGATCAGGTCCGGGGCGAAACCCTCCTCGCGGATCGCGTCGGCGCCGCCGTCGACGCCGACCAGGACCGGATCGATGTCGTGGATGTACGCGCGGAGAGCCTGCAGGTCCTTCCTGTAGGTGGTGCCGCGGACGACGATCAGAGCGTGGCGGTCGCGGAAGTCGGTGCGCAGCGGCGGGAAGTCGATCTTCCCCGAGAGCAGCTCGACCTCCTCGGCGGCGTGCTCGATGGTGTTCTGAGCGAACGCGATCAGGGCCTCGTCGATGCGCTCGCGCTGGCGCTCCATCTGCTCGGTGGCGCGCTCGAGGTCGATCACCCGTCCCGACGCGATCAGCGGCCCGGGCGCGCCGTCGGCGTGGTTGACGCGCAGCTCGCCGCCGAGGATCGTCACCTCGGCGCCGTCCTTGAGCTCCTCGAAGAGCGGCGCGGCCGGAGCGTCGACGAGCCGAACGCCGGCGCTGGCGAGCACCAGCGGGCCGGGATTCGGGTAGCGACCGGTGCTCGACTCGGAGACGTTGACGACGGCGCTGACCCCCGCGGAGACCAGGTCCTCGGCGGCGATCCGGTCGAGGTCGGCGTGATCGATCACCGCGATCTCGCCGGGATGGAGGCGCTTCACGAGGTCCTTCGTGCGCTTGCCGAGGCGCACGGCGCCGACGACGGGCGGCCCCGGCGGGACCGGGCCGATCTCGGGTCCGCGTAGGTAGGCGCGCGCCCGGCTCCGCAAGGCCATTCGCGGGAGTGTAGGTGCCTATGCGGCCTTGAGCAGCTCGCGCGCGTGGCGGGTCGCGGCCTTGTCGCCGTTCTCGGCTCCGAGCATCCGGACGATCTCGGCGACCAGCTCGTCGCCGGCGACCCGCTCGACATCGGCCCGGGTCTCGCCGCCGACGCTTCGCTTCTCGATCGTGAAGTGGGTCTCGGCCAGCGAGGCGACCTGGGGCAGGTGGGTGATGCAGAGCACCTGCCCGACTCGCCGAGCGCGCGCAGGCGCTCGCCGACCGCCCGCGCGGTGGTCCCGCCGACACCGGCGTCGATCTCGTCGAAGACGAGGGTCCGCTCCGCGCTCGCGGCGAGCCCGGTGAGCGCGAGCATGACCCGCGAGAGCTCACCGCCCGAGGCGGCCTCCCGGAGCGGCGAGAGCGGCATCCCCGGATTGGTCGCGACGAGGAACTCGACCGTCTCCGCCCCGCCGGCTCCGAAGCCGTCCGGATGGGGCTCGAGCGCGACCTCGAGGCGGGCGCCGTCCATCGCCAGCTCGTCGAGCTCCGCGGCCACCCGGCCGGAGAGCCGCTCGGCGGCGACGCTCCTGCCGCCGCCCAGGGCCTTGGCGAGCTCCGCCCGCTGCTCGCCCGCGGCGTCGAGGTCCGCCTGGAGCCTGCCGGCAAGCTCATCGGCGCCCTCGAGCCGGTCGATCCGCTCGCGGCAGTGCTCGGCGTGCGCGAGCACCAGCTCGATCGTGCCGCCGTGCTTTCGCTTCAGCCGGTCGAGCGCGCTCGAGCCGCTCCTCGAGCGCTCGAGGCGGCCGGGCTCGGCCTCGATCGTCTCGAGGTAGGCGCGCAGCTCGGCGGCGACGTCGGACGAGCTCGAGCGCCAGCGCCCCGAGCCGCTCGGCGAGGTCGTCGAGCGCTGAGTCGACGCCGGCGACGCCGGCGAGGCCGCCCTCGGCGACGGCGAGCGCCGCGCTCGCGCCGCCCTCGGCGTCCTCGCCACTGATCGCGCCGAGCGCCCGCAGCGCGCCTCGCGCAGCCCCTCGGCGTGGCGCAGCCGGTCGCGCTCGGCGACCAGCTCGTCCTCCTCGGCAGGGTCGGGCTCGGCGGCCTCGATCTCGTCGAGCTCGAAGCGCATCAGGTCGAGGTCGCGCTCGCGGGCGCCCTCGCGCTCGCGGAGCTCGGCGAGCTCGGCCGCGAGCGCGGTGACCTCGCGAGTGGGCGTCGCGGTAGCGCTCGCGGGCTGCGAGCTGGTCGGGCCCGGCGAAGCCGTCGAGGATCTCGAGCTGGGCGGAGGCGAGCGTCAGGCGGCGGTGCTCGTGCTGACCGTAGAAGGCGAGCAGCCGCGAGCCGAGCGCGCGCAGGTCGGCGGCGGAGGCGGAGCGCCCGGCGACGAAGGCGCTCGTCCGCCCCGAGACCGCCGACGCGCCGGCCGAGCACGATCTCCTCGACACCGTCGGGGAGCCGCTCGCGGATCTCGGCGAGCTCGGGGTCGTCGAAGAGGCCCTCCGGCATCGTCGAACACGCCCTCGACCCAGGCCTCCTCGGCCCCGGGCCGGACGATCTGCGGCCGCGCCTTGCCGCCCATCAGCAGGTCGAGCGAGTGCGCGAGCACGGTCTTGCCGGCGCCGGTCTCGCCGGTGATCGCGTTCAGGCCCGCGGCCGAGGCGCAGCTCGGCGCGCTCGATCAGCAGCAGGTTCTCGATTCGCAGCTCGTGGAGCACGCCTCCTGTTCTAGCGGCGCGCGCCGACGGATTCGCCCCGCGGGGCCCTACTGGGCCGGTCGGGCCGCCGGGACCGCGCCCGAGGCGGCTCAGTGAGCGAGGCGGCCGAACTTCTCGCGGATGCGGTGGTAGAAGTTCGCCCCGTGCAGCTGGGCGAGCAGGCCGATGCCGTCCCGGAAGCTCGATCTCCATCGACGCACCGCTGGCGAGCTCGCCGACGTGCTCGCCGTCGACGGCGATGTCGACCGAATCGCGACCCGCCGCGTTGGTGACGCTGAGGACGTCGCCGGGCGCGACGACCAGCGGCCGCGCGGTGAGCGTGTGCGGGGCGATGAAGCTGACCACGTAGCCCTCCACGCCCCAGGCCAGGATCGGTCCCTGGTTGGCGAGGTTGTAGCCGGTCGAGCCGGCCGGGGTTGCGGCGACCAGCCCGTCGCAGCGCACGTGACCGACCTCCTCGCCGCCGAGCCGGTAGGCGAGCTCGGCGATCCGCGAGTGCGGCCGGCGGATCAGCGTGACGTCGTTGAGCGCCAGGCGGCGTCCGCCGCCCACGCTCGCCTCGAGCGCCGGGATCGCGATCGTTTCGAAGTCGCCGGCGAGCGCCGTCCCGAGCCCGTCGTCGAGCTGGTCGCGCTCGACCGCGGCGAGGAAGCCGATCGTGCCGAAGTTGACGCCGAACACGGGCACCTCGGTGCTCGGCGAGCAACGCAGGGCCTTGAGGATCGTTCCGTCGCCGCCGAGGACGATGCACAGGTCGAGGTCCCCGGGCGGGCGCTCGACCACCTCGATTCCCGCCGCCGCCTGACCGTGCTTTGCGATCTCGCCCGGGAGCGTGAACAGCTCGCAGCCGGCTCCCCGGCGAGCTCGACGGTCCGGGCGAGCGCCTCGGTCGTCTGCTCCGGCTGCGTATGGGTGATCACCAGCGCCCGCGGCGTCGGCTCGCGCGCCTGCGCGGCGACGGCGCTCACGGCTCCACCCGCGCGATCGCCGCCTCGAGGTCGGCGATCGGCTCGCCGGCGACGCGGAAGTGGATGAAGGTCTCACGGTTGCCCTTCGGGCCGGGCAGCCCCGAGGAGGCGAAGCCGCGGACGGCGAGGCCGCAGGCGCAGGCCCGCCTCGGCGACCTGGCGGATCGCCTCGCGGCGGTCGGCGGCGTCGCGAACCACCCCGCCCCTGCCGACGCGCTCGGCGCCGAGCTCGAACTGCGGCTTGACCATCGCCAGCACGTCGCCTCCCGGCGCGGACGCTGAGCGCGATCGCGCGGCAGCACCTTGGCGAGCGAGATGAAGGAGACGTCGATCGTCGCGAGGCTCGGCTCGAACGGCAGCTCGCCCGGGTCGAGCTCGCGCGCGTTTAGGCGCTCGATCACGGTCACCCGCTGGTCGTTGCGAAGCCCCCAGTCGAGCTGGCCGTGGGCGACGTCGAGCGCGATCACCGCCTCGGCGCCGTGCTGGAGCAGGCAGTCGGTGAAGCCGCCGGTCGATGCGCCGACGTCGAGGCAGCGCCGGCCCTCGACCTCGACGGCGAACGCGGCGAGCGCGTTCTCGAGCTTGATCCCCCCTCGGGAGACGTAGCGCTGCGGCTCGCTGAGGATCAGGTCGGCATCGGCCGCGACCAGCTGCCCCGGCTTGGTCGCGAACGGCCCGTCGGTTCCGATCCGCACCCGCCCGGCGCGCACCGAGGCCGCCGCGCTGGTCCGCGATCCGGCCAGCCCGCGCTCGGCGAGGAGGACGTCGATTCGCTGCTTGGCGCTCATTGGCGTAAGTATCGCCGCCGAGGCCGCGCTGGGTTACCGTGACGGCGATGCCGAGCGAGAACGTGGAGATCGTTCGCCGCGCCTACGCCGCCTTCAACGCGCAGCGGGCCGACGCGCTCGTCGAGCTCCTGAGCGCGCGCTTTCGCTGGGAGCCGAACCCCGACGAGCCCGAGCGAAGGCCCCGGGAGGGGATCGAGGAGGCGCGCGCCTTCCTCGACGGCCAGTGGAGGGCGCTGCCGGGCCTTCACAGCGAGGTCCTCGAGATCCTCGCGGCCGGCAACGAGGTCGTCGC
The DNA here is from genome assembly GCA_963769035.1 of uncultured Solirubrobacterales bacterium. GTDB lineage: Bacteria > Actinomycetota > Thermoleophilia > Solirubrobacterales > 70-9 > WHSW01. Next base: position 336,218 of record CAVYKD010000003.1, read on the forward strand.
CGTCGTGCTCCACACAGCGGTCGTGCCCGGCAGCGAGACCCCGATACAGCGCGGCGAGGCCCACGCCTGGACCCTCGAGGACGGGGAGATCGTCAGGCTCCGGGAGTTCAGGGACCGGGAGGCGGCCGTTCAGGCAGCCGGCCTCGGCTAGCGGGCCGGGCGGGCGGTTCCGCCTCCAGGTTCGCCCCGAGCGCGGATCGCGCTCGAGCCCCAACGAAAGACGCCCCGCGTCTTGCGGGGCGTCTCACGTACAGGGAGGAGAGATATGTGTTTTTTGTCTGTGGGAGGTAGTCGGCGCGTTCTAGGCGTTGCGGGCCATGGTGAACCGCGTTGAGACGGTCAGCAGGGCCATTGCGGCGCCTACACCGACCAAGAAGATTGCTGCTCCGAGCTCGCCGGAGATGAAGCCGACCGCCGCACCGCCGACCGCGGCGGCGAACGCCAGCGTGTAGTCGAAGCCGGCGTGGGCCGAGAGCGGCACGGAGCGGCTCGGGCTGTCGATCTGCAGCGCGAGCGTCAGCAGGAGGGCGCCGATCGCGACCGTCAGAACCGTCGCGGCGGTCCCGAAGCCGAGGACGAACGGCGCGACCATGATCGCGGGAGCGGCGATCACCTCGATTGCGCTGTGGGCGGTGGCGGGGATTCCTCTGAAGATCATGGATTCAGGGTACGAACGTATGTGCGATTCGTGTGTGAGCGCGGTCACACCTCGGTCGAGCCCCGTTCGGCCCCGCCGCGAGCAGGGGCGCACCGGTCGAGCCCCACCCCCGGGAGGGGTCTGGATCGACCGGTGCGCAACGCGCGGCCGGCGGCTCGGAGCGCCTCGGTCGAGCCGCACCCCTCCGCGGGGGACAGTTCGACCGGGGCGGCACGCGCGCGCGGAGGCGCGCGCCGAAGCGCCCTCGGGCCATCCCCGAGGGCGCCGCCGGGTGCTCTGCGCTAGGTGACCCTCCAGCGGTACTTGGCCGGGCTCTTGTCGGTGTTCCCGGCCTTGTCGGTCGCGCGAACCTTGAACCGGTGACGGCCGGTGTCGAGGTTCTTGTAGCGCTGCGGGGAATCGCAGCTCTTCCACCTCTTGCGGTCGAGCTTGCACCTGAAGGTCGAGCCCGGCTCGTTCGAGCGGAACTTGAACTTCGCCCTGTCGCTCGAGGTCTTGCGCTTCGGCCCGGCCTTGAGCTTCGTCTTCGGCGCCTTGGTGTCGGCCTGGTCCTCGTCTCCGCCACCGGAGCCGCCGCCCGAGCCTCCGCCGCCGCCTCCGCCGCCGCCGCCGTTGTTGTCGGGCGGCGGGGTCGGGGTGAGAACGCCGAGGTACCTCATCGCGTCGGCCATCACGGCGTTGCGCTCGGCCGCCTCGCTGATGCCCTCGAACCCGAAGCCGTAGGCGAGGGTGTCGTCGGTCGCGACGCCGGGGCCGGCCGAGTAGCCGAGCGACTCCGAGCGCGTCCACTCGGCCTGGGTGCCGGCCTCCGAGCCCGGAGGCGGTGGGCCGGCCGTGAATCCGCCGAGGTCGGCCTCGAACGAGGTCTCGTCGGTGACCACGCCGTCCTCGGTGACGGCGACATCGTCGACGAAGGCGCCGAGGCCGGAGACCGCGAAGTCCTGGACGTAGGAGATCGAGATCTCGACCTGCTCCCCGGCGTAGGCGGAGAGGTCGATGCTCCAGTCCTGGTAGCCGCCCGAGTTACCGGTCGCCCCGTGCCACTCGCCGGTGGTCCCCGTCGGGTCGCAGGTTGCGGGGTCCTGGTAGTGGTCGAGGAACGGGTGGATCGAGCGCCAGTCGATCCCGCACGACTCGCCGGTGTCGTTCTCGGTATGGCCGTTCTGGTCGGGAAGCGTCGTCCAGTTGTCCTGGCCGACGGTGTGGGCCTCGACGATCAGGTAGTCGTAGACCTCCTCGGTGTCGTAGGAGATCTTGAAGTCGAGCTCCGCGCTGCTCGCTCCGCTGAGATCGATCGTCTTTCGCAGCCGCTGCCAGCCCTCGTCATCGGACTCGGCGACCACGTAGAAGGAGCCGGTCGCCGGGTCGTAGGGGTTCGGCCCGTCGACGGCGGTCGCCTCGCGCGAGTCGAACAGCGGGTACTCCGCCGGCGGCAGGATGCTCGAGGTCGTCAGCATCGAGTAGACGTGCTCCTGGTTGTCGGCGCTCGCCGGCCCGTTGAGCGTGAACTCCGTCGCGCCGAACGGGTCGCCGACGTTGAACAGGTCGAGATCCGAGACCGCCCCCGGATCGCCGCCTCCGAACGGTGCCCCCGCGACGTCGACGAACTTGTACGCGCCGAGCCAGTACTGGAGGAAGTCGTCCGAGATCGGGATGCAGGCGCCCTCGCGGGCGTCTCCGCCGGGCGGGCAGAACGGCGGCTCGCCCTCGACGTTGAACGCGAAGCCCAGCGTCTGCGCCGTCGCCGCGTACTGCCCGGTGTACAGCAGCTTGCCGCCCTCGTTCAGGTAGTCGCGGACGTTGAGGATCAGGTCGTTGGCGAGCCGCGCCACGCCGGTGCCGGGGCCCTGCCCCGGTCCGCGGGTGAGCAGGTCGTTGCCCGTGTACCAGACGACTGCGTCGTAGTGGCTGAGGACCCCGAGCGGGTCGGGGGCCTCGCGACCCTCGGCATCGACGTCGTAGATGTCCGCGGCGAGGCCGTTCGCCGCCAGGGCGTCGGTGTAGTAGTCGTCGAAGAACGGGCCGCTCGTGCTCGGGTACGCGGGGCTCGAGCTGTTCCCGGTGTAGTCCTCGGCCGCGAGCACCAGCACGCGATTGCCGGTGTTCGAGCGCACCTCGTAGGTGAACGATTGCGAGCGCTCACCTCCGCCCTCGAACCAGACCTTGACGTCGTCGCCGGGCACGGCGCCGCTCACCTGGCCGCGAACGAAGTGGTAGTAGACGTTCTGGTTCTCGCCGTAGCGCTCACCGCCGCCGAACTCGGAGGTCGAGGCGCTCTGCGTGGGGCCGCCGTTGATCTTCCAGTGCACCGTCAGCGGGCCGAGCTCGCGCTTCGCGTTCACCTCCACCGTCTGCGGATCGCCGTAGGAGACCGCGAACGGATGGATCTCGAAGTCCGGAGCCTTGCGGTTGAGATGCGACTCGGGGTTCGCCGGGTCGTCGGCGGAGTCGGCGACGTCGAGTGCGAACGGGATGTTCTTCTCGAAGGCGTCCTGGAGGTCCGCGTCGGAGTCCTGGAACGTGAACACGCTCGAGCCGCCGCCCCTCGCGGGGTCGGCAACGTCCATCTCGGGTGTCCAGGCGAGCGTCCCGTGGCGCGAGTGCGCGTGCTCGGTGGTCTCGCCGTTGGTCGTGTAGAGCTCCGAGGAGACATCCGGGTCATACGGGTTCGGCGCTCCGGGCCCCTTGCCGGCGATGGCCGGATCGACATCCGTTCCCGAGAGCGCCTCGTAGAGGGCGTCGTCGGGGCTCGGCGTCTGGACCTGGAAGCCGTGCCCGTAGAGCAGCAGCTCGGCAGCCGAGTGGTAGTTGATCATGAACTCGAACCCGAGCCGGCGCAGGAAGCCGTTCATCGCCTGGGTCTCGGGCTCGGAGGCCGGCCCGGTGCCGCGGTAGGTCTCGTCGGAGGGATCCGAGGAGGAACCCTCGTCGTCGTAGTTCCAGTAGGTCGGGAAGTTTCGGTTCGGATCGACGCCGTCACCGGTGGTGATCTGGCCATCGCCGTTGTTGTCGCGAAGGTTCTTTCGCCACAGACGATTGCCCGGGGTGAAGGTGAAGTCATAGCCGTCGGGGTTGGCGACGACGACGAACCACAGCTCGCGGGTGTCGACCAGCCTCGTCAGCTCCTCGGAGCTGATCCCGTCCACGGGCTGCCCGTCGGTGCCGATCGCGTTCCCCGAGCCGTCGTAGTTGTCGACGAAGAGGTGGGCGAGCCGTCGCACCATCTCCGGGGTGATCCACTCGCGGGCGTGCTGGGCGGCGTTGTAGAGGACCGCCGGCTTCGAGCCGTCTGGGTTCGAGGCCTCGCGAGCGTCGCGGGTGACCCGCAGCGCGAGGATCGGCGCGCCATCGAGGGAGTGCCCGATGACGACCGGCTTGACGATGTCGCGGTTCTCGTCGGCGAGCTCCATCATCTCCTGGTAGAGCGTCTGGCGCGGATCGCCGTTGCCGTCGCGACCGACGTAACAGGTGGTCGCCGTGCAGGTGTCGTCGAAGTAGGGGCGGTAGATGTCGTAGGAGCCGTCGGGGTGCACATCGCGGGTGGCGAACTCGCTGGCGGTCATCCCGTCGACCGTCTTCACCCTCGGATCGAGGCCCTGCTTTCGCAGCTCGGCCGCCTGGCCGCGGGTGGCGATGATCTCGAGGCTCTCGCCCACCCGCCCCTCGACGACGTCGAATCCGTGTTTGGTCAGGATGCTGAGATCGCCGCCGTCGGCAATCTCGACTTCATACGCCTCGAGCCCGGCGCTGGACGCCGATGCGATCGAGATGGACATGGCCCCGAACACGAGCGCGCTCGCGACCGCGACGCCCCCCAACAGACGCCTCAGCACTATGGATCCTCCCTCGACTAAGAAATGAAACTCCGCGGCAACCTATGCAAGCCCTGAAGGATTGTCAAGGAAATAGTTGGCCGAATGTTCGAACCAGGCGAAATCAGCCGTGCACGGGGCGCTGCGCGCCGATCGCGGCGCGGACACGCTCGGCGACCGCGGGGCCGGTGAGCCCGACCTCCTCGCGAAGCAGGGCCGGCTTGCCGTGGGTGACGTAGCGGTCGGGAAGGCCGACCCGCAGCACACGCGCGCGCTCCTCGCCGGAAGCGCCGAACGCGTCCTCGAGGTGCTCGAGCACGGCGGAGCCGAAGCCACCCTGGCAGCACGTTCTCCTCGATGGTCACCAACAGCTCGTGCTCGGCGGCGAGCCGCTCGATCAGCGCGCCGTCGAGCGGCTTTGCGAAGCGCGCGTCGGCGACCGTGACCGCGAGGTCGTGCTCGGCGAGCAGCGCGGCCGCGTCGAGGGCGACCCGAACGCCGTAGCCGTAGCCGAGCAGGGCGACGCGCTCGCCCTCGCCGCAGCACCTCGCCGGTGCCGATCGGGATCTCGCGGGCGCGATCGGGCAGCGGCACGCCCTCGGCGCTGCCGCGCGGGTAGCGCAGCGCGATCGGGCCGTCGTCGTGGGCGAGCGCGGTGCGCAGCATGTGGACGAGCATCGCCTCGTCGCGCGGCGCCATCACGACGACGTTCGGCAGCGAGCGGAAGTAGGAGATGTCGAAGGCGCCGTGGTGGGTCGGGCCGTCGTCGCCGACCAGGCCGGCGCGGTCCATCGCGAAGACGACGTTCAGCTTCTGCAGGCAGACGTCGTGGACGATCTGGTCGTAGGCGCGCTGCAGGAAGGTCGAGTAGATCGCGCAGACCGGCTTCGCGCCCTGGATCGCCAGCCCTGAGGCGAACAGGACCGCGTCCTGCTCGGCGATGCCGACGTCGTAGTACTGCTCGGGGACCTCGCGCCTGCAGCGCGGTCAGCCCGGTGCCGCCGGCCATCGCGGCGGTGATCCCGATCACCCGCTGGTCGCGCTTCGCCTCGGCGACGAGCGCGTCGGCGAAGACCGCCGTGTACTGCGGGCGGCGGGCGCCGTCGGCCTGCTCGGCGGGGCGCCTTCAGCTCCTCCATCTCCTCGCGAGCGAGCCGGCGGCTTCGCGCGGCGGCTTCTTCGGCGCCGGCTTGCCGTTCGACGATCGAGCCGGGCTTCGCCGCGTGCCACTTCTCCATCCCCTCGAGCCCACCCTCCTCGGCCGGCTGGAAGCCCTTGCCCTTGACCGTCTGGATGTGGACGACCACCGGGCGGTCGGCGCGAGAGCGCCGGCTCGAGCGCGCGGCGCAGCGCGCCGACGTCGTGGCCGTCGATCGGGCCGACGTAGGCGAGGTCGAGCTCCTCGAAGAGCAGCCCGGGCGCCGCGTAGGCCTTGATCGCCGACTTGATCTCCGGGCCGAGGCGCTCGATCTGGCGCCCGAGGCCGAGCGGCAGCTTGGTCAGCCGCCCCTCGACGTCCTCGCGGGCGTGATGAAGGCGCGGGTTAAGGCGGAAGCGCTGGAAGTAGCGCGAGAGCGCGCCGACGTTCGGTGAGATCGACATCCCGTTGTCGTTGAGGACGATCACGATCGGGGTCTGCAGGCCGCCCGCGTTGTGGAGCGCCTCGAAGGCGACGCCGCCGGTGAGCGCGCCGTCGCCGATCACGGCGACGACCCTGCCGTCCTCGCCGATCCCGTGGCGCATCGCCTCCTTGAGGCCGACCGCGTAGCCGATCGAGGTCGACGCGTGCCCGGCGCCCATGATGTCGTGCTCGGACTCGAACACCGAGCAGAACGGCGCGAGGCCGTCGTACTGGCGAATCGTCTCCAGCCGGTCGCCGCGCCCGGTGAGGATCTTGTGCGGGTAGGCCTGATGGCCGACGTCCCAGAGGATCTTGTCGCGCGGCGAGTCGAGCAGGCTGTGCAGCACCGTGGTCAGCTCGCAGGTGCCGAGGTTGGCGCCGAAGTGGCCGCCGATCTCACCGATCGTGTCGATGATCAGCTCACGGACCTCCTGCGCGATCTGCGTGAGCTCCTCGTCGGAGCGACCGCTGAGGTCCTCTGGCGAGTTGATCGAGTCGAGCAGGCGGGGCCCGCCCGGGGCTGGGTTGTCGGAGGTCGCGCTCATCGAAAGCGGCCTGCCATTGTCGCAGGGCGGCCTCAGGCGACCCGGTCGCGGCCGGTTGGGGACGCAGCCAGGGCCTTTCGCGGAGCCCCGCCCGGCGCGCGCACGGATCCCTGGCTCAGCGCTGCCGGGTGTGGATGAAGTCGGTGACCCGCTCGAGATCGGCGGTCTCCCCGCCGACCTCGGCGAGCGCGGCGCGCGCGCTCGCGTGCGACTCCGCGGCCAGCTCGCGAGCGCGCTCGAGCCCGAAGAGGGAAACGTAGGTGAGCTTGCCGTGGCGCTCGTCCGACCCCTGCGGCTTTCCGAGCTCCTCGTCCGAGCCGGTCACGTCGAGGATGTCGTCGACGATCTGAAAGAGCACGCCGAGCTCGTCGGCGAAGCGCCGGTACGGCTCCATCCGGGCCTCGTCGAGTCCGGAGAGGACGAGCGGCATCGCCACGCTCGCCTCGATCAGCCGGCCGGTCTTCAGCGAGTGCATCTCGCGCAGCAGCGAGACGCCGGCGGCCTCCCCCGCGTTAGCCCGCGCGGCTCGCTCCGCCGCCCGGCCCTCTCCGGGGTCCGCCGTGGCGACTCGCTCGGCCCCGGCGGGCCGGTCGGCGAGCGCCGCCTCCTCGCGCTCGGCGGTGACATCGACGAACTGGCCGCCGACCATGCCCTCGACGCCGGTCGCGCCGCAGAGCTCGCCGAGCGCGGCGAGGATCCGCTGCGGCTCGCCGCGCTGGCGCTCGCAGAAGTGGCGGATCGCCTCGGCGAAGAGGCCGTCGCCGGCGAGGATCGCGACATCCTCGCCGTGGACGACATGCGAGGTCGGGCGCCCTCGGCGGAGCTCGTCGTCGTCCATCGCCGGGAGGTCGTCGTGGATCAGCGAGTAGGTATGGATCAGCTCGATCGTCGCCGCGGCCGGGAGGACCTCGGCCGGGTCGGTGCCGACCGAACGGGCCGCGGCGAGGCAGAGCACCGGGCGAATCCGCTTGCCGCCGGCGAGCAGCGAGTAGCGCATCGCCGCGTCGAGCGGCTCGGTGGCCGCTCGCGAGGAGAACGAGAGCCGCTCGAGGTACTCCTCGACCAGGGCGCGAAGGTCCTCCGGGTACTCGGCCACTTTGAGAGCCCCGTCGAGCTCAGCCGGACTCGGCTTCGTCGCCGGCGTCGGCCTGGCGCAGGGCGCGATCGATCTCGTTGCCCGCCTGGCTGACCACCTCGGCGGCCTCGCGGGCGAGCGCCGCCGCGCGCTCGTCGCCGAGGTCCTCGGCGCGCAGCTCGGCGCCGAGCTCGCGCAGGCGATCCGCAGCAGCTCGGATCTCGCTGAGCGCGTCGCTCACTTCGCCGCCTTCGCGCGCTCGCGCGCCGCCGAGCCGAGGATCCCGTTGACGAACCCCGGGGCCTCTGCCCCGCAGTACTCCTTCGCCAGGTTGACCGCCTCGTCGATCGCGATCTCGGTCGGCACCCCCTCGGGATCGTTGATCTCGTGGAGCGCGACCCGCATGATCGAGCGCTCGAGCTGGGCGATCCGGTCGAGCTCCCAGCCGCGCGAGAGCCGGGCGATCTCGGCGTCCAGCTCGCCGAGCTCGGCATCGGTCGCCTCGGCGAGCCGCCGGGTGAACGGCCGCGAGCCGGCGAGCAGATCCTCGAGCGGCCGGCCGGTCACCTCGCGCTGGTAGAGCGCGAAGACCGCGTCGCGTCGTTGATCGGAGCGTCGCATCGCTTCGCAGGCTACCGCCGCCGCCCGACCCCGAACCGCGGCAGGCGGATCGATCCGCGGTGCCGGCGCGGCGCCCGCGCGAGCGCGGCGCAGCGGGTCACGCCTCGCGAGCGTGAAGTTGTCCACCACTGCGGGGGCCTTCTTCACGCTCGTTCGGCGGACGGAGCGCCGGCGAGCCGGATGCGCTCCAAGGTCTGAGCGGGCTCGCGCACGACCTGGCTCCAGGTGACGCGCAACACGCGCTCTCCGACGGCCTCGAGGAGGGCCTGGCGGCCGGCGTCCTCCTCCCGGGCGACCTTCTCCTCGTGCCAGGCGGCCCCGTCGGCTTCGACGATCAGCCGCTGCGCCGGCCAGCGGAAGTCGGGAACGACCACCCGGCGGCCGACCGTGATCGGCTGGTTCACCTCGGGGTGCTCGATCCCGCCGGCCAGCAGCAGGTCGAGCACCAGGTCCTCCAGAACGCTTCGGGTCGGCGCGGGCCCGGTGGCGATCACGTCGCCGAGGCGACGCGAGCCGCGGCGCGGGCCAAGGCGGTGCAGGGCTTCGGCGAGCTGGCGGAGGTTGACCCGCCTCATCCCCTGGGCGCGGCGAACGAGAAGGCGAAGCGGTGGCCCATCGAGCACCGCGGCGAGGTCGAGCAGGCTGCGCGCGGGCGAGGTCACGGGCACGCCCTGGACGCTCGAGCGGTCACGCGGGTCGAGCGTCGCTGTCCGATGCGCGCGGATGCCCGGATGCCGGTGCCCGCCGTGGCCCGCGAGCGTGACCTCCGTGTAGCGCTCGGGGTCGGGGTCGAGCAGCCCCCACAGCGCCGCCGCGGAGCGGTGGCTGACGAGCGCATCCGGCCCGCAGGCCTTCGCGGCGGCAAGCAGTCGCCCCTGCCAGGGCGGGTTCGCGTGACCGACCGAGTAGCTGCCGCGGTGAAGCCGATGCAGATGGCCGCGCCGGCGGCGGCCCTCGATCTCCCGCGCGCTCAGCCCGCAGCCGAGCAACTCCCCCACGGAGAGGACGCCCCAGCTCTCCGCGGCGAGCTCCGCCACCCGCACGTCCGCGCGAGCGGGAAGAAGAGCACCCTGGCGGTGGACAACTTCACGCTCGCCGGACATGGGAGCACGTTGGCGCGGCGCGGCGCGCGGGTGGCGCGCGAGCCGTGGACGAAGGCGCGCGCGGGTGGCGCGAGATCGGAGCGCGCGTTCGGCGAGCTCAGCTCGCGGGCCGAGCGAGGTCGCTGGCCCCTCGGCGGTGCTGCCCGCTACGCGCGGGAGACGTACTCGCCGGAGCGGGTGTCGACGCGGACCTTCTCGCCCTCGTTGACGAACAGCGGCACCTGGACGACGACGCCGGTCTCGAGCGTCGCCGGCTTCGTCCCTCCGCCCGAGGCGGTGTCTCCCTTGAGTCCCGGGTCGGTCTGCGAGACGGTCAGCTCGACCGCGCTCGGCACCTGCACCCCGGAGGGCCGCTCATCGACGAGCAGCAGCTCGACCTCCTCGTTCGGCAGCACCCACTGCATCTCCTCGGCGATCCCGTCCTTCGGAAGCTCGGTCTGCTCGTAGGACTCGGTGTCCATGAACACGGCGTCGGGGCCGGAGTCATAGAGGTACTGCATCTTGCGGGTCTCGGTCCGAACCGGGCGGAACTTCTCCCCGGCGCGGAAGGTCCTGTCGACGACGTTGCCGTCCTCGACGCGCTTCAGCTTCGTGCGAACGAACGCGCCGCCCTTGCCCGGCTTCACGTGCTGGAACTCCATGATCCTGAAGATCGTCCCGTCGACCTCGATGTGAGTGCCGTTCTTGAACTGGTTGGTCGAAATCACGGTGGCGAGGGTAGCGGCCCGCCGCGCCCAGCTACGCTCGCCCGCCGATGCGGACCTTCACCTGCGACACCTGCGGCCAGCTCGTCTTCTTCGAGAACACGGCCTGCCTGAACTGCGGCGCCGAGCTCGGCTTCTGGTGGCCCGATCGCGAGCTTCTGACCCTCGAGCCGCACGCCGACCACCTGCACGCGATCGGCGAGCCGGCGAGCGCCGGTGGCGAGCTCTTTCGCTGCGCGAACACGAAGATCGCCGGCTGCAACTGGCTGGTCGGCGAGCGCGATTCGCTCTGCCGAAGCTGCGAGCTCACCCGCACCCGTCCCAGCGACGAGGACGCCGCCGGGATGGCCGGCTTTCGCGTCGCCGAGACCGCGAAGCGGTGGCTGCTCTTCGAGCTCGGCGAGCTCGGCCTCCCGATCGAGGATGGAGCCCAGCGCGAGGGAGGCCTCGCCTTCGACCTGCTCTCGAGCGCGAACGAGCCGGTGACCACGGGCCACGCCAACGGCGTGATCACGCTCGACCTCGCCGAGTCCGACGACGCCCGCCGCGTCGCCCGCCGCGAGCAGCTCGCCGAGCCCTACCGCACGGTGCTCGGCCACCTGCGCCACGAGATCGGTCACTACTACTGGCCGATCCTCGTCGGCTCGGAGGACAGCCCGCTGATCGAGCGTGCCCGGGCGCTGCTCGGCGACGAGACGAGCGACTACGAGGCCGCGCTCGAGCGCCACTACGAGCAGGGCCCGCCACTCGACTGGCCGGATCGCTACGTCAGCGCCTACGCGACCATGCACCCCTCCGAGGACTGGGCCGAGACGTTCGCCCACTACCTGCACATCCGCGACGGGCTGCAGACCGCCGGCGCCTACCGCGTCCGGGTGCTCGGCCCCGAGAACGCCAACCCGGTGCGGCTGGTGAGCGAGCTCGCCTCGCGACCGAACGGAGGCGAGGGCGAGTTCGAGGACCTGCTCGGCCATTGGCTGCCGCTCACCTACGCGCTCAACGCGCTCACCCGCTCGATGGGTCGCAGCGATCTCTACCCCTTCGTCCTCTCCCCCGCCGTGATCGAGAAGCTCGCGCTCGTCCACGACGCGGTCACGGACCGCGACTCGGCGCGTTCCCTACCCTGAGCGGGATGAGCGAGACCCCGAAGCTTCTCCAGACCCTGCTCAGCATCCCCGGCCCCTCCGGCTACGAGTCCGCGGCGACCGCGGCCTGGCGGGAGGCCGCCTCGTTCGCCGAGCTCGAGACCGACGGGATCGGCTCGACGATGGCGACGATCGGCGAGCCCGGGACCGGCCCGCTGCTCGCCGTCTTCGGACATATCGACGAGATCGGGCTGGTCATCACCCACGTCGACGAGAAGGGCTACGTCTACTTCCAGGGCATCGGCGGCTGGGACCCGCAGGTCCTCGTCGGCCAGCGGATCGAGGTGCAGACACGCGAGGGCTCGGTGCTCGGGGTGATCGGCCGCAAGCCGATCCACGTCCTCGAGGCCGACGCCCGCAAGAAGGCGGTCGAGCTCAAGGGGCTCCATTTGGACATCGGCGCCAAGGACCGCGAGGAGGCGCTCGCGCTGGTGCGGATCGGTGACGCGGCGGTGATCGCCGGAGACCCGGTCACGCTCGCCGGCGGCAGGCTGATCTCGCGCTCGATGGACAACCGCCTGGGCGCCTACGTGGCGCTCGAGTCGCTTCGGCGCGTGCACGAGCGTGGCAAGCTGCGCGCCCGGATGTGTGCCGTCGCCTCGGTCCAGGAGGAGATCGGCCTGAACGGCGCCGGTACGAGCGCCTTCGCGGTCGAGCCGGACGTCGCCCTGGCGATCGACGTGACCCACGCCACCGACGCCCCCGGGCTCTCCGAGAAGGAGCTGGGCTCGCACGAGTTCGGCTCAGGCGCGGCGATCGGACGCGGCTCGACGCTCTCCCCTCAGGTCTTCGAGCTGCTCTGCGAGACCGCAGAGAAGGAGGAGATCCCGTACACGATCGAGGCCCACGGTCGGCGTACCGGGACCGACTCCGACGCGGTGCAGATCTCCCGCGCGGGAGTGGCGATGGGCGACATCGGCGTCCCGCTGCGCTACATGCACTCGCCGGTCGAGATGGTCGACCTCGCCGATCTCGAGGCGGTCGTGCGGCTGGTCGTCGCCTTCGCCGAGGCGCTCGACGAGAGCACCGACCTCAGCCGCTGATCGCGGCCGCGGCGGGCCCTGCTCACCCCGGCGAGCGAAGCCGGGACGCTCGCCGCCTAGAGCCTGTCGGCGTACAGGGTGTAGTGGGCGACGAGCTCGCCCTGATCGAGCACATGCCCCTCCATCGCCTCGCGGACGTCGTCGAGGTTGAACTCGCCCTCGAGCCCGAGGCTGGGGGTGTCGAGCGCGTGAACGACGAAGTGGTAGCGGTGCAGGCGCTCGTCGTTCCAGGGCGGAAACGGCCCGTCGTAGCCGCCGTAGGTCCCGCCCATCTGCGGATCGCCCTCGAGAAAGTAGGTGTAGTGGTTGACGCCGGTGACGCCGTGCTCGGTCTCCCCCGTCGGCTTGCCGCCGACGGTGATCCCATCCGACCCGGCCCCCGCCGGGAGCTCGGTGACGTCGGCCGGGATGTCGACGAGGACCCAGTGCGAGAAGTCGCTTCGCTCGATCTCGTCGGCAAGCGTCTTGCCCTCCTGGTTGACGTCGCTCGCGTCGGCGGGGACGTCGGGGTCATAGACGGTGACGACGAAGGACTGGGTTCCCTCGGGGGCGCCGGACCAGCTCAGATGGGGACTGCGATTGCCGCCCTCGGCCGCCGCCTTGCCCTCGCCGTCGGGGACCCCGAAGGAGTGCTCGTCCGGGACCCGCTCGCCGTGGGTGATGCTCTCCGACTCGACCGTCAACGCCATCTCGTTCCTCCGCTCTCGTAAGACCCCGCGCGCAGTCTAGGCACCGGCGGCGCGGGCGCGCGGGCTCGCCTAATCGGCGGTGATCAGCTCCTTCGGGAGGCCGCTGAGGTTGCGATGCCCGTCCTCGGTGACGACGACCAGGTCCTCGATCCGGACCCCGAAGCGCCCGGGCACGTAGACGCCCGGCTCGACGGTGACGACGTCGCCCGCCTCGAGCACCTCCTCCGAGCGCTGGCCCAGCCTCGGCGCCTCGTGGACCTCGAGTCCAACGCCGTGGCCGAGGCCGTGCCCGAACTCGTCGCCGTGCCCTCCGTCGCGGATGATCGAGCGCGCGACCTCGTCGGCACCGGCACACGGAAGGCCGGCCCGGATCGCCGCCAGCGCCTCTGCCTGGGCGTGCCGGACGAGCTCGTAGACCTCGCGCGCCTCGCCGTCGATCTCGCCGACGGCGAAGGTGCGGGTGCAATCCGAGCAGAGGCCGTCGAGCTTCGCGCCCATGTCGAAGACGACCAGGTCGCCGGCGCGGATCTCGCGCTCGGAGGGCTCGGCGTGCGGGAGAGCGCCGTTCTCCCCCGCGGCGACGATCGCCGGGAACGAGGGCTCGCCGCCGAGCTCGCGGATCCGAGCCTCGGTCGCGCGGGCGACGTCGCGCTCGGTGCGCCCGGCGAAACCGCGCTCGAGCGTCCAGCGGTAGGCCTCGTCGGCGAGCTTCGCCGCCTCGGCGATCCCCGTTCTGCTCGCCCGCGTCCTTTGTCCGGCGCAGGCGCTCGACCAGCCCGCTCGCCGGGATCAGCTCCGCGTCCGATCCGACGCCCTTCTCGAGCCCTGCGCAGGCTCGACGACGCTGGTCAGCTGATCGTCGAAGCCGACGTTGCCGTGCAGATGGGTGGCGAGCTCGGGGAGCAGCCGCTGGACGGCGATCACGCGCCTGAAAGCGGGGTCCACCTCGCGCGCGGCGCGCTCGACATAGCGGAAGTCGGTGATGAAGGCCCGCGTCTCGAGCCCGACGAGGGCGAGCCCGCTCGTGCCCGTGAACCCGGTCAGCCAGCGGACGTTGGCGATCGCGTCGGGGCCGGAGTCACCGGGGCGGACGAGGTCGCCCACGATCACCTGGTCGAGCCCCTCGTCGGCGAGCAGCGCGGCCAGCCGCTCCGCCCTCGCCGAGCTCATCGTCGGCCTCGCGCCCGAGCGCCGCCGCGGTCCATACCTCTCGCGCCCCCGCTCACAGCCCGAGCTCCGCGCTCAGCAGCTCGAGCGCCTCGCGATAGCCGTCCGGGCCCTTGCCCGAGACCCGGCCGGCGACGAGCCCCTCGAGCACCGAGATCCGCCGCCAGGCCTCGCGCTCCTCGACCGCGGAGAGGTGCACCTCGACCGCGGGCATCGCGGCGATCTCGAGCGCGTCGCGGATCGCGTAGCTGTAGTGGGTCCAGGCCCCGGGGTTGAGCAGGACCGCATCGGCGCGATCGGGCAAGCGAGTGCAGGAAGCCGACGAACTCGCCCTCGCTGTTGGTCTGAAAGAACGACGCCTCGAGGTCGAGCTCGCGAGCGTGGCGCTTGATCTGCACCTCGAGCTCGGGAAGCGTGAGCGCTGCCGTAGTGCTGCGGGTCGCGGCTGCCGAGCATGTCGAGGTTGACGCCGTGAAGGATCGCGACTCGGTTGTGGGCGCTGGCGCTCACGGCTCGACCCCGCGCAGCTCCTCGACCGCCGCTCGCAGCGCATCCGGCTCGACCAGCCGGCCGGTGAGCGGCTCGCCGGCGCGCTCGAGAAGGACGAAGCCGACCCCCTCGCTGGTCTTCTTCTTGTCGCGCTCGATCGCGCCGAGGACCGCCTCGGTGTCGATCGAGCGGTCGAAGCTGCCGCGGCAGCCCGTGACGCGCCAGGATCGCCGCGAGCTCGTCGCGAAGCACGATCGGCGCCCGAGAGCCGCAGCGTCGCGAGCAGCCCGAGGCCGACCGCCTCGCCGTGGCGGTAGCGGCGGTAGCCGCGAGGCGGCCTCGATCGCGTGACCGACGGTGTGGCCCAGGTTCAGCACCGCGCGGCGGCCGCTGTCGCGCTCGTCGGCGGCGACGACCGCCAGCTTGGTTCGCGCGCACTCGAAGACGACGTCGTCCAGCTCCTCGGGGTCGAGCTTCTCGATCGCCCGCACCCGCTCCCAGAGCGCACCCCCGGCGATCAGCGCGGTCTTCACGACCTCGACGAACCCCGCCGCGAGCTCCTCGGCCGGCAGCGTCCGCGAGCGTCGCCGGATCGGCGATCACCGCCGCCGGAAGGTGAAAGGCGCCGACGTAGTTCTTCGCCTCCGGGAGGTCGACCCCGGTCTTGCCGCCGTAGGCGGAGTCGACCTGAGCGACCAGGGTGGTCGGCACCTGGACGACCGGCACGCCGCGCTGGTAGACGGCGGCTGCAGAACCCGGCGAGGTCGCCGACGACCCCGCCGCCGAGCGCGGCGAGATGGTCGGAGCGGGTCATCCCGAGGCCGGCGAGCTCACGCAGGACCCGCTCGGTCTCGGCAAGCGTCTTCGTCTGCTCGCCCGGAGCCAGCTCGACCCGGCCGGCGGATTCGCCGATCGCGGAGCCGTAGAGGCCCCCGACGACGGTGTCGGTGACCAGGAAGCGGCGCCCGCCGAGCGGCCAGTAGCGCGACCCGAGCAGGCCGCGGCCGACGAACGCCGGATACTCGCCCGAGGAGCTCGTCGCCCACGCCATCCGGGTCTCCGCCGGCATCGAGCGCAGGGCCTCGAGCGCGGGGAGCGCTCGGCGGACCGAGTCGCGCCGGCCGGGCAGATGCGCGGAGGCGATCGACTCGTACAGCGGGCGGCGCTCCTCGTGGAGCGCCTCGAAGCGCCCGCGATCGCGGGCCAGCGGCCGCTCGGAGCCCTCGACTCGCGCCCAGGCCTCCTCGGGCTCGACGTCGAGCCAGACGACCAGGTGGTCGGCGAGCGCCTCGCGCACCCGCTCGGAGCCGACGCCGCCGCCCCCGAGCGCGATCGGCCGGCCGCCGGCGCCCTCGAGCGAGGCTAGAGCCAGCGCCTCCTCGCGGCGGCGGAACTCGGCCTCGCCCGCGCGGGAGAAGAACTCGGCGATCGACGCGCCGAGCTCGGCCTCGAGCAGCTCGTCGGTGTCGATCGGATCGACCCCGGCGATCATCGCCGCCTCGACGACCGCCTTCGACTTGCCGGCGCCCATGAAGCCGACGAAGACCAGCGAGCGCTCACCGCCTCGGCGTGGCCGCGCCTCGATTCGCTCGTCTAGCGACGCCAATCGATCCGCTCCCGGTAGGCGGCGAGCGCAGCGCGGACGTCGTCGATGTGATCGCCGCCGAACTTCTCGCGATAGCAGCGCGCGAGCACCAGCGCGACCATCGCCTCGGCGACCACGCCCGCGGCCGGGACGACGGTCGAGTCGGTGCGCTCGCGCATCGCCTGCGCGGGCTCCTTGGTCTCGGTGTCGACCGAGCGCAGCGGCTTCGTCAGGGTCGAGATCGGCTTGAGCGCGCCGCGGACGATGAGCGGCTCGCCGTTCGACATCCCGCCCTCGACGCCGCCGGCGCGGTTGGTCTCGCGGTGGTAGCCGCGTGCCTCGTCCCAGAAGATCTCGTCGTGGGACTCCGAGCCCGGCGCGGCGGCGACCTCCCAGGCCTCGCCGACCGAGACCCCCTTGACCGCCTGGATCGAGACGACCGCCTGGGCGAGGCGGCCGTCGAGCTTGTCCTCCCAGGAGACGTGGGAGCCGAGCCCGGGCACGAGCCCGAAGGCCCGCACCTCGAAGATCCCGCCGAGGCTCTCGTTCTGCTTTCGCAGCCGGTTGATCTCCTCGACCATCGCCGCGCCCGCGGCCTCGTCGAGGCAGCGGACCGGCGAGTCGTCTACGGCGGCGAAGTCCTCGGCGGAGAGGTCGTCGCGCTCGGGAGCTGCGACCGAGGCGATCCGCAGCACGTGGCTGTGGACGCTGACCCCGAGCGCGAGCAGGAACTCCTTGGCGAGCGCGCCGGCGGCGACGCGGGCGGCGGTCTCGCGCGCGGAGGCGCGCTCGAGCACGTTTCGGACGTCGCTGAACCCGTACTTCTGGGAGCCGACCAGATCCGCGTGACCGGGCCGAGGGAGGTGAGACTCCTCGATCTCGGCCTCGACCGGCCACGGGTTCATTCGCTCCTCCCAGTTGGAGTAGTCGCGATTGGCGACGAGCAGCGCGATCGGGCTGCCGAGCGTGTGTCCGTGGCGGATCCCCGAGCGCACCTCGACCGAGTCGGTCTCGATCTTCATCCGCCCGCCGCGGCCGTGGCCGAGCTGGCGGCGGGCCATCTCGCGGTCGATCCGCTCGCGGTCGAGCTCCAGCCCCGCCGGGCAGGCCCTCGACGATCGCGGTCAGACCGGGGCCGTGCGACTCCCCGGCGGTTGTGAAGCGAAGCTGGGCCATTCTCCGGCCTAGGCTAGATGGTCGATTCGCAATTGACCTGCACGCGCGGGCGCGCGGGCCGAAGCCGCCGCCGGGCGGCGAGAGGGCGCTCGGCTCAGCCGCCCCCGCGGGGGCGGTCGATCTCGACGGTGCGGGTGTCGATCAGCTTGAGGCGGAAGGTCCTCGGCTGCTTGCCGAACTTGATCATCGCCGCCTCGCCCGCCGTCATCGTCAGGAACTCGCACGGCAGCTGCTTCTTCGGCGCGCAGCTGCCTTCCCCGCTGAGCTCGACCACCCTGCGTGAGATCGCGAACACGGCCTCGTCGCTGCTCTCGCCGAAGCCGACGAAGGTGACCACCGGAGTCGCCTTGGAGGGCAGGAAGCGCAGGTATCGGACCCCCTCGCGGACCTCCGCCGCGCCCAGCGGCCCGACCTTGACGTCGATCTCATCGGCGAAGAAGCGTTCCTCGGGCTTCGGCTCGCCTGCCGGCTTGCCCGTCGGCGGCTCGGCGTCCGCCTCGACGACCTCGGTGGTTCCACCACCGGCGGCTGGGGCGGGCGGCGAGGAACTCGAGCTGCTCGGATCAGCGGCGGGAGCGGAGCTGGTCGCCTTCGAGCCCGTCTCGATCGCCGCCGCCCCTCCGTCGGAGACCCTGAGCGCGATCGACTTCGGTGTCGGCGCGGCGAACCTCTGCTCGAACGGGTTCTTCCTGCGGAGATCGGCGAGTCGCTTGCGGTAGTCGCGGATGCCGCTCTGCTCGGCGAGCACCGCCGGCTCGACCGCGAGCGCGCCCTTCTGGGGGTCGGTCTCGACCTGCGGTGGCGAGCCGACGTCCGCGGAGCCGGCGGCGAGCACCATCGGCACCGCGATCGTCGCGACCACCAGCGCGACGAGGGGAATCAGCAGGCGGCGGTCGCGCAGGTCGCGATAGAGGTTGGTCAGCAGCTCGGGGGCCTTCGGCATCTTCATGGGGTCACCGTGGCGGTCGGGGTCGGGGTGGCGGGCTCCTCGCCGGCGGGCGCCGAGGCGAGGCCGGTGGCGGGCGGCGGAGCTGCCGGACTGGCGCCGCCGGTGATTCCCTCGGCCTCGGGAGCCACGTAACTGGTCACGTGCAGGTCGACGACGAGCTTCGGAAAGCCGGCGTCCTCGTCCTGGCCGAGCGAGAAGCCGTCGATCGTCACCAGGCGGCCGTCGATGCCGATCCCGGAGCTGGTCGTCCGCACCAGCGAGTTGACCCCGTCGATGAAGTCGGCGATCTCGAAGAAGTCGCCGCTGAAGTGCAGGTCGTAGGGCATCACCGGAAGCCCGGCCGGGCCGACCGTCGCGCCCAGCGGCAGCGCCGCGGCTGCGGTCTCGGTTGCCGGCGCGGCGACCGGGGTCGAATCCTCGGCCTCGCTCGGCGCGCTGCCCGGATCAACCGTGGTTTCCTGCGCCGGCGCCGGCGCGGCGACCTCGCCGCCGCCGCTCAGCTTGATCGACTCGAACTCGATCCCGGAGCGCTGCGCGAGGTCATCGACCTCGACCAGGAGGCTCGAGGTGTCGTCCTCGCTCGGCACCGCCTTGCCGAGGACGACGAGCCGGTGGTAGTTGCCTCGGTAGCCGGCCTTCGCCTGCTCGCCGCTCGCCGCCAGCGCCTCGGCGTCGGCGAGCTGGACCTGGAGATCATCGACCTTGGCGTCGGCGTCGGCGAGCTCGGCCCGCTTCGGCGAGAGGGCGAGGAACCAGAAGGCCGCGAGCAGCCCGAGCAGGGCGACGCCGATCACGACGGAGCGATCGGAGGCCTTCACGGCGTCGCCTCGGTGACGATCGCCGCCGCATCGCGGGCCTTCTCGACCCCTTCGGCGGTCGAGCGGCGTGCCCTCTCGGTCTCCGCCTTGCCGTCGGCCACCCCGCCCGCCTCGGCCGCGCTCGCGGCGCTCGCCGGAGGGGTCGCGGGAGCGGTGGCGACAGCGGGGACGACGGCCTCGTCGAAGGCCGCGACGATCTTGAACTGGGCGATGAAGTTGCGGGTCCGGCAGTCCTCGCCGTCGTTGCCCGAGGCGCCGTTCTTGACCGGCAGCTCGGAGCTCTCGATACCGACGCGGGTGACCCCGTCGATGTCCTTCAGCGTCTGCAGGAAGCCGGCGACCTCCTGCTGGCTCGAGGCGCAGCCGATAATCGCCAGTGCGGGCCCGGCGCTGCCGGCCCGCAGGCCGACGTCGGCGCCGTCGATGACGCTGACCGCCGGCTCGACCGTGCCGGTTAGCTTGGTCAGCCAGACGTCCTCGGGAAGGACGAGGGCCAGCTCGCGAAGGACGCGGTCCCAGTCGAAGCGGCTCTCGGCGAGGCTGTTCACGGTGGCGTCGCGGTTCGCCGAGAGCGCCGCGAAGTCGGCATAGGGCCGCAGCGCCTCGGCGCGCGCCTCGGCGTCGGCGAGCTCCACCTCGAGGGTTGCCGCCTGAGCCTCGCGGTCGGCGATCTTGCTCGAGGTGAACGCCATCGCCGAGACGCCGACGAGCGCCGCCGCCAGCGCTCCGACGAGCACGTAGGGGAGCGCGCCCGTGCGCAGCGGGGCACGCTCGCCGCGGCGCTCCTCCGGTGGGATCAGGTTGACCGCGCGCATCGTTAACGCTCCAGCGCAAGGCCGAACGCGAGGGTCAGCCTCGCCGCCGAGCTCTCGTCGAGGTGTGAGAGCGCCTCGGGGCGCTCGCGGCGGACGGCGAGTCCGAGGTCGCCCTCGAGCTGCCCGGCAAGGCCTGGGATCGTCGAGCCGCGACCGCAGATGACCAGCTCCTCGATCGGCAGCGAGCTCTCCTGAGCGCGGTAGAACTCGAGCGAGAGCCGGATCTCGTCGGCGAGCCTGGAGGCGCCCTCGACCAGCACCCGGCGGGTGGTCGCCGCGATCTCCGCGTCGCCGTCGATCTCCTCGAGCGGCCGCTCGAGGCCGACGTGATCGAGCCACTGGCGGGAGTGCTCGAGGGTGAGGACGCGCGACTCGGCGAGCTTCTGCGCGATTCCCTCGACCCCGAATGAGGTGATCCTGGTGAAGACGCAGTTGCGGCCGCGGACGACGGCGAGATTGGTGACGTCACCGAGGTTGCAGAGGAGGCTTGCGTGCGGCGCCGCGGGAGCGGCCGCACCGGGCTCGCCGGCGCTCGCTCGCTCGAGCTCGCGGCGCTCCTCGTAGGAGAGTCGCGTCGTGGGCTCGCTGCGCGGGCGGCCGCTTTGCGAGAGCGCGCGGATCATCGCGAAGGCGGAGAGATCGATGCCGATCGGCCGGAGGCCGGCCTGGCGCATGGCGGTCATCAGCGAGGAGAGCATGTCGCGGCGCGCCGCGACCACGACCACCTCGACCTGGCGCTCGCCGTTGGGCCCGCTCGCCTCGCCTACCACCTCCCAGTCGAGCACCGCCTGATCGAGCGGCATCGGGATCTGGTCCTGGGCCTGGAAGCGGATCGCGGTCTCGAGCTCGCCCGCGTCGTCGATCACCGGGAGGCGCAGCGTGCGCACCGCGATCTTCTGGTTGGCGATCCCGAGGCGGACGTTGCGGCCCAGCTTCTCGCGGGTGAACAGG
Source organism: uncultured Solirubrobacterales bacterium (assembly GCA_963769035.1). Classification (GTDB taxonomy): domain Bacteria; phylum Actinomycetota; class Thermoleophilia; order Solirubrobacterales; family 70-9; genus WHSW01. The sequence continues at coordinate 357,184 of CAVYKD010000003.1, forward strand.
TCCTTGAGCGAGGAGGCGAGGCCGTCCACGTCGGCGACCTCGCCGTCGTTGAAGACGCCCCCGGCGAGCGGCTCGATCCCGCACCCGGAGACCTCGACCCTGCCGTTCACCCGGAGCTCGGTCGCGGCGATGCTCTCGGACTCGATCTCGAGTCCGACGACGGTCGATGTCTTGGTGGAAGTGAACAAGCTGGTGGCTCCTCGGGCGGAAGTGGTTTCTCCCGCGCTACTCCCAGATCGGCCGCTCGGCGCGATCGCTTGAGCGCGAGGTGGTTCGGCTGGCCGCGCCGCTAGGCGGAGGGAAAGAACTCGTCCAGGTACCAGTCGACGATCTCGTCGCCGAACCAGAGCCCGATCACGCCGCCGAGGGCGAGGAAGGGACCGAACGGGATCGCCCGCTTGCGCGCCGCCGCGCCGTGGCGGGCGATCATCGCGATCCCGATCAGTGCACCGATCAGAAAGCCGATCAGAACCGCCGGGGCGACGGCGCGACCAAGGTACAGCCCGAGCATCGCCACCAGCTTCGCGTCACCCATCCCCATCCCCCGCGGGTAGGCGAGCACGATCAGGAACAGCGCGCCGCCCGCCGCGGCCGCGGCGATCAGCCGCTCGTCGAGGCCGCCGGGGTCGCTCGCGAGCACGATCGCGATCGCGACCAGGGAGCCGAAGGCGACGATGCGGTTCGGGATCACCCTGAGGTCGAGATCGGTGAGCGTGATCGTGACCAGGAGCGCGCAGAGGACGAGCCCGAGGGCGAGCTCGGCGACGTCGTCGTCGCCGAGGATCAGGAAGGTCGCCGCCCAGAGCGCGCCGAGGCCCAGCTCGGTGAGCGGATAGCGCGCCGAGATCGCCGTGCCGCAGCTCCGGCAGCGCCCGCGCAACAGGAGCCAGGACACGACCGGGATGTTGTCGCGAGCGCCGATCCGAGCCCCGCACGCCGGACAAGCCGAGCGCCCCGAGACCCAGTCCTCACCGCGCGGCAGCCGGTGGGCCAGCGCGGTCACGAAGCTGCCGATGACGCAGCCGGAGACGAAGGCGATGATCGCTCCGAGGGCCATCGATGCAACCTATCGGCGCTTCGACGCCCATCCTTGACCGGGCCGGCGGCGCGGGCGGCTAGGGAAGGATCGAAGTCGAGCTCTGGACCTCGAGGCGACTCTCAAAGCTCGGGTGGTCGTACATGAACTCGAGGCCGCTTCCGCTGGTGCCGGCGCGCTCGACCTGGATCGCGAGCCCGAGTCGCGGCTGGCCGACTATGTTCAACCCGCTGAGCGCGTCGGTCGCCCAGATGAAGCGCATCGGGACGGCGATCTCCGTCCACGAGGTCGGCCAGGTCGCCTTGCTGTAGGCGAAGTACGCGGCGTTGACGAGCGGCGGGTCGAGGTTGACCGCGGGCACGTCGACGGTGATCGTCTGCCCGAGCAGGTTGAGCGCGGTCACCCGCTTGAAGACCCAGATGCAGATCTTGCCCGAGTAGCTGGCCTCGTTGATCGCCTTCGTCCACAGCTGCAAAGAGGCGTCGGCCGCGGTGAGGAGCTTGAAGCCGGTGTTGAGCGGGTTGGAGAGCCAGATGTGCGTCTTCAGCTGCTTGTTGGTCTCCGAGCTCAGCACCGGGAAGTCGAGTTGGGAGAGCAGCGGCGCGTTCAGCAGGCAGCTGTTCGTGGTCGGCTTGATCAGGTTGAGGCCGATGTCCGCGTTCGGGTTGACGACCGGCTCGACGTCGGTCGCGTAGTCGTAGAGGGTCCCGTCCCCGGCGTCCTGATCGGGAGGCTGCTCGTTGAACATCAGGTCGGGCGAGCCCTTGGTGCTGCCGGTGCGAACGCCGTCGGCGCAGACCCCGCGGGTGTTGTGGCTGGCGTGGTTGCCGGTCAGTCCCTGGCGCGCCGTCTGGTTGCATGGCGTGTCGGTGAGCCAGAAGGTCGCGATCGTGTCTCCGCCGGGGCCGCCGCCGCCGGGCAGGCCGTCCTTCGAGAGCTTCTCGGGGTCGGAGATCTCGGACTGGATCTCCTGGTAGGTCCGGGTGCCGCCGGAGCCGGTCGGGTCGAGCTCGATCGCGATGATCACCCGCTTCAGGTCGTCGCCGGTGCAGTCAACGCAGTTCGCCGGCGCGCCCGGGGCGACCACGTAGCGGTAGATCTGCCCGTGCACGTCGCCGCTCGTGAAGTCCTCCGGGCCGGAGACGAGCGCGCCGCTCGCGATCGGGGCGCCGCCGGGCGTCGTGCCGCCGTTGTAGAGCAGCGGCTTCGGGTCGGAGCCGTCGCGGTTCAGCGCGAAGGTGCCGCCGCTCACCCGATTCGCCGGGCTGGTCGGGCTCGACGACGTCGCCGGCGCCGCGGTCAGCGCGACCTCGCCGTAGGGAAGCTGGCGAATGTGCTCGAGCTCGGCCTGGAGTCGGTTGGCGAGCACCTGGCTCTGCTCGGCGCGGTAGGTGTTGCGGGTGGCGGCGTCGCCCATCGAGAGCACGCCGAGGCCGACGATGACCAGGATCAGCGCCGCGACGACGACCTCGACGATGCTGATTCCGTCCTCGGCGGCGAGGCGGGTGCGGAGACGATCGGCGAAGGGCTTCATCAGGAGGCTCCAAGCGGGGGGTTTCGCAGCGCGACGCCGTCGGCGATCGTGATCGCGTCGTTGCCGTTGCTCGAGGGGAAGGCGAGGTCGAAGGAGACGAACGCCATCCCCGGGATCCGCGGCGTGAACTCGAACACCTGGTTGCTCGCGAGCCCGGTGACGACGGTGACCGTCGGCCCGCAGCCGGCGCCGACGGCGAGCGCGTTCGGGCCGCACTCGGTCCGCGTGCAGCTGCCGTTCGCCGCGCAGCTGTAGAAGACCTTGCAGCGGGTCGCGGCCCCGACCGTGCTCGATCCGCAGGCGGCGTGCGGGACGTAGGTGAGCACCGCGAGGTCGGCCGGGCTCAGCGTGGTCACGTTCGAGCCCTGACGGAGCTCGCGCGCCAGGCCGTCGGCCATCACCCGGGCGTCCTGGATGCTCTCCGCGCGCTCGCGGGCCCGCGGCTCGGACTTGAGCGCCGAGGCGAAGATGCTCACCCCCGCGCCGATCACCAGCAGGCCGAGCATCGAGGAGATCAGCAGCTCGATCAGGGTGAAGCCGCGCTCGCCGGCGATCCTTCGCCGCAGCTGTCGCTCGAGCCGTGCCATCCCGCTCAGCACCCCCCGGAGGTGTCCTGCGCCGGGCACTCGACGAAGCGGTCGATCGCGTAGTGGGAGGGCGCGTTGGGGAGGTTCCAGTTCTGGGCGAGGTTGTTCGCGCTCACGTGAGCGTTCGCACTCAGCTGGATCGTCTTCCCGGCGATCGCCCCGCAGTAGCTCGAGTTGCTCGCCATGATCACGTCCGTTCGCGGCGCGTAGACGACGAAGTTCTGGTTGCAGGCCTGGTTCTGAAGCGTGTTCGAGGCGAGCGTGATCTGACTCGCCCGGCTCTCCGAGCCGACGAACAGGAAGGCGACGTCGGTCGCGCCGCTGACGCCGTTCGCAGTGATCGAGGAGTTCGAGTTCATGTCGAGCTGGACGGCGGGGCTGGCCGCGCCGCAGGCCTCGGGCGAGTCGAAGTAGACCCGCACCGTCGAGCCGCTCGCGACCGCGAGGGCGCTGTTCTGGCGCAGGGTGAGCTTGCAGAAGCTGTAGTTGCCCGTGGTCATCGTCACCGCCGAGTTGGTGCCGATGAAGAGCTCGCGGGGCCCGCAGAGCGACGACGCGGCGCCGGCCGCGTCGGCGCCGTTCCAGCAGACGTCCTGCTTCTTGCCGGTCGAGGGGTTGAGGGCAAAGAAGCGGCTGTTGTCGTTCTCGGTGCGGACGTCGGCCTGGTTCGCCGGCGGCAGCGTGAACGATCCCTGGGTCTCGACCCCGCAGGTGTGGGCGCTGGTGCCCGGCGGGAGGATGTCGTGGCCGACCCCGACCTGGGCGTTGCCGCAGATGAACACCGAGGAGGAGCCGGCGAGGTTGATGTCGCCGTTGGTCTTCGTGTCGCCGGTGATGTCGGAGTTCGAGGCCAGCGAGATCGAGTCGCGGCCGATGATCGCCGCGTCGTTGAACGGCTGGCTGCCGGCGGCCGAGTGGGCGGTGAGGTGGATCCGGCGGGTGACGCCGCCGACGGCGCCCTGCGAGACGACGTCGATCACCCCGTTGCCGGGGGCGACCCAGTAGGTGAACACGCCGCCCGAGAACGGAGCGCCGGTGGCCGCGGTGCACCAGCCGTCTGCCTGAAGCGTCTGCGGTGAGACGCAGGTGCCGTTCGCCGCGGCGGCGTTGTAGCGAACCAGCGCCTGCTGGGCGCCGGCCTCGGCCGCTGCGAGGGCGCTCTTCGAGCCGAGGTCGCGGGCGGTCCCGCTCTGGGCGCTGATCGAGGCGACCGCGGCGATGCTGGCGACGCTGAACGCGGCCAGCAGGAGCAGCATCACCGTCGGCATCGCGAAGCCGCCCTCGGCGGCGAGCGAGCGTCTCGATCGGCGAATGTCCGCGGCCCCCGGCATCACCTGTCCATCGACCCGCGCCCCGCGGCCCTTGAGCACGCTCGACGCTCGCACAACGAGAGAGGGCGGGCCTCGGCGGCCCGCCCTCTGCTCGATGTCCGCTCGCCCGCTCGGGCGAGTGCCGTTGGTTAGTCCCAGGAGCCGTCCGACGGGCAGCCGTCCGAGCCTGCGACGTCACAGGTCAGCGCCTTGGTGCCGTCGGTGTTCCGGCTGATCGAGAACGTGTTCGGCGTGTTCTCGGAGGCGACGGTCACCGTGTAGGCGACGCCTCCACCGGGGTAGGCGATCGTCGGAGCCTGCGCGCCCGCGGCCGGCAGCGTGGCCTCGATGCCGTGCAGTGCCGCGGCATCGGCGCCGGCGTAGGCGCCGCCGTTGTCGGTCGCGTAGGTCTCCATGGCGGTCTCGGCGGTGCGAACCGAGACCTTCGCCTGCGAGTCCTTCGCCTTGTCGCGCTGGTTGAAGAAGGTCGGGATCGCGATCGCGGCCAGCAGGCCGAGGATCAGCATCACGACCAGGAGCTCGACGAGCGTGAAGCCCTTCTCCTCCTGAACTCTGACGCGGAGCTTGTTGAGCATTGAGGAACCTCCTAGGTACCCGTGCGTTGCGCCAGAGCCCCTTGGACATTGCCTCGGGAGTCCTGTTTGACCCCGGTGGCAACCCGGCTGACTCCACTCGTTGCTTTGGAGTCCCGTGGTTTTGCGCCTCCGCCTCGCGACGGGTTTGCCTTTGTTCACCAGGGCGCTGGCTGTTTACGGGAGAGCTATCGGTGCGCGGCGGTGAGACCTTTAGCCGACCTGAGGTACTCGCCGTCGCCAATCAGGGCTGGCACCCAGATGAGCGGGATCCGACGCTCGAACAGACGTCCAGTTCGGGTGCGCTGGATACGCGGCGCTAGCCTCAGATCATCGCTGCCCGCCGCCTCATCTTCGTCCTCCTCGTGCTGCTAATGGTCTCCAGCTTCGCCGCGGCGCTCGTCCCGGTAGAGCGCGATGCTCGCGAGGAGGCCTCGACCGCTGCCGAGCCCGCGACCACCGCCGAGATCCGCCCCGGCGAGGGCCGGCTGGTGGTCCGCAAGCTCGACGCGACGGCGGAGCCGCAGACCGTCCACATCGAGCTCGGCGACCAGCTCCGCCTCTCGGTCGCCGCCGACCGGCTCGACCAGGTCGAGATCCCGGCGCTCGGCGAGGTCGAGGCGGTCGAGTCGAGCTCGCCGGCCGAGTTCGACCTCTACGCGTCCGAGCCGGGCAGGTTCGCGATCCGGCTGCTCGATGCCGATCGCCTGGTGGGTGAGATCGAGGTCGCCGAGCGGGCCAAGGGCGCGCTCTCGGAGCCCACCGGGGAGCTCAGCGAGCGCGGCTGAGCGGCTCCGGGGCGCGACCTGGCGAGATCGCCGGCTCCGCCTTCTCTCGCTCGACCGCCTCGAGAACATCCGCGAGCATCGAGCGAAACAGCCAGCGTTTACCGCCCCCGGCGGGGGATCCGGCGACCGGGCGTGGATAGGGCCGGTCAGGCATTCAGAACGAGGGGGTTGATCGATGCGGAACCGGCTTTCCTACGCCAACGTGACGGCGACAATCGCGCTGTTCCTGGCGCTCACCGGCGGCGCTGTCTGGGCCGCCGGCAAGTTTCAGTCGCGCGACATCGCCAGGAACGGCGTCACGGCCAAGAACCTGGCGAAGGGCGCGGTCAAGGGCCGGGCGATTGCCACCAACGCGGTGAAGACGAAGGCGATCAAGCCCCTGCCGTCAACGGCTCGAAGCTGGCGAACGCGTCCGTGTCCGCGGAGAAGATCGCCGCCGGCGCGATCGCCTTCGCGAGCTTCGGCCCCGTGGACGCTCAGCGGAAGCACCTCGTTCACTCCGACCGCCAACGACGTCTACATGCTGGTCGCGTCCGGACGTGGAACCTTCGGTGATGTCGTGGCCGGCAGCTTCTGCGGGCTTTCGATCGACTTCCCCATCAACGGCCAGGAGGTTGAGGACATCTTCCTGGGCAGCGACGGGACCGCGACCCTGAAGCCCGACCAGGATGGTGACGAGGAGACGCTCAGCCTTCCCGCCGGGCAGCCGGCCAACCTGACGGCGAGCGCCGAGGTGTTCACCGGTTGCAGGCCGAGCTCCGCGGCGGAGACGGTCCGGGTTGCGGTGGTGCGCTTCCCGGGTCCGTGATCACCCCGGCGAGGCCGCGCCGCTCCGCTTTGCATGGAAAGGACATGCCCGGCCGGAACACGCCACGGACCGCTGCTGCTTTCACGCGCAGGAGTCGGTGACCGGTAGCGAACTACGAACGCCAGTCGGCCGTCTCGCCTCGATCAGGAACCGTTTCCGTTACCGGGGAACGCTGCCCCTCAGGCCGCGCCAATGGAGGGAGCTCACCGCGACCTCGCCTCCTCACGACTGCGGCGAGCAGACCGATTGCCAAGCGCTGGACGAGGACCGGTACATAGGGCAGACGCACCTCACGGTGATACTCCGACACCAGAGGAGCGAGAGCCATCGGGCCAAGACGCCGTTCGGGGGTTGCCCCTCTCTGTCGCGCAAGGGATGCGAGGCGCTCGAGAAACTCCTCAGTTCGCAGCGCCGGCCGCACCTCTCCTCGAAAGTGGGTCGTCTCGGGGGAGGCGTTCTCGAAGACGTGTGGCTTTCCCGGAGGCACGACGGCGGTCTCGCCCGGCCCGAACTCCTGCGTTTTGTGTCCGATCTTGAGGCGCAGCGCCCCGGTAATGACGGCAAATCGCTCCTCCTGCTCAGGGTGCACGTGCAGCTTGCCGCCTGAGCCTCCCGGCTTGAGCCACTGCTCGGTCTCGAGGAGTTGACCATGCGTGTCGGCCGCAGTGCGAACGAAGCGCAGTCGCTCCCCGATTTCCGGATTCTCGATCTCTTGATTTCCCCACGCCATTGCCAATGCATCCTAGGAGGCCCCGCGCCGTCTTCTGCTTTGCGCGAAGGTCGTTCTCGAGGCGTCGCGGACTAGGTGCCCAGCGAACGAAGTGTCTCCGAGCGCTTCTTGATGGCGTCGTTCAGGTTCTCGTGATGGTGGCGGATGGCACCCCCCATGAACCAGCGGAATACCGGGAACAGCAGGCCGCGTACGTCTTCCACGTGCGTGAAGAGCACGGTGCCGTCGGCCTGCGGCTCGATCAGGAACTCACGGTGGCCCGAGAAGAGTCGCTCCGCACCGACCTTGCCATCCCAAACCAAGCGCTCTCCTGGGACGACTTCGGTCAGTGTTGCCTTCACCTTCGCTGAAGGCTTGCCGGGCATGGCCAGAGTCAAGGCAACGGTGCTGCCGGCTCGTGGCTCCCCCTGGATCGACGGCACGGACGGGTTCCAATCCGAGTAGCGAGCGAAATCGGTGAGAACCTCCCACACGGTCTCGGCAGACGCATCCACCGCGAAGGTTGTTCGGTAAACCGCCACGGCGGGAGCCTAATGCCCGTGTCACCGGCCCTTCTGCTTTTGACGCCGCGGACCGCGACACGGGCTGTGGCGTCCGCGTCGGGATTGCAGAGCGCCTCGAGCATTCATGTGACTACCAGGCCGTCCGAAGACACTGCAGAAGGAAATCCGCGCTAGGTCCGCAGACGGTCTCGATAGAAGCCCGCCGCTGTATTGGACTTCGCCCGTTGCGCAGCAGCAAGCCGATCCGCTGCTCGCCGCGACGCAACGGTCATCTGGTAGTCCGGCTGCGGCGGGATGTTGCTCTCACGCGGGAGGAGCAGCGCTGACTGGCCTGTAGGGTGTTCAGCGAAATGGGATTTCTCGACCGCCTGCGCGGCAAGTCGATGCAAGATCCGGTGCGCGGGCAGGCGAAGGTCGTGCAGCTCGAGGATCGCCATGACGTCGACGCCCTCGTCGAGCGACGTGTGCTGAGACTCGTGGTCGAAGCCGAAGGGCTCGAACCAGCCGAGGTCGAGTGGAAGGGGATGGTCAGGGCCGACAAGCGCCCGCGGCCCGGAGTGGTGCTGCCCGTCACGGTGGACCGCGCGAACCCCGAGAACGTCGAGATCCACTGGGACGAGGCTCCCAACCGCATCAAGCAGATGATCGGCGGGACGATGTCCGACCTCACCCAGGAGCAGCGCGACAAGACGGCCGACATCCAGGCGAAGGCGCTCGAACACCACGAAGAGCTGATGCGGCTGGCCGAGCAGTTCAAGAATGGCGAGATCGACGGGGACGAGCTGAACAGGCGCACGAACGAGCTGACAGGAATGGGCGGCCCTTGAGCCCCCGGACCGCCGAACGTCGCGGACCTTGGGGCGGGCGAGGCCGGCGATAGTTCGAGCGGATAAGGAGGGATTTGAATCCGCGTGAGTTGCATCATTCGCTGCTCCCTTGCGCGATTTGTAGAAGTTTCGTGCCCGCCGCGGCCGGCGGTCGGCTCCACGACCTCCTTCCAGCGCGGTGAGGGGTCTCGTCGAGGCAGGTACACCGTGAGCACGAGTGGCGCGGTATTTCCGCGCAGGTACTGGGCGGGCATCCACACGGCGGCGAAGGGACGCCGGTGCCGGAATGCGACCTGGCTCCTTCCGACCCGCACGCCGGCATCACCAATCGTGTCCACCGCCTTGCGCACCGCCGTGTACAGCGCATACGCAGCAGGATCGTTCGCGAAGAACCGCTCCGGACTGATTGGCGGTCGATCTTCCCTTGCCATGTGGCGAGCCTATGGCGTGCGACTCGCCCTCTCCATCTCTGACGAGGTGACCTGGTCGGCACGGAAAGCACGCCTGGCGAGATACTGCGTGGAATGTCTGGGCAGAATGTCAAGGCGTTCACGAGAGCAACGGAGGCCTACAACCGGCGGGACATCGACGCATTCTTGGAGGCGTTTGTTCCCGTGGTGGAAATCCATCCCCTGACCCTTGCGATGTTCGGTCAGGAGACGACGGTCTATCGGGCCACGAGGGCCTACGGAAGTTCGTTCGAGACGTGGACGAGGTTCTGCCGCAGATCCAGGTCGAGCTCTCGGAGCTCCGCGACCTCGGCGAGCGAATCGTGGCGAGTGGGGACTCCACGCGCGGGGCCGGGCAAGCGGCGCCGAGGTCGAATCGCCGATCGGCTGGGTCATCGAGTTCAGAGAGGGCAGGGTGATTCGGATGACGGACTACCTCGATCCCGACGAAGCCCTGCAGGCCGCCGGGCTGCTCGTAGCCCGAAGGGCTACTCCGACAGCCCGGCTGCCTGCTTGGCTACTGCGGGATCCATATACCCCTGGATGCGCACCACCCGTCCGTCGCGCACCTTGAAGACGGCCGCCGTGTCGATCTCCAACTCGACTCCGCTGCCTCGGCCCCGCCGGTATTCATGGAACAGCACGACCACCCCGTCTTCGGCGTCGAGGAACCCCTGCGGTTCGACGCGGCGCTCTTCCCACGCCTCGCCGTCGACCTCGTCGTACTCGCGGACGACCTCGGCCAGGCCGCGGTAAACCCGGCCCTCGCCAACGCCGCCGACGGTCCCATGCAGCTCGACATCCGGTTCGACCAGCTCCGCGGCTCGCGTCCAGTCGCGTCGTGTCGAGGCGTCGAGGAACGCCCTCACGATGTTCACGTTCTCCTCCGACATCGTCCGCCCAGTATCCCCGACCCGATTCTGGGTGCCGCTGCCGATGCGCTTGACCACTCCGGCGCTTGACACTCCTCGCTGCCGCTTCGCGCGAGGTGCATCGGCCCCGTTCCGCGCGATTCGCCTCGGCTAGGTCGTGACGCGTCCGTACCTGAGCAGGACCACGCCCGAGCCGAAGGTCCTCGTCTCGAGCAGGTCGAGGTCCATCGGCGTTTCTCCCGCGAAGAACGGCTTGCCGCCGCCGAGCACAACCGGGGACTCGAAGACGCGGTACTCGTCGATGAGACCGGCCTCGGTCAAGGTCGACGCGAGCGTTGCGCCTCCTACGGCGATGTCCGCCCCGGCCTCCTCCTTCAGGGCCCGGACCTCCTCGACCGGATCGCCGCGCGAGAGGCGCGTGTTGCCCTCGACCGTTTCGAGCGTCTGCGAGTAGACGATCTTCGGCAGCTGCCTCCAGATCGGCGCGAACTCGAGCGAGTAGGCGGGGGCGGACGGATCGGTCTCCTCCGCTGTCTCCCAGTACTTCATCACCTCGTAGAGGTTCCGTCCAAGGAGGTGTAGGCCGAGCTCGCTCGTCTTCTGGTTGTGGAACCGATGGAGCTCCTCGCTGGGCGCCGCCCACTCGGGGCCCCCGCCGGGTCCCTCGATGTAGCCGTCGAGCGAGCGGGTCATCGAGAAGATCAGCTTGCGCATGCGATCAAGTCCTTTGCAGGAACGGCGCGAACGTCACGCCCGATATATCAGCGGATCTTGTCGTAGAGGCTGAAGATCGGCAGGTACATCGAGATCACGATGAAGCCGACGACGCCGCCGACGACGATGATCATCATCGGCTCGATCAGCGAGGTCAGGGCCTTGACCTTGGCGTCGACCTCGGCCTCGTAGAAGTCGGCGATCTTGGCGAGCATGTGCTCGAGCTGGCCGGTGTCCTCGCCGACGGCGACCATGTGGGAGACCATCGTCGGGAAGATCGCGTGCTCTCGAGCGGGCGCGGCGATCGATGCCACCGCTCGGACCGACTGCGTAGACGTCGTCCATCGCCTCGCTCGATCACGGCGTTGCCGGCGGTCTCGCCGGCGATCTTGATCGCCTGCAGGATCGGCACGCCGGCGGAGATCGTGCCGGAGAAGATCCGCGACCAGCGGGCGAGCGCGACCTTCTGGACGATGTCGCCGATCTGCATCGGGATCCGCAGCTTCAGCTTGTCCCACTGGTAGCCGCCCCGCTCGGTCTTCTTCCAGCGGAAGAAGGCGACAGGTCGAGCAGCGCATGCGCGGGGAACACGATGAACCAGCGCCGGTGATGAAGTCGGAGAGCGCTGACCGTGATCTGGGTCAGGAACGGCAGCGCGGCGCTCGCCCCCGGGTTCTCGGAGGCGATCTCCTCGAAGATCCCGACGAAGACCGGGACGATGAAGGCGACGACGACGATCATGACGATCATCGCGAAGCCGAAGACCAGCGCCGGGTACATCATCGCCGAGCGCACCTGACGCCGCAGGGCGTCGAGCTTCTCGAGCTGGAAGGCGACCATGTCGAGCGCCTGCTCGAGCCGGCCCGAGCCCTCGCCCGCGCGGACCATCGAGCGGTAGAGCGGATCGAAGACCCCGGGCTGGCGCTCCATCGCGTCGGCGACCGAGCTGCCGGCCTCGACGTCCTGGCGCAGGCCGACGATCGCCTTCGTCGAGCATCTCGTCCTCGGTCTGGTCCTCGAGCGTGTAGAGCGAGCGCAGCATCGGCATGCCGGAGTCGATCAGGGTCGCGAACTGGCGCGAGAAGACGGCGAGGTCGCGCAGGTTGACGCTCTTGAAGCGCTCGAAGAGCGACTCGAGCTTGAGCGCCTCGCGCTTCTCGGTGACGTCGAGGACGATCAGCCCGCGCTGGCGCAGCTGCTCGGTGACCTGGGACTTCGATCGGCGCCTCGAGCTCGCCCTGCGAGGGGACCCCGGCGACGTCGACGGCCCTGAAGGCGAAGGTGGCCATCGCTCAGCCCTCCCGGATCAGGTCGAGCGCCGCCGGCGACCTGCTGGTAGCTGCCGGCTCATCGGCGCGCTGCCCCCGAGCAGCCGCTGCAGCTCCTCGGGCACCGAGGCGCGCTGCTCGGCGAGCTGCGGGTGATCTTGCCCTGGCGGACCAGCTGCGCGAGGTGGGCGTCCATCGTCTGCATGCCGGTCGAGCCCGAGGTCTGGATCGCCGAGTAGATCTGGTGGGTCTTGCCCTCGCGGATCAGGTTGCGGATCGCCGGCGTCGGGATCAGGATCTCGCAGGCGCAGACCCGCGCCGACGCCGTCGGCGGTCGGCAGCAGCTGCTGGGTGACGATCCCCTGCAGGGCGATCGAGAGCTGCATCCGCACCTGGTGCTGCTGCTCGGCCGGGAAGACGTCGATGATCCGGTCGACCGTCTGCGCGGTCGACTGCGTGTGCAGGGTCGCGAAGACGAGGTGGCCGGTCTCGGCGGCGGTCAGCGCGGTCGAGATCGTCTCGAGGTCGCGCATCTCGCCGACGAGGATCACGTCGGGGTCCTGGCGCAGCGCGGCCTTCAGAGCGCCGGCGAAGTCGGGCGCGTCGGAGCCGATCTCGCGCTGGTTGACGATGCACTTCTGGTGGTGGTGCAGGAACTCGATCGGGTCCTCGATCGTGAGGATGTGCTCCTCGCGCTCCTGGTTGATCACGTCGATCATCGCCGCCAGGCGTCGTCGTCTTGCCCGAGCCGGTCGGCCCGGTGACGAGCACGAAGCCGCGCGGCTTGCGGGTGAACTCGTCGAGCACCGCCGGCAGCCCGAGCGTCTCGAGGCTCTTGATCTCGTGCGGGATGTGGCGGAAGGCGGCGCAGATCGCGCCGCGCTGGAAGTAGAAGTTGACGCGGAAGCGGGCGACGCCGGGGATCGCGTAGGCGAAGTCGAGCTGCTGCTCGTTCTCGAAGCGCTTGCGCTGATCGTCGTTGAGGATCGAGTAGACGATCTCGCGGGTGTGCTGCGGCGTGAGCACCGGGTAGTCGTCCATCGGCGCGATCTGGCCGCGGACGCGGATCGCCGGCGCGAAGCCCGGCGGAGAGGTGCACGTCGGAGGCGCGCACCTCGACCATCCGCGTCAGACACGTCTGCGAAGTCGAGTCCCATCGCTTGATCACCTTCGTCAGTTTTGGCTCGATGCTTGAGCCGGGTGGACGCCTCGCACCCCACCCTACGCCGGATCGGCCCGCTATGCGGGAGCCCGGCTCGGCGGTACGTGCCGGCGCGGGAGCGCGCCGGCGGCCGCGACGAGGATCGCGGCCCGGTCGGCGCGAGCGGGCACCGACGACGCGCGGCGAGGAACGCCAGGCGAAGCGCGGCAGCTCCGAGAGCTGTTGACCGATCTCGACGAGCTGCCCGAGCGCCAGCGCGCGGCGCTGACGATGCGCGAGCTCAGCGGGATGCCATTCGAGGAGATCGGTGCGGCGCTCTCGATGAGCGCCGCCGCGGCACGACAGGCCGCCTACGAGGCGCGCAGCTCGCTGCTGCGCTCGCCGAGGGTCGGCGATGCAGTGTGAGACGGCTCGCAGGACGATCGCCGGCGATCGGCGATCGCTGCGATCGCTGAGCGTGGCCGCGCACCTGCGCGACTGTGCGGGCTGTCCGAGTCCGCCTTCAGATCGAGCGGCGAGAGCGCGAGCTCTCGGCGCTCTGCCCACCGCTCCCCGCGGTTGCGGCGGCGTCCGTCTCGAGCGCGTGCTCGCGGCCGCCGCCAGGGCGGCCGAGCGCGATCGGCGCCGGGCTCGCCGGGCGGGAGGGCTCGGCGCGGCCGCAAGGGAGCGGGGGCGGCGCTGGCGCTCAAGTCGGCCTCGGCGCTGGCCGTCGGCGCGCTCGGCGTCGGCGTCGCCGACTACGCGGGGCTCGTCGACGTCCCGGCGCTCGACCGGGTCGTCCCGAGCGCCGAGGCCGAGCGACCTCGAGTCCGGGCCGGTGCTAGCCGCCTCCGCGGAGCCCGCACAGGCCGTCGCGGATAGCGTCGGCGTGACGCCCGCCGCCGAGCTGAAGTCAGGCAACGACGATCATCCCGGCCGGCCGTCGAGCGGCCGAGGCGAGCCCCCGCGCCGCGAACGCCGGTGGCAACGGCACTCGTTCCGACCCGGGACAGCCGTGGCGACTCGAACGCGGCCGCGGCGAATGGCCGCCGAGGCACGCGAACTCCGGCGGAAGCGCGGCCGGCTCCGCCGCCGCACGCGAACGCGGGCGCCGAGCGCGGATCGTCCACCGCCCAGCAGCCGCCGGCGCACTCGAGCGCCGGCGCGCCCCAGCGGAACGCCGACGCTCAGCCGGGCGACTAGGCAGGCGCAGGAACGCGGGGCTCAAACCGCGCGCACCCCCGCCCTCGAGTCGGCGGCCGGGCCCGCGGGCACGCACCGGCACGAGTCCGGCAGGTAGTCCCTGACTTTCGCCGGCGGATGCCGTCTGCACGAGGGCCCGGCCCGGCCGGCCCATCTGACGGATCGAGATGACCGCGAGAATGCGGCCTGAAATCGAGGAGGAACGTGAAGAGAGCTGCAGCCGTTCTGATGGCCGCGGCGACGCTGGCAGCGCTCGCCGCTCCGAGCGCGGTGGCGACGAAGGACACCCCGAAGGCGAAGCAGGTCGCGGCAAAGCTCGGCCAGACCGAGAAGCGCGCCGACAAGGCGGCCTTCAACGCCACCTACGGGCCGAAGCGCACGATGCAGACCTGCAAGCGCGCGCATCGCGGGGACGCGTCGACCACGCTCGCCAACGCGGCGCAGGAGTGCCGCGAGGAGCGGGGCGCGGATCCGGCCAGGCTTCGCAGCACGTACGGGACCAACGCGAACGGTAAGAACGCGTTCGGCAAGTGCGTCAGCGCGAAGGTGCGAAGCGAGGCGAAGAGCGAGGCGAGCGAGTTCGCCGATGCCGCCGCCGAGTGCCGTGCCGAGCGCTCCGAGGACCCGGAGGCGTTCGCGACGCCACGGGCAGAACCGCAACGACAGGAACGCCTTCGGCAAGTCGCGTCTCCCAGAAGGCCACCGAGCAGGAGGCCGAGCAGCCGACCGCCAGCGGCGGCCCGTCCGCAGGCGCCGGTCGATTCACGACCCTCGGCAGGGTGCGGATCGACCGGTGCGACGGACGGTTCCGCGCGCGGACGGGCGCGGCGTTCCGGGCGCACTGCGGCGCGAGCCGCGACGGGCCGGAGCCCGTCGCGCGCTCAAGACGGCGACGCGGGCGACCTCGGCGATCGAGGTGACGCCCGCGCGGACCTTGAGCAGGCCGTCCTCGCGCAGGGTCAGCATGCCCTCCTCGCGGGCGGCGGCGGTGATCTCGGCCTGGAGGCGCCGGCGATCGTCAGCTCCTTGATCCGCTCGCGTCATCGACCATCACCGAGTAGAGCCCGATCCGGCCCTGGTAGCCGGTGCCGTTGCAGCGGCCGCAGCCGACCGGCTCGTAGGCCTCGAGGTCGGCGCCGACGCGGAAGCCGGCCTGCTCGAGCAGCGCGCGCTGCGGGCATCACGTGCGCCGCTTGCAGTTCGTGCAGAGCGTCCGCGCCAGGCGCTGGGCGACGACGCAGTCGACCGCCGAGGCGGTCAGGAAGCGACTCGATGCCCATCTTCGAGAGGCGGGTGATCGCGCCCGGAGCGTCGTTGGTGTGCAGGGTCGAGAGCACCATGTGGCCGGTCAGCGCGGCCTCGATCGCGATCCGCGCGGTCTCGGCGTCGCGGATCTCGCCGACCATGATGATGTCGGGGTCGGCGCGCAGCATCGAGCGCAGCCCGGTGGCGAAGGTCAGCCCGGCCTTGCGGGTTGACGTCGATCTGGTTGACGCCCGTCGATCCGGTACTCGACCGGGTCCTCGATCGTGATGATGTTGCTTGCTCGACCTCGTTGAGCTCGTTGAGCGCCGCGTAGAGCGTGGTCGACTTGCCCGAGCCGGTCGGGCCGGTGACGAGCACCGCGCCGTAGGACTGGCGGAACGCCGACTCGAAGCGCTCGCGGCCGCTCGCCGTCCATGCCGAGGTCGTCGAGCGAGCGCAGCGCCTGCGCCTTGTCGAGGATCCGGATCGTCGCGCCCTCGCCGCGCTGGGTCGGCAGCGTGACCACGCGCAGGTCGACCTTGCTGCTCGTCGACGTTGACGCGTGACGCGCCCGTCCTGCGGGACCCGCTTCTCGGCGATGTCGAGGTCGCTCATGATCTTGATCCGGCGAGACGACGCCGGCGACCATCCGCTTCGGCACCCGCGCGGCCTCGTAGAGCACGCCGTCGACGCGGAAGCGGACCCGCATGTCCTTCTCCTCGGGCTCGAAGTGGATGTCGGAGGCGCCCTCGTCGACCGCCTGGCCGAGGATCGAGTAGACGAGCTTGATCACCGGCGCGTCGTCGGCCGACTCGCGCAGCTCGGTGACGTCGGCGCCGAGCTCCGCCTCCTCGTCCTCGTCGACCGCCTCGGTGACCGCGGTCTCGAGCGTGTTCAGGCGGCTGACCAGCGCGTCGATGTCGCTCGGCGGCGGCGACCGCGACGTCGGCAGTTGAGGCCGGTCATCATCTGGATGTCGTCGATCGCGAGCACGTTGGCCGGGTCGGCCATCGCCAGCAGCAGCGTCTTCGTCGACGTAGCCGACCGGCACCGCCCGGTAGCGGCGGGCGGTCGGCGCCGAGACCAGGTTCGCCGCGCCCATGTCGACGTGGAAGTCGTTGAGGTCGACGTGGTCGAGGCCGTAGCGCTCGGCGATCGCCCGCGAGAGCTGGTCGGCGTCGATCAGCCTGCGCTCGACGCATCAGCTCGTCGGGCGGCGCGACCGGCGGTGCGCGCCTCGGCGATCACCTGATCGACCCGCTCGCGGGTGACGTAGCCGAGCTCGACGATCACGTCGGTGAGAAAGCGCGAGGAGTTGCCGCGGCCGAGCGGCCGGGTCAGCCCCGGGGTGCCGGTCGCGAGGCCTCCGGGTGCGCCCGCGCCGCCGCGGCCTCGCCCCCGCCGCGCGGGAACGGGCCGAAGGTGTGTCGGGCGGTTGTCGGGAGTCATCGAGCGTCCTACTCGTCAGCGGTGCGCGCGGCCGGCTCGCATCGTCGCAAGCGGCGGATCCATGCCGGTCCAGATCCGAAGCGACTCGGCACCCTGGCGGACCAGGACCTCGAGACCGTCGACCACCTGGCGCCCTCGCGCTCTGCGCAGCGTCACCGAGCGCGTCTCGGTCGACCCATAGACGAGGTCCACCACGACGTGTCGTTGCTCTGAGCAGCATCGGCAACGAGCTCGATACGCCTTGAGCCCGCCTCCCTGCTCTGGACGCTCCGCTTGCCTCGGCCAAGCCCGACCGTCGTGCGTTGACGAGCAGCTCGAACTCGGCCGCGGGGCTCGGCCGACCGCGCTCGCCGCCGAGCTCGTCGGCGAGCCGCGGCCGCCCGCTCGGCGGTGCGGTTCCAGATCGTCGACCTCGGCGCCCGGCGCCGCGCAGGGCCCAGACCGCGGCCCGCGCCGAGCCGCCGGCGCCGAGCACGAGCGCGCGCCTGCCGGCGCGGATCGACTCGGGCAGCGCCGCGAGCAGCCCGGCGCGTCGGTGTTCTCGGCGGCGATGGCGCCCGCCGCGGCGAAGCTGAGCGTGTTCGCGGCGCCGATCTCGCGGGCCGCCGTCGGAGGCCTCGTCGGCGAGCGCGAGCGCCGCCACCTTGTGCGGGATCGTGACGTTGACCCCGGCGAAGCCCTGCGCCTCGAGCGATCGCGCGACCAGCTCGCGCGAGCTCCTCGGGCGCGACCTCGATCGCCTCGTAGCGTCCACTCGCGGCGCCAGCCCGAGCTCGGCGAGCGCCGCGTTCTGCATCGCCGGCGAGCGCGAGTGCGCGATCGGCTGGCCGAGGACGGCGAGCGTCGGCATCGCGACGATCACGCGCAGCGCGCCGCTCGCGATCGCGGTCACGGCTCAGCAGTCGGTCGGCGAGCCGCCCTCGGCCTGCGAGCGCCGCCTGGTACTCGGCCTCGGCCTCGTCGAACTCGGCCTCGGTCGGCGGTGAAGACGTGCTCGCCGCAGGTGCCGGGCTTGACGACGAAGAAGAGACGTCGGACTTCGCCGGCTTCGCGGCCGCCTCGATCGAGGCGAGGCCGGGGTTGCCGATCGGCGTCGGCGGCAGGCCGGGGTTGATCGCGCGTGTTGTACGGGCGTCTCGGTCGTCGAGCTCGCTCTGCGGTCAGCTGCTCGTCGTAGTTGTCGAGCCTCGTAGCGGATCGTCGCGTCGATCCCGAGCGGTGTCCCCGCCTGAGCCGGTTGTAGATCACCGCGGCGACCAGCGGGCGCTCCTTCGGGCACCTGGACCTCGCGCTCGATCATCGAGGCGATGATCACGACGTCGTACACGGTCAGGTTCTTCGACTCCGCCTTCGAGGTTGACCTGGCCGAAGTTCTCCTCGAAGGCGTCGAGCTGGCTGGTCGACCAGGTCGCTCGACCTTGGCGCTTCTTCTCGACGCTCGTAGGTCGCCGGGAACAGGAAGCCCTCGAGGTTGGAGGCGTCGCCGGCGTCGTACTTCGCCAGGTCGAAGCCCTTCGGCGCCTTCTTCGTCTGCTTCTCGTAGTTGCCCTTGAGGCCGGCCTTCTTCGCCACCTCCGCGATCTGGGTGCGATCGAGGCCCTCGGGGACGGTCACGTCCTCGACCTTGACCGCCTCCACCGGCGCCTGGAAGACGTCGTCGTCGCCGCTGAGCTGGTCGAGCACCTTCTTGACCCCGAAGCCGACGATCGCGACCAGCACGACCAGCAGGGTGATCCCGATGATCCTCCGCACCAGCAGGGCGCGAGGCCCGGTGTCGTGCGGCCGCGGCGGCAGGCCGCGCGACGCTCGCGCCATCCCGCGCGAGGCCATCCCCGCGGCGCGGGAGCGCGCCGACGGCGGCGCGGCGTGGGCCTCGGGCGGCTCGAGGCCGTGCTCGGCGGTCGGCGGGCGCTCGAGGCCGTGCTCGGCGGTCGGGGGGCGCCCCGGTCTCGACGGCGCGACCTCGCCGAGGTCCCCGGTCGGCGGGGCGGCCGCGGCGCGCTCCGGCGGGCGGCCGGTGGCGGCGCCGGGAGTCTCTCGGGCGGGGGGCGGCGGAGGGGGCCGATTCGCCCGTGTCCGCGGGCGCCTCGCCCGGCGGGGGCGCCGGAGCTCGCTCGCCCCGCGGCGGCGCGCCGGCGCGCCGCCGCCCGCTCGGCCTCGACCTTCTCGCCGATCGACTGCTTCTCGCCGCGGCGGCGCGCCTCGCGCTCGGCCCGGCGGCGCTCGCGCTCGAGCGCCTCCTCGTCGTCGGCGAACGGGTCGTGCCAGGCGTAGTCGTCGGACATCAGCCGTCGCCGTCCTCGAGCGCAGGTAGCTCTCGAGCAGGTGGGCGGCGGCGAGCGAGTCCGCGGCGGCCTTCGAGCCCGGCGCGCACGCTCTCGCGCCGCCATCCGCGGTCGTCAGTCGCTCGTCGTAGGTCTCGACCGGGAGCTCGGTCGCGAGCGCCGAGCGCGGCGGCGAACCTCCGCGCGGCCTCGGCCTGCTCGCGCTCGGCGCCGTCGAGCGAGACCGGCAGCCCGACGACGATCAGCTCGGCACCCTCCTCGGCGGCGAGGCGGGCGACCTGCTCGGGGTCGGGCGGCTCGATCACCTCGAGCGGACGGGCGATCGTCTCGCTCGGGTCGCAGACCGCGCAGCCGGCGCGGGCGTTGCCGTGGTCGATCGCCAGGATCCGCATCGGAGACGGGAGCCTATTGGGAGCCTCGGCGGACGCTCAGCCTTCGAGCGCGGCAGCGATCGCCTCGCGCGCGCCTCGAGCGCCTCGTCGAGCCGTTCGGGGTCGCGGCCGCCGGCCTGCGCGACGTCCTCGCGCCCGCCGCCGCCGCCGCCGACGAGCTGCGCGGCCTCGCGGACGATCGTCGCGGCCGAGAGGCCGCGCTCGACCGCGCCGGGTGAAGCTGGCGACCAGCGCGACCTTGCCGCCGCTCGGCGCCGCCGAGCACGACGGCGGCGTCGCCGAGCTTCTGACTTGACCCGGTCGGCGAGGTCGAGCAGTGCCCGCTGATCGGCGCCCTGGGCGCGCGCAACCACGACCCGGATCCCGCCGAGGTCCTCGGCGGCGGCGACCAGCGCGTCGGCCTCCTCGCCCGCCTCGCGCCGGCCGAGCTCGGCGACCGTGCGGCTCGAGCTCCTCGAGCTGCGCCGCGGCGCGGCGGGCGGCCCGCGAGCGGCGTCCCTCGGCGCGCCGAGCAGCGCGCCGACCTCGCTCGAGCTCGTCGCTGCGCTCGCGGAAGTGGTCGATCGCCGCCGGCCCGGTGAGCGCCTCGATCCGGCGCACGTTGGCGGCGCTCGAGCCCTCGGAGGCGATCGCGAAGATCCCGATCTCGGCGGTGTTGGCGACGTGGGTGCCGCCGCAGAGCTCGCGCGAGACGTCGTCGACCTCGACCACGCGGACCCAGTCGCCGTACTTCTCGCCGAACAGCGCCATCGCGCCGAGCGTCTCGGCCTCGGCGCGGCTCATCTCCATCGCCCGCACCGGCCGGCTCGCCTTGATCCACTCGTTGACGCGGTCCTCGACCGCGCGGAGCTCCTCGGCGGAGAGCGGCGCGCCATGGGTGAAGTCGAAGCGCAGCTTGTCCGGGCGCACCGCCGAGCCCGCCTGGCGCACGTGGGTGCCGAGCCGCTCGCGCAGCGCCGCGTGGAGCAGGTGGGTCGCGGTGTGGTTTCGCATCGTCGCGTGGCGCACGCCGTGGTCGACGCGCGCGGTCACCCGCACGCCGGCTCGGCGAGCTCGCCCGAGCCCACCCTGCAGCGCCTGGTCGTCGCCGACGCGGTAGACGTCGTCGACGCGCGCCTCGCCGCCGTCCCAGCGCGAGCGCGCCGGAGTCGGCGACCTGGCCGCCGCCCTCGGCGTAGAACGGGCTCTCCTCGAGCTTGACCAGCAGGGCGCCGTCCTCGCCGATCGGCTCGGCGGCGGCGACGCTGGTCTGCGCGCTCGAGCTCCTCGTAGCCGACGAAGCGGGTCGGCGGCGCGGCGCCGACGAAGCTGATCACCTCGCCGTGGCGGTCCTTGCCCGCGCCGGCGGCGCCGGAGCGGGCGCGCTCGCGCTGCTCCTCCATCAGCTCCTCGAAGCCCTCGTCGTCGACCGCGAGCGCCTGCTCGGCGAGCAGCTCGCGGGTCAGGTCGTAGGGAAAGCCGTAGGTGTCGTGGAGCGGAAGGCGTCCTCGGCGTCGATCCACGAGGTGCCCTGATCGCTTGGCTTCGGCGATCAGCTCGGCCGAGCAGCTCGGTGCCGCGGTCGAGGGTGCGGCCGAAGCTCTCCTCCTCGTCGCCGACCCAGCGCTCGATCGTCTCGCGCTCGGCCTCGAGCTGCGGGTAGGCGTCGCGCATCAGCTCGATCACCCGCTCGGCGAAGCGGCCCAGGAACGGCGGCTCGAGCCCGAGCGCGCGGCCCTGCTGAATCGCCCGGCGCATGATCCGCCGCAGCACGTAGCCGCGATCCTCGTTCGAGGGGACGACGCCGTCGGCGATCAGGTTGACCGCGCCGCGCTGTGGTCGGCGATGATCCGCATCGCCGTGGTCACCCGCTCGCTGGAGCCGTAGCGCTCGCCGGAAAGCTCCTCGGCGAGCTCGATCAGCGGGCGTGAAGCCGTCGGTGTCGAAGACCGAGTCGACGCCCTGCTGGATCATCGCCATCCGCTCGAGACCGAGCCCGGTGTCGATGTTCCGCTTCGGCAGCTCGGTGAGCGAGCCGTCCTCGCGCGAGGTCGTAGGTCATGAAGACGTGGTTCCAGTACTCGAGGTAGCGGTCGGTCGTCGTCGCCGGGACGCAGCTCCTCGCCGCCGAACTCGGCGCCGCGGTCGATGTAGAGCTCCGAGCACGGGCCGCAGGGACCGGTCGGCGCCGGCCTGCCAGAAGTTCTCCGAGCGCGGCAGGCGGACGATCCGCTCCTCCGGGATCCCCTGCGAGCGCCAGAGCTCGATCGCCTCCTCGTCGGGGCCGAGGCCGAGCTCCTCGTCGCCGGCGAACACGGTCACCCAGATCTTCTCCGGGTCGAAGCCGAAGTCGCCGACCGAGAGCTCCCAGCCCCAGGCGATCGACTGGTCCTTGAAGTAGTCGCCGAAGCTCCAGTTGCCGAGCATCTCGAAGAACGTCAGGTGGCGCCGGGTCTTGCCGACCTCCTCGATGTCGGGGGTGCGAAAGCAGCGCTGGACGGTGCAGATCCGCGGCGCCGGCGGCTCCTCCTGACCGAGGAAGTAGGGCTTGAACGGCTGCATCCCCGCGACCGTGAGCAGGGTCGAGGTGTCCTCGGGCGCGGGCACCAGCGAGGCCGAGGGCAGGCGCAGGTGCTCGCGCTCCTCGAAGAAGGAGAGGTACGACTCGCGGATCTCGTCGGATCTCATCGTCGCCTGAGTCTAGGTAGAGGGGGCGGCGGCGGCGGGTCGGCGGCCGCCGCTCACTTCCACTTGATCGAGCAGCCGACCGGCTCGCTCGCGGCGAGCTCGGGCTGCTCGCCGGCGAGCAGCGAGTCGAGCGCGGCGCGCAGCCAGGCGGCGTTCTCGGCCGGCGACATGTGGTCGGCGTCCGGCGCGCCCTCGTAGCGGATCCGCAACTCGTCGTCGAGGACGTACAGGTGCGGGGTCACCTGCGCGTTCCAGGCGCGCGCCGCGGCCTGGCTCTCGTCGTGGAGGTAGGGGAACGGCCAGTCCTCGGCCTCGACCCGCTCGCGCATCGCGGCGAGCGAGTCGCGCGGGTAGCGCTCGGCGTCGTTCGAGTTGACCGCGAGAAAGCGCACCCCGCGACCGGAGTAGTCGCGAGCCGCGTCGGCGATCCGGTCGTGCCAGGCGAGCGCGTAGGGGCAGTGGTTGCAGGTCCAAACCACGACGCACGCGGGGCTCTCCCCCGGCCCGGGAAGCGCGCGGAGCTCGCCCGCGGTGTCGGGCAGCTCGAGCGCGGGCGCGGGCTCTCCGACCATCGTCGGCTTGCCGCTGCCCATCTCAGCCGCCCGCCCCGGCGCGCGCCCTCGCCGCAGCGAGCGCCTCGCGAAGGTCCTCGCGGTCGGGGACCGGGGAGATCCGCCCGTCGCGAAGCCGGTAGATCCGGCAGGTGAGCCCGGCCGGCTCGGTGCCGGGGTGGGCGACATCGATGCCGTCGACCCGGATCGTCGGCGAGCCGACGAAGCCCTCCTCGCTCGCCTCCTCCCCGGTCTCGATCTCGATCACCTCGACCGCCCCGGGGTCGAGGCCGGCAGCGGCGAGCTCCTCGCGCAGCTCGGCCAGCGCCCGCGGATGAGAGGGGCAGCCCTCCCACCAGAGCAGCTCGACCCGGGGACCGCTCATGCGATCGTCGCCCGGCCGACTACGAGGTCGCCGGCGAGCAGGCAGGCGGTCTGGCCGGGGGCGACGCCGTAGGCGGGCTCGGCCGAGGCGCAGCTCGAGCTCCGCGTGATCGCCGGCGCCGACCCCGGGAAGCGCGCAGGGAAGTGAGCGCGAGTGGTAGCGGAGGCGGACCGCGTCGACCCGGGCGCCGCTTCGGTGCAGGGTCGCGCCGCGCAGCGCCACGGTTCGGCGCGCCAGCTCCTCGCGCTCTCCGAGCGACGACGGTGTTCGACTCGGCGTCGGTCTCGAGCACGTAGAGCGGCTCGGGGCGCGGAGACGCCGAGGCCGCGACGCTGGCCGACGGTGAACAGGTGGTGGCCGCGATGCTCGCCGAGCCGGTTGCCGGCGCGGTCGCGAAGCGCTCCGGGGCGCTCGCGCGAGGCCGCCCTGGCGCCCGAGAAAGGAGCGCTTGCCCTCGCCGGCGAGAAAGCAGAGGTCCTGGCTCTCGGCCTTGCCGGCGACCGCGAGCCCGGCGGCGGCGGCGCGCTCGCGGACCTCCGCCTTTCGCAGCTCGGCGAGCGGGAAGCGCAGCCGGCGAAGCGAGTCGGTCGCGAGCCCGGCGAGCATGTAGGTCTGGTCCTTGGCCGGGTCGGCGGCGGCCGCGAGCAGCGGTCCGTCGCCGTCGTCGGCGATCCGCGCGTAGTGACCGGTGGCGAGCGCCGTCGCAGCCGAGCCGGTCGGCGAGCGCGATCATCGCGTCGATCCGCAGGTCGCCGTTGCAGAGCACGCACGGGTTCGGGGTCTCCCCCGCCCGGTAGCCGGCGACGAAGGCGCCGACCACCCGCTCGCGGAAGGCGCTCTCGAGATCGAGGGTGAGGTGCGGGATCCCGAGCGAGTGGGCGACCCGCCGGGCGCCGATCACGGCGAGCGGCGAGCAGCAGCTCTTCGCCTGGTCGGTGCGCCGATCGGCCCAGAGCTTCAGCGTCACGGCGACGACCTCGGCGCCGCGCTCACGCTCGAGCAGCGCCGCCACCGCCGAGTCGACGCCGCCGCTGAGCGCGACCAGCACTCGCTCGCCGGCGCTCGGGGCCGTGGCGAGGACCTCTCCGGAGGCGGCAGCCGCGCCGAGCGCGCGGTGAAGCGCGTCCGCGGCGAGATCGGCCGCGTGGCGGCCCTCGAGGCCGAGCCCGCCGAGCAGCCCGGCGACGTCGTCGGGCCCGATCAGCGCCGCCTCGAGCAGCGCCGCGCCCTCGATCTCCTCGGCGAGGGCGGCGGCCGCCGCGCGGGCGCTCGCGCAGCCCTCGGCGCCGAAGCTGACCGCCGCGATCCGCCCCTTGGCGAGCGCGATCGAGACGCGAACGAGATCGCCGCACGGAGCGCCGCCCGCGGAGCCGCTGAAGGCCCCGGCGGGCGCCGGGCCGTGCCTGCTGCGGTCGCTCAGGTAGTGCTCGATCGCCTCGCCGTCCATCGCCTCTCCAAGGGTAGAGCGCCCCCCGGTGCGTTGAGCGCCACCGCCCCCGCGCGCGAGCGCCGCCGCCCCCGTCGCCACGAGCGTGAAGAATCCCACCCCCACGGTGGGTTTCTTCACGCTCGCCTCGCTGATCGGCGCCTCGCGGCCGCTCGCACCGGATCACGCCGGGTACGACGCTAGCCGGGGAAGTAGGGAAGGTCGTCGCGGCCGGCGTAGTTGGCGTCGCGGACGGCCTGGGCGATCGAGGCGGCGCCGCGGTAGCCGTAGCTGACGCTGGCCTCGGGAAGCTCGCCCTCGGTGAGCCTCTTCGGGCTGATCACGACCATCGCCGGCACCCGCTCGACCTCGACGCCCTGGGTGATCCGCGAGTACCTGGCGATCGCCTTCGCGCGGGTGACGAACAGGGCGACCTCGGCGCCGCCCGAGCGGCGGGCGCTCTCGAGCGCGGCCTCGACCTTGCGGTCGTCGATCCCGCGCTCGCGGACGATCAGCAGGACGACGGTCTTGCCGGCCCTATAGGCCCTGACCACGTCGGCGGGGAGGCCGGGGCCGGCGACGAAGCCCTGGCTCGGGCCGACGGGCACGGCCGGCGCGCCGCTCGGCACGGGCGCGGCCGTGGCGGCGGCGGTGCTGGCGGGGAGGGTCGGCGCGGCGCTCGCCGTCTCGGCGGGAGCCGCTGCCTCCTCCTCGCCCGCCGCGATCCGGGTGACGAACAGGAAGCCGACGACGATCACCAGGATGCCGATGAAGACGACCTGGGCGACCGGGTTCTCGTTCAGCGCCCTCCTCATCTCCGGCCCCCGGAGGCGGCGTAGAAAAAGGGCTCCAGCTTGCCGTTACCGCTCTGCCTGCGAACCTGATGAAACAGGTGGGTGTCTGCCGGCGCTACGACCAGCGCGCTACCGGACGATGACTCCCAAGGCGATTGTGTTGGTTCACAATTTGAGCGGCTGGCGTACAAGCTCGAGCCCTTGTTTCGAGATTAGCAACGAAGATCGGGGCCACCGGGCGCCCAGCACTCATTTCGGCTCGCAGGGCGAAACGCTTGAGCGCGGCCCGCGATCGTCCACCCTCGCCGGCGCCGAGCGCCCCGCGAGAGTCCACGCCCCGCCGCCGCCGAGCGCCCGCGCGAGGTCCGCTCGCCGCAGCCGCGGCCCGCGAGAGTCCACGCCCCGCTGCCGCCGAGCGGCCCAGGCGCTGGACCGTGCGTGCGGAGCGCGCCCTACGGGTTCGGGCGCGGCGCGCGGACGACCAGGCCGAGCTCGCGGAGCTGCTGTTCGTCGACGGGCGCCGGCGCGCCGGTCAGCGGGTCGGCGCCGGAGGCGGTCTTCGGGAAGGCGATCACGTCGCGGATCGAGTCGGCGCCGGCGTCAGCCGCGGACGATCCGGTCGACGCCCGTAGGCGATGCCGCCGTGCGGCGGCGCGCCGTAGCGAAGCGCCTCGAGCAGGAAGCCGAAGCGCGCCTCGGCCTCCTCGGCGTCGATCCCGACGCCGCCGAGCACCTGCTGCCTGGAGCTCG
Source organism: uncultured Solirubrobacterales bacterium (assembly GCA_963769035.1). Taxonomy (GTDB): domain Bacteria; phylum Actinomycetota; class Thermoleophilia; order Solirubrobacterales; family 70-9; genus WHSW01. The sequence continues at coordinate 383,491 of CAVYKD010000003.1, forward strand.
GGGTCGGAGATCCGGATCGAGCCGCCGCCGATCTCCTGGCCGTTCCAGACGACGTCGTAGGCCAGCGCCCGGGCCGCGCCCGGGTTGCTCGGGGTCGAACTCGCCGTCCGGCGCGGTGAACGGATGATGGAGCGGGTCCCAGCGCTCCTCGTCCTCGTTCCACTCGAACAGCGGCCAGTCGACGATCCAGCAGAACGCGTGCGGCCGTCGGGTCGATCAGCTCGAAGCGCTCGGCGAGGTCGAGCGCGCAGCTCGCCGAGCACCGCGTTCGCGACCGCGGGCTGGTCGGCGACGAGCAGCAGCAGGTCGCCCTCCTCGGCGCCGAGCGCCGCGTTGAGCGCCGCCAGCTCGTCGTCGGAGAGGAACTTCGCGGTCGGCGAGCGCCAGCCGTCGCCCTCGCGGAACGCCCAGACGAGGCCCTTCGCGCCGAGCTCCTGGGCCTCGGCGATCAGGCCGTCGAGCTCCGAGCGCGGCACCTCGCGCTTGCCGGCGTTGATGCCCCTTGACGACGCCGCCGCCGTCGATCACCGCCGCGGAAGACCTTGAACTCGGTCTCGCGGCAGCAGCGTCGGTGAGCTCGACCAGCTCGAGCCCGAAGCGCAGGTCGGGCTTGTCGGTGCCGAAGCGGGCGATCGCCTCGTCGTAGGGCGATCCGCGGCATCGGCAGCTCGACGCTCGGGACCGCCGACGGCGCCGAGCACGCGCGGCGATCAGCCGCTCGTTGAGCGTCGATGCACGTCCTCGACGCTCGACGAACGACATCTCGATGTCGAGCTGGGTGAAGTCGGGCTGGCGGTCGGCGCGCAGGTCCTCGTCGCGGAAGCAGCGGCGATCTGGAAGTAGCGCTCGAAGCCGGCGACCATCAGCAGCTGCTTGAAGAGCTGCGGCGACTGCGGCAGCGCGTAGAAGGAGCCCTGCTGGCGGCGGCGCGGGGACGAGGAAGTCGCGGGCGCCCTCGGGGGTCGAGCGGGTCAGGATCGGGGTCTCGATCTCGAGGAAGCCCTCGGCGTCGAGGAACTCGCGCATCGCGCTGCGTCACCCGGTGGCGCAGCTCGATCGCCTCGCGCATCCGCTCGCGGCGCAGGTCGAGGTAGCGGTAGCGCAGGCGCGTCTCCTCGCCGACCTCGCCGGAGAAGCTCTCGATCTCGAACGGCGGCGTCTCGGCGTCGGCGAGCAGCGTCGCCTCGCCGACGCGGACCTCGACCGCGCCCGTCGGCATCTCGGGGTTGACCGTCTCCGGCGAGCGCTCGACGACCGCGCCGCTCGACGCTGAGCACGTCCTCGGCGCGCAGCTTGTGGGCGAGCTCGAGGGCCTCGCCGGACTCGTCGGGGTCGAAGACGAGCTGGACGAGGCCGGTGCGGTCGCGCAGGTCGATGAAGATCAGCCCGCCGTGGTCGCGGCGGCGGTGGACCCAGCCGGCGACGCGGACCTCGGCGCCGACCCGGTCGGCGAGCACCTGGCCGCACCAGGTGTCGCGGTAGCGTTCGCGCCGCAGCGCCGGGAACTCTCCCGCTCGCTCGATCCCTCGTCCTCGTCATCGTCCGCTGAGGCGGCGCTTGATGTCGCGGATCGCGTCGAGCGCGACCGCGAGGTCGAGCGTCGCGCTGCTCGCCCGCGCTCATGTCGCGGAGCCGTCGCCGCCGTCTCCGTCGAGGATCAGCGCGAGGGCGGCGCCGACGCGGTCGGCCTGCTTCATCTGCCCCTTCACCGAGCGCCCGGCGAGGTCGAGCTCGGCCGAGAGGCCCGGCGCGGCGCAGCTCGCCGACGAGCGCGAAGGCGCGCTCGCGCGTCGGCCTCGGCGGCGACGACGAAGACGTCGAGTCGCGGCGCGGCGGCGACTCGGCGTCGAGCGCGAGCAGGATCCGCTCGATCCCCGCCGCCCAGCCGACCGCCGGCGTCGCCGGGCCGCCGAGCTGCGCGATCAGGCCGTCGTAGCGGCCGCCGCCGCCGAGCGCCGACTGCGCGCCGAGCTCGTCGCAGGTGAACTCGAAGACCGTGCGGGTGTAGTAGTCGAGGCCGCGGACCAGGGTGCCGTCGAGCTCGTAGGCGACCCCGGCCGCGTCGAGCAGCGCGCGCACCGCCTCGAAGTGCTCGGCGTCGTCGTCGTCGAGGCGGTCGAGCAGCGCGGCGCCTCGGCCATCACCGCCCGGGTGCCCTCGTGATCGGAGTCGAAGGCGCGCAGCGGGTTGATGTCGATCCGCGCGCGGACCTCCGTCGGAGAGCTCGTCCTCGTGCGCGCGCAGGTACTCGCGCAGCTCCTCGCGGTAGGCGGCGCGCGCCGCGAGGCGAGCCGAGGCTGCCGAGCCGCAGCTTCGGACCCCGGGGACGCCGAGGCCGCGCAGCAGGTCGTCGAGCAGCACGATCATCTCGGCGTCGGCGAGCGGCGACTCGGTGCCGATCGCCTCGGCGCCGATCTGGTGGAACTGGCGGAAGCGGCCCGCCTGCGGGCGCTCGTGGCGGAAGAACGGGCCCGAGTACCAGAGCTTCACCGGCTGCGGGAGCTTGTGCATCCCGTGCTCGACGTAGGCGCGGCAGATCGGCGCGGTGCCCTCGGGGCGCAGGGTCAGCTCGCGCCCGCCCTGGTCGTCGAAGGTGAACATCTCCTTGTGGACGATGTCGGTCGCCTCGCCGACCCCGCGCGCGAACAGCTCGGTCTCCTCGAAGGCCGGCGTCTCGATCCGCCCGTAGCCGGCGCGTCGAAGATCGCCGCCGCGGCGCTCGAAGACGCTCGCGCGCGCGGCGCATCCTCGGGCAGGATGTCGAAGGTGCCCCTCGGGGCCTTGATCTCTGGCCATGATCGGCGCCGAGCGTAGGTCGCCGCGCGCGGACCGCGCGAGGCGCTAGCCGGTGAGCTCGGCGAGGAACGGGATTGGTCGCCCGCTCGGCGCCGAGCGTCGTCATGCCCATGTGCCCGGGATAGACGACGGTCTCCTCGGGAAAGCCCTCGACCAGCGCGCGGATGCTCTCGAGCAGCGTCGGCCAGTCGCCGCCGGGCAGGTCGACCCGGCCGACCGAGCCCTGGAAGAGGACGTCGCCGGAGAACAGCGCGCTCTCGCTCGCGGATCGCGTAGGTGACGTGGCCGGGGCTGTGGCCGGGCGTGAAGATGCACGTCGATCTCGCAGCCCGGCGAGCTCGAGCTTCTCGCCGCCGGCGACGGTCTCGTCGGCGTCGTAGCTCTCGAACGGGCCGAATCCGGGCCAGGGGACGTAGGCCATGATGTCGGCGAGCACCGGGACCTCGATCTCCGGGCAGTAGACGGGGGCGCCGGTCGCCCGCGCGACCGGGGCGACCGCGCCGATGTGGTCGAAGTGGGTGTGGGTGAGCAGGATCGCCTCGACCTCGATGCCGAGCTCGCTCGATCGCGCGCGAGGATCCGCTCGGCCTCGTCGCCGGGATCGACGATCAGCGCCGTCGGCGGAGCCGTCGCGGCGGAAGATGTAGGAGTTCTCGGCGACCGGGCCGACGGTGAGCATGCGGACGTCCATCGCTGCGAGCTTAGCGGCTGCGCCCTGGGCCTAGCCGCCGCGGCGCGCCTGCTTGCGCCTGGCGCTCGGCGATCTCGCGCAGCCGGCGCCGGCGCTAGAAGAAGCGGTCGATGTAGTAGCCGAGCGGGATGTAGAAGACGAGCATCACCAGCGAGAGGGCGAGCGCCTCGCCGACCGTCTTGCCGAACAGGAGCACGGTGAGGCCGAAGAAGATCGACCGCGCCGATCAGGCCGCGGTTGACGGCGCTCGCGCCAGGTCGGCGGCGGCGTCGCTTCGTTGCGGCTACTGCGCGAGCGGCGCCGCGCCTGTGCGCGCGCCTCCTCGCGGGTCTGCGGCCGGCCGCCGCGCCCGCGGCGGTCGATCCCGCCGCCCTGGGTGCCGCGGTGCTTGCGTTGCGTCGCTTCTTCTTGGTCTGGGCCATCGGCCGCAGGATAGTCTGCGAGCGCTCAGGCGGCGTCAGCCCTCGGCGAGGCGCCGCCTCGATCACGTGGCGATCCGGGTCGAAGCCGCGGATCGGGACGTCGTCCGGGTAGCCGGCGAGCGCCGCTTCGGGAACCAGCCCGACCAGCTCGGCCTCGACCGGGCGGGCGCCGTGCTCGGCGGCGAGTCCGCGGACGCGCTCGACCACGCGCGGCGAGCGGCACCGCGACCGGGTCGTGGACGTTGATCGAGACCTGGGCGCGGCCGTCGAGATCGACCGCGATCGCCCGCACGCCGGGCAGCCCCCCGCCGGACTCGCGCAGCTCGGCGGCGACCGCGCCGCGATCTCGAGCTCGGGGCTGTCGAGCTCGACGTTGAAGGCGGCGAGCGGCGGGCGCGCGGTGACCAGGGTCGCCCCGGCGCGTCGGATGCGGCCTCGGCGGGCCCGAGGTCGGGCGCGCAGCTCGCCGCTCGCCATCGCGCCGGCCGAGCTCGTCGAGGCCGCCGCGCCGGAAGTAGGCGCGCTCGCGGCGCTCGGCGCGCTCGCCAGCTCGCCGTAGAGGAAGACCGGCACCCCGAGCGACGCCGATCGCCTCGGCGACGTCGCGCGCCGCGTGCGCGCGGCGTGCTCGCGCTGCTCCTCGGCGGCGCCAGACGATCGGGCAGACGTCGAGCGCCGCCGATCCGCGGGTGGGCGCCCGACGTGGCGCGCCATGTCGATCCGCTCGATCGCCGCGCGGCGGCGCCGGCGGCGAGCGCGGCGAGCGGCTCGGCTCGCCGGCGAGGGTGAAGACGGTGCGGTTGTGGATCGGGTCGGTGTGGCGGTCGAGCAGCTCGGCGTCGGCGGCGAACGCCGCGGCGATCGCGCTCGATCCGATGCGGCGTCGCGGCCCTCGGAGACGTTGGGGACCGCGAGCAGCATCGCGCTGCGCCGCTCAGACGCAGCAGCTCGCCGTCGCGGACGACCTCGCTCGCCGTCGACCGCGACGGTCGGCTCGCATGACCACGCAGTCGAGGTGGACCGGCACCTGGATCGTGCCGCCGATCGCCGCCGAGGCGCCGAAGGCGACGTGGCAGCGGTGCCGAGGATCTTCTCGTCCTCGAGGATGTTGCCGGTCAGGATCGCCTTCTCGTTGGTGCCGATCCCGAGCTCGGCGACGGTTGGTGCCGTCGTCGCCGTGCGTGCGGTCAGCAGCTCGAGCAGGCGCGCGCCCTCGGCGCCGCGTCGCGTCGACGAGGTGCCCGTCCTCGACCGTCAGCTCGACCGGCTCGGCGGACGCGGCCGACGCCGGCGATCGTCCCGTCGACGACGAGCGTCGCCCTCGCAGCCGCCCTCGAGCGGGGCGATGAAGCCCTCGCCGCAGGGCAGGTTGCCGAAGGCGCCCGGGGCGCTGAGGTCGCCGGCGTCGGGGATCGCCGCTGCGGCCGCTCGAGGCCGAGCCGGAGGTCGGAGCCGTTGCGCGCAGGTGATCCGCGCCTCGATGCCGCGGCGGTCAGCGTCTCGGCGATCGCTCGCCGCGGCGCCGCAGCTCCGCCATGTCGGCGCTCATCACCCGGGCGAGCATCTCCTCGGTCACGCCGGGCAGCGTCGCGATCCGCGCCCCGGCCTCGGTCGCGGCCTTGCGCGCGGCGGTGTGCGAGAGCGACTGGACGGTCGGCGCGAGGACGACGTCGGCGGCCTCCATCGCCGCGGCGATCGTCGCCGGCGGCTCGGCCGGCGTGGGAGGCGCGCTCGGCCATCAGCGCCAGGACCGCGTCGGCGCCGAGCTCGCCCGCCTCGGCGCGCATGCGCTCGCCGAGGCCGAGCGTCGCCGGGTTGCAGACGACGAGCACCTCCTCGCCCTCGCGGACGGCGAGGCAGTCGCGGACAGAAGCGGCCACGGCTCGTTCGAGATCGTTCATCGGATCAACTTACCGAGCGCCGGGCGACGGAATCGGCGCGCCTGTTGGCATCGCTAGGCTCGCCGTCGGGGGCCAAGAGCAACCATGAGATGGAGGCAGGGGATGACGCCATTCACGATCAAGAAGCTGACCGAGGTAAGCGATCGCGCCGCCGAGCACGGCCTGGGAGCGATCGGAGCGGCGCGATTCGCGAACGAGGACCTGGCCGTCGAGCAGACCGGGGTGAGCCTCCACACGATCAACCCCGACACCCGGCAGGCGTTCGCCCATCGCCACGAGAACGTCGAGGAGATCTATGTCGTCCTCAGCGGATCGGGGAGGGTGAAGCTCGACGACGACATCGTCGAGATCACCGAGCGCGACGCGCTCCGCGTTTCCGCGGGGGTGATTCGCCAGTTCGAGGGCGGGTCCGAGGGGATCGAGCTGCTCGCCTTCGGCCCGCGCGATCGCAGCGACGGCGAGATCCTCTCCGACTGGTGGATCGACTAGCGACGGCGGGTCGCGCTCAACCGAGCCGCTCGCGCGCCCAGGCGCCGATCAGCGCGATCGCCGCGTCGGCCTCGGGGATGAAGCCGGCGTAGGTCGGAAAGCTGTGCTGCATCCCGGCGCCGACCCGCAGGGTCACGTCGACCCCGGCAATCGCGGCGGCCCGAACGAGCCGGATCGAGTCGTCGAGCAGCGCCTCCTCGCCGCCGACGACGACGAGCAGCGGCGGCGCGCCGGTGAGGTCGGCATAGAGGGGCGAGGCGAGCGGGTCCTTCGAGTCGGCGCCGTCGAGGTACTGGCTCGCCATCCGCAGCAGCGACTGCTTGGTGATCACGAGGTCGCCGCTTCGGCGAAGCGACTCGCCGGTGCAGGCGAGGTCTACCCACGGCGAGACGACGACGATGCCGGCGAGCGGATCGCCGCCCTGCTCGCGGCGCCTCAGCATCGTCGCCAGCGCGAGCCCCCCGGCGCTCGAGCTCCCGGCGAGAATCAACTTGGCTGGGGCGCGCCCGCCCTCGGCGAGCCACTCGACCGCGGCGCAGGCGTCCTCGACCGCCGCCGGGAACGGGTGCTCGGGCGCAAGCCGGTAGTGCGGGACGAGCACGCGGGTGCCGCTCGCGTTGGCGAGATGGCCCGCGGCCTTGCGGCGGGCGTGCGGCGAGGAGAGGACGTAGCCGCCTCCGTGCAGGTAGAGGATCGTGCCGCCGCGCTCCTCACCGCCGGGGAAGGCCCAGAAGCCGCCGAGCTCGCCGACGTCCTCGTACTCGACCCCGGATGGCTCCGAGGTCAGGTCCTCCTGATGCTCGCCCGCGGCGCGCTGGTCGGCGAGCGTCATCCCGGTCGACTTCGAGCCACCGCTGAGGATCTCGTTCAGGCGCAGTGACTCGGGGCTCGGCATCCACCGCCATCCTCGCACGGTCGGCTGCAATCGCTAAGTGGGTGGCGCGCGCGGGAGGACGAGTCTTCGACAGCGCGAATTGGTGGGCGGAACCCTTCGAGCGAGCGAGGAGCCGGGATGGCCGAGGAAGAGCGGGCGAGGACGGACGGGAACGGGGCGAGCGGCGTGCACATGGCGCTCGAGCAGATCGGTCGCGCCGCCAGCGCCGTCGCCCGCGAGCTCGGCACCCGCCGCGGGCTCCGAGTCGGCGCGCTCGGCGCCGCGCTGGTCGTGATCGCCGCCGTGCTCGGCGAGGCCTCGGCGCTGACGATCCCGCTGATCGTCCTCGGCGCCGGGATGGTGGTGATCGGCTCGCTCGGGCCGCGCCTCAGCGGGCAGATGTCGCTCGAGTGGGGAGCCTCGGGCGCGAGGCTGAACCTCCAGGCCGGCGTCGCCGCGCCGGGCTCGGACGCGGTCGAGGTGGCGGCGCCCGTCGCCGAGGTGCTCGTCCCCGGCGAGGCGCCCCGCGTGATCGAGAGCACCGGCGAGACGATCGAGGTCGAGGTCGGCGAGCTCGAGGCGCTGCTTCGGGTCGCCGGAACCGAGGGCGCTGGCGTTCTCGGCGAGCACCCGCACCCGTAGCCGAAAAGCGCCGCGTCCGCCCCGCACCGCGCCGCTACGATTCACCGCCCCGCCGGAGTAGCTCAGCTGGTTAGAGCAGCGGAATCATAATCCGCGTGTCGGGGGTTCGAGTCCCTCCTCCGGCATCACCTGACGACGGTCCTCGCTCGCGTGGTGAGGGGTTGGCGTTTCGATTGCGGCCCTTATGGCGCGGCAGCCGAGCCGCCGAGATCAGCGTGACCCGCCGCCGGCGATCACGAAGCCGCCCACGGCAGCTCGCTCCAGCGTTCCGGGCGCTCGACGCGCCAGTGGTCTCGCCACCGCCCGTTTGCCTCGGCGTCCGAGCTCGTCTCCAGCTCGACGCTCGCGCCGTAGCGCAGGGCGACATCCGAGCGCTTGTACACGCGCCAGAAAGCCTCGCTCGGGTCGCGGTTCCCGGCGCACAGCAGTACGCACGGACCGTCGCCCGCTCCAACGAAGGTGTGGGCTGTACCGGGTGGGCAGTGCACGAAATCCCAGGCCCGGAGGTGGCGTTCCTCCTCCTCGATGATCAGCCGGCACTCGCCCACCAGCACGAGGAAGTCCTCCTGCACCGACTCCGCGTGATAGGCGTCGGCGGGACGCCCTGGCCGAAGGACGCGTAGAGCGAATCCCGCGCCGGGCTTGACGTACTCGGTGAGATCCGGTCGACCGCGCAAGACGAAGTCGTCGGACTCGAAGATGCAGCAGGCTTGCGTCTTCTCGTTGTTCATCCACGCGGCCTCTCCGGCATTGACTACGAACCAACCCGGCGTTACGGGCGTGAGGCCGGACTCGACAGGCTCGAGTCGTGCTTCTGAAGTCATTCGATCCTCCTAAACGGCGCGCTGCGAACGCAACAGAGCCGAGATCGCGCGCTTTGTGACACTCATCGCCTGCGAAATCTAACGCCGGCCGGGATGACCGAGACCGCGGCTGCCCAGCGCCCTGGTCGCCGAAGGGTCGCTGCGGGCAGTCTGCTCCGACCTCCCGGCGCAGGCAGACGCGAACTCCTCAACGGGAACGGCCCCGCCGCTCGCTTCGGAAACACCCCGCGACCTCGGCGAACGCCTCCGGTCAGTCGAGGTCACAGTCGCCGTCGCCATGACCAAATCGTATCCCGGGTCAGCTCGCTATGCGGGCCGATCTCTGTACCCGCGGCCGTCAACGACTCCACGACAAAATGCGCCGGCAGTCTTACGTCGAGATAGCACTTGCCATTGACAGGAGGCGCCGGCGCTACTGCTTCCCGCGCCGAACGCGCTGAATCAGGTGTTGCCATGCGTCCTCAATTCTGGTCGGGCGGATGCCCAGTGGTCCGACGCTCGCCCTCTCAGCGACCTTCCGGCCCCAGCCGGATGCGCCCGACTGGCGCGAGGTTAGTCCGGGGGCGCGAATGCCTCAACGCGGGCCTTCTTGACGACCGGCTGATTTGCTGCAACCCGGGCGGCCCTGTCGTCGCCCGCGTCGGTTCGCGCCGGGCGCCCACCGCCTCTGATCGGACAACAGCTGGACAACACAAGACCAGCGAACGCCCGCAAGCGAGCTCGTCCCTAGATCGCTAGAACTGGCTTACTTGCAGGGCAAAAGCCGAGGAGCCGCAAACGCCGGAAGCGCGCGGAGCGGAATCATAATCCGCGTGTCGGGGGTTCGAGTCCCTCCTCCGGCATGAATACCCGCAAATGGCGGCCTTTTCGATCGGGCGATAATCGGAGTCCTGAAATGGTTGTCCGAACCACCGCAAGCGCTATCCGAAACAACCGAAAAGCGCCGCAAACAAACAGCGGCGAGGCTGGGGGCAACCAAGCCCCACCTGCGGCTTAAACAAGCCCCGCGTGACAGCGTTCTGCAGTCCTCACCCTCAGCTGGCCTCGGCTGCCGCGACCGCGGGCCGCTCGGCCTCTGAAGGCGGGCACGAGGTGCAGGCCTGGCTCGGGCTCGGGTGGCGCGGCGCCCGGCGCTCCCCGCGCCGGATCGTCGCCCAGGAGATAACCCCGCCGAGCACCGCGATCCCGGCCGCAATCAGCATCGCCGTTCGGTAGCCGTCGGCGAACTCGCCGGGGCCTACCGCGGTTGCGGCCCCGAGTCCCGCCGCCGCCGGCAGGGCAGCGCCCGCCAGAAGCTGCGCGAAGCGCGCGGCCGCGTTGTTGACCGCGGAGGCGATCCCGGCCCGCTCGTCGGGCAGCGCGCCGAGCACGGCCGCGGTGAGCGGGGCGACGAAGATCGTCATCCCGACCCCGAAGACGACCACGCCGGGCAGGATCGCGCTCAGGTAATCATCACCCTGATCAACCCCGGCGAGGAGGACCATGCCGGCGCCGAGGATCATCGGGCCGACCGTCATCGGGATGCGGGGGCCGATCCGCTGGCCGAGACCGCCGGCGGCGGGCGAGAAGACCAGCATCAGCAGGGTCGCGGGAAACGAGGCCGCGCCTGCTTCGAGGGCGCTGTAGCCGAGCACGTTCTGGAGCTGCAGCGAGAGGAAGAAGAACATCGCGCCGATCGCCAAGTAGTTCGCGACCGTCGCTGCGTTCGCGCCGGAGAACTGGCGCGAGCGAAAGATCACCAGGGGCAGCATCGGGTTCGCGACCCGGCGCTCGAACAACAGGAACGCGACCAGCAAGAGGCATCCAACGCCGCCCACCGTCGCGACCAGCGGGTCGCTCAGGCCCCGGCCGCCGGCCTCGACGAGCGCGTAGGTGAGTCCCGCGAGCCCGAGGCTCACGAGCGCCGCGCCGGCCCAGTCGGGACGTGCCTCGGCGGTTCGCTCGGTGCGGCTCTCGGGGAGATGGCGCGCGGCAAGCCACGCCGCGCCGAGCGCGAAGACGACGACGATCGCGAACACCCAGCGCCAGGACGCGGCATCGACGAGCCAGCCGCCCAGGAACGGCCCGATCAGGGTCGAGACCCCCGACCACCCAGCCCAGGCGCCGATCGCCTTGCCTCGGTCGTCCTCGTGGAAGCTCGCCTCGACGATCGCGAGGCTGGCCGGGACCAGGAGCGCCGCGGCGACACCCTGGAGCACTCGCGCCGCGATCAGGACCTCGCCGCTCGGCGCCGCCGCGCAGAGCGCGGATGTGAGCGCGAAGCCCACCAAGCCGATGACGAACACTCGGCGGCGCCCGTAGAGGTCGCCGAGCGAGCCGCCGACGATGATCAGCGCGCTCAGCGCCAGCAGGTAGGCGTTCATGACCCACAAAAGGCCGCCGAGGTCGAGATCGAGGTCCCGCCCGATCTCCGGCAGCGCGACCGTGACCACGCTCGACTCGAGGAAGGCCGCCCCCGAGCCGAGGATCACCGCAGCGAGCGCCCAACGGCCGCGGGCGGAGGAGTAGCGCAGCGGCTCAGGCGGCTGAGCTCGCCCGCCGCTCGGTTCCGGGTCGCCGATCAAGGCGAATGCTCAGGCTTAGAGTGGTCGGGGCCCCCGGGCTCCTCGGACAGGCGCTCCACCTCCCAGTTCCACGCCGGGGGCGGATCGCTCGCGGGGAACGACCACTCGCTGAGCTGGTCGACGGTCGGGCGTGCCGAGCGGCTGCGGGGCGCGGCTTCATCGGCCGAGGCCTTGCCGCTCCTCTCCGTCGGCGCCTGCTCCTCAGCCGGGTCCGTGCTCACATCACCGACCGTACACCCGTCGCCAACGGCTCCACGAGCCCGCGCTTGATCGCGTAGCGGGTCAGCTCCACCCGGTTACGCATCTCGAGCTTCTCGAGGATGCTGGCGCGGTGGCGATCCATGATCTTCTTGCTGATCACCAGGCTCTCGGTGATCCCCTCGCTCGATCTTTCTCGCGGCTGGCGGGTCACCATCACCTGGCCCTCAACATCTGGGGCAGCAGGATGTAGCTAGGCACCTTGTCGAACTATTCGCGTTTTATCGAAAGTCGATAAAACGCTCATAGATAGGTCAAAAAATGGCCTCTCGTTGCCGGTGCCAGCGCAAGCTCGGAAGCGCGCACGCCGAGGAGCTCGACGGCGCCGCCACCTGCCCGCCGGCCTCTCTGAGGATCGGCCGCTAGACCGAAGACGGGCTCAGCTCAGCGGTTGCAGGCGCTTCTTCTCGACCCGGGCGAGCTTGCGCTTCAGGCGCTTGTACTCGCGTTGCTGCTGGGGCGTGCGCTCGTAGCCCTTGTAGGCGAGGTTCGTGCGCTCGAGCGGATCTTCCTTCAGGTCGTACATCTCCCACTGGTCGGGCACTTTGCCGTCGACGTCGTAGTAGCGGGCGAGCTTGTAGCGCTGCTCGCGGATCGCGACGATGTGGTTCGGCGGGCTGCGGATAGGGGCCGTGCGCGCTGCCCCGACTGGAAGTCGTCGTAGGTGAAGACGATGTAGTTCTGCGGCGGCTTGCGTGCGCGGCCCGAGGACGACGTCGGAGTAGTCGACCCCCTCCCAGTCCGCGCGCGCCTGCCGGCGGGGCGCCGATCAGGCTCGCCAGCGTCGGCAGGAAGTCGACGTGCGAGACCAGCGCGTCGATCGTCCGCGACTTCTGGAACAGAGCTGCGGGTTCGAGTAGACGAGCGGCACCCGGGTCGACTCCTCGTAGAAGTTGAAGTTCTTCTGGCGCATGCCGCCGTGGGCGAGCCGCCCATCTCGCCGTGGTCGGCGGTCGCGGATCACGAGCGTGTCGTCGAGCAGCCCGGTGCGCTCGAGCGTGTCGAGGACCTTGACCAGGTAGGCGTCGGACGACTTCATCAGGTTGCCGTAGAAGTTCAGGTAGTCGCGCTTCATCTCGCCGGGTCTGGGATCGGGCCGGTGAGGTCGAAGATCCGCTTGAACTGCGCCTGCACCGTCGGCTTGGTCGAGAGGTCCTCGTCGACGGTCGGCGGGCAGCTCGATGTCGCCCTCGCAGCCAGCTGTCGTCGTAGCCCGCGGTCGTCGTAGGTCGTCGGGTAGAACAGCACGTCGTGCGGGTTGACCAGCGAGACGACCATGAAGAACGGCTGCTGCTGGGCCGCGGCCGAGCTCAGGTACTGGATCGCTCCCTCGGTGCCCGCCTCGGGCGTGCCCTGCGGAGTTCATGAAGCGGCCGTCGTTGTCGTAGATGCCGCCGCCCTCCTCGGAGATCGTCTGGTTGGCGCCGGCGTCCTGGCGGGTTCCAGCGGGTGAAGCCGTACTGGTTGACGTCCTCGGGCACGTAGGTCGAGCCGTTGGCCGGCTTGACGCAGTGGAACTTGCCCTTGTAGACGGCGTGTAGCCGGCCGCCGACGTCACGGTGGCCAGGTTCTTGAAGCTCGGTCGGCGAGCTCGACCTGCGGATACTCGGGCGAGCCGGCATGTCGGTCTCGAGCGTGTACTTGACCCCATGCTGGGCGGGGAAGTAGCCGGTCATCAGGGTCGAGCGCGCCGGCGAGCACATGCAGGCGTTGGTGAACGCGCAGCTCGAAGGTCAGGCCATGGCGCTGCAGGCGGGTGTAGCCGGGCAGGTTGCTGCCGCGCCCAGCCGGGCGGGAAGTGCTGGATCGCGCGCTGCTGGTCGGTGAGGAAGACGAGCACGTTCATGCCCGCGACCTCGCGCGCGCCCCCGGCGCGCCGGCGCGGCAGGCTGCTGGCGCTCGCGCGGCCACCGATCAGCAGACCGGGCGCGGCGACGGCCGCGCTCTTCAGCAGGTCGCCGCGGGTGATGCCCCGCCCGTCGGCCTCCGGCTTCTCCCGGTCGCCGGCCGGCCCCTCCGCCCCGGTCCGGTCGCGCTCGTCGCCGCTCATCCCGCTCCCTTCTTCGTCACCCGCTTGAAGACGCCGACGGCGTCGCTCGCGAACGCCCCCGAGTAGAGGTGGCGGCCGTCGGGGCTGACCGCGACCGAGCTCACCCCGAGCAGGCCGCGCGCCTTCGTGCATCGAAAGCGGCGGCTGACGGCGACGCAGCGCGGCTCGCCCGCGCTTCTGCGATCACCGCGCCCGAATCGCGAGTTGCGGTCGAGCACATCGACCGCCGCCGACGCGAACGCGGCCGCGTAGACGTTGTCGCCGTCGGGCGAGACGGCGAGGCCCTCGGGCGCGCTCGAGCGCGCGGCCGAGCGAGCAGCCGACGGCGAGGACGTAGATCACGCAGGCCTCGGTGCCGGCGAGCTGGGTGAGCGCGCCGGTGCTCTGGTCAGCGCGCGAAGCTGGTGAGGCTGTTGCTGAACAGCGAGGTGACGTAGACGCTGTCGTCGGCGGGGCTGACCGCGATCGCGTTCGCGCCGCCGAGCTGGACGCCGGTCGTGCAGCCGTCGGCGGGCGCATTGGAGATGCAGCCGCTGCCGTCGGTGGCCTGGGTCAGCGCCCCGGTGGCCCGGTCGCGGCTGAGGACGAGCAGCGCGTTGCTGACCGCGGTCGCGACGTAGACGGTGTTGCCGTCGCCGCTGATCGCCATCCCCTCCGGCGCCTCGAGCGCGAACCCGGTGGTGCAGCGGTCGCGCCGGCGCGTTGACCAGGCAGCCACTCGCATCGGCCGGCTGGGTCAGCGCGCCGGTCGCCGGGTCGCGGGCAAAGACGGCGACCGCGTTGCCGAAGAAGGCGCCGACGTAGACGTTGGTGCCGTCGGGGCTGACGACGACCACGTCGGCGCCCTCCAGCGCGCGACCGGTGGTGCAGCCGTCCGTCGGCGCGTTGGAGATGCAGCCGCTGCCGCCGGTGGCCTGGGACAGCGCCCCGGTCGACCGCGTGCGCGAGAAGACGGTCACCGCGCCGCTCTCCCGGGCGGTGGCGTAGACGTTGCTTGCCGTCGGCGCTCACCGCAACCGAGTTCGGGCCGAGCGAGGCCGACCGCCTCGCGCAGCCGTGGCGGCCGTTGTCGGCGATGCAGCCCGCGGCGCCCGGGCGCTGGCTCAGCCGGCCGCTGCCGCGCCGGCGCTCGAAGATCGCGATCGCGTTGCTCTTCGAGGAGGCGACGTAGACGTTGCGGCCGTCGGGGCTGATCGCGACCGCGTTCGAGCCCAGAAAGGGCGCCGGCCCGCGAAGCGCGCGCACCGACGTGCAGCGCCGGCCCCGCTGGGAGCGGTCGACCAGGCAGCCGTGCCCGCCGCGCAGCTGGGTCAGCTTGCCGGTGCCCGAGATCGAGGGACCGCTCGGCCTCGCGGCCTCGGCCGATGCGCCCGAGGGGACGAGGAGCGCGATCACCGCGGCGAGGGCGCCGAGCGCGGCGGTCGCAGGCGAGGCTTGGATCGGAGTCGAGTCCATGCGGCGGATCCGCTGTGAGACCAACGCGCTCCCCCGCGCTCCCCCGCAGATCTCGACGAGCATATGCCTAGGCGGGAGCAGAGGCGCCGACAGGCTGGCGACGGCTCGGCCACCCGACCTCTTCGAGGGCGAAGGACCCGAGGAGGACGTCGGTGCACGGCGTCTCGAGGCCCAAGAACCCGTCCGCGCGCCTCCACGTGCCCGCGGGTCACCCGTTTAGCCCGCCGGCGGGCCACCCTGGGGAGGTCCGCCACCCGCAGAGCCCTGCCCCTCCTCGACCAACCCCATGAAGCAGCTCAGCACTGCGTTCTCCTCGGGTGGGTTCGCGTGGTAGTGGTAGCCGACGCTCTCGGTCTCGTGGCCACCACACTCGTCGAGGTCTGAAGGTTCCTCGCCGTCGCTGTACGGGCTGTGGATCGCGAACCCATCCATCGCGATCGCGAAGGCCTTCGTCTCGCCCTTCTCTGCCTCCCCGACCTCGGAGCAGTCCGTCGCGGCATGGACGTGATAGCCCTCGACCGGGTTGACGTGGCCGCCACAGTCGTCGAAGGCGGCGATCGTGTAGGCGCCGAGAATCGCGTCGACCGGGGCGGATGGATCGATCACGACTCCGTTCAGGGTGACGCCGACTTTGCCGGTGATCTGCGTGGCCTCGCCGGTGTTGGTTGGGGCGTCCGGAATGAGGTAGGTCGCCTCGATCGGCTCGCCACCGTCGAGGAACTCGATCTGGCCTTCGACGCAGTAGTTCTGGTACTCCTCGGCGACATCTGGGCGAGCCGCGGCCTCGAATGCCTCCTTGGTGTCGGTCACCCGCACCGTGCCGTCATCGTTGAACAGCTTCCAGTTGGGGTCGTCGTAGATCTCAGCGAGGCTGGCGATGAACTCTCCGTCAGCGTCATAGAGGTTCTCGCCGTCGATCCAGATGCCGGCATCCTTCTTGCTCGTCGACGTCGTCTCCGGACAGAACGGCCCGATGTCCGCATTCGGCCGGCGCGCCGACGATCGTCACCTCGTTGCAGGTTGTCTCGGTCCCATCCGAGAGCGTGCAGGAGACGCTTGACAGCTCCTCGGCCAGCGCACCGTCGATGAAAGCCCAGGTCGAGGCCGCCTCGTCTTCTTGACGAGGCCTCTTGCTGGTCCGGTGGCCCCGTCGCCGTCGTCTTCACCGCAGGCAGCGAGAAGCAGCGCTGCGGCGAGCAGTGTTGCCAATGAGGCGAGAACGATGAAGGTGCGATGTTCGAGGATCTGTCTCATCTGGGCAATCCACTCTGGCATCCGTACCTGAGAATTTCCTGAGACCCGATAGGAGCCGGGTGAGGCATCGAGCGCGCCAAAGGTATCGGCTGGCAGGAGGCGGGCGGTCCGCGCCCTTTCCTGGCGCCGGTCAGCCGGCCTCGAACCGCCGCCGGGCCTCGCTCTGGTCGACGAACCCCTCGAAGCGCGCGATCAGGCCGCCGCGAAGCGTGTAGATCGTGCCTCCGTGATTGGTGACCTCGACGCCGTCGCGGCCGACGAAGCGGTCGTGGCTGAGGACGAGCACGCGGTCGCCGCGCTCCCGCACCTCCTCGATCTCGGAGCTGAACCGGGTCCAGGCGCCGAGCCAGTCGGCCCAGAAGCGCTCCACCCCTCCGCGGCCACGAGAGGGCGCGGTCCCCGGAAACGCCGCCGACTGGACGAACTCGACGTCGTCGGCGAAGTGAACGAGCAGCTCCCTGAGCTCGGCGCTGTCGCGACGCCGGGCGGGATCGGGATCGAGGCGCCCGTAGAGGTCGATCATGCTCTCGACGACGGCGACGTTCGCGGACGCCATGGGCGCAGGATATGCGCGCTGAAGCCGTGGCCGTGCACCTTCCCTCGCACAACGTGGTCACCTCCGAGGGCGCCGACCGCGGCGACCCCGCGACCGAGCACCGACCTCCTCGAAACGACGGCCAGTTGAGCGAGTGTCCGTGGAAGTCCCGCCTCAGCGCTGCTGGCTGCAGCTCAGGCCGCTGACGGCTCCCGCAGTGCAGGTCCAGGCGGGGAGGTTCTCCCAGCCATCGCTCCCCAGGAAGACGTCGGGGAACGAGGCGCCGAAGCTGCAGCGGTCGTTCCAGCTCCGCATGCAGTCGGAGGAGATCGGGTTGAAGACCTGCTGGCGAAGCTCCGTGTGGACCGGCTGGCAGGGGCCGAACTTGTAGGCGGTCGTCTCGCAGGAGGAGCTGGCCCCGCGTGTGTAGTTGAGCTGCCAGAAGTTCCCGTCCGGGTCCTCCCAGTCGCAGTAGTCATCCACGGATCCGCCCGTGCACATCTCGTTGTAGAAGTTGCCCGGGAACCTGAAGGCCATCCAGATCTCCGGGGTGATGGTCTGCCAGACGGAGCGCGCGTAGCCGCGGTCGGCCGAGGCGATCGCGGTGTTGAGGTCGTCCCCCGACAGCTCCGACCAGGCACCGGAGTCGATCAGCCCGCCGACGAGCGACTGGAGCCCATAGTCGCCGAGGATCTCGAACTTCGCGTCGGCGAGCCCAGCGAGGGCGTTGTTGAAGTCCGCGAGCAGCTGCTGCTGGATCGCCAGGTAGGTCCCCTCCACGCCGTCGAGCGCGGTGTTGACCTCCTCGACCGTGAACCCGGCCGACGTCCCGCCGCCGATCAGGGACGAGATGACGACGGAGGCCTCGCCGACCCCGCCCGGCAGCGCGTCGAGGACCGAGAGCCCCTCGACGACGCTCTCGAAGAGCTCCCATTCCTCCATCGCGAGCTCCTCGTTCGAGCTGACGTCGAACTCGAGCACCTTCGCCGACGTGTCCATCGACTCCGCCACGTAGAGGTCGCTCGCCTGGTCGTGGAGGTAGCCGTCGTACCAGCCGGACACGAGCACCGCGTCGTCGAGCTCGCTCAGGATCTGAGTCTTGACCTGGTCCCACGCCGCCTTGGGGACGTCGCTCGGCCGGCTCATCTGCTGAACCTCGTTCTGGCGCTCTCCCAGGGCGTCCCCGTCGGATGTCGCGTACGACTGGCGCATGTCGAAGTCGGGATTCGAGCGCGATCGGAAGCGGTCGTTGATCGCCTCGTAAGCGGTCTTCAGGTCGCCGCTCGTGTAGGCCGGGAACTGCGCTGAAAGCCCGCCCCAGGCGTTGCGGGTTGGGTCGAACTCGAGGGTGAGCATCCCGGTGAGGAACCGCCCAAGGA
Organism: uncultured Solirubrobacterales bacterium; assembly: GCA_963769035.1. GTDB lineage: Bacteria > Actinomycetota > Thermoleophilia > Solirubrobacterales > 70-9 > WHSW01. The sequence goes on from CAVYKD010000003.1 coordinate 401,625, forward strand.
GCTCGTCGCTTCCGTCCCCGTCGACGTCGGCCGACTGGATCGTCGCGTAGTAGCGCTCGAGGTTCCAGCCTGCCTGATCGCTGAAGTCGCCCTCGCCCGGAAGCGTGCTCCAGTCGCCGCCCGCCAGCCGCCAGACGCGGATGCCCCCGGCTCCCCGCGCATAGACTTCGGCCGCCCGACCGCCGGCCAGGTCGGCGGCGTGAATCGTCGAGTAGTAGTCCGGATGGGCCCAGCCGGCTCGATCCGAGGGGGCGTTCGAGTCATCGAACAACGGGAGGGTCTCCCAGCTCGCCGCCTGCGGGTTGAACTTCCAGGCGACGAGCCCGCCCGCGTAGCGGCCGAAGACCTCGTCGGCGCCGTCGCCGTCCAGGTCCGCCGCCCGGATCGTCGAGTAGTACTCGGGCTTGGCCCAGCCGCCGTCGTCCGAGGGAGCGCTGCCGCCGCTGAGGAGAGGGAGGGTCTCCCAAGTCCCCGGACCCGGGTTGAACTTCCAGGCGACGAGCCCGCCCGCGTAGCGGCCGAAGACCTCGTCGGCGCCATCGCCGTCCAGGTCCGCCGCCTGGATCGTCGAGTAGTACTCGGGCTTGGCCCAGCCGCCGTCGTCCGAGGGAGCGGTGCCGCCACTGAGGAGAGGGAGGGTCCCCCAGCTCGCTGACTGCGGGTCGAGCTTCCAGGCGACGAGCCCGCCCGCGTAGCGGCCGAAGACCTCGTCGGCGCCGTCGCCGTCCAGGTCCGCCGCCCGGATCGTCGAGTAGTACTCGGGCTTGGCCCAGCCGCCGTCGTCCGAGGGAGCGCTGCCGCCGCTGAGGAGAGGGAGGGTCTCCCAAGTCCCCGGACCCGGGTTGAACTTCCAGGCGACGAGCCCGCCCGCGTAGCGGCCGAAGACCTCATCCGCGCGATCGCCGTCCAGGTCCGCCGCCTGGATCGTCGAGTAGTAACCGCGGTCGTCCCATCCGCCCTCGTCGGAGGGCGCCGTCCCCCCGTGCAGCGGCGGGAGTGACGCCCACTGGCCCTGCTTGCGGACGAAGTAGTAGGCGTCGATGCCCCACGGGGCGCGGCCGAAGAGCTCGGCGTCGCCGTCACCGTCGAGATCGCCGCTCTGGATCGTCTCGAACTGTCCCGGGTCGCTCCACTGCGCGTCCGACCAAGGGGGCAGCGCGAAGGTCCGGGCTGCCGCCGAGCTTCACTGTCTCGCAGCCGCGCAGCGAGTCGCGGTTGTCGACCAGCGCGGTGTCGTCGCCGGGCCCGCAGTGCACTCGGTCGCGGACGTCATCGCGCGAGTTGACGACATCGTCGCCCCGGCCGGCGCTGACCTTGTCGCGATGGCGGTCGTTGGCCCAGATCCTGTCCCGGCCGCGCCCGCCCCGGAGGGCGTCGCGGCCCCACCCGGCGCGGAGCCGGTCGCGCCCGGGCCCGCCCAGGACGGTGTCGCTGCCCCCCCGGCGCGGAGCCGGTCATGTCCGCTGCGCCCGCAGACGCGGTCATCACCCCGACCGGCCCAGATCCGGTCGCGTCGACGCGTCCCGACCAGCACCTCGTCGCCTCGAGAGCCATGGAGCACGCGCCCCCGCGAGTCGGCGACCTTGGTCGCCGCCTTGCCGTCGCAGCTCGGTCCCGGGTGGCTCCCGGAAGCCGTGGGGGGCGGGAGCAGGATCAGTAACACGAGCGCCAGTCCAGACGCGGCTCCCCGTCCCGCTCTCACCCAAGGCTTCACCTGTCGTCCCCAGACCCCGAGCCGACCCTAACGCCCCGGCCGCTCGCGGTCAATCGCCCGAGATCAGGCATCCCGCCGACCCTCGCTACCTTAGGACTCGATGACGAGCAAGCAACTACCCGGCGGTGTCGTGCACGAGCTGCCCGCCGACCTGCGTGAGGGGCTGGTCGCCAGCGCCACGGCGCTCGACGCCTGGCTGGACATCACTCCTCTGGCCCGCAACGAGTTCATCTGCTGGGTCGAGGACGCCAAGCAGCAGGCAACCCGCGAGCGACGCATTCGCCGCACCCGCGAGGAGCTCGAGGAGGGCCAGCGGCGGCCCTGCTGCTGGCCCGGCTGCAAGCATCGCGAGCGCACCGGCAGCTGAGCCCGCCGGGCCATCCGTGGCGCGCGGCTCGGAGCGGAGCGAAGCGGTGCGGATCCAATGGCGAGCGGTTCGTCAGAGCGGGATACTCAACTCGATGTCGAGGAGAACGTCGCGAAAGGAGAGCTCTATGAGAACAGGGTCAGGGGGGATCACGGTTGGCCCCGGCGAGGGCGAGCACATCCGTAGCCCGATCGGGGGCGACATCACCTTTCTCGTCAGGGGCGAGCAGTCGAATGGGGCGCTTGCGGCACTCGAGGCCGTTGCACCTCCGGGAGAGGGTCCGCCACTGCACCTTCATTCCCGCGAGGACGAGACCGTCTACATCCTCGAGGGCGACTTTCGCTGGAAGCTTGGCGACGAGCTCAGCATGAGCGGCCCGGGTTCATTCGTGTTCATCCCGCGGGGACTCGCCCACACCTGGCAATGCGTCGGCGCGAAGCCGGGCAGGTTTCTCTTCACGTTCGCGCCCGCCGGGATGGAGGGCTTCTTCGACCGGCTCTCGTCGCTCACCGAGTTCGATCCCGAAGCATTTCGCGCCGCCGCCTCGGATCACGGCATGGAGATCGTTGGGCCGATGCTGGCCGAGTCCGACCCGCTTTAGTCGCTCGGTCCTCCGCGATGCGTTAGCGGGCTCCAGGCATCGCGAGCGCAGCGGCAGCTGAGCGCCGCAGCGGACCGCCGTCGGCGCGCCGACTCGTAGCTCGCAATATCGTCCCCACGGGAACTGAGGAGGCTGAATGACACGAGTTCAGTACTACTGCGCCGCCACCCTGGACGGCTACATCGCCGACGCGAACGACGGGCTCGACTGGCTCACCGGCTTCGAGGGGAGCTATGCGGGCGACGAGGCCGAGCCCGGCCCGATGAGCGATGGCGGCAGCTACGAGAGCTTCTACGCCGAGGTCGGCGCCCTGGTGAGCGGATCGGCGACCTACGAGTTCGTTCTCGAGCACACCAGCGAAGGCGGCGCCTGGCCCTACGCCGGAAAGCCCTACTGGGTGCTGAGCTCGCGGGACCTTCCAGCGCCGAGCGACCAGGCGGCCGACGTGCGGATCGTCCGGGGCGAGGTCTCGGAGCTCATCGACGAGATGCTCGCCTCGGCCGGCGAGGACAACCTCTGGATCGTCGGCGGCGGCAATGTGGCCTCGCAGTTCGCGGCCGCCGGCCTGCTCGGCGAGCTGCACCTGACCGATCGTGCCGGTGGTGCTCGGCGGCGGAAAGCCGCTCTTCGACTCCGGGCTCCCCGAGCCACTTCAGCTCGAGGGGGTGCGCACGTTCGCAAACGGGATGGCCGAGCTGCGCTGCACGCTTCGGCCGCCCGCTTGACGGCGCCTGCCGCCTCGGATAGTTTCGCGCCAAGCCGTCAGCGGCGGAGGGGGTTCGCCGGCCGGGCGGGGTTCGGGGATCAGGGGAGGTCGCGTTGGGGTCGAGGGATTTGAGGGGATCGTGGCGGCGCGTGGCGCTCGCTCTGGCGGCAAGCGCGGCGATCGCCGCAGCGGCGGCAACCTCGCCGAGCGGAGCGACGGTAAGCGTCGGTCCGTGCGCGGCGGCGGCCTCGAACCAGCAGGCCTGGGTCGAGTGCATGCTCGGGCAGATGACGCTCGAGCAGAAGGTCGGGCAGCTGTTCGTCGTCAACGGCTTCGGAGACTCCGTCGACTCGCCCAAACCCGCTGACGCCGCGGCGAACCGGGCCGTGTACGGGCCGCAGATATCGACGATCGAGGACCTGATCAACAGGTACCAGCCCGGCGGGATCGTCTACTTCGCCTGGTCGAACGAGCTCACCGACCCGGCTCAGGTCAACGAGCTCTCCAACGGGATCCAGCAAGTCGCGCTGTCCCAGTCGGTCCCGACGCCGATGTGGATCAGCATCGACCAGGAGGAGGGCGAGGTGCTGCGCGTGGGCACACCGGCGACCGTCTTCCCCGGCAACATGGCGCTCGGATCGACCCGCAGCCTGAAGCTTGCCTACCGCGCCGCGCGGATCACCGGGCGGGAGCTGCGGGCGATGGGGATCAACGTCGACAACGCGCCGGTCGTCGACGTCAACTCCAACCCGCTCAACATCGCCGACGGCATTCGTAGCTACGGAGATCGAAAGTCGCTGGTCTCCAACCTCGGCGCGGCCCAGGTGAACGGCTACGAGGACTCGAACGTGGGCGCGATGGCCAAGCACTGGCCCGGCCTGGGAGCGACCTCGACCAACCCCGACAACGGGATCACGGTCTCCAACCAGACGCTCGAGCAGCTCGAGCGCTCCGGGTTCAGGCCCTTCCGCGTCGCGATCGACGCCGGCGTCGAGTCGGTGATGGTCACCCACATCTCGGTGCCGCAGATCGATCCGAGCGGGACGCCGACCACGCTCAACCCGCTGTTCGTCGACGGGCTCCTTCGCGGCCGGCTCGGCTTCGATGGCGTGGTCAGCACCGACGCCCTCAACGCGCAGGCCCTTGCGGACTTCACGCCCGCTCAGGTTGCGCTGATGGCGATCAACGCGGGCAACGACCAGTTGACCGAGATCGGCGGCTTCCCGCAGCCGACCTCGCTCTCGAACCTGGTCCCCGCCTACGAGGCGGTCCTGAACGCGGTGCGGAGCGGCGAGATCACGCTCGCGCGGATCGAGACCTCCGTGCGCCGGATCCTGGCGATGAAGTGGAGTCTCGGCCTGGCGCGCGGCCCCTACGCGGGCAGCGAGCGCGTCGCCGAGGTGGTCGGCACCTCCGCCCACCTCGAGGTCGCGCGGCGGATCGCGAATCGGTCGATGACCCTGCTTCGCAACCGCGGCGGCGTACTGCCGCTGCGCGCCAACTCCGGTGACCGGGTGCTGGTCGCCGGCTGGGGACAGACCGGCACTCCGCTGCTCGCCAACGAGATCGCCTCGCGCGACCTGACGGCGAACGCGCTGGTCACGGGCGCGAACCCGACCGCCGAGCAGATCCGCCGCGCGGCGCGGACCGCGCGCAACTACGACGTGATCGTCGTCAACACGTTCAACGCCTGGGCGCCCGACTCCGAAGGCCAGGCGCGTCTCGTGCGCGCCCTGGTCCGCACCGGAAAGCCGGTGATCGTGCTCGCTGTCGGCACGCCGTACGACATCGCCTACCTGCCGAAGACGGCCGCGTTCCTCGCCGCCTACGACTACCAGCCGGTGTCGCTGAACGCCGCGGTCGCGACCCTGTTCGGGCGAAACGACCCCGCCGGCAGGTTGCCGGTGACGATCCGCAGCCCGAACCGGCCCGGCAAGGTGCTCTACCGGTTCGGCTTCGGGCTCGGCTACGGCCGATAGGCCCTACCCAGGGCCAAAAGCTGCGCCCCGGGCCTCGAGCTGTCGCTCGATTCCGCCGCAGACCTGCTCGCAGAGATCGAAGACCGTGGTGTCGGCGATCCGGTAGAGCGCGCGGGTCTTCTCCTTGCGCCGGCCGACGATGTCCTCGGCGTAGAGCAGGTTGAGATGCCTGGAGACGTTGCCATGGGTCGCCCCGACCGCGTCCGCCAGCTCCTGAACCGAGAGCTCGCCGGCCTCACGAAGCGAGTCGAGAAGCCGCAGGCGCATCGGCTCGGCAAGCACGGCGAAGCGTCGGGCGACGAACTCGGCGGCCTCCCCTGAAAGAGGGCGCGCCGTCCGAGGGCGCGCCGTCGCCGCCGTCATCGGTTGACCTCCCCATCGGGCGCTTCGATCGGCACCACGACCGGGGCTCCCCCGTTCTTGGTCCACCTCTCCGCCTCTGACGCGGTCACCTGCAATCTGTCCTTGGGCAAGAGCGCTGCGATGTCCATACCGGCCCCCGTTCGAGAAGTGCCTTTGCAATCGTGCTCTACTAGTCTCCGCTTGTACTTTGTTAGAGTAGCAGTTCGGCCGGGTAGACAGGGCCCACGACACCCACTGACCCAAGGCTCCGACCCAGCCTCCGCCACGACCAAGGGAACGCGATGCAGACCCAGACAACAGCCAAGCCGACGTCCTGGCTCCCGTGCCACCACGCCCAGCACAAGGGGGCTGGTGAGCGATGAGTGGGCTCGGGCCGGTTGGCCGCCTCGGTCGCATCGCCGCCCGGTACCCGGGGCGGGTCGGCCTGGCGTGGGTGGTGATCGCGCTCGGCCTCGGCGTCCTGGCGCCGAAGGTCGAGCACGCCCTCTCCGGCGCCGGCTGGGAGGCGACGGGCTCGGAATCGGTCGAGGCCCGCGAGGCGATCGACCGCGAGTTCGGCGGACTCTCGAGCTATGCCATCCAGGTGGTCGTCCACTCAGACAACGAGACCACCAACGATCCAGGCTTCGAGGCCGCCCTCGGGCGAGTCGAGGGGATCCTTCGCGACGACGACGCGGTCGGAGAGGTCATCCCGCCCCAGCCGGGCGCCTCGATCTCCGCCGATCGTCACACCGCGGTCGTCCAGGCAGCGGCGGCGGAGAACCCCAACGAGATGGTCCGCGCGGCCGACGAGCTCAAGGGCCCGCTGGGCGAAGCGGGAACCGACGCCGTCGACGTCAACCTCAGCGGTGCGTCGGGGATGTGGTCTGACTTCAACGAGGCCAACAAGGACGCGATGCTGAAGTCCGAGCTGATCTCGTGGCCGGTGACGCTGGCGATCCTGGTCCTCGCCTTCGGCTCGCTCGTCGCCGCGGGGCTGCCGCTGCTGCTCACCATCCTCGGGCTCGTCGCATCGGCGGGCGTGCTCTACCTCGGCACACAGCTGACCGATATCTCGATCTGGGCGATGAACTTCGCGCTGATGTTCGCGCTGGCGCTCGGCATCGATTACGCCCTCTTCGTCGTGATGCGCTTTCGAGGGGCCTTCTTCGGGTCCAAGCTCTCCGCGGAGGAGGCCGTCGGGGTCGCGATGGACACGGCCGGCAAGGCCGTCCTCTTCTCCGGTCTCACGGTGCTGATCTCGCTCTCCGCCGTGATGCTGGTTCCCAGCCCCGCCTTTCGCTCGATGGCGCTCGGGATCATGGTCTCGGTCGTCTTCGTGCTCGCGGCGACGCTGACCCTGCTGCCAGCGGTCCTGGCCAAGCTCGGACCGCGCGTCAACAAGCTTTCGCTGCCCTGGGTCCACGGCGGTGAGCACCGTTCGGAGCGCTTCGCCCGCTGGGGCGAGCGCCTATGGAAGCAGCCCGTTCGCTTTGGCGTCGCCGCCCTTGCCATCCTGCTCGCCCTCGCCTGGCCGGTGACCCAGCTCGACACCGGTATGCCCTCGATCGAGGTCGTCCCCGAAGGCGATCCCTCCCGAGAGGGCTACGAGCAGATCCAGGCCGCCTTCGGCACCGGAGCGCCCGGGACGCTTCAGGTCGTCGCCGGGCCGGGAGAGAGCCGGCGGGTGGCGGATGAGCTCGGAGCCGATCGCGGCATCGCGATGACGATGGCGGCGCAGCAGGGACGCTCGGGCTCGAGCCTGATCCAGGCGATCCCAACCGACGGCCCGTCGGGCGACGGGCTTCGCGACACGGTCGATCGGCTGCGCGGCGCGCTGCCCGCGGGCACCCTGGTGGGCGGAGCGGCGGTCGAGAACTACGACCTCGAGCTCGCGCTCGCCGACAAGACCCCGCTCGTGATCGGAACCGTGCTGGTGCTGGGATTCCTGCTCCTGCTGTTCGCCTTCCGGGCGCCGCTCCTCGCCGCGCTCGGCGTGATCACCAACCTGCTCGCCACCGGAGCCGCCTTCGGGGTGGCGAAGTGGATCTTCCAGGACGGCTCGCTCTCGGGATTGCTCGGCTTCGAGTCTCAGGGCTTCCTCGACGCCTGGGGCCCCGTCTTCTTCTTCGCGATGATCTTCGCGATCTCGATGGACTACACGGTCTTCCTGCTCTCCTCGGCGCGCGAACACTGGGACAAGGAGGGCGATGCGCGCAAGGCGCTCGTCGGGGGCCTCGCCCATTCGGGGCGGGTGATCTTCGCCGCGGCCGCCGTGATGGTCGCCGTGTTCTTCACCTTCGCTCTCTCGGGGCCTCTCCCACCGAAGGAGATGGGAATCATCCTCGGGATCGCGGTTCTCCTCGATGCCGCGCTGGTGCGCCTCCTGCTGCTCCCGGTCCTGATGCGGCTCACGGGCCGAGCCGCCTGGTGGCTGCCGGGGTGGATGGACCGGCTGATGCCCGAGGTGAACTTCGGGCATGGGACCGCTCAGCCGGATGCAGGGTCTGGCCTCTCGCCATCTGAAGACGGCCTTCCCCTCGCCCCGGCCTCCAACGGGGATGGCCGCTCCGAAGCGGCGGGCTCGGCGGCGAGACGATGAACGACGCGCCGAGCAAGCCGCCCTCGAGCCTCCCCCTGGAGCGCCTGAGTCGCGCGGCCGATCCGATGAGAGTTCCGGAGCCGCTCGCTCGCGAGCCCGGCCTGTTCGTCGTCGACGCCACCTGGGGCCAGATCAACCCGATCGAGCTCGCGCCGGGGGTCAGAACGGTGGGCGAGCTCGAGGTAATCGCCCACTTGGAGGCGGGCAGACCGCTGGTTGACAACCGACCCGAGCACGCCCACATCGAGCAGACGATCCCGGGCGCGATCAACTTGCCCCACGGTGAGATCGAGAACCGCCTCGACCAGCTCGATCCAAGCGTGGAGACGGTCTTCTTCTGCAACGGACCGCAGTGCGGCGCCTCGCCCGATGCGATCCGCTCGCTCCTCGAACGCTCCTATCCGGCGCGCTCGATCCTCTACTACCGAGGGGGCCTGCACGACTGGTTGACCCTGGGACTCCCAACGGTCGCCCCGGGGCGAGAGCTCCGATCCGACGCGGGCGGCGGCGAAGCTGCGACTCGCTAGCGGTCAGCGGTCGCCCCTCGTTTCCTCCAGCCCGGCCGCCTCGAGGGCCTCCGCTCGAGTCTCGTGGACCACCATGCGCCAGGGTCGGCCGTCGCGGAACTTCCACGCCTGGAAGGACGGGAGATCGAGCGGCGCTCCGCTTGCCCGGCCGCGGAGCTCCTGGCGGAAGACGACGACCAGGTCGTCGCCCGCCCCGCGGACGATCTCGTCGAGCGTCCAATGGACCCGCTCGAACGCCTCGTCGACCTCGGCGAAGAAGCGGCGGATGCCCTCCTCGCCACGGTAGGCGCGACCGTCCACGCGCAGGAGCCGCGAGTAGAACTCGAACTCGGGATCGACCAGCGTCATCAACCGGCCGACGTCTCGGTCGTGCATCGCCTCGACTATCCGATCGATCAGGCGCTCAACCTCTGCCTCCGACATGCCTGCGCATTATCCCCCGGCTCGCAGCCGCGCGGCGACGTCGCCTGAACGGTTCGGGGGTCCAGGGACCCCCAAGCGTTCACTCGTTCCGCCGCGCGTCCGCGGGGCGGCGGGTCGGCTGGCGAAGCTGCGAACCCTCGGGGCACGCACCGGGTCGAACTCGTGTGAGGCTTGCCGTCCTGATCGCCGCCGGGCTGCTCGCGGTCGCGGCCATCGCCGGCTGCGGGAGCGGCAACGGAGGCGCGTCCGCCGGCACCGGCGGCGACGGGACCTCGGCGAGCGACGCCGACGTGCCCTTCCCCACCGCCGGCTGGCGCACCGACTTCTCGATCCACTCGGTGCCCCTCGACGAGTTCGTCGGCGGCGGACCGCCGAAGGACGGGATCCCCTCGATCGACGAGCCGCGGCTGGTCGCCGCCGAGGAGGGCGAGGAGTTCCTCGATCCCGGCGAGCCGGTTGCCGTCGTCGAGCTCGGCGGCGAAGCCCGCGCCTACCCGCTCCAGATCCTGATCTGGCACGAGATCGTCAACGACGAGCTCGGCCGGCGAGCCGGTGGCGGTGACCTTCTGCCCGCTCTGCAACTCGACCGTCGCCTTCGACCGCGAGCTCGACGGCAGGCGCTTCGAGTTCGGCACGACCGGCAATCCTGCGCCACTCCGACCTCGTCATGTGGGACCGCGAGACCGAGTCCTGGTGGCAGCAGCTGACCGCCGAGGCGATCGTCGGGGAGCTGACCGGCGCAGCGACTCGAGGTCCTGTCCGTCCCAGATCCTCTCCTGGGAGCAGTTCCGGCGCCGCCATCCCGACGGGCCGGGTGCTCTCGCGCGAGACCGGCTCGAATCGCGACTACGGCCGGAACCCGTACGTCGGCTACGACGATCCCGACTCGCAGCCGTTCCTGCTCGACGGCGAGGCCGACTCCTCGCTACCGCCCAAGGAGCGCGTCGCCGCGATCCGAACCGGCGAGCGCTCGGCGGTCGTCTACGCCTACTCGCGACTTGCCGAGGAGGCCCCGATGAACGACGAGATCGACGCCCGGAAGGTGGTCGTCCTGTTCGATCCCGACGTGCGCTCGGCGCTCGACACCCCGCTGATCTCGGCCGGGCGGAAGGTCGGCGCCGCGGCCGTGTTCGAGCGGACCGTGGACGGGCGCCCACTCGCCTTCGAGTCCGGCCCGAACCGGGGCGAGTTCCGCGACACGCAGACCGGCTCGATCTGGAACATGAGCGGCGTCGCCACCTCCGGCGAGCTCGAGGGAACGCGGCTCGGCCAGATCGCCCACGACGACCAGTTCTGGTTCGCGCTCGCGGCCTTCTACCCGCGCGCCGAGATCCGCCGGTGAGCACCGGCTAGATCTCGGAGAAGAAGTTGAGACCGAGGCGGTCGAGCAGCTTCTGCGCCTCGATGTTGAGCTGGAAGAGCTCACCGGTGAACACGAGGACCCCCATCGCGATCAGGACGACGCCGCCGGTGGCGATGATCGCCGAGTAGTGGCGCTTGACCACCGCGAAAGCCGTCGTCGCACGCGAGAACGCGAGCGCGGTGAACAGGAACGGGACTCCGAGCCCGGCCGCGTAGAAGCCGAGCAGCAGAGCGCCATGGCCCGCCGAGTCGGAGAGCGCCGCGGCGCTGAGGATCGCCGCGAGGGTCGGCCCGACGCAGGGCGTCCAGGCGACCGCGAAGGCGGCGCCGGCGACCAGCGGACCGCCCTTCCCGGCGCGGGCCATCAGCGCGTCGACTCGCCACTCGCGGTTCAGGCGCGCGACGAACATGGTGGCGACGAACAGCACCCCCATGGCGACGATCAACGCCCCCGCGACCCTGTTCAGCAGCTCGCGATTGGCCTGAAGCGTCTGACCGATCCCCGTCGCCGTCAGCCCGAGGAGGATGAAGATCGCCGAGAACGTCGCGATGAAGATCAGGCTCGGGCCGAGAACCCGGCGCCAGCCCGCCTGCTCGAGCCCATCCGGGTCCATCCCGGTGACCGCGGAGAGATAGCCCGGAACGAGCGGCAGCACGCAGGGCGACAGGAACGAGATCAGCCCGGCCGCCATCGCCGCGAGGACGCCGACCCCCGCCGTCGGATCCGCCGCCATCGCAGCCGCCCTATCCCTTCAGCAGGTAGTTGTGGATGTCGGCTTCGAGCGTGCCCTGGTCCGGATATGCGCCGTTTCGCACGAACACGGTCTCGCCGCGCTCGTCGATGAACCAGGTCGTCGGCGAGAACCCCGCCCACTCGAGCGAGGCGACGGCGTCCGTATCGGGATCGAAGATGCTCGGATAGGGCACCGGGAGCTCGGCCAGGAAGGCCTCGGCCGCGTCGCGGTCGTCCTGGATGTCGACGCCGACGAAGGCGACCTCGTCGAGGTGGTTCTCGGCCGAATCGCCGAAGAACGGGAACTCGGCGCGGCACGGAGGACACCACGAGCCCCACTGGTTGACGACCACCGGATGGCCGCGCAGGTCGCCGAGCTTGGCCTCGAGCGCGTCGGCCGAGCCGTCGATCAGCTCGTTCGCCTGCGAGACGTTCTCCGCGAGCGCCTTGGGCAGGCCCTTGGTCGAGACCGCGACTGCGGGCGGCTCCGTCGCCCCGCGCTCCTTCGCCCGCGGCGTCGCCACCGCAGGCCGCGATCGCGACCGCGGCGAGCGCCAGCGCGAGAGCGGGCATGCCGCGGCTTGGACGGATCGTCCTCATCGGCCCTCTGACCCCCACACCCGGGTTTCGGTTCGCGTTGCGTCGCCCGGGGCGCGGGGATAGGGTCGCATCGGCTGACGAAAGCAACACGGGAGGCATGATGCCCAAGTACCTGTTCGAGGCCTCGTACACACCCGACGGCGTCAAGGGAGTCCAGCGCGAGGGCGGCAGCAGCAGGCGTGACGCGGTCGCCCAGGTTGCCGAGAGCGTCGGTGGAAAGCTCGAGGGCTTCCACTTCGCCTTCGGTGACCGAGATGCGTACGTGATCTGCGATCTCCCCGACAACGAGAGCGCCGCCGCCGTCGCGCTCACCACCAACGCGGCGGGAGCGGCCGCGGTGAAGACGGTGGTGCTGCTGTCTCCGGAGGAGGTGGACGCTGCCGCGAAGCGCTCGGTGGACTACCGGCCGCCGGGAGCCTGAGCGGCCGGACCCCAGGCTCAAGCGACTACGGCCCGACCCGCTAGTAGCGAAGCAGCGCGGCGACGCCGCCGCGACGCTCGAGCGCGCTCGCGCTCTCGCCCTCGACCGGGGTGACGGCGGCGCCGCTGGCAAGCGCCAGATCCACCATCGACTCGACCTCGGCGCCCTGGAGGCCGGCGTCGTAGACGAGGTGCTCGACCCGTCCCTGCTCGAGCGCCTGAAGGGTCTCCTGAGCGCCGAAGGAGCTGCGTGCCTCCGCGTAGGCCGCCTCGGTGATCCGCTCGATCAGCGCCCGCTCGCGCTCACGGTTCAGGCCCGGCAGCAGCCGCTCGACCCGCTCCGCGATCAGCCGCGTCGGCTGGGCAACGAGGTCGGCGGACTCGAGATGGTGCAGCGCGCACCGATCGGCGAACCCCTCGCTGAACGGGCCGGCATAGCGCTGATCGCCGAAGACGAGCAGCTGGCGCCAGCCGCGTCTGCCGACGCTCAGCCGCGCGAGCCCACCCGTCTGGCGGGCGAACCGCCGCCGGTTCGCCTCGATGCGCTGATCGTGCTGGTCCCTGCCGGCCGAGGAGACGAACCGCCCGCCGGTCGGGCGCGCGGGCGAGGGCGCCTTGCGCTCACGCCAGTCCAGGTTGAACAGCGAGAGCTCCCAGTCGTGCAGCTGCTCGAAGCGGGCGAGCCGCCAATCGAACAGCCGCACCCGCTCGGCCGAGAGCGCGGCGACGCCAACCGGCGCGCCGTCGTCGAGGGTGGCCAGCAGCTGGCCCACCCGGGCTCGCTCGCCGTAGCTGGCCTCGGTTCTCCGCGGGGCGAGCTGACTCCCATACCAGCGCTCCTCGCCGGCGTCGTCCGCCACCTCGATGAAGCCGCTGAGGCCGCGACCCCCGACCTCGCCTCGCTCCGCCAGCAGTCCCCGGCGGACTCGCCTCACGGTCGCCTCGATCGCGGCTCGTCGCTCCGCGTCACCGCCGTTGACGCGCTCCGCCAGGCGCTCGAGATCGTTTCGAAGCTCGATTCGCCAGCGCCCGTCGCGCTCGATCATCCCGGCGTCGACGTAGATCGAGAGCACGCCGAGGCGGGGCCGCCAGGAGAGCAGCTCCCGAACCGCGTCCTGACTCGGCTCGCGCGCCTCGGCCGGACCGCCGCTCATCCGGCGAGCAGAGCGCTCAGTCTCGTCAAGTCCGCACGACTCATACGCGGCTCCTCATTCGTTGGCTTGAACCCGAACACCGACCGTAGGTCGACCCCGCCGCCGCGCCATCGGTAGCCGCCAACCGGGTGCGCTCGGGGGCGACTACGGGGTCAGACGCGGGCCGTGAGCGACTGAAGCACCGCGCGGGCACACCGCGTCCACAATGACCGTGCGGAACCGATCCGGCTTCCGTAGGGTCGAACTCAACGATTCGATGCCACCCGGTGTCACCCACATCCTCGTCGTGGACGACGGAACGGCGGCCTCCCGCCGGGCGCTCGCCGACGCCGCCGCGATCGCCGACGAGCACCGAGCGGAGATCTCGGTGGTCGCGCTGGTTCCCGAGGAGCGCCATACCGTCGGTTGCTGCGGGGTCGGCGCGCCGCGCTGGAACAGAATGCTTCGCGAGGTCGCCGACGCCGAGCTCCTCGAGGCCAGCCTGATCCTCGGCGACCGCGATCCGAGGCCGCGCTTCGAGATCGTCTCGGGGACGGGCTCGGAGGCCGTTCTCGGCGCGGTCGAGCGGCTCGGCTGCGACCTCGTCCTCGTGCCCGCCCACGGGCCGCTGCGGGGGCGGCTTGCGCGCCGGGTGCGGCGGGGCCTCGACGCGAGAGCGGTCGCCGTTCGGGCGGCCTGAGCGGACGGCGATCGGGGCGGGCTTAGGATCCTCGAGGTGCACTCGTCACATGCCCTCCGGCCGCGCCCGCGATGACGGCGTCATGGATCGTCGCCGCCGTCCTCGGCGGCCTCCTGCTCGCGCTGAGCGCCGGGATGTTCACGCTGCTCGCGATGGGGCGCCTCCACCTCGACCTCGGATGGGGGCGCGGCATCCACGAGCTCGGCCCGATCACGATCACGATCGCGGCCCCGCGCGAGCTCGTCTTCGAGATCCTTGCCGCTCCGTACCTGGGTCGGACCCCGGGCGGCTCGGGGATCGAGGTCTGGGCGAAGGACGAACGGCTCGTCGTCGCCGCGCACCACACGAAACTCCGCTTCTACACGGCACGCACCGTCGAGGCGGTCGAGTTCGAGCCTCCGGGCAGGGTCGGGTTCAGGCATCTCGTCGGGCCTGTTCCGCATGCGATCGAGGAGTTCGTCCTCGAGCAGGCCGGCGAGCAGACCGAGCTGCGCTACGGCGGCGAGCTCGGGATCGACTTCTTCGCGCTCGGCAGGATCGCCGGCCGCCACTGGGTCCGGCCGCAGTGGGAGCGCACCGTCCGCGAGCACCTCGAGGACCTGAAGCAGCGCGCCGAGCTGCGCGCGGAGCGCCAGAGGGCGCGAGAGGCGAGCTGAGCGCGACGTCCCTCGGAAACGCTTCGCTAGCCCTGCGGGCGAACCGGGAGCGTCTTCAGCTGGTTGGCGAACGGCGAGACGGCGTGCGCCGGCTCGCCGTCGAGCGCCATCCGCGGAAACCGCCCCAACGTCTCCTCGAGCAGGACCCGCAGCTCGAGGCGCGCGAGCGCAGCGCCGAGGCAGAAGTGGCGGCCGCCGGCGCCGAATGCCTGGTGCTCGGGGTTGCCGCTCGACGTCGAAGCGGTCGGGGTCCTCGTAGCGGGTCTCGTCGCGGTTGCGTCGACGGGTACCAGAGCACGACCTTGTCGCCCTCGCGGATCTGCGCGCCGTTGAGCTCGGCGTCCTTGGTGGCGGTGCGGCGGAAGTGCCCGAAGGCGGGGAACATCCGCAGCGCCTCCTCGACCGCGCTCGGAATCAGGGCCGGGTCCGCGAGCAGCAGCTCACGCTGATCGGGATGCTCGAGCAGCGCTCGCATCGCGCTGCTGTAGGTGGCCTTGGTCGAGTCGTTGCCGGCCGCCATCAGCAGGAAGAAGCCCATCACGATCTCCTCCTCGGTGAGCTTCTCGCCGTCGATCTCGGCGTGGACGAGGACGCTGGTCAGATCCTCGGTCGGGTTCTCGCGCCGGTCGGCGATCAGGCTGCGGCAGCGCTCGAAGACGAGCGGGATCTCCCGTTGCATGATCGTCTCCGGCCCCTCCGGGTTGAGATCCGGATCGCCGAAGGCGATCAGCGAGTTGAGGATCTTCGCCCAGGGCTCGTCGTCCTCGGGCTCGATTCCCATGAAGCTCCCGATCACCCGCGAGACCACCGGCTGGGCGACGTCGCTGACCAGATCGCAGCGCTCCCGCTCACCGACCCGCTCGAGCACCGCCACGGTGATCTCACGGATCTCGCCCTCGTGCTCGGCGATCCGCCTCGGGACGAACCCGCGCTGAAAGAGGCTCTTCAGCCGATCGTGCTTGGGCGGGTCCATGCCGATGAACATCGCCGAGATCAGCTCGACCGGCAGGACCGCGTCGGAGACGGCGGTGATTCCGTTGGCGGAGGAGTAGGTCTGCCAGTCGCGGCTGACCGTGTGGACGTCCTCGGCCGTGGTCACCGACCAGAAGCCGGCCTCGCTCGGGATACTTCTCGATCCGCGGCGTCCAGTGCACCGGGCACTCGCGGCGCAGGCGCTTGAAGGTCTCGTGCGGCGGGCCCGTTCTCCCAGAGCCCCTCGTCGCCGAGGGAGATCTCCTCGATGCCGCCAACGGGGTCGCTCGCCATCGGACGATCCTATTGCGGATCCTCGCCGGCGGAAGCAGCGCCCCTGTCGCCGAGGCAGGCCGAGGCCTAGAGTGTCTCCGTGGCCGCGATCACCGACTGGACGTTCGACGGGACCTGGCCCTACGAGCCGAGGTGGTTCGACTCGCCGGACGGGCGCATGCACTACGTCGACGAGGGGCCGCGCGACGGTCGCCCCGTGGTGATGGTCCACGGCAACCCGACCTGGGGTTATCTCTACCGGAACTTCATCCCGCCCCTGGTCGAGGCCGGCCACCGAGCGATCGTGCCGGACCACCTCGGCTTCGGGCGCTCCGAGAAGCCCGACGACCCCGAGCTCTACCGGGTGCCCCGGCACGCCGCCCGGCTCGAGGCGCTGCTCGAGTCGCTCGAGCTCAACGGGGCGACGGTCGTCCCCCAGGACTGGGGCGGCCCCACCGCCCTGTACTGGGCGACCCGCCATCCCGAGCGAGTCGATGGCCTCTTCATCCTCAACACCTTCGCCCACGGGTTCCGCACGGAGAGCCTGCCGCCGGGAAAGGACAAGATCCCGCTGCCGCTCCCGCTGCGCCTCTTCCGCACGCCGGGACTCGGCGAGCTCCTCGTCAAGGGCCTCGACGCCTTCAAGCGCGGTTTTCTCTTCGGCCAGGGCGTCGCGCATCCCGAGCGGCTCACGCCGACGGTCAAGCGGGCCTACCGTGACGTCCACCGGGGCTGGTCGGAGCGCACCTCGATCCTCGTCTTCCCGCGCGAGATCCCCGTCACCGGCGAAGGGCCCGTGGTCGCGATGACGACCGAGATCGAGACGCGGATGGAGGAGCACTTCCGCTCCAAGCCGGTTCAGATCGTCTGGGCGATGAAGGACGTCGCCTTCCTGCCGACCTACCTCGACACGCTCTGGCTGCACACCTTTCCGGAGGCGCGGGTGGTCAAGCTCGAGGACGCCGGGCACTACCTGCAGGAGGACGCTCCCGAGCGGATCGTGCCCGAGCTGGTCGACTTCGTCAACGCGCTCTAGCCGAAGGCCACGATCTCCACCGCGAACCCTTTCTCCCGCCGCGCGGTCGAAGCGCAGAGTTGCGGCGCGAGATGAGCCCTCCGATATCCGACGCGCGGGGTGCGGTGGCCGACGGCACCCGGCTCGCCGCCACGCAGTCGATCTGCCCGCGCTGCCGGCGACTCCTCGACGCGGAGCTGCTCGCCCGCGGGGGCAGGGTGGTCCTCAGCCGCACCTGTCCGGAGCACGGCGACTTCGAGGCCGTCGTCTACGGCGACGCCGAGCGCTACCTGGAGATTCAGCGCTTCGACAAGCCCGGCGAGTCGCCGCGCGAGCGCCAGACCGAGGTCGATCGCGGCTGTCCGCACGACTGCGGGATCTGCCCCGAGCACGCCCAGCACACCTGCCTCGGGATCATCGAGGTGAACACCGCCTGCAACCTCGACTGCCCGATCTGCTTCGCCGACTCCGGCACCGGCCGGCAGGAGCACGGCTACTCGCTCGAGCTCGGCCAGGTGGAGGCGATGCTGGACGCCTTCGTGCGCGCCGAGGGCGATCCGGAGTCAATCCAGTTCTCCGGCGGCGAGCCCTCGATCCACCCGCAGATCCTCGAGATGCTTGCCGCCGCGAAGTCGCGCGGGATCCCTCTGGTGATGCTCAACACCAACGGGATCCGGCTGGCGCGCGACCCGCGCTTCGCGCCCGCGCTGGCCGAGCTCGGCGTCCACGTGTACCTCCAGTTCGACGGCTTCGACGAGCGGACCCAGGTGGCCATCCGCGGCAAGCCGCTGACGGAGGAGAAGCTGCGCGCGCTCGAGCGCTGCGCCGACGCCGGCCTCAGCGTCTCGCTGGCGGCGGCGATCGAGCGCGACCTGAACGTCCACGAGATCGGCCCGATCCTCCGCTTCGGGGTCGAGCACCAGGCGGTCACCGGAGTCTTCTTCCAGCCGGTGACCCACTCCGGGCGTTTCCGGGTCGAGGCCGACCCGCTCGACAAGCTCACCAACTCGGACGTGATCGAGGCGATCTCCGCGCAGCTTCCGGAATGGTTTCGCGATGACGACTTCGTCCCAGTCCCGTGCTGCTCACCGACCTGCCGCTCGGCTACCTTCGCCCTCTACGACGGCTCGGACCTCGTGCCCCTCCCCCGTCTCGTCGACGTCGAGCAGTACCTCGACTACGTCACCAACCGCGCCGTCCCCGACCTCGACGTGCGCGCGGCGCTCGAGGGACTCTGGTCGGCGAAGGCCGCCGGCGGCTCGGCGCCCGTCGCCGAGCGGCTCGAGTGCGTCGCCTGCGCGACGGCGATCCCCGCCGAGCTTCGCGAGGTCGCCGCGAGCGGCTTCATGGTGGTGATCCAGGACTTCCAGGACCCGTACACCCTCGATGTGGAGAAGCTCCGCAAGTGCTGCGTCTCCGAGATCACCCCGGACGGCAGGCTGATCCCGTTCTGCGCGTACAACTCGGTCGGCTACCGCGAGCAGGTCCGCCTCGAGATGTCCCAGGGATCGACCCGCAATGGCCGCTGAGCACACGATCGGCGGCGGCGAGATCGCCGGCCTCGCCGGCCTCGATCTCGGGCGACTGCTCGATGGCGGCGACGTCGGTGCCTGCTGCGCCGCGCTCTACGAGCACCCGGCGGTCCATTGGCTGCTCGGCGGAGAGCTCCACCCCGGGGGCGAGGCGACGACCCGCCGGGCCTTCGAGCTGCTCGCTCTCGATCGCGCCGATCGGCTGCTCGACGTCGGCTGCGGGGACGGCGGCTCCGCCCTGCTCGCCGTCGGCGAGCGGGGCTGCGAGGCGGTGGGCGTCGACCTCGGCGAGACCGCGCTCGAACGCGGCGCCGAGGCGGCGAGCGCGAGTGGCCTCGGGTCCCGGGCGAGCTTTCGCCGGGCGAACGCGGAAGCGCTTCCGTTCGCCGAGGCCAGCTTCAGCGCCGTGCTCTGCGAGTGCGCCGTTTCGACCTTCGCCGAGAAGGCCGGCGCGCTTGCCGAGATGCGGCGGGTGCTCGGCCCGGGCGGCCGGATCGCGATCTCCGACGTGGTCGCCGATCGCGCTTCGCTCCCCGAGCAGCTCCGCGGGCCGCTGGCGGCGGTCGCATGCGTAGGCGACGCGCTCGACGCGCCCGGATACGGGGCGCTGCTGCGGAGGTGCGGCTTCGAACCGACGGCGACGGAGTCCCACGACGCTCAGGCCGCGCGGCTCGCCGCGCGGGTCGAGGACCGCCTTCGCGGCGCCCGACTGCTCGGGATCGGCGGCCTCGAGGAGCCGATCGCGATGGCGCGCCTCGCCCGCGAGGCGATCGAGGAGGGCGTGCTCGGCTACTCGACCTTCGTCGCGATCGCGAGATGAGCCGCGCCTCACCGGGCGAGCGTGAAGAAACCCACGTCCGCGGTGGAGAGCTTCACGTTCGCCGGCCCCTCGCCCGCGGTGGGAGCTTCACGTTCGCCGGCCCCACGGCCGGGCTCGATGAGGACGCCGAGGCGAGCGCGCGAAACCAAATCGGCCTCGGCCGGGTCGAAGGGACATGGCAGCGATGACGTGGGAGCAGGGGGTCGAGGGTTCCCGCGGCGAGGTCGCGGTTCGCCCGCTCGGGCTGTCGGCGCTCGCTCGCGGCGCAGGCGCCGCTGTCAAGCTGAGATCGATGCCGCCAAGCGACGCGACAGAGGACGCGCTCGTCGGCCGAGCCCGGGCGGGCGAGCGCGAGGCCTTCGAGGAGCTCGTCCGCCGCCACGCCGATCGCCTCCACGCGGTCGTGCTGCGCTTCGTCGCCGACGGAGACGAGGCCGACGAGGTGACCCAGGAGGCCTTCCTTCGCGCCTGGCGCAGCATCGGGCGCTTCGAGGGGCGTTCGCAGTTCTTCACCTGGCTCTACCGGATCGGGATCAACGAGGCGAAGCGCAGAGCCGAGCGCCGTCCTCCCGCGACCGCCTCGCTCGACGACGAGCCGGTGCCCGAGGCCCCGGACTGGAGCGAGGCGCCGGAGACCCGCCTCGCGCAGGCCGACCTGCGCAGGGTCCTCGAGGAGTCGATCCGGGCGCTGCCGCTCGAGTACCGCACGCCGATCGTGCTGCGCGACGTCGAGGGTCTGAGCACCCGCGAGGCGGCGGAGGTGATGGAGCTCGGCGAGGGGGCGTTCAAGAGCCGCCTTCACCGGGCGCGACTGGCGATCCGGCGGGCCCTCGACGAGTACTTCCTGGAGGTCGAACGGTGATTCGGAAGCTGATCGCGCGGCGCCGCTACATGCGCGAGCACCGCTGGACGCACGCCCACCTCTCCGAGTACCTCGACGACGACCTCGCCGCCGAGGAGGTCGCGCGGCTCGAGGAGCATGCGAGCATCTGCCCGCAGTGCAAGCGCGTGCTGGCAACCCTGCGGCGGACCCTGGCCGGCCTTCGCTCGCTGCACTCCGATCCGCAGCCGAGCGTCGCCGACGTGGTCATCGAGCGCCTGCGCCAGGAGCCCTGATCCGAGCGCTGCCCCGCTGATGGGCGCCTCCGAGACGGGGATGTGGTCGCGCTTCGCCGGCGTCTACGACCTCCAGCTGGCGCTCGAGCGCAGGGCGTTGCGGACCACGCTCGCGATGCTCGCGGTCCGCGAGACCGAGCGGCTGCTCGACGTCGCAACCGGTACCGGCGGCGTCCTCCGCGAGCTCGGCGAGCGTGCGCGCCGGCCGGCGCGCGCGGTCGGCATCGACGGCTCCGAGGCGATGCTCGAGCGTGCTCGGGCGGCGCTGCCGGAGTCGGCGGAGCTGATCCGCGCCGATGCCGCCGAGCTGCCGTTCGCCGATTTCGAGTTCGAGGTCGCGACCTGCGCCTACCTGCTTCATCTGCTCGAGCCGCCACGGCGCGCCGCCGTGCTCAGCGAGCTCGCGCGGGTCCTCGCGCCGGGGGGCCGGCTCGGGGTGATCACCGTCGCGCCGCCGCGCGGCCCGCTCGCCCGCGCGCTCAGCCTGCCGGTGCGCGCGCTCGCCGGGCGCTCGGGAGGCCCGCTCTCAGGGCTCCGTCCGCTCGACCCGCGATCCGAGCTCGCGACGGCCGGGTTTCGGGTCCGAGACGCCCGCCGGACCTCGCTCGGCTATCCCTCGCTCTGCGTGCTCGCGATCCGCCCCTGACGGGGCGGGCCGATCGGTGTCGGGAGGCGCAGCGGCGGCACTCGCTATTCTCGGCGGTGGTACCCCACCCGGGTATCTGTCACTCACCACCGATGCGCTCGCGGCCGGCGCGCGCGACCATCCGGAGTCACCGATGACCAGACCGACAACTTCGGCCGAAGGCACGCCGAGCGGACCGCGCGGCACCCGGCGCTTGGGTTCCCTTGGCTGAGCTGCTCGTCACCGCCGGCGGACTGGTGGCGATCGCGGCGCTGGCGTGGTTCTTCTTCGCCCCGCGGGCGGCTCGCCGAAGCGAGCTGGGCGAGAGCGTCCAGGAGGTCGAGGTGGTCGTCAGCGGTGGCTACTCGCCGAACCTGATCGAGGCTCGCGAGGGAGTGCCGCTGCGGGTCACCTTCGACCGCCGCGAGAGCGGTGAGTGCACCTCGCGCGTCCTCTTCCCCGAGTTCGGCGTCAACGCGGCGCTGCCGGCACACGCACGTACGACCGTCGAGCTGCTGCCCGACCACTCCGGCCGCTTCGAGTTCGCCTGCGGGATGAACATGGTCCACGGCACGCTCGTCGTCGTGCCCGGCGAGAACGGGGAGGGTCACGACAAGTCCGACGGCGTCGCGGCAATCGCCGCTCGACCCGCGGACGAACGCAGCGCCGAGGCCTCGGTGGACCTCGAGATTCGCGGCATGCACTGTGCGAGCTGCGTGCGGACCGTCGAGCGCGCGCTCGCCGAGGTCCCCGGGGTCGAGGAAGCCTCGGTCAGCTTCGGGGTCGAGCGCGCGAGCGTCACCTACGACCCCGACCGGGTCGAGCTTCCCGAGCTCCTGCGGGCCGTCTCCGATCGCGGCTACGAGGCGCGCGAGCGCGGAGTGGTGAATCGCGAGGGCGCGATCGACGCCGAGGAGGCGGAGCGCGGTGCGGAGCTCCGCGATCTCGGCCGGCGGGTCTCGCTCGGGGCGCTGCTCACCCTCCCCGTCGTCGTCGCGACGATGGCCTCCGAGGTCTTCGACGCGAGCTGGGTCCCCGCGGCACTGACCGACCACTGGGTGCAGCTCGTGCTGATCGCGCCGGTGTTCCTCTACGTCGGCTGGCCGATCCACGTGATCGGCTGGCGGGCGCTGCGACACCGCTCCGCCGAGATGAACACGCTGATCGCGATCGGGACGATGGCGGCGTTCGGCTACAGCCTCCTGGTCACGCTCGCGCCGAGCTGGTTCCCCACCGATGTCCGTGAGGTCTACTTCGAGGCGGTCGGGGTGATCATCACCCTGATCCTGCTCGGCCGGCTGCTCGAGGCGCGGGCGCGCGCGGGCACCGGGGAGGCGATCCGCAAGCTGATCGGCCTGCGGCCCAGAACCGCGCGGGTCGATGCGCGACGGCAGCGAGGTCGAGCTGCCGGTCGACGAGGTGCGCCGCCGGCGACGTGGTCGTCGTCCGGCCCGGCGAGAGGATCGCCGGTCGACGGCGAGGTCGTCGACGGGTCTTCGACGATCGACGAATCGATGATCACCGGCGAATCGCTGCCGGTCAGCAAGGTGGCCGGCGAGCCGGTGATCGGCGCGACCGTCAACCAGACGGGCTCGCTTCGCTTCCGCGCGAGCGCGGTCGGCGAGGACACGGTGCTCGCCCAGATCATCCGCCTGGTCGAGCGAGGCCCAGGCCTCGAAGGCACCGATCCAGCGGATCGCCGACCGGATCTCCGGGTTCTTCGTCCCGGCCGTGATCGCGATCGCGATCGGGACCTTCGTCGCTCTGGTTCGACCTCGGCCCGGAGCCCAAGCTGACGCTCGCGCTGGTCAGCGCGGTGGCGGTGCTGATCATCGCCTGCCCGTGCGCGCTCGGGCTCGCCACTCCGCTCTCGATCATGGTCGGAACCGGCAACGGCGCGCAGTCGGGCCTCCTGATCAAGTCGGCGGAGGCGCTCGAGACCGCGCACCGGTTGAGCACGGTGGTCCTCGACAAGACCGGGACGATCACCCGCGGCGAGCCCGGAGCTCACCGATGCGGTCGCGGCCTCGGGCTTCGACGAGGACGAAGCTGCTGCGCCTCGCGGCGGCGGCGGAGTCGCGCTCCGAGCATCCGCTCGCGGCGGCGATCGTCGCGGGCGCCCGCGAGCGCGGCATCGAGGCCCCGAGCGCATCCGCCTTCCAGTCGCTCACCGGCCAGGGCGTCGAGGCGACGGTGGACGGCGAGCCGGTGCTCGCCGGCACGCGCAGGCTGCTCGAGGAGCGCGGCATCGACCCCTCGAGCCTCGAAGCAGGACGCCGCATCGCCTCGACGAGCGCCGGAAAGACGTCGATGCTGGTCGCGATCGACGGCGGCCCGCCGGGGTGGTCGCGGTCGCCGACACCGTCGAAGCCCGGCTCGGCCGAGGCGGTCCGAGCACTCCGGGCAGCGCGGCGTCGAGGTGGTGATGATCACCGGCGACAACCGCCGGACGGCCGAGGCGATCGCCGCCGAGGTCGGGGTCGACCGGGTTCGTCGCCGAGGTCTTGCCCGGCCAGAAGGCGGACGAGGTGCAGGCGGTTGCAGGCCGAGGGGAAGGTCGTGGCGATGGTCGGCGACGGGATCAACGACGCCCCGGCGCTCGCCCAGGCCGACGTCGGGATCGCGATCGGCACCGGCACCGACGTCGCGATCGAGGCCGCGGACATCACACTCGATCTCCGGCGAGCTGCGCGGGGTGCCCGACGCGATCGACCTGAGCCGGGCGACGATGCGGAACATCCGCCAGAACCTCGGCTTCGCCTTCGGCTACAACGTCCTCGGCATCCCGCTGGCCGCGGGCGTGCTCTACCCGCTGCTCGAGATCCGCCTGAGCCCGATGATCGCCGCCGCGGCGATGGCGCTGAGCTCGCTCTCCGTGGTCGCGAACGCCAACCGCCTGCGCTCCTGGCGGCGCCCGACGCGGACGAGCGTGAAGTAACCCACCCCCGCGGTGCACAACTTCACGCTCGCCGGAACGGGGGCTCGGGGGGCTCGGGGGCGCGGCGGCTCGGCGGGGCGGCGAGCGAGGGGGGTCACGCTCGGCGGCGCCTAGGGAACGACGCCGGCGACCGCCCAGGCTCGCGCGCTGAGCTCGAACGGGCTCTCGCCGACGCCGAGGCGCTCGCGCAGCGCGTCGTGGAGCGCGGCCCTGCGCCCCTCGGGAAGCGATATGCAGAAGGCGCCGGCGGGGCCGACCCCGCTCAGAAGCGGCGACCAGAGGTCCTCGAAGCTCCGGTATGCGGCGCTCACCGTCAGCCCCGCGAAGCGCACCTGATCGAGCCCGGCGAGCCGCCAGAGCTCGGCCAGCTCGCCCTCGCCGGACCAGCTCATCACGTCGGCCTCGTCGGCCGCGGCGGCGCGCTCGGGCTCGACCTCCCTGGCCGCGTCCCAGAAGGCCCGCACCAGGCGCATCTCCCCGCCGTAGTCCCACACGCAGGAGGCGACCACGCCGCCGGGGCGCGTCACCCGCGCCATCTCGCGGACGCCGGCCGGCGGGTCGGGGATGAAGTTGACGACGAGCTGGGAGAGGGTCGCGTCGAAGCCGCCGTCGTCGAACGGCAGCGACTCGGCCGACGCGACCACGACCTCGACGCCGGGCACGTTGGCTCGGCAGGCCTCGACGAACGGCTCCGAGGGGTCCGCGGCGCGAACGTTCTCGCCTCCCAGTCGCTCGCTGAGGGTCGCGGTCAGCGCCCCGGGGCCGCAGCCGACGTCGAGCGCCCGGGCGCCCGGCTCGATGCCGGCAAAATCGACCAGGGAGCCGGCGAGCTGAGGGCTGTAGCGGCCGACGTACAGAGCGTAGGCGTCGGCCGACACTCGAAAGGTCTCGGCGCCGTCCATTGCCGCGCCAGCCTATCTCCCCGCCGGGCGGGCGCACCGCGCTCGCGCCGCTCCGGCGGCCCCGAGGCCCCGTGGCAGGGGCGGGTGAGGCGAGGGGCGCCGCGAAGCGCGAAGATCGACGAACTCGCGTCGATCCGCCGATGACCAGCAATCACCAACTCACCGAACGCGTCGAGGCCTGGGCCGGGGCCGGCGCGATCGAGCGCCACCTCGGGCACTCGGTGTTCGTTCGCGCCGAGCCGGGGCCCGATCCGGCGCTGGTGCTGCTGCACGGCTTCCCGTCGAGCTCCTACGACTTTCGCGAGCTGCTTCCGCTGCTCGACGGGCACGCGGTGCTCAGCTTCGACTTTCTCGGCTTCGGGCTCTCCGACAAGCCGCGAGCTCACACCTACAGCCTCTTCTTCCAGGCCGACCTGGCCGAGGAGCTGATCCGTCGCCACCTCGCCGATCGCCCCGTGTTCCTGCTCGCCCACGACATGGGGACGTCGGTGGCCACCGAGCTGCTCGCCCGCGACCTGCGGGGCAAGCTCAGCTGCGAGCTCTCCGGCGCGCTGCTCTTCAACGGCAGCATCGTCCTCGACCGCGCCTCGCTGACCCCCTCGCAGAAGCTGCTTCGCTCGCCCCTCGGCCCGCTGGCCGCGCGGCTCGCCAACCGGCGCGTCTTTCGCCAGCAGTTCGGCTCGCTGTTCTCGAGCGCCCATCCGCTCTCCGATGCCGAAGCCGAGGACCAGTGGGCGCTGATCTGCCACAACGGCGGGCGCACGCTCGGACACCGCCTGGTCGCCTACCTCGGCGAGCGCGTCGAGCACGCACCGCGCTGGCACGGGGCGATCCGCGATTGGCCCGGCGCGCTGAGCCTCGCCTGGGGGATGCGCGACCCGGTCGCGACCGGCGCGGTGCTGGAGGCGCTGCGCGAGCTGCGCCCGGCGGTGCCGGTCACCGAGCTCGCCGAGCTCGGCCACTACCCGCAGCTCGAGGACCCGGCCGCGATCTGCGCGGCGCTAGTCGGGGCGCTCGGCGAGCCCCCACTCGAGCGGCCCCCTGCAAGCCCCTAGCGGTTGCGCTTGCCCTGGCGGTCCCAGGCGCGAAGCAGCGGCGTCGGATCGATCGGCTCGCCGCCCTTGTACCAGCCCGGGTTCGACCAGACCTCGAAATGCAGGTGGCAGGTCGACGCGCGGCCGGTGTCGCCGACGCGGCCGATGCGCTGGCCGGCGGCGACCTTCTGGCCGACGCGCAGGGGCGAGCGCTCACGCAGGTGCATGTAGACCATGTCCTCGATCTTTCCGGCGCCGTTGATGACGACGTAGTTGCCGGCTGCGGAGTGGTACTTCTTCACCCGGACCCGGCCCGGCTCGGCGGCGAGGACGGGCTTGCCGCACTTGGCGATCAGATCCTGCCCCTGATGGTTGCGCCCGGCGCCGAGGCCGTCGCCGTAGGTGTGCTTGCCGCGCACCGGAAAGACACCGCCCTCGGTGCTCTCGGGGGTGGGCTCACCGTTCTCGCCGGTCTCGCCGCTGCCGATCCCGCCGCTGCCGCCGGCCGCGAACGCGCCCGTGGCAATCGCGCCGGTCGCGATCGCGATGGCCAGGACCACAGGAGCGCCGATCCGCGCGCGGACTCGCCCCGAAACCAGATACTTCAAAACGTCGATCTCCTTCGTCGGCCTACGGGGTTAGCTGACGGGCTGGCGCTGAAAGAGCCTGCGCCCCCACCGTGTGCCCTGCGGGCTTCGGCGGGTTAGCCCCAAACTGATTGGTTCCCCCGATCCCTTCGACCTCTTGGTCTCCGGGACTCGGCATTGGCGTTTATCGGGCGCGCATGTTAGCGACTGCCAATCGAATCGTCACCACAACCTGACAGCTCGTGCGAACCGGCACGAGCTCGTGCCTAGCCGGGCCCGAGCGGCTCGGTCGCCGGGCCCTCGAGCACCGAGCCATCGAGCGCGAAGCGCGATCCGTGACAGGGGCAGTCCCAGGTCTTCACCGAGGAGTTCCAGGCGACGATGCAACCGAGGTGGGTACAGCGAGCCGAGAGCCGGTGGAGCTTCCCCTCGGCGTCCCGATAGACGGCGCGCTGGCCGAGGCCGGAGCCGACGATGGCCCCCTCCCCCGGCTCGATCTCCTCGCTCGAGCCCCGCTTCAACCGATCGCCGGCGAAATGCAGACCGGTCTTCGTTCCGGCCTGCGCGAGCGTGGGCCAGGAGCGCGGGCGCGGCAGGCGTCGTGAGTCGAAGCAGTCCGGCCAGGCGCGCTCCTCGGTCGCGATCGTCTTTGCCAGCATCTCGGCGCAGGCGGCGCCGAGCGCGAGGCCCCACTTGTTCATCCCGGTCGCGGTCAGGATCCGCTCGGAGGCCGGGGTCACCGAGCCGACGAACGGCAGCCGATCCTCGGTGACGAAATCGTGTGCGTCCCAGCGGTGGCGCACCGCGCTCGCGCCGAGGCGATCCTTCGCGTACCGCTCGAGGGCACGAACGCTGGCGAGCGCGTCGCCGCTTCCCAGCCGGTGCCCCTCGCCGCCGACGATGATCAGCTTCTCGCCGCCGATCTCGGCGCCGCGCAGCGAGTGCTTTCCCGGCGCGTCGATGTACATGCCCTCCGGCACCGGCCCGGCCAGCTTCGCGGTGATCGCGAACGAGGCGAGCGGCTCCGCGCGGGCGAACAGCGCCACCCGATCGAGGATCGGCATGTGGGTCGCGAGCACGACCCGTTCGCACTCGACCGTCGCGCCGGACTCGGTGCTGACGGAGCCACCCGAGACCCGGACCACTCGCGAGCGCTCGAACACCGAGGCGCCATCGCGATCGAGCTCGTCGGCGAGAGCGCCGAGGTAGGCCACCGGATCGAATGCGGCCTGCTCGGCGAGGGCGAGGGCGCCGGCGACCTCGAACGGCAGCGGCGTCTCACCGACCAGCTCGGTGGGCAGCCCGGCGGCCCGCGAGGCCTCGAGCTCGCGCTCGAGCTTCGCCAGATCGCCGCGCTCCTCGGCGAAGGTGTAGTTGACCGCCCGCCGCCAGGAGCAGGCGATCTCGAGCTCATCGACCAGGCCCGCGATCAGCGCGATGCCGCGCTCGTTCGCCCGTGCGTACTCGGTCCCAGCGTCGGCGCCCGAGCGCGCGATCCGCGAGTAGGCGAGCCCCTGCAGCGAGCTCAGCTTGGCGGTGTTGTTGCCGCTCGCCGCAGCCGCGACCCGGCGTGCCTCGAGCACGGCGACGCGGGCACCCGAGCGCTTGAGAAGGAGCGCGGTCGTCAGGCCGATCATCCCCGCCCCGACGATCACCACGTCGACCCGGTGGCCGTCGGACACCGGGGGGCGCGCCGCGGGCTCCGGCTCGCGCTCGAGCCAGGGCGAGAGCGGCCTTCCGGGCCGCTCGCGAGTCCCGCCCTGCTCTGCTCTCGCCTCGTCGCCCATGCCCCCACGCTACCCCGCGGGCGCAGGCGACGCGCTCCCGCCGCGGCGGACCGCTCGTCACCGAATCGCTGCGCCGGCGGAGCCGGAGGCGAGCCTGCGGGAGCTCGGCAGCGGCTACGGAGGCGACCGGGTGCTCGATCCCGATGACGAAGCGCGAGGGCGTGCATAGATTCGTCACATGGAGACGAGAGCCGATCGCACCGAGCGCTTCAACGTCCACCCCAATCCGCTTGTCGGAGAGACGGTGGACCGGTTCGCCAGTGTCGGCATCCTCAGCTGCGCCCCCGAGGCGCCGCTCGGCGAGGTCGCCTGGCTGATGGCGAACAACCGCGTCCATGCGGTGATCGTCGCCGACGACAGCAGGGCCGAGCCGCCCGTGATCGCTGACGCCGATGTGATCGCGGCCGCCGGCAGCGGCCATTTCGACCGCCTGTGCGCCGGCGACATCGCCGGCACCGAAGGGGTCAGCATCGGCGCCGACGAGGGCCTCGACCGTGCCGCCCAGTTGCTCGCCGAGCACGGCATCTCGCACCTGGTGGTCCGCGACCGGCGCCGCGTTCCGGTCGGGATCCTCTCGACCCTCGACGTCGCGCGGGCGCTCGCGGGCGGGTCCTGACCGCGTCGCCGGGAGAAGACAGGTTGCCGCTGATCACCGCCGCGGCGAGCCACGGCGCCCCCGCAGGCGCGATCTGACCAGCCGTCCTCAGCTCACTATCGCCGCCGCGATCGCCAGGTAGACGACGATCGTGAGCAGGTCCTGGACCACGGTCGCGAGCGGGCCGGAGCCGAACGCCGGGTCGATACCGAGCCGCCGGAACGCGAGCGGCAGCGCGATCGCCACCAGGGTCGCAATCGAGCAGGCGCAGAGGAGCGCCAGGGCGACCGCGATCGCGACCTGCTCGTCTCCCCAGCCGAGCAGCGCAAACGGCAAGAACACCAGGGCGATCAGGGCGCCGATGATCGCTCCCGAGACGATCTCGCGGCGGAGCACCTTGCGGATCTCGATCCCGGCCGCGAGCCCACGGATCAGGATCGTCTCCGTCTGCGTGCCGACGGCATCGGCGAGGTAGACGACCCCCGGGAGGAAGAAGGAGAGCAGCAACACCTCGCGCAGCTTCTCCTCGAAGGCGCCGATGATCACCGCCGAGGCCATCGCCCCCGCGAGGCCGATCATCAACCAGGGCAGCCGGTGCCAGAGCCGGCGCGAGACGCGCTCCTCGGCGGCTCGACGGGCGCCGCGGCTGCCCCTCGCGTAGCCACCGATTCGCGCCAGGTCCTCGCCGTGCTCGTGAAGGAGCACCTCGAGCATCCGGTTCGCGGAGACCAGGCCGACGAACCGGCCGCTCTCGTCAACGACCGCGACCCCGGCTCCGCCTCGTTCGACCGTCCTCCAGGCGACCGTCTCCTGGTCGCACTCGGGATCTACCACCGCCGGGTCGCGGTCCATGATCTCGGCCATCGTCGTCGCCGGTGGGCTCGCGAGCAGGCGCTCGATCGGCACCAGGCCCGCGAGTCGGCCGTCGTCCAGCACGACGACGTCGGAGGCCGAGGAGAACCGGACCCCGGTGATCGACTCGAGCACGCTCGCGGCGCTCTGCTCGGGCGCGGCCAGCGGCACCCGCCGGCTGGCGTGCTCGATCGCGACCTCGAGCAAGCGCGCGGGCGCGGTGACGCCCTCGAGAACGAGGAGCTCACCGGTCGCCGGTTCGCGGTCGCTCATTCCGGAGATGCTCCCGCCGCCGAGCGGAGCGCAGAACCGTACTCGCTACTGAGCACGGTCCTCGCGACCCGGCCGCCGCGCCGACGGCGACGAGCGGGCGCCTGCCCTGACTCGCGCTGCGGCAGCTTCGCCGGGTAGAGGCGGCCACGCCATTCGCGGTAGGCCCAGCCCGGGCAGCCGACGCGGACCGCCCTCACGATCGGCCCCGCCGAGGCTTGTGGCGAGTTCCAGGCACCGGCACATCATCCCGCCCGCCGCGCTCGGTGCTGATCGCTGACCCGAACCGGGAGCGGGTACGGATGCGCGCTCCCGCGAGCGCTGGTTTCCTCGAAGGAAGCATGAGCCAACCCCTGGGCGACAGCCGCAGGCGAACGTGAGCCCCACCCTGAGACTCGGGCGACTCGCCGGAGTCGAGATCGGCATCCACTGGAGCTGGCTGCTGATCTTCTCGCTGATCGTCTGGTCGCTCGCCGCCGGCGTCTTTCCCGAGACCAACCCGGGCCTGAGCGACGAGGCCTACCTCGCGATGGCCTTCGTGGCCGTCCCGCTGTTCTTCGGCTCGCTGCTCCTTCATGAGATGGGCCACGCGATCCGCGCGTCCCGCGAGGGGATGGAGATCGAGGGCATCACGCTGTGGATCTTCGGCGGGGTGGCCCGTTTCAGGGGCATGTTCCCCTCGGCCGGCGCCGAGTTCCGGATCGCGATCGCCGGACCGGTGGTCTCCCTGGTGATCGGGCTGGTGGCCCTCGGAACCGCTCTAGCCGTACCGCTGCCCTCCGCCGCCGACGGCGTCATCTTCTGGCTCGGGTACGTCAACCTGCTCCTGCTCGCCTTCAACATGCTCCCCGCCCTGCCCCTGGACGGCGGGCGGGTGTTGCGCTCGGCGCTTTGGGCGCGCCGCCGCGACTTCCTCGCCGCGACCCGGACCGCCTCGGCACTCGGGCGGGGCTTCGGCCAGGGCCTGATCGCGCTCGGCGCGCTCGCGGTCCTGCTCGGCGGGTCGATCGGCGGCGTCTGGCTCGCCTTCATCGGCTGGTTCCTGCTCGCCGCCGCGGAGGCCGAGCGGACCGGCGCGGAGACCCACGAGGCGCTCAGCGGCGTGCGCGTCGGCGATGTGATGGTCAGGGATCCGGTCACCGCCCAGCGCGAGGACTCGCTCGAGAGCTTCATGAGCCGCTGCTTCTTTCCGTATCGGCACATCGCCTATCCCGTTCTCGACCGCGGGCGCCCGGTCGGCCTGATCTCCTTCCGCGCCGCCCTGAAAGTGCCGCGGGAGTCGTGGGCGCGCAAGCGGGTCGGCGAGGCGATGACGGCGCTCGACAGGCTGCCCACGTTGACCCCGGAAACTCCGCTGGAGACGGCGGTCGAGCAACTCGGAGCGAGTGAGTCGAACCGCGCTCTGGTGCTCGCCGATCAACGGCTCGCCGGCCTGCTCTCGATCACCGACGCCGCGCGTCTGATCGAGGCGCGAAGGGCGGCGGCGAACGGAACCGGGCGCGCGAGGCACTGAGCGGCGCCCGCGCGCCAACTTCGCGCTCGCTCTCCCCTACCCTCGGTGCCTTGACCGACGCAGCGATCTCGTCCAACGGATTCGGCTCGGCACCCTCAGCGACCGCGCTCGAGATCGCCGAGCTGGCGAAGCGCTACCCGACCGGGGTCGAGGCCCTGCGCGGCGTGTCGCTGACGATCGAGCCCGGAGAGTTCTTCGGCCTGCTCGGGCCCGAACGGCGCCGGCAAGTCGACCCTGATCCACTGCACGACCGGGCTCGCGCAGCCGAGCTCCGGGTCGATCCAGGTCTTCGGCCACGACGCGATCGACGACTACGCCGACGCCCGCCAGGCGATCGGCCTGGCGCCGCAGGAGCTCAACCTCGACTGGTTCCTGACCGTCGCGGAGACGCTCGACTACCACGCCGGCTACTTCGGGATGCCGAAGCCGCGAGCGCCGCGAGCGCGCCGCGGAGCTGCTCGAGACCTTCTCGCTGAGCGAGAAGCGCGACGAGCGCACCCGGACGCTCTCCGGCGGGATGAAGCGACGGCTGATCCTCGCCCGGGCGCTGATGCACCGGCCCCGCCTGCTGATCCTCGACGAGCCCACCGCCGGCGTCGACATCGAGCTGCGGCTCGAGCTCTGGCACTACGTCCAGCGGATCAACCAGGAGGGGACGACGATCCTGCTGACGACGCACTACCTCGAGGAGGCCGAGCAGCTCTGCGACAAGATCGCCTTCATCAACGAGGGCCGGATCGTCGCCCAGGGCTCGAGCGCCGAGCTCGGCGCGACCTACGGGGTCGCAAACCTCGAGGACGCCTACCTCTCGCTGGTCGGCCGCAAGGAGCTCTCACGCTCGCGGGTCGAGGAGATGAGCTCGATGAGCGCCGCCCAGATCCGCCTGTTCACCCTCTGGCGCCGCGAGGTCAACCGCTTCATGAAGATCAAGAAGCAGACGATCGGCGCGCCGCTGCTGGAGACCTTCCTCTACATCTCGGTGTTCGGCGCCGCGCTCGGCTCGCGGATCGACAAGCTGCACGGGATCGACTACGTGTCTTCGTGATTCCGGGCCTGATCATGATGGCCTGGGCGATCAACGCCTTCTCCAACAACGCGTCCTCGATCCTCCAGCAGAAGTTCCAGGGCGCGATCCAGGACCAGCTCTCCTCGCCGGCCTCGCCGCTGGAGCTGCTGCTCGCCTTCTCGCTTCGGCGGCTTCATGCGCGGCTTGGTCGTCGCGATCCTCACCTTCATCGCCGCCTCGTTCCTCGTCGACCTGCCGGTCGAGCACATCCTCGTCCTGATCCCGGCGCTCTTCCTGGTCGGCTTCTTCTTCGCGCAGCTCGGCGTGCTGATCGGCGTCCGCGCCGAGCAGTTCGACGACGTCGCGATCGCCCAGACCTTCGTGCTGCAGCCGCTGATCTTCCTCGGCGGCGTCTTCTACTCGGCGTCGCTGCTCCCCGAGCCGTTCCAGACGCTGACCCACTTCAACCCGGTCTACTACATGATCAACCTCGTCCGCTACGGCTTTCTCGGCTACAGCCGAGGCGAACGTCGCGCTCTCGCTGCTCGCTCCTCGCCGCGTGCGACGCTGGCGCTCTTCGCCGTCAACCTGCGGCTGTTCGCGCGCGGCTACAAGCTGCGGGCCTAGGTCGCAGCTCGCCGCTACGGTCCCCGCTCCGCGCCCCGCGAACCGCAACATCCCACCCGTTCAATTGTTGGAGGCCCTGTGAACTCATCTAATCCCCACCCCCACTCCGCCCTGTCCCCACGTCGATTGCTCCTCGGTCTCATCGCGAGCCTGGCGACCGCGACGGCCGTGCTCGCGCTCGCCGCACCGGCCAAGTCGGCCGTGCCGAGGGACTTCTACGGCCTGGTGCCGCAGGCGACGCCGACCACCGCCGAATGGGCGCAGATGGGCGCCGGCAAGGTCGGCACCCTGCGAATCGGCATCTTCTGGTCGGCGGTCGACGGCGCCGCGCCGGCCGGCGGCTACGACTTCTCGACGATCGATCCGATCGTTGCCAACGCCGCCCGGCAGGGGATCGAGATCCTCCCCTACCTCTACGGCACGCCCGATTGGGTGGCGAAGGGCCTCGACCGCTCGAAGTGCCGCGGCGGATGCGGCACCTACGCGCCGCGCTCGAAGGCCGCGCTCAAGGCCTATGCCGGCTTCGTCGGCGCGGCCGTCCAGCGCTACGGCTCCAAGGGCACCTTCTGGAGCTCCAACCCCGCGATCCCGAAGCAGCCGGTCCGGGCCTGGCAGATCTGGAACGAGCAGAACTCGAAGGTCTTCTACGCCCCGAAGGCGAAGCCGCAGGCCTACGCGAAGATGCTCGCCTCCGCCTCGCGCGCGGTCAACTCGAAGGATCGGCGCGCCGACGTGGTGCTCGGCGGCATGCCGCAGCTCGGGGGGTCGAAGAAGGCCATCGCCGGCACCAAGTACCTGCGAAAGCTCTACGCGGTGAAGGGCGTCGAGAAGCACTTCGACGGAGTCGCCGTGCACCCCTACGGCGCCAAGGTCAAGGCCGTGATCAGCCAGGTCAAGGGCTTCCGCAAGGAGATCACGCGGGCCCGCGACGCGCGGACCGACCTCTGGATCACCGAGACCGGCTGGAGCTCGGCGTCGGGCGGCAACCCGCTCAACGTCGGCCTCAAGGGCCAGGCGGCGCGCCTGAAGCAGTCGTTCTCCTACTTCAAGCGCAACCGCGGCAAGCTCAACATCGAGGCCGTCACCTGGTACAGCTTCAAGGACATGGTGCCGGCGGTCTGCGAATGGTGCGGTACCTCCGGGCTGCTGAGCAGCAGCGGCGCCGAGAAGCCGGCGTGGCAGGCGTTCACCAAGTTCACCGGCGGCAACTGATCTGATCCGGTCCGGCCCCGGCGCCCCGACGGGCGCCGGGAGCCGGCCCTAGCCGCTCCCGTTCGCGGACCCGGGGACGTCCGCGGGGACGTTCCCCGTCGCCGCGGGCTTGCCGCTCTCCGGCTCGGAAGGCTCGGTCACCCGCGCGCCCTCCTCGGAGGCGATAGCCGGCGCCGCCTCGGTGTCGGTGCCCCGATATGGGCCGGGCTTGGGCCGCGCGCTGCCGCCCGGGAAGGCCAGCCGCAGGATCGTGCGCTGGACCGAGCCCCACTGCTTCGAGAACGGCCCGGTGTTGTAGGGCAGCCCGTAGCGCTTGCAGACGTCGCGGACCTTCGGCGCGATCTCGCCGTACCGGGTCGAGGGCATGTCCGGGAACAGGTGGTGCTCGACCTGGTAGCCGAGGTTGCCCGAGGCGACGTGGAAGAACGCCGAGCCCTCGATGTTGGCGGCGCCGAGCAGCTGGCGCACGTACCAGCCGCCCTTCGTCTCGTCCTCGGCCTCGCGCTCGGAGAAGGTGTAGGTCTGATCGGGGAAGTGGCCGCAGAAGATGATCGCGTTCGACCAGACGTTGCGGATCACGTTCGCGGTGATGTCAGCCCAGAAGGTCGAGCGGAGGGAGCGCCTGAACTCCTCGGCGAACGCGGACGCGATCCGCTCACCCGTCGAGGCGCGGCGGACCCGCCTGCCCAGCCGCCCCGGGAGCCGCCTGCCGAGCGCCTCCACCGCGCCGCCACGCCGGGTGGTCCCGCGCCGGGTGCGAACCGCCTCGCCCGCCGCGGCGAGTCCGCCCATGATCAGGCCGGAGAGCGCCGGAAAGGCGATGTAGTCCTTGACGATCTGATCGCGCGCCTTGCCGGCGATCCCCTTCAGCTCCTCGCGGACCTGCTCGATCGACTTCTCGCCGGAGCGGATCGCGTCGAAGTCGAGGTCGTGGACCGCGACCCCCCACTCGAACAGTGCCATCAACACGACGTTGTAGAGCGGTTGCAGCAGGTAGACCGGGTGCCAGGGCTGGTGCGGGTCGATCCGCATGATCTCGTAGCCGAGGTCCTTGTCCTTGCCGCGGATGTTCGTGTAGGTGTGGTGGACGTAGTTGTGGGAGTGCTTCCACGCCTCCTTGGTCGACGCCGTGTCCCAGTCCCAGGTCGAGGAATGGATCTCGGGGTTGTTCATCCAATCCCACTGGCCGTGCATCACGTTGTGGCCGATCTCCATGTTCTCGAGGATCTTCGCCGAGCCGAGCGCGCCGGTGCCGACGATCCAGGCGGGCCAGAAGCGCGAGGGAACGAGCGCGACGCGGGCGAGCAGGACGAGACGGCGATGCATCTCGATCATCGACTTGATGTATTTCGCGTCGCGCTCGCCGAGCGACTCGAAGACCTCGTCGTGGATCGCGTCGAACTCCCTGCCGAGCGCCTCGATCTGCTCCTCGGAGAGGGCGTGGAGCGGGTTCGCCCCGTTCGCCTCGGGCGCCCGCGCGGTCTCGGTCTCGGTGCTCATGCACTTCTCCATTTCTTCCCCCTGGCTTTCACAACTCGATCTCCACCGGTCCCTCGGGCGCGTTCACGCACGTGCGGACCATCGTGCCCTCCTCGCCGTGCACCTCGCCGCTTCGCAGGTCGCAAAGGCGGCCCGAGCGCAACCGCCCGACGCAGGTGTGGCAGATCCCCATCCGGCAGCCGAAGGGAAGCTCCGCGCCCGCCTCCTCGCCGGCGACCAGGATCGGCGTGCTGCCGTCGGACTCCGCCTCGAGCTCCGACCTGAGGAAGCGGATGGTCCCTCCCCGGCCGGCGGCGTCGGCGTTCTCGCCGATCACCGGCTGGAAGCGCTCGAGATGGAGGCGGCCCTCGAGGCCCTCCTCCTCCCAACGAGGCCTGTAGTCCTCGATCAGTTCCGCCGGGCCGCAGAGGAAGGTCTCGCGCTCGCGCCAGTCCGGGCAGAGCCGATCGAGGTCCGGCGGGGCGATTCGCCCGTCGCCCGAGCGAGTGTGCTGCTCGTGCAGCCTCAGCCCACGATTGCGGCGATCCATCGCCCGCAGGCGCTCGCCGAAGATCACGTCGCCGGCGGTCGGCGCCGAGTGCAGGTGGACGACGTCTCGAAGCCGGTCCTC
This sequence comes from uncultured Solirubrobacterales bacterium, assembly GCA_963769035.1. Taxonomy (GTDB): domain Bacteria; phylum Actinomycetota; class Thermoleophilia; order Solirubrobacterales; family 70-9; genus WHSW01. The sequence goes on from CAVYKD010000003.1 coordinate 438,276, forward strand.
GCGCTCGAGGCAGCGCAGCATCGCGATGATCGGGGTGATCCCCGAGCCCGCGGAGACGAACAGGATCCGCTCCGGGCGCGGATCGGGAAGCACGAACTGGCCCTCGACGTCGGAGAGGGAGATGATCGCGCCGGGCTTGAGCTCGCGGTTCACGTACGGCGAGACCTTGCCCTCCTCGACCAGCTTCGGGGTGATCGAGATGAAGCCGTCGGGGCGCCCCGGGTCGGAGGTGATCGAGTAGGCGCGCCAGTGTCGGATGCCGTCGACGTCGAAGCCGACTCGCAGGTACTGCCCGGGCTCGTGGCCGGGCCAGGCATGGCCGGGGCGAATCAGCACGGTGGTCGCGTTGCCCGCCTCGCCGACCAGCTCCTCGACCCGGCCGCGCAGCTCGCGGGTGGACCACAGCGGGTTGATCAGCTCGAGGTAGTCGTCGGGGAGCAGCGGCGAGGTGAAGGCCGAGATCGCCCGCAGCGCGCGGGCGCGCAGCGGATGCACGTTCGGCTTCGCTCCCCGCTCAGCCATCGTGGACGGTGCTCTCGGGGTCTGGCGGGCGCTCGATCACAACCGTCAGCCTACCCGCTGAGAACGCTCGTCAACATTGTGTTCTCAGAAAGCCGCCGAGAGGCCGCGGCTGTACCGTCCCCCGGATGAGCGAGGCCCCGGTTCCGCTGCGCGCCTCCCGAGAGCGCGACCTGATCACGGCGACTCGGCGGCTGTTCGACGAGCGTGGCTTCCGCGACGCGCCGGTCGAGGAGATCGCGAAGTCGGTCGGGATCGCCAAGGGCCTCATCTACCGGCAGTTCTCCTCGAAGGAGGAGCTGTTCGTGCTCACCGTCACCGATTACCTGGCGGAGCTTGCGGCCGAGATCGAGCGGGCCGCGGAGCCGATCGAGGAGCCGAGGGCGCGGCTCGAGCGGATCGCCGAGACCTTCGCCGGCTTCTGCCGGCGCTACCCGGCCTTCCTCGACTGCTCGCTCGCGCTTATGCACGGGCCCGCGGAGCGAGTCCGTGACTCGGTCTCCGAGTCGGTCTGGTTTCGTCTCGGCACCGGGATGATGAGCTGCATCGATCAGCTCGCCGAGGCGCTCCGTCGCGGCGTCGAGGCCGGCGCATTCGAGCTTGCCGACCCTGACTTCACCGCGAACCTGCTCTGGACGCAGACCCTCGGGGCGATGCACCTCGCGCGGATCGGGGTCGGCGTCCGCCGCGCCGGGCCCGGCGTTCCGGGGCTGTTCAGCGTCTCCCCCGAGGAGGTGGTCAGCGCCTGCGTCGCGAGCGCGCTGGCAAGCGTCGGGGCGAAGCGCTGAGCGCTCCCGCGGGCTCGGCGCGAGCGTCACGGGCGCGAGCCGAAGGCTCCGCGGCGCGACGCAGCCGAGGCCGGTCTCAGTGGTCTCGGAGCGCCTCGATCAGCTCGTCCTTGCTCATCGTCGAGCGTCCCTCGATCCCGAGCTCCGCGGCGCGGTGCTCGAGCTCGTCCTTGGTGCGATCCTCGTAGTCCTCGGCCTCGCCGCCCTTCCTCGAGACGTCCTCGCCCGACGCCTTGGCGTTGGCGATCCGCGCCGCCTTCTCCCTGCTGGCGCCGTCGTCGCGCAACGCCTCGTAGAGCTCGTCGTCGCGAACGCTCGGCCCGTGATCCTTCGTCATCGTCGACCTCCATTCTCGCTTTCGGGCCGATTACCCCGGCAACGGGGCGATATTCCGGGCCAGAGCGAGGACGCGACCCTCGGCGCCGCGGCCCGCCGCCCGTGACAGGCGCCGTCCCGGGTGCGAGGATCCCTCCGGTATGCGCGGAGCGCCGGAGCTGGTGACGCGCCTGGGCAGAGGCGGCTCCGAGCGCGGCCGAGCCGTGAGGCGACGACTGCCTGGCGCCCACGGCCGGGCGGTGGCCCGGATAGCGGTGCTCGAGCCCTCGCGCACGCAGGCCGGCCGCGGCCTGGCGCGCTCCATCTCCTCGAACGGCGGGTTGCCCGGCGCCGGCTCCGGCGCGCCCGCCGCCGAGGGCAGGTGCATCGGGTAGTGGCAGTGGAGGTCAGCGATCATCGCCCGCTACGGGGCGACTGTCTCACTCCGCAGGGGAGTTCGAGCGCGAGAGCGCGAGCTTCGCCGCGCGCAATCTCGCCGCGGCCTGCTCGCTGCTGCGCTCGAGCTCGCGCAGGCGGCCCGGATCGGTCGCCCTGCCCGCGTAGGCGCTCGCGCGGTAGAGGCGAAAGCGGTCGCTGGCGTGGCGCGCCTCGGCCTCGAGGCGGTGCAGATCCTCGGGCTTCATCCGCCCGGACGCTCCTCCACCCGCACCGCGAACGCGGTCAGGTTGAGCGCTCCGAGCGAGGTGACCAGAGCGACGTCGGCGGCGTCGCGTCCGCGCCCGACGATCACCCGGCCGGTCCTGGGCGTGTTGTTGCGAGCGTCGAAGGTGCGCCACCGGCCGTCGAGATAGGCCTCGAACCATGCGGCGAAGTCCATCGGCTCGAAGGGCTCGGCGACGCCGACCTCGGAGATGTATCCGAACACGTAGCGCGAGGGGATGTTGAGCGCCCGGCAGTAGCTGATCGCCAGATGGGCGAAGTCACGGCAAACACCCTGCCGAGCGCGCCTGACGTCGGTGGCCGTGGTCCACGGGTTCGAGCCGTCGGGGGTGAACTCGATCAACTCGTGCACGTAGTCGACGACGGCCTGCACGCGGCCCCATCCCGGCTCGAGGGCACCGAAGCGCTCCCAGGCCTCGCTGCCGAGCTCGTCGGGCATGCAGAACCTGCTCGGCATGACGAAGCGCAGGGACTCGTCGGGCAGCGCCAGCGGCGCCGTCTCGCCCGCCTCGGGAACGATCTCGTCGGCCGGATCGCTGAGCACGAGCTCGGCCTCGTAGCCGATCCGGCAGGGGCCCGGCGCGAGCGTGAACCGCTCGCAGCGGTTCCCGTACTCGTCGGTATAGCCGTGATGGGCGGCCTCGGTCGCCCACTCCTCGCGCCGGATCTCGAGCGAGGGGTCGGGTCGCGGCGCGACCTGCAACACCGCGGTGGTGGGCTGCGGCGCCTCGAACCCGAACTCGCAGCCGACCTTCAGCGCGAGCCGGGCGGAGGTCTTCGGCGCGGACCGCGTGGCCGCTCCGATCAGACGGGGCTGACGTTGGCGGCCCGGGGGCCCTTGTCGCTCGCCTCGGACTCGTAGTTCACCTTCGCGCCCTCGGCGAGCGTGCGGTGACCCTCGGCGACGATCGAGCTCTGGTGGACGAAGAGGTCGGCGGAGCCGTCATCGGGGGTGATGAAGCCGAAGCCCTTCTCGTCGTTGAACCACTTCACTGTTCCTACGGACATGCTGCCTCCACTGGTTGGTAATGCGAACGGGCGCGGAGGAAGCTTTTCGGCTATCACCTGCGAGCGCTGGCACCAAACGCGCCGCGCGGTTGCACGGCTCGCCAGTCAAGGTAGCAGCGATCGACTCGGCCTCCGGGCCGGCCCCCGCGTCCGTCTCAGGGCTCGATCACGTTCTCCGGGTCGGGCTGCTCGCTCCGCCGGCGCCTGGCTGTAGTCGCCGAACGGCCCGTCGCGCTCGGCGACGGCGGCGCCGCACGCCGTCGCGCTCGGCGGTCTCGATGAAGCGCGTGGGCGTCGGGCGTGTTGCGCATCAGCCCGTCGAGGATCGGGCCCGAGCGTCTGCGTCGAGGCGAGGCCCATGTTCTCGTAGGCCTGGTTGACGATCAGCTTCATCGCCGCGAGCTGCGACGGCGGGATGCGCGGCGAGCTCGCGCGGCGCGCTCGGCGACCGTCGCCTCGAGCTCGGCGAACGGGACCGCCTCGTTGATCAGCTCGACCTCGGCGGCCTCGCGGCCCGAGAGCGGCCGGCCGGTGAGCGCGTGCTCCTTCGCCTTCGCGAGGCCGAGCCGGTAGATCCACATCCCCGACAGGTAGGCGCCCCACATGCGCGAGTAGGGCGTGCCGATGCGCGCGTCCTCGCGAGGCGATCACGAGGTCGGCGCAGAGCGCGAAGTCGCTGCCGCCGCCGACGCACCAGCCGTGGACCTGGGCGATCACCGGCTTCGGCGAGCGCCAGATCGCTCATGAACTTCTGCGTCGGCGCGAGCGTCGGGCGCGGTCGCGCCGACGAAGTCCTTGCCCGGGTCCCAGCGCCCGTCCGTGGTGAGCAGCTCGTCCCAGTGGTGGAAGCCGCCGCCGAAGTCGTAGCCGGCGCAGAAGGAGCGCCCGGCGCCGCGCAGCACGATCACCTTGACGCTCGGCGTCGCGCACCGCGCGCGCCGACCGCCGCCTCGACCTCGTCGGGCATCGGCGGAACGATCGTGTTCAGCTGCTCGGGCCGGTTCAGCGTGATCGTCGCGACCGCGCCGTCGATCGCGTAGAGGATCGTCTCGAAGCCCATCGGCGCCACCCTACCCCCGGCCCCAGCACCGCGCAGCAGCGCCGCCGCGCCGCCGCGCCGCCGCCGCAGCGCCACCACGGGGCCGAGATGGCGCGAATGGGTGCATAACACCCACAAGTGCCACCTCGGCACCGGGACGCGCGCCGGCTGGGGGCGGCGCGGCGGTCGGGCTCAGGCCGGTTGCGGCGCCTCGGCTCGGGCCCTCGCCTCGAGCGCAGCGAGCTCGACGTGGGCGAACAGCCCGTAGGCGGGCGGCGGGTCGTGCGGGTCGATGTGCTCGGCTACCCAGAAGCCGCGCTCGCCGTGAAGGAGCCGGGCGCATCGAGCCGCGCCGAGCGGCGTGAACGAGGCCTCGAAGAGGGATCTTGCGGCCGCCTCCACATGGTTCGCGATCGGCTCGAGGCGCCGATCGTCCCACTCCCTCCACTCGCCGCCCCGCTTGCCGTGGCTCGTCCCGTCGCTGTGCGCGACGAAGCCGCAGCCGGCGAGCTCGATCGCCCGCGCCCGCTCGGCCGCGCGGGCCTCGCCCGAGCGCCGGTAGGCGGGCAGATCCTCGTAGAGGTCGGGTCGAAGGCGCAGCGCGAAGCGCTTGACGAGGCCCGAGGACTTGTAGCCGCGACGGTGCTGCTCGAAGCGGATCTCCGCGTCGCGCGCGCTCGAGCCCACGTAGACCCAGGGGATCCTCGGGTCGCGGCGCCGGCCGGCCTCGCGGCCGAGCTCGATCACGTAGACGCGTGCGGACACCCCGATAGCTTCGACGGGCGGAGCCGAGAGCCTCGCGACCGACCGGCCGGCCGACCGACGCCGGCCGGCGTCGGAGGCGCTACTCGCCGCTTCGCTTCTTCGGATCGGAGGTGGCGCTGCCCTTGAACGCGTCCTTGAGCTCGCGGGCCTCGCGCACTCCCTTGCCGGCCGAGCGGCCGATCGACTCCGGGTCCACCTTGTCGCCGACCATCTCGCCGACCGAGTCCTTGACCTCGCGGGCGCCGGTCCCGGCCCATCGGCCGATCGCCGGCAGGTACTTGTAGCCGAAGAAGACGAACGCGATCACGGCGACGATCACTATCTCGAGAGCACCGAACGGCATCGAATCACGTCCTCACGCTTGCGGGGTTGGCTGCCGGCTGCATCCGGTCCTACGTCCAGTCTGACGATCGCGATCAGCGGCGAGCGCAAACCACGCCCCGCACGGTTCCCGCCCCGGGCCCGGGCGGACCCTCAGGCGCCGTCGATGCGCTCGCGAAACGACGACGCGGGCTCGACCGTTGCCCCGAGGCCGTGGGCGAGGTCGGCGAGGAGCCGATCGGAGGTGACGACCCGGATCGACTCGGGGCGCTCATCGGCGCGCAGGCGGCGGACGATCTCGCCGTCGGCGGCGTCGGCGCCCGGCTTCGGGGCGTGCGCGACCTCGACCATCGGAGAGCGGATCGGCGGGTTCGGCTTGCGCTCGAAGACCACCGTGACGTCGTCACCCTCGGCGGCGACGAACCGCTCGAGTCGATCGACGAGCTTCGCCATCGCCCCGTCTCGGTCCCTCCACCAACCGTCGGGCCGGGTGCCGATCACGTTCATCCCGTCGACCAGGTAGCGCACCGCCCGAGCCTAACCGCCCCCGGCCGAGGTCCGCGAGCAGCTACGGTGAAGGGGATGCCGATCGCGCCGAGATCGCTCCTGCTGGTCGTCGTGGCCGCCGTGCTCGCCGCCCTGGCGCTGCCGGCAGCGGGGAGCTCGGTCGCGCCCTCGCTCGCGAAGGGCTCGAGCGAGCGGGTTGCGGTCGGCGACGACTTCTTCTCGCCGGCCGCCCTCCGGGTCGATCGCGGCACCAAGGTGAAGTGGAAGTGGCGGGCGGCGAACCTGAACACCCACAACGTGGTGCTCACGGGCCGCCACCCGCGCGGGGTCAAGCCGGCGAAGTTCCGCTCCGAGAGCGGCGCCACCGGGATCCGCTTCGCGCGCAAGCTCAAGCGCAGCGGCCGCTACGTCTTCATCTGCGAGTTCCACCGCGAGACGATGCGGATGAAGATCAAGGTGAACCGCTGAAGCACTCAGCGCCGCGCGCCGACACGATCCGGCGTCGCGCTCGATCCGGGGTCGCTGACGGCTAGAGGCCCGGGAAGTACCGGGTCCTGAACGGGCCGTTGACGAACCCGTCCTTGATCCGCTTGCCCCAGCCCGGCCCGCTGTTCCCGTCATCGGGGGTCGAGGTGTCGAAGCGCAGCCCGGCGACCGCGACGAAGGTGTGGCCGCGGTTGTAGTAGACCGTGATCCAGCCGCCCTTGCCCGGCTCGCCCCACTTGGAGAAGTCGTAGGAGGGAAGCGGCGACTCGAGGATCCCGGCGCCCTTCGGGCCGAGCAGGTAGCTGACCGCGCCCGAGCAGTCGTAGCAGGGCGACTTGACCGTCGCGTGACCGCCGCCGCGGCAGTAGCCGGCGCGGTCGATCCGGTTGCCGGCGGCGATCGCGCGCTGCACCGCGGGCGGGGCGTCCGCGGGCGCGGCGGCGAGGCCGTTGGGCATCAGCTTCGCGCGGCTCCCGCTGACCGGCGCCGGATCCGAGGCGGAGGGCGAGCCGACCCCGCCCGAGCCGGCGAACGCCGCCGAGGCGGGCATGGCGACCGCCAGTAGCGCCGCGATGGCGGCTACGCGAGCGACGAACGATCGGGGCGTTGACACGTCGGCTTCCGTCTCCTTTTCGGGCCTACGGGGTTAGCTGACGGGCTGGCGCCAAAGAAGCGGCGCCCCCACCTCGATCGGTGGGCTGGCCCCAACAAGTGGGTCCCCCGTTCCCCCTTCGCGAGCGAAGGGAAACTCGGCACGGTTGCGAAGGCGGGAATTCTATACCGGACGTCAAGCGCCGGGGAGCAGCGCGACCCTCAGCCGGGGGTCGCCGGACGCCCGTCCTGGGAGCGCATCAACAGGAGGTTGAGCCCCCACAGGCCGACTCCCACCGCGGTCAGGACGCCGGCCCGCGCGAAGGTCTCGCCCTCGACCTGGGTCAGCAACGCGAGCGAGACGCCGACCCCCAGGATCGGCACTGCGCTGGGAACGCGGAAGTGCTCGTGGTCGACCGGATCGCGGCGCAGGACCAGCACCGAGACGTTGACGATCGCGAAGACGCCCAGCAGCAGCGCCACGGTCGTGTCGGCGAGCTTCGCCAGGTCGCCGGTGACGATCAGCACGGCGGAGAGCGCGGTCGCGAACGCGATCGCCACCCACGGGGTGCGGCGACCGGGAAGCAGGCGCGCGAACTGGCTCGGCAGGACTCCCTCGCGCGACATCCCGTAGAGCAGGCGCGAGGACATGATCATGTTGATCAGCGCCCCGTTGGCCAGGGCGAGCAGGCCGATCGCCGAGAAGAGCTTCTCGGGGACGCCGAGCGGGCCCTGCCGGACGACCTCGAGCAGGGGCCCGGAGGAGCTCGAAAGATCGCTCGTGGGGACCACCACCGAGGCTCCGACCGTGACGAGGAAATAGAGCACGCCGGCGATCGCGAGGCCGCCGAACAGCACCTTCGGATAGGTGCGCGAGGGCTCCTGCGCCTCCTCGGCGACGTTGACCGAGTCCTCGAACCCGATCAGCGCGTAGAAGGCGAGCGCCGCTCCGGCGAGCGCCGCCGCGAAGATGCTCGTCCCCTCCTTGAACTCGAAAGCGCGGGCAGGCTCGGCGTCGCCCTGAAAGACCGCCACCGCGGCGATCACGACGATCAGCACGAGCCCGCCGATCTCGACCAGGGTGAAGCCGACGTTCAGCTTCACCGACTCGGCGATCCCGCGCAGGTTGACCAGGGTGACGGCGCCGAGCAGCAGCAGCGCGCCCACCACCACCTTGAGGTCGAGGAACTCGCTCAGGTAGTCGCCGCCGAAGCCGCGGGCGAGGGCGCTCGCCGACGTGATCCCCGAGCAGATCACCGCGAAGGCGACGATGAAGGAGAGGAAGCGGCTCTTGAACGCCCGGTGGCTGTAGAGAGCGGCACCCCCGGCGTGCGGATACTTGGCGACCAACTCGGCGTAGGAGCCGGCGGTGAACGCCGCCATCACCAGGGCGAGGATGAAGGCCGACCAGATCGCGCCCCCGGTCTCGGCGCCAACCTCGCCGACGAGCGCGTAGATGCCGCCGCCGAGGATGTCGCCGACGATGAAGAGGAGCAACAGGCCCGGGGTGATCGCCCGCGAGAGGCCCGAGGCCTCACCCTCCTCGCCCACGCGCAGCCTGTCGTCAGCGGGCACCGGCACGGCCCCCTCTCGTTGCCGCGCCATCGCCGGAAGATACCCGCCGGAGCGCCTCCCATGCGCCCGATTCCAGGCGGGCGCCTAGTGTCCGGCGCGTGCGTCCGCGCGCCGCCAACAGACCCGTCCCGCTCGTGCTCGGTGCGATCGTCTCCGTGCAGGTCGGCGCGGCGGTGGCGACGACCATGTTCGACGAGCTCGGCCCGACCGGCACGGTGACGCTGCGCCTGGCGTTCAGCGCGCTGGTGCTCGCGCTGCTGTGGCGCCCGGCGCTCGCCGGCCTGCGCGGTAGCGACCGCTCCGACGTGCTCGCCTTCGGCCTCACCCTCGCCGGGATGAACACGAGCTTCTACCTGGCGCTCGACCGGATGCCGATCGGAATCGCGGTCACGCTCGAGTTCGTCGGCCCGCTCGGGGTGGCGATCGCCCTCTCCGGCCGGCGCGCCGACCTGCTCTGGGCGGCGCTCGCGGCGCTCGGGATCCTCCTGCTCTCCCCCGGCCCGATCGGCTCGATCGACGCGCTCGGCGCGGGTCTCGCGCTGCTCGCCGGCGTCTTCTGGGGGACGTACATCATCCTCTCGGCTCGGATCGGGCGCCGCTGGGAAGACGGACAGGGCCTGGCGCTGGCGATGGCCGTCGCCACGCTTGCCGTGCTCCCCTTCGGGATCGCGGACGGAGGCGCGAAGCTCCTCGACCCCGGGCTGCTGGCGGTCGGGTTCGCGGTCGCGATGCTGAGCTCGACGATCCCCTACTCGCTCGAGCTCGAGGCGCTGCGACGGCTGCCGCGAAGCGTCTTCGGCGTGCTGATGAGCCTCGAGCCGGCGGTCGCGGCGACGGTCGGGTTCCTGCTTCTCGACCAGGCTCTGGCCGCTCGTGAGCTGGTCGCGATCGGACTGGTCGTCGCGGCGAGCGCCGGAGCGCTGCGCAGCGCTCCCGCCGTCGCCGAGGCCTGAGCCGCCGCCGGCCGCGGCGGCGCCCTAGGCGCGGGCCTCGGGCTCGCGGCGTTGCCAGCCCGGACAGCTCCTCACCGGGATCGGTGGGTAGCGCGCGTACGCCGGGTCCGAGCGCGAGCGCTCGCAGAGGGAGAACTCCGACCCGCGGGTGTTCCGGACGAGGCGCTGGTGCGCACAGCTGTCGCACAGCCCGGCGGGCGTTCGCTTCATCGCCGAGTATCCCGCCGGGCGCGCCGAGCGTGAGGCTTCGCGGTACTTCACTTTGTATAGTGCGACGCCAATGCCCACGTTCAAGCGCCTGCTCGGCTTCCTTCGCCCCTACCGTCGCAAGGTGATCTGGTCGCTGGTCCTCGCCTGGGTGGCGATGGGGATGACCGTGCTGATCCCGCTGCTGATCGGCACCGCGGTGAACGCGATCGACGAGGGGCGCCGCGAGGACCTGCTGCCGTTGATCCTCCTGCTGATCGGCGCGGGCTCCTGCGGCTCGGCCTCACGGTGCTCCGCAGGCTGGTCGCCGGCAAGGTCTCGGTCAACGTCGAGTTCGACCTTCGCCAGCGGATCTACGAGCACCTGCAGCGGCTCGAGCTCGGCTTCTTCGACGCCCAGCAGACCGGCCAGCTGATGTCGCGGGCGACGGTCGATCTGCAGTCGATCCGCTTCTTCCTCGGCTACGGCCTCATCTTCCTCACCCAGAACGCGCTGACGATCGTGCTCGCGAGCGCGGTGATGTTCGCGATCCAGCCCTGGCTCGCGGTCCTGGCGCTGATCCCGGTGCCGTTCGTGGTGCTCACCGCGATGCGCTACAACCGGCTCTCGCGCCCGGCGCTGCAGGAGGTCCAGCAGCGGATCGCCGAGCTCACCGCCGAGGCGGAGGAGAGCGTCTCGGGCATCCGGGTCGTCAAGGCGTTCGCCCGCGAGGACCACATGCTCGAGCGCTTCCGCGGCGCGGTCACCCGCGTCTTCGACCAGAACGTCTACTCGACCCGGCTGCGCGCCTTCTACTCGCCGCTGATCGCGTTCCTCCCCAGCCTCGGCCTCGCCGTGGTCCTGCTGGTCGGCGGCAGCGAGGTGATCAACGGCAGCCTCTCGCTCGGCGACTTCACCGCCTTCTACACCTACCTCGTGATGCTGATCGGGCCGATGCGGATGCTCGGCATGGCGCTCGGGATGGCCCAGCGGGCGGTCGCCTCCGGCAACCGGATGTTCGAGATCCTCGACCGCGAGCCCGGGTGACCAGCAGCCCCGGGGCGCCGCCGCTGCCCGCGGGCCCGGGACGGGTGAGCTTCCGCGGGGTCGGGCTCACCTACGACGGGGGAGGCGGCGCTGAGCGACGTCGACCTCGAGGTCGATGCCGGAAGCATCGTCGCCCTGGTCGGGCCGACGGGATCCGGCAAGACGAGCCTCGTCGCGCTGATCGCCCGCCTCTACGACCCGACCGAGGGCTCGGTCTCGATCGACGGCGCCGACCTGCGCGAGGTCGATATCGACTCGCTGCGCCGCTCGGTCGCCTTCGTCGCCGACGACAGCTTCCTGTTCAGCGCCTCGGTCGCCGAGAACATCGCCTACGCGCGCCCGGACGCGACCCGCGAGGAGATCGAGCTGGCGGCCGAGCGGGCGCAGGCGCACGACTTCATCGACCGGCTGCCCGAGGGCTACGACACCGTCGTCGGCGAGCGCGGCCTGACGCTCTCGGGCGGCCAGCGCCAGCGGATCGCGATCGCGCGGGCGCTGCTCGCCGACCCGCGCATCCTGATCCTCGACGACGCGACCTCCTCGGTCGACGCCCGCACCGAGGCCCTGATCAAGGCGGGGCTGCGCGAGGCGATGGCCGGCCGGACCACCTTCATCGTCGCCCACCGCCTCTCGACGATCTCGCTCGCCGACGAGATCGTCGTCATGGAACGCGGCCGGATCGTCGATCGCGGCACCCACGAGGAGCTGCTCGAGCGCTGCGCGCTCTACGGCGAGATCGCCGAGTTCGGCTTCGAGGACGCGCTCTTCCTCCAGCGCGACCTCGAGGAGCGCGAGGAGGTGGCGAGGCTGTGAGCGACCGGCGGCACGACCGTCGCAACGCGCGCGAGCGCGACAGCGACGCGGATCCGATCACCGAGCGCGACCCGGAGGCCCAGTCCTCCGACGTCGCCGAGGAGACCGAGGACCAGGCGAACCAGCCGGACGGCTCGCGGGCACCCTGCTGATGTTCCGCGACATCTGGAGGCTGATCCGCGGCGAGGACCAGCGCGGGCGCAAGGTGCGCTGGCTGCTCGGGCTGCTGCGCCCCTACCGGACCCGGGTCGCGCTGATGATGCGTCGCGCTCGTGATCGCGACCGCCGCCGCGCTCGCGCCGCCCTACCTCGCCGGCGCGGCGGTCGACGACGGGATCCGGAAGGACGACGCCGGCGCGCTGACGATGATCGTCGGGATCTTCATCGCCTCGGTCGCGATCCTCTGGGGCGCCACCTACGCTGCAGACCTACCTCGTCGGCTGGGTCGGCCAGCGGGCGCTGCAGGACCTGCGCGAGCGGATCTACTCGCACCTGCAGCGGATGTCGATCGGCTTCTTCACCCGCAACCGGCCCGGCGTGCTGATCTCGCGCATGACCAACGACGTCCAGGCGCTCGACACGCTCGTCACCGACGGCATCGTGACCCTGTTCTCGAGCACGCTGACGCTGGTCGGGGTGTCGTGATCCTGCTCTTCCTCGACGTCCCGCTGGCGCTGGTCACCTTCCTCACCTTCCCGCTGCTCGCGCTCGCCTCGGTGATCTTCCGGATCGTCTCCGTCGGACGCCTACCGCCTGACGCGGGAGAAGATCGCCAACATCACCGCCTACCTGCAGGAGACGCTGAGCGGCGTCCGCGTCGTCCGCAGCTTCGGCCAGGAGGACCGCCACGTCGACCGGATGACCGAGCTCAACGAGGAGAACCGCGAGGCCAACATGCGGACCGTCTACCTGAACGCCTCCTACTTCCCGGCGGTCGAGCTGCTCTCGGCGATCGGCACCGCGGTGATCCTGCTCTACGGCGGCTACCAGGTGATCGAGGGCGACGTCGAGATCGGCGTGCTGATCGCCTTCGTCGGCTACCTGGCGACGTTCTTCGACCCGATCCAGCAGATCTCCCAGCTCTACACGACCTACCAGCAGGGCATGGCGGCGCTCGACAAGATCTTCGACCTGCTCGACACCGAGCCCGACATGGTCGATCGCGAGGACGCCCTCGACCCGGGCGAGATCCGCGGCGAGATCGAGCTCGACGACGTCTGGTTCTCCTACGCCGGAGGCGGCGACGCGAGCGCCGCCGAGCTCGCGTCGCTGGACTCGGGCGCGCGCGGGGCCGAGGGCGGGACGGCCTGGGCGCTCGAAGGAGTCGACCTCGAGATCCCCCCGGGCAGACCGTCGCGCTGGTCGGCGAGACCGGCGCCGGCAAGTCGACGCTGGCGAAGCTCGTCGCCCGCTTCTACGACCCGCAGCGCGGGCGGGTGCTCGTCGACGGCCACGACCTCCGCGACCTCAACGCGCACGCGCTGCGCAGCCAGCTCGGGATCGTCCCGCAGGAGGGCTTCCTGTTCTCCGGCACGATCCGCGAGAACATCGCCTTCGGCCGCCCCGACGCCGCCGAGGAGGAGATCGTCGCCGCCGCGCAGACGGTCGGCGCCGAGGTCTTCATCGGCCGGCTGCCCGACGGCTACGAGACCGAGGTCGGCGAGCGCGGCGTCCAGCTCTCGGCCGGCCAGCGCCAGCTGGTCGCCTTCGCGCGGGCGCTGCTCGCCGAGCCGCGGATCCTGATCCTCGACGAGGCGACCTCGAACGTCGACGTCCGCACCGAGCGCGTGATCGAGGAGGGGCTCGATCGCCTGCTCGGCGGCCGCACCGCGATCGTGATCGCCCACCGGCTCTCGACGATCCGGAACGCCGCGCGGATCGTCGTCCTCGAGCACGGCCGGATCGCCGAGACCGGCACCCACGAGGAGCTGATCGCGGCCGGCGGGCGCTACGCCGAGCTCTACGGGACCTGGGCGGAGACGCTCACCGCCGCCTGAGAGCGCTCAGGGAGAGACGCCGCCCGAGCTCGAATCGGTTCCGGTGTCCGCCGGCGGCGCGGGCTCGGTCGCGGTCCCGCCCTCGGTCGCGGGCTCGACCGCGGGGGTCGTCGGCGCCGGGGCGACCGGCGTTACCGACTCGGTGGCGCTCGGCGCGGTCTCGGTGGCGCTCGTGTCGTTTCCGCCGCCGTTGCCGGAGCCGCCGGCGGACGTGCTCTCGCCGACCGCCTCGGGGTCGCCGCACACCTCGAGCCCGAGCGCTTCGCCTCTTGCCGACCTTCGACTGCGCCTCCTCGACCGCGATGTCGAGCTCGGCGACCGCGGTCGTGTCGCCGTTCTCGTAGGCGACGACGCGGTCGTTGAGGTTCTCGGAGAACTTCTCCAGCGCCTTCAGGACGGAATCGACGTCATCGGCATCGTCGGTGGGAACGGTCAGGGTCTGCACCGACTGAAGCTCGCTCCCGACCGCGTTCGCCTGATCGATCGCCGCCTGCTGGGGATCGGAGGTGTCGAGGTCCGCGATCAGCGTGTTCGCCTGCAGGCAGATCGCGTCCGCCTCCTGGATGTAGGCGTCGAGGGTCGGCGCGGCGCCGCCGAGCGTCGCGCCCGAGACCGGCGTCGTCGTAACCGGAGCCTCGTCGTCGCCGCAGCTGCGGATCAGGAGCACGAAGATGACGAAGAGCGCCGCGATCGCGCTCAGCGCGACCAGGCGTCTGCGCTGGTAGACGTCCATAGCCCGCCAAACCCTACAAAGCGACCGAGCGGCTCATCGCCTGCGACTACCCGTTTGGGTGAGCGCTGTCACCCGGGCCGGCGCGACCGGCCGGCGATCTCACTGCGGCCCAGGGATTCGAACCCCGACTACCTCGTCCAGAGCGAGGCGTGCTGCCGTTACACCAGGGCGCAAAGTGCTCGGCGAAATCCTACCGGCCGACCGCCTCGAGCTCGGAGTCGGCGTCGGCGAGCTGCTCGCGCTGGGCATCGACCTCGCGCCGGTCTCGATCAGGGTCCGCGCGTGGACCAGGTCTTCGGAGCGCCCGACCGACAGCGCCGCGGCGACCTCGCGCTCGGCCAGGTACCAGGCGCTGAACTCGCCCGAGTCGAGGTCGCCGCGAAAGATCACCTCGTCCCAGCGCTCGGCCGGGCCGACGTACTCGATCGAGGCCCAGTCGGCGAGGTCGCTGAAGAAGTAGGGGACGTCGCGGTAGGGCTCGGGATCGCCGAGCATCGCCCGCGCGGCGTGGCGGCCCTGCTGGAGCGCGACGTCCCAGTGCTCGACCCGCAGCCGGCGACCGTGGATCGCCGAGTCGTAGGAGCAGCAGTCGCCGGCGGCGAAGATCCCCGGCGCCGAGGTCTCGAGGCGCCCGTCGCAGACGATCCCGTCGTCGACCTCGAGCCCGGCGCGCTCGGCGAGCATCGTGTCGGGACGCACGCCCGCGCCGACGACGACGAGCTCGCCCTCGACCGTGCGGCCGCTCTTGGTCACGACCGCCTCGACCCGGCCGTCGCCCTCGAAGGCCTCGAGCTCCTCGCCGCCGAGGATCTCGACGCCCTTCGAGCGCAGCAGGTCGGCGGTCCAGTGGCCGACCCGCTCGCCGAAGGCGCGCGACAGCGGCGTCTCCTCGCGCATCACGATCGTGCACCGCTTGCCGAGCTCGGTCAGCGAGGCCGCCACCTCGCAGCCGATGTAGCTGCCGCCGATGAGGACGACGCGCTCGGCGTCGGCCGCCTCGTCGCGGATCGCGTCGGAGTTGCCGAACGCGCGCAGGTAGTGGATCCCCTCCAGCTCGGCGCCGTCGACGCGGAGGATGTTGACCATCGCACCGGTGGCGAGCAGCGCCTTCCCGAAGCGGACCTCCTCCCCGCCCTGGAGCTTCGCCGTCCGCGCCTCGGCGTCGAGCGACATCACGTTCGTCCTCGTCAGCAGCTCGATCGCGTTCTCCTCGTACCAGTCGGCGCCGTTCACGTAGGCGTCCGCGCGCTCGGTCTCGCCGCGCAGGTACTCCTTCGAGAGCGGCGGGCGCTCGTAGGGCGGCTCGGGCTCGCGGCCGACGAGCAGGATCGAGCCCTCAGCCCCCTGCCGGCGCAGCTCCGCGGCGCAGTAGGCGCCGGCGATCCCGCCCCCGATCAGGAGGTGGTCGACCTCTCTCATCGTGACGCGGGGGCCCTCAACCGTCGGGGCCGTCGGGCCCGAAGTAGGCGGTCAGGTCCTCCTCGACCGTCGGGTCGAGCACCGCGAGGATCTCGTCGCCGGCCTCGAGCACGGTGTCGGCGGTGGGGACGAACCCGGCGCCGTCGCGCAGCACGGAGATCAGCAGGCTGCCCTCCGGCATCTGCAGGTCGCCGACCCGCTTCCCGGAGGCCTTCGAGTCCGCGGGCAGCAGCATCTCGATGATCTCGAGTCGCTGCTCGGGGAGGTCGAGCAGGTGGACGAGCCCGTACTCGGGCACCTCGTGCTCGATCAGCCGCAGGATCAGGTCGGTCGCCGAGACGACCGGCTTGACCCCGAGCAGGTCGAAGTACTGCCGGTTGCGCGGGTTGTTGACCCGGGCGATGATCCGGTCGACGAGGTACTTCTCCTTCGCCACCTGGCAGATCAGCATGTTGTCCTCGTCGTCGCCGGTGACCGCGATCACCAGGTCGGCGCGCGAGATCCCGGCTCGCTCGAGCACCCAGAGCTCGGAGGCGTCCCCGTACTGGACGTGTGCTCGAGCTCCTGCTCGACCGTCAGGTAGCGCTCCTGATCGGACTCGATCAGGGTCACCTCGTGGCCCTTCTCGAGCAGCTCCCGGGTCAGGTTCCAGCCGACCTTGCCGGCGCCGACGATGATGATGTACATCCGCTCCGGCATCTCGCTAGACGAGGTCGGCGTCCTCGGCATCGACCCCACCCGCGGGCGGGACCACTCCCTCGGCCCGCTTCGCCGCCAGCCGCACCTCGTCCTCGAGCATGTCGATCGCGACCCGGGTCGGGCAGATCGTGTGCAGGCCCTGGCGCTCGTACCACTCGGCGCGGAGCGGATCGAGCATCCGGGCGATCACCGTCGGGACGTTGAACCGCCGCTTGGCGATCTGGGCGATGATGATGTTGGTGTTGTCGCCGTCGGTCGAGGCGACGAAGACGTCGGCGCGCTCGATCCCGGCCGCGGTCAGCGCGTCGATCTCGAGTCCGGTGCCGACGGTGAACTGGCCGCCCATGTCCTCCCAGGTCTGATCGAGGCCGATCTCGAGCCGCGCGTGCGACTCCGGGTCCTCGTCGAGGCAGGAGACCTGATGGCCGTCGGAGAGCATGGTCCGGGCGAGGGACGAGCCGACCCGTCCCGCGCCGACGATCAGGATGAACATGCGGCGCATCTACGTGTCAGGCAGTCGGCGCCGGGGCCTCCGCGGGGGCGAGGGGGCGAGCGCCTCGCCGGCTCCGTCGGCGGAGGTCTCCGCGCGGCGGCCGTGATCAGGACGCGGCAGGGCGCCCGCTTGAGCACGTACTCGGTGACCGGGCCGATCTCGTCGGGGCGCTCGCCGCCGATCCCGCCGAGCACCGCTCCGCCCTTGATCCTGCTCGGCGGCTCGCCGCCCATCACGATCACCTCGGGCTGCAGCTCGCGCGCGGTCGCGACGATCCCGGAGCCGACCGTCCGCGCCCTGGCGACGACGGTGCTCATCTCGACGACCTCGTACTCGCTGACCACGTCGTACGCCCTGGCCAGGGTCGCGTCGGCGGCGTCGAGCACGGCTTGCGGGGGAGGTGCGTCCAGCGGCACCGTCAGCGGCATCTCGACCACGTAGACGACGACCAGCGCCGGGCGTCCCCCGGCCTCGCTCTCGGCCGCGTCGGCGAGCCGGCCGGCGGTGCTGACGATGTCGTCGTCGAGCCTCGTTCCGAAGACCGGAACAAGGATCCGCGAGTACTCGATCGCAGGCACGTCCTTGACCAGGGCCTCCTCGGGAACCTCGATCCGGCGGCTGAGCTGGGTCCCCTCGAAGCCCCGGCGATAGACGACGTACCCGACCAGCCCGAACACCATCCACGCGGTCCCGGCCCAGCGCGCGCCCTCGTGGAAGACGACCACGCTGAGCCAGGCAAGCGCCGTGCCGACGGCGGCGACCAGCGTCGGCAGCGGCACCCGGCCGCCGAGGAACGGAACCGCGAACGGGATCCGGAAGGGCCGCTCGCGGTCGGGCTCGCGCAGGCGCAGCCGGATGATCGAGAGGTGGGCGATCGTGAACGCGATCGTCGCGCCGAAGGCGAACAGGCCGGCCAGCATCACGACGTCGGTGGGCACGACGAGCGCGAACGAGATCACCGCGGCGATCAGGATCGCGACGTGCGGCGTCCGAAAGCGCCGGTTGAGCTTGCCGAGCCAGCTCGGGATCTGGCGGTTCGTGGCGAGCACGTAGACGTGCCGGGAGAGCCCGAGCATCGCGGTCGAGGCGGCGAAGATCAGCGCCGCCGGGGCGATCGCGACCACCGCCACCTGCATCACGTCCGCGAGCCAGGTCGGTTCGAAGTTCTGGACGATGCCGAGCACCGGGTCCTCGACGTAGAGGCCGCCGAGCGCCGTCTGCGGTCCGTCGGGCCCGGGGAGCACCGGCACGGCCATCAGCCCGACGACCGCGATGCCGACGTAGATCACCGGCACCAGCGTCGCCGCGGCGAGCACCAGCTTGCGGAGCTCGATCGCCCCGGGCTGCAGGTCGGGAGCCAGGTTCGCCGCCGCCTCGATCCCGGCGAAGGCGACGGTCGCGATCACCCCCGCGTAGATCAGATCCTCGAGGCTCGGCGCGGTGAACAGGTCGAGCTGGGCGGTCAGCGCGCCCGGGTCCCAGGCGGTGATCAGGCCGACGATCACCACCGTGAACAGCAGCAGCACTCCGGCGAGCGCGATCGCCGTCAGCATCCGCTGCCGGCGGATCCCGGTGAACCCGACCACCCCGAGGAACCCGACCAGGGCGATCACCAGCCCGCCCACCGCGATCTCGCCGGCGGGCTCGCCGAACTCCGCCGAGATCGGCGTCAGGTAGTGCGGCACCGAGATCGCCGCGAGCGCGATCACGATCACGTAGTCGATCAGGATCGCCCAGCCGGCGACGAAGCTGACCAGCTCGTTCCTGAACGCCGCCCGGGCGAAGGTCGCCGAGCCGCCGCGCTCGGGAACCATCCCCTCGCCCTCGACGTAGGTGAGGGTGTTGAGCAGGAAGCCGATCCCGACGCCGAGGAAGATCAGCGGGGTCAGCCCGAGGCCGCGATCGGCGACCAGGCCGAGCGCGAAGTAGAGCGAGAACCCGACCGCCGCGTAGGCGACCGAGAAGAGCAGCGGCACGCCGAGGTACCTGCTGCCGGCGTCGAGGCGCCGGATGCCCGCGGGCTCGCGAGCCTCGCTCAATCGGCGCTCCTGAAGGAGAGAAGGAGGCGGGCGCCGCCGAGGAGCGTGAAGACGACCCCGATCAGCAGGCCGAAGGAGGTCGGGCCGCCGCCGTTGGCGAGGGTGACGATCACGATCGCCAGCCCGAAGCCGACGATGATCGCCGCGAAGATGCGGCTGACCCCGCGATAGACCTGATCCGGTGCGGGAGCCCCCATCGGCTGGATTCTAGGCTCCATCCGCCCCTCTCAGGTGGGGGCCTGAAGCGCCGGAAGGTCGTCCGGCTGATCGACCTGATCGGGCCGGGCGACGACGATCACCCGGCACGGGCGCTCGGCGAGCACCGTCCGAAGCGCCTTCGAGAACAGCGGCCGGCCGTTGCGGTAGCGCAGCGGCATCACGATCACCGCGGCGTTGATCGCGTGCGCCTCCTCGACGACGACGGCGCCCGCCTGGCCGGCCCTCACCCTGACCACCTCGCCGCTGACCCGCTGGCCGCAGATCAGCTTCGCCCGCTCGATCAGGCTGTGCGCCTCGTCCTCGAGCGCTCCCAGATCGGCGTCGAGGGGCTTGTCGGTCGGCACGTGCAGGAACGAGATCACGTGGATCGCGCGGCGGCGCCGGGCGGCGAGGGCCTTTGCGGTCGCGACCACCTCCTCGGAGAACTCGCCCGAGCGGAAGACGACGAGGACACTTCGGTACTCGACCTCGCCCACGCCGAGGGGCTCCTCCGTCGCCACCGTGACCGTCTCCGTCAGCGGCAGGCCCTGGCGGTGGCGGTAGAGGACGTAGAAGAGCGCTCCGAAGACCATCCAGCCGCCGCCCGTGATCAGGATCACCGGGTTGAGCGCCATCGCGACGACGAAGGCGAACAGCGTGCCGAACCCGCCGAGAATCGCCGTCAGCGGGACCTCGACGCCGCGAATCCAGACGCTCCCCGGGGGCCGCCAGGCCCGGTCGCCGTCCTCGAGCTTCGCCCGCTCGGCCATCGGCTGGAGCTTTCGCAGCCGAATCACCGAGACGTGGGCGACGGTGAACGAGAGCGTGGCCCCGAAGGCATAGATCGCGCCGAGGAACTCGACCTGGCCCGGCGCCATCACCACCGCGGCGACCGCCGAGAACACGATCAGGGCGACGTAGGGCGTCTTGAACCTCGGGTGGACCTGGCGCAGGACCTCGGGAAGCTGGCGGTGCTGGCCCATCGAGAAGGTCAGCCGCGAGAGCCCGATCAGCGCCGCGTTCGTCGCGATCAGCAGGATGATCGCGGCGAGGATCCCGACGTAGACCTCGAGCACCTCGGTGAGCGCCGAGCCGAGGCCGATGTTCTCGACGATCCCGAGCACCGGGTCGTCCGCGTAGGTGGTCCCGAGCTCGGTGGTGAACTCCGTGCCGACCTGCTCGACCGGCATCGCCGAGAGGGCGATCGCGGGCAGCAGGGCATAGAGGCCGACGACGGCGAGCACCGTGAGCCCGGTGCCCATCGGGATCGAGCGGGTCGGATCGCGGGCCTCCTCGGCCATGTTCGAGATCGTCTCGATGCCGGTGTAGGCGACCATTCCGACCGCGATGCCGAGCGCGAAGTCCCCCCATGACGGGACCGTGCCGAGGTTGATCTGGGCGACCAGCAGATCGGGGTCGAAGACGAGGAAGAGGCCGATCCCGACGAGGACGATCTGCGTCGCCAGGTCGGCGAGCGCGAGCACCAGGTTGAGCCGGGCCGACTCCTCGGTGCCCTTGATGTTGAGCGCGGCGAGGGCGGCGACGAGGCCGATGCCGAAGATGACGTCCACCGGGCCTTCGCCGAGCGGCTCCCAGAAGACCGCCAGGTAGTGCGGGACGAAGAAGGCCGAGATCGCGACGGTGACGACGTAGGTCAGCATCTGCGACCAGGCAGCGAGGAAGCTGGCGAACTCGTTGAAGGCGTGCCGGGCGAAGCTCGAGGAGCCCCCGGCCTCCGGGTAGAGCACCGTCGCCTCGACGTAGGTGGCCGCGGTGAAGGCGAAGATCAGCCCGGCGATCATGAAGGTGACCGGGGTCAGGCCGAGGGCGTAGGCGGCGACGAGGCCGAGGGCGTAGTAGATCGACGAGCCGACGTTGCCGTAGGCGGCGGAGAAGAGGGCGCCGCTGCCGTGAACTCGCCGCAGCGCGGCCTCGCGTGGGTGCCGTTCAGCCATCGACAGAGCGACTATACGAGCGGGTCATGGCGTCTCAAACGGGCGCCGGGCCGACGTGCTCGGGGCCGACCTCCGCGGGCGTCCGGCAGCCAAGCAGGGTGAGCGCGAGCTCGATCTCGGCCCGCAGCAGCTCGAGGACCCGGCGAGCGCCGCGCTCGCCGTCGGCCGCGAGGCCCCAGAGCGGCGCCCGCCCGGCGAGCACCGCGCGGGCGCCGAGCCCGAGCGCCGTGACGACATCGCTCCCGCGGCGGATCCCTCCGTCAACGAGGACCTCGCAGCGGCCCTCGACCGCGGCGACCACCGGCTCGAGCATGTCGAGGCTCGCCGGGACCCCGTCGAGCTGGCGCCCGCCGTGGTTCGAGACGACGATCGCGGCGACGCCGCTCTCGACCGCGAGCCGGGCGTCGTGCGCGGACTGGATGCCCTTGACGAGGACCGGCAGCGGACAGGTCTCGGCGAGCTCGGCGAGGTCCTTCCACCCGAGCGAGGCGTCGATCAGGCCGAAGGCCTCCTCGACGCTCAGCGTGCGCTCCGAGCCAACGGCCTCGGCGAGGGCCGGGATGCGGACGTCCTCGGGGATCACGAAGCCGCTGCGAAGGTCGCGCTCGCGCCGGCCCGCCCGCGGAGCGTCGACGGTGAGCGCGATCGCGTCGAACCCGGACTCGACGGCCTCGTCGATCAGCGCCCGGGTGACCCCTCGATCGCGGAAGGCGTAGAGCTGCATCCAGCGCGGCGCCGGCGGGCACTCGGCGGCGATCTCGCGCGGTCGCGCGGTCGCCAGCGTGGACAGGGTCATGATCGTCCCGGCGGCCGCCGCCGCGCGCGCCATCGCCTCCTCGCCCTCGGGATCGACCAGGCGCTGCAGGGCGACCGGAGCGACCAGCAGCGGCATCGAGATCTCGGTCCCGAGCACGCTCGTCGCGGCGCTGACGGCGGTGACGTCCACCAGCGTCCGCGGGTGGAGCCGGCGGCGGGTGAACGCCTCGACGTTGTCGCGCAGGGTCCGCTCGTCGCCGGAGCCACCGGCGAAGTAGCCGTGCACGCCGGGCTCGAGCCGCTCCGCGGCGAGCTGTTCGTAGTCGCGTACGTTGATCGGCTCGCTCACGGCCGGGGGACTATATGGACGGGATCGCCCCTCCGGAATCAGCCCGCGGCGATCGGGTACTAGGGTGGAGCGATGAGCGAGCTGATCCACACCTGCTACCGCGTCCTCGACCTCGACCGCTCGGCGGCCTTCTACGAGAAGCTCGGCTTCGAGGAGATCAGGCGGATGCCGATCCGAGACGAGGCGACCAACCTGTTCATGGGCCTTCCCGGTGACGGAGCCCGCCTCGAGCTGACGATGAACCACGGCCGCACCGAGCCGTACGAGATCGGCACCGGCTACGGCCACATCGCGATCTCGACCGATGATCTCGACGGCACCCTCGAGGGCCTCGCCGAGCTCGGGATCGAGCCCGAGAAGCCCCCGTACACCGTCCGCGAGGGCGGCTCGCGGCTCTGCTTCGTGCGCGACCCCGACGACTACCGGATCGAGATCATCGAGAAGGGCTAGCTCACCGTGGCAGCGACCCCGGGCGCCGCTACATCGGCTGCTCGGGAGTAGGGTCAGATCTCGAGCGTGAAAGCAAGAGCGGAGGGTTCATGAGAGCGATACGACAGGCCGAGGCACCCGTGGCAATGCAGGACCAGGGCCTTGACATCAGGGTCGAGGAGATCGGCGGCGGTATGACGACGATGTTCGTGACCGTGCCGCAGGGCTTCGATCTACGTCCCGCGCTCGTCGGTCAGCCCGGCGACCTCTGCCCTTGTCCCCACTGGGGCTACATGCTGAAGGGGCGGATCAAGATGCACACCGCCGATGGCGAAGAGATCTATGAGGCCGGCCAGGCCTTCTACTGGGGGCCAGGTCACGCGCCGGAGGCGCTGGAGGATTCCGAGTACATCGACTTCTCCCCGACGGGCGAGCTCACTCCGGTTCTCGAGCACATCAGCCGGTAGAGGGGCCGCGCAAGTGGTCGTCCGCGACCCCGACGACTACCGGATCGAGATCATCGAGAAGGGCTGGCTCAGGCGGCCCGCTCGGCCGGCGGCCCCTCGCCGGCGACCCGGGCACGCTCGATCGCCTCGGCGTAGGTCCCGTGCAGGGTGCTGCGCGGCGCGACCCCGTCGACCCCGTAGGCCTCCCGCATCGCCCGCGCCAGCGCCACCGTGAAGGTCCGACCGTGCCAGGCGCGCGCCTCGGCGGCGCGGCCGACGTGCAGGTGGACGAGCTCGTGCAGCAGCGTCTCGAGGGCGTCGCCGGGCCGGATCCCCGGATAGCTGGTCACCGAGAGCCGGAACTGGCTCGGGACCGCGAAGCCGAGCCGGTTCGGGCGGCTGCGGGCCCGGCGCACCTTGAGCTCGGGCTCGCGGCCGGGGAGCGGGCCGGCCGCGAACACCGGCAATGCCCGCAGGCGGTTGAGCTCGGCGCGCAGGTCGATCCCGGCGACGAGGTAGTAGCGGCGCTCGCGGCTCACGCCAGGAGGCTGGCAAGTGGCACGGACGACGAGCGCCGTCGCGAGGCGCCGCGCGCGATCGGCCCGGGTGGCACGGGCCCGCCGCGGCGGAACGGCTGCGGGAGGCGGCCCGATGGGCCGCCTCCCGCCAGTGCTTTTCGCGGCCGGGCTAGAAGTGGACGATCGGGATGATCAGCAGGGCGACGATGTTCGCCACCTTGATCATCGGGTTGATCGCCGGTCCGGCGGTGTCCTTGTAGGGGTCGCCGACGGTGTCGCCGGTGACCGAGGCGGCGTGGGCCTCGGAGCCCTTGCCGCCGAAGGCGCCGTCCTCGATCAGCTTCTTCGCGTTGTCCCAGGCGCCGCCGCCGGCGGTCATCGCGAGCGCCATGAACAGGCCGACGACGATCACGCCGATCAGCAGCCCGCCGAGCGCCTGGACGCTGATCAGGCCGACGATCACCGGAACGACGATCGGGATCAGCGACGGCAGGATCATCTCCCGCTGCGCCGCCGCGGTGACGATGCTGACCGTCTGCGCGTAGTCGGGCTTCGAGGTGCCCTCCATGATCCCGGGGTTCTCGCGGAACTGCTTGCGAACCTGCTCGACGACCTCGCCGCCGGCGCGGCCGACGGCCTCGATCGCGAACGCCGCGAACAGGTAGACCATCATCCCGCCGATCAGCAGGCCGATCAGCACCGCCGGATCGGAGATGCTGAAGAACACGCCCTGCCCGTCGTTCTCGGCCGCGAGCTCGATCTCGAACGCCTTGAACAGCACCAGCGCGGCGAGCGCGGCGGAGCCGATCGCGTAGCCCTTGGTGACCGCCTTGGTCGTGTTGCCGACCGCGTCGAGCGGGTCGGTGACGTTGCGGACCTCCTCCGGGAGCTCCGCCATCTCGGCGATGCCGCCGGCGTTGTCGGTGATCGGGCCGAAGGCGTCGAGCGCGACGATCAGGCCGCAGAGCGAGAGCTGCGCCATCACGGCGACGCCGATCCCGTAGATCCCGGCGAGCTCGTTGGCCCCCAGGATCGCCATCGCGAGCAGCAGCGCTGGCGCCGCGGTCGCCTGGAAGCCCTGTGCGAGGCCCTGGATGATGTTGGTCGCGTGACCGGTCTCCGACGCCTGGCTGATCGTCTTCACCGGGCGGAACCTGGTCGAGGTGTAGTAGTCGGTGATCACGAACAGGCCGCCGGTGACGACCAGGCCGATCAGGCCGCAGAGCCACAGGTCGCTGACGCTCGCGCCGGCGAGCGCGCTGCCCGGATCGAGCACGCCCAGCTCGAGCGGATCGCTCATCAGCCAGTCGGTGATCGGGTAGAAGGCCGCAGCGGAGATCACCGCGGAGACGAGCAGGCCGCGATAGAGCGCGCCCTCGACCTTGTCGGTCGAGGTCCGCACCGAGAGCGCCCCGATGATCGAGGCGATGATCGCGACGCCGCCGATGACGAGCGGGAAGATCGCGACCTCGCGGGCGAAGTCCTCGGCGAAGGTGAGGACGCCGAGCAGCATCACCGCGACCGAGGTGACCGCGTAGGTCTCGAACAGGTCGGCGGCCATGCCGGCGCAGTCGCCGACGTTGTCGCCGACGTTGTCGGCGATCACCGCCGGGTTGCGCGGGTCGTCCTCGGGAATCCCGGCCTCGACCTTGCCGACGAGGTCGGCGCCGACGTCGGCGGCCTTGGTGAAGATGCCGCCGCCGAGCCGAGCGAAGACGGAGATCAGCGAGCCGCCGAAGCCGAGCCCGATCAGCGCGTCGACCGCCTCCTTGTCGGACTTGTCGGCGAGCAGGAGGATCCCGTAGTAGCCGGCGACGCCGAGCAGGGCGAGGCCGACGACCAGCATCCCGGTGACCGAGCCGCCCTTGAAGGCGACGTCGAGCGCCGGCGGCACGCCGCCGCGGGCCGCCTCGGCGACGCGGGCGTTGGCCCGCACCGAGAGGTTCATGCCGATGAAGCCGGCGGCGCCCGAGAGGACGCCGCCGATGACGAAGCCGATCCCGGTGCTGACGTCCTGGATCACCGCGATCAGGATCGCGAGCGGGACGGCGACGAGGGCGATGATCAGGTACTGGCGGTTCAGGTAGGCCTTGGCGCCCTCCTGGACGGCGCCGGAGATCTCCTGCATCCGCTCGTTGCCGGGCGAGCGGGCGAGCAGGCGCTGGGTGATCAGCGCGCCGTAGAGAACGGCGGCGCCGGCGCAGACGAGCGCGACGACAACGCCGTAATCGATAAAGAAGTCAGTCAAGTGTCAGGTCCTCCGGGGAAGTTCAGGGGTGATCGACAGGACGCAGAAGCGGCCGGGACCCCACCCGGCCGCGAAGCGCGCGTACTGTAGCGAGGAGACTGGCGTTATGAGGCGCCGGGTGGCGTCCACAGCCCGCTCGAGCGGTCCGGACGCGGTTCCTCGGCGGCCGGGCCGGCCGGCGCGGATGGCTCCTCCGTGCCCCCGGGGGCGCCCTCGCCGCCGCCCTCCTTGGCCTCCCGGGCGTAGAGCATCTGCACCTGGGAGAGCGCCTCCTGAACCTGGCGCGGGCGTCGGGGTCGATCAGGTCGAGCAGGCCGCGGACGGCCTCGATCCCGACCCGTGCCTGCTCGAGGTCGCGCTCGTCCTCCTTCGCGATCCGGCGCGCCGAGAGGTTGAGGATGCTGGCGACGCTCTCGAGGAGCAGGTCCTGGACGCGGACCTGGCGCAGCTGCTCTTCGAGGCGCCGCTGGAGCTCCTCCTCGTCGATCTCGCCGGCGCCGGGAGGCTGGCCCGCGGGCGGTTGGGTCGGGTCGCTCGCCACAGCGTGATCCTATTCCTCCGCGCCCCGAGGAGGTCGCCACGGCAGCGGCCTGCCGCGCCGATCTCCGCCGGGCTCAGCCGGCGACGCGCTCGGGCGCGTAGGTTCGCTGGGTCTCGGCCGCGATCTCGCGGTAGATCTCGGGGATCGTCAGGCCGCCCTCGAGCGCGTCGCGAGCGCGCTCGGCGCCGTTTCGCTCCGGGAGCTCGACCGCGATCCCGAGCTGGTCGCGGGCCGGAGCGGTCCACTCGAGGAGGCGCTCGACCACGAGCCGGGTCGGGATCACCTCCGGTTGAGCGTCGCCGGAGCGGAAGTCGATCAGCTTGCCGCCGAGCCCGTAGCGGATCGCCCGCCAGAGGTTCTCCTCGATCTCGCGTCCGCGCAGCGGCGCGGCGAGGGCGCCCTCGTCGAAGTCGATCGCGCTCTGGGCGATGCAGGCGGTGATCAGGCCGGCGAGCGCGAACGACTCCTCGCCCCGGGTCTGCGCGTCGCAGATCCGCACCTCGACGGTGCCGAAGGCGTGATGCGGGCGCACGCTCCACCAGAGCTGGGTCGCCTCGACGATCGACCTCGTCCGCGCCAGCAGGCCGATGAAGTCGGCGTAGGCGGCCCAGTCGCCGAACGGCTCGTGGACGCCGCAGCGCGGGAAGGTCCGGGTGAAGATCTGCGTGCGGACGGAGGCGAGCCCGCTGTCCTCCCCGTCGAGGAACGGCGAGTTCGCCGAAAGCGCCAGCAGGGGCGGCAGCAGCTCGCGCAGGTGGTCGCAGACGGCGATCGCGCGGTCGGCGCCGCGGATGCCGACGTGGACGTGGAGGCTCCAGGTGTTGTTGCGCTGCGCGACCCAGCGCAGCTCCTCGCGCAGCCGGTCGTAGTGCTCGGTGTCGATGATCTGCTGGTCGAGGTAGCTCGCCCACGGGTGGGTCCCGGCAGCGGCCAGGGCGACCCGCTCGGCCGGCGAGGGCGAACAGCCGAGCGCGGCGCTCGCTCTGCAGCTCGAGCGCCTCGGCGAAGGTCTCGCCGCGCCCGGAGCGGATCTCGATCTCGGTGTCGATCAGCTCGCCGGCGACCGAGTCGGCGAGCACGTCGTCGCGCCGGCAGGCGGCGGCGAGCTCCTCGAAGCGGTGGGCGAGCTCGAGCGGTCTCGGGATCGAGGATCGCGAACTCCTCCTCGAGCCCGATCGTGAAGTCGGTCGAGGCCTCGAAGAGCTCCCTCGCGAGCGCGAGGTCGAGGGCGGTGAGGGCTCGCTCGTCGCCGCCACGGCGGCTCAGGCCAGGTAGAAGTAGAGCGCGTAGAGCAGGTCGACCGCGGGGCTCGAGGTGTGGACCGTGACCTCGGGCGGGACCTGCAGCAGCTGCTCGGAGTAGTTGAAGATGATCTTCACGCCCGGGCCGACCAGCGCGGTCGGCGACCGTCCTGCGCGGCGTCGGCCGGGACGGCGAGGACGCCGACGACGACCTCCTCGTCGGCGACGACCTGCCCGAGCTCGCCGAGCGCGCGGACCGGCAGCCCGCCGACCTTCTTGCCGATCGACCTCCTCGTCGACGTCGAAGATCGCGACGATCCGGAAGCCGTGGTCGGCGAAGATGTCCGAGCCGGCGATCGCCTGGCCGAGGTTGCCGGCGCCGAACAGGGCGATGTTGTGCTGGCCGGAGGTGCGCAGGATCTTGCGGATCTCGTCGACCAGCGACTCGACCCGGTAGCCGACGCCACGCTTGCCGAACTTGCCGAACCCGGAGAGGTCGCGGCGGATCTGGGTCGAGTTGATGTGGGTGTACTCGGCGAGCTCCTGCGAGGAGATCGTCTCCCGGCCCATCTTGCGGGCCTGGATCAGCACCTGGAGGTAGCGCGAGAGCCGCGCGGCGACGCCGAGCGAGAGGCGCTCGCCGTCGTGCAGGCCGTCATCGGCGTTCGCCGATTCGGTCGCGGTGCGCTCGGAGGTCCTCGGGTCGTTCACGGCTCGACAGTATCGAAGCGCGCGCGCGCAGCGCGTCGCGATCCGAGCACCAGCTCGCTGACGACCCGCGCCGTCGACCTCGACCACCGGGATCCGCTCGAGGTAGCTCGCGAGCAGCCGGTCGTCCGCCTCGATGTCGATCTCCTCGAGCGAGGATCCCGCCCTCCGGCGGGAGCGCCGCGGCGATCATCCGGCCCGCCTCGTCGCAGAGGTGGCAGCCGGAGCGGCGCGTAGAGCCTGACCACCCTCGGCAGCCGGCGCGCGCGTCCCAGCCGAGGTAGCCCGGGTAGGCGCTCGGCTCGACGAAGCGCGCCGCCGAGCCGATCATCGCCGCGTTGTCGGTGCAGAGCTCGCCCGGGACGAGCTTCAGCGCGAGGCCGCGCTCCTCGCAGAGCGCCGCCGACGCGCTCGCGCAGCAGGCCGTTCGCGGCGACCCCGCCGCCGAGCGCGACCGCCCCCCAGTCGCCGCGCTCCAGCGCCCGCCGCAGCTTCGCGACGAGCTGGTCGACGACCGCGGCCTGGAAGCCGCGGCGAGGTCGGCGCGTCCGCCCCGCGGCGTCCTCGCCGAGGTCGCGGACCGCGTAGACGAGCGCGGTCTTGAGGCCGCTGAAGCTGAAGTCGAGGCCGGGGTCGCTCGCCATCGCGACCGGGAAGTCGAATGCCCGGGGGTCGCCCTCCGGCGGCGCGCTCGATCGCCGGGCCGCCCGGGTAGCCGAGCCCGAGCAACCGCGCGGCCTTGTCGAGCGCCTCGCCCGCGGCGTCGTCGAGGGTCTCGCCGAGCATCTCGTAGCGAGTCGTGGTCGCGGACCCCGGCGAGCAGCGTGTGGCCGCCGCTCGCGATCAGGCAGAGGAACGGCGGCTCGAGCGGCTCCGGCTCGAGGAAGTTCGCGGCGACGTGGCCGTGCAGATGGTCGACCGCGATCAGCGGCAGTCGCGTGCGCCGCGGCGAGCGCCTTCGCGGTCGCTGAGGCCGACGAGCAGCGCGCCGATCAGCCCCGGTCCGCGGGTCACCGCGATCGCGTCGACGTCGCCGAGCGCGACCCCGGCGTCGGTCAGCGCCGCATCGACGATCGGGTTGATCAGCTCGAGGTGATGGCGGGAGGCGATCTCGGGGACGACGCCGCCGAAGCGGGCGTGCGCCGCCGCCTGCGAGGAGATCACGTTCGAGCGGATCTGAGCGCCGTCGACCACCGCAGCGCAGGTGTCGTCGCAGCACGTCTCGAGGGCGAGAATCAAGCGCTTGCCGTCGCCGGCTCCAGCCACATGACCAGGGCGTCCTCGCCGTTGTCGTGGTAGTAGCGGCGCCGGTGGCCCGCGGGCCGAAAGCCGAAGCGCTCGTACATCGCGATCGCGGCCGCGTTCGAGGTCCGCACCTCGAGGGTGAAGCGGGCCTCGGGCCCGGCCTCCGCGAAGAGCCGCTGCATCAGCTCGGTCGCGATCCCGGCGCGGCGCTGCTCGGGATCGACGGCGACGTTCATCAGGTGCCAGACATCGCCGTAGCGCGAGCAGACCAGGTAGCCGGCCAGGCCCCTGCGCCCGGCCGCGCCGAGGCAGATCCCCGACGGCTTCGAGAGCTCGAGCACGAACATCGCCAGCGACCAGGGCGTTCGAAACGAACGCCGCTCGATCGCGAGCACCGCCGGCAGGTCCCCGTAGACGAGCCCGCGGACCCGCTCGGGCACGTCAAGCTCCCCGATCGCCACCGCGGGCTCCGTGCTGCTGCTGCTCGCGCCAAACCTCCGCATCGGGTCTTCTCAGGTAGATCGGGCTCGACCTGCTCGGTCGCACCCTGGGGGCGCCGTCGGCGAGCGCACACACGTGACGCGCCGCCATCCGGTGCACCGGGTCCGCATCGGGAGGAACCTCCGCACCCGCGGCCTCGAGCTCCGGCCGAAATCGTAGCGAGCCGTCGCCGGCGGCAATCGTCGATTCGCCGAGCTCGCCGATCCGCTCGCCAAGCGCCTTCGGGGAGGCAACGAACGGCGGCCAGAGCGGCGTCTCGGAGGAATCGAGCAGGGCGGCGAACACCTCGCCGCGCCGCGCGTCGATGACGGCGAGCCGAGGCCGCCCGTCGGCCTCGATCCCGCGCGCGATCGCGGCGAGCGAGCTGACCGCGGCGAGATCGCAGGTCGCGCGCCTGGGCGAGCGCCCGCGCGGTCGCGATCCCGATTCGCAGGCCGGTGAAGGTTCCGGGCCCCACCCCGACGGCGATCGCCTCGATCGACTCCCATCCTCCGCCGGCCCGGACGGCCGCCGCGACCTGCTCGAGCAGCGCCGCGGAATGGAGCGGTCGCCGGTCCGGGCCGGCCTGGATCCGCGCCTCGAAGAGCACCTCCGGGCCACGGGTCAGCGCCACCGCGACATCGCTGGTCGCCGTGTCGATGCCGAGGATCGTCGCCGCCTGCGCGGTTGACGCGGTGATCACCGGGAGATTAGGCTGCCCGCCCGCCCTCGGGCGGCCCGGATCAACCACTCAACAAGGAGGGCGGGAAGTGAAAGCGAGACTGACGCGAGCGAAGGTCACCGCCGGGGTATTGGCAATCGGAATCGCCGGGGTCGCCGCCGGCTGCGGCGACAGCGCCGAGGATCAGGCGAACGAGATCATCGACCAGGCCCAGGAGCAGGTCGACGAGGCGCTCCAGGAGGCCGACGAGCAGTCGCAGTCGATCCAGGAGGACGTCGACAAGGCGATCGAGGACGCTCAGGGCGGCGACACGGAGGCGGCCGAGGAGGCGGCCAACGATGCCGCAGAGCAGGCGACGGAGGCCGCCAACGAGGCGGTCGACCAGGCCCAGCAGGCGATCGAGGACGCTCAGCCCTGAGCGGGGCGGGGCGCGGCGACTCGGGAGCGAGACTCGGGGCTCTCAGCGCTCCTGCGGCGGGCCGGCGATCGGCGCGGAGATCTCGATCTCGCGCCGATCGCCGCCCGCATGGCGCAGGGCCACCCGGCGGGCGACGCTGACCCGCTCCTCCTCGAGCGTCATGGCCGCCGCCTCGGGCCATTCGACGAAGCCGATCGCGTCCGCGGTCGAGGTAGTCGTCGAGCAGACCCGGCTCGACCGCGCCGGCGTCCGCGAGCCGGTAGAGGTCGAGGTGCGAGACGGCGCAGCGCCTGCCCGCGTGGCGGCGTCCGATCGTGAAGGTCGGCGACTGCACGGCGCCGGCCACGCCGAGGGCCCGCGCCGCGCCGCGGATCAGGGTCGATTTTCCGGCGCCGACCTCGCCGCTGACGAGGACGACGTCGCCGGGTGCGAGCTCGGCCGCCAGCGCGGCGCCGACCGCCTCCGTCTCGGCGGCGCTCTCGGTGATCCGCATGCTCATCCGAAGAGATCGAGCTGGCTCTCGGCGGCGCCGCGGGCGGCGGCCTCGCCGCTCTCCCTTTCGGCGGGTCCCGTCTCGGGGCCGGGCTCGGCGAGCAGCCCGGCGAGCGTCCCGAAATCCTCCCGGCAGGTATCGACCAGCGACGGCGTGCGCAGCGCCGCCGCCGGGTGCAGCAGCGGGAACACGGTGATCGAGCGCTCGGCGAGCCGGTGCGTCTGCGGCGTGCCGCGGACGCGCGTGATCCCGACCTGACTGCCGGTGATCCGCTTGGTCGCGAAGTTCCCCAGGGTCGCGATCACCCGCGGCTCGATCAGCTCGATCTGGCGCTCGAGGTAGGGCCAGCAGGCGTCGATCTCCTCGGGGCGCGGGTCGCGGTTCCCGGGAGGCCGCGACTTGAGGATGTTGGCGATGAAGACGTCCTCGCGACGCAGGCCGATCCCGGCGAGCAGATCGTTGAGGAGCTGGCCGGCCCGGCCGACGAACGGCAGGCCACGACGGTCCTCCTCGGCGCCCGGCGCCTCGCCGACGAACATCAGGTCGGCGTCGGCGTCGCCGGCGCCGAAGACGACGTTGGCTCGCGTCTCGTGAAGCGGGCAGCGGGTGCATGCCTGGGCCTGGCGGTAGAGCTCGACCAGCGCCTCGCGGCGCTCCTGCGAGCCGCTCACGAGGCCCCGCCCTTGTTCTCCGGCCCCCCGGCGCGCGCCGCTCGCGCGCCTTGCGGCGCGACTCCTTGAAGCTCGCCTTGGTCCGGGCATGGAGCGCGGCGTTCTTTCCCTCCTGCTTCCGGGTCTCGCCCCGTCCCTTGACGAGCTTCATCTGCGGCGCCGGCGAGGAGAGCACACGGATCGTCCGCTCCGAGCCGCAGCGCTCGCAACGGGCCGATTCGGTGCCGGGGGCGACGAGCGCCTCGAAGCGGCTCTCGCAGGCTTCGCAGCGGAACTCGTAGATCGGCACGCTCGCATCGTATCCCGGTCACCGCGCCCGGTCCTCTGGCTAGAATCGGTGCTACGCCGCGACCCGCGAGGGCGTGGACAAGACGCCGGACCACCCGGCACGTGCCCAAAGCTCGACCACGACGCCGTCTGGTATCTCGATGCGGGAACTGGAACGGGACCCCCCGACCCTGACAAGCGCAGCCGCGCGCCCGGCCTCGACTCCGTCGATGCCGTCGCTGGCGATCGTCGGCGCGGGCCGTGTCGGGGGCACGCTCGCCCGCGCCGCCCGCGGCTCCGGGCTCGACGTCGTCCTCGCCGGCAGGGCGCGGGCGGAGGCCGCGCTGAGCGACGCCGAGGTCGCGATCCTCTGCGTCCCCGACTCCGAGATCGAGGCGGCGGCGGCGCGATGCGCCGACTCGGTCCCGCCGATTCGCTTCGTCGGCCACACCAGCGGCGCCACGGCGCTCTCCGCACTCGGCGCCTGCGCCGCCCGTGGCGCCTCGGTCTTCTCGCTCCATCCGCTGCAGACGATTCCCGACGGCGGCGCCGACCTGACCGGCGCGCCGTGCGCGATCGCCGGCTCGGACGAGGAGGCGCTGAAGCTCGCCCGCGAGCTCGCCGAGCGCCTCGGCGATGCGCCCGTTCGCGGTCGCCGAGGAGCACCGCGCCGCCTACCACGCCGCCGCCTCGATCGCCTCCAACTTCCTGGTCGCGCTCGAGGAGTCGGCGGCCGAGCTGCTCGAGCGCGGCCGGGGTCGACGACGCCCGCGAGCTGCTCGCTCCGCTGGTCCTGCGCAGCGCCGCGAACTGGGCCGAGCGCGGCGCCGGAGGCGCTCACCGGCCCGATCGCCCGCGGCGACGCGGCGACCGTCGAGCGCCACCTCGAGGCGCTCGCCGAGCTCGCCCCCGAGCTGGTCCCGCTCTACGACGCGCTCGCCGAGCGCGCCGAGCGGCTCGCCGCGCGAAGCGGGGACGGCCGGGCGATGAGTCGTCGCCAGGACCGAGGACGGAGCTGCGCGAGGCGCTCGCTCCCGTGCGCCAGGCCGGCCGGACGATCGGCCTCGTGCCGACGATGGGCTACCTCCACGAGGGCCACCTCTCGCTGCTTCGGCGGCGCCGCGAGCGCTGCGACGTTCGTCGTCATGAGCCTGTTCGTCAACCCGGCCCAGTTCCGGCCCCGGCGAGGACCTCGAGGGCTATCCGCGCGACGAGCCGCGGGACCTCGGGCTCGCCGAGTCGGCGGGCGTCGACCTCGTCTACGCGCCCCGCGCCGAGGAGGTCTATCCCGAGGGCTTCGCGACCCCGGTCGAGGTGCGCGGGCTCACCGACGTGCTCTGCGGGGATCCGAGCCGCCGCGGCGCCGAGCACTTCCGACGGCGTCACCACGGTCGTCGCCAAGCTCTTCAACAGCGTCGCCCCGAGCTCGCCTTCTTCGGCCAGAAGGACGCCCAGCAGGCGCTCGTCATCAAGCGCATGGCTGCGCGACCTCGACTTCGCGGTCGAGATCGTGGTGATGCCGACGGTCCGCGAGCCCGACGGCCTCGCGATGAGCTCCCGCAACTCCTACCTGACCGCCGAGGAGCGCGCGCCGGGCGCCGGCGCTGCACCGCGCCCTGCGCGCCGCGCGAGCGCGCGTCCGGAGCCGGCGAGCGGTGCCGAGCGGTGCTCGACGCCGCCCGCGAGGAGCTCGCCGAGGCCGGGATCGAGCCGGAGTACCTGGAGGCGCGCGACGCCGAGACCTCGCGCCGGTCGAGAGTCTTCAACGGCCGGCCGGTGCTGCTGGCGATCGCCGCGCGGGTCGGCGGCGCCCGGCTGATCGACAACGTGGTGATCGAACCGCCACGCGCGCGGGACGCGGCGGGTGAATAGACAGGAGCTGACCAATGCAGAGACAGATGCTGAAATCGAAGATCCACCGGGCGACGGTGACCGGCTGCGACGTCGACTACGTCGGCTCGATCACGATCGACCCGGAGCTGATGCGCCAGGCCGATCTGCTCGTCAACGAGCAGGTCCACGTCTGGGACATCGACAACGGCGCCCGCTTCGTCACCTACGCGATCGAGGGCGAGCCGGGCGGCCGCGAGATCCAGGTCAACGGCGCCGCCGCGCGCCTGGTCAACGACGGCGACAAGGTGATCGTCGCCTCCTTCGGCGCCTACGACGAGCGCGACCTCGAGAGCTACGCCCCGGTCGTCGTCCACGTCGACGAGGACAACGAGATCGCCCGGTCGACTCGCACCCCGAGGTGCTGCTCGACTCGGCGCTCGCCTCGCGTTCGGCCATCGGCGGCGGTCGCTGAGATGAGCGTCCACCGGCCGCAACCATCGCCCCGGCGGCGAGCGCAAGCCGGTGACCCTGCCCCGGCTCGCCGAGATGAAGCCGAACGGCGAGCCGATCGTGATGGTCACCGCCTACGACCACCCCTCGGCGCAGGTCGTCGAGGAGGCCGGCGTCGACGTCGTCCTGGTCGGCGACTCGGCCGCGATGACCGTGCTCGGCCACGACTCGACCGTGCCGGTCGGCATGGACGAGATGATCATGCTCGCCGCCGCCGTCCGCCGCGGCCTGAAGACGCCGCTGCTGGTCGGCGACCTGCCGTTCGGCTCCTACGAGCGCTCCAACGAGCAGGCCGATCGCGAGCGCGCAGCGCTTCGTCAAGGAGGCCGGCTGCGACGCGGTCAAGCTCGAGCGCGGCGGCGCCTCGGTCGACCGCGCCCGGGCGATCATCCGCGCCGGGATCCCGGTCATGGGCCACGTCGGCCTGACCCCGCAGACGGCGACCGCGCTCGGCGGCTTCAAGGCCCAGGGCAGGACCGCCGAGCCGCGCGCCGAAGATCGCCGAGGACGCGCTCGCGCTGCAGGCGGTCGGGCTGCTTCGCGATCGTCTTCGAGGCGATCCCGGCGCGCGGTCACCGAGGCGCTGATGCCGAAGCTGGACGATCCCGGTGATCGGCATCGGCGCCGGCCCCGCGACCGACGGCCAGGTGCTCGTCTTCCACGACCTGCTCGGCATCTTCGGCGGCCACGCGGCGAGGTTCGTCAAGCGCTACGCCGAGGTCCGCGAGCAGATGGTCGCGCGGCGTCGGCGCCTACGCCGCGCGAGGTCCGCGACCGCGCCGTTCCCGGCGCCGAGCACATCTACTCGATCGATCCCGACGAGCTCGAGGCGTTCAAGCGCTACCTCGACCAGGAGAGCCTCGCAAGCGACGCGGAGTTCGGAGGGGACTGGCTGGCGACGGAGATCTAGAGCGCCCGGGCGAGCGCCGCCACCCGCCCGCCGGCGCCGGACGGCGGGCGCCGGGCCCGGGCGAGCTCCGCCCGCCGTGCCGAGATGGCTCGAGTGGGTGCATATCTCCCACAAGCGCCACCTCGGCGACGGGCCGCGACCCCGCTTTGGGACGGGCCTCGCCGGTGCGGCACTCCGTAAGCTTTCCGGGGTGAGCGGTCGGCCCCATCCCGAGCCGGTCGCGGGGCGCCAGTCGTCGGGCCTCTACGACCCGGCCTACGAACACGACGGTTGCGGCGTCGCCGCGGTCGCGCGCCTTGACGGCGTGCCGATCCATGACGTCGTCGTCCGCGCGCTCAAGGCCCTCGACGACCTCGAGCACCGCGGCGCCGCCGGAGCGGACCCGACGACCGGCGACGGCGCCGGGATCATGGTCGGGCTCCCGCACGACTTCCTCGCCGCCCGCGCGAGCGAGTTCGGCGCTTCATCGATTCCGCCGCCGGGCCGGGTCGCGCTGGCGATGTCGTTCCTGCCCTCCGACCGGGCACGCGCGGCCGAGATCGCGGCGACGATCGAGCGGACGGTCGCCGAGCACGGCGCCGAGCCGCTCGGCTGGCGCGAGGTCCCGGTGGTATCCGACGCCGCCGGGCGCACCTCGAGCTCCGTCGCCCCAACCTGCCGCCAGCTGTTGATCGGGGCCGGCGATTCGATCGCCGACCAGGACGCCTTCGAGCGCCGCCTGTTCGTGATCCGGCGGCTGATCGAGCTCGAGATCGGCTCGGAGCTGTCACTTCGCCGAGCTTCTCGTCGCGCACCCTGGTCTTCAAGGGGATGCTGTCCGCGCCTCAGCTCGCCGAGCTTCTACCCCGACCTGCGCGACCCCGAGCTGCGCTCGGCGCCCGGCCGTCGTCCACTCGCGCTTCTCGACCAACACCTTCCCGAGCTGGGAGCTCGCCCACCCGTACCGCTTCAGCGCCCACAACGGCGAGTTCAACACGCTGCTCGGGCAACCGCGACCTGGATGCGCGCCCGCGAGGCGGCGCTGCGCCGGCCAGCTCGGCGGTGACCTCGAGCGCTGCCTGCCGCTGATGGCGGACGGGCATCTCGGACTCGGCGGCCTTCGACCGCGCGCTCGAGCTGCTGCTGGTCGCGGGCCGCTCGCTCCCCCACGCGCTGATGATGATGATGCCCGAGGCGCGACGAGACGCCACGAGGAGTCTGCCCGAGGAGCTGCACGACTTCTACCGCTACCACGCCTCGCTGCTCATGGAGCCCTGGGACGGGCCCGCGTCGCTCGACCTTCTCCGACGGCCGGACCAGGTCGCCGCGACGCTCGACCGCAACGGCCTGCGGCCCGGCCGCTGGGTGGTCACCGACGACGGCTGGGTCGCGCTGGCCTCCGAGGCCGGGGCGCTTCCCTTGCGCCGCCGAGCGCGATCGTCCGCGAGGGGCGGCTGCGCCCGGGCGACTGTTCGTCGTCGACGTCGAGACCGGGCCGCGTGCTCCGACCGAGCGCGAGGCGGAGCTCGAGGTCGCCCGGCGCCGGCCCTACGGCGCGTGGTACGCCGAGCACTCGCTGCACCCTCGCCGACCTCCCGGAGCGGACCGCGCCGCCCGCTGCGGAGCGAGCCGCTTCGTCAGCTCGCCAGCTGGTCTTCGGCTACACCCAGGAGGACCTGCGCGTGCTGATCGGCGCCGATGGCCGAACGACGGGGTCGAGCCGGTCGGCTCGATGGGCAACGACGCCGCCCTCGCGGTGCTCTCCGACCGCCAGCCCGCCGCTGTTCTCCTACTTCAAGCAGCGTTCGCCCAGGTCACCAATCCCGCCGATCGACTCCGTGCGCGAGCAGATGGTGATGAGCCTCGACGATCCGCGTCGGGCCGAGGCGCAACCTGCTCGAGGAGACCCCCGAGCAGGCCGCCAGCTGCGTGCTCGACCAGCCGGTGCTGCGGACGACGAGCTGGGCCGGCTCGCGCGCGGTCCGACGCAGCCCGCTGTCCGCTCGCTGCACGCTCGACACCACGTGGCCGATCGACCGAAGGCCCCGACGGCCTCGCCGCGGCCCTCGAGCGGCTCTGCGGCGAGGCCGACGCGGCGCTCGCCGACGGGGCGGCGATCCTGATCCTCAGCGACCGCGGCGTCGGCCCGGACCGCGTGCCGATCCCCTCGCTGCTCGCGCTCGTCCCGCGTCCACCACCATCTGGTCCGCACCGGCGCCCGCACGCGCCGAGCCTCGTCGTCGAGTCCGGCGAGCCGCGCGAGGTGCACCACGTCGCCGTGCCTGATCGGCTACGGCGCCGAGCGCGGTGAACCCGTACCTGATGCTCGAGTCGCTCGACGACCTCTCAGGGCGCGCCGAGCCGACCCGGGATCGATCCCGGAGCTCGCCCGCGCAGCGGACTGCATCGTGGCGCACTGGGCAAGGGCCTGCTAAGGTGATCTCCAAGATGGGCATCTGCGACGTGCGCTCCTACTGCGGCGCGCCAGGTCTTCGAGGCGGTCGGCCTCGACCGCGAGCTGGTCGAGCGGCACTTCACCGGCACGCCGGTCGCGGATCGGCGGGGTCGGCCTCGACGAGCTGGCCGCCGAGGCGCTCGAGCGCCACGCACGCGCCTATCCCGAGGCAGCACGGCGAGGTCGCTGCCCGAGCACGTGGAGGACGCGCTACTGCCGGCCGCCCACGCGACCGCTGCTGCCGCAGGGCGGCATCTACGCGTGGCGCCGCGACGGCGAGCGGCACGTGTGGGACCCGCGCGACGATCGCCGGCGCTTCAGCGCGTCGGCTCGCGGCAACGGCAGCGCCAGGAGTCCTACGAGGAGTTCGCCGCCGCGTCAACGAGGAGAACGCGCGCTCGGGCTGCTTCGCGGGCTGATGCGCCTGCGCCGCCGCCGCGCAGCCGGTCCCGCTCGAGGAGGTCGAGCCCGCCGAGCGAGATCGTGAAGCGCTTCGTGACCGGCGGGATGAGCCTCGGCTCGCTCTCGCCCGAGGCCCACGAGACGCTCGCGGTCGCGATGAACCGGATCGGCGGCAAGTCCAACACCGGCGAGGGCGGCGAGGACGGCGCCGCTTCGGCCGCGATCCGAACGGCGACCTGCGCCGGTCGGCGATCAAGCAGGTGGCCTCGGGCCGCTTCGGGGTGACGATCCACTACCTGGTGAACGCCGACCAGCTGCAGATCAAGATCTCGCAGGGGTCCAAGCCCGGCGAGGGCGGACAGCTTCCGGGCCACAAGGTCGACCGCCGACATCGCGCGGCTGCGCCACTCGACGCCCGGCGTCGAGCTGATCTCACCCGCCGCCCCACCACGACATCTACTCGATCGAGGACCTCAAGCAGCTGATCTACGACCTCCGCTGCGCCAACCCGCGCGCCTCGGTCTCGGTCAAGCTCGCGGCCGAGGTCGGCGTCGGGCACCGTCGCGGCCGGCGTCGCCAAGGCCAACGCCGACCACATCGTGATCGCCGGTCACGACGGCGGCACCGGCGCCTCGCCGCTCGTCCTCGATCCAGTCCGCCGGGCGTGCCGTGGGAGATCGGCCTGGCCGAGACCCAGCAGACGCTGGTGCGCAACGACCTGCGCTCGCGGGTGACGGTCCAGGCCGACGGCCAGATGCGGACCGGCCGCGACGTGGTGGTCGGCCGCCCTGCTCGGCGCCGAGGAGGTCGGGTTCGCGACGGCGCCCGCTGATCGCCACCGGCTGCATCATGATGCGCGTCTGCCACCTCAACACCTGCCCGGTGGGCATCGCCACCCAGGACCCCGAGCTGCGCCGGCGCTTCGCCGGCACGCCCGAGCACGTCGTCAACTACCTCCTGGTCATGGTCGCCGAGGAGGTGCGCGCCGGATCATGGCCAGCCTCGGCGTCCGCCGCTTCGAGGACCTGGTCGGGCCGACTCCGAGCTGCTCGAGGCCGACCCCGCGCGTGCGAGCACTGGAAGGCCCGCGGAGTCGACCTGACCGACGCTGCTCGCACCCCGTCCGAGGCGCCGCTGCGGGAGCGCCGTCGGCGGAGCTGCAGGTGCCCGTGCTGCACGACCCGCTCGACCATCTGCGACCTGATCGCCGGCGCGACCAGCCGGCCTCGACCACGGCGAAGCCGGTGCGCGTCGAGCTGCGCGGTGACGAACGTCGACCGCACGGTCGGCGGCCTGCTGTCCGGCGAGATCGTCGCGCCGTCACGGGCCCGAGGGGCTGCCGGAGGGCACGGTCGAGGTGCGCGCTACGCGGCTCGGCCGGGCAGAGCTTCGGCGCCTGGCTCGCGCCGGGCGTCGACGCTGACCGTGCACGGCGACGTCAACGACTACGTCGGCAAGGGCCTCTCCGGCGGCGTGATCGCGGTCGCCCCACCCCCGACGCCCGCTTCGAGGCGGACGAGAACGTGATCGTCGGCAACGTCGCGCTGTACGGCGCGACCACCGGCCGGGCGTTCTTCTGCGGGCTCGCCGGCGAGCGCTTCGCGGTG
This sequence comes from uncultured Solirubrobacterales bacterium, assembly GCA_963769035.1. Lineage (GTDB taxonomy): Bacteria > Actinomycetota > Thermoleophilia > Solirubrobacterales > 70-9 > WHSW01. Next base: position 478,591 of record CAVYKD010000003.1, read on the forward strand.
CGCAACTCCGGCGCCGACGCGGTCGTCGAGGGCGTCGGCGACCACGGCTGCGAGTACATGACCGGCGGCCGCGTGGTCGTGCTCGGCGAGACCGGGCGCAACTTCGCGGCCGGCATGAGCGGCGGCATCGCCTACGTGCTACGACCCGGACGGCGCAGCTGCCCGAGCGGATGCAACCCCGAGCTCGTCGATCTCGAGCCGCTCACCGGCCGACGACGCCGCCGAGCGTGCAGGGGCTGGTGGCCGAGCACCGAGCGCGCACGGGCTCGGCGCTCGCCCGCCGGCTGCTCGGCGACTGGGCAGCGCACGCTGACGGCGCTTCGTCCAGGTCATCCCGCGCGAGTACGCGCGCATCGCTCGCCGAGCGCGAGCAGCCAGCTGCGGCCGCGTGCCGGCGTGAGCGCGGTGACGCTCGATGGCCGCGATCCGCGCGGCTTCCTGGAGGTGCAGCCGCGTCCCGCGACCCCGAGCGCGACCCGCGCGACGCGGGTGGGCGACTACCACGAGATCTTCGGCACGCTGCCCGAGCCAGGAGCTGCGCGAGCAGGCGCGGCGCTGCATGGACTGCGGCGTGCCGTTCTGCAACACGGCTGCCCGCTCGGCAACCTGATCCCCGACTGGAACGACCTCGTCCGCCGGGACGACTGGCGCGAGGCGATCGACCAGCTGCACGCGACCAACAACTTCCCCGAGTTCACCGGCCTGATCTGCCCCGCGCCCGTGCGAGTCGGCCTGCGTGCTCGACATCGCCGACGACCCGGTGATGATCAAGCAGATCGAGTACGCGATCGTCGAGCGCGCCTTCGAGGAGGGCTGGATCATGCCGCAGCCGCCCGATCGCGCGCACCGGCAAGTCGGTCGGCGTGGTCGGCTCCGGGCCCGGCCGGGCTCGCGGCCGCGGCGGAGCTCAACCAGGTCGGCCACCTGGTCACGGTCTACGAGCGCGACGAGGCGGTCGGCGGGCTGATGCGCTTCGGCGTGCCCGACGCCAAGCTCGAGAAGTGGATGATCGACCGCCGCGTCGAGATCCTCGAGGCCGAGGGGATCGAGTTCGACTGCGGCGTCGACGTCGGCCGGACGATCGGCACCGAGGAGCTGCGCGCGCGCCACGACGCGCTCGTGGTGGCGATCGGCTCGCGGGTCGAGCGCGACCTCGAGGTGCCCGGCCGCCGAGCTCGACGGCGTCCACTTCGCGATGGACTACCTCTACCAGCGCAACCGCGCCGTCGCCCGCGGCGAGGGCCGCCCGAGCCGCGACCCCGCGCCCGGCGAGGAGATCATCGCCGCCGGCAAGCACGTCGTGGTGATCGGCGGCGGCGACACCGGCATGGACTGCGTCTCGAACGCCAACCGCGAGGGCGCGCTCAGCGCGCCGCTGCTCGACGTCTACCCCGAGGTCCCGGCCGACGGCCGCTACGAGGACACGCCCTGGCCGCTGTCGCCGAAGCGCTCGGTCACGACCTACGCGCTCGACGAGGGCGGCGAGCGCCGATTCGGCCATCAGGTGATCGAGGTGCTCGGCGAGGATGGCGCGGTCAGCGGCGTGCGCGCGCGCCGCGTAACCGGCAACTCCTCGCGAACGCTCGAGGCGGTACCCGGCAGGGAGGTCGAGCTCGACGCCGGGCTGGTGCTGATCGCGATCGGCTTCCTGCACCCCGAGCGCAGCGGGTCCGATCGACGATCTCGAGCTCGAGCTCGATCGTCGCGGGAACGTCGCCGCAAAGGTCTTCGAGACCTCGATCCCGGGCGTCTTCGCCGCAGGCGACGCTCGGGTCGGTCAGTCGCTCGTCGTCACCGCGATCGCCGAGGGCCGGCGCTGCGCCCGGGTCGTCGACCGCGCGCTTCGGGAGGCAACGAACGATGCGGCCGGTAACACCGCCAACCTCACGGTGTAACTGCTTGTAACGATCCGCACGTAAGAGTGTGCGGACCTTACTTCGCACGAAAGCGAGGTGGCGCAGATGGAGATGGTGAGGAAGTTCGAGCCTCTGGCGTTGCTGCTGATGATCATCGGCGCGCTCAACTGGGCGATCGTCGCCCTCTTCGACACCAACGTCGTCAGCGAGATCTTCGGAACCGGCACGCTCACCGACGTGGTCTACGTGCTCTTCGGGGTCTCGGCGCTGGTGTTCGTGCCCCGGCTGCTCGATCAGATGCACATCGGGCACGGACCGCACCCACGCGGCGTCTGAGCAGGGGCGACATCTCGTCCTCCGCGAGCCGGGCGAATGCCCGGCTCGCGCTCGTTCAGGGTCGCAGCCTGCCGCGACGGCGAGCACGACCATGGGCGAATCGATCGACTAGCGTGAGCGCGGTGGCCGTTGCGAGCAGCGAGATCCGGGTCTCGACCCGAGGCGACGCGGACGTGATCGACATCACCGGCGCGGTCGCCGGAGCGGTCGGCACCGCCGCGATCGCCGAGGGCCGGGCGAGCGCCTTCGTCCGTGGCTCGACCGCGGCGATCACGACGATGGAGTACGAGCCCGGAGGCGTCCATGACCTGCAGGCGCTGCTCGACCGGCTGATTCCCGCCCACGGCGACTACGAGCACAACCGGCTGAATCACGACTCCAACTCGCACGCCCATCAGCGGGCCTCGCTGATCGGGCCCTCGGAGTCGGTGCCGGTGATCGACGGCAGGCTCGCGCTCGGCACCTGGCAGCAGCTCGTCCTGATCGACTTCGACGACCGGCCGCGTGAGCGCACGGTCGTGATCCAGGTGCTCAGCTGAGCCTCGGCGAGAGGCCGAGGGCGCGGCGCACCGCGTCCGCCCCGGGTGCGATCTCCTCGTCGAGGCGGACGAGCAGCTCACCCCAGGCCGGCACGGCGGCGATCACCTCGCCGACCTCGGCGGCACCGGCCTCCAGGTCCCCGGCCGCCGCGGCCCCGAGGGCGGCCCAGAACCGCAACTCGGGGTTCGCGGGCGAGGCCGCCGCCGCCGAGCGGTAGAGCCGGGTCGCCTCCTCATGCCGCCCCGCTGCGGCCAGCTCGTCGGCTCGCGCGGCGTCGGCGTAGGCGTCGGAGAGATCGAGCAGCCGGTGCAGCTCGTCGAGCGGCTCCGGATGGTCGTCGACGCGCAGGTCGACGATCGTCTCCCAGCCCTCGCCGCTCCCGGGAACCACCAGGAGCGACGCGGATTGGCGTCCTCGCAGGTCGCCGCCGGCGAGCTCGCCCGCCTCGAGCGTCGCCAGCAGCCGCCTGGCCAGCGGGCCGCCGGCCGACTCGAAGGCGTCCGCCATGGCGGGCCAGACCGCGGCCGAGGCCATCATGTTCGCCTGCGCCGAGTACCCCTCGCCGGTGCGATGGCCCGCGTCAGGGATGCACCCAGACCCGGTGTGCGCCGTGGCCTCGCCGTCCCCGGTCACCACCGCGACCTGCCGATAGTGGGCGAGATCGTCGCCGCCGAGCTCGGCGGCGAGCGCGTCGCCGGCGGCCTCCCCGGCCGCGAGACGGTCGAGGAGCCGCGGACCGTAGGCCGGCTCGGCGACCGACTGCGTCGCGACCGCGCCGACCCCGGCCCGCGCCCAGCCGGCGATCGAGCCGACCGAGAACCAATGCGATTGGACCGCGACCCCGAGGACCCCGCTCGCCGGGTCGCGGGCGACGCACGAGTAGGTGCCACGCCGCGGGTTCATGGCCCCGCGGGCACATCGGCGAGCAGCGAGCTGACCCGCCAGCCCTCTGCGGACGAGCCGGTCAGCTCGATCTCGACCTCGACCCCGGCATACGGGCCGCCGCGGGGGAGGACCACGGCGCTCGCGCCGTCGGTGCGCTCGTCGATCGCCTCGATCTGAACCGAGCGGGCGAGCGCGTTCGGCTTCTGCGCGGCGATGCAGCCCTCGCGCGCTCCGTAGGCCTTGCGGACGTACTCCTCGGTTACGAGCTCGTCGCAGATCGCCGGCGCGCTCGCCGAGGCCGTCATCACCGCGTCGATCACGCCCTCGATCGAGCTCGGCAGGCGCTCGCCGCCGTTCGGCTCCGCCGCCTCGGGCCGGCCGGAGCCGGTCGAGCTCTCGCCGTCGGCGCCATCCGGCTCCGCGCTCGAGGTCGAGGTCGTCATCGCGGACGAGGTCGTCACCTCGGGCTCGAACGGGGCCGGGCCCTCGGGATCCTCGCCGCCGCAGCCAGCCAGGAGGAGCACCGTGAGGGCCAGCGGGATCGCGAGAGACCGCACGCCGGGCACGCTATCCAGCCCCGGGCTTGAACTCGATCTCCCTCAGCACCTTCGCCGGAGCGCCCGCGGCGATCGAGCCCGCGGGGATGTCCTTGGTGACCACGGAGTTCGAGCCGATCACCGCCCGGTCGCCGATCTCGACCCCGCCGGTGACCACGCAGTTGACGCCGAACCAGACGTTCGAGCCGATCCGGACCGGCCCTCGGGGCACGAACCCCTGCCAGGTGATCGGGGTCTCCGGATCGTCGTAGCGGTGATCGGCGTCGCCTACGAAGCAGTTGTTCGCGAACATCGTGTGGTCGCCGATCTCGATTCGCTCGGCGGCGGCGAGCATCACGCCGCGGTTGAGAAAGCATCCCGAGCCGATCGCCATCGACGCATCCTCGCTCAGGGTGAGCCAGCATCCCGGCTCGAGCAGGGTCCCCTCGCCGATTCGCAGCCGTCCGGAATCGAGCGCCTCGAGCAGCTCTCCCTCGACCGGGTGGCGGACGAAGAACCCGCCCCGTGCTGCGTGGCGGTTGATCCGCAGGCGCCTTCGGAACCGGTGGTTGCGCTCGTAGTAGCGCCGCTTCACCCACCAGGTTCGCCAGTCGTCGAACTCGCTCATGGACGGCACCTTGCCAGACGGCCGCCCCCCCGGCCGTCGCCGTGGCCGCACCGAGAGGCGGCCGCCAATCCCCCTTTCCGCCCGGCTACCGGATCGAGGCCGGTTTCGGCGTAGAGTGGACTTCGGGAGATGGAGGACTCACGAGAACAGGCTGAGCGGCCGCGGGCCAGCGGGCGCGAGCGGATCCTCGAGGCCGCGTACGACCTCTTCAGTGCCAACGGTATTCGCGGCGTCGGCGTCGACGCCCTCGTCGCCGAGGCGGGCGTCGCGAAGATGACCCTCTACCGGAACTTCGCCTCGAAGGACGACCTGGCGCTCGCCTTCCTCGAGCTGCGCGAGCAGCGCTGGACCCACGACTGGCTCGAGCGCGAGGCGAGCAGGCGCGCCGCCGACCCGGCCGGACGGCTGCTGGCGATCTTCGACGTCTTCGCCGAGTGGTTCGCCCGCGAGGACTTCGAGGGCTGCAGCTTCGTCAACGCCCTGCTGGAGTTCGACGATCGCGAGCATCCGGTGCGCGAGGCGAGCGCCCGGCACCTCGCCACCATCCGCGACTTCCTGCGGGCGCAGGCCGCCGGCGCCGGCATCGACGACCCTGGCGGCTTCGCCCGCCAGTGGCACATCCTGATGAAGGGCTCGATCGTGGCCGCCGGCGAGGGCGACCTCGCCGCCGCCGGGCGCGCTCAGGAGATCGGGCGCCTGTTGCTGGCGAGCCGCGGCGTCGAGCGCGCGCCGTCCGCCTGAGGGCGCTCAGGCGGCGACCGGCTGGCGCTTGCGTCTCGTCCGCCGCGGTGTCGGCGCGGGCTCCTCGGCCTCGACCAGCTCGCGCAGGAAGCGACCGGTGTGCGAGGTCGGCGCGCCGGCGACCTGCTCGGGGGTTCCGGCGGCGATCAGCTCGCCGCCGGCGTCGCCGCCCTCCGGGCCGAGGTCGACGATCCTGTCGGCGGCCTTGATCACATCGAGGTTGTGCTCGATCACGAGCACCGTGTTGCCCTGGTCGACGAGCCGGTCGAGCACCCCGAGAAGCCGCTCGACGTCGGCGAAGTGGAGCCCGGTGGTCGGCTCGTCGAGGATGTAGAGCGTCTGCCCGGTCGCGATCTTGGAGAGCTCGGTGGCCAGCTTGACGCGCTGCGCCTCGCCGCCGGAGAGCTGAGTGGCCGGCTGGCCGAGCCGGATGTAATCGAGCCCGACGTCGTGCAGCGTCTGCAGCCGGCGGTGGATCTTCGGCACCTGGGAGAAGAACTCGACCGCCTCGGCGACCGGCATCTCGAGCACGTCGGCGATCGACTTGCCCTTGAAGCGGACCTCGAGCGTCTCGCGGTTGTAGCGGCGCCCGTGGCACTGCTCGCAGGGAACGTAGACGTCGGGTAGGAAGTGCATCTCGATCTTGATCTGCCCGTCGCCGCGGCAGACCTCGCAGCGCCCCCCCTTGACGTTGAACGAGAACCGGCCGGGCTTGTAGCCGCGCGCCCGGGACTCACGAGTGCCGGCGAAGAGGGCGCGGATGTGGTCGAAGACCCCGGTGTAGGTCGCCGGGTTCGAGCGCGGGGTGCGGCCGATCGGCGACTGGTCGATGTTGATGATCTTGTCGATCTGGTCGATTCCGTCGATCCCGTCGTGCGCCCCGGGGCGCAGCCGCGCGCGGTGCAGCCGGTTGGCGACCGAGCGATAGAGGATCTCGTTGATCAGGGTCGACTTGCCCGAGCCGGAGACGCCTGTGACGGCGGTGAAGACGCCGAGCGGGATAGCCACGTCGATCCCCTTCAGGTTGTGCTGGCGGGCGTTGCGGACGAGCAGCTCCCCGTTCGGCGGGCGGCGCTCCTCGGGCACGGCGATCGAGCGCTCTCCGGAGAGGAACTGGCCGGTCAGCGACTCGGGGCTGCGGACGATCTCCGCCGGCGTTCCCTCGGCGACGATCTCGCCGCCGAACTCGCCGGCGCCGGGGCCGATGTCGACGACGTGATCGGCAGCCCGGATCGTCCCCTCGTCGTGCTCGACGACGATCACCGTGTTGCCGATCTCTCGCAGTCGCTCGAGGGTCGCGATCAGGCGCTCGTTGTCGCGCTGGTGAAGGCCGATCGAGGGCTCGTCGAGGATGTAGAGAACCCCGACGAGACTCGACCCGATCTGGGTCGCGAGGCGGATCCGCTGCGCCTCGCCGCCCGAGAGCGTCGTCGCGGTGCGCTCGAGCGAGAGGTAGCCGATCCCGACCGAATCGAGGAACTGCAGGCGCTCGGCGATCTCGCGGACGACGAGACGGGCGATCGTGCGCTCGGTCTCGGTCAGCTCGAGCGCGTCGATCCACTCGAACGCGGCGCGCGCCGAGAGCTGGGTGTACTCGTAGATGTTGAGCCCGCCGACGGTGACCGCGAGGCTCTCGGGGCGCAGGCGGGCGCCGTCGCAGGCCGAGCACGGCTGCAGCGCCATCAGCGTCTCGACCCGCTCGCGGGTGTTCTCGGAGTCGGTGTTCTCGTAGCGCCGCTGAAGGCTGTGCAGCATCCCGTCGAAACGCACGGTGTAGGTGCGCCGGCGCCCGAAGCGATTTCGGTAGGTGATCGTGTGGCGATCCGAGCCGGTGCCCTCGAGCAGCAGGTTTCGATCGGCCTCCGGCAGGTCCTGCCAGGCGACCGCGGTGTCGATGTCGTTGGCCTCGGCGACCGCCTCGAGCAGCCGCTTGTGGTACATCGACGCCGCCTTCGTCCACGGCTCGAGCGCGCCCTCGGAGATCGACAGGGTCGGGTCGGGAACGATCAGCTCGGGATCGATCACCCGCTGGAAGCCGAGCCCGTGACACTGCGGACAGCAGCCGTGCGGTGAGTTGAACGAGAAGATCCGCGGCTCCAGCTCGGGCATCGAGGCGCCGCAGTTGAGGCAGGCGAACTTCTCGCTGAACACGAGCACCTCGCCGCGTTTGCCCGCGCTCGGGCCGCTGAGCACCGCGGCGCCCGGCTCCTGCTCGCCGTCGGTGACCCGGTCGGCCTGCCCGGCGCCGTCGATCAGCTCGATCTCGACCAGGCCCTCGGCTAGCTGGGAGGCCGCCTCGATCGACTCCGAGAGGCGCTTGCGCACGCCCTCCTTCATCACCAGCCGGTCGACGACGATCGAGATGTCGTGCTTGAACTTCTTGTCGAGGACGATGCCGCCCTCCTCGTCGAGCCGGCGCAGCTCGCCGTCGACGACCGCGCGCGCGTAGCCCTGGGCGCGCATCTCCTCGAACAGCTTCCCGTACTCGCCCTTGCGCCCGCGGACCACCGGGGCGAGGACGAGAAAGCGAGTCTCCGGCTCCAGGGTGAGCACCCGGTCGGTGATCTGCTCGAGCGACTGGCCCTCGATCGGCCGGCCGCAGTTGAAGCAGTGCGGGTGGCCGATCCGCGCCCACAGCAGGCGCAGGTAGTCGTAGATCTCGGTCACCGTCCCGACGGTCGAGCGCGGGTTTCGCGAGGTCGTCTTCTGGTCGATCGAGATCGCCGGCGAGAGGCCCTCGATCGAGTCCACGTCGGGCTTCTCCATCTGACCGAGGAACTGCCGGGCATAGGAGGAGAGCGACTCGACGTAGCGGCGCTGGCCCTCGGCGTAGATCGTGTCGAAGGCGAGACTCGACTTGCCCGAGCCGGAGAGCCCGGTGACGACGACGAGCGCGTCGCGGGGAATCCTCAGGTCGACGCCCTTGAGGTTGTGGGCTCGCGCTCCCGAGATGACGATTTCGCCTGATCGCTTCATCGCCCGATCAGTCTACGGACACGAACGGCTGTTCCCCCGCGGTCGGGGCAGGTGGCCGCGCCCGCGCGGCGACCGCGGGCCGGAGCGGAGGGCGCTACTTGCTCGCGAGCGCGAGCACGCTGGCGACGATCTGATCGCGGTCGTCGATCTCGTAGTCCTCGGCCAGCCTCGCCTCGATCTGGGCGCGGGTGGCGCCGTCGAGCGCCATGTTCATCGCGACCAGCCGGGCCCCGGCGGAGTCATCGGACTTCTCCAGCGCCTCGGCCCCGTTCGACTTCGCGGCCGGGGGCGTGCCCTCATCCGGCGGCGGGGTGGGCTCGGGGACGGGCTCCGGCGCGGGCTCGGGAACCGGGTCGGGGGCCGGCTCGGGAACCGGCACGGGGCCGGGCTCCGGGGTTGCCGGCGGCTGCGGCTCGGGGACGACCACCGGCCCGGGCTCGACCTCGGCGCTCGGGGCTGTTCCGGCCGCGCCCGTCAGCTTCTCCTGAAGGTCGTCGAGGCCCCTGCGGACCTCCTCGAGACGCCCGCGACTCTCGGCCTCGGCGCGCTCGCGAATCCGCCTCGCCTCCCCCTCGGCCTCCTCCACGATCTCGGCGGCGCGCTGCTCGGCCTCGGAGACCAGCGCGCGCACCTTCTCGGCGACGTCATGCACGATCTGCTCTGCGTCCATCGTTCGAGAGTACCGCGCCGCACGCCCCGGCGAGGCGAACAACCGGTCGATCGATCACCGATGGGGGGCCCATTCGACCGGTGGCGAGCGTCCCCCACTCGCGCATATACTGCGGCCGATGCGTGGCCGCGGAACTCGCGCACGGTGGGCGGCTCTGCTCGCGCTGCCCGCAATTGCGCTCATCCCCGGCGCTGCCGGGGCGGAGAGGAAGCCCGGTTACCTCACCGTCAGCGAGCCGACGCGGTCGAGCGGTGGCCAGTACGCCGTCCGGGCCAGGCTGAAGCGGCGGGCCCACTTCTTCAGCGCGAAGCTGAACGGCGAGCCCATCCGCGACGACTTCATCTATCGCGGGCGCCGGGTCCGGCGCGCCCTGCTCGACGCCGACCACGGCCTGCGCCCGGGCCGCAACCGGCTCGTGATCCGCGCCTCCCGGGAGGACGGCCCCCGCGACCGTGAGGTCGAGCGCTTCAAGGTGCCGCGCGGACGACCGCTCGCCGGCGCCGGGCGCGCCGAGCAGATCGACGTCACCGAGCGGATCCGCCTCGACGGGCGCAACTCGCGGGCGACCGACGCCGGCAGGCGGCTCAGGTATCGCTGGGAGATCACCCGCGCGCCAAAGGGATCGGAGGCGACCCTGAAGGGCGCAGCCACCGCGCGACCGAAGCTGCGCCCGGACGCGCACGGCAGGTACAAGCTCGAGCTCACGGTTCGCGGCCCGCGCGGCGGCAGGGCCGCCTCCGCCGGGCTCGACCAAGTGGTCGTCCCGGTGACCCCGTTCACGCCACCGGTCGGCCTGCCGATCGACACGATGCCGGCGCCGGGCCAGATCTCGATCAACGGCCGGACGCAGAAGCTGACCGGGGACTGGATCCAGCTCGTCGCCTTCGACCGCCAGACGCTCGAGATCAAGCGCACGCAGTCGTTCAGCGTCAGCCAGAGCGCGAGCACGCTTACCTCGGCGATCGCCAAGGACCCTTCGACGGCCTACGTGCTCACCGGAGGCGGCCGCGCAGTCAGCCTCGACGACGCCCACGTCGAGGCCCTGCGAGCGGTGATCAAGCAGCTCGGCGGGACGGAGCGGACGTTGCCGAACGCCCAGTACTCGGACGATCTCGGCCTCGCCGGCGGCAACTGGTCGATCCTCGGCTATCCCGGCGCGCCGGGGGGCTCGGCGCACCAGCGCTGGGGCGGCAACCAGAACCCGTTCCTGCCCAAGGTCGAGCTCGGCGGGCCGCTGCGCGGCTACCTGCAGCTCGACTCAGGCGGGAATTACGCCTTCGCGTCCCCGAACTACCTCCCGTTCGACACCGAGACCGCGATCGCAGGCGGGCAGGCAAACAGGATCACGATCGGCGACACGCACTACGACTCGGCCACGCTCCCGCCGGGGCAACCCGGCGTCCAGATCCTTCAGCTCGATCAGAACACGCTCCGACAGGTCGACAACTACACCTACCGGCTCAACATCTCGCCGACCGAGCCCGACGACGGCTCGGTCAACCAGATCGCGTCCGAGCTCAACGCGCTCGAGGAAGGCTTCGGAACCGACTACGGGACGCCCATGTTGATCATCGTGCAGACGATCGGCGATCCCGTTCCCCTCAACGACAACTGGACCCGAGAGGGCGGACTCATCGACGGGCTCGCGAGCATCGGTGCGACGCCGGACGTGGTCGCGATGCTCGACGGCAGCGGCGGCTACTCGCTCGTCGGAGGGACGAGGCTGCCGGGCCGCTTCGGGTCCGAGAACTCGGAGGCGATCACGAAGTCGTCCGGGCTCACCGGCGTCCTCTCGCAGAACCGGCAGGGTCAGTTCACCGCCTCGGACTCCGCACCCGGAGACGTCTTCGACCCGACCATCTACACGCTGGCCTACCAGGCGCCGACGCCCTGGCCGGCATCCGGAACCCCCGGCCTCGCCGCCGCGAACTCGTACTTCGCGCGCGAGCTCGGGCTCGAGAACACGCGTGACGTGCGCATCAACTACTGGGCGCACCCGGTCTCCTGGACCAGCGACCAGTACCTCGGAAGGATCGCGGACCCCGACGACATCCAGTACATCCCCTGCCCCGCCGACGCGCCCGGGTTCACGGTCGACGACTGCACCCAGGTCCGCGAGGCCCTCGTCACCGAGTTCGGCTACCTCGCGAACGTCGAGCTGATGCTGGACGGCCTGCAGGCGCTGGTGGGGTCGAAGGAGACGTCGGCCCTGGTCGACGCGAAGGTGATCGCGGGCCACGTGAGCGACGCGGTCAAGCCGCCGCCGAAGGCAAACGCATCGATCAACCCGATCGCCGTGCTGGTCGGAGTCAGCAAGATCGTCTCGGCGCTCTCGCCGCCGCCCGCGTCGAACGCCGCCGGGGCCGTCTCCGGCGCGCTCTCGATCGCCACCGCGGTCGAGTCGGGCTCCGCGACGGGGCCGAACGCCGGCGAGCCGCTCTCCGCAGTGATCATCGACGACGTCGCCGACATAGATCAGCGCCTCGACACCACCTTCCAGGCATACGGCGACTCCGCCTACCACGTCCGCGACCTGCTCGTCAGCGACTTCGCGAAGCTGCGGACGGCCTCGGAGCACGTCGCCGACGGCACGTTCCCCGACAACCAGGCGACGCCGACGCGGGACGAGCTGGCGAGGGGGCTGACGATCAGCGCCGAGCAGGTCTTCTACCCGGCCTTCCTGCGGATCGCCTACCGCGTCTACGCCCTCGGCACCGCCGCGGACGGCTCGACCACCGAGTCGGCGGACAAGTTCCGCTGCATCTTCAACATCACCGATCCGAACGAGCTCAAGTCGAACTTCGTCTCGTTCAAGGCGGCGGCGCCGAACACTCAGTTCTCGGCGATCGCGGGCCTCTCCGCGCCCGGCAAGCCCTACGAGAAGATCACCCGGCCACGAGCGATGGCGGTCATCGACCCGGACTCGGTCGACGACGACGCCTCGCGGGAATCCCCGCCCGACAGCCTGCTGGCACCGCTGTTCGCGAGCCCGGAGGGCGGCGGGCTCGGGCTCGACAAGGTGACCTTCTTCGGTCGCGAGTTCGAGTTCGTGCAGCTCAGCGGCTGCGGTCCGGCGCCCTAGGCCCCTCAGGCGCGAAGCGCGTCGAGGTCGCGGCGCAGCTCCTTCAGCTCGTCGCGGATCCGCGCCGCCTCCTCGAAGCGCAGGTCCTCGGCGGCGGCGATCATCTCCTCCTCGAGCTCGACGATCGATCTTCTCGCAGGTCCTCGGGGCCCTTCGATCTCGCCGTCGCGGCTGCCGCGCCGCCGGCGTTGGCCGGCGCGGTCCGCGACTCCATCGCGAGGAACTCCGAGATGTCGGAGATCCCCTTGCTGCACGGTCTCCGGGGTGATCCCGTGCTCGCTCGTTGTAGGCGAGCTGGATCGCGCGGCGGCGGTCGGTCTCGCGAGATCGCCGCTGCGCATCGCCTCGGTCTCCTTGTCGGCGTACATCAGCACCCGGCCGCGGACGTTGCGGGCGGCGCGGCCGATCGTCTGGACCAGGCTGGTCTCGCCGCGCAGGAAGCCCTCCTTGTCGGCGTCGAGGATCGCGACCAGCGAGACCTCGGGCAGGTCGAGGCCCTCGCGCAGCAGGTTGACGCCGACGAGCACGTCGTACTCGCCGAGCCGCAGGTCGCGGATGATCTGGATCCGCTCCAGCGTGTCGACCTCGGAGTGCAGGTAGCGGACCTTGAGCCCGTGCTCGAGCAGGTACTCGGTCAGGTCCTCGGCCATCTTCTTGGTCAGCGTCGTCACCAGGGTGCGCTCCTCGAGCGTCGACCCGGCGCTGGACCTCGTTCATCAGGTCGTCGATCTGGTTGCTGGGTCTCGCGGACCTCGATCTCGGGATCGACGATCCCGGTCGGGCGGACGATCTGCTCGACGATCCGCTTCGACGACTCGGCCGCTCGAACTCGCCCGGGGTCGCCGAGACCAGCACCAGCTGGTCGACGCGGTCGAGGAACTCGTCGAACTTGAGCGGGCGGTTGTCGATCGCCGAGGGCAGCCGGAAGCCGTGCTCGACCAGGGTCGTCTTGCGCGAGCGGTCGCCCTCGTACATGCCGCCGATCTGCGGGATCGTCTGGTGCGACTCGTCGACGAAGACGACGAAGTCGTCGGGGAAGTAGTCGATCAGCGTGTGCGGGGGCGAGCCCGGCGGCCGGCCGTCGAGGATCCGCGAGTAGTTCTCGATCCCGGAGGTGAAGCCGAGCTCCTTCAGCATCTCGATGTCGTACTGGGTGCGCTGCTGCAGCCGGTGGGCCTCGAGCTCCTTGCCCGCCTCGTCGAAGTTCGTCGAGCCGCTCGTCGAGCTCGCGCCTTGATCTCGAGCGACGGCGCGCTCGATCGTCTCCTCCTCGGTGACGTAGTGGCGTCGCCGGCCAGACCGCAGACGTGGTCGAGCTCGTCGAGGATCTCACCGGTCAGCGGGTCGAAGTGGTGGATCGACTCGATCTCGTCGCCGAACAGGTTGATCCGGTAGGCGGACTCGGCGTAGGCGGGATAGATCTCGAGCATCTCGCCGCTTGACCCGGAACGTGCCGCGGGTGAGCGCGGTGTCGTTGCGCGCGTACTGCATCGCGACGAGCTTGCGCAGGACGCTCGTCGCGGTCGATCCACTCGCCGACCTTGAAGAGCTGCATCTTCTGGCTGTAGAGCTGCGGGCGAGCCGATCCCGTAGATGCAGGAGACCGAGGCGACGATGATCACGTCGCGGCGGGCGAGCAGCGACGGCGGTCGCGGCGTGGCGGAGGCGGTCGATCTCGTCGTTGATCGAGGAGTCCTTCTCGATGTAGAGGTCCTGCGCCGGGACGTAGGCCTCGGGCTGGTAGTAGTCGTAGTAGGAGACGAAGTACTCGACCTGGTTGTCGGGGAAGAACTCGCGGAACTCGTTGCAGAGCTGCGCGGCGAGGGTCTTGTTGTGGGCGATCACCAGCGCCGGCCGCTGGACCTCGTCGATCACGCCGGCCATCGTGAACGTCTTGCCGGTGCCGGTCGCGCCGAGCAGGGTCTGGAAGTCGCTCGCCCGCGCCGAGCCCCTCGGCGAGCCCGGCGATCGCCTTCGGCTGGTCGGCGGTCGGCGTGTAGGCCGGGTTGAGCTTGAATGCCCTTTGCGGCATCCGTCGAAGATAGCCGCAGGCGCGGCGCGCGCCCCAGAAACGGCGACGGCCGGGCGCTTTCGAGCCCGGCCGTCGCGGTCGCTTGAGCTGCCGGGGAGCTAGCCCCGGTCGATCAGCCTCAGCTTCTTGTACTTGGTCACCTTCGTCTTGTCGGCGCGGTTGCTGCGCAGTACCGACTTGAGCACCACGGACTTGCTCTCCGCGAGCTCGCTGCGGAACCGGAAGCGGACCCGGGCGCGAACGATCTTGCCCTTCTTCGCCTTCACCACTCGCTGGATCGGGAAGGTGACGCGCTTGCCACCCTTCGTCTTCAGCGCGGTCGCCCGGGTGAGGCACTTGCCCTTCTTGTCCTCGCCGAAGCACTTCAGCTTGAAGAACAGGTTGCGGCCATCGAAGACGGCGTTGTTGCCGCCGCCGCCAGCCGCCGCCGCCGTTCCCGCCGCCGCCACCGCCGCCGCCGCCCGACTCCTCGCGGAAGGCCAGCAGGGTGACGTCGTCATAGCCGACGCTGCCGCCGGGGATCACCTCGGCGCCGTAGACGAACCGGGTGATGATCCGGAACTTGTACTCCTGGCCGATCACCAGCGCTCCCGGGGAGCTCGACCAGCGCGCTGTCGGTCCAGTCCTCGCTCGGAATCAGCGGCTTCGTGTCGACGATCCGCTTCGCGCCACCGCCGGCGCCGGCCGGGAAGATCTCGACCGAGTAGTCGACCTGGTTTCCGGCGACCGCGAGAAGAGCCGAGATGTCGGAGAGGTGGTTGAGCCCGAAGACGAGCGCCGTCGGGCGCTGGCCGTTGACTCCGCGGTAGGTGAAGGCGGGACTCTTCAGGACCCCCCGCGACTCCGAGCCCACTCCGGTGAGCCCGCTGATCGTCGTCTCGAGGTAGCCGTCGGCCGGTCCGTAGCTGCCGCCGCCGGCGACGAAGCCGCCGCCGATCGACGGACAGGTCAGCGGCGCGATGCAGAGGCCGTGGCTGTCCTTGGCCCGCTCCCAGCCGCCGTCGCTGGTCGCGAACGCCCGCGCGTTCAGATCCGGGTGGTAGATCGCCGCCCCCGAGGCCGCGAACGCCGAGCCCGGCAGCGCCAGGGCCAAGCCCGACAGCGCCACGAGCATCCCCGCCTTGATAACCCTCATTGAGTGTCCCTTCCGTGTTGAGTCCCGCGAGTCACTCGCAGGTGCGTGACTGAAAACTGGCCGGCGAACCAGAGACTAGGCCGTCTCTACTCCAAATGCGCCGGTCCAGGTTCTACTGCAAAGCGGCTAGACGAGGCCCGTTGGTGGTTCTCCGGGCGGGCGCGAGCCGCGCGCGAGCCATACTTGGTCGGTGGCAGGCGGGCGAGAGAGCGGGGTCGGCGCCCAGTTGCTCGCGAGCGCCGCGATCCTGCTCGCCACCGGGCTGGCGCTGGCGCTGGCGCCCCGCGGCGCGGAGCCGGAAGCGAACAAGGCGACGGCGCGCGCACGGCTCCGAGCGGCTCGTGCGGGTCAGCGTCGAGCGTGCCCCGCGGGTCGCCCGACGCGTCGGCCGCCTGAGAGAGCTTCGGTTCGCCGAGGTCCCGAAGCCCGAGGTGCTCAGCGGCGCGGAGCTTGGCGAGCTCGAGCGCCGCGAGGGCGAGCGCCGCGGCGGCGCCGGGGCGATCGGCGCCGACGAGGCGGTGATGCGGATCCTCGGCCTGCTCGACCCCGACGAGCAGCTCGAGGCGGCCACCGCCGCGGGGGCCGATCTCGCTGCGGCGGCCTACGACCCGCGAACCGGCCGCCTGTACGTGGTCTCCGACGCCGTCGCGGCCAACCCGGCCCTGGTCGAGTTCGTGCTCGCCCACGAGCTCACCCACGCGATCGAGGACCAGGCCTTCGGCCTCACCGACGCCGCGGCGAGCGCCGACGATGACGCGGCGCTGGCGAGGCTCGCGCTCAGCGAGGGAACGGCGACCTCGCTGATGGTCCTCTACGCCGCCCGGCACCTGAGCCCGCTCGAGCTCGCCGAGGCCGCCGCGGGAATCGACCCCGGCACCGGCGAGGTGCCGGAGTTCGTCGTCGAGCAGCTCGAGTGGGCCTACACCGGCGGGATGACCTTCGTCGAGGAGCTTCGCGAGCTCGCGGACGGCTGGAAGCTGGTCGACCACGCGATCGCGGACCGGCCGCCGCGCAGCACCGAGCAGGTGCTCCACCCGCTGAAGTACGTCCGCGATGAGCGCCCGGTCGCGATCTCGATCAGGGGCGCCGAGCTTCGCCGCCGCGGCTGGCGCCGCGCGACCTCGGGGGTGGCCGGTGAGCAATCGACGGCGCAGCTGCTCGGCCTCGGCGCCGGCTCATCGGCGGCCGCCGCCGCGGCCGCCGGATGGGCCGGCGATCGCTACGAGCTCTGGCGCCGCTCGACGCCGCCGACGGGATGCGCCGCCCCCGCCTGCCGCTCGGCGCTCGTCCTCGTCGCCCGCTGGCGCTTCGACCGGCGACCGCCGGGTCAGGCCGCCGAGTTCGAGCGCGCGGCCACGCGCTACCTGATCGACGGCCTCGGCGCGGCGCCGGGCGGAGCCGGCTACGGGCTCGAGGGAGGCTTTGCGGCCCTCTCGCGGCGCGGACGGGAGGTGGCGCTGGTGTTCGCGCCGCGGCTCGGGATCGCGCTCGCGCTGGCGAAGGCGAACGCGCGGCGCCGGGCGGCGGGCGCGAACTGAGAGCATGATTGCCGATGACCCGCTCGCAGAGGATCCTCACCGCCTTCTGGTGCACGGCCGGAGCGCTCCATTTCGTCCGCCCGAAGGCCTACGAGGCGATCATGCCGCCGCAGATCCCGATGCACAGGGAGGCGGTCGCCCTCAGCGGCGCCGCGGAGATCCTCGGCGGGCTCGCCGTGGTTCACCCGGCCACCCGCGGTTTCGCCCGCTGGTGGCTCCTCGGAGTGCTCGCCGCGGTCTTTCCGGCGAACATCCACATGGCGCTCAACCCCGAGCAGGTCGCCGAGCACGGAGTCCCCGCCGACCGGCTGCCGCGCTGGGCGCTCCTCGGGCGGCTCCCGCTTCAGTTCGTGTGTGCGCTCTGGGTCTGGCGCGCCACCGAGCGCCGCTAACGCCCGGGGTCGTTCGCCGGCGGGCGAGCCTCTAGAGATCGGGGAGGAATCCCTCGATCCGGTCGACGACGTCGCCGAGGAGCTCCTCGGCGCCGGCGAACAGCCGGCTCGCGTCCTCGATCAGCGCGATCGACTCGTCCACCGGAAGCCTGCCCGCCAGCGCCCGCAGGCCGTCGGCGATCACCGGGCTGAGCGCCCCGGCACTCTCGGCATCGTCGAGGCCGCGGATCACCCCGGCGCGGACCGCCTGCTCGAGCTCGGCTTCGTCGATCCCGCGCGCGGCGGCGAACTCGGCGCGCGATCGCTCGTCGACGAGGGCGACCGCGAGCTGCTCGCGGCTCACCCGGAGCTCGCAGGCGGCCCCGTCGAGGGCCGAGAGCGCAAACTGCTGCGCCGACTCCTCGATTCCCTGCGGGGAGCGCCACGCCCGCGGCGCGCAGGGGTCGGCGCTCGGTGTCGGCTCGTAGGAGCCGCCGCCCGCGAGCAGGTAGGCCACCACGAGGGCGGCCGCGGCGAGCGTCGCGGCGACCAGCAGGATCGAGCCGCGGCTCACAGCGCGATCCTCCGGCGCACGAGCGCGATCGGCGCCAGGGCGGCGAGCGCGAACCCGGCCGCGATCAGGAACGAGGCGCTGAAGGCGTGCGTGGCGGCCGCGTCGACCTCGCCCTCGATCCGGTTGCGAAGCTCGATCACGGCGGCCCGCTCAGCCGAATCCTGCGGCAGCGGCTCGAAGGCGGGGCCGATCACCGGCACCTTGTCGCCCTCGCCCTCGATCCGGTCTGCGATTCGCTCGGAGAGGGCGAACAGGCTCGAGGGTGGCAGGCGCGAGTCGAGGATCGCCGCCACCCCGGCCTGCTCGGCCTGGCCGCGCTCGACCTCGAGGTCGGCGGTGAACACCGGCGTGAGCACGAGCAGGCCGGCGACGACCCCCGCGTGACGGGCGGCGATCGTCCAGCCGCCATGGATCGCCTGCGGCGAGCGGCCGGCGAGCGCGGTCTCGGTGAGCGCCGAGAGCGTCAGCGCGAGGCCGATCCCGATGAGGGCCTGGGGAGGCAGCGTGAGCGCGACCGAGGCCGCGGGCAGCAGCCCGAGCCCGGCAAGACCGCCGCCGGTGAGGATCACGCCGGCCGCGGCGCGCGCCGCCGGGTCCTCGACCCGCCGGGCGAGCGGCGCCGCTGCCAGCGCCGCCAGCGGCATCGCGCTGACCGCCGCCGCGGCCGCGATCGGGGTCAGCCTCCAGCCCTCGATCAGGAGCAGAACGATCAGGAAGAGCGCCGCGGCGAGCGCCGCGGAGACGAGCCCGAGGGCGAGGTTGGCCCCGAGATGCGGGCGGCCGCCGCGGCCGGCGGCAACCGCCCCCTCGCGGCGAGCGATCGCCGCGAGCGGGAGCGCGGCGAGCACCGCGACCGGCACCTGGGCGAGGAAGATCGCCTGCCAGGAGACGAGCTCGGTGAGCAGCCCTCCGAGGCCGGGGCCGAGGGCCGCGCCGGCGGCGCCGGCCGAGGCCCAGGCCACCGCCGCGCGCCGTTCGGAGCCGTGGACGGCCGGCAGCAGCTCGAGCGAGGCGCAGACCGCGACCGCGCCACCGACCGCCTGCACGCAGCGGGCGCCGAGCAGCAGCCCGATCCCCTCGGCCAGGCCGCAGGCGAGGCTGGCTGCGGCGAACAGGACGAGTCCCGCGATCGTCAGCCGGGCGGGCCCGAGCGCCCGGGTGAGGGCGGCCGCGGGGACGGCGCAGAGGGCGAGCACGAGGTTGAAGGCGACCAGCACCCAGGTGACCGCCGCGACCGAGACGTCGAGCTCGCGATAGATCTCCGGCAGCGCGAGGACGACGATCGAGGAGTCGGCGAGGACGAGCGCAACCGCCAGGGCGAGGGCGCTGCGGACGGCTCGGGGTGAGCCCATCAGCCGACCCGCAACTCGACCCAGTCCCAGCTATGACCGCAGAGGCTCCGCGCATCCGCGGGATCGACCTCGACGAGCCTGCTCCGAGCGGCGTCCGCGCCCGCGAGCGCCAGCGGCCCGATCGGCTTCGCCGGGCCGGCGCTGCCCGGGCGGAGATCGGGGGCGGAGAACTCGAGCTCGATCAGGTGGCGGCCGCGGGCGAGCTCGCCGCGCCCGAAGCTGACGTAGCCGCCGGCGTTGTTGAGCTCCCCCCGGGCCTCGCCGAATGCCCGCCCGTCGATCCGCGCGCCGACCAGCGGCCGCACGGAGCCGCCGAGCCAGAGCTCGTACTCCCCGGCGCTCGGGACCTCGACCTCGGCCGAGAGCGTTCCCGGGACGGTCGGCCGCGGCGCATCCGCGTCGGCGCCGGCGCTCCACGCGCGCGGGTAGGCGGCCTCCTCGAGCGGCACCAGCACCGGTCCTCGCCGATCGGCCGCGACGAGGCGGGCGCCCGCGGGTGCGCCCGCGACCAGGCCGCGGACCCGCCCGCAGCGAGGCGTGGCGAGCGGATCCGCGTCGTCACCGAGCCCGATCCTGGAGAGCGCCGGGGACGCGCCGGGGCCGCGCTGCCAGACCTCGTAGCTCTCTCCGGCCCAGACGAGCTCGTACTCCGTCGGCGGCCTGCTCGACACCGGCGAGCGGCGGACCACCAGGGTGCGATAGAGCGAGAGCGCCGCCGGGGCGATCGCGTCGGTGTCGGCGGCAAGGCCCTTCGAGACCTCGGAGCCGTCGCGGAGCGGGATCATCCGGCGGCGCAGGTCGGAGATCGACTCGGGGTCGGCCTCGCGGAGGAAATGCCGTGCCCCGTAGGGCGAGTACTCGGTGATCAGGGTCGGCCCCTGCGCCGCGATCAGCTCGCCGATCCGCTCGAGCTCGGCGAGCTGGGCGCGCGGTGCCAGATCGACCTCGCGGTAGGCGAGCGCGTTCGACCAGACGACCCCGCCGCCGATCGCGAGCGCGAGCCCTGCCGCGGCGACGCGGCGCCCAGCGGACGCGAGCAGCCCGGCGGCGAACATCGCCGCGAACGGGATCGCGACCGAAGCGGTCGCGAACGCCTTCGCCTCGACCCAGGGCGAGCCGACCGCGGCGAGCAGCCCGGCCCCGGCGAGCACGCCGGCGCCGAAGATCGGCAGGGCCAGCAGACGACCGCGAAGGCATGCGACCACGGCGGCGGCGGCGGCGAGCACGGCGAGCGCGATCAGAATCTCCGTGGCAAGCGCGAAGTCCGGGGCGAGGCGGAAGTCGCCGGTCGCCCAGACGCCCGCGAGCTGCGCGGGCTCGAGCGGGGCCAGCAGGTTGCCCCGGGCGCTCGCGTCGCCGAGCGGCAGCGCGGTGGCGGGAAGCAGCGCGCCGGAGAGCGCGAGCGGAAGCGCGCAGAGGCCCAGGGCGACGACGAACAGCGCGGCCCGAGCGGCGGTGCGACCGAGACCGAGTCCGCCGGCGAGCGGGATCGCGGCGCCGAGCAGGAGCGGCGCGAGCCAGATCAGGCCACCCGCCGAGAGCACCCCGAGCAGCGCCCCGGCGACCAGCGCCGTGACCACCACGCGCCGCCGCTCCCCGGGCGCCTCGAGCAGCCAGGCGATCAGCCCGCCGACCGTCGCCAGCAGCGCCGCCGCGGCGAGCTCCTTGATTCCGCCCCACAGGTAGTAGCCGAACAGGAGCGCCGGCTGCGCGCCGACGAACGCGGCCGCGGCGCGCAGGCGCGGCGAGCCCGCGAGCGGCCTCGCGAGCTCCCAGAGCGCGAGCGCGAGGATCGCGGCGAGCAGGGCGAGATACGGCTGGATCAGCCAGGCCGCGTCGCGGCCGAGCAGCTCGACGCCGATCCCGAAGGGCAGAAAGGCCCCGATCGGATAGCCCTCGCCGAGGTTGAGCTCCAGGGTGGCCTCGTAGGTGGACGGCGCGAGCCCGCCGAGGTCGAGGCCGCGCTCCATGACCCGATCGGTGAAGGCGAGCCATGTCGCGGTGTCGTCGAGCTTGATGAACCCGGCCAGGGTGGGCTCGCCGGAGAGCACGATCGGCGCCGCATATACGCAGAGAACGGCCACGGCGGCGGCGACCGCCCAGCGGTCGAGCGCCGCCAGGCCGCGGCGGCGGCCGAGCACGAGACCGGCGAGCGCGAGCACGACCGCCAGCGGCGTCACGAGCTCGGCCGCGCGGCCGCCGAGGGTGAGGAACTCGCCGACGATGACGATCGCCGAGAGGCCGACGCCGAGCAGCAGGGCCCCCGGCAGGCGCCGGCCGATGAGCGCCTCGACGAGCAGCCCGCATCCGAGGCAGAGGATCGCGAGGAGCAGCGGATAGATGACCCAGCTGGCGATCACCCGGTCACTCGATGCCGAGGTCGGCGGCGTAGTTCGTGCGGTAGAGCTCCCGCTTCTCGATCACCTCCTGGACGTAGGCGCGGGTCTCGGGGAACTCGATCGCTCCGATCTCGAGCCCGGCGCCGCCCCACTTGTCCACGTTGCCGCTGCCGGCGTTGTATCCGGCGAGCGCGGCGATCAGGTTGCCGTCGTAGCGATCGAGCAGATCGCGCAGGTGATAGCTCCCGTAGCGGATGTTGACGTCGGGATCGGCGAGGTCGCGAACGTCGAAGGTGACCCCACCGCTTGCGCTCGCGATCGCCTTCGCGGTGGCCGGCGTGACCTGCATCAGCCCCCGCGCGCCGGCCGGGGAGGTCTGATCGCGAAATCGCGATTCCGCGTAGATCACCGCGGCGATCAGCGCCGGATCGAGGTTCTTCTCCTCCGCCTGCTGGCGGATGATGTCGTCGTGGCGGAGCGGCAGCGTCACCTCGGTGAGCGCCTCGTCGAGGTCGATCCGGCTGACGACCAGCGCCCCGGCGGCGCCGACGACCAGCAGCACGACCATCAGCCTGATCCGCCCCGGTCTGCTCAACCCCGTTCCCTCATCGACGCCTCGATGTCCTCGAGCGCCTCCTCGAGCGTCGCCTGCAGCCGCTCGAGCGAGGCGTCGTTGCGAATCACGTAGTCGGCCCGCGCCGCCTTCTCCTCCTGGGAGAGCTGCCGGCCCGCCCGCGCCTCGAGATCCGCGGTCCCGCGAGCGCCCGCGCGCTCGACCCTCGCCTCGGGCTCGGCGACCACGCACATCGTGAAGTCGAAGCCTGCCTCCATCCCGGTCTCGAACAGCAGCGGGACCTCGAGCACGGCGGCCCGCGCGGACGCCGGCAGGGCAGCGAGCCAGGCGGCGCTGCGCTCGCCGACCAGCGGGTGCAGCGTGCGCTCGAGCCACTCGAGCTCCTCGGACGAGCCGAAGACGATCTCACCCACCCTGGTGCGGTCGACCGTTCCTCCGGGCGCGACCTCGGCTCCCCAGCGACCGACGAGCAGGTCGCGCACCCGATCGGTGGCGAGCAGCTCGTGGACCACCTCGTCGGAGGAGTGAGTCGCCGCGCCGAGCCTTGCGAGCGCCTCGAGCGCGGCGGACTTTCCGGCGGCGATCGCGCCGGTGAGACCGATCACGGGTTTCCCGTGCGCGGTCGGCATCAGGTTTGGGTCAGGCGTCTTGGCTCGGCTGCTCGGGCTCGGGCCCGGCGTCGGCGTCGGCCTGCTCCGCGGGGGCCGGTTCCTCGAGCGCGGCCTCGGCCTGCGGCTCGGCCTCGGGCGCCGGCTCCGCTGCCGGCGGCTGCTCGGCCGCCGGAGGCTCGGTGAAGACCTCCTCGGAGAGCGCGAGATCGGGGACCGCCGCCTCGGGCTCGGGGGCCGCCGGAGGCTGGTTGTCGGGCTGGAGCTCGGGCGGGATCAGGTCGCGCAGCGGAAGGTTGTCGTTCGCCTGCGCCCGCTTGACGGAGAGCGAGATCCGGCGGCGCTCCTCGTCGATCTCGAGGATCCTGCACCCAGGTCTCGTCGCCGGGCTCGACGACCTCGCCGGGGTTCTCGACGTGGTGCTCGGCAAGCTCGGAGATGTGGACCAGGCCCTCGACGCCGGGAAGGATCTCGACGAAGGCGCCGAAGGCGACGACCTTGGTGACCTTGCCCTCGAGGATGTCGTCGGGCTTGTACTCGTTGAGCACCGTCTGCCACGGGTCCTCCTGGGTCTGCTTGAGGCCGAGGGAGATTCGCTGGCGGTCGCGGTCGATGTCGAGCACCTTGACGCGCACGGTGTCGCCGATCGCGAGGATCTCGGAGGGATGGTTGACGTGGCTCCAGGAAAGCTCGGAGATGTGGATCAGGCCGTCGATGCCCTCGAGGTCGACGAAGGCGCCGAAGTCGACGATGTTCGAGATCTTGCCCTCGACCACCTGGCCCGGCTCCAGCCGGCCGAGGATCTGCTCGCGGACCTCCTTGCGCTCCTCCTCGAGCACGGCGCGGCGCGAGAGGACGACGTTGTTGCGCGAGCGGTTGAGCTCGATCACCTTGCACTCGAGCGTCTGGCCCATGAACTCGTCGAGGTTGTGGACGCGGCGGATGTCGACCAGCGAGGCGGGCAGGAAGCCGCGCACGCCGAGGTCGAGGATGAGGCCGCCCTTGACGACCTCGATCACGGTGCCCTCGACCGGCTCGCCGGACTCGGCGGCGGCCTCGATCCGGCGCCAGGCCTTCTCGAAGCGGGCGCGCTTCTTGGAGAGGATCAGGCGGCCCTCCTGGTCCTCCTTGGTGAGGACGAGGGCGTCGACCTCCTCGCCGAGCTCGACCTCCTCGGCGGGATCGACCGAGCGGCGGATCGAAAGCTCGTTGGCGGGGATGACGCCCTCGGACTTGTAGCCGATGTCGACCAGGACCTCGTCCTTGTCGATGCGCACGACCTTGCCGGTGACGACGTCGCCCTCGTCGAAGGGGTTGATCGTCGCGTCGTAGTTCGGGACGAGCTGGCCGTCGACCTCGATCAGGAGGTCGCGCTCGGACGCCGTTGGAGCGGGGGCCGCTCGCGGGTGCCTCGCTGGCAGCAGGCTCGGGTCGGTGCGGCTCGGTCGCTACGGCACCGCAACGGCGGGGCGGGCTCGGCTCGCGTCGAATCGCGTCGAGCAGCGCTCGCGGCCGGGGACCGTCCGGGGCCGCGCCAGGACCCGTCGGCGCGCGCACGGTGCGCCCAGGCCTCGCAGCCCGGTCGCGTCGGTACCCTGCGCGATGCCGAGCCGAGCGACCAAGCGAGGCGAGCGAGCGCACGCCGCTCGCCGGCGAGTACGACGTGCTCATCTGCGGCGCGAGCTTCGCCGGCCTCACGGTCGCGCGGGAGCTGACCGGCTCCGGCGCCCGGCGTGCTGATCTCGACCGCTACGAGATCGGCGAGCGCCAGACCTCGGCCTGCGCCGCGCCCGACCGAGTGGCTCGAGAGCGATGGGCCTCGAGGGCTCGATCCGCCAGACGTTCGACGACGCTCGTCATCCACACGCCCCACGGCGACCGCGCGCTACGAGCTGCCCTGGACCTTCTCGACCTTCGACTACCGCGAGCTCTGCGCGGCTGCTCTGGGACGCAGTGCGACGCCGAGTTCGAGACCGCGAAGGTCGAGGGCACGCGGCCGGGCACCGCGCCACGCCTGGCACCGCGACGTGGCGGCGAGCCGATCGCGTCGAGACCGACCGCGGCGTGGTCTCGCGCCCCGCTCGTCGTCGACGCGCTCGGCTGGCGGCGGGTGCTCGGCGGGCCGGCTACCAGCCGCCCGACGCGCCGCTCTCGCGCGGGCTCGAGGTCCATCCGCACGGCATCGAGCGACGACCTCGAGATCTGGATCGACCGCGCGCTCGTGCCCGCCGGCTACGGCTGGAGCTTCCCGGCCGGCGACGAGGTGCGGATCGGCGTCGGCTCCTTCGACCCGCGCTTCCACGTCAAGGACCCGACCGTCGAGCTCGCCGAGCGACCTCGGCAGCGACGCGGTCCGCTACCAGGGCAACTGGATCCCGCACCAGCTGCGCGCGGCGACCGACGGCGGCGTCTTCTTCGTCGGCGACTCGGCCGGGCCACTGCCTGCCGCTCACCGCCGAGGGGATCCGCACCGCGTTCTACTTCGGGATCGCCGCCGGGCGCGAGCTCCGCGCGGTGGTCGAGGGCCGCGCTGAGCGCGCGAGCGGCGCTCGCGCGCTACGCCGCCTTCACCGCCGCCCACGACTGGAAGTTCAGCTGGATGCTGCGCGTCCAGAAGCTCGTCCCGCGGGTCCCGCCGCGGCTGCTCGCGGCTGGCGCTGCGCGGGATGGAGCGGCGAGCGCTTCGTCGCACTGGTCGTTCGACCACTACCTGAAGATCGCCCATCCGTCGTTCGCCACCGCGCCGCGCGCCGATGCGGCCTCGCCGGCGCCGCCGACGCTCGCCCGCGCCGTATAGCCTCGGCGCCGGCCGCTCAGCGGACGATCAGGAAGGTCCCGGCGAGCAGCAGGCCGACGCCGACGCAGGCGCTCCGGCGGTGATCGGCCTGCTCCCCGAGGCCGAGGACGCCGAGCCGGTCGATCACGACCGAGACGGTCAGCTGACCGGTGACCGTCGCCGCCGCCACTCCGCCGGCGCCGATCGTGCGCACGGTGATCAGCGCGCCGGACACGTAGGCGGCGCCCGAGCACGCCGCCGATCAGGTAGTACCAGCGGCACCGTCGCCGGCGCCGCCGACGCCGCCCGCCTGCCCGCTGAGGACGACGATCGCGGCCAGGAGCATCGTCCCGACCGCGAACGAGACCAGCGCCGCCGGCAGGCTGCCGGTCTCCTCGCCCGAGCCCGGCGTTGATCGGCGCCTGCAGCGCGATCAGCCCGCCCGCGGGGCCATGAGCAGAACTGCGGCGCCGCGATCCATCGGCGGCACCTAGGCGCTTGCGGGCGGCCCATCGTCGAGCACGCGAGCGAGCGGCTCGACGGCCGCGAGCCGCGCTACTTCGCCGCCAGCCAGTCGGGGCCGACGCCGACGTCGACCGCGAGCGGCGGGTCGAGCTCGAAGGCGTCGACCATCTCGCGGCGCGCGAGCTCGGTCACCGCCTCGGCCTCGCCCTCCGGGCCCTCGAAGAGCAGCTCGTCGTGGATCTGGAGGACGAGCCGCGATCTCGAGCCCCGCCTCGCGCAGCGCGCGCGTCGGCAGCGGACCATCGCGATCTTGATGATGTCGGCGGCGGTGCCCTGGATCGACCGTGTTGACCGCGAGCCGCTCGCCGAGCGTGCGGGTCTGGCGAGTTGCGCGAGCGCAGCTCGGGGATCGGTCCGGCGGCGGCCGATCAGCGTCGTCACGTAGCCCTCGCTCGCGCGCCCGCTCGATCGTCTCGTCGATGAACGCGCTTGACCGCCGGGAAGCGCTCGAAGTAGCGGTCGATGTAGGCGCCCGCCTCCTCGCGGCGCGATCTGGAGCCGGTCGGCGAGGCCGAAGGCGGAGAGCCCGTAGGCGATCCCGTAGTTGACCATCTTCGCCTTCGAGCGCTCGCCGGGCGTGATCGCCGTCGGGATCGGCGCCGAGGATCTCGGCGGCGGTCGCCGCGTGGACGTCCTCGCCGCGAGGCGAAGATCTCGCGCAGCACCTCCTCGCCGGCGACGTGGGCGAGCACCCGCAGCTCGACCTGGTTGTAGTCGGCGGAGATCAGCAGCGCTGCCCGGCTCGGCGACGAAGCAGCGCGCGGATCGGCCGGCCGACGTCGGAGCGGATCGGGATGTTCTGGAGGTTCGGGTTGGTGCTCGAGAGGCGGCCGGTCGCCGCGCCGACCTGGTTGAAGGTCGTGTGGATGCGGCCCGTCTCGGGGTCGATCAGTCCGCGGCAGCGAGTCGAGGTAGGTGTTCTTCAGCTTGGTCAGCTCGCGCCAGCGCTCGATCTTGGCGACGATCTCGTGCTCGTCGCGGATCTGGGCGAGCACGCGGGCGTCGGTCGAGAAGCCGGTCTTGCCGCGGCGCTTGCGGCGTCAGCCCGAGCTCGTCGAAGAGGACCTCGCCGAGCTGCTGGGGCGAGCCGATCGTGAACTCGCGCCCGGCGAGCTCGCAGATCTCGGCCTCGCAGCGTCTCGATCTGCTCCGGCGAGCCCGGCGCCGATCTCGGCCAGCCGCTCGACGTCGAGCTTGACGCCCTCGCGCTCCATCGCCGCGAGCACCTCGATCAGCGGCATCTCGACCTCGTGCGAGCAGCGCGCTCGAGGCCGAGCTCCTCGAGCCGCGGGCGCTGGCGCTCGGCGAGCTCCCAGGCGAGCCGGGCGTCGACCGCCGGGTCGGCCGGCCGGCTCGTCCTCCTCGCCGAGCGACGAGCTGGCCGTCGTCGGCCGCCCTCGTCGTCCGGCGCCGCGCAGGCGCGAGACCCGTCGTCGGCGGCGAGCTCGTCGAGCTCGTAGGTCGCGGCGCGCCGGGTCGATCAGGTAGGCGGCGACCATCGTGTCGTGGGCGAGGTCGAGCGACCCCGGCCGCGAGCGGCCGAGCAGGCCGCGCGCGTCCGCGCTCCGCCGAGCGACTTCACGTCGTGGGCGATCAGCGGATGCGCGGCCAGCGCGTCGCGCGAGCTCCGTCGGCGCCGTCGGCGCGTCGCCGACGAGCAGCCGCTCGCCGTCGGTCGGCGCCCCAGCGCTCGCCGGCGAGCGCGAAGCGCGATCTCGCCCGTCGGCGAGGTCGGCGAGCGTGCCCTCGCTCGGCCTCGACCTCGATCGCGCTCGCTCGCCGGCGCGCTCGGGGACGACTCTCCTCCCACTCCTCCTCGAGCCGCTGGATCACCTGGCGCAGCTCGAACTCGCCGCGACCTCGCGCAGCCGCGAGCGGTCGGGCTCGCGCGCCAGCGACCTCGGCGAGGTCGAGCTCGACCTCGACGTCGTAGATGCATCGTCGCGAGCTGCTTGGAGATCCGCGCGTCGTCGGCGTGCTCGGTCAGGTTCTGCTTGCGCTTCGCGCCCGGAGATCTCGTCGACGTTCGCGAGCACCTCCTCGAGCGACCCGAACTGCTGCAGCAGCTGCGGCCGCGGTCTTGTCGCCGATCCCGGGGACGCCGGGGATGTTGTCGGAGGTGTCGCCCTTGAGGCCGATCAGGTCGGTGACCAGCTCCGGCGGCGACCCCGTAGCGCTCGATCACCGCCGTCGCGGTCGTAGATCTTGGTGTCGGTGACCCCGCGCGAGGTCGTCATCACCCGGACCCCGTCGCCGACCAGCTGGTAGACGTCGCGGTCGCCGGTGACGATCATCACCGGGATGCCCGCGTCGCGGGCCTGGCGCGGCCAGCGTCGCGATCACGTCGTCGGCCTCGTAGCCCTCGACCCGGACGTTGGCGAAGCCGAACGCCTCGGCCAGCGGCACCAGGTGCGGCCACTGCTCCTTGAGCAGGTCGGGCCGCGACTTGCGCTGCGCCTTGTATCGGCGCGTAGATCTTCTCGCGGCCCGACCAGCCCGCGTCCCAGGCGACGACGACCGCCGCGCGGCCGTGGTCGGTGAGGATCTTGACCATCATCGAGGCGAACCCGTAGATCGCGTTGGTCGGCCGGCCGTCGGAGGTCGCGATCGACTCCGGCAGGGCGAAGAAGGCCCGGTAGGCGAGGCTGTTGCCGTCGATCAGGAAGAGCTCGCGGTCCCGCTGTCGCTGCTCGCCATCGGCCACGCGCCGATCATACGGAGCGGCGCCCGCCGGACGCACGCCGCTGGGCGTCGAGCTACCCCCGGTATGACTGCCCTGCAATCGCGAGGGTGCGCGGCGAGTTCGCCGCGCGCATAGAATCCGCACGCCATGGCCTCCGTCTCCGCACAGTTCTCGTCACCGTCCGCGTCGAGCTCGACGCGCGCCAGGAGCCGCTCGGCAAGCTGACCGCGGCGATCGCCGAGGCCGGCGGCGCGCTCGCAGGGCGTCGACCTCGTCCCCGGCGCCGGCGGCGAGGGCAAGCGCGTGCGCGAGTTCACGATCGACGCCCGCGACCAGGAGCACTGGGAGCAGATCCTGCGCGGCGATCGGCTCGACCCGCGGCGCCAAGCGTCGCTCGACTACACCGACCGCACGCTTGCAGATGCACCGCGGCGGCAAGATCGAGCAGCGACAACAAGTACCCGCTGAAGACCCGCGACGACCTCTCGATGGCCTACACGCCGGGCGTCGCCCGGGTCTGCACGGACGATCGCCGAGGACCGCAGCCAAGGCCTTCGACTACACGATCAAGAAGAACACGGTCGCGGTCGTCTCCGACGGCACCGCCGTGCTCGGACTCGGCGACATCGGCCCGCGAGGCCGCGATGCCGGTGATGGAGGGCAAGGCGATGCTCTTCAAGGAGTTCGCCGACGTCGACGCCTTCCCGATCTGCCTCGACACCAAGGACCCCGACGAGATCATCGACGACGGTCAAGCTGATGGCCCCGACCTTCGGCGGCATCAACCTCGAGGACATCTCCGCGCCGCGCTGCTTCGAGATCGAGGACCGCCTCAAGGACGAGCTCGACATCCCCGTCTTCCACGACGACCAGCACGGCACCGCCGTCGTCGTCGATGGCCGCGCTCTTCAACGCGCTGAAGATCATCGGCAAGCCGATCGAGGACCTGCGCGTCGCTGATGGTCGGCCTCGGCGCGGCCGGGATCGCCGTGCACCAAGATGATGCTCGCCGGTCGGGCGTGACGCGACATCATCGGCTGCGACCGCCAGGGCGCGATCTCGACCGCCCGCGACGACTACGGATCGGCGGCATGACCGACGATCAAGCGCTGGTACGCCGAGAACTCGAACCCGAGACAGCTGCCCGGGCGACGCCCGACGAGGTGATCGAGGGCTGCGACCTGTTCGTCGGCCTCTCCGGCCCGGGCGTGATCGAGGCCGAGCGCGCTCGACCAAGATGAACGACGACGCGATCGTCTTCGCGATGGCCAACCCGACCCCCGAGGTGATGCCCGAGGACGCCGCGCCAGTACGTGCGGATCATGGCCACCGGCCGCTCCGACTACCCGAACCAGATCAACAACGTGCTCTGCTTCCCCGGGCATCTTCCGCGGCGCGCTCGACGCCGGCGCACCGCGGATCACCGAGGAGATGAAGCTGGCCGCCGCCCACGGCATCGCCGAGGTCGTCACCGACGACGACCTCTCCGAGGACTACATCATCCCCTCGGTCTTCGACCGCGACGTCGCGCCGGCGGTCGCCGAGGCCGTGGTCGACGAGGCGCGCCGCGCCGGGATCGCCCGCGTCTCCGAGGAGACCGGGCACCTTCTCGACGCTGGAGTAGGGCGGGCGGCCCTTGACTTCGGGCCCGCGCGCGGCGTAGGGTCGATCCCAGACCCCGCACTTGCAGCGGGGATCACCGGGGGAGGGGATCGTGAGCGAACCCCATGGCCACCGTTTCGGATTGCCGTGCGCACGCTTCGCGCGCAGGCGGTCGGTCTCGCTCGCGGCATGCGCCGCGATCGGGATGGTCGGCCTGACTCCGGGAGTGGCTCATGCCGGCGACGGCACGTTTCCCACCCAGCCGGTGGGCTCGCCGTTTGCGGTCGGGAACCTTCCCACCTCGGTCGCGATCGGCGACCTCAACTCCGACGGCAACGAGGATCTCGCCGTCGCGAACCTCAACTCCGACAACGTCACGGTCCGCCTCGGCGCCGGCGACGGCACCTTCGCCACCCAGCCGGCGGGCTCGCCGTTTGCGACCGGCGACGAGCCCCGCTCGGTCGCAGTCGGCGACTTCGACGCCGACGGCGACGAGGACCTCGCGGTCGCGAATGAGCAATCCGACAACGTCACGATCCGCCTCGGCGCCGGCGACGGCACCTTCGCCACCCAGCCGGCGGGCTCGCCGTTTGCGACCGGCGACGAGCCCCGCTCGGTCGCAGTCGGCGACTTCGACGCCGACGGCGACGAGGACCTCGCGGTCGCGAACGTACGCTCCGCGAATGTCACAATCCTCCTCAACGCCGGCGACGGCACCTTCCCCACCCAGCCGGTGGGCTCGCCGTTTGCTGCCGGCACCGGCCCGATCTCGGTCGCAGTCGGCGACTTCGACGCCGATGGCAACGAGGACCTGGCGGTTGCGAACCTAAGCTCCAACAACGTCACGATCCGCCTCGGGGCCGGCGACGGCACCTTCGCCACGCAGCCGACGGGCTCGCCGTTTGCTGCCGGCACCGGCCCGATCTCGGTCGCAGTCGGCGACTTCGACGCCGACGGCAACGAGGACCTCGCGGTCGCGAACTTCGGCTCCGACAACGTCACGATCCGCCTCGGCGCCGGCGATGGCACCTTCGCCACCCAGGCGGTGGGCTCGCCGTTTGCCGCCGGCGACGGGCCTGTCTCGGTAGGGATCGGCGACCTCAACTCCGACGGCGACGAGGACCTCGCTGTCGCAAACCGCAACTCCTCCAAGGTCACAATCCTCCTCGACGCCGGCGACGGCACCTTCGCCACCGAGCCGGTGGGCTCGCCGTTTGCGGCCGGCTTCTTCCCGCAATCGGTCGCGCTCGGCGACCTCGACGCCGACGGCAACGAGGACCTCGCGACCGCGAACTATGGCTCCGACAACATCACGGTCCGCCTCGGCGCCGGCACCCCGCTGCTGGCGGACAACCTACTCCAGAACGGCGGCATCGAGGGCTCCGGCGCGGCGCGGAAGACCGACCAGTCGCCGGCGCTGCCGGGCGCCTGGCAGCGCGCATCCGGCCGCTTCACCTTCGCCCGCTACGGGATCGCCAAGGGCCCGCCGCGCCACGTCGCCGCCGCGCGCTGGGAGGGCGGTCTGAACGCCTTCTGGGGCGGGCCCGTCGCGGCCGACTCGGCGGCCACGCAGACGGTCTCGGTGGCCGACCAGGCCGAGGCGATCGACGGCGGGCTCCTCGACGCCACCCTTACGGCCGATCTCGGCGGCCGGCGCACCGAGGGCGATCGCATGCGCGCCCTCGCCACCTTCCTCGACGGCGCAAACGCGCCCCTGGGCACGATCGTGCTCGGCCCGCTGACCGCCGCCCAGCGCACGAACCGAACCGTCCTGCTGCGCCGCTCCGACACCGTGGCGGTGCCGGCGGGAACCCGCAAGGTCGAGGTCCGCCTCGAGGCCGACCACGTCGTCGGGCCGACCAACGACGCCTATGCCGACAACGTCAAGCTGACCCTCTCCGAGCCCGCCTGCGACATCGTCGGCACCCCGGCAAAGGACGTGCTCGTCGGCACCGCGGCGCCGGAGACGATCTGCGGACTGGCCGGCAACGACCGGATCGAGGGAGTGGGCGGAAACGACACCCTGCTCGGCGGCTCGGGCTCCGACAACCTGATCGGCGGCCCCGACGACGACACGCTCGAGGGCGGCCCGGGCGGCGACATCCTCGACGGCGGCCTCGGAGCGGACTCGCTCTCGGGCGGTGAGGGCAGCGGCGACGTCGCGAGCTACCGCTGGCGCACCGTGGCGATCGGCGCCTCGATCGGCGACGGGTCCAACGACGGCGCGATCGCAAGCGACGGCACCCCGGAGGAGTTCGACGACGTCCTCGCCGACGTCGAGCGCCTGCGCGGCGGCTCGGCCGCTGACACGCTGGTCGGCGATGCGGATCGAAACCGGCTGATCGGCGGCGGCGGGCCCGATCACCTGCTCGGCGGCGGCTCCGCCGACCTGCTCGTCGGCGAGGGCGGCGCCGACACGCTCGAGGGCCAGGCCGGGGCGGGCGACCTGCTCAACGGCGGCGCCGGCGCCGACCTGCTCTCCGGCGGCGCCGGAACGGAGGACATGGTCACCTACGAGTCCCGCGAGAGCGCCGTCGAGGCCTCGATCGGCGACGGGGCAAACGACGGCGCCCCGGGCGGCGAGGGCGACGACGTGCTCGGCGACGTCGAGCGCCTGCGCGGCGGCGCTGGCAACGACACCCTGATCGGCGACGCAAACCGAAACCGCCTCATCGGCGGCCCCGGAGACGACGAGCTCGTCGGCGGCGCGGGCTCGGATTCGCTGCGCGGCGAGGCCGGCGCCGACCACCTCGACGCCCTCGACGGCCCGCCCTACCGCGACGTGCTGATCTGCGGGCCCGACGTCGACACCCACGCCGCCGACCCCGCCGACAACGTGGGGGGCGACTGCGAGTAGCGACGCTCTCTCTTGGACCGCGCTCGCCCGGGTAGGTACCGGCGGGTAGGGTTGGCATCCGCGCGGACGCCAACGGCGAAGCGCCGACAGGAGGTTCTCGATGAGGGTGCTGGTCACCGGTGCAAGCGGACTGATCGGATCGCAGGTGTGCGACGCCCTGCTCGCCCGCGGGGACGAGGTCGCCGGGCTCTCGCGAAATCCGCAGCGGGCTCGCGAGAGCAACCCCACTGTCGCCTGGCACGCCTGGGACCCGACCGCAGAGCGCCCGCCCGCGGCGGCGTTCGCCGACGTCGAGGGGGTGATCAACCTGGTCGGTGAGGAGATCAACCAGCGGCTCACCGAGGAGGCGAAGCGGCGGATCCGCGAGAGCCGGGTGCGGGCGACGAAGAACCTGGTCGACGGGATGCTGGCGGCGCCGTCGCCCGCCCGGGTGCTGGTCAGCCAGTCGGCGACCGGCTACTACGGCGATTGCGGTGAGGCGATCGTCGACGAGTCGGCGCCGCCCGACGACCACTTCCTCAGCAGGGTTGTCGTCGACTGGGAGGCCGCCGCAGAGGCGGCCGAGGCCGGGGGCGTCCGCGTAGCGCGGTTGCGAACCGGGCTCGTCCTCGATCCCGGGGGCGGCCTGCTCAAGCAGCTGCTGCTCCCGTTCAAGCTCGGGGTCGGCGGGCCGCTCGCCGGCGGCGCCCAGTACATGCCCTGGATCCATCGCGATGACGAGATCGCGATGCTCGCTCTGGGCCCTCGACGACGGACGGCGCACGCGGCGCCTACAACGCAACCGCGCCGAACCCGGTCAGCAACCGCGAGTTCTCGAAGGCGCTCGGCCGGGCGATTCGCCGCCCCTCGATCCTGCCGGCCCCGAAGTTCGCGATCGAGGCGCTGCGCGGCGCTGAGCTCACCGAGCAGATCGTTGCGAGCATGCGGGTGGTGCCGCGGCGCGCCCTCGATCAGGGCTTCGTCTTCCGCTTCCCCGAGATCGACGGCGCGCTCCGCGACCTGCTCGGCCGCTAGGCCGCGAGCGGCGCTCAGCGAATCTCGAGCTTCGCGACCGGGACGGCGCGCCCGCCGCGCCGCAGGTAGCCGGAGACCTCCGAGAGCGTCGTCTCGCCGCGCTCGGTGATCGAGTAGGGGCCGAGCACCGAGTCACGGCTCGCGGTGACGAAGAACGACGTCGACGACGGCGTCCCGATCGGCGGGATCGCTCGCCCGGGAGATCGAGTCGAGGATCACGCGCCATCGCCTCGTAGCCGTAGGCGGCGTAGCGGCCCGGCGGGCGTCCGTACTCGTTCTCGAAGCGCGCGCGCGAACTCCGCGCCCGCCGGCGGCAGGTCCGCGGGGTCGAGTGCGGCAGAGGTGGCGTAGAG
Source organism: uncultured Solirubrobacterales bacterium (assembly GCA_963769035.1). Classification (GTDB taxonomy): domain Bacteria; phylum Actinomycetota; class Thermoleophilia; order Solirubrobacterales; family 70-9; genus WHSW01. The sequence goes on from CAVYKD010000003.1 coordinate 513,174, forward strand.
CGAGGGCTGCGGCGAGCGGTCGGGCAGATACGGCGGCAGGAACGCGTCGCTTGCCAGCAGCGCCGGCGCCGCGGAGCCCGCGCCCCGCCGCCGGCGGGGCGGGCGGGCGCCTGCGAGGCAGGACCGGCAAGGTAGGTGCGCCGAGCACCATCGGCCAGCCGCACGCCCACCGTCGTCCGCCGTCGCCGTGAACGATCCCGCGAGGACCTTCGCGAGCTCGCCTTCCGTCGTCGATCGCGGCCGACTCCCAGCCCGAGGTCCGCGGCCCAGCGCGCCCGCGGCGGCGGCCTGCGCGCCGTCGCTCGGGATAACCCGGCCGAAGGTTCTGCGACCGCCGATGTGCTGGACGCTCGGGGACGCGTCGGAGCCGGCGCTCGGCGCGACCAGGTCGAGCGCCCCGCTGGCCGGCGAGACCTGCAGCATCCGGGCGCCGTTGGTGATCGGCAGCGAGGCCCGGGTCGCGCCCGACTGGAAGTCGCCCAGGTAGGCGATCGCGGTCGAGTCGTGGGTCGCCGCGCGGGCGTTCGCTGCCGAGAGCGCCGGGCGTCCAGCCGCGCCGCGGGCGCGCCGGCGTCGAGGATCTCGGCCTCGATCGCGTAGCCGCCGATCTGGCCGCCGGTCCCTCGGCGAGCGCGAGCCGGGCGCCGTCGGCGGCGTCGCGGCCCTCGGGCGCCGCCGGCCCGCTCAGCGGCAGGCTGACGTAGACCGTCAACGTCGCGCCCTCGCCGGGCGCGGTCGCCGCCGGCGCAGGCCCCGCGAGCGATCGCGCGGCAGAGCAGAAGGCCGCCGCGAGCGGGCTACCCGAGGAACGACCTCGGCAACCGCGTAACTCCTCGGGAGTGACCGTGCGCAGCTCGGCGACCGCCTCGGCGAGCGGCGACGAGCTCGATCGCGGTCGCCGCGCAGCGCCGGCATCATCCCCCAGCGGCCCTCGTGCGCGGCGTCGATCGCGCCGACGCCGAAGCGGGTCGCGAGCACGCGGTCGAACGCGGTCGGCGTGCCGCCGCGCTGGATGTGGCCGAGCACCGTCGCGCGCGTCTCGTAGCCGGTCCGCTCCTCGATCTCGCTCTCGAGGCGCTGGCCGATGCCGCCGAGCCGGACGTGGCCGAACTCGTCGGTCTCGCCGTCGACGATCTCCATCGTGCCCTCCTTGCGGCACCGCGCCCTCGGCGACGACGACGATCGAGAACACGCGGCCGCGGGAGTGGCGGCGCTCGATCAGCTCGCAGACCTCGCTCGATGTCGAACGGCTGCTCGGGGATCAGGATCACGTCGGCGCCGCCGGCGATCCCGGCGTAGAGCGCGATCCAGCCGGCGTGGCGGCCCATCACCTCGACGACCATGATCCGGTTGTGGCTCTCGGCGGTCGTGTGCAGGCGGTCGATCGCCTCGGTCGCGACCTGGACGCGCGGTGTCGAAGCCGAACGTGACGTCGGTCGCGCCGATGTCGTTGTCGATCGTCTTCGGCACGCCGAGCACCGGCAGGCCGTGCTCGGCGTGCAGCCGGTTGGCGGCGCCGAGCGTGTCCTCGCCGCCGATCGCGATCAGGCCGTCGAGCCCGAGCTCGCGCGAGGTTGCGGCGGATCGGCTCGGGTCCGTCGTCGCGCTTGAACGGGTTGGTTCGCGACGTGCCGAGGATCGTGCCGCCGCGCGGCAGGATCCCGCGCGGTCGACTCGATCGTCGAGCGGCTCGCAGTCGTCCTCGAGCGGGCCCCGCCAGCCGTCGCGGAAGCCGACGATCTCGTGGCCGTGATCGGCGACGCCCTTGCGGACGATCGCCCGGATCACCGCGTTCAGGCCGGGGCAGTCTCCGCCGCCGGTGAGCACACCGAATCGCACCCAGCCCACGATACCCGTCGCCGCAGCGACGCGACACCTCCACCGGCTCAGCCGCGCAGCGCCGTCGTAGCGAGAGCCGAAGAACGCCAGCGCCGTCTCGAGCGGATCGTGCGCCTCGAGCAGCTCCTTGTAGCCGAGCTCGGCGCCGGTGAACCCGCTCGCGTTCCAGAGCTCACCCTCGGCCCGCGCCGACCACGGGCCGACGTAGACGTAGGGCTCCGGGTGGTTCTCGTCGCCCGGCGAGACGCCGTAGCCGGCGCGCTCGCCGCGCGGATTCCTCGCCCGGCCTCGAAGGCGATGTCGAAGTGCTCGGGCCAGAGGTTGATCCCGGCTCGCCTCGGCGCCCGGCCGAAGCCGCCGCGGAAGCGCTCGAGCGCTCGGCGGCGAACGCGTAGAGCTCGCCGAGCCGCTCGGCGCGACGCGGGTCGATCCTGAGCAGCTCGGCGCTCGCCGGGACCCCCTCGGAAACAGGTCGGCGCCGACGAACCGCGCCGCGCCGGCGATCGAGCCGAGCGCGCTCGCGGCGCTCCTCGCCGTCCTCGCGACGACGATCTCGGCGCCGTCGACCGTCACCTGGATCCGGCGGCTCCCCGAACTCGAACGGCGGTGTGCCGAAGCCGCCCGGCGTCCGCGTCAGCGCGATCTCGTTGTCGGGCTTTCGCGCCGGCGCGACGCACCTCCTCGGCGACCCGGTGAAGCGCGTCGCGGGTCTCCGCGAAGCGCGCCGGCAGCGGTCGAGGCCCATCAGACGAGCTCCGCGTCCGCGACGACCTCGACCATCGCCGGGCCGTCGTGGGCGAGCGCCTCGAGTCGAGCGCGGCGTCGAGCTCGCGCGGCGTCGGTGACGCGGATCCCGAGCGCCCCGCAGAGCTCGGCGTACTCGCGAAGTTCGGGTTGTGGAGCTCGGTCTGCCAGACGTCCCACTGCGCCGGCGCGCTGCTCCTTCGAGATCTTGCCGAGCTGCCCGTTGTTCGACCAGCAGGTGGGTGATGTTCATCTCGTGCTTGACCGCGGTCAGGAGCTCGCCCATGTACTGGCCGAAGCCGCCGTCGCCGGTGATCGCGATGATCGGCCGCTCGCCGCCGGTCGCTGCCCAGGCGCCGATCGCCGCCGGGTAGCCGAAGCCGATCGAGCCGAGGTAGCCCGACATCAGCACCCGCTGCGCCGCCTTGGACTCGAAGTAGCGGCCGAACGAGTAGGTGTTGTTGCCGACGTCCACCGCGATCACGGCGTCGTCGGGCGCCATGCCGTGAGCGCCGCCGAAGATCGCCGCCGAGGCGACGCCGTGCGCCCGGTCGTCAGCGACTCCGGCTCGCCTTCTCGGCCGGCCCAGATCGCCTTGCGGGCGGCGACGTCGGCCCGCCTGGTCGGTCGCGGCAGCTCGGCCTCGATCCAGCCTGCGCCGAGCAGCCGCGCGGTGATCCCGACCTCGCCCCAGACCGGAACGCTTCACCGGGTGGAACTTGCCGAGCTGCATCGGGTCGAGATCGACCTGGATGATCGGATGCCCCGGGTAGATCCCGGTGTGGTTCGCGAACGACGCTCCGAAGACGAGCAGCAGGTCGGCCTCGTTCATCACCCAGCTGGCGACCGGCGTGCCGCTGCGCCCGATCACCCCGCAGGCGAGCGGGTGGTCGTCGGCGATCAGGCCCTTGGCCTTGAAGGTGGTGATCACCGGCGGCGCCCGAGCTGCTCGGCCAGCGCGGTCACCTCGCTCCATCCGCTCGCGGGCGCCGTAGCCGACGATGATCACCGGTCGCTGCGCCTGCGCGAGCAGCTCGAGCGCCTCGCTCGAGCGCGTCCTGCGGAGGCATCGATCTCCTCGGCGGGCACCCGACCCATCGGACCCGGCGGCCTCAGCATCGCCGGCGCGCGATCGTCTGCACGTCGTCGGGGAAGATCAGGTGCGCGACGCCGACGTCGACGACGCGCGTTCTTGCAGCGCCAGGGTCATCAGCTCGGCGTGCTTTGACGACGGCAGCACGGTCTGGCTCCAGGCCGTCGACCGGATCGAAGGCGGCCGCGAGATCGACCTCCTGAAACGCGCCCGGGCCCAGCACCTGCTCGTCGACCTGGCCGGTCAGCGCGAGCACCGGGGCGCGATCGATCTTCGCGTCCCAGAGCCCGGTGAGCAGGTTCGTCGCCCCCGGACCGGCGATCGTCAGGCAGGCGGCGGGCCGGCCGGTGAGCTTGCCGTAGGCGGAGGCCGCGAACGCGGCGGCGCCCTCGTGGCGGATCCCGATGTAGTCGAGCTGCCCGCCTCCTCCTGGCGGCGGATCGCGTCGGCAAGCCCGAGGTTCGAGTGGCCGACCATCCCGAAGACATGGCGAACGCCCCAGTTGACCATCGTCTCGACCATCACGTCGGAGACGGTGCGGCTCGTGCTCGTCCGCGGGCTCGACGGCGACGTAGATCCCGTCCGTCGCGGACCTCGAGCGGAAAGCAGGTCGCCGTGTCGACGAACTCGCCCGGAGATCCCCCGGTGAGCGGGTCGTAGTCGTAGCCGTGCCAGGGGCAGCGAAGCAGGCCGTTCTCGATCGAGCCCTCGCCGAGCGGCCCTCCCTGGTGTGGGCAGCGGTTGTCGAGCGCCGCCCAGCAACCGTCGTAGTGGACCAGCGCGACCTCCTTGGTGCCGGCGTGAACCGTGGTCACCCGGCCCTCGGGAAGGTCCTTCTCGGCGAGCACCCGATGCCAGGTCCGCTCGCCCTCGACGCTCGCGCCGTTCTCCGCCCATCTGCTTCCTCCTCGTGCTCGCTGATCGCGAGATTGCTCGCTGCGAGGCTGAAGTCCGCCGGGAAGGCCGTGCGTTACGCGCGCAACCGCGCCAGCATCGGCTTGGCCCAGCGGTCGAGGATCCCGTTGAAGAGCACGAACAGGAAGATCAGCGCCGCGATCGTGCCTCCGAGCGAGAAGGCGTAGGCGACGACCATCGCGATCAGGCCGACGACGGTGAAGACGAGAAGTCTCATCGGGCGGGGAGATTACCCGGCGATCGCGGCGCGCGTGTCGGCGAGGAAGCCGGCGACCGACTCGACCGCCTCGGAGGCGCTCGATGCCTCGGCGACCGCCGCACCAGTCGCGAGCCGATGATCACGCCGTCGGCGAGCTCGCCGACCGTCGGCCGCCTGCTCGGGGGTCCCGATGCCGAAGCCGACCGCGACCGGGACCGCGGCGCCGGCCGCTGACCGCGTCGACCAGCTCGGCGAGCTCCGGCGGGCAGCTCGGCGCGCTCACCGGTGACGCCGGTGTCGAGACGACGTAGATGAAGCCGTCGGCGGCCGGCGCAGATCCGCGGCGCGGCGCTCGGCGGCGTGGTCGGCGCGACCAGCGGAACGAGCGCCAGGCCGGCGCCGCGCAGCGCCTCGCGCGATCGTCGCCGTCCTCCTCCGAGCGGCAGGTCGGGGACGATCGCCCCGCGGCGCCGGCGTCGGCGAGCGCGCTCGGCGAACGCTCCGGGCCTCGGCGCGAGCACCATGTTCGCGTAGACCATCAGCACCACCGGCACCCGGTCGGCGAGCCGCTCGCAGGTCGTCGAGCACGCGATCGAGCGTCGCCCCGGCGTCGAGCGCCGTGGTCGCCGCCTGCGTGGATGACCGGACCGTCGGCGAGCGGGTCGGAGTAGGGAACGCCGAGCTCGATCAGGTCGGCGCCGGCGTCGGCGTAGGCCTCGGCGATCGCGAGCGCGGCCGTCCGGATCGGGGAAGCCGCCCATCATGTACGGCATCAGCGCCGCGCGGCCCTCGCTCGCGGGCCGCCGCGAACGCGGCCGCGATGCGCTCGGCTCCGCTCAGGCATCGCGGCCTCAGCAGCGTCGTCGAGCGGCCGACGACCTCGGCGAGGTCCTTGTCGCCGCGGCCGCGACAGGCGTGAGCAGGTCGTAGCCGGCCGCTCGGGCTCGTGCCGTCGGCCGAGCAGCCAGGCGATCGCGTGGCACGGCTCGAGCGCCGGGATGATGCCCTCGAGCCGGGCTGAGCTCGCGGAAGGCGCGCAGCGCCTCGCTGTCGGTCGACCGACGACGTAGCGCGGCCCGGCCGGTGTCGCGCAGGTGGGCGTGCTCGGGGCCGACGCCCGGGATAGTCGAGCCCGGCGGAGATCGAGTGCGCCTCGAGGATCTGGCCCTCGTCGTCGGCGAGCACCGCCGAGAGCGCGCCGTGCAGGACGCCGGTGCGGCCCGCCGACGAGCGAGGCGCCGTGGCGGCCGGTCTCGAGGCCCTCACCCGCCGCCTCGACGCCGATCAGCTCGACCTCGGCGTCGTCGACGAAGGCGGTGAAGGTGCCGATCGCGTTCGAGCCGCCGCCGACGCAGGCGATCACCCGCTCGGGCAGCGCGCCCTCGGCGTCGAGCGCCTGCTCGCGGGCCTCGTCGCCGATCACCCGCTGCAGGTCGCGGACGAGCGCCGGATACGGCGCCGGGCCGACGGCCGAGCCGATGATGTAGTGGGTCGTCGCGACGTTGGTGACCCAGTCGCGGATCGCGGCGCTGACCGCCTCCTTGAGGGTCGCGCGCCCCGGCCTCGACCGGGCGCCACCTCGGCGCCGAGCAGGCCCATGCGCTCGACGTTCGGCGCCTGGCGGCGGATGTCCTCGGTGCCCATGTAGACGACGCACTCGAGGCCGAGCAGCGCGCAGGCGGTCGCGGTCGCGACGCCGTGCTGGCCGGCGCCGGTCTCGGCGATGATCCGCCTCTTGCCCATCCGCTTCGCGAGCAGCGCCTGGCCGACGCGCGTTGTTGATCTTGTGGGCGCCGGTGTGGGCGAGGTCCTCGCGCTTCAGGTAGACGCCGCCGGCCGACCCGCTCGCGAGAGCCGCTCGGCGAGGTAGAGCGGCGTCGGCCGGCCGACGAAGTCGCGCAGCAGGCCGGTCGAGCTCGGCCATGAAGTCGTCGTCGTCGCGCGCCTCGGCCCAGGCGGCGTCGAGCTCGTCGAGCGCCGGCGATCAGGACCTCGGGGACGTAGCGGCCGCCGTAGGGGCCGAAGCGCTCCGTCGGACGCCCGGCTGCAGCGACCGGCGCTCACCTCGTCGCGCGGCCACCGGCTCGGCTTCGGCGCTCATGCGCCGGCACGCCGGCGTCGTAGTGGCCGCGTTGCGAAGAACCTCGCCATCAGCTCGTGGTCCTTGACGCCCGGGCTCGGACTCGACGCCGCTGGCGACGTCGACCGCGAACGGGCCGCGGCGACCGCGATCGCCTCGGCGACGTTGTCGGGGGTCAGGCCGCCGGCGAGGATCAGCGGGACCTCGGAGCGGCGGTCCGCGAGCGAGCTCCCAGTCGAAGCTCTCGCCGGTGCCGCCGGGCGTCGCCGGGGCGGTGGGCGTCGAAGAGGTGGAAGTCGGTGCGGAAGGCCTCGGCGCCGCGACGTCGGCGCCGCTGCGCGACCCGGATCGCCTTGATCACCTTGCGCCGGTCCGGCGCGCGACCTCGGGCAGAAGGAGGGCCCTCGTCGCCGTGCAGCTGGACCATCGCCAGGCGCTCGTCCTCGGCCGCCTCGCGCGATCTCGTCGAGCGTCGCGTTGACGAAGACGCCGGCGATCTCGCAGTCGCGCGCTGCAGCGCGGCGCCGATCTCGACCGCGCTCGCCGGATCGCAGCGGCGCGGGCTCGCGCTCCAGTGGTTCAGCCCGATCGCCCAGGCGCCGAGGCGCGACCGCCTGCCTCGGCGTCCTCGAGCCCGGGTGATTCCACAGATCTTGACCCGCATCCACAGGAGCTTGGCAAGATCGCCGAACGACGGGCCGGCGCTTCGGCCGGCCCGTCGTCCTGACCTGGGTATGGGAGGTCTCCCCCTGGGAGGGAGCGTGGAGCCTCAGCTGCCGAGCCGAGGCAGGCCTTTCGGCGAGCTCGAGGGTGACGTCGCGGTCGCTCGCCGCCGCGCAGCAGGGTGAGCTCGATCGAGTCGCCCGGCTGCTTCGAGTCGACGGCCGCGATCACGTCGCTCCATCGCCGGACCTCCTCGCCGTCGACCGCGATGATCACGTCGCCGCCGGCGCGGATCGGCTGGCCGTCGATCGTCACCTCGGCCTCGCCGGCCTCGACGCCCGCCTCGTCGGCGGGGCTGTCGTGGACGACCGACTGGACGAGCGCGCCCTGATCGACGTCGAGGTTGAGGACGTCGGCGATCTCCGGGGTGAGGTCGCCGCCGCTGATCCCGACGAAGGCGTGCTCGACCTCGCCGTCGTCGATCAGCTGCTCGGCGACCTCGCGCGCCGTGTTGATCGGGACCGCGAAGCCGATGCCGACGTTGCCCTGGCCGCCGGCCGATGGCGATCTGCGAGTTGACCCCGATCACTCGCCCCGCCGGCGTCGAGCAGCGGCCCGCCCGAGTTGCCGGGGTTGATCGCGGCGTCGGTCTGGATCACGTCGGAGATCGTGAAGCCGTTCGGCGCGCTGATCTCGCGCTGGAGCGCCGGAGACGATGCCGGTGGTCGACGGTGCGGTCGAGCCCGAACGGGTTGCCGATCGCGATCACCGGGTCGCCGACCGTCGACCCCGCCGCAGTCGCCGAGCGCGAGCGGATGCAGCTCGTCGGCGGGCGCGTCGACCTTGAGCACGGCGATGTCGGTCGAGGGGTCCTCGCCGAGCAGCTCCGCGTCGTAGCTCTCGCCGTCCTCGCCGAGCTTCACCGGGATCGCGTCGGCGCCGTCGACGACGTGGGCGTTGGTGACGATGTGCCGTCGTCGTCGATCACGAAGCCGGAGCCGGTCGCGGTGCCGCCCTCGCCCTGCGGGCGAGCCGAACGGGCTGAGCTGCGGACTGCCCCTGCGGGCGGTCGGCCTCGATGAAGGCGACGCCCGGCGACGCCGCGCTCGTAGATCTCGTTGATCGTCTGCCCTGGCCCCCGCCCCCGTCGGCGGCCGGCGTGCTCAGCGGCACCGCCGCCGGCTGCGTCGATGGCGAGGCGGAGGCCTCGGCCTTGATCAAACCGGCAGCGATCGCGACCGCATCCGAGGACGGCGACGACCGAGGCCCCCGGCAAGCGCCGAGGCAAAGGGAGTGCGAAAGAAGGCTCTTCATGGCGGCGAGGGTTGCCGCGGCTTCCTAAAGCGCGCTAACGCCGCCTAAGCCAGGAAGTCGTTCCTAAGGACAGTGCGAGTCCTGACGGAAGGTGCTCGCGGGTGGCCTCGTCGTCCATCGGTCAGCTCGCGCACGGCGGCCTCGGGGTCCGGCGCGCGCATCAGGCTCTCGCCGATCAGGACCGCGTCGACGCCGACCCGCTCGAGCTCGACGCAGCTGCTCGCGGCGTCGTGTAGCCGGACTCGGCGACGACCGTCTTGCCGGCCGGGACGTCGGTGATCAGCTCGGTCGTCGTCTCGACGTCGACGCTCAGGTCGTCGAGGTTGCGGTTGTTGATCCCGATCACGTCGGCGTCGATCTCGAGCGCGCGCTCGAGGTCCTCCTCGTCGTGGACCTCGACCAGGCAGTCGAGGTCGAGGTCACCGGCTCTCCTCGTGGAGCGGCGCCAGGTCCTGCGTCGTCGAGCGCCGCGACGATCAGCAGGACCGCGTCGGCGCCGTCGACCGCCGCCTCGTAGAGCTGGTACGCGGTCGACGATGAAGTCCTTGCGGAGGATCGGCAGGCCGGAGGCGGCGCGGGCCTGGCGCAGGTCGTCGAGCGAGCCGCCGAAGTGGGTCTCCTCGGTCAGGACCGAGAGCGCCGCGGCGCCCCCTCGCTCGTAGGCCGAGCGACCTCGGCGACCGTCGCCCCCGGCCGGATCTCGCCGGCGCTCGGCGAGCTGCGCTTGAACTCCGCGATCAGCGAGAGGCCGGGCCGGATCAGCGCCTCGCGGAAGGGCGCGATCCGCTCAGCGTCCCGAGCCGCGCCTCGAGTTCCTCGAGCGGGACCTGCCGCCGGCGACGCTCGACGCCATCCTGGGCCGCGCTCAACGAGCTGCTCGAGCATGCTCATCCGCGCCAGAGGGTAGTCGTCAGCCCGCCAGCTCGGCGGTCAGCTCGACCAGATCGCTCGCAGCGACCTCGGCCGCGGCGCCCGAATCGATCGCCTCACGGGCCCGCTCGAGCGCCGCCGCGAAGGTCATCGGCCCGCCGCCGACGAAGATCGCGGCGGCCGCGTTCAGCAGGACGACGTCGCGGGCGGGTCCCGCGCTCGCCGGCGAAGCACGCCGCGGTCACGACGGCGGCGTTCTCGGCGGGCTCGCCGCCCGCGATCGCGGTCGAGCGGCGAGCTGTTCGAGCCCGAGCTCGGCGGGATCGACGAACCACTCCTCGGTGCCGCCGCCGGCGACCTCGATCACCCGGGTCGGCCCCGACGACGCTGATCTCGTCGAGTCCGTCGTCGGCGGTGACGACCAGCGCCCGCTCGCAGCCGAGCCCGACGAGCGCCTCGGCGATCGTCTCCTGGTAGCGGCGGTCGGAGACGCCGAGCAGCTGGCGGTCGGCTCCCGCCGGGTTGGTCAGCGGACCGAGGAAGTTGAAGATCGTCCGCACCGCCGAGCTCCTTGCGGACCGGGACGACGTGCTTCATCGCCGCGTGGTGGCGCGGGGCGAACATGAAGCCGAAGCCGACCTCGTCGATGCAGCGGGCGACCTGCGCCGGGCTCGAGCTCGATGTGGACGCCGAGCGCCTCGAGCAGGTCGGCCGACCCGCGAGCGGCTCGTGTTCGAGCGGTTGCCGTGCTTGGCGACCGCGCAGCCCGGCGCCGGCGGCGACCAGCGCCGCGGTGGTCGAGACGTTGAAGGTCGAGGGCCCGCCGCCGGTGCCGGCGGTGTCGACCAGGTCGGCTCGCGTCGACGCTCGACCGGGGTGGCCAGCGCGCGCATCGTCCGCGCGAGGCCGACCAGCTCGGGGACGGTCTCGCCCTTGGCCCGCAGCGCGATCAGGAACGCGGCGGTCTGGACCTCGCCGGCGCGGCCCTCCATGATCTCGGCGAGCACCGCCGAGGCGTGGTCGGCGGTCAGGTGGGCGCCGCTCGCGACCTCGTCGATCGCCCGGGTGAGGATCTCGTTCGGCATCAGCCGGCTCGACGAGGAAGTTTCGCAGCAGCGCCTTGCCGCGCGGAGTCAGCACCGACTCGGGGTGGAACTGGACGCCCTCGGCGGGCAGCTCGCGGTGGCGGACGCCCATCACGACGTCGTCGAGCGAGGCGCTCAGCTCGAGCTCGTCGGGGAGGTCCGGGTCGGCGATCAGCGAGTGGTAGCGGCCCGCCGGCAGCGGGTTCGGCGAGCCCGGCGAAGATCGCCCTCGCCGTCGTGGGCGATCTCGGCGTCCTTGCCGTGGACGGGCTCGCCCTCGGATCGTCCGTCCCGCCGAAGGCCTCGACCATGGCCTGGTGGCCGAGGCAGACGCCGAGCGTCGGGATCCCGGCCTCGGGGAAGGCCGCGGGCCGCCTCGATCGAGATCCCGGCCTCGGCGGGCGTGCAGGGCCCGGGCGAGATCACGAGCCGGTCCGGGGCGCCGGCGAGCAGCTCGTCGACGTCCGCCTGGTCGTTGCGGACCACGTCGACCTCGGCCCCGAGCTCGCCCAGGTACTGGACGAGGTTGTAGGTGAAGGAGTCGTAGTTGTCGATCACGAGGACGCTGCATCTATCCCCACTCCGGCTGGGCTGCGGCCAGCTCGACCGCCTGGAACACCGCCTTCGCCTTGTTCACCGACTCGCGGTACTCGTAGTCGGGCTTCGGCGTCGGCGACCGTGCCGCCGCCGGCCTGGACGTGGACCTCGCCGTCCTTGACGACGACGGTGCGGATGTGGATCGCGGTGTCGAGGTCGCCGGTGAAGCTGAGGTAGCCGATCGCGCCGCCGTAGGAGCAGCGCTTGTGCGGCTCGAGCTCGTCGATGATCTCCATCGCCCGGACCTTCGGCGCGCCGGAGAGGGTGCCGGCCGGCAGGCGCGCGCGCAGCACGTCCATCGCGCCGACCCCGTCGCGCAGCTCGCCCGAGACCTGGCTGACGATGTGGAGCACGTGCGAGTAGGTCTCGACCACCATCAGCTCGTCGACGTTGACCGAGCCGTACTCGCAGACGCGGCCGAGGTCGTTGCGGCCGAGGTCGACGAGCATCACGTGCTCGGCGCGCTCCTTCGGGTCGTCGAGCAGCGCCTCGGCGTTGCGCCGGTCCTCCTCCTCGTCGGCGCCGCGCGGGTAGGTGCCGGCGATCGGCCGGGTCTCGACCCGGCGCCCCGTGACCTTGACCAGCGGCTCGGGCGAGGCGCCGGCGATCTGGAAGTCGCCGAAGTCGAGGAAGTACATGTAGGGCGACGGGTTGACCGCGCGCAGGCCGCGGTAGATCGAGAACGCCTCGACCGTGGCCGGGGCGCTGAAGCGCTGCGAGGGCACCACCTGGAAGGCGTCGCCGGCGTGGACGTACTCGACGATCCGGGCGACGTTCGCCTCGAACTGCTCGCGGGTCAGGTTCGAGACCCAGGGCCCTCGACGCCCTCGGGGGTGAACGAGTCCGGCGGCGGCGCCGAACCGGCGCGTTCCGGCCGCGGGCGCGGCGGCGGGACCGGCCCGCGAAGCGCCTCGCGGGCTTCGTCGATGGTGGCTACCGCGCGCTCGAAGGCGGCGTCGGCTCCGTCGTCGGCGAACGCGTAGGCGATCATCGTCACCTCGTGCTTGAGGTGGTCGAAGGCGAGCATCAGCTCGCAGATCATCAGCGCCAGGTCGGGCAGGCCGAGCGGGTCGGGGTTCGGCGGCTCGAGCGCTCGACCGTGCGCACGAGGTCGTAGCCGAAGAGGCCGACCGCGCCGCCGGCGAAGGGCGGCAGCTGCTCGGCGTCGCGATCGTGAACCCGGCGAGGATCTCGGCGACGGCGCCGTAGGGATCGGCGACCGCGCGCTCGGCGCGCTCGCCGTCGCGCAGCTCGCTCAGCGTCCCGTCGCTCCAGCGCAGCTCGACCCGGGGGCGAAAGCCGAGGAACGAGTAGCGCCCGAGCCTCGCCCTGCTCGGCCGATTCGAGCAGGAAGGAGGGGCCCGAGCGCTCGCGCAGCTTCAGGAACGCCGAGACCGGCGTCTCGCAGTCGTCGACGAAGCGGTAGGTGAGCGGGACGACGTTCGCCTCGCCGGCGCAGCTCGCGAGCGCCGGCGAGGTCCGGCTCGAGGCCCGCTGGGAGCCCGCCGCTCACGGTCGCTCAGCGGCGCCGGTCATTGAGCCGCTCCAACGCGGCCGCGAGGGGGACCTCGCGCGAGAGCAGCAGCACCTCGAGGTGGTAGAGCACGTCGGCCGCCTCCTCCGCGACCCGCTCGTCGCTTTCGCCGGCCGCGGCGCGGGCGACCTCGTCGGCCTCCTCGCGAACCTTCTCGCCGATCCGCTCGGGGTCGTCGAGGAGCTCGACCGTGTAGGAGCCCGGCGGTCGATCGCGCTTGCGGGCGATCAGCGTCCGCTCGAGCCGGGCGAGCGCCTCGTGAGCGGCGGGCGCGGGCTCGCCCTCGGCCGGCGGAGCGCCGGGCTGCGGGTCGGCGCCGCCGTCGAGATCGCGGTAGAAGCAGCGAGCGCTCGCCGGTGTGGCAGGCCGGACCGGCCGGCTCGACCAGCGCGAGCACCGCGTCGCCGTCGCAGTCGTAGCGAAGCTGTCGCAGCCGCTGGACGTTGCCGGAGGTCTCGCCCTTGTGCCAGAGCTCGCCCCGCGAGCGGCTCCAGAAGTGGACCTCACCGGTCTCGCGCGTGCGCCGAAGCGCCTCCGCGTTCATGTAGGCGAGCGTCAGCACCTCGCCGGTGCGCCAGTCCTGCATCACGCAGGGGACGAGGCCGCGCTCGTCGTAGCGGATCGCTGTCGGCTCCCCCGTCACCCGGCCAAGTCTAGGCGGGCCGAGCCGGCGCGCGCGGTCGGTCACAATCAGCCCTGATGCTTCCCGGGTTGATCGAGGCGGGCGTCGGCATGCTCAGCGCGGTCGGCAGTCTCGTCGATCAGCCGTATCTGCTCGAGGCCCGCCAGATGCAGGCACTTTCGCTCGGGGTGCACATCCCGCTGGTCTGCTTCGGAATCGCGTTCCCGGCGATCGTCCTCTTCGTCGAGGGGCTTCATCTGCGGACCGGCAACCCGGTCTACCGCCAGATCGCGAAGCGCTGGTCGAAGGTGATGCTGATCCTGTTCGCCGTCGGGGTGGTCACGGGGACCGTGCTCTCCTTCGAGCTCGGCTTGCTGTGGCCGGAGTTCATGTCGAGCTTCGGAGACGTCTTCGGGATCGCCTTCGCGCTCGAGGGCATCTCGTTCTTCGTCGAGGCGATCTTCATCGCGATCTACGTCTACGGCTGGGACCGGCTCTCGCCGCGGCGGCACTTCCTCACCGGGATCCCGATCGCGATCTCAGGGTTCACCGGCTCGCTCTTCGTGATCTCGGTCAACGGCTGGATGAACAACCCGACCGGGTTCGAGATCAAGGGCGGCGAGGTGACCAACGTGAAGCCGTTCTCGGCGCTGTTCAACGACTTCTTCTGGCACGAGCTGGTCCACATGTACCTCGCCGGGTTCATCGTCTGCGGGTTCCTGGTGGCCGGCGTCTACGCGGCCGCGTGGCTGCGCGGCAGGCGCGACCACTACCACCGGGCGGCGATGATCGTCCCGCTCACCGTCGCCTGCCTGGCGACCCTCGCCCAGCTTCTCGTCGGCGACTGGGCCGGCCGCACCGTCGCCGAGCACCAGCCGGTCAAGCTGGCCGCCTTCGAGGGCCTCGAGCAGACCACGAAGGGGGCGGAGTTCAACATCGGCGGGATCTACTACGACGGCGAGAACCATGGCGGGATCACGATCCCCGACCTGCTCTCGATCCTCGCCTTCCATGACCCGAACGCGACCGTGGCCGGGCTCAACGAGGTCCCCGAGGCCGACCGGCCCCCGGTTGCGGTCGTGCGGAACTCGTTCTCGGCGATGGTGGCGATCGGCAGCGCCCTGGCGCTGCTGGCGGTCATCTACCTGCTCACCTGGTGGCGAAAGCGGCGGCTGCCGGGCTCGCGCTGGTTCTACCGGGCGATCGTCGCCGCCGGGCCGCTCGCGTTCGTCGCCCTGATCGCCGGCTGGATCACCACCGAGGTCGGGCGCCAGCCGTGGATCGTCTACGGGGTGATGCGGACCGAGGACGCGGTCACCGGGGCGGAGGGCATTCCGATCGGCTACGCGACCCTGGCGGGCGTCTATCTCGCCCTCGCGGCGCTCGTCCTCTGGCTGTTGCGGCGGCTCGCCCGGCAACCGCTCGCCGAGGAGCTGCCCACCCGAGGGACGGAGGGCCGATGAGCGTGGTCGACGCCGTCGCGGCAGTGCTCGTGATCGGCATCGCCGCGTACACGGTGCTCGGCGGCGCCGACTTCGGAGCCGGGTTCTGGGACCTGACCGCGGGCGGAGCCGAGCGCGGCGCGCGGGTGCGGGGCCTGATCAAGCGCTCGATGGGGCCGGTCTGGGAGGCCAACCACGTCTGGCTGATCTTCGTCCTCGTGATCTTCTGGACCGGGTTCCCGGAGGCGTTCGGAGCGGTGATGTCAACCCTCTACGTGCCGCTCTTCATCGCGATGGTCGGGGTGATCTTCCGCGGCGCGGCGTTCGCGCTTCGCGGCGAGGCGGCGACGATCGCCGAGGCGCGGGCGCTCGGGGGCGTGTTCGCGCTCTCCTCCGTGCTCGTGCCGTTCTGCTTCGGGGCCACCGTCGGCGCCATCGCCACCGGGGAGGTCGCGGTGCCGGCCGACTCCGGCGCGCCCTTCGAGGGCTGGACGGCGCTCGCGCCGCTCTACATCGGCGTCCTCGCGGTCGCCTGCGGCGCCTACGTCTCGGCCGTCTTCCTCGCCGCCGACGCGGTCCGCGGCGGGCTCTCGGACCTGGTCGAGGCCTTCCGCCGCCGCGCGATCGGCGCCGCCGCGGTCACCGGGGCGCTCGTGATCGGCGGCATCTTCGTGCTCCGCGGCGAGGCGCCGGCGCTCTACGACGGGCTGACCTCGGGGGCCGGCCTCGCGGTCGTGATCGCATCGGTGCTCGCGGGCATCGCCACGCTCGCGCTCGTCGCCCGATCCCGATTCGCGCCCGCCCGGCTGACCTCCGCGCTTGCGGTCGGAGCCGTGATCGCGGGCCTCGCCGTCGCCCAGCGGCCGGACTTCCTGCCCGGCGAGCTCACCCTTCGCGAGGCGGCCGCGCCCGACGCGACGATGACCGCGCTCCTGGTCGCCTTCGCGATCGCCGCGGCGATCCTGACGCCGGCGCTCTCGCTGCTCTACCGCCTCACCCTCAGGGGAACGCTCGACACCGAGTTCCACCCGATCGGCGCCGCCGAGCGCCCGCCCTCCCCGGGGGAGAAGCACCGATGAGGGCGAGCGCCGCGATCCCTCGCGCCGCGCTCGCCGCGCTGATCGGCGGCGGCGCCGTGCTGTTCCTCTCCGAGGCGACCTGGCTCCAGGTCGCGGCGGCGGCCGTGCTGCTCGTCGGCGTCGCGCTCGGCGTCGCCGCGATCGCGACGCCCGACTTCCTCGAGGCCGACCGGCCCGAGGTGCCCGGCGAGGAGGATGAGGGGTGATGGTCGTAGCCGCGAAGCCCGCCTGTCGCACCTGCGGCGCCACCCTGCCGCATTGGTGGAGCCGCTGCGAGCGCTGCGGCAAGCGCACCTGGACCTGGCTCCTTCCGGGCTGGCTCAAGCGCTGAGCCCCGGGCGAGCTCCGCCAAACCGGGCGGCGCGGCCCGGGCGAGCTCCACCAAACCGGGCCGAGATGGCACTTGTGGGTGCATAACACCCACTTCTGCCACCTCGACACGTAGTGGCGGCGCTCGCTCGGGCGGCGCGGCTCGGCGGTGGCGGCGCTCGCTCGGTGCGGCGCGGCTCGCCGCGTGTGGCGGCGCTCGCTCGGTGCGGCGCGGCTCGCCGGGTGTGGCGGCGCTCGCTCGGTGGCTCAGTCGATCCCGAGGCGGTCGAGGAGGTCCTCGTCGCGGCGCCAGCGCTCGCGCACCCGGACCTGGAGGTCGAGGAAGACCTTGGTCGCGAGCTCGCGCTCGAGCTCCTTGCGCGCCGCGGTGCCGATCTCGCGGATCATCCGCCCGCCCTTGCCGATCAGGATCCCCTTCTGGGACTCGGTCTCGACCCAGGCCTGGGCATGGACCTCGACCACGCCGTCCTCGCGCTCCTCGATCTCCTGCACGGCAACCTCGACCGCGTGGGGGATCTCCTCGCGGGTGCGCTTCAGCACCTGCTCGCGGATCAGCTCGGCGAGGTGAACCGAGCTCGGCTGGTCGGAGACGTCCTCGGGCGGATACATGAACGGGCCCTCGGGAAGCAGCTCGGCCAGTCGCTCGACCAGCGGCCTCACCCCGATGCCCCGCTTCGCCGAGATCGGGAAGATCTCGTCGACGACCTCGAGCTTCGCGACCTCGGCGAGCACCTCGGCGGTCCCCGGCGAGCGCAGCCGGTCGATCTTGTTGACCGCGCAGATCACCGGCGCCCCCGAGCGGGCGGCGAGCAGGTGGGAGGCGATGAAGCGATCTCCCGGCCCGACTCCCTGCTCGGCGTTGATGACGAATAGCACCGCGTCGGCCTCGACCAGCTCGTGCTCGACCCGGCGCTGCATCCGCTCCGTGAGCACGTCGCGCGGGCGTTGGACGCCCGGAAGGTCGACGAGGACCATCTGCCAGCCCGCCGCGACGTCGGTGGCGACGCCGCGGCTCGCGCGGCGTGTGGTCTGGGGGCGATCGGAGATGATCGCGACCTTCTGCCCGACCACCGCGTTGACGAGCGTCGACTTGCCGACGTTCGGACGCCCCGCGAGCCCGACGAAGCCGCTGCGGGTCACGGGGCGCCCGGCGGCCCGGGCGGATCGCCCGAAAGGCGGCGCAGGACCGCGGCCTGCAGCTCGAGCATCTCGCCCTCGTCGGTCTCGTGATCGAGCCCGCAGAGGTGAAGCACGCCGTGCACGGTCGCCTCGTCGAGGTCGGCGGTGTGCTCGGGGCAGATGACCACGTCACCGAGCTCGCGCGGCCCGGCGACCGGCCCGATCCCGTCGATCGGGAACGAGAGCACGTCGGTGGGCTCGTCGCGACCGCGGCGCTCGTGGTTCAGCGAGCGGATCCGCGCCTCGTCGACGAGCTCGACCGAGAGGTGACCGTCCTCGGCGCCGACCGCCTCGAGTGCCGCCAGCGCCGCCGCGCGCAGCTCATCGGGCACATCGGCGAGGTCGAGCGTCAACTGTCGCGGCTTCGCTCGGAGTAGTGGTCGTAGGCGGCGACGATCCGCTGGACGAGCTGATGGCGGACGACATCCGCGGCGCCGAAGCGGACGAAGTTGATGTCCTCGACGGCGGAGAGGATCTCGCCCACGACGACGAGGCCGGAGCGCTGCTCGCGCGGCAGGTCGATCTGGGTGATGTCTCCGGTGACGACCATCTTCGAGCCGAAGCCGAGCCGGGTGAGGAACATCTTCATCTGCTCCGGGCTCGTGTTCTGCGCCTCGTCGAGGATCACGAACGAGTCGTTCAGGGTTCGCCCGCGCATGAACGCGAGCGGCGCGACCTCGATGATCCCGCGGTCGAAGTAGGTGGTCACCCGCTCCGGGTCGAGCATGTCGTAGAGCGCGTCGAAGAGCGGCCGCAAGTACGGGTCGACCTTCGCCTGGATGTCGCCGGGCAGGAACCCGAGGCGCTCGCCCGCCTCGACCGCCGGGCGGGTGAGGATGATCCGGCTGACGTCGCGCGCATCGAGTGCGGCGACCGCCATCGCCACCGCGAGGAAGGTCTTGCCGGTCCCCGCCGGCCCGATCCCGAAGGTCACCGTGTGCTCGCGAATCGAATCGACGTAGCGCTTCTGGTTGACGGTCTTCGGCGCAACCTTGGTCGCCCGGTGGCGCCAGACCGTGTCCTCGAGGATCTCGGCGGCGCTCTCGGACTCCTCGAGCGCGCCCGCCACCTGGCCGATCGTGTCGGGGACGAGATCGTGGCCCCGCTCGATCAGCCCGACCAGCTCGTCGACCATCGAGGCGGCCTCGGTGACGTCCCCCTCCGAGCCGTCGAGGGTGAGCACGTTGCCGCGCAGGTGAACCTCGCAGCCGATTCGGTCCTCGATCCGGCGCAGGACCTCGTCCTCTGAGCCGGCGAGCTCGGCGGCCACCTCGTTCTCGAGTGTCAGCTGGCGACGGGCCAATCGAGCTCAGCCGCCGGAAAGGCGCTCCCTGACCATCGCGCTGACCCGCTTGCCGTCCGCGCGCGAGCCGACCCTCCCCATCACCGCGCCCATCACCTGCCCCATCTGCGAGGCATCGGAGGCGGCGGTCTCGCCGATCGCCTCGTCGATCGCCGCGGCGAGCTCCGCGTCGGAGAGCTCCGCCGGGAGGTAGCTCTCGATCACCCGCGCCTCGGCCTCCTCGGCCTCGGCCCGCTCGGCGCTGTTGCCGTTGCGGTAGGCCTCGGCCGCCTCCAGTCGGCGCTTGCGCTCGCGGCGGAGCACGGCGACCTCATCCTCGCCGCCGCTCTTCAGGTCCTTCTGAAGCGAGTCGGCGATCAGGCGCAGGGTCGCGACCCGCTCGCGCTCGCCGGCCTTCATCGCGCTCCGGGTATCGGCCTGGACCTGTTCGAGAATCGCCATCGCAGCCAATCTACGGCACGTCGGCGCAATCAAAGCGCCGCCAACTCGACCTCACCGAGCGGAAGCTGGAGAAATCGCGTCCCGAGCTCGCGAAACGCCTCGGGGTCGCCGGTGCAGACGAAGCGGTACTCGCCCTCGCCCCGGTTCGCGGTCTCGAGCGAGCGCGACTCGAGGATCCGCTGCGCGCTCGCCGCGAGCGCGTGGCCGGCGGTGACCAGCCGCACCTCGCGGCCGAGGATGCGCTGCAGCAGCGGCCGCACCAGCGGGTAGTGGGTGCAGCCGAGGATCACGGTGTCCACATCGGCGGACTGAAACGGCGCGCAGTAGGCGCGCACCTTCTCGACCACGGCCTCGGAGAACGGGAAGCCACGCTGGATGATCGCGGCGAGGTCGGGGGCGGCGACCTGGGTCACGGTCAGCTCGCGGTGCTGCGCGGCGAGCGCGCGCAGATAGGCGCCGCCGGAGACGGTCGAGGGGGTCGCGAGCACGCCGACCCGGCCGGTCTCGGTGATCGCCGCCGCGATCTCGGCCTCGGGGCCGATCACCGCGACCACCTCCACCCCGTGCTCGCCCGCCACCTCACGGGCGATCTCGAGCCCCGCGCCGGCCGCCGAGTTGCAGGCGATCACGATCAGCTTCGCACCGCGCTCGAGCAGGAAGCGCACGTTCCGATCGACGCACTCGGCCAACTCCTCGGCCGTCTTCGCGCCATAGGGGAAGCGGGCGTCGTCGCCGAGATAGACGTAGTCCTCCTCGGGCAGCGAGACCAGGCACTCGTGGAGAACCGTGAGACCGCCGACGCCGGAGTCGAAGACGGCAATCGGGAGCGCGGGGTCCGGGCGGGGAGCCACCTAGGCGAGCGGTCTCACGGGCTAGAGGAAGGGCTTTGCCGTCATCACGTAGATGGTGAGGATGATCAGCAGGCCCGCGATCGGCCCCATCCTCGAGAGCTTGCCGCTCGCCTCGTTGAACTCGGCGCCGAACTCGACCGGGCGCCCCGCCTGATCGGCGCGCTCGACGTCGCGCTCCGCCGCCGCCTTGGCCCGGCGCTCGTTCGGGGTGAAGAACCCGCCGGTGAGCCCGAGCAGGGCGAAGACGGCGATCACGCCCCAGGCGACGAAGAACTCGCCGAAGTCCCAGCGGTCGGCGGTCAGGTAGAGCCCACTCAGCAGGACGACGGTGCCGCCGATCGTGACCAGCGTCCTGTCGGTGGTGATCATCCCCGCGAGGATCCCGGGAATGCTTCGCGGCGCCTCCTTGGCGGCGACGGCGAGGAAGATGCCGTATCCGAAGGTGGCCCCGAAGCCGACGACGACGGCGCTGATGTGGACCCAGAGGACGACGTCGTAGAAGGTCACTGCGATCGGCATCGGCTACCTCGTCTCTCGCGCGGTTGGAAGCGGGCCGCTCGGCCCCGAGGGCGCGAAACATATCGCGGCCCAGTCCCCGGAAGAACGGGTCGAGCGCGGCTGCAGGCCGGCCCTCGCGAAGGCCTCGGTGACCCGGTCGGCCTCGGCGACCAGCAGGCCCGAGCAGACGAGTCGCTCCGGCGGCGCGGCGGCGAGGCCGCTCGCGACCTCCTCGAGCAGCGGCGCGGTCAGGTTCGCGAGCACCGTCGGCGCGCTCGGCGCTCGCTCGCGGCGCAGGTTGATCCGGCGCAGCTCGATCCTGACCCCGTTCGCGAGCGCGTTCTCGCCCGCCGCCTCGATCGAGGCCTGCTCGGAATCGCAGCCGGTCACCGGCGCCCAACCGAGCCGGGCGGCGGCGATCGCGAGCACGCCGGAGCCGGTTCCGAGATCGCACAGCGGCCCCCGGGCCGCCCCCTCGTCGGCCAGTTCGAGCATCAGCTCGAGGCACATCCGGGTGGTCGCGTGGGCGCCGGTCCCGAATGCCTGACCGGGGTCGATGAGCACGGCGAGCCCGGGAGCGGCCGCCTCGCCGCCTGTCGAAGCGGCCTCGCCGCCGGGGGCGGTCTCCCATGAGGGCATCACCACGAGCCGCCCTCCGGAAACCACCACGGGGCGGTGGAAGTCGCGCCAGCGGTCGGCCCAGTCGTCGGGGATCACCGTCGAGCTGACCTCGATCAGGCCGACGCCGGAGCTCGCCTCGAGCTCGCCGATCTCGGGGATCTCGCCGGGCGGTCCGTAGATCGCGAACTCCGCCCAGCCGTCGCCGTGCTCCTCCTCGACCCCGCCGGGAGCCAGCTCGAGCAACTCTGCGAGCAGCAGCTCCGCGTCCTCGGTGCGGCAGCGGATCGCGAGGCGAATCACGGCGCCGGCTCAGCCGCGCCCGGGATCGAGCGACTCGCGCAGCTGGCGGGCGAGGTCGCGCTGCTTTCGGTTCAGCTTGCGGGGGACCTCGATCTCGACGAGGACGTGCTGCTTGCCCCGCCGGCGACCGCGTAGCGAGGGCAGGCCGAGCTTCGCGAGGCTCACCGTGTGTCCCGGCTGCGTGCCCGCCGAGATCTCGATCTCGCGATCGCCCTCGAGGGTCGGCACGCTCACCGTGCCCCCGAGCATCGCCGTCAGCGCGGGGACCCGCGCGACCGTGATCAGGTCGTCGCCGCGGCGTTCGAAGCGCTCGTCCTCGGCGACCCTGACGAGCACGTAGAGGTCGCCGGTGGCCCCGCCGGGCTCGCCGGCATGCCCGGCTCCCGAGATCCTGATCCGCTGGCCGCTCTCGATGCCGGCGGGGATCTCGACGTCCCAGCTGCGCAGGCGGAGCTCGCGGCCCAGTCCCGCGCACTGCTCGCAGGGCGTCTCGGGGATCTTGCCGGCGCCCTCGCAGGTCGGACAGGCGCTCGTCTGGACCATCTGGCCGAAGGCGGTGCGGCGAACCTGCTGGACGCGGCCGGCGCCGCGGCAGGTCTCGCAGGTGTGGATCGGGGTGCCCGGCTTGGCGCCGTTGCCGCGGCACTCCTCGCACACCGAGACCGCCTCGAACTCGACCTTGCGCTCGACCCCGCTGAGCACCTCGTCGAGGCTGATCTCGAGCTCGAGGCCGATGTCGGCGCCGGCGGCCGGGCCGCTGCGGCCCCCCGAGAAACCGAAGAGATCGCCGAAGCCGCCACCGGCGTTGCCGAACAGCGAGGAGAGGATGTCCTCGACGTTGCCGAAGCCGGCCTGGCGAGGGTCGAAGCCGCCATTTCGCAGGCCCTCGTGGCCGAAGCGGTCGAAGGTCCTGCGGCGCTCTGGATCCGAGAGGATCTCGTAGGCCTCCGCGGCGGCCTTGAACTTGCTCTCCGCCTCGGGGTCGTGGTTGTTGACGTCGGGATGCAGCTCGCGGGCGAGCCGGCGAAACGCCTTCTTGACCTCGGCCTCGGTGGCCTCGCGCTCGACTCCGAGCAGCTCGTAGGGATCCGCCGGCATGTTCAGCGCTCGTAGACGGTCTCGAAGAAGCGCGAGAGCTCGCCCGCGGCCTCGCGGACCGAGTCGATCGCGGTCGCGTAGTCCATCCGCAGCGGGCCGATCACGCCGACTGTGCCGAGGTTGCGGTAGCCGAGCCCGTAGTTCGCCCCGACCACGCTCACCGAGCGCAGCTCGGGGGCCGGGTTCTCGTCGCCGATCCAGACGAACGCCGAGCGCTCGTCGAGCGCCGAGCGCAGCACCCGCAGCAGGTTGGCGCGGCGCTCGAGCGCGCGCATCAGCGTGTCCGCGTGCGGGATGTCAGCGGCGTGGTCGACCGAGAGCAGCCGGCCCGCGCCCTCGAGGTAGAGGTCGTCCGCCGCCTGCTCGGTGAGCCCGCGAAAGGCATCGGCGATCACCTCGAGAAAGGCCCGCTCGGCGGCGCCGAGCTCCGGGTCGGCGAGCCGGTCGCCGGTCATCCGGGCGCCGAGGGCGAGCCCGCAGAGGCGCTCGTTGAGAAAGCTCGACGCCCAGTCGACCAGGCCCGGGTCCACCGGCCGCTCGAAGTTGAACACCCGCTTGGTGACGGCGCCGTTCGAGGCGATCACGACCAACATCACGGCGCGCGGTTGCAGGCGCAGCACCTCGACCCGGTGCAGGCGCGCGCTCGAGGGCGGCGGCGCGGTCGCGACGGCGAGCAGGTCGGTCATCCGCGAGAGCGCCGAAGCGGTCTCGCGCAGCGCCTCCTCGATCTCGCGCCGCATCGCGGTCAGATCGAACCCGGCGACCGCCCCGCTGCGCCTCGTCGTTGCCCCGTCGGCTAGGAGCGCGTCGGCGTAGAAGCGATAGCCGGAATCGGTCGGGACCCGGCCCGCCGAGGTGTGCGGGTGGGTGAGCAACCCCTCGCGCTCGAGCACGGCGAGCTCGGAGCGCACCGTCGATGGCCCCCACTCGACCTCGCCACGCTCGGCGATCCGCGCCGAGCCGACCGGCTTGCCGGTCTCGAGGTAGCAGTCGATCACGAGCTTGAGGATCTGCTGCTGGCGCTCGCTGAGCATGCTCTGATTCTAGGAACGCGCCCAGCGTTCCTCAGTCGCCATCGACCTGCAGGACGGCGAGGAACGCCTCCTGGGGCACCTCGACCGAGCCCACCTGCTTCATCCGCTTCTTGCCCTTCTTCTGCTTCTCGAGCAGCTTCTTCTTCCGCGAGACATCGCCTCCGTAGAGCTTCGCGGTGACGTCCTTGCGAAGCGCCTTCACGGTCTCGCGGGCGAGCACCCGTGAGCCCACGGCGGCCTGGACCGGGACGTCGAAGAGCTGTCTCGGGATCGTCTTTCGCAGGCGGTCGACCAGCGACTTCCCCGAGTCGTAGGCGGCATCGCGGTGGACGATCTGGGAGAGCGCGTCGACCCGGTCGCCGGCGAGCAGCACGTCCACCCTGACGAGGTCGGACTCGCGGTTGCCGATCGGCTCGTAGTCGAGCGAGGCATAGCCCGCCGTGCGCGACTTCAGCTGGTCGAAGAAGTCGAGGACGATCTCCGCCAGCGGCAGGTCATAGCGCAGCTGCACGCGCTCGGGCGAGAGGTAGTGCATGTCGACGTGCGTGCCGCGCTTCTTCTGGCAGAGGTCCATGACCGCGCCGACGTCGCTCGAGCGGGCGATGATCGAGGCGCGGATGTAGGGCTCTGAGATCGCCTCGATCACGCCGGGGTCGGGCATCTCGGCGGGCGAGTGGACCTCGGTGCTCTCGCCGTTGGTGAGGCGGACGTCGTAGCTCACGTTCGGGGTGGTCGCGAGCAGGTCGAGGTCGTACTCGCGCTCGAGACGCTCGCGGACGATGTCCATGTGCAGCAGGCCGAGGAACCCGCAGCGAAAGCCGAAGCCGAGCGCCTGCGAGGTCTCGGGCTCGTAGGAGAGCGCGGCGTCGTTCAGCGCCAGGCGCTCGAGCGCGTCGCGGAGGTCCTCGTAGCGGTCGGTGTCGATCGGGAACAGCCCCGAGAACACCATCGGCTTGACCTCGCGGTAGCCCGGAAGGGCCTCGGCCGCCGGGTTCCCACGGGTCGTCAGGGTGTCGCCGACGCGGAGCTTGGAGACATCCTTGAGCCCGGTGATCACGTAGCCGACCTCCCCGGCGGTCATCCGCCCGGCGGCGGTCATCGTCGGGCGGAAGAAGCCGATCTCGTCGATGTCCGCCTCGGTGCCGGTCTGCATCGCGACGATCGGCTGATCCTTCTCGAACGCGCCGTCAACCATCCGCACGTAGGCGATCACGCCCCGGTACTGGTCGAACTCGGAGTCGAAGATCAGCGCTCGCGGAGGGGCGTCGGGATCCCCGCCGGGCGGCGGGATCTTCGCCACCAGCGCCTCGAGCACCGCCTCGATCCCCTCTCCGGTCTTCGCCGAGATCCGCAGGACGTCCTCGGGCTCGCACCCGATCAGATCGACGATCTCGCCGATCACCCGCTCGGGCTCGGCGCCGGGCAGGTCGACCTTGTTGAGCACCGGGACGAGCTCCAGGCCGGCCTCGATCGCCGCGTAGGTGTTGGCGACCGTCTGCGCCTCGACTCCCTGGGCGGCGTCGACGACGAGGATCGCGCCCTCGCAGGCCGCGAGGCTGCGCGAGACCTCGTAGGAGAAGTCGACGTGCCCGGGGGTATCGATCAGGTGCAGGTCATAGGTCTCGCCGTCCTCGGCGGCGTACTCGACCCGGACCGCCTGCGCCTTGATCGTGATCCCGCGCTCGCGCTCGAGGTCCATCGAGTCGAGCAGCTGCGGCATGTGCTTGCGCGGATCGACCGCCCCGGTCACCTCGAGGATGCGGTCGGCCAGGGTCGACTTGCCGTGGTCGATGTGGGCGATGATCGAGAAGTTGCGGATCGTCTCCATCGGGACCGAGCAGTATGGCGCGGGAGCGCCGCGGCTCAGCGGGGGCTCGCGATCGGCTTCCAGCGCTGCAGCTCGGGCAGCGGGTCGTGCGCCGCGCCCGCGATGCCCGTGCCGTCGCGGATCTCGAAGTGCAGGTGGTCGCCCCAGCAGGAGCCGGTGCAGCCGACGCCGCCGACGCGCTCGCCGGCGCCGACGCGCTCGCCCGCCTGCAGGGTGGCCGGCTCGATCATGTGCATGTAGACGTAGGTTCGCTCGCGCCTGCGGTCGTAGAGGTAGACGTAGTTGCCCTGACCGCCGTCCGAGCCGGTCTCGGCGACGACCGCGTCGCTGACCGCGACGAGCGGCGTCCCCGCAGGGGCGAAGATGTCCTGGCCGGCGTGCGTGTGGCCCGAGCGGGCGGCGCCGAAGCGGTTTCCCCCCGTGCCGTAGTCGGCTTCACCGGCGATCGGGACGAACGGCCCCGGGTTCGGCTTCTCGATCTTGACCTTGCTCGCCCACGAGGCGATCCGCTCGCTCGCGAATCGAGCCTGCAGCTTCGGCTGCTCGGCCGCGATTGCCGGGGTCGCGAAGCTCAGCGAGATCATCGCGGCGCCGATTGCCATCCGTCCGTTCGTGCGCATGCGTGGCATGCCTGATCACCCTCTTTCGGTCTGAAGCGCGCCGGTGGCGCGAGAACGGCGCCCGAAAAAGGGGCGCCAACCTGGTCGCCCGCCGCGACTCCGTCGAGACGAAGTCCCCTGAGCGGGCGCAATGACGAGGTACACCGTCGGAGAGCCGGGTTAGCGGCAGTGTGCGCGGCCTCACACAGGCGCCGCTGTGCAAGGCGGCTTGCGGGCCGGGCCCGCCCGGGAGCTAGGGCAGCCTGCGGCGCACTTCTAGCTCGCCGACGACCAGCCGGTCGACCTCGAGCGCGTCGATCCTCACCCTGCCGAGGTGGGCCTGTCTCACCCGGAGACGGCCGATCGCCAGCGCCCCGATCGCCCCCGCCCCGAGGGCCAGCGATCCGATCGCCAGCGCCCCGATCGCCTTCGCGCCGATCGCTCGCGCGCCGATCGCCGAGGCGCCGATCGCGGAGGCGCCGATCGCCTCGTCGCGACGCTCGACGCGGGTCCGCTCAGAGGAGCGCAGCGGGTGAAGGCTTCGAGAGCGGGGCATCGCCCTCAGACCATATGCGACCCCGAGCGCCCCGGCGATCAGCTCGCACGGCGGCGGAAGAGGCGCCAGATCTGAGTGGCCTCCGGGATGCGCAGGAAGGTGATCGCGATCCCGTAGACCACCGCGCCGATCGCAAGCCCGGCGCTCAGGGAGACGATCTGCGCGGCCAGCCCGTCACCGAGGAGGTCACGCAGCGGTGACCAGACGCCGTAGCTGATCGCCGCGAGCAGCACCGAGGCGACGAGCACCGCGAGCGCCGTCCAGGCGAGCCGGACGAGCTCGAGCCCGCCCAGTTGCTTGCGCAGGATCAGCGCCTGGGCGAGCACGCTGGTCGCGGTCGCGATCACGGTCGCGGCGACGATCCCGCCGATCCCGAAGCGCGAGTAGAGCAGGCCCGAGAAGAGCGCCGTGATCGCCAGGTTGACCCCGGCGATCGCCGAGGGAACCCAGGGACGCTGCAGGCTGAAGAAGGTCCGGGTGAGCAGCAGGAAGAGCCCGTTGAAGGGCAGCGAGAAGGCGAACCAGAACAGCCCCTCGGTGACCAGATCGGTGCTCTCCGCGTCGAAGGCCCCGCGCTCGTAGATGAGCTGCACCATCGGCTCGGCGAGCACCAGGATCGCCGCCGTCGCGGGGATCAGCAGGAGCAGGATCTGGCGCATCCCGTTCGCCATCGTCGCCCGCAACTCCTCGAACTCGGCGCGCGCCGCGTAGCGCGAGAGGGTCGGGAAGAGGACCGTCGTGACCGCGACGGAGAAGACGCCCTGGGGAAGCATGTAGATGCGGAACGCCTTGTCGATCGCCGCCACCGCCTCGTCGTTGATCAGCGAAGCGAAGAAGCTGTTGACGAGCAGGTTGAGGTTGATCAGGCCGAGGCTGATCGTCACCGGCAGCATCAGGATCAGCACACGGCGGACATCGGTGTCGCGAATCGCCTCGCTGAAGCGGGTCCGGGCAAGCGAGAGGAAGACGCGACGGACCCCGTACGGGGTGTTCCTCAGGTCGAGGACGAGCATCACCAGCTGGACCACGGTGCCGACGAGGACGCCGATCGCGTAGGCGTAGATCTGGTCGCGGTCGGGGAAGACGGGGGCGAGCCCGACGAGCACGGCGATGATCGCGACGTTCCAGAAGAACGGCGCGATCGCGAACACGCTGAAGCGGTCGTAGCTGTTGAGCACGCCGACGACCACGCCGGTGACGCCGAGCAGCAACAGGATCGGGAAGAGAAGACGCGACAGCGAGACGGTCAGATCGAGCAGCCCGCCCTCGAACCCGGGGGCGAACAGCGGCGTCAACAGCGGCGCGATCAGGATGAACAGGACCGTCAGCAGGCCGAGGATCAGCGCGACGAGGTAGAGCAGGGTCGAGGCGAGGTGGAAGGCCTCGCGCCGCCGGCCGCGCTCGAGCTCCTCGGTGAACACCGGCACGAACGCGGCCTGGATGGCGGCGTCGGCGAACAGGCTGCGCACGGTGTTGGGGACGAGGAAGGCGATCGTGAACGCCGACATCGGCCCCCGGGTCCCGAAGTAGCTCGCGGCGACGATCTCTCGGACCAGGCCCGCGACGCGCGAGAACGCCGTCGCGATCGAGAAGAAGGCGGTCGAGCGCGCGAGGCGCCCCGAGCGCTGGGAGCCGGCGGCGTCGGCTGCGTCCGCGGGCTCGGGCTCGAGCGGGCCCGCCGCCGGGGGATCCGCGGCCGAGGCCCCCCGGGGAGACGGCTCGCCCCCTTCCTCCGCGGGCGGCTCGCCAGGGCGGGGCCGGGGCCGCTTCGGGCGGCCTCGCGCCTCCCAGTCGAAGTCACCCCAGTCGTTCACCGCGCGACCGCCGCTATAGTCCGCCGTCGCGAAATGGCCAACATCGCCTCACAGAGAAAGCGGAACGCGCGCTCGCAGCGAGAGCACGACGAGAACCGGCGCCTCACCAGCGCGGTCAAGACGCACTTCCGGCGTCTCGAGGCCGCAGCCGGCGAGGGCGACGCCGCCACCGCGGAGGCCGAGCACCGGCTGCTCGTCTCGCGGATCGACAAGGCGATCCAGAAGGGCGCGATGCACGCGAACACCGGCGCTCGCAAGAAGTCCCGCGCCGCTCGGATCGCCTCCGCGTAGCGCCCCCGATCGCGCCGAAGCTCACGCCGCGCGGCGCGCCGAGCCGCATGCGCGCCGGATAGCGAGCGTGATCGCGACCGGCTCCGGGTAGTCCGAGCCGCCCCTCGTCCACCACTCGAGATCGGCGATCGCGCAGGTGGCCGCGTGCAGCTCACGCGGCGAGCGCTCGCGCACCCGCCTGACCAGCAGCTTCGCGGCGTAGGGATGCATCGGCAGACCCGCCTCGACAGAGGCGGGCGACTCACCCGCCTCGAGGCCGTCGATCGCCATCGCCGCCTCGCGAAGGCGCTTCGCCACCCCGTAGATCAGCGGCGTGATCGCCTCGCCCTGCCCCGCGAGCCGCTCGGCGGCGCTCAGCGCGGCGGCGGGGTCGCGATCGACGATCGCGTCGGAGAGCGCCCACGAGACCTCCTCGGAGGTGTCGGCGATCATCTCCTCCAGATCGGCAAGCGCGACCCGGCCCCCCGGCTCAGCCCACAGGGCCAGCCGGTCGAGCTCGGTCGTCAATCGGGTGGTCCCCTCGCCGAGCCGCTCGACGAGCAGGGTCGCGGCGTCCGTGTCGAGCTCGAAGCCGCGGCGGCGAGCCTCCTCGCGAAGCCAGGCCGGCAGGGCTCGCGCCTTCGGCGCCTGGTAGCTGAGCAGCTTTCCCCCGGCCCCGACCACGGCGTCGGCGAGGCGCTTCGGGGCGCGCAGCTTCGGCGGCTGCTCGCGCGAGACCAGCACCACCGTGGTCTCCTCGGGGAGCTCCGCGAGGGCCGCGACCACAGGCTCCGCCTGCTTTGCGCTCCAGCGCTCGACTCCGTCGGCGAGCAGGTAGCGCCGCCCGCCGATCAGCGACATCGCGGGGACCGCGGCGGCGAGGGCCTCGGGATCGGGCCCGCTCGCCGGGCCGCGCGCCGCGAACGCCTCCAGCGATTCGGGCCCGCCGTCGGCCTCGGCGCGAGCTCGAAGCCTGGCGACGGCCGCGTCGATCTTCGCCTCGTCGGTCCCCGCGATCAGGTACGCGGGATCGATCGCCGCGGCTTCTGAACGGCTCTCTGACGCGTCGCTCAAGGTCCGGCGAGTCTATTCCGCCGTACCGGGCCCGGCTCAGAGATTGTTGACGACGATCGCCGCCGCTCCGAGCACCAGCGCGCCGACCGTCGCCGGCATCAGGTAGCCGTTCATCCGCGCCCGCAGCGCCATGATGAGCGCGCCAATCGCCCCGATCAAGGCGAGGGCGGCGCTCGCGAAACCGAGGAAGACGGTCGCCGACTTCGCCGCGTCGGAGCCGTCGAAGCACTCGACCGTCTCCGACTTCGCGGCCGCCGCGCGGATCTCGGCGCGATCCGAGCAGCTGACCGAGTCGGCGACGTCGATCGAGTTCAGGCCCAGCACGACCGCCGCGAACACCAGCGCCGCGGCGAGCACGCCGGCGAGCGCCCTCCAGGTGCCGTCGAGCCTCTCGGTCGCCTCGACGGCGCCGGTGGATTCGGCGATCGCCCTAGACCTGCCCGACCACGACGGCGAGCAGGCCGAGCACGACCGCCGGAATCGTCACCTTTTTGACCGTCGCGGCGGCGCGGCCGGTCGCGGCCAGGTAGAGGCAGAGCAGCGCTCCGATGGCGCCGAGGATGCCCGCCGGCCACGCGAGGATGTTCTGGATCAGCTGCTGCCCCTTCGAGAGGTCGAAGCACTCGCCGGCTGCAAGCGCCTCGGCGAGCTGGTCGCAGCGCGGCGTGTCGTCGGGGTTCAGTGGCAGGATGATCATCACCGCGGCGCCGAACGCGAGGGCGAGGGCGAGCACGACCGCGAGCAGCCGGATCCCTCCGCTCGACTTCCCGTCGTCGGCGGCGGGCGCGGGCGGCGGCGCCGGGGGCTGGGCGGGTGAGGCCGGGGTACCGCTGGCTTCCATCTCTTTTAGATCTCCCTCTGTGTAGCTGGTCACGCCGCGCGGATCCCCGGCCGTCCGGGTCGCGACGGCGGCACCCTACCGCACCGACCAGGCGTCACCGCTCACCTCGAGCGTGACCGTCCCCTCGAGGTCGGTGCGCAGAACCTCGACCCCCGCCGCAGCGAGCGCCTCGAGCGTCGCCGGCGCGGGGTGGCCGTAGGGGTTCGGGGATCCCACGGAGATCACCGCGAGCCGCGGCCGGGCGGCGTCGAGCAGCCGATCGAGGCCCGCGTCCTCGCTGCCGTGATGGGCGACCTTGAGCACGTCCACCGGGCCGCTTGCGAAGGGCGCCAGCTCACTCTCCGCGTCGGCCGCGAGCAGCAGGCCGAAGCCGTGCCAGCGGATCACCACGACCACGGCGAGGGCGTTCGGGTCGCCGGCGCGCCCCGCGGCCGCCCGCGCCGCCGCGAGCCGCTCGCGAGGCGGCCAGATGACCTCGAGCCTCATCGCGCCCTGGCGCCAGCGATCGCCCGCGGCGACCCGGGTCGGGCGGGCCCCCGCAGCCCGCGCCGCCGCGATCGTGCGCGGGTCGCGCCTGGCGAAGATCAGTCGCTTCGTCGGCGTGCCCGCGAGCACGGCCGGCACCCCGCCGACGTGATCGGCCTCCGGGTGGGTCGCGATGAGCGCCCCGAGCCGCCTCACCCCGAGCTGCTCGAGCCGCTCGGCGACTCCGGCCCGATCGAGCCCGGCGTCGATCAGCGTGGGCGCGCGCCCGGGCGGCTGGAGCAGGATCGCGTCCCCCTGACCGACGTCGAGGAAGCTGACCCGAAGACCCGCGAAGCTTCCCGCCGGGGCACCGCCGCCGTGGCCGGCGACGAGCAGCAGGCCGGCAAGCGCCGCCGCCAGCGCCACGCGCCGCCCCGCCGGAGCGATGCCGAGCGCCCGGCGGCGCGCACTCCAGCGAAGCAGCAGGGCCGTCAGGGCGGCGAGGGCGGCGTAGGCGAGCGCGAGCGGAAGCGGCCCCCCGAGCTCGACCTCGGCTAGCGCCCAGCCGGGCGCGGCGAACCAGGCCGCCACCTGGGCGACGAAGCCGGCCAGGATCCCGGCGAGCGCGCTCAGCGGCTCGACCGGCACCCAGCCGAGCTGACCCAGCGCGGCGATCGCCATCCCCAGCCACATCACCGGGGCGACCGCCGGGGCCGCGAGCAGGTTCGCCGGCAGCGCCAGCAGCGCGGCGGTGCCGAAGTGAGCCGCCATCATCGGCGCCGTCGCCAGGGTTGCCGCCACGGTCAGCGCCGCTCCCTGGGCGAGCGCGCCGCGGATCCCCGGACGGGCGCCCCCGAGCAGGCGGGCGAGCGGCTCCGAGAGCAGGAAGATGCCGATGACGGCGGCGAAGCTGAGCTGCCAGCCCGGGTCGGCGCTGACCCGCGGATTGATCGCGAGGGTGACGGCGGCGGCGAGGCCGAGCGCGTACCACCGCGAGGCCGGCCTGGTCGCCAGGGTCGCGACCACTCCCGCGGCGCCCATGATCCCGGCGCGCTGGATCGACGGCCCGCCTCCGGCCACCGGCACGTAGACGGCGATCAGCGCCAGAAGCCACGCCAGCCGCCAGCGCAGCGGCACCCCGAGCGCGATCAGGCAGGCGAGCGCAAGCGCCGAGAGCAGCAGCACGTTCTGGCCGCTGACCGCGAGCAGGTGGGCGAGCCCGGAGCGCTTGAACTGCTCGACGATCGCGGGGGCGATGCGATCGTCCTCGCCGATCACGAAGCCGCGCAGCAGGGCCTCGCCGGACTCGGTCGTGCCCGAGCCCAGGGCTCGTGCGGCGCGGGAGCGGATCGTGTCGAAGGCGCCGGCGAGCCCCCGCGCCGATCGCCGGTGAGCGCGATCGCCCGCGCGCTGAGCACCGAGCTGACGCCGATCCGTCGCAGGTACTCGCGCTCCCACCTCGCCGGCGCGCGGAAGACGCCCGCCGCGCGGACCTCGGCGCCGGTCGGGAGGTCCACCGCGGAATCGGGCGCCTCGACCAGGGTCCGCCCCGAGGCGGTCTCGACACGGACCCGGAGCTCGCCGTCGGCGCGCCTGGGCGGCGCGCTGACGTGGCCGGTCAGCTCGGCGCGGGCGCCCGGCTCGGCCTGAAGCGACTCGGAGTCGATCGCCCCCAATCGCGCCGCGCCGATCGCGACCCCGAGGGCGGCGGCTGCGAGCGCGATCGCGAGCAGCCATGGCGCGACGGTGCGGCGGGCTGGGCGCAGGAGCGCGAGCGCGAGCAGCGCGAGCAGGCCCGCGAGCGCCGCCGGGCGCGGCTGCGGCGGGGCCGTGAGGAGCGCGGAGGCGAACAGCCCGGCGCAGAGCCCGCCGAGCCCCGTGAAGCGCCAGCGAACCGCTAGAGCCGCGCTAGGGCTGGAGCCCGTCGCGAAGCGCCTCCATCGTCGCCGGCCCGATCCCGCCTATCTCGTCGAGCTGATCGATCGAGGCGACCCCGCCGTGCTCGTCGCGGTACTCGATGATGCCCGCGGCGGTGACCGGGCCGATCCCCTCGATCGTCTCGAGCTCTTCGACCGTCGCCATGCCGAGGCTGATCGGGCCGTCGGCGGTGGCCGAGGCACCCCCGCCCGCCGTTCGCCGGCTCGGAAGCGACGACCTGCTGGCCGTCGGCGAGCGGCGCGGCGAGGTTGATCGCATCAGGGACCGCGCCCTCGGCGGCGCCGCCGGCGCGCTCGATCGCGTCGGCGACCCGCGCCCCACCGGGCAGCCGGTAGACGCCGGGATCGGCGGACCGCGCCGGCGACGTGGACGACGAGCTCTCCCCCGCCCCGCTCGATCTCGAACCCGGCCTCGCCGCCACCTGCGAGCGCCGACGGGCGCCCGTCGGCAGCCTCGGAGGACCCGTCGCCGCGAACCCAGCGGGCGCCGATCAGCAGCAGCGCGACCGCGATCGCCGCGTAGACGAGGAGCTGGGGGCGGCTGAGCTCGGACACCCACCGAGCTTCACCACCGCGAGTTCATCGGTGGCGGACGGTCAGGGCCGAAAGCGCGCCCTACTCGATCAGGAAGCCGCGCTCCCCGGCCGGATCCTCCTCGAAGCACTCGACCCGCTCGACCTCGGCCCGCTCTGGGCCCTCGGCGACGAAGGAGAGCAACGCGTCGACCGCCTGCTGCTCACCCTCGAAGACGGCCTCGAGGGTGCCGTCGGCACGGTTGCGGGCCCATCCGGCGACGTCGTGCGAGACGGCGACCCGGCGGGTGGTGTCGCGAAACCACACGCCCTGGACGCGCCCGTGGACGATGACGCGGCGACGGACCACCCCGCCGCCGGCCTACTCGTAGTCCTCGTCGTCGTAGCCGCTCGCCTGGGCGGCGAGCCGGCGGCTGTAGAGCTCGTCCGCGGAGACCGCCGGGGACTGCACGGAGACGAGGGTGAGCGACATATCGCCGTCGTTGGCGACCGCATGCTCGGTCGCGGGCGGGATCAGGACGAGATCGCCGACCTCGAGGCGGCGCGTGTCGCCCGTGGCGGTCATCGTCCCCGAGCCGGCGACGACGACGTAGACCTGCTCGGACTCCTCGTGGGAGCGCAGCTCCTCGGAGACGCCGCTCGGCACCTCGAGCCAGTTGACGGAGACGTGGCGCGCGCCGAGCTCGCCCGCGTCCATGAGGATGTGGGGCCGAAGTCCGTGGACCTCGATTACGGCGGCATCCGCGAGGCGCCTGACCAGCACGATGCGTTTTGTATCAGAAGTGCTCTCGCCGGACCGAGAT
Organism: uncultured Solirubrobacterales bacterium; assembly: GCA_963769035.1. Lineage (GTDB taxonomy): Bacteria > Actinomycetota > Thermoleophilia > Solirubrobacterales > 70-9 > WHSW01. Next base: position 547,625 of record CAVYKD010000003.1, read on the forward strand.
TTGCAAACAAACGACGGGCGCGGCGGGCGTGGCGACCGTGCTGCACGGCCCGCCGGGCGCGACCCGGCGCCTCAGCGAACGACGAGGTTGACGAGCTTTCCGGGGACGACGATCTCCTTGACGACCTGCTTGCCGTCGACGTGCCTGCGGACGTTCTCGCTGGCGCGGGCGAGGGCGAGGATCTCCTCCTCGGTGGCCGCGGCCGCGGCGACGATCTGGTCGCGGCGCTTGCCGTTCACCTGGACGACGAGGGTGAAGGTGTCGCTCTCGAGCAGGCCGGGATCCGCGCTCGGCCAGGGCTCCTCCCAGACCCGCCGGCCCTCGATCGCCTCGAAGACCTCGGCGCCGAGGTGCGGCGCGAACGGGAAGATCAGCGAGGCCGCGGTGGCCGTCGCGAAGCGGACCGCCGCCGCGCCGGCCGGGTCCTCGTAGAGCCCGTCCTTGAGCCGGTAGGCGTCGTTGACCAGCTCCATCACCGCGGCGATCGCGGTGTGCGATCTGGAACTCCGCCCATGTCCGTGGTCGCCTTCTCGATCGCCCAGTGGGCCTTGGCGAGCAGGGCGCGCGCGTCGCCCTCGGTGGCGGCCGGGCGCTCGGCCGCGCTCGTCCTCTCGAGCACCTCCTCCTCGAGGCGCCAGAGCCGGGAGAGGAAGCGGTGGACGCCCTCGACGCCCTCGTCGGTCCAGTCGCCGCCGCGCTCGGGCGGGCCCATGAAGCAGATGTAGGTGCGGGTGGCGTCGGCTCCGTAGCGCGCGACGTAGTCCCGCGGGCTGACCGTGTTGCCCTTCGACTTCGACATCTTCGCGCCGTCGCGGGTGATCATCCCCTGCGTGAACAGGTTGATGAAGGGCTCCTGGACGTCGAGCTCTCCGAGGTCGGAGAGCGCCTTGCAGAAGAAGCGCGCGTAGAGCAGGTGCAGGATCGCGTGCTCGACGCCGCCGATGTACTGATCGACGGGCATCCAGTGGTCGGCCGCGTCGCGGCTCCAGGGCCGCTCGGCGTTGTGGGCGTCGAGGTACCGCAGGAAGTACCAGGACGAGTCGACGAAGGTGTCCATCGTGTCGGTCTCGCGGCGCGCCGGCCCGCCGCAGCGCGGGCAGCTCGTCGCCACCCAGTCCTCGACCGCCGCCAGCGGGCTCTTGCCCTTCGGCGCGATAGTCCTCGACCTCGGGCAGCTCGACCGGCAGCTGGTCGTCGGGCACCGGCACGAGGCCGTCGCGCTCGCAGTGGACGATCGGGATCGGACAGCCCCAGTAGCGCTGGCGCGAGAGCAGCCAGTCGCGAAGCCGGTAGTTGACCGCGGCTCGGCCGACGCCGCGCCGCTCGAGCCAGGCGACGATCGGCCCTGGCCGCCTCGCGGGACCCGAGCCCGTCGAACTCGCCCGAGTGGACGAGCACGTCGTCGTCGCCGTGCCCCAGGAAGGGCTCGTCGATCGACGGCTCGGCCTCGGCGCCGCGCGGCGCGACTACCGGGCGGATCGGCAGATCGAAGGCGGTGGCGAAGTCGTAGTCGCGGCCGTCGTGGGCGGGCACCGCCATCAGCGCGCCGGTGCCGTACTCCATCAGCACGTAGTCGGCGACGAACATCGGGATCTCCTCGCCGTTGACCGGGTTGGTGACGGTGCGCCCGAGCGGCACGCCGGTCTTCGGCCGGGCCTCGTCGCCGCGCTCGGCACTCGACTCGCGCGCGGCCGCCTCGACGTACTCGCGGACCCGGCCCTCGTTGCCGGTGCCCGCCGACCAGCCGCTCGAGATCGGGGTGCTCCGGGGCGAGCACGAAGAAGGTCGCGCCGAAGAGGGTGTCGGGGCGGGTCGTGAAGACCGGGAAGTCGATTCCGAGCTCCTCGCACCTGAAGATCACCTCGGCGCCCTCGGAGCGGCCGATCCAGTTGCGCTGCATCGTCACGACGTGCTCGGGCCAGGACTCGAGCAGCTCGAAGTCGGCGAGGAGGCGGTCGGCGTACTCGGTGATCTTGAAGAACCACTGCTCGAGGTCGCGCGACTCGACCGCGCTGCCGCAGCGCTCGCAGCGCCCGTCGATCACCTGCTCGTTGGCGAGCACGGTCTGGTCCACCGGGCACCACTGGACCGGCGCCTCGCGCCGGTAGGCGAGCCCGCGCTCGAACAGGCGCAGGAAGATCCACTGGGTCCAGCGGTAGTACTCGGGCTCGTGGGTCGCGATCTCGCGGGTCCAGTCGATCGAGATGCCCCAGGAGCGCAACTGGCGCGCGGAACGCCTCGATCGACTCCCAGGTCGCGTCGCGAGGGTGCTTGCCGGTCTTGATCGCGTTGTTCTCGGCCGGGAGGCCGAAGGCGTCGTAGCCCATCGGGTGGATGATCTGGATCCCGTTCCGGCGCCGGAAGTGGGCGATCGCGTCGCCGAGCGCGTAGTTCTTCAGGTGGCCGACGTGGGGCTCGCCGGAGGGATACGGCAGCATCTCGAGCACGTACGCCTTCGGCTTCGAATCGTCGAACCCGGGCTCGCCGGGGTTCGGCACCTCCCAGGTGCGCTCCTCGGCCCAGACGCGCTGCCAGCGCGCCTCGATCTGCTCCGGGTCATAGCGATCCACCGCGGCGATTCTAGGGTTCGAGCCGGGACGCTCCCCGCCCCCTGAGATCGCTGGTCACTGAGCGACACCAGGGGGTAGCTCAGTGACCAGCGGTTGCGGGCGGGCGGTCGGTCGGGGGTCAGGCGGCGGCGAGGAGCTCGGCCCGCTCGGCGATCGAGCCGATCAGGGCATCGAGGATCTCGGCGCCCCGGGCCTCGAGCTCGGCGGAGACCAGGCTGCCGTCGGCGTTGAACGCCTCGTCGGCGCGCGCGAGCGGCAGCTCGAGGTCGATCACCCGGGCCCCGGTGGAGGCGAGCACCTTGCGAAGCTCCGCCTGGCCGCGGATGGCGCCGAAGCGGCCGGTGGTCGCGCCGATCACCGCGGCGGGCTTGTTCTGAAGCGGCGTCGCCGCCCGCGGGCGGGAGGCCCAGTCGATCGCGTTCTTGAGCACGCCGGGGAGCGACGAGTTGTACTCGGGGGTGGCGAAGAGCAGGCCGTCGGCCTCGGCGACCGCGGCGCGCAGGGCGGCGACCGGCCGGGGCGCCGGCTCGACGTCCTCGTCGGCGTCGTAGGGCGGGATCGCGCGGAGGCCATCCCAGAAGCTGACCTCGACCCCGGCCGGCGCCTGCTCCGCCACATGGCGGAGCAGGCGATGGTTGTGGGAGCCGGCCCGCAGGCTGCCCGCGATAGCGAGGATCCGCATCGCGATCAGCCCTCGAGGTTGAACTCGATCTCGACGACGAGCCGGACGTCCTCGCCGAGCGCCTTGCCCCCGCCGGGGAACTCCATCTGCCAGAGCATTCCGAAGGCGGTCCTATCGACGGTGGTCTCGAGCGCGAGCGCGAGCTTCTGGCCGCCCCCGGGGGCAGGCACCGGTCCGCGCAGGCGACCGCTTGCCTCGACCGGCAGGGTGATCCCGGCCATCGAGAGCTCGCCCTTGACGGTGAGCCGGTCGGGGGAGCCCGCGATCTCGGTCGACCGGTAGGCGACCTGGGGGTTGCGCTCGGCGTCGAAGAACTCCGGGGAGAGCAGGTGCGGGCGCACCGCGTCGTCGTCGATCGAGATGCTCTCGACCGCGACGGCGCCCTCGAGCGCGATCCCGGCCTCGTCGGAGATCAGCCTCGCGTCGACCGGCTTGAAGCCGCCGCGAAAGGCCGTGATGCCGGCGTGATCGACCTCGAACCCGGCGTTCGAGTGCAGTGCATCGGCGGTCCAGGTGCCGCTCGGAACGAGCTGCTCGGTTGCTGTGGTCATCGGAGGCTCCTTTTTGTTGAGGTTTCAACTGTTGACACAGCAACAGTGTACCAGCAACAGTTGTTGTGTCAACTATCCGCTAGACTGAGCGCCATGAGCGAGGCCACCACCGCATCCGGGCCGCCCGCCACGGGGATCGACGAGGAGCAACTCGCGGCGTGGAGGGCCTTTCTGCGCGCGCACTCGACGATGCTGCGACGAATCGCTCGCGATCTCGACGAGGCCGGCCTACCCCCGCTCACCTGGTACGACGTGCTCGCCGCGCTTCGCGACGCCCCCTCGGATCGCGCCTGAAACAGGTCGAGATCGCCGAGCGGATCCTGATCTCGAACAGCGGCCTCAGCCGCTGCTCGATCGGATCGAGGCGGCGGGGCTGGTGCGGCGGGTGCAGTGCCCGACGGACCGGCGGAGCCTTCATGTTCAGCTCACCGAGGAGGGCGCCGAGATGCTCGACCGGATGTGGCCGGTCTACGCCCGCGGGGTCGCCGAGGACTTCCTTCCGGCGCTCGGCGCGAACCCGTGCGAGATCCGCAAGACGCTGGAAACGGTCGGCGAGCGCTGCGAGGCGGCACACGCCGCCGAGGGCGGCGCCGACTCGTGAGCGGCGGCCGCGAGTCCGCGCGCTCGAGCTAGAGCGAGGCGCAGAACTCGACGAACTTGCGGGTGTCGCGGTAGGGCGGCCCGTGGCCAACGAGGACGAGACTCGGCTCGAGCTCGCCGAGGCGCTTCAGCGACCTGCGATTGGTCTCCGGGTCGGGGGTGAAGTAGCGCTTCGGCTCGCGCAGGCCGGGGATCAGGGTCATCGGATCGGCGGTGTTGAGCACGTCGCCGGCGACGAGGACGCGATCGGACTCACGCCAGAAGGCGACGTGGCCGAGCGAGTGCCCCGGCACGTCGAGCACGGTGAAGCTGCCGACGCTGTCTCCCTCGCGGAGCTTCCGGTCGACCGGATGTCCCGGGCCGGTGCAGGTCTTGACGAAGAACTGCGCGATCGGATGGCGCGGCTGCCGCGCCCCGATCAGGCTCGGATCCTCGGCTGCGTCGGCGTCGCGCTCGCCGACCCAGAAGGGCACGGAGAGCTCGGTGCAGACTCGCCGGCTGGCTCCCTGGTGATCGGGATGGGCGTGGGTGAGCGCGTGGGCGGCGACGTCGTGGCCGCGCAACTGCTGGAGGATCCGTCTGCTCTCGTAGCGGGTGGCGGCGTCGATCACGACGTCGTCGATCAGGAAGACGTTGATCCCGTTCGGCGGAAAGCCGCGGAGCTGCCAGACGCCATCTGCGAGCCGCTTCATCGGGGCAGGGTATCCCGTGCCGGTCAGCGGCGGCGGACGCGCTCGCAGCCGCGGACGCGGTCCTCGGGGCCGACGAGGGCGACATCCTTGCGACCGCCGCCCGCAGAGGATGAGGTCGTCGCCGGCGCCGGCGACGATCCGATCGTTGCCGGCGCCGCCGCGCACGAGATCGTCTCCCGCGCCGGCGCTGACCCGATCGCGGCCGGAGTTCGCGATCACGCAGTCGTCCCCGTTGCCGGCCTTGATCCGGTCGGCGCCGCGCTTTGCGCGGATCACGTCCGCGGCGGAGCTGCCGAGAAGGCTGTCGGCCTTGCGGGTGCCGACGATCGACGCTCGCCCGCAGGCGCCCGGGCGGGCGCCGGGGCCGGAGCCGGGCTGCGAATCCTCCTGCGGGCCAGGGAGCGGGGCGGGCTCGGGATCAGGGGGCGGCGGAGGCGGGGTGACCGAGGGCAGGTAGTCGGCGGCGAGACTGGTAGCCGGGCGGCACCACCTTCGGCGCCGGCGGGTGGACCGGCGGCCCCGCCCGGCGCCTCGAGCACCGGCAGGCGCAGCTCGAGGTTCGAGACCGTGACCGGCGCCTGGCCGTTCGAGGCGCGCCCGTAGGGGCTGTCGGCGGGCAGCAGCTCGAGCTTGGCGATGTGGCCCTGCCGCGAACCGCCAGCCGTTCGGGTGCAGCTGGAAGACCTGCGCGGTCGCGTCCGCGCCGATCGCCGGGCCGGTAGAGGCCGCGCGCGACGAGCGTCTCGCCGGCCGTCCGGGTCGACGTCGAGCAGGCGCGCGGCGATCTGCGAGGTCGGGCCGGCGGAGGCGATGTCGGCGACGACCGTCGGCGAGCCCATCAGCGTGTAGCCGCCCGCCGGCGCCGCGGGCGAGGCGGTAGGTGGCCGTGCCCGCCTGGTCGGCGCCGCGCGGCGGTCGCGCAGGCGCCGCCGCCGCGATCGGGTCGAAGGCCTGGCCCGCCGCCGGGTCGCTGACCGCGGGCGCGATCGTCTTCGCCGCCGCCGCGCTCGAGGCGGACCTCACCGGGGGCGATCGCCGCCCAGCTCGGGGCGCGGAAGGGCGTCGGTGCGGGTCGTCGAAGGACCGGTCGCGCCGCCGAGGGTTCGCCGCAGGTCTGGGTCAGCGTCTCGACGCCGCTGGACGGGCTGTCGCGCCGGCGCCCTTGCACGTAGTGGTCGAACCAGGCCTGCGCTGGCGGCTGCGAGCAGGCGCGCGTCGGCCGGCCTTGTTCTGGCCGCGCTGGTGGCCGTGGTCGATGAAGATCAGCGAGATCGGCGTCCCGGGTGCTCGGCGCGGGTGCGGTTGTAGAAGCGGATCGCCTCGTCGGCCGGGAACAGGTCGTCGGTCCAGCCGTTGGAGATCAGCAGCGGCGCCGGCGCCGACCGAGTCGTCGATGTAGTAGGTGGAGTGGTGCGTGGTGATCTCGTCGACGATGTCCTCGGAGAGCGGGTTCGAGTCGTAGGGCTCGCCGGCGTTGATCAGCGCGTACCAGCCTGTCGAGGTCGGCGTCGGGATCGGTGCCGGCGGGCGCGTAGTTGCTGCGGCGCGTGCCCGGTGCCGTAGAGGCCGGCTCACGAACGACTGCTTCATCACGCCGATCCGGCTCGCGCGCCAGTAGGGGGCGTCGGCGACGTAGTCGAGCGTGTGGCCGTTCGGCATGCAGCGAGTAGGCGAGGTCGGTCCACGGGATGTCGGGCTGCGCCGCGGCGATCTGCATCGGCTTGCCGCCCGGGCTCGTCCAGGGCACGAGCGTGCCGTCGGGGAGCATCTTGCGGTCCTTGAGCGCGCGCGAGCGCCATCGAGATGCCGCCGCCGTAGGAGCCGCCGGTCGCGCCGATCGCGCTGCGGGTCGATCGGCGATCGCCCGTCGTCGGCCAGCGAGCGCCGCGAAGCTCCTGCGCGTCGCGCACCTCGAAGCGGGTGTCCATCAGGTGGTTGTAGCCGTTGCGCGCAGACCGGCGGTGAGCCGCTTCGGGTCGTGCCGCCGCACGAGTTGCCCCAGCCGCGGTCGCTCATCGAGAAGACGGCGTAGCCGTCGTCGGCCCAGGCCGCTCGAGCCGTCAGCGCCGATCTTCGAGCCGCCCCAGCCGTGGAAGATGCCATGACCAGCGGGAAGTCGCCGTCGGGCCCGCGCGCGGGCGCGGGCGGGAAGCCGACGTTGACGTCGATCGGCGCGCCGTCGAAGGTCGGCGACCGTCGAGGGGCTCGCGCCGCAGAAGCGGACCGAGCCGTCAGGCGCGCACTCGACGGCGCCGTCGAAGACCGAGGGGATCGCCGCCCCGGCCGACGGGGCGAGGGCCACGAGCCAGGCGGCCACGATCGCCACCGCGGTGGCGCCGGTGCGGAAACGGGCGCTCAAGTTCGATCGATCCTCTCTTCGGGTTCTCTTGCCGGCCGATCAGCGGAGCGGAACCGTAGTGACGAGCGCGCGGTGACGCGCCGGTCGAGGATCACCGGCGCAACCCCGCGCCACACGGACGAGCGGTCGCGTCGCCCTGCGCCGCCTCCCTCCGCCCACCGGCGATACTTCCGGCCGATGTCCGAAAGGAAGATCGCCGCGGCCGTGCGCGAGCTCTCAGAGCACTTCAACCGCCGCGATTACGACGCGATCGTCGCCATGACGAGCCCGGAGTGCGTGATCGTTGCCCAGCGCTCGGCGATCGAGGGCGCCTTTCGCGGCCCTGCCGGCGTCCGGCGCTGGGCGGAGAGCTACGTCGAGGCGGTCCCGGACGCGCGCGTCGTCCTCGAGCGGCCGTGGACGTGGACGAGGGCCGGGTGGTCGCCCTCGGCACGCAGACCGGTACCGCCGCGACCGGCGGCGCCTCCTTCAAGGCCCCGTTCGCCGCGATCGTCGAGGCCCGCGGCGGGCTGATCATCGGCGATGACCGCCTAGCCTCGCACGCCGAGGCGCTCGCCGCGGCGGGGGTCGAGGAGTAGCCGGGGGATCGGAGAGGTCACGCCGCGCCGGCGGCGTCAGGCGGGCACAGGGCCTGCCCCGGCGGGTGATCAGAAACGACTCGCCGGCGGCGGCCCGCTCCAGGTACCACCCGAACCGCTCGCGGTACTCGTGCGCGCCGACCGTGGTCGGCCGACCGATGGAGCTGGGGGATCGAACCCCCGACCTCCTCGCTGCCAGCGAGGCGCTCTCCCAGCTGAGCTACAGCCCCGAGTTCGTAGTCGGCGGCCATGTTAACGCCACCTCGTTGGTTGTTCCTGGCGGGAGCGAGGCGCAGGTTGACGTGCGTCTGCTCGTCAAAGCGCGCAATCGGCAGCCAGTAGACCCGGTCCAGCTCCTCGCAGTACGCGGCTATTCCGTCGAGTTCGTCACTCGCGTAGGTGCTGCGGACGTAGCCCCTGACCGGTGAGTGATAGGAGCCGCGCATCGGGACCCTCACGACGTCGCCCCTTCGTGTCGCCCACTTGCACTGCACCCGCATGAGCCGGCCCGCCGCGTCGAAGACGAGGTCGTAGCGCAGCCCTTCGGTCTGAGGCCGTAGAACCGAGATCCCAAGCCGCGACGCATGCAGCGCGATCGCGAGCTCTGCGATCGCCCCCTTTTGATTCGAGCTCATCACGGTCACGAACACATGTTCGTACAGCGAGCGGGCGAAGCAGCGGCGCTCAGCCGCCGATTGCCGAGCGCAGTAGGCGTCGCGCGATTCGCGCGCGCCCGGGAACGGGGTCGCCGGCGATCGCCCGTGCCCACTCGGCGGCGTAGGCTCTGGATCTCCGCGGCGATCGCCGCCCGCTCGGCGTCGCTGTTCGCGTTCACGAGCCGCTCGGCGTTGCGCCACACCTGCTCGCGCCACTCGCGCACGATCTCGAGGCCGGCGACGTCGTCGGCCGGAACGCCGGTCGGGTTGGTGAGCCGACATGTTCGAGTCGTAGCGCTCGCCGACCTGTCCGACCACCGGCTCGTAGCCGGTGGTCGAGCACGTGGTTGACGAGGTCGTGGTCGGGCTTCCGCGAGCGTCGCCTCGGCGATCGCGCAGGCCGAGCCGGGCGAGCACGAACGGCATGTCGTTCTGCACGTGCGCGTTGATCCCGAGCAGCATGTCCTGCGCGCCGGTGACCTCCCCGTTCTCGGCGGTCTCGAAGGCGATCCGCCACGCCTCGCGGGACCTCTCGTGCCCCGCTCCCAGTGCGCGCACGCTGCGGAAGTAGACGTTCGCGAACAGCGCGTCCTCGCGGAAGAAGAACTTCGGCCAGCGCAGCAGGCGCCGGGTTGGCTCACGCAGCGCGTCGCGCGACCGTCCTCGTCAGCTCGAGGTACGTGGTCGCGAAGCACCGCCTTGTGGTCGCACCCGAGCCGCGCCTGCAAGCGTCGCGCATCCGCCTGATCTGCAGACGCACGCAGCGCAACCTCGCCCGCTTGCAGTGCGCGACCCGGTTCGGCTGCGGTCTGCGACGGGCTCGGCATCGCCGGCAGGTACTCGGTCCAGGGGATGCCCGGCGCCGCCGCCGCGCGCTCGCCGAGGCCGGCGGAGCAGCGCCGCCGAGCCACCGCAGCGACGCGATCGCGCCCCGTCCCAACCCATGACGCGATCGTAGCCACGACGTCCGGCACCGGGCGCCGGGCGCTCTACCCGGCGCCGACGTCGAGGATCGATCCGGTCCGCAGCGGCGGTCGCGAACCGCGAACTCGAACGGCGCCCGTTGCTCGAGCGCGCGCAGCAACTCGACCGGCTCGCGCGAACCTCATGTCGAGCGTCGCCCGCCCCGCGCGAACCTCGTCACCGAGATCTCCGCGGTGGCGCCGATCCGCCCGCCGCGTCCTCGAACGCCGACCAGCTGCGGAGAAGTCGTCGAGCGGCCCGACCTCGACCTCGACGAGCCGTCGAAGACGTCCTCGGCGGCGCGACGGTCGCGAGCGGCGCCGGCCTCGGCCGCGGCCTGCGGCGCGGGAATCGCGGGCCGATCCATGCCGGCCTCATCCACCGCACGCCCATCCGCCTGAGGCTCCGCGGCCTCGGCCGTCTCGGCGACCTCGACCGAGCCGCGACGCGGAACTCGCACTCTCGCCTCGTCCTCGAGATCGCGGAGGTCTCCCCCGCGCCGAGGCTCCCGAGGGCTCCGAGCGAGTCGAGCAACCGCCCCCGGTCGCGGCGCGGATCGCTGCGAGCTCCTGCTATCCGGGCGGCGAGCTCGGCGGCGTCGCCGAAGCGCCCGCATCCGGATCCGCGTCGCCTGTCCGCGCGCCTGGCCGCCGATCGCCTCGAGCCTGGCCAGGCGTCGCGCGCGGCGGTCTCGAGCCTGTCGAGCTCGCGGATCGCCGTCAGCTCGCGCTCCCCGCGCACGACCCGGTCCGAGAGCTGGTCGCAGACCAGCTCGAGCTGCACGATCCGCGCCTGCTGCCGGGCGACCTCGCCCGCGCGCTCGGCGAGCCGCGCAGCCGCGGTCGCGAGCGCCGCATCACAGGCTGCGATCGCCTGATCCACCTCGGCTCGGCCGGTATCCGAACAGCGACCTCTTGAACGCCATGCACCGACCCGAGACGCTAGGCCCGGCGTCGGACGGCAGACGGCGGACTCAGTCGGCGGCGCCCTCGAGCTCCAGCGACAACCGCTCCGCCTCGCCCCAGAGCCGCTCGAGCCGGTAGCGATCGCGCATCTCGGGCACCAAGACGTGGAGGACGCAGTCGAGGTAGTCGAGCAGCACCCATCGGGCCTCCGTCTCGCCCTCAGCCCGGGCCGGCAGGAGCTCGCTGCTCGCGCTTCAAGCCGCAGCCGAACCTCGTCGGCGATCGCCTTCGCCTGGCGCTCGTTGCGCGCCGTCGCGATCACCAGGTAGTCGGTGTAGGAGACCAGCTCGCGCACGTCGACGGCGACGATCCGCTCGCCCTTCTTGTCGTCGACGATCGCCGCGATCCGGCGCGCCAGATCCGCCGCCGTGTCACCGGCGCCGCTCTCCGCCACCGCGGGCTCGCGGTCGGCGCTCTCGGCTCGCCGGGGTCAAGCGCGCAACCGCCTCTCGGTACAGCCCCTCGGTCGAGCGATGAACTCCGCCACCGGGTCCGGAACCAGGTAGCGGATCGGCCTGCCGGTCGGCGATCGCGCCGCCTGACCGGGTCGAGGAGACGCCGATCTCCGGCATCCGGATCGTCATCCGCCCGATCGGCGGCGCCGAGCCGCTCGAGCGCCGCCTCCGCCTCGTCGAGCACCGTCCCCGGCCGCGCCGCGATCGCCAGCCGCGCCAGCTCGAGCACCCGCTCGGGCCGTGCCACGACTCGAGCTGCGCGGCGACGTCGGCCCCCATCAGGAAGAAGAGCTCGTCGCCGGGTCGCTCGTGCTGCAAGCCGCTCCAGCGTACGGCAGTGAAGGACGGGCCCGCGGCCGACCTCGAGATCGCGAGGCCTCGAGCAGCTCGATCGCCGCGCAGCGGCCAGCGCGGGTCATCTCCAGCCGCAGCTCGCGCCCGGGCTCGGGCTCGATCCGCTTGTGCGGCGCCTCGCCGGTCGGCATCAGCAGCACCCGCTCGAGGCCGAGCTGCGCAGCCGCCTCCTGGGCGAGCACCAGGTGCCCGATGTGCGGCGGGTTGAACGCGCCGCCGAGCACGCCGAGCGCCGCGATCGCGGCTCCGACGGCGCTACTCCCGGACCTGGCCGTCGCCGTGGACGACGTACTTCGTCGTCGTCAGCTCGCGCAGCGCCGATCGGCCCGCGCGCGTGCAGCTTCTGGGTCGAGTTGCCGATCTCGGCGCCCATCCCGAACACGTAGCCGTCGGTGAAGCGGGTCGAGGCGTTGACGAAGACGACGGCCGCGTCGACGCCGTCGGTGAACTCGCGTGCCGGCCGCCTCGCGAGCCGGTGACGATCGCCTCGGAGTGGCCGGTGCCGTGGCGGTTGACGTGCTCGATCGCGTCCTCGAGCGAGTCGACCACGCCGACCGCCATCTTCATCCCGTGGTACTCGGTGTCCCAGTCGGCGTCGGTCGCGCGTCGCCGACCGTCGACGTCGCCGGCGGCGGCGCGCGCGCGCTCGTCGCCGACCAGCTCGACCCCGGCCGCCGGCGAGCTCGGCCAGCACCGCGGGCAGGAAGCGCGTCGGCGACGCGCGGCGTCGACCAGCAGCGTCTCGGCCGCGTTGCAGACGCCGGGCCGCTGGACCTTCGCGTTGTAGGCGATCCGCCGCGCCATCTCGAGGTCGGCGTCGGCGTGCACGTAGACGTGGCAGTTGCCGGCGGCCGCGTAGAGGACCGGCACCGTCGCGACCGCCTTGAGCGCCTCCTTCAGGCCCTCGCCGCCGCGCGGGATCACCAGCTCGACGAGGCCCTCCGCGGTCGCCAGCTCGGCGAGCTCGCGAGCGCTCGCCGGCGAGCAGCTCGACCGCGCCCTCGGGCAGCCCGGCCTCGAGCACGCGCCTCGCGAACGAGCGCGGCCAGCGCCGCGTTCGAGCGCTCGGCGTAGCTCGAGCCGCGCAGGACGATCGCGTTGCCGCTCTTCAGGCAGAGCGCCGCGCAGTCGATGGTCACGTTCGGCCGCGCCTCGTAGATCACCGCGACGACGCCCGAGCGGCACCCGCCGCTTGCGCAGGTCGAGGCCGTTCGTCGAGCGTCCGCCGCTCGAGCTCCTCGCCGACCGGGTCGGGCAGCGCGACGATCGCCCGCACGCCCTCGGCCATCGCCGCGATCCGCGCCGCGATCGAGCGCCAGCCGGTCGCGAAGCGCCTCGCTGAGCCCGGCGGCGCGCTCGTCGGCGAGGTCGGCGGCGTTCGCCTCGAGGATCTCCTCGACGCGCTCGTCGAGCAGCTCGGCGAGCCGCGCCAGCGCGCGGTTCTTGCGCGTCGGTGTCGGCGCTCGCCAGCGCATGCGAGGCGCGCTTGGCGCTCTCGCAGGCCTCGATCACGGTCTTCGTCCTGTCGCCATCGCCATCGCGAAGGGTACCGGGGGTAGCCTCGCCGGATGCGGGGATGACCCGCTCCACGGCCGGCGGCTAGGTCAGCACGAACCGGTCGCGGTGGACCGCCTCCTCGGCGGCGTGCGGGAGCAGCTCGAGCACCTCGCTCGACTTCATCCCCTTGATCCTGGCGAGCTCGGTCGCGCGAGTAGTTGACGATGCCCTTTCCGATCGAGCCCGCTCGTCGCCGACGACCTCGACGGCGTCGCCGGCCTCGAAGCGCGCCCTCGACCGCGGTGATCCCGACCGGCAGCAGGCTCGAGCCCCGCTCCGCAGCACGCGCGCGGCGCCGGCGTCGACCGACGACGCGGCCGCGGCTCGGCTTCGCCTAGCGCAGCCAGAGCTTGAACGAGGGAGTCCGCTCGGGATGGGGCGCGAACCGCGTGCCGACGGCCTCGCCGCGCGGCCGCGGCGCGCAGCGTCCCCTCGGCCGTCCCGTCGCAGATCACCGCCGGGATCCCGGCCGCGCCGGCCATCGCCGCGGCGGCGACCTTGCTGCGCATGCCGCCCGAGCCGAAGGGCGAGGTCCGGTCGCCGATCTCGTAGCGCGTCGAGCTCGGCGAAATCGTCGACCGCGCTCGACCAGCGCCGCCGTCGGATCGCGGCGCGGATCGGCGGTGTGCAGGCCCGTCGGTGTCGGTGAGCAGGACCAGCAGCCGCGCCTCGAGCAGGATCGCGAGCTGGGCGGCGAGGAAGTCGTTGTCGCCGAAGGTGATCTCGTCGGTGGCGGTGGTGTCGTTCTCGTTGACCACCGGGCACGCACTGCCACTGCGAGCAGCCTGCGCAGCGCCTGGCGGGCGTTCAGGTAGTGCATCCGCACCGAGAGGTCGAACGAGGTCAGCAGCACCTGGGCCGCGTGCACGTCGGCGGCGGCGAGGCGCGACTCGTAGGCGCGAAACAGGGTTCCCTGGCCGACCGCCGAGGCCGCCTGCAGCTCGTCGATCGTCCCCGGGCGCTCGTCGAGCTCCATCAGCCGCATCCCGAGCGCGATCGCGCCCGAGGTCACCATCGCCACCTCCTCCCCGCCGTGATGAAGCTCGGCTACCTGCGCGCAGACGCGGTCGAGCACGTCTCCGCGCACCCCGCCGCCGTCGTCGGCGACGATCGACGATCCGAGTTTGACGACGACGGTCATGCGGGCAGAAGGTAGCGCCGGTCACTCGAGCTCGAAGACCTCGTCTCCGATCCGCACCTCGTCGCCCGGCTCGAAGCCGGCCCGCTCGAGCGCCGCGACGACGCCGATCTCGCGCAGCCGCTGTCTCCAGATAGGCGAGCGCCTCGAGGTTCGAGAGGTCGTGCCGCGCCACCAGCATCTCGACTCCGCGCCCGAGCACCCGGAACGCCTCATCCTCGCGAACGACATCGAAGCCGCCCCCGCCGGCCGGCGAGTAGACGATGTGCTCGGCCTCGAACCGGGGTCGGCTCGCCGGCGCCCTGTGCGGCGACCGGCTCGCCCGCGAACGCGGGCGCCGCGGCGAACACGGCATGGCGCAGCCCATCGAGCCCCTCGCCGGTCGCCGAGGAGATCGAGACCACCTGAGCGCCCTCGCCGGCGTGCGCGCGGCAGCTCGTCGGCGACCAGCTCGACCTCGCCGGCCTCGGCGAGGTCGAGCTTCGAGATCACGATGATCTCGGGCAGATCGGCGAGGCCTGCGCCGTGCTCGCCGAGCTCGGCGCCGCACCGTCCGTAGGCGAGCACCGGGTCGCCCCCGGTGAGCGGGTCGATCGCGACCAGGTGGACGAGCACCCGGCAGCGCTCGACATGAGCGAGGAACTCGTGGCCGAGACCCGCTCCCTCGGCGGCGCCCTCGATCAGACCCGGGATGTCGGCGATCACGAGCTGACGGTCGCCGTCGTCGATCGTGCCGAGCATCGGCTCGAGCGTCGTGAACGGGTAGTCGGCGACCTTCGGCGCCGCACGCGTCATCCGCGCCAGCAGCGAGGACTTGCCGGCGTTCGGGAGCCCGACCAGGCCGGCGTCGGCGAGCAGCTTCAGCCGCAGCTCGATCCAGCCCGACTCGCCGGGGAGGCCCCGCTCGGCGAACCGCGGCGCCTGCCGGGTCGAGCTCGTGAACCGCTTGTTGCCGTGGCCGCCCGGCCCGCCCTCGGCGACGATCGCCCGCTGGCCCGGGCTCGACCAGGTCGTAGGCGCGGCTCTCGAGCCCCGTCGACCTGGGTGCCGGGCGGGACGAGGATCACGGTCGTCCTCGCCGCGGGCGCCGTGGCGCTGCTTGCCCTGGCCGTGGCCGCCGCGCCCGGCGCGGTGATGGGGTGAGAAGCGCAGCGCGGCGAGATCGCGCCGCGAGCCGTCGGCGAGAAGGACGACGTCGCCTCCGTGACCACCGTCTCCGCCGTCGGGCCCGCCGCGCGGGACGTGCGCCTCGCGGCGAAACGAGACCGCGCCGTTGCCGCCGGCCCCGCCCTCGACATAGATCTTGACGCGATCGTGGAACACGCCTTCGAACCGTAGAGCCGCCGGCGAGGCCGCGCCGCTCGCGGCTCGCTCAGCCGCGCCGGGCGGCGCGAAAGGCCGCGAGCGCCGCCTCGCGGGTCGCGGGCAGCTCGCCGCGCTCGGCGAGCCCGCGAAGGCCGGCGATCGTCTGCTCCATCTGGGCGAGATAGGCCGAGCAGCCCCCGCACTCCTCGATGTGGGCGTCGAGCTCGGCGCGGCGCTCGGCGCTCAGCGCACCCTCGAGGTACTCGGTGACGATCTCCACGAATTCACGACAAGTCATCGCTTGGCTCCCGCCGGTTCTGCGTCCGCCTGTTCGAAATGTCGCTCCAGCTCGGCTCGGACCTTGGACCTCGCTCGGTGCAGGAGCACCCGCTGATTGGTCTCCTTGATCCCGAGCGCGTTACGAGCCTCGGTCGAGCTGTAGCCCTGAATGTCGCGCAGGGTGAGGATCTCGCGCTGGCGCGGCGGCAGCGCGGCGATCGCCTTCAGCATCACGTCGCGGGCGGCGTCGCCGGCAAGCCGCTCCTCGGGCGAGCTCCATTCGACCGGAGGCCGCGCCCAGGCGCCGGGCTCGGAGTCCCGGCGGCCTTGGAAACGATCGGCTTCGACCGAGGGCCCGCCGGACCCCTCCTCGGCGCGGCGCCGAAACGTCGCGAACGGCAGCGTGCGCTTCTCGCGCACCCCGCGGGTGCGCGCTTTGTTGAGCAGGATCTGGAAGATCCAGGTGCGCAACGCCGAGCGGCCCTCGAAGCGGTCGATGCCCTTGATCACGCCCACCCAGGTGTCCTGCACCACCTCTTCGGCGACGGCCCGGCTCGGCACGTGGGCCATCGCCAGCCGCAGCAGCGCGGGGTTGAGCTCGACCACGAGCCGCTCGAACGCGCGCTCATCGCCGCGCTTCAGCGCCTCGACGACCGCGCGGTCCCCCTCCTCGCTCACAGCGACCCAGCCTAATCGGGCGGGCCGGCGAAAGCCACCCCGCGAATGCGGCCGCCGGGCGAGCCCGGTGGTGTCGAGGGCGCTACTCGCCCTCGAGGACCGAGACGGTGCGACCCCTGCGGCCCGCCGTGAACTCGACGGTTCCCGGCCGGGTGGCGAAAATCGTGTGGTCGCGACCGATTCCCACGCCCTCGCCGGGGCGAAACCGGGTGCCGCGCTGACGGACGATGATCTCGCCGCCGCCGACCTGCTGGCCCGCGAACACCTTGACCCCGAGCATCTTCGGGTTCGAGTCACGGCCGTTGCGGCTCGAGCCGAGTCCCTTCTTATGCGCCATCTCTCAGCCCTCCTCGCCGTCGCTTGCGCTCTTCTTCGCGGCGGGCTTTCGCGAGAGCATCTTCACGTCGGTGATCTCGAGCTTGGTCAGCTCGGAGCGATGGCCCTGGCGCTTGCGGTAGCCCTTCTTCGACTTGTACTTGAAGATCCGGATCTTCTCGCCCCGCTGGTGAGCGGCGACGACGGCCTCGACCTTCACCTTCTCGAGGTCCGAGCCGCCGGTGACCACCTTGTCCTCGCCGCGGAACATCACCGCCCGGAGGTTGAGCTTCGCGCCCTCGTCGGCCTTCACCCGGTCGACGAGCAGGGTCGTGCCCTTCTCGGCGCGGTATTGCTTGCCGCCGCTCTCGATTATCGCGTAGGTGTCAGGCATCTCAACTCAGCAGTTCTCGGACCGGTTCGCCGGCAGGCGGACGGGTCGCCCGGCGGCGCGCCATTGTAGCCATCTCGCCGATCGCGGCCCCGGCTTCACTCGCCGCCGCCGCTGCCACCGCTGCCGGCGCGCGAGCGCCGCCTGCCGCCGCGCCGGCCGCGCCGTCGCGGCGCCGGGCGGTCGTCGGAATCCTCGGCGCCGGCCCCGTTCGCGGCCTCGACGACCTCGCCGTTGGAGTCGAGAAGGACCGCGGTCGCCGCCGAGCGGGCGACGCTCTCGATCCGGACCATGCGGCGCTCGCCGACGTGGGCCCCGGCGCCACCGACGCTGACGATGTAGGAATCCACCCGGGCGATCGCGTCGTCGGCGTTGTACATGTGCGGCTCCTCGATCGAGACCAGCACCTCCTCGCCGACCCGGAACGGCAGCGCGCGCTCCTCGATCTCGCTGCGGGTCCCCGAGTCGACCACCTCGTAGGTGTCGATCGAGAGCGCCTCGCCACCCTCGAAGTGGAAGTGCTTGGCGGTCGCCGACTCGAGCTCGGCGAGCCCCGAGTCCTCGGCGACCAGCTCGGCCGCGACGTGAGGATTCACCCGGATCAGGAACGCCTCCGGCTTCTCCTCCGACGCGGCGAGCTCGCGCAGCCGGCGCAGGACGTCGATCGCCATCGTCTCGGCCGAGGGGACCACGCCCTCGCCCTCGCACGTCGGGCAGACCTCGGTGAGGATCTCGCGAACCCCGTCGGTGACGTTCTGGCGGGTCATCTCGACCAGGCCGAGCGGCGAGACCTCCATCACGTAGCTCTTCGTCTTGTCGGCGTCGAGCGCCTTCTTCAGCGTCTTCAGGACCTGGTCGCGGTTCTTCGCCCGGGCCATGTCGATGAAGTCGATGACGATGATCCCGCCGATGTCGCGCAGGCGCAGCTGGCGGACGACCTCATCGGCCGCCTCGACGTTGACCCTGGTGATCGTGTCCTCGAGCCTGCCCTTGCCGCGACCGGTGAAGCTGCCGGTGTTGACGTCGATGACCGTCAGCGCCTCGGCGTAGTCGATCATCAGGTAGCCGCCCGAGGGCAGGTCGGCGCGCCGTGAGAGCACCTCCGAGAACGCCTCCTCGACGCCCTCGCGGCGCAGCAGCGGCTGCGGATCGGAGTAGAGCTCGACGTGCTCGACCAGCTCGGGGGCGGTGCGCTGGAAGAAGCTCGTCACCCGATGGTGCTGCTTCTCGTCGTCGATCACGGCGCCGTCGAACTCCTTCGAGAGCACGTCGCGAAGCACGCGGATCGAGAGGTCGGCCTCCTGGAAGGCCATCGCCGGCGCCTTGACGTCGTCGGCGCGCCGGGTCATCACCTCGTTGAGGCGCTTCAGGTAGGCGAGGTCGCGCTCGAAGTCCTCCTTCGTCGCCCCCTCGGCGGCGGTGCGGACGATGATCCCGCCGTCGCCCTTGTGGACCTTCTGCAGCAGCTTGCGCTGCCGGTCGCGCTCCCCGTCGGGCAATCGCCTGGAGGCGCCGATCCCGGCGCCGTGCGGCATGAACACCAGGTAGCGGCCGGCGATCGAGATCTGCATCGAGAGCCTCGCGCCCTTCGACTTCAGCGGGTCCTTGACGACCTGGACGAGGACCTCCTGCTTCGACTTGATCAGCTCGTCGATCCGCCGGCCTCGCCCGTGGCCGCGGCGCGGCGCGCGCTCGCCGCCGGGAAGGACGATCTCGTCGACGTGCAGGAAGCCGTTTCGCTCCAGGCCGATGTCGACGAACGCCGCCTCCATGCCCGGAAGCACGTTGTCGACGACGCCCTTGTAGATGTTGCCGACGATCGAGCGCGAGCCCTTGCGCTCGACGTAGAGCTCGGCCACCTTGAAACCGGCGGCACGGTTCGCCTCCTGCCGGTCTTCACTTCTCTGGCTCTTCCCCTCACGGGCCGAGCCCTTGCCTTCGAGTACCGCGACGCGGGTTTCACCGGCGTCGACCGATACGAGAATTCTCTTCTTCAGTTAGATCACCTCAAAGCGGTTGTCGGCCCGCTTCGAGGAGAGATGCGCTTGCACATAGATGCTCTGTAACAACCCGATCGCCAGGAACGTGGCGACGACGGACGATCCGCCGTAGCTCATCAGTGGCAACGGGATTCCCGTGATCGGCATGATCCCGATGTTCATCCCCACGTTGACGAGGATGTGGAACATCACCATTGCGGCGACGCCACCGGCGATCAGGCTGCCGAAAAAGTTCTTCGAGAGAGTCATGATGCGCAGCGCCCTCCATATCAGCAGGGCGTATAGCGATAGTAGAAACGCGGCTCCAAGGAAGCCGAAGCGCTCGCCCACGACAGCGAAGACGAAGTCGGTGTGGCGCTCGGGCAGGAAGCCTTTGGATGTCTGGGTTGATTCATCGCCGCGTCCGGTTTTCCCCCCAGAGCCTACGGCGATCAGCGATTGATTGATCTGGTAGCTCGAATCGGAGGGGTCGTCACTGGGGTGCAGGAAGGCCGTCAGGCGGTCCTGCTGGTACCCCTTGAGGATCGGACTGCCGAGCGCGGGGGCGAGCACGAGGATGGCGAGGATGACGCTGATCAGGGCCGTTCCCATGACCGCGAAGTGCTGCCATTTGATCCCGGCGACGAACATGATCGCCAGGGTGACGGCCCCGTAGACGAGGGCCGTCCCGAGGTCCGGTTGCAGAAGGACGAGCGCCGCCGGGAAGAACCCGAGCATCAGCAGTCGCAGCGTCCGCCGGGCGTCCGAGTTCGAGCGCCGCGCGGTGTCGAGCGCGAACGCGGCGAGCGACACGATCAGCAGCACCTTGCCCAGCTCGGAGGGCTGGAAGCGGAAGAACGGCAGCTCGATCCAGGCCCTGGTGCCACGGGTCGCGGTCGCGAAGACGAAGACGAGGCAGATCGCTCCGATCATCGCCGTGTAGATGCCGACCCGTAGCTCGCGGAAGCGCGAGTAGTCGATCCGCGCCACGGCGAGCATCAGCGCGGTCCCGATCACCCCGTAGATCGCTTGGCGGATCGCGTAGTGGTAGGGGTCGCCGGCGAAGTCGTCGCGGGTGGCGACGCCGAGCGTGTAGACGCTGAAGACGACGATCCCGAGGCCCGCGAAGATCAGCAGTGGATCGAGGCGGGCGAACCCGGCGCGCTCGATCAGCCCGGCGCGAGGCTGCTCGAAGCGCGACCCGGAGCGGACCCGGGCGCGCGAGCGGGAATGGGGAAAGGCCTCCATCGGCTACTCGATCGGCCCCGAGGAGGAGACGGTCTTGATCTTCGCCGGGTTCACGCGCAGCAGCTCGTTGAGGATCCTCTGGGTCGCCGGGGCGGCCGAATCGGCCCCGAACCCGCCGCCCTCGATCGTCACCGCGACGACGTACTTGGGATCGTTGTAGGGCGCCAGCGCCACGTACCAGGACTGGTCGGGGTTCGGCGGGCGCTCCGCGGTGCCGGTCTTGCCGGCGACCTCGACCGGGTAGCCGCCGAAGACGTTGTAGGACGTCCCGCCCGGGCTCATCGCGGCGTCGCGGAGCCCGTCCATGATCGTCCGCTGCCAGGAGGGATCGATCTCGACCGTGCGGCGGACATCGGTCTCGATCTCCTGGATCGTGCGCCCGGCGGGATCCTCGACCCGCATGCCGACGTGCGGGGTGACGATCTCGCCGCCGTTGCCGATCGCGGCGTAGGCGACCGCCATCTGCAGCGGGTTCGCCTGCAGGTCGCCCTGTCCGATCGCGAGGTTGATGTTGTCGCCCGCCGACCAGGGACGATCGGCGCCGCCGTACTCGTACACATCCTCTGGAACGACCTCCTTGCCGGCCGGCGACTCCGGCTCCTGGGAGCGCTCGTAGAGCGCCTGGCGCCACTCCGGGTCGGGCACCAGGGTGGCGCCCTCGTTGCCGATGTCGAGCCCGGTCGGCTCGTCGAGGCCGAGGGCCCGGGCCCACTGCTGGAGCGGCCCGCCACCGCCCGTGTCCTCGTTGGTGCGCTGGCCGAGGATGTAGAAGAAGACGTCGGAGGAGACCCGCAGCGCGTCGCGCAGGTCGATCGGGCCGTTGGAGACGTCGCCGGCGTTCTTGAGGATGTTGCCGTCACCGGGGTCGAAGGAGCCCGTGTCGTTGATGATCTCGTCGGTCCCGAGGTTGTCCGAGTCGAGCGCGGCGAGCGCGGTGATCGGCTTGAAGATCGAGCCGGTCGGATAGGCGCTCTGGGTGGCGCGGTTGATCGCGGGCGCGCCGGTGACGCTCTCGGGGTTCTCGGGGTCGCCGAAGATCGAGTTCGCCACCGCGGGCGGCACCACGGGCTTGGCGAGCAGCGACGGGTCGTAGCTGGGGCTCGAGCCGAGCGCCAGCAGCTCGCCGTTGCGGATGTTCATCGCCACGAAGCCGCCGGCGCCGTAGGCGCTCACCGCCGCCTGGCCCGCCGCCTGGGCGCCGGCGTCGATCGAGAGCACCAGGTCGTTGCCCTGGCGGGGCTCGCGCTCGGTGAGGCGCCCGCCCGTGGGGTTGCCGCCGGCGTCGACCTGGATCCGGGTCGAGCCATTGATCCCGCGAAGCAGCGGGTCGTAGGCCGCCTCGACGCCGTCCTGGCCGATGCTGTCGCCGGGCTGGAGGGTCTCGTAGCGGGGGTCCTCGAGCTGCTCGGGGGAGATCTCGCGGACGTATCCGAGCAGGTGGGCGGCGAGGGCGCCCTGGGGGTACTGGCGCACGTAGACGCGCTCCACCGAGACACCCGGGAAGCGGCGCTGGTTCTCACGCAGGTAGTAGACGGTGTCGTAGGGCACGTCGCGCTGAACCGTCGCCGGGCTCGATGGAAGCTCCTTCGTCTGCTTGCGGATCGAGCGGCGAATCTGCGCGGGCGTCTTCCGGGTCAGGTCGCTGAGCCGCGCGTAGAGGCGCCGGCGCGCCTCGATGCTTCGCGGTATGGCCGACTGCTTCACCTGGAGCTCGAGCGCGGTCCGGTTGGTGACCAGCGGCTCGCCGTCGCGATCGACGATCAGCCCACGCGGGGCCTGCACGGTGAGCTCGCGCACCTGGTTGTTCTGCGCCTCGGCGAGGAAGCGGTCGCCGGAGAGCACCTCGAGGTACCACAGGCGCAGGAAGATGATCAGGAAGACGACCAGCGAGATCCCGCCGAGAACCGCGACGCGGAGCTGAAACTGCGCCGGCATCGGCGGCTTTCGCCAGTCGCCCGGGTAGATCATGCGGCCTGCCTGCCGCCGGCCCGGCGACGGGCCGCGGACCCGCGGACGCGCTCGGGCGGATGGGCGGCGACGACCGTGCCGCGGCGCTGCGGCGAGCGGCGTGCGGGCGGCTGCACCGCCCGGGCGCGCAGCCGGCGGGCGAGGAACTCGGGAACGCGGGCGCGCCGCGGGCTCGGCGTGTAGTCGATCAACGCCGGAGCGAGCAGGCGCCTGATCAGCGGGAAGAGAGCGAAGGCGAGACCGACGGCGAGCAGTGCCTGAACGACGATCTCGCGCAGGACGAGGAGGCTGACCGCGCTCTCGACCCCGAGCATCAGCTGCAGGGCCGCGAAGCCCGACGCCGCGAGGAAGGTGAAGGCGCCGGCGAGCAGGGGCGCCGTCCAGCGCCCCCCGACCTCGAAGCTCTCGCGGTAGCGCCCGGCGAGGAAGCCGATCGAGAGCAGGACGAGCGAGGAGACCCCGAGTGTCTGCAGGAGCAGCGAGTCGAGCAGGAACCCGGTGGCGAACCCGCAGACGGCGCCGACGACGCCGCCGCCGAGCAGGCCGAGGGAGACGACGACGACACCGATCACGTTAGGCGAGGCCCCGAGGATCGTCAGCGGCGAGAAGAAGGCGGCCTGAAGGATCACGGCGAGGACGATCACCAGCGCGACCCGCAGCGCGATCGGCCGGGTGACGATCACTGCGCCACCCCCGGTCGCTCGGGGCCGCCGGTGAGAACCTGGACGTACTCGAGCTCACGCAGGTCGGCGTAGGGGCGCACGTGGACTCGCTGCGCCGCGTCGATCTCGCCGCTCTCGGTCTCGCTGACCTCTCCGATCGGGATCCCGGGCGGGTAGGCCGACGAGACCTCGCCGTTCGACCAGCCCGCGGTCAGCAGCAGCTCGCCGACCTGCACCGGGTCGTCACCCTCGATGAAGTCGAGCAGGAGATCGTCGGGATCGCCGACCTCGGGCTCGACGATTCCCTGCGGCCCGTCGGGCTGGATCTCAGCCGAGACGGCGCTCTTGTGGTCGGTGATCAGCTCGATCACCGCGCGTGCCGCGAGTCGTCTCGCGGATCCGGCCGACGAGGCCGTCGCCGGTGACACCGCGTCGTTGACCTCGATCCCCGAGCTCGTGCCGTGATCGATGGTCACCGTGGCGTACCAGACGGTGGCCGAGCGCCCGATCACCCGCGCCTCGATCGGATCGAACTCGCCCACCGCGGGAGCCTCGTCGACGAAATCGAGCATCTTGCGGAGCTGGGCGTTGTCGCCGACAGCGCCCTCCGCCTGCGGCGAGCTGCGCGCGCAGCTCGCTGAGCTCGGTCCGCAGCTCCTCGTTCTCGCCGCGGGCGTCGAAGGTCTCGTCGAACCAGTTGATCAGGTCGCGGGCGGGCTTGAGCGCGCGGCTCGCCAGCTCCTCGAACGGCGAGAGCACGGTGGCGACGCCACGCTGGACGACGTGCATCGGGCCGCTGCGCGACTCGGTGAAGCTCGAGGAGATCAGGATCAGCGAGAGCACGATCAGCGCGACCAGGACCGCTCGCCGCCGGCGCACCTGCTTTCGGTACATCAGCGATCACCCACGCGTCGCGGGGCGAAATCGGCCACGAAGACGCAGCCAGCGGATTGGAGCTTGCCGAAGATGCCCATGGGTAGCCCGCCGGGGCGCCTCTGGCGGACCCCGACCTGCGATCGAGTGTAACGGCAAGAACGCAAGCCTCAAGCCGCAATCGACCCCTTCTCCAAACCCTAACCATAATTCTTCGCCTTAGGGTTTTTCCGCGCTTTTGTGCGCTATCCAGCGATTCGAGGGTGGTTGAGGCTTGACGACCCCTGAAACTACGCGCCCAAACTATTTCGTGATCAGCTCTGGAACGAGCTCGATCAGGGTCGCCACCGGCAGCCCGACGACGTTCGAGAAATCGCCCTCGATCGCCTCGATCAGGATCGAGCCGAGCCCCTGGATCGCGTAGGCGCCCGCGCGGTCCCGCCATTCGCCCGAGCGCAGATAGAGCTCCAGCGTCGGCCCGTCGAAGCCTCGCATCGTGACCGCGGTCCGAGCGCAGGCGGTGCGCTCGCGGGGCTCGCCGCCTCCCGCGATTCGAGCAGCGCCACGCCGCTGAGGACCTCGTGGGTGCGGCCGCGAAGCGCCGTGAGGCGCTCGCGGGCCCCGGCCTCGTCGGCCGGCTTGCCGAGCAGGCGGCCGTCGAGCGCGACGTCGGTGTCGACGCCGAGCACGCTCGTCCCCGGCGCCGCCCCTGCGAGCTCGAGCCCGGCCCTCGCCTTGCGGCGAGCGTTCTCGAGGACGACCGCTTCGGGGTCGCCCTCGCTGAGCTCCTCGACGTCCGGTGACCACGACCTCGAAGGCGACGCCGAGCGCGCCGAGGATCTCGCGCCGCCGCGGCGAGGCCGAGGCGAGGACGAGGCGATGGCTCATCGGCCGCGCGCCGATCGGCCCTGGCTCAGCCGAACCAGATGCCGATCTCGCGCTCGGCCGACTCGTCGGAGTCGGAGCCGTGGACGAGGTTGAAGGTCACCTCGAGGCCGTAGTCGCCGCGGATCGAGCCGGTCGCGGCCTCGACCGGGTTGGTCGCGCCGATCAGCTGCCGGGCGGCCTTGACCGCCTCGTGGCCCTCGAGCACCGCGGCGACCAGCGGGCCGCCGGTGATGAACGAGACCAGCTCGCCGAAGAACGGCTTCTCGGTGTGCTCGGCGTAGTGCTCGTTGGCGATCTCCTCGTCGGCTGTGAGCAGCCGCATGCCGGTGATCTTCAGCCCCTTGCGCTCGAATCGGGCGAGTAGCTCGCCGGTGAGCCCGCGCTCGAAGGCATCGGGCTTGATCAGGATGAGGGTTCTTGAGTTATCTGCCATAGGCCGCGGCAGCTTACGGGCCGCGGCGCCTAGGCGGAGGAGTCGTTCGAGCTCGGCTTGCGCGACCTGCGTGTCTGGGAGGCCTGCTCAGCCGTGCGCGGCTCGCGCGCCGAGGAGCTCGACGAGCGCGATCCCGAGGCGCCTGAGCGTCCGGCGGGCTTGCCGGTCGACCGCGCCGCAGGCTTGCTCGCCGACTCCGGCTCGCGCGTGGGGGCGGGCGCGTCACCGCGCTCTTGGCTCGGGCGTGCGCGGCTCCGTCGCTTCGGATCGGCGCGTCGCTCCGGCGGGGCGGCCCGTCGCACGGGCGTCTCGCAGTAGGGGCAGACCGTCCAGCGTGGGTCGATCGGCTTGCCGCAGGACTCGGCAGGGGTCCTTGATTCGCGGCGCGGCAGTTCGGGCAGCGCAGGAAGCTGCGCTCGATCGGGTGCTCGCAGTGCGGGCACGACTGCTCCTCGAGCTGGCGCAGGCGCAGCTCGGCGGCGCGGATCTCGAGCTCGCGCTCGTGCTGGTCGTCGAGGAACTCCGGCGGGCGCAGGATCGAGTAGACGATCGTGCCGACGAACGGGAACACGAACGAGGCCGCGGTCGCGCAGACGACCAGGAAGCGTGTCCTCGATCCGGCGCCGGGCGTCGAGGAAGGTGTAGGCGACGAGCGCGAGCCAGAGCACGACCAGGAAGACAGGATCAGCAGGTTGACGACGAGGTTGAGGGTGTCGTTGGTGATGCCGAAGAGGGCGAGGGGCATGGAGGCGGAGTCTAGTCGTGGGTCGGGCGGCTAGCCGCAGCTCAAAGGAACAGGCGTCCGAACAGGTAGCCGAGCCCGAAGAAGACGAGGATGACGATCGCGACGACCGCGGCAACCAGCCCCATCATGTGCAGAAGCTCTGATCGCGCTTCCCGGTCCAATAGCGGAACCGTAGTCGGAAAGACCCTCGGATGCGGCCTCCGGGCGCATTCTGGGCGCCCGCGACCGCCTCGCGAGGATCAGAGCGCGTAGCCGAGCAGGTAATGCGAGCCGGCAGACGACCGCCACCCCGCCCTCGGCGGCGGCGAGCTCGCGCGCCCTGGCGACCGCCGCGAGCGGATCGGCGACCGTCTCCACGCGGGCGATCCCGGCCGCCCGGGCCGCGCCGCGAGCTCGGCGGCGGGCAGCGCGCTCGCCCCCGGCCGCCCGGCCTGCGCCAGTCGCTTCGGCGGGATCTCGGTGGCCACCACGCGGCGCCGACGACGGGCGCAAGCGCGCCGACGATCCCCGCGGCGTCCTTGTCGGCGAGCACCGCGAGGGCGAGCGAAGGCCGGCGGGGCGCCGGCAAGCGCGCGGCGAGCGCCTCGGCGAGCGCGCGCGCCCCGTCGGGGTTGTGGGCGGCGTCGAGGTAGCAGCGGCGGATCGCCGTCGATCAGCTCCATCCGGCCGTGCAGCTCGAGCGCCCGCCGCGACCTCCGAGACGCGCTTCGGGCTCGAGCTGGCCCGATGGCCGCCTCGGCGGCGGCGCGGGCGACGGCGAAGTTGCGGCGCAGGTAGGGAGCGCGGTCGGCAGATCGGCGGCGGCTCCTGATCGCTCTCGGCGACGACCAGCCGCGCGCCGCGCTCGCTCGCGGTGTGCCGTGCGATCGCGGCGACCGCAGGCGGCAGCCGGCCGATCACGAGCGTCGAGTGGCCGTGCGAGCACGGCCAGCTTCTCGGCGGCGATCTCGCTCGAGCGTGTCGCCGAGGAACTCGGTGTGCTCGAGCCCGACCGAGGTCAGCACGGTGACCCTCGAGGGCAGCACGTTGGTCGCGTCGAGGCGACCGCCGAGCCCGGCCTCGATCACCGCGAACTCGACCCCGGCGGCGGCGAGGGCGACGAACGCGCTCGCGGTCGCCGCCTCGAACTGCGTGACCGCTCGCCCGGCTCGAGCGTCCGCTCGACCGCGACAGCGGCCTGCGCGACCCGCTCGGAGGCGGTCGCGAACTCCTCGGGGCCGATCGCGGACCCCGCGATCGCTCACCCGCTCCCGCCAGTGCTCGCGAGTGCGGCGAGAGGTAGGCGCCGGCGCGGTGCCCGTGGGCCTCGATCAGCGCCGCCGTCATCTCGGTGACCGAGGACTTGCCGTTCGTGCCGACGACGTGCAGCGAGGCGAAGCGATGCTGCGGCATCCCCAGCGCCGAGACCAGCCGGTGCATACGCTCGAGTCCGAAGCGCACCCCGAGCGGCTCCAGCGAGTCGAGGTACCCCTCGGCGTCGAAGCTCACCCGCCCCCGCTCCCGGGTTCAGCCGAGCTCGGCGAGCTCGGCGCGGTAGCGCTCGAGCTTCTCGCGCTCGGCCTCGACCACGTCGCCGGGGGCCTTGCTGACGAAGCGCTCGTTGGCGAGCTTGCCCTCGGCGCGCTCGATCTCCGAGCGCAGCTCTCGCCCGGCGCCCGTCGAGCCGTCGCGAGACCTCCTCGGCGTCGAGCTCGGCGCCGGCGAGGATCTCGATGCCGCCGATCGTCGCCAGCGGCTCGGCGGCGCCGTCATCGACGAGCCTCAGCCGCGCCAGGCGCGCGACCAGCTCCGGCGGCGCGAGATCGCCCGCGCGGGCGTCGAGCACCGCCCCGGCCGGGACGCCGATTGCCGTCGCGCCAGGCGCGGATCGTGCGCACCAGCTCGATCCAGCGCCCGAGCTCGGCCTCGGCGCCGGGGTCGCGAGCCCCCTCGCCCGTCGCCGGGAAGGGGCCGCTGATCAGGAGCTCGGGGCGCTCTGAGGGGACCGCGTCGCGCAGGTAGCCGTAGATCTCCTCGGTCACGAACGGCATCATCGGGTGGGCCAGCGCGAGGGTGCGCTCGAGCACCCAGAGCAGGGTTGCCGACGCTCCCTCCTCGCGGTCATAGAGCCGCGGCTTGACGATCTCCAGGTACCAGTCGCAGAGCTCGTCGAAGACGAACGAGTAGAGCTCGAGGGCGGCGTGGGCGAAGTCGTAGCGCTCGATGTTGCCGCCGACCTCCTCGATCGCGCGCTCGAGCCGCGAGACGATCCAACGGTCCTCGAGGCGCTCGGCCCCGGGGTGTGGCTCGACCTCGGCGGCGCCGAGGAGGACCAGGCGTGAGGCGTTCCAGAGCTTGTTGGCGAGGTCACGCCCCTGTTGGACGCGGTCGGCCGAGAAGCGCACGTCCTGGGTCGAGGACATGGCCAGCAGGCCGAAGCGAAGCGCGTCGGCGCCGTGGACCTCGATCTCGTCGAGCGGGTCGATGCCGGTTCCCAGCGACTTCGACATCCGCCGTCCGTCGGGCGCCTGGATCACCGGGTGGACGTAGACGTCGCGGAAGGGGATCGCGCCGGCGAACTCGATCCCCATCATCACCATGCGGGCGACCCAGAGGAAGATGATGTCGCGCGCCGTGGTCAGGAACGAGGTCGGGTAGAAGGCCTCGAGCAACGGGTCGCGGTCGGGCCACCCGAGGGTTGCGAACGGCCACAGCGCCGAGCTGAACCAGGTGTCGAGGACATCGCTCTCGCGGGTCAGCGCGCCCGGCTCGATTCCGGCCTCGCTCGCAGCGGCGAGCGCCGATTCCTCCGACTCGGCGACGATCTCCTCTCCCCCGGGCCCGTACCAGACCGGGATCTGGTGGCCCCACCAGAGCTGGCGCGAGACGCACCAGGGGCGGATGTTCCGCATCCACTCCAGGTAGACGCGCTTGTAGCTCTCAGGGACGATCCGCACCTCGTCGCGCTCGACCGCCTCGATCGCCGGAGCCGCCAGCTCCTCCATCTTGCAGAACCACTGCAGCGAGATCAGCGGCTCGATCCGCTCGCCGGAGCGAACCGAGAACGGCACGGAGTGGGTGTAGGGCTCCTCGTCGCGAAGCCGGCCCTCGGCGCGCAGCGCCTCGACCACGGCCTCGCGGGCCTCGGCGGCGCTGAGGCCCTCGAAGCGCTCGCCCGCGGCGGCGCTCATCCGCCCGTCCTCGCCGATCACGCCGATCTCCTCGAGCCCGTGCCGGCGGCCGATCTCGAAGTCGTTCGGATCGTGCCCCGGGGTGATCTTGAGCGCTCCGGTGCCGAACTCGATCTCGACGTGCTCGTCGGCGATCACCGGCAGCCGGCGGCCGACGATCGGCAGCACCACGGTCGCGCCGACGAGGTCGCGATAGCGCTCGTCGGCCGGATTGACCGCGATCGCGGTGTCGGCGAGCATCGTCTCGGGGCGCACGGTGGCCACGGTGAGGACCGCCTCCGATCCCTCCACCGGGTAGTCGATCGAGTACAGCGTGTCGGTGACCTCGGCGTTCTCGACCTCGAGATCGGAGATCGCCGAGCTCGTGCCGGGGTCCCAGCTGACCATGTACGAGTCGCGGTAGATGTACCCCTTCTCGTAGAGCGAGACGAAGACGCGGTAGACCGCCCGCGCGTAGCCCTCGTCGAGGGTGAAGCGCTCGCGCTCGTAGTCGCAGGAGGCGCCGAGGCGCTTGAACTGCTCGACGATCGTCGAGCCGTAGCGCTCCCGCCACTCCCAGACGCGCTCGACGAAGGCCTCGCGGCCGAGCTCGTGGCGGCTGGTGCCCTCGGCGCGGAGCTCCTTCTCGACCACCATCTGGGTGCCGATCCCGGCGTGATCGGTGCCGAGCACCCAGAGGGCGTTCCTGCCGCGCATCCGGGCCAGCCGGGTGAGCAGGTCCTGGACGGTGCCGTTGAGGGCGTGGCCCATGTGGAGCGCACCGGTGACGTTCGGCGGCGGGATCGCGATCGAGAAGTTCTCCTCGGGCGCGCCCTCGGCCGGCGGATCGAAGGCGCCGCTCGCCTGCCAGCGCTCGAAGATCCGCCCCTCGGTCTCGCTCGGATCCCAGCGCGTCGCCGCCTCGAGCTTTTCCTGTCGTGCCGCGTCCATAGGAAGCGGCGATCTTACGGAGCGCCGGCGGGCGGGTCGGGCGCCGCCGCCCGCCCTCGGCTCAGGCCGATTCCTCGCGCAACTCGCCCGCGTCGTCCTCCTCGGGAGCCGCCTGGGTGACCAGCGTCGGGCGCAGACCCTGCTCGATCGTGTCCTTGGTGACGACGCACTTGGAGACGTCGCGACGGGACGGCAGCTCGAACTGGACGTCCATCAGGGTCTCCTCGAGGATCGAGCGCAGGCCGCGGGCGCCGGTCTCGCGCTCGAGCGCCTTGTCGGCGATCGCGCCGAGCGACTCCTCCTGGAAGACGAGCTCGATGTCGTCGAACTCGAAGAAGCGCTGGAACTGCTTGGTGAGCGCGTTTCGCGGCTCGGTCAGGATCGTGATCAGATCGTCGCGGCTGAGCTGGTGGATCGCCGCGACCACCGGCAGGCGGCCGATGAACTCCGGGATCAGGCCGTACTCGATCAGGTCCTCGGGCAGCACCTGCTCGAACAGCTCGCCTGTGTCCTTGTTGGCCTTCGAGGCGACCTCGGCGCCGAAGCCGACGCCCTGGCGCCCGATCCGGCGCTCGATCACGTGGTCGAGGTGCGCGAACGAGCCGCCGCAGATGAAGAGGATGTTGGTCGTGTCGATGGTCAGGAACTCCTGGTGGGGGTGCTTGCGCCCGCCCTGCGGGGGCACGGAGGCGGTCGTGCCCTCGAGGATCTTCAGCAGCGCCTGCTGGACGCCCTCGCCGGAGACGTCGCGGGTGATCGACGGGTTGTCGGCCTTGCGGGCGATCTTGTCGATCTCGTCGATGTAGATGATCCCCGTCTCCGCCTTCTTGACGATCGAAGTCGGCGGCCTGGATCAGCTTGAGGAGGATGTTCTCGACGTCCTCACCGACGTAGCCGGCCTCGGTCAGCGCGGTCGCGTCGGCGATCGCGAACGGGACGTTGAGGATGCGCGCCAGCGTCTGCGCCAGCAGCGTCTTGCCGCAGCCGGTCGGGCCGAGCAGCATGATGTTCGACTTCTGCAGCTCGATCTCGCCGTCGGTCGCGTTCTGGGCCATCTGAACGCGCTTGTAGTGGTTGTAGACGGCGACCGAGAGCGCGCGCTTGGCGTTCTCCTGGCCGACCACGTACTCCTGGAGGACGTCGTAGATCTCGATCGGCTTCGGCAGGTTCTCGAGCTCGAACGAGGGCGGCGCGGTCAGCTCCTCGTCGATGATCTCGTTGCAGAGATCGATGCACTCGTCGCAGATGTAGACGCCGGGGCCCGCGATCAGCTTCTTGACCTGGCGCTGCGACTTTCCGCAGAAGCTGCAGAGGAGCTGCTCGTTCGAGTCGGTCGGGCGTGCCACGACCTGGTCTCCCTTCGGCGTTTGGCTGAGTGCCTGGCCGTGGCGTCAGGTTACGACACCGCCGGGCTCGGTTCAGCTCTTTACTCGCCGCGGACCCGAGTCCCTGCCCCCGGCGGGCAAGTTGCCGGCGCGATCCGAAGCTCCCGAGGTCGTCGCGGCGGCCGGGAGCGAGGCCGGGGACGGGTGCGGAGGCGCTAGTGGTGCTCGATCACCCGGTCGACGATCTTGTACTCCATCGCCTCCTCGGCGGACATGAAGTAATCGCGATCGGTGTCGTTGGTGACCTTCTCGAAGGGCTGGCCGGTGTGCTTGGCGATGATCTCGTCGAGACGCCGGCGAACGTCGATGATCTCCTTCGCATGGATCTCGATGTCGGTCGCCTGGCCCTGGAACCCGGCCGAGACCTGGTGGATGAGGATCTTCGAGTTCGGCGTCGCCATCCGCTTGCCCTCCGCGCCGGCGGCGAGCAGAAGCGCACCCATCGACATCGCGACACCGACGCAGATCGTCTGCACGTCCGGCTTGATGTACTGCATCGTGTCGTAGATCGCGAGCCCCGCGTACACCGATCCACCGGGCGAGTTGATGTAGATCGAGATGTCCTTGTCGGGGTCCTCGGACTCGAGATGGATCAACTGGGCGACGATCAGGTTGGCGATGTCCTCGGTCACCGGGGTGCCGAGGAAGATGATCCGCTCGTTGAGCAGCCGCGAGTAGATGTCGAAGGCGCGCTCGCCGCGCGAGGTCTGCTCGACCACCATCGGAACCAGAGGACTCATCGGCGCGTGAGTGTATAGAAGGGCGTCGGCGTCCTCGGGCTCAGCCGCCCGGCGTCCACAGCTCGCCGGGCTTGCCCTCGGCCTCGCCGGGGCCCGCCGCCGAGGGCTCGGCCTGCGGCTCGTCCTTCTCCGGCGTCCAGATCTTCTCGCGCGCCTCGGCCTGCTCGAGCGGGATCGGCTTCGCCGCGTCGGCGATCACCTCGGCGGCCTTGCGCAGCCGGACCTCGTCGCGAAGCAGCGCGTCGCGCCCGGTTTCGCGCAGCCGCGAGAGCAGCTTCTCGGGCTTGTTCTTGCCCTCGCCGGGTCCGAGCGCCTCGATCAGGTCCTCGTCGGAGGGCTCGATCCCCTCGGCCTCGGCGACCGCCTCCAGCGTCGCCTCGCGCCTGAGCGCCTTCTCGGCGTCGCCCTCGGCCTCGTCGATCAGGTCGTGGCGGTCCTTGCCCTGCATCTGCGCGTAGGCCTGCGGATCGATCCCGCGGCTGGCGAGCTGGCGCTCGATCCGATCCCACATCTCGTGCGCGCGGGCGTGCACGAGATCCTTCGGCAGCTCGAGCTTCGCCGCGGCGGCCGCGGCGTCGACGGCGCGCTCGCGGAACTCGGCCTCCGAGCGGCGCTCGAACGCCTCCGCGATCCGGCCGCGAATGTGTTCCCTCAGCTCGTCGAGGGTGTCGAACTCGGACGCCTCGGAAGCGAAATCGTCGTCGAGGTCGGGCAGGTTCTTCTCGCGAACCTCCTTGACCACGATGTGGAAGATCGCCAGCTTGCCGGCCAGCTCGTTGGGCTCGTACTCCTCCGGGAAGGTGACCTCGACATCGCGCTCCTCGCCGCTCGCGACCCCGGCCAGGGCCGCGTCGAACTCCGGCAGCAGGCCCTCGGCGCCGAGCTCGATCAGGAAGTCCTTGGCGGCCGAGCCCTCGAAGGGCTCGCCGTCGACCGTGCCCTCGAAGTCTGCCAGCAGGGCGTCACCGGGCTTCGCAGGGCGCTCGACCGGCGAGAGGCTCGCGAAGCCCTCGCGCAGGCGCTCGATCTCGGAATCGATCGCCTCGTCGGGCACCTCGGCCTCGGCGCGGCCGACCTCGAGGCCCCGGTAGTCGCCGAGCTCGGCCCTCGGCCTGACGAACACCTCGATCGAGAACGCCAGCTCCTCGCCCTGCTCGGGCAACTCGCCGACGTCGAGCTTCGGGTCGCCGATCGAGGCGACGCCTGACTCGAGCAGCGCCTTCTCGTACCACTCGGGGAGCGACTCGCGGAGTGCCTGCTCGACGACCGCCTCGCGGCCGACCCGCTGGATCACCATCTGCGGAGGCACCTTGCCCTTGCGGAATCCAGGCATCTTCATCTCTCCGGCGAGGGCCTTCGCGGCACGATCGATCCGCTTCTCGACCACCGCCGGCTCGACGGAGACGTCGATCTTGACCTTCGACTCGGGTAGCTCGGTGACTGTCGTCTTCATTGCGGATGACGCTACCGTTTCGAGGGCGATGGAGCTCGGGCGGACTGCGATCGGCACCTGGAGCGGAGGGCGCTTCATGCACTTCGGCGAGCCGATCGACGACGAGCGCCTCGGAGCCCTGGTGCGGCCCGGTGCGGGGATCGAGACGGTGATCACCGCCGACGTCTACGGCGCCGGCGCCGCCGACGAGCTGCTCGGCCGCTCGCTCGCCGGGCTCGAGCGCGGCTCCTACTCGCTCGTCGGCGCGGTGGGCCACGATTTCTATGAGGGTGAGCGCGACGGGCCCCGCGGCTACCCCCGGTTCACCGATCCGCGACTGCGCGGACCCGACGGTTACGCCGGATACCTGCGCCGGGCCACAGAGGCGAGTCTCGAGCGGCTCGGGGTCGACTCGCTCGATCTCCTGCTGCTCCACAACCCGGACCGGATCGGCTTCACCTCGGAGGTGGTCTGGGACGCGATGGCGGCGCTCCGCGACGACGGCCTGAGCGCCGCGATCGGGGTCGCCCCCGGCCCGGCGAACGGGTTCACCCTCGACCTGATCGACTGCTTCGAGCGCTTCGGCGAGCGGCTCGACTGGGCGATGGTGATCCTCAACCCGCTCGAGCCCTGGCCGGGCGAGCTCGTCCTCGCGGCCGCCGAGAACACGCGATCCGCCTGATCACCCGCGTCGTCGACTACGGCGGGCTGTTCTGGGACGACGTCCTCCCCGGCCACCGCTTCGCGGCGCACGACCACCGCCGCTATCGGCCGGAGGGATGGGTCGAGGCGGGCCGCGAGCGGCTCGAGCGGCTGCGTCCGATCGGCGAGCGCGCCGGGCTGACGCCGATCGGCCTCGCCTGCCAGTGGAACCTCGCCCACCCCGCCGTCTCATGCGCGGTCCCGA
The DNA here is from genome assembly GCA_963769035.1 of uncultured Solirubrobacterales bacterium. Lineage (GTDB taxonomy): Bacteria > Actinomycetota > Thermoleophilia > Solirubrobacterales > 70-9 > WHSW01. The sequence goes on from CAVYKD010000003.1 coordinate 582,073, forward strand.
CCCTGATCCAGGAGGCCGGCTCGGAGGCTCGCGCGATCGAGGCGAAGCGGGACGAGCTCGCGGCGGTGCCGGCCGAACCCCGCCTCCAGGAGGCCGACCTCGAGCGGATCCGCGCGATCGGCGACAACACCGGGTCGATGGCGCTCAAGGGCGCAAGCCCCGAGCACGAGGGCGAGGAGCGCCCGGATCGCTGGCCGCTCAGCCCTCCGCTGGCCGAGCTCGCCGAGCGCTGGTCGATCGACCCCGAGCGCGACCTGCGGCGGACGGCGACGCCCTCGCCCGCGTGAGCGTGCGGCCCCTGAGCCGGCGCGAGCGCCTCTTCGCCTGGATCGTCACCGGGCCCATCGGGCGCGTGATCGCGTTCTTCGCCGACATCGCCGTCCTCTGGTGGCGCTGGGCGCGCTCGCGGGTGCGCCGGCACAGCGGCTGAGAATCGCCCTCCTCGGTCGCCTTCACGGCCCGACCGGGAGCGATCACGTGCCCTTGCCGAGGCCGTCGGTGAACCCGTCCCCCAGGATCCGCTCGCGCAGGCGCTCGCCCTGCCCGGCGGCGACCGCGCGCGCGGCGCGGTGCGGGTCGAGCTCGAACCCGTGGGCGTCGGCGAGCTCGATCAGCTCCTGCTTCTCGGCGGAGCGATTCGCCGCCCGGAAGAACAACCAGGTGAACAGCCCGAGCGTCACGGCGCCGGTCCAGATCATCATCAGGTTGCCCGCCGCGCCCTGGTCGGCGAGCGGCGAGATCCCCCACTTCTCCTGGCCGGGCGCGTAGTCGGGATAGAGCACGGCCCCCGACCAGATGAGCACGTTTGCGAGCACCGCCTCGAGCATCCGGACGACGACGATGTAGCCGAGCTTCGCCGCGTCGCCGAACCAGGCGGGCTTCGGCAACGGGCCGACAAGCGGAAGCCAGATCGCGAGCCCGAAGCTGAAGAACCCGACGTGCTGGGCGAGGTGCAGCAGCGGGGTGTCGAGGACCCCCTGATAGAGCGCCGCGAGGTGCCAGAGGTAGAGGTTGAGCGCCCAGAGCGGCAGCGCCGCGACCGGATGGCCGAGGGCGCGCAGCCAGCGGAGCGGTCGCCGGGCCAGGAGCGGCTGGAGCATCGGCCCGGTGAGCCCGAGCGCGACCAGGAGGCCCGCCAGATCGCCGATGATCAGGTGCTGCGCCATGTGCGCGACGATCACCTCCTCGGCGACGCCCGCGAGCGGCGGCAGATCGGCGGCGAGGAGCACCAGGAGACCGGCCGCGAAGGAGAGCTGCCGCCAGAGCGCGATCGGCCTGCCGCGGCGCGCCAGGGTCGAGGCGCGACGCGTGTACGCGAGGGCGAGCGCAATCAGCGCAAGCGGCGCCGCGACGTCGATCAGCGTGCCCACAGGGCGCAGGCTAGCGACCGCCGACGGGCTGACGACCCCGTTTCTAGAGCCAGCGGATCCGCTTGAAGAAGCGGAAGAGCGTGAACACCAAGCTCGCCATCAACGCCAGCGCAAGCGGGTAGCCCCAGGTCTCGTCCAGCTCGGGCATGTGGGTGAAGTTCATTCCCCAGATCGAGGCGAGGAAGGTCGGCACCGCGATGATCGCCGCCCAGGCGGAGATCGAGCGGACGACCTCGCTCTGGGCGACGCTGAGCAGCGCCAGGTTCGCCTCGAGGATCGAGGTGAGCAGCTCGCGCTGGGAGGTCACCTGCTCGTCGATTCGCCGCGCGTGGTCGGCGACGTCGCGGAAGTAGCGGCGAAGCTGCTCGTCCATGGTCGGGAAGGCGCCCCTCTCCAGCGCCTCGAGCGGGGCGAGCAGAGGGGCGGTCGCGTGGTGGAACTGGATCACCTCGCGCTTGAGGAAGTAGATCCGCTCGGTCGCGTCGGTGGAGCGCTCGAAGATCTCCTGCTCGACCTCGGTGATGTCGTGGTCGATCCCGTCGACGACCGGCTGGTAGTCGTCGACGACCTTGTCGAGGATCGCCCACACGGCGGCCGCCGGGCCCCCCTCGAGCAACTCCGGCCGGGCCTCGAGTCGCTTGCGGGCGTCCCCGAGGTGGCTCGCCGCCCCATGGCGGACCGCGATCACGTAACTCGGCGAGAGGAAGAGGTGGATCTCCCCGAACTCGACCTCCTCCTTGGCGTCGTCGTAGCGCGCCGGCCGCAGGACGACGAAGAAGGACTCCTCGTAGTCCTCGAGCTTCGGCCGCTGGTGGCCGACGTAGGCGTCCTCGAGGGCGAGCTCGTGGAGGCCGAATCGCCCCCCGACGTCGTGGAGCTCCTCCTTGGTCGGATCGAGCAGCCCGAGCCAAACGAAGTCGCCGTCGCCGACGACGCATCGCTCGGCGACGTCGAGCGGCAGCTGGCCCTCGTGCTGGCGCCTGCCGTCGCGGTAGTGCGCGCAGTCGACGATCACGGCGTCGGATTCACCCCACCGGGGCGCCCTCCTGCCCGCGGGCGCTCGCTCTCAGGCGCGGCCGCCCCCGCCGGCGTCGCCCGAGACGCCCGCGGGGTCGCCGCCCGAGCCCCTAGGCGGGCGTCGCCGGCGGCGCCGGCGGCTGGGTGAAGGAGACCTCGGCGGGCTCGCGCTCGGCCGCGTCGGTGATCTCGAAGAACTCGCGAGCGGTGAACCCGCCACTCGAGGCGACGATCGAGTTCGGGAAGATCTGGATCTTCGTGTTGTAGGCCTGGACGTTCGAGTTGTAGATCCGGCGCGAGGCCTGGATCTCGTCCTCGAGCTCGGAGAGGTTCCGCGAGAGCTGCTGGAAGTTCTCGGTCGCGCGCAGGTCCGGGTACTGCTCGGCGACGACGCGCAGCCCGCCCAGCGCCTGGCTGAGCATCCCCTCCGCGGCGCCCGCCTCTGCCGGGCCGGAGGCCTGCATCGCGGAGGCCCGCGCCTCGGTGACCTTCTCGAAGGTCTCGCGCTCGTGCTGCGCGTAGCCCTTCACCGTCTCGACCAGGTTGGGGACGAGATCGTGACGGCGCTTCAGCTGTACGTCGATGCCGGACCAGGATTCGTCAACCCTGTTTCGCGACCCGATGATCGAGTTGCGGATCAGGATGAAGATCAACCCGATCAGCAGCAGGACGCCGATGACTATCAGGGCTACGACCATGAACTTGGGACCTCTCCTTCTGGGTGGTTGTGCGCCGGAGTATGGCCACCGTAGCCGGACGGCGGCCCGCGGACCACGGGTCAATCCGCGATCGCGCCCTCGAGCCGCAGCAGAAACTCCTTCGCCGCGACTCCGCCGCCGTAGTTTCCGAGCACGCCCCCGGCCCGCAGGACTCGATGGCAGGGAACGATCAGCGGCAGCGGGTTGATGCCGAGCGCGGTCCCGGCCGCGCGATGGGCGCGCGGGTTGCCGGCGATCGCGGCGATCTCGCCGTAGGTGGAGGTCGTCCCGTAGGGGAGCTTCGCGGTCTCCCTGAGCACCCGCAGGTAGAAGTCCGAGCGCACGAGGCGCCAGTCGAGCTCGAGGTCGAACCGCCGCCGCCGGCCGCGAAAGTACTCGTCGAGCTCTCGGCGGACCGCGTCGAGCCGCCGTGGGAGCTCGAGCACGCGCGGCGAGACTCCGCCGGCGAGCTGATCGAGGAACTCGTCCTCGGCGCGATTGGGCAGCGAGAGCGCGACCACGCCGCGCTCCGTCGCCGCCACCCATCCGTGTCCGAGCGGCGAGTCGTAGCCCGCGTAGACCACCTCGGCGAGGCCCTCGCGCCCGGCGCGCTCGGCGAGCCGCGCGGCGGCTTCGCGGGCGCTCGCCTCCGAGCCCCCCGCAAATGCGGATCGCAGCGCCTCGGCATCGACTCGGCCCATCATCCGACCTCCTGCTTCTCGATCGTGGTTCGCAAGCTCTTCAGGCCGTCGGCGACCCGCCGGCGCGCCGCCTCCTCGCTGCAGCCGAGGACCGCGGCGATCTCGGCATGCGCGAGGTCGCCGCCGTAGCGGAGCGCGACGGCCTGGCGCTGGGCCTCGGGGAGCTCGAGCACCGCGGCCCAGAGCTCGTCGTCGGCGCGCGCGTCCTCGACCGCGATCTCGGGCAGGCGCTCACGCGGCTCCGGCCGCCGCGCCCTGGCGCGGTGGTGATCGAGCGCCTTGCGGCGCGCGATCGTCATCACCCAGGCGCGCGGGTGGCGGCCGTCCATGCCCTCATAGGCGCGCAGAGCCGCGATGAACGTCTCCTGGAAGCAGTCGTCGGCGTCCACCGGACCGACCGCTCCGCGCAGGAACGCGAGCACCGGAGCCCGGTGCCGGTCGAGGAAGCGCTGGAACGGTTCTGGTCCGTCGGCGATCGCCATCTCGACAAGTAAACGCTGCCGAGGCCGGCTTCGTGAGGCTCCCTGGCGCCACCCGCCGCCCGCATTTAGTATCGGCGGGCAGGCGACCGGAGGAGGCTGAGTTGCGGGCGAGGCGATCGACGCGTGAGCCAGATGGGAACGGGCGCAGGTCGAGCGGGCTCTGGCTGGCGCTCGCGGGCGCGATCGCAAGCGCGCTGGCGATCGGGGTCGGCGGGGTGCTCGCCGGCGACTCGTTGCCCGGGGCGGGCCAGGTGGCCGAGCCGGCGGAGCTCGCGCTGGTACGGGCGGCTCCGGTGCCCTCGCCGAGGACGGCGAGCGCCGGCGCGCCCCTCACGCGGCCGAAGCCGGGCGGGCGACCACGGGCCAGGAAGCCGCGCCTTCTCTATCTCGAGACCGATCCGCAGACGCTGGGTCCGGGGCCGACGGGGTTCCGGGTCGGCAACTGCCCGCGTCGCTCGAAGGCGATCAACGGCTACTACTTCATCGACGGAACGCAGGCCGGGTTCGGGCTCGACGCCCAGGGCGACTCGCCGATCAAGGGGCTGAAGCAGTGGGCCTTCTACCTCGACGGCGGCGAAGGCGGAGCGAGCAACGTCACCTTCGGGCTGATCTGCCTGCAGAACGTGAAGTGACGGTCCGGCGGCCGAAAGCAGGCGGGCACCGCCACAACCGGCCTTTTGCCGTGTTGGGAGATGTGATGGACGAAACCAAGGCCGTTCGGGAAGCGTCAGGAAGGCGAAAGATGAGCAAGAGACTGATCTCGGCGACGGTGCTGGCCGTGATGGCGTTCGGCGCGGTCGCGCTCGGGGCGACCAGGGATTACGACGGCAGGATCAAGGGCGACCCCTCGGCGAAGATGTCGCTCGAGGTGAAGAAGCGCGGCGGCGAGCTGACGGTCACCACATTCAGCGCGAGGAACTTCGTGATCACCTGCAAGAAGGAGGACGACGCGAGGCTCGGCAAGGCATCGCTGACCGGAACCGCGATCCTCGACGAGGACCGTCGCTTCAGGCTTGCCGGCGAGAACGACAGCCAGAGCCTCTCGATGCGGGGCAGGCTGGTCGGAAAGCGCAGGGCGAAGGGCAAGTTCACCTTCGCCGGCGATGTCGCGCTCGAGGGCCGCACCGTGAGCTGCGAGAGCGATCTGCTCGCCTGGCGGGCCCGCCGCTGAGGTCCGGCGCCCGGGCGAGCCCTCAGAGGAGCGAGCGCATTGCCGCCTCGATCCCCTGGACTCGCTCGAGCTCGCCCGAGGGCAGCGTGATCCGAACCTCGCCGGCGCGGTGAAAGCGCGCGGCCGGCTCCATCACGGTCAGGCTGACCGGGCGCCCGGCCGAGTCGTAGCCCCAGAAGTCGCCCTCGGGGGTGCGCTCGCGTGAGGCGACCTCGCCGGCGCCGAGGCGGGCGTGCAGGACGTCGCTGGGCGGGTCGTAGGTGACCGACTCGAAGTTGTAGCGCCCGCTTCGCATCGGATCTCGGAGGGTAACCGCCGCCCCCTGCCATGCTCCGTCGGTGGCCGGCGATTCCGGAAAGGGCCCGACTCGGGGGCGGACCGCGCGGACCGCGCGGCTCGGCCGGGTCGCGGCCGGAGGGGCCGTGCGGTGGGCCGGCGGGCGGCTAGACAACCGCGGAACCGCGGAGGAGCAGCAGCGCCGACGGGGCGATCGGATCGTCGCGACGATCGATTCCCTCGTCGATCAGCTCGCGGTGATGCGAGGGGCCGCGATGAAGGCCGGCCAGGTGCTCTCCACGGTCGAGTTCCCGGGCCTCGACGAGGACCAGGCGGCGCATCTCAAGGCGCGGCTCGCGTCGCTTCGCGACAACGTCCCCGCGGTCGGCTGGAAGCAGATGAGCGAGGTGCTCGCCGATGAATGGGGCGAGGCGCCCGATCGGGTGCTCGAGAGCATCGAGCCCGAGCCCGCGGCGGCGGCGAGCATCGGGCAGGTCTACCGAGGTCGCTCGCGCGAGGGCGCGGACGTGGCGATCAAGATCCAGTACCCGGGGGTGGGTGACGCGGTCGAGTCCGACATGCGGAACCTGCGCCTGCTCGCCCCCCTGCTTCGCCGCCTGATGCCCGGCCTCGACGTCAGGGAGGTCCTGAGCGAGCTCAGCGAGCGGGTGATCGAGGAGTGCGACTACGAGCTCGAATCGGCGAATCACCGCCGCATCGCCCGCTTCTGGCGCGGCCATCCGTTCATCCACGTACCGGCGGTCGAGACCTCGCTCAGCCGCCGGCGGGTCCTGGTCACCGAGTGGGTCGACGGCCTCGACTTCAACGCCGTCGCCTCCGAGCCGGCCGCCGTGCGCGACCGCTACGCGGAGATCATCTACCGCTTCTTCTACGGCACCGCGCTCGAGCTCGAGGTCGCCCTCGGCGATCCCCACCCGGGCAACTACCTGCTGCGCGAGGATGGCCGGGTCTCGTTCTTCGACTTCGGCATGCTGCGCAGGCTGCCGCGCGACTACCTCGCCAGCGAGGCCCGCGTGATGCACGCGATCCGCGACGCCGACGCCGGCTCGCTGGTCGCCGCGATGCGCGAGCTCGGCTACCTGCCGGGGCTCTCGGCGGAGTGGAACGCGCAGCTCCTGCTCGACCACATGCGGACGCTCTCATGGTGGTTCCTCGACGAGCGGCCGCTGCGCCTCGCGCCCGAGGACCTGTGGCGAAACGCCGAACAGCTTCGCGACGGCTCGGCCGAGGAGATGATCGAGCAGATGCGGCGGATGACCCTGCCGCGCGAGGCGCTGCTGCTGCGCCGGATGGAGGGGTTGCTGTTCCAGATCGCCTCCACGGTCCGCGCCGAGAATCGCTGGGGCGGGCTGCTCGACGAGCTGATCGGCGACGGCGCGACGCACGGCGAGCTCGGCCGTGAGCACGCCGCCTGGCTGGCCGAGCGGCGCCGGCGAGCCTGAGCCGGCGCGCTCGCACGGGTTGATCGGCGCGGGGCCGAGCGATATCCTGCCGCGGCGCGGACGTACAACGCGTCCGCCACCGGGGACTTGACGATCACACACGACAGCCAGCCATTCTCGATTTCGACCGAGCAGTCGGACGACCGGGTGACGCTGGCGATCTCCGGCGAGCTCGACCTCGCGACCGCCAAGGAGCTCGCGGCCGTGGTCGAGGGCGAGAAGCTGCCCGGACGCCACCTCAACCTCGACTTCGGCGAGTGCGGCTTCATCGATTCCTCGGGCCTCCAGGTCGTGGTCGCGAGCGCCCGCCAGATCCGCGAGCTCGGCGGCCGGCTCACCGTCACCGGGCTCAAGGGCGAGGTCGAGGCGCTGTTCGAGATGACCGGGCTGCTGGTCAGCGGCTCGGCCGTCGAGCGCCTCGAGCCGTAGCGCTCCCGGCTTCGCCGGCTGGCGCGATGTCCTCCACCACCAACGTCGAGTTGGCCCGGCGGGCCTACGAGGCCTTCAACCGGCGCGATCTCGAGGCGTTCCTGGCGCTGATGGACGAGGAGGTCGAGTCGGTCTCGCGGATCGTCGACGTGGAGGGCGTCCTGAGCGGCCACGACGGGATCCGGCGGTGGTGGGCGAGTTGGCTCGAGGCCTTTCCGGACTATCGCATCGAGGTGCTCGAGCTGCGCGACCGGGACGAGGCGACGGTCGCCGCGATTCGCGCGCTCGGCCACGGCGGCGGCAGCTCGCTGCCGATCGAGGACACGATCTGGCACGCGGCACGATGGCGCGGGGGGAAGTGCGTCTGGTGGCGGGTCTTCACCGTGCGCGCCGAGGCCCTCGAGGCCGCGGGCATGAGCGAGTAGGGCGCGGGCGAGCCGCCGCCAGGCTTTGGCAGGCGTCCGGTGCGGGTCTATGCTCGCCCGAGCCAAGATCGCCGGGGGCGCGGTGACCGGCGACAAGGTCAAGGACGCGACCCTGGCCGGCCGCGACGTTCTCGACAACTCCCTCAAGCGGGCGGACATCGACGAGTCGACGCTGAGCAACATCGGCGGCGGCGGCGCCGCCGGAGGCGATCTCACCGGCACCTACCCGGCGCCGCTGATCCGCGAGGGGTCGATCGGCACCCGGCATCTGAAGCAGACGCTGACGGTGGTCGACAACGAGCTGATTCCGCCGAACGGCGTGGCCGACGACGTCAGGGCCAACAGGCGCCGGGGACGGAACCGTAGATCGGGCGCGGGCGAGAAGAAGGGTGAGCGAGGGGACTCGAACCCCCGACCGCCTGGACCACAACCAGGAGCTCTACCAACTGAGCTACGCCCACCAGGGGCGATCCAATCTAGCGCCCCCCGGCGAGCCGGCGCGCGCCTGGAGCTCGCCCGATGCCGCCCGGGCGTTACCGTTTCGTTGCGGGCCGTCGTCTGGGCGCCACCTGGCGTCCGACGGCGCATGGATGCTGGCCTGCGAATGGATTCAGATTCGAGCGGAGGTATTCGCCAATGAAACGCACTCTCATCATCGTCGCGACGACGTTCGGGCTGCTCGGGGCGGGGCTCGCGTTCGCCGGGGCAGACCGAACGCGCTACGCGGGCGCCATCGAGGGCGACGGGAACGGCAAGGTCGAGATCAAGCTCCTCGGCAGCGAACCAGACCTGGTCCTCGCCAAGTTCCTCGCCCGGCGCGCCAACCTCGAGTGCGAGGGCGAGGTGACGCTCGAGCAGCGCAAGGCGTTCCTCAAGGGGACGGTCCCGCTCGGGCGCCGCGGCGGGTTCCGCGCCAAGGACGTCAAGGAGGGAACCACCTTCAAGGTCTCCGGAAAGCTCAGCGGCGACACGATCACCGGCAAGTACCGCCACTTCGGCCTGTTCGAGACCGATGAGGGTGAGGAGCTCGACTGCGACACCGGAAAGCTGCTCTTCGAGGCGACCGAGCGTCGCCGGCGCTGAGCAACGGCCGGCCGCGCAGGGTGGCCGAGCACCCCCGCTTGGATTCGAACCAAGGACCTGCGGATTAGAAGTCCGCCGCTCTATCCAGCTGAGCTACGGGGGCTCAGAGGCTGAGCTTAGTCGCGCTCGCGTCCTTCGCCGACCCGCCCGGCCCCTTCGCCACGGGGCTTGCCGGGGCCGGGCTCGCCACCCTCGCGCGCCACGCCCGCGGCCGGCTCGCCCGCGCTCCGCTCGGCCGGGTCGGCTCCGCCCGCGGCGCCGGGATCGCTGATCGCGGCGGCTGCGGCCTTCGCCTTATCGGCGAGGCTCCCCCTCCCCGCGGCGATGTCCTTGAGCTCCTCGGCATCCTGCTTCAGCGCCGCGCTTCCGCCGCGCTTCTCGACCAGCGCCTTGGCTCGCTGGGAGAGCTTCTTGAAGTTGACCATCATGAATCTCCTCGCTGGGGGCGCCTCCGACTCTACTCCCGGCCTCCTCCCGGCAGCCTGCGAAAAACATTCGGCCCTGCTCGATGGAGGTGGACCTGCGCCTTGCCGACCTGCCGAAAGCAATACCGGGGCCTGTAACCGGTCCGCGTGCCGGCGCTTCGCGCGACGAGGTTCCAACGGGACCGGCTGCGCCAGGTTCACCAGGCCGTGGGATCAGGGGTAGTTTCTGCGCATGACGCCGGGTCAACGAGCGAAGCGAAGGGTGACCCTGATCTTCTGGCGCATGTTCAATCCGCTGGCGCGAAGGCTGGCGGGGGTGGCGCCCTGGTGGGTCGTGCTCGAGACGACCGGACGCCGCACTGGGAAGGCAAGGCGCGTACCGCTTGCGCATGGACCGGTCGAGGGTTCAACCGCCTGGCTCATCGCGGTCCACGGCGAGCACGCGTCGTTCGTCCGCAACATCGCCGCCCGACCGCAAGTGCGCCTCAAGATGCGTGGGAGCTGGAGGGAAGGCACGGCGTCGGTACTCCCTCTGGACCCTGACGTGGTGCGACGTTTCAGTCGCTACGCGCGGCTTGGACCACGCGCCGTGGGCATCGAGCCGGCGCTCGTCCGCATAGATCTCGCCTCAGGGGACGAGATCGCGCGCTCCGGCTAGGCCGCTCCGCTGAGCGGAGTGTCGCGTTGCGCGAGAAGAACACTCGCCGCGCCGCTGCAGGGACATACGTCCTGTGACGCGCGGATCGCAAACAACGGCGCCGCCGGGTGGTTAGATTCGTCCTTCGGGGTGTAGCTCAGCCTGGTAGAGCGCCCGCTTTGGGAGCGGGAGGTATTCGCGGGTTCAAATCCCGCCACCCCGACTCTCCGCGCTGTCGCCGATGCGCTCCGCCCCTCCGGCGACCGCCTGGCGATGAGTTCTCGCGACATCCGCGGTCTTAGAGGCGAGACAAGGATGAAAGGAGCCCAAAAAATGACCGCTGAGACAGGTGCCGACCGCCAACGCTGGCTGGCGCTCTACGTGCTCTGCGCCGGCGTGCTGATGATCGTCCTCGACGCGACGATCGTGAACGTCGCGCTGCCCTCGATCCAGGACGACCTCGGCTTCTCCCAGAGCGAGCCTCGCCTGGGTCGTCAACGCCTACCTGATCGCCGTTCGGCGGCCTGCTGCTGCTCGCCGGGCGGCTCGGCGACCTGATCGGCCAGCGGCGGATCTTCCTCATCGGCCTCGCGGTCTTCACCGTCGCCTCGCTGCTGTGCGCGCTCGCGCAGACCCAGGGGATGCTGATCGCGCGCGCGCTTCGTCCAGGGCGTCGGCGGCGCGCTGACCTCGGCGGTCATCCTCGGGATGATCGTGACGATGTTCCCCGAGCCGCGCGAGCAGGCGAAGGCGATCGGCGTCTACGGCTTCGTCGCCTCCGCGGGCGGGTCGATCGGCCTGCTCGCCGGCGGCGTGCTCACCGAGGCGATCAGCTGGCACTGGATCTTCTTCGTCAACGTCCCGATCGGCATCGCCACCGCGCTGCTCGCGCTGCGCCTGGTCGCCGACGGCCCGGGCATCGGCCTCGCCGAGGGCGCCGACCTCCCCGGCGCCGTCGCTGCTGCACCGCCGGCCTGATGCTCGGCGTCTACACGATCCTCCAGGTCACCGAGCAGGGCTGGGGCTCGACCGCAGACGCTCGGCCTCGGCGCCGTCTCGCTCGCGCTGGTCGCCGCGTTCGTCGCTGCGCCAGGCGCGGATCGCGAACCCGCTGATGCCGCTGCGCCTGTTCCGCTCGCGCAACGTCGTCGGGCGCGAACATCGTCATGGCGCTGCTGGTCGCCGGGATGTTCGCGATGTTCTTCCTCGGCGCGCTGTACCTGCAGCGGGTCCTCGGCTACGACCCGCTCGAGGTCGGCCTCGCGTTCCTGCCCGTCGACGATCGTGATGGGCAGCGATGTCGCTGCGCTTCTCCGAGCGGCTGATCATGCGCTTCGGCGCGCCGAACGCGCTGCTGATCCCGGCCATCGTCTCGATCGGCGCTCGGCCTGCTGCTGTTCGCCCGCACCCCGGTCGACGGCAACTACCTGGACCGACGTCGCTGCCCGCCGATGGTCCTGATCGGCGTCGGCGCCGGCCTCGGCGTTCCCGTCGCTGATGACGCTCGTCGATGTCGGGCGCGACCCCGAGCGACTCCGGCCTCGCCTCCGGCCTCGTCAACACGACCGTGCAGGTCGGCGGCGCGATCGGCCTCGCCGTGCTGGCGACGCTCGCCGACCGAGCGCACCGACGGCCTGCGCGGCGGACGGCGAGTCGCGCGGCGGCGGCGCTCAACGCCGGCTACCACCTCGCCTACCTGATCGGCGCGGGCCTGGTCGCGATCGGGATCCTCGCCGCGTCGCTCATCCTGCGCTCCTCGGGCGCCCCCCAGCTCGCCGGCGCCCCGCCGGTCGAAGCGCCCGAGCTCTCCGATCAGCCGAGCGAGGACGCTCCCGCCCTCGAGCCCGCGCTTTCGGAGGGCTGCTAGGAATTCGCGGCGGGTGATCGAGACCGCCGACAGAGACCCGCGGGGCGCCGGGCCGGGCGAGCGGCAAGCCGGGCCTGGGAAGTGGCGCCGGGGCGCAGGACGAGCGCGGCCGGCGCTCACGAGGCTGGCGCTGGCGGTCGCGTTCGGCGCGACCCTGCTCGTTGCTCCGCCCGCCACGGCGCGCCCGATCATCGCGACGGGCGGGGTCCCCTCCCGGCCCGCCTATCAGGGCGCTCCCGCGATCGCGAAGCCGATCGCCGACCCAACCAGGGCGCCGCGAAACCCGTTCATGGCGCCGAACCCCAACTCGAACATCCACAACGACCCATGGATGACCGACGCCTACTCGCGCCCGGGTCCGCTCGGCGTCAACCCGGTCACCCTCTCGGCCGCCGACTCGCCCGCGATCTGCGGCTCGCTCGCCTTCGACAGCCGCGGCCGGATCATCAGCGTCTGCCCGTCGGCGCTGGCGCCGCCGCAGGCGCGGATCATGGACCCGCACACCCTCGAGGTGATCGCCCGTCTCGACCTCCCCAATGCCGGCGATCCCCCGGGAACCAGGCTCTACCAGAACTTCAGCGGCGGCGGCTACTTCTTCCTCGACGCCGAGGACCGGATCTGGGTGCCGACGAAGACCGATCACCTCTTCGTCGTCGGCCAGACGGCCGACGGCGCCGGCCTGGTGGTCGAGCGCGATTACGACCTCACGGAGTTCCTCGACCCGGAGAGCGAGCGGATCACCTCCGCCCTGCCCGACTTCGACGGGCTGATCTGGTTCGTCTCGAAGCAGAACGGCAAGGTCGGGACGCTCGACCCGAGCACCGGCGCGGTGCGGGTCAAGCGCACCGGGGAGGAGATCGAGAACTCCTTCGCGGTCGGCCGCGACGGCGTCTACATCGTCTCCGACAAGCGCATGTACCGGTTCAAGGCGAACTCCCGCGGCAAGCCGCGGATCGTCTGGCAGGCGGGCTACCCGAACTCCGGGATCGTCAAGCCGAGCCAGGTGAACGCCGGTTCGGGGACCACGCCGACGCTGATGGAGCACAACTACGTCTCGATCACGGACAACGCCGACCCGATGAACGTGGTCGTCTATCGCACCGAGCGCAGGCTGCACGGCAAGAGGCGCACCGTCTGCCGCCAGCCCGTCTTCGAACCGGGCGCGAGCGCGACCGAGAACTCGCTGCTCAGCGCCGGCCGGTCGCTGATCGTCGAGAACAACTACGGCTATCAGGATCCATTCGGGCCCAGGAGCGGAGCCGTCAGCGAGCCCGGCTTCGCCCGCGTCGACGTGAAGCGAAACGGCAGGGGCTGCCGGCTGGTCTGGACCAACCGCGATGCCCGCGGCTCGTCGGTGGTCCCGAAGCTCTCCACCGCCACCGGGCTGATCTACACCTACACGCGACCCCCCGACCCCGCCGCGCAGGGCTATTACTGGACGACGATCGACTGGCACACCGGCGAAACCGTGTGGAGCCAGTACGCCGGATCGGGGCTGAGCTTCAACAACAACTACGCCGGGATCGCGCTGGGCCCGGACGGGACCGCCTACCTCGGCGTCACCGGGGGACTGATCGCGCTGCGCGACGGCGGCTGAGCCAGGCCCGCCCGACGGCGCCGCCACGGCTCGCTAGATTGCGGCGGCCGATGGCCGACATCCGCCCGCTCAACGCCCTCCACTACAACCTCGAAGCGATCTCGGGGCTCGGCGACGTGGTCGCCCCGCCCTACGACGTGATCGACTCCGAGCGCCGGGCGGCGCTGCTGGCGCGCTCGCCGTTCAACGTCGTCGAGCTCGACCTTCCCGAGGCGCCGGAGGGGCGCGACCGCTACGAGCACGCTGCCGAGACGCTCGAGGAGTGGACGCTGCAGGGCATCCTCAGCGCCGACCGCGAGCCCGCGCTCTGGGCGGTGACGCAGGAGTACGACGGGTCCCGACGGCGCCACCTACAACCGCCGCAGCCTGCTCTGTCGCGTTCGGGTCACCGACTACGGGCCCGGGCTGGTCCGCCCGCACGAGCGCACCCAGCCGGGCCCGAAGCAGGACCGGCTGCGGCTCACCGAGGAGACGCGGCACAACATGTCGCCGATCTTCTCGCTGCACCCGGGCAACGCCTGGCGGCTGATCGAGGGCCACCTGCGCGCCGATCCCTGGGCCGAGCTCGAGCGACGACGACGGGACCGTCAACCGGATCTGGCGGATCGACGACCCGGAGGCGCATCGCGCGGTCGCCGCCGAGCTCGCCGACGCCGAGCTGCTGATCGCGGACGGCCACCACCGCTACGAGACCGCCCGCACCTACGCGGACGCGATCGGCGGCGACGGGCCCCATCGCTACACGCTGATGGCCCTGGTCTCGCTCGAGGATCCCGGGCTGACCGTGTTCGGCTACCACCGCCTGCTCTCGAACCTCGGCGAGCAGCCCGCGCAGCAGGCGCTGCGCGAGGCGCTCGGCGAGCACTTCGAGGCCGAGCCGGTCCCGCTCGAGCAGCTCGATCCGGCCGGCGAGCCGGGCATCGGCGTCTTCGGCTACGTCGATGCCCACCATCGCCAGGGCTACCGGCTGCGCCTCCGCGACCCGGCGGCGCTCGAGCGCGCGATCCCCGGCGTCTCGGAGGCCTACCGGACGCCTCGACGCGGCGATCCTCGAGACGCTGCTGCTCCGTGAGGCGCTCGGGATGACGCCCGAGGACGTCGAGGCGAAGCGCGGGATCTCCTACACGGCCTCGGCCGAGGCCGCGGTCGCCGCGCTCGACGACGGCTCCCACGCCGCCTTCCTGATGCGCCCGACGCCGGTCGAGCAGGTGCGGGCCGTCGCCGCCGCGGGCGAGACGATGCCGCCGAAGTCGACCTACTTCTATCCCGAAGCTGCTCACCGGGATCGTCTTCAACCCGCTGTCCTGAGCGCTGCGCGGCGGCCTCCCGGGTCCGGGCCCGCGGCTGTCGCGTAGGATGAGGCCGAGTGGTGCGCATCTACACGAAGAAGGGCGACGACGGCACGACCTCGCTCTGGTACGGCGGCCGGGTCTCGAAGTCCGACGGCCGCACCGAGGCCTACGGCGCGCTCGACGAGGCCGCATCCGCAGCTCGGCCTCGCCCGCGCGCTCTGCGGGGCCGAGCGACGCCGAGATCGCCGCCGACATCCTCGCGCTCCAGAACGACCTCTTCATCGCCGGCGCCGAGCTCGCGACCGCGCCCGAGGCCGCCGAGCGGCTCGAGGACGGCGTCAGCCGCGTGACCGCCGCGATGGTCGACGAGCTCGAGGCGGTGATCGACCGCTACATGGCGCGGGTCGAGCTGCCGCCGAAGTTCGTGATCCCGGGCGGCACCCCGCTCTCGGCCCAGCTCGACGTCGCCCGGGCGACGATCCGCGCGCGCCGAGCGCCGCGTCTCGGCGCTCGCCGATCCGGCGAGCTCGCCCCGGGCGAGCTGCAGAAGCTACCTCAACCGCGCCTCCGACGCCGCCTACGCGATCGCGCGCTTCGCCGACGTCGACGAGCCCGAGCTGTTCGCCGGACGCGAGCGCGAGCGCCCGGAAGGGAGCGGCGGCCGATGGCGAGTAGGGTCGTCGCCGCGCAGGCGAGCGGGCTTCACCCACGACGTCGAGATCGACGGCGGTCACACGCTCGTCATCGACGAGCCGCTCGATCGCGGCGGCACCGACGAGGGGCCGTCCCCGATCCGGCGCCTCGCCGCCGCGCTCGCCTCGTGCACCGCGATAACGATCGAGATGTACGCGGACCGCAAGGAGTGGGAGCTCGGCGCAGGTCGAGGTCGAGGTCGAGCTACAGATCGGACGGCCGCGGCGGCGCGAACGGCTTCGAGGTCGCCCTGCGGGTGCCCGGCCGAAGCTCGACGAGGAGCAGCGCCGGCGGCTGCTGGTCATCGCCGGGAAGTGCCCCGTCCACCGCCTGCTCGCCACGGAGACCACGGTCTCGATCTCCGAGCGGATCGGGCCGGACGAGTACGCGAGCTGACCGGATGGACCTCGGGCTGAGCGGCCGCGCCTGCGTCGTCACCGGCGCGAGCCGCGGGATCGGCCGGGCGACGCGCGCGGATGCTCGCCGCCGAGGGCGCCTGCGTGCTGCTCGTCGCCCGCAGCGCCAACGACCTCGGCGACGCGGTCGAGGAATGCCGCGGGCGCCGCCGCCGAGCAGCGGCGGGCAGGCCGAGGCGCTGGCGCTCGACATCACCGATCCCGGCGCCGCCGAGCGGATCCTCGCAGGCCGCCGAGGCGCACTTCGGCAAGCTCGACGTGCTCGTCAACAACGCCGGCGACCGCGACGCTGGCGCGATCTCGACGAGTCGCCGAGGAGGATTGGTACGCGGCCTGGGAGCTCAACGTGATGGCGCCGATGCGGCTGATGCGGGCCGCGCGTCCCGGGGATGGTCGAGCGCGGGTGGGGCCGGATCGTCAACGTCTCCTCGACGCGCCGGCAAGCGGCCCTCGGCGACGATGCCCGAGTACTCGGTGGCGAAGGCGGCCCAGCTCTCGCTCTCACGCCTCTACGCCGACCGCTACGCGGCCGACGGAGTGCTCGTCAACGCGATCTGCCCGGGCCCGACGAAGTCGGAGCTGTGGATGGAGGAGGGCGGCCTGCTCGACCAGTCGATGCCTGCACGTCGGCGCCGACGACCGCGAGGAGGCGCTCCGGACCGCCGGCTCGAAGCGCCCGATCGGCCGGCTCGCCGAGGTCGAGGAGATCGCCGCGGCGATCGTCTTCCTCTGCTCGCGAGCGGGCCTCCTACGTCGCCGGCGCCGCCTGGTCGGTCGACGGCGGCACCGTGCAGGTGATCATCTGAGCGGGCGCCTGGAGGCGCTGCGGGGCGCGCTGCTGACCCCGGCCGAGGCGGGCCTGCTCGACGCCCACGGACAGACCGAGGCCGCGGTGCTCGTTCCCGTGTTCTCGGCTATCCGCGACGATCCCGGCCTCGATCTTCACCGAGCGCCGCCACGACCTCCGCCGCCACGCCGGCGAGATCTCGTTTCCCGGGCGGGCGCCGCGACGCGACCGACGAGACGCTGCTCGGCACCGCCCTGCGCGAGGCCGAGGAGGAGATCGGCCTCGCGCGCGGCCGAGGTCGAGCGTCGTCGGCGCGCTGCCGCCGATCGGCACCTTCGTGACCAGCTACAAGGTCCATCCCGTTCGTCGGCCTGATCGGCCGAGCTGCGCGAGTTCGAGCCGAACCCGAGCGAGGTCGAGACCGTGCTCGCGTTCTCCGCTCGCCGAGCTCGCGCGAGAGCTTCGCGATGCGGCGCCTGGTTCGCCGCGGCGTCCCGATCAGGACCCCGACCTACGCGGTCGGCGAGCACCTGATCTGGGGCGCCACCGCGCGGATCCTGCGCCGAGCTGCTTGAAGGCGCCTCGACTGAGCCGCCGGCACGCGGCTAGACGTCCTTCTCGACCGGCACGTCGACCATGTTGCCCCACTCCGTCCACGAGCCGTCGTAGTTCTTCACGTCCTCCTCGCCGAGCAGCTCGTGCAGCACGAACCAGGTGTGCGCGGAGCGCTCGCCGATCCGGCAGTAGGCGATGATCGGGTCGCTCGCCGTCGATGACGCCCTTGGCGCCGGTGTAGAGCTCGCGAGCTCCTCGGCGCGACTTGAACGTGCCGTCCTCGTGTGACGGCCTGCGCCCACGGCACCGAGGCCGCGCCGGGGATGTGCCCGGCGCGCTGCGCGCCCTCCTGCTCGTAGCCGGCCATCGCGATCAGCTCGCCGGAGAACTCCTGCGGGCGAGCGCACGTCCACCAGGTTCGCGTCCGGTGCCGAGCGCGGCCGAGCACCTCGTCGCGCTTCGCGCGGATCGCCGTCGTCGCCCGCGCTCGCGGCTGAAGGTCGTCGGCCTCGTAGGCGCGGCACGTCGGCGGTGGTCTCGCGGCCCTCGGCGATCCACTTCTCGCGCGGGCCGTTGACCAGCTTCACGTCGTCGTGGCCGTAGTAGCTGGAGGTACCAGTAGGTGTAGGCGGCGAACCAGTTGTTGCGATCGCCGTAGAGCACGATCGTGTGGTCGTTGGAGATGCCCGCGGGAGCCCGATCAGCTCGCCGAAGTCCTGCGGCGCCGAGGAAGTCGCGCTTCACCTGGTCCTGCAGGTCGTTCTTCCAGTCGAAGCCGATCGCGCCGGGGATGTGGCGCCTCGGCGTAGAGCGCGGGGTTCTCGTCGACCTCGACGATCCGGATCGACTCGTCGTCGAGATGCTCGGCGACCCACTCGGTCGAGACCAGCACATCGTTCGCGTAGTCGGCCATGGGCGCCACCTCCGTAATTAGGGTAAAGCTGATCCGAGTTTAGCTATTTCCCTCCCGGTGGCGCATCCGGCCAACGAGCAGGATATGGTTTTCGCGCTGATGGCCAAGCGAGGACAGAGCGACGAGGCGCCCGAGGACGAGCCCGAGGCGGGCGGCTCCGAGGACGGCGAGGGCGCGAGCTCGAAGAGCGAGAGCGGCGCCGAGATGCCGCCCGCGAACGAGATCGCCGCTCCCTCGATCGGCCCGAACACGGTGATCGAGAAGGAGTCCCCGCAGGAGCGCCTCGCATCCGGGAAGGCCTCCGACGTGGACGCGATGGGCCTCGACAAGCGCCGCTCCGGTGATCGGCGGGCGCTACAGCGCCAGCCTCGGCAAGCAGGCGGCGCTGTACGGCATCGTGCTCGCGGTCGTCGCCGCGGCGACCTTCGGGTTCGTCCTGCTCGCCAATGACCTCGACAAGGCGCCGGCGTCCTACCCGGACGAGGCGCCCTGGACGAACTCGGACAAGCCGCCCGCGCCGCTTCAGTAGGACTGCGGCCCCGCGCTCAGCCGATCAGCTCGGCGGCGGCGGCCAGCATCGCCTCGCGCCAGAGATCGTGCTCGTCGAGGTCGGCGTCGACGACCTCGAACGGGAATCCGCCAGCGTCTCGCCCGCATGGCGGAGGATCTCGAAGGCGCGCATGCGCGTGCTCGGGCTCGAATCGATGGGCGAGCTCGTAGACGAACCCGCGCACCGGGCGTGTCGACGATCTGCTCGAGCAGCCGCTCGAGCCGCGGGCCGTGCAGCGCGGCGATCGCATCGCGATCGCCATCGGCGCCGCCGAGCAGCCAGAAGATCAGGCTGACCCCCTCGATCCGGTCGAGCACGGTCCCGATCCGGTCCGGGTCGGCGATCACCGGCTCGATTCCGGCCGCCTCGATCGCCGCGAGGCCGGCGGGCGCGCGCGTCGTGCCGCGGACCGCCAGCCGCGCTCGATCAGCGCCCTCTCCGAGGCCGCGGCCGCGACAGCCGCAGCCGACGATCAGCGCCCGCGCCGCCACCGGCTCAGACGCCGTAACTCGTCCTCGAGCTCGTCGAGCCGGCCGTCGTAGCTCGCCCGGGCCCGCTCGCGGACCGCGTTGTCCTCGCGCGCCATCCGCTCGGCGTCCTCCTCGGTGATCTCGGCGGCGCCGCGACGTCGCCGGTACTCGTTCTGCGCCTCGATCATCTGCTGGACGTCGTCGAGCTCGAGCTGCGCCTCGACCTCGTGCGAGCGGGTCGGCTTCCAGTCGACGAGGTCGGCGCCGCTGCCCGGATAGGCGCGGGCGAGCAGAACCAGGCAGCCGATGATGAAACCGACCATGCAGCAGGGAGACGAGGATGAAGCCCATGCACCCACCTTAGACCGCCGCCGTTCCCCGCTCAGGCCGCTCCCGGTCGCACCGCGCCGCGCCCCGCTCTGGGATCATCGGCGCCCCGATGGCCGAAGCGCTGATCATCGACGCCGTGCGCACCCCGATCGGCCGCTACGGCGGCGCGCTCGCCGGCGTCCGGCCCGACGATCTCGCGGCGCGCGACGATCGAGGCCGCGGTCGCGCGCACCGGGATCGACCCGGCGGAGGTCGTCGACGTCTTCTGGGGCGCCGCCAACCAGGCGGGCGAGGACAACCGCGACGTCGCCCGGATGGCGGCGCTGCTCGCCGGCCTCCCGGTCGAGGTTCCCGGGCGTGACGGTCAACCGGCTCTGCGCGTCGGGCCTCGAGGCCGTCAACCAGGCCTCGCGGGCGCTGCGGCTCGGCGAGGGCGACCTCTACCTCGCCGGCGGCTCGGAGTCGATGAGCCGCGCGCCGTGGGTGGTCGCGAAGCCCGAGCGGGCGCTGCCCGCGGGGCGAGCAGGCGATGCACGACACCGCGCTCGGCTGGCGGCTGATCAACCCGCGGATGGCCGAGCGCTACTCGACCGAGTCGATGGGCGAGACCGCCGAGAACGTCGCCGAGCGCCACGAGGTCTCGCGCGCCGATCAGGACGCGTTCGCGCTGCGCAGCCACCGGCGGGCGCTCGCGGCGCAGGAGGCAGGGCCGCTTCGACGAGGCAGCTCGTCGCGGTCGAGGCTCCGGCGGCGCGAGCGCGGCGAGACCGTCTGCGTCGAGCGCGACGAGGGCCCGCGCGCCGACACCACGCCGAGCGGCTCGCCGGCGCTGCGCCCCGTCTTCCGCGAGGGCGGCACGGTGACCGCCGGCAACGCCTCGACCCTCAACGACGGCGCCGCCTGCCTGGTGATGGCCTCGGAGCGCAGAGGCCGCGGCAGCTCGGCGCCGAGCCGCTCGCCCGGGTGGTCGCGACCGGGGTCGCCGGCGTCGATCCCGCGTACATGGGGATCGGCCCGGTCCCGGCGATCCGCCGGGCCCTCGCCGCCGCCGGGCTCGAGCTCGAGGAGATCGACCTGATCGAGATCAACGAGGCGTTCGCCGCCCAGGTGCTCGCCTGCGTCGCGCGAGCTCGGCATCGACGAGGAGCGCCTGAACGTCAACGGCGGCGCGATCGCGCTCGGCCACCCGCTCGGCTGCTCGGGCGCGCGCCTGGTGACGTCGCTCGCGCTGGGAGCTGCGCCGCCGCGGACGCCCGCTACGGGATCGCCGCGCTCTGCGTCGGCGTCGGCCAGGGCCTCGCGACGGTGATCGAGCGGGTCTAGCCGCCCAGCCTCAGCGAGTTGAGCGCGACCTGTGCCTCGCGCAGGCGCTCCCCGGGCGCGTCCTCGGCGGTGAAGACCTCGACCAGATAGGCGCGCTTCCTGCCCTTCGCCACCGCGACGAGGATGCGAAGCGGCGTTGCCTCCGATCGGGCCGAGATCACCGCGCCGCGAGCCCTGAGGCCGCCGATCTCCCGTCCCGAGCCCGGGTTCACCTGGACCGCGTCATAGCTCCGCCGGATCGCGGCCAGGGTGTCCTCGAGCAGTCGCCCGGCGCGAGCGGCCGGCGCCGGCGCGGCGATCACGATCTCGGCGGTCCGGTCTCGGCTCCGCAGCCTGATCGCGCTCGCCCGCCTCGACTCCCGCCAGCCCTTCGGCACCCGGTAGCGAACCCTCAGGCCGCGGTCGCGGGCCCCCTCGCCGAGCGGTGGCGGAGCGCTCGCCGTCGGCACGGTCGCCGGCTCGAGCGCGGCATCCTCGCCGCCGGCGGTCAGCAGGGTCACCGGGACGGCGACGAGCAGCCCGACGATCGCCATCAGGACGACACGGCGCCTCCAGATCGTCCGCGAGGTCATCCTTGACGTCAATCGGAGGGCGTCCGGCCGGCGCCCGCCAGGTCAGCCGCTTCTAGCGAGCCGCTACGGGGCCGCGGCGACGCCGGTCGGCGAGCGCCATCAGCGCCAGGCCCGAGCCACCGACCCCGAGGCCGATCAGGGCCAGCGTGAGCACGTTCGCGCCGGTGAACGCGAGGCTGTCCGGGCCGTCCCCGCTTGGTCCGCCACCGAGCGGGCAGCCGTCGTTGGAGGCCGGGCCGGGGACGGTCGGGCAGGCGTCCTCGTCATCCGGGATGCCGTCGCCGTCGGTGTCCAGATCGGTCGGGCAGCCATCGTTGGAGGCCGGGCCGGGGACGGTCGGGCAGGCGTCGTCGCCATCGGCGGTGCCGTCGCCGTCGCGATCGCCGCCGTTGTTGCCGCCGTTGTCGTTGCCACCGCCGCCACCGCCGCCGACCGCCGCCGCCACCACCGCCGCCACCGCCGCCAGCCGCCGCCGCCGCCGCCACCGCTGGGCGCGATCGCGTAGCTCTCAGCGGCCGCGGTGGTCGCCTTGACGAGGTTGCCGAGGGCGACCGCGGTCAGCCCCTCGCGAACGCCGTAAGGGGCCGGAAGCTGGGTGCCGCCGGCGCCGCTCGAGCTGTCGGCGTTGCAGACCAGGCCGAGGATCAGCGGGATGCTGATGTCGGTGTTCGGGGTGCCGTTCTCGCAGCCCGGAGCCGGCAGCGGCACGCCCTGGCCCTGCAGACCGATCACGCTCGAGCTGTTCGTCTGCGAGCTCGAGCCGTCGCTGCAGGCGGTCGAGGACGAGCTCGACTCGATCACGCTCGCGGTGACCAGGTTGGCGATGTTGGCTCCGGCGACCCGGCCCGAGCCGCTCGAGGTCGAGCACTCGCCCGTCTTCGAGGTCGTTCCGGCGGACTGGACCGCGCCGAGATCGAGCAGGAGGAGCCCGCCGCCAGGGTTCAGGTTCGCGGTCGCCACCGAGAAGCTGTTCGCCGAGCTTCCGGCCACGGTGTTGGAGGCGACCGCGAGGGCGCTCAGGCAGAGCCCGGTCCCGGTGCAGATGTCGTTGAGCAGGGCGTTCACGCCGCCGAACGGGCCGGTCGAGGTCTGCCCCTCGTTGGTGTCGGCGCCCGGGATCAGCTCGGTCCCGAACAGGGTCAGGATCGTGACGTGCCCGTGGTAGGCGCCGTTGTTGACCTCGCCGCGCGAGCCTCCGAGCACGACGTCCTCGCTGCCGCCACCGGGCGCGTAGGGGAGCGGGACGGTGTCCTCGGGCGCCAGGTCGATGACCGCCCCGGTTCCCTGGCCGTGCTCGTTCGTGCCGTGGGCGGGCGGGACGTAGTTGGGCGGCACGCCGCCGCTGGGCTCCGGCTGCTGCGAGGGACCCGGCTTCGCTCCGCCGTCCGGAGAGCCGGTCAGCGGGCCGAGCAGGTCGTTTGCCGTCTCGAGCACGTCGTCGAGGAGCTGCGCCGAGGCGCCGGCGGGCGCGAAGAGCGAGAGGAACGCGATCGAGGCGGCCACGGCCACCCCCCGCACGAGCGATCCGGACCGAGACACTGCGCCAACCTCCCATTCGAACCGTGCCCGTCCCTGGACGCTGACCCTTCCCACACTGGCCGACGGGCCAAGTGTCTCCCACTTGGTATCACAGAAGTCCGACGACCCGCGCCAACCGCGAGGACAACCTGCCGGTGGAGCCTGCGTCGGATACGCTCGCCGAATGTCGATCCCGAAGCTTGCCTCGATCGACGGCGTGATCCCCCCGACCGGCGAGGCGACGATCCCCCTGCCCGACGACGGCCTCTATCGCGGCGACGGCGCCTTCGAGGTGATCCGCCTCTACGGCGGGCGGCCGTTCGCCCTGACCGAGCACCTCGACCGGCTCGAACGCTCGGCCGCGGCGATCGAGCTCTCGGTCGATCGCGCCGCGCTCGAGCGCGAGATCGCCGCCCTGATCGAGCGCCGGACGCGGCGACGGGCAGCTGCGGATGATCGTCACCCGCGGCGGCCGCCGGCTGCTGTTCATCGAGCCGCTGCCGAGCAGGCCGGAGACGATCACGCTGGCGACGGTCACCTACGCGCCGTCGGTGATCCTGACCGGGGTCAAGTCGCTCTCCTACGCCGCCAACATGCAGGCGACCCGGATCGCCAAGGGCAGGGGCGCGGACGAGGCGCTGCTGGTGCGCCCCGACGGGACCGTGCTCGAGGCGCCGACCTCGACCCTCTTCTGGGCCGACGACGAGGGCCGGATCGCACACCCCGGCGCTCGACGTGCGGGATCCTCGACTCGATCACCCGCGCGACGGTGATCGCCGAGCTCGAGGTGATCCGAGGGCGAGTACGCGCTCGACGGAGCTGAGCGCGGCACGCGAGGCGTTCCTCGCCTCGACCACGCGCGAGGTCCAGGGCGTGTCGCGGATCGACGGCATCGAGCTCGAGGCGGCAGGCCCGCGGACCCGGGAGGCCCAGGCAGTGTTCTCGGCGCGGGTCGCTCGCGAGCTCGAGGCGGTGCCGAGCTGATGCTCGAGCTCAGCGACGAGCAGTCCCTGATCCGGGAGACCGCCCGCGACTTCGTCGACAACGAGGTCGTCCCGCGGGCGCGCGACTCCGACCGCGCCGCCAAGTTCGACCTCGAGCTGGCGCGCCGGCTCGGCGGGATGGGCTACCTCGGGGCCCCGGTGTCCGAGCGCTACGGCGGGCGCGGGCTCGACTACCTCTCCTACGGGCTGATCGTCGAGGAGGTCGGCCGGGGCGACTCGGCGATGCGCACCGTCGTCTCCGTTCAGACGTCGCTCGTCTGCGGCTCGATCGAGCGCTGGGGATCCGAGGAGCAGAAGCAGCGCTGGCTCCCGCCGCTCTGCTCGGGCGAGGCGTTCGGCTGCTTCGGCCTGACCGAGCCCGACACCGGCTCGGACGCCGCCAACCTTCGCACCCGCGCGGAGCGGATCGACGGCGGCTGGCGGATCTCCGGGCAGAAGATGTGGATCTCGCTCGGCAACGTCGCCGAGGTGGCGCTGATCTTCGCCCAGACGGACCCCGAGCTCAAGCACAAGGGCCTTGCCGCGTTCCTCGTCCCGACCGAGGCCAGGGGCTTCAGCACCCAGGAGATCCACGGCAAGCTCGGCCTGCGCGCCTCCGACACCGCCGAGATCTCGCTCGACGCGGTCGAGGTCGCCGACGAGGCCCTGCTCGGCGAGATCGGCGACGGGTTCAAGGTGGCGATGTCGGCGCTCGACTCCGGCCGCTACTCGGTCGCCTCGGGGTGCGTCGGGATCATCGAGGGCTGCGTCCAGGCGTCGGTCGCCTACGCCAAGGAGCGCCACCAGTTCGGCAAGCCGCTGGCGAGCTTCCAGCTCGTCCAGGAGATGATCGCCGACATGATCGTCCGCCGCGACGCGGCGCGGATGCTCTGCCGCCGCGCCGGCGCGCTCAAGGACGCCGGCAAGCCCTCGACGATCGAGACCTCGGTCGCGAAGCTCTACGCCACCGAGTCCGCTGTCGAGGCGGCGAACCTGGCGATCCAGGTGCACGGCGGCTCCGGCTACGTGGATGACTACCCGGTCGAGCGCTACCTGCGCGACGCCCGCGTGACCACCCTCTACGAGGGCACCTCGCAGATCCAGAAGCTGATCATCGCCCGCGACGCGACCGGGATCAACGCGCTGGTCCCGCCGCAGTGAGCGCGGCCGCGGGCCCGATCGCGCGAATCGGGGTCGCGGGCGCCGGGACGATGGGCGCCGGGATCGCCCAGCTCGCCTGCCTCGGCGGCTACGAGACCGTCCTATACGACCCCGATCCCACGGCGCTCGATCGCGGCGCCGCGAAGCTCCGCCGCGACCTCGAGCGCGGCGCGGGCAAGCGCGGCTGGACCTCCGCGGACGCGGAGAGCGCCGCCACCCGGCTCGAGCTCGCGAACGCGATCTCGGGCCTCGGTTCGTGCGATCTCGTGATCGAGGCGGCACCGGAGAGCCTCGAGCTGAAGCGCGCCCTGTTCTCCGAGCTCGAGCGCGCCTGCGCGCCCACGGCGGTGCTGGCGACGAACAC
Organism: uncultured Solirubrobacterales bacterium; assembly: GCA_963769035.1. Classification (GTDB taxonomy): domain Bacteria; phylum Actinomycetota; class Thermoleophilia; order Solirubrobacterales; family 70-9; genus WHSW01. The sequence continues at coordinate 607,641 of CAVYKD010000003.1, forward strand.
CTCCTCGCTGCCGGTCGGCGAGATCGCCGCGGCGGCGGGCCGGCCGGAGCGAATCTGCGGCATGCACTTCTTCAACCCGCCGGCGCTGATGCGGCTGGTCGAGATCGTCGCCGCCGAGCGCACCGGCGAGCCGGCGCTCAAGTCGGCGGGCGCGGTGGCCGGGCGGATGGGGCGCACGGCGGTGCGCTGCGCCGACCTCCCCGGCTTCATCGTCAATCGCTGCAACCGCCCCTACGCGCTCGAGTCGCTGCGAATGCTCGAGGACGGGGTCGCCTCGCACGAGCGGATCGACGCGGCCCTGCGCGAGCTCGGCGGGTATCCGATGGGCCCGTTCGAGCTCATCGACCTGATCGGGGTCGACGTCAACCTCGAGGTCGCGCGCTCCTTCTACCGCCAGCGGCCCGAGCCGCGCTGGGAACCGAGCGCGATCTCGGCGCGGTTGGTCGGCGAGGGCCGCCTCGGCCGCAAGTCGGGGCGGGGCTTCTACGCCTACGGTGAGTCCGGCGAGCGCCTGCCCGCGGCCGGGCTCGAGGCAGGCGAGTTCGCAGGGGCCGCGAGCGGGCCCGAGATCCTCGAGCGGGTGCTGAGCGCGCTCGTCAACGAGGCCTGCTTCGCCCTCGGCGAGGGCGTCGCCGCCTCCGCCGAGGACATCGACACCGCGATGCGCCTCGGCCTCAACCACCCTCGCGGCCCGTTCGAGTGGGGGAGCGAGCTCGGGCCCGAGCGCGTCCTAGCGAACCTCGGCGCCCTCGGCGGCGACCGCGGGAACGAGCGCTACGCCCCCGCCCCCATCCTCCGCGACTGGGCCGAGCGCGGGTCTGCGGCGCCGTAGCGGAATCCGCCCCTCGGCCGCGAGATAGGAGCCGGCGAGGATCAGCAGCAGCCCGGCGATCGTCGCGACTGTGATCTCCTCGCCAAGCAGCAGCGCCCCGTAGACGACAGCGAACCCGGGCGCCAGGTAGGTGACGACGAAGGCCCGGGCCGGCCCGAACCGCGCGATCAGGTCATAGAAGATCGCGAAGGCGAGGCCGGTGCCGAGCACCCCGAGCGCGAGGATCGCCAGGATCGGTCCCACCGCGGGGACCTCGCTCGGCGCGCCGACGAAGAGCGCCGGGGCCATCAGCACGGTGCTGGCGATCATCACCCAGCCGGCGACGCCGAGTGGGGGGTGGTCCTTGAGGCGGTGCTTGACGATGAAGCCGCCGACGGCGTAGCCCAGGCCCGCGAGGACGACGGCGAGCCCGCCGAGCAGCTCGTTTCCGGAGCCGCCGAGGTCGACTCCGAGGAGCACGGCGACGCCGACCGCGCCGAGCGCGATCCCGGCGAGGCGGCTCCCCTGCGAGCGCTCGGCCTGATCGACCCAGATCGCCAGGAGAGCCGTGAACAGCGGTGCGGAGGTGACCAGGATCCCGGTCAGCGAGGAGGAGATGTGCTGCTCGCCGGCGGCGATCAGCAGGAAGGGGGCCACCACCTGGACCGCCGCGAGGACGAAGATGATCGACCACTTCCCCGAGAAGCCGCGAAGCGCACCGCGCGCCGCCGCGAGCGCGGCGAGCACGACGGCCCCGAGCCCGATCCGAAGGAAGGAGACCATCCCCGGGGAGAGGTCGCGCAGGCCGATCTTGATGAACAGGTAACTCGAGCCCCAGATCGCCCCGAGGACGATCAGCGGTATCCAGTAGCGGCGAGACACCCGCTCGACGTTAGAGGCGCCGGCCCGAGAAGGCCATTCGTAGTTCCGATCGTGGCGATCGGCATCGCTTCTTTGGCCTTGCCGCTGCCCGCCGCTGCCCGCGCGGCCCGTCGGCGCCTAGGCCGTGGGGTTGGGGGCCACCTCGACCGGTTCGCCGCCGCTGACCCAATGGGCCTCCGGGGAGGGCGGCGTGTCGCGCAGGTACCACTCGGCGTCGAGGGCGCCCATGCAGCCGGTGCCGGCGGCGGTGACCGCCTGGCGGTAGGTGTGGTCGACGAGGTCGCCGACCGCGAACACCCCGGCCCGGTTCGTCCTCGTCGAACCGCCCTCGGTGAGCACGTACCCGTTCTCGTCGATTCCGACCTGGTCGGAGACCAGCTCCGAGCGCGGGATGTGGCCGATCGCGACGAAGGCGCCGCCGACACTGAGCTCCTCGTTCTCGCCGGTCTCGGCGTTCCGCAGACGGACCGGCGCGCAGCTTGCCGTCCTCGCCGGCGAGGAACTCCTCGGGCTCGAACGGGGTCTTGGCCTCGATGTTCGGGCGCTCGAGGGCGCGGTCGCGCATGATCGTCGAGGCGCGGAACTCGTCGCGGCGATGGACGATCGTCAGGTCGTCGGCGTACTTGGAGACGAAGATCGAGTCCTCCATCGCCGAGTCGCCGCCGCCGATCACGACGACGTCCTCGCCCTTGAAGAAGGCGCCGTCGCAGACGCCGCAGGTGGAGACGCCGCGGCCCGACGAGCTCGAGCTCGCCGGGAACTCCGAGCCGCCGCGGCTCCGCGCCCATCGCCAGGATCAGCGCCCGTGCCCGGTGCTCCTCGTCGCCGAGGAAGACTCGCTGGACGCCACCGTCGGAGAGCTCGACCCGGTCCGCGTCGTCGGTGATGAACCGGGTGCCGAACCTCTCGGCCTGGGCACGGAACTGGTTCATCATCTCCGGGCCCATGATCCCCTCGGGGTAGCCCGGGTAGTTCTCGACGTCGGTGGTGTTCTGCAGCTGGCCGCCCCACTGGAAGCCCTCGATCACAAGCGGCTCGAGGTTGGCGCGGGCCGCGTAGAGGGCCGCGGTGTAGCCCGCCGGCCCACCGCCGAGGATGATCAGGTTCTCGGTCTTCTCTTCGCTCATCTCTGCATCTTCTCCGTTCTTCATCCCTCTATGTCTAGCGGCGGGCCTCGACGTAACGCCGAGGACAGGTTACTTCACTTTATGAAGTATTGGACCCGGGCAGGTGCTCGGCGATGTCGGTGCCCACCGGCGGCGAGGTCCGCGTCTGCTCCCAGGCGTGGACGGTGCGGCGCAGTTGGAAGAAGGCGACCACCCCGGGCAGCATCGGCAGCCAGAAGGCGATCAGGCGGTAGACGAGGACCGCCGGAAAGACGGAGCTCGCGGGCAGGCCGAAGAGCACGAAGGCCCCGACCATCCCGGCATCCACCCCGCCGACGCCGCCGGGCAGCGGCAGCAGGTTGGCGAGCATGCCGACGAAGAAGCCCTGGACGACGATCGCGAACGAGACGTCGACGTGGAAGGCCTTGAACGCCGCCCAGAGGATCAGGATCTGCGTCGCCCAGAATCCGATCGCCCCGACGATCGCGAGGCTGCCCTGGGAAGGGCGCGCGACGAACGTCAGCGCTTCGCGCGTTCCCACGGCGAGGGTCGACGGCACGGTCGAGATCCGCCGCAGCGTCCGCCCCCAGAGCCTTTCCTGGGAGACCTTCGAGAAGCGCTCCTCGAGGTCTCCCGGCAGGAGGGTGAAGAACAGGAAGATCGCGATCAGGCCCCCGGCCACCGCCGCCGGAACGATCGTCATCGCCGACGGAGCGTCGACGTCGAAGACGCCGCTGCTCATCAGGATGCCGTTGATCAGCAGGGTGAGCATGTAGACGGCGTAGAGGAGGACGTTGAAGGCGACCATCCGGGACGCCGCGTCCTTCGCCGCCATCCCGGCCTTGCGAAGGGCCCAGTAGGTGAGCACGATCCCCCCCGCGCCGCCGGCCGAGAACAGCCGCGTCGCCGCGAGGCCGGCCATCGTGATCTCGTACGACTCGCGCCAGCGCAGCTTCAGCTCCTGGCCGACGACGCCCTTGAACAGGGCGACGTAGGAGGCGAACATCGCGAGCACGAGCGCGACGGCAACCGCGATCCACACCGGGCTCGCCGTCCGCAGCCGCTCGGTGCCCGGGTCGTCGCCGACGCCGGCGATCTGCGGGAAGAGGAAGTAGATCGCGGTGAGCGCGAGCAGCGCGATCACGATCGTCTGCGCGATCCGCTTCGGGCTCTCAAAGAAGGTGGGCTCGGCGGTCGCGTCCACCTCGCCCGCCGAGACGGCGCCGAATCCCGACTCGGCGGCGCTCATCGGCAGGGTCGCATCGACCTCCTCCCCGCTTCCGGTCGTGTTCGGACGAACCATTCCGGCCGCAGATCTTCGCAGGCGGGCTGGTCGCCGAGCGGCCGACCGGCCTAGGAGCCGGCTGCGATCGCCTCGAGGCGTCGCAGGACGCGGTTGCCTGCCTCGACCAGCGGCTCGGCGATCGGCTCGCCGCGGCGGACGAGCGCGACCAGCGCGGCTCCCGCGAGCAGATCGGTGACGTAGTGCTCGCCCAGGTACACGAGCGCGAACCCGAGGGTCAGGGCGTATCCCCACCCGAGCGCCCCCGGGAGAACGCCGATCTCGGCGAGGTGGATCGCGGCCATCACCGAGGTCGCGAAGTGAAGCGACGGCATCGCCGCCCATGGGTTGGTGTTGAAGGCCTGATCGAGCCGGGCCCAGGCCCGCTTGCCCCAGAGCTCCTCGCCGGCATCGACCATGACCCGGCGGATCTCACCGCCGGTGGCGCCGATCTCCGACGCATACCACGGGGGGGCGGTGGGGACGGCGAAGTAGACCAGGCAGCCGAGGTCATAGGTCGCCGCCATCTGGCGGGCCGCGCGGGGGAACCGCTCGACGTGACGGCGTTGCACCCACAGCAGCGAGATGTGCGGCTCCATGAACCAGGCCCAGTGGACGATCGAGAGCGCCCGGTCGAGGGCGGTGACCTCCCCGGGCCGCGAGAGCGAGCGCTGCAGGCGCAGGTTGGGCAGCTCGCCGGCGCCGAGGAACCTGTCGGCGACTATCGGATAGCGCACCTTGAGCCGGCGCTCGAGCCCCGCCGGGTTGTCGTAGGGCAGCTCGTGAGCCTGCATGAACCCCCACATCTGAAGGGCGAACAGGGCCGCGTCCCGGCCCTTCGACCGGGGCTTCAGGACCGCGAGGGCAAGTGGCCCGCCGGCGAGCGCGACGGTCGTCGCAGCCGGCGATATCCCGACACGCCGGCGCACCAGCGGAACCGCGACCGCGGCGGCGAGCGCGGCCGCGGCGGCGCTGCGAACGGCGATTCGCGACACCGACGATCGGCTGGAGCTGGGCCGGCGCAAGGCGGCGCGAGTATAAGAAGACTCCCGGCCCGGGGCGTTGATCGCCGCTCGAGGCGCCGGCGCACGGGTAGGTTGGACCGATGGGGAGCACCTCCGAGAACCGCTTCGCCGGACGCCGCGCAGCGGTCACCGGCGCCGGCGGGTTCATCGGCGGGGCGCTCGCCCGCAGGCTGCGCTCCGAGGGCGCCGAGGTGGTCGGGATCGACATCTCCCCCGCCGCGACCGCGGCGCTTCAGGAGGCCGGCATCGGGGCGACCCGCGCCGACATCACCGATCGCGCGGCGCTGAACGGGGCGTTCGCGGGCTGCGATCTCGTCTTCCACACGGCCGCCTACGTCAGGGAGTCCGGAGAGATGGCGGAGTTCGTCCGCGTCAACGTCGGGGGCACGGCGGCGGTGCTCGACGCGGCCGCCGCGGTCGGCGCCGAGCGGGTCGTCCACACCAGCTCGGTGGTCGTCTACGGCTACGAGGACCCCGGCGAGCAGGACGAGGGCGCCCATCTGCGCTGCTGCGGGATTCCCTACCTCGACACGAAGTCGGCGTCCGACCGTCTCGCGCGGCGGCGCGGCGCCGTCGTCGTGCGCCCCGGCGATGTCTACGGGCCCGGCTCGATCCCCTGGCTGATCCGCCCACTCGGGCTGATCGCCTCCGGGCGGATGGCGCTGCCCGGCGGCGGCGAGGGCACGATGCTGCCGATCTACGTCGACGACCTGGTCGAGGCGCTCCTGCTGGCCGCGCTGCGGGGCGAGGGCGGCGAGGCGTACACGGCGTGGGACGGCGTCCCGGTCAGCTTCGCGGCCTATTTCGGCGAGCTCGCCGCGATCGCGTCGGCACGGCCGCCGAGAACGCTGCCACGCGGCGCGCTCGAGCTCCTGGGCGCGGCCGCGGAGCGGGTCGCCGCGTTTCGCGGCCGGCCCCCGGACTTCACCGCCCGCTCGGCGATGTTCGTCGATCGCCGCGGCACCGTTTCGAGTGCTCGCGCCCGCGGCGAGCTCGGCTGGGAGCCCACCGTTCCACTGACCGAGGGCCTGCGCCGGAGCGCCCGCTGGGCCCGCTCCGAGGGGCTGCTCGGCTGATCGCGGCTCGTTCGACCCCCGGCCGCGATTACAATGGCGCCGCCTTGACCAGCCCCTCGACCATCCCGGGTCGGCGCCGGAGCACGTTGGCGCTCGCCCCCGCACTGGCGCTGCTCGCGCTCGCGCTCGCGACCAGCCCCGCCGAGGCGCTCCAGCTCGGGCCCGAACAGCCGCACTCGCCCAACGCGGAGAGCATCGAGACCACCTACTGGGTGATGCTCGCGGTGACGATTCTCGCCCTGCTCGCGGTCAACGCCGCCCTGATCGCCGCGGTGGTCCGGTTCCGCGAGCGCCGTGGCGGCGAGCCGCGACGGCTCGCCGCGGGTCGTGGCGCTCTCCGGCCGATCACCGCGGTGCTCGGCGCGCTCGCCCTGGCGATCTTCATCTTCGGGGTGGTGATGACCAGCGACGTGCGCGAGGTCGAGCCCACCGGCCCGGAGGGGCTCGAGGGCAACCCGACCGCGCAGGTCGGCGTCAAGGGCCTGCCCTCGACCGCCGCCCTCGGGGAGGAGCCGTCGGTCACCGGGGAGCCCGCCGAGCAGGCCGCCGGCGCTCCGCTCGTGATCGACGCGATCGCCCAGCAGTGGATGTGGCGATTCGAGTACCCCGATCAGGACGCGATCACCCGGACCTTCTCCTACGGCGAGCTGGTGGTCCCGGTGGACACCACCGTGCTGCTCAACATCGACTCGACCGACGTCAATCACTCATGGTGGGTTCCCGCCCTCGGTGGCCAGGTGCAGGCGACCCCCGGCAACATCGCGCAGACCTGGTTCAAGGCCGACGAGATCGGGCGCTACGCGGGCCGCTCGACGGTGTTCTCGGGCAGCGCCTTCCCGGCGATGCGCTCCTGGGTGCGGGTGGTCAGCGTGCCCGACTACGAGGCCTACATCGCCGACCTGCGCGAGCAGATCTCGACCGCGCAGGGCATCGTCCAGGAGACGGCCGGAGGTGAGACGCCTTGACCCCGCCGAGCGCAACCGCCGCCCCGCCGCGGCCTCCCGAGGTCGTCACCCGCGGGGTCGAGGCCGAGCGAGCGCCGTGGCTCGAGCGGATCACCAGCGCCGACCACAAGGTGGTCGGCCAGCTCTACATCGCGACCGCGTTCACCTTCCTCGCGCTCGCCGCGGTCGAGTTCCTGATCCTGCGGCTGCAGCTGATCGTCCCCGAGAACTCGCTGCTCCAGCCCGAGATCTTCAACCGCCTGCTGACCGCATCGATCTCGAGCTTCGTCGTGCTGTTCGCGCTGCCGCTCGCGCTCGGGCTGATCGGGTACGTCGTCCCACTGCAGATCGGCGCCCGCGGCACCGCGCTGCCGCGCCTCGGTCAGCTCTCCTATTTCCTCTACGCGGCCGGGGCGCTGACGCTCTACGCGAGCTTCCTCTACGCCGCCCCCGAGACCGGGACGATCGCCCTGCCGCCGCTCTCCGACCTCACGTTCTCGCCGAGCAACGGCGCCTACGCATGGATCGCCGGCAGCGCCCTGGCGCTCACCGGGTTCAGCTGCTTCGCGATCAACATGATCGCGACGATCGCGCGGATGCGGGCCCCCGGGATGGCGTGGAAGCGGATGCCGCTGTTCTCGGTGGCCGGGACGGTGATCAGCTACATCGTCGTGGTCGTCGCCCCGGCGATGGTCGCCGCGCTCGCGATGCTCCTTGTCGACCGCCGCTTCGACGGAGTCTTCTTCGATCCCGGAGCGGGCGGCGCGCCGCTGTTCTACGAGCACGTGGGCTACATCTTCCTCACCGGCTGCTATCTGATCGTCCTCCTCTTCGCCGCCGGCGTGATCTCGGAGATCCTTCCCACCTTCGCCCGCAAGCCGATCTTCAGCCACCGCGCGGTCGCCAACTCGTTCGTCGCAGTGGCCGTGCTCGGCCTGCTCGCGTGGATGCAGAACATGTACGCGGCCCCGCTCAACGAGGGCTGGACGATCGCCGCGATGCTCTTCGCGCTCGCCCTGCTGATCCCGGTCGGGCTGATCTTCTACACCTGGCTGGCGACGCTGTGGGGCGGGGCGCTGAGGCTCGGCGCAACCTCCTGGTACGCGCTGCTCGCGATCTCGACGCTCGCCTGCGGGCTCGCCGGCGAGCTCGCCTACTCGGTGATCCCGGTGGGCTGGGCGCTCGACAACACCACCGCGAGCCAGGGCGACACCCTCTACGTTCTGGTCGGCGGCGGCGTGATCGGCGGGTTCGCGGCCCTGCACTACTGGTTCCCGAAGCTCTCCGGCCGCCTGCTCGGCGAGGGCTTCGGCAAGCTCGCGCTCGCGGCCATGGTGATCGGCATCCACCTCTACGTGATCCCGATGTTCCTCGCCGGCCTCCAGGGCCAGCCGGTGGACGTCTTCAAGTTCTACGAGGACACCGGCGTGGACGGCCTCAACCTGATCGCCTCGATCGGGGCGATCGTGCTCGTCCTCGGGATCCTGCTCGAGCTCGCCAACGCCGCGTACAGCTGGAACAACGGGGTCAGGGCCCCCGGCCACGACCCGTGGGGCGCCTCGACGCTCGAGTGGTTCGCGCTCTCGCCTCCCGCCGCGCACAACTTCGACGCCGTCCCCGACGTCCGCTCGACCGAGCCGCTGCGTGATATCCGCCTCTCGATCGCGAGCCGCGTCGCCGACTTCAAGCCCCCCGAGCCGCTGGAGCGGATCGAGCCGGAGCCGGCTCCCGAGCCCGAGCCGGAGCCGGAGACGCCGGCCGCACCGCCCGAGCCCGAGGGCGGCGACGATGCCGTCGAGTCCTCCGATTCGGCGCCCGCGAGCGACGCCGCCGCGACGCCGCCGGAGCCCCGCGAGGGCGACGGGCAAACGCCCGAACCGCCGGAGTCCGAGCGGGTCGAGGAGGCCGAGGTCGAGGCCCAGCCGGAGGCCCCGCCGGGCGAGGAGCCGCAAACCGCCGAGGCCGATCCCGAGACGGATGACGGCCGGAACGACGGCGGAATCTCCCCTGTAGCCTGATCGCCATGTCTGAAGTCGCCTCTCGTGGCGATGCGGGCGAGCTCTCACGCTTTCGCCGCCTCGTCACCGCGACGATCGTCGCGACCTTCGTGCTGATCCTGATCGGCGGGATCGTCCGCGTCTCCGACTCGGGGCTGGGCTGCGGGCCCGCCGGCTCCGGAACGCATGGCTGGCCGTTCTGCGAGGGCGGGGTCATCCCGGCGGCGAGCGCCGAGTCCATCATCGAGTACAGCCACCGGCTGGCCGCCGGCGTGGTCTCGGTGCTGATCCTGCTGATGTTCTGGCGAGCGCTGCGCGAGCTGCGCTCCTACCGGTGGATCGTCCGCGGGACGATCGCCACCGGCGTGCTGGTGCTCGTCCAGGCGATGCTCGGCGGGCTCACCGTCGAGGAAGGTCTCGAGGACGAGCTGGTCGCAGCGCATCTCGGCCTCGCGATGCTGCTGCTCGGGCTGCTGTTCGTGCTTCGCCGCGGCGCCGAGAGCGAGCGCGAGCGCGCGCCCCGCGAGCTCACCCGCGGGCTGCTGCCGCTGAGCGCGATCACCGCCGTCCTGGTGCTCGCGACGATCGTCGCCGGCGGCTACGTCGCCGGCACCGAGTACCACGGGACCGTCGACCAGCCGGTTGCGGGCGCCGCTCACGTCGCCTGCGGGACCGGCTGGAGCGCGGATCACTTCCCCGGTTGCAACGGCCAGGGGGCGCTCTCCTTCGGGCAGTCGCGGCTCGCCGACATCCAGCTCACCCACCGCGCCCTGATGTACCTGGCGGCGATCTCGATGATCGCGCTGGTGGCGCTGGCGGTGCGCCGGCGCGCTCCCAGCCGCGCCTTCGCGCTCGCCGGCGGCCTGCTCGGCCTCCAGATCGCACTCGGGATCGTCAACGTCTACGCGGGCAAGCACGCCGGCCTGATCGTCGGGCACCTGATGCTGGGCACGGCGCTCTGGTCGACGGTCGTCTACGCGACCGCGACCCTGCTCCCCGCCGCCGCGCCGGCGCCATCGCGAAGCCGCCGACCCGAGCAGGCGGAGGCGGTGACGGCATGAGCGGGACCGGCCCGGGAGAGCTCCGATAGCGATGGAGAGCGCGACGACCACGACCCGTCCGGTCGACGCGGGCGCCGCCCAGCGCCCGCAGCCCACCTCGCGCGGTCGCGTCCGGCTGCGCGCCGGAGCCGGCGAGCGCAGCCTCGGCCTCGTCGTCCGTGACTACGTCGCGCTGACCAAGCCGCGGATCATCTCGCTGCTCCTGCTGACCACGGTGGCGACGATGATCGTCGCCGACCCATCCGGTCCCGCGATCTCGACCGATCCTCTGGACGATGCTCGGCGGGTACCTCTCCGCGGGAGGCGCCGGGCGCGATCAACCACTACATCGACCGCGAGCGCGACGCGCGGATGGCGCGCACCCGCAGCCGGCCGCTCGTCTCGGGGCGGATCGAGCCCCTGCACGGCCTCGTCTTCGGGATCGCGCTCGGCGCGCTCGCCACCGTCCAGCTCGCGCTCACCGTCAACGTGCTCGCGGCGGCGCTGGCGCTCGGCGGGCTGCTCGGCTACGTGTTCGTCTACACGCTCTGGCTGAAGCCGCTGACGCCGCAGAACATCGTCATCGGCGGCGCCGCCGGGCGCGGTGCCGCCACTGGTCGGCTGGGCCGCGGCCACCGGGGCGCTCGCCTGGGAGGCGCTCTACCCGTTCGGGATCGTCTTCCTCTGGACGCCACCCCACTTCTGGGCGCTCTCGCTGCTGATCAAGGACGACTACGCGCGCACCGGCGTCCCGATGCTGCCGGTGGTCAAGGGCGAGCCGGCGACCCGCCGCCAGATCGTCGCTCTACAGCGTGATCCTCACCTGCTTCACCCTGATCCCGGCGCTGAGCGGGTTCTTCGGGCCCGCTCTACCTGCTCGCGGCGCTGGCGCTCGGGCTCGCCTTCACCGTCCTCGCGGTGCGTTTGCTGCGCGAGCCCTCGCGACCGGCGGCGCTGCGGCTCTACCTCTCCTCGCTCGCCTATCTGGCGTTGCTGTTCTGCGCGATGGCGGTCGACCGGGCGCTCGGATGATCGCCGCGGCCGCGCTGACGCCGAGACGCTTCGCCGACGGGTAGGATTCCCGCCGTGGATCGAGACCGCGCGAGCGCGAACATCCTCTCCGGCCTGCTGGTCGCCGCGCTCGCGCTCGTCGTCTTCGCCCTGGCCTTCTTCGTCGCGATCGTCTACATCGGCTAGCGGATGGCCGACCCGAAGCCCGACAGCCCGCCCGAGCTCGTCTACATGCCCGCGGCGTCGTGGTACCCGGCGCTGGTCGCCGCCGGGCTCGCCGGCGTGGTCGCCTCCCTGTTCATCTGGTGGCCCTACGGCGTGATCGGGGCGGTCGTCGCGCTCCTCGCGCTGCGCGGCTGGGTGAAGGAGTCGCGCGAGGACTTCGGCCGGCTTCCGCGCCGGCAACGGACGACGACGGCACCGCTGCCGCCGACCACCCTGAAGCGGCCGGGCGGCTGAGCCGACGCTCAGACGGCGCTCTGCTCGGCCTCCGGCGAGGTCATCCCGGAGGTCGCGCCGTCGGAGGTCCAGACGCGGACGATGTCGCGCATCGAGAGCACCCCGACGAGGTCGCCGCGCTCGACCACGACGAGGTGGCGGATATGGCGGCTCGCCATCTCGACCGCGGCGCGCTCGAGGCTCCAGCTCGGGCGCGGCGGTGATCATCGTGTCGCGACATGTGCTCGCCGACCCGCTCGGTGTCGGGATCCTCCCCGCGGCCCAGCGAGATCAGGATGTCGCGCTCGGAGACGACCCGCGGGCCGGGCTCCTGCTCATCGAGGACGACCGCCGCGCCGACGCCCTTCTCGGCCATCCGCCGCGCCGCCTCGCGCAGAGTGTGGCCGGTGCCGACGGTAAGGACGACGCTCGACATCCCCTCACGAACTTCCATGTGCTCCTGGTTCCTCCAGTCGAGAAGCCGGCTAGTGCAGATCCGCTCTAACCCTATCCGACGCGTCCGGCGGACGGCCGGAGGAACCGCTCGGACAGGTAGGATTGCGTCCGTGCTCAGTCGCCTCGACCCCCAGCCCGGGGCATGCCCGTCACGCCTGGCCGCAGTCGCGCTGCTCGGTCTGTTGGCCGTCGCCGGCTGCGACGCCTCCGAGAACGCCGATACCGACCGCGGCCGGGCGCTCTTCCAGGCGAAGTGCGGCACCTGCCACGCGCTCGCCCAGGCGGGCACCACCGCCAACGATCGGGCCCGACCTCGACTCGGCGTTCGGCCCCGCGCGCCGACGGCATGGACAACGACACGATCGAGGGCGTCGTCCAGGCGCAGATCGAGAACCCGCGCGAGGTCGAGGAGGGCGTACGAACTACGACCAGGTCTTCATGCCGGCCGACCTCGTCGTCGGCCAGGACGCCGAGGACGTCGCCACCTACGTCGCGAGCGTCGCCGGCGTCCCCGGGGCCGAGCCGCCGGAGCTCCCGCCCGATCAGCTCTTCGCCGAGCACTGCGGGAGCTGCCACGTGCTGGCCGCCGCCGGCACCGCCGGCAACACCGGCCCGAACCTCGACGAGGTCCTGGTCGGCGCGGCCGCGAAGCCCGACTACATTCGAGACGCAGATCGTCGACCCGAACTCCGAGATCGCCCCGGGCTTCCCCGAGGGCGTGATGCCGCAGGACTTCGGCCAGTCGCTGACGCCCGGAGGACCTCAACGGCCTCGTCGACTACATCGTCAACAACCTCGGCGGCGGCAGCGCCGCCGGCAACTAGACCCGCGCCGCTCCGGGCCGCGGCGGCGGCGCTCCGCGCCAGGGGCGGCATCGGCCGCCTCCCGGCAACCGCGGCGCGCTGGGCTCGCCCGGCATCGCCGGCCTCCCCGCCCTAGGCGCGCTCCGCCTGATCGCCGCCCTCGGCCTCCCCGGCGCCGTTCGCGGCGGCCGTCGCGGCGCGTTCGCGCCGGCGGCGCCAGAGGAAGCCGATCGCGATCCCGATCTCGCCGAGCAGCGCGATCGCCGCCCAGGTCGGGCCCGCGAGCAGGCCGATCACGAACACCGGCAGCAGCGGCGAGCCCGACGCTGAGGACGACGCGGAACATCGCGGCCTCGGAGGGCAGCGGGTTGTCTTCGGCCGAAGCGTAGTGCGGGCGAGCGGCGGCGCGGACGCGCGGCGCGGGCGGCGCGGCGCGGACCGCCGCGGCGCGGGTGGCGGCGGCCAGAGCGGCGCCTGAGGGGCGGCGATCACTCCAGTGGGTTTGTGTCGGATATGCAGACACGATCCCGCACGAGTCCCGACGAACGCGCCCTGGTGCGCCTTGCGACCCGCCAGCACGGCGTCCTCGCCCGCTGGCAACTGCTCGCCGGCGGGGTCGGCGCGGGCGCGATCAGCCACCGGCTCCAGGTCGGGGCTCTTCGGCGCGTCCATCGTGGCGTCTACCTGCTGGCCGGCGCCGTCCTCACCGTCGAGGCCCGAGAGTTCGCGGCGGTGCTCGCATGCGGGCGCGCCGGCGCCCACCTGAGTCACCGAAGCGCCGCCCACCGCCTCGGGCTGGTTCCCCACCCGGCCTCCTACGCGGCCGTCGAGGTGACGATCACGACCGGCGCCTCGGGGTCACGGGCGGGAATCGTCGTCCACCGCAGCGGCGAGCTCGCGGCAGGTGAGAGGCTCCGGCTCGGTGGGCTCCCCGTCACCTCAGTGCGGCGGACGCTGCTCGACCTGGCCGCGGAGGGGATGACCCGCGCGCTCGAGCGGGCGACGGCGAGCGCGCTTCGAGACGCGACGGGCCTCGCGCGAGGGCCTGCTCGCCTACGCGCAGGAACGCGCGCGCCGCCCTGGCAGCGCCCGTCTGCGCAGCCTCCTCGACCCCTCCGCCCCGCCCGCGCTGACCCGCTCCGAGGCGGAGGAGCGCCTGCTCGATTTGGTCCGGCGCTCGGATCTTCCGCACCCGCTGACGAACTTCCGGGTCGGAGGCCTCGAGCTCGATCTCCTCTGGCCGGCAGCGCGTCTCGCGGTCGAGGTCGACGGCTACGAGTTCCACTCCGACCGGCGTTCCTTCGAGCGCGACCGGCTGCGCGACAGCAGGCTGGCGGGTCTCGGGATCCAGGTGGTCAGGATCACCTGGAGAAGGCTCGTGGGACGAGCCGGCCGCGCTGGTCGCCGAGCTGAGCCGGGCCCACGCGGCGCGCAGCGGGTCGCAGGCGTCCCCTAGAGGATGTAGACGGCCGTGAACACGATGATCCACATGACGTCGACGAAGTGCCAGTAGATGCCCGGCACCTCGACGCCGAGGTGGTCCTTCGCCTTGGGGCCGAAGTGGCCCTCGCCAGGCGCGGATGTTGGCGAACGCGAGCAGCACGCAGGCCGACGAAGACGTGGGCTCCGTGCAGGCCGGTGAGACCGTAGAAGATCGAGCCGAAGGCGTCGTCGCGGGCGCTGAAGCCGATGTGGACGTACTCGTTCATCTGGATGAAGAGGAAGGTCGCGCCGAGCAGCCAGCGTCGTCATCAGGCCCATCTGCAGGCCGCGGCGGTTGCCCTTGCGGACCGCACTCGAGCGCCCAGTGCATCGTGAAGCTCGACGAGACCAGGATCGCGGTGTTCATGCCCGGCGACCGCGACCGGCAGCTCGAACGCCCTCGGGCGGCCACGGGCCGTCGTTGGCGACGACGCGGAGGAAGAAGTACGAGGCGAAGAACGCCCCGAACAGCATGATCTCCGAGACGATGAAGAGCAGGATGCCGAGCGTCTGGCGGTCGATCCGCGAGCTCTGGTGGGCCTCGGGCGGGCCGTGGTGCTCGTGCGCGGCTCGGCGATCGATGCGCTCTCCACGCGCTCCGGTGCCGGCTCGATCGCATGCGGCGACTCGCTCCACTCGGACGGCTCGCGCGCCCGCCGGCCTCGACGTGCTCGATCGGCAGGTCGGTGATCTCCTTCACCTGATCGATCAGGCCCTCCTCGAGCCACTTCGACTGCTCGCCGGCGAGGGTCGAGATCAGGATCTCGTCGATCCGGTAGTGCTCGATCGCGTTCTGGATCGCGGCGAACGGCTCCGGGCTCATCGGCTGGCCGGTCGCGTCGATCTCGTCCCGGTAGAGCTCGGCGAGCGTGGTCGCGAGGTTCTCGCTGACCTGCCTCGCGCGCCATGTCGCCCGAGCGCGGGCAGATGATCGTGTAGCGGTGCGGCTTGTCGGCGGCGCGCTCCTTCAGGTGCTCGATCAGGTCGGGGCTGGCGACCGTCTGCGTGCCGACGACGAGGGTGTGGACGACGTCCCAGCGGACGGCGTCGTCGTCGACGCGCACGGGGATGTGGGTCACCGGTAGCCTCGATGCGCTCCTTGCGCCCACTCGACCAGGTCCTTGCGGGTGAGGCCGAAGCGGGTCTCGTAGAGCGCCGAGAGCAGCACCTCGGCGGGCTGGAAGGCGCGCATCGCGTCGTCGAGCGCCAGCGACGGGTCGCGGGTCCATGACCGCGCCGACCGCCTCGATGCCGAACTCGTCGAGGACCGAGCTGGGTCACGTCGACGCGGCTCTGGGCGGCGTCGCGGACCTCGTCGCGATCGACGATCTGGCCGACGATCGGCTGGTTCTGCGGCGCCACGACCGCGACGCGGTCGGCGCCGGCCTCGACCCGCTCGCGGATCGCCTCCGAGCAGCCTGCGGCCGCCGGCGACCTCGTTGACGAAGGCGAGCACGGTGCCGCCCTCGCTCCAGTCGACCGCGCCCCTGCGAGGTGCCCTCCTCGAGATCGGCGGTCGCGACGTCGGTCACGGGTCGACCCCCTGGTCGATCGTCGCGGTGCCGCCGCCCTCGGCCGAGTCGCCGCGCCTCGGCTTCCGCGGAACGACGTGCTCGGCGCCGTCCTTCTCGTCGCCCATGATCGCGTGGCGCGCGCCGGGCACGCCGAACTCGTACGGGCCGCCGACGACCCGCGGGATCTCGTCGAAGTTGAAGATCGGCGGCGGCGAGGAGACCTGCCACTCGATCGTCTTCGCCCGCCAGGGGTTGGCGGTCGGCCCGCGGGCCCGTAGCGCCAGCGAGACGATCATGTTGTAGATGAAGACCAGCTGGGCGATCCCGAGCAGGAACGAGGAGATCGTGATCACCAGGTTCCAGTCGCCGAACTGGGAGGCGTAGTCGGCGACCCGCCGCGGCATCCCCTCCATCCCGATCCAGTGCATCGGGACGAAGGTGCCGAGCATGCCGACCAGGGTGAGGTAGAAGTGGACGCGGCCGAGCTTCTCGTCGTACATCCGCCCGGTCATCTTCGGGAACCAGTGGTAGATCCCGGCGAAGATCGTGAACACCGAGCCGCCGAAGAGCACGAAGTGGATGTGGGCGACGATGAAGTAGGTGTCGGAGACGTGGATGTCGATCGGGACCATCCCCAGCATCACGCCCGAGATCCCGCCGATCACGAAGGTGACGATGAAGCCGAGGCTGAACAGCATCGCCGTCGATTCGCAGGTGCAGCTTGGAGTCGAACAGGGTCGCCGAGCCAGCAGAAGATCTTGATCCCGGTCGGGACCGCGATCAGCAGCGTCGTGATCATCATCGGCACGCGCAGCCAGCTGAACATGCCGGAGACGAACATGTGGTGCGCCCAGACCGTGTAGGAGAGGACGACGATCCCGATCAGCGCCAGCGCCATCAGCCGGTAGCCGAAGATCGGCTTGCGGGCGTGGGTCGAGATCACCTCGGAGACGATCCCGAAGCCCGGCAGCATCATGATGTAGACGGCCGGGTGGGAGTAGAACCAGAAGATGTGCTGGTAGCTGAGGACGTCGCCGCCGAAGGCCGCCTGGAAGAAGTTGGTGTGCAGGGCGCGGTCGAAGAGGACCATGAACTGGACGCCGGCGATGAACGGGGTCGCCGCGACGACCAGCAGCGAGGTCGAGAGGTTCGCCCAGACGAGCAGCGGCATCCGCCAGAAGGTCATCCCGGGCGCCCGCATGGTGATGATCGTGACCAGGAAGTTGAGCGCGGTCGCGATCGACGAGGCGCCGGCGAACTGGACGCCGAGGTTGAAGAACGATTGCCCGAGTGGCGCCCCGGTCGAGAGCGGCGCGTAGCCGGTCCAGCCGGCGTCGAAGGCGCCGCCGGGGACGATGAAGCTGGCGAGGAAGAGCATGCCGGCCATCGGCAGCATCCAGAAGGAGAGCGCGTTGAGGCGCGGGAACGCCATGTCCGGCGCGCCGATCATCAGCGGCAGGACGTAGTTCGCGATCCCGGCGAAGACCGGGATCACGAAGACGAAGATCATCAGCGCCGCGTGGGTCGAGAAGAGCCCGTTGTAGAGGTTCGGGTCGACGATCTGGGTGCCGGGCTGGGCGAGCTCGGCGCGGATCAGCATCGCGATCAGCCCACCGACGAGGAAGAAGAAGAAGGTGGTGACGATGTACTGGATCCCGATCACCTTGTGATCGGTGTTGAACTTGAAGTAGTCGCGCCATGACGTCGCGCCGTGCTGGGAGTGGTCCTCGGGGATCGTCGGCGCCCCGCCGCCCAGCGGAACCAGTAGTCGAAGGCGCCGAGCCCGACCAGGAAGCCGAGCGGCCCGGTGATCGCGGGCACGATCAGGTGCGGGTAGCCGGTCGTCTCGGTCTGGAAGATCTCGAGGCCGGAGATCGCGCGCAGCGCGACGACCAGGCCGAAGCCGAAGCCGGCGCCGAGCAGGAAGCCGAGCCCGGCACGTCCCAGTCCTGGTTTCTTGATCGCAGCACCACTCTGTCCTACCTCGCTCGTTCAGTTGAGAAGCCTAGGCCCCGGCGCCGGCGTCCGCGGCGCCCGCAGTCCCGCCACCGCTGGTCGCGCTCTGGCGCCTTCGATTCGCTCGGCGACCCAGCGTCGAACTCCTGCCTGGGACTCGACCACGACCGGCGCCCTCATCGTCGCATGCCCGAGACCGCAGAGCTCCGTGCAGACGAGGGTGAACGTCGCCCTCCTCGTTCGGGGGTGACGACGAAGTGGTTGTCGACCTCGTCGCCGCCGGCCCCGGCGGGAACGAGGTCGCGCTTGATCCCCCACTCCGGCACCCAGAAGGAGTGCAGCACGTCGAGCGCCGTGTTCGTCACCTCGATCTGGCGGTCGACGACGACGTGGAGCTCGTCCGAGGTCAGAAGGTGGGCGTGCCGTCGCTCGCCTGCCCGACCTCGGCGTCCGGGTACTCGAAGGTCCACTTGAACTGCTGACCGGTGACGTTGAGCGGCATCCGGTCGTGGCTCCTTCGCCTCGATGTCGTCGAGGACGATCCAGCTGTAGACGGCGCCGACGAGGACGATCACGGTCGGGATCACGGTCCAGGCGATCTCGAGCCTGGTGTTGCCGTGGATCGGCTCGCCGTCGGACTCGTCGCCGGGCTTGACCCGGAACTTCCAGATCGCGTAGCCGAACATCACCATCACGATCGCGAAGACGAACGACGAGAGCACGATCATCACGTCGAAGAGCGTGTCGATCGGCCCCCGCTCCACGGAGGCGGCGGGGCCGAACCAGTCGAACTGGAGCAGCACGACCGAGCTCACGATCGTGATCAGCGACCATCAGCCCCGCGAGGCGAACGTAGGTCGAGCGAGTCACCGCGGCGGATTCTATTCATCGCGGCGACGGTGAGAACCGCTCCGCGCGAGCTAGTGCGAAGCGGCTCAAACCTTTTCCCGCGCCCGGGGTCAGTCGCCGAGCGGCCGCGGCAGCTCCCCGAGCTCGCCCGCCGCGGCCGCGAGCACGCCGCTCGCCACCCCCCGCCAGCTCCAGCGCCGCTCGACCGTGGCGCGCAGCGCCGCGCTCGCCGTCGTGCGCTCGCCGTCGTCGAGCGCGAGCCAGCGGTCGAGCCGGTCCGCGATCGCCCCGACCGCGTCCTCGTCGAGCGCGAACGGAGACGAGCTCGCGGGCCGGCCCGGCGAGGGTCGCGGCGAGCTCGCGGCTGACCTCGGCGGCACCCGAGTGCGCCGCCGAGACCGGCAGCACCCCGGCCGCGGCCGCCTCGGCGGCGACCATCCCGAACGCCTCGGGGAAGGTGCTCGGGAAGACCAGCGCGTCGGCGGCGGGGACGAGCGCGCCGACCTCGTCGTGCTCGAGCCGGCCGGCGAACTCGACGCTGCCGGCCGCTGCCGCGGGCGGCGTCCGCGGTAGCCCTCGGGGAGCGAGGCGAGGAACGCCCCGAGCATCGCGAGCGGCGCGTCCTCGCCGCCCTCGAGCCCGCGCCCGCGCTCGGCGAGCTCGGCGAGCGGCTCGAGATCGCCGCCCGCGAGCGCCGCCCAGAGCCGCTCGAGGCCGGCCGCGAAGGCGCCGAAGCCCACTACCAGCAGGCGCGCCTCGGGGTTCGCACGGTGAACGAGCGGCCACGCGGCGAGGAGCAGGTCGACGCCCTTGGAGACGATCAGCTTGCCGACGAACACGACCCGGGCCCCGTCTCCCTGCGCGAACCATTCGACGGCGTCGGCCGCGCCCCGGGCGTCCCGATCCCAGGCGCTGCGCTCTCGGGCCGGCCCCTCACCGGACCCTTCCGGCTCAGGGGCGCCCGCGGCTGACGGCGTCCCCCGCCGCTTCGGCGTCCGGCGGCGAGTCGGCGGCTCGGAGGCCCTCCGCGAGCGCCCGCAGGCGCGGACGGCGCTCGGCCGCGGCGAGCGGCGCGAACAGATCGGTGTCGACGCCCGGCGGCCCGAGCCGGACCTTGGCGTGTGTCGCGGGCTCGTCGACGGCCAGGCGGAGGCGCTCGGCGATGTGCGTGGAGCCGACCAGGATCCCGCGGCGCCTTCGCGCACGCCTCGCTCGGCGTAGGGGCGGAAGCGCTCGAGGTCGGGGAGAACGGTGTAGGAGAGGTCGGAGCCGTGCACCTTGAGCGCGTAGCGGAGCCCCGCCCGAGCGAGGATCACGGGTGCCATGATCAGGTGGTTGGCGAGCGCCGCGTCGACGCCGCCGAGCTCCTCGACGAGCTCTGCGACGGCGGCGCACGTTCAGATCGATGTAGCGGCCGAGCTCCGTCGTCGGTGAGCTCGCCGAAGGTCTTCACCTCGAAGCCCTCGTAGCTGTCGCGCACGTAGACCGGCAACAGGCCGCCGATGTCCGGGTTGTGAATCGTCACCGAGCCGCTCGCGCCGGCGGGCGCCGGCGCCGGGCTCTCGCGGTCCTGGCAGACGAGGTGGACCTCGTGTCCGAGCCCGGCGAGCGCCGCGGCGAGCGAGGCGTTGTAGACGTTCGAGCCGGTGCCGCGCAGCAGCCAGCCGTGGAAGATCAGGATCCGCATCGCGCGCGCACGCCTATTCGCCGCCGCGAGCGTCTATCTTTGCGCCGCGATGCAGAATCGAGCGGCAGATCTATCGGCTGCGCGCCCGCGATCTCCGGTCGCGAGGCGTACGCGCCCGGCCGAGGCGGACGGCGTCTACATCGATCGCGAGTCCGGCGAGGAGCTCGAGCCCGTCACCCGGGTGCTGCCGCTCGCGCCCTCGGACGTCGCGCTGCTGCGCACGCCGGAGAACCTGCGGATCTGCGACCGCTGCGACCAGCTGATCGGCCTCGACGTCACCGACTGCCCGTACTGCGGCCTCCGCCAGCCCGCCTTCAACGGCGGCGGCGGCCTCTAGCTTCGCCCGGGCGGCGCGCCCCCGCGGCGCGGCGGCTCAGCCCTTCGGGTCGTAGAAGCCCCAGTAGAGGACCCGCGCGGTCGAGTAGTCGCAACCGTAGGTGCGGGTCGAGCCGACCTTCTGCTGGGCCTTGCCGTTCTTGATCGTCTGCTCGGAGTCGCAGGCCCCGTCGGCTTCGGTGCGGCTGGCGCGCCAGATGTTGCGAGGTCCGGTTGAGCTCGATCGCGAACGACGGCGACCAGGTCGGGATCGTCAGCGCGAGGAACTCGCCCTTGCGGATCCGAAGCGGGTCGGTGAGCGTGAACACCTGATAGCTGTCGAGCGACGAGCTCAGGTCGACCACGGCGCTCTGTCCCTTGAGCTTGTACTCGCGGCCCGAGCCCTTGCGCTTGACCACCGAGATCCGCGCGGTCGGGTCGGGTCCCGAGCGTCTCCGAGGCGTAGAAGTCGCCGAAGAAGTCGCTCTGCGTCTGGTTCGGCTGCGCAGAGGCTGAGCGCCCAGGCGACGACCTTGCCGTCCTTCGTGCGCCTTGAAGACCCCGCGGCGGCCGTCGGCGACGAGCTGGATCACGGTCGTCCGCCCGACCGCCTGGCAGGGCGTCTTCGGGCAGGAGGCGGCGGGAACGCGCCCCGTCTGCCCGAGCCGGGCGGCATCCGCGCCGGCGGCGAAGATCGCGCCGGCGAGCGCCGCGCCGAGCAGCAGCGTGGTGACGAGCGAGCGTGGGATGTGAGGTCGTGCGGCCATCGGAAAGCAGAGAACACCTATTCCGGCGTGATGTTGCGGTTCCTGCGCGAATGCACAGATTAGGCCGCGCCGCCTCCGTCGGTAGATTCCCGAGCTTGGCTGCAATCGAAGTCACAGGCCTCGAACGTAGCTTCGGGGGTGAGATCAAGGCGGTCGCAGGGGGTCGACCTCGAGGTGGCCGAGGGCGAGATCTACGCCTTCCTCGGGCCCGAACGGCGCCGGCAAGACGACCACGGTGCGCATGCTGACGACGCTGCTTCGCCCCACGGCGGGTAGCGCGCGGGTCGCCGGGCACGACGTCGTCGAGAGGCCGGCGAGGTACGCCGCGCGATCGGGGTCGCCCTCCAGGAGGCCGCGCTCGACCCGTTGATGACCGGACGCGAGCTGATCGAGCTGCAGGCGACGCTGCACGGGATCTCCAGGGCCGAGGGCCGGCGCAAGCGGCGACGCCCTGCTCGAGCGGGTCGGGCTGAGCGAGGCGGCCTATCGCCGGGTCGGGACCTACTCGGGCGGGATGCGGCGCCGGCTCGACCTCGCCTCGGCGCTCGTGCACGAGCCGCGGGTGCTGTTCCTCGACGAGCCGACCACCGGCCTCGACCCGGTCAGCCGCAAGCAGATCTGGGAGGAGGTCGAGGCCCTCAACCGCGAGGGGACGACGGTCTTCCTCACGACCCAGTACCTCGAGGAGGCCGACATGCTCGCCGACCGGGTCGGGATCATCGCCAAGCGGGCGGATCGTCGCCGAGGACACGCCGCGGGCGCTCAAGGCCGAGGTCGGCAAGCTCGCACCTCGAGATCGGCGATCCTCGACGGCGACGCCGATCAGGCGAAGCAGCCTCTGCGCGGCCTTCGGGCGGCTCGCTGCCCGAGAAGGACGGCAAGGTGCTGGTCGAGCTCGACGGCGGCGCCGCCGACGTCGCCAAGGTCGTCCGCGCCCTCGACGAGGCCGGGATCATGGTCGAGTCGCTCGACCTCGTCGAGCCGACGCTCGACGACGTCTTCGTCGCAGAAGACCGGCGAGCACATCGAACCGGACGAGCGACTCCTCCGCCCCGGCGGCGGATACGGCGGGCGACGCGGCGGCGGTCGATTGATCGGCCGGCTCGCAGCGAACCTGACGCGTCGTCGGGGCGCTCGGGAGCCGCTCGGTCAAGCAGACGTTCCGCCGCCCGCAGCTCGCCTCCCCGATCCTGATCTTCCCCACCCTGCTGCTGGCCGTGCAGACCGGCGGCGCCGGCCGGCGCGGTCGAGCTCGACGGCTTCCCGAGGTGAACGGCTTCCTCGACTTCATGCTCGCCGGGGCGATGATCCAGTCCTGCCTGCTGGCCGGCAACATCGGCGGGATCGCGCTTGCCGTCGACCTCGAGATGGGGTTCACCGACCGGCTGTTCGCGGCGCCGATCTCGCGCTTCGCGATCGTCGCCGGGCGGCTCGCCGGCACCGCGGTGCTCGGTGCGGTGACCGCGGTCTGGTTCATCGCGATCGGGCTCGATCTTCGGCGCCCAGTTCGAGCAGGGGATCCCGGGGATGGCGCTCATGGTGGTGCTCGTCTCGCTGGCCGCGGTCGCCTTCGGCGGGATCAGCGCCTCGATCGCCCTCTACACCGGCCAGGCCTCGGTCGTCCAGGGCCTGTTCCCGCTGTCTTCGTGATCCTCTTCCTCTCGAGCGCCTTCTTCCCCGAGGCGCTGCTGCTCGAGCCGGCGCGGACGATCGCCTACTACAACCCGCTCTCGTTCATCGTCGAGGGCGTCCGCGAGCCGGTGATCGCCTCACTGAGCGCCAAGGCGATCGCCGAGGCGCTCGGCGCGATCGCGCTGGTCGGGGCGATCTCGACCGGGCTCAGCGCGATCGCGCTCCGCCGGAGACTGAGGATCGGATGAAGACGGTGAGTCCGGCCGGAGCGCGAGCCTCCTGATGGGCGTCGCCGCCGAGCTCGCCACCGTGCGGGTGCTGATCCGCCGCGCCGCCAACGAGATCCTTCGCGTCCCGGGAGCGGCGATCCCCGGCGTGCTCGCGCCGACGATCTTCTTCCTCGGCCTGACCGCCGTGTTCGGCAACCTGACCCAGCTGCGCGGATTCGACACCGAGAGCTACCAGAGCTTCATCATCCCGATCAGCCTGCTCCAGGGGGCCGGGCTTCACCGGCGCCGCGACCGGGGTCAACCTCGCCCGCGACATCGAGCAGGGCTGGTTCGACCGCCTGCTCGCCTCGCCCGCGCCCCGGCCCGCGCTGCTCGCGGGGCTCGTCCTCTCGGCGAGCCTGCGCGCGCTGATCCCCGCCGTCGTGCTGCTCGCCGTCGCCTTCGCGATCGGCGTCGACTGGCCCGGGCTCGGCGGCCTCGCGCTGGCGGTCTTCTGCGTGATGGGCACGGCGACCGTCGCCGCCTGCTGGGGCGTCATGCTGGCGCTCCGCTACCGGAGCCAGAGCGCGGCCCCGCTGATGCAGGCCGGGATGTTCGTCCTCGTCCTGACGACGACCGCCTACGCCCCGCTCGAGCTGCTCCAGGGCTGGCTCCAGGACGTCGCCCGGATCAACCCGCTGACCCAGGTCGTCGATGCCGCCCGTCAGGGCTTCGTCGGCGAGTCGATCACCTGGGCGGGCACCTGGCCGGCGCTGGTCGCGCTCGCCGGGATGCTCGCGGTGCTGGCCGCGCTCGCGCTGCGTGGGATGCGGCGAACCTCGTACTGACCGATGAGCGGCGAGCTCCGCCGCGCTATGCCACGACGTCCTCTCGCGCGAGCTGGGCCGAGGGCGACGCGGGCGAGGTCCGCTACGCCTACACCCGCCCGAGCCCGAGCCGCTACCCCTGGCAGTGGTACTGGGACTCCTGCTTCGCCGCGATCGTCTGGCGCCGCTTCGAGCCCGAGCGCCCTCGCCACGAGCTCGAGACGCTGCTCGCGGCGATGCGCGAGGACGGCTTCATCGGCCACGTGGTCTTCTGGGAGCAGCCGATCTCACCTGCGCGGCGCTGACCTACTACAACGTCGCCTCGCGCAACGCCGAGATGACCGGGACGATCCAGCCGCCGCTGCTCGCCTGGGCGTGGAGGATCGCCGTCGGCGACCCGCGCCGCGGAGCCGCGGATCGCCCGCCACCACGACTGGCTGCGCGAGCAACCGCGACCTCGAGGGCGACGGCCTGCTGTGGATCGTCCAGCCGGACGAGTCCGGGCTCGACTCCTCGCCGAAGTTCGACCCGTCTGGGGTGCCGGCTGCGCACGCGCACCTGCGGCTTCCCGCTGCTGGTCGCGCGCAACCGCCGCGTCGGCTGGGACGCGCGCCGGATCCGCGACCGCGGCTGGCCGGTGGTCTGCGAGGTGATGACCAACGTCCTCTGGGGCCTCGCCCGCTCGGCCGCCGGCGAGCCGTCGATCACCCCGGCGCTGATCGACCGCCTCTGGGACGAGCGCCGCGGGCCTCTTCCTCGACCAGGTGGAGCCCGGCGGCGCCGCGCCCCGGCGTCTCGACCTGGGCGGCGCTCTCGCCGCTGGCGCTGCCCGACCTGCCCGGAGGAGATCGGCCGGCGCCTGGTCGAGGAGCACCTGCTCGACCCGGAGCGCTACTGGCTCGCGCTCCCGCCGACCGTCGGTCTCGGCCGAGGAGCCGAGCTTCGAGCCGAACCTGCGGAACGGGCTGGAAGCTCCGCTACTGGCGCGGGCCCACCTGGGTCAACGCCGCTTGGCTGCTGTGGCTCGGGCTCGTCCGGCTCGGCTACGAGGAGGAGGCCAGGCTGATGGCCGCCCGGATCGAATCGACCCTGCGGCGCGAGGGACTGCGCGAGTACTACGACCCGCGCACCGGCGAGGGGCTGGGCGCCCGCGAGTTCGCCTGGACCGCGCTGGCGATGGAGCTCGCCGAGCCCGACCCCGCCGCCGCCTCGAGCCACCTCGGCGATCCGCAGGGCGCACCGCGATGAGCGAGCCCGCGCTCGAGATCCGAGGCGCCGTCGCCGAGGACGAGGCGAAGCTGCTGGCGATCGACCGCGCGACCCGCTCGCCGCTCTCGAGCCCGGCGCCGGAGCCGCCCGCGGATCGGCCGTTCTTCGACGAGCGGACCGCCCCCGAGCGGACCCTGGTGGCCGTGCTCGACGGCGAGCCGGTTGGTTTGATCGGGCTGGTCAATCCGACTCCGGTTCCCTCGAACGCGCACGTCTTCGAGGTCTGCCAGCTCGCCGTGCTCGACGGTTTCCGCAAGCGCGGGATCGGCCTCGCCCTGCTCAGAGCGGCGTCGACGTGGGCCGAGCGGCGCGGCGCCCGGCGGCTCACCCTGAGGGTGCTGAGCTCCAACCCCGGCGCCCGGCGGCTCTACGAGCGCGCCGGCTTCGATGCTCGAGGGGACGCTTCGCGGCGAGTTCGAGCTCGACGGCGACGTTCGTCGACGACCACCTGATGGCCCGGGCGCTGAGCCCCTGGCGCGAGCTACTTGTAGCGGTAGGTGATCCGGCCGCGGTCGAGGTCGTACGGCGAGAGCTCGATCTTCACCCGGTCGCCGGGAAGGATGCGGATGTAGTGGCGGCGCATCTTGCCCGAGATGTGCCCGAGGACCTCGTGGTCGTTGTCGAGCTTGACCTTGAACATCGTGTTCGGGAGGGCCTCGGTGACCTCGCCCTCCATCTCGATTTTCTCTTCTTTCGACATTCGCGCGGTGAGGGTAGCGGCTCGCGCCGCCTCAGCGCCCCTCGAAGCGTCGCCTTGCCGGGGCCGTCGGCGAGGAAGCTCTTGACCGCGCCGCGGAGGTCCTCGCTGGCGAACAGGCCCGCGAACTGCTCGGGGGTGACGTCGTCGGCGGCGCCGATCGCCGCCCTCGCAGTAGGCGCGGACGATGCGCTTCGTCGCCGCGTGGGCGACGGTCGGGCCGTCGGCGAGTCGCTGCGCGAAGCGCATCGCCCTTCTCGAGCAGGTCGTCGTCGGCGCAGCGACCCGGTTGACCACGCCCCAGCGCTCGAGCGTCGCCGCGTCGTAGAGGCCCCCCGTCATCACGAACTCCGGGCCCGGCCGGGCCCGGCGCGCTCGGCCATCCGCTGCGTGCCGCCGGCGCCGGGCGTCAGCCCGACGACGGCCTCGACCAGTCCGAAGCTTCGCCGACTCGCTCGCCCAGATGATGTCGCAGCCGAGCGCGACCTCGAGGCCGGCGGTGAGGCAGAGCCCGTGGACGAGCGCCAGCGTCGGGATCTCGAGCGTCTCGAGCCTGCGCACCGTGTCGATCAGGGGCTGCGAGAAGCCGGCCGCGGCCTCGGGCCCGGCGTCGACGACGCGCTGGAAGACGTTGACGTCGACGCCGCCGCTGAAGATCTCGCCCTCGGCGCGCCAGACGAGCGCCCGCGCGTCGGAGCCCTCGACCTCGCTCGAGACAGTCGAGCAGCGTCGTCGAAGGCGCTGTCCGTGAACAGGTTCAGCGGCGGGTTCGAGAGCACGATCGAGCGCCACGGGCCCGTCGCGCTCGACCCTGACGAGCCGCCATCGTACTCCCCCTGATCTGGGCGGCCACCGCGGCGATCTCGCCGGCGTCGCCGGCCGTCGGGCGTCCAGGGCAGCTCGAGCGGGTCGCCCTCGTAGCGCGGGACGACGTGCAGGTGGTAGTGGAAGACCGTCTGCCAGGCGGCCGGCCGGCAGGCGTTGATGATGTTGAAGCCGTCAGGGCGCGAGGGTGTCCTCCATCCGGCGCGGCCAGCCGCCGGGCGGCGCTCATCGTCCGCTCGAGGTCCTCGTCGGCGATCTCGATCAGGTCGGTGGCGTGTCGGCGCGGGCACGACCAGCGCGTGACCGCGGGTCGCCGGGTTGATGTCCATGAACGCGACCGTGTGCTCGTCGGAGTCGAGCAGTCTCGGCCGGGCAGCTCGCCGGCGACGATCGCGCAGAAGATGCAGCTCGCTCACGGGCGGCAGCCTATTCAGTTTCGGCGCCTGCGCCCCGGGCGACCCGGACCGCGTCCTCGGCGCTGCGCACCTCGCCCGCGAACACGCCCGCCTCCACCTCGCCGAGCAGCTCGCCGAGCCGCGGCCCGGGAGCGATCCCGAGCGCCGCGGCGAGCTCGTCGCCGCCGATCGGCGACCGCGGCGGGCCGTCACGGTGCCACGCGAGCGCCGCCGGGAGCACCTCGCGGGCGAGCTCGAGGTGGGCCTCGATCATCTCGTCGGTCGCGAACGGGCCGCTGCCGCGGGCGCCGAGCCGGTCGGCGACCGTCAGCAGGGTGACGTCGGCCGCGACCGGCTCGCGTAGCTTCAGGTACTCGTAGACCCGGCGCCGCGAGAGCGGTCGCTCGTGAGTCATGAATCCGAGGTGCAGGTGGTGCAGGGTGAGGGCCTCGAGGTGGCGCGAGAGCGCCCGGCTCGCCTTCAGCCGTGCGAAGGCCCCGCGGACGACGGCCACCCCCTCGCGATCGTGGCCGACGAAGGAGACCCGGCCCTCGCCGTGCTCCTCGCGGGTCGATCGGCTTCGCCGAGTCGTGCAGCAGGGCGCCGAAGCGAAGCGCCGTTCCCCGCGTCATCTCGTCGGCGAGCGGCTCGGCGAGCAGGCGCGTCGACCTCGCCCGCCGACTCGCCGGCGTAGCGGCCGAGGTCGCGCTCGATCTCGAGCAGGTTCGCGAGCACCTCGACCGTGTGGTCGTGGACGTCGAGGTGGTGGTTGGGGTTCTGGCCGACCCCGTGGAGGGCCGCGAGCTCGGGGAGCACGGCCGCGGTCGCATCGAGCCCGTCGAGAAGGTCGAGGCCGCGGAGCGGGTCGGGGCCGCCGACGAGCAGCCGCAGCTCGGCGAGCTGCCGCTCGCCCGCGGGCTCGCCGGCGCGGTCGGCGACGGCGCGCGCGCGGCCGCCGTGGTCTCGGCCTCGATCTCGAAGCCGAGCTCGGCGGCGAGCCGAGCGCCGCGCAGGATCCGCAGCGGATCGTCGGCGAAGCTCCGCGTCGCCGACCGCGCGAAGCAGTCCGCGCCTCGAGGTCGGCGAGTCCCGCCGAAGGGGTCGATCAGCTCGGAGCCGGCCGAGCCGAGCGGGAGCGCGATCGCGTTGACGGTGAAGTCGCGCAGCTCGAGGTCGGCCTCGATCGTCGGCGCCGCGCAGCGCGCTCACGTCGACGTGCCAGCGGCGGTCGCGGTCGAGGGCGCGCCAGGTTGCCGAACTCGGCCGAGAGCTCGAAGGCGGGTCCGGATGCGGCATCCGCGATCGCTCGCGCGATCGCACCGGGGTCGCCCTCGACGGCGAGGTCGAGGTCGACGACCTGGCGCCCGAGGACCGCGTCGCGGATCGCCCCGCCGACCACCCACGCCCGCTCCGCCGATTCGCCGAGCGCCTCGCGGGCGAGCCGGACCGCGGGCGCTGCTGCGAGCCCGGCCAGGCTCGCGCTCACGGCCGGTGCTCCCGCGGCACACGGGCCGAGATCCCGCAGGTGACCTCGTAGTTGATCGTCTCGAGGCGCTCTGCGACCTCCTCACAGCTGATCGAGCCCGCGCCCTGCCGGCCGATCAGGACCGCCTCGTCGCCGGCGAGGACCCTCGGCTCCGGCCCGAGGTCGATCGTGAGGTTGTCCATCGAGATCGTGCCGACGATCGGATAGCCGCCGCCCACGGACGAGCACCTCGCCGTTGTCCGAGAGCGCCCGGCGCACGCCGTCGCCGTAGCCGATCGGCAGCACGCCGACCGAGGTCGCCACGGGCGCGCGCCAGCGAGCGCCCGTAGCCGGCGCTCGCGCCGGACTCGAAGCGCTTGACGTCGGCGACGTAGGAGTGCAGCGACAGCGCCGGCTCCAGGCGCCGCTCGGCGGCCGAGCTCTGAAACGGGTCGAGCCCGTAGATCGCGATCCCGCACCGGACCATGTCGAAGTGCGAGTCGCGAACGCTGAGCGTGGCGGCGCTGTTCGCTGCGTGCACGACGAGCCCCGGCTGCTCGCGCCTGACGGCGGTGGCGAGCTCGGTGAAGCGCTCGAGCTGAGCGAGGAAGAGCGCCGACTCCGGCTCGTCGGCGGTGGCGAAATGGGTCCAGAAGCCCACGCGCTCGACCTCGCCGGCCGAGCCGGCGGCCTCGAACAACCGGGCCACGCTCTCAGGGTCGCGCTCTCCGAGGCGCCCCATGCCGGTGTCGTACTTGACGTGGACGCGCGGGCGGACACCGAGGTCGCCGGCGCGGGCGCGGACGCAGCTCGAGAAAACCCGGGCGCCAGAGCGCGATCTCGGCGTTCGCGCCGAGCGCCAGGTCGAGCTCGGCGGCGCTCAGCGCTCCGAGCACGAGCAGGTCGGCCTCGGGGAAGGCTTCGCGCAGCTCGGCCGCCTCGACGGCGCTCGCGACCGCGAGCCGCGCGGCGCCCCCGGCGAGCGCGGCGCCGGCGACCGCGACCGCCCCGTGCCCGTATCCGTCGGCCTTGACGACCGCGCAGAGGGCAACGTCCCGTTCGAGCTCGGCGCGCAGGCGCGAGCAGTTTCGCTCGATCGCGCCGAGGTCGATCTCGGCCCGCGCGCGAACCTGTGCCGCGGCGCTCACCTATCCGTGCCCTCGCTCGCCAGGGCCTCGGGCAGGGCGTCGATCACATCGCCGGCGATCACCGACTCGGCCGACCCGATCCGGGTCGCGGCTATCCGTCCGGCCCTGGCATGCGCGAGCACCCCGGCGCAGGCCGCGGCGAACGGCTCGACCCCGCGGGCGAGCAGCGCACCGACGAGCCCGCCGAGCACGTCGCCGGTCCCCGCCGTGGCGAGCGCCGGGCTCGCGAGCCTGTTCACCGCCGGCCGCCCGTCGGCGGCGACGACGATCGAATCGTCTCCCTTGAGGACGACGATCGAGTGGCTGCGAGCGGCGAGCTCGCGAGCGCAGGCGAGCCGGTGCGCGCCGACCTCGTCGGAGTCGATCTCGAGCAACCGCGCGAGCTCACCGGCGTGCGGGGTGAGCACGGTCGGTGCGCGGCGCGCGGCGAGCCGGCCGAGCTCGCCGGCGAGCGCGCCGAGCCCGTCCGCATCGATCAGCAACGGCGCCTCGACCCCATCCGCGATCGCTCCGACGAGCGCCGAGAGACCCTCGCCCCGCCCCATGCCCGGCCCCGCGACCACGCACGCGGCTCGCGCGG
The DNA here is from genome assembly GCA_963769035.1 of uncultured Solirubrobacterales bacterium. Taxonomy (GTDB): domain Bacteria; phylum Actinomycetota; class Thermoleophilia; order Solirubrobacterales; family 70-9; genus WHSW01. The sequence continues at coordinate 638,129 of CAVYKD010000003.1, forward strand.
CCGCGGCGACGATCGCGTCCGCCGCGTCGGCGGCGAGCCCGCCGTCGCGCGAGGAGGCCATTCCCCGCGACATCACCTCGGTGAGCTTGACCTCGATCACTGGCTCGAGCTCGGCGGGGACCGCCGCCGTCGCGTAGCCCGCTCCGGCCCGGATCGCCGCCGCGGCCGAGAGGCAGACGGCGCCGCTCAGCCCTGGGGAGCCGCCGACGATCAGCACCTCACCGGAGCTGAACTTGGTCGATCTGGCTCCGCGGCGGGGAGCGAGGGCGAGCACGCCCGCTGTGATCACCCCCGCGGGCGCCTCGGCCGGAGCGTCGTCTGGGATCCCGATCGCGGCGACGCGGAGCTCTCCGCAGCACCACTTACCGGGCGCGATCAGCGCCCCGAGCTTCGCCGCGTGGAAGGAGACCGTCAGGTTGGCCTCGACCGCGGCGCCCGCGACCTCGCCGCTCGAGGCGTCGACGCCCGAGGCGATGTCGGCGGAGACGACCGGCGCCGGACAGGCGTTGATCGCGTCGATCGCGGCGGCAGCGGGCTCGCGCGGCGCGCCGGAGAACCCGGTGCCGAAGATCGCGTCGACGATCGCTCCCGATCCATCGAGCGCGGCCTCCCAGTCGCCGGCGGGCTCCCCGGCCGGTCCCTCGAAGCGCTCGAGGTTGGCCCTGGCGTCCTCGGAGAGCTCGTTCGCCGCCCCGAGCAGGAGGACCTCGACGCGGTGCCCGAACGAGGCGAGGCGGCGGGCGGCGACGAGGCCGTCGCCGCCGTTGTTCCCCTTCCCGCAGACGATCCTGATCGGCCCTTCCCGCGCCCGCCCCTCGACCGCCTCGGCGAGCGCCAGGCCGGCGGCCTCCATCAGCTCGAGCGACGGGATGCTTCGATCCTCGATCGCCCAGGCATCGGTGGCGCGCATCGAGGCGGCGTCGTGCAGGGGCTCGAGCCAACTCTCCATGCGCCGCAGACTAGTTCCCGCCGCGGCTCGAGCGAGGCTCGCGGCGGTCGCCGGCCGGGGTCGCTCGAGCACCGCTCAGGCGGCGATCACGACGGCGGCGGCGCTCAGCCGCGAGTGGGTGAGCGAGAGCTCGAGCGCCACCCCGGCCTCGGAGGCGGCGCGGGCGGCCGGTCCGTGCAGGACGAGGCGCGGCGGCTCGTCGCCACCGCCGGCTACCTCGAAGTCGCGAAGCGCGAGGCCGCGGCCGCCGAGCGCCTTGAGCGCCGCTTCCTTGGCGCAGAACCGCGCAGCAAGATGCTGGGCGGGACGGGCTCGCGCCCGGCAGAACTCGAGCTCGGCGGGATGAAAGAGCCGCTCGGCCAGTCGCGGTCGTCGCTCCAGCGCCAGCTCGATCCGCTCGATCTCGATCAGGTCGATGCCGATCACGACGGGCCCCTGCCGCCCTCGCTCGAACGCGGGCTCATCGGCCCAGGCTACCCCTCGGTGAGGCCCACCGTCACTCGGCTGATCGAGAGCCCATCCGCGATTCTCGACCCGCCGATCAGGTAGCCGAGCTTGTCGAGGTAGGGACTCGCCGCCCGGTAGTCGGCGTCCTCGGAGGCGCCGCCGCGCTCGGCCGCCGTGAAGAACGATGGCAGCTCGAGGTAGAGCGACGGCACCAGGTCCTCGCCGAGCGTCTCGGCGGCGACCCGGTAGGTCTCATCGTCGCCGAGCCTCTCCGGCGGGTCGAGGAGCTCGGCCGTGCTGCGCCCGATCGCCGCCACCAGCTCGTCGTCGATCACCCCCGCCTCGAGCGAGACCGGGGCCCCGGGGATCGCGATGCTGAAGCCGTACTCCGAGCCGGCCGGAGGAGCTCCGATCGGCGCCCGCGGCGACGCGCGCCGGATCAGCCGCTGCGCGGCCTCGAGCACCGCCCGCGGGCCCGCGGGATCGCTCGTCGCGGCGATCACGCCGAGCTGGATCGACCTCGGCGTCGTCCCGGCCACGAACGCCGAGACGTCGCCGAGCCAGGCGCTCACGTCACGCGAGAGGTCGAGGCCGGTCTCGCGCATGATCAGCGTGCGCAGCGATACCGCTCCGGGCAGGCCGCTGGTCTCGAGCTGGTCGAGGCCGCGCTCGATGCTCGCGCCGAGCTCGGGCGCCGCGAGCGCCAGCCAGCTCTCCGCCGGCAGGCGCTCGAGCAGGTCGGCTTCCGGCGGCGCCGTCGCCTCGCCGGCCACGTTCGCGGCGATCTCGAGGCTCGCAGCGGACTCGGTGGCCGAGAAGCTGATCGTGAGGGGCGAGGAGAGCGGCCCCGCGAGCAGCGGGCGGACGATGTCGGCGTCGGCCTTCGAGATCTCGTTGCTCGCGATCGCCGCCTCGATCGCGGTGGCCGGCTCGACGAAGGCGCTGAGGACCGGATCGCCGCCGAGCTCGGCGCTGCGATCGGCGTACTCCTCGCTCTCGGCGAGCGACTCGCCCTCGCTCGCGTCGACCGCGAGCCGGAACGCGGCCTCGGTCCCCAGGACGACCGCTCCGTCGACGAGCCCGTAGGCGAGGGGACCGCTGCGCCGGTAGGGGGCGCCCCGATACTGCGCGTCGCGCTCGGGCGCCGGATCCTGCTCGGCCAGATGGTCGAGGAAGGCGCCTGCCGCGGCCGCGTCCTCGACCTCGAACAGCGCCGCCACGTCGGGAACGGACGAGTCCCGCTGCGCGGGCTCGAAGGAGCGGACGAAGACGGCCCCGCGCTCGCCCAGCCAGGGCTCGATGTCGGCTGCGTAGGCGATCTCGAGACCGTCCTCGGCGAACAGCCCGTCGATGCTCGAGATCAGCGCCGCGCCGGGATTGGGGACGCCGAGGCGGCCGATCAGCGAGTTGATCGCCTCCCGCTGCTCGCCCGAGGGACGCAGGGCCACATCGACGAACAGGGGCGCGTCGGCGGGCGCGAGCCCGGCGAGGCCACCGTCGTCGACGGGCAGTGGCTCGTCGTCGCCACACCCAGCCGCGAGGGCCGCGAGGACAAGCAGGAGCGCACCCCCTGTTTGGAACGAGCGTCGGTCCAAGCGGCGAAAGCTTAGAGCCAAGCGATCGCGGGAGAGGCAGGGCGCGACCGCGCCGCCGCTACTCGACCGTGACCGTCTTCGCCAGGTTGCGCGGCTGATCGACGTTGAGGCCGAGCATCAGCGCGACGTGGTAGGCGAGCAGCTGCAGCGGCAGGATCGCGACGATCGGCTGCAGGATCCAGTCGGTTCGCGGCACCTCGATCGTCAGGTCGGCCGTCTCGGCGACCTGCCTCGAGCCCTCGGTCGCGATCGCGATCACGTCGGCGCCGCGGGCGCGGACCTCCTCGATGTTGGAGAGCATCTTGTCGAGCATCGGGCTGTCGGTGGCGACGCAGACGACCGGCGTCGACTCGTCGAGCAGGGCGATCGGCCCGTGCTTCATCTCCCCCGCCGCGTAGGCGTCGGACGGGATGTAGGAGATCTCCTTCAGCTTCAGGGCGCCCTCGAGGCAGACCGGCAGCCCGATGTGGCGGCCGAGGTAGAGGAAGAAGCGGCCCTGATGCTCGGCGCGGGCGATCGCCTTGACCTGGTCCTCGACGCTCACGATCGTCTCCTCGATCGCGTGCGGGAGCGCCTTCATCTCGGCGATCAGCTCGGCGATGCGCTCGTCGGCGAGCGTGCCGCGCAGCTGAGCGAGCCAGAGCCCGAGCAGGTACATCGCGGCGACCTGGCTGACGAAGGTCTTGGTCGCGGCGACCCCGATCTCGAGCCCCGCGCGGGTGAACAGGACGGCGTCGGCGTCGCGGGTCGCCTGGCTGCCCATGATGTTGGTGACCGCGAGCACCTTGGCGCCGCGCTCGCGGGCCAGCCGCATCGCCGCGAGCGTGTCGGCGGTCTCGCCCGACTGGGTGATCCCGATGACCAGGTCGCGCTCGCCGACGACCGGGTCGCGGTAGCGGTACTCGGAGGCGACGTCCATCTCGACCGGCACCCGCGCCCACTGCTCGATCGCGTAGCGGCCGATCAGGCCCGCGTGGTAGCTGGTGCCGCAGGCGACGATCACGATCCTGCGCATCCCGGCGAGGAACTCGTCGGAGAGCTCGAGCTCGGAGAGGTCGACGCGGTCGAGGTCCGGGAGGCGGTCGGTGATCGTCTCGGCGACCGCGTCGGGCTGCTCGTGGATCTCCTTCAGCATGAAGGTCGGGTAGCCGCCCTTCTCGGCGGCCTCCTCGTCCCAGGTGACCTCCTCGACCTCGCGCTCGACCGGGGTCCCGTCGGCCTCCGTGATCCGCGCGCCCGACCCGTCGATGGTGACGATCTCGCCGTTCTTGAGGCCGAGCACGGTGCGGGTCTCGGCGAGGAAGGCGGGGATCGCCGAGGCGACGAAGCTCTCGTCCTCGCCGATGCCGACGATCAGCGGGCACTCCTTGCGGGCGGCGACCAGCGCGTCGGGCTGGTCGGCATGCATGGCGACGAAGGCGTAGTGGCCGCGCAGCTCGGCGAAGGCGGCTCGCGGACCGCTTCGGTGAGGTCGCCGTCGTAGTGCTTCTCGATCAGGTGGGCGACGATCTCGGCGTCGGTCTCGGAGCTGAAGACGTGGCCGTCGGCGCGCAGCTCGCGGCGCAGCTCGGCGTGGTTCTCGACGATCCCGTTGAGGACGATGTGGACCTCGTCGGTGCAGTCGCCGTGCGGATGGGCGTTCTCCTCGGTGACCCGGCCGTGGGTCGCCCAGCGGGTGTGGCCGAGGCCGATCGTCGCGCCGGAGGCGCGGCCACGGCGACCGATCCCGCCGTCCTCGGTGAGCGGCCTGTCGCCTCGAGGCCGACCGCGGCGCGCAGGTTCGCGAGGTTGCCGACAGCCCGCACGGTGTCGATCTGACCGTCCGCGAGCAGCGAGATGCCGGCCGAGTCGTAGCCGCGGTACTCGAGCTTCTCGAGCCCGGCGATCAGCAGGTCGCGGCACGGACGCTCGCCTACGTATCCGACGATTCCACACATGAGAGGACGACTCAGGGTAGCGCCGGATGCGCCGGCGCCTAGCCGAGTTCGGATTCGACGAGCGAGACCAGCCGACCGCAGATCGCCTCGCATTCGGCGACGCTCGGGCGCCTCGACCATCACTCTCAGCAGCGGCTCGGTGCCGGAGGGCGCTGACCAGCACCCGCCCGCGGCCCTCGAGGGCCGCGTTCTCGCGCTCGACCGCGGCCCAGAGGCCGTCCGCGCCGGCGATCGCATCCCGGTCGGCGACCCGGACGTTCTCGAGCACCTGCGGCAGGCGCTCGATCGGCCTCGCCTCGGCGAGCGGCGTGCCGCCGAGCGCCCTCAGGGTGAGCAGGGCGGCGGCGATGCCGTCGCCGGTCGGCGCGAAGTCGGTCCAGATCAGGTGACCGGACTGCTCGCCGCCCAGCGTCCAGCCACGCAGCGCGAGCTCGGCCGAGACGTGCGGTCGCCGACGTCGGTCGTGGCGACCTCGATGCCGGCCGCCGCCATCGCGTTGTGGAAGCCGTAGTTGGTCATCACGGTGACCGCGACCCCGCCGCCGAGCTCGCCGCTGGCGCCGAGGTGGGCGGCGATCAGCGCGATCAGCTCGTCGCCGTCGCGGACCGTGCCGTCGCCGTCGACCGCGACGCACGCGGTCGCCGTCGCCGTCGAAGGCGAAGCCGATCTCGGCGCCGAGCTCGAGCACCCGCGCCGCGAGCGCCTCGGGGTGGGTCGAGCCGCAGCCCTCGTTGATGTTGCGCCCGTCGGGGTCGGCGGCGATCACCTCGACCTCGGCGCCGAAGCGCCGGAAGATCGGCCGGGGCCGCCTCGTGGGTGGCGCCGTTGGCGCAGTCGAGCACGACCTCGAGCCCGCCGAGGTCGAGCGGAGAGCTTCGCGGTCAGCTCGCGCAGGTAGTCGTCGAGGCCGCCCTCGAGCTCGCGGACGATCCCGCCGCCGGCGGGCCGATCCCGGTTGCCGCCGAGGAGCTCGTGCGACACGCGCCTCGACCGCGGCCTCGGCGTCGTCGTCGAGCTTCATGCCGCGGGCGTCGAAGAACTTGATCCCGTTGTCGGACCACGGGTTGTGCGAGGCGGAGACGACGGCGGCGAGGTCGAGCCCGAGGCGGCGCACGAGGATGGACGCCGCCGGGGTCGGCAGCACCCCGCCGACGTAGGCGTCGCCGCCCGCCTCGATGACGCCCGTCGGCGAGCGAACGCTCGAGCATCGGGCCCGACTCGCGGGTGTCGCGGACGATCAGCACCTGCGGCCGCTCGCCCGGGCGCAGCTCGATCAGCGCCCTGCCAAGCGCGCGGGCGAGCTCCTCGGTGAGCACCTCGCCGGCGACCCCCCGCACCCCGTCGGTTCCGAACAGCTTCATCGGAGCCGTGGGGACGGTGGCGCGCAGCGCGTCGGGCGCCTAGCGCTTCGAGAACTGCGGGCGCTTGCGAGCCTTCTTCAGGCCGGCCTTGTGGCGCTCCTTGCCGCGCGCGTCGCGAGTCAGCAGGCCGCGGCGCTTCAGCTCGCCGCGAAGGTCGGGGTCGATCTCGGTGAGCGCGCGGGCGATCCCGTGGCGGACGGCGCCGGCCTGCCCGGCGATCCCGCCGCCGTGGACGCGGACCGCGATGTCGACGGTGCTCCTCGTAGCCGGCGGTGACCAGCGGCGAGCGGACCATCGTCTGCAGCGCCTCGCGCGGGAAGTAGCTCCTCGAGGCTCTTCTCGTTGATCGACAGCGCTCCGCCTCCGGGGCGAAGCACGACCCGGGCGATCGAGCTCTTGCGCTTGCCGGTCGCCTGAATCATCGGTGTCCTTGGCGAGCTCGACCTGGGCGCGCGAAAGCGGCTCCTCGTCGGCGTTGGCCTCGGCCTCGCGGCGGGCGCGCTCCTCCTCCTCGGCCTCGAGGCGGGCGCGTTCCTCGGCGCTCAGCTCGCGCTCGGGCTCGAGCGTGATCGGCTCGAGGTCGGCGCCGGGAGCGGCGTCCTTGCCTTCGGCGCCGGCGCGGCCGCTCCTTCGGCTTCGCAGCCTCCTCGGGCGCCGCCTCGGCGCTCGGCTCGGCAGCGGGGGCCTCCGCGCTCTCGGCCGGCTCCTCGGGGGCGGCCTCCGCGCTCGGCTCTGCCGGATCACCGGAGACCGGCTCGGCCGGGGCGGCGACGCTCTCGCCGGACTCGGCGCTCGGCTCGGCGCGGGTCTCCGGAGACCGGCTCGGCCGGGGCGGGCGCCTCCTCGGCGGGAGCCGGGTCGGCGGCCTGCGGCTCCTGGTCGGGCTGCTCAGGCGTCTCGTTCGGCTCGTTCGGCTCGTCGTTCATCAAGTCTCGATCTCCATCGGCTTCGGCTGCTGGGCTGCGTGGGGGTGCTCAGGTCCGGCGTAGACCTTGAGCTTGGTGATCTGCTGGCGGGCGAGGCGGTTGCGCGGCAGCATTCCCTGCACTGCCTTGCGGATGACTTCCTCGGGGCGACGGTCGAGCATCTCGTCGAGGGTCCGCGAGCGGATCCCTCCCGGGTAGCCGCTGTGGCGCCAGTAGATCTTGTCGGTTCGCTTCTTGCCGGTGACGACGATCTTCTCGGCGTTGATGACGACGACGAAGTCGCCGGTGTCACAGTGCGGCGTGTACTCCGGCTTGCGCTTGCCGCGCAGAGCGTCGGCGATCTGGGTCGCGAGCCGGCCCAGGGTCTTGCCCTCGGCATCGACGACGTACCAGTCTCGCTGGCGGTTCTCGGGTGTGGCGACGTAGGTCTTCATCATGGTCGGATGCCAGGACACGTGCGAACAGCCGCCCCACGAAGGCATCGCCGTGGGTGCGGCCGGGTGATGATAGGGGAACCCTCCCGAGACCGTCGAAAATGAGCTCGCCGATGCCACCGAATCCCAAGCCGCGCCCGCCGGGCCGCCGATTGCGAGCGGCCGCCGCGGTGCTGGCCGGCTGCCTGGTCGGCCTGCTCGCGTCGGCGACGCCCGCCGCCGCAGGCGCGGGCTTCTCGCTCGGCAGGTCCGAGGCCCGGCCGGCGAACGCCCTCTTCGACGGGGGCGAGCGAATCAGGCTGCGCTACGAGTTCGAGGCCAGGCGGCCGCTCGACCTGCAGATCAAGGTGGTCCGGGCGAGCGACGGAAAGCCGGTGCGCCGCTGGCTCGCGCGGGATTCGGCGCCGCGCCGCGAGCACCGCCGCCGCTGGGACGGGCGCCGGGCGAACGGCAAGGTGGCTCCGGACGGGCGCTACGAGTTCCGGATCGGCCCGCCGGGCCGCCGCGGCGCGCTCGCCGGGCGAGTCGTCCTCCGCGGCCATACATTCCCAATCGCCGGCCCGCACGCCTACGGCGACCGCTTCGGAGAGGCCCGCAGCGGCGGCCGCGTGCACGAGGGGCAGGACCTCCCGGCCGGCTGCGGGACCCCGCTGCTCGCCGCCCGGGGCGGGCGCGTGGCGGCCGCCGGTTACAGCGACGCCCTCTACGGCTACTACGTGCTGATCGACGGTCTCGCGACCAAGACCGACCTCTTCTACTCGCACCTGCAGGCGCCGACTCCGCTCGGGCGGGGCGAGCGAGTGCGAACGGGCGAGCGGATCGGCGCGGTCGGCAAGACCGGCAACGCGCGCTCGGAGTTCTGCCAGCTCCACTTCGAGCTCTGGCCGCGCGGCTATCACCGTGGCGGTCCCGTCGATCCGCTCGGCGCGCTGCGCCTCTGGGACTCCTACTCCTGAGCGCCGCCGACCGGCCGGGCTGCGGGCAACGGCTACGGTGGCGTCGATGAGCGCGGACTCCGCCGCCGAGACGAGGCGCTACGGGCGCACCGCCGGACTCGTCTCGGGAGGGATCGGGTTCGCCGGGATCCTCCTCTACGGCTTCTTCGCGCTCGCCTCGCACACCCTGCCGAGCGATCAGTACGGCGAGATCGTCGTCCTCTGGCTGATCGTGTTCGCGCTCGTCGTCACCCTGTATCGCCCGATCGAGCAGCTGCTCGCCCGTGAGATCGCCGCCGCCGAGTCCGGCGGGCGCTCGGCGAGCGGCGCGATGCGCTCGGCGGCGCTGATCCTCGCCGTGATGGTGGTGGTCGTCGTCGCGGCCGGGTTCGCCCTTCGGGGGACCCTCGTCGAGGGCGTCTTCTCGGGTCGCTCGGTTCTCTTCTGGGCCCTGATCGGCGGGTTGATCACCTTCAGCGCCGAGTTCTACGTGCGCGGCGCGCTCGCCGGGCGCGGTCGCTTCGACCTCTACGCCGCCGTGCTCGTCACCGAGGCGGTGGTTCTCGTCGGCGCCGCCGCGCTCGCCGCCGCCGGAGCCCTCTCCGGGATCGCCCCGTTCGCGGTCGCGATCGCGATCTCGCCGCTGCTCGGGCTCGCCGGGGTGGCGATCCTGCTCGCCGCCGGCCGGCTCGGAGGCGCCCGGCCCGTCTCAGGCGCCGGGCCGACCTCGGCGCTCGCTCACGGCGGGTTCGCCGCCGCGGTGCTGGTCGTGATGCTGTGCGGGCAGGTGCTGGTCAACGCCGGGCCGCTGTTCGTGCGCGGGGCCGAGGGCGCGGCGCTCGCCGGCTTCGCCTTCAACCTGATGATGGTGGTCCGCGCTCCGCAGGCGATCTTCCAGGGGGTGATCGCGAGCCTGCTGCCGCACCTCGCCGCGGCCCAGGCGCGCCCCGACGGCGCCGCGACCTTCAACGCCGCCCTGCGGGCGACGCTGCTCGGGATCGCCGGGTTCACCGCCGCGACCGCGCTCGGCCTGCTCGCGATCGGACCCCCGGTGATGCAGCTCGCCTTCGGCTCGAGCTTCGAGTACGGCCGCGCCGAGCTGGTCGTGGTCGCGCTCGGCGCCGGCACCTTCCTGGCCGCCCTGACCCTCACCCAGGCGGCGCTCGTCCGTGGCCGCGCCGTGGTCGCCGCCGCCTGCTGGAGCGCGGGCGCCCTCGGCTTCTGCGCCTGGAACCTGAGCGGGGCGACGGGCGCGATCTGGGGCGTGGTCGGCGGCTTCGCGGCGGCCGCGGCGATCGCCGCGGTCTCGCTCGCCGCGCTCGCCCGCCGCCCGCACCCCGGCAGCGAGCTGGTTCCCGGCTCGATCGACGAGATGCAGGCCGCCCTCTCCCTCGCCGAGGACTGAGCTGGCCAAGCCGCCCCGCCGCACCTTGCCGAGATGGCGCTTGTGGGTGTTATGCACCCACTTCTGCCATCTCGGCCCGGGATGGCGGCGCTCGCCGGGGCCGGCGGCGCTCGCCGGGGCCGGCGGCGCTCGCCCGGGACCGCGGCGGCGCTCGCCCGGGCCCGCGGCGCTCGCCCGGGCCGGCGGCGCTCGCCCGGGACTGCACGGTTTCGTGCAGGGTGGGGGCGCCGACCGGCGGGGGCGCGAGACTCGCGCCATGGAACCTTCCCTGACCGCCGCGCTGCTGATCGCCGCGGTTTCGCTGCTCGCCTGGGTGCTCGCCTCGCACCTGCGCTACCGCGCCGTGTACCGCTACGACGGCGAGGACCTCGAGGCCGCGCGGCGCGACGCGGTCAAGCGCAGCCGCAGCGTCCTCGCCGGCAGGTCCGGCGAGCAGCTGGCGCCCCTGCTCCCCGAGTTCGCTGAGCGCTTCGACGCCAGCGAGGCGCGCTTTCTCGGCGCCCCGATCGACTACGTGGTCTTCGACGGGATCGGCTCGGGCGTGCTCCGCGAGGTCGTCCTGGTCGAGGTGAAGACGGGGCGCTCGAAGCTGACCCCGAACGAGCGCGAGGTCGAGCTCGCGGTCCGCGAGGGCCGGGTCCGCTTCGAGCTGATGCGACTCGGCGACGCCGGGCGCTGAGCCGGCGCCCGAGCGCACGGTCAGCCGGCGCGCAGCACCGCGGCCCGGACCCAGCGGTATCCGTCCTCCTCGACGAACTCCACCTCGACCCGCTCGGCGAGCGGCAGGTGCTCGTCGGGGTGGATCCGGCGCTCACGGTTCCAGATCAGGAGCCGGCCCCGCTCGATGTTGAAGTTCCAGTCGTGAAGCTGGGCGTAGCCCTCGGTCTCGGCCTCGTCGACGGTGTGCTTGAGGACGACCCAATGCCCGGGCTTGACGACTCGCGTCATCTGCTCGAGCCCGGCGAGCGGATCCTCGGCATGGTCGAGGGCGTTCTGGCAGTGGACGACGTCGAAGCGCGACTCGCCGAGCCCCTCGGCGAGCTCCTCGGCGGCCAGCGGCGTCGTCGCCACCGGCGGCTCGACCCGGTGACGGGCGAGCAGCTCGGCGTACTCCTCGGCGAGCGGATCGACCGCGGTCAGCTCCACCTCGGCGCCGCGCAGGCGGGTCCCCACGATCGAGAGCGGCCCGGCGCCGACATCGAGGATCGAGATCCTCGGCCGTCGGCCGGGCAGCAGCCGCAGGGGCGAGCGGACGGCGCGCGGCAGGTAGCGGCGCGGGATCACCACGGGCGCGCGCGGGTCGGTCTTGCGGCGGTAGTCGTCGGGCCAGTTGAACCCGCCGGTCGCGAGCCAGTGCTCCCAGAAGGCAAGCTCCTCAGCCCACGCCTCGAGGCGGCGCGCGCGGATCGACGGCCCCGGCCGCCCTACTCCCACTCGATCGTCGCCGGGGGCTTCGAGGAGATGTCGAGGGCGACCCGGTTGACCCCCTGGACCTCGTTGATGATCCGGTTCGAGACTCGCTCCAGGAGGTCGTAGGGCAGCCGCGCCCAGTCGGCCGTCATCGCGTCCTTGGAGGTCACCGCGCGGATCACCACCGGGTAGGCGTAGGTGCGCCCGTCGCCCTGCACACCGACCGAGCGAACCACCGGGAGGACGCAGAAGGACTGCCAGAGCTCGCGATAGAGCCCCGCCGCCTTGACCTCCTCCTGGAGGATCGCGTCGGCGTCGCGCAGGATGTCGAGGCGCTCCTTGTTGACCTCGCCGCCGACGATCCGGATCCCGAGCCCGGGCCCCGGAAAGGGCTGGCGCCAGACGACCCGGTCGGAGAGCCCGAGCTCGGAGGCGACCGCGCGGACCTCGTCCTTGAACAGCATCCTCAGCGGCTCGACCAGGTCGAAGCCGAGCTCCTCGGGAAGGCCGCCGACGTTGTGGTGAGACTTGATCGTCTCCGCGCTGCGCCCGTCGCCACCCGACTCGATCACGTCCGAGTACAGCGTCCCCTGAACCAGGAAGCGCACGTCGGGGAGCTTCTCGGCCTCGGCCTCGAACACGCGGATGAACTCCTCACCGATGATCTTGCGCTTGCGCTCGGGTTCGACCTCGCCGGCAAGCTTGGCGAGGAAGCGCCTCTCGGCGTCCACGTTGATCAGCTTGACCCCGAGCTCCTCCATCGCCGCGACGACCTGCTCGGCCTCGTTCTTTCTCATCAGCCCGTGGTCGACGAGGACGCAGGTGAGCTGGTCGCCGATCGCGCGGTGCACGAGCGCCGCCGCGGTGGCGGAGTCGACGCCGCCGGAGAGCCCGCAGATGACCCCCGCCTCGCCGACCTGGGCGCGGATCCGCGAGACCTGCTCGTCGATCACCGAGGCCGGCGACCAGCGCTCCCTCGCCCCGGCGATCTCGCGCAGGAAGCGCTCGAGGATCTGCTGGCCGAACGGGGTGTGGACGACCTCGGGGTGGAACTGGATCCCGTAGAGGCCGCGCTCGGCGCTCTCGAGCGCCGCCACCGGGGAGCCGGGACTGGCCGCGAGCGGCTCGAAGCCCGGAGGGCGCCTCGAAGACGCAGTCGCGGTGGCTCATCCAGCACTGCTGCTCGGCGGGCGTGCCCGCGAGCAGGCGGCCGCCGTCGCCGGAGAGGCTGAGCTCGGTGCGACCGAACTCCCCCGTCTCGGCGCCCTCCACCCGGCCGCCGAGCTCGAGCACCATCGCCTGCATCCCGTAACAGATGCCGAGCACCGGGATCCCGAGCTCGAGCAGCTCACGGCGAAGCCGCGGCGCGCCCTGGGAGTAGACCGACGCCGGGCCGCCGGAGAGCACGAGCGCGAGCGGGCGACGCTCCTCGATCGTCGCGAGGTCGAGGTCGTGCGGGAGCAGCTCGGCGTAGACCCCGCACTCGCGGATCCGCCGCGCGATCAACTGCGAGTACTGACCGCCGAAGTCGAGCACGAGCACCTCCTCGTGGGCGGTCTCCGGCGGAGCGACCTCGACCGCCTCGCTGACCGCGGGCGTGCTCGGCAGCGCCGGATCGCCCTCGACGATCGGGCCCCGCGAGCCCTGCGCGGCGCGCACCTCCTCCCGGGCCAAGGCCTCGGGAGAAGCGATGCGCTCACCCATCGGTGACGGCGACTCCGTTCGAGATCCGGGCCTTGCCGTTCGACCCCATCCCGACCGACTGGGAGCGCTGCAGCTGCTTGCCCTCGGTCTGCAGCGACGGCGCGACCATCACCTCGGCGCGCTGGAAGTCGCGGATGTCCTCGTACCCGCAGGTCGCCATCGAGGTGCGAAGCGCGCCGATCAGGTTGAAGGTGCCGTCGTTCTCGTGCGCGGGCCCCATCAGGATCTCCTCGATGCTGCCGTCCTGGAGGGTCGCGACCCGGGTGCCGCGGGGCAGCGAGGGATGGAAGGTCGCCATCCCCCAGTGGTAGCCGCGGCCCGGAGCCTCGTGGGCGCGCGCCAGGGGCGAGCCGATCATCACCGCGTCGGCGCCGACTGCGATCGCCTTCGAGAGGTCGCCTCCGGTGCGCATGCCGCCGTCCGCGATCACGTTGCAGTACTCGCCGGTCTCGAGCATGTGCTGAGCCCTCGCCGCGGCGACGTCGGCGATCGCCGTCGCCTGCGGCACCCCGAGCCCGAGGACGCCCCGGGTCGTGCAGGCGGCGCCGGGACCGACGCCGACGAGGACGCCGACGGCGCCGGTTCGCATCAGGTGGAGGCCGGTGGAGTAGGAGGCGCATCCGCCGGCGACCACCGGCACGCCGACCTGCTTGATGAACTCCTTGAGGTTGAGCGGCTCGGACTTGGTCGAGACGTGCTCGGCCGAGATCACGGTGCCCTGGATCACCAGGATGTCGAGCCCGGCCTCGAGCGCGACCTCGTAGTGCTCGGTAACCCGCTGCGGGGTCAGTGAGCCGGCGGCCACCGCGCCCGCCGCCTTGATCTCCTCGACCCGCTGGGCGATCAACTCGGGCTTCACCGGCTCCTCGTAGATCCGCTGCATCAGCTGCGTCGCCTCGTGCGGCGGCGCAGCCGCGATCTCCTCGAGCTTCTCGTTCGCGTCCTCGTAGCGGCTCCAGATGCCCTCGAGGTTGAGCACCCCGACGCCGCCGAGCCGGCCGAGCTCGGCTGCGGTATCGGGACTGACGACGCCGTCCATCGCCGAGGCGAGCAGCGGCAGCTCGAAGCGGTAGGGGCCGAGCGCCCAGGAGATGTCGACGTCGTCGGGGTCGCGCGTCCTTCGCGAGGGCACGATCGCGATGTCGTCGAACCCGTAGGCCCGCCTACCCTTCTTGCCTCTGCCGATCTCTACTTCCATCTTCCTCCTGAAAGCTAGGTGGGTGGGCGGACGAAAAAAGCCCCTCGGAAGGGGCCTGAAAAACCGCAGTTTGCGGCTCGGCGGGCCCCGCTGAAGAGGCCCGGGCGATGATAACACCGGTCAACCCCGGCAAAGGGATCGCGCTCGCGCTCAGCTCACCGCTGAGGAGAGGGCGAGCTCGCGCAGCTCGACCCGCGGCAGCAGCCGCTCGACCTCGCGGCGGTCGAGGGTCCCGGCGCCGAAGTGCTGGGTGGACTCGGCGCCGCAGGCGACCCCGAAGGCGAGGCAGTCGCGAAGCGACGCGCCGTCGTAGTGCGCGGCGACGAAGCCGGCGAGAAACGCGTCGCCCGACCCGACCGCCGAGACCGGCTCGAGCTGATCGATGCGGACCTCGTAGCGATGGCGGTCGAGCCCCTCGCCGGCGATCGCGACGCAGCCCTCGGCGGTGGTGATGATCGCCTGGCGTGCACCCATCTCGAGCAGCTCGCTGAGGCCGAGGGCGAGGTCCTCGTCGTCGTTGAACTCGTGGCCGACCGCCTCCTCGGCCTCGACGACGTTGGGGACGACGACGTCGGGCTCGGCGCGCAGGCCGGCGCGCATCGGATCGCCATCGGTGTCGATCACGGTGAGCACATCGCGGGCGCGCAGCTCGCCGATCAGCCGGGCGTAGATATCGGCGCCGATCCCGGGCGGGACGCTGCCGGCCATCACGCAGACGCTCGCCCCCTGCGCCAGGTAGAGGAGCTTGGCGACGAACTGGTCGACCTCGCCGGGATCGACCTCGGGCCCCCGCTCGTTGATCTCGGTCTGATCGCCCGAGGTCGGGTCGACCACCGCCAGGTTGGTCCGCGACTCGCCGCCGATTCGGGTGAAGGCGTTGAGGATCGACTCCTCGGTCAGGTGCTCGAGAACCCTGGTCCCGGTCTGGCCGCCGGCGAGGCCGGTGGCGATCACAGGGCGGCTGAGCAGCTTCAGCGCCCGCGCCACATTGACCCCCTTTCCGCCCGCGACCGTCCGCGCCTCGATCGCGCGGTGACGCTGGCCGATACGGAAGTTGGGAACGGCGACGGTGCGATCGATCGCCGTGTTCAGGGTCACGGTGAGGATCAACGCCGACCCGCCCGGGCGCTCTCGGAGGTGGTCTCCATCTGCATCGCTGAGGCTACCCGAGCCGGGTCCCCGAGAGGAGACAATCCGGTATCAGGAACGAGGCGCCGCCCGGGCGCGCCGGCGGATGAGCAGAATCGCGACGAGGGCGAGCGCCGCGGTGATCAGCGCCCAGGCGATGGGTGGCGGGCCGGGAACCGCGGTGTCGATTCGATCGCCGATCGAGGCGGCCCCCAGCGCGCGCCCGGCGAGCAGCGCGGTGCGGGCCCGGGCGTCGCCGTCGACGCGGACGATCGCCCGGCCCAGCCGCTCGCTTGCGGCGATCGGGCCGGTGACCTCGGCCGGGGCCGAGAGGTCGAGCGTCACCTCCTGCCCCTTCCTCACGTTCAGCCTCACCGACTTGGCGGCGACGATCGGCAGGCTGAGCTCCTGGCCGGCCACGGAGGCGCTCGTGAGCGGCTCGCGGCGGCCGACCACGCGCCGCTCGCGGTACAGCGAGAGGCCGTACTCGAGCAGCGCCAGCGAGTCGGAGTCCCGCAGCGCCTCCGTGGGCTCGCCGAGCACCGCGGCGATCAGGTGGACGCCCTCCCGGCTGCCCGAGGAGACGAGGACGTTGCCGGCGTCGATCGTGTACCCGGTCTTCACCCCGTCCACGAACGGTGTGCTGAGCACGAGGTCGTTGCGGTTGGTGACCGTGCGAGGCTCGGCGCCGGTTGCGCAGGGTCGCGCTCGGGGAGTCGAAGAGCTCGCGAAACACGCGGTCCTCGCGCAGCTTCGCGGCGAGCGTGACCAGGTCGAGCGCGCTCGAGTAGTTCGCCGCGTCGTCGAGCCCGATCGGGTTGGCGTAGCTCGTGTCGTCGAGCCCGAGCCGGCGCGCCGCCCGGTTCATCTCGGCGACGAACTCCTCGGTCGATCCCGAGCTGGCGGTGGCGAGGGCGAACGCGGCGTCGTTGCCGGAGGCGAGCAGCATCCCGTAGAGCAGGTCGCGGGTGGTGATCCGCTCGCCCTCGACCAGGCCGAGCAGCGACTCGGCGCTCGAGATCGGCGAGTAGCCGGGCGCGACGACCTCTTCGTCGAGCCTGAGCGAGCGCCTGGCCACGAAGGCGGTCATCAGCTTCGTCGTCGATGCGATCGACAGCGAGCGGCGCTCGCCCCGCCCGGCGAGCACGGCGCCGTCGGCCGCGTCGATCAACACCCAGGCGCGGGCCGACGGCTCGGGGGCGGGCGCGGCGGCCGCGGAGCCGGAAGCGCCGAGCAGGCCGAGCCCGGCGACCGCGCCGAGCAGCGCGGCACGGACAAGCGAGCGCGCGCCTATTCGGCGAGCGCCTTGCAGCCGTCGCGGACGAGGTCGACGCAGTTCTGCACCTGCAGCGTCTGCGGATCGAGCTTCGGGTTGAGGCGCTCGAGGCGCTTGAGCGTGGTGCATGTCTTGCCGGCGATCCCGCTCAGCCCCGCGGTGTCCTCGGCGGTCACGACGTAGTAGCCGTCCTCGAGCGCCTGCTGCGCGTCGGGGTCCTCGCAAGCCGTGGTCGTCGTCTGGGTCTCTCCCCTCGCCTGCTCGCCGGCGGGCTCCTCGGTCGAGCCGGAGCTCGAGATCACGATGACGATCGCCGCCGCCGCCGCCACCAGCGCGAGCGGCGCGATCACGCGCGCGGTCCAGCTGCGCGGCTCCGGCTCGAGCTTCGACGCTTGCATTCCGGCGCTGATCGTACGGACTGGGTCCCAAGCGCATGCCGCCCTGTCGCCGCTAGCGCACGGCGGCTTGCGCGACCCGCCCAGAGCTCCTCGCGCAACCTCTCGGCGGCGCCGCCGGGATCGGCGGCGTCCGCGATCGAGCGCGAGGCCGCGACCAGCACGGAGGCCGGGTCGGAGGAGAAGGCCGGGCCGAGATCGCCGGGGCGCCCGCCCTGGGCGCCGACGCCGGGGATGAGGAAGATCGGCGCCCGGCATCAGCTCGCGAAGCCGCCCGAGGTGCTCGGGGGCGGTCGCGCCGACGACCGCGCCGAGCCCGCTGAGCCCGCACTCCCCAGCCAGCCGCTCGCCGCGCGCGGCGACGATCGCGGCGAGCCGCTCGTGTAGCGGCGCCCCGCCGGCGTCCGCGGTCGAGCAGCTCGGCGGCGCCCGGGTTCGAGGTGCGGACGAGCAGCGAAGAGGCCGGCGCCGGCGCCCTCGGCCGCGGCGAGCAGCGGCTCGATCGCGTCCGTCGCCGAGCAACGGGTTCGCGGTCGCGGCGTCGGCGCCGAGCCCGGGACGTCCCCCCAGGGCGTCGGGGTCGAGCCGAACAGGGCCTGTGCGTAGGCGGCGGCGCTGACCGGGACGTCACCGCGCTTGCCGTCCGCGATCACCAGCAGCCCGGCCTCCGCCGCGGCCGCCACCGCCTCGCCGAGCGCGGCCCAGCCGGGAGCGCCGAGACGCTCGAAGCAGGCGAGCTGCGGCTTGACCGCGACGCAGGCCGGGCCGGCGGCGGCGATCAGCTCGCGGCAGTGCTGGGCGATCGCCCGGCCGGCCGCGGCCGCGGGGTCGGCCGCGGGGCCCGGACCGGCCCCGGTCCCGAGCCCGGTCGGATCCGGGTCGAGACCGAGGCAGACCTGGCTGCGGCGCTCCTCGACGAGGGCCGCGAGCCGGTCGGCGAAGGGCGCGGTCACGGCGCTAGCCCTTGACGCGCTGCTTCAGGCCGGCGCCGGCCGAGAACTTCGGCACCTTGCCGCCGGCGATCGTGATCCGCTCGCCGGTGCGAGGGTTGACGCCCTGGCGGGGGCCGCGCTCGGCGACGCTGAACTTGCCGAAGCCGGTGAAGCTGATCTCACCGCCCGATGCGAGCGTGCTCGTGATGCCCTCGAGAACCGCGTCCACTGCGTCGCCGGCGGCCTTCTTGCTGTCGAAGCCGTCAGCGATCTCATCAATGAATTCAGACTTGGTCACTGTTGGTACTCCTCCTGTTTGATCGAACCGGGCCAGCCTAGCGACCCCGGTGGACGCCGTTTCCCGCATGGTTCGTGCGTGGCGCGCGAGCGCGCGCGTCTACGATCCGCCCCGATGCAGGGGATCCGGAGAGCCCTCGCGCTGAGCGCGGCGCTCTCGGCGTTGGCGGCGACCGCCGGCTGCGCGGGGGCGCCGCCCCCGGCCCCGACGCTCCCCGAGCGCAGCTTCGAGGCCGCCCGGCCGGACGGCTTCTTCGGCGTCAACGCCCAGGGGCTGCGCCCGCTCGCCGAGGACGGCGAGCTCGAGGCGCTCGGTCACAGCCTCGATCAGATCGCCGCCGGCGGGATCGACTTCGTGCGCGCGAACATCGACTGGCCGCGGATCGAGCCCGAGCCGCCGGCGGGGACGGGGCACGCCTTCGACCTCTCGGGGCTCGACCGCTGGATGGAGGAGCTGGCCGAGCGCCGGATCGAGTGGCGGGTGGCGGTGATGGGCGTGCCGACGCCGAGCTGGGCGGCAGACCCGGCGGCCGCGAAGGTCTGCGGCGCGCGCGCCTTCCCGGCCCGCCCGTCCGATTTCGCGGCGCTCGCCGCGGCGCTCGCCCGCCGCTACGGCCGCGGCGGCAGCTTCTGGGCGGAGCGACCGGGTCTGAGAGCCCTGCCGGTGATCGACTACGAGCTCTGGAACGAGCCGAACCTGGGCTCGTTCTGGTGTCCGATTCCCGACCCGGAGCGCTTCGCCGACTTCGCCCGCGCGGGGGCGCGGGCGATCCGCGCGGTCGATCCGCGGGCGCGGCTGACCCTCGGCGGCCTCGCCGCCTTCCGGGAGACCACCGTCGATGGGCCGGGCGACGCCCGAACCGCGTCGCTGCGCTTCCTGCGCCGGATGCTGGCGGCGCGCCCGGCGCTTGCCGGCGCGCTCGACGTGATCGGCGTGCACGCCTACGGTCCCGATCCCACCGCGGTCCTCGATGCCCTCGTCGAGCAGCGCCGCGCGGTCGATCGGGCCGGGCTCGCCGCCAAGCCGCTCGCCCTCAACGAGACCGGCTGGTACACGAGCGGCGCGGGGGCGATCCCGGCGCTCGCCGAGCCGACCCGCGCGCTCTACCTGGGCGCGGTCACCGACGCGCTCGCGCGCTCGGACTGCGGGCTCGACTCGCTCGCCCCCCACACCTGGATCACCCGCGAGCTCGATCCGGGCGACCGCGAGGACTGGTACGGGATCGCCGACCCCGAGAGCGGCGAGCCCTATCCGAGCGCCGAGGCCTACATCGCGCAGGTGCTCCGCTTCGAGGGTCGCGGAGCCGCGCCGCCGCCCGCCGCCTCGGCGGGGATCTGCCGCGGTTAGGCCGGCAGCGGCTCCGGCGCCCCGAAGCGGCGCTCGAGCTTCGCGCCGAGCAGCTCGGCGACCACCTCCTCGGCCTCGCGGACCGCGTAGTTGGTCCCCCGGTCGTCGGGGTAGACCTGGGTGGTGTTGGCGAGCATCAGCCCGGGCACGCCGGTGTCGTACGGCGGCATCCGCTCGCGGTAGTTCGGCAGCACGACCGGCTGGCCGGCGGGCTCGCGGAACATCCAGCTCCGCTCGATCCAGGAGCGCTCGAACGCCGGGTTCACCTTGGCGAGGCCGGGCTCGTAGAACTCGATCAGCTCCTCCATCGACTTGCCGAGCAGCTCGTGATCGCGGGGCAGGTAGTTGGCGACGTAGAGGACGTGGCGGCCGCCGTAGCGCTCCGGCGACACGAGGTTCGTCTGCTCGATCAGGCCGATGAAGCCGAGGTCGGTGTCGGCGACGTTCGTCCAGTAGTAGGGGTGAAAGCGGCGATCGAGGACGCAGAGCAGGCAGAGCGCCGCGAAGTACTCGATCCCCCGGGTGCGCTCCATGTAGCGCTCGCCGATCGCGGCGCGCAGGTCGTCCTCGAGGAGCTCGTCGAAGACGTCGGAGGGCAGGGCGGCGATCACCGCGTCGTAGCGCTCGGGCTCGCCGTCGGGCGTGAACTCGCGCGGGTCGAGGCCGCGGCGAAACGAGTCCGCGGCCGCGGGGGTGACGAGGAACTTGCCGTCCGCGTCGCGGCCCAGCCTGGCGGCCGGCCGGTCGATCATCACCCGTCCGCCATAGCCCTCGATCAACTCGGCGAGCCGCCGGTAGAGCGTCTCGAAGCTGCCCCTCGGGTAGACGAGGAGCTCCCCCTTGGCCTCCTCGCCGCTCACCTGGCGGCGGTTTCGCAGCTTCGCCCACAGCCACGACATCGAGATCTCGTCGGCCTGGTCGCGGAACTTCCCGTAGAGCAGCGGACCCCAGACGTGCTCCCAGGCCTGCTTGCCCATCACCCGCTCGACCCACTCGCGGATCGTGATCGGCTCCAGCGGCGTGACGTCGTGGGCCCGCTTTTGCAGGTAGAGCGCTCCCAGGCCCATCCGCAGGCGCGAGAGCGGCGACATCGGCGAGAAGCGCAGGAGGTCGAGCGGAGTGTTGAAGGCGTGCAGCGCGCCCTTCCTGAAGATCGAGACGCTGGAGGGCCAGGTCTCGAGCTCGACGCCGATCTCGGCGCAGAGGTCCGCCATCTCGCGATCGGAGGTGAACAGGTGGTGGTAGTAGCGCTCGACCGGATGGCCGTTGCCGATGTCGATCGTCGCCGCCTGGCCGCCGAGGCCCGGCCAGCGCTCGTAGACGTCGGTCTCGTGACCGAGCTTGGCGAGCCGGTGCGCCGCGGTCAGCCCCGCCTGGCCTGCTCCGAGTACTGCGACCCTCATTCGGCGGCGGAGGGTACAAGCCCGCCCCGGCGCGACCCAGTGAAACTAGAGTGCTCTCGATGACCGAGCAGCAATCGATCCCCCCGGACGTCTACGACCGCGACTACTTCCTCTCCGAGATCTGCGAGGGCTTCGAGGAGGCCCAGCAGGGTGAGATCTCCTGGAACAAGGCGAAGCAGGTGCGGCTGCTCGGGGCGGGCCCGGGGCTGCGGATCCTCGACGCGGGGTGCGGGCGCGGCGAGACCGCGCTCGCGATCGCCCGGAGCGGCGCCGAGGTCGCCGGGATCGACTACTCCGACGCCGCGGTCGAGCTGACCAGGGAGATGCTCGCCGACGTCCAGCCGGACGCCGAGATCCGCGCCGGCAGCGTCACCGACCTGCCCTGGCCCGATGACAGCTTCGACCGGGTCCAGTTCTCCGACGTGATCGAGCACCTCGACCCGGCGCAGACCGTGCCGGCGCTGGCCGAGTTCCGCCGGGTGCTCAAGCCGGGCGGCTTCCTGCTCGTCCATACCGCCCCGAACCTGATGTTCATGAAGGTCGGCTGGCCGGCGATCAGGCCCCTCGTCCGCCTCGCCGGCCACGGCGAGATCGCCGAGCGCGTCGATGGCTGGTTCGAGATCGCGACGAGCTACCACGTCAACGAGCAGTCGGTGCACAGCCTGCGGCGCAATCTGCGCGCTGCCGGGTTCGCCGCGCCGCACGTCTGGATCGACCCCGACGTCCTGCGCGGGGGGCGGTTCCATCTGCTCGAGGGCTTCGAGGGCCCCGTCGTCGGGCTCGCCAGGCGGGTTGCGGCCTCGCGGCCGGTTCGGCTCTTCCTCGGCAACGACGTGCTCGGCGTCGGGGTCAAGTAGCCGCGGGACACTGGGTCCGGGGCGGCGATGTCGGCGAGCGACTACTACGTCGGCGCGTTCTTCTTCCTCGCCACCTACGGCGCCGTCCTCGCCGCGACCGAGATCGTCGTCCGCCGGCGCCTGCCGAACCTCGCGGGCGCCGTGCGCGCGGTCGCCTGGGCGACGCTGGCGACCGCGGCCCTGCTCGCCGTCCACCTGCTGCCCGCGGCGCTGACGGTGCTCTCACGCGAGGCGGTGCTGGCCGCCGCGCTGGCGATGCTCGCCGCCGCCTGGTGGCTGGTGCCGCCGATCGCGGCGCCCGCCCGCGAGGCCGGGGACCGCTTGCCCTCGAGCTGGGAGCGGGCCTCGGCCGCGGAGCGGCTGCTCGCCTCGGTCGGGCTGATCGGGGCGCTGCTCTGGCTGGTCGCGGCGTTCGCCGAGCACGCCGCCCGCGAGCCCACCGGCTTCGACGCGGCGAGCGCCTACCTTCCGACGGCGGCGCGCTGGCTGCAGGAGGGGTCGATCTGGCAGATCGCCGACTGGGCCCCGGACGCCTTCTACGGCTCCGGCCCCGGGAACGGCTCGGTCCTCGTGCTCGGCGCGATGCTCCCCTGGGAGAACGACTTCCTCGCGCACCTCGCGATCTACCCCTACGTGGTCCTGCTGGTGGTGGCGCTCTACGCGCTGGCCCGCGAATGCGGCGCCGGCACGCCGGCGGCGATCCTGCTGGCGCTGATGGTCTCGGCGGCGCCGGTGGTCGTTCAGCCGGGGCTCGTCGACGGCCTCCTCGACCCGGTGATGTACGCGGCCCTGGCCACCGGCCTGCTGTTCCTCGTCCGCCACCACCGAAGCGCGGCGCGCGGCGACCTCGTGCTTGCCGGGATCGCGCTCGGGATCTGCTTCGGAACCAAGTTCTACGGCTACACCTCGGTCGCCGCGGTGATCGCCGTCTGGGCGGCGGCCAGGCTGTTCGCGCGCGTCCCTCCCGCGCTCGTCGCCCGTCAGCTGCTCGCGCTCGGCGGGCTGATCCTCGCCGCCGGGGGGATCTGGATGGCCCGCAACTGGATCGAGACCGGAAACCCGCTGATGCCGTTGGCGATCGATCCGCTCGGGATCACGATCTTCGACGCTCCGCCGGACCCCCAGCGGCCCCTGTTCGGGGACACGCTCGCCGGCTACCTAGACCAGCCGGCGGTCTGGATCGACACCCTCGCCCACCAGTTCCGGATCGCGGTCGGGCTGCCGCTGCTCGCCCTCGCCGCCGGGTTGGTCTCGGCGGCGGCCCTGCTCCTGCGCCGGCGCGGGCGCTGGCGGAGCGCCGAGGGAATCGCGGCGGCCGCGCTCGCCGGCGGGCTGCTCGCCGCCGTCGTCTACGCGATCACCCCCTACAGCGCCCCCTCGATCGACGGCGACCCGGTGACCGCGGCGATCAACGTCCGCTACGGGATCCCGGCGATGATCGTCGCCCTCGGCGCGCTCGCCTGGCTGGCCGGCGCGGTGGGCGCGCGGGCCCGGGTCGCGATCTGCGCGATCGCGCTGCTGGCGACGATCGACGCTCTGCGCGTCGGCACCGTCACCCGGCCCGCGGTCGTCCTCGCGAGCTTCGGCCTCGCCCTCGTCCTCGCGCTCGCCCTCGCGCCGATCGCCCGCCGGGGCCGACCGGGCGGGCCGACGCTCGGCCGCCGCTTCGTGGCGGCCGGGGCGGCGGCGCTGCTGGCGCTCGTCGTCCTCGCCGGGGAGCGGTTGCAGGGCGAGTTCAACTCCGATCGCTACCTCGGCCAGGACCCGGCGATCGACTACGTGATCGAGCGCACCGCCGGGGACCCCGCGACGATCGGGCTCGCCGGCACCTGGTCGCTGAGCGCGGTGGTCCCGACCTACCCCTCGTTCGGGGCCCGGCTCGAGAACCGGGTCGAGTACGTCGGCGAGATCGAGGGGGACGCGCTGCTGCGGGCGTTCACCGAGCGCGCGCCGTTCCTCGCCGCGCTCGAGCGGCTCGACCCGCGACTCCTCGTGATCGGCCGCGACGAGACGGTGCTCTTCGAGCGGGCGCGTCCGCGGGTGGACCCGGACAGGCTCGCCGCCTGGGCGCGAAGCGCCGGCTACGCGCTCGCCTTCGAGGGAGAGCGGCTCCTGGTCATGGAGCGCCCGCGCCCGGCGGCCTGAGCAGGGCCAGCCGCTCGCTGAGCGCGACCGGCGAGTAGCCCGCCGCGCGGGCCCAGGCGAGCTCGGGCACCGAGCGCGCCCCGGGGCGGCCGCGGCCGACGACGAGCAGGTCGTACTCGCCGCGCTCGAGTGCCGCGGCGAACGCGGGCTCGCTGGGGTAGCGGCGGAGCACGTCGCCCTCGTCGGCGCCGACGTACTCGACCCGGTTCTCGTAGCGGGGCCCGAAAGCGGGCAGCACCGGCGAGATCCCGGCGTCGTCCCAGAGCCCGGCGAGCCCGACCCGGACGCCGGACGCCGCCGGGACTGCGAGGAGGTCGGTCACCGGGTCGGCGCCGAGGTAGCGATGCTCGCTGTAGCGCTGCTCGATTCGGTATCCGGCGATGCCAGCGCCGGCCAGGACGAGACCCGCGAGGGCGACGAGCGCGAGGCGGCCGGGGCGCATCCGCTCGCGAAGTCGCCCGGCGTGGCCGGCGATCGCCGGCCAGCGGGCGGCCACCGCGAGCGCGATCAGGATCACCGCGCCCCAGGTGAGCGGGTTGAGCGCGGCCGCCTCGGTCCCGGCGCCGGCCGACCAGCGGGCGCCGTCGAGCAGCGCCGGAACGGCGAGGCCGGCCAGCGCCGCCGCGAGCCACCGCGAGCCGCCGGCGATCGCGGCGACGAAGCATGCGGCCGCGAGCAGCGCCGGGATCGCGTAGCGCGCGTCGGCGGCGACGAGCAGCGGCCTGCCCTCGGGGCCCCCGGCGGAGTAGGGCGTGATCGCGTAGGCGAGGAGCAGCGCGAGCGCGCCGAGGCCGAACAGCGCGAGCATCGCGCCGTCGCCGCGGCGGCGCCCGCGGGCGACCCAGAGCGCGCTCGCGGCGAGCCAGCCGACGCCGATCAGCACCGCCGGCCAGGCGAGGGCGCGGCGAAGCTGCGGCCAGATCAGGTCCCCCCAGACGCCGCCATCGCCGACGTAGCCGAGCAGGGTGAAGCCGGCGGCCTCGCGGACGGTGTCGCGGGGGGCGTCGAACAGCGTCACCCCGAGCGGCGCGACCTCCACGGGGAAGAACGGGTTGCCCGACTCGACCAGGTTGCGGACCAGCCAGACGCCGCCGGCGACCCCGACCATGCCGCCGAGCAGCGCGAGCTCGCCCAGCACGCGCCGCCCGCCGCGGCGGGCGGCGAGCGAGCCTACCGCCCAGAGCGCGAGCACGATCGCGACCGCCCAGACCGCGTACCACTTGGTCCCGAAGGAGACCCCGAGCGCGAGCCCGGCGAGGACGAGGTCCGTGGTCGCCGCGGTTCGCCGGTGGCGGACCAGGAAGGCCCCCCCGGTCGCGAGCCCGAACAGCATCAGCGCGTCGACGAGGCCGGCGCTGAGGGCCGGGACGGCGACGGCGGGGACGACCAGAACGGCGCCGGCGGCGAGCGCGGCGGCGGGGGCGGGGGCGCGAAGCTCGCGGCAGAGCGCGTAGATCGCGACCCCGGTGAGCGCCCAGTAGGGGTACATCGCCAGGTGGGCGAGCCAGTCGCTGCGCCACGGCAGGACCGCGGCGAGCAGGATCACGTCGCCGTTCTGCGGATAGTGGCCTGGCGAGACCCCCGGCAGGAAGACGTCGATCTGCCAGATCGAG
This sequence comes from uncultured Solirubrobacterales bacterium, assembly GCA_963769035.1. GTDB lineage: Bacteria > Actinomycetota > Thermoleophilia > Solirubrobacterales > 70-9 > WHSW01. The sequence goes on from CAVYKD010000003.1 coordinate 663,824, forward strand.
CCGGTCTCGATCCAGCGACCGACGACCGGCAGGTGGAAGTTCAGCAGGTCGACCGACTGCGGCGCGTTGGTCAGGTTCTCGGCGAGCACGGCAAGCGCGAGCGCGAGCGCCACGCCGATCCCGAAGCCGGCCGCCAGGCGCGCCGGGCGCGTGGCCGGCGGGTCGGCGACGCGCTGATCGGAGCGGTCGGAAGCGCCGGCGCGGGCGGCGGGCAGGGCGAGGCAGCCGGCGAGCCAGAGCGCGCCGGTGAGCAGGACGCTCGCCCGCGAGAGCAGGCCGAGCATCGCGGGAAGCAGATGGACGGCGAGGATCGCGAGCGTCGCGACCAGCGCCAGGGCGAGCAGGCGCAGCGCTCCCTCGAGCTCGGCGGCGCGCTTGGCGATCAGCAGCCACGCCCCGCCGGTGCAGGCGGCGAGCATCGCGACGAAGATCGCCAGGCCCTCGATGTAGTCGCCCGCGGGCACGCGGGTAGGCTAGAGGCGTGTCCTCGAACCTCGCGCCTGAGGCTGCGGCCTCGACCTGAGTTGCTCACGAACGCGCGCAAGCTCGCCGCCGGATGGCGGTGGCGGGCGAGCTTCATCCTCGGCACCCCCGTCCCCCATCACTTCGAGCCCGAGCTCGCGGCGACGGTTCGGCGGGTCCGCCGCCACACGCTCTCGAGCGCGGCGCGAATCGCGGCGCTCTGCGACGCGGTCGAGTATCTGGTCGCCAACGAGATCGAGGGCGAGATCGCCGAGTGCGGCGTCTGGCGCGGCGGCAGCATGATGGCGGCGGCCCTGACCCTGCTTCGCCTCGGCGACGGCGAGCGCGAGCTGCACCTCTATGACACCTTCGCCGGCATGCCGGAGCCAGGCGCCGAGGACGTCAGCTCTCCCTACGACGGCTACTCGCCGCAGCGGCGCTGGCGCCGCCACGCCAGCGCCGGCAGCCAGTGGGCCGGCGTCCCGGCCGCCGAGGTCGAGCGGACGCTGGTCGGCACCGGCTACCCGCACGAGCGGATCCACCTGCACCCCGGGATGGTCGAGGACACGCTGCCCGCCGAGGCGCCGGAGCGCGCTCGCGCTGCTGCGGCTCGACACCGACTGGTACGCGTCGACCAAGCACGAGCTGCGCGCAGCTCTACCCGAGGCTCGCGCCGGGAGCGGCGTGCTGATCGTCGACGACTACGGCCACTACGAGGGCGCCCGGCGAGCCGTGGACGAGTACCTGGCCGAGACCGGCGAGCCGTTGCTGCTCAACCGGATCGACTACACCGGGCGGATCGCCGTGAAGCCGGGGCCGGCGACGCGATGAGCGAGCGCGTGCCCGAGCTGGTCAGCGTGACCGCTCCGGTGCTCAACGAGGAGGACGCGGTCGCGGCCGTTCTACGAGCGGGTCTGCGCGGCGCTCGCGTCGCCATCGACTTCGAGCTCGTGCTCGTCGACGACGGCTCCACCGATCGGACCGCCGAGCTGCTCGCCGAGCTGGCCGCCGGCGACCCCCGGGTGCGGGTGGTCGAGCTCTCGCGGAACTTCGGCTACCAGGCCGCGGTCGCCGCCGGGATCGACCACTGCCGACGGCGACGGTCGTGATCACGATCGACTCCGACCTCCAGGACCCGCCCGAGCTGATCGGAGCGCTGATCGAGGAGTGGTCGCAGGGCGCCGACGTCGTCTACGCGGTCCGCCGCGAGCGGGAGGGCGAGGGCCGGATCAAGCTGGTCACCGCGCGCTGGTTCTCGGCGGTGTTCCGCCGCCTGGCCGACCTCGACATCCCCGCGAACGTCGGCGACTTCCGGCTGCTCTACCGCCGTGCGGTCGACGGCGCTGCGCTCGATGCCCGAGCGCAGCCGCTTCATGCGCGGGATGACGGTCTGGGTCGGCTTCCGCCAGAGCTCGGTGCCGTACGACCGCGAGCCGCGCTACGCCGGCGACACCCGCTACCGCTGGCGCACGCTGTCGCGGATCTCGCTCGACGCGATCTCCTCGTTCTCGCACACCCCGCTTCAGATCGCCACCCTGGTCGGCTTCGTCGTCTCCTTCCTCGCCTTCCTCGGGATTCCCTACGTGATCGTCAGCCGGCTGCTCGGCTTCTACGTCGAGGGCGTCTCGACCCTGCTGTTCGCGATGCTCCTGCTCGGCGGGATCCAGCTGATCACCCTCGGCATCCTCGGCGAGTACATCAGCCGGATCTACGACGAGGTCAAGGGCCGGCCGCTCTATCTGGTCAGCCGCCGCCAGAACGTCGAGGCGCCGGAGTTGAGCGAGCGCCCCGCGGTCGGCGATGAGCGCTGAGCCGGACCCCGACTCGGCCGAGCTCTGCGCCGCCTGCGGCGCCGGAGCGCTGCGCGCGCACCTCGCCGTCCGCGGAGAGGCCGGCGAGCAGGGTCTGATCCCGACGACGAAGGAGTTCGGGACCGCGCTCGGCGACATCGTCCGCTGCGAGTCCTGCTCGCACATGCAGCTCGACCGCTTCCCATCCGGGGCCGAGCTCGAGGCCGCCTACGAGGTCGCCGAGTCAGACGACTACGTCGAGGAGGAGGCCGGCCAGCGGCACTCGTTCGCAGCGGTCCTCGAGCGGATCGAGCGCTACGCGCCCCGGCGCGGCGCGATCCTCGACGTCGGCTGCTGGGTCGGCTTCCTGCTCGCCGAGGCCGAGGCCCGCGGCTGGAGCGAGGCGGTCGGGATCGAGCCCTCCGGCTTCGCCTCCGCCTACGCCCGCGAGCGGCTCGGGCTCGACGTGCGAAGCGAGGAGCTGTTCGGCGCCGACCTCCCGCTCGGCCACTTCGACTGCGTGGTGATGGGCGACGTGCTCGAGCACCTGACCCGCGCCAACGCCGCGCTCGAGCGCGTCGGCGAGCTGCTGCGCCCGGGTGGGATCCTCGCGCTCGAGCTGCCCGACGCCGGCAGCCGGGTCGCGAGGATGCTCGGCCCGCGCTGGTGGTCGGTGATCCCGACCCACATCCACTACTTCACCCGCGAGAGCGCCGCGACGATGCTCCGCCGCCACGGCTACGAGCCGGTCTACCTCGCCACCGACCCGAAGTCGTTCACGGTCCGCTACTACCTCGACAAGGGCGGCGGCTACCTCCCGGGCGTCTCGCGGGCGCTGATCGCCGCCGCGGAGCGCGTCGGCCTCGCCGAGCGGATGTGGACGCCGGACTTCCGCGACCGGATGCTGGTGCTCGCGCGCAGGCCCTGAGCGCGAGCGACGACGCGAAGCGAGATCGCCGGCGATCGGCGGCCGCGATCGCGGCCGGGCCGCCCGTTCAGCCGCGGCCGGTGGCCGGAGGCCGCAGACGGTGCTGGGCGGCGGTGACCGCCTCGAGGACCTCACGGCGGTTGGCGAACTTGCGCTCGTAGCCGCGGACCCTCTTGATCGTCGGCAGGTCTGCGGCGCCGAGCGCGCTCACGATCTCGGCCGAGCTGAGCGCGTCGTAGCCGTCGAGCGGCTCGGACTGGCGCATCCAGCGCAGCTTGTCGATCACCCCGGTCCGGTTCTTCTGGTCTCGCTCGTAGGCGTCGAGCGCCGTCAGCTCCACCTGCGAGCGCGTGCGCATGTCCGCGACGACCTCGCTCTCGCTGAGCCGGTCATAGCCCTCGTAGGGAGCCTCCGGGCCCGGGGTCGCCGCCCGGTCCCCCGCCGCCGGGTGCCCGGGCACCGCGCCGTTGCCGTCCCTGCGCGCCTGGAACCTGCTGAAGACGCTCATCGTCTCTCGACTTCCGTGCTTGGCGAGCCGGCCGGTGAACCGTTGAGCGGCGAGGATCGGCTGAACCGTGTGAATCGATCGTACTCCCCGGCCCCGAGCCCGTGAGAGCGGCAGTCGCCTACTCGACCCGCCGGACACGCACGAAGCAGAGCTGGGTGCCCTCGCCGCTGATCGCCTCGACCGCCATCCCGCCGTCGGCGGCGGCATCTCGAAGCGCGTCGAGCTCGACGTAGGAGCCGAGCCAGGCCGGATCGGCCTGGCCCCTGGGCCCGCGGCCGCGCAGCGCCCGCCAGCGGATCCCGAGCCCCTCGATCCCGTCGCGGCGGCGATGGATCGCGGGGTCGTTGGAGATCTGGAACGCCGCCCACCCCCCCGGCCGCAGGACGCGGCCGATCTCGCGGACGTAACCGAGGGTGATCTCGGGATCGGGGATGTGCTGGAAGACGACGTGCGAGATGCAGGCGTCGGCGCTCGCGTCCTCGATCGGCGCGAGGCTGACCCCGTCGCCGAGGATCAGCTCGACGTTGTCGAGGCCGCCGAGGTGCTGGCGGGCGCGCTCGAGCATCCGTGGCGAGACGTCGAGCGCGCGGACGCCGGCGGCGCGCTCGCAATCACCCGGGTCAGCCGGCCGACACCGCAGCCGATCTCGACCACCCGGTCGCTCTCTCGAAGCTCGGCGCCGACCGGCCCGAGCACCGAGTCGAGCTCGGCCTCGCCGCGGGCCCAGAAGCGGCTCGGGTCGGACGCCCGGTAGTCGAGCGTGTTGTCGACGAAGAACAGCGAGTTCTCCTCGGCGCGGGAGTCCCAGAACTCGCGCATCGACTCGGACTCTGCGACCGGCGGGCGGCGGCGCTCGGCGGCCGCGGCGCCCACCTCGCGGACGAGCATCGCAGCGCGGTCGCGCACCCGGCCCGCGAGCGAGCGGGCGGGCGGCGGAGGGCGGTAGCCGCGCGCCGCGACCTCGCGATCGACGAGCTCGCGCAGGTAGAGCAGCGTCTCGACCGCGTCCTCGAGCGTCCGCTCTCGGAACTCGAACCCGCCCTCCCACCACAGGCTGGAGACCTTCTCGCTCTCGGCGAGCGCTCTGCCAGAAGTCGCGCGGGAAGCAGTACTCGGGCATCGAGTGCAGGACGTGCGTGCTTGAAGACGAAGTCGATCGATCCGGACTCCTGTCGACGTCGATCAGCCAGTGGTGGTGGGTCCAGCCGACGAACTCGCCGCCGCCGACCCCCCAGCTCTGCTCCTCGAGTCGCGAGGGCACCTCGATGTAGCCGGCCTTCGCGACCCGGCGCAGCTCCGAGCAGACCCAGACCGGGTCGCGGACGTCCTCGAGCGTGTGCGAGCAGATCACGAAGTCGAGCTGGTCGTCGGCGAACGGGAACGGCTCGCGGTCGCAGACGTCGCGCTCGATCCAGCGCTCGCGCGAGAAGCGCTCCGGCTCGGCGGGACGCTCGGGGACCCAGCCGTTACGCCGCGTAGAGGCCCCGGGTCTCGTAGGGATACATGTCGATGACCCAGTCGGCGCGCTCGAACGGGTCCGCCCAGGAGCCGACGTCGAGCACGACGTCCTCGGGGCGGATTCTCTCGAGCAGGGCGCTGCGGGTGGCTTCGAGCATCGCGGGCGAGCCTAGATGGTCGCCCGCGCCTCAGCCGCGTTCGCCGGCGACCGCCGCGCGCCGTGAGGAGGGCGCGCCGGAGGCGCGGGCGAGCAGGAACTGCGCGTTGCCGCGATCGGTGATCCTGGCCAGCGGGTAGGCGAGGAGCCGCAGGGCGCCGAAGGCGGCCCGGAGGGCGCGCTCGCGCGGGCGCCGGCCGACCCGCTGCGGGGAGAGCGAGGTGCGCCGGTAGAAGCCGAACGGGATCGCGTGGGTCGATTGCGCCTCGACCCGGTACCCGCAGCCCTCGAACAGGCGCCTCGCGCTCGCGGGCGAGAAGTCGTAGAGGTGCACCGGCAGCTCGGGGTACTCCCAGACGCCCGTCCGGCGGGCGAGCAGCCGCAGCGTCAGCTGCGGGTAGAGGCCCTCGATGTTCGGGAAGGTCGCCGCGATCGCGCCGCCGGGCGCGAGCAGCTCACGGGCGAGCGCGAGCTCGGCGCGCGGGTCGCGCAGGTGCTCGAGCACGTCCCAGAAGCTGATCAGGTCGAAGCGCTCGCCGCCGAGCCCGGCGGCCGCCTCGGCGAGCGTGCCGGTGCGAACGTCGAGGCCGCGCTCGCGAGCCGCCGGCGAGGTCGCCGCGCCGACCTCGACCCCGCAGGCGGCGGCGCCGGCCGCGGCGGCGACCTCGAGCCAGGCGCCCGATGCCGCGCCGACGTCGAGCACGCGCCTGCCGGAGAGCTCGATCCCGGCCCGCTCGAGCAGCTCGCAGCTTCGCCCGCGCGTTGGCGAGCGTGGTCTCGCGAAGCTCGCCGAGCAGCCGCGCCGCGAACCCCGCATCGTGGTAGTAGGCCCCCTCGAGGCGCTCCGCGCTGGGCTGGGGGTCCTGGAAGACGAGCCCGCAACCGGGGCAGCGGACCAGCCGCGAACTCGCCGCGCTCGAAGACGTCGCCGAACGGCGGGCCGGCCCCGCAGACGATGCACGCTCGTGCCGGCTCCATCCCCGCGCAGCCTAGAGCGCCGCGGGCGCCTCGGCGGCCGCCCTGAGCGCCGATCGGCCCGTGCTAGCGTGGCGCCCGATGCAGCTCGCCGACCGGGTCGCGGAGCTCGACTGGTACCACACGATCGAGCTCGAGCCCGGCCTCGTCACGCCGGGCGTCGTTCGACCTGCGGCCCTACCGTCCACCGCTACGGGCTGCCCGAGCGGATGGACGGGCTGCGGGTGCTCGAGGTCGGCACCTTCGACGGCTTCTGGGCGTTCGAGATGGAGCGCCGCGGGCGCCGACGTGCGTCGGCGATCGACGTCACCGACGACCGCGACTTCGACTACCCGGCGAGCCGCCGGCCCGGCGACCTTCACCCGAGGCGCGCAGGGGGCCGGCTTCGAGATCGCCAGCGAGGTCTTCGGCTCGAAGGTCGAGCGCCGCGAGCGTCTCCGTCTACGAGGCGACCCCGGAGGAGCTCGGCGACGTTCGACCTCGTCTTCTGCGGCTCGGTGATCATCCACCTGCGCGACCAGGTGCTCGCGCTCGAGCGGATCGCGGCGCTGTGCGTCGGGCGGTTCGTCTCGGTCGAGGCCTACGACAAGCGGCTCTCGCTGCTTCCGTTCGCCGCCGCCCGCTACCGGGCGCTTCGCGAGGCCTCCTACGTGTTCTGGGAGCCGAACCTGCGCGCCTGGCGCGAGATGCTCCTGAGCGCGGGCTTCCGCACCGTCGAGCAGCGCGAGCACCTCGACATCGTCGCCCGCGCCGGCTGGAAGGTGCGCCACGTCGTTCAGCACGCTCGCACGTGACCCACCCCAACCCCACCCCCCGCCGGCAACCGCTGGTCACTGAACCACCCCAGGCGGTGGTCAACTGACCAGCCATTTCGCCGCAACCGCACCTCGGGCGATCGCTGGTCAATTGACTACACGGGGGTGTAGCTCAGTGACCAGCGGTCGAGGCGGTGGCGTAGAGCTCGTCCCAGGCGCCGATCAGGCGGGACCAGTCGTAGCGGCTCGCCCGCTCGCGGCAGCGCGGCGCGGTCTCGGGGTCGGCGCCGAGCTCGAGCGCCTCGTCGATCGCCCTGGCGAGGTCGCCCGGGTCGTCGCGCTCGAACAGGCGGCCGATCCGCTCCTCGCCGGCGAGGATCTCCGGCGCCGCGCCGGAGCGGTCGGCGACCACCGGCGTCCCGGCGGCGAGCGACTCGGTGAGCACGATCCCGAAGGCCTCCTCGACCGCCGGCAGCACGGTCGCCCAGGCCGTGGCGTAGACCCGGGCGAGCGCCCCCGCCTCGCTCGTCGGCCGGAGCACCTCGACCCCGGCCGGGATCGGCGGCGCCGCCGCGCTCATCAGCGGATCGTGCGGCGCGATGACCTGCAGGCGCAGCTCCGGCCGCAGGCGGGAGACCCGCTCGAAGGCCTCGAAGAGGAGCCCCGCCCGCTTGCGCGGGTCGCCGAGGCTCGCCGGGCAGAACAGCCTCGGCTCGGCGGCGCGCTCGGCGGCGACGGCGAAGGCCCCGGTCTCCAGGCCCGGCGGGACCACCAGCGGCTCGCCGCCCAGCTGGGCGGCGGAAGGCGGCCGCGGCAACCTCGCTGCCGACCGTGCAGGCGGCGGCGCCGGCGGCGGCACGGCGCAGGAGCGCGAGCCGGTGCGGGCGGGCGCGCACGTACTCCGGCGTGGGCAGGCCGTGCACCGTGAACACGTACGGCGGGCCGCCGAGCCGGCGGGCGAGCGCCGCGCCCCACGCGGAGCTCGGAAAGTGAACGTGGGCGAGGTCGAAGCGGCCGCGGCCGAGGCCGCGGATCACGCCCGGGACACTCGCGAGGTGGTCCTCGAAGGAGCGAAGCGGCCGAGCTCGGGCGGGCGGCGGCGGCGGATCACCCGTACGCCCTCCTCCTCCCCGGTCCGGCCCCGGCCCGCGTGGGTGGTCAGGATCGTGACCTCGTGACCGCCGGCGAGCTGGTGGGCGGCGAGGTCGTGGACGAAGCGCTCGTCCCGCGCATCACCTCGGGCCAGTAGGTCGGGGTGACGTGGACGATCCGCATCGCGCTCACGCCGCTCTCGGCGCGCCCGAGGAGCGCAGGTAGGAGAGCGCCTCGGCGAGCAGGCGGCGCTCGAAGAGGATTGTCAGGGCGGCGTCGATCAGCAGGTAGGCGGCCAGCTCGCCGAGCGCCAGCGGAAGGTCGCGATCGAGCTCGGTGAGCGCGCGCGCCGCGAGGATCGCCGCGGCCGCGATCGCCGTCGGCGCGAGCGCGCGGAGCACGTAGCGGGTCAGCCGCAGGTCCGGGAAGAGCCGCTTCAGGTAGTACCAGCGCCCCGCGACCGAGACCAGCGCCATCACCGCGGTGCCCGCGGCAAAGCCGTCGAGCTCGTAGGCGAACAGCAGCGGCGTCGTCACCGCGAGGAAGGCGACCAGGACGACGACAGTTACCACCGCCTCCGGGCGGGTCCGTCCGAGCGCCCGGTAGAAGGCCACCCAGTTGAAGCCGATGTGGCTGATCGCGGCGGTCAGCCCGAAGGTCACGAGGAGGATCTGCGCGTCGCGCCACTGCTCGCCGATCCCGAACTCGATCAGGTCGCCGCTGAACAGGCTCAGCCCGACGCCGAGCGGGACGGCCCACATCAGCGCCAGCCGGTTGGTCTTCATGAAGATCTCGAGCAGCAGGTCGCGGCGATCGACGACGCGGCAGATCGCCGGGTAGATCGTCTGGGTGATCACCGAGTCGATCCGGTCGGCGTAGGCGGCGAAGGTCGCGGCGAGGCCGATCGCCCCCGCTCCGGCGAGGCCGATCGCGGCGTTGCCGAAGAGGACCGAGAGCTGGGCGAGCATCAGACCGGCGGCGACCGCGATCAGGAGCGGCCACGAGAACGAGAGGTACTCGCGCAGGGTCCGCCGCTCGTAGCGGAGCGCGAACCGATACGGGTTGGCGGCGAGCGCCACCACCCCGCCCGCCCAGGCGCCGGCGACCAGGCCGATCACCAGGCTCCAGTAGTCGAGCCCGGCGGCGGCGAGAACGACCGTGACGACGAAGCCGACGAGCGGGTCGACGGCGCTGATCGTCCGCTGGCGGAGGAAGTCCATCCGCCGGTAGAAGACCCAGGTCGGCGCCTGCAGGGCGAGCCCCGGCAGCGCGAGCGCGAGCACCAGCGCCGGCGCGAGCAGCTCGTCCTCGCCGTAGAGCGCGACCAGCGCCGGCGCGAGCGCCGCCATCAGCCCGAGCGCGATCACCGCCGAGGCGAGCTCGAGCGTGAACGCCTTCTGGAAGGCCTCCTCCTGGTCGGGCTCGTCCTGCTGGACGTACTTGTTGCCGACCGCGACCGCGCGCAGCGAGAAGACGAGCGCGAAGGAGAGGAAGACGATGCTCCAGATGCCGAAGTCGCCCTGGGTGAGAAAGCGGGCCGCGATCGCCGCCTTGAGCAGCTGCAGCGTGCCGAGCCCGATGAAGAACCCCGAGTTGACGACCATCCCCCGCGCCGCGCGCCGCCGCCGCGTGCCCGCCGCCGGGGCGGCCGAAGTCGGCCCCCTCGACCAGCGCTGCCGCGGTCTCGCCCTCGCCGCCGACCCCGGCCGCCTCGGGCGGAAGCCGGACCGGCCCGGCCTCCGGGCTCGCCGGGTCTGCGGGATCGTTCATCTGGCTCTCAGCGGGTGGCGAAGAAGAAGTGGTGCAGGTAGCCGTTCGACCGGGTCGGGAAGGCGCGCAGCTCGACCGCGGCGAAGCCGGCCCGATCGAGCAGCGCGAAGACGTCCTCGGCGCGATAGACCCTCATCCGCACCGCGGTGTGCGGCCCGCCGCGGCGCAGCCGGCGCCGGCTCCAGCGCAGGCGCAGCTCCTCCTTGGCGAGCCAGGCGCGCGAGCGGCTGCGGCTGGTCAGCGTCAGGTGGATCATCAGCGACCCGCCGGGCCGCAGCGTCCGCCGGGCCTCCTCGAGGTAGGAGCGAAGCGCCGCGGTGGTCTCGAGGTGCTGGAGGACGTGGGCGGAGAAGACCGCGTCCACACTGCGTTCGGCGAGCGGGATCTCGGGCCCCTCGACGCGGTGGAACTCGACGTTCTCAGGGCTCGCCCTGCGCGCCATCGCGATCATCTCCTCCGAGACGTCGAGCGCGACGACCCGCTCGAAGCTGCCGGCGAGCGCCTGGGTGAGCCGCCCGGCGCCGCATCCGATCTCGACGCAGACGCCCTCGATGCCGGGCGCGTAGTGGCGCCAGTGGCGCTCGAAGTCCGCCCAGTCGGAGCTGCCCGAGGCGTAGAACTCCTCCGGCGTCCAGCCCCGCTCGCGCCTCGCCGGGTCGCCCGCGATCGAGAAGAGGACGTTCTCGTTGCGCGCGATCCGGCGCCACTCGGCGGTCGCGCCGTCCACCCGTGTCATCGTCGCTCGCGATCCATTCCCGAGCGCTTATAGCACCGGGGTTCGCGATCGCAGGCTGCCGAGCAGGAGCGCTCCGCCGCCGATCAGGTCCGCGCCGAGCTCGACCGTGGCCGAGAGCGGCGCCCGGCGCCCCCAGCGGCGCGAGTGGCGGGCGAGCATCGCCAGGTAGGGGGCGGCGAGCGCGAGCGGGACGGCGGAGCGGGTCGCCACCGCACCGAGCGCGCCGAGCGCGGCCAGGTCGAGTGCGGCGGTGCGGCGATCGAGGAAGAGGCCGGCGAAGAGGAGCTCGCCGCGGAGCTCGGGGATCTTCGCGACGATCGCCGGGAAGTAGACGCGGCGGGCGCGCTCGGCGACGTACTCGCCCGGCCGGCGGGGGAATACGGCGTGATGGACCAGCGCCCCCTGCTCGAAGGCGATCCGCGCCTCGAGCCGCCGCGCGCGCCAGCCGAACCAGACGTCCTCGGCGAGCGGCTTGCCGATCACCCCGGTGCCGAGCCAGTCCTCGAAGCCGCCGAGGCGGTCGAAGAGCGAGCGCCGGCAGAACAGGTTGGCGGTCTCGTAGAGGGCGACCTCGCCGTCGACCCAGACGGTGCGGTCGAAGGGCATCCGGACGGCGCGGGGATCGGGACGAACCGGGCCCTGGACGAGGTCGGCCGACTCGAGCGCCCCGACGCCGCGCTCGAGCCAGTCGGGCTCGGGCACGCAGTCGGCATCGGTGAACGCGAGCAGCGAGCCGGTGGCGGCGGCAACGCCGGCGTTTCGGCCGGCCCGGGGCCGGCGCGCTCCTGCGAGACGACGCGCACGCTCCGCCGGCGCGGCCGCGGCGAGCGCGGCGGTGGCGTCGGTCGAGCCGTCGTCGACGACGATCACCTCGTAGGGCGCTCGAGCTCCTGCGCGGCGAGCGCGGCGAGCGTCGCCGGGAGCGTCGCCGCCGCGTCGCGGGCGGGAATGATCACGCTGACCTCGGGCACCGCCCCATTCTCGCCGGTCGGCGCCTGACTACGATCCGGCCGTGAGCTCGAGGATCTCGGTCGTCGCCGCGACCCACAACCGCGCCGAGCGGCTCGGCCGCCTGCTCGACGGGCTGCGCCGCCAGTCGCTGCCGCGCGCCGAGTTCGAGGTCGTGATCGTCGACGACTGCTCGAGCGACGCCACCGCCGCCGTGCTCGAGGAGGCGGCGGGCCGCGGCGACCTCGCCCTGACCGTGCTCCGCCAGCCGGCCAACGGCGGCCAGGCGGCGGCGCGCGAGCGCGGCTGGCGGGCCACCTCATCGCCGCTGATCGCGTTCACCGACGACGACTGCGTCCCCGAGCCCGAGTGGCTCGAGCGCGGGCTCGAGGCGCTCGCCGCGAACCCCGGCGCGATCGTCCAGGGCCGGACGCTGCCCGAGCCGGGGGAGCTCGATCGCCTCGGCCCGTTCTCCCGGACGGTCACGGTGGATCGCCCCGACTCCGCCTTTCAGACCTGCAACATCTTCTACCCGCGGGAGCTGCTCGAGCGGATCGGCGGCTTCGACACCGACGCCTTCGGCCGCGTCCACGGCGGCGAGGACTCCGACCTGGCCTGGCGCGCGATCGGCACCGGGGCCGGCGCGATCTTCGAGCCGGCCGCGCTGGTCCACCACGCGGTCAACGACCTCGGCCCGCTCGGCAAGATCCGCCTCGCCGCCGGCTGGTCGCTGCTCGCCTACGTCCGCCACCCGCAGCTGCGACGCGACCACTTCGCCAACGGTGTGTTCTGGAAGCACACCCACATCTGGCTCGCGCGCGCGCTCCTCGCGGCGCTGCTGCCGCGCCGGCTCTGGCCGCTGGCGATCTGGCTCGCGCTGCCATGGGCGCGCTCGCTCTATGCCCGCGGCAGGATCGAGGGCGGCGGCCCGGCGCTGGCGCCGTTCTACGCGGCCTGCGACGCCGCCGAGATGTACGCCTGCCTTCGCAACAGCGCCAAGCACGGGCGGCTGATGCTCTAGGGGCGGGCGCCGCTCGGGCCGTCAGCGCGGCATGATCGCGCGCTCGAGCAGGACCCCGAGCTTCGCCGCCTCGGCGCGCTGATCGCAGCGGGCGATGACGTGCGCCCGCCCCGCCGCGCCCATCTCGGCCCGGCGCTCGGCGGGCAGAGAGAGCAGCTCCTCGATCGCCGCGGCGAGCGCGAGCGCATCCCCCGGCGCGACCAGCCTTCCCCAGCCGGCCTCGATCAGCTCCGGCAGCCCGACCGCGTCGCTCGCCACCACCGGCACCTCGGCCGCCAGCGCCTCCTTGACGACCACCGGCATCGCGTCGCGATCGCCGTCGGGCGCGATCACCGCCGGCATCGCCAGCAGGTCGGCGCCCTCGAGGAGCTCGCGAACCCCCTCCGCTCCCCAGACGTCGGCGATCTCCGCGACGCTGCCGAGGCCGGCGTCGGCGATCTCGTCCTCGAGCTCCGCGCGAAGCGGGCCGTCGCCGGCGATCGTCAGCCGCTCCAGCGCCGACCGGGCCGGCGGAGAGCCGCGCCGCCGCCTCGATCAGGTGGACGAAGCCCTTCTTCTCGACGAGGCGCCCGATCGCCACCACGTGACGGCCTTCCGGATGCGGAGCGCGGCGCCGAAAGCGCTCGGCATCGACCCCCATGACGACGACGTGGACATCCGCGGCGCGCGAGGACGGGAGCAGGCGGCGCAGGTGGGCCGCGGTGTACTCGCACGGGGCGACGACGAAGCGGGCCGAGGCCAGCTTCTCGGGCAGGTTGCGCGGCTCCGCGAAGACGTCGTAGCCGTGGCCGACGACGCTGTAGGAGACGCCGGCGAGACGCGCGATCCGCATCGCGTTGAGCGCCGCCCCGGCGGCGAAGTGGACATGCAGGTGGCGCTCGCCGCCCGCCTCGAGGCGGCGGATCGCCGGGGCGATGGCGCGCAGCGGCCAGACCGGCTCCTCGCGCCGCCAGCGCCGCCGCGAGCGCAGGTCGCCGAGGACACGCAGGGGATGGCGCAGCGCGATCGGGGCGAGGTCGAGCAGGCCGCGGAGCGGCGGATCGTCCTCGAGGTAGTCGATCCGCCGGTCCGCGCCGCCGCGCGCTCGTACCTCGCCGGACGCGCGCTCGACTCGACCCGCACGCTCCAGCCGGCCTCGCGCAGCGCCGCGATCTCGTTGAAGACGAAGGTCTCGGAGCGGGCCGGGTAGGCATCGGTGACGACCACCACGCCGCGAGCCCGGTCCGGCACCGGCCCGGGCGCGCCGCGGCGCGAGGCAACTCGGTTCTCCCCGGCCAGGAAGCTCGCCAGGTCGCGCGGCGAGGGCCGGGCGCGAATCCCCTCGAGACGGCGTCCCAGCCAGCGCGCCGCCGCTCCGCGCGGGCGCGCCGGCAGCGCCACGTCGGCTCCCTGGGCGCGCAGCCGCACGGCGAGGTCGTACTCGGCGCCGGCGAGCACGCCCTCGTGGAAGCCGCCGAGGCTCTCGAATGCGCGCCGCTCAACCGTCAGCCCGGCCACCTCGACCCGCTCGGCGCCCGAGCTCGCCACGGCGTCATTGAGCGCCGCGTAGCGGTCCTCGCCGGTGTCCCGCACCTCGATCCGCTCGATCGGCGGCGGCTTGCTCTGCGGCTCGGCCACGATCAGCGGGAGCATCCCAGGTACGCTGCCGCCGATGTCCCGGCCGACGACTCACCGGGTCCTCTCGGTCATCCACGGCCCGGTGTTCGGTGGGGCCCACAACCAGCTCGTGAAGCTCGATCCGGCGCTTCGCGAGGCGGGCTTCGAGACCGTCGCGGTGCTCCCGCCCGAGGCAGAGGCGGCGGCGCGGCGGATCGAGGCCGCGGGGATCGAGGTCGTCCGCCTGCCGCTCGGGAGCTTCCGCCTCAGCCGCGACCCGGCGCTCAACGTGGGCGTCGCGGCGCGAGCGCGCAGCGACATCCGAGCGCTGCGTGGACTGATCCGACGGCTCGGGGTCGATGTGGTGCAGGTGCACGGGGTGATCAACCCGCACGCCGGACTCGCCGCCCACCTGGAGGACGTGGCGGTGAGCTGGCAGCTGCTTGACTCGCGGGCGCCGATGGCGCTCCGCAGAGCGGTGATGCCCGTGGTCCGTCGCATCGCCGACTCGATCACCTCCTGGGGGCGGCGGCTCGCCGAGACGCACCCCGGCGCGAGCGCGTTCGGAGCTCGCCTGCTGATCGTCTATCCACCGATCGACCCGGGCCTCGCGCCCGATCCGGATGCGCGCCGGGTTGCCCGCGCGGAGCTCGGAGTTGCCGCTGACGCGCCGCTCGTCGGCACCCTCGGCGTGCGCAACACCCAGAAGGGCCACGAGTACTTCATCCGATCCGCGGCGATCGTCAAACGCGAGCGTCCCGACGCGCGCTTTCGGGTGATCGGCGCACCCAGCCCAAACCACATGGCCGCGATGGACGCGGTCGAGGCGGAGGCCGAGGCGCTCGGCCTCCGCCGGCCCGAGGACATCGAGTTCGTCGACCCCGGGGAGCGGGCGACGGCCCTGCTCCACGGACTCGACCTCTTCGTGCTCAGCTCGGTGCCGCACTCCGAGGGGATGCCGACAGTGCTCGCCGAGGCGATGGCGATCGGCGTCCCGGTGATCGCCACCGATGTCGGCTCGGTCGCCGAGCTGCTCGCGGACGGGCAGGCGGGCGTCCTGGTGCCTCCGCGCGCCCATCGGGAGATCGCGACCGCGATCCTCGAGCTGCTCGCGGACGCCGCCGCAAGGGAGGCGATCGCCGCCGCGGGACGCCGCCGATGCGCCTCCTCCTACCAGCTCGGCCCGCTGGCGGATCGACACGCGCAGGCGTACCGGGTCGCGCTCGATCACCGGGCGCAACGGTAGCCCGCCGCGGAGCGCGGCAGCCGAGGCCACCCGGTGCCCTACTATTTTTCCCGGCCCGGAAGCAGGGGGGCAGGCCGTGCCCGCGAGCGCCTATGAACCAAGAACCGACCCAGGATCAGCTACTTCGTGACGTCTTTCGCCTGTTCCGGCGCCAGGCTCGGCTCATCGTGGCCGCCGTCCTCGTCTCGGTCGGCGCGGCGATCGCGTACGGGATTCTCAAGGAACCGGTCTACGAGGCCAGCTCGCAGGTTCAGTTCATCGACATCACCCAGGACCTGAACGCTCTCGGCACCCCCGTCGTCTCCAACGTCGAGCAGGCCAAGGGGGTGGCCGCTGACGCGGAGGTGATCACCGCGCCCGAGGTGATCCGCGGGGTCGGTAGGCGCGTCGATCCGGACCTCGACGAGGCGACGCTGCGCGACTCGGTCAACGCGGCCGTCGACCCCGACACCAACCTGGTGACGATCGACACCACCGCGGCGGACGCCCAGCTCGCCGCCGACCTCGCCGACGGCTTCGCCCGCGAGACCCGGTCCGTCGTCACGCGCTCCGAGCGCAGCCGCCTTCGCAGCGCGGCCGACACCCTCGAGGGGTCCGCCAAGGACGAGGACGAGGGCTCGCTGACCCGCAACCTGATCGAGCAGCGCGTCTCGCAGCTGCGGTCGCTGGCGACCTTCGCGCGACCCGTCGCGATCGTCAGCACGGCCGACGTCCCGAGCGCCCCGAGCTCGCCGAGGCCGCTTCGCGACGGCATCCTCGCGGCCTTCCTCGGACTGATCCTCGGCATCCTCGCGGCCTTCCTGCGCGACTCGCTCGATCGCCGCCTGACCGATGCCCACGATGTCCAGCACGAGCTCGGGGTCCCGATGCTCGGCTACGTCGAGGCCGATGACCTCGGGGGCGTCGGCTTCGGGTCCAACGGCCGCAAGAAGAAGCGGCGCAAGCCCTCCGAGGAGGGCGGCGAGCGCTTTCGCATCCTCCGCTCGAACGTCGACTTCCTCTCCCCCGACGAGCCGCCCCGCACGATCGCGGTCACCAGCCCGGTCGCCGAGGAGGGCAAGTCGACGGTGGCCGCCGGCCTCGCCGGCGCCAGCGCGCTGGCCGGCAAGCAGGTGCTCTTGGTCGAGTGCGATCTCCGGCGGCCGGTGCTCTCGGATCGCTTCGGCCTCCCCGCCCAGCCGGGCCTGACCGATTGGGCGGTCGGCAAGGCTTCGCCCGCCGAGGTCCGCCGCCAGGTTGAGGTGAGGGCGGAGGTGGAGGTGGAGCTCGAGGGACAGGACGCCAACGGCGAGGCCGGCCCGCCGAGCGCGCTGAACGTGATCGTCGCCGGCACCTGGGCCCCGCGGCCGGCGGAGCTGCTCGGCTCCGAGCGGTTCGCCGAGTTCCTCGAGCAGGTCTCGAGCGTCTACGACCTGGTGATCCTCGACTGCCCGCCGCTGCTGCCGGTCGGCGACACGCTCGAGTTGATCCCGCAGGTCGACGCGGCCTTGATCTGCGTGCGCCTCGATCAGACCACCCACGAGCAGGCGCTGGCGGCCAAGGCGGCGGTGGAGCACTTTCCGGCCCGGCCGCTGGGAATCGTCGTCACCGGCGTCAAGCCGGGGCGTGACGGCTACTACTACGGCTACTACTCCTCGGCCCGTGAGCGCCAGGCGCTCACGGCCGGCGCGGCGCGCCCCGGCGACCTTGAGGGCTGAGCTCCCGGCGCGAGCCCGGCGCGCCCGGGGATCGCGACGTACAGCGATCTCCCGACCCGCGTCGGCGACGGTCCGCGGGTGAGCGCGCGGCTGCTCGCCCGGCTGGCCCGGCCCGAGTATCTGTTCCGTCCGCGCGCGGGCTGGCGCCGCCTGCGGATCGGCGTCGATGCCGCCGGCTACTCGGCGGACCCCCACGAGGCCGAGCTTCCGTGGTCGCAGACGATCACGGTCTTCCCCGACGAGATCGGCCGCAACATCGCCGCCAGCGGAGTCTTCGACATCTGCGTGACCGAGGCGATCCACCGGCTCATCGATCGCGGCGACCTCGCGGTCGACGTCGGCGCCAACGTGGGGTACCTGACCAGTCTGATGGCCACCCGAGCGGCAGGCTCCGGGCGGGTCGTCGCCTTCGAGCCCAACCCGCTCGTCTTCGCGCTGCTCGAGAGCAACGTCGCGCGACTCGACCGCGCCCCGGGCCTGGCGGCGGTCGAGGCGGAGCGCCTTGCGGTCTCGAGCTCCGCGGGCCGTGCGAGGTTTCGCGCCGCAGGGGACGTGACCGCCCACATGGGACTCGGATCGATCGTCGAGCCCGCCTCGACCCCGGACGCGGACGAGTACGAGGTCGAGGCGACGACTCTCGACAGGCGCTTCCCGGACGCAGAGATCCAGCTGCTCAAGGTCGACGTCGAAGGTCACGAGGAGGACGTCCTGCGCGGCGCCGCCGGGCTGCTCGAAGGGGGCCGCGTCCGCGACGTGATCTTCGAGGACCACGGCATCTACCCGACCGCGACCATGTCGCTGCTGGAGCGCTGCGGGATGACGGTGCTCGGGCTCGACCACACGCTCTTCGGGCCACGCCTCTACGAGCCCTCCCCCGAGGACCCGCCGCGTCCGCTGTGGCCGGGCCCCAACTTCCTCGCCACCGTCGATCCGGTTCGTGCGCACGCCAGGCTTCGAGCTCGGGGCTGGCGATCGCTTGGCCGCTGAGCCCTGTGCCCTCAAGCCGGCCGCAGCGGCGCGGCACGCGTCGGGCTCAGAGCTGCTTGCCCGGACGAATCCGGCGCCAGAGCCGGGTCTGCCAGATCGGCAGCGTCAGGAGGTAGGCGCGGAAGATCGCGGAGCCGAGCGCCGCCAGCAGGTGGCCGCCGGGGACCCCGGCGGCATGGCGCCGCTGCACCCGCCACGACTCCTCGACGAAGCCGCTTTGGCTCGTGCTCGTCTTCGCGTCCGCGTGAGAGCGCAGCCGCATCACGATCGACGGGATGTAGAGCGTCCGCGGGCTTCGCTTCGCGATCCGCAGCAGGAGGTCGTAGTCCATGCAGTAATGGAGCCCGGGGTCGAGCCCGCCGGTCTCGCGGAGGAAGTCGGCACGATAGAAGCCGGCGCTGCAGTTGACGTAGACGCCGTAGCGCAACAACCGCCGGGTGCTGAACGGGCGGCTCGACCGGTAGCGCTTCAGCTCCAGCCCCTCGTGGTCGATCGTGCCGTAGTCGCCATAGACGAAGTCCAGCTCCGGCCCGAGCATCCCGGCTATCCGGCCGACCGCGGCGGCGTCGTAGACGTCATCGGCGTTCAGCCAGCCGATCCACTCGCCGCGAGCCCTCGCGAGCGCGTGGTTGAGCGCGTCCGACTGCCCCTGGTCGGCGGTGGAGACGAGGCGGACGCGGGGATCGTCGATCGACGCGACGACCGATGCCGTCTCGTCGGTGGAAAGGCCGTCCTGGATCAGCAGCTCGACGTCGACACCGTCGATCGCGAGCACGCTCTCGATCGAGCGCGCGATGTAACTCGCGCTGTTGAACGAGGGCATCAGCACGGAGAGCAGCGGCCGGGGCTCGTCCCCGGGCGGCGCGGAGCCGGCGCTAGGGTCCGTGGCGGCGGCGCTCCCCGCGGATTGCCGGGCCGAGATCGGGGTCATCGCAGCGCGCATAATAGGCGGAGATGAGCCGCCCGCCGGCGCCCCGCGACCCGATGATCGTCCTCTCGAGCGGCTTTCACCGGACGCACATGACGATCGCCGCCCGGGAGGCGAGCCGGCGCGGCTTCCTCGCGCGCTCGATCACCGGCGCCTATCCGACCCCGGGCCTGAAGCGCGCGCTTCGGGTGACCGGCCTGCAGGGTCAGCGCCGGCTCGCCCGGCTGCTCGAGCGGGAGGAGGAGATCCCGGCGGCCGAGGTCCGGGCGATCTTCACCCCGGAACTGCTCGAGGAGGCGGCTCGCCCGCTCAGCCGCCTGCCGGTCGCCGGAGCCGCGGCCTGGCGGTCGATCGGCGCGGCGATGCGTCTCTACGGTCGCCTCGCCGGACGCGAGCTGAGCAGGATCCCCGAGCACTGCGAGGTCTTCCACTTCCGCGCCGGGTTCGGCCATGCCTCGATCGCGGCCGCGAAGCGGCGCGGAATGCTCGCGCTCTGCGATCACACCGCGGTGCACCCGCGCCTCGCCGCGAGCCTGTTCGCGAGCCGTGGCCGGCTGGCCGATGCGGCCCGCAACGTTGACGACCGGCCGGCGCACCCGCTGTGGCGCTCGATGCTCGACGACATCGACCGAGCGGACGCGATCGTGGTCAACTCCGCCTTCGTCAAGGAGATGTTCGTGACCCTCGGCTGGCCCGATGACCTCGTCCACGTCGTCCCGCTCGGCGTCGACGACCAGTTCCTGCGGAGCGTGGCGGAGCCCGCTCCGCGGCCGGGCGAGACGCTCGAGCTGATCTTCGCGGGCCGGTTCGAGCCGGCAAAGGGGGCCGAGGAGATCGTCGCCGCGCTGAGCGGTCTACCCGGGGTTCAGTGGCGGCTGGCGATCGCAGGGCCGATCGCGCCCGAGCTCCGCTCAGATTGCGCCGCGTTTCTCTCCGACCCGCGGGTCACCGAGCTCGGCACGATCCCGCGCGATCGACTGGCCCAGGCGATGAGGGCCGCTGACGTGTTCGTCTTCCCCTCGCACGCGGAGGGTTCGGCGCGGGCCGTCTTCGAGGCGCTCGCCTGCGGCTGCTACGTGATCACCACGCGAAACTCCGGATCGATCGTCGAGCAGGGCGTTCACGGAAGGCTGGTCGAACCGGGCGAGAGCGAGCAGCTGGCCTCGGCGATCGCCGGCGCCGCCCGGGAGCGCGCGCTCATCGCCGAGATCGGGGCGAGCAACGCCGCGCTGGTGGCGGAGCGCTACCGCCAGCGCGACTATGGCGACGGGCTCGCCGCCCTGTATCGACATCTCGCCCTCAGCCACCGCTCGGGCCGATGAGCCCGGGGATCCGACAGCGGCTCCTGCGCGGCGCCCAGGCTCAGGGCTTTGGGCACCTCGTGCGGGTCGTCATCCAGCTCGGCAGCGTGCCGATCTTCACCGGGGTCTGGGGGCTCGAGCTCTACGGCGAGTGGCTGATCCTCGCCTCGATCCCCGCCTACTTCGCGTTCAGCGACATCGGCTTCGTCACCGCGGCGGGTAACGAGATGGTGATGTCCGCCGGCCGCGGCGATCGGGCACGGGCACTGGCGGTCTTCCAGGCCGTCACCAGGGCGGGCGCGTTCCTCGTCGTCGTGTTCGCGGCGCTGCTCGCGCTGCTGGCGACCGCGCTGCCGGTCGCCGGCCTGCTCAACCTCTCGATCATCGGTGAGTCGACCGCCGGGTCGATGGTGTTGCTGCTCGGCCTCGACGCGATCCTGGCGATGTACGCGGCGCTGCTCTACGGGGGCTTCGCCTGCGAGGGGCGCTATGGAGAGGGAGCCTTCGGCATCGCGGCGATCAACCTGGTCGAGTTCGCGGCGCTCGGCTCGGCCATCCTGCTCGGCGGCGGACCCGGGATCGCCGCCGCGGCGATGTTCGGCGCCCGCGCGATCGGAACCGCCCTGATGTACGTGGCGCTTCGCCGCCGCGCCCCCTGGCTTCGCTTCGGCAACCCTGGTGGAGTTCGCCGCACGCTCCGCCCGCTGCTCAGCCCCGCGCTCGCCTCCGGCGCCTTCCCGGTCGGCTTCGCGCTCAACCTCCAGGGAATGGTCCTGCTGGTCGGGCTGACCTTGGGCCCGGCGAGCGCGGCGATCTTCTCCACCCTGCGGACGTTGAGCCGGTCGGTGGTCCAGCTTCTCGCGTCGGTGAACGCGATCATCTCCCCGGAGCTCTCGAAGGCCTTCGGGGCGGGCGATCAGGACCTGATCCGAAGGATCCACCGCCGTGGCTGCCAGGTCGCCCTCTGGCTCGCCGGGATCCTTGTCGTCGTGCTCGCCGTCATCGGCGGCCCGCTGGTCGAGCTCTGGACGGGAGGCAAGGTCGGCGCGGAAGGCTCCCTGCTCTACCTCTTCCTGGCGATAGCGGCAATTGATGCCTTCTGGTACACGAGCGTCGCGATCCTGATCGCGACCAACCGCCATCAGCGAGTCGCGATCGACTACCTGCTCGGCTCGCTCGTGGCGTTGCTGGCCGCCGCGCTGCTGCTGCCCGGCCTCGACCTTCCCGGGGCGGCGCTCGCGCTGGTCGGGCTGGAGCTGTTCATGGCGGTGCAGGTCCTGCGCCGGGCGCTTCCGGCGGCCGACGACACGCTCCGCGGGCTCCTGAGAGCGGTCAGGACACCCCCCTTCGGGGCTCTCGGTACTTTTCTGCGTGTGCGGGAGGGCTCATGAGCGGTGCGATCGAAGGGGGCCTCGCCTCCGATGCGGGCTTCACGCTCGACCTCGGCGAGCCGAAAGCCCGGCCAGACGTGATGTTTCCCCCGCCGACCCTCCGGCGACCCTGGAATCATCGCGAGCTGCTCTCGATCTTCCCCTCCCGGGGGCTGCGCGTGCTCGATGTGGGCGCCGGGCGCAACCCTCTGCGCGTCCGGCCGGTGGACGAGCTCGTGACGGTCGACTTCGAGTCCGAGGCGGAGACGATGGTGACCGCCGACGTCGCCACCGACTGGCCCTTCGGGCCGGCCGAGTTCGACCTCGTCTACATGAGCCATGTCGTCGAGCACTTCTACCCGCGCGATCGTGACGCGGTGATCCGCAACGTCTTCGGCTCGATGAGGCCGGGGGCGCTGCTCCTGATCCGGGTCCCGCACCGCAGCAGCTTCAACAGCGCCGGCTGGGAGCACCACAGCACCTACGGCCTCGCCGAGGCGGTCAGCCTCTGCCACGGCCACAACCCGACCCTGCCGATGTTCCGGACGGTCTCGGTCGGCGCGAGCATGAGCATCGACTTCTATTCCGAGCGCTCGCGCGCGCGCGGGCTGCTCGAGCGCGGGCTGAGCCGCTCCTGGCGGCTGACGGAGCTCGTCCTCGCGCGGTTGGTCGGCGGGATCGCCGAGGTCCAGTTCTTGCTCCAGCGGATGCCCGCCGCGACCGAGCGCGAGCTCCGCGAGGGCTCGATCGGCTATCTGTAGAGAATGCTCGCCCGTCTTCTCGCCAGGTTCGAGCCCGAGCGCATGCGCCAGGGCGGGGGCTTGCTCGACCTGATCGTCTCCGACTACCTCGCCTACTACGACCGCTACCACCCGGCCGACCCCTCCCCGGCCAGGCTCGCGCTGCTGTTCGTGCCGCGGATGATCCACAACCCGTGCCTGCACGCGACCGCGCTGATCCGGCTCGCGACCCGGAGCCCGAGGTTCACGCACGGGCTCTGGCGATCGGCGCTGATCGCCAAGCACTCGATCGACATCCAGGCGGACATGGAGATCGGCCCCGGCCTGACGCTCCCCCACCCGCTGGCGATAGTCCTCGGCTGGGGGGTGAAGATCGGGACCAACGTCTCGATCCTCCACGAGGTGACGATCGGCGGAGTGGTCCGCCAGCCCGCCGGCGAGACCCAGATGTGCCCGCGGATCGGCGACGACGTCGACATCTACCCGCAGAGCATGCTGGTGGGTCCGATCGCGATCGGCGACGGCGCGGTGATCGGCGCCGGGTCATGGGTCGATGCGGATGTCGGCGCCGGATCGGTCCATAGGGGGACCGCGAGCCAGCTCGCCCAGCTGCGCCGAACGGTGACGCCGGACTCGGCGGGAGAACCGCGGCCCTAGACGGCGAGAGCGCCCGGGGTGCCCCGGCAGAGCAGCCAGCGGTTGTGCGCGGCGCCGCCGCGCTCCTCACGCCAGATGCGGCGGTTGTGCTTGATCACCGGGCGGTAGCCGCAGTCCACGAGGATCCGTCCGCAGCGTCGCTCGAGGTCGTGGGAGTGGGTCTCGACGACCACATGCGGGTGGTGGCCGCGCAGCACCTCGGCGGCACCGGCGAGGGCATCGGCCTCGCCGCCGTCGATGTCGATCTTGATGAAGTCCGGGAGCCCGACCGAACGGGCGAGCGAATCGACGCTGACGACACCCTCGCCGTCCTCGTCGCCGATCGCGTTCGGGTTGACCGTGATCCTGCGCTCGAGCTCGGGGTTCTGCGCCACGTTCGCCCGAAGGATCGCCGCCTGCTCGGCGTTCGGCTCGAACGTCACCACCTCCCCGGGGGCGTTCGCGGCGAACATCAGCGCGTCGTAGCCCACGTACCCGCCGACGTCGAAGACCAGGTTGGAATCGCGGAGCGCGTCGCTGAAGAAGCGGTGCAGCTCCCACTCGAACATCCCGAGGTACATCGGCGTGTGACCGGAGAAGTCGAGAGTCATCCTGACCCCGCGAGCGGGCCCGGCGAGGATCTTCACCTGGCGGACGCCCTTGAGGCCGACCGCGTTCTTGATCCCTACCTTGAGCGCTCTCCCTGCCGTCATCGCGGCGATCCTAGCGGGCGCACGTGGCTCGAACTCGCACCGGCTAGCCGTCGCGCAGCGCGCAGAGCAGCACCGTCTGAACTCCGAAGAGCGGATGGAACCAACCGGAGCGCGCCGGCGCGGTCGGCACGAGGAAGACGCGATCGGCCCATTGGTTGAGCATCGGCAGTGAGTCGTAGACGCTGTAGGAGTAGACGACGCCGCCGTCACCGGCATCGAGGTGGTAGCCCCTGCCCCGGGTCGCCAGCCGGTAGACGGTCGGCCAGAGCCCGAGCCGGTACAGGAGATATTTGCCGGCCCGATGGAGCGGGCCCCCGCCGCCAAAGCGGTTCGTGTCCGAGAGGAAGATCGCGCGGCGGGCCACACGGGTCATCTCGGCGACGATCTCCGCCGGGTCGGCGACGTGGTGCAGGACCCCGAACTCGCAGACGACATCGAAGCGCTCGTCCCCGAAGGGCATCCGGGCTCCACTCCCCTCGATGATCCGCCCGGGCTCGATCCCATGCCGCCGCTCGGCCTGCTCGATCATCGCGCGGACAGGCTCGATCCCGGCCGCATCGAGCCCCGGGTGCGCGTCGGTGAAATGGCGGAGGCCACGGCCCGTGCCCGCGCCGACATCGAGCAGGCTCTCGAACCCGTAGCCGTCGATCAGCGCCGAGACGAGGCCGAGGGCCGCGGCATGCGGATCGTCGTCGGCGACGTGCATCTCGTCGTAGCGCGCGGCGTTCGCGGTATAGAAGTCCCGCTGAAGTTGTTCGGGTGTGCTCGGCACGTCTCGACCCCTGCTGCTCGCGATCGGCGCAGGCCGATCTCATCGGTCGCCATAGTATGCGCGTCGCGATCGCGCCCGTGGCCGGGGCGGCGGATGCGCGCGCGGCAGGGTGCGACCGATCTCGTTCGACAGAGGACTCGAACCTGAAGCTCAGAGACCTATCGCGACCATGGGCGCGGGCGCGAGGCCTGGGCGGCGCCGCGCTGCTCTGCGCGCTGGTGCTCGGCGCCTGCGGCGAGCCGGAGGCGGCGCTCGAGCCCGGGCGCACGCAGTTCGGGTTCAACGAGGACCCGGGCCCCGGGTCCTTCGAGCTCCAGGCGACGCTCGCCATGCCGGTTCGCAGGTTCCCGGTTCCCTGGAGCTCGGTGCAGGCGGATCCCGAGCGGTGGGTCTGGACCCGATTCGATGCCCGCTACGAGCGGGCGCTCAGCCTCGGGCTGCGCCCCCTGCTCGTCGCGATCGGCGCGCCCTGCTGGGCACGAGCAACGGGCCCCGCCTGCGAGCCGGGCTCGGCGGGGGTGCCCGCCGCAGGGCTCGAGCCGCAATGGGCGGAGTACGTGCGCCGGCTCGCCGGACGGTACCCTCGCGCGCTCGGTGTCGAAGTCTGGAACGAGCCCAACATCACCTCCCTGTTTCCCCCCGCTCCCGACCCGGTTCGCTTCACCACCCTGCTGCAGGCGGCCCATGCGGCGGTCAAGTCCGCCGATCCCGAGATGCCGGTGATCTCCGGGGGCCTCTTCCCCAGCGCCGTGAGCGGCTCGTTCGCGACCGCGGACTCGGAGTTCCTCGAGGCGATGCTCGCCGCCGGCGCCGCCGAATCGCTCGACGGGATCGGCGCCCACCCCTATCCCACCGGCGACGGCACCGGGGCGATCTCCAGCGAGTACAGGCTGGTCAACATGGAGCTCGCGCTCGCGCGGCTGCGCAGCGTGCGCGACGAGCATGGCGATGACTCGATCCCGATCTGGATCACCGAGATGGGCCTCTCCACGGAGTCCGCCGCCGGGTTTCCAGCCGCCGCTGCAGAAGCCGAGCAGAGCGAGCTGCTGCTCGAGATGATCGAGACCGTCGATGCCTCGCCGGACGTTCCCGTGGCACTCGTTCATCGGCTCACGGACGTCGAGCCCGGGTCCTCGCCCAGCTCGCTCGAGCAGGTCGAGTCCGGATTCGGCGTCTTCCGAAGCGACGGATCTCCGAAGCCGGCCGCCTGCGAGCTCAGCCAGGTCTTCGGGGGAACGCTCGAATGCTGAGCGGCCGCCGAGCATGAGCTCCGCCGGGAGGCCGAAGCGAGGGGCGGACCGCTACCTCGAGCCGTGGGGCGAGGAGTTCTGGGCGTCCGTCAACGCCGCCCTCGAGCCCGGCTCCTCCGTGCTCGACCTCGGCGGCGGCCGCCGGCCGACGATCGCCCCCGACGATCGGCCCGCCGATTGCCACTACGTCGGCTTCGACGTCGCCGGCGAGGAGCTCGAGCTGGCTCCGGACGGAGCCTATGACGAGACCGTGATCGGCGACGCGGCGACCTATCTCCCGGCGCTCGAGAACCGCTTCGATCTGATCGTCTCCTGGCAGGTTCTCGAGCACGTCGCCGACCTCGAGGCGGCGGCGGCGGCGCTCCGGCGGTACCTGCGTCCGGGTGGCAGCCTCGTGGCCCTTCTCTCCGGACGCCACGCGGCGTACGCGATCGCGAACCGGCTGCTGCCCGACACGGTCGGGCGCGGCATCGTCTCGCGGCTGATGCGCCGCGATCTCGACGAGGTCTTCCCGGCTCACTACGACCTTTGCGACGCGCGTGGCCTGCGCCGCGCCTTCGCGCCCTGGGAGGCGCTCGACGTCGTCCCGCTCTGGCGCGGCGCGGACTACTTCGAGCCCTTTCCCCGCCTGCGCTCGCTCTATATCCGCTACGAGGACTGGGCGATCGGCCGCAGCCTCGACAACCTCGCGACCCACTACGCGGTCCGGGCGCGGCGCTGAGCGTGGCGGGAAGCGTGGCCTCCGGGCCGACGAGCGGGTGAGCGAAGGCGTGCGGGTGCTCGCCCTGCTCGAGGGCGCCGAGCCGAGCGCGCTGTCCGGAGTCGGACACCAGGTGCTGAGCGCGCTCGAGCGCCGCTCGTTCGGCATCGAGCGGCTCGACTACGCGCCGGCCGGGCCGGCGCGTCTGGCGCTGGCGGCGGCCTCGTTCAGGCGCGACCGCGCAGCGTGGCGGGCGCGCTTCCACACAAGCCGGCGTGCCCACCGGGTGCTATCGAGGACCCTCGCCAAGCGGCTCTCGGCGAGCGACGGCCAGCACGACGTCGCCCTCCAGGTCTTCGGCTGGGTCGCCGGCCAGCCGCGACCCTGCGCGCACTACGTCGACCAGACCCGGCTGATGGCCGAACGGGGCTGGCCGCAGTGGATGCCCTTCACCAGGGGTGAACGTGCCGAGCTGCTGATGCTCGAGCGCGAGATGTACCGGCGCGCCGCGCACATCTTCGTGATGGGCGCGGCCGCGCGGGATTCGCTCGTCAGCGACTACGGGGTCGCGGAGGGCGCGATCACGATCGTCGGCGGAGGGCTCAGCTTCTCGGACGCCACCCCGGCCGAGAAGCTGCCCGAGCGCCCGCGAATCCTGTTCGTCGGCAGGGACTTCGAGCGCAAGGGCGGCGAGTGCCTGCTCGATGCCTTCGCGATCGTCCGCGACCGCCTGCCCGATGCCCGGCTCGATGTCGTCGGGACGCCGCGGCGCTTCGACCTCCCCGGGGTGGTCGGACACGGGAAGATCTCCGATCGCGCCGAGCTCGCCGGGCTCTACCGGCGCTCGCGCGCATTCTGCCTTCCCTCGCTCTACGAGCCCTACGGACTGGTCCTGATCGAGGCGATGGCGCATGGGGTCCCCTGCGTCGGCTCCCGGGTGCAGGCGATTCCCGAGATCCTCGATCACGGCGGCGCGGGCCTGCTCGTGCCTCCAGGCGACCCGGGGGCGCTCGCCGACGCCCTGCTGGCGGTGCTGACCGACGAGCGGCTCGCGAGCGAGATCGGCGCTGCCGGCCGCGCGCGGGCGATCTCCGAGCTCACCTGGGATCGGGTCGCCGAGCTGATCGCTCCCCGGCTCGCCGAGCTCGCCGGTTGAGTCGCTCAGCGGCCCGCGGCGCGCTCGTACATCCGGCGCAGACGGGGCCCGACCGCGCTCCAGTCGTATCGCGCCGCGAACTCCGGGGCGCGACTCTCGAGCTCGCGGCGGCGCGCGGAATCCGCGAGCACCGCGCGCAGCCCCTCGGCGAACGCCTCGGGGGTCGCTTCGGCCACCACCCCCGCGTCCGCCGCCGCGACGTCCTCGGCGAGGTTCACGTCCTCGCTGATCACGACCGCCCGTCCCGCCGCCATCGCCTCGACGACGGCGATGCCGAAGTTCTCCGTGTGCGAGGAGAGCGCCCACACGTCGGCGCTCGCCAGCGCCTCGCGGCGCTCCTCGCCGTAGACCGGGCCGGGGAAGTCGATTCGGCGCGCGGCGCCACTTTCGCGGGCGACCCTTCGGAGGCTCGGAAGGATGCCCTCGTCGTCGGGCCCGGCGATCACGAGTCGCGCGTCCGGTTCCCCGCCGATCCGCGCGAAGGCGCGAATCAGGACGTCCACTCCCTTTTTCTGGGTGATTCGCCCGAGGAAGAGGATCACCGGGCCGCGAAAGCCGCCCAGATGCCGATCGCGGAAGCGCCCGGAATCGGGGAGCGCCGCGAAGTCCTCGACGTAGAGCCCGCAGGGAACGACGGCTCGTCGCACCGCCGGAGCGATGTCCGCGATCGAGCGCTCCTCGGCGGCCGTGGTCACGTGGATCAGCGAGGCCCGCTCGAGCATCGCTCGCTGCCACATCGAGGACGTCAGCCGCTTGCGGATCCGCCCGCGCTGTCGCAGGTACGGGTCGAGCCCGCCGTGAGGAGAGACGACGTAGGGGACCTCAGCCGCAAGCGCCGCGCGGTAGGCCGCGTACTGAGGGAACTGCCAGAGGTTGTGGATGTGAACGACGTCAAACTCGCCGGTGAGGCGATCGAGCGCCGCCGCGAGCCCGCGGGAGTTCGCGAGCCGGCGTGGAAAGCGCGCACGGTGAAGCTCGAGGTCGAGCTTCGCGAGCGTCGGGTGCACCTCGTCTGGGCCGATCCGCCGCTGGCGCTGCACCCAGCCCCAGGGAGCCAGCGCGAGGTCGGTGGCGAGCAGCTTGACCTCGACACCGAGCTTCTCGACTTCGACGGATGCGCCCCCGACGAAGGCGGGCACTCCCCCGGTCCTCGCGGCGGCGCCGACCAGCACCTGCAGGACCCTGATCGGCGGCCTGGCGCTCGCGCCGGCGAAGCGGGACACGATCGGGCAAGCTAGCAGCGCCGTCAGCACGATCGAATCGAACGAGGATCTCCTTGGACGCAGTCATCGTCACCCACAACAGCGCCGCCGATCTCCGTGCGCTCGTCGCGAGCGAGGAGACGATCGACGCCTTCGAGCGTCTCATCGTGGTCGACAACGGCTCCGGCGACGAGACCGCGAGGGTCGCGCTCGAGGCGGGTCTCGAGCTCGTCGCCTGCGCGAACGAGGGTTTCGCCGCGGCCGTCAATCGCGGCGCAACCTTGGTTCGGGGCCCGCTCTTCGCCCTGTTGAACCCGGACGTGCGGCTCGGCTCGACCGCCGATCTCGGCGCGCTCGCACGCCATTTCGAGGCCCCCGAGGTCGGAGCCGTCGCGCCCGCGCTGATCCTCCCCGACGGCAGCCTGCAGGACTCGGCGCGCGTGGTTCCGAGCCCGGTCGATCTGATCGTCCGGCGGTTCACCGGGCGCCGCCCCGACGTCGTCCGGTCGAGCTCCCCGGTCGACGTCGAATGGGCCGTGGGCGCGTTTCTCCTGCTGCGCCGAACGGCGTTCGACTCGCTCGGCGGATTCGATCCTCGCTACTTCCTCTACTTCGAGGACGTCGACTTCGGGGTTCGCCTCGCCGGCGCAGGCTTCCGGCTGCGCTACGACCCGACCGTGCGCGTCTTCCACGACCACCGCGCCGCGAGCCGCTCCTCGCTCACCGGCCCGGCCACCCGCCATCACATGCGCAGCGCGGCCCGCTTCTACGCGGCCAACCCGAATCGGCTGCTGCGCCGGGGCCGCAGGCTGAGCGGCGCTCAGCGGCCTGCCGGCTGAGGAGCGCGTAGCGCGACGGCCTGGCCGCCGCGCGCCCACGCCGGCGCCGACTTCGGTGCGGGCGCGGCGTCGCGGCGCAGCCCCCAGGCGAGCACAGCTACGGCGGAGAACCAGGCGTACTGCTGGAAGACGAAGGGGACCGTCATCGACCAGACGACGAAGGCCCCGAACCCGGCCAGCAACGCCCAGCCGACCTGCAGGTCGAGACGGTTGCGCGCCGCCCGCAGCGAGCGCCAACCCGTGCGAGCCAGGCTTCCAAAGACGAGCAGGAGCCCGACCAGGCCCGCGATCCCGGCCTCGTACCAGGCCGCCAGCGGCGCCCCGTGCGCCTGATATGGACGCGTCTGGCCGTTGGCCGTGATCGTCACGGGCTCGCCGCCGTCGGCGAGACCGGTTCCGACCAGAGGGTTCTCGACGATCCGCGGCCAGACGGTCTCGACGATCTTGATCCGCTCCTCGCCGCTGCCCGCCTCCGGACCGGATCCAGACGCGCTGGTCACCTGCTTGAGCCGCTCACCGGGCGAGGTCACATCATCGCCGCCGATCAGCAGGACGGCGACCATCGCCACCCCGAGCGCGGCCAGGACAGCGGCCCGCGTCGGCGTTCGGACCAGCGGCGAGCTCAGCCAGATGACCACGGCGACCGCGGCCGTCGCCATGCCCGCCACCGAGGCCGAGAGCACAACCCCGGCGGCGATCAGCGCGACGACCAGCCAACGCAGCGCCGTGGCCGGCCGCCGCCACTCCGGAACCCGAGCGGTGGCGAGCAGGAGCGCCGGGATCAGCGCGATCCCGCAGGCGCCTCCGAGGTCGTTCGGGTGGGGAAGGAACGCGGTTGCCCTGTTGCCCTCGAGCGGGCCGACGAGCCAATCGCTTCCGGCCACCTGCGCGATCGCGCCGGCGCCGTCGATCGCGATCGAGACGGTCCACAGCGTGAGCGCCGTGAGCACCTGCCGACGGGTTCGCAGGACCATCGCCGCGGCGAAGCCCCAGAGCCCCATCACGTAGATCGCCTGCGGAACCTCGCCGGCGGAGCGCCCGGGGAGTGGCGCGCCGAAGGAGCTGATCACGCCGCCGAAGGCGAACGTCGCGGTCCCGACGATGAGCGCCGTCGGCAGGAGTGGGATCCCGTGCCCGCGCAGGACGGCGAACAGCGCGCCGCCAAGCGCGAGCAGGAACGCGAACTGAGAGAAGGTGAGGCCGAAGCCGACGTTGAAGCTGGCGAGGCCGACCGTCAACGCGCCGAGGTAGAAGAGCCGGCGCGACCAGCGAAGGTTGACGCCGGTGGCCGGCGGCGGCGCGGCCGCGTCCCGCCGTGGGTCCGCCGACGCTCGCGCCCAGACGCGCCCGAGCGCCTCACGCATGAGCCGCGCGGCGAACGCCGCGATCCCGACGGCCAGCAGGCCGAGGGTCGCGCTCAGGGTGAGAACGCCGGGCGCCAAGCCGAGGATCAGCGCGCCGAGAAGCGTGAGCGCGGCCAGTGCCGCGGTCGAAGCCTGCGTCGTTCGCCGTCGGCCGGTTGGCAGGCTGCCCAAGCGAGCGCGCACGCCGCCAGTCTAGCCTCGGCCCGGATCCCCTATCCAGCCCCGGGGGGTGTTCGGGCGACGATCTCGCGCAGGCGGGCGCGGAAGCGCTCGGCGGCGAAGCGCTCGGCGTTGCGCCGGCACGCGCTCGGATCGAAGCGGCCGAAATCGACCTCACGCATCGCCTCGGCGAGCGTCCGCGGGTCGTCGCTGTCGAGCAGGATCCCCGTGACTCCGTCGATCACCGTTTCGCGCGCCCCTCCGCGGCCCACCGCGAGAACCGGCCGGCCGGCAGCCTGGGCCTCGACCGCGACGATGCCGAACTCCTCGACGTTCGGCATCACCAGCGCCAGCGCCCGGCTGTAGACCCCTGCCAGCTCACGGTCGCCGACGCGCCCGAGGAAGCGCGCGTGCTCCCCGTACCGAGCTCTCAGACGGCCGCGCTCGGGGCCCTCGCCGACGACGACGATCGGCCGGCCGGCGAGCCGCGCGGCCTCGATCGCGGCCTCCGGCCGCTTGTGCGCGACCAGCTCGCCGACGTAGAGGAAGT
Source organism: uncultured Solirubrobacterales bacterium (assembly GCA_963769035.1). Lineage (GTDB taxonomy): Bacteria > Actinomycetota > Thermoleophilia > Solirubrobacterales > 70-9 > WHSW01. The sequence continues at coordinate 695,630 of CAVYKD010000003.1, forward strand.
AGTCCTCGGGAACGCCCCGCTTGAAGCGATCGACCTCGACGGGCGGATGCAGGACCTCCGAATCCCGGCCGTAGAGCTCCGCGACGCGCTCTCGCGTGATCGCGGAGTTGGCGACGTAGGTCGTCACCCGCCGCGCGGCGGCGAGATCCCACTCGCGCATCCGCGCCAGCGAGCGAGCCGCGTAGCGGCGGGCAAGCCGCGGCGTCGCGGCGAGCGCACGAGCGTTCTCGTGCCACGCCTGGCGAAACGGCGAATGGCAGTAGCACACGTGCCGAGCGCCCGGAGACGGCCTGACGCCGTGCGCGAAGCCGAAGCTCGAGGAAACAACCACGGGGTATCCCGCGACGGGCAGCGACTCGGCGGCCCGCGGTAGCAACGGCAGCGCATAGCGGTACCAGCGCCGGTTGAGGCCGACGCGCTGGAGGTAGGAGGTCCTGATCGCCCGCCCCTCGAAGCGGCCGTCCGTCGCCCGGGAGCTGTAGGCGATGGTGTAGATCGGTGCCTCCGGGAACGCGGCGGCCATGTGCACGAAGCTGCGCTCCGCGCCGCGCAGGAAGATCAGGTAGTCGGCCGCGAGCGCAATCGGTTCCACCATCGCGCTCACCAACCTAGGCGAGGCCAACCGCGGAGCGATAGACCGCGTCGATGCGCTCGACCTGGGTGGCGATCGTGAACTCCCGCCCCACCCTGGCCCGAGCCGCCTCCCCGAGCGCCAGCCGGCGCTCGGGAGAGCGCGCCAGATCGACGATCGCGTCGGCAAGCCGTTCGGGCGATTCCGGGGCGACGAGGATTCCCGCGGAGCCGATCTGCTCAGCGATCCCGTCGACCGCGGTGCCGACGACGGGGACCGCGGCCGCCATCGCCTCCAGGCTGGAGAGCGGGAATGGATCGCGGCGCGAGGGCAGAACGAACAGGTCCCAGCGGCGCAGGCACGCCGCGACGTCGGCGCTCTCGCGATACTCGATCCCGGCAGCGCGAGCGTCGCGAAGCACAGCCTCCGCCCAGCGCGCGTCGAGTGGCTCGCTGGCGGCGCCGACCAGCTCGAAGCGAAGCCCCGGCTCGCGCTCGCGAGCGAGCCGCGCCGCAGCGACCAGAAGGTCGGTGCCCTTGCGCCGCGAGATCACCCCGACCGAGCCGACGATCAGCCCGGGCCCGCGATCCGGCCGGCCCGCGACCCGCTCGGGCAGGGCGACACCATTGTGGATGACGGTCGGCCGGCGCGATCCGCGCGAGAGCGCGTCGGCGCAGGCGTTCGAGACCGCGATCACCCGGTCGGCGGAGCGGAACGCAAGCCGGCGGCCGAGCTCCCACTTGAGCGAGTCGCCGAACATCTCGTGGACGTGGAACACGGTCGGCACCCCGGCCCGCTTGGCGAGCGCGGCGTCGAGCAGCGTCGTGTGCGAGTTCGCGTGGACGAGGCCGGGGGGACGATCCGCGAGCAGGCGCCGGAACGCCCTCACGTAGGCCGGCGTCTCCCGGGCGCGAGCGACCGCGCCGGGCGGGAGGCGAAGTGCGGCGAGGCTGTAGGCGAACGGCCGACCGGCCAGCTCGACCCTGCGGCCTTCGGCACGGAGGTGCGCGGCGAGGCTGCCGGTGGCGGGGACGCGGAACTCGAACCGCCAGCCCCTCTCCTCGAGGCCGGGGACGCAGCGAAGGACCGCCCGCGAGGCGCCCCCGAGCTCACTCTCGTGCAGGATGACGAGGACGCGGCGGCGATCGCGCTCCGGGGGTGGCATCGCCCTTTCCCGCCCAGCGGCCCGAGAGGAGCGCGCGGTCAGAGATGAACCCGCGTCAGCAGCTCCGTCATGAGCTCGCTCGGCAGGCCCGGCAGCTCGCCGATCTCGTCCTTCGACGTGAAGCCGCCGCGGGCGTCGCGGAGCGCCACCAGTCGCGCTGCCTGGGTGACCGACAGCCCGAGGCTCCGAAGGTCCTCGAAGCTCGCCGCGTTGATGTCGATGCGACCCTCCTCGTCGGTCTCGGGCTCGCTGCGATGTTGGTCCTGATAGCGGTTCAGGGCCTTGGCGAGCTCGTCCCCCATCCGCGCACGGCTGTCCACCTCGGCCACCTTGGCGTCGAGCGCCTCGATCCGGGTGAGCATCGACCGGGTCGCCTCGAGCACCGCGGCCTGCTCGCGACTGTAGCTCTCGTGAATCTTGAGGATCTCGGCCTGAGCGAGCTCGGCCGAACGCTCGCGCGCCTGCTCGAGCGTGGCGCGCAGGCGATCGAGCTCCCCGGCGCGCAGCTCGCGCTCGCGCTCGAGCTCGCCCGCCGCCTCCCTCCGCGCCTCGGCGGTCTCGATGCGAAGGTGCTCGAGCTCGCCGGCCGTCTCCCTCCGGGCCTTCGCGGTCTCGGCGCGCAGGCGCCCGAGCTCGTCGGCCGCCTCCCTGCTCGCCTCGGCCGTCTCGGCGCGCGCGCGCTCGAGCTCGACCTTCGTCGCGGTATCCGGGTCCTCGCCACCCGCCCGCTCGGCGAGCGCCTCGCGGGCCAGCTCGAGTTGCTCGCGGAGCTCGCGCACGGTGACCTCCATCGAGTCCCGGTGCTTGGCGAGCTCGCGCTCGAGACGCCTCTGAGCGGTCAGCGTCGCGGCGATGCTCTCGCGCTGGGCGTTGACCTCAGCCTCGAGCTCCCCGGCCTTCGCCGCCGTGGCGACGATTCTCTTGCGATCGGCGTGCACCTCCGACTCCAGCCCGGTCCGCTGCTCGGCGAGCGCGCCGAGCGCCTCCTGCTGGGTCCTGATCTCAACCTCGAGCGACTCCATCGCGCGACGCTCGACCGCGTTCACCCGCCGGTGGAGCTCGTCGAGGGCGCCCGGCAGCCCAGCGTTCGCAGGCTCGCTCGGGCGCAGCGGGTCCTGTGGGTCGATCGCCTGAGCGGGCGATTCGGCCGGCTGCGCTGGCGCGGTTGCGGCGAGCGGCTCCGGCTCGATGGCGAGTCCCGGCGCGGTCGCCGCGGTGCTCGGTGGCGTCATCCGGGCCTGCCGGGGGGGACGCGGCGTGGCGCCGCGGGGAAGCCATCGCTCCGCCCCCTCCCGATCGTCCTCGGGCACGGTCTCGTCGGCGCCCTCGACATCGGCCTCGTCCGGCTCGCTCGATGGATCAGCCAGCTTCAGGTCTGCCGGATCGTCGGCCCCGGAGGATTCGCCTGCGGCGATTTCGGACGCGACGTCGGCGTCCCCGGCGGCGTCCGCGCCCTCCTCTTGCGCGCCGCTCGAGGCTTCGCGGCGCTCCGCGCGCCAGCTCCGCACCCGCGCGGCCAGCGTCCGCTCGTCACCATCGGGCTCGGACGCCGCTTCGCCGGCGTCGGCGCCGGAGCGCTCCAGATTCGGTTTCTCCTCGTTGGTCATTCGACGGCCCCTGCTGCCTAGCGCGATCCGATCTCGGGATCCGACTCTAGCTGTTCGCATGCGGCGATATCGACGCCTGCGCCGCTTCGCTCAAGGACCCTCGGCGCACGCTCTGGCGACCCGCGCGCCCTCGTCACCGCCCGAAACGCCAAGCGCGTCCGCACCCAAGGCGTCTGGCTGGCTCGAGGCGCTGATCGCCGCCCGGTCGAGCGCGATCGAGAACTGCCCCTCAGCGCGGTACGCGGCTGCGTCGACGACCCAGGTCGTGAGCTCACCGTCGACGAGGCCGGCAACGTAGTACAGCGTCTCGCCGCCCGCCGAGCTCTTGATCGCCGCCGCCTGGTCCAGGCGCACGCCGTGGACGACCTCGATCGTCGTCACCGCGCGATCGGTGTCAGTGCGGCAGTCCGCCCGGCCAAACAGCTTGGTGTCGAGGTCACATGCTCCGAAGGCGAAGGCGAGGCACCCACCCCGCGCGGCGGCGAGCAGGGCCCGGTCTCTCGCCAGCGGGGCGAACTCCTCGTAGGGAACGGCCGCCGGCAGGCTCAGTCCGGGGACGGCCTCGAACCCCTGGCGCGCCGCGTCGCGATCGCCGCGGGCCAGCTCGATCTGGACCAGCGCCAGGCGCGGCCGCCAATCCTCCGGATCGTTCGCGATCGCCCTCTCGACGCTCGTCCGCGCCTGCCGGAAGTCACCGCGCGCGGTCGCCACGGCGGCGCTGAGCATGTGCGGAGTAGACGCCCAGGGCTCCGCCTCGACGGCGTCCCCGGCGAGGGCTCCGGCCTCGGCCTCACGCCCGGCGCTGAGCGCCTCGCTCGACTCGCGGACGCGCGCCTCCGACACAAGGCCCGGCACCTGGCTGAGCGCCGCCAGGACCGCGAAGGAGGTGACGAGAACGCGTGGCGCCGGCCCTCTCAAACCCGGCGCGCGCCGGTCCCGTCCGCCGGCGAGGAGCACACCCAGAGAGCCGAGGCCGAGCACGGTGACGGCGGTCTCCTCCCACATCCAGTCGACCCCCGCAACGACCGCGAAGACGATCGCGGCGGCGGCCATCGCGGTCGCCGCGGCGCGCTCGGAGGAGCGCTCTGCCGTGAGGCAGGTGCGAATCCCGAGCCACAACGCGCTCCCGAGCACGCCCAGGATCAGCAGGAGTCCGGGCACTCCGAGCTCGGCGAGGCTCTCGAGATAGAGCGAGTGCGCGTCCCGCATGTACTCGGGCACGCTCGCGTTCTGGTTCCAGTAGAGCTCGAACGTGCCGGGCCCGATGCCCGCGAGCGGCTCGCTTCGGAAGGCGTCGAGGGCGGCGTCCCAGACCTCGCTGCGGGTTCCCCCGGCCGTCGTCAGGCGAGCCGCCGGATCGTCGGAGACCACCGTGGTGCGCTCGTCCTGGAACTGCTCCCAGGCTTCCCCGAGCGCCCCCGCCCCCCCGGCAAGCAGGCCGATGGCGAGACCGGCGGCCGCCGCGGCGGCGACCGCCCGGCGCCCGGTGCCCGGGCCGAGCCGGAAGTGATCGAGTCGCGAGCCGGCGCCGAGCAGGCCGACGGCGGCGCAGACGACCATGCCGGCAAGCAGCGCGAGCGCGACCCGCTGTCCCCCCGCCCCGCCGGTTGCGTCGGCGATCGCCGGCTCGCCGCGAACGACGGCGATCGCCACCGCGCTCGCTGCCGCGACGACCACCGTGTGAGCCGCGACCGTCCAGCGATTGGCGCTGAGCGCGAGCACTGCCGCCGCGCCCACGATCAGCCCGATCGTCCCGGCGCGGGAGTAGGTCAGGTAGACGCAGAGCACCGCGGCCGGCACGAGGCCGACGCAGGCCGCTCTCGCCCATGCCACCCGGGTGTGCGCGCTCCATGCGAGGCCGGCCGTCGCCGCGATCGCCCCCCAGGCCGCAACCGCGTTCCAGTAGTCGAGCGGATAGGAGAGACGGTCGGTGGAGAAGAACTCGGCGACCCGGTCGAAGGGGAGGGTCGCGGGAGCGAGCCGGGTCGCGACCGCAAACGCGCTCACCGCAAGCGCCGCGCCGACGATCCCGCCGGCCGCCGCACGCCAGGTGTAGCGGTTGAGGGCGAGCGCGGGAGTCGCCAGGATGCCGCCGTAGAGCACCACCCTGGCGAGCTCGGAGAAGGTCCGCTCGGCGCTCGGGCTCCAGGCGAGGCTCAGCAGCGTGAGGGCCGCGAGACCGCCGATCAGCGCGAGCGGCAGCAGCGTGACCCCGCGAAGATCGGCGCGAGGCACGATCCCGGTGGCGAGACCGAGCGCCAGCGCCGCCCAGAGGACGAGGCCGAGCTCCTGGCGGACCACGGCGTCGTAGGCGCCACCACGCAGCGCGAGGTAGGCGACGAGCGCGAACGAGACCCCGAACACGATCGCGCGCCGCGTCCGCAGCGCGCTCGGCACCGTCGAGGAGCGACCGGTGTGGGCGCGGGAAGGACTCGGCGGCCGACGCGGCGAACTGCCTTGAGACGTCATTGATACCTGTACACTGCGGCCCTGGCCGGTGAGCCGATATCGGGGTTCTGATGAGTGGAGGGGAAGGAAAGAGTTGAACAGCGGGCGCGCACGATCATCAGCTTTTCTTGCCCTCGCCGCACTGGTGGTCGGCATCGTAGTCGCGCCGGCGGTGGCCGGCGCCCAGACGGCTGCGACCGACCAGTACACGCCCGGCGGAGGCGGGGGCGGCCAGAACCCCGACGACGGCGGCGGGAACAACCCGGGCGGCGGCGGTGGTGACGAGAACCCCGCCGACGGCGGCGGCGGCAACCCTGATGGCGCCGAGAATCCCGCTGCCGGAGGCGGCGGCGGAGGCCCGACGGCTGAAGGCTCGGCCGGAAACCTTCCGTTCACCGGATACCCGATGACGACGCTGCTGTGGATCGTTCTGGCGCTCGTCGTCGCCAGCGGCCTGCTCCGGGCCGCCTCGGGCCGCTCGACGCGGCACCGCGCGAACGCCCCACCCGCGCAGTAGGAACGCCCCACCCGCGCAGTAGCCGTCGGTTCCCGTGATCGCGAAGGCGGTGCGCGGAGGCGATATCGATGGGAACTGGGCAGCCCCCGGCCCGGCTCCTGCGCGAGTTTGCCCGCCTGATGCGTTAATTACCGCGTTTCGGCTAGTACCGGCGCGGTACTTTGGCTGGTCAGCTAGTCTGCCCGCTCAAGGGGAAGATGCGCATTACCGATCAGCTCTTAGGTGGAGGGGAACGTGAGCGGAACCGTCGAGGTTGAAGCCGAACGAACGTTTCGAGCGTCGGCGCCGACGGCACGTCCCGAGCTTGATCAGGTTCCGGCGGTCAGCGCCGGCCGCGCGAGCTGGTACGGCGACTCCCTCTATCGGCGCCTGCTGGCGGCCGGCGACGTCGCCGCGATGAGCGTCGCGATCCTCCTCGGGGGCATCGCCTTCGAGGGCAACCTGACCCTGGCGGCCCCGCTCGTCCCGCTCGCATTCGTCCTGATCGCGAAGATGATGGGGCTCTACGAGCGAGACGAGCACCTCCTCCACAAGACGACCCTCGACGAGGTGCCGGCGCTGTTCGGGCTCGCCGCGATCGCGGTCCTGGCGATGGTGGTCGGTAGCCAGGTCTGGGCGGGCGGCGCGCTCGAGCAGGCCGAGATCGCGATCATCTTCATCGCTCTTCTCGGAGGCCTGCTGGTGATCCGCCCGCTCGTCCGCACGCTCGCCCGCCGGCTGACGGCGCCAGAGCGCTGCCTGCTCGTGGGAACGACCCGCACCGCCGACTACGTGCGCGAGAAGCTGGCCCTGAGCTCCGCGGTGAACGCGGAGCTCGTCGGCAGCGTTCCTGCTCCGGGGGCTCCGGGCGAGCGCGAGCGAGTGCAGCTCCCGGAGCGCCTGCGCCCGCTGATGGTCGACGACAGGATCGACCGGGTGATTCTCGCCTTCGACACCGAGGGGCGCGATGACCTGCTCTACCTGATCCGCGAGCTGAAGAGCTACGGCGTCAAGGTCAGCGTCCTGCCGCAGGCCTCGAGCGTCGCCGGATCCTCGGTCGAGCTCGATCACCTGCACGGGATGACGCTCCTCGGGATGCGGCGGTTCGAGATCACCCGCTCCTCGCGCCTGCTGAAGCGCTCGTTCGACCTGCTCGGCTCGGCGATCGTGCTGCTCGCCGCGTCGCCGCTTCTGCTCGTCGTTGCGATCGCGGTCCGCCTCGACTCCCCCGGCCCGATCCTCTTCCGTCAGCAACGAGTCGGCCTTCACGGACGCCATTTCGTGATGCTCAAGTTCCGCAGCATGGTCGACGAGGCCGAGCAGCTTCGCGACGAGCTCGCGCATCTCAACGAGGGCGCGGCCGGCCTGTTCAAGATCGCCGCCGATCCTCGGGTGACCCGCGTCGGGAGGTTCCTGCGGCGCACCCAGATCGACGAGCTTCCCCAGCTCTTCAACGTCCTGCGCGGCGAGATGAGCCTGGTCGGGCCACGCCCGCTGGTTCCCGACGAGGATCGCCAGATCGAGGGCTGGTATCGCCGCCGGCTCGAGATCCGGCCCGGCATGACCGGGCACTGGCAGATCCTCGGCTCCTCGCGCAGCCTGCCGCTCGCCGAGATGGTCAAGCTCGACTACCTCTACGTCGCCAACTGGTCGCTTTGGGGCGACATCCGCCTGCTGCTTCGAACCGTCCCCTTCGTCGTCGGCCGCCGCGGCCTCTGACCGCACCTCGACGGCGGCCCGGTCTACATGGACTCGGGAGCCGAGACCCCGAGCAGGTCTAGCGTCGTCGCGATCGTCCGCTTCGTCGCCACGCAGAGCGCCAGCCGCGCCCGCTCGATCTCGGCCGGGGCGCCGACCACGCGACAGTCGCGGTAGAAGGCGTGAAAGTCGGCGGCCGTGCCCGCGGCGTAGGCGCAGAGACGGTGCGGGGCCCGGCGCGTCGCCGCCGTCTGCACCTCCGCCGGCAGCTCCAGCAGCCGCCTGACGAGCGCCCGCTCGGCGTCCTCGGCCTCGGCGCCCAGGCTCGCGCCGGCGAGCGCCGTCGCATCATCGAGCGCGGCCTGGGTCTCCCGCTCGGCCTTTCGCAGGATGCTCGCCATGCGCGCGTGGGCGTACTGCACGTAGTAGACCGGGTTCTCCTGCGAGGTCGAACGGGCCAGCTCGAGGTCGAGGTCGAGCGTCGTGTCGTTGCTTCGCTGGACCATGAAGTACCGCGCCGCGTCGACGCCGATGTCGTCGATCAGCGCGTCGAGGGTGATGAACTCCCCCTTGCGCTTCGACATCCGCGCCCGCTCGCCGCCCTCGACGATGTTTACCAGCTGCATGATCGGCGCCTCGTAGACCTCGGGCGGATGGCCGAGCGCGGCGAGCGCGGCCTTCATCCGCGGGACGTAGCCGTGATGATCGGCCCCCAGGGGAGTGATCAGGTGCTCGAACCCGCGGGCGAGCTTGTCGCGGTGGTAGGCGATGTCGGTGGCGAAGTAGGTCGGCTGGCCGTCGCTGCGGACCAGCACCCGGTCCTTGTCGTCCTCGAAGCTCGAGGTCCGGAGCCACACCGCGCCCTCGCTCTCGTAGACGTGGCCGCGCTCTCGCAGCTCGCCGATCGCGCCCTCGAGCGCGCCAGCCTGCTGCAGAGCACGCTCCGAGGACCAGGTGTCGAAGCGCACCCGGTAGCGCTCGAGGCTGGCCTCGATCCGCTCCCGCATCAGCTCGACCCCGGCGACGCGGAGCCGCTCGGGGTCGTCGGCGGCGATCCCCTCGGCGCGGAGCTCCTCGGCGAGGGCGAGGACGTACTCGCCGGTGTAGGCGCCCTCGGCAGGCTCCTCGCCGCGCATCCTGGCTGCGATCGAGGCCGCGAACTGGTCGATCTGAGTGCCCGCGTCGTTCATGTAGTACTCGCGCTCGATCCGATGCCCGCTGAACTCGAGGATCCGTGCAAGCGAGTCGCCGTAGCTCGCCCCCCGGCCCGCGGCGACGGTGATCGGCCCGGTCGGGTTGGCGCTGACGAACTCGAGCAGGATCCGGTCGCCGCCACCCTCCTCGCCGGCTCCGAAGCGTGCGGCGGCGATGATCTCGGCGGTTGCCTCGCGGTGCCAGCGATCGTCGAGAAAGAGGTTGACGAAGCCCGGCCCGGCGACCTCGACCTGCCGCGCTCGCTCCCCGAGGCACTCGGTCAGGGCCTCGCGAAGCCGCTCGGCGACTGCCCTCGGGGGCTCGCCCAGGGCCGGCGCGAGCAGCATCGCCGCGTTCGTCGAGTAGTCCCCCAGCTCCGGCTTGGGCGGCCGCTCGAGCGTCAGCCGAGCGCCGAGGTCGGCGCCTTGGAGGGTGGCCGCGGCCTCGGTGATCCGGTCCCTCAGGACCGCGAGAGGGTCGGTTTGCGTGCCCGCGTCCACGATCCGATCTTACGAAGATAAGCTTGCGGCGATGCGGGCGCTGGTCACCGGTGGGGCGGGATTCATCGGATCCCATGTCGTCGACGCGCTGATCGCGCGCGGCGACCAGGTGACCGTGCTCGACGATCTCTCCTCCGGCAGGCGCGAGAACCTCGCCGGCGGCGATCGCCGCCGGCGCGACCCTGCAGGTCGGCAGCATCACCGACGAGACCGCGGTCGCGGCGGCGTTCGCGGCGGCGGATCCGCAGGCCGTCTTCCACCTCGCCGCCCAGATCGACGTTCGCCGCTCGGTCGCCGATCCGATCTACGACCTCGACCTCAACGTCGCCGGAACGATCGCCCTGCTCGAGCGAGCGCGAAGCCAGGAGGGCTGTCGCCTGCTGTTCGCCTCGACCGGCGGCGCGATCTACGGCGAGGGCGATGGACGCGGCCTGCCCCTCGACGAGCACGCGGAGTGCCGCCCCGACGCCCCCTACGGGCTCTCGAAGCTCTGCGCCGAGCACTACCTCGACCTCTACGCGCGCCTCCACGGGGTGGACGCGATCGCGCTGCGGCTGGGCAACGTCTACGGGCCGCGTCAGGACCCGCATGGCGAGGCGGGCGTGGTCGCGATCTACTGCGGCGCGATGCTCGACGGCGGAACCCCGAAGGTCTTCGGAGACGGCGAGCAAACGCGCGACTACATCTACGTCGGCGACGTCGCCGACGCCTTCCTCGCCGCCTCGGGGGCGCCCGCCGGCGGCCCCTACAACATCGGCACCGGCCTCGAGACGAGCGTCCTCGACCTCGGCCGGCGAATCGCCGCCGCCTGCGGGACCGAGTTCGCGCCGCGCTTCGAGCCCGCTCGCCCCGGCGAGGTGCAGCGGATCGCGATCGATCCGGCGCTCGCCCGGCGCGATCTCGAGTGGTCGGCGACGCGGACGCTCGACGAGGGCCTCGGCGCCACCGCGGACTCGTTTCGCGACTCGGCCGCCTAGCGCTCGCGCTCGAACGCCAGCGCCGCGCCGATTCGCTCCACCGTCGGCGGGTGGGTGCCGAACAGCGCCTTCGTCCACCCGGGCGGGTCCGGGTCGGAGAGGTTCGCGTTCGCCAGCCTCCTCTGCAGGTCGATCAGCCCCCGCGGATCGCCGGTGATCTCGAGCGCGAACGCGTCGGCACTGCGCTCTCGACCGCGCGGGAGAGCTGGTTGCCGGGGACGTTGAGCGCGAACGCGGCGATCGTGATCGCCAGCAGGTAGGCGGGGATCGCCGCCGGCAGCCGGGCATCGGCGCCCGAGCGGGCCGCGATCGCGCCCCCGAGCTCGCGGACGAAGAGCAGTCCCGAACGGGGCGACGATCGCGACGTAGAGGATGCCGCGGCGGATGTCTGCGTGCGCGACATGGGCGAGCTCATGGGCGACGACGGAGCGGAGCTCGGGACGCTCCGCCGCCTCGAGGAGGTTGTCGTAGAGGACGACCCGCTTGGACGAGCCGATTCCATCGACGTAGGCGTTCAGGGAGCTGCACCCGGCGGCTCGCATCGACCCGGTAGACCTCGCCGATGTCGACGCCGGCCTCGCGGCCCAGCTCGAGCACCTCGGCCCGCGAACGGCTCTCTCGCGGCAGCGGCTCGAAGTCGTTGAAGATCGGCGCGAGCACGACCGGCGCGACCCAGGTGAAGACGATCGTCAGCGCGACGACGCGCGGCCGCACCGGGCATCCACCAGCCGCGCGGGAAGCGACGGATCAGGGCGATCAGGAGCGCCGTCCCGCCGCCGGTGAGCAGCGCGGTTATCCCGGCCGAGCGGGCGAGGTCCCAGCTCCACGAGGAGAGCGACTGGGTGGAGAGCCCGACGTCGACCGCACGCTCGTGGGCGATCACCCCGGTCGGGACCGAGGCGATCGCGGTGGCGATCGCGATCGCGATCCCGACCGCCGCGGCGCCGAGCACCGGTCGCCTCGCAAGCCGGTCGAAGCCGCGGCGGACCGCCTGCGGCCTGCCCGCCGCCGCCGCGAAGAGGATCGCGACCTCGATCCCGAGCCCGGCGAGGAAGAGCCGGCGCTGCCCGCTCCGGTAGTCCTCTGCCCGCTCGATCTCGGCGGCGGGCAGGTAGTCGGCCGCGTCGACGGGAACCGGCTCGGGCGAGATCCTCGGCCGGGGAGAGCAGCCAGACCGCCGCCTCGGCCACGAGGATCATCGCCACCGCCACCCCGCCGACTCGGACTGCGACGGATCGCGCCCGGAAGCTCATCGCCGCCTACGATAGTCGCCCCCTCCCGCGGCCAGACAGATGCGACTCGCGATCTTCTCCGACATCCACGCCAACCTGCCCGCCCTCGAGGCCGTGCTCGCCGCGAGCGACGCGGCGGCGGTCGACGAGCGATGGTGCCTCGGCGACGTCGTCGGCTACGGCGCCGAGCCGAACCGATGCGCCAGCCTGACCGCGCGAGCGGTGCGCCCGCACGCTGGTCGGCAACCACGACCTCGCCGTGCTCGATCGGCTCGACATCTCGACCTTCTCGCCGGCCGCCGCGGCGGCGGTCGGCTGGACCAGGGAGCGCCTCGAGCCCTCGGCCTCCGAGTTCCTCTCGCGGGCTCGAGCCGGCCGACGAGGAGCCGGCGGTGGCGCTCTACCACGCCTCGCCGCGCGACCCGGTCTGGGAGTACGTCCTCTGGCCCGATCAGGCGGCCGAGTGCATCCGCGCCCAGGCGCGCCGGGTCAGCTTCGATCGGCCACTCCCACGTCGCGCTCTACTTCGCGATCCCGGAGGAGGGCGCCGGGAGCCCGCACGACGCCCGCGGCGCCCAGGCCGGCGCGGGGACGGTCCTCGATCTCTCCCACGGGCGCTGGCTGATCAACCCGGGCAGCGTCGGCCAGCCGCGCGACGGCGATCCGCGCGCCGCCTGGCTCGAGCTCGACACCGACGCCTGGACCGCGACCTTCCATCGGGTCGATTACGACATCGACCGCGCCGCCGACGCGATCATGGCGACCGACCTGCCCGAGCACCTCGCCCGGCGGCTGTTCGTCGGGCAGTGAGGGCGGTGATGGCGGACCGCTCGGGACTGATTACTAGTATCGCCGCGGTGCCACTCCGGCAGGGATCCGCTCTCGAGCTCGCCCTCGCGCTCGTCGCGGGCCTGCGTCGGCGCGGGCGCGGGGTGCGGCTCGGACAGGACGGCGACGATCCCGCCCGACGACGCGAACGAGCTGCTCTCCTACCTCGAACGCGGTCGAGGAGAACGTCCAGAACCAGGACTGCGCGCTCGCCGCCGAGCAGGCGAGGAACTTCGCCGACGGCGTCGCAGGCCTGCCGGCGCAGGTCGAGGGCGAGGTGCGACACCGGGCTCGTCCAGGCAGCGCGACCAGATCGAGGAGCTCGCCTCGCAGCCCTCCGAATGCGCGGCCGGCGCAACCGGCGACCTCCGGGCCGAGCAGACGACCACCTCGACGACCACCTCGGAGCCGGCGGAGACGACCACGGAGACGACGACCGAGCCCGAGACGACCACCTCGGAGCCCGAGCCCGCCGACGATGGCGGGGCCGAGGAGCCCGAACCTGACCCCGCCGGCCGGCAACGACGGCCCCGGCGCAGAGCCGACCGGAGGCGCCCGGCCAGAGCGGCAGCGGCGGGATCGGCCCGGAGCGGGCGCCGCGAGAGGCAGGCCGATGAACTCGGTGATCTCCGACCGCTACGAGCTCGAGCGACCGCCTCGGCTCGGGCGGGATGTCGACCGTCTACCGCGCCACCGACCGGGTGCTCGAGCGCACCGTGGCGGTGAAGATCCTCGCCGAGCACCTCTCCGACGACGACAAGTTCGTCGCCCGGTTCCGCCGCGAGGCGCTGGCGGTGGCGAAGCTGATCCACCCGAACATCGTCCAGGTCTACGACACCGGCGTCGACCAGGACCGCCACTACATCGTCATGGAGTACGTCGAGGGCAAGTCCGTCGCCCAGCTCCTTCAGACCAAGGGCGCGCTCGGTCCCGAGACGGCGGTCGAGATCGGCGACGCAGGCGTGCGCCGGGCTCGAGTACGCCCACCGCCAGGGGATCATCCACCGCGACGTCAAGCCGGGGAACCTGATGGTGATCGGCGGGCCCGCGGGCCGGCTGGCCCGTCGCGACGCCTCGGCGCATGAGCCCGCGACCGGGGAGATGACGGTGAAGCTGACCGACTTCGGGATCGCCCGGGCCGCCGCAGCAGACCCGACTCACTCAGGTCGGCTCGGTCGTCGGCACCGCGGCCTACCTCGCGCCCGAGCAGGCACGCGGCGACGAGGCGACCCCGGCCTCCGACGTCTACGCGCTCGGCGTCGTCCTCTACCAGTTGCTGACCGGACGCCTGCCCTGGGAGGGCTCGACGCTGGCCGAGCTCGCCGATCCGGCGCGAGAACGAGCGCCCGCTGCCGCCGACCTCGTATGACCCGGACGTACCCGAGACGCTCTCCCGCGCGGTGCTGCGCTCGCTCGAGGGCGAGGCCGCGATGCGCTACACCTCGGCTCGCGAGCTCGCCCAGGCGCTCACCGACGGCGTCTCCGGCCGTGAGCCGAGCGACCCCGGGGAGGCGACCACGCGGGCGATCGGAATCGGCGCGAGAACCGACACGACCCGGCGCATGGACACCTCCCCCGATCCGGCGACCCCCGTCTCCCCCCTTCCGCCCGCCCCCCGGCGGCCGGCGCCGCGGCCGGCGGCGCGCCAGGCTCCCGCGTCGCGACGCAAGCGCTCCGCGTTCGCCGGCTTCGCGCGCGGAGTCGGGATCCTCGTCTTGATCGCGATCCTCGCCGCCGTGATCGCGGCGGCGGTGCTCCTGATCACCGACGCCGGCCAGGGGACGGACCTCGGACAGCTGATCAAGGACAACCTCTCCGACCAGGTGCAGGCCGTCGAGGACTTCATCCGCGAGCACACGCAGTAGGCGGAGGCACGGGGGTGCGCGGCGCGAGCAGAATCCGAATCGCGTCCGCCACCCTGCTCGCGCTCGCAGGGCTCGCGCACGTCCTTCCCACCGCCGCATCGGCGAAGCCTGTCCGGCATCTCAGCCTCGGACTGGTCGATGACCCGGTGTTCGGATCCAGCAACGCGGGGGAGCGCCGCAACTACGTGGAGAAGGCACAGGAGGCGCGTGCCTCGATCGTGCGGGTCTCGGTCAGCTGGGCCGAGGTCGCACCCAGCCGGCCGCTCAATGCCGCGAACCCAGACGATCCGGCCTATCGCTTCGGCGCCCTTGACCGCGTCGTAGCCGAGGTCGCCGGCCGGGGGCTCGAGGTGATGCTGACGATCTCCGCCGCGCCACCCTGGGCCGAGGGCCCGTCGAGACCGACCGACGCGCCACGCGGCAGTTGGCGTCCGGATCCCGTCGCCTTTGCGAGCTTCTCCCAGGCCGTCGCCCGTCGTTACTCGGGTGGCCACAGGCCGCCGTCGAACCTGCTCGAGGCACCAAGGCCGCTGCTACCACGGATTCGCTACTACCAGGCCTGGAACGAGCCGAACCTCTCCGAGTTCCTCGGCCCGCAGGCGGAGGCGGGGCGTGCGGCCAGTGTCGAGATCTACCGGGGGCTCCTGAACCGTCTCCACGACGCGGTCAAGGCCGTCCGCGCCGACAACGTCGTCGTCGCTGCCGGCACCGCTCCGTTCGGCGACGAACCGGGCGGGAACCGGATCAGGCCCCTGGAGTTCTGGCGCCGGCTCCTCTGCGTGGACGTAAGCGGCGCCGCGAGCAGCTGTCCGGAGCCGGCGCGCTTCGACATCCTCGCTCATCACCCGATCAACACCGTGGGCGGGCCGCGCGACGGCGCCCTCGACCCGAACGACCTGACGATCCCGGACATGCGCAGGCTGCGTCAGGTCCTCCGGGGTGCCGAGCGGCTCGGGACGATCGCCCCGACGCGACACCGTCTGTGGGCGACCGAGCTGTGGTGGGAGACGAACCCTCCGGATCCAAGCGGGATCCCACTGGCGCGGCAGGCGCGGTGGATCGAGGAATCCTTCTACGAGCTCTGGCGCCAGGGCGTCAGCGCCGTCTTCGTGCTTGGAATCCGGGACGCGCACTACTCGGGCCACCCTGGGCGCCCCGAGATGCAAAGCGGGCTCTTCTTCGCCAACGGCGAGCCGAAGCCGTCCTACACGGCGTTCCGCTTTCCACTCGTAGCCACGCGGCTCTCGAAGCGGCGCGCGCTCATCTGGACGATCCCTCCGGAGCGCGGGCGGGTGCGAATCCAGCGCAGGACGGCCTCCGGATGGAGATCGGTCGGCGGCCGCCGAGGCAGACCGGGGCGAATCATCAAGCTGAGGCTCGACGCGCCGCGCCGAGCCAGGTTTCGCGCCCGCGTCGGCAGCTCCCAGAGCCTCCCTCACCGGGTCAGGAAACGGCGGGGCTGAGACGGACATGGCGGCCCGGAGCGGATCTTGTGAAACACTGAGGCCGGTCCGGTAGATCCAAGGGAATGGGGAGAAACTTCATGAAGCTGCTCGCGTTCGCTGCCGTCGTGACGGCAGCGCTCTTGCTCGGCAACTCGGCGCTCGGCGCGGTCACGGACATCGACCAATACACCTACGTGCCCTGCCCGCAGCCGCCCAACGGCGACGCCAAGCAGGGCGACGGCGCCGACGACACGATCGTCGGCACGCCGCGACGCGACCTCCTGCTCGGCGGTGGCGGCAACGACCTGATCGACGGGCTCGCCGACGACGACTGCCTCTACGGCGAGGCCGGCAACGACCTGATCGACGGCAAGGAGGGCAACGACCTGATCGCCGGCGGCGACGGGCCCGACCTGCTCGCCGGCGGACCCGGCCTCGACGACATCAACGGCCAGGGCGGCTTCGACCGGATCCGCGGCGGCGACGGGTCCGACGCGCTCTCAGGCTCCGGCGACGGCGACGACCTCGGCGGCGACGCCGGATCCGACCTGCTGGACGGCGGCGAGGGCGACGACCTGCTGGACGGCGGCCTCGATCCCGACAAGGTGCTCGGCGGGGGCGGCAACGACAGCATCCTCGGCGACTCCGGGGCCGACGACATCGACGGCGGCGAGGGCAACGACACGATCGACGGCGGGGTCGACCCCGATTCAATCCTCGGCTCGGCCGGCGACGACAAGATCGACGGCGGCTCCGGCAACGACAGAATCGACGGCGGGGTCGGCAACGACAAGGTCGACGCGGGCCCCGACGACGACGTGGTCCGCGACTCCGGTGGCGGCGACAGGATCAGCGGCTCGACCGGCTCCGACAAGCTCTTCGCCGGCTCGGGCAGGGACACTGCTAAGGGCAAGGGCGGCAACGACAAGGTCAACGGCGGCGGCGGGCGAGACCGGGTCACGGGCGGGGGTGGCAACGACCGGGTGAAGGGTGGCGCCGGGCGCGACAAGATCCGCGGCGGCGGCGGCTCCGACCGGCTCAAGGCCCGCGACGGGACCAAGGACAAGGTCGACTGCGGCGGGGGCAAGCGCGACCGCGCGACCGTCGACCGGATCGACAAGGTGAAGAAGAACTGCGAGAAGGTGATCGTCAGGGGGAGGAAGCGCTAGCCGCGGCCTCCCACGGGGCCGCTCCGCCGAGCACCGCGGCGCGGTAGCGGCCATAGGCACCGGCCGCGATCGCCGACCTCGCCCCGGCGACGAGCCGCTCGAGGAAGGCGAGGTTGTGAAGGGTGAGCAGCCTGCCCGCGGTCGCGGGCTCGGCGCGCGAGAGGTAGTGCAGGTAGGCGCGCGTGGAGGTCGCGCAGGTCGGGCACGGACAGCCCTCGACCAGCGGAGCGGGGTCGAGCGCGAGCGCGGCCCGGCGAAGGTCGAAGCGAAAGCGCTTGTCCGGCAGGGGCGCGAGCGCCATCCCGTGACGGGCGAGCCGGGTCGGCACCGCGCAGTCGAAGAGGTCGATGCCCCGGCCGATGCCCTCGAGCAGGTCGTCGGGCTCGCCGATCCCGAGCAGGTGCTTGGCCGCTCCCTCGGGCAGCAGCGGGACGGTCAGGCCGAGGACGCCGTACATCTCCTCCTTGTCCCGGCCCAGCGTCCCGCCGATCGAGATCCCGTCGACCCCGGCCGCGCCGATCACCTCGGCCGACTCGCGGCGAAGGTCCTCGTGGGTACCGCCCTGCACGATCCCGAACACGGCCTGGCGCTCGGGGCCGTTCTCGCCGTGCCAGGCGAGGCAGCGCTCGAGCCAGCGATGGGTGCGCGCGGTCGAGCGCGCCGTGTAGTCGCGATCGGCGTGGTAGGGGGTGCACTCGTCGAAGACGAGCGCGATGTCGGACCCGAGCGAGGCCTGCACCGCCATCGACTCCTCGGGGCCGAGGAAGCGCTCGGAGCCGTCGATGTAGGAGCGAAAGCGGACGCCGCGCTCGGCGATCTCGAGCACGCCCCCGCTCGAGCCCGACTGCCCACGGCGCCCCTTGATCTCGTCGGCCACCGAGCCGTGGGCGAGCGAGAAGACCTGAAAGCCCCCGGAGTCGGTGATCAGCGCGCGATCCCAGCCCGCGAAGCGATGGAGGCCACCGAGCTGACCAACCCGCTCCGCCCCCGGGAGCAGAAAGAGGTGGAAGGTGTTGCCGAGGACGAGCTCGAAGCCGAGCTTGGCGACGTCGGCGAAATCGAGAGTGCGCACCGCGCCCCGCGTCGCCAGGGGGATGAACGCCGGGGTCGCGACCTCTCCGTGGGCGGTGAGCAGGCGGCCGCTGCGCGCCGATCCGTCGCGGGCCTCGATCTCGAAGCGGATGCGCTCCGTCTCTTCTCGCACGCTGGCAGCCTACGCGGCCGCCCTTCGCCAGCCGTCCGAGCACGCTCTGCCGTACCCTCCCGCCTCGATGACGCCGAAGCGCGCCCTGATCAGCGGGATCACCGGCCAGGACGGCTCGTACCTGGCCGAGCAGCTGCTTGCCGATGGCTGTGAGGTGCACGGGATCATCCGCCGCTCCTCGAGCTTCAACACCGGGCGGATCGAGCACCTCTACCGCGATCCGCACGAGGATCAGGTCAACCTCTACCTCCACTACGGCGACCTCGGCGACTCGACACGTCTCGTCAAGCTGATCTACGACCTGCAGCCCGACGAGATCTACAACCTCGGCGCTCAAAGCCACGTCCGAGTCAGCTTCGACACGCCCGAGTACACCGCCGACGTGACGGCGCTCGGGGCCGTGCGGATGCTCGAGGCGATTCGCGAGAGCGGCGTCGAGACCCGCTTCTACCAGGCCTCCTCGAGCGAGGTCTTCGGCTCGGCGCCGCCACCCCAATCCGAGACGACGCCGTTTCACCCCCGCAGCCCCTACGCGGTCTCGAAGGCCATGGCCTACTGGATGACCGTCAACTACCGCGAGTCCTACGGGATGTTCTGCGCCAACGGCGTGTTGTTCAACCACGAGTCGCCGCGCCGCGGCGAGACCTTCGTGACCCGCAAGATCACCCGGGCGCTCGCGCGAATCAAGGTTGGCGTACAGGACAAGCTCTATCTCGGCAACCTCGACGCTCGCCGCGACTGGGGGTACGCACCCGACTACGTCGACTCGATGCGGCGGATCCTCCGCGCCGACGAGCCGGACGACTTCGTGATCGCGACCGGCGAGTCGCACACGGTGCGCGAGTTCCTCGAGCTCGCGGCCTCGATCCTCGATCTCGACTGGGAGTCGTTCACCGAGCTCGATCCGCGCTATCTGCGCCCGGCCGAGGTCGACCATCTCGAAGGCGACGCGTCGAAGGCCGCGGAGATCCTCGACTGGCGGCCGACCGTGGACTTCGAACAGCTCACCCGGCTGATGGTCGAGGCCGACGTGAAGCTGCTCGACGACGAGCTCGCCGGACGTACGGCGAGGGTGCGCTGATGAGCGCCCCCGACCCAGCGTTCTGGACCGATCGTGCGGTTGCGGTCACCGGAGGCGCGGGGTTTCTCGGCGTCGAGCTCGTCGGCCAGCTGCGCGAGGCCGGCGCCGAGGCGCGCGTCGTGCGCTCCGGCGAGCACGACCTGCGCGCCGCCCCTGCCGCTCGCGAGGCACTCGCGGGATCCGACACCGTCTTCCATCTCGCGGCCCGCGTCGGGGGGATCGGCTTCAACCGCCGAAACCCGGGACCCCTGGCCCACGACAACCTGGCGATGGCGACCAACGTGATCGAGGCCGCACGGCTCGAGGGCGTCCGCAAGCTGGTCTCGGCGTGCTCGGTGTGCGCCTATCCGAAGGTCACCGCGGTTCCCTTCCGCGAGTCGTCGATCTGGGACGGCTACCCGGAGGAGTCGAACGCCCCCTACGGTCTCGCCAAGAAGATGCTGATCGTGCTCTCCGACGCCTATCGGCGCCAGTACGGGCTCGACGCCTGCGCCCCCGTGATCGCCAACCTCTATGGCCCGCGCGACAACTTCGACCTCGAGGACTCGCACGTGGTCGCGGCGCTGATTCGCAAGTTCGCCGAGGCGATCGATGCCGGCGAGGACGAGGTGGTCGTCTGGGGCTCCGGTGCGCCGACCCGCGAGTTCCTCCACGTCCGCGACGCCGCCCGAGCGCTGATCCTCGCCGGTGAGCGCCTCGAGACGTCCGAGCCGGTCAACATCGGCACCGGGGCGGAGACCTCGATCCGCGACCTCGCCGAGACGCTCAAGCGGATCTCGGGCTTTCGCGGAGAGCTTCGCTGGGACCGCTCACGTCCCGACGGCCAGCTGGCCAGGTTCCTCGACGTCACCCGCGCCCGCGAGCTGATCGGCTTCGAGGCGGAGGTGCCGCTGGAGGATGGCCTGCGCGAGACCTGGGAGTGGTTTCGCTCCGCGCCCGAGGCCAGGCCCGCGAGGGCCACTGGCGCCGCGGCTTCCCCGAGCGCGGGCTGAGCGCGCGGCCGCTCAGCGGCCCTGCTCGGGACGCGGCCCGGCAGGCGGCCCGGGCTCGTTCGAGCCGAACCACCAGCCGCTCCAGTAGTTGGCGATCCAGAGCGCGTCGAGGCCCTTGAACGCCGCCCGCTCGAAGCGGATGGCAGCGCTCCAGACGAGGATCCCGGCGGCGGCGCGGGCGAGCTCGCGCGCCAGTCCCGGCCTGCGGGCGGCGCCGGGGAATCGCCGCTCGACCCAGCGCTGCCCGGCGCCATAGCGGCGCGCCTTCGCGAGCGCGCCGGAGAGCCGCTCGGGATGTCGGTGGCCGACCCGGGCACCGGGCCGGAACTCGACCCTCCAGCCCGCCCGCCCCGCCCGCCAGGCGAACTCGAAGTCGGCGCCGGAGACGACCTCGGCGAAGCCTCCGAGCTCGCTCCATGCCCGCCTGCGGACCAGCAGGTTCGCGGTCCCCGCCGCCGGGGTCGGCCCGCGACCGAGCGGATCCTCGGCGCCGAGGTGACCGCGCGAGCGCAGGTAGCGCGCAATCAGGCCCGGCTGGCGCTCGTCGCCGGCGATCTCGCCGGCGATCAGCCCGGTCGCGCTCGCCGGCGCGGTCTCGAAGTAGGCGTCGATCAGCGACGCCGGAAGGAGGGTGTCCGAGTCGACGAACAACAGCCACTCGTTGCTCGCCGCCTCGGCCCCCGTGTTGCGCGCGTAGTAGGAGGAGCCGATTCGCGGCGCGCGGGCGACCCGTACGTCGCCCTGCGCCGCGACCACGCCGTCGGCGGAGTTGTCGGCGAGGATCAGCTCGTCGCCGGGGCGCAGCGCGAGCCCCTCGAGCTCGCCGAGCGCGGCCGCGGCGTCGGCGCCGTCACCGGCGAACGGGACGATCACGCTGACGGGTGGGCGGTCGCTGGCGGGCTCGGGCATCCCGGCAGCCTAGTTCCGATCCGTAGGCTTGCGCCCGCGATGCAGGATCGAGAGCGAAGACCGGCGCGGATCGTCGCCTCCGGCTGGTACGCCGCCAACCTCGGCGACCGCTTCGTCGGGATCGAGGAGGCGATCGCCGGCCGGGCGGCGGCCCGCGCGCTGGCCCGGGTCAGGCCCGGCCGCGGGCTGCTGATCTACCTCGCGGCGCGGCGTGGCCGGGGTGCGGCGCTGAAGCGGCTCGAGCCGGGAGCGCTGAGCGCGCTCGCGCTCGCCGCCCTGTTCGGCGGCGCCCGCATCGTCGTCCTCGAGCTGATCCCCGACCGGCCGGCCCGCTCCGGGTGGCGGCGAGGCGCGAAACGGCTCTGGGAGCGCCTCGTCGAGCGCCCCGCGGTCCGCCACGGAATGGCGACGGGCCACGTGCTCAGCGCCGCCGAGCGCGACTCAACCGCGGCGCTCTACGGAATCGAGCGCGAGCGCCTGCGTGTCGTCCCCTGGGCCTGGAGCCGGACCGCCGCCACGTCGCCGAGCGCCGCCGGCCGGGCGGGCGTGCTCGCCTCGGGCCGCGCCGCCTGCGATTGGGAGACCCTGTTCGCCGCCGCGAAGGACGCCGAGTGGCCGCTCACCGTCGTCTGCGGCGAAGCCGACGGCGAGCGCGTGCGCGTGCTCAACGCCTCCGGCCGCGCAACGGTCCTCAGCGAGATCCCGCGCGCCGATCACGACCGGCTGATGGCCTCCGCGGCGCTGTTCGCGATGCCGCTTCACGACGACGGCCTGAGCTCCGGCCAGGTGAGGCTTCAGACCGCGACCGAGCTCGGCACGCCGGTGATCGCCACCAGGGTTCGGTCGCTCGCCGACTACGCGATCGACGGCGAGACCGCGATGCTCGTTCCCGCCGGCGATCCCGCCGCGCTGCGAGCGGCGATCGAGGCGCTGCTCGCGGACCCCGAGCGCCGCCGGCGCCTGGCGGCGGCGGCCTTCGCCCGCGGCCGCGCGCGAACGTACCCGGACTTCTTCGGGGAGCTCGGCGAGATGATCGAGGCCTCGCTGTGAGCGCCGAACGACTGCGCGCGCGGGCGGCGCGGGCGCTTGGACGCGGCGGCGCGCAGCGCCCCCCGCGCGCGGACTTCGTCGAGCGGCTGATTCCCAAGCACGGCGTCGGCGCCGAGATCGGCGTCCACCGGGGCGAGTTCACCGCCGAGCTGCTCGCGCTCGCGGCGCCCACCCGGTTGCACCTGCTCGACCTCTGGTACCTGCTCGGCCCCGAGTGGCACTGGGGCAGGGGCGGCGAGCGCTCGACCGTGGGCGCGCTGCGCGAGATCCTCGCCCGCTACGAGGACGAGCTCGGCGCCGGCCGCCTGCGGCTCGAGATCGGCGACGACCTCGAG
Organism: uncultured Solirubrobacterales bacterium; assembly: GCA_963769035.1. Lineage (GTDB taxonomy): Bacteria > Actinomycetota > Thermoleophilia > Solirubrobacterales > 70-9 > WHSW01. The sequence continues at coordinate 718,396 of CAVYKD010000003.1, forward strand.
TCGCTGGCCGGATTCGACGACGACTACTTCGACTGGGTCTACCTCGACAGCTCGCACTCTACGAGCACACCCTCGCCGAGCTTCGCCTGCTCGAGGCGAAGGTGAAGCCGTCCGGGGTGATCGCAGGCGACGACTGGGTCGGGGACCCGGACCACCCGCATCACGGCGTCTCGAGGGCGGTGAAGGAGTTCGTCTCCGAGCGGCCCTACGAGCTCGTCTACGCGGACGAGGCGGATCTGCAGTGGGCGATCCGAGCGCGCCCGCGCTCAGGCTGAGAGCAGCGCGCGGCCGCTCATCGCCTCTGGCTGGTCGATCCCGAGCAGGCGCAGCGCCGTCGGCGAGACGTCGGCCAGCCTGCCGCCGTCGGCGAGCTCGAGGCCGGGGACGGTGACGATCAGGGGCACCGGGTTGAGCGAGTGGGCCGTGTTCGGGGAGCCGTCGGGCTCGAGCATGTGGTCGGCGTTGCCGTGGTCGGCGGTGACGATGCAGGCGCCGCCGCGTCGCGTGAACGGCCTCGACGACCCTGCGCGAGGCACGCGTCGACGGCCTCGACCGCCTCGACCGCGGCGGGGATCGAGCCGGTGTGGCCGACCATGTCGGGGTTGGCGAAGTTGATGATCCCGAACCTGAACTCGCCGGCCTCGAAGCCCTCGCAGAACGCGTCGGCGGCGGCGGCGGCGCTCATCTGCGGCTTGCAGGTCGTACGTCGCGACGTCACGCGGCGATTCGACCATGCGGCGCTCCTCGCCCTCCCACTCCGCTCGCGGCCGCCGTTGAAGAAGTAGGTCACGTGCGCGTACTTCTCGGTCTCGGCGACGTGGAGCTGCCGTGCGCCGCTCGCGGCGAGCACCTCCGCGAGCGTCGTCCGCGGAGCCTGCGGCGGCGAACGCGATCGGGTACGGCCAGCCCTCGCGGTACCTGGTCATGCGTCGTGGAGCGCGATCTCGGGTACGCGCCCGCGCGGGAACTCGTCGAAGTCCTGCTCGCCGAGCGCGCGGATCGAGCTGGCGCGCCCGGTCGGGCCGGAAGTTGAGGTGAAGCGACGGCGTCGCCGTCGGCGACGCCGTCGTAGTCGCCGATCACGGTCGGGCGGATGAACTCGTCGGTCTCGCCGCGCTCGCGCGCGGCCTCGATCGCCGGCGGCGGCGCTCTTGGCCGTCGAGGCCCTCGCCGTGGACGATCGCGTCGTAGGCCAGCCTCGTGCGCTCCCAGCGGTTGTCGCGATCCATCGCGTAGTAGCGGCCGCCGAGCGTGCCGATCCGGCCGGCTCGGCGCAGCCAGCGCTCGAGCTCCCCGACGTAGCCGTCGGCCGAGGTCGGCAGGGTGTCGCGGCCGTCGGTGAAGACGTGGAGGACGAGGTCGGGAACGCCCTCCGCGCGCCGCCATCTCGATCATCGCCTCGATGTGCTCCCAGCCGGAGTGGACGCCGCCGTCGGAGACCAGGCCGATCAGGTGGAGCCTCCCCCGCGGGCTCGAGCGCGCGAGCTCGCAGGCCGACTGAGGACGCGGGTTCTCGAAGAACGAGCCGTCGGCGATCGCGTCGTCGATCCGGGCGAGGTCCTGCTTGACCACCGCGCCGGCGCCGAGGTTGAGGTGGCCGACCTCGGAGTTGCCCATCTGCCCCGCGGGAAGGCCGACGTCGCGCCCGCCGGCCGAGAGCCGGGTGTGCGGGTAGGTCGACCAGAGCTCGTCGAACACCGGGGTCTCGGCGAGGCTGATCGCGTTGCCGGGCCCCGCCGGGGCGAGCCCCCAGCCGTCGAGGATCACGAGCGCGAGCGACGCGACGGGGAGCGCCGTGGCGCCGGGCGGAAGGCTCATTGATGGGACACTAGTGAGCATCACCGGCAAGCAGGCAGAAGGGGCGCCGCCCGGCGAGCGGGCCTCGGTCGCGAGGATGCGCGAGCGCTGGCGCTCGTTCGCGCGCGAGGACGCGATGTACTACGTCGCCACCAACCGCGAGGACTGGTCGGCCGAGGACTTCCTCGCCTCCGGGGCCGACTTCGTCGCCGACGTCCTCGCCTGGGCCGGCCCGGGCCTCGGGCGTGGCCGGATGGTCGAGATCGGCTGCGGCGCCGGGAGGATGATCGCCCACTTCGCGCCCCACTTCGAGCGCGTCGAGGGGGTCGACATCGCCGCCGAGATGGTCGAGGCGGCTCGCGCCGGCGGCCTTCCCGACAACGTCCACCTCGCGGTCACCTCCGGCGCCGACCTCGCGCCGCTGCCCGACGGCGAGCTCGACTTCGTCTTCTCGACCCAGGTCTTCCAGCACATCCCCGACTCGGAGGTGCTCGCCGCCTACATCGCCGAGACCGCCCGGGTGCTCCGCCCCGGCGCCCGGGCGATGCTCCACTTCGACACCCGTCCCCGCTCGCTTCGCCGCCGGCTCGCGCTGGCGCTCCCCGACCGCCTGCTGCCGCGAAGCCGCCGCCGCTACATCCGCCGCTACTCGGTGCCGGTCGGGTGGCCGGCCGAGCGCGCCGCGGCCGCCGGGCTGACCCTGGTCGACGAGCGCGACCCCGGCAGCCCCTGGCACATGCACCTGTTCGAGAGGCGCTGAGCGCGGGCGCTCAGGCGGACCGGCAGATGGCGAGGAAGTCGCCAGGGTCGAGCGACGCGCCACCGACGAGGCCGCCGTCGATGTCGGGCTGGGCGATCAGGCCGGCGGCGTTGGCGGGCTTCATCGAGCCCCCGTAGAGGATCCGCACGGCGCCGGCGGCCTCGGCGTCGAGCTCGGCGAGCCGCGAGCGGATGAACGCGCACGCCTCCTGTGCCTGCTCGTCGGTGGCCGTGCGGCCGGTGCCGATCGCCCAGATCGGCTCATAGGCGATCACGACCTCGGCGAGACGGCCCGCCGGAACCGCCTCGAGATCCGCCTGGACCTGGTGGGCCAGCACCCGCTCCGTCTCCTCGGCGTCGCGCTGGGCCGCCGACTCGCCCACGCAGAGGATCGGCACGAGCCCGGCGGCGAGCGCCGCCGGGACCTTCTTCGCGAGCGCCTCGTCGGTCTCGCAGAAGAGCTCGCGACGCTCGGAGTGGCCGAGGATCGCTCCCCAGGCGCCGAGCTCGCTCAGCATCGCCGCCGAGATCTCGCCCGTGAACGCGCCCTCGGTCTCGAAGTGCATGTTCTGCGCCGCGATCCTCGTCTCGGTGCCCGCGGCGGCCTCGACCGCCGCCGCGAGCGCGCCCGCCGGCGGGCAGACGACGGCCTCGGCGCCGAGGCCGTCGGGTCTGAAGCCGGCGAAGAACTCGCGCGTCTCGGCCACCGTCTTGTTCATCTTCCAGTTCGCCGCGATCAGCGGCCGCCGCTCAGGCATCCCTCAGCACCTCCACCCCCGGTAGTTCTCTGCCCTCCATCAGCTCCAGCGAGGCGCCGCCCCCGGTCGAGAGCCAGTCGATCCGGTCGGCGAGGCCGAACTCGTTGACCGCCGCGGCGGAGTCGCCGCCGCCGACCACGGTGAAGCCCGGGGCCGCGGCGACCGCCTCTGCGACGCGCCTCGTGCCGGCGGCGAACGGCTCGAGCTCGAAGGCGCCCATCGGGCCGTTCCAGAACACCGTCCCGGCCTCGCCGATCGCCGCCGCGTACTCGTCCGCGGTCTTCGCGCCGATGTCGAGCCCCATCCATCCGTCGGGCACGGCGACGCCGTCGAAGTCCCGGCGCTCGGCCTCGGCCGAGAACGAGTCGCCGAGGACGAGGTCGTGCGGGAGCCAGAGCTCGCAATCGGCATCGGAGGCAAGCTCGAGCACCCGCGCGGCGAGGGTGATCCCCTCCTCCTCGACCAGCGAGTCGCCGGTTCCGTAGCCCTGGGCGCGGAAGAAGCTGAAGCACATCGCGCCGCCGATCAGGACGCGCTCGGCGGTCTCGAGGAAGCGCTCGATCACCCGCACCTTGTCGGAGACCTTGGCGCCGCCGAGGATGACGACGAGCGGGCGCCCCGGGTTGTCGCGGACCGCGGTCAGCTCGCGGACCTCGCGCTCGAGCAGGAACCCCGCGTAGCCGGCGAGATGCTCGGCGACGCCGTGGGTGGTCGCGTGGGCGCGGTGGGCGGCGCCGAAGGCGTCGTTGACGTAGAGGTCCGCCAGTCGCGCCAGCGCCCGCGAGAGCTCCGGGTCGTTCTGTGGTCTCGCCGGGCTCGAAGCGGCTGTTCTCGAGCACCAGAACGCCGCCCGGCTCGAGCCCGGCGACGAGCTCCTCGACCGCCTCGCCGACGAGCGCCGGCGCCTGGACCACCTCGGCGCCGACCAGCTCGCCGAGCCGGGCCGACACCGGCGCCATCGAGAGCGCCCGGTCGGGCGTCCCCTTCGGTCGGCCGAGATGTGAGACCAGGACCAGCCTCGCGCCACGCTCGCGCAGCGACTCGATCGTCGGCAGCGCGGCGCGGATCCGCGTGTCGTCGGCAACCGAGCGGGCTCCGTCCTCGCCGCCCAGCGGCACGTTGAAGTCGACCCGGACGAGCACCCGCGCGCCCTCCACGGGGGCGTCGCGGACCGTCGCCTTGCCGAAGTGGCCGCGCTCGCTCAATTCGGATCCGGTCAGGCGACTGCGGGCTCGTGCTCGAGCACCCTGCCCGGCGAGCTCGACGATCCGGTTCGAGTAGCCCCACTCGTTGTCGTACCAGGCAGAAGACCTTGACGAAGTCGCCCTCCATCACGATCGTCTGCCCGGCGTCGAAGATCGACGAGTGCGGGTCCTTGACGATGTCGGTGGAGACGATCGGGTCCTCGGTGTAGGCGAGGATCCCGGCGAGCGGCCCCTCGGCCGCCTCCCGCACCGCGTCGTTGATCTCCTCGACGCTGGTCTGCTTCGAGGCGTCGAAGGTCAGGTCGACGACCGAGCCGGTGGCGACCGGGGCGCGGACCGCCATCCCGTTCAGCTTGCCGTTCAGCTCCGGCAGGACCAGGCCGACGGCCTTCGCGGCGCCGGTCGAGGTCGGGATCAGGTTGAGCGCCGCGGCGCGGGCGCGGCGCAGGTCCTTGTGCGGCATGTCCTGAAGGCGCTGATCGGCCGTGTAGGCGTGGATCGTGGTCATCAGTCCGCGCTCGATCCCGACCGCGTCGTTGATCACCTTCGCCACCGGCGCCAGGCAGTTGGTCGTGCAGGAGGCGTTCGAGATGATGTGGTGGCTGTCGGGGTCGTAGGCGCTCTCGAAGTTGACGCCGAGGGCGACGGTGACGTCGGGGTCGGTGGCCGGAGCGGAGATGATCACCTTCTTGGCGCCGGCGTCGAGGTGCTTGGCGGCGTCGTCGCGCTTGGTGAAGAAGCCGGTCGACTCGATCACGACGTCGACACCGAGGTCGCCCCAGGCGAGCGCCGCCGGGTCGCGCTCGGAGAGCACCTTGATCTCGTCGCCGTCGACCGCGAGCGAGCCCTCGCCGACCTCGACCTCGCCGGGGAAGCGGCCGAGGATCGAGTCGTACTTGAGCAGGTGGGCGAGCGTCTCGGCGTCGGTGAGGTCGTTGACGGCGACGAACTCGATGCTCTGCGCCCGCCTCGTGGGCGGCGCGGAAGAGGTTGCGCCCGATCCGCCCGAAGCCGTTGATTCCGACCTTCACCTTCGCCATCCGCTCAAGTCCTTCCCGTTAGCTCGATTTCAGTTGACTGCCGACCGCGATCTCGATCCGGTTGCCGTCGGGGTCGCGCAGGTACGCCGAGTAGTAGCTGCCACCGTACTCAGGCCGTGGCCCGGGCGCTCCCTCGTCGGTCCCGCCGGCGCCGACCCCGCCCTCCCACGCCGCCCTTGACCGCCGGAGATGCCGCTTGCCGCGAAGCAGACGTGCCCGCCCTCCGGCGCCGCCCGGGCGCGCGCTGGCGAAGAAGATCGGGCGGACGATCCCCCAGCCGATCGCCTCCTCGGTCTCGACCTGGCGGCGCCAGCCGAGGGCGCCGAGCACCGAGTCGTAGAAGCGGCCGCTGCGCTCGAGGTCCTCGACCGCGACGCTGACGTGATGGATCACGCCCGAGAAGCTACCCGCCCGGGCCGGGACCCGGCCTCGCGCCCGCTCGGGCCCGGCCTAGTGGCGCGGCGACCAGCGGAAGTAGCGGAGCGCGAGGCCGAACCCGAGCAGGCCCCAGGCCGCGACGATCGCGAGGTTGACCCGACTCGAAGCCGGCGCCGGTGGTCGTCGGGTAGTAGGCGGAGAAGAAGGCCTCGAAGAAGTGGCGGATCGGGAACAGGTCGGCGACCTTGAGGACGCCGTCCGGGATCTCGCTCTCGGGGATGAAGACGCCGGAGAGGAAGTAGAGCGGCAGCACGGCGACGTTCGTGATCGGCGCGGCGGCGTCCTCGGACGGGATCGCCGCCGTGAGCGCGACCCCGAGGCAGCAGAACGAGGCGGCGCCGACGGCCAGCGTGACCAGCACGGCCGGGAGCCGCTCGCCAGCGGGATCGCGACCCCGTAGAGCGAGCTTGCCGATCGACGGTGACCACGACCAGCATCAGGACCGAGACGACGATCGCGTTGCCGACCCGGCCGGCGATGAAGACCCAGTCGGGCAGCGGGGTGCCCGCGGCCGCGCTTCAGGATCCCGCTCTCGCGGTCGATCGTCAGCGAGATCGCGAGGCTCTGCATCGTCGCCGAGACCACCGCGAGGGTGATGATCGCCGGCACGTAGTAGGTGGTCGTCTTGATCCCGCCGAGCTGCTCGATCCTGTCGTTGCCGAAGATCGTCGCGAAGATGATCAGGAAGATCAGCGGCAGCAGCGACGGTGAAGAAGACCGAGGCCGGGTTGCGCCAGAAGATCTTCTGGTCGTAGCGGAACTGGTGGGCGGCGAGGGCGACCGCGCTCATCGATCGTCCTCCGGCGCGCCGCTCGGTGAGCTCCAGGTAGATGTCCTCGAGGCTCGGCCGGCGGACCTCGAGCCCGTCGAGATCGAGCGACGCGCTCGAGCGCCCAGCCGGTCAGCCGGTGCAGCGCCCGACCGGCTCGGCGGTGGTCAGCTCGACCTCGCCCGTCGGCGCCGGGCCGCGCCGCGAGCTCGCCGGGAGCTCCGCCGCGCCGACCCCGGGCGGCAGCCGGAAGCGGATCCTCGCCGGGCGGCGCTCGCGGTCGCCGAGCTCGTCGGGCGTGCCCTCGGCGACGATCCTGCCGGCCGACGATGATCGCCACGCGGTCGGCGAGCCGCTGGGCCTCGTCCATGTAGTGGGTGGTCAGGAAGACGGTCTTGCCGAGGTCGCGCAGGCTCGGCGATCACCTCCCAGGCCTGGCGCCGCGCCGAGGGGTCGAAGCCGGTCGTCGGCTCGTCGAGGAAGAGCAGCTCGGGGTCGCCGATCAGGGCGACGCCGACGTCGAGGCGGCGCTGCTGGCCGCCGGAGAGCTTGCCGGCGCGGGCGTCGGCGCGCTCGCTCGAGCCCGACCAGCGCGATCATCTCGTCGACGCCCCGCGGCGAGCGCGTAGTAGCCGGCGTACAGCTCGAGCGTCTCGCGCACGGTCAGCTCGGGCGCGCATCCGGCACTGCTGGAGCACGATCCCGATCCGCTCGCGCCAGGCGCGCGTCGGGCGAGGCCGGATCGACGCCGAGCACGCGGACCTCGCCGCCGGTCGCGTCGCGATAGCCCTCGAGGATCTCGACCGTGGTCGTCTTGCCGGCGCCGTTCGGCCCGAGGAAGGCGAAGATCTCGCCCGCGCCGACCTCGAGGTCGATGCCGCTGACCGCCTCGAAGTCGCCGTAGGACTTGCGCAGGCCGCGGACGCTGATCGCGGGCTCGCTCACTCGCGGCGGGATTCTAGGTCGCGCGGGCGCTAGTCGAGGTCGACGTCGCGGTGGACGACGCGCACGCCGACCTCGTCGCGGCGGGCGAGGTCGCGCCCGATGCGGTCGGCGACGGTGACCGAGCGGTGGCGGCCGCCGGTGCAGCCGATCGCGATGCGTCAGGTGCGACTTGCCCTCGGCGACGTAGGCCGGGAAGCAGGAACTCGAGCAGCGGCAGCAGGCCGCCGTAGAACTCGCCGGCCGGGGTCGCCCGACTCGACGTACTCGACGACCGCCGCGTCGAGCCCGGTCAGCGGCCGCAGGTCGTCGCGGTAGTGCGGATTCGGCAGGAAGCGGACGTCGAGGGTGAGGTCGGCGTCACGCGGCGGCCCGTTCTTGAAGCCGAAGGTGAGCAGGGTCAGCGCCAGCCTCGCCTCCGAGCTCGGCCCGACCAGCTCGTCGGCGATCCGGCGGCGCAGCATCGCGCCGGTGATCCCGGAGGTGTCGATGACGACGTCGGCGCGCTCGCGCAGCGGCGCGAGCAGCTCGCGCTCGGCCCGGATGCCCGTCGAGCGATCCGGCCTTCGGGCGCCAGCGGGTGGCGGCGGCGGGTCTCCTTGTAGCGGTTCACGAGCGCCTCCTCGTCGGCCTCGAGGAAGAGCACCCGCGGCTCGAGCCCGCCGCTTGCGAGCTCGTCGAGCACGGCGAGCAGGTCGGCGAAGTAGTCGCCGCCGCGGACGTCGGAGACGACCGCGGCGCGGCGCACGCCGCTGCCCGTCGTGGCGGAACAGCTCGCCGAGCGCGCCGATCATCCGCGGCGGCAGGTTGTCGACGCAGAAGTAGCCGGAGTCCTCGAAGGCGGCGATCGCCTCGGACTTGCCGGCGCCGGAGTGGCCGGTGATGACGACCAGCTCGACCGTCCCCTCGAACAGACGCTGGCTCGTTGGCCGCGCTCACCGGGCTCATCCGGCCCTGTTCAGCTGTCGTGGATCTCGCGGGCGAGCTTACCGGGCAGGCCGGGCACTGCCTCGATCTCCTCGCGGCTGGCGGCGATCAGCCGCTCGGGCGAGCCGAAGTGCTCGAGCAGCGCGCGCTTGCGCGCCGGGCCGACGCCGCGCAGGTCGTCGAGCAGCGAGCTCGGTCATCGCCTTGTCGCGCCGGCCGCGGTGATGGGTGATCGCGAACCGGTGGGCCTCGTCGCGGACCCGCTGCAGGAGCGCGCAGGCCCTCGGAGTCGCGGCGCGATCGCCATCGGCTCGGCGGCGCCGGGCACGTAGACCTCCTCGAGCCGCTTGGCGAGGCTGATCACCGCGGTCGCCGCGCTCGACGAGCGGCTGCGAGCGCGCGCATGCCCGCGGCGAGCTGGCCCTTGCCGCCGTCGATCAGGATCAGGTCCGGGCAGCGCGGCGAAGCTCTCGTCGCGCTTCGGCGTCGTGCGGCGAGCGGTCGGCCTGCTCGAGCAGCCTGGCGACCCGGCGGGCGAGCACCTCCTCCATCGAGGCGAAGTCGTCCGGCTGGGCCGCCCCGGCCGCGTCGTCGGCGTCACCCGCGCCGCCGCGAATCTTGAACCGGCGGTAGTCGGACTTCTTCGGCGCGCCGCCCTCGAAGACGACCATCGAGGCGACGGTGTGCTCGCCGCCGATGGTTCGAGATGTCGAAGCCCTCGATCCGCACCGGCAGCTCCTCCAGCTCGAGCGCCTCCTGCAGGGCGGAGAGCGCGTCGACCCGCTGCGGCCCGCCGGCGCTCGGAGCGCAGCCGGTCCTGGGCGAGCGCCAGGGCGGCGTTGCGCTCGGCGAGCTCGCGCAGCCGGCGCTTGTCGCCGCGCTCGGCGACCCGGACCTCGACCGGCGCCGCCGCGGCGGGCCGCCAGGGCCTCGGCGATGACCGCCCGTCGCTCCGAGAGCGCGGAGCCGACGACGACGAGCCGCGGGACCGACCGGGCGCCGCCGAGTAGTACTGGGCGATGAACTCCTCGGTCGACCTCGTCCTCGCCGCGCTCCGCCTCGTTGACGAGGTAGAAGCCCTGGCGCTCGGCGAGCACCCCGTCGCGGACCTGGAAGACCTGGGCGTTGGCGTCGGTCGCCCTCGACCGCGACGCGCGATCAGGTCGGCGGTGTCGAGCGAGTCGCCGGCGACGCGCTGGCGCTCGCATCAGCGAGCGGACCGCGGTCAGCCGGTCGCGGAAGACGGCCGCCCGCTCGAAGTCCTCGCTCGGCCGCCGCCTCGGCCATCTTGCGCTCGAGGTCGCGCTCGACGTCGCGTAGCGGCCGGAGAGGAAGTCGACGATCGCGTCGATGTTGCGCCGGTACTCCTCGCGGTCGATGTAGCCGACGCAGGGCGCCCCGCAGCGCTTGATGTAGTAGTCGAGGCAGGGGACGCCGGAGCGCCGGCCGGGCTCGGGGCCCTCGCAGGTGCGGTACTGGAAGAGCTTGCCGAGCAGGTCGAGCGTCTCGCGCACCCGCTTCGCCGAGGAGAACGGGCCGAAGTAGATCGCGGCCCGAGCGATGCCGCTCGCGGGTGAAGTAGACGCGCGGGAACTCCTCGTCGAGGCTGATCGCGATGTACGGGTAGGACTTGTCGTCGCGCAGGCGGATGTTGAAGCGCGGCCGGTGGCGCTTGATGAAGTGCTGCTCGGCGAGCAGCGCCTCGGCCTCGTTCTCGGTGACGAGGAAGTCGATGCTGGCGATCCGCGAGACCATGAAGCCGCCGCCCATCGTCGACTTGCCCGAGAAGTGGCCGGCGACCCGCTTGCGGATCGAGCTCGCCTTGCCGACGTAGAGGACCTCGTCCGTCGGCGTCCTGGAACAGGTAGACGCCGGGCTGATCCGGGCAGCCGGCGGCGCTGTCGGCGACCGATCCGGGAAGGGTTTCCGGGCCTCGTGCCATCGCCGCTAAGAGTAGGCTCCCGCCCCGCCGTCCCGGCCGACCAGCAGAGGAGCCTCCGCATATGGGCACGACACCGCCGCAGCTGAACACGCTGACGATCGAGATCGACGCCGCCGATCGGGACGCTGACCCTGAACCGGCCCGACTCGCTCAACGCGATGAGCCCCGAGCTGATCTGCGAGCTGCTCGTGGCGGCGAGCCTGGCTCGCCGACCGGGCGCCGATCCGGGCGCTGATCATCACCGGCGACGGGCGCGGCCTTCTCGGCCGGCGGCGACGTCAACTGGTTCAAGAAGGGCCTCGACGACCCCGAGCATCGACCTCCCCTCCGACGTCCGCCACGGCGCCGACGTGCTCCACCAGGCGATCGTCGACTTCCGCCGGATCCCCTACCCGGTGATCGCGCGCGGTCAACGGGCCCGCCGCCGGCGCGGGCTTCTCGCTCGCGCTCGTCTGCGACATCCGGATCGCCTCCGAGACGGCGTTCGTTCGTCTGCGCCTACGGCCGGATCGGCGCCTCGCCGGACGGCGGCATGACCTACTTCCTGCCGCGCGTCGTCGGCCCCGCACGGGCGCTCGAGCTGCTGCTCGAGGATCCCGATGCTCACCGCCGAGGAGGCGCTCGAGCTCGGGATCGTCTCCGAGGTCGTGCCCGCCGACGAGCTGCTCGAGCGGGCGAGGGAGCAAGGCGGCGACGCTGGCCGCGAAGTCGCCGCACTACGTGCGGATGGCGAAGCGGCTGAACGGGCAGAGCCTCGACAACTCGCTCGCCGACCACCTGCAGCTCGAGCGCCACGGGATCGCCGACTCGATGGCGACCGAGGACCTGCGAAACGGCGTCGGCGCCTTTCTCGCCGGCGAGCGGGTCGAGTTCCACGGGCGCTGAGCGGCGCACGGGGACTGCGTCACGCTGCCGGCCGTCTCGCCATGCGGATCGAGGCGGAACCCCGGGATCTCGCTGCGCGATCCCGTCTCACCGGAACGACACCGGATGGTCGGGAGTCAGGTACTCGGTGATCTCCGCGAACAGCCGCTGGCTGTAGTTGGTGCCGGTCGCCGCCGCCTCCTCCCGCCTGGTGACGGCGACGGCGAGCGAGATCCGGCGTGAGGGCAGGTAGGCCATGATCGCGGTGTAGCCGTTCTGCTGGGGGTTCTGGAACTGCCACGTGTTCATCACCACCAGCCCGAGGCCGTAGTAGAAGCTCTCCGTGAACCGGTCCAGCCCGGCCGTCGCCGGTTCGAGGCGCTCGCGCGCGGCGGCCTTCGAGACCAGCGCCCCCGTGCCGAGCGCCTTGGCGGACCTGATCAGGTCGCCGACCGTCGACGACATCAGCATGCCAGAGGCGATCCCCCATGACGGGCTCCAGTACGTCGAGTCCTCGTACGGGCCACGATCGACCGTGTAGGCGTGGAGGACCGGCTGCGGCATCGCCGGAAGCGCCGAGATCGTCGTGCTGGTGAGTCCGAGCGGACGCAGGACTCGCCGCTCCAACAGCGTCTTCATCGGAACGCCGGTGACCTGGCGGATCACCTTGCCGAGGATGATGAAGTTCGTGTGGGCATAGTGAAAGCACGCTCCCGGCTCGCAGACGAGCGGGCGAGCCAGGGCGATCGCGAGCAGCTCGTTCGTCCTCCACCGGCGGAAGACGTCGGCGTAGAGCGCGTCCTCGAACGCAGGGTTCTCCTGGATCCAGTCGGGGTAGCCCGAGGTCGAGCTCGCGAGCATCCTCAGGGTCACGCGATCGGCGTTGGGCAGGTCAGGTAGCCAGTCGGAGACCGGGTCGTCGAGCGAGAGCCGGCCCCTGTCCTGAAGCTGGAGCAGGAGATCGATCACGTAGGGAATCGCAATCGAGCCGATCCGGAAGTGCATCCGGAGGCTCGTGCGCACCCCGGCCATCGACTCGCCGAGGGCGGCGCGCGCGAGCGTGCGGTCGCCGAGGTCGATTCGCGTCAGCGCACCGCGCAGGTCGTTCTCGATCACCGATCGCTTCACGATCGCGCGGATCTCGCGATCCGCCTCCGCGAGCCCGGTACACCCCGACGCGGTGCGGATCTCCTCGCCCGGGCAGGAGCCGGCGCCGCGAGCCGACGCTGCCGGGCTCCAGAGGAGCAGAACGGCACAGACCGCCCCGATGGCGCCCGCCACCGGGGCGACACGCCCGGGGCTTGCGCGCCCCAACACCCCCGCCGCGTTCATTTCGCGGAACCTATCACCGGCGAGGGAGCCGCCCGAGCTTGGACCGCGCCCGCGGCGGGTTAGAGTTCGCCGCAGTACTCCCTGCGAAAGGAACCTGGCGATGAAGAAGCTCGCACTGACGCTCTCCCTGCTCGCGCTCGCGGCCGTCGGCGTGGTGGCCTGCGGAGACGACGAGGAGACGACCACCGCGGCGACGACGGAGACCGCCACGACCGAGGCCAGCGGCGGCTCGGGCGGCGGAGGTGAGGGCGGCACAGTCGCGCTGACCGCCGATCCCGACGGCGCGCTCGCCTACGAGGAGAGCTCGGCAAGCGTCCCGGCGGGCCCGGTGACGATCGAGTTCGACAACCCGGCATCGCTCGGCCACGACGTCGTCATCGAGGACGCCAGCGGCGAGGAGCTCGCCCGTACCGACGTGATCAGCGGCTCCTCCACGACCGCGGACGCCGAACTCGAGGCGGGCGATTACACCTTCTACTGCTCGGTCGACGCCCATCGCGAGGCCGGCATGGAGGGAACGCTGACGGTCGAGTAGGAGCGCGCCGAAGCGCGCCGGCCGCGGCTCGGCGGCCGGGGCGCATCGGGCGGCGCGCCCGCCGGGCGCCGCCGGGCGAGCGCGGAGCGGCGGCGCTCAGGTCGCGAGGCCGAGACCGAGCGCGCAGCCGACCGCGGCGGCGCTCAGGTGGCGAGCTGGCGGCCGAGCAGGTAGCCCGCCGCGCCGGCGGCGAGCCCGCCGAGCACGGAGACGGCGACGTAGGCGAGGGCCGTCCCCCCTCGCCCGCCGTCCGCCTCGAGCACCACCTGGACGGAGAAGGTCGAGAAGGTGGTGAAGCCGCCGAGGAAGCCAACTCCGAGCGCCTCGCGCACGTCGCGCGAGAACCACCCGCCCGCGACCAGCAGGCCGAGCGCGAAGGAGCCCGCGACGTTGATCGCCGCCGTCGACCACAGCAGGGCGTGCGAGCCGATCGTCAGCTTGGTGATCCCGTAGCGGGCGAGCACCCCGGCGACCCCGCCGACGGCGACCAGCGCCGCGCTCAACGGCGCGAGCGGCGGCTCGGGCTACTCGGGCAGCGCACGGCCGACCGACTCGGCGACGCAGACCGGCTTCTCGCCGCCCTCGCGCTCGACCGTGAACTTGGTGACGACGTGGAACCAGCCGCCGTCGAGCTCCTCGACCGACTGGACCTCGGCGGTCGCGCGCACCCTCGAGCCGGCGGGGACCGGGGCGGGAAACCGGACCCGGTTCCAGCCGTAGTTGACGCCCAGCTTGATCCCCTGCTGCTGGATCAGCCGGATCCGGAAGCCGTCGATCAGCGAGAGGGTGAGGTTCCCGTGGGCGATCGTGGTCCCGAACGGGCTCTCGCGAGCGGCGCGCTCGACGTCGACGTGGATCCACTGGTCGTCGCGCGAGACCTCGGCGAACTTGTCGATCTCGGCCTGGGTCACCTCGACCCAGTCGGAGGGGCCGATCGGCTTGCCGATGAGCTCGCGCAGCTCGTCGATTCCGGAGATCGTCAGCGGTTCCACAGCCGCATTTCTAGCCGATCGGCCCGATCGGCACCCGCGCCGCACCCGCTCAGCATCCGGCTCGCCGCGAACCGCGCCACCAGCCGCCTCGGATCGAGCCTCAGTCCACCAGGCGCACCTCCAGGGTCGGCGACGGCGCGGCGAGGCCGCCGGCGCCGCCGATCAGGCCGAGGATCCGGGCCACGTAGGCCTGGGTCTCGGGGTAGCCGGGAACGCAGGAGCAGGCGGCGACCGGCGCCGGCCCGGCGTTGTATGCGGCGAGCGCGAGCGGGACGTCCCCGCCGAAGCGCTCGAGCAGGTCCGACATCAGATGCGCCTGAGCATCGATCGCGGCCTCGGCGTCGAACGGATCCTCGAGGCCGTAGGCGGCCGCGGTCGCGGGCATGAACTGAGCGATGCCCGACGCGCCTGCCGGCGAGACCGCGAACGGGTTGAAGTTCGACTCGGCCATCAGCTGGGCCGCGAGCAGCGCCGCCGGCACGTTGCGGCGCGCCGCGGCGAGGGCGATCGCGTCCCGGTAGCGCGCCGGGACGAACGAGGGCAGCGAGCTCGATGAGCCGTCGCCGTCGGCGGACGAGCCGGCTCCGGCTGGACCCGGATCGCCGCCGTGCGACGCCGCAGAGCCGCCGCCGGCGACGCTCGACGCTGCTTCAACCCGCTCGCCGGCCGCCGAGCACGGCGGCGGACCGGCGATGAAGCCGTAGTGCCAGGGCTCCCATGCATAGCGCTGAGCGAAGCCGAACCGGGGTGCGTTCTCCGCCAGCCAGCCGTGCGCGGTCTCGGGACCGAGATCGAGCTCGGTCGCGCAGCGGTGAAGCGAGCGGCCCGGCGGCGCCACCCAGCGGGGATCCGGATTCGCCGCGAAGAGCGCCGCCTGCTCGGCGTCGGAGCGAAACGCCGAGTTGACGATCAGCGGATGCCCGTCCGATGCCGCCGCGGCTGCCATGCCGTCGTAGGCGGCCGCGACGTCGGGACGCATCCCCTCCCCCTGCCGAAGGACGAGCGAACCGGAGTAGCCGCCACCGCTGGCCTGCCCGGTCGTGCCGGCCGCGGCTCCCTGCGAGCCTGGGACCGCCTCGGCCTCGGCGTGGACGACGACCGGCTCCCCCTCACGATCCCCGGCCAGGTCGAGCTCGCCGCGCACGCGGACGCGCACCCGAAGGGGCGCGAACGAGCCCTTGTCGGGGAAGCGGATCTCGACCCGTCCCTCGCCCGCGCCGTTGCGCTCGGCCGCCTCGAGCGCCGCCGCCCGCGCCCGTTCGAGGTACTCCGTCTTGGAGAGATGCGCCGGGTTCGGCAACCCGTCGGATCCACGGGCGGCGACGAACAGCCGAGCGAAGTCGTCGCGCATCGCGCGGGCGCCCGAGAGCGCGCTCAGATCCGCGAGCCGCTGCTGGCGGGACTTTCCGCTGACCGCGCCCCCGAAGACAGCGAGCACGAGGGCGCAGACGATCAAGAGCAGGCCGAGAGCGAGGACCAGCGGCAGCGCCTGCCCTCCCTCACCGCGCCCGAGCCCGCCGGCGAGGGTCGTGGTGTCGCGGCGCCGTCGGCGCCCGAGAAGGCCGGCGGCGAGGCGGCGCGACCGCTCGCGCCACTCGCCTCCCGGATCGATCCCGGCGAGGGCCCGCCGCGAGGAGACCCGTCCCGGTGCTCGCGGCGCGACTCGCACCCTGAGCTCGCGGCCGTGAAGCTCGCGCACGGCAAGCGCGGTGAGCGCCCGCTGCTCGGGCAGGTCGGCGCGCAGCAGAGCCGCGACGGGGGCCGGTTCGGCGCGGGCCAGAAGCGCACCCCAGAGCTCGACGGGAAGGCAGGCGACGAGCGCGCGGGCACCCGAGCAAGCGCCCGCGCAGCGGGCGAGGCGCTCGGCCCACGACTCGGGGCTCGCGTCCCCCTCGAGCGCCACCCAGGCGAGGCGACCGCGGGCGGCGGCGCGAAATCCGGCGCCGTCGAGCGAGCGCTCGAGCTCGCGGGCGCCCTCGGAGGCGAGCATCGTCGGCCCCCGGCGCGCCGGGGCGCCCGCCTCGACGAGCACGACCGCTCCGTCGCCTCCGGCGATCGGCGCCACATCACCGGCGGAGGCGATCGCAACGGCCACGGCGGCGGCGGCCGGGAGCCCGCCCTCGGCGCCGGGCAGCGCGCCGGCCAGGATCAGGTCGTGCGTCGGGCTCACCGCGGCCTCCTCACCCAGGCCGAGGCGCTCACCTCGAGCTCGCGGGAGAGCGCCCGCAGGGGCGAGGGGGGCTCGAGGCGAATGGTGACCCGCCCGCCTCGTTCCTCGAATCGGACCGCTTCGTCGGCCCATCCCGGGAGCGCGGCCGCGACCGCGTCGGGCGCCGATCTGCCCTCCGCGAGGGCGATCGCGCCCGCCTCGACCGCCCCGTCGGCGAGCGAGGAGGAGTAGCCGACCGCGAGCAGCTGCAGGCAGATCGCTCCCGCGCCGAGCAGCAGCGGAATCCCCGCCAGCATCTCGACCGAGGCCTGGCCGCTCGCGCCGGCAGGCCGGGCGCGAGCGCAACGAACGGACGCGCCCGCCGCACCCGCCGTCCGCGCGGACGCCGCCACTCCCTCAGCCACCGGCCTCCCCCATGCTCGAGCGCGCCGAGACGGGGATCGACGGGGCGCCCGGGAGCAGCGCCGGCACCTCCACCTCGACCGCGACCGGCTCGCCGAGATCGACCTCGGCGCCGTGCTCCAGCCAGCTCGGCAGGGCGCTCAGCGCCGAGGTCTCGCCGTCGCCACCGACAAGCTCGGCGCGCGCGCCGGCGCGGGCCGCCTCGGCGGCGCTCCAAAGGCCGTAGCCGGCGAGCGCGAGCTGCGCCGTCGCCAGCGCCACGGCGAGCGCCAGGGGAAGCACCGCCAGCAGCTCGGCGGCCGCCTGCCCGGCCCGGTCGGCGATTCGTGAGCGCATTCGCATCGGACCTCGACGCTAGGCGGGCGAGCGCCGTGGGTGGCGCTCTGGGTGCGCCTAGTCAGCGCCCGCCCAGTGCCGAACCGCGACCGGGATCCGGGGCCGACGCCGCGGGCGCCAGGGCGTCCCCGCCCGGGCTCCGCGAAGGGGCGAGGCTCCCGGCGCTCGCGGACGGCGCGAGCTCCGCGGCGGCTAGTAGGCGCGGGACTCCTGGTACACGCGGACGATCGCGTAGATCGAGAACCCGAGCACGCCGAGCCAGATCACCGCGCCGAGCCCGGTCTCGAGCAGCTCGTCGGCCCCCGCGATCATCAGCGCGATCGCGCCGAGCGCGCCGACGAAGACGAGCCGGTGGCGCTCCTCGAGGCCGACGTAGGCGAGTCGGTTCTGGCGATAGAACTGGTAGCCCGCGGCGGCGATCACGGTCAGGAAGCCGATCGAGATCGCCGCCAGCAAGCCGTCGGCGACGTTGCCCCCGCCGGGCGCCTCGGTGACGATCAGCGCCAGCAGGAGGATGATCGCGATGTTGCGTGCGACCCGCATCGGCCGAAGCCTAACCGCCGCCGCCCGCGCGCCTACTTCGTGCTCATCACGATCACCCCGGCGACGACCGCGGCGCCGGTGGCGAGCACGCCGATCGCCGCGAGGATCCCGAAGAAGGCGGCCTCGCCCGAACGACCCCGCCGGTTCGCCTCCGAGGCCCGGCTGGCGCCGAGGATCGCCAGCGAGTAGACGAAGGTGACGCCGATGCCGGCGACGGAAGCGGCGACGATCGTCTGCCAGAGCGCAGCGGTGTCGACGATCGTCGCCATCGCGCGATCAGGCCGCCGCCGGGACGGGAGCGCCGCGCCGGATCCGGCGAGTGAAGGCGGCGACGACCAGCGCGAGGCCGACCAGCGAGATCAGCACGGGGCCGACGGCGCCGGGGAACAGGCTCGCGAACAGATAGACCAGCCCGCCCATCCCCGCGGCCGCGGGCAGGGTCAGCAGCCAGGCGGTGACGATGTTGCCCGCGACCCCCCAGCGGACCGCCGACAGCCGCTTCCCGGCCCCGGCACCCATCACCCCGCCCGCGATCACCTGCGTGGTCGACAGCGGGAAGCCGAAGTGGGTCGAGGAGAGGATCACCGCGGCGCCCGCGCCCTGCGCGGAGAACCCCTGCGCGGTGTCCATCTTGATGATCCGGGTGCCCATCGTCCTGATGATCCGCCAACCGCCGGTGTAGGTGCCGAGCGCGATCGCCGTCGCCGCCGACACCACCACCCAAAGCGGGACCTCGAAGCCCTCCGAGGAGAGGTTGCCGTTGGCGACCAGGGCGAGCGTGATCACCCCCATCGTCTTCTGCGCGTCATTGGTCCCGTGCGCCAGCGCCAGCAGCCCGCCCGAGGCAACCTGCCCGTAGCGGAACCCGCGGGTCACCGGGCCCGGGCGCTGGCGGGCGAGCATCCGGTAGCAGACGACGATCGCGATGCCGCCGACGACGAAGGCGAGGATCGGCGCGATCAGCGCCGGGACGAGCACCTTGCCGAGGATCCCCTCGCCGAACACCGCCCCCGCCCCGGCCGCGGCGAAGGTCGCCCCGACCACCCCGCCGATCAGCGCGTGCGAAGAGCTCGAGGGCAGGCCGAAGTACCAGGTGATCAGGTTCCAGGCAATCGCCCCGATCAGCCCGGCGAAGATCACCGTCGTCGTGATCGCGAGTGGGTCGACGACGTCCTTGGCGACGGTCGCGGCGACCTCGAGCGAGATGAAGGCGCCGGCGAAGTTGAGCACGGCGGCGAACGCGACCGCCACCCGGGGCGCCATCGCCCGGGTCGAGATCGAGGTCGCGACCACGTTCGCGGTGTCGTGGAAGCCGTTCGTGAAGTCGAACACCAGCGCCGTCGCGACGACGATCCCGAGGATGAGGTCCGCTTCGCTCAAGCGTTCTTGATCACGATGCCTTCGAGGATGTGCGCGGCGGCCTCGGTCGCGTCCACCGCTCGCTCGAGGACGGTGAAGATGTCCTTCCAGCGGATCACCACCATCGGGTCGATCCCGGTCGCGAACAGCGAGGCGACCGCGTCGCGGTAGAGCCGGTCGCCGTCGTTCTCGAGCGAGTGGATCTGGATCCAGTACTTCTCGAGGTCCTTGAAACCGCTCAGGTTCTCGAGCGCGACGGCGAGCTGCTCGCATGACTTGACCAGCACGTCGGTCATCGCCAGCGCCTGCTCCATCGGGGCCTCGATCTTGTAGAGGCCCATGAAGTCGGCGGTCTCCTCGATGTAGTCGACGACATCGTCGACCTTGGTCGCGAGCGAGTAGATGTCCTCGCCGTCGATCGGGGTGACGAAGGTGGTGTTCACCCGCTGGATGATCGTGTGGGTGATCCGATCGCCCTCCTGCTCGGCGAGCAGGATCTCGCGGGCGAGCCCCTGGTCCTCGGGCCAGCTGCCGAGCATCTCCTGAAGCAGACGAGCGGCGCGCAGGGAGTTCTGGCCCGCCTGGTTGAAGAGCTCGAAGAAGACCCGGTCCTTTGGAACCAGCGAGGGCAGCGGCATCGGCGGCGAAGCTACCAGTCGGCGAGGACCGCGGCGATTCGCGCCGCCGCCGCCCCGTCCCATTTCTCCGGAGGTTGCGGCGTCTCTCCAACGCGCGCGGAGATCAGCGCGGGGATCTCGGCGATCCGGCGCGGCTCGAGCCCGAGCAGCGTGTTCGTGCCGGCCCGCACGGTGACCGGTCGCTCGGTGTTGTCGCGCAGGGTGAAGCAGCGGACCCCGAGGTAGCTCGTCTCCTCCTGGATCCCGCCGGAGTCGGTCAGCACCGCCGCGGCGTCGGCCTCGAGCGAGAGGAAGTCGAGGTAGCCGACCGGGTCGATCAGCCTGATCCCAGCAGGGACCTCCCCGGCGAGCATCTTTCGGGTCCGCGGGTGCACCGGGAAGACGACCGGCAGCTCGGCGGCGACCACGCCGAGCGCGGCGATCGCCTCGGCGAGCAGCGGACCGTCGACGAGGGCCGGCCGGTGCAGGGTGACGAGCAGGTAGTCGCCCCGGCTCACGCCCGCGTCGCGGTGCGCCGCGCGGGCGCGGAAACGGCCCTCGAGCGCGACCAGGGTGTCGATCATCGTGTTGCCCACGAACTCGAAGCCCCCCTCGACGCCCTCGGCGCGGAGGTTGTCCTCGGCCTCGGGCGAGTGCAGGAAGAGCAGTTCGGAGAGGTGGTCGGTGACGATCCGGTTGATCTCCTCCGGCATCGTCCGGTCGAAGCTCCGCAGCCCCGACTCGACGTGGGCGACCGGGATCGAGAGCGCCCGGGCGGCGAGCGCCGCGGCGAGGGTCGAGTTGACGTCACCCGGGACGAGGATCAGGTCCGGGCCCTCGGCCCTCAGCACGGGCTCGAGCCGCTCGATCACCTTCGCCGTCTGCTCGGCATGCGTGCCCGAGCCGACCGCGAGCAGGTGGTCGGGCTCGGGTACCCCGAGCTCCTCGAAGAAGATGTCGGACATCGCCGCGTCGTAGTGCTGTCCGGTGTGGACCACGACCGTGTCGTCGCCCCCGAAGCGCTCCCGCGTCGCGGCGATCACCGGCGCCATCTTGACGACGTTCGGCCGCGTGCCGACGACGTGAACCGTGCGCATGGCCTCGCGACTCAGCCCTTCGCGTCGCGGCGGGCGCGGGCCCTCGCGAGGCTCACGAAAGCGCGTCGATCCTGGTGGCGAGCTCGAAGTCGGCGGCGGTCAGCCCTCCGGCCGAGTGGTTCGTGATCGCGACCGTCACCTCGCTCCATGAGATCGCCAGGTCCGGATGGTGGTTCATCCTCTCCGCCGGCTCGACGATCGCCCGGGCGAACTCGACCGAGCCGACGAAGTCGCCGCGGTCGAATCGCTTCTCGATCTTCTCGCCCGCCCGGCTCCAGCCCTCGAGCCCGGCGAGGCGCTCGCCTATCTGTTCGTCGTCAAGAAGTTCGCTCATGCCACGGAGCCTATATTCGTCCCCGCATGCGCATCGCCAGCCTCGTCCCCTCCGCCACCGAGGCGCTGTTCGCACTCGGGCTCGGCGACTCGGTCGTCGCCGTCACCCACGAGTGCGACTATCCGGCGGCGGCGACCGACCTGCCGCGGCTGACCGAGAGCGTGATCGAGGACGGGCTCGCGCCGGCGGAGATCGATGCCCGGGTGCGCGAGCTCACCGGGCGGGGCGAGGCGCTCTACCGGCTCGACGAGCGCCGGCTCGCCGAGCTCGAGCCGACCCTGATCGTCACCCAGGCGCTGTGCGCGGTCTGCGCGGTCGCCCTCGACGATGTCCGCGCCGTCGCCGAGCGCCTGCCGAGCGCTCCCGAGGTGCTCTCGCTCGATCCCGACACCCTCGCCGCGGTGCTCGGCGACCTCGATGCGCTCGCCGCCGCGGCGGGCCGCCCCGGGCTCGCGCGAGCGCCCCGCGAGGCGCTCGAGGGGCGGATCGAACAGGTCCGCGGCGCCGTCGCGGGGCGCCCGCGCCCGCGGGTGGCCGCGCTCGAGTGGCTCGACCCGGTCTTCGCCGGCGGGCACTGGGTCCCGGAGATGATCGCTGCGGCCGGGGGGACCGACGTGCTCGGCGAACCCGGGCGCAGGTCGGCCGTGGTCGGCTGGGAGGCGCTCGCCAGTGCCCGGCCCGAGATCGTCGTGGTCATGCCCTGCGGCCTCTACGCCGAGCAATCGGCGGAGCAGGCGCGCGCGCACGGCGAACGGCTGAGATCGCTGGGCGCCCGGCGGATCGTCGCCGTCGATGCGGCCTCCTCGTTCTCGCGTCCGGGGCCCCGCCTGGTCGACGGGATCGAGCTGCTCGCCCATCTGATTCACCCGGACGCCTGCGCGGCGCCGCGGGCAATCGCATTCAGGAACCCATGGGAATCAGCAGAGCAGAGCAGCGCGCCGAGATAGCGGCGCCGCCCGAGGCCTGCTTCAGGGCGATCGTCGACTACGAGAGCTTCCCGAGGTGGCAGAGCGCGGTCGAGTCGGTCGAGGTCGGCGATCGCCACCCGGACGGGCTCGGCAGGCGGGTCACGGTCGCGATCGACGCGAAGCTCCGCCGGGTCGTCTACACGCTCGACTACCACTACGAGCCCCCGCACCGGGTCTGGTGGGAGTTCGTCGACGGCGAGGGGGTCGAGATGATCGAGGGCGAGTACGCGTTCGAGCCGCTTTCCGGCGGCGAGCTGACCCTGGCGACCTACCGGCTCGGGGTGGACGCCGGGGTGCCGGTGCCCGGGCTGATCGCCCGCAGGCTTACCAGCGGGGTCATGGGGCGCTCGGTCCGCGAGCTGCGCGACGAGGTCGAGCGTCGGGCCAGGGAAGGCCGCTAGGCCGCCGAGCGAGGCCCGCCTCGGCCCGCCCTCCTAGAGCCCGGGCGGCACGTTCGACTCGGCGACGAGCAGCGAGAGAACGACGATCGCCGCGCAGAGTCCGGCCAGGGCGGCGAGCTCGAGCCGGGCGGCGTTCGCGACCCGCAGGCGTTCGAGCCGGGCGATCATGAACGCCGCCAGCCCGCCGGCGAGCAGCCCGCCGATGTGGGCGCCGACGCTGATTCCCGGGCGGAAGGTGAAGACCAGATTGAGCACCAGCAGGAGGCCGATCTGCGAGGCGAGCTCGTCGAGGCCGCGCTGGCGGGCGATCAGGAAGGCAGACGACATCAGCCCGAAGACGGCTCCGGAGGCGCCGACGCTGGCCTGATTGGGGTCGAGGACGAGCGCCATCAGCGAGCCGCCGAGCAGCGCGGCGAAGTAGATCGCGACGAATCGCGGCGTCCCGATCGCCGGCTCGAGCAGCCGCCCGAGGATGAACAGCATCAGCATGTTGA
Source organism: uncultured Solirubrobacterales bacterium (assembly GCA_963769035.1). Taxonomy (GTDB): domain Bacteria; phylum Actinomycetota; class Thermoleophilia; order Solirubrobacterales; family 70-9; genus WHSW01. Next base: position 741,417 of record CAVYKD010000003.1, read on the forward strand.
GGCCGAGGTGGAGGATCCCCGCGTGCAGAAAGCCGGCGGTGAGCAGCCGGTAGGGCTGACCGCCGGCGACGCCGAAGGTCTCGCCGCCGAAGCTCTGCGCCCAGGCGAACAGCGATCCGTCGCTGCTCAGGGTGCCGCCGCCGTTGAACAGATCGCCGCCGCTCGCCAGCTCGCCGAAGAAGGCGAGCACGGAGGCCGCGATCAGCGCGTAGGTCGCCGGCGTGTCGGAGCTCCCCGGCGCGCCGGCCGGATTGCGCACCACCTTCGTCCGCTGCCGGGCGCAGTCCGGGCAGCGCATCCCGACCGGCGTCGAGGTCATGCAGTCGGGGCAGATCGGCTTGCCGCAGTTCGAGCACGAGACGGCGGTCTCGCGGTCGGGATGTCGGTAGCAGGTGGCCATCGGTCGGCCCGTGACTATATGGAGCCGCGCGGGCCGCTCGGCGCAGCCGAGCCGGGAGCGCTCAGAGGTCGGCTTCGAGCAGCGCCGGGAGGCTCGGCTGTTGCGTGCCCCCGCTCGGCTCGGCGGTCACGTAGACGGCCTCGCCGCCATCGAGCGGCCCCGGCACCGCGGCCTCGGCGGAGCCGTCCCTGCGAAGCACGAAGACGCTCTTCGGCTCCATCACCCCGCCCCGCTGGAGCCAGACCTCGTAGACCTCGCCCGGATCGAGCGCGGGCATCTTCTGCATGTGCAGGGTCGCCGAGTCGCCGTGGCGCTCGAGCGTCGCCGAGACCTCGTCGGCCGCGGGCCCGATCCCGCTGGCGTCGGTGTAGATCGAGCCGGTGGCCTGGACGTCGGAGCCGCGAAGGGCGTAGCCGACGCCGATCCCGGCGAGCAGCAGGACCACGGTCGCGAGCCCGACCGCGGGGCGGGCGATGAGCCCGGAGAGCGACCGCCACCACGGCGCCGAGCGCGAGGGGGCCCGCTCCGGCTCCGGCTCGGGCGCGGGCGCGGCCGCCGCGACGCCGGCGCTCGCCGCCTCGGCGCGAACCGTCGCCATCAGGATCTCGCGCAGGCGCTCAGGTGGCGATTCCTGGGGCACTGCGGCGCCGAGCACGTCGACCGCCGGGGTCAGCCAGCGCAGCCGCTCGCGGCAGGAGCTGCACTCCTCGAGGTGGACCTCGAGCGCGATCGCCTCCGCGCCGACCAGCGCGCCGAGCGCGTAGGCGGCGAGATCGTCGCGAAGCGCCTCGTCGTCGAGATGACGCGGATCGTCATTCATGGCAACACCTCGGATGCACCTTCAGCCCCCATTCCCTCGGCGAGCGTCGCTCGCACCTTCTCCAACCCGAGTCTCATCCTGCCCTTGACCGTGCCGAGCGGCATGCTCAGCATCGCGGCGATCTCGGAGTGGGTGAAGCCGCCGAAGTAGGCGAGCCCGATCACCTTGGACTGCTCCTCGGGGAGCGCGCCGAGGGCGCTCCGGACCTTGCCGGCGGTCTCGCGCCTGATCGCCTCCGAGTCGGTCAGCTCTCCGGACTCCTGCGCCTCGAGCACGCCGTCGTCGTCGAAATCGAGCTTCGGCGCCGAGCCGGAGGCGCGGCGCAGGGCGTCGATCGCGCGGTTGCGGACGATGCCCAGCGTCCACGAGCGCACGCTGCCGCGGGCCGCGTCGAAGCGCGCACCGCTCCGCCAGACCGAGAGAAAGGCCTCCTGGGCGACGTCCTCGGCGACCGAGCGGTCGCCGACGATCCGGTGGGCGAGCGAGTAGGCGGCTCCGCCGTGGCGGTCGTAGAGGACCGCGAACGCGTCCGGATCCCTGCCCTCGACCAGGGTCATCAGATCCTCGTCGGCGAGGCGTTGCAGCGCTTCGGGTGTCAGCTTGGCGGTCAAGTGGGCTCGTGAACCTTCTCCCCTCACTACGGTGGGAGGCCGCTCAGCGGATCATCCTGTCCGCTCTCGTGACGATAGTTGCACCCTGACCGCCCGCCGATGAGGATCGACTCGGTCCCGAGGAGGAACCCGCAAGTGAACGCGCCGCCCAGCCCCGCCCGCCTCTACTGCGCGCTAGTCGGCGCGGCCCTGGTGATCGTCGGGGTGATCGGCTTCTTCTACAGCGCCAGCTTCGAGACCGGCGCCCAGGGGGTTGCCAATGACACCGACGAGGTCTTCGGCCTGCTCGACGTCAACGGCTGGCACAACCTCGTCCACCTGGCGCTCGGGCTGCTCGCACTCGCGGTCGCCGGAAACGTCGCCGCCGCGCGCACCTACGCGCTCGCGGCGGGGCTCCTGTACGTCCTGCTCGCGATCTGGGGGTTCATCGACGGCGACGGCATCGTCCTCGGGCTGATCCCGCTCGACAACGCGGACAACCTCCTTCACCTGATCCTCGGGTTGACCGGGCTCGCGGCGGGCGCCGCGACCGCGACGGACGGCTCGAGCCGGAGCGGCCGGCCGCGAGCGCCGCGCGCGGGCTCCGGCGCCGCGCCGAAGCCCGAGGCGAAAGCGACCCCGGGCTAGCGCCGAGCCGATCAGGGTGAGCGCAGCTCGCGAAGCAGGCGCTCGAGGTTGTCGCGGACGCCGTCGGGACGCCGTCGGCGTCGCATTCCGACCACGACGAGCGCTCCCGCCGCAGCCCCGCCGGCGGCCACGGCGACGACCGGGCGGACCCAGTTGCGCGGGTCGCGCAAGGCCTGCAGCTCGCCCTCGCTGAGCTCGTCGGCCCAGTTCGAGAGCTCGGCCGCGGCCTGCGCGGCGATCCCCGAAAGCGTCGTCTCGACCCGCTCGCGAGGTCCTCGGGCGGGTCGATCGGCCGCAGCGCATCGGCGAGCAGCGCCTCGAGCCGCAGGTTGTTCAGCTCCTCATCGTTCATCCTCGACCTCGTACTCGCCCTCGGCGGCGATCAGCTCCTCGAGCTGCTTGATCGCCCGGTGGATCAGGACCTTGGTGGCGCCGTCGGTGCGCCCGAGCGCGCGAGCGATCTCGCGGTTGTCCATGCCGAGCGCGAACCGCATGATCAGCGCCTCGCGGCGGTCGTCCGGAAGCTGCTCGAGCTTCTCGATCACCTCGCGCAGCTCCTCGCGGCCCTCGACGACGCGCTCGGTCGAGTGTGGGTGCATCGGCGGCTCGATCGCCTCGATGTTCGCCTCCGGCCGGCGGGCGCGGTCGCGGTGGTAGTTCGAGGCGAGGTTGTGGGCGATCCGGATCAGCCACGGGCGCAGCGGCCGCCCGTCGCGACTCGCGCTGCGCCCGCTCGAAGTGCCGGTAGGCCTGTAGGAACGCCTGCTCGGTGAGGTCCTCGGCGTCGTGGTGGTTGCCGACCCGGTAGTAGGCGTAGGAGTAGACGTCGCGCAGGTGCGCCCGGTAGAGGTCCTCGAAGGCGCGGTCGAGCTCGGCCTTGGCGGCGGGCGAGAGGCTCGCTTCGCCGCTCGGCGGTTCGTCCTCGGCGCTCACCGGCCAAGCGTAGACGCAGTGAGGACATCAGGCCGCCCTCCGCGCGCCGCTCCGCACGGCGCAGCCCCGCGACCCACTCGCCGACATCGATCTCGCCCTCGACCAGGGCGGCGAGGCCCTCGAGCGCGGGAGCCTCGATTCCGGTGGCGGCGACGGTCTCGGCGATCAGCGGAACGGAGTCGAGGCCCTCGGAGGCCTGGCCGATCCGCGCCGGGATCTTCTCCGCCGGAAGCCCGGAGCCGAGCAGCTCGCCGGCGCGGCGGTTGCGGCTCTTCGGCGCCAGCATCGTCGCGGTCAGGTCGCCGACCCCGGCCAGGCCGGAGAAGGTCTCGAGCCTGCCCCCCTTCGCGAGCGCGAAGTCGACGCACTCGCGCCAGACCTCGGCGGCGGCGATCCCGGCGGCGTTGAGGCCGTGCGGCTCGGCGGCAGCGGCGGCGAGGGCGGCGGCGTTCTTGGCGGCGCCGGCGATCTCGACGCCGACGACGTCGTCGGTGCGCTCGCAGACGAGGCCCGGCGCGGTCGAAGACCTCGCCGAGCATCATCCGCAGGTCGGGGTCGCGAGCTGCCGAGGACGAGCGCCGCCATCCCGTCGGTCGCCTCCTTCGCGTGCGCCGGGCCGCCGAGGCAGGCGATCGCCGGGCGCGCACGCGCTCGGAGACGTACTCGTGCGGCAGCGCCCCCATCGGCTGCGACCAGGCCCTTCGAGAGCAGCAGCACCGCTGGCGCGCGAGCCGATCCGGTCGGCGAGCGCGCCGACCACGTTGGGCAGCGCCTTGGAGGGGACGGCGAGGCAGACGAGGTCGCAGCCCGCCGAGCTCGATCTCCGCCGGAGCGCTTGACGCTGAGGCCCTCGGGCAGCTTGACGCCGGGCAGGTACTTCTCGTTCTCGCCGCGCCTGGTGATCTCGTCCGCCTTCTCGTCGGTGCGGGTGCCGAGCTCGACCTCGAGCCCGCCGCGGGCGAGCAGCACGGCGACGGCGGTCCCCCAGCTGCCGGCGCCGATCACCGCCGCCTTGCGCAGCGGCGGCAGGCCGCCGAGCCACTCCCACTGCAGCTCGATGTTCGGCCAGATCCGGTCGGTGACCGAGGCCGCGAGCGCCGGCGAGGGACGCTCGGTGCGCGGAAAGTGCATCGGCGTGCCGGCGCGCAGCTTGACCTTGCGCGGGCGGATCCGCCAGCCGCGGCGGACGTGCTCGGTGCCCTGAACGGCGACCGGCAGGACCGCCGCGCCGGTCTCGAGCGCGAGCCGGCCGACGCCGCGCTTGGGGCGGCCGAGCGAGCCGCGTGCGGATGCGGGTGCCCTCGGGGAAGATGCAGACCGTCGCCGCCGCGCTCGACGATCAGCCGCGCGGTCTCCATCGCGGTCTCGTCGGACTGACCGCGGCGGATCGGGAAGGCGCCGAGGCGCGAGAGGAACCATCCCTGCCAGCGCTTCTCGAACAGCTCGACCTTGGCGACGTACTGCATCGGCCGCCGCCAGGGCAGCAGCGCGCCGATCACGAACGGGTCGAGGAAGCTGCGGTGGTTGGCGGCGACGATCATCCCGCCGCTCGACCCTGGCGTGCTCGCGGCCGGTTCGCTGGAGCCGGAAGTAGATCAGGAAGACGGGCGTGAACAGCAGGCGGATGAAGTAGTAGAGGACCCGGCTGGTGCCCCGCTCGCGGGCGAAGCGGTGGTAGCGCTCGAAGCGCTCGTTGGAGATCACGTCGTCCGCGCGCGGCGGCGCGGAGACCAGGGGCTGGTCCATGCGGAGTCCTACACGCGCTCGGGGGCGGCGTTACTGGCCGAGGGCCGGCTGCCGGGCCGCGGGCCCGCTCACCAGGCGCTCTCGATCAGCGCCCTGACCTCATCCGCGTCCGGGGGCTGCGGCGTGAAGGCGAGCTGGGGACGGGCGAGAACGGCCTCGACGGCGGCATCGATCCCATCCCTGCGGGCGCCGAGCTCGGAGAGCCGGCGCGGGCCGCCGCCGAGCTCCTCGATCCGGCCCTCGATCCGCCCCGCCTCGCAGCCGAGGGCGAGCGCGAGCGCCTCGATCGCATCCGCGGCGCGCCCGCGCATCGCGGCCATCGTCCGCGGCAGCATCGTGGCGTTGGTCTCCGCGTGCGCGATCCTCAGCGTGCGCACCAGCGTCTGGCAGACGACGTGGTGAAGGGCGAACATCTGCGAGTCGATCGCGTAGCCGGCGAGCAGCGCGCCGAGCGCCAGCGGGTGCGGGTCGCGGTCCGGGCCCTGATCGAGCGAGCTCGCGATCAGCCCGGCGGCGCGCAGCGCGGCGTCCGTGCCCGACCGGGTTCGCGTAGGGGGTGTAGAGGGAGTCGGCGGCGTGAGCGAGCGCGTTCATCGCGCTGGCCCGCAGCGCCGTCTCGGACAGGCCGACCATCGCCCGCGGATCCGCGAGCACGAGCCGCGGCCGGATCAGGCCGCCGCCTGCCTCGCGGCCCTCCGGAAGCCGGTGGATCACGGTCATCTCGGCGCCGGAGAGCGTGGTCGGGATCGCCGCCACGCGACCGCCGCGCACCGCCGCGATCGCCTTCGCGGTGTCGATCACCCGGCCGCCGCCGAACGCGACCAGGGAGTTCGAGCCGATCGAGTCGAAGAGCTCGGCCGCCGTCTCGTTGACCGGGCCGCCGGGCACCTGATGGACCGCTGCGGCCCGCCCGGCCAGCGCGGCCGGGGCGTCGGCGAGCGCGCGCTCGGTGCTGAGCAGCTCGAAGGCGTCCCAGCCGTGCTCGGCGAGCAGCTCGGGCGCCCGCTCGAGCACCCGATCGGCGTAGCGGATCGTCCGCTCTCCGTCGCGCCAGAGGAAGTCACGCTCGTTCAAGAGCCCGGAATGGGGATCGAACCCATGACCTCGTGATTACAAATCACGCGCTCTACCAGCTGAGCTATCCGGGCGGCCCGACGCGCAGCCTACCCACCGCGCCGCGGGCGCCCGTGCTCCGATCCGGCCGCTCGCGGCCGGCGCCTCGCTCGCCCTAGACGAGCACCTCGCGCTGGGTGATGTGCGCGCCGACCTTGCGCTTGACGCGCTGCAGGGCGTTGTCGACCGTCTTCGTGTCGCACTCGAGCTGCTCGCCGATCTGCTCGTAGGAGTAGCCGTCGAGGTAGAGCGAGAGGACCTCGCTCTCGAGCTCGGAGAGGACGCTCGACAGGCAGGAGACGAGGGCGCTCAGCTCCTCGCTGGCGATCACCCGCTCGGACGGGATCCTCGGAGATCGGTCCGGGCAGCACGTCCTCGAGGGTGGTCTCGGCCTCGCCCGGGCGGCCGGCGACTGAGCGAACGAGACGTACTGGTTGAGCGGCGCGTGCTTGTTGCGGGTCGCCGTCTTCACCGCGGTGATGATCTGGCGGGTGATGCAGAGCTCGGCGAAGTTGCGGAAGCTCGACTCGCGGTCGGTGCGGAAGTCGCGAATCGCCTTGTAGAGGCCGACGCAGGCCCTCCTGGATCAGGTCGTCGGAGTCGCCGCCGAGCAGGAAGTACGACGAGGCCTTGAGGCGGACGAAGCCGCGATAGCGCTTGACGATCCGCTCGTAGGCGTCCGGGCTGCCCCGCTTCGCGAGCGCGACGAGGTACGTATCCTCAAGCTCCGGTTGAGAGTCAGTGCGACGCGCTCTGCCGGCATTCGTTGCCGGCGCGACGGTGTTCAGCTGTTGGGGAAGGTAGGGCCACTGGATCCTCCAGATCTTGGATTGGAACCGTGGCGCCCGGTCCTCCCCCGGAGCGCCTCTACTTTTCGGATGATCCGTCGGGTCGAAGCTCGACCTTTAGTTCACCCTTATGCAGACGCCAAGTGTATGCCGACGCGGCATGGCTCTGTCAACCCCGCCGGCCGGGCGCGCAATTCTCGTTGCAGATCGCCGGCCGTCTGTCCGCTGCGGCTCGCTAGGCGGTCCGGTCGCGCTGGCGAACCGCCTCGAAGAGCAGCACGGCGGCGGCGGCGGAGACGTTCAGCGACGTCGACCCTCCCCCGCACTCGGGATCGCGACGAGGCACGTCGCAGGCCGCGGCGACCCGCGGGCGCAGCCCCTTGCCCTCGCTGCCGAGGACGAGCACCGACCCGGCCGGTCAGGTCGACGTCGGCATGAGGCGATCTCGCCGTCGGCGTCGGCACCGTAGATCCAGGCGCCCGGCCTCCTTCGCCGCCGCCAGCCAGTCGGCGAGGTTCCTGACGCGGGCGATCGGCAGGTGCTCGACCGCGCCGGCCGAGGCCTTGCAGGCGGCGGCGGTCACCGACGCCGCGCGGCGCTCGGGGATGCACCACGCCCGTCGGCGCCCGCCACCTCGGCCGAGCGGCAGACCGCGCCGAGGTTGTGCGGGTCCTGGACCTGGTCGAGCGCGACGACCAGGGCGTCCTCGGCCGCCGAGCAGGCCCGTCCGGGTCGGCGTACGGGGTAGGGATCGACCTCGGCGACGACGCCCTGGTGGTCGGGCGAGCCGGCGAGCTCGGTCGAGCTCGCGCGGCGTCGAGGTCGGCGTCGGTCCAGCTCGCGGCGGACCCGCCGGCGGCCGCGCTCGGCCTCGGCGACCGGCGCGGCGGCCGTAGATGATCTGCGAGCCGCCCTCGCCCGTCACTGGACCGGCTCAGCGCCGGCGGCGAAGCCGCGCGCCCTCGGGCGTGTCGCGGACCTCCCAGCCGAGCTCGGCGAGCTGCGTCGCGGATCGCGTCGGCGCGATCGAAGTCGCGCTCGCCGCGCGCGCCGCCTCGCGCTCGGCGAGCAGCGCCTCGGCGCGCTGGTCGTCGGGCCCTCGGCCGCTGCGCGAGCAGCGACTCGAGCCCGAGCAGGCCGAGCAGCTCCGCGAGCGCCTCGCGCGCGCCGCCGCAGCGGCGCGGCGGTTGCCCTCGGCGACGAGCTCGAACAGCGCCGCCCAGCGCCCGCGGGGTGTTGAAGTCGTCGGCGAGCGCGTCGAGGAACGCCTCGCGCCGGCTCGGCGACGAACGGTCGTCCTCGCCGGCGCCCGGCCGGGCGCGTCGGCGAGGATAGTTGCGGATCCGCTCGACCCGGGCCCGCGCCTCGGTCGAGCGCGTCCTCGGAGAACGCGAGCGGCTGGCGGTAGTGGCCCGAGATCAGGTAGGCGACCACGGCCTCGGGCCCCGAAGCGGTCGAGCGCCTCGGAGAGCTGGAAGATGTTGCCGACCGACTTCGACATCTTCTCCTCGTCGGTCTGGACCATCCCGTTGTGCATCCAGATCCGGGCGAGGGGCGAGCCCGCGGGCGGCCTCGGTCTGGGCGATCTCGTTCTCGTGATGGGGGAAGACGAGGTCGGAGCCGCCGCCGTGGATCGCGAAGTCGGCGCCGAGCTCGGCTTCTCGGCCATCGCCGAGCACTCGATGTGCCAGCCCGGGCGCCCCTCGCCCCAGGGCGAGTCCCAGGCGCGTGTCCTCGCCCGCCTTGCGCGCCTTCCAGAGCGCGAAGTCGAGCGGGTCCTCCTTGAGCTCGGCGCTGCCGGCCTCCTCGCCCTGGTCCATCTCGTCGGGGTCGCGGTTCGAGAGCTTGCCGTAGCCGTCGAAGCTGCGGACCCGGAAGTAGACGTCACCCCCGGACTCGTAGGCGTGCCCGCGCTCGATCAGCGTCTCGATCAGCGCGACGATCTCGGCGATCGTCTCGGTCGCCAGCGGCTCGGCGTCGGGGCGGCCGAGGCCGAGCGCGCTCGGTGTCCTCGACGTAGGCGGCGGTCATCTCGCGCGGCGAGCTCGGCCGAGGCGATCCCCGCGCTCGCGCGCCGCGGCGTAGATCTTGTCGTTGACGTCGGTGACGTTGATGACGAGCGTCGGCTCGTAGCCCTCGTGCTCGAGGAACCGGCGCAGCAGGCGTGAAGACGACGAACGGCCGCGCGTTGCCGATGTGGATGCGGCAGTAGACGGTCGGGCCGCAGGCGTAGATGCCGACCCGCGGCGGCTCGCGCGGCTCGAGCGTCGCGGAGCTCGCCGCTGAGCGTGTCCTGATCCGGACCTCGCGCACGGCCGGCGATGCTATCCGCGAGGCCGCCACGATCGTCGCCGGCCACTCCGCGCTCCGACGCGGGTAGCGTGCAACGAGCCCGCTATTCGCGCCGATCATCGGCCGCTGACGGCCGCCGGCTCGCTAGATCGTGCGCCGCCGATGGAGGCACGCTCGCCGGGCAGGGAGCGCACCTCGCTTGCACGCAGCGCACGCGGCGCGTCAGACGCGTTCGCGTCGCTCCCCGAGCGCTACCTCGGCGCCCGACGACTTCGACGCGACCTTCCAGATCCGCCTCGGCGACATCGGCCGGACCTGGGAGGTCGAGCCCGCTCGGCGAGCACTGCGAGGTCCGGCCCTCCCCGAGCCGGCGAGCCCGACGTCGTCATCGGCACCGACGCCGACGACCTGGCTCGCGCTTCGCGAGGGACGGCTCTCGGGACTCGACGCGTTCTCGCCCGCGCCGCCTCTACGCGCGCGGCGACCTCGACCTCGCGATCGGGTTCGAGGGCCTCTTCCAGCTGCCGCGGCGGCCGCGATCCGCTGCTGCGGGTCGCCGAGGTCGACACCGGCCGGCCGGATCTCGACGCCTGATCGCCGGCGACGGGCCGCGAGCACGTGATCTGCCTCCACGGCCTCGGCGCCAACAAGGCCTCGTTCTTCGAGACCGTCGCCGCGCTGGCGCCCGACGCACACGGTCCACGCGATCGACCTGCCCGGGCTTCGGCGCCTCGTCGAAGCCCGCGCGCGGCGCCCTACGACGCCCGCTGGTTCGCGCCGCGCGGTCGCTCGCTACATGGACGCGCTCGGGATCGAGTCGGCCCACCTGGTCGGCAACTCGATGGGCGGCCGGGTCGCGATCGAGGTCGCCTTCCGCTCGCCCGAGCGGGTCCGCAGCCTCAGCCTGCTCGCTCCCTCTCTCGCCTGGCGCGACGGCGGCAGTTCGTCGCCGCTCGTCAAGCTGCTGCGCCCCGAGCTCGCCGTCGATCCCCCACCCGATGCAGCGCGGCGACCGTGCGCGCGCCAGTTCTGGAGCCTGTTCGCCCACCCCGAGCGCCTCGACCCGGCGGTCGCCGACGTCGCCGTCGAGCGAGTTCTGCCGGACCTACCGCTCGCGCGCGGCGCGGGTCGCCTTCTTCGCATCGCCGCGCGGAACATCTACCTCGACGAGCCCGCACGGCGCACGACGGGCTTCTGGTCGCGGCTCGGCGGCGCTCGAGCCCCCGGCGCTGTTCGTCTGGGGCGACGACGACCCGCTGGTCCCGGCGCGCTTCTCGCGCCACGTCGCCGAGGCGCTGCCGAGCGCCGACCAGGTGATCCTCTCGCGAGTGCGGCCACGTGCCGCAGGTCGAGCTGCCCGAGCGGACGAACGGGCTGATCCGCGACACGTCGGCGCGGCGAGCCCAGCCGGAGGCGACGCCGGCGCGCCCGCGGCTGCGTCCGCTGCGCGGCTCGGCCGCGCCGCGTCTCGGCTGAGCGGCTCGAGCCGGCCCGCCGGTCGAACGCACGGGGGCTATGATCGCCGCGATGGCCGAGCGCTGCGAGCAGCGCGCCGACACGGCGCGCACGCAACGGGCACGCCGAGCGGCCGCGCACGCAACGGCGCGCCGCCCCGGCAACCCGCCGTGCGGCGCCGCCGGCGGAGCTGGCGGCGCAGGTCGGCGGCGGCGCCCGTCGCCGGCGGCACGAAGCTCGCCGGCGGGCTGCTCGGCGGACTGGCGAAGCGCGCCGCAACGCGCGCTCACCGCCGACCTCGACGATCGCGACCCCGACTACATCCGCGAGAACCTGCCGCTCGCCTGGCTGATGCTCGACCCTCTGGTACCGGGCCGAGGTGCGCAACATGGGCAACGTTCCCGAGCAGCGGGCCGGTGCTGCTCGTCGGCAACCACACCGGCGGCAACATGTCGCCCGAGATGGTCGTCCTGCCGCTCGCCTTCTCGACCTACTTCGGCGTCGAGCGGCGCTTCTACCAGCTCGCCCACAACCTCGTCCTCGCCTCTCCGCCGGCCCGTTCCTGCGGCGCTACGGCACGATGGCCGCCTCGCACGAGCACGCGACGCCAGGCGCTCGCAGCCGGCGCCGCCGTGCTCGTCTTCCCCGGCGGCGACTGGGAGGTCCACCGGCCCTCGTGGGAGGGCAACAAGATCGACTTCGCCGGCCGCAAGGGCTTCGTCCGGCTGGCGCTCTCCGAGGGACGTGCCGATCGTCCCGGTCGTCACCGTCGGCGGCCAGGAGACGGCGCTCTTCCTCAGCCGCGGCACCTGGCTCGCGAAGCTCACCCGGGTCGACAAGCTGCTCCGCCTCAAGGTCCTGCCGATCTCGCTCGCGCTGCCCTGGGTCCTCAACGTCGGCGACATGCTCGGCCACCTCCCGCTGCCGGCCAAGATCACGATCGAGGTGCTCGAGCCGATCGACCTGCGCGAGCAGTTCGGCGAGGAGCCCGACCTCGACGAGGTCTCCGAGTACGTCCACCGGCTGATGCAGGACACGCTCGACGGGCTCGCCGCCGAGCGGCGCTTCCCGGTGATCGGCTGAGTGCGGCATGAGGATCAGCGAGTCGATCACGATCTCCGCGCCCGCGAGCTCGTCTGGGACTACGTCACCGACCCGAGCAACTACCTGCACTTCATGTCGGGCGTCACCCGCTGGGAGGTCGAGGGCGAGCAGCGCAGCGGCCTCGGCGCCCGCTACCGGATGCTGATGCGGGTCGGCTCGGCGGAGGTCGGCGGGCTGGTCGAGATCGTCGAGTTCGCCGAGGCCGCGACATGGCCTGGACGTCGGTCACCGGCGTCGACCAGCGCGGCCGCTGGCGGCTGCGCGCGGCCGGCCGAGGGACGCACGAAGGTCGAGTTCCGCTTCGCCTACGGGGTCGCCGGCGCCGGGATCACCGGCTATCGTCTCCGAGCGCGTCGCCGCGCCCGCGATCGGCGCGCAACCTGCGCCGGTCGCTCAACCAGCTGAAGCGCCAGATCGAGCACGAGCAGCTCCGCGTCGACGGCGGCGAAGCGCCGCGGCGAGCGCGAGGCCGCGACCGCCTAGCGCGAGCCCGCGCGGCTCGCCGGCCGGGCGCCGGCTACGTCGTCGCTCGGCCGCGCCGTCGTCCTCGGCGCCGTCCTTCCTCGGACTCGACCAGCTCGCGCTTCAGGACCTTGCCGGTCGCGTTGCGCGGCAGCTCGTCGAGGAACTCGATCTCGCGCGGGACCTTGTAGCCGGCGAGGTTCGACTTCACGTAGGCCTTGACCTCGTCGTCGGTCGAGCGCTTCGCCCTCGCTGAGGACGACGAAGGCCTTCAGCCGCTGGCCGAACTCCTCGTCGTCGACGCCGACCACGGCCACCTCGTCGACCGCCTCGTGGTCGGCGAGCAGGTCCTCGACCTCGCGCGGGAAGACGTTCTCGCCGCCGGAGACGATCATCTCGTCGTCGCGGCCGTCGATGAACAGGCGGCCCTCGTCGTCGAAGTGGCCGACGTCGCCGGAGGAGAGCAGGCCCTCGAGGTCGTCCTTGCCGCCGCCGCCCGTGTAGCCCTCGAACGCCATCTCGTTGCCGACGAAGATCCGGCCGGTCTCGCCCTCGGCGACCTCGCCCTGCCGTCCTCGTCGACGATCTTGACGACGGTGCCGCGCGGCGGCTTGCCCGCCGTGCCCGGCGCCGCGCGCAGGTCCTCGGGGGTGGCGATCGTCGCCCAGGCGACCTCGGTCGAGCCGTAGAGGTTGTAGAGGTTGTCGCCGAAGTCGTCCATCCACTGGGTCGCCAGCTCGCCCGGCAGGGCCGAGCCGCTCGCGGCGGTCACCCGCAGGCTCGGCAGGTCGTACTTGGCCAGGGTCTCCTCGGGGAGCTCGAGGATCCGCTGCATCATCACCGGGACGACGACGAGCGCCGTCGGCGCCGGTGCTCGGCGATCGCCTTCAGCGTCGCCTCGGGGTCGAACTTGCGGCGCAGCACATAGGTCGAGTTGAGCGGCAGGCCGAGCATGGAAGTGGGCGAAGCCCCAGGAGTGGAAGAGCGGCGCCGCGATCACGGTGCGTCTCGCCGCCGCTGCAGCGGGATCCGCGAGAACATCGCCGCGAGCGGCGTCAGCGTCGTCGGGCTGCGCGCGCTGGGCGCCCTTCGGCGTCCCGGTCGTGCCCGAGGTGAGGATGATGAACCGGCCCGGCTCTCGGGCGGCGGTCAGGTCGGAGTCCGTCGGCGGCCGTCGATCAGCTCGTCGGTCGTCGGGTCGCCGGTCGTGCCGCTCCTCGCTCCAGGCGACGAAGCGCCGGAGCATCGCTCGCCGGCCTCGCCGAGCAGCTCGGCGAACTCGTCGTCGTAGATCAGCGCCGCCGGCTCCTCGCGCTCGATCACGCTCGCCAGCTGCGGGCCGGCGAAGGCGGTGTTCATGTAGAGCGCGTTGGCGCCGAGCTTCGACGCCGCCAGGGTCGCGTCGACGAAGCCGCGGTGGTTGCGGCACATGATCGCGACGCCGTCGCCGGGCTGCACGCCCTGCTCGGCGAGCGCGTGGGCGAGCGCGTTCGAGCGCCGGTGCACGCTCGGCGAAGGTGAGCGTGCCGGCTCGTCGTCGATCATCGCCGTCGTCGGGATGGGTGATCGCCGCGCCCGCGATCCCGGCCGCCGGCGAGGCGCCCCAGCGCGACGCAGCTCGCGCAGCACCCGCGCGAGCTTGTCGGGGCGCATCGGGCGGATCACGCCGGCCTCGCGCAGCGTCTTCAGGTTGAACGGGACGATCGGGCAGCGTGCCGAGCGTTGCCGAGCTTGACCTTGCGGGCGATCGCGCGCGAGGTGACGATCGAAGTCCATGGCAGGAGCCTATCCGCGTGCGCCGTCTAGCGCCGGTGCCGACCAGCGCGACCGCGATGCAGGCGATGCCCTCGCCGCGGCCGATCGAAGCCCATCCCCTCGTTGGTGGTCGCCTTGACGCTCACCGGGCGCCGAGCACCTCGGCGAGCTTGCGCTCCATCTCCGCTCGCTGGGCCGCGAGGCGCGGGCTCCTCGCAGATCACGGTCGCGTCGACGTTCGCCGACCGGCCCGGCGAGCATCCCGAGCGACGGTCCGCAGCAGGTCGATCGAGTCGGCGTCCCGCCAGCGCTCGTCGTCGGCGGGAAGTGCGTGCCGAGGTCGCCGAGCCCGCAGGCGCCGAGCAGCGCGTCGATCACCGCGTGGGTGAGCACGTCGGCGTCGGAGTGGCCGTCGAGCCCGCGCTCGTGCTCGATCTCGACCCCGCCGAGGATCGAGCCGCCGCCCGGCGGCGAAGCGGTGGCTGTCGTAGCCGATCCCGACCTCCGTCATCCGAGCGGCTCCAGTCCGTCGCGCTCGCGGCGCTCGAAGACGCCAGCTCGGTCGACTCCCCAGCCTCGCATCGAACTCCACGCGCCTGATCGTAGCCGAAGCCGACCTGCTCGGGCAGGTGGGCGTCGGAGGAGAGCGCGAACACGGCGCCGGCGTCGACGCACATCTCGGCGAAGTCGCCCGCCGGGATAGAGCTCGCCGACCGGCTTGCGCAGGCCGGCGGTCGAGACCTCGACGGCGATCCCGCTCTCGGCGATCGCCTCGACCGCCGGCTCGTAGTAGAAGCGCGGGTCGCGCTGCGGGCGCGGCCGGCCCTCGCCCCAGACCTTGACCAGGTCCGGGTGGGCGAGGATGTCGAAGAGGCCGGTGCGGACGGCCTCGGCGAGCGGTCGAAGTAGCGGCGCCAGACCTGGTCGGGGTCGCCGATCGCGACTCCCAGACGTCCCAGACGTCGGATGTCGACCGCGCGCGTCGCCGACGAAGTGGACCGAGCCGACGACGTAGTCGAAGTCGTGGCGCGTCGAGCAGCGACGGCGATCCGGTCCTCGCGCGCCGGCGACGAAGTCCATCTCGATCCCGAGCCGCAGCGGCGTCGTGCGCACGAACTCGCAGTAGGCGTCGAGGTCGTCGCGCGCCGTTCTCGCGCCAGAGCGGGTGGTCCCAGATCTCGAGCGCCTCGGTGAAGCGGTGGACGTGCTCGGAGACCCCGAGCTCCTCGATCCCCGCCGCCGCGGCGGCCTCGAGGTAGCGATCGACGTTCTCCTCGGTGAAGTAGCGTCGGCGCTCGCCTCGGGCTCGTCCGGCCGCAGGTGCAGGTGGTAGTCGGTGAGCACGGCGCCGGAGCCTAGAGGCTCGGCGAGTGGTTCCGGAGGCCTCCGCCGGTAGGTTCCCCGGCGTGGTCCACCTGCGCATCGTCGTCCCGGCCATCAGGCCGACCACGTGCTCGAGCTGCTCGAGGCACTCGCCCTCGGTGGTGCAACCTGATCTACCTCGAGCGCGCCGCGCGCACGCCCCGAGGGCGACGTGATCCTCTGCGACGTCGCCCGCGAGGACGCCAGCGTGATCGTCTCCGACCTGCGCGAGCTCGACATCGACACCGACGGCTCGATCGCGATCGAGCACATCGACTCGGCGATCTCGGCCGTCGCCGGCCGCGGCCGAGCGGGCCGCCGAGGGCCAGCCGGGCGACGCGGTGGTCTGGGAGGAGGTCGAGGCGCGGACCTCGGAGAACATCGAGCTCTCCGCGAACTTCCTCGCCTTCATGGCGCTCGCCTGCCTGATCGCCTCGGTCGGGATCTTCCTCGACTCGCCGATCCTGATCGTCGGCGCGATGATCGTCGGGCCCGAGTTCGGGCCGATCGCCGGGCTCTGCGTCGCCGTCGTCCAGCGCCGCCCCGACGTCGCGCGACGCTCGCTCACGGCGCTCGCGGTCGGCTTCCCGGTCGGGATCGCGCCGCGTTCGTGTTCGCGCTGCGTGGTCCGCGCCGTCGGCCTCACCCCGGACGGCTTCGTCGTCGCCGAGCACCCGCTGACCAACTTCATCTCCCACCCCGACGCCTTCTCGTTCATCGTCGCCTTCGTCGCCGGGGCCGCCGGGGTGCTCTCGCTGACCTCGGCCAAGTCGGGCGCGCTGATCGGCGTGCTGGTCTCGGTGACGACGATCCCGGCCGCGGCGAACATCGGGGTCGCCGCCGCCTACGCCGAGTGGTCGGAGTTCGCGCGGGGCGATGCTGCAGCTCACGCGTCAACCTGAGCGGGATCCTGCTCGCCGGCGTGCTCGGCGCTCTTCGTGCAGCGGGTCGGCTACATGCGCCGGCGCCGCGAGCATCTGCATGGCTCCGCCCGCGGAGGCCGGCCTGCGGTCTGCCGTTGGGGCGCAGCTCGCCGCGACCGCTCCGAGCCGTAGCGCCCGCCGACCGGAGTCGCGAGCTTCGGCGCAGCTCCGAGGTCGGCCGCGCGTGGTGACCTTGAGGTTGCGCCGCCGCGGGCCGGCTCGGACTCAGGACCCGTCCCCCGGCCGCGTTCGACCAGCGAGGCGTCGTCGGTGGCGCCGGCCAGCACCTCGGCCGGCGCTCTCAGCGCTCGCCGCAGCGCCTCGGCCCGGAAGACCTGCGGCGTCTGCGCCGCCCAGAGCAGCGTCGCGGCCTCGGTGTCGCGGCGATCTCCACCGGCTCGCCGCCGCGTCGCATCGCGCGCACCCGCTTGACCGTGTCGGTGACCGGCGCCGCCGCGATCACGCCGGCGGCCCTCGGGGCCGCGGCGAGCGCGGCCGACGACGGCGTCGATCAGCTCGGCGCGTCGACCAGCGGGCGCGCGGCGTCGTGGACGACGACCAGCTCGCGATCGGCTCCGGCGGCGCGCGAGCGCCGTCGCGCACCGACTCCGAGCGCGATCGGCTCCGCCGCCGACCACCGTCGAGCTCGAGGCCGGCGAAGGCGCGACGCTCGGCCAGCTCGGCCCTCCGTCGCCGGCCGGGGCGGCGATCACGACCCGCGACGACGGCATCGCCGGCGGCGAACGCGGCCAGGCGACCAGGCGAGCAGCGGCCGCCCGGCGAGCTCGACGAAGGCCTTCGGGCCGCCGGCTCCGAGCCTCTCCCCGGAGCCGGCGGCCGCGATCAACGGCGGTTGCGCTGCAGCGGCCTCAGGCCGGGGCCTTGGCGCCGAAGCGCTCCTCGAGCAGGCCGTCGAGGTACTCCTCGGCGCCGTCCTCGTCCTTGTCGAGCGCGTACATGAACTCCGAGGCGAGGATCTTCTTCGCCCGCGTGTACATCTGCTTCTCGCCGGTCGAGAGGCCCTTCTCCATCTCGCGGATGGCGAGGTTGCGGACGACCTCGGCGAGCTCGAACACGTCGCCGGTCTTGATCTTCTCGCGGTTGTACTTGAACCGCCGGTTCCAGTTCTTCGGCATCTCGGAGACGTCGTCGGTGAGCACGTCGATCACCCGGCTGACGGCGTCCTCGTCGATCACCCGGCGCAGCCCCGCCCGGCTGGCGTTCTCGCAGGGGACCATCACGGTCATGTCGTTGTGGAGGATCTTGATCGTCAGGTAGTCGCTTCGCCTCGCCCATCAGTCGCGCGATCTCCTTCTTGAGCACGACGCCCGCACCGTGGTGCGGGTAGACGACGTTGTCGCCGACCTCGAAATCGCACGCCACATGCTCGAGCTCGAGCTCCGCCTCGCGCGTCCGTTGCTGCCTCCTCCTCCACTGCTAGCTCTGGGATGTCTGCCTCCTCCAATCGTGACGGCCGCCCTGCGGCGACCGTCCGATTCATCGCATATCGGTCGACGAGGTCGACCTCCTGAAGCCTGCGAAGGCCCTCGCGGATCTCCTTCGCGCGGGCCTCCCCGACACCCTCGACCGCCTCGAGATCATCGTCGGACGCGGCGAGGAGCGCCTCGAGGCCGCCGAAGTGGTGGATCACCTTCTGGGCGACCAGCCGCGGCAGGCGCGGGACTCCGGAGCGCGCGGTAGCCGCGCGGGGACGACCGGGAAGTCGAGCGTGTTGATCTTGCGGTCGTAGCCGAGCAGCTCGGCGAGCCGGCCGAAGTCGAGCAGCTCGGTGTGCGAGAGCGCCGCGAGCTCGCGCGAGGATCAGCTCGATCCGCTGCTCGTCCTCGACCGCGCTGTAGTCGCGGATCAGCGCGGCGCGGTCGGCGATCACGCCGACGACCGTCTCCTCGAGCTGCATCTCGATCAGCCGGCCCTCGGCGCCGAGCTCGATGATGTAGCGCTCGACCTCGGTCGCCATCCGGGCGACCAGCTCGGCCCGCTGCAGGACGGCGAGCACGTCGTAGAGCGCGACGGCGCCGGCGAACTCGAGCGCGGTCAGGCGGCCGGCGACCTGGTCGAGGCGGGCGCGGTACTTCTCGAGCGTCGCCAGGCCCTGGTTGGCCTTCGAGAGGACCGTCGGGATGTCCTCGAGGATGTACTTGATCCCGTCGACGTAGAGCGAGACGACGTCGCGGCGCTGCGAGATCGCGATCACCAGCGCCTTCGTCTGCTTCGAGACGCGCTCGGCGGTGCGGTGGCGGGTCCCGGTCTCCATCGAGAGGATCGTCGGGTCGGGCATCAGCTGGACGTTCGCCCAGGAGATCCGCCCGGCGTCGGCGGGCAGCACGATCGCGCCGTCCATCTTCGCCACCTGGTAGAGCAGCGCCGGCGTGTAGTCGACGTCGAGCTTGAGCCCGCCCGAGAACAGGAAGGAGATCTCGTCGGTGTCGCCGATCACGATCAGCCCGCCGGTGCGGGCGTGGATGATGTTGTCGATCCCCTCGCGGAGCGGTGTGCCCGGGGCGACCATGTCGAGCGCCCGCAGCAGCCGGGGGTCTTGACGTGCCTCCAGCTCGCTCAGCTCGTCCCCGGCATGCGCCACCTCGCTCATTCTGGCAAAAGCCCTGCTGTGCAGGCATCGCCGCGGCAATCCCGTGTGGAGAGCTCGGATATCGCTTGTCAAGCCGCGCAGCGTCGCGGCGCTTCGGATCGCGGCCCGAGCGCCGCGCCGGATTGCGGCGCGCAGCGTCGGCAGGCCCTCCACCCCGGCGGGCGCTCCGCGGGCCGCCGGCGCGAGCACCGGCGCCGAGCCCGAACTTGATCGCCTCGGCGACGCGGCGGTCGGCGTGGCCGACCGGGCGCAGCTCGCCGGTCAGGCCGACCTCGCCGAAGCAGGCGAGCGGCCGGCCGCTCGCCGTCGGCGAGCGGCTCGCCGCGCTGCGCCGAGCAGATCGCCAGGGCGACCGCGAGGTCGGCGCCGGGCTCGTCGACCCGGACGCCGCCGGCGACGTTGACGAAGACGTCGGCGCCGGCCAGCGAGGGGCCGCCGTGGCGGGCGAGCACGGCGAGGATCATCGCCAGGCGGTTGCGGTCGATCCCGTTGGCGATCCGCCGCGGCGGGACGATCTCGGTCGGCGCGACCAGCGCCTGGACCTCGACCAGCAGCGGCCGCGTGCCCTCCATCGAGGCGAGCACGACCGAGCCCGGCGCCGCGCTGGCCTCGCCGACGAAGCGGGCCGACGGATCGACGACCTCGACCAGCCCGCCCGAGCGCATCTCGAAGACGCCGACCTCGCTGGTCGCGCCGAAGCGGTTCTTGAGCGCGCGCACGGTGCGAAAGCTGCGCTCGCGCTCGCCCTCGAAGAAGCAGCACGCAGTCGACCAGGTGCTCGAGCACGCGCGGGCCGGCGACGGCGCCGTCCTTGGTCACGTGGCCGACGAGGATGACCGCGCAGTCGAGCGCGCTTCGCGACCTCCATCAGCGCGCCCGCGGCCTCGCGGACCTGGCCGACCGAGCCCGGCGCGCCGCGTCATGCCCTCGGCGTGCATCGTCTGGATCGAGTCGATCACGCAGACCTCCGGGCGCTCGGCCTCGATCGTCGCGACCACCGTCTCCAGCGACGGTCTCGGCGAGCGCCGGGAACCGCGAGCGCGGCGCTCGCCGAGGCGCTCGGCCCGAAGCCGGATCTGCGCCGCCGACTCCTCGCCGGAGACGTAGAGGACGCTGTGCCCGGCGGCGGTGAGGTTGCCGAGCGCCATCGCCGGTCAGCGTGCGTCTTGCCGATCCCCGGCGAGCCGCCGAGCAGGACGAGCGAGCCGGGAACCAGCCCGCCGCCGAGGACCCGGTCGAGCTCGGCGATCGCGGTCTCGAGGCGGGCCTGCCTCGGGGCCGAGACCTCGCGCAGCGCGATCGGCTTCGCCGCCCTGCTCGAGCGAGCGCGCGAGCGCCCGGAGCGCCCGGCGCCCGCGGCCGGCGCGCGCGGGGTCTCGACCAGGGTGTTCCACTCGCCGCAGCCGGCGCAGCGCCCGGACCATGCGTGCGCCTCGTGGGCGCAGCTCTGGCAGATGTAGAGGGTGCTGGAGCGAGCCATCGCGCCGATCGTAGGGACGGCGTCCGACGCATCGAGCGGCGCATGCCGGGGTAGCGTGAAGAACAATGCGCACGGTGAATGGCACGGATGTACCAGGAGCGAGGCTCGCAGGCCTCGCGGCGGCGGTGGCGATCGCGCTGATCGCCGCGCCGACCGCGGCCGGCTTCGACCCCGCGCTCGAGGCGAAGAACTTCGCGAAGACGGGCGAGCGGATGCGCTACGTGACGCTGACGCCGGAGTTCCAGGACCGGCTCCGCGAGGCGAACGCGGACAACCTCGCCTCGTTCGCGCAGATCCCGCTCGCCGACCCCGAACGCGACTACGCCGGCAACGTCTGCGCCAATGGAAACCAGGAGTGCGCCGGTGACGTCCGCTTCTACGACTGGAAGGACAACGGCTTCGGGATCGTCCGGCCGGTGCTGTTCACGGCGCGCAACGGCTCGACGATCTCGGGTCGCGTGTGGGCGACCACCGACGGACCCGCGAAGCGGCCGCTGATCGTGATCACGACCGGCTCGGTGCAGGCGCCCGAGCAGCTCTACTGGGGCCAGGCGGCGGTGCTGGCGAAGCACGGATACGTCGTCCTCACCTACGACGTCCAGGGCCAGGGTCGCTCCGACACCTTCGGCGCCGGGCCCGACGCCTTCGACGGGTTTCCCTCGCAGAGCGGCGGGCCCTTCTACAACCTCACCGAGGACGCCCTCGACTTCGCGCTCTCGAGCGCCGCCAGCCCGTACCGGCCGCGCCCGAGCTGCACCACGGGCACCGACCATTCGCCGAAGCAGGAGCGCCGGGTGGCCGAGGGGCTCAACGCGGCGTTCAACCCGCTCGCCGAGATGGTCGACCCTGCCCGGGTGGGGATCGCCGGCCACTCGCTGGGAGCCGCCGCGGTCTCCTACGTGGGCCAGCTCGACGACCGGGTCGACGCGATCGCGGCCTGGGACAACCTGCGCGCGCCGGCCAACCCGCCCGCGTGCGCCTCGGGCTCCGCTCCGCGCCCGGCGGACCTGCCGATCACCAAGCCCGCGCTCGGGATCTCGAACGACTACGGGATCTTCCCGGCGCCGAACGTCTCGGACCCCGACCCGCAGGGCGCAAACGCCGGCTTTCTCGCCTACAAGCAGGCGGGGATCGACGCGCTTCAGTTCCACATCCGCGGCGGCACCCACCAGGAATCGGCGTTCATCCCCGGGATGACGGTGCCGATTCTCGGCCTCGCCTCGCTGCGGGGCGGTGACCTCGTCGCCTGGTACTCGACCGCCTGGTTCGACAGATACGTCAAGTGCGCGAGCGACGCCGCCTGCCTCGCGAGGGCCGACCGGCGACTGATCACCGACCGCTGGCGCGACGACGAGCGCGGCGGCCAGGTCGACACCAACGGCGATCCGAACGCCTACTCGTTCCTCAAGCGCTCCCGCTTCGACCTCGTCACCGGCGACGGCGCCGAGCTGACCTGCGACGACATGCGCGCCGGCTGCGCGTCGATGCGGCCCGACGGCGAGCCCGCCGGCTACGACTTCGTCGCCGACGCGTACACGAGGCCGCATGGCGCCGCAGGCGGCGGTGAGAGCGGCAGGGCCTGCGCCCTGCCGCAGCGCGGCACGCGGTCCGACGACACGCCGGCGACGCTGCCGCCGTCCGGCTCAGGCGACGCGATCCGCGGCCGTGGCGGGGCCGACCGCCTGCGCGGTGGCGACGGCGAGGACTGCCTCTACGGAGGCCGGGGCGATGACCGCCTCGCCGGCGAGCGAGGGAACGACAGGCTGAAGGGTGGTCGGGGACGCGACCGGATCAGCGGCGGGCCGGGTCACGACCTCCTCGGCGGCGGACCGGGCGCCGACCGGATCCACTCCAGGGGCGGCGGCGTCGATCGCGTTCGCTGCGGACCGGGCCGCGACCGGGTCGACGCCGATCGCCGCGACAAGCTCGCGCGCAGCTGCCGAGGCGCGAGAGGGCGGTAGCGAGCGCTCGGCGCCGATCGGCTCGGCGCTCAGAGCGGGCGGCAGTGCTCGAAGCCGAAGTTGCGAACGGGGCGCGCGGCGCGCCGCTCGAGCAGCGCGGCCTTGTCGGATAGCCGCGCGGCCCTCGCGAAGCGCCGGTGCTTGAGCGCGGTCGCCGAGCGAACACCGGTCGCCGTCGCCTCACGCTCGCGGCGCAGCCACTTCGCGATCCGCCTGCGGTCATCGGCGGGCCTCGGCAGCCGGCTGACCCGCCGATAGCCCGTTCGCACCTCGCGGTAGGCGCGGGCGAACTCCCGTCCGGCGGCCCGGACGCGCTCTCGGCCGAGCAGCTTGATGCCGTGGGCGATGCGCCGCTTGGCGTCGTTTCGCTGTGGCTGGCAGAGGTTGTCGGCGCGCTTGACGAACTGGGCGCGGCCGCTCGACGCGGCGTCGGCGGCGGCGCTCAGGGCAACCGCGAGGATCAGGCCCGCTGCGATCGCTGTGAGCGGACGCCGCATCGCGGCATCCTATCCGCGCCTCGCTCAGTCGGAGTCGGTAGCCGCGGGCTCGTCGGCCGGCTCGTCGCCCTCGGGCGCGTCGGCGCCGTCGGCCTTCTTCGCACCGACTCCGACCGGCTCCTTGTCGGCGGTGTCTTCCTTCTTCTTGCGCGGCTTGCGCGGCTTCACCATCTTCATCGAGAGCGGCTTGTCGGCCTCGTCGCCGGACTCGTCGCGGTCGACCACGACATTGGTCCCGGAGTCGATCGCGTCCGGGCCCTGGCGCAGGACCTCGTCGGCGAGCGGATCCTCGATGTATCGCTGGATCGCGCGGCGGAGCGGGCGGGCGCCCATCCCGGGGTCCCATCCCTTGTCCACGAGCAGGTCCTTGGCGGCGTCGGTGAGCTCGAGCTGGAGATCGTGCTCGGCGATCTGGGTTTTCACCCGCTGGATCAGCAGGTCGATGATCTGCTTGATCTCCTCGCGCGCGAGCTTGTGGAAGACGATCACCTCGTCGATCCGGTTGAGGAACTCAGGACGGAAGACCTTCTTCAGCTCGCCCATGATCCGGCCCTTCATCTCGTCGTAGGAGGCGCCGGTCTCGTCGTCGGATGAGCCGAAGCCGAAGGAGACGTTGCGGGCGATGTCCTTGGCGCCGATGTTCGAGGTCATGATCACGATCGTGTTGCGGAAGTCGACCGTGCGACCCTGGGCATCGGTGAGACGGCCGTCCTCGAGGATCTGCAGAAGGATGTTGAAGACGTCGGGATGGGCCTTCTCGATCTCGTCGAGCAGCAGCACCGAGTACGGCTTGCGCCGCACCGATTCGGTCAGCTGGCCGCCCTCGTCGTAGCCGACGTAGCCGGGGGGCGAGCCGACCAGCCGCGAGACGGCGTGCTTCTCCATGTACTCGGACATGTCGATCCGGACCATCGCGTCCTCGTCGCCGAAGAGGAACTCGGCGAGTGTCCGGGCGAGCTCGGTCTTGCCGACGCCGGAGGGGCCGAGGAAGATGAACGAGCCGGCGGGACGCTTCGGGTCCTTGATCCCGGCGCGCGAGCGGCGGATCGCCTTCGAGACCGCCTCGATCGCGATGTGCTGGCCGATCACGCGCTTGTGGAGCTCGTCCTCCATCCGGATCAGCTTCTTCGTCTCCGCCTCGGTCAGCTTGAAGACGGGGATCCCGGTCCACATCGAGACGATGTCGGCGATCTCCTCCTCGCCGACCGCGGGGCGCTCGCCGGCCTCGCCGGAGTCCCACTGGTCCTCGAGCTCTCGCTTCTTGTTGGTCAGCTGGCGCTCCTGATCGCGCAGGTTCGCGGCCTTCTCGAACTCCTGGGCCTCGATCGCCGCCTCCTTGGCGCGCCGGGTCTCCTCGATCTCCTCCTCGAGATCGCGATACACGGGCGGCTGCGACATCGACTTGATCCGCATCCGCGAGGCGGCCTCGTCGATCAGGTCGATCGCCTTGTCGGGCAGGAAGCGGTCGGAGATGTAGCGGTCCGCGAGCTCGGCGGCAGCGGCCAGCGCCTCGTCGGTGATGTCGACCTTGTGGTGGTCCTCGTAGCGCTCGCGCAGGCCCTCGAGGATCTTCACCGTGTCCTCCGTGGAGGGCTGGTCGACCTTGACCTGCTGGAAGCGGCGCTCGAGCGCCGAGTCGCGCTCGAGGTACTTGCGGTACTCGTCGAGCGTCGTCGCGCCGATCGTCTGCAGCTCGCCGCGGGCGAGCGCCGGCTTCAGGATCGAGGCGGCGTCGATCGCGCCCTCGGCGGCGCCGGCGCCGACGAGGTTGTGGAGCTCGTCGATGAAGAGGACGATGTCGCCGCGCTGGGTGATCTCCTTCATCACCTTCTTGAGCCGCTCCTCGAACTCGCCGCGGTACTTCGAGCCGGCGACCAGCGCCGCCAGGTCGAGCGTGTAGATCTGCTTGTTCTTGAGCAGCTCGGGAACCTCGCCGCGGATGATCCGCGAGGCGAGGCCCTCGACGATCGCCGTCTTGCCGACGCCGGGCTCGCCGAGCAGCACCGGGTTGTTCTTCTGGCGGCGGGCGAGGATCTGCATGATCCGCTCGATCTCGGTCTCGCGGCCGATCACCGGGTCGAGCTTGCCCTCGGAGGCGAGCTTGGTCAGGTTGCGGCCGAACTGGTCGAGCAGCTTCGAGGACTTCTTGCCCTCGCCGGAGCCCGCGCTCGAGCCGCCCTGGCGGCGGCCGCCGGGCCCGGAGAGCATCCGGATGACCTCGTTGCGGATCTTCTCGGAGTCGGCGTCGAAGTCGAGCAGGATGCGCGCGGCGACGCCCTCGTTCTCGCGCACGAGACCGAGCAGGATGTGCTCGGTGCCGATGTAGTTGTGGCCGAGCGAGAGCGCCTCGCGCAGCGCCAGCTCGAGCACCTTCTTGGCGCGCGGGGTGAACGGGATCTGGCCCGACGTGACCTCCTCGCCGGAGCCGACGATGCGGACCACCTGGGCGCGGACGCGCTCGACGGTGATGTCGAGGGACTCGAGCACGCGCGCGGCGAGGCCCTCCTCCTCGCGAAGCAGGCCGAGCAGGATGTGCTCGGTGCCGATGTAGTTGTGCTTCAGCGTCCGGGCCTCTTCCTGGGCCAGGACGACGACCTGCCGGGCTCGCTCTGTGAATCGCTCGAACAAACTTCTCCGCCTTGCTGTGGTGCTTGTCTCGCTTCTAATCCTGGCCGTGAGTTCTAGCCGTCTCGGGGGACGCGACAGCGCCGGCGGTCCCATCCTCTTCTTCGGCTCTGTTGTGCCGCGGGATTAGAACCTCCGGTTGTCGACGACGGCGAGGCCTCAGTATATCGGGGGCCGTTCGGCGCCCCGCCGGGTTCGCGACCGGAAAAGACCGCCCCGATCGCGCAAGTTGCGGGCGCGCGCTCCCGGGGCCGGCTCAGCGGCGGGCGACGTGGAGCACCTCGGCATGGATCTGGCGCTGGCCGTAGGAGCCCGTGAATACCGCCCCGGCGGCGCTGAGCAGATCGCCCGGACCGGGGAGGGGACGGGGCCGCAGATCGGCGCGCACGTCGATCACCGAGAGCCCGGGCGCGGTGATCGAGTCCGAGCTGAGCAGGACGAAGTGGGCGTCGCCGTCACCATCGGGATCGACGCGCTCGACGTAGAGGACGCGGCCGGCGGCGGAGCGGCAGTTCGCCACGCCGGCCGGGCAGCGGGCACGCGGCGGCGCCGACCGGCGCCGGGCGGGCGGCTGCGCGGGCGCGGCGACCTCGGCGGGCGAGGTGCGTGGGGCCTGCGGCGCGGGCTGCGGCTCGGCGGCGCCGCAGCCCGCGAGCGTTACGGGCGCGGCGAGGGCGAGCAGCCGCGCGAGACCGCTCAGCGCATCGCGGGGAACAGGATCACCTCGCGCAGCGTCTTCGCTCCCGTCAGCATCATCACCAGCCGGTCGATGCCGAGCCCGACGCCGCCGGTCGGCGGCATCCCGTGCTCGAGCGCCTCGATGAAGGACTCGTCCAACGGCTGCGCCTCCTCGTCGCCGCGGCGCAGCTCCTCGGCCTGCTGCTCGAAGCGGCGGCGCTGCTCGTCGGGGTCGTTGAGCTCGGAGAACGCGTTGGCGATCTCGATCCCGCCGACAGAAGGCCTCCCAGCGCTCGACCAGTCTCTCGTCGGCGCGATGGCGCTTGGCGAACGGCGACATCTCGACCGGGTAGTCGAGGATGAACGTCGGCTGGATCAGCTTCGGCTCGACCTGCTTCGAGAGCAGGCCGTCGACGAGCTTTCCCCAGCCCTCCTCCGCGCTCGGCTCGGAGCCCATCGCGGCGGCGAGCGCCTCGCGGGTCGGGTGCTCGAGGATGTCGATCCCGGCTCTCCTCGCGGATCGCGTCGCGCAGGGTGATCCGCCGCCAGGGCGGGGCGAGGTCGATCTCGACGCCGTCGCGCTCGACCTTGGTCGTGCCGAGCACGCTCTCGGCGACCTCGCAGACCAGCCGCTCGAGCCGCGCGGCGGCGTTCTCGTAGTCGGCGTAGGCCTCGTACCACTCGAGCATCGTGAACTCGGGGTTGTGCTTGAACGAGACCCCCTCGTTGCGGAAGTCCTTGCCGAGCTCGTAGACCCGGTCGATCCCGCCGACGACGCAGCGCTTCAGGTAGAGCTCGGTCGCGATCCGCAGGTAGAGGTCGCGGTCGAGGGCGTTGTGGTGGGTGATGAAGGGTCGCGCCAGGGCGCCGCCGTAGAGCGGCTGCAGGACCGGCGTCTCGACCTCGACGAAGCCGTCGACGTCGAGCCAGCGGCGGATCTCGGCGATCGTTCGGCCGCGGATCCGGAAGATCTCGCGCGTCTCCGGGTTGGCGATCAGGTCGAGCTCGCGGTGGCGGTAGCCGGGTCTCGGTGTCCTTGAGCCCGTGGAACTTGTCGGGCGGCGGGCGCAGGCTCTTCGCCAGCAGGGTCCAGCCGGTGAGCTTCAGCGAGAGCTCGCCGCGGCGGGTCTTGAAGACCGTCCCCTCGACGCCGATGATGTCGCCGAGGTCGAGCGCGACGAGCGCCGAGTGCGGATCCTCGCCGAGCACGTCGGCGCGCGAGTGGAGCTGGATCCTGCCGGTCGCCGTCGGCGAGGTCGATGAACGCGGCCTTGCCCTGACCGCGGCGTGCGGCGATTCGGCCGGCCACCCGGTAGGCGCGCTCGGTCTCCTCGCCGTCCTCGAGCGCCTCGTGCGCCTCGCGGACCGTGGCGATCTCGACTCGGCCGTCGAAATCGTGCGGGAACGGATCGACGCCCGCGCTCGCGCAGGCGCTCGAGCTTCTCGCGCCGCTCGGCGATCGGATCGGAGTCGGGGCGCTCGCTGGCGCCGTCGTCGGGCTCGGCCATGGTCGGCGAGCCTAGATCACCGGGATCGACTAGGCGGTCTCGATCTTGGTGATCTTGAGCTTCTTCTTCGGCCCGCGGGGGACGTCGACGGTGACGATGTCGCCGCGCTTGTGGCCGAGCAGGGCGCGCGCCGATCGGCGACTCGTTCGAGAGCTTCTGCTCGCCGGGGCTCGCCTCGGTCGCGCCGACGATCTGGAACTTGCGCGACTCGCCGGACTTCTGGTCCTTGACGTGGACCCGGACACCGACGCCGACGGTGCGCGGTGTCGACCGACTTCTGATCGACGACGCTGGCGCGGCGCAGGCGCTCCTCGAGCTGGGCGATCCGCTGCTCGAGCAGGGCCTGCTCGTTCTTGGCGTCGTCGTACTCGGAGTTCTCGGCGATGTCGCCGAACTCGCGCGCCTCCTTGATCCGCTCGGCGACCTCGCGGCGCTTCACGGTCGAGAGATGCTCGATCTCCTCCTTGAGCTTCTCGAGCCCCTCCTGGGTTATCAGCGCTTCGCGGGCCACTTCTCCGTCCTTTTTCCCCTTGTCCCGATCGGGCCAAGCGAATGGCCGGTCTACTGCGACAAAACGCCCGCAACGCGCCGCCTCCGTACGGCAACGCCCTCGGGCAGCGCGCGATTATAGCGATGCGCCGGCGCCGGCCTTCGCGCCTCGATCGACCCTCGGCTCGAGGCCGTCGAGAAGCCGCTCGACCGCCTGCCAGCGATCTCCGTGCGCTGGTAGGCATCGGCCTCGGCGCCGGTGATCCCGAGGCGGTCGAGGTACCAGGGGTAGAACTTGCGCAGGTAGCGGGCGGCGCGCTCCGCGCCCCAAGTGCTCGTCGCCCCGGTCGATCACCCAGCGCAGCTCGGCGATCACCTCCTGGCGGGCTCGGCGCGCCGTCGCGACGGCCGAGCAGCTCGTCGAAGCATCCACGGGTTGCCGAGCGAGCCGCGGGCGATCATCACCGCGTCGGCGCCGGAGTCCTCGTAGGCGGCCGCGCGCGCTCGCGGCGCTCCGCGCGCCGCCGGAGACGATCACCGGGACCTCGATCGCGGCCTTCAGCTCGCGCGACGAGGTGCGTAGTCGGGGCTGCCCCGTGATGGATCTTGCGCCGAGCCGCGGGTGGAGCGCGATCGCGGCGACGCCCGCCTCGGCGACGAGGCGCTCGCGAGCTCGACCCCGGAGCGGTCGCCGGGCTCGATCGCCCGAGCGCAGCTTCACCGTGACCGGCAGGCCCGAGCCCTCCGCGGCGGCCGCGGGCCACCGCGACCGCCGATCGCCGGATCGCGCGAGCAGCGCCGCGCCGGCGCCGGTCTTGAACACCTTCGGCACCGGGCAGCCCATGTTGAGGTCGATCAGGTCGGGCCCGGCCGCCGCGGCGATCGCCGCCGCCTCGCGCATCACCTCGGGGTCGGAGCCGAAGAGCTGCAGCGAGACCGGGTGCTCGTCGGGATGGATCCGCAGCATCTCCTCGGGTGCGCCGTTGCGGTAGTGCGAGCGCGTAGCTCGAGACCATCTCCGAGACCGCGAGCCCGGCGCCGTGGCGACGCGCCTGCAGGCGCACGAACCAGTTGCCGATCCCGGCCAGCGGCGCGAGCAGGACGCGGTTGGCGATCTCGACCGCCGATCCGAAACGGGGTTGTCAGCGCGGCGCTTTCGATCGGGCTCAATCTGCTCACCCGTCGGCGGAGTTGCGCTCCCAGATCAGCCGCAGACCGGTCAGGGTCAGGAGGTCGTCGATCTCGTCGATCGTCTCGCAGTAGCGGCGCGATCGCCTTCGCCAGGCCCGCCGGTGGCGATGAACGATCGGCTCGCCGCCGAGCTCGCGCTCGATCCGCCGCGCGATCCCGTCGATCAGCCCGGCGAAGCCGAAGATCGACGCCGGACTGGATCGCGGCCCGAGTCGACTTGCCGATCGCCGACTCGGGCTCGGCGAGATCGATCCTGGGGATCCGCGGCGCCGCGCTCGGCGAGCGCGCTCAGCGAGATCTCGACCCCGGGCGCGATCGCGCCGCCGAGGTACTCGCCGTCGGCGGAGACGGCGTCGAAGTTGATCGCGGTGCCGAAGTCGACGACGACGCAGGCACCGCCGAACCGGTCGTAGGCGGCGACCGCGTTGACGAGCCGGTCGGCGCCGACCTCGTAGCGGGTTGTCGATCCGGATCGGCATCCCGGTCTTCACCCCGGGACCGATCAGCAGGCACGGGGCGCCGAAGTAGCGCTCCGCCATCGCCGTGTACTCGTTGCCGAGCGGCGGCACGACCGAGGAGACCGAGAGCGCCGTCGATCTCGCTCGGCTCGATCCGGTCGAGCGCCAGCAGGCCGGCGATCGCTCGGCGAGCTCGTCGCGCGGTCGCGTCCGCGCTCGGGTCTGAAAGCGCCAGTGCTCGGCGAGCTCCGTCGCCGTCGAAGCCGCCGATGTGGGTCTGCGTGTTGCCGACGTCGATCGCGAGCAGCATCCGGCGGCAGGATAGGCGACGGCGTGCGCGTAGGATGCGCCATGAAGGCAACGCTCTTCGTGATTCCCGGCTCCCATCCCGCGCTGGACCGCGCGGCTGATGCTCGAGCCGCAAGGGGATCGAGTACAAGCGCGCGCGACCTGATCCCGGTCGTCTCCAAGGGCGTGATCCGTGCGGCCGGGTTTCCCGGGGATGACCGTGCCGGCGCTGACGCATCGACGGCGAGCGGATCCAGGGCTCGCGCGAGATCGCCCGCGCGCTCGATCGGATCCGCCCCGAGCCGCCGCTGTTCCCCGCCGACCCGAGCGCGCGCGCCGAGGTCGAGGAGGCCGAGCGCTGGGGCGACGACGAGCTGCAGCCGGTGGCCGCGGCGGATCCTCTGGAACGTGCTTCGCCGCGACCGGCGACCGCTTCGCAGCTACTCGGAGGGCGCCCGCCTCGGCGTCCCGATCGGGCTCGCGGTGAAGACCGCCGCGCCGATCGTCGCGCTCTCGGCCCGCTTCAACAAGGCCGACGACGATGCACGTTCGCGCCGACCTCGCGGCGCTGCCGGCGATGCTGCAGCGGATCGACGACTGGATCGCCGACGGCGTGCTCGGCGGCGACGAGCCGAACGCCGCCGACTACCAGATCGGCCACGAGCGTGCGGCTGCTGATGACCCTCGACGACCTGCGACCGGCGATCGAGGCCCGGCCCGCGGGCGCGCTTGCGATGCGCGATCGTCCCCGACTATCCCGGGCCACGCGCCGCCGATCCTTCCCGCCGAGTGGCTCGAGCCGCTGCGGGCCGCGACCCCCGCCTAGGGGCCGAGCCTCGCGCCTCTCACAGGGGGCCGACCCGCTCCACCCGCTCGCCCTCGAGCGCGGCGAGCGCGCCGGCGAGCCGGGTCCCGTCGGGCAGCGTCAGCTCCGGGTCGAGCTCGAGCAGCGGAGCGAGGACGAAGCGGCGCGCCAGCACCTGCGGGTGCGGAAGGGTCAGCCGCTCGCTCTCGAGCTCGGTCTCCCCGAGCAGCAGCAGGTCGATGTCGAGCGGCCGCGGGCCGTGTCGCGGCCCACCGAGCGCACGGCCGCGCTCGACCTCGATCGCCTTGCAGAGCGTCGAGCAGCCCCTCCGGCTCGAGCTCGGTGCGGATCCGGATCGCGGCGTTGAGGAAGTCGGGCTGGTCGAGGATCTCGCCGACCGGCTCGGTCTCGTAGAGCCGAGGAGATCGCCGTCGACCTCCGACCCCCTCGCGGCGCAGCAGCTCGATCGCCGCGCGCAGATGGGCCGAGCGGTCGCCGACGTTCGAGCCGAGCCCGAGGTAGCCGGTCTCGCCCATCGAGCGGCTAGCGCTCGTCGCCGTGCTCGCCGTCGTCGAGGTCGTCCTCGTCGGCGACCCGCGAGCGCACCACCTCGACCGCAACCTCGTCGATCGCCAGCGGCAGCGGCGGCTCCGGCTTGGCAGCCCGGACCCGGACCGGCGTCCGATCCGAAGCGCTCCATCAGCCGCTCGCCGATCACGTGGGCCGAGCCGCTCGAGCGTGCGGTAGCTCCGCTCGGTTGCCGCGAGCGCGACGATGTCGGCGACCTCGCCGTAGTCGATCGTGTCCTCGACCCGGTCGGTGAGCACGGCGTCGCAGTCGGGGACGTCGAAGGAGATGTCGATCTCGAGCCGCTGACCGATCTCCTGCTCGGCGTCGCTGACGCCGTGGTGGGTGTAGATCGAGAGCCCGCGCAGCTCGACGTCGACGGTCGAGTCGTGGCTCGAGCCCTCAGCCTCCATGGGGGCACCGTATCCGAACCGCGTGGGGCGGACCCGAAGGCCCGCCCCAGCGCGAGAACGTCTGTGTCGGCGAGCCCGCTAGGCGGCGCCGAGCGCGTTGCAGCGACGCGACGAGACGCCGTAGTTGAGGTCACCGGTGAAGTGATCGAGCTTGATCACGAGCTGGCGTGTGCACTCGAACTTGACGCCGTTCTTCGTGCTGATCACGACGATCTTGCCGACCGCCTTGTGGCGGCTGACCCGGTGGAGTCCGCGGACGCTGTAGCTCTGGCACCCCGAGGTGTCCTTGCAGTCCTTGCGAGCGACATCGCGAGCGAAGTCGGTCGCCGTCCTGCGATCGAGGTTGTTGGCCTCGGCGACGCTGACGACGCCGACGCCGAGCATTGATGCCGCGATCGCGAGCACCGCGATCCGGCGTGCACTCCCCTTGGTGCGCGTATCCAATTGATCCCTCCTGGTGTGTGGACGAAGCGGCGCCAGCTTAGTGCGTCACGCAGCGGAATCCAAGCGCCACGGACGCCCGCCGAGAACGACCTCGGCGAGCGTGACCGCATCGCGGACCGCGGCCACGTCATGGACCCGGAGCACCGCCGCGCCCGCGGCGAGCGCGAGCACGTTGGAGGCCACAGTCCCGCCGAGCCGCTCGTCCACCGGCCGGCCGGTGAGCGCGCCGAGGAAGCTCTTGCGGGAGCTGCCGATGACGAGCGGCCGGCCGAGCGCGGCGAGCTCCGGAAGCCGGCGAAGCAGCTCCAGGTTGTGGGAGAGCGTCTTTCCGAACCCGATCCCGGGGTCGAGCCAGATCCGCCGCTCCTCGACCCCGGCGGCAAGCGCCACCTCGACCCGCTCGGCGAGGAACGCCTTGACGTCGTCGACCACGTCGTCGTAGCGAGGGTCCTCCTGCATCGTCCGCGGGGTCCCCTGCATGTGCATCAGGATCACCTCGCACTCGCGATCGGCGCAGAGGCCGGCGAGCTCCGGCTCGGCGGCGAGCGCGGTCACGTCGTTGACGATCGTCGCGCCGGCGTCGAGCGCGGCCTCGGCGACGGCGAGCTTCGAGGTGTCGATCGAGACCGGGACCGCGGCCGCCTGCCCGACGAGGCCGGCGATCACCGGGACGACCCGCTCGAGCTCCTCGGTGGCCGCAACCGCCGCGGCGCCGGGCCGGGTCGACTCTCCCCCGACGTCGAGCAGGTCGGCCCCCTCGCCGATCAGCTCGCGCCCGTGCGCGACCGCGAGCTCGGGCGCGAGGAACAGGCCCCCGTCCGAGAACGAGTCCGGGGTCACGTTGACGATCCCCATCAGCCGAGTCACGGCCGCAGTATGGCCGCCGCACGGGCCGAGATGGCGTTGATGGGTGTCATGCACCCACAACTGCCACCTCGGCCCGGGTCTCTCTGCGGCCCGGGGTGGCGCGGCGGGCCGGGGTGGCGCGGCGGGCCGGCGGTGGCGCGGCGGCTCAGCGGATGACGAGGAAACGGAACTCTGTGGTGTCCGGATCGGCGGCGTCGAGCGCGCAGAGACGCAGCCCGACCTCGTTCGCGCCCGCGTCCGCGCCCACGATCACGTCGCTCGAGAGCGCCGAGGCAGGGGTGACGATCACCGAATCGCCCGGCTGCACGCCGGCGGCCGCGATCGCCTCACGCGGGTTGCACGAATCCGCGCCGAGGGCCGGCGGATCGAAGCTCGAGGTGAACGCGAGCAGGACGCTGCCGCTGGTCACGGAGTTGGCGGCGAGCTTTGCCGAGCCGACCGCGCCGTCGGCGATCTTCGCCGTGTCCACGGCGCCGTCGGCGAGCTTGCGGGTCGCGACCACGCCGTCGGCGATCTTCGGCCGGGTGACGGCCTGCGCCTTGATCGCCTGCCTCAGCACCGACGCGCGCGCCAGCTTGCCGTCGGTGACCGCGTTTGCCGCGAGCGCGCTCGCGGTGACGGCGTTCGCGCCGAGCGCCGGCTCGCGCACCGCGCCGGCGGCGATCGCCCGGGCGCCGACCGCCCCGGTCCGCAGCTTCGATCTCTTCACCGCGCCCGGATCGATCCGGTTGCCGGTCACCGCCTTGGGAGCGATGTTCCGCGTCTTCACCTGGTTCTTCTTCAGCGTGACCGCGTACGCGGCGCCGCTGAGACTTGCCACCAGCGCGATCATCGAGATCACCAGCGCCGCAGAGGGCCGGCGGCTGCCGAGACCCGTGAGCATCTTCGACCTCCTGGTTCGGGTGCGGCCCGCGTTCGCGGGCCTTACCCGTGCTAACCCAGCTGGGGCGGCTCTGATTCGCGCGCGCGCATCTCGGCGCCGGCGAGGCCGGGGCGCGGATGCGGCACGGGGCGCGGGCCCTCGCGGCCGGCGGCGCGCTCCGGCTCCGGCTCGGGCTCGGCCTCGGAGCTCTCCTCCTCGTCGTTGCCGAAGACCTCCTCGGCCGAGACGCCGTCGAGCAGCTTGACGAACTGCTCGGCGTCGATCGTCTCGCGCTCGAGCAGGATCTTCGAGA
The DNA here is from genome assembly GCA_963769035.1 of uncultured Solirubrobacterales bacterium. Lineage (GTDB taxonomy): Bacteria > Actinomycetota > Thermoleophilia > Solirubrobacterales > 70-9 > WHSW01. The sequence goes on from CAVYKD010000003.1 coordinate 775,865, forward strand.
TGTCGTCGAGGTCGTCGCGGCGCTCGGCGAGGATGTCCTTGGCGGTCTGGTGGGCCTCCTCGACGATCGCGGCGGATCTCGTCGTCGATCTCGCGCGCGATCTCGTCGGAGTAGTCGGGCTCGGAGCCCATACTCGCGGCCGAGGAACGGCTGGCCGCGATCGTGGCCGAAGACGCGCGGGCCGAGGCGCTCGGACATGCCGTAGCGCATCACCATCTGCTTCGCCGTCGCGGTCACCTTCTCGAGGTCGTTCGAGGCGCCGGTGGTGATCTCGCCGAAGACGATCTCCTCGGCGGCGCGGCCGCCGAGCGTCATCGCCATCGTGTCGGTGAGCTCGGCGCGGGTGGTCAGGAACTTGTCCTCGGTCGGGCAGCGCGATCGTGTAGCCGAGCGCCTGGCCGCGGCTGATGATCGAGACCTTGTGGACCGGGTCGCAGTTCGGCAGCAGGTGGCCGACGATCGCGTGACCCATCTCGTGGTAGGCGGTGATCAGGCGCTCCTTCTCGCTCATCACCCGGGTCTTCTTCTCGGGGCCGGCGATCACGCGCATGATCCCCTCCTCGAGCTCGACCATCGTGATCTCGCGCTTGCCCGAGCGGGCGGTCAGCAGCGCCGCCTCGTTGATCAGGTTGGCGAGGTCGGCGCCGGTGAAGCCGGGGGTCTGACCGGCGAGCACGTCGAGGTCGATCACCTTGGCGAGCGGCTTGCCGCGGGTGTGGACCTCGAGGATCTTCTTGCGGCCCTTGCGGTCGGGGCGGTCGACGACGATCTGGCGGTCGAAGCGGCCGGGCCGCAGCAGCGCCGGGTCGAGGATGTCGGGCCGGTTGGTGGCGGCGATCAGGATGATGTTGTCGTTCATCTCGAAGCCGTCCATCTCGACGAGCAGCTGGTTCAGGGTCTGCTCGCGCTCGTCGTGACCGCCGCCCATGCCGGCGCCGCGATGGCGGCCGACGGCGTCGATCTCGTCCATGAAGATGATGCAGGGGGAGTTCTGCTTGGCCTGCTCGAAGAGGTCGCGGACGCGGCTGGCGCCGACGCCGACGAACATCTCGACGAAGTCCGAGCCGGAGATCGAGAAGAACGGCACGCCGGCCTCGCCGGCGACGGCGCGGGCGAGCAGGGTCTTGCCGGTTCCGGGAGGCCCGTAGAGCAGGACGCCCTTCGGGATCCGGGCGCCGAGCGCCTGGAACTTCTTCGGGTTCTCGAGGAACTCCTTGATCTCGTGCAGCTCCTGGACCGCCTCGTCGGCGCCGGCGACGTCGCGGAAGGTGATCTTCGGCGCGTCGACCGACATCCGCTTGGCCTTCGACTTGCCGAAGTTCATCACCCGCGAGCCGCCGCCCTGCATCTGGTTCATCAGGAAGATCCAGAAGCCGAGGAAGAGGATGAACGGAAGGATGTAGGTGAGCAGCGAGAGGATGCTCGAGCCGCCCTTGCCCTCGACCTTGGTCTCGATCTCCTGTGCTGCGCAGCGTGTTGATCAGCGCGTCCTCGGTGTTGAGCGGGTAGCCGATCGTGTACTCGCTCCTCGCCGCTCGCCGGCGACGTCGATCGCGTCGTCGGACTTCTTCTTCATCGTCGACCGACTCGATCGAGTCGGCGGCTCTGGCGTCGACGTCGCGCGATGAACTCGTTGTAGGTGGGCGCCTCGGTCTCGGAGGGCGGGATGATCAGCCGCTGCGCGAAGAACGCGAGCACGATCACGATCAGGATCGGGAATGCGGCGCTTCTGAAGAACCGTTCTCATGGTCTCTTTCCGGCATACGCAGTCGGCCTTGGCGCCGCGCGGAGAGTTGAATCAGCGTACCAGGGTGAATCGGGCGCCCCGGGGCGCCTGCCACGCCTGAAAACGGCTGCTCGCGCCGGTCTACTCCTCCAACGCGGCGACGTGGCGAGGTTGCGGTAGCGCTGGGCGTGATCGAGGCCGTAGCCGATCGCGAAGCGGTTCGGGATCTCGAAGCCGACGTAGCGGATCGGCAGGTCGACCCGCCGCCGCTCGGGCTTGGTCAGCAGCGCGCAGACCTCGAGCGAGCGCGGGTCTGCGCGCGCGCAGGTTCGCAGCAGGTAGTGCAGGGTGAGCCCGGAGTCGACGATGTCCTCGACGATCAGCACGTCGCGGCCGTCGATCGAGGCGTCGAGGTCCTTGAGGATCCGGACGACGCCCGAGGAGTCGGTCGCCGAGCCGTAGCTGGAGACCGCCATGAAGTCGATCTCGCAGGGAACCGCGAGCTGCGCGCATCAGATCGGCGATGAACATCACGGCGCCCTTGAGGACGCCGACCATGACCAGGTCGCGGCCCTCGTAGTCGCGGTTGATCTCGGCCGCCGAGCTCGCTCGACCCGCCGCTGCAGCGTCGGCTCCTCGACCAAGGTCTCGCCGATCGCGGGTCGTGCACGCGCCGCAATGCTACTCGCAGCCGGGGCATCCCGGGCGCGGGCGGGCTCGGCGCCGCGCTACTCGAGGACCCGCGCCGAGAGCACCGCCACCTGCTCCGAGCGCGGGCGCCAGCCGGAACTCCTCGGAGACGGCGACGCCGGCGACCCAGGCGATCGTCGCCGTCGACGGTGACGACCGGCAGCCGTGCGGCGCAGCGAGCGCGGCACCCCGCTGTCGGTGAACAGGTCCTGCAGCGTCTTGCGTGCCGTCGAGCCCGAGCGGCCGGATCCGGTCGCCCTCGCGCCAGGCGCGGACGACGATCTCGCCGCCGAGCGCGCTCGGCGTCGAGGGTCGCGAGCTCGGGGCCCGCCGGCGCCGACCGGCCCCGCGCCGCAGCTCGGCGCGGATCTCCCAGTCGCCGAAGCGCGCCCGGCCGGGCAGCGTCAGGCCGCGTCGGGCTCGGCGCGGCGTCGGGGGCCGTCGACGCGGAAGCGGACGACCCCGGCTCGCACGAGCGCGACCAGCCCGCCGCCGAGCTCGACGCGTCCCGCCCTCCGGGTGCGGCGCGCGAGCCGCAGGATCTCGGCGGCGCGGGCGCGGCCGAGCGGCGACCGGCCGGCCGGCGGCGCGCTCGGCGAGCGCGCGCAGCGCCAGCCGGCGCAGGCCGGGCTCGCAGCTCGCTCAGCTCGCTCGGCCGCGATCGCGCACCGCGCCGGCGTCGCGAGCCGGCCTCGGCGAGCGCCTCGAGCACGACGCGCTCGAGCAGCTCGGCCTCCTCGGCGAGCTCGGCGTGGGTCTCGGCGATGTTGCGCTCGACCGCCGGGCTCGATCTCGCGCAGCACGCGGCAGGATCTCGGCGCGGATCCGGTTGCGGGCGTAGCGCGGCTCGGCGTTGGTCGGGTCGTCGACGAACGGCAGCCCGGCGGCGCTCGGCGAGCGCGCGCGTCTCCTCGCGCTCGAGCCGCAGCAGCGGCCGGATCACCCGGCCGCTCCGCGGCGCGCAGCCCGAGCAGCGCCCGCGTGCCCGGCGAGCTGGCGAGCCGGTAGAGGACGGTCTCGGCGACGTCGGTGCGCGTGTGGCCGGTCGCGATCCAGTCGGCGCCGGTGCGGTCGCGGAGCCGCTCGGCCGCGTCGTAGCGAGCCTCGCGGGCCGCCGCCTGGAGGTTGCCGCTCGAGCGGCTCGCGGCCGCTCGACGTGCAGGTCGATCCGCAGCGCGCGCGCAGAGCGTCGCGCGCCGCGCGCCTCGCCGTCGTCGGCGTCGTCGCGCAGGCCGTAGTTGAGGTGGAGCGCGTGCGACCGACTCGGCTGCCGAGCACGCCGACGAGGCCGGCGGCGACGCAGGCCGAGTCGGCGCCGCCGGAGACCAGCGACGACGCCGTCGATGGCGTGCGCTCGAGCAGCCCGCTCTCGGCGACGACCTCGCCAGCTCGACGAGCGCCCTCTCCATCCGCGCGGGCGACGAGTCTGCACGGCGGCGATGGTACGATCAGCGGCCACCCGGAATCGCGGCGCCGGCGCGCTCAGCCGTCCGGATCGCGCGGCGGACGACGAACAGCTCGACCGGCTCCGGGAACCCCTTCAGCTCGACCTCGCCGATCGGCTCGAACTCGAGGTAGTCGGATGCGCCGATCGCGTCGACGACCGCGCGTGGTCACCATCACCTCGCCGGCCGAGCGCCCGGGCGACGACCCGGTGGGTGAGGTTGACGTCGGTGCCGAAGTAGTCGCCGTCGCGGTAGACGGCGCGGCCGAAGTGCAGCCCGACCCGCGGCTGCGGGCGCTCGCGGAACAGGGTCAGGAAGCCGACCGCCCACTCGGTCAGCGTCACCGGGTCCGGGCGAGACGATCATCACCTCGTCGCCGATCGTCTTGACGATCGTCGCCTCGCTCGGCAGCGTCGCCTCGACCGTCTCGACGAAGCGCTCGATCAGGTCGAGCGCCTCCTCGTCGCCCTCCTCCTCGGTGTAGCGGGTGAACCCGGTCAGGTCGACGAAGCAGAAGGCCATCTGCACCCGGCCGAGCTGGCGCTGGCCGGCGCAAGTCGACCTCCATGTGGCCGACGACGTCCTGCTCGATGTAGAAGCGCAGGTAGCGCGGTGGACGTACTCCATCAGCGGCAGCGTCGGCCGGCAGCAGGTCGCGGGCCAGGCCCTCCATCTCCTCGGCCATCTCGAGCGCGTCGACGCCGTCGGCGGATCAGCGGCTCGTGCACGTAGAGGTGGAAGAGCCGCACCTCGGCCTCGGCGATCTTGCGGCATCGACTGGGCGTAGACGCGGACCAGCTGCAGCAGCGCGACCAGCGGGAAGCCGGCGCTCGAGCACGCTCGCCATCTGCGCGAGCGCCTCGAGGTCGTCCTCGCTGAGCGTCCCGTCGAGCGCGATCGGCGTCCCGAGCAGGGTCATGATCCGCTCGATCAGCTCCTCCTCGAGGCCGGTGCGCTCGGCGGCCTCGCTCGCGGCCGATCCTGCGCTCGGCGCCGGCAGCAGGTCCTCGACGTAGCCGAAGGCGAGGCGGCCCGTCGCGGACGGCGCGCGCGAATCTCGGCGAGCGAGTGACCGCGCTCGCGCATCCGCGCGACGACCCGCGCCTGCGCCGCGGCGGCGGTCGTCCAGCGGCCGTCTCGACCGGGATGACGCGCTCGCGCGCCCACCGCTTCAGGGTCGACTCCGATACGCCGGAGATCCGCGACGCCTCGGCGAGCGAGATCGCTCGTCGGCCACGGGGCGATCCTAGAGGCGAGCGCAGCGGTCGAGTGTGAGCGAGATCGGCCCGGTACTGACGCCCATGTGCTGCTCCCCCAAAAAGAGCGACGGGGTCGTTCGGCCCCGTCGCCCGGCGGGCTCACGGCCCGCTTCGTCGGCCTTCGGCACCTCGCGGCGCCTTGCAGGTCCTTCGCCACGAGCCCCAGTCGCCGGGGGGCAAGGCGGCGGTCGGCCCACTATCGGCCTGTTGCCTTGTTCGTGACCAGAACCCTACGCCTGCCGGGGACGATCGTCAACCGGAGTTACTCGGGGCCGAGCAGGTCCGGGAACTCGGCCTCGACCACCCGCCGGTAGGGCTCGCAGAGCAACCGCGTCGCCGGCAGATAGAGCAGCGCGGTCCCCGATTCGCCGCGGAACCGGGCGCGGCGACGGGCGATCGCGATCGCCAGGCTCTCACGGCCCTGCAGATAGCGATTGGCGACGGTCGAGTCCATCCGGAGGACCAGCTTCGCGCGGCCACTGCTCGTCGTCGCCGAACGACCACGCGCAGCCCGCGCCGGCCCTCCGCGGAGGCGACGTTCAAGGCGCAAGTCGCAGTCGGGGAACTCGAAGCGCAGCCGCATCGCGGTCGCGCCGAGCAGCGGCCCGATCTTCTCGTCGGCGGCGGCCTCGGCGAGCGCGCGGTCGAGCGCGGCGCGAAAGTCCTCGGCGCGGGCCGATGGAGCAGCCGTCGCGCTGGCGCTCGTCGCCGTCCGGGCAGCCTCCAAAGCCGCTCCATCCCGCGGCGAGTCTATGCCGCTCGCGATCAGGGCATCGGCATCAAGGAACGCCGAGCCGCGCTTGACGAGGTTCTCGTAGAGCTTCTCCTGGATCGTCTCGCGGACCTGCTCGGAGAGCTCGAAGACGACGCGGCGATCGTCGGCCGCCTCGGGCGGGTACTCGGAGATGTCGATCGGCTCGCAGAACTCGATCCGCCACCGCGACGGCAGCGGCAGCAGCCCGAGCGGCCCGAGCCACGGGAAGGTCGGGGTGATCGGCACGAACGGCGCGCCGAGCGCGCGGGCGAGCGGTCGGGCTGTCGGCGATCTTCGGGTAGATCTCCTCGGAGCCGACGACCGCGACCGGGATGATCGGCGAGCCGCGTCCGCAGCGCGATCTCGACGAAGCCGCCGCGGCCGAAGCGCTGCAGCCGGTAGCGCTCGCGAGAACGGCTTGCCGGTCCCCTTCACGCCCTCGGGGAAGACCATCACCAGCTCGTCCGGATCGAGCAGGCGGGTCGCGTTGTGGGGTCGCGCCGGGACGCCGCCGACCCGGCGCATGAAGGCCGAGACGAACGGCAGCGCGAAGGCCCAGTCGAGGACCATGAAGCGCGGCCAGCGCGGCAGCGGGTGCTCCTTCATGATCGCCGTCGGTGATCATCGTCGCGTCGAAGGGGAAGAGCGCGCCGGCGTGGTTGGAGACGATCAGCGCCCGGCCGTGGGCGGGCACGTTGCTCGACGCCGCTCGGCCTCGACCCGCCACCAGCGGTCGTAGAGGAACTCGAAGATCGGGAAGACGGCCTCGGCGAACTCCTCGTCGAAGCCCCACTCGTCCTCGTGGTACTCGCCGCGCAGGCGGCGCGAGACCGCTCGAGCGCCTCGCGCAGCTGGCCCGGCAGGCGCCCGGCGGCGGCTCGGCGGCCGCGAGCGGGTCGAGCCCGGACTCGACCCCGCCGCGCAACGCGCGCAGGAAGTCGGCGACCGCCTCGGGCGCGATCGCTGCCGCGCCGCTCGGCCTCGCTCATCTCGCGACGCCGATCGACGCGCTCGGCGATCGAGCCCGGATGCAGGCTCGGACCGATCCGCGCCGGCCCGGCGCTCTGCGCGGCGAAGTCGCGGATCGCGGCGACGGCGTCGAAGGCGCGGCTCGTAGCCGAGCTCCTCGCGCAGGCGGGTGTTGTCGACGCCGCGGCCGTAGCGCAGCAGCCGGACCGCGTCGCCGAGCAGGGCGCCGGCGCCGAGCCGGCCGCCGAGCCTGCGGATCGCGGGCCCGAACAGCGGGTGCGGGATCGGCGAGCGCCGGGCGGCGCGAGGATCCGCAGCGCGCGGCTCAGCGAGATCGAGCCGTTCGGCGCGACGTTGACCGGCACCGCGCACCGGGTTGAGCGACCGCGGCCTCGAGCGCCGCCGGTCGCGTCGTCGGCGTGCAGCAGCTGCAGCCGCGGGTCGAAGCCGAGCTGGGTCGGGACGACCGGCAGCGACAGGTAGCGGACGAGCGGGCGTGTCGAGGCCGGCGCCGATCTCGGGCTGGTAGCGCAGCATGCAGCAGGTCAGCTCCGGATGGCGGCGGGCGAAGTTCTCGAAGTACTCCTCGAGCTCGCAGATGTCGCGCTGGAAGCGCGTTCGCAGCGGAAGCTCGCGCGCCATGTCCTCGGTGAAGAACGCCGGCGACGGCGCCCTCGCAGCCGTAGATCGCGGCCGAGCCGCGGACGATCACGCGAGCGCAGCGACTCGGTGCTGCTCGCAGGCGGCGAGCAGCTGCAGCGTGCCGATCACGTTGATGTCGTGCAGGGCCCGCGCCGGCCGCCCGGGCTCCGGGTACCAGAGGATCCCGCAGTGGACGACGGTGTCGACCTCGGTCGACGGCAGCAGCCTCGAGAGCACCGGGCTGCGGATGTCGGCCTCGATGAACTCGGTCCGCTCGAGGTCGGCGGGCGGCGGGCGGGTGTCGATCCCGGCGAGGTACTCGATCTCGGGGTCGCGCTCGAGCCGCCGGGCGAGCTCCGAGCCCCATGGCTGGAGATGCCGGTGATCACGACCCGGCGACCGCATACCTAACCCTCTACTTCAGGCTTAGAAGAGGCCTCGCCGGCGCCTCCTGCCGACCCTTCGGCTCGGGCGCTCCTCGCGCTCGAGCGCGCCGCTCGAGCTCTGCGAGCCGGCGCTCGAGCAGCTCGAGGCGTCGCCCGACCTCGCCGGTCGCCTCCTGTCCACGCCGGGCGAGCTCCACCCCGGCCTCCTGCCCCGCGCGGGCGAGCTCGGTCGCGTGCGTCCGCGGCCGCGGCGCGACGACCTCGTCGACGAGCTCGTTCGGCGCGCTCGCGGGTGGTCGCGGCAGAGCCGGCCGTCGCCTGCATCGTCCGCTCGACCGCGGCGCGCAGCGCCTCGGCGAGGCCGCCCTCGGCGCTCGGGCTCGCTCGCGCCTCGCGGCTCGGGAGCTTCGTCTGCGGGTTCGTCACTCATCGACCGCGCGCAGCATAATCCGCGCCCCTTGACCGCCTACCTGCGGCCCACCGCCCCGATCGCCGCCGATCGCGCTCCTGCCCGCCGACCCGGCGATCGCGATGGCGCTCGCCCAGCGGCTACTGGCGCGCCGCTGATGGCGAATCACACCCACGGGCTCTGGGGCTATACCGCGGCGACACCGCGCACGGCCGCGCGCTGACGTCCAGTCGACCGGGATCGGGGCCGCGAGCGCCGCGCTCGTCCTCGCCGAGCTCGCCGGGCACGGCGCCCGGAGGGCGATCCGCGTCGGCGACGCTCGCCGCGCTCGACCGCGCCGAGCGCGGCGAGCCCGTGGTCGAGGCAGCGCTCGCGCGCGACGGGACCAGCGCCGCGCTCGGCTGCTCCGCGGAGTCGCGCCCGATCGCGAGCTGACCGCGGCGCCTGCTCGGCGCCGCCGACGGCCGTCGTCGCCGGCATCGCTGAGCGTCGACCCCGGGCCGCAGGACCGGCGATCGGGCAGGCGCGCGCGCGCGCGGCGCGCTCGCGATGCGAGCTACGAGACCGCGCGCTGCTCGCCGCGGCTTCCTCGCCGGGGTCGGCTGCGGCGGCGGCGTGATCGCGGTCGCCGCGGCCTCGGCGGAGGACGATCGCACCCGAGCGCCGACTGCTTGCCCTCGCGCGGCGCCGCGGCCGACCGTCGCCGCCGAGCCTTGCAGCGAGCGCCGGCGCCGCGCTCAGCCGGTCGGACTGCGCCGCTGCGCCGAGTCGCCGCGAGCTCGTCGGCGACGTCGTCGAGGCGGTCCTCGAGCTCCTCGAGCCGTCCCGAGAGCGAGCGCAACCGCTGCTCGAGCCGCTCGACGTCCGACGCCGAGGCGAAGTTGAGCGCGCCCATCGCCGAGCGCTGCGCCGTGCGCGGCGCGCTCGCCGGCGCCGAGCGCCTGCCTGAGAGCGCCGAGTTGAACACGGGGTTCTCGATCAGCGCCTGGGCGAGCTCGCCGACCGCTTCCTCGCCGCGAGCGCGAAGGTTGCTCTTGTCGTCCGGATCGCTCATCGCCGCGCATCATCGGCACCGGCCCTCGATGGCCAGGGGCCACCGTGCGCCCGAGCGCGCTCCACGGCTGCGATGAGCCATGCGGGATGCGGCGAGTACCGGCAACGGGGATGGCGCAAGCAGCGCGACGGAGCGCCGATCACATGCGCTGGCGCCAGCGGATGAGCTTGATTCACGTCCGCGCGAACCTGCGCGGCCGTCCGGTGTGTCGAGTACGGTTGCAAAGTCGGTTCCACGTTGCAGACATCACGACGCTAACAAGTAGGTTTTCGCGGCGCTCGGGAGAGGCGCGTCAGCCACGGCCGGAGCAGGGGTCCCAGTGCGGCGATGTCGCCGAGCCAGGGTCTGAGGAGAGATGAGAGAACAAGCTGCTAATCGTGATCGCACTCGCGGTGCTCGGGGCCTCCGTCGACCGCCGGAACCGTCGGACGCGGGCGCCGGCAGCCTCGTCGGCGTCGGCGAGGGCGGCGTCGACATCAACCTTCCCGAGCGGTCAGAACCTCGACCAGCTCCAGGTCCTGCCCCAGTGCTCGAACCTCGCCGACGACGACGGCGACGGGCTCGTCGACACTCGCCGATCCCGACTGCACCGGCCCGCTCGACGCGACCGAGTCCGGGCAGCGGCGCCCCGCGACCCCGGCCCGGCGCCCGGAGCCGGAGCCCGGCCGGCCGACCGGCGGCGGCGGCGGCAGCGGCGGCGACGCCGCCGGCGGCGACAACGGCGTCGGCGGCGGACCGTCGGCACCGGCGGCGGCCGGCGGCGGTCGCGGCCGAGAGCCGATGCAGGCGCGGTCGTCGAGGCCGCGACGAGGCGACCGCGGAGCGACGAGGGCGACCGCGAGCCGATGGAGCCGACCGAGGACCGCAACGCCGACGGCTCCCCCACCGACACCAACCCCGGCCTCACGATCGCCGACTTCGGCCCGGCCCCGATCGGCGTCCCGAACTTCGTCATCGACCAGTTCTCGATCCCGCCGTTCCTGCTGCCGATCTACCAGGCCTGCGGCACCGAGTACGGGATCCCGTGGCAGGTGCTCGCGTCGATCAACCGGATCGAGACCGCGTTCGGCACCAACCTCAACGTCTCCACCGCCGGCGCCCTCGGCTGGATGCAGTTCATGCCCTCGACCTGGCAGGCCTACGGGGTCGACGCCAACGACGACGGCCGCAAGGACCCCTACAACCCGGTCGACGCGATCTGCGCCGCCGCCCGCTACCTGCAGCGCCGCCGGCGGCCAGGAGGATCTGCGCACCGCGATCTTCGCCTACAACCACGCCGACTGGTACGTCGACGAGGTCCTGCTCTACGCGAACCAGTACGGCAAGCTCCCGGCCGACCTGGTCGGCTCGCTGACCGGCCTCACCGAGGGCGCCCACTTCCCGGTCGCCGCCAACGCCCGCTACGCCGACGACATCTCCGAGCGCGAGGCGCTCCAGCGCTCGACTCCCGTCGAAGCGGGCCTCGGGCAACGCCGCCGACGTGATCTCAGACTCGCCCACCCGCCGCGGGATCAACATCTTCGCCCGCGAGGGCGCCCCGGTCGTCGCCGTCAACGACGGCGTCATCACCGAGATCGGCAAGTCGAAGGAGCTCGGCAAGTACATCGTCCTCGCGGACGCCTACGGCAACCGCTTCACCTACGCCGAGCTCGGCGAGGTCGCCGAAGGTCTACCCGGTGCCGAAGGAGCGCAAGCTCTACCGCCGAGGACTTCGAGCTGGTCACCCCGAAGGACCCCGACAAGCCGACCGAGCCCGCGACGATCGGCGGCAAGGTCTCCGACGGCCTCGAGCTCGCCTCCCGCCACGCGCGCGGCCGCAAAGCGCAACGCGCAAGCGCCGAGCGTGCCGCGGCCGAGGCGAAGCCCGAGCCCGATCAACACCGAGGACTCGCGCGAGCGCCTCTACGCCTTCCCCGAGCGCCCCCACAACGTCGACCGCGCCGACCTCACCGGCCAGCTCGACGCGCTGATGGGCAAGAAGATGCCCGCGCTACGAGACCTTCAAGGCCTACTTCTCCGGCGTCCTGCGCTTCGACCGCAAGACGATGGAGCTCGAGCGCGCTCGAGGAGGGCTCGAAGGTGACCGCCGGCACCGTGCTCGGCCGGATCGGCAAGGTCGACGAGCTCGCCCCGCACGTCCACTTCGCGATCCGGCCCGCCGGCCGCGGCGCCCCGCAGATCGACCCGAAGCCGATCCTCGACGGCTGGAAGCTGCTCGAGGCGACCGCGATCTACCGCGCCGCCGGCAAGAACCCGTTCACTCGACGGCGCATCGGTCGGCCAGGTCCTGCTGATGAGCAAGGCGCAGCTGATCGAGCGCGTGCTCACCGACCCGAGCCTCGAGATCTACGCCTGCGGCCGCGAGGACATCCGCACCGGCCAGATCGACCGCCGCGTGCTCGCGCTGCTCGAGTACCTGGTCGCGCAGGGCTACCGCCTCACGGTCACCTCGCTCAAGTGCGGCCACGGCGTCTACACGACCTCCGGCAACGTCTCCCAGCACTCCTCCGGCAACGCGGTCGACATCGCCCAGATCAACGGCATCCCGGTCCTCGGCAACCAGGGCCGCGGCTCGATCACCGAGGCGCTGGTCCAGCGACCTGCTGCAGCTCCAGGGCACGATGACGCCGCGACCAGATCATCTCGCTGATGGACTTCGGCGGCACCACCTTCGCGATGGGCGACCACGCCGACCACGTCCACGTCGGCTTCCAGCCGCTCTACGGCCCGGGCGCGGCGAGCGTCTCCAAGCAGTTCGGCCAGATCCTCAAGCCGCGAGCAGTGGGAGCGCCTGATCGACCGGCTCGGCGAGATCGACAACCCGTCGGTGCCGACCTCGCCCTCGCGCTACGCCCTGCCGGTGAAGGGCCACGCCGAGAAGGCCAAGGCCGGCAAGCGCGCCTCCGACGCCCACCTGGGCGAGTAGCGCTCGCGCCCATCGCGCCGCGCCTCCCCTTCGTCCAGTTCGAGCTCGCCGGGACCGTCGGCCTGGCCGCCGGGCGCTACCTCGGCGCGCGATCCCGAGCGGGTGCTCGTCGTCGCGTCGCCGGTGCGCCCGCAGCCGCCGCGGCGTCGGCTTCGCAGGGCGAGGCCGAAGCCGCCGGAGCCCGCGGCCGAGACGCGCGGCGGTGCCGCTGACGACGCTGACCGCGATCCGCCCCGAGCAGCTCGGCGACGAGGCCGCGGCGAAGCGCTGGCTGGACGCGGCTCCGCGACGACGAGGATGGCGCTCGACGACGAGCTCGCGGGAGCGCTGCCGCTTCGTCAACCTGGCGATCCACGCCCAGCGCGCGGCGGCGCTCGACCCGCAGACCTCGCCGACCTCGCGCCGCACGGCGCGCTCGCGGTGCGGATCGGCTTCGGCGACGGCGAGGGCTCGCCGACGGCCGCTGGGACGAGGCGATCGAGCTTCCCCCAGAGCCGCGCAGGGGCCGCGATCGAGGCGCTGGCGCCCCAGGAGCGGGTCGCCGCGATCCTCGGCCGCCGAGACGGCTCCCGACGCCGCCACCTCGGCGCTGCTGCGCGCCCGCGCCGACCTCGACGCCGGCCGCGCTGCGAGACGCGGCTCTGCAGCTGCGGATCGGGCTCGAGGCGATGCTCGCCGACCGCGAGGCTTCGGCTCCGCCGCCCAGCAGGAGGACCTCGAGCGCGCTCGGCGAGCGCCGCACCGCCCACCGGCGAGGGCGCGCAACGCCGCCCTCGCGGGCGAGCTCGACGACGCCCGAGCGGCAGAGCTCGCCGAGACCCTCGCGCTCTGCGAGCGAGTCCTCAGGCGCCGCCGAGCCTACGGCTGAGCGAGCTCCGCCACCCCCGGCGAGCGCCGCCACCGGCGACCGCCAGGCGAGCTCCGCCACCCCCGGCGAGCTCAGCCAAACCAGGCCGAGGTGGCAGTTGTGGGTGCATAACACCCAGAACTGCGATCTCGACCGGGAGGGGGCGAAGGCCGGAGCCGATGTGGCTCTAGTGGGTGTAATGCACGCACTCGGGCCATCTCGGCTGATCGGGCGGGTCGATCTCGCGATCGCAACGCTCGCGAGCTCCCAGCACGGCGTCGTCTCGCACTCGCAGCTCGTCGCCCTCGGCCTCAGCGAGGGGGCGATCCAGTGGCGGCTTCGGGTCGGCCGCCTTCACCAGATCCGTCGCGGCGTCTACCTGGTCGGTCACCCGGTGCCCCCACCGCTCGCCGATGAGATGGCGGCCCAGCTTGGATTCGCGCCGGACGCCCTGGATCAGCCACCGAAGCGCCGCCCGCCTGTGGGGACTGCTGCCCCGGTTGCCCGGTCCAGCGCCGGTCGAGCTCACCGTCGTCGGCCGCCCGGTCCATAGCCAGCCGGGGGTGATCGTCCACCGCGCGCGGATGCTCGATGAGCGCGACGTGGCGTCGCAGGGCCCGATCGTGCTCACCGCGCCCGCCCGGGTGGTCCTCGAGCTCGCCGGCCTCCTCCCCTTGAGCGGCCTCGAGGCGGTAGTCGCGCACGGGCTTCGCGAGAACGCCGCCGCTGTTCACGCCTTTCGACCTCGCCGATCAGATCGCGCCGGAACCGCGGCAGGCGGGGTGTCGCTCGGCTGCGAGTCGTGACCCAGCTCGAGGGCGGGGCCCGGTACACACACGAGGGAGCGGAGCGGCGGATGCTCGCTCTCTGCCGAGAGCGGGCGCTACCCGCTCCGGAGACCAACGTCCGGGTGAACGGGCTCGAGGTGGACTTTCGTCTGGCGCGGTCCGCGGCTGATCGTCGAGGTGGACAGCCGCGCCTTCCACGCGACCGACTCTCGTTCGAGCGCGATCGCCGGCGCGACGGCGAGCTCGCGGCCGTGGGCTACCTCGTCGTCCGGGTCACCTGGCGCATGCTCACCGAGACGCCGGCGGCCGTGGCCTCCCGAATCCGCCGCACGATCGCTCTGCGAGAACGAGCCGAGATGGCGTTTCCGGGTGCATGACACCCACAACTGCCACCTCGGCACGAGGTGGCGGCGCTCGCTCGGGTGGCGGCGCTCGCCGGCAGGGTCAGATCGCGCCGAGGACCGCCTGGAGCTCGTCGACGACGTCGCCGTCGAGCTTGACCTCGGCCTCGGCGTCGTAGGCGGTCGGGCCCTGGGTGACGATCGCGACGTCGCCGCCGGCGGCGAGGGTGAGCTCGGGCAGGCCGGCGACCGGGTAGACCTCGAGCGAGGAGCCGACGCAGAGCAGCAGGTCGGCCTCCGCGGCGAGCTCCTGCGGGCCTCGGCGATCGCCGCCTCTGGGAGGAGCTCGCCGAAGAGGACGACGTCGGGCTTCACCTTGTCCATGCAGCAGGCGCAGGTGGCGACCCCGTCGGCGTCGAAGAGCTCGCCGACGTTCTCGAGCGGATAGCGAGGTCGCGCAGCCGATGCAGCTCGAGGTGCGCGATCGAGCCGTGCACCTCGATCACCCGCTCGCTGCCGGCCTTCTCGTGAAGGCGGTCGATGTTCTGGGTGATCACCGCGTCGAGCAGCCCCGGCGCTCGAGCTCGGCGAGCGCGAGGTGCGCCGGGTTCGGCTGCTTGCCGCCGAGATCGGAGAAGCGGGGCCGGTAGAACTGCCAGAAGCGCTTCGTGTCGCCGTGGAAGGCGTCGATGTGCGCGACCTCCATCGGGTCGACGTTCTCCCACAGCCCGGTCCCCGGAGTGCGGAAGTCGGGGATCCCCGAGGGCACCGAGATCCCGGCGCCGGTCAGCGCGACGACCGAGCCCGGCGGCGCGGATCAGCTCGGCGAGCTCGCGATGCGCGCTCCCGCGGGGGCGCGTCGGCCCGCTCTGGCGCGTCGCGAATCATCGTCGCCGAACCGCGGTCGTCGCGGTCGTCGACCTCACTCGCCCTTCCAGTGCGGCGTCCGCTTGCCGAGGAAGGCGCTGATCCCCTCCTGCGCGTCCTCGGTCCGGAACACCTCGCGAAACCGCCCTTCTCGGCCTCGATCCCCTCGTCGAGGTCGCCCTTGTGGGAGACGCTGCTTGATCTTCTCGACCGCGAGCGGCGCCTGGCCGGCGAGCTCGCCGCGCCCAGGCGAGCGCGGTGTCGAGCAGCTCGTGGTCGGGCACGACCCGGTTGGCGAGCCCGTAGGCCTCCGCCTCGCCGCTCGAGATCGCATCGCCCGATCAGGTTCATCTCGAGGGCCTTCTCGGCGCCGACCAGGCGCGGCAGCCGCTGGGTGCCGCCGAAGCCGGGGATGATCCCGAGCTTGATCTCGGGCTGGCCGAAGACCGCCGACTCGGCGGCGATCCGGAAGTCGCACGCCATCGCCAGCTCGCAGCCGCCACCGAAGGCGAGCGAGTTGACCGCGGCGACCGTCGAGATCCGGTTCTGGCCGATCTCGCGCAGCAGCGCGTGGCCCGAGTCGATCAGCTCCGCGGCCGCCGGCCTCGTCCATCTGGGTGAAGGCCTTGATGTCGGCGCCGGCCGAGAACACGACCGGGATCGAGGAGGCGACGACGAGCGCACCGACCTTGCCCTCCGAGTTGAGCTTCTCCCAGACCGCGCCGAGGTCCTTGATCACCTGCGGGGAGATCGCGTTCATCGGCGGGTTCGCGAGCCAGGCGATCGCGACGTCGCCGCGGGTCTCGAGCTTGACGGTCTCGGTCTGCTCGCCCTCGTCGGCCTGCGGGTAGGCGTAGAAGCCCTGGCCGGTCTTCTGGCCGAGGCGGCCCTGCGCGACCAGGCGCTTGAGCACCGTCGGCGGCGCGAACCGCTCGCCGTGCTCCTCGACCGCCCGCTCGAGCTTCTCGAGGACGACGTCGAGGCCGAGCATGTCGGCGCCCATGAACGGCGGGAAGATCCCGCGGCGCGGGTCCATCCCGGCGCCGGCCATCATCCCGAGGTCGATGTCGCGCACGGTGCAGACGCCCTCCTCGAGCACCAGGCACGCCTCGACGATCGCCTTCAGCCTCATCAGGTCGGCGAGCGCCTCGCCGTCGGGCTCGGCGTCGCCCTCGATCTGCGGCTCGCCGTTCTCGTAGAAGCCCGGAGCCGCCGCTCTTCGCGCCGAGCTTGCCGTCGCCGACGAGCTGCTGCATCCCCTTGTGGACGTAGAAGCTGCCCTGCTCGGAGTCGGGATCGTCGTAGGACTCGTGCAGGTGCTCGGCGACGTGCAGCACGGTGTCGAGACCGAGCAGGTCGACGAGGAAGAACGGGCCCATCGGCGCGACGTTCGCGGCGCCGACCGCCTCGTCGATCTTCTTGATCGAGAGCCCCTGCTCCTCCTGCGCGCGCCAGATCTCTCCGACGGCGGAGTTGAGGATCCGGTTGACGACGAACCCGGGGACCTCGTAGCAGGTGATCGGCTGCTTCTTGATCGCCTGCGCGAAGTTGTAGGCGGTCTGGGTCACCTCGGGGTCGGTCTCATCGCCCTCGATCACCTCGACCAGCGGCATCACCGACGCCGGGTAGAAGAAGTGGAAGCCGACGACCTTGCTCGGGTCGCAGCGTCGCCGCGCCCATCTCGGAGATCGAGAGCGAGGAGGTGTTCGAGGCGAGGATCGCGTGACCCGGGGTGACCTCGTCGAGCTCGGCGTAGACCGTCTGCTTGATCTCCATCTTCTCGGGCGCCGCCTCGATCACGAAGTCGACGTCGCCGAAGGACTCGTACGTCGTCGTGCCCTCGATCAGCCCGATCACCTCCTCGAGCCGGGCGTCGGCCTGCTCCTGGGTGAGCTTCTCCTTCTTGACCAGGCGGTCGAGCTGGCCCTTGGTCACCTCGCGCGCCTTCTCGAGGCCGGATCGACGAACTTCTGGTCGATGTCCTTGAGGACGACGGGGATGTCGGACGCGGCGATCGCCTGGGCGATCTCGCCGCCCATCGTGCCGGCGCCGACGACGGCGGCCTTGGAGACGAACATTCGCTTGGAACCCTCCGGGGTCTGGGGAAAGAGCCGGCGGGAGGCTAGACGATCGCGCCTCGCCGGGACGCGCGTCGGCGAACGCCCGATCCCAGGCGGAGCCCCTACCCCCCGGGGATCTTGCCGACGCGCGCCGCCTCCTCGGCCTCGTGCTTGAAGCGCAGCAGCGTTCGCTGGAGCGCCTGGCGGATCTGCCCGCGGACGAACAGCCGGTCGGTCAGCCCGCTGAGCGGCCCCCGCGCGCTCAGCCGGTATTCCATCGTCAGGGTGACCCGCGTCCGCTCGCCCTCGACGGCGAACTGCGAGAGCAGCTCGCCGGAGCTCTCCGGGTCGGCGAACTCGATCCGGTGGCGGGTGCGAGGCGAGTGCTCGAGGACCCGTTCGCGCACGGTGCCGCGACCGGCCGGGTTGGAGTTCCAGACGAGCGTCCCGCCGCCCTCGGGATACCCGTCGGCGCGCTCGAGCGAGCCGAAACCGTCGACCCAGGAGGCCCAGGAGCGAGGCTCGAAGTAGAACGCCCAGGTCTCGGCGAGCGACGCCGAGACCAGCAGCGACTCGGTCAGCCTGGCCACCGGGCAAGGGTATGCGAGGGGCGCTCGACGGTGAGCCGGGCCGATAGGCGAAACTCCTTCGCGCGATGGGGACCGCCGCGACGCACAGGTGGCGCAAGCGGGGGCGGCTCGGGCTCGCCACCGTCTGCCTGGCCCTGCTGGCCGCCACCGCCGCCGGGAGCCCGTCGAGCGCCTCCCCCGCCGGCCCGCAGCTCGATGCCGCCACCACCGGAGCCCGCTCGGAGCTGCGCAGGACGGTGCCGATCACGAGACGGCCCGGGCGCGGCGAGCGGATCGCGCTCTCCATGGGCCCGGGGCGGCTCGCCGGCCTGCGGCGCGGCGATCGCCTCGACCTCTCCTCCGAGGTCCAGGTGACGGTCGACTGCACGGTTCGCGAGGCGCGCTGCGCGGGGCGCCCCTACCGCTTCGATCCGAACGTGATCGTGACCCTCGAGCTCGCGCCGCGGCGCTCGGTGAAGGCACGCTCGCGGGTGCTGGCGAGGCGGCGGCTCTCCTGCGGCCAGCAGGAGCCGCTGCGCGAGCATCACTGCCCGGTCGTCTTCGATCACGTCACCACCGCGTCGGCGAGCGCTTCCCCTGCCGGCCTCCGCGATGCTTCGTCAACGTCGTCGTCTCCGCGCACAGTCGCAAGGCCCGCGGCGGCGAGCGCGTGATCATCGGCGCGAACAAGCCGAACGGCCGGATCGAGCAGGACAAGAGCCGGCTCAACGCCGTCCGCCTCGGGCCCCGGACGAGCGTGAGCTGGTGCGCGCCCGCGGGCTGAGACGGCGCTCGCTCGTGCTGCGCCCGCGCAGGAAGGTGATGCTCTCGGCCAGGATCGAGCGCCCGAGCGCGGCGAGGTGCTCGCGGTGGGCACCACGGTCCGCTCCGACGTTCGCGGGCTCGGCTACAGCGCCCTCGTCGGCGCGGAGCTGATCGCCGCCCGCGGACCACGCGCGACCGCGCCGAGTCGCCTCGTCCGTCGATCGGTCTCCCAGAAGGGGCAGATCAGCCCGATCAACGGCACCAACTGCACGCCGTCCAACTCGCCCTGCGCGACTCGCAAGGTCGGCGTGCTCGAGGTCCGTCGCCCGATCCGCGGCGAGGGCGGGACGGCGGCGCCGCTGTTCGTCAACCTGGTCGTTCGCACCAAGCCGAAGCGGGTGGGGGCGGCCGGGGCGACCGCCTGCGCCTGCGCTCGGGCCGGCTGATCGTGCGCCGCTACTCGGCGCCGTAGAGCTCGCGCTTGATCAGCGAAACGGAGCGGATCACCGAGTCGAGAAACGGCTCCAGCGCCCGCGCCAGCCGCTCGTGCTCCCGCCGCCCGGCCGCGGTGATCGAGTAGTAGCGGCGGGTGCGCTTGTCGGGGTGCTCCCAGCTCCCCTCGATCATCCCGTCGGCCTCGAGCTGGCGCAACAGCGGGTAGATCGTGTTCGGGTTGACCGAGATGACGCCCTCGGTGATCCGCTCGATCTCCTCGATCAGCCGGTTGCCGTAGGCCGGCTCATCCTCGATCAGGTGAAGGACGAGCAGCGGGAACAGGTCGCGGCGGCGGATCTCCCCGCCGAAGACGTCCATCGAGCGCCCCGGCCGCTTCTCGGCGTCGCCTCCCTGGCGCGCTCGCGCGCCGAGCGGGCCGCCTTCACGACCGCGTCCGCGACCGGCTTCGAGCGCTTCGCCATCGCGCCCGACTCTAGAGGCGCGCCCCGCCGCCATGAGCACTCGGTGTGTGACGCCCGTTCACGGTGGCGGGCGGGGCGCGGCATAGGTTGGGATCGTTCCGTGTGCAACAAGCGAGTGGAGGCCGCAGATGGCGAACATGACCGTCTAGCCAGCGAAGCCCAGTTCGAGCGGGTCGAGCTGAGCGTCCCGACCACCGGCGTCCGGCTTCGCGAGCCGCAGGCCGCTGCGCCGTCTACCTGGTGCTCGCCACCGCCGTGCTCGCGGCGCTCGTCTACGCGGCCGTCGAGGTCTGTCGACGGCTGGGCGCACGGAATCGTGCTCGGGATGATCGTCGTCACCGTCGTCGGCGCGATGATCGCCCTGAGCCCGAACCGGCGCGCCTAGCCAGCCGCGGGACGCTCGGCCGGGGGGCGACCGCAGGGATCGGGAGCCGAGAATGCGAGAGGGGCCCCGCCTGGCGGCCCCTCTCGCTACGTCTACATACATCTCGCGCGGGCGGCCCCGCGCTCCGTCTCGCGCGGGCGGCCTCGCGCTCGAGCGTGTCAGACGGCGGCGCCGGCGGTCTCCGACTCCTTCGCCGCGACATCGTTCTGGCGCGCGACGGCCTCGGGGATCGGCTCGTTGACGTTGCGGCCCATCAGGACCTCCTTGGCGATGACGAGGCGCTGGATCTGCGAGGTGCCCTCGTAGAGCTGCATGATCTTCGCGTCGCGCATCAGCTTCTCGACCGGGTACTCCTTGATGAAGCCGTAGCCGCCGTAGACCTGGACGGCGTCGACGGTGATCTCCATCGCCGAGTCGGCCGCGAAGCGCTTCGCGTGCGAGCAGGCGAGCGTGTTGCGGATGCCGTTGTCGAGCAGCGACGCCGACTGCCAGGTGAGCAGGCGGCCGGCCTCGACCTTGGTCGCCATGTCGGCGATCATGAAGGCGACCGCCTGGTGCATCGCGATCGGCACGCCGAACTGGACGCGCTCCTTCGAGTACTCGCAGGCGAACTCGAACGCCGCGCGGCCGATGCCGACCGCCATCGCGGCGACGCCGGGACGGGTGCGGTCGAGGGTCATCATCGCGAGCTTGAAGCCCTTGTTCTCCTCGCCGAGCAGGTTCGTCGGCCGGGATCTCGGTCTCGTTGAAGGTGACGGTCGCGGTGTTCGACGCGCGCTGGCCGAGCTTGTCTTCCTTCTTGTCGATCGTGACCGTGTCGTCACGCGGGACGACGAAGGCGGAGATGCCGCGGTGGCCGGCGTCCTTGTCGGTCTTCGCGTAGACCGTGTACCAGTCGGCGTAGGTGCCGTTGGTGATGAAGCACTTCGAGCCGTTGATGACGTACTTGTCGCCCTTCTTCGCGGCCGTCGTCTTCATTCCCGAGACGTCGGAGCCGGCGTCGGGCTCGGTCAGGCAGAACGAGGCCAGCTTCGGCTCCTCGGTCGAGCATCCCGAGGTACTCCGCCTTGATCTCCTCGGAGCCGCCGAGGGCGACCGGCGTCATCGCGAGGCCGTTGGCGGCGAGCGAGGTGCCGATGCCGGAGCAGCCCCAGCCGAACTCCTCCTCGATCAGGCAGCCGGAGAGGAAGTCGAGGCCCGGCCCGCCGTACTCCTCGGGCACGTGGGTGTTCATCAGGCCGATCTCCCAGGCCTTGTCGATGATCTCCTGCGGCCAGGTGCCTTCCTTGTCGTACTCCCAGGCGACCTTGCGGATCTCCTTCTCGGCGAAGTTGTGCGCGAGCTCGCGGAGGTCCTTCTGCTCGTCGGTCAGGGTGAAGTCAACCACTGGTTTGGGCTCCTTTTTCGTGCGGCCCCACGCGCGGGAGTGCTCGGGGTGCCGCCCTGGTCACGGTCGAAGTGGCCGATTGACTGGTCAGTCAACCGCACCCGAAGGGTAGCTGATCTACCCTCGGGGCGGTGGCCGCTCAAGGAGGCGATCCTTCGCTCGCGATCTCGAACGGCGACGTGATCCTGATCGTCGTCCTGCTCGCGATCCCGATCGCCGGGATCGCGTTCGTCGCGGGTGCCGGCAGCGCTTCGAGGAGATCGGCAAGGGCGGCCTTCGCTCGAGTTCGAGAGCGAGGCGCCGCAGGCGCATCACCGACTCCTCGCGCCGCCGGCGCCGCCGAGATGCGAGGAGGAGGAGGTCCGCCAGATGCTCGAGGCGAAGGCGTACCGCCAGCGAGGCCGCGGCGAGCAGGCCCCTCGACGTCGAGGCCGAGCTCGAGCGCCTGCTCAGGCCGAGCAGCGGGCCGAGCGCCGCCTCGCGCGACGACCGCGGCGCTTCGCGAGGAGGTCCGCCAGCTCGTCGTCGCGCGCAACGCCCGCCGCGAGCGCCAGGGCAAGGAGCCGCTCGACGTCGACGCCGAGGTCGAGCGCCAGCTCCGCGAGCTCGGGAACCTCGGCCAGTAGTTAGTCTGCGCCGCATGAACGCCGAGGATCGCGACGGCCACACCGGTCGAGCTCGACGAGCTGCTCGTGCGGCCGGGCACCTACTTCAACCCGCAGACGGAGGTCGTCGTGGTCGTCGACGACTCGACCTCGATCGACCAGGAGGTCTTCAACATGGAGGCCTACGAGGGCGCCGACTGGGTGCGGATCACCGACGAGGTGCCGGTCGACGACGACGCCCTCGCCGACGGTGGTCGAGCGCTTCCAGACCAGCCACCACCCGGGGCGGGCGACACGTCGCCGAGGGCGCGCTCGAGGCCAGCGAGGACGACGAACGATCCGGCCCTGACCACCACGACCATGACGAGGAGCCGAGGACGCCGGGCGACTCGGAGGAGGCCGAATATGGCGGACTACTCGATCGCGACGCGCGAGGACGCGATCGACTTCATGGCCGACTACCCGGGATTCGGCGAGATGCGCTGGTACTCGGACGCCGTCGGCTGCGAGCAGGTCTCGTTCTCGTGGCGGCTGATGCCTCCCGGCGACCGGCGGCCGGGGCAGCTACGGCCACCGCCACCCCGGCCAGGAGGAGGTCTACCTCGTGATCTGCGGGCACGGTCACCTTCAAGATCGGCGACGAGGTCTTCGGCGCCGGACCGAAGACCGCCGTGCGCGTCTCCGGTGACGAGCTTCCGCTCGGTTCACAACGACACCGACCAGCGACGCCGAGGCTGGTGATCTTCTCGACCCGGCTGGAGAACCCGCAGACCGAGAAGCAGGACGACTTCTGGCCGGAGTGAGCGCAGGCGCCGTGACCGCCCCGTCGAGCCGCCGGCTCGACGCCGAGGTGCCCACGCTCGAGAGCCACCTCGACTTCGCCGCCGCGCAGTTCGCCGACTCCGAGATCGCCCGCTGGCACTGGCCCGGCGAGCTCGGCGGGCCGCGCAACCGCGCTCAGGTCGGAGTCGATCCTCCGAACCGATGCCGCGCAGGAGCGCGCCTGCGGGTTCACGCGGTGGTGGTGGCGCGAGCGCGTCGGCGGCTCCCTGGTCGGCATGGTCGGGCTCAACCGGGCGGTGATCGCCGGCCGGCCGGTGGTCGAGATCGGCTGGTCGATCGCGCAGCGCGAGCCAGCGGCGCGGATACTGCGCCGAGGCGGCGCAGCGCGGCGCTCTCATGGGGCTTCGAGCAATGCGGGCTCGAGCGGGTCATCGCCTTCACGATGCGCCACAACCAGGCCTCGCGCGCGGTCATGCGACGGCTCGGAATGGGCTACGAGCGGGCCTTCGAGCGCGAGGGCCTCCCCCACGTCCTCTACTCGACCTCGGCGCCCTAGCCCCTCGATCCGATGCTGGCCGTCGGCGATCGCGCTCCCGGGTTCACGCTCTCCGACCACCCGCGGCGCGGCGGTCACCCTGTCCGAGCTTCAGCGGGTCGCCGGTGGTGGTCTACTTCTACCCCCGCGCGG
Source organism: uncultured Solirubrobacterales bacterium (assembly GCA_963769035.1). Lineage (GTDB taxonomy): Bacteria > Actinomycetota > Thermoleophilia > Solirubrobacterales > 70-9 > WHSW01. The sequence goes on from CAVYKD010000003.1 coordinate 799,127, forward strand.
CCACGCCGGGCTGCACGACCCAGGCGTGCGGAATCCGCGACCGCCGCGCGGACTACGACGCGGCGGGGGCGCGCGTGCTCGGGATCTCCCCCGACCCGGTCGCGAAGCTCGAGCGGTTCGCCGGCAGGCACTCGCTCGAGTTCACCCTGCTCTCCGACGAGGATCACGCCGTCGCCGAGCGCTACGGGACCTGGGTCGAGAAGAGCATGTACGGCAAGCGCTACATGGGCGTCCAGCGGGCGACCTTCGTCATCGACGCCGAGGGCGCCCTCGCCGCGGTGTTCCCGAAGGTCTCGCCGAAGACGCACGACGAGCTCGCGCTTGCCGCGCTCGCCGACCTCTGAGCCGGCCCTCGCTCAGGGACCGCGACGTAGACGATGAAGGCGAGGAACAGCGCCGACCAGATCACGATCGGGATCGGCTCGAAGCGGCCGCGCAGGCGCAGCGCCCAGTAGGCGAGCACGCCGCCGAGCAGGCCGAGGACACCGGAGAGGACCGCGTAGCGGCTCAGCTCCCAGTCGGTGAACGGCAGGCCGACGGCGATCGGGATCGTCGACTGGAAGACCATCGCGCCGGTGATGTTGCCGAGCGCGAGGCTGTCCTTGTCCGTCGCGGACCCAGAAGAAGCTGTTGACCTTCTCGGGCAGCTCGGTCGCGAGCGGCGCGAGCATCAGCGAGAGGACGAGCGGCTCGACGCCGATCGTCCTCGGCGACGTGGATCAGCTCCTCGACGAAGAGGTGGGCGCCGCCGACGATCGCGCCGAGGCCGACCAGCAGCTGAAGGATGACGGTGCCGCCGGGCGGATCGTCGCCCGGGGTGCGAGTCCATGAACAGCGGTTCGATCGTCTCCACCTCCTGGACGTCGCCGCCGCCGCGCAGCGTGCGGCGGACGTAGACGCACGTAGGCGAACACGAAGACGACCGCAGCGGAATGTGCAGCGGATCGGGAACGACGAGCCCGATCAGCGATCGCCGGCGCCGAAGAAGATCAGGAAGAAGACGAGGTCGCGGTCGAGCGTCTCGACGTGCGCGTTCAGCCTCATGCCCTGCTGCGCGCCGGCCGCGGTAGACGAGCGCCGAGATCCCGACGATCGCCATCGCGATCGTCGCGAGCAGGAACGGCGCGCCGATGATCGCGCCGATCGCGACGTCCTCGGCGCCCTCGGCGCCGCCGATCATGGCGACGATCGGGATCAGGGTCTCGGGCATCGCCGTGCCGACGGCGGCGAGCAGGCTGCCGATCGCGCCCTCGCCGATGTCGAGCTTGTGGCCGGCCCACTCGATCGCGTTGGTGAAGAACAGCGCGCCGGCGAGGATCACCGCGAAGCTGATCGCAAGCAGGATGAACTCCATCGTCCCTACCCGCTCACGCGAAGAAGAAGGTGATCCCGAGGATCACGTAGAGCGCCAGCAGCTGGACGCCCTCGAACCAGGTCGACTCGCCCTCGCTGGGTGACCTCGTTGGCGACGAGGACGGCGATCAGGATCGCGCCGATCTCGAAGCCGTTGAAGACGAGCGGCATCGGCCCGGCGCCGATCACGAACGAGGCGATCACCAGCACCGGGGCGACGAACAGCGCGATCTGGGCGCTCGAGCCGATCGCGATGTTGACCGCGAGGTCCATCTTGTTCTTGAGCGCGACGAGGACCGCGACCCAGTGCTCGGCCGCGTTGCCGACGATCGCGACGACGATCACGCCGACGAAGAACTCGGAGAGGCCGATCGACTCCGAGGCCTCGGAGATCGAGCCGACGAGGATCTCCGACATCAGGCCGACGGCGAGCCCGGCGATCGCCAGCAGCGATCGACCGAGCGCGCGCACGGACCAGCCGAGCCCGCTCCTCGTGCTCCTCGGCGTAGGCGCGGGTTGAAGAGGTCCTGGTGGGTCCGCAGCGAGAAGACACAGGCCCGGCGACGTAGGTGACGATGCAGGACGACCGCGACGGCGAGCGAGAGGTGCTCGACGGTCGAGTCGTAGTCGACCAGCTCGGCGCTCGGGCTCGGCAGGCCCTGCCCCTCGACGAGCTCGAAGATCGCCGGCATCACCAGCGCCGCGGCGGCGAGCAGCAGCATCGGCGACTGGATGTTCGCCGCCGGTGCGGTCGAAGGTCTGCCGCTCGCGCTTGAGGCCGCCGACGAACATCGCCGCGCCGAGGACGAGCAGGATGTTGCCGAGGATCGAGCCGATGATCGACGCCTTGACGACCTCGTGCAGGCCCTCGTTGAGCGCGAACAGGGCGATGATCAGCTCCGGCGCGTTGCCGAAGGTGACGTTGAGGAAGCCGCCGATCCCGGGGCCGGACCTGCGCCGCGAGCTCCTCGGTCGCGCGCCCCATCAGCGCCGCGGTCGGGATGACCCCGAGCGCCGCGACGACGAAGATCAGCGGTCGGCGATGCGTGCGCGAGCTCGAGCGCGACCGCGACCGGGATGAACGGGATCAGCAGGTAGGGCCAGCCCTGCGCCGCCGGTCAGGAACTTCATCGGAGCTCGCGAAGCCTAGGTGTCGGGTGGTCAAGACGACACGAGGCGCCCGCCTGGCGGCGGGGCCTCGGTCGAAACGGATGATCGCGCGGCGACTAGAGCGAGTCGGCGCAGGCGGTGATCTCCTCGGGCGTCTGGGCCTGATCGAGGCACTCCAGGTACTTGTCGGCCTGGCCGCCAGCGCCGCCACCGGTGCCGCCGCCGGCTCCGCCGGCGCCGAGGCCGCCGGGAAGGCCGCCGCCGAGCGCGCCGAGCGCGCTCGGGTCGAGCCGAGGTCGCTGAACAGCTGATCGATCGGCTGCGCCTCGCTCGGCGCCTCGATCGTCTGCTGCTCGTTGACGGCGCCGATCCGAGCCTCGAGGCCGACGTCGATCGAGTCGACGCCGGACTCAGCGGCCCCCGGGGATCGCGCTCGGATCGAGCGAGAGGGTGAAGTCGAGCCCGCGCAGGATCTTGTCCTCGGCTCCCGAGTAGACGTCGAACGAGGCCTCGTCGACCGCTTCCTCGATCGTTCCGAGCTGTGACTCGATCACCGACGGGTCGACCCCACCGGTGGCTCCGGGCACGGCGCTGCCGATCGCGAACAGGTCCTGGAGCATCGTGCCGACGTCCACTCCGGAGCTGATCTTGATCGCATCGGTGCCCTCGACATCGACGGCCCCGTCGTTCGTCGGCTCGAGCAGCCAGCTCGAGATGTCGAAGTCGCAAGCGGAGGGATCCCCGCCCGCGGCCTCGATCTGCGCCTCACATCCGGCCTTGAACTGGTCGGTCACCGAGCCGCTCGTCCTCGCTCGTGCCCTGCGCCTCGGCGGCCTGCGCCGCGGCGTCCTTGAGCTGCGTGAAGGTCTCGCTGCCGAGCTCGTAGGCCTGGTCGCCGTACTCGATGTAGGCGTTGTCCTCGGTCGAGCGTCAGTCCGCCCGCGAAGTCGAAGCTCTGCCCGGACCCCTCGGCGCTCACGGTTGCGTCCCAGGCGAGTTGCGGGATCGCGTTCGGGTCATCGGCGTCGCCCTGCAGAGGGCCGCTGAGGCTGGCATCGAAGCTGCCGCCCTGCTCGCCCCCGACCGAGCCCGAGGCGGTGAACGAGCAGTCTGCCGCTGGTGACCCGCTCCGGGTTGTTGAAGGTCTCGTCGAGGACGGTCTGCGGGTCCTCGCTCGAATCGGCACGAATCGTCGCCGCCGCAGCCGGCGACGAACGCTCCGACCGGCAGAGCGAGCGCGCAGATCGGCGAAGAAAGTGCGGATGTGGGTCAAGGCGTAGCTCCCTGGCTTTCGGATGGTTTCCTGAATGGCGCGGCCAGAGTAGCGAAACCCGAGGCGAGGCAAGTGCGCTGCCTCCGCGCGCCACCTCGGTCGCGGCACTACTCTGAGCGGGTTCGGATGAGCCCACCACGCACGATTCTCTACACCGGCAAGGGTGGCGTCGGCAAGACCAGCGTCGCCGCCGCCACCGCTCGCCGCTGCGCCGACGCCGGACTGCGCACGGTCGTGCTCTCGACCGATCCCGCGCACAGCCTCTCCGACTCGCTCGAGGCCGACCTCGGTGCCGACCCGACCGCGAGTCGGCGAGCGCCTCTGGGGCCAGGAGGTGCAGGCCGAGCGCGAGATGGAGGCGAACTGGGCGGCGGTGCAGGCGCTGGCTCGGCGCCCTGCTCACCGAGCGCGGGGTCCTCGACATCGCCGCCGAGGAGCTGACCGTGCCGCCGGGCATGGACGAGCTCTTCAGCCTCCTGCAGATCAAGCGCCACCACGAGTCCGGCGAGTTCGACGCCGTGATCGTCGACTGCGCGCCGACCGGCGAGACGCTGCGGCTGCTCTCGTTCCCCGACATCGCGCACTGGTGGCTCGAGAAGGTCTTCCCGTGGGAGCGGCGCCTGGTCGCCGCGGCGCGGCCGATCGCGCAGACTGATCGACGTCGACGTTCCCGACGAGGACGTGATCGCCGAGGTTCAGCGCCTGGTCCGCAACCTGATCGCGATGAACGAGATCCTTCGCGATCGCGAACGGGCGACGATCCGGCTGGTGATGAACCCCGACCGGATGGTGATCAAGGAGGCGCAGCGGACCTTCACCTACCTCAACCTCTACGGCTACCTGACCGACGCGGTGATCGTCAACCGGGTCTTTCCCGACGAGCTCGACGGCGGCTACTTCGGCGAATGGCGCGCGCGCCAGTCGGAGCGGCTCGCCGAGGTCGAGCAGGGCTTCGCGCCGGTGCCGGTGCTGACCGCGCGCTACTTCGACGAGGAGGTGATCGGCGCGAGGATGCTCGACCGCCTCGGCGCGGAGCTCTATCGCGCCGACCTCGATCCCGCCGCCGTCCTGCACAGCGAGCTCTCGCAGCAGATCTCCGACGCGAGAACGGGCACGACCAAGCTGACGATCAAGGTTCCGTTCGGCGGCCAGGGCGACCTCTCGCTGAAGAAGGTCGGCGCCGAGCTGATCGTCTCGGTCGGGCGGCCAGAAGCGGACGATCATCCTTCCGGCACGGCCTCGCACGCCAGAGCCCCACCGGGGCGAAGCTCGCCGACGGATCCCTCGAGGTCAGCTTCGCGGCCCGCGAGGAGGCGCTCGTCGGCTGATGGCTTCCGAGCCCTTCGAGACCCCCCCTCATTGCGTCGAGCTCTGCCCGATCTGCCGCGGCGCAGACGTGCTGCGCGCGACCGCGTCACCGGAGATCCGCGAGGGCTGGCAGTCGGTGCAGCGCGAGGCCCTGGTGACGATGCGGGCGATGATCGATCATTACCTGGAGCGGCTCGACGAGTCGGAGTCCGCCGAGCGCGGCTCGCGGATCGTCGAGATCCCGATCGACTACGAACCCAGCGATGGCCACCACAACCTGTAGCGACTGCGGCGCCACCAATCCCGAGCGGGCCCGCTTCTGCATGGAGTGCGGCTCTGCGCTGGCCCTGCGCTGTTCGCTTTGCGAGGCCGAGAACCCCGCCGGAGCGCGCTTCTGCATCGAGTGCGGCGGCCCGCTCGGCGAGGCCCCGCAAGCCGCCTGTCGACGATTCGCCTCCCGAGGAGCGGCGCAACGCGACGGTGCTGTTCGCCGACCTCTCCGGGCTACACCGCCGTCTCCGAGCGGCTCGATCCGGAGCGGATGAAGACGCTGGTCGACCGCGCGCTGCGCCGGCTCGCCGAGGAGGTCGAGCGCTACGGCGGGACGATCGACAAGTTCATCGGCGACAACGTGATGGGCGTCTTCGGCGCCCCGGTGGCGCTACGAGGACGACCCCGAGCGGGCGGTTCGCGCCGGGCTCGGCCATGCAGGCGGCGATGGAGGAGATCAACGAGCGGATCGCCGCCGACCTCGGACGTCGAGCTTCGCGCTGCGGGTCGGGATCAACTCGGGCGAGGTCCTGGCCGGCAAGGTCGGCGACGGCTACACGGTGATCGGCGACCCGGTCAACGTCGCCGCGCGGCTGCAGGGCGCCGCGCGACCCGGGCACGGTGACCGTCGGCGAGGTCACCCACCGGCTGACCCGCGGCGGCGATCGAGTACGTCGAGCTCGAGCCGCTCGACCCTCAAGGGAAAGTCGGAGCCGGTCCCGGCCTGGGAGGCGGTGCGGGCGGTGGTCCGCGGCCGAGCATCGCGGGCAGCGCGTGCCGCGACCCCGCTGATCGGCCGCGAGGACGAGATCCGCGCTGCTGCTCTCGCTGTTCGACCGGGTGAGCGCCGAGGGCCGCCCGCACCTGGTCACGGTGCTCGGCCAGGCGGGGGTCGGCAAGTCGCGGCTGCTGCGCGAGCTCTCGGTCCGGCGCCGGCGAGCTCGACCCGCGCGCCGACGGTGCGGATCGGCGGCTGTCCGGCCTACGGCACCGGGCTCACCTACTGGGCGCTCGGCGAGATCGTCCGCGGCAGCTTCGAGATCGTCGACTCCGACGACGCCGAGACGGCCTGGCGGAAGCTCGCCCGCGGCGTCGAGCGAGCTGACCGAGGGCGTCGAGACCGGCGAGACCGCCGGAGCGCCTCGCCGAGATCGTCGGCCGCGCGATCGGGATCGAGCGCCCGGCCGGCGAGTCGAACGGCGCCGGACGGCGAGGACCCGGCGCAGATCCGCGACCGGCTCTTCTCCGCCGTCCGCGCGCTGATCGAGGCCGTCAGCCGCGCCAGCCGCTGGTCCTCGCGATCGAGGACATCCACTGGGCCGACGAGGGCATGCTCGACCTGATCGAGTACCTGGCCCGCTGGGTCCGGGGCCCCGCTGCTGCTCGTCTGCCTCGCCCGCGACGAGCTGCTCGAGCGGCGCCCGGGCTGGGGCGGCGGCAAGCTGAACGCGACGACGATCGCGCTCGAGCCGCTCGTCCACGCTGAGGCGCGAGGCGCTCGTCCTCGCGCTGATGCCCGGTCCCGCGAGGGCGACGAGCGAGCTCGCCGCCCAGGTCGCCGAGCGCTCCGGCGGCAACCCGCTGTTCGCCGAGGAGATCGTCAACCGCCTGATCGAGGAGGGCGGCCGCGACACCGAGTCGCTGCCCGACACCGTCCACTCGGTGCTCGCCGCGCGCCTCGACGCGCTCTCGCGCCCCGAGCGCCGCGTCCTGCAGCATGCCTCGGTGGTCGGGGAGAGCTTCTGGGTCGGCTCGCTGGCGAGCGTCGCCGAGGCGGAGGGGCTCGATCTGGGCGCGGACGCTCGCCGCAGCTCGAGGACAAGGACCTGGTCGTCTCGCTCGCCGGCAGCCGGCTCGCCGGCGAGCGCGAGTACGCCTTCAAGCACGCGCTGGTTCGCGACGTCGCCTACTCGACCCTGCCGAAGGCGGTCCGGGCCCGAAAGCACGCCGAGGTCGGGCGAGTTCATCGCCGAGCGGGCCGCCGACCGCAGCGAGGGCGTGATCGCGACCGTCGCCGAGCACCTCGGCCGCGCCGCCACGCTCGGCGCCGCGGCCGATCTCGAGCCCGGCGAGCTCGAGCGGATCGACGCGCGGGCGCTCGCCGCGCTCGAGGCCGCGGGCGACCTCGCCGCCGCGCTGTACTCGAACCGCGAGGCCGTCGGCCACTACGAGGCCGCGCTGAGGCTGCGGCGGGGTCGAGCCGGCCGACGGGCGCGGATCGAGGAGAAGCTCGGCGACGTCGCGCTCCGCCTCGGCCGCGTCGACGCGCGCGATCGACGCCTGGGAGCGCGCGATGGAGCTTCCACCGCGGCGAGGAGTCGCTGGCCCGGGTCGGCGACCTGCATCGAAAGATCGGCGCGGGGCTCTGGCACAAGGGCGATCGCGAGGGGTCGATCGAGCACTACCAGCAGGGGCATCGACCTGCTCAAGGACGGGCCTCCCTCGATCGAGCTCGTCCGCCTCTACGAGGAGGCGGCGTCGCTCTACATGCACACCGGCGACAACATGCTCGCGATCTACGCCTCCGAGAAGGCGCTGCGGCTCGCCGAGCGCCTCGGCGAGGCCGCGGCGGCGAGCCGCGCGCACGGCATCTTCGGCCGGGTGTTCGGCCGCATCGGCGACGCGAAGCGAGCGCGCGAGAACCTCGAGCGCTCGGTCGAGCTCGCCCGCGAGAGCGACCCGGCCGAGGCGGTCAGGGCCCTGCTCGCGCTCGGCTACCACCTCGAGGTCTCAGAGACCGACTACGAGGGCGCCGCGGCCGCCTACGGCGAGGGGCTCGAGCTCAGCGTCGAGATCGGCGACCTGCCCTCGCAGGTCGAGCTCCACGCGCCGCTCGGCGGGCTGGCGGTGCAGCGCGGCGACCTCGAGGCGGCGGAGCGGGCCACCGAGGCCGCGCGCGAGCTCGCCGAGCGCGAGGGACTGGTCGGCAAGCTCTGCTTCCCCTACTCGCTGCGCGGCATCCTCGAATGCCACGCCGGCGAACTCGAGGCCGCCACCGACTCGCTCGAGCGGGCCTTCGAGCTCGCCGAGCAGGTCGGTCGCTCGGAGATCGCCTTCCAGTCCCTGTTCTGGCTCGCCGCCGCGCAGCGCGACCTCGGAGCGCACGCCGACGCCGACCAGTCGCTCGCCCGCGCGCTCGATCTCTGCGAGCGCGCCGGGCTGATCGCCCAGTCGCTCGAGGCGACGGCCGCGCGCGCGGTCAACCTCGCGCTCGCCGGCAAGGCGGAGCAGGCGCGTGAGGTCGCCGCCGACGCGCAGAGCCTCGCCGATCGCCTCGGCTATCCGGTTGGGAAGGCCGCGGCGCTCGAGGCAGGCGGCGCCGCCGCCGCCGACCCCGTCGAGCGCTCGCGCCTGCTCGAGTTGGCCGCGGCGGCCTGGGCGGAGCTCCGCCGGCCACTCGACGCCGAGCGTTGCGAGCGGCTCGCGGGCTCGTGGCGGGCCTGAGGGCCGGCCGAGCTTCCCGGGCCGACCCGCTGGCTCGCCCGCGCGCCGGGCGAGGCCGGCGTCGCTAGGCCAGCCCGGCGGCCTCGTACTCCCTGAGGAAGCCCTCGAACAGCCGCTTGTGGCCCTGCTCGTCGTGGAGGATCGCGATCACCATGTCCTGGGTGACCGGATCGACGCCGTCGGTCTGCTCGATGATCCGGCTGTAGTGCTCGATCGCGCCCGACTCGGCTTCGATCACGCCCTTGATCACGTGAACCAGGTCGACCTGCTCGCCTGGCGGCTGCAGGAACGACTGCTCGGCGGTGAACTGCTCGGAGCCGGGCACGGTCCCGTAGAGCTCCTTGATCCGCCGCGCGAACTGCTGGGCGTGCGAGAGCTCCTCCTGGATGTCGGTTTCGAGTGACTCCTTGATCTCCTGCGCGCGAACGCCGTCGGGGTTGACCGAGTTGGCGATGTAGCTCATCACGGTCTCGATCTCCATCCAGTAGGCCTTCTCGAGCATCTCGACGACCTGCTTGCGCTTGTCGTCGTTCGTCGGGGCCATGATGTCCATGTTTCCGGTGCCGGCTTCCATTCGATCGATCCTCCTGGGTCTTTATGGGGACGTTCCCGCCGCGGGCGCTTCAAAACGGCTTCCCCTCAAAGCTAGCGCCAGTTCGTAGCGGGACTCCGGCCGCTCGAGCTCCGACCCGAACAGGTCGTGAAGGCGCCCGAGCCGGTAACGGACCGTCTGCGGGTGGATGCCCAGTTCGGCGGCGACCGCGGCGACCGCGCCCTGGTGATCGAGCCATGCCCTGAGCGTCTCGGTCAGGCGGGTGCGCGATCCGGGCGTCTCCGCGGCCAGTGGCGCCAGCCGGCGTCGGGAGAGCTCGTCGAGCGCCGCGGGCTCGGCGTGGGTGACCATCTCGGCGAGATGGTCGTCGGCCTGAACCAGTCCGGTCGCCGTGATCGTTCCCGCGGCGATCAGCGAGAGCACCGCCCGCGCCCTCGCCGCGCTCGCCGCGACCTCGTCGGGTCCGGCCTCCGGCCCGATCACCGCGACCAGACCCTCCGCGCCGCGCTCGAGTCGCGCCCGCAACCCCGGGGCGCCCGGATCGCCGAGCAGCGCGACCGTCCCGTCCTCACCGTCCTCCTCGAGGACCAGCGAGTCGAGCGGAAGTCGTGAGCGCAGCCGGCGCGCCTCGCCGCGCCAGGCGATCACGGCGAGCTTCGCCGGCGGATCCCACTCCGCCGCCTCCGCCGCGGCGGCGATCGCGGCGGGGTCGGGATGGGCGCCGAGCAGCAGGCGGGCGAGCCGGCGGCGGCGGCGCTGGGTCTCCCCCGCCTCGACCGACTGCGCCTCGGCGTAGCCGTCGGCGGAGAGCGCGGAGAGCTCGTCGATGTAGGCGAAGACCGCGTCGGCGAGCACGGCCAGGGTCGAGCGGTCCACCTCGGCCTCGATGGCCAGGCTCGCGATCCGCCGCCAGGAGACGCGGGCGCCGAGCCGATAGGCGTCGAGCAGGGCGTCGAGCGTGCGCCGCTCCCGGTACTCCCCGGCGCCGAGACCGCGGTAGACGCGGCTCGCAGCGCTCCGCTCGAGCTCCGGGTCGGCGATCAGGTCGACGAACTGCCCGAGGGCCTCCTCTACCCCGAGCCTGATCCCGACCCCGAAGCGCCCCCGAAGCGGCCGGCGGTAGGCCGGGACCCGCTCGCGAATCGCGGCGATCACCTCCTCGCTGAGCGCGGGCAGGTGCGGGCGAAGCAGGTCGCCGAGCGCCTCCGGCAGCTCGCGCCACGGTGCCGGGGAGGGAAGAACTTGCGCGCTGATGACAAAAACTCTACTTGGAGCTGTCGCAGATCGCCTAGAAGCGTCCCCAACCTGCGCCTAGCCTCAATCGCAATGTCAAGGCTTCAGCGCACCGCCAACATCGTCGCCGTCATCCTCCCCTTCCTCGCCTTCCTCGGCGCGCTGGTTCTCCTGTGGAACCGCGCCGTCGACGGAACCGATCTGGCGATCATGGCGGCGATGTACCTGATCAGCGCGACCGGGGTCACCGTCGGCTTCCACCGCCTGCTCACCCACCGGGCGTTTCAGACCTACAAGCCGGTCGAGTACGCGCTCGCGATCGCCGGCTCGATGGCGGTCCAGGGCCCGGTGATCGATTGGACGGCGGACCATCGAAAGCACCACGCGCACACCGACGAGGAGGGCGATCCCCACTCCCCGCACGTCGGTCACGGCAGCGGTCTCGCCGGACTCTGGCACGCCCACGTGGGCTGGCTGTTCGAGACCAACGGACAGGCGGACCGCCGCAGGTACGCGCCCGAGCTGCTCGAGGACGCGGGCATGCGCAGGCTGAACCGCAACTTCCACTGGATCGTGCTCGCATCGCTGGCCCTGCCGTTCCTCGCCGGGCTGCTGCTCACCGGGTCGCTCGTCGGTGGGCTGACCGGGCTGCTGTGGGGCGGCCTGGTGCGGATCTTCTTCGTCCACCACATCACCTGGTCGATCAACTCGATCTGCCACTTCTACGGCGGGCGCAGGTTCGCCACCGATGACCGCTCGACCAACGTCTGGTGGCTCGCCGCGATCTCCCTCGGCGAGGCCTGGCACCACAACCACCACGCCTTTCCCCGCTCCGCTTTCCATGGCCTGCGCTGGTGGGAGCTCGACCCCTCGGGGCTGCTGATCCTGGCGATGCGACGGCTCGGCCTCGCCTGGAACGTCGTCCTGATCAGCAAGCAGCGCCAGCAGCAGCGGCTGGCGCTCGACTAGCCGCCGCCGGCCGCCGGACCGAGCGCGCGCCGCGGCTATTCTCAGGTCGATGGCGACCTGGGTACTGACCGGCGGGATCGAGAACTTCCGGATCAACGTCGAGCGCGGCTTCGACGTGATCGGGTTCAAGGAGCGCCGCCGCCTCCAGGCGCGCGAGTTCGAGCCCGGCGACGAGATCGTCTTCTACGTGACCAAGTACCGCGACGCCGGCGGGGCGCCCGCCGGTCAGGCCTTCGGCGCCCGCGCGCGGGTCACCTCGGAGATGTTCGAGGACCGCGGGCCGATCTGGCCGCAGGGGAAGAAGAAGCATCCGGAGGACTATCCCTGGCGGGTGAAGGCCGAGCCGGTCGTGGTCCTGGCCGAGGCCGCCTTCATCCCGGTGGAGTCGCTGCTCGACCGGCTCGAGCACGTTCGCCGCTGGCCGGCCGAGCACTGGCACCTCGCCTTCCAGGGTCAGCTTCGAACGATCTCCGAAGCGGACGCCGAGCTGATCGCCGAGCTGATGGCCGACGCCGCCATCCCGGCCGCGCCTTGATCCACGAGCGCCATTTCACCGTCGAGGAGGCCAACGGGGCGATCGCCGAGGTCGAGCCGGCGATGCGCTCGCTGCGCGAGGCCCGCGACCGGCTGACCGACGCCGAGCTGCACGAGGTGCTCAACGAGGCGGCGCCTAAGAACGGCGGCGGCGACCGCGGCCGCCAGGTCGGCGAGGCCTTCCTCGAGGTCCGCCGGACGCTCACGCAGCTTCAGCAGATGGGCCTCGTGATCCGAGACCTCGATCGCGGCCTGGTCGATTTCCCGGCGATCCTCGACGGCCGGGAGGTCTACCTCTGCTGGGAGCTGGGCGAGACCGAGATCGCCTACTGGCACGACCTCGAGTCGGGCTACGGAGGGCGCAGGCCACTGGGCGGGTAGCCCGCGGCGCCCCCGGGGGCTCAACCGGCCGGCCGTCCCGGCAGCGTCGCGACCAGCCGCCGGTCGTGCTCGTAGCTGAGCAGCTCGATCGCCTCGGCCGGCGTCGCCCAGCGCAGCTCGTCGACCTCGTCGTTGGCCACGAACTCCCCGCCGAGCGATCGCATCATCCACCAGCGCACCCGCTTCGGGCGCCCCTTGCGATCGAGGTACTCGGCGGACTCGAGCTCGGCGCCGAGCTCGCACCGCAGGCCGGTCTCCTCCTCCACCTCCCTGAGCGCCGCGGCCGCCCAGGCCTCGCCGTGCTCGAGCTTGCCCTTCGGAAGCGACCAGTCCTCGTAGCGGGGGCGGTGGACGACCGCGATCTCGGTGCCGCCGCCCGGGCGCTCGCGCGCGACGACGCCCCCGGCGGCGCGGACCTCGCTCAAGCCGCGCCCTCGGGGCGGGCCGGGAAGCCGCGCCCGCGGACAGCCGCGAGCACCGCGGCGCCGTGCTCGGCGCCGTCGGTCTGCAGGACCAGCCGAACCGCCGTCTCGCGGACGTGGAGGTCCATGCCCTCGCGGATGTGGGCGACGTCGAGCACGTTCGCGCCCGACTCGGCGACCGTCGCGAGCAGGCCCGAGAGCTCGCCCGGCCGGTCGGTGACCACCGTGGAGAAGACCAAACGCCGCCCGGCCGCGGTCTCGCCGAGGCGGATGCACTCGACCAGACGCGTGGCGTCGACGTTTCCACCGGAGAGGATCGCGCAGGCGGTCCCCTCGGCGGGAGGCTCGACCCTGCCGGCGAGCAGGGCCGCGACGGAGGCCGCCCCGGCGCCCTCGACGACCTGCTTCGAGCGCTCGAGCAGGAGGACCATCGCCTCTGCGACCTCGTCGTCGGAGACGGTCACGGTCTCGTCGAGCCAGCGCTCGAGCAGCGGCGCCGTGACCTGTCCCGGTCGCTTCACGGCGATCCCGTCGCAGATCGTCCCGCCCACACGGCCCTCGGCCTGGACGCCGACCACGCGCACCCCCTGCAGCAGCGTCTTCACGGCGATCGCGGTTCCCGCCGCCAGGCCACCGCCGCCGATCGCGACGACGATCAGCCTCGTCTCGGGCGCCGCGTCGGCGATCTCGAGGCCGACTGTGCCCTGGCCCGCGATCACGTCCGGGTCGTCGAAGGGCTCGACCAGGGTGGCGCCGCGCTCCGCCGCGAGCGCTCTCGCGACCGCCGCCGCGTCGTCGTAGCCGCCGCCGACCAGTCGGACCACGGCCCCGTAGCCGCGCACCGCCTCCACCTTGGCGAGCGGCGCCTCGGCGGGCATCACGACCTCGGCGGCCGCGCCGCGGGCGCGAGCGGCGAGCGCGACCGCCTGCGCGTGGTTGCCGGCGCTGGCCGCGATCAGCCCGCGCTCGAGCGCCTCGGGCGGAAGGTTGGCGACCTTGTTGAGCGCGCCGCGAAGCTTGAACGAGCCGGTCCGCTGGAGGTTCTCGGCCTTGAGCTGAACCGGCGCCCCGAACCTGCTCGAGAGCTCGCGCGCCGAGAGCAGCGGCGTCGCCCGGATCTCGTCCGCGATCGTCATCGCCGCCGCCTCGATCCCCCCGATCTCGACCGTCGCGCTCATCTGCGATCCCAGCCTACGGGCCCGGTCGATCCGCGCGTCGTCCAGTCCCCTCGGCCGGGTCGCGCGCTCAGCCGGGGGTGGCGAGCGGCCGGGCGCCCGGCGCCGATCGCGCCGCGAGCGCCGCGGTGGCGCTGCGGTAGTCGCGGTACTCGCGGTAGGCGATCTGCAGCGACGCCGCCGCGGGAATCGCGAGGATCGCTCCGACCACCCCGAAAAGGGTCGATCCGAAGAGCACCGAGACGAGGACGACGAACGGCTCGACGGCGACCGCGCGGCGCTGGATCTGCGGCTGGATCACGTAGTTCTCGATCTGCTGGTAGACGATCGCCCAGACCACCCAGACGATCAGGCCGACCGGGAAGTCGACGAACAGCATCACCAGCGCCACCAGCACCGCGCCGATCGTCGCGCCGACCACCGGGATCAGGTCGAAGAAGGCGATCACGAGCGCCAGCGGCCCGGCGAACGGCGCTCCGAGGATGCTGAGGATGATGAACGCGCCGATGCCCGCGATCGTCGCCTGCAGGAGCGCCCCGCCGACGTAGTTGCCGATCGCGTTGGCGATGTGGCGCAGGGCGCGCTCGACGTGCTCGGCGCGCTCGGCGGGCTGGGATCGGACCAGCGCCGCGGACCATCGCTGGCCGCTGGAGACCATGAAGATCGAGAGGATCAGGATCGTGATCGCGATGAAGATCGAGTTGACGACGCCGACCCCGATGTCCTGGAGGACCCCGGCGGCGTCGCCGATCCGGCCCGGCAGCTCCCCGGCGAGGCTCTCGATCTCGCTGGTGAAGTCGTACTTCTGGTTGAGGTCGTTGAGCGTCTGGTTCTCCTGGACGAAGGTGGTGATGTCCTGGGCGTACTCGGGAACGTCGGCGGCGAGGTCCTCGACCTGGCCGACCAGGGTCGGGATCAGCAGCGCGCCGAGCGCCAGCGGGATCAGCACCAGGCCGGTGTAGGAGAGGGCGATCGCGATCCCGCGCCGGCCGGTGAGCCTGTGGAAGAGGTTGACCGGGCCGGACATCGCGATCGCGATGAACGCGGCGATCACCAGCCAGGTGATCGGCCGGCGCAGCTGGTAGACGATGTAGAGAATGAGCGCGACGGCGACGGCGATCAGGATCGTCCTCAGCACCGCGCGGCCGAGCGGGTCTCGGGGGGCGATCACGGCCATTACGGCCTATTCGCCGGACCGGTGGCCATTCCTCGCGACCGTCCGACCGATCTCGTGAGCGGTCGCTACGTTGCCCCGGTGAATCCGGCGATCGAGCGCCTTCTGGAGCCCCTCGGCGAGCTCGCCGACCTCGATCGCGCCGCCGCGCTGCTGGCCTGGGACGAGCGCACGCAGATGCCCGCGGGCGGCGCGCCGATGCGTGCCGAGCAGCTCGGCACGCTGGCGAGGCTGCGGCACGAGCGGGCGACCTCGGACGCGTTCGGCGAGCTGCTCGACGCTGCCGCCGGCGCCCTCGACGGCGCCCCCGAGGACTCATTCGAGGCCAGCCTGGTGCGGGTCGCGAGCCGCGATTGGGAGAAGACGCGCCGGGTGCCGGCCGAGCTGGTCGCCGAAACGGCCCGCGTGACCTCGATCGCCGAGCGCGCCTGGGAGCAGGCCCGTGAGGACTCGGACTTCGCCGCATTCCGGCCCCACCTCGAGCGCGTGATCGAGCTGCGTCGCCGCTACCTCGAGTGCTTCGAGTTCGACCACCCCTACGACCCGCTGCTCGACGACTTCGAGCCGGGGATGCGGACCGCCGAGCTGCGGCCGGTGCTCGCCGGCCTCGCCTCCGGCCTCGCCGATCTCGTCGCGCGGATCGGCTCGAGCGCGGTCGAGGTCGACGCCTCCTGCCTGCACGGCGGCTTCGACCGCGAGGCGCAGGAGCGCTTCGCCCGCGAGCTCACCGGCTCACTCCCGCTCGAGCCCGGCTCGTGGCGCCTCGACTCGACCGTGCACCCGTTCGCGACCGTGATCGGCGCCTCCGACCTTCGGATCACGACCAGGTTCGACCCCGAGTACGTCGGCACGGCGCTCTGGGCGGTGATCCACGAGACCGGGCACGTGATCTACTACAACGGGATCGACCGCGAGCTCGAGCGAACGCCTCTCTTCGGCTCCTCCTCGCTCGGCTTCGACGAGTCGCAGAGCCGCCTGTGGGAGAACTGGGTCGGCCGCGGACGGCCCTACCTGCGCCACATCCACCCGATGCTCGATCGCCACTTTCCCGGGCGCTTCGATGCCGTCGACGCGGAGGGCCTCTACCTGGCCGCCAACCGGGTCGAGCCGTCCCTGATCAGGGTCGAGGCCGACGAGGTCACCTACAACCTCCACGTGATCCTCCGCTTCGAGCTCGAGGCGGCGATCTTCGAGGGCGCCCTGGCGGTCGCCGACCTTCCCGAGGCCTGGCGCCAGCGCAGCCGCGAGCTGCTCGGGGTCGAGCCCCCGGACGACGCCTCCGGCGTGCTTCAGGACGTCCACTGGTCCGGAGGCGCGTTCGGCTACTTCCCCACCTACTCGCTCGGCAACGTGATCGCCGGGCAGCTCTGGGATGCGGCCCGCGAGGCGATCCCGAGCCTCGACGAGATGCTCGCCGCCGGTGAGCTCGAGCCGCTGCGGGAGTTCCTTCGCGATCGCGTCCACCGCCACGGCCGCAAGTTCGAGCCCGGGCGGGCGGTCGAGATCGCGGTCGGCTCGCCGCTCGACCCCGCCCCGTTGCTTCGCCAGCTGAACGAGAAGTACGGCGAGGTCTACGCGCTCTGAGCGCCGGGCCGCGCTAGGCTCGGAAGCGAAGCCCGCGCCGGACATCCATTCGTGGACGCGGTGCGTAAGGAGTGGTGGAGATGATCTCCTCAGCGATCGACAGGGCCATGGACTGGACCGTGCTACCCGGCTACAGCCGGATCGGCTACTCGGTCCGCCGCAGGTTCTGGGAGCAGCGAAACCCCGAGAACGCGCTCCGGGACTGGTCGGTGCTGGTCACCGGCGCGAGCGGCGGAATCGGCGCGGCCGCCTGCGAGCGCTTCGCCCGCGGCGGCGCCACCGTGCACATGCTCGCTCGCAACCGCGAGCGCGGTGAGGACGCACGCGCGCGGATCTCCGAGCGGACCGGCTCGGACCGGCTCGAACTCGAGCTCTGTGACGTCTCGAGCCTCGAATCCGTGCGCGCCTTCGCCGCCGACTTCCGCGCCCGCCGCGGCGAGCTGCACGTGCTGGTCAACAACGCCGGCGTGATGCCCCCCGAGCGCACCCATACCCCTGAGGGCTTCGAGCTCGGCTTCGCCACCAACGTGCTCGGGCCCTTCCTGCTCACCGCGCTGCTGCTGCCGGCGCTCCGCCGGGGCGCGCCCTCGCGGATCATCAACGTCTCCTCCGGGGGCATGTACAGCCAGAAGCTGCGCCCCGACGACCTCCAGCTCGAGGGCCGCGACTACGACCCGCCCGCCTTCTACGCCCACGCCAAGCGCTGCGAGGTGGTCCTCTCCGAGCTCTGGGCCGAGCGGCTCGCCGGGAGCGGGATCAGCGCGCACTCGATGCACCCGGGGTGGGCGGACACGCCCGGGGTGCAGACCTCGCTGCCGCGCTTTCGCAAGCTGATGCGCCCGCTGCTGCGCGACGCCGACCAGGCGGCCGACACGATCGTCTGGCTGGCCGGGGCGGCCGAGCCGGCCGCGCGCCCGGGGGGCTTCTGGCACGACCGCGCCGCCCGCCCCACCCACCGGGTGCCCTGGACCCATGAGGATCCCGCCGCCCGGCTGACCCTCTGGGAGGAGTGCGTGCGGCTCAGCGGATGGAGCGGGGACGTCTCGGCGAGCCTCGAAGCGACGCCGCCGAGCGCGGCCGCGGGCTGAGCGACGATGGCGCGCTACGTCGGCACGATCGCGAGCTCGAAGCCGATCGAGGAGGCCTTCGACTACCTCGCCGACTTCAGCACGGCGAGGGAATGGGACCCGACCGTGGTGCGCGCCGAGAACCTCTCCGGGCGGACGGGACTCGGCGCCGAGTTCGAGCTCGTCGTCCGCTTCGCCGGCCGCGAGAACACCTTCGTGTACGAGACGGTCGAGTTCGAGCGACCGGAGCGGATCGTGCTCCGGGCGGAGAGCTCCACGGTGATCTCGCTCGACACGATCACCTTCCGGCCCCTCGGCTCGGGCTGCGAGTTCACCTACGACGCCTCGCTCGAGCCCAAGGGACTGCTTCGGCTCGCCGATCCGATCTTCGGGCTGCTGTTCAAGCGGCTCGGCGACAACGCCGCGACCGGGCTCAGGCGCGTCCTCGGCTGAGCGCTCACCCGGAAGGCCCGGCCGCGGGCACCGCCTCGCCGAGCTCGACGTGAGCGCGGCTGTCGCGGTTGCGGATCAGCAGCAGGCTGGCGAGGACGCCGAGCAGCGCGATCCCGGCGCCGACGAAGAATGCGTCCGCGTACCCGTCGGTGAGCATCTGCGGCGTCGGCGGCGCCCCGGCCGCAGCGCTCGCGTCATCGATCGACGTGAAGGCGATCGTCGAGAGCACGGCCAGCCCGAGCGCGCCCCCGACCTGCTGCGAGGTGTTGATCAGACCGCTGGCGAGGCCGGCCTCGTCGTAGGAGACCCCGGAGACCGCGGCGATCGTCTGCGGCACGAACGAGAAGCCGAGGCCGATCGCGGCGAGCAGCGACGGCCCGAGCACGTCGGCGCCGAAGCTGCCGTCGACGGAGATCCGGCTGAACCAGAGAAGCCCCGCCGCGACGAACAGCATCCCGGTGGCGAGGATCGGCTTGAAGCCCACGCGGGTGACGAGCACCGAGGCGAACCCGGCGGCGAGGATGATCGAGACGGCGAGGGGCAGGTATGAGAGGCCGGTCTTGATCGCGCTGAAACCGAGCACGTTCTGCATGTACAGCGAGATGAAGAAGAACATCGAGAACAGCGACGCGCCGGTCAGCACCCCGACCACGTTGGCGCCGGTCAGCGTCCTGATTCGGAAGATCGAGAACGGCACCAGCGGCGCGGCGGAGCGGCGCTCGACCGCGACGAAGGCGCCGAGCAGCGCGATCGAGCCGCCGAGCAGGACGATCGTCTGCGCGGAGCCCCAGCCGGCGCCCGGGGCCTCGACCAGCGCGTAGACGAACAGCGCCAGCCCCGCGGTGACGCTGAACGCCCCGGCGAAATCGAAGGCGCGTGTCTCCGACTCGACCCGGCTCTCGGCGATCAGGCGCGGCGCCAGCGCCGCCGCGATCACGCCGATCGGGACGTTCACCCAGAGGACCCACTCCCAGCCGATGTACTCCGTGAGGACTCCGCCGAGAAGCACCCCCGCAGCGCCACCCGAGCCGGCGACCGCGCCCCACGCGCCGAGCGCCTTGTTGCGCTCCGAGCCGTCGGAGAAGGTCGTGGTGACGATCGAGAGCGCGGCCGGCGAGAGCAGGGCCGCGCCGAGGCCCTGCACGGCGCGGGCCGCGATCAGCATCTCCTCGCTCTCGGCGAAGCCGCCGACCAGCGAAGCGAGGGCGAACAGGATCAGCCCGGAGACGAACACCCGGCGGCGGCCGAGCAGGTCGGCGAGCCGCCCGCCGAGCAGCAGGAAGCCGCCGAAGGTGAGCACGTAGGCGTTGACGACCCACGAGAGGTCGTCCTGGGAGAAGCTCAGCGATCTGCCGATCGTCGGCAGGGCCACGTTGACGATCGAGGCGTCGAGGACGACGACGAACTGAGCCACGCAGAGCAGCGCCAGCGCCAGCCAGCGCCTGCTCTCGAAGTCCCGGTCACTGCGCTGCGTCATCTCGCCCACCTCTCGCCCACCGCGATGGGCCTCTCGTGTTCCGCGTTCAACCTAGCGACGAACGAGTTGCCGAAACTCGACAGGCTCGTTGCTCGATACTGATGGGGATGCGCACCTGGATCGCCGGCGGCCCGGATCTCGATCACGCGACCCGCCTGCTGATCGGCTTTCGCGACCACTACTCCCGCGCCCTGCCGAGCGACGAGCAGATCGCCGCGGCGGTCGAGCGGATCGCGGCGGACGGCAGCGGTGAGTTCCTGCTCGTCTCGCTCGAGAGCCGCGGATCTCCGCTCGGCGTCTGCCAGCTCCGCTACCGCTGGAGCGCCTGGACGGGCGCCGAGGACTGCTGGATCGAGGATGTCTTCGTGGTCGAGGACGCCCGCCGCGGCGGGCTCGGCCGGGCGCTGGTCGAGGCCGCGATCGAGCGCGCGAGCGAGCGAGGCTGCCTGCGGATCGAGCTCGACGTCGATGAGGCCAACGAGGCCGCGCTGTCGCTCTATCGCTCGCTCGGCTTCAGCGACGACCTGAAGGCCGAGCGGCGCAGCCTGCTGCTCGGCCGACGACTCGGCTGAGCCGAGCGGGTAGGTTCTCGGCGCGATGCCAGAAAGCCTGAACCCCGACGAGGCCGCGGCACGGCTCGAGACGACCGACACGCTCGCGATCCCGCTGGGCACCGGGCAGCCGCCGAAGTTCCTCGAGGCGCTGGGGCGCCGCGATGACTGGAGGGACCTGCGGATCGGCGGCGCTCTGCTGCTCGCCTGGTCGGAGGCCTTCACGCACCCGAACGTTCACCTGCTCTCCGGCTTCTTCGGCCCGATCGAGCGGGCGCTGCGCGACCAGGGCGCGAACATCGGCTTCGCGCCCGCCGACTTCCGGCGCTTCGGCCCGCTGCTCGAGCAGCAGCGCCCGCGCGTGGTCGCGACCGTCGCGGCTCCTCCCGACGAGTCGGGCTGGTGCAGCCTCTCCCTGCACGCCGGCGGGACCTACGCCGAGCTCGCCCGCGCCGCCGCCGACCCCGAGCGCCTGCTGATCGTCGAGGCCTCGCCGGGCTTCCCGCGCACGAAGGGGCTGCCGCCGGAGCACCGCCACGCGATCCACGTCGACCAGATCGACATCCTCGTGGCCTCCGACGCGGCGCCCTTCGAGCTTCCCCAGCCCGAGCCGAGCGAGACCGACGCGGCGATCGCCGAGCAGGTGCGCCGGTTCATCCCCGACGGGGCGACGCTGCAGACCGGGATCGGGACGATCCCCTCGGCGATCGTCGGCCGGCTGGCCGAGGGCGAGGGCGGCGACTACGGGATCCACTCCGAGATGTTCACCGACGGGTTGATGGCGCTCCAGCGGGCGGGCAAGGTGACCAACCGCAAGGGCCAGTTCGACGGCGTCTCGGTCGCCACCTTCGCCGCCGGCTCGTCCGAGCTCTACAGCTGGCTGGAGGACAACGACCAGGTCGCCTTTCTTCCGGTCGAGGTGATCAACTCGCCGGAGCTGATCGCTCGCAACCGCCGGATGGTGACGATCAACGCCGCGATCGCGGTCGATGTCCACGGCCAGGTCGTCGCCGACACGATCCACGGCTCCCAGTACTCGGGGATCGGCGGGCACGAGGACTTCGTCTCGGGCCCGGCGCTGGCGCTCGAGGATCGCTCCCTGCTCTGCATGCCCGCGACCGTCACCGTGGCGGGCGAGACCCACTCGCGGATCGTGCCCTGGTTCGAGGCGGGAACCGTGATCACGACGCCCCGCCACCAGGTCGATGTGATCGTCACCGAGTTCGGCGCCGCCGAGCTCCAGGGCCTGACCGTCCATCAGCGCGGCCTGGCGCTGGCCGAGATCGCCCACCCGGACTTCAGGGACGGGATCCGCGAGGCCGCCGGGCGGGCCTCGAAGGGACATTCGCCGCTGCCGGCCTCGAAGGCCGGCAGCGACTAGAGGCCTAGCGCTTCGCCTTCTTCGCCGGGCCGCGCTTCGCCGTGGTCGTCGAGCGCCGCGAGCGCGCCGCGCCGCCGGAGGAGGTCCGACGGGCGCCCGAGGAGCCCGACCTCCGCCGCCCGCGCGAGGACCCGGCGTTGCGCTCGGCCGCCGGTACCTCCTCGCGCACCACCGCCCTGGTGAGCTGCGGTATCTGGGTCTCGAGGAACTTCGCCATCCGCTCCTCGTCGCGGCGGATCGAGCGCGCCAGCTTCGCGGTCTCGGAATCGCCGAGCGCCTCCGCGAGGGCCTCGATCGCCGCGTACGTGGCGATCTCCTCGTGCTCGTTCCAGTACTCGGTCTTGGCGTTCTTCAGCATCTTCTCCGCCTCGCCGGTACCGCGCACCATGTGCAGCGGCCCCTTGGCGAGCGACTTCGCCTGACCGGCCAGCTGCCCTGCGACCTTCTCGAGCGTCGCCGGCCCGGCGCCGCTGATCTTCTTGATCCGCCGCTCGAGCTCGCGACCGTGAGCCTTGGTCTCCTTGAGGTGCTGCTGAAGCCGCTTCTTGTAGGAGGGCTTGGTCGTCATCGCGATGTGCGCCTCGAGCGCCGGCTCGAGCTCGCGCTCCTTCGCGTAGGCCTCGTTCAGGTACTGAACCAGCTTCGCGTCCGAGACCTTGCCCTCGCCGTCGTTGCTCGCCATCTTCGTTCAGCTCCTCACCGTGTCGGAATCTCAGGTTCCGCTGCGGCTACCCCTGACTCGGGCGCGAAAACGACGCCGAGCCGTGGCGGGTGGAGCTCGGGCTCAGCCGGCTCTGGCCTCGCTGGCCTCGGCCGTCGCGCCCTCCTCGAGCGCCGGCTCGGAGTGCCGCGCGCGGTCCTCGTAGGCGGCGCGCTTCGCCCTGTCCGGCTCGGCGAGCACCTTGTCGGCCTTCAGCAGCCGCGCCAGACCCTCACGGCCGGAGCGCGGCAGCAGCTGCAGGAATCGGTAGAGCGGGCCGCTCTCGCGCGGCACCCAGACGTCGAACTTCGGCACCTCGAGCGCGGCGACGATCGCGTCGGCGACGTCCTCGGGCTCGACCTTCTTGATCGCCCGGGTCTCGACCAGCCCCGAGCCGAGCTCGGTGTTGACCACCGCCGGCATCACGCAGGAGACCTCGATCGCCGTCCCGCGCAGCTCGGCTCGAGCGGCCTCGGAGACGCCGACGACGAAGTGCTTCGTGCCGCAGTACGTGGCTCCGCCCGGGAAGCCGGCCTTGCCGGCCTGCGAGGCGATGTTGACGACGTGGCCGCTGTTTCGCCGCTGCATCCCCGGCAGCGCCAGCTTCATCCCGTAGAGGACCCCGTGAACGTTGATGTCGACCATCATCCGCGCGGTCCGATCGGACTCCTCGACGAACGGGCCGATCGGCATGATCCCGGCGTTGTTGACGAGCACGTCGAGCGAGCCGAGCCGCTCCTCGACCTGATCGAGGAAGCCCTCGAAGGAATCGCGGCGGGTGACGTCGAGCTCGAGGGCGAGCGTGTCCCCGCCGAGCTCGGCGGCCGTCCGCTGGGCGACCTCGACGTCGAGGTCGCCGATCGCGACCTTGGCGCCCTTTCGGACCAGCGCCTGCGCGGTCGCCTTGCCGATTCCCCTGGCGCCGCCGGTGATCGCGACGACCTTGCCGTGCAGGGAACGCGGGTGTTTCGCCATCTTCTCTGACTCCTCCGATTGGGTTCTTGCCGGCGCGGGTTCGATTGGACCGGCGGTACAAGTGTCCAACTCAGCGTATCTTCTCGGCTGACCGGCCGTTCCCGATGCCCACCGTGTCCCGCGCGACGAGCACACCCGCCCCTCGAGCGGCCCCGCCCGCGGAGCCCGGCTATGGCCTGCCGGAATCCGACACGAGACCCGAGCCGACCCGGCCCAACCCGGCGCTGCGGATCTGGGAGGACATCGCCTCCGAGCGCCGCGCCCGGGTGCCGTTCCCGCCTGGCGAGACCGGCTTCGATCTCGAGCGAACCCGCCGGATGGCGCGCGACCCGCTCTCGCTGCTGCTGCCCGCCTACGAGCGCTTCGGGTCCGTGTTCACCCTGCGACTGCTGCACTCGCGGGTCGTCTTCATGCTCGGCCCGGAGGCGAACCACTACATCACCGTCAGCCACCCGGAGAACTTCCACTGGCGGGAGGGCAGCTTCGGCGACCTCATCCCCCTGCTCGGCGACGGCCTGCTGACGATCGACGCCGGCTACCACGATCGCCAGCGGGCGATCATGATGCCGGCCTTTCACCGCGAGCAGATCGAGGCGGCGGTGAGCTCGATGGAGCGCGAGACGCTCGCCTCGATCGAGGCGCTGGAGGTCGGCGACGCGCTCGACATCTACGGGTGGATGCGAAACCTGGCGATGCGGATCGCGATGCGCTCGCTGCTCGGCCTCGACCCCGACGACGGCGGTCACGGCGCGCTCGCCGCCGAGCACTTCGAGCGCGCCCTCGGCTTCTACGGGACCGATTACCACCTGCGGCTGCTGCGCGGCCCGGGCTCACCGTGGCGCCGCCTGCAGCGCTCACGGGAGATCCTCGACCGGATCGTCCACGCCGAGATCGCGGCACGCCGGCGCGCGCCCGACGCCGACGCGATGGACATCCTCAGCCTCCTGATCGGCGCCCGCGACGAGCAGGGCGCGGCGCTGTCCGACGAGGAGATCCGCGACCAGGTGATGACGCTGATGTTCGCCGGCCACGACACCTCGACCTCGACCGTGACCTTCATGCTCTACGAGCTGGCGCGGGCGCCGCACGTGCTCGCCCGCCTTCAGGAGGAGCAGGACCGGGTGCTGGGCGGGCGCGCGCCCGGCGCCGAGGAGCTGATCCGGGCACTGCCCTACCTCGACATGGTGCTCGACGAGACGCTCCGGCTCTATCCGCCGGCCTGGATCGGCCCGCGCCGAGCGATCCGCGACCTCGAGTTCGCCGGCCACAGCGTGCCCGCCGGCGCTCACGTCAACTACTGCTCGTGGGCGAGCCACCGGCTGCCCGAGGTCTTCCCCGAGCCCGAGGCCTTCATTCCCGAGCGCTTCACCCGGGAGCGCAAGGCGGCGCTCCCGCGTGGCGCCTACGTTCCCTTCGGCGGCGGGCGGCGGATCTGCATCGGCAAGCGCTTCGGGCAGACCGAGGTCAAGCTGGTCGCAACGCTGCTGCTTCAGCGACTGCGGCTCGAGAACCTCCCGGGGAGATCGATGTCGATCCGCCAGATGCCCACCCTGAGCCCGGCGGGCGGCTGGAGGATGCGGGTCCGCGAGCGTCCGCTGCCGGAAGCGCTGCGCTGAGCGGCCGCTAGCCCACCAGCGCCAGCCGGCCGAACTGCTGGCGTGGGATCGAGGTCTTGTTCTCGCAGGTCCCGTCGGTCTTGTCGTCGAGCTCGCCGCCGTCGCAGTTGTCGATGCCGTCGCCGCCTGAGAGGAAGTCGAAGCCGTCGCCGCCGAACAGGTCGTCGTCGCCGGCCTGGCCGTAGAGCTCGTCGTTGTTGCCCTCGCCGTAGAGCTTGTCGTTGCCGGCCGAGCCGTAGAGCTTGTCGCGCCCGTTCTCGCCGCCGCGCATGACGTCGTCGGCGTCGGAGCCGTAGAGCCGATCGTCGTTGCCGCCCCCGTCCATCAGCGCCGGGGCGATCAGCGGCGTCATCGTGCGCAGCTCGTCGTCATGGGTGTAGCCGAGCAGCGTGTCGGCGCCGCCGGCGATGATCAGGTCGTCGTTGTAGCCGCCGTCGAGGAGGTCGATCCCGTCGTCGACGATCTCGCCGCGCTTCTTTCCGTAGCCGAAGATCTTGTCGTCGCCCGCGGAGCCCAGCACCTTGTCGTTGCCCGGCCCGGGGATGATCGTGTCGTTCTCCTCCTCCCCGTAGATGATGTCCTTGCCGGGGCCGCCGATCAGCTTGTCGGCGCCGCGCCCGCCGCAGAGGATGTCGTTCCCGGGACCGCCCTTGATCACGTCGTTGTCGCGGCCGCCGTTGAGCAGATCGTTGCCCTTGCGCCCGTTCAGCTTGTCCTTGCCGCGCAGGCCGGTGACGCTGTCGCGGCCGTTGGTGCCCTTCCAGACGTCGCGCTTGTCGGTGAGCTTCTCTTTGCCCTTGAGGCAGATCGGAGCCTCCTGCGCCAGGACGGGGCTCGGGATGAACAGGGTCAGGATGGCGAGCCCGAGGCCCGTGAGGAGGATCTTCTTCATCTCCGACACAGTAACCCGGGCCCGGGACCCAAGTTCCGGCCTCGCGCTACCTGCCGGTGAACGAGGGAGGGCGCTTCTGCAGGAAGGCGAGCGCGCCCTCCATGAAGTCGGCGGTCCTCCCCTGTTCGCGCTGAGCCTCCGCCTCGGCCTCGAGCTGGCCCTCGAGATCGCCGTAGAGGCGGCGGTTGAGCAGCCGCTTCGCGTTCGCGTAGGCGACCGTCGGCCCGCTTGCAAGGCGCGCCGTCAGCGCCTCGGCCTCGGCGCGCAGGTCCCCGTCGGCCACGACCCGGTTGATCAGGCCCCACTCGAGCGCCTTCGGCGCCTCGATCCGCTCGCCGAGCAGCGCCATCTCGGCGGCGCGCGCGTGGCCGACCCGCGCCGGGACGAAGGCGGTCGAGCCGCCGTCCGGGATCAGGCCGATGTTGATGAACGCGAGCAGCAGGTATGAGGACTCGGCGGCGAGGATCAGGTCGCCGGCGAGCGCAAGCGAGCAGCCGATGCCGACGGCCGGGCCGTTGACGGCGCTGACCACCGGCTTCGGCAACTCGCGAAGCCCGATCAGGATCGGGTGGTAGCGCTCGCGCAGGCGCTTGGAGAGGTCGAGCTGTCCGCCCGCGGAGTCCTCCTCGCGGGTCTCGGTGAGGTCGGCTCCGGAGGAGAACCCGCGTCCGGCGCCGGTGATCATCAGGGCGCGCACCGCCTCGTCGTCGCGAGCGGCCTCGAGCGCGGCGAGCAGGTCGACCCCGAGCTGGAAGTTCCAGGCGTTGAGGTTGTCTGGGCGGTTGAGCTCGATCGTCGCCGCGCCGTCGCTTACCGAGTAGTTGACCGTCTCGAAGTCACTCATCGGCGCGCACCCTACCTGGAGGCCGCTCGGGCGGGGTCAGCGGCGGCGAACCGCGCGAGGGCCCAATCCGCGTAGTCGGCGAGGCGCTCGAGCGGGTAGCGCTGCGGGTCCTCGAGCAGCATCCGCGCGAGCTCCTCGGAGAGTGCCTGCATCACCCGTGCGGTCAGCTCGGGATCGGGCGAGCTGCCGCTCGGGCCGAGCGCGAAGCCCGGGCCGACCGCGGCGGCGAGCTGGGCCGTCACCTCGGAGCGCTCGCGCATGAATCGCTCCCGCAGCGCATCGGGTGTTCCCTCGGCGGGCAGCAGGACGAGCCGCCAGGTCGCCGGGTCGGACTCGACCGCGCGAAGGAAGGCGCGAAGCGCGGCGCTGAGGATCTCGAGCGGGTCGCCCTCGGTGAGGTCGGTGGGCAGCAGCGCCGCAAGCTGGCTCGACGCCCGCTCGCCCTCACGGTCGACGAGCGCGTTCAGCAGGCCGGGGAGGTCGCCGAAGTGGCCGTAGACGATCGGCCTGGTTATCCCGGCCCGCCGGGCAACCGCGTCGATCGAGATGTCGTGGAAGCCGCGCTCGCGGCTCAGCGCCTTGGTCGCGTCGAGGATCTGCTCGCGGCGCTCGCCGCCGCTCATCCGGCCGCTCCGCCGGCGTGGCTCCGCCACCGGCGTGCGAGAGCCCTTGCTCGAGTGTGATGAAGTCACGTTCCCGTCGATATTACAGTAGTGTAAGTTACGGTGCTGAAACCGACGAGAGGAAGAGCAGGTCCCGTGAACGAGAGCGCCGAGCAGGTCTCACCGCCCGAAGCCGACCACGACGTGCTCGTCGTCGGAGCCGGCTTCTCCGGCCTGGCGATGGCGATCCGCCTCAAGCGGGCCGGCAACGAGGACTTCCTCGTCGTCGAGCAGGGCGATTCGGTCGGCGGCACCTGGCGCGACAACACCTACCCCGGCTGCGCCTGCGACGTCCAGTCCCACCTCTACTCGCTCTCGTTCGCCCCGAATCCCGAATGGAGCCGGATGTTCGCCCCCCAGGGAGAGATCCGCGAGTACCTGGAGCGGACCGCGACCGAGTTCGGCGTCCGCCCCCATGTGCGCCTCCGGACGACGATGACCGCCGCGGCCTACGACGAGGAGGCGGCGATCTGGCGGATCGAGCTGAACGGCGACGAGACGCTCACCGCGCGCGTGCTGGTGAGCGCGATCGGAGCGCTCTCGAAGCCCGCATATCCGGAGATCGCCGGGCTCGAGAGCTTCGGCGGCCCCTCCTTCCACTCGGCCGCCTGGGAGCGGGGGATCGATCTCGAGGGCAAGCGCGTCGCCGTCCTCGGCACGGGCGCGAGCGCGATCCAGATCGTGCCCCAGATCGCCCCCGAGGCGGCCCGGGTGACCCTCTTCCAGCGCACCCCGCCGTGGATCATCCCGAAGCGCGACCGGAGGATCAGCTCGCTCGAGCGCCGTCTCTTCCGTCGCTTTCCGGCGATGCAGCGCGCCTACCGCAGGGCGCTCTACTGGGCGCTCGAGGCGCGGGTGATCGGCTTCAGCCGCTACCCGGCGCTGCTGCGGCTCGCCCAGAAGCTGTCCGTCGCGCACATCAACCGGCAGATCAAGGACCCCGAGCTGCGCCGCAAGGTGACCCCCGACTACACCCTGGGCTGCAAGCGGGTGCTGATCTCGAACGACTACTACCCGGCGCTGGCCCGCGACGACGTCGAGGTCATCACCGACCCGATCGCAAGGGTCACCGAGCGCGGCATCGTCACCGCCGACGGCGCCGAGCACGCCGTCGACGTGATCGTCTTCGGCACCGGCTTCCAGGTCCAGCAGCAGCTCGCCGACCTGCCGATCCGCGGTCGCGGGGGTCGCGAGCTCAACCAGGTGTGGGTCGAGCGCGGCATGCAGGCGCACCGCGGGACCACGATCGCCGGCTTCCCGAACATGTTCATGCTGCTCGGCCCCAACACCGGGGTCGGGCACACCTCGGTCCTGCACATGCTCGAGAGCCAGGTGGGGTACGTGATCGAGGCGCTCGAGCAGATGAGAAGGCGCGAGCTGCACGCCGTCGAGGTCAGCGAGGCGGCCCAGGAGGCGTTCAACCGCGAGCTCCAGGGGATGCAGGCGAGGACGGTCTGGTCGAGCGGAGGCTGTCGCAGCTGGTACCTCGACGAGAGCGGCCGCAACACCGCCCTGTGGCCCGACTTCACCTATCGCTTCCGCAACCAGCTCGCCGATTTCGACCTCGCCGAGTACCGGCCGATCGCCCGAGCCGAGCAGGCGTCCGCGGGTCACGAGGCCGCGGGTCGAGCCGAGCGCGAGCCCGCGCCGCCGGCGGCCGCGGCGCGCTGAGCTCCGCCGCACCCGGCCGCGGCGCCTGAACCCCGCGCCGCCGGAGATGGCTGGTCACTGGACCACCCCCCGGTGTAGCTCAGTGACCAGCGGTTCGCGGAGCCGCCGCGCGGCGGCCGCGGATGTCCTGATGCGGCAGTCCCACCTCCAAGAGCACAAGCCCGGCCCGCGGATCGTCATCGACCACGAACACCGGAGCAATGACCTGAAACTGGCCGGGTGAAACGCCGAAGAAGTAGATCACCGGTGCCTGCAACTCGAACGCGGCCCGGAGCGATCGGTTGTCAGGCTGATCGCGAGCGCCGGCACGGTAGTGGTAGATGATCGAGCGCCGGTCGGGGTCGACGAGATCCCCATAGGGAGCAGGCTGACCAGGCTTCGGAGCCGCCGTCAAGAGGGTCAGGGCTGCAGGGCCTTTCTGAACGCGCGAGCGGTGAATGCCTTTGTAGAACGACCCGAAACTCACTCGCTGGCCTTCAAACCAAAAGCCCTCGCGGAGCGGCGCGATCGGAACGAGATCGCTGAACACCTGCGCCAACTCTCGAGCACGTGCAAGCGCGACCTGACGGAGTGCGTGATCCGGATCGGTGGCGATGTCCGATTCTTGCCCAAGCTCGGCAGCGCAGCAAGAGCCGATTAGCGGACTGGGCCCTTAGAGAGCCCGCGCCGCTCGAGATCGCTGGTCACTGGACCACCCCCCGGTGTAGCTCAGTGACCAGCGGTTCGCGAAGCCGCTCGCGAACTGCCCGGATTTCGCGCCGGCCCTTGAACCAAACTCCGGGCGTGCCGCGCGGCGGCGGGCTCGGGCATTCGGCGGCGGCGCGGCACGCCCAGGGCGGCGGCGTGCTCAGGCGGCGTCGGCTCGCCCGGCCTCGAGCTCGAGCAGCAGTCGCTTGCGATCGAGTCCGCCGGCGTAGCCGGTCAGGGCGCCGTCTCGGCCGACCACCCGGTGGCATGGGACGACGATCGCGATCGGGTTGCGCGCGTTCGCGGCTCCCACAGCCCTGGCGCTGCCGGGATGCCCGATCCTCGCGGCGAGCTCGGCGTAGCTGATCGTCCTCCCGCAGGGGATCCGCTCGAGCTCCGCCCATACGCGGCGCTGGAACGCGCTGCCCGCCGGCGCGGTCGCGACCTCGAAGTCCCCGCGCTCGCCGGCGAAGTACTGCTCGAGTTGCTCGCCGACGGCCGCGAAGGCTCGGTGATCTCGCCTCCAGGAGGCACCGACGGCCACCGGGCGAGGGCCCGCCTGAAGGCCGAGCCCGGCGAGCCTGCCGGCCCTGCCATACACGAGCAGCTCGCCGAGCGGGCTCGCGACGCTCATATAACGAACCTCCCCGCTCGTCTGTTCGAACTCCACGAGGGGGTAACGCGCGGGCCGCCCTGGCCGTGAGCCCGGGCTCAGTCGCCGAAGTCGAAGGTGAAGAACGAGGCCTCGCCGCGGCATTCCCACACGCCGCTCAACTCGCTGCCGGAGACCCGCGCGCAGAGGAAGTCGCCGATGCGGAACTCCGAGGAGACCGACTTGATCTCGTCCATCGCGGCCGCGACCGCGCCGCAGTCGGCGCCGTGGGAGATCACGTTGACGATGTTCGGGGGCGACTCGGCGTCCTTGCAGCGCTCGAGCGGCAAACCGTTCTCGTCGGTGGTGGTCGTGGTCGTGGGCTCGGTCGTGGTCGTCGTCGACTCGGACGTCGAGGTGGTCGTCGTCTCCGTGCTCGTGGTCGCGTCGGTGCTGGTCGTCGCCGGGTCCGTGCCGGCGGTCCCGGTGGTCTCCTCATCGGCGCCGCAGGCGGCGATCGCGAGCGCCGCCAGCGCCACGACCAGGACGGAGAAGCTCCTTCTCATCCCTCCAACACTAAACAAGCGCCGGGACGCCAGTAAGGTCGGCGCCGATGAGTGACGACCGACGCGACGAGCGCAGGCGGGACGTCGTCCTGCTCGCCGCCGGCGGGACGATCTCGATGACCGGCGCGGGCGCGGCGACCCCCGACCTCGACGCCGAGGCGCTGCTCGCCGCGATTCCCAGCCTCGCCGAGCACGGCGCGGTCGACGCGCGCACCGTGACCAACCTGCCCAGCGCCCACCTCAGCCTCGGCGACCAGTTGCGGATCTGCCGTGAGGCGCGCGACATCGCGCGGCGCGGGATCGGCGTCGTCGTCACCCACGGCACGGACACGCTCGAGGAGACCGCGATGCTCTGCGACCTGCTCCACGACGCGTCGGCGCCGATCGTGTTCACCGGCGCGATCCGCCCCGCCTCCGCGCCGGGCGCCGACGGCCCCGCCAACGCCGTCGACGCGGTCAGCGTCGCCGCCAGCGAGGCCGCGGCGGGGATGGGGGTGCTGGTCTGCTTCGGCGGCGAGATCCACCACGCCCGCGGCGCGCGGAAGACGGACACGACCTCGCTGGTCGCCTTCTCCTCTCCGCAGACCGGCCCGCTCGGGCGGGTCACCGAGGGCCACCCGACGATCTGGTCGCGGATTCCGCGAAACCCGCCGCTCGACCCGCCGCATCTCGATGGCCGCGTGCTCATCGTTCCCACCGTCGCCGGCGACGACGGCGCGCTGGCGCGGGCGGCGCTCGCCACCGATCCCGAGGGGCTGGTGATCGGCACCCTCGGCGCCGGCCATCTGGCGCCGGCGCTGTTCGATCTCTGGGCGGAGGCCGCGGAGCGGATCCCGCTGATCGCCTACTGCCGGCCCGAGCGCGGCGTCGTCCTCAACGCGACCTACGGCTACCGGGGCTCCGAGCGCGACCTGCGCCAGAGCGGGATCATCCCGGTCGGGTTCCTCTCCCCGCAGGCCGCGCGGATGAAGCTGCTCGCCTGCCTCGCCTCGGGGCTCTCGGTAGAGGAGATCCGCTGGGCCTTCCGTCAGGATGACGGCTGAGCGCCCATGAAGGTCGACTGCGGCACATACCACCCGACGATCGACGCGGCCGCGGACGCGGCCCGCGCGGCCGAGGCCGACGGCTACGACGGCTGGTGGGCGTTCGAGACCCAGATCGACCCCTTCCTCGCCTGCGCGCTCGCCGCCGAGCGGACCGAGCGGATCGGCGTCGGCACGGCGATCGCCGTCGCCTTCGCCCGCAACCCGATGACCGTCGCCCTGCAGGCGAACGACGTGCAGGCGATCTCGGGAGGCCGCTTCAACCTCGGCCTCGGCTCGCAGATCAAGCCCCACATCGAGCGCCGGTACTCGATGACCTGGTCGCATCCGGCGCCGCGGATGCGTGAGTTCATCCTCGCGATCCGGGCGATCTGGAAGGCCTGGGAGACCGGCGATCAACTCGACTTCCAAGGCGACTTCTACACCCACACGCTGATGGCGCCGTTCTTCGACCCGGGCCCGAACCCGCACGGCAACCCACCGATCCTGCTCGCCGCCGTCGGCCCGTTGATGACCCAGGCCGCGGGTGAGGTCGCCGACGGCGTGCTCTGCCATGCCTTCTCGACCGAGCGCTACATGCGCGAGAGGACCCTCCCGGCGCTCCGCAAGGGGGCCGAGAAGGCGGGCCGCAGCCTCGACGGCTTCGAGATCACCGCGCCCGCGTTCGTGGTCGCCCGCGACTCCGCGGAGGAGATCGAGGAGGGGGTCGCGTTCGTCAAGCAGCAGATCGCCTTCTACGGCTCGACCCCGGCCTACCGGCCGGTGCTCGAGCTGCACGGCTGGGGCGATCTCCAGGACGAGCTCAAGGCGATGACGAAGCGGGGCGAGTGGGATCGGATGGGCGAGCTGATCGACGAGGAGATCCTGCACACCTTCGCCGTCGTCGGCACGCCGGAGGAGGCGCTCGCCGAGGTCGGCAAGCGCTACGGCGACATCGCGACGAGGATCACGCTGGCCCTGCCCGCCGAGCGCGACGAGGGCCGCTGGCGCAGGCTCTTCGACTCGCTCCGAGACCAGGGCCCGCGCCAGCCCTAGCTCGCGCGCAGCGGGCTACTCGCCGCCCCCCGAGAGCGCGCGGATCGCGTGCAGGTTGAACTCCGCCATCTCGACCAGATCGGCGAGCTCGAGGCTCTCGTCGGCGCCGTGCATCCCGCCCTCGTAGACGCTCGGGATCGGTCGTGAAGACCGGCGCGAATCCGTAGGCGACCGTCCCGAGCCCCCGCGCACCCAGTGAGGAGTCGCTGAAGCCCGGCGAGACGATCGGCAGCAGCTCGGCGCCCGGCACCCGCCGGGCGACGTAGTCCTCGCAGGCGCGGTAGAGCGGCGTGTCGATCGGCGACTCCGTGCCCCCCTCGAGCGGCTCGAGCAGCTCGAGCTCGTAGCGGAGCCCGTCGCCGAGCGCCGCTCGCCACGTGCTCGCGGATCTCGTCCTCGCCCTGCCCGGGAAGCGCCCGGCAGTCGCAGATCAGGTCGGCGTAGGGCGGGATCACGTTCGCGGGCTCGTGGCTCTGCGAGCGCCGGTCGGGGTGACCGTCATCCGGGTCATCGCCGGGACCAGCTCGCCGAGCGTCGGGTGCAGCTCGGCGGCCCAGGCGAGGCGCCTCGTCGTCGACCCTCGGGCGCGCCGAGCAGCGTCGAGCGCACGCCGGCCACCGCCGGGACGATCTCGACCGGGCGCCCGGTGGGCGAGCAGGCGCTCGAGGCCGCCGTCGCCGACGTGGGCGAGCGGGTTGTCGGCCGCCCTCGGGGACCGAGGCGTGGCCGGCGGTCCCGTGCATCCGGAGCCGCAGCGACGCTGACCACGCTTCTCGCCGACCGAGATCAGTGACCACCCGGCGCCCGTCGGCGAGCTCGAGCAGCAGGCCCGCCGCCCTCGTTGATCGCGTAGTCGCAGCGCAAGGTCGGGACGCTCGCGCACCAGCCACGACATCCCGACAGTCGGAGACGTTGCGCTCCTCGTCGGACTCGGCGACGAGGACGATGTCGCCGGCGCGGCCTCGCGCCGCTCGCGCGCGAACGCGGCGAGCGCGACGGCGCGCGCCGCGAGCTCGCCCTTCATGTCGGCGGCGCCGCGACCGACCACGTGGCCGTCGCGGACCGCGGCCCTCGAACGGCGGCACGGTCCAGTCGTCGGCGGGCGCCGGGACGACGTCGGTGTGGGCCATCAGCATCAGCGAGGGCCCCTCGCCCGCCCCGGATCCGGGCGACCAGGTTGAGCCGCTCCGGGTCGGGGCCGATGAGCTCGCACTCGACGCCGGCCTCGCCGAGGTAGCGCGGCGAGCAGCTCGGCCGCGGCGGTCTCGCTGCCGGGCGGGTTCGAGGTGTCGATGCGGATCAGCGCCCTGGTCGAGCTCGACGACCTCGCTCGCGAAGCCGGAGTCGGCGAGCGGCTCGACCGCGCATCCATCGCGCCCGCGCGCGCGGCGAGCGCGCGCGAGCGCGCTCGATCGGGAAGGCCTCCTGCATCGAGCCGTCGCGGCGGCGTCGCCGGGCGGGCGGCGACGAGGCAGTTGAGGACCGCCTCGTGCGCCGCCTCGTAGGCGGCGGCGAAGAGCGGGTCGAGCTCGTCGAGCTGGGCAGCGGCGCCGCGGCCGCGCTCGGAAGGCGACGCCGATCTCGCCCGAGCCCGTCGGCCGCGTAGGAGCCGGCGCGCGCGAGGCCGAGCAGCGGGCCGCAGCGCCAGGCGGCGCAGCTGCGTGGGCGCCGAGCGGCGCGTCGGTCGCGCAGACGGCGATGCAGGAGCCCTGCGGGCGGCGGCCGGGCCGCCGCGGGCCCGAGCCGGGTGCCGAGCAGGTCGAGGTACTCGCGATCGCCGAAGTTGCAGAGCAGCAGCACGCCGAGGCGTGTGCTCGCCGACGCGCCGCGAGGCGGTACCGATCCCGCCCGGGAAGTCGAAGCAGCTCATCCCGGTGCCGGCGCCGACGCTGCCCTCGGCGACCTCGGCGCCGAGCGCCGCCAGGGCGCGCTCGACGTCGGCGGCGGTGACCGTCCGCGAGTCGGCCATGTCGCCGTCGTCGCACTCGCCGACGACCGGGATCACGACGTCCTCGGGACCGCGCCCGGACGCCAGCACGGCCGCCTGGAAGACGGTGCCGACCGCGTGCGTGCCGCAGAGGTAGATCGGCGTCTCGATCCGGCCGCGCTCGTCGATCTCGAGCTTGCCGGTGAGCTCGCCGGTGCCGTTGACCGACAGCCGCCCCGGCGGCCGACGGGCAGCTCGGGCGGCGCGACGACGCGTGACGCCGGTGCGCTCGCCGCTCGCGGCCTGCGAGTGGCCGACGCGGACGCCGGGGACGTCGGTGATCGCGTTTCGCGGCCCCGGGCTCGAGCCGGCCGACCGGCCCGGCGATCTCGCGCCAGCGCTCAGCCATCGCCGCCGGCGCGCTCGGCATCTGCCGCAGCGTCGGGTCGTGCAGCAGGCAGGCGGCGAGCTGGTTCGGGCGCGCCGACGGCGATCAGCGCCGGGTCGACGCGGTCGCAGGGCTCGAAGCGCCGCGGGCAGCGCGGGTGGAAGCGGCAGCCGGACGGGATCGTCGGTCGGCGTCCGGGAGCTCGCCGCCGAGCAGCTCGCGCTCGCCCGCCGCCGCCGGCGTCGGCACCGGGATCGCCGTCGACGAGCGCCTGCGTGTAGGGGTGGCTGGGGCCGCTCGATCACGTCGACCGCGCTGCCCTGCTCGACGACCCGCCCCAGGTACATGACCGCGATCCGGTCGCAGAGCGACCAGGCGAGGCTGAGGTCGTGGGTGATGAAGATCAGCGCCAGGCCGCGGCTGCGCTGCAGCTCGACCAGCACGGTGAGGATCTGCGCGCGGACCGAGGTGTCGAGCATCGAGACCGGCTCGTCGCAGATCAGGCCGTCCGGCTCGAGCACGAGCGCCGCGGCGATCGCGACGCGCTGGCGCTGGCCGCCGGAGAGCTGGTGCGGGTAGCGGTCGAGGTAGCGCTCGGGGTCGAGGCCGACGTCGTCGAGCGCCCGGCGCACGCGCGTCGTCGTGCTCGCTCCTCGGCGACGCCCTGGACCATCAGCGGCTCGGTGACGATCGCCGCGCACCCGCTGGCGCGGGTTGAGCGTCTGGTACGGGTCCTGGAAGATCATCTGCGACCCGGCGGCGCAGCTCGCGCAGTGGTCGCGCTTGCCCGTCGACCGCGCGCGCCGTCGAGGACGACCTCGCCGCCGACGGCGGCACTGCAGGCCGAGCATCGCCCGGGCCAGCGTCGACTTGCCGCAGCCCGACTCGCCGACGACGCCGAGGATCTCGCCCTCGCGCCACTCGAGCGAGACGCCGTCGAGCGCCCGGGCGGCGGCGCCGTCGCGCGCCGAAGTGGACGCTCGAGATCGCGGACCTCGATCAGCGCCGCGGACCGCCGCTCACGTCCGCTCACCGCAGCGGCCTCGCGTGCGCGCGGCTCGACCTCGGGCCACTCCGCCCAGGGCGCGAAGTGACAGGCGGCGCTGTGGGCCGGCGGCGACCTCGCGCAGCGGCGGATCCTCGTCGCGGCAGCGCGCCTCGGCGTAGGGGCAGCGCGGGTGGAAGCGGCAGCCCGGCCGGCGGATCGCCGGGGTCCGGCGGGCCGCCGGGATCGGCGGCGCCAGCCCGCGCTCGCCGCCGATCACCGGCAGCGAGTCGAGCAGCCGCTTCGTGTACGGGTGCTGGGGCGCGGCGAAGACCGTCGCGACCGGCCCGCTCTCGACGATCCTGCCCCGCGTACATGACCGCGATCCGGTCGCAGGTCTCGGCGAGCACGCCGAGGTCGTGCGAGATCAGGATCAGCGCCAGGCCGAGCTCGCTCGCGCAGGCGCTCGAGCAGCTGCAGGACCTGCGCCTGCATGACCACGTCGAGCGCCGTCGTCGGCTCGTCGGCGATCACCAGCGACGGGTTGCAGGCGAGCGCCAGGGCGATCATCACGCGCTGGCGCTGGCCGCCGGAGAGCTCGTGCGGGTAGCGGCGCCCGAGCGCCGGCGGCGAGCCCGACCGTCTCGAGCAGCTCGGCGATCCGCGTCCTCGACGCTCCGCCGGCCGACGTCGCGCTCGTGCAGGCGGATCGCCTCGGCGATCTGGCGCTCGATCCGCTGCGACCGGGTCGAGCGAGTTCATCGCCCCCTGGAAGACGAGCGAGACGTGGCGCCAGCGGACCAGCCGCATGCCGGCTCGGTGCGCCGGTCGATCGTTGATCGGCTCCGCTCGGCCCGGGCGGGCGCAGGGTGATCCGGCCGCTCTGCTCGAGCGAGGCCGGCAGCAGCTTCATCAGCGCCAGCGCGGTCGTCGTCTTGCCGCAGCCCGACTCGCCCGCGAGGCCGAGCGCCTCGCCCGGCTCGAGATCGGAAGTCGACGCCGTCGACGATCGGCGCCCCGGCGGCGCTGACGCGCAGGTCCTCGACCTCGAGCAGCGGCGGCTCACGCTCAGCCGTCCTCCGCGCAGCCGCGGGTTGACGTACTCCTCGAACAGGTAGCCGAGCATCGAGACCGCGAGGACGAGCGATCGTGATGCAGAGCCCGGGCGGGATCACGTACCACCAGGCGCCCGGCGCTCGGCGCGCCGGAGCTCGAACGCGTTCTCGAGCATCGTGCCCCAGGAGATCCGCGTCGGGTCGCCGAGCCCGAGGAAGGCGAGCGCCGCCTCGGAGAGGATCGCGACGGCGACGATCAGCACGGTGTTGGCGAAGATCAGCGGCAGCGTGTTGGGCAGGATGTGGGTCTTGATGATGTAGCGTGTCGCTGGCGCCGAGCGCCCTCGCCCGCTCGACGAACGCCCGCTCGCGCAGGGTCAGCACCTGGGCGCGGACGATCCGCCCGGTCCCCGCCCACGAGGTCAGGCCGATGACCGCGATCAGCACCGTCAGCGAGGGGTCGAGCAGCCGCGCGAGGACGATCATCAGCGGCAGCGTCGGGATCACCAGGAACCAGTTCTCGAGCGCGTCGAGGATGCGGTCGGTCCAGCCGCCGAAGTAGCCGCCGGCGAGGCCGACGACCGAGCCGAGCACGGCCGAGATCAGCGCCGCCGCGAAGCCGACGACGATCGAGACGCGGGCGCCGACGAGCAGCTGCGAGAAGCACGTCGGCGCCGCTCTCGGTCGTGCCGAGCGGATGCGTCCAGCTCGGCGACGGCGAGCACGTCGAGGCTCGAGGCGTTCGGGATCGTCGGGCGCGATCAGCGCTGCCGAAGATCGCCAGGAAGGCGAACAGCGCCGAGCACGCCGACGCCGAAGCGGCCGCGCCAGGTGCCGAGCAGGCAGCCTCGGCGGACGCTCGACGCTCGCGCCGCTCATCGCGCCTGCACCCGCGGGTCGAGGAAGAAGTAGAGGCAGTCGGCGAGCGAGGTTGGCGAGGATCACGCCGACGCTGAAGACGAGGAACGTGCCCTGCAGGACGGGGAAGTCCTTGTCGTTGATCGCGTTGAAGCTGAGCTCGCCGAGGCCGGGCCAGGAGAAGATCGTCTCGATCGTGATCGCGCCGCCGACGACCGCGCCGAACTGGATCGCCGCGAGGGTCACCAGCGGCAGCAGCGCGTTGGGCACCGCGTGGCGGCTGATCGACCCGGTCCCGCGGCAGGCCGGTCGCGCGCTTGACGGTGATGAAGTCCTCGGTCATCACGTCGACCATCGACGAGCGCATGATCAGGAAGTACTGGCCGAGCAGCATCAGCGTCATCGCCGTCGACCGGCAGGATCAGGTGCTCGAGCGACGTCGATGGCCTCGGCGAACCAGCTCGAGAACTCGACCCCGGGCGTCACCTGCTGGCCGGCCGGGAAGATCGGGATCGCGACCGCGAAGACGAGGATCAGGATGATCCCGATCCAGTACTCGGGCGAGGCGTAGGTGAAGAGGCTGAAGCCGAGCAGGCCCGTCGTCGGTCTTCGTTCCGCGCCTGGTCGCGGCGATCACCCCCATCCAGGCTGCCGATCAGGGTCGCGAGCAGCGGTGCCGGTGCCGACCAGCAGCAGCGTCCACGGCAGCGCGTCCTTGATCTCGTCCCAGACCGGCTCGCGCGAGCGCTGGCTGATCCCGAGGTCGAGCGTGCAGCGTGTCGCCCATGTAGTCGACGAACTGGCCGCCGAGCGGCTTGTCGAGGCCGTAGTCGGCGCGCAGCTTCGTCGATCTCCTCCGGCGTCGCTTGCGGCAGCCGCGCGAGCTGGGTGGTCGGGTCGCCCATCACCCGGAAGAGGAAGAAGTTGAAGATGAGGACGAAGAGCAGCGTCAGCACCGCCGCGCCGACCTTGCCCGCGAGCCAGCGTCCGCTCACTCCGGGATCGCTCCAGCTGGCTCGCTCTCCGGCGCCGCGGTCGACCGCCGCGGCTGCCGGAGCAGCCACGCCGCCGAGCGCCGAAGACGAGCGCCGCCGACGATCGCGACGGCCCGGCGAGACCGGCTCGTCCCGCCGCCGGCTCGACCGCCCCGGACGCGGGCCGCGAGCGAGCAGCAGCGGCTCGTAGCCGACCTGCTCGCAGATCGAGGTCGCCGGTCTCGGCCGGGCAGGTGCGGCTCGACGTTCGCGATCGTGTCGGTGCGGTAGGCCTGCAGGTTCGGGTCCTCGGTGAGGACCAGGTAGGGCACGTCCTCCTGGGTGATCGCGACCATCTCGCTGGATCACCGCCTTGCGCTCCTCGACGTCGAAGATGCCCGGCCTGCTCCTGTGAGAGCCGGTCGTACTCGGGGTTCGAGTAGAAGGAGTCGGAGAGCCCGCCGATCTCGCTCGGTCAGGAAGCAGGCT
This sequence comes from uncultured Solirubrobacterales bacterium, assembly GCA_963769035.1. Lineage (GTDB taxonomy): Bacteria > Actinomycetota > Thermoleophilia > Solirubrobacterales > 70-9 > WHSW01. The sequence goes on from CAVYKD010000003.1 coordinate 838,798, forward strand.
GAGCAGGAAGCTCGGGTCGTAGGGGTCGCCGCCCCAGCCCCAGATGAAGGTGTCGAAGTCGGGCGCCGGCTTGCCGTCGACCTTGCGGATCGGTCAGCTCGGTGAGCTTGTCGACGCTGACCACCTGGACGTTGAACTCGACCCCGATCTCGGCTCGCCTGCTCGGCGATCAGCTTGCGCCGCCTGGATGTTGTACGGCGACTCCGAGCGCACGTAGAGGTCGAAGCGAGAGCTCGATCCCGTCCTTGCTCCGCGACCCCGTCGCCGTTCAGCGTCCAGCCGGCGTCGTCGAGGATCTGGTTGGCGAGCTCCGGGTCGTAGCGGGTAGTCCTGCTCCGGGATCTCGTAGAACGACTTGTAGAAGGAGGGCAGGATCCCGTGGCCGGGGAACGAGGTGCCGCGGGCCGCGATCTCGTTGATCCGCTCGCGGTCGATCGCGTAGGCGATCGCCTGGCGCACCGTCGACGTCCTGCATCGCCGGGTTGAACTTCGCGTCGGGACAGATCTGCTCCGGGCAGAGGTTGAAGGCGAGCTCGCGTGTAGGACGGGCGTGGAGCTCGAGACCGCCTCGATGTTCGGCTCCTCCGCGAGCCGCTCGAAGTTCGCTCGAGCTCGACCTCGACGATCATGTCGATCTCGCCGAGCTGCAGGGCGCGCTCGACCGCGTCCTGGGTGCCGTACTTGATGAACTGGATCTCGTCGAACGCCGGCGGCTCGCCCCGGAACTCCGGGTTCCGCTCCATTCGGATGATCCGGCCGCGCTCGAACTCGGTGACGATGTAGGGGCCGCTGCCGACCAGCGGCAGCTCCGGCTTGTAGGAGCCGGTCAGCTCGTCGAGCGGGACCTCGCCCCAGACGTGCTCGGGCAGGATGTAGACGAAGAGGCCGCCGACGATCCGCGCGTCGGGCCGCTTCGTCTTGATCACCACCGTCTCCGTCGTCGGGCGTCTCGATCGAGGTGACGTTGCTCGTGTAGCCGGTGAACAGGTCGCCCTCCTCGCCGAGGGTCTCGAGCGACTACTTGACGTCCTCGGAGGTGATCGGCTCGCCGTCGGACCAGACCTGGCGCCGGCGACGAGCTTGAAGGTGACCGTCTTGCGGTCCTCGGAGACCTCCCAGCTCTCGGCGATGCCCGGGCGCCGGCGAGAGGTCCTCGGGGAGAAGTTGACGAGCAGGTCCCAGTTGATCGACCAGACGTTGTAGTCCTCCTCGTCGAGGCCGACGAACGGGTTCATGTTGGCGGGTCCTGCGCCCAGCCGATCCGCAGCACCGACCTGCCCGCGTCGGATCCTGCGCTGCCGGCCGCGGCCGGCGCCGAGCGCCGACCGCGCCCATCACGCAGGCCACGAGCACCGCCACGGCACCCGCCGCGCGCCGGCTCGCGCCGGCGACCCGCGCTCGTCATTCGTCCCCTCGCCTCGCCGTCGCGGCGTCACCGCCGCGCTCGAGGACCTCGAGGCTCTTGCCGGCGCCGTCGAGCCGCGCCCGCACGCCGAGCGGCATCGTCGCCATGTGCTTGCCGTGGCCGACCGGCACGTTCGCGATCGCCGGGATCCCGAGCGGGGCGATCAGCTCGTCGAGGATCTCCTCGAGCGAGAGCGTCGACTCCGGCCCCTCGGGCAGCGTCTGGTACTGGAGGTTGACGTTGGTGCCGAACGACGAACCCGGCGACGCCGTCGAGCTTGCCGGCGCGGATCAGGTGGTTGAGCGCGGTGTCGACCAGGTACGGCTCGGTGTTGAGGTCCTCGACCATCAGGATGCAGCCGTCGGTCTCGACCTCGAACGGGGTGCCGATGCTCGCGCAGAGCAGGGTCAGGCAGCCGCCGACGAGCGGCGCCTCGGCGCTCCCGTCGCCGACCGTGAGCACGTAGGGGTCCTCGGGGTCCTCGAAGACGCGCCCGAGCGGCTCGGGCCGGAAGGCGCGGTGGAACCACTCCTCGGTCTCGTCGGTCAGCTCGTCCTTGCGCCGCGTGAAGCGGAGGAAGTTCGGCCCGTAGAAGCGTGACCCAGCCGGCGTGCGCGGCGAGGGCGAGGTGCAGCGCGGTGATGTCGCTGAAGCCGCAGACGATGCGCGGGTCGCCGACCGCCTCCCAGTCGATCAGGTCGTGGAGCCGCGCGGTGCCGTAGCCGCCGCAGAGCGTGTGGACCATGTCGATGCCGGGCTCGCTCAGCGCCCACTGCAGGTCGGCGGCGCGCTCCTCGTCGGTGCCGGCGAGGTAGCCGTGGACCTTGCGGTGGTTCGGGCCGAACACGACCTCGTGCCCGCGCGCCTCGAAGTACGCGGTCGCCTGCTCGATCTCCGAGCGGGTCTGCGGCGGGCTGGCCGGGGCGACGACGGCGATCGTCGCCCGCTCGGGCAGCGCGGGCGGCTTGACCCGGCTCATCGCGCCCGCCTCCGCGGGACCGCGATCGCCGCGATCGCCTCGGCGATCAGCTCCGGCGACGCGCCGCAGCGAGCCGAGCACGAGCTCGACGTGGAGCTCGGCGACCTCGCTCGAGCTCCAGCGGGCCGTCCGGGTCGAACCAGAGCGCCACCCCGGTGCACTGCAGGAGGATCGCGTAGGTCGCGACGTGGACGTCGGAGGCGCGCAGCGAGCCGTCGCGGATCCCGTCGCGGATCAGCCCGTCGAAGCGCTCCTGGTAGGCGTCGCGCTTGCGCGATCAGCGCCGCCGCGGCCCGCTCGGTGAGCGCGCGGATCTCGCTGTCGGTGACGAACGCCGCCGCGGGTGGACGCCGTGGAAGACGACGTGCTCGCGGACCGCCGCGGCGAGCCGCAGCGCCGGCCGCCGCTCGCGCGCCGATCGCGGCGACGCACCCGCTCGGTCAGCCGGTCCATGAAGTCGTCCTGGAGCCGGACCAGGATCGCCTCCTTGCTCGGGTACCAGTGGTAGATCGCGGCCGGCTGGACCGCCGGCCGCCGAGGCGATCGCGCGCATCGAGGTCGCGTGGTAGCCGAGCCGGGCGAAGAGCTCGACCGCGGCGCCCGTCGATCGCCTCGCGGGTCGCCTCGCCGCGGCGGCCCTCGGCGCCGGCGGCTCGGCGCGGCGAGCTCGACGGCCCGCGTCAGCCAAGGCGCAGCAGCTCCCGGTCTGCTCCTGGGTCGCGACCTCGCGGCCGAGCGTCCGGGCGAGGTCGACGGCCATCTCGACCAGCGCCGCGTTCGACGGCGCGTGCACGCCGCGGCTCAGATGTAGGCGACGTCCTCGAGGCCGGTGCGGATCCCCGGCGCGCCGCGCAGCAGCGCCAGCGCCGAGCATCCGCCGGTGGTGGCGGCCGATGCAGGTGACGGTCCAGAACGTCTCCGGCGGCAGCGGGCGCAGCATCGCGTCGAGCGCCTCGGGCGAGGCGTCGATCCCGCCGGGCACGCCGAAGACGAGGTTGATCCGCATCGGCGCCTCGAGCACCCCCTGCTCGAGCCAGCGCACGGCGCTGACCACGTGGCCGACGTCGAAGGCCTCGACCTCGAGCGCGATCCCCGCCGCGGTCGCCTGCTCGACGATCCCGCGGCCCGCCGGCGGCGGCGTGATGAAGGTCTCGTCGCCGAAGTTCATCGAGCCCGACTCGACGCCGGAGATGTCCGGGCTCGCCTCGAGGCCGGTCGTGCGCTCGTCGATCGTCATGTCGTTGGCGCCGCCGGTCGAGACCATCGTCAGCAGGTCGCAGCCGGCGCGGATCCGGTCGATCACGTCGACGAAGAGCTCGGGCCGGCCGCTCGGCGTGCCGTCGTCCTCGCGCACGTGCAGGTGGGCGACCGTCGCCCCGGCGGCGGCCGCCTCGATCGCCGAGTCGGCGATCTCCTCCGTCGTGTAGGGGATGTTCGGGTTGTTCTCGCGGAAGACGTCGGCGCCGGTGACCGCGACCGTGAGCACGACCGGATCGCTGTTCCAGGCTCACGCCGGTGCTCCTCGCTCCGCCGCGCGGTCCGGCCGCTCGAGCGACGCTCGCTCGGCGTCGGTGATCGGCCGCGCCGCCGCGCCTCGGCGATCCCAGAGCACGAGCCCGAACTCGGCCTCGACCAGCACGCGCGGCCGCCGCGGTCGAGGATCCGCTCGCTCGTCGTCAGGCTCGAGCGGCCGAGCTCGGCGACCGCGCACTCGACCGTCACCGAGCCGTCGGCCGGGTCGATCTCGTCGAGGTAGGTGACCGCGCAGCGCCCGACCACGTACTCGTCGCGGCCGATCCCGCGCTCCTCGAGGAACGCGTCGCGCCCCTCCTCGAGGTAGGTGAGCACGACGGTGTGGTTGACGTGGCCGAGACCGTCGAGGTCGCGCCAGCGCATCTGGACGCGTGGCGTGCCGCGCTCACGCCGGCTCCTCCGACGGCGAGGCCGAGCGCGACCGCGCAGCGGCCGCGAGCGGCGCAGCGAGGTCGAGCCCGTAGGCGCCGCGGTCGGGCGCGAAGCCGTTGCCGATCAGCATCCGGATGTCGCGGAGCCCATGCCGTCGGCGGTCAGCGCGGCGGTCGAGAAGCTGGTCGCCATCGAGTAGAAGAGCACCGTGCCGCCGGCGGCGGTGAGCAGGATCGCCGTCGGCTCGCAGCCGCGCGCGTTGACGACGACGACGGTCAGGTCGGCCGGCGGCGACCCGCGGCTCGCGAGCGCCGTCGAGCGCGGCGAGCGGGTCGCGCAGGTCGGCGGCGACCGCGACGTCGCAGAGGCCGAGCGGCGCGACCCGCTCGACCGCGGCCTCGTCGACGTCGACCGCGACCAGCGTCGCCGCGCGGTCATCGCGTCGCGAGCGGCGGCCAGCGCGAGCTTGCCGGCGTGGCCGGCGCCGAGCACGCAGACGGTCGCCGCGTCGCGAGGCCAGGTCGCGGGTGTGGGAGCCGGCGCCGTAGACGTCGTAGACCTCGAGCGCCGTCTCGAGCGGCAGGTCGTCGGGCAGCGGCGCCCCAGGGGGCGCGCTCGCGGACGTAGGCCGTACCGCTCGACCTCGACCTGGGCCGAGTCGGGGTCGAGTCCGGTGACCGCGTCGAGGCGCAGCGGGGTCAGCGTCAGCGAGGCGAGCGTGACGATCCGCGCGCCGAGCCGCGGGCGGCGCCGCGAAGCGCTCGCCGACGGCGCTCACCGTGCCGAGCAGCACCCCGCCCGAGTCGGTCTCGGGGTTGTGCATCTTGCCGCGGCTCGGCGACGATCTCGGCGATCCGCGTCGGCCATCGCCTCCGGGTCGCCGCCGGCGCGCTCGCGGATCTCGCGGAGCGAGGTCGAGTCCAGGCAGAGGCGCTCGACCGCGACCTCGAACTCGAACGGGCCGAACCGGGGCGCCGGGCGTCGAGGCGCTTCGGCGGGCTGCGGCAGGACGCCGCGCGGCTCCAGCACCCGGTCGGCGCCGAGCCGCTGCCCATCCGTCGAGGCTGCTCCACTTCATGAACGATCGTTTGGAACCTATGCGCGACGCTGCTCCAATGTCAAGTCGGAGCCCGGAATATTGGTCGCGATGTCCGATGAACGATCGTTTGGTTGTCCGAAACGGTGGCATCACCGGAGCGGACCGCAACGGCTAGGGTCGGAGCGGTGAGCATCGCGATGCCGATCGTTGAGAACGAGGCGCACGCCCGGCACCGCCCCGGCGGCGAGGTCTGGGTCGGCGATCGACACCCCGGGCACCGAGCTGCCCGAGCGCGCCGAGCTGATCCGCGAGGCGCTCGCGCGCGCCGGCGCACGGTTCGCCGCCGCCGCGCGCCACCCCGACGAGGCGCTGCTCGCGCGTCCACGACCGCCGCGCTCGTCGAGTACCTGCGCAGGCGCCGGGGAGCGCTGGTCGGCGGCCGGGCTGCCGGAGGACCCGGGACAGCGGCTGGTCGTCCCCTACCTCTTCCCCACCCCGGCGATGCTCGAGGGGCCGCGCGCGGCGACGCCGGCCGCCGCGAGCGCCCGCGCCGGGCGCTTCGCCTACGACACGATGACCCTGATCGGGCCGGGGACGTGGGAGGCCGCGCGGGCCGCGGTCGACGTCGCGCTGACCGCGGCCGACCTCGTCCTCGCGGGCGAGCCCGCCGCCTACGCGCTCTGCCGGCCGCCCGGCCATCACGCGACCCGGGCGGGCTTCGGCGGCTCCTGCTACCTGAACAACGCCGCGGTCGCCGCCGCCCACCTGCGCGACGCGCTCGGCGGCCGGTCGCGGTGCTCGACATCGACGCCCATCACGGCAACGGCACCCAGGCGATCTTCTACGAGGACCCGGCGGTGCTGACCGGCTCGGTCCACGTCGATCCCGGCAGCCGGCTGGTTCCCGCACTTCCTCGGCTTCGCCGGACGAGCGCGGCGCCGGCGCGGGCGAGGGCGCGAACCTCAACCTCCCGCTCGCGCCCGGCAGCGGCGACGCGGCCGTGGCTCGAGGCGGTCGCGCGAGCTCGCCGGCTGGGCGCGCGAGAACGCGGCGCCGAGGCGCTCGTCGTCGCGCTCGGCGTCGACGCCGCGGGCGGCGATCCCGAGAGCCCGCTCGCGGTCAGCGCCGCCGGCTACCGCGAGGCCGGCGCGCCTGCTCGGCGCGCTCGGGCTGCCGACGCGTGATCGTCCAGGAGGGCGGCTACGACCTCGAGACGATCGGAGCGCTCGTCCGCGAGAGCCTGCTCGGGTTCGAGTCGGCCCCGAGCTGAGCGCTCAGAGCGTCGAGATCGGCACGCCGACGATCTCGAGCCGCCGGGCGAGGCCGCCGAGCGCGAACTCGCGGATCGCCTCGGGCTGCACCCCGAGGCGGCCGAAGTCGGGGCCGTCGTCGCGCTCGGGCGGGCTCAGCGCCTCAGCCACCGAGGGGAGCAGCTCGCGCAGGGTGACCCGGATCGCCTCCGCCGCCTCCGGCCGCTCGCGGACCGACTCGCGCAGGAACCAGACCCCGTAGCCGATGTGCCGGGTCTCGTCGTGGTGGATCCGCGAGTAGCCGTCGACGAATCCGGCGAGCAGGCGCTCGCGGTCGAGGTACTCGGTGACGAAGCGGAAGGTCGTCAGGCCGAGGGTGCCCTCGAGGATCAGGTGGTAGATGGTGATGAATCGGACCTTCGTCGCGAGGTCGCTCGGCGCCGCCAGCAGCCGCTCGTGCGCCTCGACCAGGGCGACGTCGAAGATCGCCCGAAAGGAATCGGTGAGCTGCTCGCGCGCGCGCTCGACGTGGGCGCCGATCAGCGCCGGCTCGGCGATCACCTCGTCCTGATAGCGCGCGTAGAACTGCATGTGGCGCGCCTCGTCGACCTGCTGGGTGGCGAGGAAGGTCGCCTCCTCCTCGCTGCCATGGGCTCCGACCAGCCCGGAGAACTTCGTCGTGATCCGTTCCTCGGCGACCATCAGCGAGGAGAGCACCCAGAGGACCAGGCGGCGCTCGGGCTCGCCCACCCCGATCCACTGCGAGCGATCGGGCCCGAGGTCGATCGCGAACGGGCTCCACTGCGAGTCCTCCCAGCGGCGGTAGAGGGCCTGCGGATCGTTCAGTTGGATCTCGGCGCTCATCGGCGGCCGGATCATCGCAGCGCGGCTACCGAAGCCGGGCGACGAGCAGGCAGATGTCGTCGGCCTGCTCGGGTTCGCCGAGCAGGCGCAGCACGCCCTCGGCGAGCGCCGGGGCGCCGGCGTCGCGGTGCGCCTCGGCGGCGTCGAGCAGGGGGTGCGCAGCGCCTGACGCCGCCACCCGGCGATCGGTCAGCCCATCGGTGTAGAGCACGAGGACGCTGCCGGGCGAGAGCGTCAACGAGGCCTCGGCACGGGGCGAGACGTCGTCGATGCCGCTGTCGAGCAGCGGCGAGCGACCCTCGTCGAGGAACCGGGCGGGCCCGTCGCCGGCGAGCAGGACGGGCGGGGGGTGACCGGCGCAGGCGTAGCGCGCCCGCCCCGAGTCGAGCTCGAGCTCGACGCAGACGACGCTGGTGAGCTGTCCGACGCCGTGGCGGGTCGTGTAGCGATCGAGCTCGTCGAGCACCTCGCCGGGGCCGTCGCAGGTTGCGGCCAGTGCCCGCCCGGCGCTCCTCAGCTGGCCCATCGTCGCCGCGGCCTCGATCCCGCGACCGACGACGTCGCCGACGAACATCACGATCCTCCGCTCGGGCTCGAGCCAGAAGGCGTCGTGCCAGTCGCCACCGATCTCGAGCCCGCTGACGCCGGGGCGGTAGACGATCCCGAGCTCGAGGCCGCGGGCGCGCGGCGGCTCCCCGGACATCATGCTGCGCTGCAGCCGCCGGGCGATCTCGTGCTCGCGGTGGCGGGCGCGCAGCAACTCGCGCTCGTAGCGGCGCCGGTCGGTGGCGTCGAAGACGGTCATCCGGATCAACAGCGGGGCTCCCTCTGAGTCGCGGACGAGGGTGGCGTTGACCAGCGCGGGAAGCCGCGAGCCATCGGCGCGGACCAACTCGAGGGCGATCTCGCGGACCCAGCCCTGCATCTGCAGGAGCGGCGCGAAATGGGTGTCGTGATAGATCCGGTCGCCGGCCGGAAGGAGCTCCTGGAAGCGCCTCTTGCCGAGCAGGTCCTCGCGGCTCAGCCCGGTCCAGGCCTCGAAGGTGCGGTTGACCCTGGTGACGGTGCCGTCGGGTCGGGCGGAGAGATAGCCGCAGGGCGCGTTCTCATAGAGGTCCTCGGCGGTCTCGACGAGCGGCTCGGCGCCGGCGCTCATCCGGAGGCGAGGAACTCGCGGATCGCCTCGGTCGTCGCCTCCGGGGCGCTCAGGTTCGGGCAGTGGCCGCTGGCGTCGAGCAACTTCAGCCGGCTGTCGGGGAGCTCGCGGTCGACGTACTCGCCAACCGCCACCGGCGCGATCACGTCCGGCGAGCACTGGATCACCAGGCTCGGCGTGCTCACCCGCGAGAGGTCGGCGCGGTTGTCCGAGAGAAAGGTCACGCGCGCGAACTCGGCGGCGATCTCGGGGTCGGCGCGGCAGAAGCTGTTTGCGAGCTCTTCGCCGAGCTCGGGGCGGTCCTCGTTGCCCATGATCACCGGCGCCATCGTCCTCGACCAGCCGAGGTAGTTGCTCTCGAGCGAGCCGAGCAGCTCGTCGATGTCGGCGCGCGAGAAGCCGCCGACGTAGCCCTCGTCGTCGATGTAGCGCGGGGACGGGCCGATCAGGACCAGCCTCGCGAAACGGTCGGGGTCCTCCGCGGCCGCCAGCGCCCCGATCATCGCGCTCACCGAGTGGCCGACGAAGATGGCGTCGGCGAGCTCGAGCTCGCGGCAGATCTCGAGCACGTCGCCGGCGTAGCCGTGGAGCGAGCCGTAGCGATCGCGGTCGTAGGCCGCGGGGTCGGAGCCGCCGGCGCCGACGTGATCGAAGAGCACGACCCGGTGGTCCTCGGCAAAGGCGGGCCAGACATAGCGCCACATGTTCTGGTCGCAGCCGAACCCATGCGCGAAGATCATCGGGCGGGCGCCCTCCGGTCCGTGCACGACGATGTTGTTGCGCTCGCGAACGGTCAAGCCGCACTCCCCCTGCCTCGGCGCCCTCTCGGACGGATCAGATCCTGCTCCTCTCCATATCCCTAGCAGTCTGGCGGTTGAACGCAAGGTCAGCCGCGAGCCTGACGGCTAGGCTGGCGCTGGCAGGGTAGCCCCGGGTAGGCGACGGCGCGGGGCGGCGCTCCGCCCGAACACCATGCTGAGATGACGACCCCAGAGAAGACCGAGACCGCGGCCCTGCTGCTCACCGGCGCGACCGGCTTCGTCGGCGGGCAGCTGCTCGCCGGCCTGCTCGAGACCGGACCGGTTCGCTGTCTGGTGCGAGACGCGTCGAAGCTCCAGCGCGCTCGAGGCATCGAGGCGATCGAGGCGGACATGCTCGAGCAGGGATCGCTGCGACCGGCGCTCGAGGGCGTCGAGCAGGTCTACTACCTCGTCCACTCGATGGAGCCCGGGGTGGGCGACGACTTCGCCGATCAAGACCGGCGCGCGGCGGAGAACTTCGTCGCGATCGCCTCCGAGTGCGGAATCAAGCGCACGATCTACCTCGGCGGCGTGCAGGCGACCGACGCTTCGAGTGAGCACATCGAGTCGCGGAACGAGGTCGAGCGACTGCTCGGCGAGGCGGGCGAGGAGCTCGTCGCCCTGCGCGCCTCGATGATCGTCGGCGCCGGCAGCGCCTCGTTCCGGACCCTGGTGCAGCTCGTCTCGCGCCTGCCGGTGCTTCCGCTGCCGAGCTGGCGCGAGCGCCGCTCGCAGCCGGTTGCGATCGCCGACGTCGTCGCGGCGCTGATCGCCGCCCGCGACGTCGAGCCCGGTGTCTACGAGATCGCCGGACCGGACCTGCTCACCTTCGAGGGGATGACCGAGGTCGTCGCCGAGCTGCTCGAGACCGAGCATCGGTCGTTCAGCCTGCCGTTCAGCAGCTCCGCGCTCGAGAGCAGAGCCGCGGCGGCGGTCGTCGATGCCGATCACGAGCTGCTGGCCCCGCTGATGGCCGGGCTGCACTCCGATCTCATCGTCGAGGAGAACGCGCTCGAGCACGTCTTCGGCATCTCGCCGACCCCCTTCGCCGAGGCGGCGCGGATCGCGATCGACGGTATTCAGGCCGACGAGGGCGGTTGATCGATCGGGTCGAGCTCGGGAGCGCCCGGGCCGACGATCACGTTGCGGGCCAGCGGGATCTGGTGTGAGGCGCTCTCGAGGATGTGCATCAGATAGCCGGCGGTGTTCGGGAAGACGACGACGTCGCCGACCTCGACCCCCTCGGGGAAGGCCAGCCTGCGCCAGCTGAGCAGCTCGCGCTCGATGCAGTAGGCGCCGACCAGGTAGCCGTCGAACGGCTCGCCGGGCGGGCGCTCGCCGCCGCCGACCAGCAACGGGTCGACGAGGAAGTCGTCGGAGGTGGAGCGGCACTGCGTGCGGTTCATCGCCAGGCCGACGAGCCCCGTCCCGTCGGCGCGGCGCTTTCGGAACATCACCCGGGCCGCCGTGATCCCGCAGCCGTCGAGCAGCGAGCGCCCCGGCTCGCAGCGCAGCTCGAGACCGCGCTCGGTGATCGCGGCGGCCACGCTCCGACCTTCCCGCTCGAGCTCCCGGGCGAGCAGCTCGGCCAGCCACTCGCCGCGCACCGGGCTCTGGTGGTACGGGTAGACGTTCGGCCGCCCGATCAGCTCGCCCCGGTGCGCGAGCAGACCGAGGCCGTGCCCGCCGAAGGTCAGCGGCTCGCGGTCGCCGAGCACGCCTAGCCGGTGCTCCTCCCAGAAGCTCTCCCACTCGGCCGCGCGGTCGAGGTAGCTCATCGGGATCCCGCCGCCGATGTCGAGAAAGCCGGGCCTCTCGCCGCGCGAGCGCAGCTCGTCGACCAGTGCGAGGCTCTGCTCGATCGCCGCCACCCGCTCGGCGATCGAGTAGCCGTCGAGGTGGAAGTGGATCCCCGCGACCCCGAGCCCGGCGCCTCGAAGCCGCTCGCGGGCGACGGCGACCTCATCCGTCCTGAGCCCGAACCGAGTCGGGATACGGGCGCCCTCCGCAAACGGGCCGATTCGCAGGGCGAGCGGGGCGCGCGGGCGATCGGGCTCGGCGAGCGCGATCAGCAGCTCGAGCTCGTCGAGGTTGTCGATCACGATCGTCGCCCCGCGCTCGAGGCAGAGTCGCAGCAGCGGCTCCGGCTTGACCGCGGCGGTGACCACGATCGCCGCCGGATCAACCCCACGATCGAGGGCCTGGGCGAGCTCGCGCTCGCTGGCGACGTCGATGCCGAGGCCGAGCCGCCGGGCCTCGTCGACCAGTGCCAGCGCCTTGTTCGCCTTGCGGGCGAAGAAGATCCCCAGGGGCACGCCCGCCGCCCTCGCCGCCGCGCTCAGCTCGGCCGCGTTGCCGCCCATCGGCGACGGGTCGATCAGGTTGAGCGGCGAGCCGTGCTCGGCGAGCAACGCCTCGAGCGCGCCCGGCCGCCCGCAGAGCTCGACCTGCCAGGGCTCGAGCCGGGCGCTCAGCGGTAGCTCTCCCCGGCAGCGGCGCCGTAGCGACGCGGTTCGCGACGCCGCAGACGGCGCGCTCACGAGCGGCTCCGCTCCGCCACGCCGGCCGCCGTCGCCGCGATCCGCCCGGCGACCCGCTCGGCCCAGCGATCGAGTTGCGGATGCAGCGCCCGGGAGAGCGTGTCGTTGCCGATCACCCAATCCTCGGTCGGCCGTCCGCAGGCGGCGAGGCCGCGCGCCTCACCTCCGTCCGCGGCGACGCAGACGGAATCCGGGCCGACCTCGAGACCGCGCCGGGCGGGGCGCACCCGCGCGTGACCATCGCCGAGAAGCCGGTCGAGCAGGGGGACGCCCAGCCCGATCGCGCCGGGTGGCGGCAGCACCGCGTCGATCACGACGTCGACCGAAGCCCTCCCGGCGGCCGAGCAGAGCTCGGTCGGCCCCCGCGAGCTCTCGATCCAGCCGCCGCTGACGTGGGCGAGATCGACGATCCCGGCGTCGATCAGCGCCCGCAGCTTCGCCGCGTTCAGGGGCGGCGGGCCGAACGCGAGCCGTTCCATCTCCGCGGCGAGGACCCGGAACGCCGGCCACTGGCCCTGCTCGAGGCCGTCGCCGCCGAGCCGCTCGACGATCGCCGGATAGACGGCCCGCCAGGCCGCGCCACGCGCAGGGTCGCCGCGGTCCGGCCCCGACGAGAGGGCAAGCTCCTCGACGATCGCGCTCAGATCCCGATCGACCGAGAAGCCGTCCCGCAGCGCGAGGATGCGACCCCGTGCGGAGGTGATGCTGCGCTGCCCGAGGCCCGTCGCGCCCTCGGCGCCGGGCACGGGCTTCGCCAGCATCGGCCTCCCGCTCCGCGAGAACGGCAGGATCCGGGCCGGCTCGGCGCCGGCGGCCTGATAGCGAAGCCGGCCTCGCTCGGCGGCGATGAACGATCCGCCGCGGCCCTCGGTGAGCGCCAGCGCCGCGTCGATGAAGGTGAGCGCGAACCCACGGACCGCGACGGCCGATCCGTTCGGCACGCGGTCCGAGCCGAGCCGCCGCTCGACCGGAAAGACCGACTCGACCAGCGCGGCCCGATGCGGCCAGTCGTGGCGGAGCGCTCCCGTCCAATCCTCCGCGTGCCCGGTCGCGAGGATCACCTCGTCGTACTCGGCGGTGCTCGCGCCGGCCCGCACCTGCCAGCCCGCACCGCTCGGCCGTGCCTCGGTGACCCTGGCGCGGCGGATCGAGACCTCCACCCGCGGCGGCGCGTGGCGAAGCATCCGGCTCAATCCCCAGCTCAGGTAGCGACCGACCTGCGCGCGCGGCACGTAGGGGTCGGGGTCCGGCCGATCCGCGTGGCGGGCCTGCCATTCCGTGAACGTGCGCCGCTCGGCGCCAGGAACGGCCTGCGATCCGGCGGGCCAGATCGCCACCTGGTCGGCGGAGAAGTTCATCCTCAGGTACTCGGGCTGAGCCGGGTCGTAGACCGGGCCCGCCCCGGCGACCTGGTGCGGCTCGAAGGCATCGACCTGGACCGCCCGCGAGGCACCGTGGATCGCGATCCGGTCGAGCAGGCGCTCGAGCGCGTACATCCCCTTCGGCCCCAGCCCCACGATCGCGATCCGAAGCGGGGCCGCGCCGTCAGCGCGCATCATCTCGTCTCAGACAGGAGCCGGCGCCGGGCCGACGAGGTCGCCGCGGACGAGGGCATCGAGGTCCTGGGGACGGCACTCGAGCTCCCGGGCGACCCAGGCGTCGTCATAGACCGTGTCGAGATAGCCGCGGCCACCATCGGGAAGGATGATCACGCATCGCGAGCCGGGCTCGAGCGTCGGCGCGATCCGCTCGAGCGCGATCGCGACAGCGCCCGAGGACGCGCCGGCGAAGATCGCCTCGCGCGAGACCAGCCGGCGACAGCCGACCACGCAATCGAGATCCGAGACGCGCTCGAGGCGGTCGGGTTCGAGCTCCTCCGAGAACCGGCTTGCGATCGCCGCGCCATGGCCCGGCAGTCGCCGCTCTCCGGGCTTGCCACCGAACAGGGCGCTGCCCTCGGCATCGACCGCGACCAGCCGCGTCCGCCTGCCGTGCGCACGCAGATACTCGGCGCACCCACGGAGGGTGCCGGCCGTCCCCGCGGCGGCGAGCAGGTAGTCGATCTCGCCCTCGAGCGCCTCGTCGATCTCTCTCATCGTCGCCGCCGCGTGGGCCGCGGGGTTGCACCGGTTCGAGTACTGGTCGGGCCAGAAGGAGTCCGGGATCTCCGCCGAAAGGCGGGCGACCAGCTTCAGCCGCGATGTCAGCAGGTCGCCGGTCACCGGGTCGGGCTCGCTGACGACCCGGACCTCCGCCCCCAGGGCGCGGAGGATCCGCACATTGGTGGCGTTCGCGCGGGTGTCGAGCACGCAGATCAGCCTCAGGCCGTGGAACCGACAGGCCTGGGCGAGCCCGATCGCCATGTTCCCCGAGCTCGACTCGATCACCGTCGTGGCCGGCCCGACCTCGCCGCTGCGAAGCGCCTCGGCGATGATCAGCGCGGCGGGGCGGTCCTTCGCGGAGCCGCCCGGGTTGCTCGACTCGAGCTTTCCCCAGAGCTTCAGCCGCGAGCGGCCGAGGTAGCGGCGCATGCGGACCAACGGCGTCTCGCCGATCGCCTCGAGCACCCCGTCGGCGGGCGGACGCGGGCTGCGCGCGCCTTCACCTGCCGTGTTCGAGGGAGCGGGGGACTCGGGGTGCGGTGCCGGTCCGATCATCTCTTCCTCCCGCCCAGATAGCTCCCGCAAAGCTCAGCCGCCGTGCCTCCCTGAGGCTACCCGGGCGTGCTCGCGGGAAACGCGCGGGGCGCGGCAGCGTCCATGCATGCTTCCCGCCGGGCCCGACGCGCAGAGGCGCCGCCGCTCGCCGGTCGATGAGTAGGGCCCAGCGCCTGCGGGTACGCACCGATCGATGGTCGGAAAAGGGGAACTCTTGCGGAGGTTCGGATAGTGGCTTTCTCGTTTCGGTTCACGCTCCTGCTCAGCCTGGTCGCGGCCGTCGCGCTCGCACCGAGCGCGCGCGCCCACCCTCCCCACCAGCACGGGGGCCAGCTGATGCCGTTCGCCGAGCTGCAGGCGGGCCTCGCGCAGCCGCTGCCGGCCTCGGGATCGTTCAGTTGCGAGGGCGGAATGGCGGGGCCGTATCCGTGCAAGGACGTCGACCTCGAGAGCTTCACCCCCCTTCCCCAGCTCGGCGGTGCCACCGGCAACGACATCTGGGGCTGGACCGATCCGAAGACCGGCGCCGAGATCGCGATCATGGGGTCGAGCACCAGCACCGGCTTCGTCGACGTGAGCGACCCGCAGAACCCCAGGGTCGTCGGCGTGCTCCCGACCCGCGGCACCCCCGACTACGTGCTCTGGCGAGACGTCAAGGTCGATGGCAATTACGCCTTCATCGTCTCCGAGATCAGCGGCTCCGGCCTCCAGGTCTTCGACCTCACCCGGCTGCGCGGCAGCAACTCGCCGACCGTGTTCACGGAGGACGCGAGCTACGACCGCTTCAGCAGTGCTCATAACATCGCGATCAACACCGAGAGCGACTACGCCTACGCCGTCGGCACCGATACCTGCGGCAACGGCGAGGAGAACGGCGGCCTTCACATGGTCGACATCAGCGACCCGCTCGACCCGCGGTTCGCCGGCTGCGCGGTGATCGAGGACGCCGACGGCAACAGCCAGACCGACTCGAACAACTACGTGCACGACGTCGAGTGCATGAACTACTCGGGCCCCGACGCCGATTACCGCGACCGCGAGATCTGCTTCGGCTCGAACGAGAACGTGGTCGCGATCTACGACGTCACCGACAAGGCGAACCCCCGGGTGATCTCGACCACGGGATACGACTCGGCCACGTACACGCATCAGGGATCGACCACCCCGGACCGCCGCTACTTCCTCTTCGGAGACGAGCTCGACGAGCAGTCCAACGGCCAGCGGACGACGACCTACATCTCCTCGATTCGCGATCTCGATGCCCCCGGCGCGCCGAAGCCGTTCGAGCAGGAGACCCGCTCGATCGACCACAACCTCTACATCCACGGCAAGCACGTGTACGAGTCCAACTACATGGCCGGCCTGCGCATCCTCGACTACGACCGCGCCTCGCTGCGGGCCGGCGAGCTGCGCGAGCGGGCCTTCTTCGACGTGGTGCCGGCGCTCGACGAGCCCGAGTTCGCCGGCACCTGGAGCAACTACCGGTTCCCCGGCAGTGGCACCACGGTCGTCTCCGCGATCGAGAACGAGCTCAGCGGGCTCTTCGTGCTCAGTCCGCGGATCTGAGCGCGAGCGAGATCGCGACGACGGCGCCGGCGAGGGCGGTGGCCACGAAGCCGAGGAACAGCCACCCGCCGAGGTCGAAGTCGAACTGATCCCCGTAGCGGCCGACCGCGATCAGCGCGGCCGCGGTGAGCACCGCGTAGGAGAGCGCCGGCGCGCGCAGGCGGGAGAGGTCGTTCTCGCGCAGCCCGGCGGCCGCCGCCACGCCGAAGCCGACGACGAAGGCCCCGATCGCGCGGCTCGTCAGCGCCGTCACCGTCCAGGGCCAGAAGTCCTCGGCCACGCCGGGAGCGAGAAACAGGATCGCGCCGACGACGATCATCACCGCCGCCTGAAGCGCCAGCCCGGCCCGCGCCCATCCGGGCAGCGGACGGCTGGGAGGGGGATCAACTCCGGGCTCGCGCAGCTGACGGACGACCAGCACGGTCAGGACCGGCGGCACCAGGACGTAGGCCGCGAGCCAGAACCAGAACACCGCGTGAGCCTGCTCGAACTTGTCCCAGTGGATCAGCGTCGCGATCAGCAGGAGCAGCGAGATCACGATCACGGGCGCCACCGCGAGCCGCCCGTCCACCCAGGCGCCGGCTCGCGCCGAGAGCGAGAGCAGCGCTACCGCCGCCAGATAGCAGGCGCCGAGGAACGCGGCGGTGAGCTCCGGAGCGATCGGCCAGGCGAAGTAGTCGCCGGTCCGCGTCGTCAGCACGAAGGTCATGAACGCCGCCCCGAGGGCGAGCCCGGCTCCCGCGAGGTAGAGCAGGCGGATGCCCGGGATCAGAGGACGGGGGGTCAAGTCAGCTCCAACCTACCAGCGCCGTGGGCCGGTCCGAATGAGGCGCCCGCCGTCCCCTACGCGATCGCGAGCGCGATCACGATCACGATCACGGCGACCGATCCCAGCAGCCGCCGCCAGGCATTGACCCCGTTGGCCGCCTCCTCGTAGGCCCAGACGGTCAACGCGACGTAGGCGACGGCTCGGGCGAGGTCGTTGACGTCGCTGCCCTCGGCGCTGAGGAGCCCGACCAGCAGGGCGGCGAACGCGATCCAGAGCGGCGGGTTCGGAAACTGGGCCACGGTGTGGCCGGCGATCTTGAGGTCTCGCGCGATCCATCGAGCGTAGGGAGCGTCGTCGACGGCCGGCCTTCTGAGCTCGACGGGGATAGGGTTGAGCGCTCGGGCTCCCGGTGCGGCCCTGCGCGGCGTGGAGCGCCGCCTGCGACCTCGCCGGCTGCGGGATCGAGCTCTAGGCCGGCGGTTGCCCGGCTCCACCCCGGGGGAGCGGGTCCACGCGCTCGGCGGGCGGCCGCTCGCCGTTCGGCTCGAGATGGCGCTGCAGCAGCGCGAGCGTGTCCGAGGTGAGCTCCTGAAGCGAGGCGCTCGCGCGCTCGATGTTGCCCGGAGCGGGCATCGGCGGATCGCCCTCGGGGCGGAACGCGTAGGTCTCCCAGAAGGTGATCTGCTCGAAGTAGTCCATGAACGCGACCTCGACCTGCACGAGGTTGGAGAGCGCCACCTGGGTCTTCTCGATCGGCCCGGTGAGAAACAGGGCGGCGAACGCGCCGGCCCCCATTCCGGCAAAGAGCAGCGAGTAGGCCTTGTCGTCCTGCGCGAACGTGCCGTAGAGCGCCGCGGCAAGGAAGAGGCCGAGGCCGAGAAAGAACATCGCCTGGTTCATCCAGACGATCCGCCGGTAGGTCGCCGCGGCGTGATCGAGCGTCGTCTTGAGAATGCTGACCGTGTACTGGCCGAGGTCGATCCCGCGGCTGACGTTGGCCTCGAATCGCCGCTTCTCCTGCTCGCGCTGGAACTCCATGTCGGCGAGCTGATCCATCCTGGCTCCTTCCCTGGAGAGTCGTTCCGGTTCCGGGCGTCGTGCCCCTGCGGTCAGCCTCGCCGATCGCGTCTTCAGGCGCAAGCCCGTCGCCATGCGCCGGGCGGCGGCCAGTGATGCCTCGATCGCGATCGCGCGGCAGAATGCACGCATGCTCGAGGCTCTCCCGCGCCAGTTGATCGAGGCCCGGCCCCGGCGGAGCGGTGCACTCGCGCTGCTCGCCGCGCTGGCGTCGCTTGCCTTCGCGCTGATCGGGCCGGGCGCGGCGAGCGCGGCGTCCGAGAAGCCGATCCGGATCGGCGTCGGACGGGCGGACATCACCCCGCCGACCGGCTACTTCACCTTCGGCTACGTGCGCGCGGACTCGGTCGGCAACGGGGCGCACGGCCGGCTGTGGGCCCGGGCGATCGTGATCGAGCAGGGCAAGGAGAAGATCGCGCTCGTCGCCGAGGACCTCGGCTCGATCCCCGGCGGGATGCTCCAGCAGGCGATCGAGCGGATCGGGCGGCCCGGGTTCAGCGAGGAGAACGTCCTCGCCTCGGCCTCGCATACCCACCAGGGCCCGACCGGGATGATGAACTTCGACACCTACAACACGGTGTTCATGACCCTGAACTCGCCGACCGACTTCCAGCTCACCGGCGGCTTCGACCCGCAGCTGTACGGCTTCCTCGTGGACCGGCTCGCCCTCGCGATTCGCCGCGCCGATCGCGATCTCGCCCCCGGCCGCCTCGGCTGGGGCCACAGCCGGATCTTCGACCTGACCGAGAACCGCTCGATCGAGCCGCACCTGCGCGATCACGGCATCGAGGGCCTCGCCTACGGCGAGGGCAGCGCCGCGCAGGACCCGGACGGCGTCAACCACACGGTCGATTCGAACGTCAACGTCCTCCGGGTCGAGAAGCGCCGCAGGGGCCGCTGGCTGCCGGTCGGGATCTGGTCCAACTACGCCAACCACGGCACCGTCGTGCACTTCCAGTTCACCTTCTGGAGCGCCGATCACCACGGCCCCGCGACGCTGCTCAGCGAGCGCAAGATCCGGCGCGCGGGCAGGGTGCCGAAGCGCCAGGAGGTCGTCACCGTGTTCGGCAACGGCAATGAGGGGGACATGTCCTCGGCGCTCGATCGAGCCGGCCCGGCGGCCGCGGACTTCGTCGGCAGGGTCGAGGCGGCCGCCTTCGTCCGGGCCTGGCGCAGGGCCGGCAGGCATCTGACCCGGCGCCCCGCAATCGAGCGCCGCTGGACCCGGATGTGCTTCTGCGGCCAGGCGACCTCGGCGGGCGAGGTCGCCGACGAGCCCGCCTTCGGGATGGCCGAGTTCACCGGCTCCGACGAGGCGCGCGGGCCGCTGTTCGACATCACCCGGGTGCCGTTCGAGGGCATCACCGGCCCCGACACGGGCGGCCCGCAGGGCAACAAGCTGGTCGCGCCGTTGCCGGTGGACGTTCCCAATGCGGTGCCGCTGATCACGCTGCAGATCGGCGACCGGCTGCTCGCCTCGGTGCCCGGTGAGATGACCGTGGAGATGGGCCGGCGCGCTCGCGCGTCGATCGAGAGGGCCGCCCGCGGGCTCGGGGTGAGCCGCTCGATGATCGTCGGGCTCGCCAACGAGTACGCGAGCTACTTCCCGACCCCCGAGGAGTACGCCGGCCAGCACTACGAGGGGGCCGCGACCCTCTACGGGAAGACCTCGGGCTACGCGCTGCTCGACGCGCTCACCGAGCTGACCGCGGCGATGGCGTCGGGTGCGCCGGCGCCGGCGCCCTACCCCTTCGACCCGACCAACGGTCTCGGACCCGGCGGCGAGCCGTTCCCCAAGGGGGCCGGGAGCGCGACCGTGCTCGAGCAGCCGGCCCGGGCCGAGCGGCTCGGCGCCCCGCGCTTCGAGTGGCAGGGCGGCGAGCGCGGCTACGACAGGCCGCTCGACCGGCCCTTCGTGCGCGTGCAGCGATCCGTTCGCGAGCAGGGAGAGCGCCGCTGGCGGGTCGCCGACGATGACCTCGGCCTGCGGATCCTCTGGGGCGTGGACGAGCGGGGGCGCTACTTCACCCGCTGGGAGCCGCCGCTGAACGCGCCGACCGGGCGCTACCGCTTCCAGATCCGCGCCAACCGCTACCGGCTCACCTCGGGCGTCTTCAAGCTTCGGCCATCGGGAGCGCTGTCCGCGCAGCCTGTCGAGGCGCCGCCGGGCCACGTCGCCGTGGTTCTCGCCTACCCGGCGCCGTTCGCCGCCGAGGAGGTTGGCGACCCGCCAGGAGACCCGAACGCCGACCTGACCTTCCGGCCCGCGCACGCGAGCGACGGCGTCGTCCGCTTCCTGGTCGACGGCCGTATGGTCCGCGTCGAGGCCGGCGCCGATGGGCGCTTCGAGCTCGCCGCGCCCGCCGGGGTGAGGGTGGAGATTCCGCCTGGCGCGGCGCGCGACCAGCACGGGAACTTCAACGCCGAGCCGGTTTCGCTGGCCCCATAGCCGGCCGGAAGAGCCGAAGCTCAGCTCTCGTTGCCCGGCGCCCCCTCGGCGCCCGTTCGCAGTCCTCAGCCGCCCTCGGCTAGACCCGCGTCCCCACCGCGAGCAGGTACTCCTGCTCGAAGTGAGCCTTCTCCCCGTCGCCTCGGTCCCACTCCTCGCAGAAGGCGTTCAGGGCCTCGTCGAACTCCGCCCCCTGTCCGTTGCTCTCGGCGTTCGCATGGGCGACGATCGTCGGTCCGTAGCGCTCCTTGAAGTGCTCGCCGTACTCGGTGGCGCGCTCGAAGGCGGTGATCGCGAGGTCCTCGCGCTCGAGCGAGCGCCAGTCCACCCGCTCGCCGAAGAGCCCGCGAAGGTGGTCCTCGCTGCCCCACAGCGGCGGCGGCTGCGCGCCGGGAGGAGGCGGCGGGGCGAACGGGCCCATGGTGCGGAAGAGCGCCCCGATCATGCCCTCGGGGGTCCAGCTCAGCAGGCCGATCGTGCCCCCCGGCCGGCAGACGCGGACCATCTGGTCGGCGACCTGCTCATGGTGCGGGGCGAACATCGCCCCGATCGACGAGATCACGACGTCGAACGACTCGTCCTCGAACGGCAGGTTCTCGGCGTCGGCCTCGACCCACTCGAGCTCGACCCCATTCGCCTCGGCCACCTCGCGGCCCGCCGCGAGCAGCTCCGGCGTCAGGTCGCTCGCGACGACGCTCGCCCCGGCCTCGGCGGCGCGGATCGAGGCATTGCCCGTGCCCGCGGCCACGTCGAGGACGCGCATCCCGGGCCCGATTCCGGCCGCCTCGATCAGCCGGGGGCCGAGTGGCAGCAGGAACGTCTGCACCATCGAGGGGTAGTCCCCCTTCGCCCACATCACGCGGTGGCGAGCCTTCAGCTCCTGGTCCGGGATCGTCGATGACAAGAGGTCCCCCTTCGTTGACCGGCCGAATCTATCGCGGGTTCGGGGGCGCTGTCCAGCACTCAGCCGAGGACCTCGCCGCCGTACTCAGCCGCGATCGCCGCGATCGCCTCCCAGTCCGGCTCCTCGTCCGTGTCCGGGGGCAGGGTGCGGGCCTCCGCCGGCACGCTCATCTTTCGCACCATCCCCTCGAAGCCGCCGGGGGTCATGATGAACAGCATCCGGCATCCCTCGGGGCCGACCGTGTAGCGGTGCGGGACATTGCGGGGCCCGAAGGCGAAGTCGCCGGGCCCCGCCTGGATCACCTCGTCGCCGACCTCGAGCGTGACCTCGCCCTCGAGGATCCAGAACGACTCGTCCTCGTGGTGGTGGACATGGAGCGGCGCCTCCTCGTTCGGCGGAGCGGTGATCTCGAGGATGCTCAGCAGCCCCCCGGTCTGCTCGGCGCTCACCTTGACCTCGGCCAGGGACCCCAGCCACCAGTACGCCTCGCCGTCGCCGGCCTTCGTCGCCGCCGGCTCGAGCAACTCTGTCCGCTCGCTCATGCTTCCTCCTTGTTCGTCGTCGGGCTCGTAGTGAGGAGGCAGATCGCGACCCGCCAGGCACGATCGCTTCCGCGACGCGTGACCTGGATCCCGGCGTCGGACATCACCAGCGCCGTGTCGCGAGCCTGCAGCACCCGCCGAGGCCCGCCGACGTAGATCCGCTCACGGGCCCAGAGCTCGGCGGCGGTACGGCCGATCGCCTCGCCGCCTCGCGATTCGAGGCCGCCGCCGGCGTCGAGCACGGCGCCGTCGTCGAACAGATCGCAGAACAGGGCCCGGTCGCGGATCACGAAGGCGTCCTCGAGCAACGTCTCGAGCTCCTCCGGGGTGCGCGCTCCTCGGTTCATGGGGGCGACCCTACGCGCCCCGAGCGCCGCCGTCGATACCAGAGAAGTGGCATTTCCTTTCCCGGCGATGGCGCGTAGAGTCGGGGCCGGTGAGCTCCAACGCAAGCGAACGCGCCGAGGATCGGATCGCCGCGCTGGCGAGCGGTGGACTCGACCTGGTCAGCTTCTGGCAGGAGGCCGGCGAGGTCCTCACGGCGGCGATCCCCACTCACCCGGGGGGACCGTGCTGGTACACGCTCGACCCGGCGTCCCTGCTGATCACCAGCCACTACAACGAGTACGTCGAGACGCTCCCGCAGGACTGGCTGGCGCTCGAGTACTACGAGGACGACGTCAACAAGCTCGCCGACGTGGCGCGCTCGAGCGCCGGCTACTCGACCCTGCACGAGGCGACCGGAGGCGACCCGAGCTCGAGCCGGCGGTGGCAGGAGAACATCGAGCACGGCGGCGACCAGGAGCTGATCGTCGGGCTGCGAACCCGCTCAGGCGATGTCTGGGGCGCCCTCGGCCTCTATCGCGAGCCGGGTCAGCCGATGTTCGACGCCGAGGAGATCGCTCTCGTCCGAGCGCTCGCGCCGGCGCTCGGCGAGGGCGCCCGGCGATCCCTGCTGCTCGGCGAGGCGAGCGATCCCGAGGGCCCCGAGGCGCCCGGCCTGCTGGTGCTCTCACCCTCATGGGAGGTCGAGTCGGCGACGGCCGGGGTCGAGCGCTGGATCTCGGACCTTCCGGGCGGGGACTGGGACGCCGGCCGCCTGCCCTCGGCGCTGCTCGCGGTCGCCGGCCAGGCGCTGCGCACGTCGGAGGGACGCGACTCGCTCGGCGAGGTGGCGCTCGCCCGCGTGCTCTCGCGCTCGGGCACCTGGGTCGTCCTGCACGGGGCGACCCTCGCCGGCGAGGGCGGGCCGCGGGTCGCCGTGATCGTCGAGCCGGCACACCCGGCGCGGATCGCACCGCTGCTGATGTCCGCCTACGGCCTCACCGAACGCGAGCGGGACGTCACCCGGCTCGTGCTCCAGGGAGAGTCGACGGCGGCGATCGCCGAGCGGCTGGTGGTCTCGGCCCACACCGTGCAGCAGCACCTGAAGAGCATCTTCGAGAAGACCGGGGTTCGCAGCCGGCGCGATCTCGTCGGCAAGGTCTTCTTCTCCCTCTTCGAGCCCCGGCTCCGCGACAACGAGAGCCGCGCTCAGGAGAGCAAGCCCCTGCGCGGCGGCCCGCTCGCCGACGCGGAGCCGCCCGCCGACGGCGAGCCCGGGCCGCGCTGAAGCCCCGCGCCACCCGAACTGCCCGGAGTTTCGTTCACCCCGTGGAGTGAACGCCGGGCAGTTCGGAATGGGGCGGTCGCGGGAGGGCGGAAGCGCCCGGGCTCAGGGCGTCATCTCCATCGCGCCGCCGCGCTCGCCGCCCATCGCGCCGCCTTCGCCGCCCATCGAGGAGCCCGGCTCGGTGAACCCGGGCACGTCGGCGGGCGCCAGTGCGACGCCGAGGCCGAGCGCGACCAACAGCACGGCGACGCCGCGGCGCGTCGCCGCCGGCCAGGGAAGCAGCTTCTCGGCCGCGATGAACGCGGCTATCAGCGCCATCCAGCCGAGGCTCATCACGCCGAGCGCGAACAGCGCCGCCATCAGCGCCCAGCAGCAGCCGAGACACCACGCGCCGTGGCGCATGCCGAGGCTGAGCCCGCCCCACCGTCCGTGGCGCCAGCGCTCGGCGAGGAACATCATCGGGCTCCGGCACTTGATCAGGCAGGCCCGCTTGAGCGGGGTCAGCTGATAGGCGGCGGCGCCGAGGATCACTCCCCCCGCCACGTAGCGACCTGCCTCCTCCCAGGCGAGGAACGCCGGATCGATCGAGCGCACGGCCTCGAGGGCGCCGTAGGCCGCAAGTCCGGCCGCGCTCCAGACGATCAGATAGCCGCTTACGAAGAGGGTCGTCGCGTCCGCCGGCGCGCCCTTGCCGCGGGCGCGATGGCCCTCGCGCAGCCGGTCGTACATCAGCACCGTCGGCGCGACCGACGGGAACATCATCGCCGCCATCATCACCACCCAGACGGTGAGGTAGAAGCCGAGGCCGCCGAGGCTCTCCCCCGGCATCGACCCCATCCCGCCCATCCGCTCGGAGGTGACCAGCCAGCCGACGGCGGCGAGCGCGAGCAGCGCTCCGAGGAGCACGAGCTGCGCCCGGTCGAGCCGCGACGCGGCGGCGCGCGTTCCTACCCGTGCGGCCTCCAAG
The DNA here is from genome assembly GCA_963769035.1 of uncultured Solirubrobacterales bacterium. Classification (GTDB taxonomy): domain Bacteria; phylum Actinomycetota; class Thermoleophilia; order Solirubrobacterales; family 70-9; genus WHSW01. Next base: position 863,279 of record CAVYKD010000003.1, read on the forward strand.
CGGCTAGCCCGCCCAGGAGAAGGGGTTGGCGAAGCCGGATCCCCCCTCGAAGGCGAACTCGATCCCGAATGCGGTCAGCTGCGACTTCGTCGCTTTGGCGATCGTCAGCTCCTCGCCCGCCGGATGATCCACCCCGGTGAGCATCGCCGGCTCGCCGTTCTCCTTGCCGAAGGGAACGATCTCCTGCACCTCGATCTCGCCGTCGTCACCGACCTTGATCGCGTGGGTGCCGTTGCTGTGGGTGACGGTCATCGGCACCCGCTCCATGCCGAGCTGCTCGCCGACCAGCGGCCCGAGCGCCTCCATCGGCCCGCCGAGCTGGCCGCCGAAAACCGCGCCGAGCTTCTCCACCTGCTCGTCGGATGCCCGATCGTCGATCAGCACACCGAGGCGCCAATCGCCCTCGACCATCACCTTCGGCGTGTCGATGACGGCGGCGACGGTGGTGCCGCCCACATCGACCCCGTCGACCTCGCCGGACTCCACGTCGAAGACGAGAAAGGCATTGCAGCGATCGCGGTCGGCGCCGAGATCGAGCGAGACCGTGCAGGGGCAGGGCACGTCGCAGGAGCAGTTCTCAAAGTACTGGCCCTCGATCTTCCAACTCATCGCGCCTCCCGGTTCGATTGAGGCGAGCCTTCCACCCCGAGGGCCGCGAGTCAAGGCCTGCCGTGGACGAAGTCGCAGCCCCCGGCGCGGCGGGCTCGGCTAGCGGATCGCCGGCGCTTCCAACCCCTCCAGGCCACGGCGCATCAGCGTCTTCACGATCGCCGGCGAGAGCCCGAGCTGCTCGGCGATCTCGAGGTGGCCGAGCTCGGCGAAGTAGGCGAGGGCGAGCACCTCGGCCTGCTGGTCCGGCAGCGCCGCCAGTGCCGGGCATCCACCGTCCGCGTCGGCGGAAGCGTCCCGGAAGCGTCCCGAGCCCTCCCCGCCCGCCGTGGCGAGCGCCGCCCGCCTGACGATCACCATCGCCCATGCCCGAAACGTTCCCCCGCCACGAGAGAAGGCATGGCGCCGCTCCCAGATCTCGAGAAAGCCGCTGCGCACGGCCCGCTCCGCCTGCGCGGGACTGCTGCAGATCGAGCCCGCGACCCGGTAGGCACGGGCGTGGTGGCGGTCATAGAGCCGCTCGAACGCCGTCGGATCACCGGCCTGGACGCGACCCATCGCGTCCTCGTCGCTCGGCTCGGACTCGGCTGAATCCGTGTCACCTCGCTTGTGTGCCCGCGCGCCGGGCGGGCGGAGCGGATCGCTCAACGGCTGACTCCCTCGGTTCGGCGACTTCGAGGAAGTCAGAGACCGCGCTGATCGGATTCCGAACCCCGCGGTTAGTTCCTTCCGTCACAAACCCTACCGCACGCATCCGGGCCCGCGTCGGGCGCCCGCCCCGCCCGGGGCGCACACCGTGCGCGTTCGCTTAGCGATGGACAAACCGGGTCCTCGCGATCATCATTCCCTCTGTGGTGGGGAGATGCGGCTTGAGAAGTGCGGTCCGCGGGGTGGCGCTGACGGCGGTGCTCGCGGTGAGTGCCGGAGGCATCGCGGGCACCGATTCTGCCCGAGGCGGGTCGCCCTCGGTGTCCGGGCTGAAGAAGGCGGCGTCGAAGGCGACGATCAAGGCGGTGAAGCGCAAGCTGCCGCGCGGCGACCAGGCCGGATTGGCGCCCTCGGCCACGCCCGTCAAGGTCAGGGTGACGAGCTGCAAGGAACGCGGGCGGAACCGCCGGCCCACGGGATTCAGGTGCGCCTGGAAGGCCCACGGCGAGCTGCCCGGGCGGGTGCCGCTGCGCTGCAACGGCACCGCCAGGGTCGACGCGAAGGCGAACAAGGCGAAGCCGACGCGATGCAAGAACCTCAGCGAGTTGCAGGCGCCGCTGCTGGCCGCGCCGCACGACGTCCTCTTCGGCTACTTCGACGACTTCAGCACCTCCCCCGATCTCTGGGACGAGCTCGCACGCAGCGGCGCGAACATCGTCCGCGAGGGAATCACCTGGAAGGAGTTGCAGCCGGAGCCGAACGCCGATCCGAGCACCTGGAAGTGGTCGAGCTTCGACGCGGTCTATACCCAGGCGCTGCGCAACGGCGTCCGCCCCGTGTTCACGTTCCGGAACGCGCCCTGCTGGGCGGCGCCTGCGCCCTGCTCGCCCGGCGCACCCAACCCGGTCGATCCCGCTCGCGTCGACAGCTACGCCTTCGCGGCGGCCCAGATCGCGCTCCGCTATCCACAGCTCCTGGCGATCGAGATCTGGTTCGAGCCCAACAGCGCGAAGTTCTGGGGCGCGCCGGCGGACCCGCAGGCCTTCTCGACGCTGGTCGGCGCGGCCGCGAACGCGATCCACGCGACCGGTACAGGGGTGGCCGTGTACTCGGGCGGCCTGGCGCCCGGAATGGCCGACCCCGACAAGATCGAGTACGGCTCGTTCCTCTCCCAGGCGCTCGATGCGGGAGGGGTTCAGGCCGCCGACGCGATCGCCTTTCACGCGGTCACCGAGGTCCCGTTCAAGCCGGGCGACGACCCGACCCAGGGCTATCTCGGCCGGCTGCGGATCCAGACCCAGTCGCTGAGCTCGGCGCTCGCCGCTCACGGAGTCTCGAAGCCGATCGTGTTCACCCAGCTCTCCTACAGCAGCGCGCCCGGCTTCTACACCGAGGCCCAGCAGGCCGAGGCGCTCGTTTCGAGCTACGAGGTGCTTCGCCGGATCGCCGACGTCCCGGCGGTGATCGTCGCCAGGCTCCTCGACAACGGCGACGGCTCGAAGGTCCAGGGCTTCGGCGTCCTGCGCCCCGACGGCTCGCCGAAGCCCGCCTACTGCGGGCTCGCCGCCGCCCGCGGGGTCGCGCCGCCGGGCTGCTAGCTCTCCGCGCTAGATCCCGAAGTACCCCTTGATCCCGCCGAGCATCAGCTGGATGCCGATCGTGGCGACGAACAGGCCGCCGAACTTGGTCAGCAGGCTGATCGTCTGATCGGAGAAGTTCATCCGGTTGACGAGCAGCAGGTGGCCGACCGGGATCAGCGCGACCACGACCGCGATCGCGATCAGCGCCGCCCAGGTGCCGTCGCTTCCCTCCCCCGAGGAGGCGATCGTGATCACGGCGGTGATCGCTCCCGGCCCAGCCATGAACGGGATCGCGTAGGGGACGATGATCTGGTCCGCGGCGCTCTCCGGCCGCGCCGGCTTGCGGGCCTCCGCCCCGCCCTGCGCCCGGCTCGGCTCACCGCCGAGCAGCATCTCGAAGCCCATCAGGGCGAGCACCAGCCCGCCGACGATCCCGAACGCGTTCAGGTCGATCCCGATCCCGTCGAGCAACTCCTTGCCGACGAGCGCGGAGCCGACCAGCAGGACGCCGATCGTCGTCATCAGCTTGACCACGTACTCGCGGCGGCGCTCCGGCTCGCCCTCGGTCAGCAGGCGGAAGAAGACGCCGCGAAGGAACGGATCGACGAGCAGGACCAACGAGATGGTCGCCTGCACGGTGAGGTCGAAGAAGCTCATCGCCGCGTGATCCTATGCGCATCGTCACATTCGGCTCCCCATCGCCGCCCGGCTCGCCGAGCGGGCGCTCCGGATAGGCTCGCCCGGTGAGATCGACGGGCCGGGGGATCCGGTCGATGCCCGTCCTCTGCGCCGTCGCCCTCGCGCTCGGCGGCGGAGCCGCGATCGGCTTCGCCTTCGGCGCCGACGATCGCCGTAACGGCGAGCCGGTCGTCCGCGAGGCGCTCGCCCAGACGACCGCACCGCGCGGGGCGAAGGGGCGCACGCTGGCGCTGACCCGGATCACGATCCAGCCCGGCACGAAGCTCGCCCTACACCACCACCCCGGCACCCAGATCGCCTACGTCGAGTCGGGGGTGCTCACCTACACGGTCGAGCGCGGCTTCGCGAAGGTCAAGCGCGGCCCCGCCGACGAGCGGCCTCAGCTGGTCCGCAAGGTCGAAGCCGGCGAGACCGTCAGGATCCGCGCCGGTCGCTGGGTCGTCGAGCAGCCCTTCGACCACCATCGCGCCGCGAACCGCGGGAAGCGGCCCGTGGTGCTCCTCCTCTCGACGCTCTTCCGCCGCGGCGCCCCGCCCTCCATCGCCGGCTAGGGAGGGGAGCGTTCGCCCTCGCCGCCCGGCGCTGGTCGTTGATCCTGGGGAGACGCCTTGCCCTCGCGACCCACGCCGCCGGCCCTACGTCCTTCCCGAGACCTCCGCGCCCAGCGGAAGCGCGGCGCTGATCGGCTCGCTGCGCCGCACCGGGACGAGCCGGAGCGCCACCGCACCGGCGGCCAGCGCGGCGACGATGCCGAACAGGTAGGCGTCGTCGGCCGCCGCCGCGGCGGCGGCGAGCGTCTGCGGCTCGCCGACGATCGCGATCAGCAGCGCGGTGCCGAGCACCGCGCCGAGCTGGCGCCCGGCGCCGGTGACGGCGCTGGCCGATGCCGAAGCGGTCCGGCGGGATGTCGGCGGCGGCGGCCGCGCCGAGGGTCGGGAAGGCGAGCCCGATGCCGATGCCCGATCAGGAGCTGGCCGGGCAGCCAGATCGCCGACGTAGTCGGGCTCGAGCCCGGCGCTGCGCAGGACCAGCAGGCCCGCCGGCGTAGAAGAGCGTGCCCGGGACGATCACCGCGCGGTGGCCGAAGCGGTCGGCCAGCATCCCCGCGGGGCCGGCGACGATCGCCGAGGCGAGCGGCCCGGGCGCGACGGCGAGGCCCGGCGTCGAGCACGCTGTAGCCCCAGACCGCGGTCAGGAACAGGATGTTGCCGAGGATCATCGAGAAGAAGGCGGTGGCGAACAGCAGCGTGCCGAGCGTGCCGAGGCGGAAGGAGGGGATCCGCAGCAGCGCGGGGTCGACCACCGGGCGCGGGTGGCGTGCGCGCAGCGCACGACGACGGCGAGCGAGCAGCCAGCGGCCGCCGGCGAAGGCGCCGAGCGCTCGCCGCGCTCGTCCAGCCCCAGTGAGTTGCCCTCGACGAGCGCCGAGCGCGAGCAGCCCGAGGCCGAGCGCGGCGAGCGCGGCGCCGGCGAGGTCGGGCAGGCCGGTCGCGGCTCGTCGCGGCTCTCGTCGAGCGCGCGGCGCGCCGGCGAGCGAGGACGAGCGCCCCGAGCGGGAGGTTGACGAGGAAGATCCAGCGCCAGTCGGCGACCTCGACGAGCAGCGCCGCCGAGCGGCGGGCCGATCGCCGCGGCGAGCGCGGCGGCGGCGCCCCACATGCCGACGCCCGCGGCGCGCCGCTCGGGCGGGAACACCGGCAGCAGCAGCGCCAGCGAGGCCGGGACAGGACAGCGCGGCCGCCGATGCCCTGCAGCACGCGCGCGGCGACGAGCAACTCCCAGCGTCGGCGCGAGCGCGCACAGCAGCGCTCGTGACGATGAACAGCGACGCATGCCCGCCGAGGAACACGCGCCGGCGCCCGAGCCGGTCGGCGATCCCGCCGGCGGGCACGAGCAGCGCGGCGAGCACGATGAAGTAGCCGTCGAGGATCCAGCTGAGCTGCGCGCGGGGTCGCCTCGCGAACGTCGCGGCGGATGTCGGGGAAGCTCGTGTTGACGATCGTCGTGTCGAGGAAGGCGAGGAAGACGCCTCCGCAGATCGCGATCAGGGCGGGGGTGCGGCGGCTCATGCGTGGGTTCTCCGTCTCCGGGTTGCAAATGCAACGGACCCTAACGCGAGCGTTGCGATTTGCAACCCAGCACGGCTAGACTCGGTGTGAGATGCGTCACGCAAGACCAGCTCGAGCGACAACTGCGCGATCGCGCGCACCGGGGCGATGCTCGGCGAGCGCTGGGTCTTCGCGGTCCTGCGGGCCGCGTACTTCCGCGCCCGCACCTTCGAGGACTACCTGCGCCGCGACCGGCATCGCGCGCAACGTCCTCGCCGACCGGCTGCGCCGCCTGGTCGAGTTCGGGATCCTCGAGAAGCGGCCCTACGAGCAGCGGCGGCAACCGCACCCGCAGCGAGTACCGACTCACCGAGGCCGGGCTCGATCTCTACCCGGTGATCGTGGCGATGATGCAGTGGGGCAACCGCCACGCCGGCTTCGAGGACGGCCCGCCGGTGATCCTGCGCCACCGAGCCTGCGGCGCGATCACCGAGCCGCGGATGGTCTGCAGCGAGTGTGGCGAGGCGATCCTCGCGCGCGAGGTCGAGCCGATGCCCGGCCCCGGCGCCTGAGCGACGGACACGACGCGCGGCGCCAAGGGGCCGCTAGCGCAGCCTGACCTTCGCCTTCTCCTCGAACAGATCGCCCTCGTCGTCGGCGCCCTTGATCACCAGCTTCGCCTTGCCCCGAGTGGCGTCGGAGCGCCGAATCCGTTGCGCGGCGGACCGCGAGAGGCGAAGCCTCAGCACCTTCTTCTTGCCGACCTTCGCCCTCGCCTTGGCCGTCTTCAGCTTCACCCGGGTGCCGGCCAGCTTCACCCTGCCCTTGGCGACGACCTTGAGCTTCTGCTCGCAGACGATCCTCAGCACGACGGCCTTGCCGAGGCGCTGGCGTCGCTTCGCCTTGACCACGAGGGTGCGATCCCAGCCCGGCGGGCCCTGCCACCGGCTGGCGTCGAACGGGTAGTAGTCGCGGTACTCGGCCCGTCCGTCACCGTCGCGGTCGAGCTTCGGCATGCCCGCGCAGTCGCGCAACCTCGGGTGGATCGCCTCGCGATCGGCACGCCCCTCGAGGGCCGCGATCGCGTCGCGGAAGGCGATCGCGGAGGGGAAGAGAGCGCCGGTCTGGTAGTGGGCGATCCCCGAGTCGTAGTCGTAGACCGGTCCTCCGGGAGGGGAGGTCGTCCAGGCGTGAGCGAACACCATGGCGATGTTGCAGTTGGTGCTCGGCGCGCGCTCGGTCACATACGCGTAGCGCTCCGCCCGCTCGGCCTCGGTGAGGTTGAAGGCGGCCAGGCCCCAGCCGAGCTCGCTCGCGAACATCGGCTCGCTCTGTGGCACCCCGGCCGCGGTCATCTGCGCGCGCAGGTCCTTGACGAGCGTGAACTGCTGCTTGAGGTCGCCGCTCGGGAAGACGTGGACGCCCGCGCCGTCGGCGACCCGCCAGAGGTTCGGCTGGGCGGCGGTCATCCCGGCGAGGAAGTCCTGCGGCTCCATGTAGCGCCCCGGTTTGTCGAAGAGCACGAGCCCGCTGGTGATCACCTGGGCGCGCCCGTCGGCCTGCTTGATCGCCTCCGCCGCGCGCACGAACATCTCCGCGTAGGCCGCCGGGTCAGGCCCCGGGCACCAATAGGAGCGCAGGTTCGGCTCGTTCCAGATCTGCCAGGTGACGATCGGCCGCTGCGGCAGCTCGGGATGCTCGCGCCAGAACGAGCCCCCCGCCCCGTAGCGTCCGGCGAGCGCCCCCGCCGCCGCGGCGTAATCGCCGATCCGCGCGGTGGCCGCGGAGACGCTGTTCTGAGAGGTGCAGCTCAGCGGGCTGCGCACCGCCCAGCCCGGCGTGTAGAGGAACGCGGGCATCAGTCGCAGGCCGTGGCGCGCCAACTCGCCGACCCGCTCGTCCGCCGCGGTCCAGTCGTAGGTGTGGACTCCGTTCTCGGGCGCCTTGGGCTCGAGCGCCGACCACGAGAGGGCGGCGCGCACCGAGCCGACCCCGGCGCCGGAGATCGCGCCGAGCTGGCGGTCGCGGACCGCCGGCGTGTCGAAGGCCATCAGCGGGTAGTTGACGCCGAAGTAGTCGGGGCCGACGCGGACGCTGCGCTCCGCCGCCGCCTGCGGCGCGATCGCAAGCGCGGCCGCAAGCAGCAGCCCGAGTATCGCCAAGCCCCTAACCCGGCGTGAGCCCCCTGGGTTCACGCGGGCAACAGTAGACAAACCACTTCCCCCCAGTCAAAGGGGAACCGCCGCCCGGCGAGGCTCAGGCCGGCGGCGTGCTCGCCCCCGGCGCGCCCAACCGCGCCCGCAACCCGGCGCTCCCCTCCCCCGGCTCGACCCGGATCCGGCTGAGCTCGAAGGGGCTGCCGGGCTCGGCAAGACCGTCGTTGGTGGTCGTCGCTCCCAGGTAGCCGGCCGCCTCGACCGCCGCGCGAACCGCGTCGTCATAGGCGCCCGCCGGATAGCAGAAGAAATCGACCGGGACCCCGAACCGCTTCTCCAGGTAGGTGCGCGAGTCGGCGATCTCGCGCGAGAGGTCCACCCCGGGCTGCGTCAGGTCCGGGTGGGTGAAGGTGTGCGAGCCGAGCTCCCAGCCCGAGTCGGTGAGCTCCTTGACCTGCGCCGCGCTGAGATCGCCGGAGTCGAGGTGCCCGATCGCGAGGTTGAGCACGGCCGGCCAGCCGAGGCGCTCGAGCATCGGCCTCGCGCCGACGAACTGGCTCTGCAGCCCGTCGTCGAAGGAGATCACCACGGGGTTCTCGGCGATCGGCTCGCCCCGCTCCCAGGCGGCGAACACCTGGCCGAGGGTGACGCCGTGATAGCCCTGCTCGGAGAGCCACTTCATCTGCTCCTCGAACTCGGCCTGGGGCACGAACAGGTCCGGCAGGGCGGCATCCGCGGGCGCGGGCGAGATCGCGTGATACATCAGGATCGGCACCGCGCCGTGGAAATCGGCGACCGTGGGCGCGGTTTCGGCAGCGGGGGTCGCGCGATCCGCCGCGCCTGCTCGCGGGCGGTCGGCGCGCTCTCCGGACTCCCCATCCTCGCCGTCGGCGGCGATCAGCACCCCGGCCAGGGCGGCCGAGGCGGCGAGCACGACGAGGAGGAGCCCGCGCCGCCGCCTCGTCGCCTCCCCACCCGAGCCCACCGACGGCGATGCTACGAACGCGGGTGGACGCCTTCTCCGATCGCCCGCTCGCCGACCCGCCGGCCGGGTGTCCCCCGCTAGGCGAGCGCCCGGCGGGTGTTGACCATCGCCGCGCGCCCGAGCGCCGACGGAGCGAGGAAGTCACGCACCCGGATCTGGCGCTGCAGGAAGCGCTCCAGATGGCGTGCGGCCCAGGCGTCGTGGACCGCGGCGGAGAACATCAGCCGCTGCACGGGGTTCGGAGCCTTGGCGAGCGCGCCGTCGTTGAGCATCCGGACATGACCCATCAGCCGGCGGCGATGGACGCGGCGATAGCGGCGCAGCCCTCGTTCGAGCGACTCCTCGCCCGCGAGCGCGGGCGCGGTCGCGTCCGCCAGCCACTCGGCACTTTGCAGCGCGAACCCGCAACCGATCGCGAGCAGCGGGTCGCAGGTGATCGCGGCATCGCCCGCGAGCGCGACCCCTGGGCGCGGGGCCGGCGAGCGGACGATCGGGGCGTAATCGGTGTAGCCGACCAGCTTGGAGACCCGCCGCGCGCCGGCGAACGCCGAGGCGTCCCCGATCGAGCCGATGAGCGCCTCGAACGAGGCCTCGCGATCGCGCTTGAACTCCGCCAGGCGGTCCTTGTGGAGGAACTCCGCGACCAGGGTCAGCCCCTCGTCGTTGGGCGCCGCGATCAGGACGTCCGGCCCATCGACCCACAGCGAGGCTCGCTGATCCGGCCCGTGCTCGATCCCGTCGTAGTAGGCGAGGTAGCAGAAGCGGTTGTTGACGTAGCGTCGCTCGCGCGAGCCGGCGAGCTCGGCGACCGTCGAGTTGCGTCCATCCGCACCGACCACCAGCCGCGCCCGGATCTCCGTCTCCTTCCCGGCGCGATCGCGAACGACCACGCCACCCGCCGAGGAGCCCTGCTCGAGCAGCGCGGTCGCGACGTTGCCGCCCATGTAGTGGACCCCATCGGTGGCGACGGCCAGCTCGCGGATCATCGGATCGAGCTTCGAGCGCCGGATGCTGTAGCCGCGAACGGGGGTCTCACCCGCTCCAGGCCGCGGCCTGATCCACCCCCACTCGGTGCGGATGTCGGCGGCGCTCGGCGCCGCTCCCGCCGCCTCGACCGCGGCGGAGAGGCCGAGGCGGTCGAAGACGGGAGCCGAGCTCGCCTGGATGAAGTGGCCGCAGAGGCGCTTGTAGGCGTTCGGGTCCGAGTGCTTCTCGATCAGCACGACGCTGCTGCCGCCCTGGGCGAGGAGCCGGGCGGCTGCGCAGCCTGCAAGGCTTCCTCCGACGATGGCAACGTCCGCGTCAATGTTGGCGTTCATGAGCAGGCTCCTTCGGGGTCGCTGACCAGCCGAGGATCGGTCAGGCGACGCCGCTTCGCATCGTGCGCCCCCACGAAGACTTTTCCGCCCACCCCCGTAGGCCAAGCGGGACCGAGCTGTTCGAGCGCGACGCCGAGCTCGAGCTGCTCGGCACCCACCTCGACTCGGCCACCGCCGGCGAGGGGGCGATGGTCGCGGTCGTCGGGCCGGCGGGGATCGGCAAGAGCAGCCTGCTTCTCGAGGCCCGCGAAGCCGCCGCCGAGCGCGAACTGCTCGTCCTCGGCGCACGCGGCGGCGAGCTCGAGCGCGACTACGGCTTCGGGGTCGCCCGCCAGCTCTTCGAGGACCCGCTGGCAAGGCTGTCGGCGGCCGACCGTCGCGCGGTGCTCAGTGGCGCTGCGGCCCGCGCGGCGATGGTCGTCGGCTCCGAGGAGCTCGGGGGCTCCGCGGAATGGGAGGACGGCTACGCGGTGCTGCATGCCCTCTACTGGCTGACCGCGAACCTTGCTCATCGCTCACCGTGCCTGCTGATCGTCGACGACCTGCACTGGGCGGATACCGCCTCGGTTCGCTTCCTCGCCTACCTGCAACGGCGGATCGAAGCGCTTCCCGCCGCGATCCTGATCGCGACCCGCCCGGCGGTCGAGGCGTCCGAGCCCGATCTGCTCGAGGCCGTGATCCAAGCTCCCGGCGTGATCCGGGTCGTCCCCGAGCCGCTGAGCGAGGTGGCGGTCGCGTCGCTGCTCGCCGGCGCGCTCGAGCGGGTGGACTCCGAGACGGTGAGCGCGGTGCTCGAGGCGACCTCCGGCAACCCGTTCCTCTGCCGGGTCGCCGCTGCCGGACTGGCCGAGGGTCGAGGCTCGGGCGCTCCCCCCGATCTCGCGGCGCTCATGGGAGAGTCGTTCGCGGCGCTGCTCACCCGCCGCCTCGGCCCGCTCGGGCGCGAGGCCGAGGCGCTCGCCCGCGCCGTCGCGGTGCTCGGCAGCGACGCTCCCCTGCGGCGGGCCGCGCTGCTCGCCGGACTGGACGAGCCGGCCGCGGTCGCCGCCGCCGACGGCCTCGCGGCCCGCGGCATCTTCGAGGCGGGTCCCGCGCTCGAGTTCACGCACCCCCTGGTACGCGCCGGCCTGCGCGATTCGATCCCCGCGAGCGAGCGCGCCGCGCTGCACGCGCGCGCCGCCGAGCTTCTCGACGACGAGGGCTCGCCGGCCGAGGCCGCCGCGGTTCACCTGCTCGCAGCCCCGGCGACCGGCCTCGCCAGGCCGGTGCGAACGCTGCGCGCCGCGGCGCGGGCGGCAGCCGCGAAGGGCGACCCCTCCACGGCGGCCGCCTATCTGCGCCGGGCGCTGGCCGAGCCGCCGCCCGCTGACGAGCGGGCGGCGATCGAGGTCGAGCTCGGCGAGGCCGAGCTGAACGCCGGCGAGGCCGAGGCCGCGATCGGGCACCTCGAGGCCGCGGCCTCCGAGGCGGAGGGGACCGAGCGGTGGCTGCGCAGAGTTCGACTGCTGGCGATGGCCCGGTCCTCGATCGGCGACTACGAGCCCGCCGTCGAGCTCCTTCGCGCGGCCGTCGATCCCGTCGCGGCCGAGGACCGCGACCTCGCGCTCCGGCTCGAGGGCGAGCTCTTTCAGTGCGCGATGATGTTGCCCTCCGCCTATGCGCGGATCAGCCCCCGCCTCGAGGCGCTCGGCGGTGAGATCGAGGGAACGACACCCGGCGAGCGCTCCTTGCTGACCGCGCTCGCAACCGAGGCATGCCTGCGGACCGAGAGCGCCGGTCGGGTGCGAGACCTGGCCTTGCGAGCGTTCGATCGTGGCCTGCTCGACGATCGTGCCCCCTACTCGATCATCTGGACCAACGCCGCGTTCCCGCTCGTCTTCGCCGAGGGGTTCGCCGAGGTCGAGCAGGTGCTCGAGGCGGCGCTCGACCAGGCGGCCGAGCGCACCGACCCGGTCGGGTTCGTGCGCGCGCGGGCGGTCGGAGCCCTGTTGCGAGCGAAGCAGGGCTCGATCGCCGAGGCCGAGAGCGACGGACGCCGCGCGATCGAGATCGGAGCCGAGGCGGGCCTGCGAATCGGACTGCTCGCCACCGGGCCGCTGGTCGAGGCGCTCCTGGCGCGCGGCGCGGTGGAGGAGGCGGACGCGGTGATCGCGGCCCTCGACTCAGAGGCCGTCGAGACGACCACCTTCATGGCCGGCTGGGCGCTGATGGCTCGCGCCCGTGTCCGGCTGGCGCAGGGGCGCCTCGAGGAGGCGACCGCGGACCTGCGTGCGATGTTGGGGCGGGAGTCCGGATGGCACCCCTGGAACCCGGCGATGTTCCCGTGCCGCTCGATCCTCGCCGAGGCCCTCTGGCGCCTCGGGGAGGGCGAGGAGGCGCGCGCCCTTGCCGAGCGAGAGCTCGAGCTGGCCGAGCACTGGGGAGCGCCGGGGACCCTCGCCGCATCGCTGAGGACGCTCGGTCGGCTTGCCGCGGACGACGCCGGACTCGAGCTTCTGCGGCGAGGCGTCGACCTGGCGAGCGCGTCCGGGGCGCGGCTCGAGCACGCGCGCTCGCTGTATGAGCTCGGCGCGGCGATTCGCCGTGGCGGGCGGCGCGCCGAGGCCCGCGAGCCTCTCCACGAGGCGATGGAGATCGCGCACCGCTGTGGCGCCACCGTGCTGAGCGAGCGCGCGCGGGAGGAGCTCGTGCTGACCGGCTCGCGCCCGCGCCGCGCCGTGCGCACCGGCGTCGACGCGCTCACCCCGAGCGAGCGCCGGGTGGCGGGGATGGCCGCCCGCGGGATGACCAACCGAGAGATCGCGCAGGAGCTGTTCGTCACCGTCCGCACCGTCCAGGTGCACCTGACCGCCACCTATCGCAAGCTCGAGATCTCCTCGCGCGAGGAGATCGCCGCGGCGCTCGGGGGCGACGCGGGCCGAGGCGAGCTCACTGGGTGATCGCCTCGGTCAATCCCTCTCCTCCTCGGTCGGCCGCCCCGTGCCCGCTCGACCAGATCGACGCGGTGGCGAACACGTCGATCCGACAGCGCTCCACGAAGCCGGCCGCCCCGTAAAGCCCCAGGGCCATCTCGGTGGAGTGAAGGACGACCCGGCGACAGCCGTGTGCGACCGCCCGCTCGAGCAGCGCCGCGGTCAGGCCGCGGGCGACGCCGCGGCCCCGTGCCCGCGGCGTCACGTTCATCCCGAAGATCGACGCGACGCCATCGGGACCGTCCAGCGAGAGGAACGCCTTGCCGACGGCGACACCGTCGAGCCGAGCGAGATACCGGTGTCCGCCCACCCGGCCCGGCCCCCAGTAGCGCTGGATCTCGGCCACGAGCTCGGCGTCGGCGGCTCGCTCGATCTCCCAGTAGCCGAGCGTCAGGGCGGTGTACTCCTCGAGGCCGCGCCTGGTCGAGCACCTCCGCGTAGGCGGATGCCCTCCGGAGGAGCGGCGGGCGTCCGGCCGTCGAGATCGAGCGACATCCCCGTGACCGTCTCCACCCTCGCGAGCCCGTGCGCCGCGAGCCGATCGCCGAGGTCGCCAGGCGTACCACAGGAGCCCGGGCTCGTCGTGGAGCGAGCCGCGGGGCCAGCGACCGAAGAGTGACCAGAAGGCGACCAGCGCCGCCTCGATCTCGCCGATCAGCGTCATCGATCGCGATCCTCTTCGACTCGACGCCCTGAGGCAAACCAGAACCCGGCGGCGTCGCTCAGGTCCGCGCCGCCGCCTCGCCGACGCCGGCCGCGATCGACATGATCGAGAGCTGCGGGTTGACCCCCGGACAGCTCGGCAGGATCGAGGCGTCGGCGACCCAGACTCCCGGCGCCCCCCGCAGCGCCCCGTCGGCGGCGACCGGGTGGCGGTCCGGCCGGCTGCCCGCGGCCGCGGTCCCCGAGGGATGAAAGGCCGCGAGGTGAAGGCGGCGCACGTCGAAGCGCTCGAGGGCACGCTCGAGCCCGGCGGCGTCCCGAACCGAGGGCATTCCGGCGCCGAGGTCGACCGACTCGGCGCCCGCTGCGAACAGCAGCAGGCCGAGCGCGCGCAGCGCCCGGCGCAGCCGGTGCGCGTCGGCGTCGGCGATCCGATAGACGGTTGCCGGGCTTCGCGCGCCGATCACCCTGCCCGAGGGCTGATCGGCGATCATCGCGCCGATCGTCGCGACGTGGTCGGCACCCGCGATCCGGCGCACGAGCGCAGCCCCGAAGCCGGGCGTGGTCATCGAGCCCATCCCGGGCGGGGTCGAGGTCGCCTCGATCAGGATCCCGTCGCGCTCGTGAAGCTCCTCCACCCCGGCGCTCTGAAGGACGCCGCGCCAGGCGAGGACGGGCTCGGGGAAGTGGCCGCTTGCGCCGAGCGCGGGATGGATCGAGAGGTTCCTGCCGAGCCGCCGGTGGCGCCCGAGACCGCTGCGGCGAAGCAGCGCCGGGGTCTCGATCGCGCCACAGGCAACGACGACCAGCGGCGCGTCGAGCTCGATCCGGCGCCCGCCGGCGTCGCGAGCGCTGACCCCGGCGGCGCGGCCGCCCTCCACCCTCACCCGCCCGACCCGCAAACCGGTCGCGATCCGCGCTCCCGCCGCGCAGGCCTGTGGAAGGGCGTTCAGATGGACGCCGCCCTTCGCGTTGTTGGGGCAGCCGATTGCGCACTGGCAGGCCCCGCGGCAGCCGGGGGCGTTTCGGCGCAGCGGCCCTGCCCGCCAGCCGAGCGCCGCGGCCCCGGCCAGGGCGAGCTCGCCGTTTCGGCCCATCACCTCGTCCGGCACCGGTGCAACCGAGAGGGTCGCCTCGACGTCGTCGAGCCGGGCCTCGAGCGCCGCGGGCTCCGCGTGCTCGAGGCCGTGCCACTCGTGCCAGGCGCGGGCGACTGCGAGTGGAGGGCGGTAACAGGTGCCGGAGTTGAACGCGGTGGTGCCGCCGACGGCGCGGCCCTGCGGCAGGGCGATCGGCGGCAGCCCGAGCGCGAACGTGGCGCCGCCGTCGCGATACAGGCCGGCGAAGCGGTCGATCGGGTGGCTGCCGCGAATCCGCTCGACGTCCCAGCGCTCGCCCTCCTCGGCGATCACAACGTCGAGGCCGGCGCGAGCCAGCGCCCGGGCGGCGAACGCGCCGCCGGCGCCCGAGCCGATGACCACGGCGTCGCAGATCGATCGCGCCGGCAGCTCCGTCGCGGGGATCAGCGTCAGCTCCGCGTCCGGGCGCGCCGGAGGGGCGGAGCGGCCGACCTCGCCGATCTCGCCCGCGTACTCATGAGCGCCGGCGGCGAGCAGCAGGGCGGTCTTGAGGCCGTCGAGAGCGGCGGCCGGAGCGAGGCCGAGGCCGGCGATCCGCTCGAGCAGCGCGCCGCGCCGCTCGTGCTCGAGCTTGCCGAGGAGACGGCCGTGGCGCGCGAGCGACGCCGCCTCGACGCCGACCAGCCCGGCGGCGAGCGCGGCGCGCTGCGTCGGCGGCATCGCCGCGAGCAGGCGGCGGGCCGCGACCGCGACCGCGCGCGAGGGTGGCCCTCCGGCCTCGGGCGGAAGCAGCGCGGCGGCGAAGTCCTCCAGTGCCGACATCGGCGCCGAGCTCAGCGGCGCGCGAGCGAGCGTCCGAGGGCGAGCCAGGCCGGATAGAGGCCGAACTGGGCGAGCGCGGCGGCGTGCTGCGCGCGGCCCATTCGAGCCTCATCGACGCGGGCGAGGCCGGAGGTGAGCATGAACTCGCGGCCCGAGCGCGAGCCGAACGGGCGCCAGATCGCCCCCAGGCCCGGAGCGTTTGCGTAGAGCCCCAGCGAGACGCCGATGAAGATCGCGCTGACCAGCCGCGAGGCGTGGCGGGCGCCCTCCTCGTCGAGCGTGCGCTCGATCGCCGCGCCGGAGGCGACCAGGAGCGGCGGGTCGATGATGAAGCTCACGACCGATCCTCGCCACCCGCCACCAGGAGCCGCGCCAGCTCCTCGGGCCGCGAGGCCATCGGCGAGTGCGAGCCCGCCAGCCCGACCGGCTCGACGTCGAGAATCGCCGGCACGGCGCGGCGCCAGTACTCGTTGTTCAGCAACCCCTCCTCCTCGCAGAACACGTAGCGGGTCGGCACGTCCGGCATCTCCGAGAGCGAGCAGGCCTCCGCGTAGGGGCGGATCGACTGCATCCGGCAGCGCTCGTAGCGCTCGCGCGCGACGGCCTCCGCGCAGTCATGGGAGCTGGTCCGGTGGTAGACGTCGAAGTCCACCCAGCGGCTGAGCCCGCGCTCGTCGGGGCCGACCACTCCGGCCAGGTAGTCGGTCAGCAACAGCTCGTCGCCGCGCCGGAACTGGTCGTTCATGCTCACCCCCGGCTCGGGCAGCATCGCGGCGAGGTAGACGAGCTCGCGGACCGGCCGGCGCGCGGCGACCAGCGGCGCGGTGTGGCCGCCCAGCGAGTAGCCGACGACGACGACGTCGTCTCCGGGCACCTCCGAGAGCGCGTCGAGCACGACCTCGGCGTAATCGTCGAAGGTCGCCTCGGTGTCCTCGCACGGGAGGTCCGGGGCGACGGCCGCGTGGCCCATCCGGCGCAGCGCGTCCGGCACGCCGGCCCAATGCCACCCGCTTCCCCAAGACCCGTGAATCAGCGCGAAGGTCGTCACCGCGCCCGCCCAGACTCGAACACCGCGGCAGCGTATACGCAGGCGGCGCGCTTCGGCCGGCGGCAAGCCCGTTTCGCGGCGCCGCGCAGCGGGTGTACGTTTGGCCCAACTCGACGAAAGGGGACCCATGTACGGGCGAATCGTCAGATTCACCGACGTCGACGCAGACCATCTCGAAAGCCTCCTCGGCCGCGTGGAGAGCGGGCCGCCGGAGGGAGCGCGGGCCAGCGCGGTTCAGATCTACCACGACCCCGACCAGCGGACGGCGGTCGTCGTCCAGCACTACGAGAGCGCCGAGGACATGAGCGCCGGCGAGGCCGTGTTCGCCGCGATGGACGCCTCGGAGACGCCGGGAACCCGCTCGACGGTCGATCGCTGCGAGCTCAGGACCTAGCGCGAGAACCAGCGGCGCCGCGAGGGGCCTGGGAGGCACGAGCCGCTTGCGCGAGAACGACACCGCGAGCTTCTTCGAGGCGCTCTACGTGGAGGCCGAGCGCGAGCGCTTCGCCCTGCCCTGGGATCGCGGAGGCCCGCATCCGCTGCTCGAGGAATGGGCGCGCGAGCTCGAGGGCGCCGGCCGGCGGAGCCTCGTCGTCGGCAGCGCCTTCGGGCCGGACGCCGAGCTGATCTGCGAGCGCGGCTTCGAGGTCATCGGCTTCGACTTCTCGCCGACGGCGATCGAGGCCGCCCGGCGGCGGTTTCCGCGCTCGCGAGTCGACTACCGGGTCGCCGACCTGTTCGACCTGCCCGCCGAGTGGACGCTCGCCTTCGACCTCGTCGTCGAGAGCCTCACCGTGCAATCGATCCCGCTCGCGCTGCACGACCAGGCGATCGCGAGCATCGCGGGAGCGCTCGCGCCGGGCGGCACCCTGCTGGTGATCGCCACGGGGCGCGACGATCCCGAACCTCCCGACGGCCCGCCCTGGCCGCTGGTTCGCGGCGAGATCGAGTCCTACGCCGACCACGGGCTCGAGCGGGTCCGGATCGAGGAGCTCCGCGAAACCGACGCCCCGCTGCGCTGGCGAGCCGAGTTTCGCCGCAACGCGCCCTGACCGCCCCGATTCGATGGCTGGTCACTGAGCTACACGCTGGGGTGGCTCAGTGACCAGCGATCGCGTCCGGTAGCGTTCCTGGGGATGGGCCAAGAGCGTCGTTTCAGCCTCGAGCAGGCGGAGGAAATCGGTGAGCGGATCGGGATCGACTGGGCGAGCTCGCCGTTCGACGCCGAGCAGCTTCGCTCCGGCATGGAGGTCGAGCTCGAGCACGGCGCGCGCGACCCCGCCACCGATGTAACCGGCGACGATCCGCTGATCACCGCCAAGATCGCGCTCGCCCACCTGAACGAGTTCGCCGACTACTACGTCCGGCTCGAGAAGATGGAAGCAGAGGCGGAGGCCGAGCTCTGATCACAGCGCGGTCGTCCGACGACCGCCGACCAACCGTCCTTCAGCCCATGCCGCTCCGACTCATCGCCGGCGCCCTGGCGCCTCTCACCTTCCTCACCGTGCTGATCGTTCTCTTCTGGATGGGCGCGGTCGCGGGCCTCGCCCCGTGCGAGAACACGGCGGCGGTGCTCGCCTCCGGCGCCGGCGAGTGCATCCAGCGGTCCGCCGGCGCGAAGGCCGTCGGAATGATCGCGGGCTTCGGCGCGGCGCTGACGGCGGCGCTGGCGTTCCTCGCCGCGATCGGGTACGCCCGCCGCGGATCCGGCGGCTCCCGGCTGGCCGGGCTCACGCTGGCGATCCCGGTGCTCGCCGGCATCGCGCTGATCCTGCTGCCGGTCAGCTTCTAGGCGGAGCGCGCTCGAGCCGCGCGCCCATATGCTCACGGTCGATGCGCATCTCAGAGGAGCGGCTCGCCCGCTACCGTGAGCTGGCCGGTCGCGACCGCGCGGAGGTCTTCGAGCGGGACACCGCAGCGCTGATGGCCCGAGCCGCCGAGCAGGGGGCGGACCTCCTCGGCTGGGGATTTCCGAGCCTCGGCTTCTTCCGGGCTCCGCTGAGCAACGACCTCTCCTCGACCGACATCGCCTGCGTCGGCATTCCGCTTGACGCCGGGTCCCCGTGGTCGGGAGGCTCGCGCTTCGGGCCGAAGGCCCTCCGGGAGGCCTCGCAGTCTCCGGGCCTGATCTACAACTCGGGCAGCGGCGTCGTTCCGATGGAGCTCGCCCGCGTCAGCGACTACGGCGATCTCGGCCTCGCGGGCATGTCCCACGCCGAGGCCATGGCGGCGATCACCGAGACGTTCGCCCGCTTCCGAGACTTCGGGGTCGTGCCGCTCGCCACCGGCGGGGAGCACACCGTGACGCACGCCGTTCTCAAGGGGCTGATCGACCTCGATCATCCGGTGGGGCTGGTCCACTTCGACGCGCACGCGGACACGCTTTCCGCCGGCCCCGGCGTGGAGGCGGGTGATTCCGTCGCCGACACCAACTGGCTGTCATGGGCCGTGCTCGACGGGCTCGTCGATCCGGACCGGACCGTTCAGATCGGGCTGCGTGGGGCGCTCGCGGGGTCGATGGAGCGGATCGCACGCGACCTCGGGATGCGCTCGATCACGATCGAGGAGTTCGAGCGGCTCGGGGTCGAGGCCGTGGTCGAGGAGGCTCGGCGCGTCGTCGGCACGGGGCCCTGCTACCTCACCTTCGACACCGACGCCCTTGGCTCGCCGTACATGCAGGGCACGAACCTCTCCGAGCCCTTCGGGATCAGCGACCGCGAGGCGCGCGACCTGCTTCGCGGCCTGCGGGGCCTGGACCTCGTCGGTGCCGACCTGCTCGAGCTCACCCCGGCGAACGACCTCACGGGAGCATCGTCGCGGCTCGCATCGGGGCTCGCGTTCGAGATGCTGTGCCTGCTCGCGGAGGCCGCCTGTGAGCGCCACGGCGAGCGCCGGTCGACGAACTGGGCCTGAGCGAGCGGCGGTCCGCTCGGCCCCCAGCGGCCGTCGATCTCGGAGGTGCGAGCCGGCCGGCGCGTCATCTTCCTCGCGATCGTCATAGGCTTTCGGCAATGCGACGGATCGGTGCCTGGGGGGCATTGGCTGGATTTCTCCTGGCGGCGTCCCTCGGCGCCAGCGCCGGCGGCGATCCGCTCGATCGCGGCCCCGCCGCCGCAGAGCGCGAGCGCCCACTGGCGAGCTGCTTCTGGGAGGGTCCGATCTCGACCAAGCGGCCGACCACACGCGGCTTCGACGGGCGCAACTTCAACTTCGCCGAGGAGTCGGCCACCTACTGGCTCGCTCGCTTCAACCTGCCCTCGGGCGCCGAGCTGAAGCTCGACGGCGAGTACCCCTACGCGCGCTACATGTCGCTGAACGCGTACTCGGACGGCGCCCCCACCGACACGCTCAGCGACCTCGCGGTGAAGCCCGAGCCGCGGAGCACCAACCCGTTCGTGACCGGACACCCGCGCGGGCGCTCGAAGCGAAGCTGGAGCGTGAGCGTGCTCGACGAGCCGGTGCCGAGCGGAGAGCGCGCTGCCAACACCATCTACGCCGAGCCCGCGGCCGCGGAGCCGATCGAACTCGCCTACCGCGTCTATGAGCCCGACCCCGGTCGCGACCTGACCGGAGGCGCCGATCTGCCGAGCGCGAGCGTCCGGCTCGCCGACGGCACGACCCTCGCGCCCGAGGAGACCTGCCAGGCGATCAACGACCCGAACCGCGAGATCACGGTGCAGACCGTCGCCGAGCCGGTTTGGGAGGGAGCGCGGACGTCGCCGGGCTGCGATCCGGCCACCAACCCCGCCTACGACCCGATCCGCTGGGAGCGCTTCTTCAACGTCAACTACGCCTCGCTCGCGGTGATCACCGACTGCACGGCCGCGGGGCGGGAGACGCGGCTGGGGATGGACGCCGATCTCGAGGGTGGCTTCTACTCGAATCGCGACAGCGCCTACATCTTCGCGCACCTGAGCCGGCTCTACGGCCCGGTGGTCGTGATCCGAGGGCGGCTGCCGACATTTCCCCGCACCTACACCGAGCCGCGACGGATGCCGGGCGGCGAGCTCCGCTACTGGTCGCTGTGCTCGGGCGAGTCGCGGGTCACCGTGCGCACCCCGGACTGCCTCGCCGACCGCCAGCTCCTCGAGCGCAGCGGCAGGAACTACACGGTCGTCGTCTCGACCGCCGCCGACCGCCCCGCGAACGCCCGCGCGCGCTGCGGAATCGCCTGGCTCGACTGGGGCGATCGCGGTGACGGCGCCGGCGACCCGAACTACGGCCTGCTGATCATGCGCAACATGCTCGTCTCGCCCGATTACGAGCGCGCGATCCAGCGGGTCCCCCGCCCCGGCGAGGAGGCCGCGGTGATGGGCTCTCGCTTCCCCCGCTCCGCCTACACGACCACCGACGAGTTCGAGAAGCGCGGCTGCGCGGCGGCCGGGTGAGCGACCCTCACCGCTCGCGGGCGTCGCTGCGGGAGACCGTGGCGGAGGTCGATCCGCGCGAGCTCGCCGGCGGCGTCCTCGCCTGCTTTCGCGAGCACCAGCTGCTGATCGCGGCCGGGGGGATCGCCTTCCGGGTCTTTCTCGCGCTCGTCACCGGCACCCTGATGACCGTCGGGCTGATCGGGTTCTTCGACCTCGAGGAGATCTGGCGACAGGACCTCGCCCCCGACCTCGAGGGAGCCGTCTCACCGCCGGCGTACCGGCTGATCGACGAGGCGGTGATCACCGTCCTGACCAGCAAGCAGGTCTTCTGGGTGACGCTGGGCGCGCTGATCGCCGTCTGGCAGACCTCGGGGGTGGTGCGCGCCTCGGGACAGACGCTGAACCGCCTCTACGGGGTCGACGACGACCGCACCCTTTGGGAGGAGCTTCGCTCCTCGCTCGCGGTCGGGGCGCTGATCGGCCTGCTGATGATCGCCGCGCTCGCGGTCGTCTATCTCGGCGCCGTCGCCGGGGAGGCGCTGCTCGGCGACTCCGCGCTCGCGGACGCGATCAGCTTCCTCGTCCGCTGGGCGCTCGCAAGCGGGCTCCTGCTCGTGGTCGTCGGCCTGATCGCGCGCACCGGGCCGGGGATCGACCGCGGCCTTCACTGGGTCGGGTTCGGATCCCTGCTGACGGTCGCGGGCTGGACGCTGATGACGATCCTCTTCGGCCTCTACATCCGCGAGTTCGCGAACTTCGGCAACGTCTACGGCGGGCTGCTGACCGCGTTCCTTCTCTTCGAGTACCTCTACATCGCGGCGATCGTCTTCCTCGGCGGCCTCGCGGTCGACCGCCTCGTGCAGGAGGAGGCGCGGCGCTAGCCGGACCCGCGAATGGCGCGCCCGCGGGCGCGCCTCACTCGTCCTCGGCCTCGCGCTCGGCTCGCTCGCGCTCGGCGAGCTTCCGCTCGAGGTAGGCGGCCTTGTCGGCGCGCCGGCGGTGCTGGCGCTCCTCGTCGGGAAGCTCCGCCTCTTCGGTCAGCTCGCGCTCGCGGGTCTCGCGCTCGCCCTGGTCCTGGCGCAGCTCGTGGGTCGAGGTGTCGTTCGGGTCGGGCATAGCTCGGGCGGACCTCCCGTCTCAGGCCGCCGCGGAGACTATCTCCGCCTGCGCCTGGAGCGCCGGGTTCTCGACCTCCCGTGCGAGGACGAGCGCCGATTCCGCGGCGCCGCGCTCGCCCCGGTCCCTGCGCATGAGCGCCGCCCGGACCGCGAACTCGCGCATCCCCGTGCGCGCCGCAAGCGAGGCGAGGTCGCTGATCCACTCGCCGGCGCGCCGATGACCGGCCTCGGCGGCCGTGCTCGCAAGCCCGGCGAGCGCGTAGGCCGTGACCCAGACGTAGGCGCAGGGGATTCGGCCCGCCCTGCGGCGGGCGTCCTCGAGCAGGCGAAGCCCGTGCGCGGTTCGGCCGTCGTGGTGAGCGAGCCTGCCGAGGCCCTGGCCCGAGATGCCCTCCCAACATGGGTCACCGAGCTCGCAGCCGAGCGCGAAGGAGTGCTCGAGGGCCTGCCGGGCCGACTCCGCGTGCCCGGTTGCGAGCGCGACCTCCGCCCGCCAGGACTCGGGCCAGGGCAGGAAGGTCAGCCAGTCGACCTCGCGCGCCAACTCGAGCGAGCGCTCGAGAGCGGCAAGCGCCTGCTCGAGCTCGCCGCGCAGCAGGTGGGAGCGCCCGAGGAAGGAGAGCGACCATGAGGCCTGCCGAACGCTGCCGCTGGCCTCGGCCAGGTTGACCGAGCGCCGCAGATGCCCAAGGGCGCGCTCGTGCGCTCCGGTGTCGGCGGCGGCCATCCCGCGGATTCCCTCGATCCCGGCTCGCTCGGCATCGCTCTCGACCAGGGCCGCTGCGGCATCGAGGCGCAGCCAGCACCTCGCGTAGCGGGCCTGGCGAACCTCGACGTAGGCGAGCTCACGGTGCGCGGCCGCCGCCCTGTCGCCGAGGCCGAGCTCTTCCGCCAGAGCCGCGCCGCGCAGCAGGATCGCGCCCGCCTCCTCGTCGCGGCTGCGACCGCTGTGAACCAGCGCGGTGCCGCAGACGACGAGCGCCTCCGCCTCGAGCTCGCGCTCTCCGCTCGACGCGGCGGCGGCAACCGCGCGGGTGAGCGAGCCGAGCCCGGCGTCGATCGCCCCGGCGTCGATCGCCGAGCGCCCCGTCTCGAGCTGCGCTCTTGCGACCTGAGCCCCGCCGGCCCCGATCGCCGAGCCGAGGTGTGCGGCCTCGACGCTCGCCGCGGCGAACACGCCGGGGGCCGGGTCGCGCCCTAGCTCGGCGCGGAAGAGCTCCACGCAGCGCCGTAGCTGTTCGTCCGCGGCGAGACGGTCGCCCGCCTCGGCGTGGCCTCGGATCAGCAACTCCTGAAAGTTCTCGTTGAGGTCGTTGAGCTCGACCAGACGCGCCGCCAGGGACACCGCGCGGGCGGGCTCGCCGGCGGCCAGCAGGTCGAGCGCGGCCTCATGGAGGGCGCTCTCGGCCGCGCCGAGCAGCCGCCGCCGCTCGTTGCCGATCCACGAGTCGAATCCGGGCAGGGCGCCGAAGTCCATCCCCGCCAGCAGGTCGTGGCCCAGGCCCGGCAGCTCGACCACCTCGTCGGGGCTTCCCGACAGCAGCGTGCGGACATCGACGAAGGCGCCCGGCGGCAGGGTCAGCCGGGTCGAGCCCTGAGCCACGACCTCGGCGCCGAGCCGGCGGCGGAGCTCGGCGAGATTCCAGCGAACCGAGCCGAGCGGGTCATCGGCCTCGGCGAAGAGCATTTCGGCGAGGTGCTCGCGCGAGGGCTCACGGACGGTGCTCAGGGTCAGGTACGCGAGCAGACCCCACGCCTTGTTTCCGCGCGGAGGTGCCGTCGGCTCGCGCTCGCGCTCGAGCGATGGCTTTCCGAGCAGGTGGATGCTCAGCGACATGCGCGATCCGATCGTATCCCCCGGCGGCGCGCTCGCCACGACCGTGCTCACTTGCCACGACCCCGCTCAGACGCTGCCGACGAGCGAGGGGCGGAGAGCTCTCCTGCGCCGGCGCAGGACGCCGCGGCGCCCCGGGTCGGACTCGAGGGCGGCGGCGCGAGCCCTGAGCAGCTCGACGGTGCGGGCGGTGTGACGGAACGGGTTCGCGATCGCCACGCCATCGACGGGTCGCAGCGCGGCCACGATCTCCCCGGCCTCCTCGGCGATGAGGACTGCGCTCCCGATCGGATCGGCCGAGTCGAGTTGAGCCAGCCGGCGCAGTCCGTCCTGATCGCGGTCGGTCGAAGGGCGGATCGTGAGGTCGGTCAAGGTCGTGGCGGTCATCTCGGTGCTCCTCTCGTTGGGTTGTCACCGAGAACCTCGCAAGTGACCGTGTGACGGGGCGTGTGACGGACCGTCGTGGCCGTGGCCCGCTAGCCCGCAGCGCTCCAGGCCGCGCGCGCCACGCCGACCAGGCCCTCGACGCCGCCGTCGAGCTCCCCGTCGAGGCGGCGCTGCGCGCGGCGCCAGAGCGGCAGCGCCGCGGCCAGGCGCCGGGTTCCCTCAGCGGTGAGTGTGAGCCGGCGGGCGCGGGTGTCCCCCGGGTCCGCCTGGATCTCGAGCAGGCCGTCACGAGCGAGCAGCCCGACGTTGCGCGTCAGCGTCGTCTGGTCCATGCCGAGCGCCTTGGCCAGGGCGCCGATCGAGTTGGGGGCACCCGCCTCGAGCGCCGAGAGCACCGTGAACTGCGCGATTCGCAGGCCGCTCGGCTCGAGCGCGCGATCGTAGGCGCGGGTCAGCGAGCGCGCGGCCGCGCGCAGGTTGGAGCAGGCGCACAGGGTGATGTCGGCCTCGAAGTCCGCGATGCCGAACATGATATAGATGTATCTACATGTAATTCAATCTCCCGCTTGGCGGGCAGACGGAGGACAGCGAATGAGCGCAGTGACGATCTACGGATTCGCCGGCAGCACCTACACGCGCACGGCGCGCATGGTCTGCGAGGAGAAGGGCGTCGAGCACGACCTGCAACCCCTCGACTACGGCAGCGACGACCACGGCGAGCTCCACCCCTACCGGAGGATGCCGGTGCTCCTCGACGGGGACCTGCGCCTCTTCGAGGCCCTCGCGGTCAGCAGCTACCTCGACGAGAGCCGCAATGGCAGCGTCTCGCTGCAGCCCGCCGACGCGGCCGCCCGCGCGCTGATGCTGCAGTGGGTGAGCGCGATCAACGACTACGTCTATCCGGATGTGGTCAGGGCGCTGTTGTCCGAGGAGGAGCCCTCGGAGGAGACCGTCGAAGCCATCCGGGCGCGGCTCGAGCCGTTCGACGCGACGCTGCGCGAGAGCGACTGGCTGGCCGGCGGGCAGCTCAGCCTCGCGGACCTGTTCCTCGCTCCAATCGATGCCTTCGCGGAGGCCCGCCTCGGCGGAGGCGAGGCGCTGGTCGGGCTGAGCGGGCTCGAGAGCTGGCGCCGGCGGATCCGCGAGCGCCCGAGCTTCGCGGCGACCGAGGCCTGATCCGCGCACAACGAGCCGGGCCCCGCGAGCGCTCGGCTCACGGGGCCCGGCCTCCTGCCGATCGATCGCGCCTATCGCCGCGAGCGGACCGTCTCGCAGTTCCGCGCGACCCTGTCCCCGCTTCCCGTATAGACGACGTCGTTGCCGGAGCCGCAGTGGATCGCGTCACGGCCGCGGCCGGCGCGCAGGACGTCGTCGCCGCTGCCGCCGAACAGGCAGTCCGGCCCGGCCTTCCCGCTCACCCGGTCGTTGCCGCCGAAGCCGCTCAGCAGGTCGTCGGCGCGGGTCCCGCTGAGCCGATCGTTTCCGGGACCGCCCGGGACGCTGTTCGCGCACGGCCCCTTCGCCCGCGCGGTCTCACCCGCTGCATCGCCGCCGACGAGGATCCGGCCGGACAGCGTCGAGTGCCACGATCCGCCCTCGCACTCCGCATCCTGCTCGAGCCCGATCATCACCAGGCCCGAGGAGCCGTTGGCCCCGTCGACCGTTCCGTGGGCCTCCCAGGCCGATCCGGCGTGCCGGTAGTCGAACCGTCCGTCGAGCCGCAAGTTCGGGTCCGGGTCGAAGAACGTGAGCAGGTGCGGAACGGTCATCTCGATCGTCCCGAACCCGGAGCCGAGCAGACAGCTCGCCCCGCCTGCCGGCGTCGGGGCCTGCGCCGCGGTGCCCGCGAGTCGCAGCGTCCCGACTCCGATCGTCGTGTGTCGATCGACCTCACCGACGCAGTTGAGCGTGCCCGGCTGCGAGCTGAACCCCGATCCCCCGTTCGCGTAGGAGAGCTCGGCCTCGAAGCCGCAGCTCAGTGTGTCCGATGCCTTGGCGGGTGTCGTCGCGGCGAGTGCGGCGAGGACTCCGAGCCCGAAAACGATCGCCTTCCCTCTCATCAGCTACCTCCGGTCCGTGGTCTGAGGTGACGCCAGCCATCGTCGCTCGCCTGACCTCGTCGCTCCACGTCCTTTGACCGTCCGCGAGCGCGTCCTTTTACCCATTCACGCCCGGGGACGTGAGACAATCGGCTCGCACCCGGGGTTATGGGGACCTGATTGACGGCGCAGCGATGACGGGCACCGCAACGCAGCCGCGGTTCGCGTTCCTCTCGCGCCTCTCGGAGGCGGAGCGAGAGACGCTGAGCTCGCTTGGAACGAGGCGAAGCTATCCGCGCGGCGCCGCGATCTTCCACGAGCGCCAAGAGGCGGACTCGGTCCTGCTCGTTCTCGATGGCCACGTCAAGGTCACCCGCGCGACCAGCTCCGGCAAGGAGGCGCTGCTCGCCTTCCGCGGGCCGGGCGAGCTGGTGGGCGAGCTCGCGGCGATCGACGGCCAGACGCGGTCGGCCACGGCGGTCGCCGTCGATGACGTCTCCGCCCTGGTGGTGCCCGCAAGCGGCTTCGTCGCCTTCCTGCGCGCCCACCCCGGCCCCACCTTCGCCCTGCTCGAGACGATGTCGGCTCGACTCCGCGAGGGAGGGCTGCGGCTGCTCGAGCTGAGCGCCTACGACACCACCGGCCGGCTCGCCGCGCGGCTGCTCGAGTTGGCCGAGCTGCATGGCGAGGCCTGCGAGGACGGCGTCCGGATCACTCTGCCGATCACCCAGGACGAGCTCGCGTCCTCGGTCGGGGCCTCGCGGGAGGCGACGGCGAAGGCGCTTCACAACCTGCGCGGGCTCGGCTGGCTGAAGACGGCGCGCCGCGAGATCACGGTGCTCGATCTCGAGGCGCTGCGCCGCCGCGCCGCGATCGCTGCCTGAGCTCCCGCGCCCCAAGGCCCCCGCTCGGCTTCGCGGCGCGGCGGGGCGCGGACCTGACCTCAGGTCACTCGGGCTTGTCGGCCACCTTGTACGTCCACTCGGCGGTGTTGTCGTCAGAGACCGAGTCGATGGTCGCCGTCATCGCGTACTTCGTGCCGTCGTCGTCGGTGAGCGTGCATCTCTGGCTGGCCCCGGCCTTCAGGTCCAGGTCGCTCGGGCAGACGATCGAGGCGGGCGCGTGCCCGACCTCCTTCGTCAGCTCGGCGGTCGCCTGGGACTCGATCTCGCTCCTTGAAACGGAATCGCTGCCGACCTCAGCGCTCTCGCTACAGGCGCCGAGCGCGACCGACGAGGCGATGACCGAAACGAACACGGCGGTGCGGCTGGTGAGACGAAGCATGGGATCCTCCTGGTTGAGTGCCTGCGGTCGGCGTGCGGCGTCGAAGGGCGTGCGAGGTTGCAGCGCCGGCGCGGGATGGCCATCCGGCGCGCGCGACGCCTACTCGATCGCGGCCAAGAGGATTCTCTTCAGGGCAGCCTCGGTGAAGGAGAAGAACAGCAAGGGCCCGACCGCCGTCTGGGGATAGCCCTCGTTGGTGGCAGCTGCGCGATCGGCCGCCCGCTGAGAGGGAAAGGCGGCGACGTACGCGATCGCCACATCGGAATGGGACACGCATTCCCCCTGGGCGCACACCTTGCCCGGTTTGCTGTTCGTCACCATCACGCCTCCGAGACTTCCGCGCACGCCCATCTTCTTCGGAGATAGCTCCTTGGTCAGGTAGCCCGCTGCGCCGAGACGCTGGTTGGCGGCCGAGAGCTCCGGCACTGCCGACGCCGTGCCCGCCGCCGATGAGGTTGTGGTCGAGGACGACGTAGCCGAGGTGGCGCTTGTGGGCTCGGCCGAGGAGCCGCCCCCGCACGCTCCCAGGCAGAGCACCGCCGCAACTGCAGGCACGGCAAGTGCCGCTCCCCTCCCTCGATGCAAAGTCCCCTCCAGGTGACCGAGCGCCGGATGGCGCCAGCGGCAGGAGCGCAGCCTACCCGATCCAGCCGGCCCGACAGCGCACGCGAGCGGGGTGCCTCAGACGGCGCTCGACCTAGGCGCGCTCGAGCAGCCCGAGGATCGATTCGCTCACGACCGCGACGGCCTCGGCCTGGCTGACGCCGCGCTCGCGCAGGGCCCGCCAGGCGTCGAAGTCGGTCAGGCCGCGCACGATCCGCAGCCGGGCGGCGCGAACGCCTGGGGGGTCGAGCGCGGCTCGGGCGACCGCGTCGAGACTGGCCTCGATCATCTCGTGAGCCTCGGCGAGCGCCGGAAGCCCGTCGCGGTCGCGGCGGATCGAGGTGATCACATCGGGCGCCCGCTCGTACATCTCGAAGCTCGTCGCGACCAGCCGCTCGATTCGCGCCCGGCGGGAGCGAGCTCCCGGAAGAGCTCGTCGGCGCGCTCGGGATCGGGCGGCGCCAGCCGCTCGAGCGAGCGCTCCCCGCAGGCCGGCAGCAGCTCGTCGAGGGACGGGAAGTGGCGGTAGACGGTGCCGATCGCGACGCCCGCGCGTTTGGCGATCTCCTCCCAGCTCGTGGCGTGGATGCCGCGCTCCCCGTGGAGCTCCATCGTCGCCTCGACGATGCGCGCGCGGGTCTCGGCGACGGCCGCCGCTCGTTTGCCCATGGTGTAATTGCGTGGAGACATTTAGTTGATAGAATTATTCTAGCTAATTAGAGGACCGGGCCAAGACATGCGGGCCCGGGTCGCCGAGACCCGGAAGGGGAAACGAATGCAGACCACAACCGACAACCGAAGCTTCACGGTCCGACCGGACGAGGGCGAGGCCCGCTGGTGGTTCGGATCGCTGACCCAGATCAAGGCGACCGCCGAGCAGACCGACGGGCACCTGACCCTGGTCGAGCTCGAGTACCCGGCGGAGGCGGTGGTGCCGCTTCACATGCACCACAACGAGGACGAGGGCTTCTACATCCTCGAGGGCGGCGCGACCTTCCAGGTCGGAGACGAGACCGTCGAGGCGGGCGCCGGATCCTTCCTCTACGGCCCGCGAGATGTGCCGCACGGCTTCCGCGCCGGGCCCGACGGCGTCCGCCTGCTCTACCTCTTCCTCCCCGGTGGATTCGAGGGCTTCATTCGCGAGACCAGCGAGCCGGCCGCCGAGCTGAGGATCCCGCCTGCCGACGTCGTGCCGGACCCCGACCGGGTCGGAGCGGCGCTGCCGCGCTACGACGCAGAGCTCCTCGGCTAGGAGGGTTGTCGGCCACGGCAAGGCCGCAACCCGGCAACCGAACCATCAAACGAAAGGCCAACCCATGCCCATCCGTATGAGGCTCTTCGCTGCGGGCGCAGCGGTCCTGTTCCTCGAGGTCGTCGTGCTCACGCCCCTGGCGATCCTCACCAACCTGCCCGCGCAGTTCGGCGGCGTCGGCACCGATGCCGGGGCCGAGTTCATCGCCCGCGGCACGGCGATCTCGGCGCCACTGCTGCCGCTTCTCGCCCTCGCCGCGCTGGTGGTGCTGCTGCTCCTGCGCGGTGAGCGCTGGGCGATCGCCCTGGGAGCGGTCGGGATCGGCCTGCTCGGCGGCCTGTTCATCATCGGCGCGCTCGGCGAAGCGC
The DNA here is from genome assembly GCA_963769035.1 of uncultured Solirubrobacterales bacterium. GTDB lineage: Bacteria > Actinomycetota > Thermoleophilia > Solirubrobacterales > 70-9 > WHSW01. The sequence continues at coordinate 893,162 of CAVYKD010000003.1, forward strand.
TGTCCGAGGGGACACGGGAGGTCTCCCGATCAGTCCTGGTCGCCTCCGGCGTCGGGGTTGGCGCGATCGGAGCGGGCATGCTCGCGCTGGCGATCGCCAGCCTGCGCGAGCTCCGAGGGAAGGGATCCTCAGCTCCTGCACCGGCGCCGAGGTGGCGTGAGTTGGTGCGCACGCACCGCTAGACGCCACCTCGGCGTGGGTCGCGCGCCGATCCCTGGCCTTGGCGCTCCGGGCGGAGCTACTCCTTGGCGCACTCGCCGGTCGCGATCACCTTGATCTGACCGGGTGGGCAGTCCGCCGCCGCGTCGGCACTGGCGCCGCCGGAGCTGCTGGGCCTGTCGGACCTCTCCTCCACGCACCTGCCGGTCGCGATCACCTCGATCTGACCGGGCGGACAGTCCTGCGGGGCGCCTTCGGCGTCGTCCGTTGCGGTCGTCGTTGTCGTGGTGGTCGGCTCCGCAGCGGCCTCGGTGGTCACGGTCTCGGTCTTCGTCTTCGTTTCCTTCTCGGTGACCGTCGTGGTCGAGTCGTCGCCGCAGGCACTGAGGCCGACAACGGCGAGGGTCGCCGCGCCGAGCGCAAGAGGCAGGCAGAACCGCTTCATCACTTCATCCTCCACGGGCCGATCGATGAGGCCCCCCGAGGACCCCGAGTGCTCGCGCACGCTAGCCGCGGCGGCGGACCGATCGGAGCATTGCTTCGCGAGGCGAGGAGCCCCAGGTCCTGAGCCGCCGCCAGCGCTCGCGGTCAGGCCACCGGCGTCGGCTCGCGCTCACCGGCCCGGGCGCGCCACTCCCGTTCGAGCTGTCCCATCATCTTCGGGTAGACGATCAGATGGCGGAAGGGCTTGATCGCCGCCATGTAGACGGACCCCAACGGGCCGGCGGGCTTGACGAGGACCGCCATCTGACCGCGGTACCCCCCACCCTGATCGCGGACCCAGCTCAGGTGCATCACGCCGTGCATGGTCCGGTTGGCGATCTCCGCGGCGAACTCGTCCTCGAGCAGGTAGAGCGAGCTGAACGGCAGCGCGGCGAACTCCGGCAGGGGCCCCGCCTCGCGCAGGTCCTCCGGCAGGCGATCGCGCAGCGTCGGCACGCGGCCGCCGAGACCGGCGTCCGCGTCGTCCCACCCGAGCCACTCGCCGACCTTCCAGCGGATCGCGAACAGGGCGCGGACGAGCGACGAGCCGCCGTTCGCCGGGTCGCCCGAGGTCGTTCCTTGGACCAACCGCGGAAAGTCATCCGGGCCTCCCGGCGTCGGCAGCGCCCAGACGTCCTCGAGGCGAAAGTCGCGTGTCAGCTCGTGGATTCGCCAGGGCCGGGAGGTGTGTTCGGTGCTCGGCAGCCTCATTCGGTGGACCTCCATCCATACGGTAGCGTATCTATACGGTAGTGTATAGAACGAGCCCGGTCAAGGACGGGACGCTGCTCATTCACCTCCGCGCGGGAGAGACGATGGCCGCCACACGCACGCCTCGCATCAGCTGGATCGAAGAGGGCCTACGCGCCCTTGCCGCCGGCGGTCCCGACGCGGTTCGAATCGAGACGCTGGCGAGCGCGCTCGGCGTCACCAAGGGCGGCTTCTACTGGCACTTCGACGACCGGCGGGCGCTGCTCGATGAGATGCTCGACGCGTGGGAGAGGTCGATGATCGACGAGGTGATCGAGCGGATCGAGGCGGACGGCGGGGACGCCCGGGAAAGGCTGCGGCGTCTGTTCGCGCTCGCCCGCTCGAGCGAGACGCGCGAGCTGCTGCGGGTCGACCTCGCGGTCCGCGACTGGTCACGGCGCGACCGCGCGGTTGCCGCGCGCCTGCGACGGGTGGACAACCGGCGGATGGAGTACATGCGCGCGCTCTTCGGCGCCTTCTGCTCGGACGACGACGAGGTCGAGGCCCGCTGCATGATCGCCTTCTCCCTCTTCGTCGGCAACCCGTCCATCGCCGTCGATCACGGTGGCCGCACCCGGGCCGAGGTGGTGAAGTTGGTCCTGTCGCGCCTCGAGACCTAGCGCCCCCGAGGTGTTCGGCCCGCAAACCGCCCGGAGTTCCGTTCAGGGGGTGAACGAAGGGCCGGGCAGTTCGGTGAGTGGACGGGGTCGGTCCGAGCCCGATCGGCCCTCGGTCAGTCGACGAGCTCGAGCGTCCCGGTTCCCTGCCCGACCTCGATCGGGTGACCGTCCGGGTCGCGCAGGTAGCAGCGGATCTCGTGGCCGAAGTCCACAGGCTCGGTGAGGAACCGCGCCCCGCGCGCCTCCCACTCCGCCCGGGTCGCCGCCATGTCCGCGACCCGGACGTTCAAGAAGCTGTCGCGCCGATTCCCACGCTATCGCCGTTCGGCCACACGGTCCCGCCGGCCGGCCGCCACCGCGCCGGGCTCGAGGCTCTCGCCGGGCTCGAGCACGCGCGCCTCGAAGGGAGCGCGCCGCTCGCGGCTGCCGTGAAGCGCTCGCCGGCGTCGCCGATCGGTCGGTACCAGGGGTCGACGGCGAGGCCGTCGTAGTGGATCGGAACGACCGTGCCGCGCGCCCAGGAGCTCACCGGCGAGGGCCGCCTGCTCGGGCTCCATCGCCGCCGCCAGCGGGCTCGGTGGCTGCAGGTGCGGAAAGTCGACGACGGCGCCGTTGATCGGCGCGAAGACGACGTCGAAGGGCCCGTGGCGGCGCGCCATCCGCCACCAGTAGCCGTGGAAGATCGTGTCCCCGAGGTGCAGGACCCGGCGATCGCCCGCCTCCACCAACCAGGAGATCTGGGGGTCGCCGAGGCCGTCGACGGCGGGCAGGGCGGTGAGCGCGAATGGGCCCACCTCCACCCGCTGCCCCGCGGCGATCGCCCGTCGCGTCAGGCCCACCCGCTCGAGCTCGAAGTTGGCCTGCGCCAGGGCGAGGTTCTCGACGTCCGCCCCTCCCGGCCAGCCGCGGCTCGTGGACCGCGGCATCGGCGGCCAGCGCCGCCGCGAGCGCGCCGGCGTCGGCGTGATCGCGGTGCAGGTGGCTGACGAGCCGGCGACGGCCCCGCCGGGCGGGTGCCACCACCGTCGGCAGGTCGGCCCGCTGGGCGTGTTCCCCGAGCGCGGCAAACGTGGCGCCGGGGTCGGCCAGCGGGTCGATCACCACCGCGACCCCGTCGACCTCGATCTCGACTCCCGCCCAACCCAGCCATCGTACCTTCATCTGCTCCTCCTCCTTTATCGGACGATCGTACGGTATCATCGACTGCGTGCCTCGCCGCGCTGCCGCAGCCGTCGCCGAGACCCGCGCCGCCGTCACCGCAGCGGCCGTCGATCAAGCCTCCGTCGAGGGCCTCGAGGGCCTCACCATCGGCGGCCTGGCCGCGCAGGTGACGATGCGAAAGAGCAGCCTCTTCAGCCTCTTCGGCAGCAAGCGGGAGCTTGCAACTGGCGACGCTCGAGGCGGCGATCGCGCAGTTCACCGACGAGGTCTGGGGGCCGGTGGCCGACGAGCCGCCCGGACGAGGCGCGCTGCTGGCGCTGTGCGAGAGCTGGCTCGCCTATCACGAGCGCGAGGCGTTGCCGGGCGGATGCTTTCTGACCACCGCGATCGGTCGAGTTCGACGCACGCCCCGGCCCGCTGCGCGATGCGGTTCGCGCGCGCGATGGATCGCTGGCTCGGCGTGCTCGCGCGCGAGGTCGCGGCGGCGCGTCGACGCGGGCGAGCTCCCGCCCGGATACGGAGCCCGGCCGACACCGCCTTCCAGCTCAACGCGCTGGCGTCGGCGGCCAGCTACGGCTTCCAGCTCTCGCGTGACCGCGAGGTGTTCGCCCGGGCCCGGCGCTCGATGAGGCGGGCTCTCGCGGCTGCCCCGGAGGCGACGGGGGCGAACCGATAGGCCCCGTTGCAGATCGCCGGCCAAGGGCGGTAGGCTGGCCCGCGCAGAGGGGGGCTGCTGACACTCAGACAGGGAGGAAAAGCCGTTGTCCCCTCAATCACCCTCGCTCCGCCGGCTCGGCGCTCCGCTCCTCGTGCTGCTCGGGGCGGCACTGACGAGCGCCCCGGCCCTCGCCGCCCAGTCGAAGCCGAACACCCCGGTCGCCTTCGAGGGCCGCGTCAGCGGCGTCGCGCTGAGCTCGGGCTCGAGCCAGACCTGGGAGGGGAAGGTGAAGTTCGTGCGCGCGCGCAAGAACCTGTACGTCACCCGGAGCGGCGCGGTCACCTGGAGCTACAGCTCGACCACGGCCCGCGGGTGCACCGGCCAGCTCGGGCCGACCACGTTCGCCATCGGCCGCGAGCAGGCGGCGATCCTCTTCCTCGGCAAGCCGAAGGGCAAGCGGGCCGGCAAGACCTACGTGATCAACCCCGAGATCTCCTATCTCGGCAGCGAGTCCGAGATCGTCACCCATCACTGCCCGGACGGCGACACCGTCGACATAAGGGCCTACCGCGCTCCCTGGATCGGAACCGACGGCTACGTCTCGACCCCCCGAAGCGGAGCCGTCGGCGGCACCTTCACCGATCCGGGGGAGGGCAGCTTCGCCGCCAACCCGCTGCGCTGGGAGTACGACCTGCGCCCGATCTTCCGCAAGCGCCGCTGAGCGCCGGCGATCGCCTCCGGCGCCGATGAGTTTCACTGACGGGCGCGGTCCTATACAACGGAAGCCCGCCCACCAACCGACCTCGAAGGGACCCCGATGACACGTCGCCTCACCCGCCTCGCCGACATCTCCTACCGCCGCCGCGGCCGCATGGTCCTCGCCTGGATCGCGGCGATGATCGTGATCATCGGGCTCGGCTCCTCGCTCGCGGGCGAGTTCAACGCCGACTACGACACGCCCGGGCTCGGAGTCGAAGGCGGCCAGCGACCTGACCGAGCGCGAGTTCGACGGCTACTCGGGCCAGGAGGTCTACGTCGTCTGGAAGGACGCCGACGGGCGCCGACGAGCGCCGGCCGCGAAGCAGCGCTCGACGCCTTCTTCGCCGAGGCCGAGCAGGTCGACAACATCGCCGCGCACGACCCCGATCCGCGTCTCGCGAGGACGGCACGATCGCGACCGACCACGCTGCCGCTGACGGTCCCCGGCTGGGAGGTCGAGAAGGAGGACGGCGAGAAGCTGATCGCCGCCGCCGAGGCGAACAGCGGCGACGGCGCTCGAGATCAAGCTGGGCGGCGATCCGATCTACGCTGGCGCAGGAGTCGTCCAGCCCCGAGGGCATCGGCTTCCTCGGCGCCGCGATCGTGCTGCTGATCGCCTTCGGCTCGGTGGTCGCGGCCGGCCTGCCGCTGGCGATCGCGCTCGTCGGCCTCGGCATCTCCTCCGGCGGCCTGATCGTGCTGCTCGCCAACGTCGATCGACGTGCCCGACTGGACGACCGCGGTCTCGGGCCTGATCGGGATCGGGGTCGGGATCGACTACGCGCTGCTCGTGCTGACCCGCTTCCGGGCGGCGCTGAACGCCGGCAAGGATCGCCACGACGCGGTCGTCGAGGCGGTGACCACCGCCGGGCGCAGCGTGATCATCGCCGGCGCGACCGTCGTGATCGCCGTGCTCGGGCTGTTGCCTGACCGGCCTGCCCTACATGTACGGCGTCGCGCTCTCGGCCTCGATCGCGGTCCTGGTCGTGATGCTCGCCGCGGTCACCCTGCTGCCCGCGCTGCTCTCGCTACCTCGGGCCGCAGGTCGACCGCCTGCAGCATCCCGTTCCTCGGCCGGACCGCTGAAGACGCGAGGGCGACGGCGAGTCGCCCGCCGCGCGCTGGAGCCACGCGGTGCAGCGCCGCCCGTGGACCGCGCGATCGCCGCCGACCGCGGTGCTGCTCGCGCTCGCGGCGCCCGCGCTCGACATGCGCCTCGGCTTCCCCGACGCCGGCAACGACCCGCCCGACACGATGACCCGCCAGGCCTACGACCTGAACACCGAGGGCTTCGGCCCCGGGCACGAACGGACCGCTCGTGATCGCGGCCGAGCTGCCCGACGCCGCGGCGCGCAGGACGAGCTCGAGCGCGCTCGTCGAGCGAGCTGCGCGAGCGACGACGGCGTCGCCTTCGTCAGCCGATCCGCAGCTCAGCGACGAGCGGCGACGCGGCGATCGTCACCGTGATCCCGACGACCTCGCCGCAGGACGCCGAGACCGAGGACCTCGTCACCAGGCTGCGCGAGGACGTCGTGCCCGAGGCGCTCGACGGCTCCGGGGATCGACGGCCCACGTCGGCGGCGTGACCGCGGCGCTCGAGGACCAGAGCGAGTACATCAAGGACCGCATGCCGCTGTTCATCGCCGGCGTCGTCGGGCTCTCGTTCCTGCTCCTGCTGGTCGCCTTCCACTCGCCGCTGATCTCGCTCAAGGCGGGGGTGATGAACCTGCTCTCGGTCGGCGCCGCCTACGGCGTGATGACGCTGGTCGCCAAGGGCGGAGCGGTCGGCGGGCTGATCGGGATCGACCAGGAGGTCCCGATCGCGCCGTTCATGCCGGTGATGATGTTCGCGATCCTGTTCGGGCTCTCGATGGACTACGAGGTCTTCCTGATCTCGCGGATCCGCGAGGAGTACCTGAAGGACGGCGACACCCGGCGCGCGGTCGCCGACGGCCTCGCGAAGACCGCGCGGGTGATCACCGCGGCGGCGGCGATCATGGTCGTCGTCTTCCTCGCCTTCGTCGCCGCGCCCGACGTGTTCCTGAAGCTGTTCGGGATCGGGCTCGCCTCGGCGATCTTCCTCGACGCCACGATCGTCCGGATGGTGCTCGTGCCCGCGGTGATGCAGCTGCTCGGCAGTCGCAACTGGTGGATCCCGGCCTGGCTCGAGCGCCGGCTGCCGACGGCTCGACGTCGAGCCCGCCGCGGTCGGCGCCGAGGGCCGGCCCTGATCGCCGATGGCGCTCCGACGCCCGAAGGAGAAGCCGAGATGACCGAGACGATTCGCGACCCGGTCAGCCGCGTGCGGATGAGCTTCGCGCGCGAGGGCGAGGACCTGGTCGTGGACGCCTGGCTCGAGCCGGGAGGCGGGCTACCGGCTCACCATCATCCGCGCCAGGAGGAGCGCTGGTCGGTGATCGAGGGCTCGGCGCGCTTTCGTCTCGGCGACGATGAGCGGGTGATCGGACCCGCCGACGGCGAGGTGGTGGTCGAGCCCGGCGTCGTTCACGCGCTCGCCAGCGCCGGCGCCGAGGAGGCGCATCTGCGCTGCCGGGCGATTCCGGCCCTTCGCCTGCAGGAGTTCCTCGAGGAGAGCTCGCGCGCCGGTCGCGAGGGGCTGTTCACCGCTCGCGGCCTGCCGCGCGGCCTGAGCGGGGTGCGCTGGGCGGCTGGCTTTCTGAAGCGCTACCGCGATGAGACGGTGTTCGCCTCGCCGCCGCAGATCGTCCAGCGGGCGCTGATCGCGCTGCTGGCGCGAGACGGCTAGCGGAGCGGCGCGTACCCGACGCTCCGAGCGGAGCGCCCCGGCGGCGTGTGGCCACCGGGACGCCCCGCCCTTTCCGGAGCAACGGTGGCTCAGCCCTCCGAGCCGCCGAGATCGGGGGGAGCGACGCCGGGGCCGCCGGGGCCGCCGGGGCCGCCCGGCCCATGTCCGCCCGGTCCGCCCGGTCCGCCCGGGAGCTCGCCCGACTCGAGCTGCTCGCGCATCTCCTCGGCGCGGTCCTCGTCGATCTCGCCGTCCTCGACCGCCTGGTCGAGCCGGTCGAGCATCTCCGCGCGCCGGTCGGCGAACGCCGCCTCGCGAGCGGCCTCGAGCGCGGTGGTGATCTCCTCCTCGCCCATGCCGAGCTCGTCGGCGAGCGTCGCCGCGATCGCGCTCGGATCGGGACGCTCGCCGGCCTCGAGGCCGTCGCGCATCTGCGCCTCGGCCTTGGTCAGGGCGGCGGCGACCGCGTCGGCGTCGACGCCGTCGAGCTCGGCCGCGATCCCCTCCGCCCGCGCCTCGATCATCTCGTCGCGCCGCTCCTCGGCGACCGCGTCGAGCGCGCCGCTGACCTCGCCGGGGCTGACCCCGTCGAGCTTCGCGGCGACGTCGCGGGCGAACTCGTCCTTGCCGTCGTCGCCGAACAGCGGTCCGCCTCCGGCGGCCGCCGCGGTGCCTACCGCGCCGACGGCGAGAATCGCCCCGCCGAGCGCAACCTTCTTCTTGATCTCCATCTCGATTCGTCCTTTCCTCGATCGGTATTGACCGTCGCTGTGATCCTGCGCGCCGACCCTGGGAGTGGCCTGGGAAGCGAGCCACCGACTTGCTGAGACCGTGCGGTTCTCAGCCGATTCCCAGGAAACTCGGCGATGATCGAGGTGATGAGGGAGCCCGATCTGAGCGGCGCCGGTCGGCGGATCCTGGTCGTGGACGACGAGGAGTCGATCGCCGAGCTGCTCGCGATCGCGCTTCGCTACGAGGGCTTCGAGGTGGCCACCGCGGCCGACGGCCACGATGCGCTGGCGCAGTTCGAGCGCTTCCGCCCGCACCTGCTGGTGCTCGACGTGATGATGCCCGGCCTCGACGGCTTCGAGGTGGCCCGCCGGCTGGCCGAGCGCCGAAGCCGGGCCCCGATCATCTTCCTGACCGCGCGCGACACGACCGCCGACAAGATCCGCGGCCTCAGCCTGGGCGGCGACGACTACATGACCAAGCCGTTCAGCATCGAGGAGCTCGTCGCGCGGATCAGGACGATCCTGCGGCGCAGCGGCCTCGCCGAGGACGAGGGGCGGCTCGTCTTCGACGGCCTCGAGCTCGACGAGGAGACGCGCGAGGTGTTCCGCGACGGCGAGCCCGCCGAGCTCACCGACACCGAGTTCAGGCTGCTGCGCTACCTGATGCTGAATCCGAAGCTGGCGCTCACCCGCAGCCAGATCCTCGACCACGTCTGGAGCTATGACTTCCGGGGCGACGGCCGCGTGCTGGAGACCTACATCTCCTATCTGCGGCGCAAGGTGGACCGGCCCGAGCGGCCGCTGATCCACACGATCCGCGGCGTCGGCTACTCCCTGCGCCTGCCGAGGGAGTGAGCTCGATGTCGCTGAGCCGCCGGCTTGTGCTGATTCTGCTGGCGCTCTCGGCCGCCGGCCTGGCGGCGCTGAGCCTGGTCTCCTACCTGGCGCTGCGCTCGTACCTCTCCGAGCGCCTCGACGACCAGGCGCGCCAGTCGCTCCCGCTCGTCGGTCGACTGCTGATCGGCGGCCGCGCCGGCGGAGCGCCGGGCGAGCTCCCGCGCGGGCCGGACGGCCCCGCGGGCCCGCAGCTCCCCGGCGGCACCTACGGTGAGATCCGCGACCCCGCCGGGGAGGTGACGGCGAGCGGGATCCTCACCGGCGCCGAGCGCGAGTCTCCTCGCCCACGGCTTCCGGCGGCGATCGAGGTCGCGCCGGCGGGCGGTGAGCCGGAGCCCTTCGACGTTCCCGCGGTCGGTTCCGGATCGGGCTTCCGGGTGGTCGTCCAGCCCCTCCCCGGCGGCTCGACGCTGCTCGCCGCGCTCCCCCTCGCCGAGCTCGATCGGACGCTCGGCCGCCTGCGCCGGATCGAGCTGATCGTCAGCCTCGCGATCCTCGCGGCCCTGGCGCTCGCCTCGGTGCTGGCGGTGCGGGCCGGATTGAGGCCGCTTGCGCGCATGGAGCTGACCGCGAGGGAGATCGCCGCCGGCGACATGTCGCACCGCGTCGCCGACGCCGACGAGCGGACCGAGGTCGGCCGCCTCGGCACCGCCTTCAACGAGATGCTGGCGAGGCTCGAGCGCGCCTTCGCCGAGCAGCAGGCGGCCGAGGAGCGGCTGCGCCGCTTCCTCGCCGATGCCTCGCACGAGCTGCGCACCCCGCTGAGCTCGATCCGCGGCTACGCGGAGCTGTTTCGCCTCGGCGCCGCCGCCGAGCCCGAGGAGCTGCGGCGGGCGATCAACCGGATCGAGAGCGAGTCGGTGCGGATGTCGGGGCTGGTCGACGACCTGCTCACCCTCGCCCGCCTCGACGAGGTGCGCGAGCAGCGGCGCGAGCCGGTCGATCTCGCGGAGATCGCCGCCGACGCCTGCGCCGACGCCCGAGCCGGCGCGGGCGAGCGCCCGGTCGAGCTGCGAGCGGCGCCCGGCGCGGTGGTCGAGGGCGACGCCGACCAGCTCCGCCAGCTGCTCGGCAACCTGGTGCGCAACGCCCTCGTCCACGGCCGCGAGGGGCCGGTCGAGGTCAGCGTCGAGCCTGGCGACGGCGAGGTCGCGCTCCGCGTCCGCGACCACGGCCCCGGGCTTCCGCCCGGCGAGGAGCGACGCGTCTTCGGCCGCTTCCTGAGAGCCGGCGAGGCCCGCGATCGGGCCAGCGGCGGCGCCGGCCTCGGACTGGCGATCGTCGATGCGATCGCCACCGCCCACCGGGGCAGCGCCGAGGCCGCCAACGCCGACGGCGGCGGCGCCGTGTTCACCGTTCGCCTGCCGTCCTCGCGAGCAGCCGCGCCTCGATCTGACTCGGCGCAGCGGCCGCTCAGCTGAGCTGCCGCTCGAGGTTGTCGAAGCAGCGGTTCCAGCCGCCCTCGTGCGAGCGCACGACCTCCTCGGACCACAGGCCGTTGTGGGTGAAGTTGACGGTGGTGCGCCCCTCGGCCTCCTCGAACTCGATCTCGATCAGGGTTCCTCGCTCGGGCTCGTGATCCCAGGTCCAGGTGAACGCCAGGCGCCGCGGCGGATCGACGACCGTGTACTCGCCACCGCCGCCGTACTCCGCGCCCTCGTGCGGGTCGCGCATCACCACCCGCACCTCGCCGCCGACCCGTAGCTCGACCGAAGCCTCGCTGGTCTCCCAGTCGCGCTCGGCGTGCCACCAGCGGCGCATCACCTCCTCGCTGGTCCAGGCGTCGAAGACCCGCTCGGCGGGGGCGTCGAAGGTCCGCCGCATGCGCAGCTGGGTCTTCGTCGTCATCTCCGCTGCTCGCCTCGGTGTCGCACGCGAAGCAGTATCCATCCTCGCGCCAGCAGCATGCCCGCCGCCGGTCCGATCGCCATCGGGAACAGCTCCTCGACCGGCACCCCGGCGATATGGCCGATCACGCGGCCTCGCCGTAGGCGTCGTGTAGTTCCACCACCCGTAGGGCGGCGTCTGCGGATAGCCCTCGGGCGAGTCCTCCCACTCCTCCTGGCGACCGAGCGCGGTGATGTCGAGGTAGCTCCAGGTGCTGCCCATGTGCTCGTCGCCCGCGGGCGTCGATGAAGTAGGTGCGGTAGATCCGCTCGCCCTCGTCTGATGAACGCGTTCGTCCCGTGCCACTCGCCGACGTCGAAGTCGGTGTCGAAGTCGTCGGTGAGCGAGTACCAGGGGATCCGCTCCCATCCCATTGCGCTGCTGCAGCGCCTGGATCTCGGCCTGCGGCGCGCGCGAGACGAAGGCGAGCGTGGTGTCGCGGGCGTTCAGGTGCACCGGGTTGGCGACCTGATCGGCGACGAACGAGCAGCCGACGCAGCCTCGCTCCGGATAGGAGGTGCCGTTCGCGCAGGTGGTCACCTCGGGGCCGTAGAAGGCGCGGTAGACGACGAGCTGGCGGCGGCCCTCGAACAGGTCGAGAAGGCTCGCCGGTCCGTCCGGCCCCTCGAAGCGGTACTCCTTCTCGACCGCCATCCAGGGCATCCGCCGGCGCTCGGCGGCGAGCGCGTCGCGGGCGCGCGTGGCCTCCTTCTCCTTGACGAGCAGCCGCTCGCGGGCGCTCTCCCATTCCTGCGGCGAGACGATCGGTGGCGTGTTCACTTCGGCTGCTTCCTCCTTCAGGTAGTCATCAACGACATCGAACATGCGGCCCCAGAGGGCACGCTGGCGATCCATCCATTCGGCGGCCTCGCGGAGCCCGTCGAGCTCGAGTGAGAGCCGATGGGTGCGCCCCTCGACCACGCGCGAGACGACCCCCGCCTCCTCGAGCACCTTCAGGTGCTTGGAGATCGCCGGCTTGGAGACGCCGAAGCCGGAGGTGGCCTCGGCGACCGTCGCCGGGCCCGTCGCGAGCTGCTCGACGATGCCCCGGCGGATCGGATGCGAGAGCGCCTTGAACGAATCGTTAACCATTTTGTTAACAGTAGCAGGCCGCCCGCCTCGCCGCCGTGAGCGTGAAGTTGTGCACCCGGGGGGTGGGTTTCTTCACGTTCGGCGGGGCGGGGATCGGCGCACGATCTCGGCGCCGGGGGTAGCGTGAGCGCCGGTTAGAGCCGAGGGGGAAGAGGAGAGACCGCGAGGATGAGCGAACGACAGACCGCCGAGGCGGGGATCAGCCGACGGAGCTTCGTCCGCGGCGCCGGCGCCGGCGCGCTGACGCTGGGCGCGGCGGCCAACCCGCTGCTGGCGCGGGCGATCGCCGCACCGAAGCGTGGGCGACGCGTCGCGGTCCTCGGCGGCGGGATGGCCGGGCTCACCGTCGCGCACGAGCTCGCCGAGCGCGGCTTTCGCGTCCACGTCTACGAGCCGGTCGCCCTCGGCGGCAAGGCGCGCTCGATCGGCGTGCCCGGCAGCGCCGCCGGCGGCCGGCGAAAGCTGCCCGGCGAGCACGGCTTCCGCTTCTTCCCCGGCTTCTATCACCACGTCCCCGACTCGATGCGCCGCACGCCCGACGGCGCGAACCCGAACGGCGTCTGGGACAACCTCGTCGACACGAGCGAGGGCCGCTCGGTGCGCGCCGACGAGCGCCCGGACGCGCTCTTTCTCGGCTTCGGCTACGACCCACGGGAGGCGATGACCGTCGAGGGGCTGCGCCGGCTGCTGATCGACGAGTTCGCCGGCCGCCAGGGACTGCCGCCCGAGGAGGCCGCCTACTTCGTCGAGCGCCTGCTCGTCTTCTTGACCAGCTCCGACGAGCGCCGCTTCGGCCAGTGGGAGAACGTGTCCTGGTGGGACTTCATCGGCGCCGCCGAGCGCTCCCACGAGTACCAGCACATCGCCGCACGCGGCCTCACCCGCACCCTGGTCGCCGCCAAGGAGGAGGTGGCGAGCACGCGGACGATCGGCAACATGGCCGAGGCGTTCATCATGAACATCATGGGCCGCGGCAACGACGGGGCCCTCGACCGGGTGCTCGACCGTCCCACCAACGAGGCCTGGATCGGGCCCTGGGTGCGGATGCTGGAGGGGCTCGGGGTGCGCTTTCACATGGGCCAGAAGGTGAAGGGGCTGGAGCTCGACCGCCACGGGATCGCGGCCGCCCGGGTGCGCGATCGGCGCGGTCGCGAGCGCCGCGTCGAGGCCGACTGGTTCGTGAGCGCGATGCCCGCCGAGCGGATGCGTTCGCTGCTCTCGAAGAAGCTGCTGCGCCGCGACCCGGCGCTGGCGGGGATCCGCGAGCTCCACACCGACTGGATGGCGGGGATCCAGCTCTTCCTCACCGAGCGCATCGACCTCACCCACGGCCACCTCACCTACGTGGACTCCGAGTGGGCGCTGACCTCGCTCACCCAGGCCCAGTTCTGGGCCGAGCGGGACTTCGCCGCCGATTACGGCGACGGCAGCGCGGTCGACTGCCTCTCGATCGACATCTCCGACTGGGACACCCCGGGGCCGCTGACCGGCAAGCCCGCCAAGCGCTGCAGCCCGAAGGAGATCAAGCGGGAGGTCTGGGGCCAGATCCGCGAGCACCTGCACGACACCGACCCGGCGATCGAGACGCCGGGGCTGCTGCACTCGTGGTTCCTCGATCCCGGCATCCGCTGGGACCGGACGCTCGGGCGCAACCGCAACGCGACGCCGCTGCTGATCAACACGATCGGCTCCTGGGAGAGCCGCCCGGCGGCGCGCTCGCAGGTCCCGAACCTCTTTCTCTCCGGCGACTACGTCCAGACCGACATCGACCTGGCGACGATGGAGGGGGCGAACGAGAGCGGACGCGCCGCGGCGGGAGCATTGCTCGAGGCGGCCGGGTCTACGGCCGAGCCGCCGCGGATGTACCGCCTCTACGACCCGCCGGAGTTCGAGCCGCTGAAGGCCGCCGACCGCCGGCTCTACGCCTCCGGGCGGCCGAACCTCCTCGACGTCGGCTGAGCGGCGGGCTCGAGACGCTTGATCCTCGACCCGCCGGCCGTCGCGGCCGAGCGCGGTCGATCTCTCACCGAAACCCAGACCTCGAACCGAAGGGAGCGAAATGATGAGCGAGCAGAATGGCTCGGACAAGGTCGTGATCAACCTGACGACCGGCCACGAGGACGCCGACAAGGTGACGATCGCGTTCCTGGTCGCCGGGGCGGCGCTTTCGAAGGGCAAGCCGGTCGCGATGTTCCTGACCAAGGAGGCGGTGCGACTGGGGCTGCCGGGCTACGCCGAGGCGATCGAGTCGGCCGGGGCCCCGCCGGTCTCGCGCCTGTTCGACCAGTTCGCCGAGGGCGGCGGCGAGATGCTCGTCTGCCCGATCTGCTTCGAGGCGCGGAACCTCGACGAGAGCGAGCTGGTCGAGTGCGCCCGGATCGGCGGCGCCACCCCGCTTTGGGAGTGGATCGGCGAGAGCGCGACCGTCTTCAGCTACTGATTCAACTCACCCGTTGAGCGCGGCGGTTCGCGCTAGCCCAGGGAGATGCCGTGCTCGGCGATGAGCCGCCGGGTCTCCTCCATGTCGACGTCGATGCCGTAGCGCTCGGAGAGCGAGGGCTCATCGCTCTCCGGTTCGCCCGCGGACTCCCGCCGCAACCGCCGCTCCTCGGCGTCTCGGAAGAGCTGCTCGAAGCCGGCCGGTGAGATCAGCTCGAGGAGGCGGAGCGGGCCCTCACCCGCGTTCCAGAACGTGTGCCACTCGCCGCGGGGCTTGAACACCAGCTCCCCGGCGCGGGCCTCGACCTCGCGATCGCCCAGCAGCGCCGCCATCCGGCCCTCGAGGACGAAGCTGAACTCGTCCTCGCGCGAGTGGCGGTGGACCGGCGCGGCGAGCGACCCGGCCGGTATCCGGTGCTCGACCAACGCGAAGCGACCGTCGGTAGCGCCGCCGTCGATCATGAAGCGGTCGAAGGAGCCGGCGGCGCCGAGCATCTCGCCGTCCTCGCGGCCGAGAACGCGAACCTCGTTTCGTGCCGTCACCTGTGCACCCGCCCCTCCGGGATCGAATCAACCTCCCCCCGGAGGCTATCGGCGCGGATGATGTCCGGCTACTGATCCTCGGCGTAGCCGAGGATCGAGCGGTCGATCAGCCACTCGACCGGGGCGCGGTCGTCGGTGTAGACGGCCCCACCGGTCAGCCTCCTCCCCAGGCGGGCCGCCTCGATCCGCGCCAGGTTGCGCAGCTCGAGGGGAAACGCTTCGGCCGCGCGTTCCAGGTTCGACGCCGAGGCCGGCGCCTCGGTCGCGAGCAGCAGCGTGTTGGTCGGCTCGATCGGGTCGCGAAGGACGCTCGGGAACACCTCGGCGAGGGTCGCGCTCAGGACCTTCTCGAGGTCGTCGTTGCCCTCCGGGTGCCCGGCGTTGACGATCACCACGCCACCCGGCGCGAGCCGATCGCGAACGAGGTCGAAGAACTCGGTGGTCGCCAGGTAGAAGGGGATGTAGGGCTGGCGGTAGGCGTCGACCATGATCACGTCGTAGCCGCCCGCGGAGCGCCGGAGCCACGGTCGCGCGTCCTCGCTGTGGACGGTCAGGTTCTCGTTCGAGCCCATGTCGAAGTACCGCAGGCCGACCTCCTCGAGCTCCGGGTCGATCTCGACTCCGTCGACGACGGTTTCGGGGAAGTAGTGGCCGTAGGCTCGCGCGGTCGTCCCGGCGGCGTTGCCGAGGATCGCGATCCGCTCGGGCGGCGCGGACCGGGCGGCGAACGGCAGGACGAGGTAGCCGTCCCAGACGTCGTCGGTGAGAAACGACCCGGGCCGGTAGAGCGAGTGGGTCGCCTGCCCCTCGTTGAGCTCGAGCGCTCGATCGCCGTCGGGCTGCTCGATCACACGGATGTACTGGTGCTCGGAGTCGGTCTCGAAGAGGACCGTGCCCTCGTCGGTCGCCTTCACCGTGCCGACCGGGATCGCCATCGCCGCCGCGACGGCGATCGGTACCGCCGCCGCCCGCCAGCCGACCCCGGCGGCGGCGACGAGCGCGAGCAGCAGGGCGAAGCTGAGAAAGGTGTGCTGGGTGCCGAGCAGCGGGATGAGGACGAGCGCGGCGAGCATCGTCCCGAGCAGCGAGCCGACGGTCGAGATCGCGTAGAGGCGGCCCGCCGTGCGGCCGGCGTGGGCGACGTCCTCGACCGCGAGGCGGATCGCCCAGGGCGCGCAGGTCCCGGCGAGCCCGACCGGGAGCGCGACCAGGAAGAGGACTGCGAAGAGCGAGCCGACGAAGGCCCCCGCCTCGATCTCATCGAGCGCATCGACCGAGAGGTCGAAGAACGGTCTCGAGACCAGCGGGACGATCGCCAGCAGCAGCGCGGCGCCCATCATCGCCAGGCAGAGGCTGCGCACCGACGGGTAGCGGTCGCCGAGCCTGCCGCCGTACCAGTAGCCGACCGAGAGCGCGACCAGGACGACCCCGATCGTGTTCGCCCAGACGATCGTCGAGGCGCCGAAGAAGGGCGCCATCAGCCGGGCCGCCGCGATCTCGGCCCCGAGGGTCGTGATCCCGACGACGAAGACGAGCAGGTAGAGGAATCGGTTCGAGGTCAAGGCGCCCGCTCAGCGTAGTCACCGGCGGTTCCGGCGACGTCGCCGCGCGCGACCTCGAGACCGCGCCGGCCGCGTCACATCGGCTCCGCCGGCAACCGAGGCGGTAGGGTCGCCGTGCACTGAAACGGGTGGGAAGAGGAGCGAGCATGGAATCCAGCGCGATCGATCCGGCCGATTTCCGCGAGGCGCAGCACAAGCAATGGGACTCCGCTGCGGTTGGCTGGAAGGAGTGGAGCGAGTTCAATGACCGCGCGTACGGGGGCATCAGCGAGCGGCTGGTGGAGCTCGCCGGCGTGGGGCCGGGCAGCCGGGTTCTGGACGTCGCGGCCGGTTACGGCGAGCCGGCGCTCACCGCCGCGCGGAGCGCCGGCCCGGAGGGCCGCGTCGTGGCCACCGATATCTCCGCCGAGATGCTCGCCTTCGGACGTGAGCGCACCGCGGCCGCCGGTCTCGGCAACCTCGAGTTCATCGAGTCGGACGCCTCCAGTCTCGATTTCCCGCAGGCGAGCTTCGACGCCGCCGTCTCGCGGTTTGGGATCATCTTCGAACCCGACGCCGAGGCTGCCGCGGAGCGTATCCGGGGCTTCCTCAAGCCGGGCGGAAGGATGGCGATCAGCTCGTGGGGCGAGCCCGATCGGGTCCCGCTTCTCTCGATCCCGATGGGCACGACGATGCAGCGCCTGGGCGTGCCCCCGCCCCCGGCCGGAACGCCGGGGCCCCTCTCCCGCCCCACCCCCGCTGCGATCGGCGGATTGCTCGAGGGTGGCGGGTTCTCGAACGTCGCCGTCGAGCAGCAGGAGATCATGATCGAGTTCGACTCGCCGGAGCACTTCACCGCCTACGTCAGGGCAATCGCAGCCCCGGTTCGGACGATGATCGAACAGCACGCCGGCGAGGCGCAGGAGGAGGCCTGGGACGCGATCACGCGGGCCGCGGCGGAAGCCGGGGGCGGCTCGGGGCCGCTGCGCCTCCCGAACGTGGTCCTGCTCGCCTCGGCGACCGCCTGATCAGGTTCTGACTCGGTAGCGCAGGTGGGCCATGCCGTTGGCGAAGCGGCGCTGGTCGAGCGCCGGGTGAGGGATAGGCGATCGCGAAGGACGAAGCGGAGAAGCGCGGCGGCGAGATGAGTCGGCACCGACTCGGCTTCGCGGTCAAGGTCCTCGGCGACGGCGGCCGTCCGTCGCACGACAGCCGTCGCTGGCAGTCGGGTCCCCACCTCTCGGTCTCTCTCGAGCGGCTGGAGGCGATTCTCGACTACCTGCAGCAGAACGAGATCGGCATGTACCGAATGGCGAGCGCCTTGGCCCCATACGCGAGCCACCCAGAGCTGCCGCAGTTCCACCGCCAGGTCGAGGAGTGCACAACCGCACTCGCCCGCATCGGAGCCCGGGCGCGGGAAGAGCACATCCGCCTCTCCCTCCATCCCGGCCAGTACACCGTCCTCAACTCAGAGGACGAGGCAGTCCGGGCGGCTGCGGTTGCCGAGCTCGAGGTGCACGCCGCATTGCTCGACGCGATGGGGCTCGGATCCGACGCGGTCGTCGTCATCCATGTCGGCGGCGCCGCGGGAGGAATCGAAGCCGGGAGCGATCGCTTCGTCGCCGGCTTCGAGCGGCTCTCCGAGGCGGCTCGAGGGCGACTCGTGGTCGAGAACGACGATCGCTCATACGGTCTCGGCGATGTGATCAAGGTCAGCGCCCGGTGCGGGATTCCCGTCGTCTGGGACGCTCTTCATCACCGCTGCGTGGACCGGGACGGACTGACCGATCGCGAGGCGCTGGAGCTCGCGCTCGGCACCTGGCCCGGGGAGACGCGGCCAAAGATCCACTACTCGTCGCCGCGCCTGGACGTCGAGGAGCGCAAGCGAAAGGTCGGTCGTCGCACCGAGCGCTACGCGGTCGCGCCGCAACTGCGAAGTCACGCCGATCTGATCGACCCGATCGCCTTCGAGTACTTCCTCGGAGAGGTGGCCGGTGTCCGTGATTTCGACGTCATGCTCGAGGCGAAGGCGAAGGACCTGGCTCTGCTGCGGCTTCGCGAGCAGCTTGCCGGCCGCGGAATCAGCAGCGCCGGAGGCGAGCTGATGATCGGCTCAGAGGAATCCGAGTAGCTCGGCGCGCCGTGGGCCACCTGGTCACTTTTCCGGCGAGATCGTCTCGCACGCCTGAGATCGCCCGCTTTGGAAACGCGCCGGATCGGTGGTAGGAAGACACCGACGGAAGTCCCCCGAGGAGGACGCGATGGCGGTCCCGTACAGGCTGTTCTACCGGCTCGGGTTTCATCCCTGGGAGGACCTTGCCGAGCATCCGCCGTTCGCGGACAAGCTCGCGGAGCTCTTCGCGCGTGAAGAGAGGGGACGCGAGCCGCCGTTCGGTCGCGCGCTCGACCTCGGCTGCGGGAGCGCGGTCTGGGGGATCAAGCTGGCGGAGCGCGGCTGGCAGGTGACCGGCGTCGACCTGGTCGAGAACGCCCTGGAGCGGGCTCGCGAGCGCGCGCGCGAGGCCGGTCTCGACGTGCGGCTGATCCAGGGCGACGTGACCAACCTCCGAGGCACCGAAGTCGGCAGCGGCTTCCGACTGGTCCTGGACACCGGGACCTTCCACGGCCTCAACGCTGAACAGCGTCTGGCGATGGGCCGCGAGGTCAGCGCGATCGCAGCCGAGGATGCGACCGTGCTGCTCGACGTGTTCGCACCGCGATGGCGAGGACCGCTGCCGCGCGGCGCCAACCGCGGCGACGTCGAGGCGGCCTTTCCCGAGTGGAAGATCACGGACGTCGAGGTCGCGGACAGCGACCCCGATGGGATCGCGAGGCTGTTGAGCTTCGACGAGCGCTTCTACCGGCTGTCTCGAGCGTGAGCGGGCGGCCGCGAGGGCGCTGGCCGGCGCTCATCGCCGCGCGCGGGACCGGGTGGTGAGGGCCTCCCTCAGTATCCGCAGCTTCCGCGCTTGATCCCCGGCGGGTCGTCCTTGGTTATCCAGCGGACCTCGGAATCCCTCAGCGGATAGCCATGGTCGTTCTCCACCGGGAAGAATGGGTTTCTTTCCCCCGGCGAGTCGAACGGGACGGTCCGGTGGGGCCCGAACGCGCGCCAGTAGAAGGATTCGGGGAACAGCCCGAGCCCCCCGTCGGCGGGCGGCTTGAAGATCCTGTCGGTGACCCGTGCCTCGGGCAGGTGCATCTCATAGGGGTCGCCGAAGAGCCCCGCGCCGGTGCGGAAGGCGTAGGCGATCACCTGCCAGCGATCGGGGGCCCTGTCGGCGAGCCCCCGCCGCAGCGGGATCGGCAGCTGCGCCGTCTCCGGCTCGTCGTGGAACGGGCACTCCCAGCCCAGGATCGTCTGGCCGGCGGGTTGGTGGCCGAACCAGTTCGTCGACCGGTTCTCGCTGATCGGCGGCGCCCAGGCCGAGTACTTGACGGGAAGCAGCACCTCGTAGAGATAGGCCTCGATGCCGTCGCGAACGACCGGGGCGGCGCGTCCCTGTTCGGTGTTCGTGAACTGCCAGTCGTCGAGCGGGGGGTCCGGGCACGCCGGGTCGAGCCCGCCACAGAGCCCCACCGTGCGGAGCTTGCGGTGGTCGGCGGCGATCACGTTGACGAGCTGGCTCTCGAGCGTCTCGCGCACCGCCTCCAACCGCCGGACCAGCTCCTTGCCCACATCCGCCACGCTGACCGAGAACGGCTCACCCGCCTCGGACCCCTCGGCGTCGATCTTTGCCCACTCCAGGGCAACCTGGGTGAGGCTGTTCACGGCGCTGACGGCGTGTCCGGCGATCGGGATCAGCTCGGAGAGCTCGCGCGTGAGCCTGAATGCGGCTTCGACCTTGAGCAGCGCGTTGTCGGTCTTGGCTGCCTGGACCTGGTCGTTCACCGCCGCGGCCACGCTCGCTACTTCGGCCCAGGAGGAGAGCTGGTTCTTCGCGAACGGCTCGGCGAGCGTCGTCACATACGCGTGCGCGGATTGCAGCCAGCCGATCTCGTCGATCAGCTCCTGCTTCGCCCAGGTGAAGTCCCTCTTGCAGGTGAACCCGTCGGGGTTCGAGGGGCAGGTGAGGCCCTGGAGCTTCGTCACCTTCGGCGTCCAGAAGCCGAGGGTGTAGGGCTGCGTCCAGTAAAGGGAGCGCCGGCTGTCGAGTCCGATCTGGCCTCCGACCCAGGAGATCGCCGCGGTGCGGCCGGGATCTCCCTTCTCCGGCCAGTCGCCGGGGGCGGACAGCGCGACGCTGAGCAGGCGGTCGCCTGGGTTGCCGACCGCTTCGGAGACGCCTGACGACTCGACGTCGAATCCGTAGTCCACCGAGGAGCGCCTCAGGAATCCGCGGGAGGGGACGCCGTTGAGGCCGTTCTTCATCTGCCCCTCGGCCTCGAGTCCCTCCCCACGCGAGGTGCCGCCCCTGGCGATCAGACGATAGGACCAGGTCCGCGGGGCGAGCAGGGGGTCGAGCGCTCGGTAGGCCCGGTTGCGGGTCGCGCCGAGCCTCTCGTTGAGCACATCGACGAGACGCATGGCGGCGTCATTCGCAGACTCATCGGCCGTGGCCGGGTCGACCTGCGAGCTGCCCACGCTCTGCACAACGACCAACGCCCCGCTTCGCTTGTCGCCGATCGCCTCGAGGATCGTTCTGGTCATCGCGTTGATCGAGTTCACCGCCGTATCCCGAGACACGGCCCCGGTGTCGTAGTACGCCGAGGCGGTGCTCAGGTCCCTGCGATCGACGTAGAGAACGTGGAACCCCCCATGTGAGGACTCCGGGACCGGCTCCGTGAACTTCTGCGAGCCGACCGTCATCACGCTGGTCGTCGGGCCCGACCCGGCGGCCAGGGTGTCGAACGGGACCAGCGCCTCGGACTCGAAGCTCGTGTAGGACCCCTTGTTGTCGGCGAGCAGGAACCCCTTGATCTCGCCGGTGTCGCGCAGGTCCGCGAGGTCCAGGTTGTCGTGGCGTGTGGCGGGACCGCCGAAGCGCCCGATCGCCGACATCCGGCCCCGGAGCAGCGCATTCCACTGATTTCTCCATGTCACGCTCCCGGGCAGGTCGAGCTTGAAGAGGAGCTCCTGCGCGCCGACCGGTGGCTGCGCCTGCCAGGGCGCGGTGCGGCTCGGGGCCGCGCCATTCGGCGGTTGGGAGACCGCGATCACTATCGGGCTCGGGCCGTCGGCCGTCTTGGCCGTCTCCTTGAGCTGCTCGAGATCGGCGCTCAGCCGGCGGACGCAGCCCTGCACCGCGGCGGTCTGGTTGACGAAGGGGTTCGCGGTCGCCTCGGGGCAGTCGTAGGAGCGGTTCGAGATCAGCTCCAGGGTGTCGGGCCGCAGCGCCACGAGCTGAAGCCACTGCTTCGAGTCGCCCGGGTCGGGGTAGAACTGCTCGCCGACCCTCACCCCGAAGGACGAGGCGCCGGCGGGCTTGGCCATCGTGTTGATCGGGACCAGCGGATCGGGATCGACGCGCAGGGTGACCTTGTCACTCCCGCGGGTCCCGTCGTCGGCGCTGACCTCGAGTTGGAGCCGGTACCTGCCCGGCAGATCGGGCCTGAAGCCGGGCGTCGCCGAGCGTCGCGCGCGGAAGCGGCCCGGACGCCCGAGGTTCTCGAAGCCGGCTCGTTTCCCCGACCCGCCGCGAGCGAGGTCGCTGCCGGGCGGCGCCTTGAGCAGGCGCCAGTGGAAGTGGCGCTTCGAGCCGGGAACCCGCGCTTTCGGATGGACTCTCGAAGCGGAGCCGTCGAGCTCGATACCGGCACCGAGCCCCACCTTCCGATTTCGTCCCGCCCCGGCGAGTGGGCGGGTGCCCCGCACCCGGAAGACCACCTTCGCCCGGCGCGCGCGATCGGATCCCCGAGGCAGGACGGATACGCGGAGAACGTTCCTGCGGTGACGCAGCCCGTGAGTGGCCGAGACACGCAGGCTGCGGACACCGCGGCGACTCCGGCATACGCACTCGCCGACCCGGTGCCCGTTGAGTCGCGCCCTGACGCGCGCGTGCCTGCCGGCCCGCACCTTGATCCGCAGGGGCTTCGCCGAGACGCGCTCCCCCGCCGTCGGGTTGAGGACGAGGCCGCCGCCTGCGCCAAGCGCGCTCGGCGCGAGCGCCGAGCCGCCGGCCGCGATCGCGACCGCCGCCGCAAACGCGATCACCGGGGCCATTCGGCGCGCCGGCGGGATCGATCGCGTCGGGTCGCTCGGTGAGGTCGGCGTCATCAGGAATCCCCCTCCAGGATCAGGCTCGACGCGCCGGGGGGTCGCGATGGATCGTCACTTGCCCCCCAACGGAGGCCCGATGACGAACTCCTTCGGATGAACCGAGGCGACGCAGCCGGTGTCGGGCGCCAGCGGGTTGACGAAGAACGAGTTGATGACCTCGGCGGCGCACGGATTCGTGTACGCGGCGTGCGCCACGCCGGGGACCGTGACGACGGTCGAGGGCGAGATCGTGCTCGCGGCGTAGGCTCCCCACTGCGCGCCGGTCTGGGCATCGAACGTGCCCGTGATCGCGAGCGTTGGGATCGTGCTGTTGGTGACGTCGCGGATCGACGCCGGTGCCGCCGGCACCTTCCAGCGCCTGCAGATATCGCGCAGGAAGGTCAGCTGCGGCCCCTGGGCGCGAACCGACCGAGGAAAGCCGGGGAAGGCCTTCCTGGCTTCCCTGAGCTGGTGCTTCACCGACTCGTAGGGGATCCACTCGCTGCACCAGACGCTGTAGGAGAAACCGTGGCCGAAGTTGCCGCGGAACTCCCGCGGAAGCGCCCGGAACCCGGCCCAGTCCCTGGCAATCGACTTCGGCCGGTTGTGCGCCAGCCGGTCGATCGCGTTCGGGACCTCGGCCGCGAAGTGTGACTTGGCGGTCAGCCAGTTGACGAGGACGCCGCCGTCGATCGTCACCTTGACGCGCCGCTCGAAGGCCGGGGTCCTGATCCTCGTCGTCACGGGATCCTTCTGGAGGCGGTTGACGAGCCGGATGTAGGTCTTCCCGATCCCGGGGTAGCGCTGCTTGCACGCGGCCTGCTCTCGGCACGCCTGCAGCATGTTGTCGAAGAACTCCCTGAAGCTCGGCCATGTCCAGCCGATCGAGGCAACCGACGGCGGCACGACTCCATCGATGACGACCGAGCGGATGCCCTGCGGGTAGAGGCGCATGAAGGTGAGCACGAGCTCCGTTCCGTAGGAGTGCCCGAAGACGTTCCACTCGGCGATCCCGAGCGCGTGACGCAGGTCATTGACGTCGGCCGCGTTCTCGAGCGTGTTGAAGGCGGCGATGTCGATCCCCTGTCCGACCAGCGTACGTCGACACCGTGACACCGCCTTGTCGAGTCTCCGTGCGGTCGAGCTCGCGTACAGCCTGAGGTCGAGTGAGTTGGCGCGGAAGTTGTCGATCGAGCGACAGGGCAGGGCCGGGGCCGACCCGAAGGTGCCACGCTGGGAGAGTGTGATCACCTCATGGGTCTGGTTGATCCCGAACTCGACGAGATCGCCCGCGACCGCGAGCGAGTCGCCACCCGGCCCGCCGTGCAGGTAGACGATCGGCTGGGCGCCGGGGGTGGCGGTGACAGGTGGAATCCGCACCACGGTGAGGCGGACCTCGCCGCTGCTCGGATCGGAGCGGTTCTGCGGCACCGTCAGGTACCCGCACCGGGGGTTGACCACGTTCGGCGGGATGCCCTCCGGGCACGTCGCCTCGACGAACGACGGCAGCACCGCGGCCGGTCCCTGGGCCGCCGCGCCCGTTGCCATGCCACCGAGGAGGGCGCCGATGCCGACGGTGGCCGCCACCATGCACCGGCGTACCAACCCGCCCCTTGCCGTACCCCTCACTGTGTCAACTGCCCTCACCGTGCGAACCCCCAAGACGAAACCTGAGTGACCCTAACCCACCCCTACTACCGATTGCAACATGTGGACAAGTCGGGTGTGTGTGGACCGGACCGAACCCGCCCCCGCCGCCTCGCCGTTGGATTCGCCGCGTGCCGGCCGACGAACCTCACCTTGATCTCCATACCTCGTCCTCCTCGGCGCTCGGCGCCCCCCGCTACCCGACGCTGAACTTCGGCGGCTTGACGTCGGCGACGCACGTCGTGTCGAGCGCGGCCGGGTCGTCGAAGAACGAGGTGATCAGCCCGGCGGCGCAGGGGGACGCGAAGAACGTCCCGTGCGCGGCGCCGCGGATGATCACGTTGGTGGAGTTGGACAGCGACCCTGCGACATGGGCCCCGTTCGAGGCCGCGGTCTGGGCGTCGAAGCTGCCGTTGAGGATGAGCGTGGGGATGTCGCTGACCGTCGGCTGGCGGAGCGTCGGCGATGCCTTCGGGACACCCCAGATCCGGCAGTCGGACCTGTGGAAGGGGACCTGCGGCACCCTGGGCCAAACCGAGGAGGGGAATCTCGGGAAGGCGCGGCGCCCCTCGCCGACCTCCTCCCTTCGGCCCTCGGACCACTCGGCGCAGGTGGCGCTGTTGAGCAGCCCCCAGGAGAAATGCTCGAATCCGGCGGGATTCAGCCTCGGGAGAGCCCACTGCTCGGCGAGAGGGCGCGGGCGGCCGTCGGCGAGCGCGTCGAGCGCCGCCGGAGCGCCGCTCGAGAGGTGGCTGGCGACCACCAGCCAGCTCACCAGCGTCGAGGCGTCGAGCACCACCTTGACCCGCTTGCCGGCGTCGGTCTTCACCCTCGTGGTCACCGGGTCGGAAGCCGCCTCGCGGACGAGTCGGTTGAACGTCCTGCCCAGCTTCGGGTGGGCCCTTCGGCACGCGCGTTGAGCGTTGCAGGCCCGAACCAGGGCGTGGAAGCCCTCGCCGACGGCCCTCCAGAGCAGGCCGTAGCTGGCCTGGTCGGCCGGAACCACTCCATCGAGGACGACGGCGCGGATCGCCGCCGGATAGATGCGCATGTAGGTCTGCGTGAGCTGGGTGCCGTAGGAGTGCCCGACGACGTTCCACACCGGGATCCCGAGCGTCGTGCGAAGGTCCTCGAGGTCGGCGGCGCTCTCGGTGGTGTTGTAGGCGGCGAGGTCGGCGCCCTGCTCGAGCGCGTCGCGGCGACACGTCCTCGTCGCCTGCCTTCGCAGGCGCTTCGTCTTCGGGGAGTCGAGGCCGAGGCTGACGGCGCGGGCGTTGAAGCGGTCGACCGCGCGGCAGGTAAGGTCGGGCTCGGAATGAAGGTTCCCGCGCTGGGACATGAGGATCAGGTCGCGGTCCCGGTTCATGTTCGCGACGGCGACGAGCTCGCCGGCCTCGAGGATCGCGCTGCTCCCGGGGCCACCGTGCACGTAGACGATCGGGTCGGGCGCCGGCGTCGGCGAGGCTGCCGGGACGATCGCGACCGAGTTGCGGATCGTCCGGCCGCCCGAGACCGTGCGGTTCTCGGGAACGATCAGGACGCCGCAGCGGGCCCCGCTGAGCACCTCCGCCACGTTGGGGTCGACCTGCTTCGTCGGGCAGGGACCGGGCTCGAACCTCGCCGGCTCGAGCGACACGCCCTGCCCGCTGGCGGTTGCGCCCACCAGGCAGGCGAGCATCCCGGCAGCGGCGAGAACCCCAGAAACCCTTCGTGCTCCACCCCCGCCGAACATCGCGCCAGCCTAAGCGCCCTGTTTCTCGGTGTGCACCATCACCGCGGAGTCACCTGCCGAGGTTGAACTGGAAGCCTGAGGCCGGCTTCATCCCCGGCACGCAGCTGGTGTCGGGGGCGGCCGGGTTGGCGAGGAACGAGGCGAAGATGCTCGTCGGGCACGGGTCCCTGAAGAGCGCGCCGTGGCCGGCCGCCGGGACGATCACCAGGGTCGAGTTGGGGAGCTGGCCGGCGACGTAGCGCGCCCAGCGATCACCGGTCAGCGCATCGAACGTCCCGCCGAGGACGAGCGTCGGGAGCGAGCCGGCGGCGGGCGCCCGGATCGCGGGCGGCGCGGTCGGAACGGCCCACTCGCGACAGGCGCCGTTGGCGAGGAAGGGCAGGCCCGGCGCCTGCGAACGGACCGCCTTCGGCAGCCCGGGAAAGCTCCGCCGGCCCTGCTTTCGAATCGCCGAGAACGGCTCGTAGGGAATCCACTCGCTGCACAGGACGCTGAGCTGCATCCCGCTCGCCTCGATCCCCGGGTCGGTCGCCGCGAGCCGCGCCTCGGCCACGGCACGCGGTCGGCCGCGGGCCGCGGCGTCGATCGCCGCCGGCACCTCGGCGGGCTCGTTCGTGGTCGCCTCGGTGATCCAGTTGACGAGCGCGGCGCCGTCGACGAGGACCTTGACCCGCTTGCCCTCCTCGTCCTTGATCCGCATCGTGACCGGATCGCGCTCGAGCCGGCCGACCAGGCGGTTGAAGGTCGCCGCGAGGCGCGGGTAGCGCTTGGCGCAGGCGCGTTGCGCCTTGCACGCCCGGAAGAGGTTGCCGGTGCCGTCCTCGACGTCGGTCCAGGTCCAGGAGAGGCTGGCGACGTCCGGCGGGACGATCGAGTCGATCACGACGCTGCGGATCCCCTCCGGGTGATCGCGGGAGTAGGTGATCCCGAGATCGGTCCCGTAGGAGCCGCCGTACACGTTCCACACGGGAATTCCCATTGCCACGCGCAGGTCGGCGAGGTCGGCGGCGTTCTCGGTGGTGTTGTAGGCCGAGAGGTCGATGCCGCTCGCGAGCAGCCGGGCGCGACACCTGCCGACCGCCCTGAGGAGGGAGCGGCGGGTCTTCGCGTCGTAGGAGCCCCTGCCGACGGTGCGCAACCTTGCGGGACCGAGCTCGGGACAGGTCAGCTCGGGCTCGCTGAACCGCGTTCCGCGCTGCTCGAGGAAGATGACGTCGCGCGTGTCGTTCATCCCGCCCTTGACGGCGCCCCGGATCTGCGTGACCGCGGCGCCGCCCGGGCCGCCGACGAGGAACACGATCGGGTCGGGCGCCGGCGTCGGCGACTTCGCCGGCACGATCGCGACCAGGAGCCGGATCGTGCGCTCGCTGTTCGTGGCGCGATTCTCGGGCACGACCAGGTACCCGCAGCTTGTGTTGTTCGCCGTCAGGTGCTCCTCGATTCCCTCCGGCATCGGCGGGCACGAGGCGGCGGGCTCGAAGGTCGCGGCGCTTGCCGCAGAGGGAGCCGCGAGCGCGATCGCACTTCCGGCGAGAACCCCCAATTTGGCCACGAAGGCCTGTGCAGAGACCGTCATTCCCAACCCCCGATCGGCCGATCCTACTCCACCGAAACGCGAGGTCAAGGGTGTGCCCCTTCTTTCACCCACCTGCTCCGCTCGAGCGGGTGATGCTCACCGCGTTCGTTCGCGCGATCCGGCGGGGTGTGACTGTGCGAGTTCACCCCACCGTCGCCGAGCATGCACACAGATCGTGGTAACGCTCCTCGACAGGCCCCTGCATTCAGCCGAGCGGAGTCACTGAACGCTGGGGGTCAGCCCCTGTTGACTCATCGCTCGATCTGGACCCGCACCCGGCCATGCGGCGTCGCCCACCGATGTGCACAACGGGACTTGCGAACCACGAACCCGCGAGGGTAGGTTTGCGGTGACCGCACACACTGACCCAATCGGTGGAGCGGAGAAGGGAACGGGAAAGGGTGGAGCACAACAGACCGATCCGACGGCTGCCCGCGCTCGGCGTAGCCGCGCTGGTGTGTATCGCCGTCCCAGCCGCCGACGCCCATGCCGCACCGGGTGCGGGCGCCCGCGCAAAGATCGCCGCATCGATCGCGAAGCCGCCAACCGTGGGAGGTGCGAGCGTCCGCGCCACAACCGCCCACAGCGCGGTCGTCCGACTCGCGATCAGGTACCCGGACCTCCCCAGGGGCGAGAGCCACCGGGCCACGGTGGCCGTCTATCGGAAGCCGAGCTCGGAGCGACCGATCTCGCGCCACACCTACGCCGTGGCGCCCGAGCATCGGCGCGTCGGTCGCCTTCGAGCAGTCTTCGACGGGCGCGCGGGCAGGCGCCTCGCCACCGCGGCGAGGCGGGGCGGGCAGCGGCCCGGTCGCCGCGCTCTCCGGCTGGTGGAGGTCGAGGTGAAGCACGGGCGCGATCTCTTTCGAGGTCGCAAGGTCGACCACGTTTGGCATTTCACCGAGCGCGGCAGGGCGCTCGCCCGGGGCGTCCGACCCACTAGGCCGTCGAAATCGGGCGCCGCAGCACGATCCTCCGGCATTCTCACGCGCGCCCTGGACGTCACCGTCTCGAGCAGCCAGCCCGAGTCGGTTCTGCTGAGCAGCGGCGACGTGACCTGCACGGATGGCGCCGATGCGCTCAACGGCACGACGGTTGGCGGTGGCGGTGCAACCGCCCGGACCATGAACGTGACTCTCCATGACGGCGGCATAGTCGGGACCAATCTGGGCGTCGGGACGAACCGTGTCACCGCCGCCGATCTGTGGTCTTCCGAGGCTCGAACCTTTGCCTTCGAGATGAACATGGCCTACTCCCCTTGGGCGGTCGAGGGAGCGCTCGAACACGGTCTCGAATTGCGGTACGACGGTCTGCTCGGCATCGGGCACGGCCTGCCGAACATCGCGGAGCCGTGCGTCTCGGCGGCCAGCACGTTCCTCCTCGGCGCCGACGGCGTCTCCTCCGGCGACCACGCCGCTGACATCTACCAAGTCGGCGGGTTGCCGCACCGCCTCGCCCTCGATGAGTTCCCGGGCGGTGAACTCGGGCAGGCTGGATTCGAGCTGGACGCCCAAGCGGTCAGCCACGGGTCGGGCGACGACCGCGTCGTCGTCGACGTCGACGACGGCCCGGGCCCCGGGCAGCTCAGCGGCGTCTGCCCCGACCCGCGCAGCTGGATGCAGTGCAGGTTCCAGAACGGGGCCGACGTCCCGCTCTGGGATGTGACGTTCCCGGGCACGCATGACTCGGCCACCGTCAATCTGGGCCAGGTGCTCGAGCTTAACGAGACGGGGGGCTGCAGTCACCTCTCTCAGCCGCTCGCCGCGCTGGGCAACGGGATCACGCGCAACTGGGCCGTGAGCCAGACGCTGAACATCCGCGAGCAGCTCGAGGCGGGAATCCGCTATCTCGACTTTCGCGCCGCCTACGCGAGGGGTGACTGGTGGCCGATCCACTCGCTCCTCTCCCAGAGCGAGCTCGAACAAGAGATCAACACGGTCGCGGTCTGGGCCAGGCAGCACCCTCAGGAGGTCGTGATCCTCGATCTCAACCACATCTGTCCGTTCGACGGAGGCTCGGCACAAGTGATGGAGCAGCTCCAGGGCGAGCTCGATGGCCAGGACCCCTTTCACGATGTGAGCTTGTGCGACGTCTCGTATCCGATCCATGCCGACGACGAGGTGGCTTCGGATCTCATGTCGCGCACGATCGCCGATGTCAGGAGGACCGGCCGCAACGTGATCGTCCTGCTCGACGCGGGGCCGGGCAACGGCCCGTACCAGCCTCTCGGAACCGGAGGGGATTTCTCATGGGACCAGCAGAGCCTCGAGGAGTGCGGCTACGGGCTCGAGAGGACTCCGGGAGCCGCCGGGCAACTCGCCGACCGGTACGTGCCCGTGGTCAATCTGTGGCCGAATCAAGCGGGGCCGGCGCCGGTGTTGCAACCGAACGAGTACGGCCTCTGCGCCGATCCGAGCGAAGCGGCCTCCGCCAACCGCGCGATCGAGGCATATCCGTTCAACCCGATCCCGAACGCCCAGGTTCCCGGGGGCGCGCCGACCCTCGACGACTACACCGAGCAGAAGCCGATCCCCCTGATGCAGACCCAGATGATCTACACATTGCCGCCCGACTCAGCCGGTTATCTGCCTCTGCTTGCGACACCCTGCCCCGGCAGCCTGCTCGACTGGGGACTCTCGCTGCATTCCGGCGGCGCCCCGTACACCCGCGCCGACATCCTCGCCGCGTGGGGTTCGAGGACCAACGTGGTGATCACGGACTCGATCGATACGCAGTACGTCTCGCAGGCTGCTGCGCTGAATCCGTCCGGCCGCTTCTACCTGGGCAACAGGTTCTCGTCGGGCATCGCGGATGTCGAGGCCTCATACGGCGAGCTGGGCGACCTGCCGGTGAGCGGCGACTGGGATGGGAACGGAACCGACACGATCGGCGTCTACCGGCCGAGCGCTCGAGCCTTCTACCTGGTCAACAGCTTCTCGTCGAGCACGCCGGATATCGACGTCCCGTTCGGCGATCCCGGCGACATCCCCGTGACCGGCGACTGGAACGGAGACGGGATCGACACGATCGGCGTCTACCGGCCGGGTGCCGGGACCTTCCTGCTGAGCAATGGCTTCTCGTCGGGAGCTGCGGAGATCGTGGCTCCCTTCGGCGACGGCGGCGATGTCCCCGTCACCGGCGACTGGAACAACGACGGGACCGACACGATCGGCGTCTACCGGCCGAGCAACCAGACCTTCTACCTCAGCAACGGGTTCTCGTCGGGAGTCGCGGATACCGAGGTTCCCTTTGGTGTCCCTCGCGACATCCCCGTGACCGGCGACTGGAACGGAGACGGGATCGACACGATCGGCGTCTACCGGCCGGGTGCCGAGACCTTCTTCCTCAGAAACAGCCTCTCCTCCGGGGGCGCCGATATCCAGCGTCCATTCGGCGACAGCGGGGACACCCCGATCGCCGGCGACTGGAACGGCGACCACGTCGAGACGATCGGCGTCTTTCGGTGAGCGAGGGCAGCCGTCGTCGAGGCACGTCGGCCCCGGACGCCACAACCCTCAGGGCACCGCCGGGCCCCAGCTGGGCCAGTTCTCGTGACGATCGGGAGTGCTGATCAGGTGGACGAGGTTCGACCCGTCCGCGTTCATCACACAGATGTCCTGGTTGTAGTCCCGCGGAGGTCGCTTGCGAGTTCCCTGGTTCTCGCACATGAGGAGGATCTGCGTGCCGTCGGGCGAGAACCATGGCTTGTGGCCGCCGAAATCCCTCGTCGCCGGGGCGATCGTCTGGCGCTGCTTGCCGGAAGGGCGCACCATCTGAACGGTTCCGTTGGGTGAGTTGTTGTAGAGGACCCAGCGTCCATCGGGTGACCAGGTCGGATGCTCGGATGAGAGCTTCCACGGCGTCAGCTGCCGAACCCGATGGGTTCGGGTGCTGACGACGAAGACGGCCTGGCTGAAGTCTCCGTCCGCGCCGATCCGGATTCGCCCGAAGGCGATCTGATCGCGGGTGGGCGAGTAGCGCGGCTCGACATCGAAGCCCGGTGAGCGCATCGGGAGCCGGCGCTTGCCGCTGCCGTCCGCCCGCATCGTCCACAGGTGGGTCTCGAACTCGGGCGAGTTGAAATCCGTGCTGGGCGAGAAGTCGTACGCGATCCGGCGACCGTTCGGCGACCAGGAGGGCAGCTCGTGGATGCCGCGACCCCGGGTCAGCGCCTGGGCGCCGCTTCCGTCGGACGCCATCGTCGCGATCTGAACGTCGCCGTCGCGCTCGACGAAGTCGAAGGCGACCCGGGCGCCATCGGCGCGCCAGTCGGTGCCGAACCCGGGCCGTTCGTCAAGCACGGTGATCTCGGTTCCGTCGGACAGCGCGCGGAGAAGCGGCTTGCTCTCGCCAGTTCCGAGCCGGTCGAGACGGAAGGCGATCGGCCCGTTCGCGCCGGGGAACGTCGCGCCGGCCGGCAGCGCCGACGCGGACACCGCGACGATGAGGAGCGCTGCGAAGAATGAGGCCCTGCGAGTCACGGAACACCAACCTCTCGTAATCCGATCAGGGGGTGGGCCGACCCTAACACCGGTCAGGTCACCGCCAAAGAACCTTCCGCAGATGCGCACACACCGGCGGACACACACGGACCGATCTATCCTCCGCCCGCGTGGCAGGAGCGAAGATCGACTCGGACGAGCCAACCGCAGTTGCAGGTCGGTTCCTGCGCGCCTTCTCGGCGGCCGACTTCGACGCCATGCGGACGATGCTCGCCGAGGATCTCGTCGCCCACATCACCAACGCCGAGGGCGGGATCGACGAGGTCGAGGGCCGTGACGCATACCTGAGCCGCCTCGAGGCGATGGACCTCCCCAGCGCACGATTCAGCGTCGGGCTGACCCAGCCGCCGGTCCCGGTGGACTCCGACCTGACCCTGGTCATGGTCGAGATTCGCGCGCACCGAGGCGAGCGTTCCCTTCACAACTTCGCGGCCCATCTCCTGCGGATCGCGGACGGGCGGATCACCGAATGGCGGATGGTCGACGCGAAGCCCGCCGAGAGCGAGCGGTTCTGGTCGTAGGTGG